>CBDAPS010000019.1:0-329097 GCA_965198545.1 Granulicella sp. | reverse complement strand
GCTGACGAAAACTCTGTGATTTCTGTTTATGGCGTCGGTGCTCTTTTCGCCTTCACCCGAATGTCGCAGGTCTTGAAACTCGTTGAATCATCTATTCGCGGCCGCCTTGTCATCTTCTTTCCAGGGCAATACGAGCAAAACAATTATCGGCTCCTGGATGCGCGTGATGGATGGAATTACCTCGCTGTGCCAATCACCCTTGAAAGTGTAGGGCTCGCCTAATGCTGCTCAAAGAAGTCTTGCTTCGCGATCCGTCTCGCAATCCACTCGCCAACAATGGTCAAGCTCGTATCCAGAATGAGGCCTCGGACGAAAAGATGCTTGCACAGCTCCGTGGAGAGCTATCGTCTTTCGTCTGCAAAGGCCAATACGGCGATGGCATGTTGCGGATCTTGGAGTCATTTCTAAGAAGTCAATCACAGGCAAGCGTCAAGGCAGCTTGGGTGAGTGGCTTCTACGGCAGCGGCAAGTCCCACCTGCTCAAAATGCTATGCCACCTCTGGCAGAATACCGTCTTCCCAGACGGTGCTACGGCACGAAGCCTTGTACCGGATCTCCCGGAAGAGATTCGCAACGCGCTGCTTGAACTAGATATAGCTGGGCGCAAGTCCGGTGGTCTATTAGCAGCGGCAGGGACTCTACCATCAGGTACTTCAGACCTTGTACGACAGTCAGTGCTTGCGATCCTATTCCGAGCCGTCGGATTGCCAGACCAGTATCAGTTAGCTCATTTTCAACTTTGGCTGGAGGAACAGGGATTCCTCGATCAAGTGAAAGGGGCCGTTGAGGCTGCCGGCAAACAATGGCAGAAGGAGCTCGGCGATCTGTACGTCAGTCCGATCATTCGTGAGGCGCTGCTGAAGTGCGATCCAGATTTTGCCTCCAGCAAAGCTCAAGTTGGGGGAAGCTCTCCGCAAGCAGTTTCCGCTTCGCAGCACAGACCTTACTTCAGCAGAATTTTTAGCTACATTTCAGCAAGTGCTCAAGCGCGCAGGTAAAGGCGGCAAGATCCCCTGCACAATCTTCATTCTTGATGAAGTACAGCAGTACATCGGAACATCCGTGGATCGGTCCGTGACGATAACGGAAATCGCAGAGGTGTTGTCGAAGCAACTTGATAGTCAAGTCATGTTGGTTGCTGCTGGGCAGTCCGCACTAAGCGGTCAGGAACTTCTCGCTAAGATGCTGGATCGATTCCTAATCCTCGTGCAGCTTTCTGATACGGATGTCGAGGTTGTCACACGTGAAGTGCTGCTCCAGAAGCGTCCGGCCGCAAGAGCGGACGTAGAGAAGCTCTTAAGCCGTCACGCTGGTGAGGTCTCGCGACAACTGCAAGGGACAAAGATTGGTGAACGAGCGACCGATCAGAAAACGATTGTCGATGACTATCCACTACTGCCGGCGAGGCGACGGTTTTGGGAAGAGTGTTTCCGACAGGTGGACGCCGCCGGCACACAGAGCCAGCTCCGCTCGCAGCTCGGAATCATTCACGAATCTTTGGAGAAGCTGGCCGACAGGTCCCTGGGGGCTGTGATTCCAGCGGATCAACTGTATTCGATCTTGGCATCGAAGCTCATCGGCACAGGTGTGCTGCCGCGAGGAATTTACGATCGTATCTCAGCACTACCGGATCGGGTTGGCACAGAGGATCTGTGGCTTGATCCTTTCTGATCGGCCAACTGAAGACTGAATCTACCGCCGACATTGGTGTTCGTGCGACTGCGGAGGCACATCGCTGATCTCCTCGTTGAAGACCTCACAGTCGATAACGGCAAGCTGCGAACGGATGTTGTAGCACAGCTCAAAAAGCTTACTGACGATGGCATATTGATGCGCGTCGGAAGCGAATACCGTATCCAGACAGAGGAGGGCCGGGCGTGGGACGATGAGTTTCGCAAACGCGAGGCAAAGTTCAAGAACAACGCAGCTGATTTCGACGAGCAACGTGACCAACTCCTTGGTGCCGAAGTGGATCAAGCCCTCAAGGGAATCAAGCTTATCCAGGGACAAGCCAAGGTCAGCCGGTCTCTGTTAACGTATCGCGGCCAAGATCCCCCTCAGGTTAGCGGAGAAACGATTCCTGTCTGGATTCGCGATGGATTCTCTTCCACCGAAAAAGCGATGACGGATGCGGCTATCGCCTCGGGGATTGAGTCTCCGACGTTGTACGTCTTCATTCCAAAGAAGTCTCGTGAAGAGTTGCTTGCTGCTATCGCGACGTATGAAGCTGCACACCAGACGATTCAAGCCAAAGGTGCCCCTGCAACTCAAGAAGGCGAGTTGGCAAAAAGCGCGATGGAGAGTCGAAGAAAGTTGGCTGAGACAGAGCGCAGTCGTCTCATCGCCGAGATCGTCGGCGCAGCGAAGGTGTTCCAGGGTGGCGGGAATGAGGTTTTCGGGCTTGCTCTTGATGCAAAGCTGAAGTCTGCCGCCGAAGACTCACTGATTCGACTGTTTCCGCAGTTCGGCAAAGCGGATGCACCATCCACCGCTTGGGAAAACTGCATCAAGCGGGCGCGCGCTTCACACGAGCAGCCCTTCCAACCCTTGAAGTACGAAGCGCCGATCGAGCAACATCCCGTCTGTCAACAGGTCCGTCAGACCATCGGCTCCGGGAAGACAGGTACTCAAGTTCGTAAGGAGCTTGAGTCGACGCCGTTTGGATGGCCGCGTGATGCGGTCGATGCTGCGTTGATTGCACTTCACAGCAGTCAGCAACTGATCGCAACTTTGAACGGAACGGCGGTCGAACGGGGACAGCTAGATCAAAACCGCATCCCGAAGGCCGAGTTCCGGATCGAGAAAACCAGCATCTCGCTTGATGATCGACTGAAGCTCCGCAAGCTCTTCCAGTCCCTGGACGTTAAGTGCAGCTCGGGAGAAGAGAGCGAGAAAGCCTCCGAGTTCCTTCGTGCTGCGATTTCGTTAGCGGCTGAGGCCGGAGGCGATGCTCCGCTGCCGGCTACGCCGCAGGTCAGCGATCTGCAAGATATTCAAATTTTGGCTGGTAATGATCGGCTAGCGGCACTCCGTGATGTCACAGACACGTTGCCTCCCAAGATTGCTGATTGGAAGAAGGCAAAAAGTCTCATTGCCCAAAGAGAGCCCGTCTGGAATAGCGTGGGGCGTCTGGCCTCTCACGTCTCCGGTCTTGCAGCCGCTGATGGCGCGATGAAGCACATCGAAGCCATTCGTATAGGACGGATGCTTTTAGATTCCACAGACCCCATCCCTCCGATCCGTTCCGAACTCACTGGAATAGCCCGGCAAGCGCTTAACGACGCCTTCCAACTCCACGAAGATGCATACGAGAAAGGACTCGCCCAGTTAGCCAACAGCCCGGTCTGGGCGAAGCTCAGTGAACAGGAACGCGCACAGCTTCTTGCGAGTCATGGCGTGGCTGCTCCCACAAAGCCCGATACCTCAAGCGACTCATTCATTCTTCAGACTCTCGATGCACGCAATCTGACGGCACGAAAGGCGGAGGCTGATGCGGTCTCCGGACGTGTGGCTAACGCACTGAATGCCGCCGCCATTCTGTTAGAACCCAAGGTCAAAAGCATCAGCGTTGAGAAGGCGATCCTGAAATCTGCGGACGAAGTCAAGCAATGGTCGGAGCGGCAACAAAAGGCGCTGCTCGAAGCAGTTGAGAAAGGTCCCATTCAGGTCCAATAACCATGCCGAGCCTCTCGAAAGAACTTCGTCGCCTTTTAGAAAAGACCATTGCAGGCGAAAACGGAGCACGCCAGATCGCCGAGTATGGGGCCGAACAATCGCTACGGCGACTTGCAGTAGATCGTCACGAACCGCACACCTCACTAACCACTGAGGAGCGAAGTCTACGCACTCAGCTTCGTGCACATGGTCGGCAACTGGGGGATAAGCGAGACCTGCAACGCGGATCGCAATCAATTGATCATTTGACGCAAGCGGTCGCTTACGAACACTGGCACCGATTGCTATTTGCCCGCTTCCTAGCAGAAAACGATCTCCTTATGCACCCCGATCATGGGGTAGCGCTTTCTCTGGAGGAAGTCAAAGAAGTAGCCTTAGGGCTCGGGCGGGATTGGATTGATATCGCTTCGGAATACGCTCAGCGCATGCTCCTGCGAGAAGTTTTTCGTCAGGACGATCCGGCCCTTAGAGTGCCGCTGTCGCCCGAGCGCAGATTGGAATTGGAGAACAAACTCAATTTGCTTCCGCGAGAAATCTTTCTTGCGGATGACAGTTTGGGATGGGTTTATCAGTTTTGGCAAAAGGATGCTAAGGATCGCGTAAATAGATCAGAGGTGAAGATTGGCGCAGACGAGTTGCCACCCGTCACCCAACTCTTTACCGAGGACTATATGGTCCTTTTCCTATTGGAGAATACTCTTGGAGCATGGTGGACTGCGCTGCAGGGCAAACCAGATCTCCCGGGCTACAAGTGGACGTACCTTAGATTGAACGAGGACGGCACGCCCGTTGCAGGTAGATTTCTTGACTGGCCGAGGACAGCAAGTGACATTAGTGTTCTAGACCCCTGCATGGGAAGCGGGCACTTTCTCACTTTCGCCCTTCCGATCTTGGTGCGTATCCGCATGCATCAGGAGCATCTGTCACTTTCGGAAGCGATATCGTCCGTTCTACATGACAATCTCTTTGGATTGGAAGTGGATCTGCGCTGCAGCCAAATCGCTGCTTTCAACTTAGCCCTTACCTCTTGGAAATTAGCAGGACAGCACTTCGAGCTGCCATCACTGAATCTCGCATGCTCAGGTTTGAGCATCAATGCCAAGGAAGAGGATTGGGTAGGCCTGGCTTCTGAAGATACCTTCGCTCATGAAGGTATGCGTAGGCTCTACTCGCTCTTTAGCGATGCCCCGACACTTGGCAGTCTTATTGATCCGCTCCGGATGAAGACGAACATTTACGCCTCGGGATCTGAAAGAATCAGACCGCTTATAGAGGCAGCATTAGCGAAGGAAATGAAGAGCGCAGAAGATCGGGAGCTCGCCATCGCAGCTCAGGGGGTGCTTGCGGCTTTCAAGATGCTCGCGAGTCAATACACCTTGATCGCAACCAACGTCCCCTACTTGGGCCGAGGGAAACAAAGCTCGCTCCTCGCGCAATTTTGCGAGGAGTTTCACTCTGATGCCAAAGCCGATCTGGCAACCTGTTTCATTGACCGTTGCCTATCTTTTTCGGATAAGGTTGGGTTCGTCGCGCTGGTTACCCCACAGAATTGGCTCTACCAGCATCACTACCGCTTTGCGCGAAAACGTCATTTGTCCACCAAGCGGCTGTCCCTGTTAGCTCGACTGGGTCCTGGCGCCTTTGAAACAATTTCCGGTGAAGTCGTTCAAGCCAGTCTAGTTTGTATGTGTGACCGTAGATCTGAAGCCGCGGACAAGTTCGCCGCGTGGGATGTGACAGAAGAGGGGTCTCCAACCGAAAAATCAACCGCTCTGCAATCTGCTGATGGCGTTTGGATTTCACAAGCGGACCAACTGGCATCTCCCGACTGCCGCATCACATTCGGCAGCATCCAATCGGGTGCTCTACTGGGTAGCTATGCCAGTGCTCTTTCCGGTATGTCAGCAGGGGATTCATTGCGCTTTGATCGTTATTTCTGGGAAGTTCCGGACAATGGCGACACATGGGAGTTTGTACAGACCACGGTGGAGGACAACATCGCTTATGGTGGTCGCACGGGGATCATATTGTGGGAGCGAGAACAGGGACAGATTTATCAATTCGCTCAGAGCGTTCGCCATCTAAACCATGCCGCCCAGAACTGGTTGCGAGGCAAACCTAACTGGGGTAAATCTGGCGTAGTTGTCAGCCAAACGGGACATCTTCCAGTAACCCTCTATCAAGGTGACAAGTACGACCTTAACTGTTGTGCTATCGTTCCGCATGATCCGAGCCACAACGAAGCTCTGTGGGCCTTCTGCTCGTCACAGTCCTTCACAAGTGCTGTTCGAAACATAGATCAATCGCTAAAAGTCACACCACAAAGTCTCTTGAAGATACCGTTTGATCTTGAGCGCTGGCAGTTGGAAGCCTCCGAGAAGTATCCGACAGGACTTCCCCGTCCCCATTCGAGTGATCCGACGCAATGGCTCTTCGATGGGCGCCCTGAAGGTAGCCAACGGCCACTACAAGTTGCAATGGCTCGGCTGCTAGGTTTCCGTTGGCCGCGTCAGCGCGGGGAGGCCTTTCCAGATTGTGACATCCTACAGCCCGATGGCCTTGAACAACATGTTGCGCCTGACGGCATTGTCTGCCTATCCTCGGTAGCTGGTGAGGAGAGCGCAGCCACTCGCCTAAGGAATCTGCTCCAACATGCCCTTGGGTCGGAATACGCCCTCACGGAGCTGCTTGAAACAACGAGATCTAAGACGCTGGAAACTTGGATTCGCGATGAGTTTTTCGCCGAGCATCTCGAACTGTTTCTCCACCGGCCATTTATCTGGCACATCTGGGATGGGCAGAAAGATGGCTTTCATGCTCTGGTGAACTATCACAAGCTAGATCGGCACAACCTTGAGAAGCTGACGTACTCATATCTTGGCGCTTGGCTTGGACGCCGCCGGCAGGATGTCCATAACGGAGTGGAAGGCGCTGATACACGGCTGGCGGCAGCGGAACATCTTCAGAAGGAGCTGATCAAGATATTCGACGGTGAGAAACCCTACGATATTTTTGTCCGTTGGAAGGCTGTAGATCAACAACCGATTGGCTGGGATCCAGACCTTAACGACGGAGTTCGTTTGAACATACGTCCGTGGATCACAGCCGCTAAGTTATACAAGGCAGGCAAACCAGGAATTATGCGTTCCATGCCGAATATCAAGTACACCAAAGATCGCGGCAAGGAATTGGCTCGCGACCGAAAGGAGTTTCCTTGGTACGGCGATTCAACTGACAGGATTAACGATCATCACCTCTCGCTCGTTGAGAAGCGAAGTGCTCGGGGCTTGCGATGAAGCTGCACGAAAGACTCAGAGAGTCGTTCCAAAAGTGCCTGCGCGTACCGGAGGGCCAAGTCGCGCCTGTCGCCATTATTTGGACCGACGCAACCGGAGAGTGGCTGGCATTGGCCCCGCTCTTGCGCGCGGTCATTCCGGAATTCTTTGTCTATGGGGACTATCAGCCTGAGACACGAACTGGGCCCGCCATCTGGTTGAAGTGCATCGTCGATCGGATGCTGCCAGAGGCACCCCCGAATGACACGACCCCCATTTTCTATCTTCCGAATGTGAGTCGTCAGACCTTGCGTGCGGCAGTCGATTGTCCTCCGCAACTCGCACCCTTGATCGAGCTTCAATACCGGGGGCGTGTTTGGCATCAATCGAATGGACGGGACTGGACCGTACCGGCGTTTTTGACATCAGCCGAGGGTCTGGGTCTCGACATTGCACAAGACAAGCGCACGGAGGAAGCCCTCGGACGCGCACTGACGCTTCTCGCCGATGCCGATGTGAAGGGTTTTTCCGGGCGGCGACTGGATGCTGACGACTTCGACCGACTCTCCGTCGCCGATCCGATCCGCGACTTGCTCCAGTGGCTCAACGCGCCGCAATCGTTTGAACAGAGCCAAGCGGCACGCTGGGAGGCTTTTCGAAACCGCTGCCGCGCAGAGTTCCATATCGATCCGAATGATGGGCCTGAACCGGCAGTCAAAGGGATAGCCGAGGCTCGACACGAGCTTGACCCCGTGTGGAATAGATTTTGCGATACGCCTTCCGCATATCCCGGTGTGACCAAATTGCTCCGTTCGCCGGCCAGCCTCGCCATTGATGCGTCCAGAAATCCGGCTATCAATGACTCCTACGAGGCGGAATTGAAGAAGGCCATTCAGCTCCTGGGCACCTTGGAGCAGAAGGCGGCTTCTCAAAAAGTCTTTGCTCTCGAAGAAGAGCATAAGGATCGGCGACAGTGGGTTTGGGCGCGCACCGAACAAAGCCCTTGGGCGATGTCGCTGGAGCCGCTCGTGGCGCTTGCGAAGCTGAGCCAGCTTCCAATCGGGGGGGCGTCGGTAGATGCTGCCGCTACCGCGTATGCGTCTGGAGGATATCGCTGCGATGAGGCAGCGTTGGATGCGCTGTCGAGATTCCGTGAGACCACACCAGAGTCCGTAATCATGAAGAAAGCGGTACGAGCCCTTTACGAGCCTTGGCTCGACTCATCAGCTCGACACTTTCAAGGTTTGGTCCAGAAGGTCGGCAAGATAACCTCGCCACCAATCGTTGGAGAGCGAGATGTATGCGTTCTGTTCGTAGACGGGCTACGTTTTGATGTCGGAGCCGCCTTGGCAGCCGAACTAGAACAGCGCGGCTACATCATCAAGCAAGGCTTTCGTCTATCCACGCTCCCAACGGTCACTGCGACGGCGAAACCCGCAATCATGAAAGTGGCGGGAGAGTTTCACGGAGAATCCAGCGAAGACTTCTCTCCGACGCTCGGTGTCAAAACGGCCTCGGCTACGGTGCTACGCGCAGCGATGGCACAAACAGGTGTCGAGATCCTCGCTGGATCAGAGAAGCTCTTTCCGAGCGGGACGGAACGCGGGGGATGGGCAGAGTTTGGTCAAATCGACCATTACGGACACGAACATCCCGATGATCTTGCGAGACGCGTCAAGACGGAGATATTCAACGTCGCGGACCGGCTTGTGCAATTACTGGATGCCGGCTGGAAGCAAGTACGCATCGTCACAGACCACGGCTGGCTCCTGATGCCGGACGGGCTGCCCAAAGTAGACCTTCCCGCTTTCTTGGCTGAGACGAAATGGTCTCGTTGCGCTGTGGTGAAGGGCGAGGCTTCGGTTCCTTCGTACCCGTGGCAGTGGAATTCAGAGGTCCGAATTGCATCTCCTCAAGGCGTCGCGTGCTTTCGGTCAGGTGAAAAGTACACGCATGGCGGAGTCAGTCTTCAGGAATGCGTTGTTCCCGACATCTTGGTGAGTGCAGGCGGCAAGGCAAGTTGGGCGTCTGTCGTGTCGATCGACTGGCGCGGAATGCGCTGCAAGATCAAGGTGGAATCGAATGACCCGTCCGTCCTCGTGGACTTGAGGACAAATTGGAAACAGCCAGCTTCCAGTATCGTGGCAACGACCAAGAAGATCGGCAGTACGGGAGAAGTTAATTTGGTCGTCGTTGACGATCAGCACGAAGGCGCGGCAGCGATGGTCGTTTTGCTCGATTCGTCCGGGTCGATCCTCGACCAGAAGACAACGTCAGTAGGAGAAAAAGTATGAGCTTAGAAATGGATGCGCTCGACCGACTTGCTGCGTCTGCGTATGACGGATTCCTCGTTCGGAAAGACTTAGTGCGGAAGTATTCTCGTCAATATCCCGTCCCGACCTACGTCGTAGAGTTCTTGCTCGGTCGCTATTGTGCCAGTACAGATGAACAGGAAATCAAAGAGGGCTTGGCAATCGTTGAAAAGCAACTCCAGGATCGAACTGTTCGCACAGGCGAAGAAGAGCTCTTCAAGGCGCGTGCAAAGGAGCAAGGGTCGATCAAACTGATCGATATCGTCAAGGCCAAGCTGGATACAAAAAACGATTGCTATATAGCAGAGCTTCCAAGTCTCGCTCTCCGGGATGTCCGTATTGGCGACGAACTGGTGCGCGATAACGAACGGATGCTAACTGACGGATTCTATGCGGAAGTGAGCCTTTCGTATGACGGAATCGTCGCGCAAGAAAATGCCGGCAGACCGTTTCGGATCGATAGTCTGCGGCCGATTCAGATGTCAAAGTCTGACGTGCTTGACGTCCTTGGAGCTGGACGTGAGAAGTTTACGACCGAAGAATGGAAAGACTTGCTGATTCGTTCTATCGGGATTGAACCTGCTTCCCTGTCAGAGCGCGCACGCCGGCTAGCTATTTTGCGGATGGTGCCATTCGTCGAAAGGAATTACAACTTTGTCGAACTCGGTCCTCGTGGAACCGGAAAGAGTCACCTCTTCCAGCAAATATCGCCCTATGCCCATTTGATCTCCGGCGGCAAGGCTACTGTGGCAAAAATGTTTGTGAACAACGCGAGCGGACAACGTGGACTAGTTTGCCAATACGATGTGGTTTGCTTCGACGAAGTCTCAGGTATCTCCTTCGATCAAAAAGATGGCGTGAACATTATGAAGGGCTACATGGCCTCTAGCCAATTTAGTAGGGGGAAAGAAAACATCCGCGCCGAAGGTGGCATTGTGATGGTCGGCAACTTCGATGTGGATGTCGAACAGCAACAGAGAGTTGGACATCTTCTAAGTCCCCTTCCTCCAGAGATGCGGAATGACACCGCTTTTATGGACAGGCTTCATGCCTATGGTGCAGGTTGGGACTTCCCAAAAGTTAGCCCCGCTGAGCACCTCACCGATCACTTTGGAATGGTGAGTGACTTCCTAAGTGAATGTTGGTCGAGATTACGGTCCCAGAACAGGTCCAGCGTTTTACAGGGCCGAGTGTTCCTAGGAGGGGCGCTGAGCGGACGTGATATCGAAGCTGTGTCGAAGACTACCAGCGGCTTGGTCAAGCTTCTCTTTCCAAGCCCGGACATGCCCGTACCGGATGTCGACCTGGAATGGATCATCAGGTTGGCACTCGAGTCCCGACGCCGCGTGAAGGAACAGCAGAAGCGGTGTTTTAAGAGCGAATTCCGTAACACCCACTTTAGCTACACGATGGGCCTAGAAGGTTTAGAGCAGTTTGTAGCAACACCAGAGCTCCATAGTGACGAAGCAATCGAAACTGACCCGCTCCCACCCGGACAGGTTTGGGCGTCAAGCATCGGTACTCCAGAATCTGGCCCGGGCCTTTACAGGATTGAGGTCACCTCTGGGACCGGGAGCGGAGTGAAGATCCTCAATCAGACGTCTTCACCCTTGTTCAAAGAGAGTGTAAGGGTCGGTGAGCAGAACCTATATCAACGCGCTAAGGAATTGGTCGGAGATCGAGATCCGCGACAACACGAATTCTCCATCCAATCTCGGGCTATGGACGCGGACAAGTCCGGCGGAGGGTTGGGACTTCCAGTCTTAGTGGCATTGTGCGGTTCGCTATTGGGGAAAAATACGCGTGGAGGAACAATCATCGTCGGAGGATTGAGCTTAGGCGGCTCTGTGGACATGATTCCGAATGCGACGCGTATCGCAGAACTTGCGGTTGACAAGCAAGCGCAGACTCTACTGATGCCTGTTTCAGCTCGCCGACAATTGAATGATCTTCCGGATGATATTTGGACGCGCATAAGCATCGAGTTTTATAAGGATGCTTCCGACGCAGTCTTCAAGGCACTCGTTGAATAGAAGGTGATTGCCTTCTCTTTATTTCTGCACCTGCTGTTCGAGGTAAGGAATGAGGGGGCAGAAATGTCAGGAAAAGCGGTATCGACGACCGAAGAAGGTTTACTGCCTCTGTAGAGGAAGGTGCCACATGCAAAATGTGGAAGTACAGCGATGGGCTGGTGAAGGCAACACTCGGGCCTTTGGATGGGTTTTTAGTGGGGATCGGCGAAGCATTGCGCCTCGACGGACCATTCCGGTGTCCTGAGTGTCAGAAGCGAGTACGAATCCACCGCGCCTCTGAAGACGGCTCCAACCCGGCCCATGCTGAACATCAAGTCGGCAGCAAGACCTGTTCCCGATCATGCTATTACCAATAGATCGTAGGCGCGCTAAAGTCGACCCCAGGTTATGAATCAGCTCTCATAGGACGCGCCGAACAAAGCAGAATGTTCTCCGGACACTCTACGATGAAGACCACGAATCTTGCGTAAGAACTTGAACCGGCTGCGAAGGACATACTCGAGTCGTTCGATGCATAGCTTCTGCGGCTCTGAAAGACCTCAAGTTTGGGTCTCAAGCGAGCGGACGAAGGGCCGGTCTGCACAATCGAGCATGGAAGTTTAGGGAAACCCTTTACGGCGCGCGATCGGGGCAGAGCTCCTTAGCAAGGTCTGTCTTTGTTCTTGATCACGAAGCGGATGGCTTCAGGGTGGGCGTTGCGGGCGGTAAGGCCGCTGAGGTGGGTGACGGAGGCCCAAAGGGGCTGGAGACAGCAGGAGAACTCCTTCCGCCCGTCATGATCAGATATCCTCAGACCGACTTCGTGTTTTCTTCGCTATACTCGAATGGTCATACGAGGGGTGAGTTAGCGGCTTGGTTTTTGGAATTTGCTGTCGTGAGGGTACATTGTGCTCGCGGTGACGCCCTTGCATCTGCAATTTCGAGGAGTACGATGCAGTCAAGTGAACGTCTCAAGTCGCTGTTTCTCCAATCGAACCTCGCCAGCCCCATTCTCCTCTTAGGCGCAGGCGCATCCCTGAAGTCGGGAATACCTTTGAGCGGCCAAGTGGTCGAGATGGCGGCGAAGTGGGCCTACTGCCAAGGCCAAGGCTTTCACCTAGACGACCCCAGCGTGCGCAGAAGTGATTGGTTGAAATGGCTGGAACGGCATAGCTGGTTTGATGGGGCTCAGCAAATCGAAGATAACTACTCGGCGGCACTAGAGAATCTCCTTCAACCACGCGAAAACCGGAAGCAATTTTTCCTGCGTCTTCTCGATCCAAATGTGCCTGCTAGCCCTGGGTACAACCATCTGCTCGAAGCGCTCGACACAGGTCGGATTCATACCGTCCTGACAACCAACTTCGACCATGTGCTTCCGGACCTGCATGTGATGCGAAGGCGACCGCACTTCCTCGAACAAATAAAGACGCCCGCAGACTACGTGAAGTTCTCAACTTCGCCTGCCCACCCGCAGTTGGTCTATTTACACGGATCGGTCGAACACTACACAGATAAGAATCTCGTTGACGAGGTCCAGAAATTAGATCGCGGCTTGATTACTCTCCTGTCGCCAATGCTTCGCGACCATCCGTTAATTGTGATTGGCTACCGCGGCGCGGAGCCGTCGATCATGCATCATTTGCTGCTGGATCAATGCTCCGCGACGAATGACTTTCGCCAGGGAGTTTACTGGTGCACTTTGGGTGAAAGCGAAGATGGACTTCATCCTTTGGCGAAGCAGTTGTCGAGCCGTATCGGTAGCAATTTTCAGGCCGTACATATCAACGGGTTCGACGAGGTGATGTTCTCCATCTCCGAAGTTTGCGCATCTCTTCCACGTCTGTATTCGGTGCTCTCAACCGCCTCGTCCTCTGTAGACCAGGCGAACCTACCGTTTGACATGAGGGCAGTCGAGGGTGCCGATCTTACCGAACTGGATTGGGCGCGGGTTGAAGTGCAGATGATGGCCTATTGTCGGCGTACGAAGATGACCACTCCCGCGACGGTCACACGTGAATGGCTGCTTCAACGGATGCTTCAGCTCGATTTGCTTAAGCTTGTAGACGGCCAACACGTCCCGACTAATGGCGGTTACCTGCTGTTTGCCCAAAATCCCTCGTCGCGTATCGTCGGAGCGTATTGTGAGCTAACAGTTGAGGGAGAAACCCGAAAGCTCGATGGGAATCTTTGGAGCCAACGGGAGCGGTTGGACGAGTTGTTCGCAGAGATGAACCAACCGTTTCGGCTCAAAGGTGTGGTGTCCGAAATCGTGTATCCCTATCCGGTCCTGGCCCTCAAGGAACTTTTGGTGAACGCTCTGGTACATCGTAGCTACGATGCCGGAGAACCCTTGAAGATAGAGCTAGAACAAAGCTTCATCCGTATGATTAATCCGGGAGGATTGGTGCCATCTGTTTTTCAACGGGTCAGCACACGCCTTCAGGAAGAAATTGCACTTGGAGTCAGAGGTATCACCGGCTACAGGAATGCAGTCGTGGCGGATGTTTTCTATGGCGCCGGAGCAATGGACAAAGAGGGGTCGGGCCTTCCCGATGTTCACACAGAAGTCCTTCAAAACGAATCGACAGTGTTTTTCGGGCCGATAGACGAGACAAACACGCGATACCGCGCCTTGATCTATCGACGCATAGAAGAGCTAGATGCAGACACAGGTACAGCTCGACCGTCAATCTCAAAATCTCGCTACTTCTCAAACTGGTTGGAAATCGTCGGCATCCCGGAATACGTTTGGAAGGCGTCTACCCCGTGTGAGTACAAGCGCGAGATTTATGACAATGCCGGCGGCGCGGACTTACCGCCGTTCGCTTTTCAAAGAGAGGACTGCATCTACACTTTTGCCGATCTCTCCTCACAAGAGAATCCTTTTGAGTCATCAATTGATCCGAGCACCATTGAGTCGATTCGCTGCTCCACGTTGACCGAACAACCAAATGGATCGAGAATCTTCGTTCAAATACTTAACGAAAGTTTGAAGGCATTCCTAGAGAAGCGCGGCCTATGGGTAGATAACTATAAGAAGCGGGCATACTTCCCCCGGCCGGATGAGGGCGAGTCTCTCGTTTTGACCTACCGCGCTAGTGTCAGACAAGCTGCCAGAACGGTCACGAAGCCTTTCGTTTCCAAGCGCACGGAGCGACTCCTTTATTGGGAACATGAAGCCGTTAGCTACGGTTTCCAGCAAGTTGGCTCGGAATGGGCGCTGGAAATATTGCCGACATACGTCTTTACGAAAGACGGTCGCGGCACCCTACTCGACAGCAATAAGGTAGGGCCGCTGACCACAAGAAAATCAGCACGTGACTTTAACATGCAGGTTTACAACGATTTGGTCTTTTGGACCTGGGTGATGGCTGACGGCAAAGACAGCTTTGATGTGCAGCTTGGAGATGATCTGCATGTGGCAGTACGCGGTCTGCTCTTGAGCTGTGAACTGGCGTTGCCACCGATCATTGATTTCGAGGTAAGTCCGCAATGGCAAAAGAACGAAGACGAAGATCTCGCAAGGCTTGAAGCAGAGCTTGCAGACTCCGAGGAAGCGGAGTACTCGGAGAGTGAGGTGTCGGATGCAGATTAACGTAATCGAACTCCCGACGCCAGAATTGGAGTTTGGCGATGACAAGCAATACTTCTCCGATCCCCGAGTTGGCTTGACCGCTGCCGGACCGTTCAGTCTTCGGTTTGGAAGGGCGCACATTTCGCGCCTTCGCATTGGATTGGTAGGGGTGGAGGAACAGCTCAGAGATGCGCGCGCATGGTATCGAAGGTGTCAAGGTCCAATCTCGACCGGAAAACCTTTCCAACCGATGTACCTTGACTACCCTGGATTCGAGAATGCCTTTCAGACGAAACTTGAGGTCCTAGGGGCACCTGAGATCGACATTACGCAGAAGCTTCGCGTAGCTCTAGCCAGACCCAAGAACTATTTATTCGATTCAGTGCTCGCTGTCTATGAGGAAGGAATTCGTCGCCTTGCTGAGACTTCAGCGGTCGATGTTGTGATTTGCTGTCTGCCTCCGGAGGTTTTGGCGACGTGCTGGAGCACGAAGCGGTATCTCACGATCATCGAGAAAATGGAACTCAAAGCAGCGAAGAAGGCTGATCAGTCGCAATTGACCTTTGACGCCCTGTGGACAGTGGACGACACCCCAGAATCACTACTACAGCGAGACTTTCGCCGCGCACTCAAGGCGAAAGCAATGCTGATTGGGACACCAATTCAAATTGCAACGGGAAATCTTCTTTTAGATAACAAGGCAAGCCAAGACCCCGCAACACGAGCTTGGAACAGTACGGTCGCTCTTTTTTTTAAGGGAGGAGGGATTCCCTGGCGAGTTCGAACGGAAGGGCCGGAGACTTGCTTTGTCGGTATAAGCTTCCACTATCTCAGGACCAACAAATCCGATCTCATGTATTCCAGTCTCGCGCAGGCATTTTCCAGCGAAGGCGAAGGGTTCGCTCTCAAAGGCGACACGGTGCCCCGATCTACTGATCGCCGAAAGGTTCCGCAACTCACAAGAGAACAAGCCGTAGCTCTGGGCGAACGCATTACGAGCGAGTATCGGGAGCGCACAGGTAAGGACCCTGCAAGGGTCGTCCTTCATAAGACGACTCAATTTAACGACGTAGAACGGTCGGGGTTCGAGGCAGCACTAAAGCAAATTCCAGTTCTGGAATTCGTAAACATTGCGCCGTCGGATTTTCGTCTGGTTCAGAGAGCGGCCTACCCCCCTAAGCGAGGCACTCTTTGCAGAATCAATAATGAGTCATCATACCTATTTACTACCGGATACATTTCGGAATGGAAGACGTATCCGGGAATGCACATTCCCGTGCCGGTCCAAATTCATACCGATCGCGCTATGGATCTCATTAGGACTGCGAATGAAGTACTGTCTCTAGCTCGGATGAACTGGAACACCGCTTTTGACACGACCGGATCACCGATCACGTTGAGGTTCGCGCGACAGGTGGGAGGGATAATGGCGGAAGCCGGTCAAGCGAAGCCTAACCCTTCGTACAGATTTTATATGTGAACTAAATAGGAATTTCGATGCACACCGAAGGCTGTTTACACCCAAACAGTGCGACCGCCTAACCTACAGGCCAATGCCGATTCCCTCCGGTTCGATCTCCGGCAGAGCTGGGATTGAGGTTGGCCTTATGTTGAACGGTGATGCGATTCGTTGGATCGCCAGTCCGGGATCGTTGCTCCGAAACGCGCTAGCAGCCTGCCAGATCTCTTCACTTGAAGTCTTTTCCTTGAAGTCCACGGCAGCACTCTTCGTGATGTCCGACGCCAAGCGCTCACCCAGCGTCTCCGCGTTGTTCGTGTAAACATGAGCGTCGTCGGAAGCACGGGAGATGGCGACGTAGGCGAGCCTGGAGTTGATGAGATCGTGAGAGGAACCGGTGTCGATATTGGCGAGAACCCGGCCAGCAGTGAGTCCCTGAGAACTGTGCGAGGTAACGGCATAGCCGTGGTCGAACTGCCGAAACTCCGCTGTATCAAAGACCACGGTGCGCTGGGCTTTGCTGTCTAGCCGCACCGTAATCTTCCCGTCTTCGATCGCGGTCACGGTTCCAAGATCGCGGTTCGCGACCCCAAGATCTTTGTGCGGCACAGTGAATTGGAGACGGTCGCCGGTGGAAAACTCACGCTCTACCTCACGATAGACGTTGACCCCCTTCAAGCGTCGCGGGTCGTAGGTTACGCTCAACCCATTTTTCAACTCGACGGTCAGGGTGTTTGCCCGCACATCGACTGAACGGACGGTTGCGAAACTGCTGCGCTCGATGCCTTCGGCCTTGCTCCCGGTGGTGTACTGCAACACGTCACCATCGCTGTATTGTGCCGCCCATTTACGATCCGCCCCTGTCATATCTGAACGATGCGACAGCGTTTGGAAAACCTGACCATCCTCGGCAAGAGTCCCGTTTCGCCGTAGCTCGACCCTGACAGTTTCATTGATCTGTTGCCGACTGCGATTGTCGGGGGAAACGATGATCGCATTCTGAGGCCGTGCGGCATAGTCTCTGGCGATGGCAGCAATACGATCTCGTCCATCTGGAATTTCGGTGATGCGGCCCTGCTCTGCCAACATTGCAACGCCCTTGACCGTTTCATTGTTCGCAAGATGCTGGACTGCCTTCAGGAGTTCGGGGTCTTTCTGGCGCATGATCCTGTCGAGCTGAGAGGTCTGCATTCCGGCTTCCTGCATCTGCTGAAATGGCCGCCCGGCATCCACGCCCTGATGCTGTCGAGTGTCTCCGATGACGAGAACTCGGTCGTTTGGATTGAGCTTGCCGAGAAACGCCCGCATCTGTTTTGTGCTGGCGAGACTGGACTCGTCCAGCATGTAAAGATGCCGGTTGGCGGTGTCGGCGCTTGGGTGATTTTGACCACGGGCGAGAAAGCTCTGGAGGGTCGTGGCGTCGATTCCAGCCTCCCGGAGCTGCCCTGACGCCTTAGATGTGGGAGCGAATCCTTCGACAACATAGCCGCTCGCTTCCGCACCCTCCCGGATGGTCTGGAGGGTTGTGGTCTTTCCTGTGCCGGCCAATCCCTGCAGGCCGTGGATGCGATCGGAAGAGTTGAGAACTTCCTCGATCACTCGGCGCTGGGAGTAGTTCAGAAAGGATCGGGTGGTGGCTTGTTCTTGCGCCCGCTCGGCAGTCATCATCGGCTCGACGGCATTCCTCCCCTCCAGAACATAGCGGATGTTGGCGCGCTCAGCGGCGATAGTTTCGGGAGTGGTGAAGCTGCGAGCCGAGTCGTGCTTCATACCCCGGACAGTGCGAAATGCTCCCGCCTCCCGGCGACTATCGAACTCCGCTCGAATGTCCTGATACGACGCCTCGCCCATGCCGCGCCGAAGAGCATCCCGGAGAATCGCCCGCTCGTCCGCGACGGCCTCCCGCTCGAAGATGCTTTCACGGGCGAAGGTCACGGCTTCTTTGGCGAGCGTCTTTGGCTCTGGTTCTCTGTCCTGCTGTCGAGCGCGTTCGCGGGCTGCGTCGATAACCCGCTGAGGCTGATCTCCGAAGGCCGCGGCCATTTCCTTGTGGGCCGCAAGAACCTCTCCCGCAGAGAGCGTTTGTTTCCGATCCCTTGTCGAAAGCGCCGCAATCTGCGCCGCCTCGGGGCCGCTGTAGCCGCTCTTTTCGAGCTGCTCTCTGATCTGTCTCGACCGTGGGCTGGAGGCGTCAAGATACTCCTGCGAGTAGCCTTTGATCTCCGGTGCGCCGCTCCTCCCGGATTCGATTTCGTATCCGAGACTGCGGAGCTGGTAGGTGAGCGCCGACTGATAGACGGCGGTCGCATACTGCTGGCTCTCGAAAAAGGCCCGTTCCTGCAAAGCACGGGTCGAGCCGCTTTCCCGCTCCGTGACATTGAAAATCACGGCGTGCGTGTGGAGTTGCGGAGCGGCATAGCCATCCACCGGACGGGCGGTGTCATGCTCGAACTTCGCGGCGATGAACTTTCCCGTAGTTTCGGCGGGATTGTTGCCGCCGATCCGCGCTTGCGTATAGCGCTCCAACTCGTCCAATGCGGTCGTGACGGCGGCCCGGTGTGCCTCCCGCACCCGGTCGTCACCCCCTACAAGCGCGGTGAGCGAAACCGATTTGGGAGCGGAAAACGTCGCATCCCAGCCCGCCCGATGCTCAACCGCCTCCGTCGTCGTGCCATCCGGGTTCTTGTAATCCATCGCTACGCGGTGCCTGACCATCTGCTTCTCAGTCTCTGGATGAACCCCTTCCGCAAGCCGCGCGAACTCCAAGGGAGCGACCTCTCCCTGAAGTCCGAGCGAAGCGGCGAGCTTGCCCTGCCACTCGCCCTTCACCTCGTCGCCCTGGCCGTAATAGCTCTGGGATTTCGATGTGAACTCCAGCTTGTGGTACTTCTGGGCCTGGCTTGAACTGAGGGCTTTCGAGACGGTCAGCATGGCTAGAAGATCCCCGTATGGACTTCGTGGTGGGGTTCATCAGATGGAGTCTGTAGCCCTAAGTCATGCTGCTGCCGCACGACTATTTCATGCTCGGTCGCGGCATCCACTATCTGGTCCTCAGAAAGAGTTCGGGTCGGCTGCTGCTCATTCTGTTCCGGCTGCTCGATCGGTCGCGGAGCCTTTTTGTGAGCAAGCGGCGCGCCGCCGCCTGTCTGCACCTCGGACTCTGGAACGGGTTGCGTCTCTTCCGTTACGGAAGGCCGTGGACGGCGCGGCTGCAATGTATCGGGATCGAAGCTCATCTCTCCATCCGCAGACTTCCGGGGCACAAAGGCCGGCGTCCGCGTGGGCAGGTCGAGGTAGTCAAAGTCAAACTGCGCGACGTTATTTCCAAGTTTGAGGTAAGCGTGGCGGTCATCCAATCCGCTAATTTCCGAACCCATCACCAGCGGCTCGATCTGACGGTCAACGGTAAAGTTCTTGCCGGAACGTGACCCGTCGAACTTGGTCTCCTTCAAGCGCTCGATCTCAACCTTGCCTATGGCTTCCGATATCCATTCGGCGGCTTTCGGCTCCGCCGTCTTCATGAAGATTTTGGTGGCGGGCTGCGACAGCATGACCTCCGCGAGATGCCCGTACGTCACCTCAAGCTGTGCCTTCCCCTGAAAGCCAAGCACGAGCGGATTCTTGCTCTTGCGGTTCTCAGTGATTGCCGTGTGGAGTTGCGGGAGCTTCTGCAAACTCGCCAGTTCGTCGATCACGAACCATACGGGCTTCTGGCCCGACTGCGGTGCGCTGAGCAGGCGCATGACGAGCAAATCAATCCAAAGCGAGTGCAGAGGCCGGAGCGTTTCACGTTCGGGCGGACGCGACGTAATGAAGATCCAACCTTTGCGCTCCTTCGCCCATGTGCGGGCGTTCCAGGTCCGATCCGTCTGATTCTTTTCCGGCAGAAGCCGGAAGCACTTGGCTACCAATCCGAGGGACGCAAGGACACCGGCCCGCTGCGCACCGGCCTTGCGGTCGATGTAGAAAGACATCTCGGTGCCTGCGACCAGCCGCTCCAGGGTGTCGCTGCTCGCCATCCATTCGGCGAGTTGATGAGGCGTCGGCCCCTTCCGCAGGAGATGGGCAAATATCTGAGCCGGCGTCTGGTGAAAGAACTCATCTTTGACATCGGTTGTTGGCTGGTAAAGGGATGCGGCGATGGCATCCGCTTCGGCGTTCGAGGCCATCTCCTGAGCTGGCCCCCAATACGGGCATCGCTCGTCGAGTGGGTTCAGAACGATGTCGCCACGCCCTGGATCGTAGAACCGCTGAAGGTATTCGCAAGCAGGGTCGTAGATGATGGCGGAGTCGCCGCGCTCCCGAATCTGACGCAGGATTTGCATGATGAGCTGGGTCTTTCCTACGCCGGTGTCGCCCATGATTTGGAAGTGCTGCGCCTCTTTGCGCAGCGGTATCCTCATCATCTTTCCAAGCTCTGTGGTCTTGAAACCGATACCGTCGCCCTTCTGCTGCTTGTTGAACTCTTCGGGCGAAAGCAACTGCGGGCCACGCAAGATGCGCCCATATTTCAGTTGCTTGAAACGCTTGATGTCGCGGGGCACGGCGAACCAAAGCATCGCAACAAGGCAGACGGCGCCTTCGATCAATGCGACGGCAAACAGTCTCAACAAGCCCTCGTCTTCATAAACCGTCTGGCGCAGCCAGCGGTGCAACGACACGTCGGCGAGCTTTTGTTCGGGACCCCGGTAGAACCACCGATAGCCTTGTAGCGAGGCCAGTTCTGAGAGGGCTACGGGCATGATCTTTCCGTCAGGAAGCGCCGTCTTGCCGGGAACGAAGTCAACCGGAAAGGCAAGGCGCGGTTTGCTTTTGCCGCCACCGAGGTAGAGGAGACGATAGCCCTCATGGGCGTTGAAAGTTGCGCCGACTTGGGAGCGGATGTACTCCGTCATGTAGCTCCTCTGGAGCGGCGTCATGGAAAACGTGAACCGCTGCCAGACAAACAGGCAGGTGCATAGCAGGGCCGTCGCTACGGCGGTATAGCTCAGCATGGGCACATGCGGAGGCCAGATGATCGTTTCTTTTCTTCCCCATTGCGTCGCCATGATTACAACTCCTTCGCTGATGCGTTGATGTATTGCTGCTGAATCTCTTGAGCGACCTTGCGCTTGTCGGACCGCACGGTCGCGCTGATGCGTGTGAAGTCCTCGGGCGTCACGACCTGACCCATTGCCAGCGGCTTCAGCAGGTTCAGCAAGATCATGCGCGTGGCTATGAGTTCAGTGAACAGCGGATCTTCTAAGCGGCGGGCCTCGCGCAGTAGAGCCTCGCGAGCCCACTCACGGACCTTCAATCCGTCCTTCGCAGCAGCTCGCGAAAGGACAGACAATTCGTTTCTCGTGAATCGCGTTGCGAAACTTTCGCTTCTGGACTCGCGACTTTGGCGGGAGCCAATGGTCGTCGAAGATTCATGAATCAGCTTCATTGAAATCACCCTTGGCGGGTGGGTTCCGAATGCAACCGTCACGGTTGCATCTGGAACCGGCACCCCTGCTAAGTCGTTGATGTTCTGGATGTTCCCCGTTGGAACCATTTCGCTGCTTTGCACGACCCTCCAAGGGATGGAGTGTCAACATTCTTCCGGTGCGCAGCACCGTAGTGGCTTTGCCCCGGAATGAAATGGAGGATCATGCGCCTTTCGCCTGCGATGACGAAGCGGCAACGGGTGTAGGAAGAGGCTTCTGAACAGCAGGTTCAGAAGCCTCGGCAGCCGGTACCTTCCGAATCCGCAACGTAGAAGTGACCTTGCGGGCTTCCGGGGTCTTGAGGAAGTCCTGGAAGTCGCGGTCTTTGCTGAAGACGTAGGCGAGAGCTTGCTCTACGACATCGTCCGCGCAAGCGGAAATAAAAGCGGCGTACTGATCGACCTGGGTGGCGGTTGTGTCAGTGAGGCGTATGGAGGCGCTGACCTGACGGGTTTGGACGACTTCAAGCAGTGGCATTGTGGTTCTCCTTTGGGTGATGGGTTGAAATGAACTTGGAGCGAGCAATCATCCGCTGCGCCGTGGTCGCAATCTCCCGCGCTCTGGAGGAGCAAAGCGAGGACGGAACATCCGTGGAACGGCGACTTTCCAGCATGGCAATTACGTCTTCGATTGCCATCCCTTCGAGCAACAACAGACGAGCCAAGGCGATGTCGATGGTGCGTTGGGCGTAGTAGAGCGGGTTCGGTTTATCCGAACGGCGGGAAGCAAGCGTCAGCGTCAGTTTCCCGGCATCCTCACCAAGCGATAGCTGTTGGACAGCCCATGCCCAATCCTGTTCGGAATGGGTGCTCTTACTCGTCGGGTATGTCCGTGCGGCACCGCAAAGCGGGAGCACGGCATTCAGGAGCGCGTTGTCGAGTCGGAAGTTTGCGAGATGGTAGCTGGAGTCACTGGGGTATTCGACAGTGACCCGGTGAGCAGGATCGTACTTGCAGTTAAGAAATCCCGGAACACGGAGAACGCGGTTGCGATCGGTGCAAGCCGAGTCGCCGCCGAAGGCGAGGGCGAGCAGCTTGAGCGTGTTTTCCTGCTGGTCGAAGTCGAAGCCTTCGACGCGCCATAGCACTTGGTACTTATCGGGCGAAGTCGAGATGATCGCGGTCGGAACCGGCACGGCTTCCGACTCCATAAGCGCAGCGATTCTCTTATCGCCGTCCACGTCGATGTCGAGATAAAGGTGGCGAACTTCCGCGATGCAATCCTTCGTCCTCTTGCGGCTGCCAGCGCGAAGCGGATTGGCGGCAACATAGACGTTCGCACAGTTGTGGTTCTCGTGACGCAGCCACGCGAGATAGCGGGGCGAGAGCGCCTGTTCAAGCCGGACAATGCGCTGCGTCGTAGACGCTGGCTGCTCCTTGCGAAGGAGAATGGCGACTGTCTCTCCCGGGGCGAAGCATCGGGTTAGGAAATCATGTGCGGTCTGCGTATTCATGACGGGTGTCTCACAGGGCTGGAAGCCCGGCGTTTCCGGGCTCCCGAGTTGATGGAAGGAAAGCGGCTTATGCGGCCGCTTCCTCCGGGTTGTGGTCTGCTGCTTCCTGATCCTCCGGGCTGGCCTTCTCCGCCCGGTCCAGCTTGAGAATCGAGTTCACCCGGATCTCCCAGATGGTCTTCTTCTGGGCTGGCTTCTTGCCGACCTTCTTGGTCTCGTACTCCCGGCTGCGCAGCTCGCCTTCCACCTGCAGATGAGCGCCCTTCTTCAACGTGCCGGCGAACTCACTGAGCTTGCTGAAGACAACGCAACGGTGCCATTCGGTGTGCGAGATGTACTTGCCGTCCTTCTTGTAGGAGCTCTTGGTTGCCAGCGAGAGGGTTGTGAAGCTGCGGTTGTCATTGGTACGAACTTCTGCGTCGTTGCCGAGGAAGCCGATGAGGGTGACTTTGTTCGAGTACATGGTGTGTCTCCGTTTTGTTGAATTTCCCGATCTTGCTCGGGTCACTAATAAGCGAAGTGGGCCCGGCTCCCAAGTGCCAAGGAGTGCTTTCTTGGCGGGGCCCGGAAGAAGTTTGTGCGGCACATTTGCCGCGCGCTTACAAACTTGTTCTGGGAGGAACCGAAACCCTGAAAGGGTGGCAAAGCCAAAGCAGAACGACGCCGAGCCGCAGGGCGCCGGTTTGGCCCCGAAGCAGTGACCGTGCAAAAGGCGGGATACGGAACGGAAGACTCCCACTGGACCGAAGTCACTCTCTCGCTTTCCGGCTGCGGAAGTCCGCCCAAACCGCTGCGAACCCTGCTGGCTAGAGCGCCTGGAAAGGACGGCCTTTCGCCACCGCCGTTGCGCTCTTCGCCGCTCAGGGACGGCACGCTGAAGGCGTTTAGAGACAGGTGGGGCTTTGCCGCCGGGATGGGAGCATAAGGGTGCATCGGTAAGACCTCGGGTACGGGTTGGGTTCTCTAGCGTTTGGACTGGCGATCAGGCTGCGGAGGCGCGGTAGACCTCCTCGGTCTGGAAGCTCTGGTCTGCATGGCTGTAGCCGGTGACTGTAATCAACTCGCGCACGCGACGCCGGCCTGTATGGTCGCGCTCGCAATACAGAACGAAGTCGATGGCTTCCGCCGTCTCCGAGCGCACGAATCCGTGGTTCAAGTTGGCCCGTGCGCTGAGGGCCAAATCCGAAAGTCTGTTCAACGCATCCCAGGCGGACTTGGCATGGATAGTGGACAGCGTTCCACCGTGTCCGGTGTTCATGGCCTGGAGCAAGTCGTAGCCGCATTCATCACGTATCTCGCCCATGATGATGCGGTCAGGCCGATGCCGAAGTGCAGCAGCTAGAAGCTGGCTGGTAGTGATGGCGACCTGACCGGGAATCGCCTCCACAGCCTCCCAGCGAACAGCGTTGGGATGCGACACCTTCAACTCTGCCGGTTGTTCGATCACGACCAGGCGTTCCGTCGCGGGAACGTGGTCAAGCAGGGCCTTCATCAGCGTGGTCTTGCCGGAACCAGTTCCGCCGCTGATGATGCCGTTCTTCTTATCGTTCATCAGCCCCACGACAGCATCGCGAACGAAAGTCGAGAGACTGCCCGACTCGATCAGCTCATCCGATGTGTACCAGCGGTTGAACTTGCGGATCGTCAGCGTTGGTCCGTTGATGGACGAAGGCGCGCCGACCACCGCCACACGCGAGCCGTCCGGCAAGCGTGTATTGAGGATCGGGTTCTGGTGCGTAAGGTCCTGTCCCAGAATCCTGGCAACCCGCTCAATCGCTGCTTGCAAACGCTCGTTCGTGTACGGCTCGAACAAGTGAATCTGCTGCACAACACCATTGCGGTCGGCGAACACTCCCGTCGTGCCATTGATCATCAGATCCGAAATCGAAGGGTCAAGGATGAGGTCGCGCAGCTCTTGAGGAAAGAACGGCAGTATGAGGTGGTAGCTCATCGGCTCGCTCCCGTCGTGCTCGGAAACGGAACGTGCGGGGCTTCCGTGGCCGCTCCAGGCGTAAGTGGGTCAACGGATAGCCGGTTCTCGTGGAACTCCGTGACGGTCATCCCGAGCGGGTTGATCGTCTCGAACTGCGGGAATATCCGTGCCTGGTCGCTGACCTGCTTGGGGTTCAGATAGTAGGTGACAGTGAGTGCCCAGTGCTCCGTCCGGGGCTCGCGAGAGTTCCGCGCTGAGTAGAGCTTGTCGAGCGTGACAAGCGCCGTTCCACGGGCAATCGTCGCGCCCTGTACGGTCTCCTCGGACATGGTGGTGATGGTCACGTTTTTAACCTCCACCTCGCTCTGCTCGATCTGTCCGGCTGCAACCTGCGAGACGAGATGATTGGCGTTGTCTTCGCCCATCAACTGCGAAGCGAGAGTCTGCGAAAGGAAGTAGTAGTTGAGCGGGTACTTCTTCGCGATGGTGTCGCGATTGATCGTGTAGCGGTAGTTCGCCCAGTCCGTGAGATATGTGCGAACCTCGCCCTCGCGCGGACTGTAATTCAGGTCCGTGTAGGCGATGGCTTGAGCCCGGCCCATCTCATCGATGCGGATGTAGCGATTGGCGATGGGCCGGTGCGCAAGTGCGACGTTCATCCCGATAGAAGCGATCAGGACGACGGCTCCGCATCCGAGCGCGAAGCGGTAGGCTTTGCGTTCAGAGTAGTGCGAGGCATAGACCTCGTTGCCGATCTGGTCGGCGAGGAGCGCCAACTTGGGCGAAAGCGCAGATTCATTGGTGATGGCGTGTGTGGACATGAGCAGGAGTCGTCCTTTCTTCAAGGGTGGAAGTTATGTAAAGGGTGTAGATCACTACCGCTACGAACAGACCGGCAATGAAGACCAGCAATGCGTAGCGCAGCGGCCTTGGCAGACCGAACTTCCGCAAGAGCAATAGGCTTATCAGGTAGGCAAACATTGCATCACGCTCCCCCCGCGAGTGTAGCTATAGAAGCCGCAATCCCTACGATCTTCGACGAACCATCGGCGAGCCCCGCTGAACCGCCAAAGATCATCTGCGTCATGCTTGGGATAAACAGCATGTTGATGATGAACGCAACGAACACCATAAGGCATGGGATTAGGTTGGCTAACCACATCTCAATGGAATAGTTGCCGTTGAACGTTTGTTGAAGAAAAGTATTCATGAAGCCTGCCCACACAAAGATGAACGCGCCTGCCACCGCCCGGATCATCGCGAAGCCAATAAGGACATCCAGATAGTGGAAGAACTTGGCGCGGAAAGTTTGCGTCATCAGGAGTGGAATGAACACCGGACCGAACAGGGCGGCTACTCCGTACAAGATGAACGAACTGCAGTTGATGACAAACAGAATGCCAGCGGCGAGTCCCAGGATGACCTGTACAACGATGTAGCAGAGAATCTGTAAGGGAGCCATCATGGATGGCATGGAGGTGCCGTCGCCAGCCGACTTGAGCAACTGCAGGAACTGGTCAAGGGAACTCTGATCAAAGACGGCGACCATGGCCTGCGCGATATACGAGAAGAAATGGTTGAGACCGAAGGACGTGCCGGGGAGCGGATTGACCCAGTAGTTCTCCAGCAGGCAGCAGACAATCAGCCGAAGCAGGAAGCTGGTTAGATCGCCCGCCCTGACCGGTTCATGGTGCAGCCGGAAAGTCATGGTGGACGTGTTCCAGTTGATGACCATACTGAGTAGGGTGAACAGTGCAATGCAGCTCAGCTCCGTAAGGCCGAACTGCGTCAGCGCGCCGCCGTTCGCAGTCGTTAGATTCGTCAAGCTGTTGGTGAACTGGTAGAGCCAATCCACACCGGAGCTTGTTCCGGGAAGTGCCTGCGCCATTGCCGCGATGATGACCATGTTTGCTCTCACCTTCAGGAGCCCGCTGCCGTGTGCCGGCAGCGGGTCCGGGGAATTACGGGATGTAGGTCTGCCAGGTGTTTCCTTCGCTGGCAGCGCTGACGTTGTTTGTCGTTCTCTGTTGCTGGATGAACGCGGCGGTGTTGATGTCCTGGACAGCAGCGTTTCGTTGCTGCATGTTGGCGACGGTCATCTGCGAAGCAAGGCACGACTGCAGAGTGCCCTGTGCCTGCGCTTCGGACATTTGCTGCGCCGCAGCGGCATTCAACAGATTCAACTGCTGAACTTCGCTGTTGGAACCGTCACCTTCGTCGAATTGCAGCCCCGACAGAGAGCTGTTCGCGGCGGCGTTCTGACTCCGAGCAGTCCGGTATTGGCCAACTGCTGTCAGGCACGAAGGGGAGATCGCGTCCGAAGTTTCGATCATGGCGAGTTGAGCCCGGTGAGGGCTGTTGGGATCGAGAGCCTGAAGGAACGCGGTAGCGTTGCCGTTCATTGAAACGGTTGCGTTCTTCCAGCCGGTCAAGGACACGGAAGGCGCGTTCGAATTCAAGGCGATGCGGATGCCTTCCGTCTCGCCGAACAAGCTGGCAACGTCCAGGTTCTCCAGCTTGTTCAGGGCCGTGTGCCACTGCTGTTTGGCCGAGAAGTGGGTGATGTTGTTCTTCAGCATGTTGTATTGCGTCTGAAGGGTCGTGAGCTGCGAGACCAGGCTTGCGTAGCTGGTCGGATCGAAGACGATGTCCCCGATACCGAACAAGGCGAAGCTTGGCGTGGCGGTGAGGAGCAGGGCGGCTCCGGTTGCAAGGATCCATTTGCGGCGTCTGGTAAGGCTGAACTTCATAGTGCCTCCTGATACGGGTGCGGGTTAGAGGGTGGGATCGACGCGATGCTCCGCGTAGGACGGGACGAGGATGTCTCTCCCGACAAAAACCCGTGCCCGCGAGCCTTCCTTGAGCGTGATGACCGGTAGCCGGTTGAGAAAGTGGTTGAGGATCTGTTCGCCTTCGGTCGCGGTCTGTTCCGAGATGCCGTTGCGAATTTGGGTAGAAGAACTGAGCACGCTGCCGTTGTTGCCGATCTGGGCCAGGCCGCCCAGCCCGCCGACTGCCGCAGCAGCGGCGAAGGCCTGGAGGTAACCGTTGTTGACGTTGGTGGCCACACCGGTCGTGCCCAGCGGGTCAAGGCCGATGTACTTGTCGAAGTCGATGGAGAAACCGTCCGGGCAAACGGCGCGGTGGAAGGTGACGAACATCTTCCTCTGCTGTGCATTGCCGACACTCTGGACCGTGCCGATCAGCCTGGTGCCCTGCGGCATGAGTAGCTGCTGGTGATCGTGCGAGTAGTAGTCCGTCGTCAGCATCACGAGGATGGGGCCACTCAGACCTCCGTCGATTCGGTTGGTGACCACTCCCTCCAGTACCGTGCCTTCAAATACCCGGTAAAGACGACCGTCGTACTTGTCGAAGTCGTAAGCCTTGATGGGGTCAGGACCGTTAGGCGGCTTACCTGATTCGGAGGTGGGGCGGATACCCGCGTGCTCCTGCCCGCGCTCGGCGGAGCCGATTGTGGGCAGCTTGGTAGTTTCCGCCGTCGTAATAGTTCCTTGGCTTACGGTGTCCCCAGTGCTCGAAACCGCCTCGCCTGAAGGACCTCCGGCGTGTGCGAAGTCGATGGCTACGGTGGCGCTGTTGATTGCCTCCTGCTGCTGCTTCTCACGCAGGAGCGCCTTCTGTTTGGCCTCAGCTTGCGCCTGCGACACATTCGAGGTGTGCGCTGGCGCGTCCGGGCTGTTGCCGTAGATCGCCTGGCGTTGCGCTCCGGTCATGGGAACCGCGTTGTCCGCCTCGGGGCCGGGTACGCCTTGTGCGGTCTGCAACTGCTGAAGTGCCGTGGCAAGCTCCTGCTGGCGTTGCCGTTGTTCTGCATCATGCCGGGCCTGTTGCTGCTGCTGGGTCTCAAAGCTCGAAACCTGCTGAGCGTTCGCCGTAGAGGGACGCACGGTCAACGCGCTTGCCGGAGCGGACTTCTTATTTCCGCTGACCAGGCTCGAAACATTCGCGATGCCGATGAGAGCGACGATAGCGATGAGTGCAAGGACAACGGGCTTGCCCTTACGGACGGGTGACTCTGCTTCCGGCTGGTCGGGCACGGTGGCGGGTGTGTTCAATTCAATCTGCGACATGGCTATCTCCCTTCCACGGAGCGGTGGAAGTCCACCCGCTGTTTGCCGATCGTCAGATAGCCGTTGTCCAGTTCCTTGGGAACGGTGTACAGGCCATCTTTGAAATCGAAGTTGATGAGGGAGCCCTTGCCGTCCTTCAGTTCGTAGAGTGCAGGCGTTTCCTGGAAGTGACCGCGCAGGTAGGTGAACCTGTCGTCACGCCATATCTGCTGCAGACCAAGAACTTTGCCCTTGGGCTGGTCCCACCCGTAATCGAAGTGCAGCGAAGCGGGGTAGAGACTCTGGTACTGCTCAGCTTTCGCGTCTCCCTGCTTCCGTTCGGCTTCAGCCTGTGCCTTCGCTGCTGCTGCATCCTGTTTGGCGCGCTCCAACTCTGCGGCGGGCACAAACACCGGTAGCTGGACAAGGCGTTCCTGACCGGCCTTGTCGCTGGGGCTCAGAAACACTTTGGAATCGAAATGCGAGTCCTCATCGCCCGAAACTTCTTTGAGCTGCAACGTGTACTCATTTCCGTGGTCGGAAACGATGTGAACATCCGTGGCGCTGTTGGCGATCTTCGGCTTGATGCTGATGAACCGGCTTGCCACGTGCCCACCGTCGAAGATCCAATCGACGGTGTCCCCGCCGAACACAGTCGCGACTTTCTCTTCGGCGGGAAGCAGGATGAGGGTGGACTGAAGGATTCCGGCCCGGATCACGGGCGGCGTTCCAGACTCCACAATGGAGATCGTTCGCGGAGCGCTGGGCTGTAAACGGTGGGGTTCGGGAGCCGCCAGACCCGGTCTGACGGCGCAAAACAGGGTTGCAGAGACAAAGAGGCCTTGCACGAGTTTTCTCATGGTGTTTCCTTTCGCGATTTGGGTTGGTTGTTTTAGTTCAGACCGACTCGCCTAGTGCGAATCGGGTGATGCCTTCCGCGAGACCGTACTTGTCGATCAGCTTCGACCGGCGTACACGATCCTTGGGCTTCGTGGAAAACGTGGCGTAGCTGCGGCTGTCCAGATTCAGCGTGACAACCTTGGTGAGCCCATCGCGACGCATGTACAGCGCCTCGCGATCACGCAAACTCTCGAACAAAGCGATCTGCTGCTCATTCATCTTGAACAGCTCCGCGTAACGCTTCCTGTTGAAGGTGGCGTCTTTCAGGAACAGGAACGATGTACAGGAGTTCACGATGCTGTCGGCGTTCGCGCCCAGGTCTTCGGCGGACTGGCCGATCATGGTGACGCCGCCCAGATTCTTGCGTACCGTCTTCATGGAAGCGAGCGCACCTTCAAGTAATTGCTTGTTCTTCATCGAAGAGAAAATCTCTTCGATCAGGATGTGCTTGGGCACACCGAGATTGGCCGGGTTGTAGACCACGTCGTTGATCCGCCGCAACAGCCACACCATCAGCGGCTCGATCAGGTCGGCGTATTGCTCGTTGTTGACGCCCTGGAAGTCGAAGCATTGGAGCCTTGAAAGCGACAGGCTGTCCTCCACGTTGTCGAAGACGGCGTTGTAGATGCCTTTGCCAACCCACTTCGACAGGTAACGATCCAGCTTCTTGGGAAGGAAGAGATTGGAAAGCCGGCGGTTTTCCGGGTCGTAGAGATACATCGCCTGCACTGCCCGATGGATGACGTCATCGTCTTCGGGTTCGAGCTCCGCTCCGCCGTTCACCAACAAGAGCTTCACGAACGAATACAGGAACTTGATGTTTGCTTCGGTCGGCTCCAAAGCAAACGGATTTATGCGCGGCCCGTCTTTGCCAACGCGGTCAACACGTCCGCCGTACAGCTCGACAACGCTTTCGTAGCTGCCACCGATATCGAAGATGTACGTGAATCCGCCGTACTTCTGTTCCAGCGCAATGATCTGGTTGCCGTGCACCGACTTCCCCGTGCCCGTTGGCCCCAGAATTAGCATGACCCGGACGCCGTCCACGTACACATCCTGAAAGAACGGTGTCCGCGTGCGGGTCTCCAGGACGTTCAGGTATTCGGCGTTCAAGTCCTCGGAATGCGGGTGCCCAAGATGCGGAGCGAACACAGAGGACAGTCGGGCATGATGGTCCTCCGCAAGCCACTGCGGGAAAACGTTGAACTTCTGATTGCCGGGGAACATGGCGTAGAACGCGGACAGACAGCCGAGAGTTTCTTCCACCACCTGCGCCCGTGCATCCACGAAGATGCGGTGTACAGCGGGGATGACTGAGCGCAACCCCTCACGCGTGTCGGCAGCGACTAGCAAGCGAAGGGAGTATTCCCCTTGCGCTTTCTTGTCGAGGGCCCGAATGACTTCGCTGAGGTCGTCGATGTTGTTGTTCGCCGCCTTCGCCCCGGCTCCCGTTTCGAGAGAGGCCGTGTCGCGGCCACTCATCACCCTGCTGAGAACCCCCACTTTGAAGAAAGAGATGAACTTCTCCTGGGCATCGATCTCCTTGCGGGCTGCCGCCGCCGACTTCACACGCCATGTGGAGCAAAGAACGCTGTCACAGTCGAGAGTGAGCAACGCAGAGAACTGGCACGGCCGGGATGCCTCGGGCGTGGTCATCAGGGAGAACATCTGCACATGGCGTTTGCCCACCTGGACGTGGTCGCTATGCCACGCAACAGGGGTCTTCACGATCTGCCGATCCACACCCGTGTCGGCGCGAAGCTCATCGTCTCCGGCCCACTGCTCCAGGTTGAAGAGGTAGCTGAAGAACTTGAACGTTGAATTCTTGTCGAGGAGCCTGAGCCCCAGCGAAGACCCGAGATGGCCTTCGAGCAATGTGGCGGTCTTCTCCAGCTCGGAAAGCAGCCTTGCGTTTTCTCCAGCGTTCTCCGCTGGCTTCCTGTCGAAAGCCGCGGCCTTGGCAGGTTCGAGCGTCAGGCACCAGTGCAGGTCGATGGAACGGAAGGCGGCGTTTTGCTCAAGAAAGGCAAGCCGGTCCGACGCGAACACCTCAGTGATGGTGTTGTTGTACATGGGCTGGCGCGGAAGGTCGTAGCCGGACATCACCCGCGTGTATTGATAGAGGCAGGAGCCTTCCGGCAGACCGCGCAGTGCGCCCTCGATGGACCGTACCCGCGAGTCAAGTTCAAGGTCGGTCAGACTTTCTTCGTCCACCCCGGTGAGTTGAAAGAGACATCCGTAACCTCCACCCTTCAGGGCAAAGATGTTTGGGCCGACGAAGCGGGAGATCGGAACGATGCTGCAAGCCGCTCCCGCTTTCGCGAACCATGGCGTGTGCTTCTGTTGTTCAGTGTTTGCGGGGATCATAGTAGGACTTCTGACTGAGGCTTAGGCCCCATAGTTGAAACATCTTTGGGTGTTTGCGGACGGCCAGCCACGCGCCGCCCGAAAGCATTGGAAAGCTCAGGATCGCGATGATTCGGAACCCAACGAGGAAAACCGTCACGGTCACGAACACAATGACCATCCACGTCGAGAGTTCAAGCCCGAGCTTGGCCCTCGGCCTGTTCAGAGCCTGGTTGATCGGTAACGGTTCTCCCCGCTTGGTCGTATACATGGCAGGCCTACATCGACTGCCCGGTAAGAGACCCGATCCAACCAGCGCCCCAGCCCAGCACGCCAGCGCCGAACAGCGCACCGAAGATGCCGGGAATCGCGTCCTGGAAACGACCGCTCATCATCCGAATGCCGGCGAAAATCAGGCCGCCAAAACAGATGACGGCACCCGCATAGATGGCGAAGGTCTTGAACGTTCCCATCAGCGTGGTTGCGCCGGAGAAGTCCATCGTGCCCTGCGCGTGAGCCGCAGTGGCGAAGGACAGAGCAACGAGCGTAGGCGCGAGAGCCCGTCCAGCCCGAAGGATTTGCTTGTAGAAGGGAGAGTTCGACCAGCGAGGGGATCGCCGGAGTGTCGCTTGAATCGGAACTGAAGTCAGCCCGTTAAAGCACTTGGATTCATTCACGTTTGCACCTCCTGCTGACTTCACTTCGTCAGCGATGAAGCAAACGTAAAGCGCGGCAAATGCCGCGTCCAATAACTTCCAGGGAGAGCACTATAACCAGAAGGAATAGCGTTTCGATTTTGCTGAGCAAACTCGCGTTTTGCCGTCTACGGGCCTGTGAAGACCCCGAAAATATCGTCGCCGGATTACTTGATCGTGCTCGAAGGCTCGTTGGCAACGATCCGAACATCGAAAACCCTGGCTTGGTCATCGGTCTTCGAACCGACCAACAGGTAGCAGGAACCGGGTGCTTTACCTCGAAGGAACATCTTCACGTCCAGAGAGAGAATTCCGTCCTGCGTGACAGCCTCGCCCGTTGCGCTCGCGAGTACATCTTTTCCGTCGATATCCTTTGCCAATTGAAGCGTGTAGCGGCCTTCCTGCGCTGTGGAGGGCAAAACGACTCTGAGCTTCAGATTCGACGCTGGCAAGGTGAACATCTCCTTGCGTGCCCTGGGCGGCTCGTCTTGGGTCTCATTTATTCGGAGGTCAAGAACTGCTGACACCAAGCCGTTGGCTTCCGTGACCGGAGCTGGACTCGTTGGTCTGATAGGGCGCATGTCGGTAGGCGGCTTGTCGATCGGCGGGGTATCGACTTGAGAATGTTTGGGCGGCTTCGGCTCGGGCCGGGTCGGCCTTTGAGGATCTTGTTGCTTTGTTGTAGGTGAAACCGGCATTGTCTCCACGGGCGCCGCTAAGCCGCCATGCGGTGCGGTGTTGATGGCAATCTGCTGCGGAGCCTCGTTCCGGTCGAAGTGATGGCGAAGAGCAAATGCCCCTCCAGCAACTCCAATCAGCAGCCCCGCAGCCACGGCCCATCCAATAAAGCGGCGCTTCGTAGCCCGCCTTCTCTCCCAATCCAGCCTGTATCCGCGGTACTCGGCGAAGCACTCCGAACAGTCCAGCCATGTGAAGGCGTGCGGGATCGCTAACGGGCAGGCGGTTCTCGGCAGCAGCTTTCAGTGTCTCTTCCGGAGGGCAGCCGACGCGTTCGGGGTTCGGGTTCTCCTCCAGGAAGAATTGCCGCACGATATCGAGAGAGGGGTCAGTCGTCTTCATCGTGCTCCTTCCCTGATTGTGGAGTGGGCCTGCGATTCAGAATGGCTTGAAGCCGCTCCCGTAAGCGCTGCACGGCTTTCGCAGCCGCGCTGTAGCTGATGCCCAAAGACGATGCTATTCCTTGCGGACTCGTCACATCCTGCTGCAAAAGTATAAAGATCTGGCGGTCTCGTTCGCTGAGCTGACTTCGCAGCTCGCGGAAGAGCACCTGACGCTCGATGTCTCGGGCGCTCTGAAGTTCAACCCCAGCCTTTGCGTCCAGTTCCTGATCCGTACCGACAGACACCTCGCGCGAAGCACTGCTCCGAAAGTGCTCCCTGATTCTTGATTGCAGTGCGGCGGATGCGTAACGGCTAGGAGCCTCCACCGGAGGTTCCCTGTCAGCCATGAACGCGCCCACCTGCTCTGCCCATGTCGCCAGCAGAGAAGAATCTACATTCGGATAGTCGTGTGCTGCCCAACGGTGAGCCGATTCCACAGCTGCGCGGAGCCTTGGAGCGAGAGCTCGGCCCTGTCGGTCAACCAAAAAGAGAAGTGCGTGGCCCATGCGGTTCAGTTTTCGATCCAAAAATCTCAGCCAGAGGGTGTCAAAAACCGCCGTCCAAATCCATCTGTTAAGTAGAGGCTACCAAGAACCGCATGACGACTCGCAAAACCATGGCATATGCTCACCGCTGTTCAGGCTGTGGCACCGTCGTGCCGGGGCGCGACTTCACCCTGAGGACGGTTGCAACGGGGGTCATCACCTGCCCCCGTTGCGAGGCTTCAGGACCGATCATCGTGCACATCATGGCCTCGGAGGAGCTTTCCAGAACATGGCTCAAAACGACCTCAGACTCATGGAGGCCGCCGTTGCAGTAGCGGAAGAACTGAACTTCTCGCGAGCATCGCAACGGCTACGCATCTCACAACCCGCCCTCACCAAGCGCATCGCCGACCTGGAGGGCCGCTTCACGCTTACGCTCTTCGAGCGGGACAGCCAGGCCGTGGCTTTGACGGAGGCCGGCAGGGCCTTCGTGGAACACGCTCGATTGGCAATCCTGCATAGCGAGCGGGCGGTTCAGTCTGCCCGAGCAGCGCTTGCCAACGCAGAGACAATACTCAGGATCGGCAAGACGCCGCACGGTGACCCCTTCCTCGTTTCCACCCTGCTTTCCTTGCGCCTGCCGCTGTACCCACGTCTCAAAGTAGAGCTTGCGAGCGGATATCCAGTGGACCTGGTGCATGGCGTGCTTTCGGGCAGGCTCGATCTGGCGCTTGTCACGGACCCTCCAGAAAACGCAGCGCTGTCCATGATGAAAGTCGCAGAGGAACCCTTCTATGTTGCTCTTTCGGAAGACAACGCTCTTGCAGACTGCGCCGCATTACACCTGACCGATATCGACGGCTGTCCCTGGGTGCTCTTTGCTAGAACAGCACATCCTGTCGTGTATGACACGCTGCTCAGGGTGGCCGGTGAACGGGACATACATCCGGGCGAGCTGAATGAAGTGCTCGCGCCCGAAGAAGCTTATCCCTACATCGCAGACCGGAATGCACTTGCCCTTCTCACGAAAAGCGCAGCATTGCGAATCGCTCGGGACGGCATCACCATTCGCCCTCTGGTGGAACAGCGCCTCACGCTCAAGACATACCTGGCCTGTCGTGCGGACAACGAATCGAAGCCCGTCAGCGAAATGGTCCGAGGTTTCGGCCGCAAGTTGCGTGCGCTGCAAGGAAGCTCTTAGCCCGTTCCGATGCCTTAGTAAAAAAGCTCGAAGCCGCTGCATCGCAGCGGCTTCGTTTTGCTCTGCGACTGGTCCGTGCTGGCAGTCGGCAAAGAGGCGTTTGAGGCCACACTATTCCTTTTAGGAATAGTGGAAATACCAGAAGTTATTGGACACGGATCAGCGTGTCCAGCACGATAGGCGAAGCCATGCCGGAAAGGCGTAAAGCTCGGAGCCATTCATGCCAAACCACCAAACATCCCGTGCCCTAGCCATACAACCGCAAGAATCACGAGAGAGCCTGCAAAGGCCTCTGACTCCCTCCATGGCTCCACATGCTGACACCAACACCTCTATGGCTTTCGATCCGCTCCTGACTGCCGAGGATGTGGCGAAGCGCCTGAAGGTCAGCACAGATTGGGTCTGGGATCATTCATCTCGAAAGAAGCCGTTCCTGCCTGTCATAAGAATGGGCGACGGGGCACTTCGATATCGCGCGAGCGGTATTGAAGCGTTTATCGATGAGAGGGAACGGCTAAGCGCCCTTCGTCGTCGCGCGAACTGATAGACGGCGAGCACTTGATCCGACGTCTTTGTCCTTGCGCATCAGCTCCGTCGATGAAGGGGCTATGTCTCGCCGACCCTCGAATATGGCAGTAAAATAGGGCATAGCGCCCATCTTTCCCGCCACAGAACTGAGGAAACCAATGGGTTCTACGCACCAGCGAGGCTATGTCACGCCTCGGGCAAAGCAATGGTACGGATACTACCGCAAGGTAGTGAACGATCCGGCCACCAACGAGCAGAAGACAGTTCGTGTTCCAGTGAGTCTCGGGCTGAAATCCAACATGACGAAGACGGAAGCCCGTCAAGCGCTTGAACGCGAAATCACAAAACAACTGGGGCAGCCCGGTTCTCCAACCCGAATCATGAATGACGGTTCGGTCACGTTCGCTTGGTTTGTCGAGAATCGCTTTCTACCGCTCAAGGAAGCGGTTTGGAAAGAGGAGACGGCGAAAACCAAGAAGGTCCTTATCCAGCTTGATCTCGTCGAGCCTTTAGGCGAAATCCCGCTGGCCAACTTCGATAAGTTCAGCTTGCAGTTGCACCTTAACAAGCTGGCAAAAACAGGGTCTAAGGATCGCGTCTTGCAAATGCGTGCATACCTTCGGGACATCTTCGCCGAGGCTGTCGATCAGGACTTCCTCGTCAAAGATCCTGCACGCAAAGTAAAAGTGCCTGTGCATCTACGTGCGACAGACACCACTACGCTCACTTGGGATCAACTCAGGATGACTCTCTCGAAGCTGACCCTTCGGGATCGCATCTTGCTTGAGCTCGACATGACGAATGCCCTCCGTCCGAGCGAGCTGTTCGCGTTTCGTTGGAAGCGCTTCGACTACCAAGCGTCGACTCTCACCGTGGCGGAGACTGTTTACAAAGGCAGTCTCCGGGACTGGGGAAAGACGAAGAAGAGTCTCGCGGTGATCCATGTTCCGCGAGAGCTCGCCGACGATCTGCAAGCATGGCGTCTTGAGTGCGAACAACGTGCTCGGGAAACTGCGGCGAGAGACAAGTCGAAGTCTTCAGTGCTGTCGCTGGATGCCTTTATCTTCGCCAACGAAGCTGGAGGCTTTCTTGACACCGACAACTTTCGCAACCGGTTGTTGCACAAAGTTGCTCGCGACTTGAAGTTGCCCAAACTGACGTTCCAGGTCATTCGCAGAACCATTGCGACTCTGGCACAGAAGAAGGGGACGGTGAAGGACATTCAAGGTGTGCTTCGGCACTCACGCACCGCTACCACCACGGATGTGTATATGCAGGAGATTCCGGAGAGTGTGCAATCGACTATCAACTCCATCAATTTGGAGCTGCGAAAGTCGAGCGCTCAAGGCCGGGAGACACCGAAAAAGGCGGCTTCAACCGGGCTTGTTGTTAGGAGTCGGCGCAAGCCTTCTGCGTCCGTGACACAAGATGACACAAACTTTAGGGAAGGAGGGAGTGCCTCACTTCCTGCATGTTCTTCATTCTAAAGGGGTTAGTTGGTGGACCTGATCGGGATCGAACCGATGACCTCTTCCATGCCATGGAAGCGCGCTCCCAGCTGCGCCACAGGCCCACTCGGGGAAGGACTTCCCTATTGTCGGCTAAGCGCCCGCTGGAGTCAATCGCGGACACCCGTTAGAACGGCGTCCACCGGGGTAGATCAGGGACACCGGCTACGTTTGCAGCCCTTGGCGAGAGCCTTCAAGGAACAATACCTACGCGCCCGGTGTCTAAGCCCGCAGAGTGAGCGAGCACTCGGCCCGCGCGGGCGCAGTTTCCCTCTCGTGCGGCTCCGCCGTGGCAAACGGTAGACAGCAGCCGTTTCTCCGGCCTAATGTAGAGGCATTCTTCCTGACGAGCTTCCGCTCCGAGGATTGGCAACTTCCCGGCTTTTCAGGCGCACCGGCAAGACGAGGTCACGGCGTGGGCGATCTAGCGAGTGCGATCGGTATACGGGCGGAAGAGCAGTCGCTCGTGTCCGAGCTCAAGGCCGGTTCCGAGCAGGCCTTTTCGCTCCTCATCGCCCAGTACAGCCAGCCTATCTACTCGCTCATTGCGCGCAGCCTACGTGATCAGGCCGACGCCGCCGACGTAACCCAGGACGTCTTCATTAAGGTCTTCCGCAACATCTCCAGCTTCAAGGGCGACGCCAGCCTCCGCACCTGGATCTACCGCATCGCCCTGCACGAAATCTCCAATCAGAAGCGCTGGTGGTGCCGGCACAAGAAGCAGGAACTGACCATAGACGCCACGCACGAGAACGAAGACGGCGATACCTTCTGCCTAGCCGACGCCCTCGCAGCCGCCGATGCCTCGCCCTTTGACAACGCCGCCCGCTCCCAGCTCCGCACCCGCGTAGAGGCTGCCCTGGCCAGCCTTCCCGAGGCCTTCCGTGAGGTCGTTGTCCTCCGCGAGATCGAAGGATTCGGCTACGAAGAGATTGCGGAAATTCTGAACTGCAACCTCGGCACCGTCAAAAGCCGCCTCACCCGCGGCCGTTCGGCCCTCCGAGATCTTCTATTGGCCTCCGAAGCTCCTCACGGTAAGTCCTCGCGCACTCCCGCGCATCTGATAGGGGGTACCCGATGATTTCTATCCTTCAAAATCTGCTCTCGCGGCGATCGACCCAGCGACCGAACGTTTCAAAGCTCTGCCGCGATGTTCGCCGGCGCTTCTCCACCTACCTCGATGGTGGCCTGAACGGCCGCGTCCGTACGGAGGTAGCCCACCACCTGGAATCCTGCACCGGCTGCTCCAACGAGTTCGCCTCCTGGCGCTCCGTCCAGCAGTCACTTGCGGAACTCGGCCCGGCTCGAGCTCCCGAAGCCCTCCAGGTCCAGCTCCGCAATGCCCTTCGGGCTGAGCGCGAGCAGAATAATCACCTCTCCGCAACCGGCCGCTTTCGGCTCGTCTGGAACGAGGTCGTAGGCCCCGCCGCGCTGCGCGTGGCGGGCGGTCTTGCCATTGCAGCGGTCATGCTCGGCAGCATGATGTGGATGTACACTCCGGCGATCACGGTGCAGGCCAACGATGATCGACTGGCCCACCTCACCGGCCCGCGCTACCTCTACTCGCAGGTGCCGCTGGAGCCTCTCCAGACCCGCCACGACGTTCCGGTATTAGTCGAAGCCAAGGTCGATACGCAGGGCCGCGTGTATGACTACAACATCGTCGCCGGTCCCCGCGACCAGGTCGTCCAGCGGCGTGTTGAACAGAATCTGCTGGCCAGCATCTTCAAGCCGGCCACGGCTTTTGGCGTGCCCGTGCTTGGCCACGTCGTCATCACCTATACCGGCGTAAGCGTTCGAGGCTGATCCTTTTCGGGCTGATCTCAAGGCCTAGCGCGCGCGGCTAACGCGCACTGTCATCTCCTGGCGAGCGAACAAACGCAGATCCGGACCCGGGTTCAAAGGCCGGATCTCCACCGCGCCAGCCGGCCGATCTTCCGGCTCGAAGACGTAATCCGCCGCTTCAAACCAGTACTTCAGCGTCTGTCCGCAAGGGCAGATAGCCTCGTCCTGGCAGGCCTGCGGCAGTCCAAATCTCCGCACGCGCCACACGCGCCCGCAAACGCATTGGATTCGCTCACTCACAGCAGCGCTCTTTCACGACGGAATAAGACTGCCAGAAAACTCGAATCGTTGCACGGCAGATTTCACCAAAATGTAACGTCGCCGCGAAAAGAAGGATGGCGGCCACCCAGCGCCGATTGCCCCTCACGCCACGCTTCCATAGACTTGTTGGGTGCGTCGTACCTATATCGTGAAGTATTCTTTCGGCCAACTCTCCCTGCTTGCAGCGGGGCTTCTTCTCTCCGCCCTGCCTTGTGCCTCAAAGGCTCAGAGTTCCGCGCCGTCACAAAGCTCCTCTTCTTCCTCCTCCAGTTCCCAGCGGCCTGCTCCTGAAGACGCCAACAACGCAGCCCGCCCGAGAGTCGCGCAGATTGAGCCCGGCGGAGCCGCCGTCACCCTGGAAACCTCCGAGCCGCTCTTCCAGATGGCCGCCTCGCTCAACGCCTGCGGCTATGACGCCGATCTCGATATCTCTGCGCCCGTCCGCCGCGAAGTCCGCGCCGACATCAACGCCGCACTCGCCGGGTCGGAGCCTGCCCGCGAAGCCCGCGACAAGCTCTGCGCCTACGTTACGGACCATCACCTCACCGATCGCGGCCTCGAGGTCGGTCAGTACGTCTCCTTGTCACTCTATCTTTCACCACCGCCGGAGCTTACTCCCAACGTCGACCAGACCGACCTGCCTCCCCAGGCGCTCCAGGTGGTCAACGTCCTTCCGTTGCTACGCGACTTCTCAGAGCAAATCGGACTCCACATCATTTGGCTTCGTCACCGCGCCGAGTACGAAACGCTCACTGCTCGCGTCCACGACCCCATGACGCAGATGATCCTGGGCGCCAATATCTTTCTGCACCAGCCGGTATCCAGCTACGACGGCCGCCGCTTTCTGGTCCTGTTGGAGCCCATGCTGTCGCCCGCGCTCACCAACGCCCGCATCTATGGCTCGGACTACATCATCGTGACCTCGCCCGGCAACTCCCTGGAAAAACCCGTCCACATGGACGAAATCCGCCACATCTACCTCCACTACGTCGTTGAGCCGATGGTCTACTCCCGCGGCTCCGCCATGGAGCGCCTCCAGCCCATGCTCCGCAGCGTCTCGGACGCCCCACTCGAGTTCACCTACAAGAGCGACGTCGTGGCCCTCATGACCGAGTGCCTCATCAAGGCCGTGGAAGCGCGCATGTATCGCATCGACTCACCGGAGCCTGCCAAGCCCAAAACAAGGGAGCGTATCGATGGGGAGAACTACGCCGCCGCCATGGACGTCTACAACCGCGAAACCTCGCTCGCCCGCTTAAAGCTCGTCGATCAGGACGAGCGTGAAGGCTGGGTGCTCACCGGCTACTTCTACGGCGCGCTGCAGGCCATGGAAAAGACCGGCGACGGCCTCCGCGACGAGATCGCTCCCATGATTTACGGCATGGACCTCGCCCGCGAAGAGCAACACGCCCGAGAGATCGTCTGGGCCAAAACCATCGCGCCGGATCCCCTCAGCCCCCGCGTCCGTCCGCACCAGCTCACCGCCATGGACCGCGCGGAGATGGCTCTCCTCAAGGGAGATGGTCCCACCGCCGCTGACATCGCCGGCCAGACGCTCTCGAACTCAAAGTCCTCCCCGGAAGATCACGCCCGGGCCGAATACATCCTAGGCCGCGTCGCTCTCATGAGCGGCAACCCGGAAGAGGCGATGGACGACTTCGGCAAGACCCTGAAGATGAGCCAGGACTCCCGCACCCTCGCCTGGACGCACATTTACCTGGGTCGCCTGTATGACACCATGCAGGCCGACGCCGACCATCCCCGCACGGAGATCCGCGCCCAGGCCGTCGCGCAGTATCAGGCAGCCCTGGCCGTTCGAGATGGCCGCCCTGACACCCGACAGGCCGCCGAGGCTGGTATCAAGCAGCCCTTCGCTCCGCCCCGCCGCACCCAGCCCGCTCCCAAACCTGCCCAGACCGACGACGCCAGCTTCGACCCCACCGGCAAAGCCGAAAAAGACGCCTACAAGCCCACTACTCCGCCTAAGACTCCACAATAGCTCTGGACGCGGCTCTGAAAGCGCGGGCTGGAACAGCCCGGGGTACAACGCTTGCGCCGGCAAGGAAAGCTTGTCATCTCGACCGGAGGCGCGCTTTTGCGCCGGAGTGGAGAGACCCCGCATTTCGTAAGGGTAAGGCTCGAAGCGACGAGCCGGAGTCCCTACTCCGCTAACTTGCTAACCCTGCCGCCCCCAGACATCCCACAACCCGCCGCCGTCCCCTAAGCTAGAAGAGCCGCGATGCCGTCCCGTCAACCCAAGCCGAAGCCCTCAGCGCCCAGTGCCTTCGCCATCCTCGAGCAGCGCATCGGCTACACCTTCGCCGACCCCACCCTGCTCCGCCTCGCATTGACGCATCGCTCGTACACCTACGAGGCCGCCAACGGCCCCAGCGACAGCGCCCTGCATCCCAACGACGCGCACCACCGCAACGTCCCCGGCACGGACAACGAACAGCTCGAGTTCCTCGGCGACGCCGTGCTCGGCCTCCTCGTCACCGAGGCCCTCCTCCGCGAGTTCCCCGCCTGCAGTGAAGGCGAACTCACCCGGCTCCGCGCAGCGCTCGTCAGCCGGGCCCGCCTGGCGGAGTTCGGCCGCGACCTTGCCCTCGGCGATCACATTCTTCTCGGCCGCGGTGTCGAGCAGACCTTTGGCCGCACCCGCCCTGCCCTGCTGGCCAACGCCGCCGAAGCCCTCTTCGCGGCGATCTTTCTCGACGCCCGGAAGTCCGGCAACGCCGACCCGCTGGCCGTCCTCCGCACTCTCCTCCAGCAACATCTGCTTAACCCTGACCTCCCGCAGCTCCGCACCGCTCTCGCCGAAGCCCCGCATCGCGGCGCCCTGCGCGACAGCAAGACGCTCCTCCAGGAGCTCGTGCAGGCCCAAAACGCCGGCAGGCTGCGCTACTCCGACCTCGACCAGATCGGCCCACCGCACGATCGCACCTTTACCGTTCAGGTCGAGTTGGACCGCACGGAAACCGGCTCGCTGCTCCTCGCCATCGGCCAGGGGCGCAGCAAGAAGCAGGCTCAGCAGGCCGCCGCCGCCCTTGCGCTGGGTAGTTGGCCCAACCCGGCGCCACCCCCGCCCGCCCAGCCCACTCCGGCGGACGTCAGCGCATGAGCCGCCCTGCGGTTCACGACGGCATCCTCACCGCCATCCAGCCGCTCCTTGAGCTCCTCATCGTCTTCCTCTTCATCACCACCTTTGTCTTCCAGACCACGCGCATCCCATCCCCCTCCATGACGCCCGCCCTGCGCGTCGGCGATATGGTTCTGGTCGACAAGCAGAGCTACTCCCCACGAAACCGCCGGAATCCGCTCTCCGTTCTGCTCCCGTCCACCGAAATCCATCGCGGGGATCTCGCCGTCTTCCGCTTCCCGCCCGACCCCTCGCGCGACCTCGTCAAGCGTGTCATCGCCCTGCCCGGCGACCGCCTCTATCTCCATCACGGCATCGTCTTCCTCAACGGCCTCCCCCTCACCGAGCCTTACGCCGCCCACGACCCCGCCGCCTTCGATCTCTTCCGCGACGACTTCCCCAACTTCCACGCTATCGATCCCAACCTCGATCCCGTCTGGTGGGCACAGCTCCGGCGCATCGTTCGCCGCACAGACCTGGGCGATGGAGCCGAGCTCACCGTCCCCGCCGGCGAGGTCTTCGTCCTAGGCGACAACCGCGACAACTCCGAAGACAGCCGCTACTGGGGATTCGTCCCCTTGGAAAACATGGTCGGCCGCCCCTTGCTCGTCTACATGAAAGTCCCAACCACTCCCATAACCACCGGCCATCTCACCAGCCGCTTCCGGCACGCAATGCACTCCATCCGCGTAGTCCGCTAAGAGCTAGAAGCTAAGAGCTAGCAGCTAGAAGCCACCCCGACGCTACTTCCTGCTTCCTGTTTCCTACTTCCCGTCTTTCCCCGCTACACTAAATCCCGCAGGAGCCTTCATTGCCGGAACCGATCGATCCCCAAACAGAACAGGTGCAGCAGGCCATCGAGCACGACGAGCCCATCGCTGCCGAACCCACCGAAACCCCGCTCGAAGCCATCGCTTCCATGGCCTACGTCGTAGTCATCGGCCTGTTCATCTTCGCGTTCGTCTTCCAGAACTTTATGATCCCGTCGGCGTCCATGCAGAACACGCTCCTCATCGGCGACCACGTCATGGTCGACCGCATCACCTTCGCGCCCTCCACGGCATGGGCGCCCTTCGTGCACTATCGCCCCATCCAGCGCGGCGACGTTATCGTCTTCTACAAACCCAACCCCGAATCGCCTGACCTCGTCCTCGTGAAGCGTGCCATCGGCATCCCCGGCGACCACATTCACCTCCAGCACGGCATCGTCTACCTCAACGGCGTTGCTCAGGACGAGCCCTATCAGCTTCCTCCGCGCAACGACGGCGACTTCCAGCACGCCTTCAACGCCTACCGCGACGACTTCCCGGCCAATCCGCCTGATCCCACCGACGGCCTGACCGAGCTTTGGCGCCAGGAACTTCCCACCGAGATCCAGAACGGCGACATCGTTGTGCCTCCCGGCAAGATCTTCGCCATGGGCGACAACCGTACCGAATCGCTCGACAGCCGCTACTGGGGCTTCGTCCCGCAGGAAAACATCATGGGCCGCCCCCTCTTCGTCTACTGGTCCTTCAAGACCCCAGCCGATCAGGAAGACAAGACCTCCTGGAGCGACCGCATGGCCTTCGCCTTCCACGTCATCATCCACATCTTCGACGGCACCCGCTGGGCTCGCACCGGCCACGTCATCCGCTGATCTGGCGGATAGCAACTTGGCCGGATAGTAAGGCAGCCGGTTAGCAAGGCAGCGGCACCGCCACAAACGCTCGTCATCTCGACCGGCAAACGCTCGTCATCTCGACCGGAGGCCGAAGGCCGTAGCGGAGAGACCCCCGCATTTGGCAAGGGCAAGGCGCGCAGCGACGAGCCCGAGTCCGCCCAGCTGACTCGCTAAGTACAATCAACGGGATGCCCCACCCGGACGCCCAACTAGCCCGCACCCGCGTCCGCCGCCGGATCGCCCTCGCTGCCGTCACCCTCCTAATCATCCTGGCGCTGGCCTTCACGCCCCCGCTAGTCAACGTGGACCGCTACCGCCACCGCATCGTGCAGACCATGAGCGACAGCATGGGCCGCCCCGTGCATATCGATGACGTCAAGCTGCACCTGCTCCCTTCTCCTCGCCTCGAGCTCCGCAACGTCGTCGTCAGCGAAGACCCGGTCTTTGGCGCCGAACCCACCATCCGCGCCAACCTTGTTCTGGCCATCCTCCGCCCCAGTTCTCTCTGGCGACGCCGCATGGAGTTCTCCACCATTCGCTTCGCCGTGGACGAAAACGGCTCCGGCCCCTCCGTCAACCTCGTCCGCAACACCGCGGGCCGCTGGAACCTCGACTCCGTCCTCATGCAGGCGGCGCACGTGCCCACAGCTCCCACGGCACAGCGCCGTGCAGGCCCTGAGCCCCGCTTTCCCTATATCGAAGCCATCTCCGCCCGGGTCAACCTCAAGCTCGGCAACGAAAAAATGCCCTTCTCGCTCACCGACGCCGACTTTGCCCTTTGGCTGCCTGAGCCTGATCGCTGGCACGTCCGCCTCACCGGCCGCCCCATCCGAACCGACAACAACCTGAACGAAACCGGCAGCATTCGCCTGGAAGGAACGCTCGCCCGGGCCGCCTCTATGGCGCAGGTCCCCGTTGATCTCACTGCTACGTGGACCGGAGCCCAGCTTGGCGAGGCCACGGCGCTACTCACCGGAGCGGACATGGGCTGGCGAGGCACCACCACCCTCGACGCCGCTCTGCGTGGCCCTCTGGGCGATGCCGGTCTTACCTCCACGCTGGAGCTCCACGGCCTGCGCCGCGACGATTTCATCCCCGCCCACACGCTCGACCTCACCATTACCTGCCAGGCCCTCGCCGCGGTCACCCAGGCAACCCTGGAAAATCCTGCCTGCACCCTGCCCACGCCGCCCTTGCCGGGTCTGCCAGCCGAAAAGAAGTCCACACTGGGCCAGGTCCTGCTCCAGGCCAGCCACTTCGATCTCACCAGCCTCGCCGCCGCTGATCTGCGCTTCAACCTCAACGCGCCCGCGGATTGGCTCCTCGACTGGGCACGCCTCCTCACCCCCACCATCCCCGCCAGCGAGTCCCCCGTCGGCTCGCTGGCAGGCACTCTTACGCAGATTCCAGCGACACCGCATCAATCCGCTTTCTGGTCCGGCACCCTTCAGGGCACGCTGACCGGCACGCCGCCCTGGCATAAGCCTGACGAAGCCGCCACGCGTTACGACTTCACCCTCACAGGCTCGCCATCCGGTCTCGATCTCGCTCCGGTCAACCTGGCTACCGGCGCAGAGCCGCCACTCGCCCTATCAGGTCAGACCGACACCACCGGCTACAAGCTCCATCTGCTCGGCACAGCCCAGCCCGGCGACATCCTTGCCCTCGCCGCGAAGCTCCCGCCCTTGGCCGCCGGCCTGCAGGCCGTTCTGCCCGCCGCAGCCCCCCCACACACCACGCTGGAGCATCCTGATACGCCCGAGCGCCTCGACCTTACCTGCACTCGCTCTTGGTCAGCATCCGCCCAAATCTGCACAGCCAACCACATTCCGGAAGGCCCAATCCGGACGCGATCCGGCCGTCGTCACTAGTCCGCCCTCCTGTGCGGCTGCCTGGTTGCCAAGTGCATATTGACCGCGGCCCGGCCCTCGCCTAGGCTGAATTCGAGGCGACCGCAATGCAGGTTGACATTCGCTACGCTGGAGAACATCTCGCCGCCCTCGCTGCTGCTGTGGATGCCGGACAGGAGATCGAGATTTCCCGTCCCGACAAGCCAACGCTAAGACTGGTTGTCTCCCAGATTACGGCGGTCACGAAGAAAACCGGAAAACGTGTGCTAGGTGCGGGGGTAGGCGAACTTCGTGTTCCCTCCGAAGAAGAATGGCGCGCCCTGGACAAGGAAATGGAAGCCGCCATGCTTGACGCTCCGTTGACGACGACAGGTGAGATTTGAGTCAGCAACTGCTGCTGGACTCCAATGCCGTGATCTGGGCGATCTATTCCCCCGGCGCCTTATCGACGAAAGCAAAAGCCGCAATATAGGACGAAGCAGTTGAACTGTTGGTCAGTCATGCGTCCCTTTGGGAACTTCTCGGAAAGATCGGCCGCGGAAAACTCCTTCTTGCCGGAACTTCCGCGGACAGAGCCATGGAGAGAATCAGAGACCTTGGCGTAAAGTTTCTTCCAGTGGAAGAGCGCCATATCCTCGCAGCCGCTAACCTGCCGCATCACCACAACGATCCGTTCGATCGGGTCATCATCGCGCAAGCCCTCGAGTTTCAGGTGCCGGTTGTGACCTCAGATAGCATGTTTCAGAACTACGGCATTCAAATGCTCTGGAAGTGACGCAAGCCGCTACTTCGCCCGGATCGCCCGCGTGTGCACGCTCGTCCGAGCCTCCGGCGTGATCCCATCACTCACCTGCACCTCATTCGGTGCCGACTCCGTCTGCACCCGGGCCGTCGCCGTCCCCGGCGCGGTCTCGCTCGCGCCCGGCACCTGTAGCCGCACCGTCGTGCTGAAGCTCCCCGACCGCACGATCACCGGCACATCGGCCATGGCCCCACCGGCGTTGGTGACGGTCACGGTCGTCAGCCACCCGCCGCTGCGTCCGGAAGCCGTCGCCGGCAGCTCCCGCGGAGAGACCTCCGCCAGCGTCAGGTCCGGCAGCCCGCGATCGTTCTGCACCCAGTCCTCGAAAAATCGCCGCAAATCCTTCTTCGCATTCGCCTCGAGAGCCGTCTCAAACGCTAGAGCATCGTCGGCCGCCGTCGCCGTCGAAGGTGGCCGTAGTCTCCAAGCCGTCAGCGTCAGCTGCAGCGGCTCCGTTCCCGCGACATCCCGCAGCATCATCCACACCGCCGCGGCCTTGCGTCGGTAATAAAGCTCCGAATCCGTATCCACCAGCGCCTGCCCGGCACCCTCACCCGGGGCCACCGTCAGCGAAGGCTCCGTCAGCGGCTTCAGTGACTCCGCCATCTGCGCCACCATGGCGTCGCGGCCAAGCGCCTGCTCCGTCTGCAGCAAGGCAAAGAACTGCGGCAGGCCCTCGTCCATCCAGGGCCGCCCCGTCTGCACCCAGGCATGCGCCAGTGAGGCCGTCAGCGCAGGCTCCGCATCTCTTGTTGCCAGCGCTGTCGCGGGAGCCACCACCAGTGGCCCATCTTCAAACGGCTGTCCCGCATGGTCCAGCACCGTAAGCGCCGAAAGCGGCCTTGCCCCCAGCCACTGCTGCAGCAGCGGAGCCACCTTCGTCACAGCCCCAGCCAGCATCGAACTCGCGGCACTGTCCGTGGTGGCGATTGCAAGCGTCGGCTCACCGCCGGCTAGTTCGCCCTGCAGCGGGGCTCCCAGAACCTCCGGCTGCATCACCACAAACAGACTCGGAACTCGAAAGCCCAGTGGCGCTTCCTTGAACTCCGCGGTCGCCACTCCGGATCCACCCGCCGTTGGCTCTTCAGGTGTATCGCTGATCACAGTGAAGGCCATCCGTCGGCCGCAGAAGTAAGCCTCCGCCGGTGGATCGCCTGCGTACTCCACGCGCAGCCTCAGCCGCACGGTCGTCGCCTGCTCTTCGCGCCGCATGTGGTCCACCGCGTCGAACAGGCGCGTGCCCTCACCCAGAAACATCTGCGGAACCGACACCGGGTACCACAGCACGTTCCCGAACCCGCGCAGCCAGACACTCCCAACGACGCCCGTCCCGATCGTGTCCCAATCCGCCGCCACGCCCTGTGTCTCGGTCGCCCCGATCCGCGTCAGCCGGTCGCTGCTCTGCGCGATCACTCCCGAGTAAAACGTATCCAGCGTCAGCGAGCTACCCGGAAGCAGCGGCTTCGCCAACTCCAGCAACGCCTCGTTCGCCTTACCGGTATGGTCTGCGTCCGTGTCGATCAGATGCTGCGAAAGCGGCAACGTCTCGACCCCTCCGTCGCTCACCCGGCTCACGTTTTCCCAGCGCAATGATGACGAAATCTGCAGCCCGATCCGCGCAAGAGGCGCATCCCCGCTGTTCCGCACCGCCACTCGAGCCCGCATCATCAGCTTGCCCGTCGCAGGAGCAACGCGGGCATCCAGGTCATACCCTGTGAACCGCAGCGACCCGCGCTCGCGATCCGAAAACTCCGGTCCCTTCGCCGGCTCCGGCGACGCTCCCTGCACTCCGGAAGCCATATCCTGCGGCACTGTCAGCAGCTTGCGATTTGGGTCAATGGGCTCGGCTGCCGCGGCAGGAGGCTCCCCATGGCTCTGAAACAGCACCGTCCCCTTCGTCTCAGGCGCCGTCTGCGCAGGTTCCTGTGGCGCTGTCTGAGGCAGAGGGGGAACTACGGGTGCAGGTGTCTGAGCCCGTCCCCCGGAACGCTCGTGTGCCCCACTCATGACGGCAGCTTTATCGCCGTCATGCGTAGGCTCCGCGAATGCCAGGAACGGCAAGCCCGCGCCAAATGCTAGAACAATACAAAATCCAACCGACAACCGGAACGGCATCAGGAACCCAGACCCTTACGCACCTTGGGTTTGGACTCCGCCGGAGCCGCCACGGCACCGTTCGCTACCCCGGAAGGCTTCCGCTGGCGCATCGCCTCGTACATCACCACCGCCCCGGCCACGCTCACATTCAGAGAGCTCACGCTCCCCGCCATCGGGATCCGCAGCAGGTAGTCGCACGTCTTCTTCACAAGGTCATGGAGTCCACTCCCCTCGCTTCCCAGCACCAGGCAGGTGTCCTGCCGGAAGTTGAAATCGGAGTAATCCGGCGACCCGCGCTCATCCAGCCCCACGATCCAGAAACCGGCCTTCTTCGCCGCCTCCAGCGCCCGCGTCAGGTTCGTCACGCGCGCGATCTTCACATGTTCGCTCGCCCCGGCTGAGGTTTTGGCGACAATCGCGCTCAGCGGAGCCGACCGCCGTTCCGGCAGGAAAATCCCGTCCACACCCGCACCGTCCGCCGAACGCACCAGCGCTCCCAGATTGTGCGGGTCTTCCACCCCATCCAGCGCCAGCAAAAAGCGGAACCCGCTTGGTCCCGCCGGAGCACGCAGCAGGTCCTCCAGCACCAGAAACGTGCGCTCCTTCAGAAACGCGACAACACCCTGGTGCGCGTCCGTGCGCGTATGCCGCTGCAATTGGTCGCGGCTCTCGCGCTGCACCCGCACCCCGCGCTCCCGGCAAAGCTCCAGCAGCGCCTCTAGCCGCGCGTCGCCACGGGCCTCTCGCTCCTTCGCCACGCTGACGTGGTCCACCGCTCGTACCCCGGCGCGCAAAGCCTCTTCCACGGGATGGAGCCCGTACAAAACGTCCATCCTGAAAGTGTAGCCTCCTCCCCTTTCTCGAATCACCTGCCTGACAGGCAAACAAATCTCATCCATCGCTCCACGACAAAGTACAATCATTCGTACAAATCCTTTTACCCGCGAGACTTTCCCATGCCAGGCCGCGTCTCTACTTCCGTGAGGTCCTCCGTCGCACTGTCCGCCGCTGCCGCCGCTGATGTGGCCCGCGAAAACGCCGAGATCGCGCGCGGTCTCAAGCGTCAGGACCCCGAACTCCTCGACCGCCTGATCGAGACCTACCAGCATCGCCTCATGCGCTATCTGCTGTTCCTCACCAACAAGCGCGAGGTCTCCGAAGATCTCTTCCAGGAGGTCTGGATTCGCGTTCTCCGCCGCGGTTCGCAATACAACGGCAAGGCGCGTTTTGACACCTGGATCTTCACCATCGCGCGCAATCTGGTCATTGACCTTTCCCGCAAGCGCACCATGGCCTCGCTCGACGAAATGAGCGAGAACGACGACGACCGCCCCTTCGAGATCCCAGTCGAGGGTCCGTCACCGCTTGACCAGTTCCAGTCCCGCGAAGACTCAGCTGAGCTTGCCTCTGTCCTGCTTCACCTCGAACCCAGCTACCGCGAAGTCATTACCCTGCGCTTTCATGAGGAGATGTCGCTGGAAGAGATCGCGAACATGACGTGCGCCCCTCTCTCCACCGTCAAATCTCGCCTGTATCGTGGTCTTGCCGCGCTCCGGCCCCTGCTGCTTACTCTCCGCGAGCAGCGCAACGCGGAGGACGCTGCATGAACCCATCTTCCACGCAGCGTCCGGTGTTCGAGTCCGGCTCGCTGCCCATCACGGCTCGCGCCTCCGTCGTAAACCGCACTCACCGCGTCGTCCGTGAGCAGGCACTCGCTCTCAAGGCCCAGAAGCAGCGCACCCGCTCCCTTCTGGTCCCCATCGCGATCTGCTCGACGCTGCTGCTCATCACCTGCTACGCTGCGTGGTCGCTGCTCGATGGCTACGACTTCACCGCCAACGGTGTGCTCGATGGCAGCTACCAGATGCTCGTCTTCCTCGCCTGGTCGCTCCCGGTCACGATCCTGGTCGTCGGCCTCGTCTGGATGCAGCGGGTACGCACTCGTGCCAACGGAGACGCATAACCATGGCCGCACCCAACCAGTGGTGGACGACGCGCGAGAGTGAGACAGCGTCCATGGAGGAAAGCGAGCTCAAGCTCATTCCTCTCTGGTCCATGATTCTGGCTGCCGTGTTGTTCCTTGGCATGCAGTACATCTTCCATGTGGTCATGCCGCACCATGGCCATGAAAACATTCCGGCCGGACAGCAGGTCCCGCAGGCCGGCCCGCACCTCCGCCACGACCTTCTTCCGATTCCGTTGATGATGGGCTATGCCTGGGGCACGCTCTGGGCCAGCTACGCCCTCCTGCTCGGCTACGTCAGCCGCGATGCCAAACGCCGCGGCATGTCCACCGGCATGTGGATGGTCGTTTGCCTGTTGCTCCCCGGCGGCATTGGCGCGGTGGTCTACTTCCTGCTTCGCCAGCCGGTGCTCTCCCGCTGCCCCAACTGCTCCACCCGCATCGCGGCCAGCTACCACTTCTGCCCGCAGTGCCAGTTCCAGATCGCCCCGGTCTGCGGCCTGTGTCACCGCTCCGTCCGCATCACGGATGTCTTCTGCACCCAGTGCGGTCACGACCTCGCTGAGGACGGAGCCCCCAAGCGCCTCCGAGCTTATAGTGATTAGTGGCTAGTGATCAGTGATTAGAAGGATTGCGAGCTTCGCTAGCTAAGCACTAACCACGAATCACTCGTCCCATGCTCACCGCCCTCATCGTCGACGATGAACCCCTCGCCCGTCAGGAGCTTCAATTCCTCCTCGAAGCCGCCGGCGACGTGCAGGTGGTCGCCCAGGGCGCCAACGGCATCGAGGCCGTTGACCTGATCCGAACCCACAAGCCCGACGTCCTCTTTCTCGACGTTCGCATGCCCGGCCTGGACGGCTTTGCCGTCCTCAAGAAAGTTCTCGCTGCTGAAAATCGCCCCGGCGCCAATCCTGACGGCCCCGCGCGCATGCCGCAGGTCGTCTTTGCCACCGCCTTTGACCAGTACGCCGTACGCGCTTTTGAGGTCAACGCGGTCGATTACCTGCTCAAGCCCTTCGATACCAGGCGCCTCACCCGCACGCTCGAAAAAGTCCGAGCTCGCATCGCTCCCACGCCCGAACCGCCTTCGGTAGCCGCGGCAGGTCCCGAACCCGCATCCCCGTCACCAGACCCAGCCGAGAACCTCGCCGACCGGGTAGCCGGTGCCGAGGCCAAGCTCGATGCCCTGCTTCGCATGCTCGAAGAGCAGGCCGCCCAGCAGAACGCGTCGCCGAGCCCCGCAGCCTCCGCGATAACGGCCTCTCGCACCGGCAAGGTCGTCGTTCGCTCCGGCAGCCGCCTTCTGCTGGTCGATCAGCGCGACATCGTGTTCGCCAGCATCGACGAAGGCGAGATCTCCGTCACCACCCGCTCCGGCGAGGGTGTCTCCAACGTCCGCACCCTGGACGAGCTCATGGACCAGCTCGACCCCGAGCAGTTCTGGCGCACGCACCGCTCATTCCTGGTCAACCTCCAGCACATCCGCGAGGTCGTGCCCTGGTTCAAGGGCACCTACCAGCTCCGCATGGACGACCGGAAAAGCACCGAGATTCCCGTAAGCCGCATCCAGACCAAGCGCCTCCGCGAGCTTTTCAGCCTGTAAACTACTGCAACTCGAGCAGTTGGACCGTTCATTGCCAGCGAACACAACGAGGAATCTTCCGTCGCCATCAGACTTGATTGGACTGGTTGAGCACGAGAGGCCCAATGCAAGACGCAGGCGCAGACATGACGGACATTCACCTTCCCGAGCGCTGGGCCGTGCTGGAGCAGGCACTGCGCCAAATGAACGCCGAGGACGCCTCGCGGCGCCTCGCAAGTCCAGACGAACAAGTCCCGACCAATGCTGAAGCCTCGCGCTCTTCCCACATGCGCTAAGCTGACCTCTTGAGCTTGAGGAGGCATGGAGCCCGCGCATGGTCCGCATCGTCGTCCGAACCCTTGCCGCGATCTTTCTCCTCGCGATCCTCGTTTACCCGATAGACTGGGCAGTTTGGCGCCTCCGAGTCGCGGCCGGCGGCGGCATGGATCGCGTCACCGTGAACCAGGTTACGGTTGCCGCGCTCAAAGGGAACAAGAGTGAGTACTACTTCGACGGTACGGTCGACGTCGATTGCAGCCGTTCCCTGTTCCCGCAGGCTGGCGCCGGGGCCTGCTGGTGGCTACGCAGTCACAAGGACGTAGTCACGCAGGATTGAGCCCGCAATCGTCTCAGTAGGGCCGGCCATGCCGCAGCGCCGGCAGCCGGTAGGTCACACCCACCGTAACCGGCTTCGACCACAGGTAGCCGGACGCCGTCACCGGAGTCGCATACCGCTGAAACTGGGCATCCACAAACACTGCGATCTGCGGCGTCAGGTCCAGCGAAGCCCCGGCGCCCGCCGAAAACACATTCGATGACGTCGTCTCATAGCGGTACGTCCCCGTCGAGTTGAAGAACCCGCCGTTCAGGTAGTCGATCTGCCCGCGCCCGAACAGCGCATCGCCATACAGCCGAAACCTGCCGCGTCGCTTTTCCAGCCGAAACCCACCGAGGATGTTCTTCTCCTGGATCAGCGAGCCGCCGTCCACCGGGTACATCCCGCGAACCTCCACGGCCGGCAGCAGCCCATAAAACGGGTGAAAACCTAGATCCACACCGCCCGTGATGCTCAGGTTGCGAGCCGTATCCAGCCCCGTAAACACACCAGACAAACCGCCAAAAGCCGATATCACCAACGACCGAGTAGCCGCCCCATCCGCCTGAGCCTGAAGTACGCCGGTCATCAAACCCAAGGCCAAAGCTACCGCAGCCGTTCTCCTACCAAACATCCAAACCTGCTTCCTGCTTCCTGCTTCCTGCTTCCTGCTTCCTGCTTCCTGCTTCCTGCTTCCTGCTTCCTGCTTCCTAAAGAATAGACGTCCTCCCACCTCAATCGCCTACAGCCGCACCGCCTTACCCGCAGGCTGCGTCCAACACTTCATGCGGCGCACATCATGGATCTGGTTGGCGGGATGCATCGCCTGGCTGTTCAATGCCGGCCTAAGCCTGCACTACCAGGCAATCCAGCGTGCCAAGCTGGACTTCCTCATCGCCATGCTCTTCGGCCTCGCCTACGCCTTCTACTTCACCCAGAAGCGCTGACCCGCCGTCGGCTCCTCCAAAGAACAAAGGCCGCCCGAAGGCGGCCCTTGCTGTTGAGGTTGAGGCTGCAGATTAGAACTCCAGGCGTGCGGAGAATTGCGCGCTCTTGCGGCTAGCCGTCGGGTTAGGAGCGACCTGCCCGAAGTTAGCATTACCGTACACCGAGCTGGCCACCGCGAACTGCGTGTGGTTGGTCACGTTGTACCACTCCGCTCGGAAGTTCAACCGCGATGACTCGGTGAGGTGCAGGGGGAAGCTCCGCACCAACGCGAGATCGAGGTTATAGTTGCCGGGTCCGGTCAGGTTGTAAGGAGCCGTTCGCGGTAGGTTGCCGAACGTGTACGCGGGAGCATACTGGAATGCAAGTGGGTTGATGAACTGGTTTGACGCCGGCGCTCCAGTCCCGCTTCCACCGGTGCTGTAGTTTGCAGCTGTGACACCCTGACCCCAATGTTTGCCATTAACGCGTGCATTGTTGGGGTTCGTGAAATTCACGTTGTAGCTAGGCATGCAAGTTGCTTGCGCCGGGTTGGGATTGCAGCTTGCTCCTGTGATCGGCAGCGGGGAACCCGAGAAAGCTTGGAAGATCGTGGAGAATTTGAAGCCCCCGACAACCGCACGCTCGACCGCGTTGCTGTTCAAGATCGTCCTACCGAACGGCAGATCGTACACTCCCGTTACCACCACGTGATGCGGTTGGCTGGTCGTCGAAACCGTGCGCTCGATCGCGTCCTGTGCATAGCCACGCGAGCTGTTGTTGATGGTCCCCGCTGGGATCGCATAGCCGGAACGGAACGTGCCGCCATCATCTATCGAACGCGACCACGTGTAGTTCGCCATGAAGGTCAGGCCATGCGACGCACGCATATTCGCCGTAACCTGCAGAGCGTTGTAAACGGAGTTGGAAACGTTTGCGAAGAAGTCACTAACCGAGTGGAACGGGAAGGGCTTCAGCAGCGTTGCCAGACCGCCACTGGCGCCGGTGTAAAAAGCGTTGTAGTAAGACGGGCAAACGCTTGTGTTGTTCTGACAGAAGGTGGTGAGAGCTGTACCTTGCGTCGTGAGAGTGCTATTCAGATACAGGTACTTGGGATCGAGCTGATCCGCATAGTAGCCGCGAGCATTGCTGCCATCCGCACCGAGGAAGTGTCCTTGCGAACCAACATAGCTCGCAGTCAGAACGAACATCTCGCCGAACTGATGCTGCATGCCGAAGCTGTAGTTGACAAACTCAGGCGCCCGGCTTCCCAGGTAAGGATCGAAATACGCCACGGAGGCCGGTGCACCCGTGTAGCTTGCGCCATTCAGGGTGTTAACTGTGTAACCGGTAGTGAACTGCGCGCCAGAAGCGCGTCCCAACGCGGTCGGAACTGTAGCGATCGGGGAGTTAGCCGCGGTCAGCGGATTCGAACTCACCAGGGTGCTGGTCGGCTGTGTGTTCAACGAAGCCGAAAACCCGTTGGAATTGGAATTTTGACCTGAGTAGGATGAGCCGCCGCCGCCAACGCCGTTGCCATGCGTGAACATGATGCCGTAGCTGGCGCGCAACACCGTCTTCGAATCAAGCTGGTAGGCCGCACCCAGACGCGGGCCGATGTTCTTATAGTAGTTCTGCACGGGCGTATCGCAGTTGCAGGTGTTCGCGCCGTTACCGGCATACTGGATCGCGCCATTGACGCCCGTCACCGGGTTGGCGAGGCCTGGGTTGAAGAAGCTGACATTGTCCAATACATCGTGGAATGGCGGGAAGAAGTCATAGCGCACGCCCAGATCCAGCGTCAGGCGATTGCCCACCTTCCAGTTGTCCTGCACGTAGCCGGAGATCGCCCGCTCGCGCGCGCCGTACTCCTGCACCGCGTAGTTCGTGAGCTTCTGGCTGTCGATCTGTCCCAGCAGGAAGCTGGCGTACGAGTTACCCGTGTTCCCGGTCGCGGCGAAAGAGTTGTTCAGCGCAGCCGTCTCGGTGACCGCGGTAGCCAGCGTCAGAGGGGTGATGCCTGTGGTTGCGGGTGTGTTCTGGTACGTCAGCCAGGCAATCTGGCCGCCGACCGTTACTGAGTGCCGTCCTAGGGTGTACTGCACGTTATCGACCAGCGTGTAGTTCTCGGCCAGCACGCGATTTGCCGTTGTGCCGCCCCAGTTGGTAGGAGCGTTCGTTCCTGCGAACGTCACAATCGGGAACGAGGCCGAAGCCTGGCCCCCCGGAAGTCCACCAATACCCTGCGCCGCAGCGGCATAGGCAGGAGCTTGGTTTGCGTTGAAGGTCGGTCCGTCGTATCGTGCGTATCCGTACTTCACCTGATTTACTAGCCGCGGAGAGATGACATAGGTGTCCTCGATGACACCCACGGCGGTCTTGGGAGCGTACGCTTGGCCGTAGTTGTAAGGAATTGGTCCCACGTTGCGGCCAGCTGTGTTCTGTGCCACTGGCACAGAACTCGCCTGACGCCCGAATGATCCGATGAGTGTCAGCGTGTTCTTCGAGTTGATGACGTAGTCGATCCGCTCGGTATGCGAGAAATTATTCAGGCCCGTCCGGTTCGGCGAGATGTAGTTGTTCTGCGCGGAAGTCCCAATGCCGCTGGGAAGGTACGACTGCAGCTTCAGTGCGACAGCGGAAAGCTGGCTGGCCGGAATCACATCCACTCCCGCCGCTCCTTGAGGTCCGAGCACGGCGCCCCCGTTGGCTCCGGGCGTGCCGCCGTAAATATAGCCATAGCGGTACCGGCAGGGCGCGCCGTTCGTGTTGTGCGAAGCGCAGGTAGCCTCGGTGGAAGGATCGTAGATGGCAGCAATACCCTGAAAGTTGCCGCTCTGCTCAGCCGCCGTAGGGAACGATACCGCCGTCGGCGTCTCACTGGCGTAACGGAAGCCGTTGTAGTTACCGAAGAAGAAGAGTTTCTCCTTCCAGGAGCCAAACGGAACCAGAGGACCGCTGAGGTTGATGCCGTACTCGTTCGAGTGCTCGATGGGCTTGTGAACAAGCCCAGTCGCCGGATTCGGCAGCTTGCCGAAGAAACCGTATGTATCCAAAGCCGTATTGCGGAAGAACTCGTAGATCTGTCCGTGGAACTTGTTGCCGCCCTGCTTGATCGTGTAGTTCTGAATGCCCTGGCCTTCGTAGATTGCCGAGTAGCCGTTGGTCTGCACCTGGAATTGGTTCACGGCGTCTACCGAGATCGCCGTCCACACGAAGCGGGGATCGCCGTTGCCGCCTGCTCGCACAAAAGGAAGTCCGTCGATATAAACCGCGCTCACGGCGCCCTTGCTGCCCGAGCCGTTCACAATACCGGTATTCGTGGTGGGGTTGCCGGTGGTGTTGTTGCCCTGCACACCAGGCATCAGGAAGGCGAAGTCCGTCGCGCGCCGCTGGTCGGCCTGCCCGTAGGCACCCATCTCAATCGGCAGCGCGGAATACAGATCCTGCTCCATCGTGCCGCCCAGGGTCGCGTTTGTGGTCTCCAGCTGCGGAGGAGCCGAAGTCACTTCCACCGTCTGGTCTGTAGAGCCAACCGTCATCTTCGGATCAAAGCTTTGAGTTTCCAGCGCATTCACGTTGACGTTGTCCTGCGCCAGCGTCTGGAAGCCTGCGGCAGTTACGGTGACCGTGTAGGTGCCCGGATCAAGGATCGGGGCCGAGTACTCACCGGCGGAAGTGCTGGTCACCGTCGTGCTCACGCCGGTCAATTTACTTTTGATCACCACGGTTGCGTTCGGAATCGCAGCGCCGGTCTGGTCCATGACCGTGCCTTTGATCTGGCCTTTACCGGCAAGTTGTGCGAAAGCGGAGGGGCTCGAGGCCAGCGGAGCCAGACACGCCAGCACGCCGAGGTGCAGGCACGCATTGAACGCAGCCGAGCGGATTGTAAGGAACTTCTTCATAGGTCTCCTGAAGGGAACATCACGCAGAGGAGCCAGGTCCGCCTGAGGTCAGGAACGTGGTCTACAGATGCGCAGCAGTAACGCTCCCACTGTTGACATACGGCTGTCAAGTCGGACCCGAAAACTGTCATACAGCGAGGGTACCCTTAGACCGTTACCTGGCATGATCTGCCCGCAGAAACACCGTTTACGGCACCCGCACCGGCCCGATCAACGGAGTCTTCACCGGCGCGGCCAGGCCCACAAACTCCGTCAGCGAACTGCTGCCGAAGTTGCTCACCCACAAATTTCCGCCCGCGTCGATCGCAATACCGAAAGCTTCCAGCAGGGCCGCGTCCGAGCCCCAGCCGCTGCTCGGGCTCAGCACCTTACCCGGCACTGTACTGCTCACCGGAGCCAATTCTGTAACGGAAGGTCCACGATAGTTCGACACCCATGCTCGCCCCGCTCCGTCGATCGCGATCCCCTGTGGATGCGAAATTCCGCCGCCGGTGATCCCCTTGCCGCCTGACAGCACCTGCCCGCTCGACGAAACCAGTCCAACACTGTCGCAATAGAAAGCCGCAACCCAGACATTGTCCGATTCGTCTACCGCCACACCCTGGGCTCCCGCGTTGCAGCAGTTGATCGCCTGAAACGTCAATCCGTCAGGTGAAACCTTTACAACCTGGGTAGAGCCCTGATTCGCCAGGTACCCATTGCGCTTCGAATCCACCGCAACTGCCGAGGGAAACGCCAGGCTGGAATCTGACGCTCCGCTTGAGCCGTTAAGGGGAACACCGCTGCTGCTCAACAGCGTCACCCTTGAGTCGCCGTACTCCGGCACCCAGGCTGTTCCCGCCGAATCGAACGCCACCGCATACGGAAAGTAGATTCCGCCGGAGGTGTACCCAGAGGTTCCGTTGACCACGGTTCCCGAGGCGTTCAGCACCGAGATGTTTCCGAATCCGCTGTTGATCGCATACGGCGTTTGTTCATTGGAAAGCCAGAAATTGTCGTTTGCGTCCACGGCGCCGCCGTAGGTTTCGTACGGATTGCCTTCCTGGAAGCCCACCGGCAACAGCGCCGTGCCCGTATTCGAGAAGAGGTTCGCCACCCCGGGGTAGCTCGCCACCCAGATCCTCCCCTGCGAATCGATCGACACCGTTGACGGGTTCATCAAGCCTCCGCCCGTGTAGGTAACGAACATCGTCCAGTCGCCCGGAGCCTGCGAAAGCACCGGCGTGTAGGCAGGCGAAGCGGATGTCCCGGAAGCAGTCGTCCCCAGGGCATAGAGCGCCGCCACGTTGCTGCCGGGGTTCAGCGCCACATTCAACGCCGCATCCAGCGTGTTCGCGGGAGCGGTCGCGGAAACCGTCGTCGCGGCATACAGGCTGAAGCAGGCTGGAACCATTGCGCTTCCCGCCACGATACAGCCGTTCAAGGCATCGGCCAGCGTATAAAGTCTCGCTGTCGGCGGCGTCCCCGTCGTTGGAAAGCCTGCTCCCGGCATCGCTCCGGTCGTGAGATTTACCAGGTTCGCCAGCGTTCCCGCCGCCAGGGTCATTCCGCTTGCGTTCGTGGCGGTCGCACCCAGCCCTGCTCCCCCTGAAAACATTGTGAGGAACTGCTCGAACGCATAGACGCTGGCCACCGTCGTCACCTCGTTGATGACGTACTTCGCGCCACTCGAGACACCCGAACAAACTCCCGGCGCACTCATCAGCACGATGCCTGCGGTGTTTGCGGTTGAGCCTATCTGCCCCCCGCTGGCCACCACATACATCACCGATGTGCTCAGCGGGCACGTGTACCCGGCGTTCACGGGAAAAGATCCGTTCGCATCGGTAGTTGCCGTCGAGGTGTAGAGCAGTGTCGGTGCCGAGCCATTTCCCGCTGTCCCTGCCGCGTACACCTTCACTGTGGCGCCCACCACAGCCTGCGTTCCGGCCATCACTCGCACGGTAAACGCCGGCCCTGCATAGCTGCCGCCTGCATAACCGGTGCTGCCGGTTGTTCCTGTCGAGCCGGTCGTTCCAGTGGTTCCGGTGCTGCCCGTGCTGCCGGTCGACCCCGTCGTTCCAGTGCTACCAGTGCTGCCGGTAGACCCGGTCGACCCTGTGGTACCGGTGCTGCCGGTAGACCCCGTCGATCCAGTGCTACCGGTGCTGCCCGTGGACCCCGTCGACCCTGTGTTACCAGTTGAGCCCGTCGACCCTGTGCTCCCACCGCTACCGGAGTTGGCGGTACCCGAGCCACATCCAGCCAGCGCGGCTGTGAACAGGGAGACGGCCAGCAAACAAAGGCGGAGGCCCGATTTGGTCATGAAGAAAAAGTCCGGGTAGAAAGTTCTTCCACTCTACGGTGTGCGGTACGGCCTTGTGAAGTCCGCCAGCTTCGTGGAGCGGAGAAATGACCGGAGATTTTCGGTGAGCAGGGCGCGCGCGGCATCCGCGTTCAGGCTCTGGTTCAGCGTCTCGGCCCGCAGCAGTACCGGGATCGGCCGCGAGGGGCTTTGCGTCAGCAGGGTTCGGGTATCCGGACGGCTGTAGACGAATCCCAGGTGCTTCCGGGCAGTGCTGTACTGCCCGCAGGTTTCGCCCGTGCAGACCGTTGTCGCCTCCAGATACTGCGTGGCCCCATCCGCGAACAGCGACGTGCTGAAGCTCGTTGGCTGCGTTGCCGTCGCGAACGCTATATCGCCATGCCACAGCCAGTCGTCCCCGCGCGCTGAATGGCAGATCAGCGTGTCATGCGCGCCTAGCACCGGCGAAATCCCCACCGAAATGACTGTCGGGCCGTCTTCCTCGCCATTTGCAGCCACCGCACCGGCAGCCACCGCACCGGCAGCCGCCGCACCGGCAGCCGCCGCACCTGTCGCCTGGTAGTCCGCCCAGTAGAAAATCAGAGCACCGCCCTCTAGGTACTCATTCCACTCGCGGCGTAGCGTAAACGCTCCAACCTGCTTCGGAAACCTCCCTGTCGCCGTCACGTCGCTCAGCGCGTGCGTCACTTCGCCACTGTGCATCATCGCCCGCGCGTAGCTCACGCTGCCCACCAGCAGCACAGCGAGCAGCGCTCCCCACCGCAAGGCAAAGCTGGTCTTTACTGCGAGAGCAGGAACGGCGGCCTGGCGGGGCAGCGCCGGGGGAATCAGGTTCCCGCTTGCGCTGAATCGCCGGATCAGCGTGAACAGCAGCGCCGCCGCTAAAAAGAAGAGGCACGCCCCGATAAGGTAGTCGCCCATCTCTGCATGCGCTTGCAACCAATGGATCTTCAGCGCAACGCAGTAGTAGATCACCAGCGTGCAAAGCCGCACGAAGTTGAAAACATACCCCAGCAGCAGCGCGATGAGCACAGTTGCCGCCCATACCGGCTTGCGAAAGCGATACAGATGGCCCGCGATCAGCGCGATGAACCCCATCGTGATCGCGCCGCGAATGCCATTGCAGCCCGGCGCGATAAACATGCCGAAGTCCGGAGTGAACATCAGCTTCAACTGGTCTGGGCTCAGTTGCTGCCCAAGCGCATGCGCGAAGCTTCGCGCGATCAGCGCCGAAGCCCGCTGCAGCGGCAGATCGATGAAGCGATTGAAGGTGTTCGGCACCGGGTTCACAAACCACGTCAGCACGATCGGAAACAGCGCCGCGCGGAACAGACGGACACCGCCGAACAGCAGCACCAGCCCCGCCGTGTAACAAAACGCCACCAGCGAGTGCGGCGGCAAAAAGATCGTCCACGAAGGGGTAAGGATCAACTCCAGGATCGCGTGGTCTCGCAGGTGAACCGAAATCACCGTTAGCGCCAGGAGTGCCAGCCCCCACCACGTGCCGTCCACTTCCCAATGGAGCGAACGCCACACCCTGGCAATCAGCAGCAGACTAACCACCGGGATCAATCCGCCAATGGACTTAAGCGGATCGGTAGTCCAAAGCGACCAAAGCGCGCTTCCGGTGGAGTGGATCGCGAAAAGTCCTGCCATGCCCAGCACACCCGCCAGCATCGCGGGTTTCCAGCGCTTGGACTGTTGTTTTGCCGTAACCCGCTGGTCCGCCACCGCGTCCACAGAAGGTAGTTCCACGTGGGCAGTCAGGGACGGTAGGCTGGACATTGCTTCGCGGCTTTCCCTCTCGCTTACTTCCGGCGGCGAAGTCGGCCGCGCATCGCCGCAAAAAAAGCTCCCGCCGAACCCGCGACCGCCAGGATGGCTGTCGGGTTCTCAGGCGAATTAATGCAGCCACCTTGCGCGATCGCCGGAGCGGAAATAACAACCCGGCACGCCAGGACAGCTACGGTAGAGACTTTTTTCATATCGACCTCGCTCCGGGCAAGTTATCGTAGCCAGCCGGTAGTGTCAACGATTACTCGCCTTGCTCGCAGCCACCATCGCCCTGAATGAGGCAGCGTTTCCGGGGCTGTCAAACTGGGCAAGCTACGCCGAAACAGGGGCCGCATGCACGGAAGCCAGGCGCTCCGAGTGCCCGCTCAACTCCGCCGCACGAGCCTCGGCATAGGCCGCCGCACCGAGCAAGGCACACGTATCGTCCAGGATCACCCGGACTGGTATGGCCTGCAGCAGTGGAGACATGCGGCCCTTGTCCAGGAACGCCTCCGTGAACCCACCGCTGCTCAACGTCTTCAGCGTCTTCGGCGCGATGCCGCCTCCCAGGTAAATTCCCCCATTTGCCAGCACCTTCAGCGCGACATTTCCTGCCTCCGCGCCATACGCCGCCGCAAAAATCTTCATTGTCTCTTTGCAGATTTCGCTGGATCCATCCTCCGCGCAGGTACCGATAACTGCATTCGGATCTTCTTTCTCCATCCGCTCCCGCAGCCAGTACGGCTCTTCCATCTTCTGGTCGTCGCGCAGAAATGCGTACACGTTCTTGATCCCGATACCCGACACCACCCGCTCCGAACTCACCCGTCCCTTCAGCGTCGCTTGCAGATATTTCAGGAGCGCGATCTCCTGGTCATTTCGCGGTGCCCAATCCACATGCCCGCCTTCTGACGGCAGAGGCAGATGCTGGCGCTTCTGCCCGTCCCACACCAGCAGGCACTCCCCCAGTCCCGTGCCGGCAGATACAAGCCCGCGATGCCCCACCGAGCTAGGGTCTCCCTCATGCAGCGTGTAGACCTTGTCATGAGCCAGTTCCGGGATACCGTACCCGTTCGCCTCCAGGTCGTTGATCAGGAAGATATGTTCGATCCCCAGTGACTTCTGCAGGTCGCGGGCGTCCAGCGTCCACGGCAGATTCGTCAGCTTCAGCCGCCCGTCGCGTACCGGCCCCGGGCACCCAAAGCAGCAGGCGGCAATCTGCTCCCGCTCATTGCCCGCTCCAAGAAATTCCTTCACCACATCGTCCAGGCTGGCATACTTCCCGGCCGGGAACTTCTCATCGCGAACCGGCTTCAAAACGCCGCCTTCAAAGCTGTACAGCGCCAGGTGAACCTTCGTGCCGCCTACGTCGCCCGCCAGAATCATCGAAAACCCCGTGTGTGTCGTACGTTCTACGTTGTAAGTAGATGCAAAAGGCACTGCTTCAGCAGTGCCTCGCGTCTGTCACCGTACAACGTAGAACGGACAACTTACAACGCTTTAAATTTCCAGCGTGCCCACCGTGTACTCGCTCCCGCCACCTACTTCCGTTCCCTCTTGCAGCGGTGCGGCCGCAGCCTTATCCAGAAGCAGGAGCAGCTTTCCGCTCGCAGGCCGAATCAACTGCGACGGCAGGCTTTCCGGGTCTCGCGGCCCCAGGAACACCTTCTCGAGCATCTCGGCCTTTCCCGCACCGTCCATCTCGAACGCCACCTCGCGGCCCTGGTTGATCACTGGCCACGTCAACGTGATGCGCCACGTGTCTTTCTGCGGCACATGATTTGCCACCGCCAGCCGGCCAATCTCGTTGATCGCGTCGGTATGCGGAAACAGCGAAGCTGTATGTCCGTCCGGCCCCATCCCAAGCACCACCAGGTCAAACGCCGGCGATTCCGCGCCTTCCAGCTTCAGAGTGTTTCGCAACGTGCTTTCGTAACGGGAAGCGGCTTCTTCGGGGTCAAGCTCGCCTTCCATGCGGAAAATATTCTCCGCCGGGATTCCGACCTTACTCAGCAGCAGGTCCCGGCATACGCCATAGTTCGACTCCGGATTATCCGGCGCCACGCACCGTTCATCCACCCAGAAAAGCTGGAGCTTATCCCAGGGCAGCGTCGCTTGAAAGGGCCCCGCCGGGTCAGCCAGCAGCTTGAACGTGGCCTGGGGAGTAGACCCACCCGACAGCGCCACGCGAGCGACCCCGCGCTGCGCCACCGCATGCTCCACGCGCTCCGCAAACAGCTGCGCCGAAGCCAGCGCCATGGCCGCCGCGTCGGGATAAACCTTGTACGTCACTGTCACTGGTGCCGGCATAGAACCTCGTCCCACGTTGCACGATCCACGTTGTACTTGAAGTGCGCTCCCAACCAACGTACGCGGCCCGCACTCCACCCCGTACAACGTAGAACTTACAACGTACAACTCACAGCTTGTGCCACTTCCGCCCGTCCCTCTTCACCAGCGCATCCGAGCACTCCGGGCCCCAGGTCCCCGCGGCGTAATTCGGGAAGTCTGTCGGCTTGGTCGCCTGCCAGGCTTTCAGAATCGGAGTCATCAGTGCCCAGGTCGCTTCCACGCCCTGGCGTTCGGCAAATAGCGTGCCGTCGCCCAGCATGGCATCCAGCAGCAGTCGCTCATAGCCGTTGGCTGAGCTCTTGCCGAACGCGTCCGCATAGCTGAAGTTCATGTCCACCGGCTTTACGTCCGTGGTAGGGCCCGGAATTTTCGCGCCGAAGATGAGCTGGATGCCCTCATCCGGCTGAATGCGAATCTTTAGCACATTCGACTTCACCTTGCTGTCTGCCGTGTTGCTCTTGAACAGGTGCAGGGGCGGCTGTTTGAACACCACCGTAACCTCGGTCACCCGTTTTGCCAGCCGCTTGCCCGCGCGGATGTAGAACGGTACGCCCGCCCAGCGCCAGTTCTCGATCGTCAGCTTCATCGCCGCATACGTCTCCGTCTGCGACTCAGGGTTAACGCGGTCTTCCTCCCGGTAGCCGATCACCGCCTTGCCATCCACCTCGCCCGGCCCGTATTGCCCGCGCGTTGCATCTTCCGCCGCGATCGGGTTGATCGCGCGCCAGACCTTCAACTTCTCCGTGCGTACCGCATCGGCGGCAAAGCTGTCTGGCGGCTCCATCGCCACGAAACTTAACACTTCCATCACGTGATTCTGTAGCACATCGCGCAGCGCACCTGCGGCTTCATAAAACGGCCCGCGGCCTTCGATGCCGATCGACTCAGCAGCCGTAATCTCCACGTGGTCGATGTAGTTCCGGTTCCACACAGGCTCGAACAGCGTATTGCCAAAGCGGAACACCAGAATGTTCTGCACCGTCTCCTTGCCAAGGTAGTGATCGATGCGGAAGATCTGCTTCTCTTTCAGAACCGCGTTGATCTCGCTGTTCAACTTCTTCGCTGACTCCAGATCGGTGCCGAACGGCTTCTCGATCACCACGTTCACCCACTTGCCGTCGCCGGTCGCCGTCATGCCATGTTTCTGCAGCCGCTGGGCCACATCGGCAAAGTACTCGGGAGCCACAGCCAGATAGAACAGCCGGTTGCCTTTCGTTCCCAGCTCCTTATCGAGATCGGTCAGGTACGTCTTCAGCTTTTCGAATCCCTCGTCGTCATCGAAGTTCGTCGCAAAGTACCGCACGCGGTCGATGAACGGCTTCAGCCTGGAGTCGCCCGTGTCGACGCCGCCGCCTTTCACAATGCCGTCCTGCATGTCAGCAGCAAATGTGGCGGAAAGATCACGTCGCGCCACACCCACTACCGCGAACTCCTTAGGCAGCAGATTCTGCTGCTCCAGGTGGTACAGCGCGGGAAGCAGCTTGCGCTTGGTCAAATCGCCGGAGGCGCCAAAGATCACCACAATGCATGGGTCGGGTAGCCGCTCGCCCTTCTTTGTATCCACCATCTCGCCTTGTGCGAGAGACTGTCCTGCGTCCGCCATCACTTCTCCTCCGACGAATCTGGAAGCACCAGGCGAACGGAGCGCCCGGCTGGCTGTTTCCTGCTTCCTGTCCGCTGCTTCCTGTCTTTAGCTCTTCTTCACGGCGTGACCGCCAAACTCATTCCGCATCACCGAGAGCATCCGGTCCGTGAAGTTATTCTCCTCACGAGAACGCAGCCTGCGGATCAGCGACTCCGTAATGACCGGCGCCGACACGTTCAGGTCGATCGCCTCGAACACGGTCCAGCGGCCTTCACCCGAATCCGGTACATACGCTTCCAGGCCGTCCAGCGTTGGATTCTTCTTTAGGGCATCGGCCGTCAGGTCCAGCAGCCACGAACGCACGACCGAACCATACCGCCAGATCTCCGATATCTGCACGAGGTCCAGACCCAGCGGCTCCTTGGCCTTCATGATCGAAAAGCCTTCGGCATACGCCTGCATAATGCCGTACTCGATGCCGTTATGCACCATCTTCACGAAGTGCCCCGCGCCGCTCGGTCCCACGCGTCCCCAGCCTTCGTTCTCCGCCGGCGCCAGCGCCTCGAAGATCGGGGTCAGGTGCCCCACCGGGCCCTCATCACCACCGATCATCATCGAGTACCCCTCGGTGATGCCCCAGATGCCGCCGGACGTTCCCACGTCGACAAACTCGTAGCCTTCCTTCTTCAACTCCGCATGCCGGCGCTGCGAATCTTTGTAGTTCGAGTTGCCGCCGTCGATGAAGATGTCTCCCTTGCTCATCAGAGGCTTCAGCTTGGCAATCGTCTGGTCCACGGGATCGCCTGCGGGCACCATGATCCAGATCGCACGCGGGCCTTCATTCAGGTTGTTCACAAGGTCTTCCAGTGAGGTCACGCCCACTGATCCGGCATCGGTCAGCTTCTTCACGGCATCGGCGGAAAAATCAAAGCCGACTACCTTGTGCCCGGCGCGGCGCAAGCGCTCCGCCATGTTGCCGCCCATCTTGCCCAGACCGATCAAACCAAGTTGCATGTGCTTCTCTTCCTCCGGCGCCGGCTCCTGCCGTGAACACCACTTAGAGAGTAATCCCAAACGCTGTCAAGCGCGACTCGGAAACCCACATCTCCAACCCACATCTCTCCTTGCGGCACGCCGCGTTCCTTCGCTCGTCACTTCGCGCCGATCACTTGTCCCTTGCTGTCCGGTGCCGCGGTGACCGTCTTCTCGCCTTCCGGATAATCCGCGCCCAGCGTCACGTCTTCCCACGCTTCCAGCTCAGCATGAATTTCATCCAGCCGCGTGCGATACCGCTGCAGCGCGCTCTTGCCAAGCAGCAGATTCTTCGGCGGCTTGCCCGAGTTCACCGCGTCGATCACCGCTTCTATCGCCTTCTGTGGATCGCCCGGCTGCCGTCCGGATTGAGTTCTCAGATACTCGCGAGCCTTGCCTGCCGTTGGCTCATAGTCCGCAATCATCGCCTGCGCCTCGACACCCGAACGGCCCAGGAAGTCCGTGCGGAAAGGTCCCGGCTCCACCACCGTCACGCCAACGCCAAGCGGCTCCATCTCGCCGCGCAGAGCCTGCGACAAGCCTTCCACCGCGAACTTCGTCGCGTTGTAGAAACCCCACCCCGCGCCGCCGATCAACCCGCCAATCGACGAGAAGTTCACGATATGCCCGGAATGCTGCCGGCGAAAATCCGGCAGAAACGCTTTCGTCACATTGATCAGGCCGAAGACGTTCGTGTTGAACATCGGCATGAACTCGTCTTCGCCTACTTCTTCAATCGCACCGTTGACGCCATAGCCGGCGTTGTTCACCAGGACATCCACGCGGCCCATCGTTGCCAGCGCGTCGTCATGCGCCCGCTGGATGCTTTCCGTCTTCGTCACATCCAGTGGATGGATGACGACCTGCCCCGGGTACTTCTTCGTCAGGTGGTCGATGTCGTCCAACCGCCGCGCCGTCGCCACCACGCGGGCCCCTCGCTTCGCCAACTCCTCAACGAGGAGTCGCCCAAAGCCTGAAGACGTCCCTGTAACAAACCAAACCTGCTCCGCCGGATCCGTGCTTCGCGTGTATGCCATACAAACGTGGGATGGCGGGAACGCCGTTCGCGATGCAACGAACCGAACGCACTGCAGCATTTCCAGTGCAAACAAAGGAAGCGTTCACGCAAAAGCAACGCAGGCTACCCAAATCCAATTTCATCCAAGCCAACCCGCTGACCCGCTGACCCGCTGACCCGCTGACCCGCTACCTCGTATAGCTCTGCCGAGTCACCACCACCAGATCCCTTGCCCGCATCTCCGGATGACGAAGCACAAACCCCGGACTCAGCACCAGCGAAATCCTGCACACCGTTCCTGTTGGCTTGTTTTCCAGCGGCTTGTAGCCCAGCGTGTAGCGCTGCCTCAACCGGTCCAGCAACTGGGAGAAGCGGTCCACCGTGTCTGTCGCCGAGCTCGTCACGACCGGCCCGCCCGTCAGGTTCGCTAGTTCCACCAGGTCGCCGGTGCGTCCTTCCAGTTGCAGCAGTGACTCCTCACGCGTCAGCTCACTCATCTCAATGACCGCGCTCACCACCGCATTCGACTTCAGCAGCAGTTCCGTTGCTTCCTTCTTCGTATGCAGCACCGCCGGCGCACCATGCCCATGGTTCTTCCGCATATCCGCCGTCTCGAAGTTTGCCGTCCCATCCGTCAGCCAGACCTCCACGCGACGGCTGTTCGGCACCGTCGAGCGCATGGCCTCCTCGGTCGCCGCATACACGTCTTCGAAAATGAACGTCGCCTGCCCCTTGTCGTACACATCGCTGGCATCGGCAAAGCCCTGCACCACCTTGCGCTGCTCCGTCGTGAACTTCTGCACTAACGTCGCATGCGTGGACACGGTCATCACCGCAACCTCATCACCCTCGCGCAGGTGCCCAAGCACCCGCCGAGCCCCCAGCGCCAGCGGCCAAAGCACCGGATGCACTGTGTCCGTTGTGTCGAACAGAAAAACAAGCGACAGCGGCAGCTTGTCCTGGCTCACAGACGTCACCGTCTGCGGCACGCCATCTTCGCGCAGATCGAAGTCATCCGCGGTCAGGCCGGCCACCGCCTGCCCGGTCCTGCGATTCACCACCGAAGCATCCACCAGCACCAGCTGCGTACCCACATGAAGCGTCTCGGTAGTCGCCACCGGCTCCTGCGCCCGCAACGCACCCTCAGCGACAGTCGCGCACAGCAGCACCAGCACACCCAGACCCCGGCGATACTGCCGTCGCGTTCCTCTGCGTTCCTTTGCGCACGTTGCGTCAAAGCTTTTCGGCCGCATCATCACGATCCTTAAGGCCGCAGCTCCGTCACGCCGCCCTCACCTGCGATCAGCGCCATCTTGGCCATGCCCAGGAACAGCCCATGCTCCACCACCCCCACCACGTGTCGAACCTGCTCGGCCGTCTTCGCCGGATCGGCAATGCCTCCGGTAAAGCAATCCAGGATGTAGTTGTTCTCATCCGTCAGCACCGGCCCTGGACCATCTTTCTGCATGCGCAGCTTCGGATTCAGCCCAAGCTCCGTCAGCCGCCGATTCACCAGCGGCTCGGCCATCTTGATCACTTCCACCGGCAGTGGAAACCTTCCCAACTGCTGTACCAGCTTGGACTCATCCACCACGCAGACGAACGTCTTCGCCCCGCTCGCCACGATCTTCTCGCGCAGCATCGCCGCGCCACCACCTTTGATCAAAGCTAAGCCCAGCGCCGACCCATGCAGGGGAGTCACACACATCTCGTCGGCGCCGTCCACATACAGGTCCAACTCCGGCAGCTCCTCAAACGAGGTCACCTCGATCCCCAGCGACCGTGCCAGTTCCGCGCTCGAATCACTCGAAGCCACGCACCGCACCTTCAGCCCTTGCTGCACCCGCGCGCCCAGCGCCTTGATGAACTGCACCGAGGTCGTCCCCGTCCCCAGGCCCACGCTCATGCCGCTCTCCACCATCTCCGCGGCCCGCTTGCCAACCAATGCCTTCGCTTCATCCTGCGTCATGGGAGCACGGTATCACCTGCAGCACGTCCAACGCGACAGGCGACGCACCTGCTCCGACAGGCATCTCGCGTTCCTACTCCCTACTCCCTACTCCCTACTCCCTACTCCCTACTCCCTACTCCCTACTCCCTACTCCCTACTCCTACTCCTACTCCTACTCCGCTGCCGACTTCCTTCCCACCAATCTCCCATCCATATCCGCCAGCACATACGCCACCACGGCCAGCATCCCGGTGTTCTTCTTGAACTCCACGGGATCCACCTTGTCCAGCGTGTCCGCCTCGGTATGGTGCCAGTCGAAGTAGTGCTCGCCCACGGTATTCGGGCTCAGGGCCGGCACACCATCAGCCGTAATCGGCCCAATGTCCGAGCCACCACCACCCGGCGCCACCGTGTCCGCCCCAATCGGAGCCAGCAGCGCCACAATGTCTCGCATCACATCCGTCGAAGCTTTCTGCTCCGCTGACGGTGGCTCCATCACGATCGGCCCACCTCGCCGGCCGCCGTTTCCGAAGCCTCCGCCATAGCTCATCCCCAGCGGCTTCTCCGCGCCCTCATCCATCTCGATCGCCGCCACCTGGTCGCCGATCTTGTCGCCGATGATCTTCCGGTAGGCCTTCCCACCAGCCCCGCCGTTCTCTTCGTTCACCCAGAACACCACGCGGATCGTCCGCTTCGGCTTTAGTCCCAGCTTGTGCAGCAAAGACACCGCCTCGAACGTCGCCATGATGCCGTTGCCATCGTCCTGCGCACCCTGCCCCACATCCCATGAATCGATGTGCCCACCCAGCACCACCACCTGCTCCGGATGCTCGCTGCCCACGATCTCGCCGATGACGTTTCCGGCCTGCACATCCGCCTCCATGTGTGCGTCCATCTGCAGGTGCACGCTCACCGGGCCCTCTTTGCTGAGCCGCTCGATCAGCAGCGCATCCTCCACCGAGATCGCCGCCGCCGGCACCTTCGGCTTCGAAGCGTCGTACAGCAGAGTCCCCGTATGCGGGATCTGAATCGCCAGTCCCGTCGCCGACCGCACCAGCACTGCCGCCGCGCCCTTGGCCGCCGCCCGCGAAGGCCCACCCGTGCGGTACTGCGACCCCACGCCATACCCATGCCACCCGGGGTTGAACACCACGATCTTGCCCCGCACCTGCGCATCGGGCATCGCATCCAGTTCGGCAAACGTATGCGCGAACACCACCTGCGCCGTAATCCCCGCAGGTCCCGTCCCAACACTCATGCCCAGCCCCAGCATGTGCAGCGGCTTCGTCACCGGCCCCACTAACGCAGCAGATTCACTGCCCCGCACCCAGTGCGGCACCATCACCGGCTGCACCTGCACGTTCTGCAGCCCAGCCTTGCGCATCAGGTCCGCGCCCCACTGTACGGCCGTATTCAACTGCGGCGTCCCGCTCAACCGCTTCCCGATGTGGTCGCACAGGTACGTCAGATCGGCATAGCCTTCGTCATCGGCCAGCGCCGCGTTCAGGATCTTGTCGGCATCGGCCTTGTACTTCGCCGCCAGAGGCCCCGGCACCGCCGGCATCGTCACAGGCGCGGTACCTGGAGCGCCCATCTGTGCTTCTACACGCCGTGCACTCACCAGAAGGCCCGCCAAAAACACCACGCCACCAACGCCGAAACGCTTCATGCCGAACACCTCGCGCAAATTGTCCTGATGCCCAATCCTCGCATATCGTGTCGCGCTCGCGCCGCAGAACTCGTCGACGGCGCCGCTATGGCATGGCGTAGGTGCTACTTGGCATTGGCGACCAACGGTAGGTCAGGGCTTCAGCCCTGACAATCAACCACGCTCTCAAACCCGCGGCTTCAGCCGCAGAGGGCCTCCCCTCCACGGTATGCCGAGGAGAACGGAAACATTTGCGGCTCCGCCACGAAACCAGCCCGCACAGGGTTCATCAGGATGTACTCCTTGTGAGTGATGAACTCGTTGGCGTCGCGGCACCGATGGTCCTGATATCCGCTCTGCCAAACCGGAAACTTGGAACCGATGCGGTGCGAAGACCCCCCTTTGATCAGGCCCACAGCACGTTCTACGGCTATGCCTTGCGGCGTAATCAGAAAATGCACATGGTCCGGCATCACGACTTAGGCGTGAAGCAGGTACTTGCCTTCACGCCGGTAATGCTGCAATGCCTCAATCACAAGAAGAGCATTGCGCTCACTCTGAAATAACCTCCTGCGCCCCTCTGTCACGCTGGTGACAGCATATGTGCCCGGGCGCGATGTCTCTTCTTCCACCGGCCTACCCTCAGCGGCTGAAGCCGCTACTCCCATCGTCGCAACTGTCAGGGCTAAAGCCCTGACCTACCTTCTTGACGCCCAAAACGCGGAAGGGGCGAACCCAAAGGTCCGCCCACGCTGTTCCCTGTTCCCTGCTTCTCTACTTCTTCACCAGCGACTTCGCCTTCTCCACCACGTTCGCCACCGAGAAGCCAAGCTTCTCCATCGCGATCGGTCCCGGCGCCGAAGCTCCAAAGCGATCCAGCCCAATGGCGATGCCATCGCGCCCGATCCACTTCCACCAGCCCATCGTCGCGCCCGCTTCGATCGAAACCTTCGGCACGCCGTGCGGGAAGATCTCCATCTTGTAGGCCTCGTCCTGCTCCTCGAAGATCTTGAAGCTCGGCATCGACACCACAGTGGCATTGATCCCCGCGCCCTTCAGCTCTTCAGCGGACTTCAGCGCCAGCTCCACTTCCGAGCCCGTCGCCACCAGGATCACGTCCTTGCCGTACGACTCCAGCACGTACGCGCCCTTGCGGCAGCCCTCGAACACCTTGTACTTCTCGGCGTCCAGCACCAGCAGGTCCTGGCGGCTCAGCGCCATAAAGCTCGCTGACTTGCGCTCCACCATCAGGCCCCAGCACGCCGAGGTCTCATTCGCATCCGCCGGACGGAAGTCCGTCAGTTGCGGAATGCAGCGCAGCGCCATCAGGTGCTCCACCGGCTGGTGCGTCGGTCCATCTTCGCCAAGCCCGATCGAGTCATGCGTGAAGATGTACAGCGAGTGCGAACTCTGCAGCGCGCCCATGCGCAGCGCCGAGCGGCAGTAGTCGCTGAACGTAAAGAACGTCGAGCCGAACGGCAGCAGGCCGCCGTGCGCCGCGATCCCGTTCACCGCCGCCATCATGCCGAACTCGCGCACGCCGAAGAACACGTTGCGGCCCTTCGCATCGAGATGGAAGTTCCCCGAGTCCTTGAAGATCGTCTTCGTCGAGCTCGTTAGATCGGCCGCGCCGCCAAACAGCTCCGGCAGCACCTTGCCCAGGTCGTTTAGCGCCACCTGGCCGGCGTTCCGCGTCGCAATCTTCTTGGCATCCGCGCCAGCCGGGAACTTGGGCAGCGCCTTCTCCCATCCGTCCGGCAGCTTCATCTCCGTGGTGCGCGTGTACTGCGCTGCCAGCTCGGGGAACTCTTTCTTGTAGGCGTCGAAGCGGTTGTGCCAGTCGGCCTGCTCCTTCGCGCCCTTGTCGATCGCCTGCCGCCAGTTGGCCAGCGCCTCGTCGGGAATCACGAACGTCGCATCCGGGTCGAACCCGAAGAACTTCTTCGTCTCCTTCGTCCCTTCCGGCCCAAGCGCCTCGCCGTGCACGCTCTTGGTGCCGGCCTTGGGGGCGCCGTAGCCGATCACCGTGCGCACGCGGATCAGGCTCGGCTTCAGCTTCTCCATCTTGGCCGCTTCAATGGCCTTGTTCAGCTCTTGGAGGTTGTTGCCGTCGCTCACAAACTGCACGTGCCAGTCATACGCCTCGAACCGCTCTGTCACGTCTTCCGTATAGCTCAGGTCGGTCGGCCCATCCAGCGAGATCAGGTTGTCGTCATACAGCACGATCAGCTTGCCCAGTTGCAGCGTACCCGCCAGCGAAGCCGCTTCGTGGCTGATACCTTCCATCAAATCGCCGTCGCCGCACAGCACGTACGTGTAGTGGTCCACCACCTTGTAGGCGTCGTTGTTATAGAGCCCGCCCATGTGCTTCTCGGCGATCGCCAGTCCAACCGACTCCGCAAAGCCCTGTCCCAGCGGTCCGGTCGTCACTTCCACGCCCGGCGTCTCGCCGTACTCCGGGTGCCCCGGCGTGTGCGATCCCCACTGCCGGAACTGCTTCAATTGCTCCAGCGGCAGGTCGTAGCCCGTCAGGTGCAGCACGCCATACAGCAGCGCGCTCGCATGGCCGTTGCTCAGCACGAACCGGTCGCGGTCGCTCCACAGCGGATCCTTCGGGTTGTACTTCATGAACTTGTGGTACAGCAGGTACGCAATCGGAGCGCAGCCCAGCGGGGCTCCCGGATGGCCGCTGTTCGCCTTCTGCACTTCGTCCACGGCCAGCAGCCGCAGCGTGTTGATAGATAGTTGGTCCAGTTCCGGCGTCTGCTCTACGCTCATGACGATCGCGTCCTTCTTCGGTTTGAATTCCGTGCATGGCCTCGGCGCGAACCCCGGCCTCATGCCGGCGCTGCGCTTCGGGGCACCCGCCCCAGTGTACAGGCAGGCCCTAAAGGACTTGGATGCCGCGCGCCCCCCGCGCGCCCCCGGCTATCCGACGTTGAGCCGGTGATGCGCCAGTGATGCGTCAACGCTTATTGGTTCGTCTCGGCAGGCAGCGCCGCCGAGTACAGCCGGTCATAACGCGCCTTTAACCGCGCGTAACACTCACACGTTTCCCGCTCCAGCGCTTTCCGGTCAACGATCCGGATCACACCGCGCCGGTACTCGATCGCTCCCCGCCGCTGCAGGTCCCCGGCCACCTCGCCCACCGTCGTCCGTCGCGTTCCCAGCATGTCGCCCAGGAACTCCTGCGTCATCGGCAGCACATCCTGGTTCACCCGGTCCTGCACCATCAGCAGCCACCGCGCAAAGCGCGCGTGCGCCTTGTGCAGGCGGTTGCACGCCGCAATCTGGAAGGCGAGGTTCATCTGCTGCTGTACGAAATCCAGCAGCCGCTCCCGTACTTCGAAGTTCTGCTGGAACTCGCGGCGAAACGCGGCCAGCGGCATCCGGTATCCCGCTCCCCCCAGTTGCATTTCACCGCGGCCGATCGGTTCTATGTCTCCGATCACCGCGATCGCGCCAACCACGCCTTCCCGGCCCAGCGTCGCCAGCTCGATCGTTGTGCCCCGTTCCGACGTAAACACGAACGATACGATTCCGCTGGTTAGAAACCATATGTGCTGCGGCGTCTCTTCAGGCTGGTAGAGGGGTTCCCGCAGCGGAAGGTCCACTTGGCGGCAACCTTTCAGCAGCCGCTCGGCCGAGGCAGACGAAAGAGCATCAAGGAAGCGGTTACCGGTTGCACCCAGGGACATGTTGCACGTTCTCTGAGCAACCACCGCAGAAAGTGTCTCTTCCTTACGGCGTGCAGGCTGCTGGGGTTTGGTACGAGTATAGGGCAAGCTGCTGAGTTGCCGGGACTTACCCGCTTCCCGTCAGCAGCCGAAGAGCCGCCTAATCCTGCAACCGGATCACATCGTCGGTCTGCAGGCCCTTGGGGCCATTCACGATCGCATACTCCACCTTTTCGCCTTCCTTCAGCGACTTGTATCCGTCCGCCTTGATGCTGCTGAAATGGCAAAAAACGTCCGGGCCATTCTCCTGGCTCACGAACCCGAAACCCTTGCCGTTGTTAAACCAGACCACCGTGCCGGTCTTACGTTCCACTGGTATGCTCCCTGTGCTTTCTAAAGGCTCGCAAGCCTCCAGTTCGCAGCGTAGGCAACCAAGTCATCTCCGTCTGCACGCCAGCCGACATAGGCTCGGAAGAGCTTGATCGTATGAACAAGTTGTCGCAAAAACCAAATACCACTTTAGTTCAGTAGGGAAAGGTCATCACTGCCATCCTCTGGAAGCTGTGTCCAGTCTTCTGGCTTGGCTGTCCATGTAGCCGAGGCACTGCAGGAGGTTCATCGTTCTTCCGGCGTCTGCATTCAGTTTCAGGCGGCACCCGATGATCTCTGTTCGCTCGATCGTCAGCTCTTTGCCGCTGTACTCCAGCACGCACCGCAGCAGATGGCAGTCCACGAAGTGCCGGTCGTCCATGCACACCGTCTCGTCCCGAAAGGTTACGGCTGAAACGGTCTGCATTGTCGGCCTGGGGGCAGCGCGTAACTGGTAGCGCCGTCCCGGAATTGTCCGGTACCGGATAATTCCTCAACGCGAGTGTACGCTACCGGACATAATTCCGCTAGTCACCCCATACCCTCATCCATCACCGCATAGCTGTTCAGGTGGTGGCTTACCACCGCATAACACTCGCAGGCGAGCTTTTCCAGCCCCGCGCGATCCAGTATCTGAACCTTTCCGCGGTGGTACTCAATCAGGCCGCGCTCCTGCAGCTTGCCGGCCTCCACGCTCACGGCGGGCCGCTCCACCCCCAGCATCATCGCCAGGAACTCCTGCGTCAGGTCCATCACATCGCTCTCCGCCCGGTCGCGGCACAGCAGCAGCCACCTCGCCAGCCGCTGGTCCAGATGGTGCCGCGCGTTGCATCCCGCCGTCTGCGCCGTCTGGACAAGCTGGGCCTGGACGTATCGCAGTGTCAGTTGCTGGAACCGCTCGCCCCTCTGGAACTCCTGCACGGCCAGCGCCCGGGTGGTCGTGTGGCCCCATCCCGCCAACTGCATGTAGACGTGATTGAGGCTTCGGCGTGTTCCCATCAGCGCGGAAACTCCCATCACGGACTCGCAGCCGAACATGCCGACTTCCACTTCCGATCCGTCCTGAAACTGGCTCGTCATGGAACCGATGCCGGCTTCCAGAAAAATCAGGCGGCGAATTTCGTCCCCTGGGGTTTCGACAATGTGCCGCCGTTCCAGCTCCACTCGCTGCAGGTCAAGCCGCTCTAAACTTTCAGGCGAAAGGCGGCTCAGAATCGTGTTCCGGTAGACCACCGCGCTCATCTCTGCCATCCCGTCGAACTATCGCCCGAGTCCACAACCATACAGCGTTATGTCGGGTGGGAGACATTTCTTTGCGATCTTGCGCGTTTTTCGCTTCGCGGACATAGGCTCGACGATCACAGAAGGCCCGTCGAGCATCATTCAGTCGAGCATCATTCTTTGGCTAGCCCCCTGTTCGCGACTATCAGCCTTCAGGCTTGTACAGGTCGTCAAAGGCGCGCTTCAGCAGTGAATAGCACTCGCACGCGAACCCTTCCAGCTTGGCTCGATCCTCAATCCGGACGACTCCTCGCCGGTTCTCGATCGCCCCCGCTCTCTCCAGGCTAGCTGCCACTTCCACCACGGTGGTCCGTCGTGTGCCCAGCATGCTGGAAAGAAACTCTTGCGTCATCCGGATCGTGTCGTCATGGATGCGGTCCTGCACCATCAGCAGCCAGCGCGCAAAGCGGGCTTCTGCCCGGTGCAGCCGGTTACACGCCACAATCTGGTTCGAAAGGATGTTCTGGTGCTGCGCGAACTGAAGCACAATCTTGCGGAACTCGGCAGTCTCCTCAAACTCGCGCTGCACAATGGCAAATGGGACACGGTAGCCGTCTCCCGCCACTTGCATCATGCACTCCATCGGTCCCGCCAGCGGTCCCAGCAGAAAGTTCCAGCCCACCAGTCCTTCGTCTCCCAGCGTCGCTAGCTCCACAACTGTCCCGCGTAGCGAGGTAAATACCACGGAGGCGATCCCGGAGGTTAGGAAGTACACGTACCGCGGAACTTCCTCATTGCCAAAAAGCGGCATCCGGATCGGTAATTCCACCAGCGACGAAGCCTTTAGCAGTCGCTCTCGACAATCAGGCGAAAGGGCGGCAAGCAGACGGTTGTAAGGCTCGGCGGAAGACATAGGGAGGCGTTCGGCTCGCATGCGAGAACACGAGTCCGAAGACACGGCCACCTCTGATGAAGCAGAACTACCGCTGACTATATGCAGTCAACACCGGCGCGTCCGTCTCCAACCGGACACATCGGCAACACCCGGTAATTCCATACGTTGCAGGTCGCCATTTCCTAAGCTACGGGAGGAAGGTCGCGACGCCTTACGTCCTCTGCCTGGGGACGACCCTTGTCTCCCTGCACCACGGAGAACTCAACCAGTTGGCCCTCTTTCAGCGTCTTGTATCCGTCGCTCTGGATGCTGCTGAAATGGCAAAACACATCCGGCCCATTGTCACGGGAAAGGAAGCCGAAACCCTTGGCATTGTTGAACCAAGCCACTACTCCGTTCAAACGTTCCATCGTACCGCTCCTGATGTAAGTGCGGACCGAGAAGCCCGCATTCTCACAACACAGGAAAAACGCATTCCCCGTCCGTGTCCTACCGGACATTGCACGGAGAAAACTTAGCCGTAAGTGATGTTTCCGGCACGTTTCACAAGTAATTCAACAGATTTGTCGGCAGGATCAATTCTTTGGCTTTGTCCCCTGACCTGTCTGCGGTAGCTGCCGGGCATGAACCACCACCTCGTAGTTCCGTTCCAGCCAGCGTCGCTCACTGTCGTCTTCCGCCCCAAAATGCATAGTGAAGATCAGGCTCCCCAATAGGTCAGTGTCCGTCGACACGTCGGCAAAGCAGCCAAGCTCCGCAACCGTCACGCTATCTGCCCGGTTCGTCGTCGCCCAGTCATCGGCGGTCCACACCAGTTGGAACGGCTCCTGGTCGATCACCCTTAGCGTCGATCCTGCCGTCATCACCTGGATCGGCCGAGTCGTCCGGAAGATCTCCAGCCGGCTTTCAAACGTCCGCTGCTCCTTCGCCACCGCGTAGCGTTCTTCCACCACGCTGATCCGGTCGAACACTTTACCGTCCGCCACACTGCGCAGCAGCTTGATGTACTCCGCATGAGCCCACGCCAGCGGCTGTGCCGATCCCGCCGAGCGTCCGAAGTACATCCCCTCGCTCGGAAGGTCTTCGTGATCCCACACCTGCTCCGGCATCATGCCGCCCACCGAGCTGAACGCCTCCAGCGCCTTGATGTACGGAGTCACATCGTGACCCGCCGCCAGCTCGTAGTGCGCTCGTTCGCCGCCCAGCAGGGGCCAGGCCCGCCCCTGTCCCCATCCGGTGTACGAGCCGCCATCCTTCCGCTGCCCATAGCCGTCATGGTTGTAGCGCCGCCACGCCGAGCCATACGGCGTCTCGATCCGCAGCACCTTGTCGATCACCTTCAGCGTATCCACCATCAGCGGATCGTCCGCTCGCCGCACGCCATACCGCACCAGCTCCAGGAAGCCCCCATCCACCACCTCACGCGCCTCGAACGCATACTGCTCGCCCGGCCCGCGGTTCGCGATGTGGATCATCCCCGGCGCGATATCGCGGTTGTGAAACGGCTCACCTTCGGCCGGCGGCCGAATTCGCATGTAGTGATAGGGCACGTCCGGATGCAGGATGCCCTGCGTCGTCGTCGTCCACTCATCCAGGTGAGCCTCGATCCAGTCGGCATAATCCTCGGCGAACGCGCTCCCCTGATCGTTGCCATAGGCCTTCAGAATGTCCGCCGCGCACACCAGCGCGGAAATCACCGCCGCCAGCGTCGACGGCGAGTACCCGGCATTCTCTTCCCAGCGCTCCTGCTGCGTCACCGGAGCATAGCGCACCAGGAAGCCCACCGCCTTCGTCACGAACGGCACAATCTCGAAGTCCCCCAGCCCATCCACCTTCCACAGCCGCCACGCCAGGATGATCGGAAACGCCACCTCGTCCAACTGGATGCCCGACCAGTACGGCGTTCCATCGATCCAGAAGTTCTGCGAAAAGCCGCCGTCCGGGTGCTGCGTGCAGGCCAGGTACACCAATGCGCGCCGGGCCGTATCGGTGCGCTCGCACGCCAGCATCGCCGTCGCGCTCTGCACCATGTCGCGAGTCCACACCAGGTGGTAGCCGCCCAGGTCGTCATCGCTCTTCGCATTGCCCCAGGGGATCGAAGCCGAAGCAATAAACGCCCCTGAGTACGTCTTGTCCTCATGCGCCAGGATCACGTTGTGCGACACCCGCATCAGCCGGCCGTTGTCGCCGCTCACGCTCGCCAGCCGCTCCGGTGACTGCGCCCGGTGCCATTGCTCGATGAATCGTTTCTCATGCAGCGCGTAGGGAGTCGAAAGCGTCTGCATCATGCCGGAGATCGCCATGTGGTCGCCGTCGCCCAGCGCGATCGCGATCGTGAACTCCCGGTTCGTCGCCACGTCGATCTCGCCCATCACCGCGAGGTTCCCGTCCAGCGCCTCGCCGAAGTTCCACTCCATCCGCATGTGCTGCGTCAGGTCCTGGAACCCGTCGCTCCTGCCCACATAGCCGCAGCTTGACTTGCTGAACCCGCAGCTCGCCCCGAACGCCAGCGACACCTTGTTCTTCCACGCCAGCACGCAGCGCCGCCCGGCAATCATCACCGAACGAGCATTGTTTCCCGCCCCGCCGCCATCCAGGTGAGGAGCCAGCAGCGCATAGCACTTCAGCTTGCTCAGGATCTCTTCATCGCCCGTGATCTTCACGTTCATCAGCACCACCGGGTGGTGAGGGTCCGTGATGAACTCCTTGGTCACGATGTAGCGGCCGCCCAGGTCGCTAGCCACCACACGAATCGCCGGAGCGAAAGGATCGATGTAGTGAAAGTCATACTCGAAGTCCCGCTTCTCTTCATGCACAAAGCTCTCGCCGTCGCTGAACAGCAGCTCCATGTCGCGAGTCTGCGGCCGGTCGATGGTCGGATAATAGATCTCGTTCAGCGTCCCATGGCTGGCCGTAAACCAGACCCGGCTCGACGCCGCATACGCGGTCGACACCGCGTCCTTCTTGCTGGAAGTCCACCGGGGCTCCAGCCCCGGCGCCCCAAACGCCGCGCCATCATCATTCAGCCACGCATACGAATCGACAATCGAACTCATGCCCGCAGTGTAAGCCCAATGGCGGCAACCGTTGATAGCAATAAGAGCGCCATGCGAGCAGTGTTCATTGGCTGGATAGACAAGGGTCCATAGGCGCCATCTTGTCAACCCTCCGCAGCCGCCGCTATGGCTTCAGATCCGCTCTGGAAGAAGTCGGCTTATCTATCGACATAGCCACGTCACTCGTAGCTCTCTGTCCAAGATCGTCAACAACGCTGCTCACCTGCGCAACTTTCAAAGACCGAAAGGCGAGAAAGATCGACGCAAGCGTAAGAACAAGAATCATCAGGTTCGTCAGGTTCGTCATGCGCGAGTCATAAGAGCCTCTGAGTTCGGCAACAGCTCCGTTTAGCGCATCCAGCAGCCGCCGCAGCGTGTCCCGCTGTGCTTGCAGCATCGCCACTTTCGCGCTCTCCATCGCTCCACCGGAAGACGGCTCGAAGAGCAACTCTGCCCCGCTTAGTTCGTAATCCAGGCACTCCTTGGTGCGCCTCCGCAGCGTCTCCCGGATGTGTCTCAGCCGGAAGCGGAAGTGCCATCTCGAAGGAGTTCGGCCGGAAGCTGTCAACTTCGGCTACATCCTGCTCGATCTCGATCGCAAGTTGCTTTCCGCTGGCGAGGATCGCATTCACCGCCGTCGTCTTCGTGTCCACGGGTTCTCCTTGAAGAACGGAACTCTATTGGGTCATAACGGGCCGGAGAAAACCCATCCTACCCGACGCCCCTTTCGCGTCGACGGCAAATTTTTCATCTTGAACATCTTGCAGCGCACCTGTGATCGAAGCTCATCACAGTACCGCGCACAACTCGCCTACAGCACAGGCGCCACAAACTCGCCCTGCTCCCGCGCCACCACCATCAGCTCCTTCACGGCCTCGCGATCCGCGTCGGAACGAATCACGAAGGCCACCCCCGCCATCCTGTCCTCTGACCGGATCACCTTCACCCGCAGCGTCAGCGGATGCGCGTGAACAAACGTGGACATCTCGCCCGACAGCCACACATCCGTCTCGCGGTCGAAGCGCACCAGCATGCCGGATGCACTGATATCCACGGTCTCGCCCAGCACTAGACCATCTGCGGACCGGAAGCGCACCGGAACCTTCAGCGCATAGCGCGGAGCGCGATTCGCGATCGCCTCGCGGTCCACCAGTCCCCCATGAATCCCCGGATTCGCAATCGGAACTCCCGATGCCGAATCGAACACAGCCACCGCCATCGCAAGACTCCTGCATTCCCTGTGTATTCAATTCGCTGAATTGATATTGCTTCCAAACTACAAGGCATCAAGCAATCCGGATGGTACGCGCTCCGCACAAGCTTCGTCGCGACCGGCACTCGCCGCAAACTGAGCCCACTTCTTAGGAAACTATACGACTTAAAGTCCATTTCACTGCACACTTTGGCTGTACGCGGTAACGTGCCTGCCTCTACAACAAATGGGGTACGAAGATGCGGTTGTACTCATTGTTCCGGCTCGGTGTCGTCCATTGGAGTCACCTCGCTATCATGCCTGCTTGAAGGAGTTCCATGGCCGCCCGGCCTTACCTCCGGCCTTATTTTCGTCAATGTAAGTCAAGCCGAGCTACCACCTCACTCCCCTTAGTCTCTATTACTCATTTTTCCTGCGTTTCCCGTCTCGTAACTAGCGTTCGCGGTATGTTCGTGATCCGCAAGCTGGCGCAGAAGAACAAACGCACGATCTCGTTTTTCCTTGTTCCTTTCAGGGGCCCGAAGTATTATTCGTCTCGATCCCGCCTTCCACCTCGGAGTTTCCCTGAAATGTTTCGGCACACGTTTGCTCGCGTTCTTCCTTCCGTTCTCGCCGCTTTCCTCGTCTCTTTCATGGGTGCCGGAACGCTTCACGCGCAGCAATTTCCCACCGCTCAGGACTCCTACGTCAGCTTGGACCAGGCCAACGTCGGCGCTCAGCACGGCTACGCCACCTCGGTGATCGTGGATACCAACGATGAGGGGCTTATCTCCTTTAATCTGAGTTCGCTGCCTTCCTCTGTTACGTCCTCACAGGTCACCCAGGCCACCGTCACCTTCTACATCAATCAGCTCAACACATCCGGCCTGATCACCCTCAGCGCGTTGAAGCATCCCTTCAACGAGGCCAACATCAACGCTTACAGCCTCCCCAGCTACACCACCACCATCGCCTCCTTCACTCCGTCCGCGTCTGACTCCTTCATCACTGTCGACATCACCCCGCTCGTTCAGTCCTGGATCTCGAACCCTTCCGCTAACAACGGCTTCGCCCTCACCACAAACTCCGCCAGCGTCAGCTTTGACAGCAAGGAAAACACCACCACCAGCCACTCCGCCGTCCTCAACATCCTCCTCACGCCCGGAGCGGGCGCTGGGGCTACAGGAACCACAGGCGCAACAGGAGCCACCGGCGCCACGGGAAACGGACTGCTGGGAGCCACAGGCGCAACAGGCGTGACAGGGGCCACGGGAGCTACCGGCGCCACGGGAATCGGAACGGCAGGAAGCACCGGCTCTACCGGAGCGACGGGGGCCACAGGAGTTGGAGTGGCCGGCGCCACGGGCGTTACCGGAGCAACGGGGGCGGGCATTGCCGGAGCGACGGGTACCCCTGGAGCAACGGGCGCGACAGGGGCCGCAGCCGCCGGGGGGCCCTACTCAGCCACGACGGCCTACGTCGCCGGCTCGGTCGTCACCCTCAACGGCGCCACGTACATTGCCAATTACGGCTCCACGGGCGTTTACCCCGACAGCGCCAACAACCCCCAAGGCAGCGCAAACTTCCTCAACCCGCCGTGGAGGCCCATCAACGGGGTTGCGACCGTTCATTACTCGTACGTCCAAAACGGCTATACCTATTCAGGCAACAGCCCTTCCCTTGCGGGCGTCCCGTACACCATAACCAGCCATTCGCTCTCGTCGAGTAACTACACCTATTACCTTTTTTCTCCCGGCGGAAGTGGGGAAGGCATTGGGTACAGCTCCGTAAATCTTCCGGGGACCAGTGTCTACGCGCCGGCCATCTTCGTTCTCCCAGTGGACTGCTATGGCGAAATCACGATCTATGCTCCATTCACTACCACCGTGACATGGAAGCTTCTGTATGCGAACCCGACGTCCAACGGAGCGGTCGCTTCTCCCGCGTACGGAAGCTACGATCCGTCGACCTACCAGCCGAATTCACCATTCAATTCAATTGGATCTTGCCAAACGAACAGTACGACGCATTCCTGCGCGATTGGCGGTGGCAACTTCGGCGCCGGAACTCAGCTCACGCTCGAGGAAAACTACGGAGCCTCTACCCCCATCAGCTTCACCACGGCATTCTCCTGCAGGGCTCTCTCCTTTACTGACTAGCCAGTACGCCTGCAAAGACCAGGTGGCTCGGACGGTGCGAAAAGCTTGCACAATGGACAAACCAATGCCCAATCTCGCTCCGCCGGGCCTCAGTACACAGATCTGGCACTCAGTTTGCCGCGCAGGCACGTTTCCGACGCTCACCGGTGGCTACCAATGCTTGTTTTCTACATACCGGCGTTTCGTTTTGAACGCTTAGGTGATTGAGAACCGCAAAGGTAGTCTGTACTATGCGGGAGGCTTTCCTTAGGAGCATCAATGTCTTTTCGCCCCCGCTACACGTGTGTGCTTTCTCTCCTCCTGGCAGGTTTCCTGGCCTGCAGCGCCGGCCTGCAGGCCCAGCAGTTCCCCGTTTCGCAGGACACCTACGTCAGCAGCAACGTCGCCGATGTCGGAACCAACCACGGCTCTCTCCCCAACGTGGTCGTTGACACCAACAATGAGGCGCTCTTCTCCTTCAACCTGAGTTCGCTGCCGTCCTCGGTCACGGCCTCACAGGTCACCCAGGCCACCGTCACCTTCTACATCAATCAGCTCAACAATCCGGCGCTGGTCACGCTCAGCACCTTGAAGCACCCGTTCAACGAAGGAACCACCACCGGCTATAACCTGCCGAACTACACCACCACCATCGCTTCCTTCACACCCGCAAACTCCGACTCCTTCATCACCGTCGACATCACCTCGCTGGTCCAGTCCTGGATCGCGAACCCGTCCGTCAACAACGGCTTCGCCCTCACCACCCAGTCCGCCAGCCTTAGCTTTGACGCCAAGGAAAACACCTCCACCAGCCACTCCGCCGTGCTCAACATCATCCTCGCCTCCGGCGCAGGCGCGGGCTCCATTGGCGCAACGGGAGCGACAGGTGCTACCGGCGCGACAGGCGCGACAGGCGCGACAGGCGCGACAGGTGCTACCGGCGCGACAGGCAACGGAATCGCCGGGGCCACCGGCTTTACAGGCGCCACCGGGTCCACGGGAGCCACCGGCTATACCGGTGCCACGGGCGTTGCAGGGTCGACCGGCTATACCGGAGTTACGGGCTACACCGGTGCAACGGGCAGCACCGGGGCAACAGGCTATACCGGAAGCACGGGTGCCACGGGATTCACCGGAGCCACAGGCGCTACCGGGTTCACCGGAGCTACGGGCAACACAGGCGTGACCGGAGCCACAGGTGCCACCGGCGGAGCGGGCACCGTCACGGTGGCCTCGGTCTCCAGCACCGCGGCCGTCAATAGCGGTACGTTCGTTGTCACCAACGGCGCCACCGCGCCGTCCATCAGCATCAACTTCCCCGCCCTGCCAACAAACCTGGTCAACATCAACAACGCCTACAGCACCGGTGCGGGCGGCGTAAGCGGCAGTTTCAATCAGAGCGTTGAAGGCAATGGCGGCTGCGTGCTGGGCGACATCATTCTTTCGGCCCAACCCTACACGCAGCTGGCAAACGGAGCTCTCCTTTCCATTAGCCAAAATACGGCTCTGTTCTCCTTGTTGGGCACGCGCTTCGGAGGCAACGGGACAACAAACTTCGCCGTGCCAAATCTCACCAGCCTTGCCCCACCGGGTCTCTACTACTCCATCTGCACCGCTGGCGTCTTTCCTTCCCGTAACTAGCTTCGCGGTCCAATGCGAGGGCTTGAGGCTAACCGAAGAGCCTCGGCCTCCTCTAAACCACTGGCAGCAACTACCGAAGCGCGTACCGAAGTGCGTACCGAAGTGCGGCTCCTTCTACAGGAGCCGCTTTCGCTTGCTACGCTCTGTCAAGATCCGGCAACCGCTGCCGAGCCTGCAAACCAGCGTCATTCCTGAAGAGTTGGGCTCTTCGAAACTTGCATAGTTATTTCTATAGTTCGTTAAACTGGAATTGCGGTAGGAAACGCCTCGTGCAAGCCGCCAGTTGACACTTTCCGGATCGCCGGCCTTTAGGTCCACCCCTAACTGCCCTGTTTAGAAGATTTTGCGCAGTTTTGACAGGAGGGGAGGGTCGCCCGCGCACGACTCCGCATCCAACCCTTCGTCGGGCGCGTTCCGCCCCGCATCGCAGCAAGCACGAAGGAGAACACATGGCATTCGAACTTCCGCCGTTACCGTATGACTACGCCGCTCTCGAGCCCACCATCGACGAAGCGACCATGAAGCTCCACCACGACAAGCATCACCAGACCTACGTCACCAACCTCAACGGAGCCGTGGAAAAGCACCCCGACCTTGGCAAGAAGACCCCCGAAGAGCTCATCAAGGACCTCAACGCCATCCCGGAGGACGTCCGCACCGTCGTCCGCAACAACGGTGGCGGCCACGTCAATCACACCATGTTCTGGCAAATCATGAAGCCGGGCGGCGGCGGCGAACCCACCGGCCCCATCGCCGATCAGCTCAAAGCCGACTTCGGCGACTTCGAAACCTTTAAGAAGACCTTCAACGAAACCACCGCCAAGCAGTTCGGCTCCGGCTGGGGCTGGCTGGTCTTCAAGGAAGGCAAGCTCGCCATCATCACGACGCCCAATCAGGATAGCCCCCTCTCCCAGGGCCTATACCCCATCCTGGGCAACGACGTCTGGGAACACGCCTACTACCTCAAGTACCAGAACAAGCGGCCCGACTACCTCGCTGCCTGGTGGAGCGTCGTCAACTGGGACGAGATCAATAAGCGTTTCACCACGGCCCAGGAAGGCTAAAGCGCTTCTAAATAGGTTTGATAATCGCTCAACCAAAACGTCAATCGAATGGTCACTCTTACCAGGACCGCCCAAAGCGGTCCTGGTTTTTCGCTGGACCAACGATTAAAGCGTCTTGAAACTAAGTCTTTGCGTCAGATAAGACACCTGCTCCCAGGTGCCCTGAGGCTTACTGCATGTGGATTGTCCGGCTGGCGCTCCGCCGCCCTTATACCTTCGTCGTGCTGTGCATGCTTATCGCGCTGCTCGGCGTCGGCGCCGCCTTCGAAACCCCTAAGGACATTTTCCCCAGCATTAACATTCCTGTCGTTACCGTCGTCTGGACCTACAGTGGCTTGACGCCAACGGAGATGGAAGGCCGGGTCGTCACCGTCTGCGAGCGAGCCCTCACCACCACTGTCAACGACATGGAGCACACCGAAAGCCAGAGCTACCAGGGCGTTGCGGTCGTCAAGATATTCTTCCAGCCCAACGTGAAGATCGACCTCGCCGTCGCCCAGGTCACGGCCATCGTCCAGACTATCCTGCGCGTCCTGCCCCCAGGCTCCTTCCCGCCCTTCGTCCTCAAGTACGACGCCTCCTCCGTCCCCATCGTGGAGCTCGGCTTGAGCGGCGAGGGTCTGAGTGAGGCCGACCTCTACGACGACGGGCTGCAGTTTATCCGGCCTCGCTTGGCCAACGTCAAGGGAGCCAGCGTTCCGCTGCCCTTCGGCGGCAAGGTCAAGCAGGTCATGGTCGATACCGACCCGAACCTGATGTTCGCGCACCACCTCTCTGCCACCGACGTTTCGCTGGCCATCAACCAGCAGAACCTCATTCTTCCCGCCGGCACCGCCCGCATGGGAGATCGCGAGTTCGTCGTCAAGACCAACTCCTCCCCGGCCACCGTCTCGGCCCTCAACGATCTCCCCGTCCGGGCCGCCAACGGCGCCGTCGTCTACATCAAGGACGTCGCCCAGGTTCACATGGGCTTTGCCGAGCAGACCAACATCGTCCGCGAGAACGGCAAGCGCTCCGCCCTGCTCACCGTCATCAAAAACGGCGAAACCTCCACGCTCGACATCGTCTCCCAGACCAAGCAGATGGTGCCCCAACTCAAGGCTGGCCTCGGCTCCCTCACCATTACCCCACTCTTCGATCAATCCATCTTCGTTCGCACTTCCATCAACGAAGTGGTCCGCGAAGCCACCATCGCCGCGCTGCTCACCGGCCTCATGATCCTTCTCTTCCTCGGCTCATGGCGCTCCACGCTCATCGTCTGCGTGTCCATCCCACTCTCCATCGCGACGTCGCTCTGCATCCTCACGGCGCTCGGCGAAACCATCAACGTCATGACCCTCGGCGGCATGGCCCTAGCCGTCGGCATCCTCGTCGACGACGCCACGGTAGAGATCGAGAACACGCACCGCAACATGGCGGAGAAGAAGCCGCTCGTCCGCGCCATTCTTGACTCTGCCCAACAAGTCGCCGCGCCGGCCTTCGTCTCAACCCTCTCCATCTGCATCGTGTTCCTGCCGGTCGTGCTCCTTACCGGCGCCGCCAAGTTCCTCTTCACCCCACTCGCCATGGCTGTTGCCTTTGCCATGATGGCCAGCTACTTCCTCTCGCGCACCCTGGTGCCGACCATGATGCACTTCCTCCTGGAGGCCGAAATCGACCTCTACCAGGACGAGGGTGCCTCCGAGCGTGAAGAAAAGCGTAGCTTCATCTGGCGCTGGCACTCCAGGTTCGAGCGCCAGTTCGATAAGATGGCCCACCGCTACAAGGGAGTATTGGAATGGTGCCTTGAGAACGCCGCCATCACCATCGGCATCTTCGCTGTCCTTGTGGTTCTCTCGCTGCCCATGATCTTCTTCATCGGCCGCGACTTCTTCCCGTACGTCGACTCCGGCCAGATGAACCTGCACGTCGACCCACCCGAGGGCCTGCGTCTCGAAGACTCCGAGCAGTACTTCGCCGCTGTCGAAAAGGAGATCCGTCGTGTCGTCCCGGTCGATCGCGTCGACCTCATCCTCGATAACATTGGCCTGCCCAATAGCGGCATCAATCTCGCCTTCAGCAACTCGTCCACCGTCTCCAACTCGGACGGCGATATCCAGATCGCGCTCAAGCCCGGCCCCAAGGACACGCAGAAGTACATGCGCGAACTGCGTGCGGACCTGAACGAAAAGTTCCCGGACGCCACCTTCTTCTTCACCCCGGCCAACATCACCAACCAGATCCTCGACTTCGGTCTGCCCGCTCCCATCGACCTCCAGATCTCGGGCCACGACCCCGGCAACTATCAGTTGGCCAAGAAGCTCGCCAAGCAGATCGCCGGCATCCGCGGCGCGGTGGATGTGCACATCCACCAGCAGGTGCAGTACCCCACCATGCAGGTGAACGTCGATCGCACCAAGGCCCGCCAGATCGGCCTCACCCAGCAGGACGTCGCCCAGTCCACCCTCATCTCGCTGACCGGCACCGGTCAGACCGCTCCCAACGAATGGTTAAACCCCACCAACGGCGTCAACTACCAGATCGTCACCCAGACTCCCATCTACCGCGTCGGCTCGCTGCAGGAGATGGCCCGCACACCGGTCACCACCGCCGCCGGCAACGCCTCGCAGCTCCTTGGTAACCTCGCCGACTTCCGTCGCGACCAGGGCCCCATCATCGTCAATCACTACAACATCCAGCCGGTGTTCGATATCTACGCTGATGTCGACCGCCGCGATCTTGGCGGCGTCTCCAGCGAGATCCAGAAGATCATGGACGACACGCAGAAGACGCTGCCTAAGACCACCACCATGGCGCTGCGCGGTGAAGTCGCCACCATGAACGACTCGTTCTTCCGCCTCGGCGTCGGCATCATCTTCGCGATCATGCTGGTCTACATGCTGATGGCGGTGAACTTCCAGAGCTGGCTTGATCCGCTCATCATCCTGATGTCTCTTCCCGGGGCCTTCTGCGGAATCCTCTGGATGCTCTTCATCACCCAGACCACCTTCAACGTGCCCTCGCTCATGGGAGCCATCATGACCATCGGCGTCGCCACCGCGAACTCCATCCTGATGGTCGTCTTCGCCAACGACGAGCGCCTCGCCGGAAAAAACCAGGTGGAAGCCGCGCTTAACGCCGGCCACACCCGCCTCCGGCCCGTGCTCATGACCGCACTCGCCATGATCATCGGCATGCTGCCCATGGCCCTGGCTTTCGGTGAAGGCGGCGAGCAAAACGCCCCGCTCGGCCGTGCCGTTATCGGCGGCCTGCTCTTCGCAACCTTCGGCACCCTGTTCCTGGTGCCCACCATTTACTCGCTGCTCAAGAAGCATCCACCCATCGACTACACGAAGGAAATCGAAGAAGAGGCTGGAGAGCCAGTCGGCGGCGGCAAACAGCACCCATCGCAACAAGGAAACGCACAGGAGCAGCCGGCCTAATGGCAGATGACCCGAACGACCGCTATCGGAATCCGAACGAACCGAATAAGCCCGGACAGACCGATCCCGGCCATAGCCTCCCTTGGCCTGAAAGCTCCGACCCGTCGCTGCTCGGCGAGCGCTTTCAGCATGGCGGCTCTCAGGACCAGCGTGACCTCGGTGGCAACTTCGAGCGTTCCAACGAAGCGAGCCAGGTCGAATTGGGTCGCGGTTTCTCGGATCCCAACTTCGCCGACAATCGCAAGCTGGCCAACTCCTTCGCCGACCCCAACTCCGTCGACGATGGCCGCATAGGCCGTAGCTTCGAGGATCAGAACTTCAGCGGCAAAAAGCACAAGCCGCCCGTCACCGAGCGCGTTCACAAGCCGGCCAATCGACGTCCACTGTACCTCGTTCTTATCAGCCTCGTTTGCCTCTTTGCGCTTGTCCTTGTCGCGGGCTGGCTCATGCGTCGCGGCGATAAGGAGGACACCGCCAAACTCGCCGACCAGGAAAAGAACGCCAAGCCTGTTGTTACCGTCGCGAAAGTGCAGCGCTCGCAGGACGCTGCCGGCCTCGTCGTACCCGGCACGGCCATCCCGCTGACGGAGGCCTACGTCTACGCCCGCGCCAACGGCTACCTCAAGGCTCGTCTCGTCGACATCGGTGACCACGTCCGCAAGAACCAGCTTCTCGCCATCATTGACGCTCCCGATCTCGACCAGCAGGTCGATCAGGCTCGCCAGCAGGTGCGTCAAGCCGAGCAGCAGCTTGAGCAGCAAAAATCCCAGTTAGCCCTCGCCACCGTGACCGTGCAGCGCTACGCGTGCTCGTCACTAAGGGAGTCTTCTCCCGCCAGGATGGCGATCAGCAGGAAGCGAACTATCAACTCCAGCAAGCGAACGTAGCCGCCGCCCAGCGCAACGTGGACGCCTTCCAGGCTAACCTCCGCCGCGTCGTCGCCCTGCAGAGCTATGAGTACGTCCGCTCTCCGTTCGATGGCGTGGTCACTCAGCGCAACGTCGACGTGGGAGCCCTCATCTCGGCGGCCGGGGCCAGTTCCGGCTCTGCACCCGGCCCCGCGCCACAGGGCCAAACCTCTACCGCCGGCGGCAGCGAGCAGGCCAGCCAGTCCAACAGCGGAGGCTCTTCCGGCAGCAGCAGTACCGCTGCAACATCCGCGCAGTCACCCGGCCAGGGAGGCCCGCTCTTCGGCATCGCCGACGTTCGTCGGCTTCGCATCCTCGTCTCTGTCCCTGAAGGCTATGCCCGAGCCATCCACACCGGTGGACACGCCAGTATCGCCTTCCAGGAGTACTCCGGCATTCCCTTCATCGGCGACATCACCCGCAACGCCAACTCCGTTGACCCAAACACCCGCACCCTGCTTACCGAAGTGCAGGTCGATAACAGTCAAAACAAGCTTGTTCCCGGCATGTACGCTGTCGTCACCTTCCCGCCTGCTGCCGGGTCGCCGCTCCTCTTCTCATCACCGGAGACGCAGTGGTCGTCCGCCATGACACATCCATGGTGGCAACCGTGGCCAGTGACAAGATTCACATGGTGCCCGTTGTCATTGGTCGCGACTTCGGCAGCGCCATCGAGATCCTCAACGGCATCAAGGAAGGCGATCTGATTGTCACTGACGTCACCGATGAAGTCGTGGACGGAGCCGAGGTCAAAACCCACATGACGGAAGCTCCCGAAGAGCAGCCTCAGAAGGCTCCACCGCAAGCCGTCCCCGTAGGCGGAGACACGCAGTACGGCAATCAGGGCATCGCCGACCGAAACCTTCAGGGTCAGCAGCAGCAGCAAAACAACAAGGGTAGCGGCGGCCAGCAGAAAGGCTCGCCGAAGAGTGAAAGCAACAGCAGGAGCAAGCAGTGAACCGGGATCGCACATCCCGGTTCACCCGGGCCTCTCAACTCGCACACAGCCGCCGAGCATTCTTAGCGCCCGCGTTCCTTCTAACGATCGGCGCAGGCGCGCAAGTACCGGCCTCGCAGCCCGCCCAGCCGCCCATTGAGCAGACTGCTCCGCAAGGTTCGCCCTCGCAAACTCCGCCCACACCGCAGCAGATCCCATCACCCTCGCCCGCCCTGCCACCTGACCTCCCATTGCCGGCGCTCAGCCCTGCGCCAACACAGCGCACGGTGCCCGGCGGCCCCGTGGTCGATCAAACCCCGACAGCGAACACCCGGGGTGCCGACGTCCCGCCGCTGACCGCGCCCGTCCCCACACCAAATGTCCCGGCGCCGCAGCTGGACCGCCTTCTGAACAGCCGCGTGCAACCGGTCCGCGAAGGTGCCACCGGCCTTGCGCCGAACTTCCTGCGGTTCCTTGGACCCTATCGCCGCCCCACCGTCAGCCCCCTCTACGAAGGCAACGCCGACCGCCTGAAGTCCCTTATCCGCGATGGCAAGCTCTACATTACGTTGCAAGACGCCATCGCCCTCGCGCTGGAAAACAATCTCGATGTCGAGGCCGAGCGTTACAACATCGTCCTCGGCCACCTTGATGAAGTCCGCGCCGCCGGCGGCGGCAGCACTCGCGGCATCGACTACAGCGTGACGCTTCCACCTGCGGGTGTCGGCGGCCCCGGCTCGCCACTGCTCAATGCCAGCACGGTCAATTCCAACCCGGTCACGCCTACCGTCACGGATCTCACGTCGCTCAACTCCACCACGCAAATGCAGCAGTCGCTCTCGCAGATCTCCACCGGCTTTACCTACTCCGCCGGCCCCTCCGTGCCGCTCTACGATCCACAGCTCATCGGCGAACTCTCCTACCTGCGCCGCTCCGACACACAAACCCTCACGGGCGGCGTTACGGGTACCGGAACCACAACAACAACGACCACGGCCGCCCCGCTCGACTTCACCGCGCTTAACCTCGCTTATCTGCAGGGGTTCTCCACCGGCGCTCAGCTTGAAGCCACAGTCAACAATGATTCCCAGGTCATCTACGCCGGCAATCAGCAGCTCGACCCCTTCCACGCCCCGTCCGCCTCGGTTACTTTGACCCAGCCGCTGCTGCGTGGCCGTGGGCGCGACGTCAGCCTGCGCTACCTCCGCATCGCCCGCCTCGACACCAAGGCTTCCCGCCTTGTGTTCGAGCAGCAGATCCTTGAAAGCATCTACGGAGTCTCTCGCCTTTACTTCGATCTCGTTTCCCTTGGTGAGAACGTCCTCGTCAAGCAGGAAGCCCTGCGCGCCGCCACCAAGCAGCGCGAAGACGACGAGGAACAGGTCAAGCTGGGTACCCTCGCCCCTATCGAGTACACCCGCGCCCAGGCGCTCGAAAGCTCCAGCCGCTTTGATCTGGCTCAATCCCAGGGTCTTTATCGCCAGCAGGAGGTCATCCTCCGCCACGAACTCTTGCGTGTGGCAAATCCGGCATTCGAAGTTCCCTTCACTGAGATCGTTCCCACGGACCGCATCGTCGTCCCCTCTCAGCCCGAGGCGCTGGACGTCCCCGAACTCGTGAAGCAGGGTCTCGCCCGCCGCCCCGACCTTGCGCAGGCCGTTATCCAGGCGGAAGCCGGCAAGATCAACGTGCAGGGCAGCCGCAGCGCCGCGCTGCCCCAGCTCAACCTCTATGCCAACGTGGAAACCCGCGGAGCCAGTGAGCAGGCTTACGATACGCTCGGTACGACCGGCACAGGCGTCCTCACAGCGCCGCCCGCCAACCTCGCGCTCGGGGGCCTGCGCGTCTCCACCATCTACCAGGGCGGCGTGCAGCTCACCCTGCCGTTACGCAACCGCGTAGCCGCCTCTGACGCCGCACGAGACACCGTGCAGCTTCGCCAGATCCAGGCCCGCACAGAAAAGCTTTCCGCTCAGGTTCGCGAAGAAATCGAAGTCGCCGTAGTCGCTCTGCAAACCGCTGACGCAGCCTATCGCGCCGCCGTGCAGAGCCTGGGCTTCCAGCAGCAACTCCTCGACGCCGAGCGCGACCGCCTCTCCGTAGGTCAGTCCACCGACTTGGCCGTCCTCCAGAACGAAGCCTACGTTGCCCAGGCCCGCTCCACCGAAATCGCCGCCCGCTCCGACTACCAGAAGGCCCGCATCGAACTCGACCGTTCGCTCGGTGACCTGCTCGAAAAGAACAACATTGAATTGGATGACGCCATCCAAGGCAAGCTGCCGTAGCCTCCTTCTCATCCGTTCTTTGCTCTTAAGCCCTCAATTCACGTGCTCCGCAGGCCAGTAGGAAAGCAGCTGTTTCGTCAAATTCTCGTGAGCTACGCGTGGGGTCCAAGGGATCACCCTCCGGCACGAAGAGGACTACGCCCTGTCGAGCCCGTGTAAGGAGTACACGATATGCGTTACTTCGATACTGTTGCTTTCTGATGTCTTTAAGGTCTGACCAACGACTTGTTTTTCCTTGTCGAAACACTCGGGGCAACCATCTTCGCCGTGTGTCCGACCAAACGTAGTCGCCTCCCCAGCAAACGCCAATCCAATCCAATTCGAGACCTTGAATCTCAAATTCCGTAGCGAAAACCTCTAGCTGAAAGCTGGAACGGACATCGCTCCGCTGCCCTAAGTACCAGTGTGGCCACGGATACTCCCCATGGAAGTTGGAATCCGGCTCTAAGCCTTCTGCGCGCAAGCGTGCTGCTCCTGAAGAGCCGACAAGACCGCAGCGGCTTAGACCTAGAGTGTTCTCCAGAAGCACCGCACGTGTCTTTGTCAGGGACCGTGTAAGGATGATGGGAAAGTGCAGAGATGCACCAGTTTCCGCTGCGCTCTCCGCATTCCCAGAAACGACCGCGTTAACCCAAGAGGCATAGGTTTCGGCTCCCAAGTTTCGTATTGACACGTCGAGATGAAGCTCAGGTTCAGCTTGAACCACGAGCGCAGAGGAGGAGCCCTCCAGAAGACGGGAGCCCGCCACTGATGAGCCGCCCTCCAGAGCCTCCTCAGAGGCGAAGATGGTCCACGCCTTCGATGATTTCTCGAGCGCTCTACCCCATTCCGCCAATCCTGCCTCTCCGCTGTTGATCTCTTGACCGCCACCCACGAGAGCAATCAATACAGCCCAATCTGAATGGCGTTCCATGATCCGGAGGAGCATCTCCGGTTCAGAATAGTCACGCCGAAACTTACGCCAATTTTGCTCTCGATCCCAGGCTCTCTGAGCCTCATCAAAGATGATCACGTGATTGGAAGGGGCGCGTCCGAGTGGATCTTCGCTGTAGGTTTTTGCGAATACATGTACATTCTCGATGAGTGTCTTCGCGAACATACGAGCAGCCTGCGCTGGAACTCCGGTGCTCTGCTTATGGTGATCGGCAAGCACGGCTTGGAGCACGTCGACAAGCGGGCCTGTGCCGGACATGAAGTGAATCGGCTCATCGCGCGTCGTCGTCGTGAACGCAAGATTAAGTCCGACTAAGGTTTTCCCGGAGCCAGGCACGCCTGTGATGAAGCAAATGCAATAGGCAGCATTACTTCGAGAATCGTTGATCGCACGTGCAACGAATCGTGTGAGTCGATCGACATCGTGCCGCGCCGCTCGTGAATGCGCTACCTCTCTTATGTTGAGTCCCGATCTTAGCGACAGGGCAGCATCAAGGATCGTAGGAACAGGCCTGTACTCACCGAGATCCCAGTCTATGGAATCAATGGGCTGGCGACCTTCGCACTCCGGCAGCCGCGCTAGACAACGGTCGAGCTCGCTCCATGACACTCTCTGCACACGTGAAACCCAGTAGGCAGGTGCTTCCATCAATGGAAGAAAGCCTTGCCTGTCCTCTGCGGACATATCTACGCTCGGTGCGACTAGAAAGGTATGAATCTTTCGCTGATTTGATGGTTGGTGGAAGTAATGAAGAAGTAATGCATACTCCTCGGCTTGTCGCAGACTTTCGCGTCCAGTGTCGCTGGTCTTCAATTCAAGAACAACGATCTCGCAGCCAGCCAAGATGACCACATCTATACGCTTCTCTTTGCGAGGTATCGGAAATTCAAGCAGCAGACTCCAAGTCAATGCAAATGAGCGCTGGGTCACAACGGAGTGCAAGCAATCCTGCAACCGGAGTAGATCAGCTAGCCACGCACGCGTTTGGGACGTCCGCTGCGCGTCGAAACCACTGAGCGCGTAAGCTGTCGTCAAAAGCCCAGTAAGTTCCGTCTCAGAAGTTGTAAGAAATTGAGTAATTGAAGCGCGGTAGAAAGCCGGCATGATCGGCGCTAGGATACCAGGATGCGAAGGAGCTATCAGCACTAAAGTCTGAAAGCAGAGAAAGAACGCTTTGCTGAGCAAATGGCTTAGCACAAAGAAGAGCTCCCTAAGGGGAGCTCTTCTTGCATATCTACCGACCTAATCCACCGGCTGGTTCTTCTTCGGCCGTCGGTTCGCCTGCAACACCCTCTTGCGCATGCGCAGCGACTTCGGCGTCACTTCCACCAGCTCATCGTCGGCCACGAACTCAATCGTCTGCTCCAGCGTCAGCTGCTTGTAGGGAGTAAGGCGGAGTGCGTCGTCAGAACCCGAAGCACGCATGTTCGTCAGCTTCTTTTCGCGAACGCAGTTCACGTCCAGGTCGTTATCGCGCGAGTGCTCGCCGACGATCATGCCCTCGTACACCTCAATGCCATCCGGAACGAACAGGATGCCGCGATCTTCCAGTCCCGACAGCGCATAGGTCGTCGTCGTGCCTTGGCGATCCGCGATCAGCGCGCCGGAAGGCCGCTGCGGAATGTCGCCCGTGTACGGAATGTACTCGCCGGCGATCGAGTTCATGATGATCGTGCCGCGCGTCTCCGTCAGCATCTCGTTGCGCAGGCCGATCAGTCCACGCGAAGGCACCTTGAACTCCATGCGCACGCGTCCCGAACCGTGATTGGACATCTTCGTCATCTCGCCCTTGCGAGGCCCAAGCTTCTGGATCACGGTTCCCGAAAACTCTTCCGGCACATCGACCGACAGGATCTCCGAAGGCTCCAGCAGCTCACCGTCGACACGCTTGGTGACGATGGTCGGGCGCGACACCATCAGCTCAAAGCCTTCGCGGCGCATCACTTCCATCAACACGGAAAGCTGAAGCTCACCGCGGCCCATCACCTTGAAGCTGTCCGGCGATCCGGTGTCTTCCACGCGGATGCTCACGTTTACCAGCAGTTCGCGGTCCAGCCGCTCCTTGATGTTGCGGCTCGTGACCAGCTTGCCTTCCTTGCCGGCAAATGGTCCATTGTTCACGCTGAACACAATCGCAATCGTCGGCTCGTCGATCTTGATACCGGGCAGTGGCTGGGGGTCCTCAAGCGCGCAGAAGCTGTCGCCGATGGTGATGTTCTCGATGCCGGCGATCGCTACGATGTCGCCGGTCTCGGTCACATCGGTATCAATCCGCTTCAGGCCATCGTAGGTAAACAGCTTGGTGATCTTCACTGGTGTCAGGCTGCCGTTAGCGCGTGAGACGTTCACTTCCTGCCCATTGCGCAGCGTGCCGTTGAACACACGCCCTATCGCCAGCCGTCCGAGGTAGTCCGAGTAGTCAAGATTCGTCACCAGAACCTGCAAAGGGCCGTCAGGCGTACCCGGCGCCACCGGAATCGTCTGCACGATCAGTTCGAACAGCGGCTGCAGATCGGTACCCGGCGTCGCCAGGTCCATCGTCGCCGTCCCGGCCTTGCCGTTGGTGTAGATCACCGGGAACTCCAGCACGCTCTCGTCCGCGTCGAGGTCGATGAAAAGGTCATACACCTCGTTCAGCACCTCCTGCGGGCGCGCATCCGGGCGGTCGATCTTGTTGATCACCAGGATCGGCGTCAGCTTCGCTTCCAGCGCCTTCGACAGCACATAGCGTGTTTGCGGCAGCGGGCCTTCACTGGCATCCACCAGCAGCACCACGCCGTCCACCATCTTCAGCGCGCGTTCCACTTCCCCGCCAAAGTCGGCATGGCCCGGCGTATCCACGATGTTGATCTTCGAGTCGTGGTAGTGGATCGCCGTGTTCTTCGCGAGAATCGTGATGCCGCGCTCTTTTTCAAGATCGTTCGAATCCATGACGCGCTCGGCGACGGTTTCGTTGGCGCGGAATGTGCCGCTCTGGCGAAGCATCGCGTCTACCAGCGTGGTCTTGCCGTGGTCGACGTGCGCAATGATGGCGATGTTGCGGATTGCTTGTGTACTCACTTCGTGCGGGTGTCCTGACTGAATGTTTTCTGCTGCCGTGGTGCTTGCATCGAGAGGCAGAAGGCGCGGCGTTTCGCGGCTTATACTCGCGCGAAAAGGCAATAAGCGCAGTTCTTCCAGTCTACCAGCCCGGCTCAGCCCGAGCCACGCTTCCGCCGCATCCGCATCACAATTCGCAATTTCTTCACGATGTTCCGTGTAGCAATGCGCAGCAGCCTCGCGCAAAGCGAAGTCTCACGCACTAGACTCAACCGCTGACGGCCTGAAACATGAAGGAGCCCAACCCGCGGCATGACGAACCTGCAGCGGATCGTCCCACTCACCTGGGGAGGCCTCCATGGCGGTCTGTCGCTCGCCCTTGCCCTCAGCGTGCCCCTCGCCGCCGGCCGCCCCGAGCTGCTCGGCATCACCTACCTGGTCGTCCTCTTCTCCGTGGTGCTGCAAGGCGGCTCCATGGACCTCTTTCTCCGCCGCACAGGTGTTTTGGAGGGCGAACAGGCAAGCACGCAGTAGCCGCTCGCCGCCGGACGATCGCCGCCTTATACGCCCGTTCCAACGGCATCGCTTAACCCGACGCAGCCACCCGGCGATGCAGGGAGTGAAGCCTCAACGCAATCGCCAATGCGGCAATCACACCGGCAAAGGTAGTCAGGAAGGCCGGGCGGTAGCCCCAGCGGCTGACGATAACCCCCACCACCGGGCCTGTGAGAAAAAGCGAAAAGTCTACAAACGCCGAGTAGATTCCCAGCACAGATCCTTTGACGGAGGCCGGAAAGGCATTCGCCGCTTCCACGCCCAGCGAGGGAAACACAAGCGAAAATCCGAGACCCGTAATGCCGCATCCGGCATAGGCAAGCTCCTGCGAGTGGCCGAAAGTAATCAACAGGAGTCCGGCGCTTTCCACCAGCAGGGAAACAATAACGGTAGGAAACCCGCCAAATCGGGAAATACAGCCCGAAAAGAGCAGGCGGCTGATTACGAAACACATGCCGTAGATGGTGAGTGAAAGAGCTGCCCCGCTCCAGTGCTTTTGCGCGAAGTAGAGCGAAAGGAACGTCGCGATCACGCCGAAACCGCCGGCGCTCAGTGCAAGTGCCGTCCCGAACGGGGCTACCTTCTTCAGGATGCCTTTCACTTCTACGACGTCATGGCTCGTTGCTACTTCTGTCTGCGGCATTCGCGTTGCAGCCAGCCAGCCACCGCACCCCAGAGCAAAAGAATGATTCCCACCACCGCCAGTCCCCAGCGTTGCTCTACCGCAATCCCTACCGGGGCACTGACAGCCAGCGCGAGATAGGTAGCCACTCCGTTCCAGGAGATCACCTGCGCCGTGTGCTGATGCCCCACACGGGCGACTCCCCATAAAGTCGCTCCGGTAGAGGTCAGGCTTTCTCCTGTGCCCAGCACCAGGCGGCTCGCAACCAGCGCACCCATGCCCAGCAGGAAGCTGTGCCGCAACGGGACGGCGATCCCCAGGAGCACGCCGCTTGCGGCAATGGCAGCCAAACCGTATCGAACCGCCTGCCGAGGGCCGATGGTGTCGGAAAGGCGCCCGGCAAGCGGACGGCTCGCAAACGTCGCAATGTACTGCAGGCTCACCAGCAGTCCCGCCACCGTGGTTCCCAGGCCCAGGGTCAGGTGAACATACGAAGGCAAGATCGCCAGCAGGATTCCGATCGAGAAGTAGGCGATGGAAGTAAAGGCAACGGCCGGAAGAATTCTAAGGGTAAGTTTGTTCAGGCCGATTGCCATGCTTTCGAGATTCTACGTGTGCCCGCCGGTGGGTTCTGGCGTCGAGCAGCCCGCCTGCCTAATCTGCGGCGGGCCCGGTGCTTCCGTAGATCTTCAAAAACGCGGCTACGGAAGTTTCCGCTCTCGCCTCGATTTGTCGTTGTGAACGCGGAACTTCCTGCCCCAGCATCGCGCGATGCACCAGGTCGCCGACCAGCAGGCCCGCAAAGTGCTCTGCCGCTATCTGCGAATCGGGAATACTCAGCACACCTCGCGATGATTGTTTCCTCAAATGTGCAGCCAGCTTGCTGATGCCTCGACCCGGGCCCCTCTCCGTCATCAATTGGGTCGCCTCAGGAAACTGCAGAGCCTGCGTGTATACCAGCCTCATCAGCGCGGTATGCTCCTCGCTCAGCAGCAATCGTAGAAGCTCTCTTGCCACGTCCAGCAGCATCTCCCGGATCGGGCGTTCCGCCTGGAACATCGTCGTAACCCGCTCCGCAATCTTTGCGGTGCGGTGTTCGATGACCGCCAGGAACAGCGCTTCCTTGCTCGCAAAGCGCGCGTACAGAGCCCGCTTCGAGGAGTGTGCGCGCGCTGCGATCTCTGCAGTGCTCGCCGCGTCGTAACCCACTTCGAAGAACACCTCAGCGGCGATGTCCAGCAGGCGCTTAAGACGCAACTCTTCTTCTTCCTCCTTTGGTAGCCCGCTGGATTTCGGTCTGGCCATCCGCCCCCACTCTCTGCTTCAGTTTGCATCTTTGCCCTGAAGAGCCGCATCTTAATAATCGGTACTGATTGGTACCATTCACAGCCTCACCCGAGGAATACGAGCAGCAGGACCTTCAAGGAGTTCATCATGCGCATGCCGCTTCTCAGCCGCATCCTCTTCTGCTTCGTGAGCGTTTACCTGGCTATTGGCGCGCACATTGCAGACTATAGCCGTACCCACCTGCTCAATCCACGCTGGCCGCCGCATGCGAAGTTTCACGATGGGCAAACGCTGATGTTCTCCATCTTTCTCGCGGTGCTGACGATCTTCTTCGCGATCAGGAAAACTCAGGACCGGAACGCGGCGTTGATTGCCACCACGTCCTTTGCGGCGCTGTACTGGGTCACGCAGGCCTTGGCCATCGTCTATCCGGGCACCGCCTTCGTCGATCCCGAATTTGATACACCCCGCGCCTACCTCCTTGGACTGCCCGCGCAGGTAACGATCGACATCATCGCGTTGTGTGTCATCTCGCTGGCGTACTACCTTGCTGCCCGGAAAACCTCCCATTGGGTCAGCTAGCGCGATACCGAATCGCATAAAGAAGGAGATTTCATGGCAACGCACAAACAGAACCGAATTGCCTACTGGATCCTGACTCTGCTCGTTCTGCTGCCGACTGCAGGTTCCGCCGTGCCTGAGCTATTCGGGGGTGGCACGCAGGCCACCGTTCACTCGTACCACTTGCTCGGGTATCCCTTGTACCTGATGAAGATTCTGGGAGTCGCCAAGTTGCTCGGCGCGGTGGTGCTCCTGGTCGATGCCCGCCGGCGCCTCACGGAATGGGCCTATGCGGGCTTCGGCATTCTCTTTCTGGGAGCTACGGCTTCTCATCTCCTCGCAGGAGACCGAAGCCACGCTCCTGTTCCACTCCTCTTCTTCGCGGTTCTCGCGGCCTCCTATGCCTGTTGGACCAGGCTCAAAGCGCAATCGTCCGCGGACTTGATGATGGTGTGAAGTCTGTCGCGAGCCGGATATTGCGTCTGCCGCACTCCCCGCTTGCATCCTGCCCGCCAATCGGCGAACATGACCGGGACGCTCAGCATTCTCTGGGCCACAAAGTTTGCAGCCGAGGCACGGTGCGCGGCTGCACAGGAGAGTTCCGTGCCCACACGCCGTGTTCTGCTGGTCGACGACGAAGTCACCGTTCTGCTCACCATGAAAGCCGTGCTCGAAATCAGCGGCTTTAACGTGGATACCGCCGCCAGCGCCCGCGAAGGCAAAAGCAAGATCCGCCAGCGCGAGTACCAGATGGTCATCACCGACATGCGCATGGAGTCAGACGCTGCCGGCCGCGAAGTCATCCAGGCCGCCCGCAACGCCCCGTACCATCCCGCCGTTGCCCTGCTCACCGCCTACCCCATGACCGACGAGGACTGGCAGGACGGCGCTCCCGACAAAATGCTGGTCAAGCCCATGCAGACGGCCATGCTGCTCCGCCAGCTTGAAAAGCTGCTCGAAAACCACTCCGCCAAGCTCGCCCGTCTCTCCAGTGCTGCTGCACCTACAGCCGAGAAGGCCGCGGTGAAGAAGACGGCAGCAAAGAAATCCGCAGCAAAGCAGCCTGCGAAGAAGGCCACGCCAAAGGAAGCGCCCACAAAGGCTGCGAAGAAGACCGCTAAGAAGCGCTAGCCTTTCGCCATCCGCTCTCGAACCACAACCGCAGGAGCCGGAAGCCTGTCCCCAGCACAGCCGGGACGATCCACCAGTTACGCTCTGGCCAGAAGTGCACCGCTGCCACGGCGGAGAGCATGACAAGCGTTAGACCCCAGAGGCGCAGCCGCAAAGGCCGCACCGCTGCGCCACTGTACAGTTCTCCACGCCATCGCGCGACTTCAAGCTTCAGCGCCATCGAGAGCGCGACGGCCGCATGGTTGCTGAAGTAAAGCTCAAAGGCCAGCGGATCACCCTTCCCCTGCCCTAGCAGTTGCGTTGAGAACGGCAGCATCGTCACAAAGCCCAGTGTGAGCAGCGTCAGCCGCATCGTCTGCCGGCTCATCGTCTCGATCACTTCGAACACGCGATGTTGCAGCATCCAGAACAGCGATGTCGTGACGAACGTGATGACGATCCCAGTCCAGAGAACTCTCTCCGAACTCAGCACGGCCCACAACTCCCCGCGCGCTGTCACAGTGGGCACCTTCAGGTTCAGCACCAGCACCGTCATCGCGATCGGAAACACCGCATCGCTCAGCGCTTCCGCGCGGTGCTTGCTGAACCGCTGACTCCCGCCCTCGTGCCCGCCAATACCCAACATGCGCACTCACCAACGAACTTGGGGCTGCACATCTCTCTGCGCAGCCCCAACCGTCTTTCATTAAGCACTAAGCACTTGTCACTGTTTCAGCGGCCCATTCAGTGTCACGGCCCCACTCACCGTCGCCGGGTCCACGGTCAGCACCTTCAACTGCGCCGCCACCTCTGGAGTCATGCTTTCCTGGTAGCGCCCACCCAGGTAGGTCGCAAAGAACTTCTCCAGCGCCGCAAACATTGCCAGGTTGTTGATCGGTCGCGCAAACCCGTGCCCTTCATCGGGAGCCACCAGGTACTGAACCGGCTTGCCGTTATCCCGCACAGCCGACACAATCTGGTTGCTTTCGCGAACGTTCACGCGGGGATCGTTCTTGCCCTGCACCACCATCAGCGGGGTCACGATCGCCTTCGCCTGCGTTAGCGGAGACTCCGCCACCAGCAGCGCCTTACCATCCGCCGTCGTGGGGTCCGCCATGCGCGTGTACATCTGCTTGCGCCCGGCCTCCCAATACGGTGGAATCGCATCCAGCAGCGTGATCAGGTTGCTCGGGGCCACGTACGCCACCGCCGCCGCATACACGTCCGGGGTAAACGCCACGCCGGCCAGCGTCGCATAGCCGCCATAGCTCCCGCCAAAGATTCCAACCTTCTTCGGGTCGACGGTCCCGTTGGCCACCAGCGCCTTCACGCCCCAGGTCAGGTCATCCTGCATCAGGCGTCCCCACTGCCCATTGCCGGCGTTCAAAAACTTCTTGCCGAACCCCGTCGATGCCCGGAAGTTCGGCTGCAGCACCGCATAGCCACGGTTCGCCAGGAACTCCGCATACACGTCGCAGCCATACACATCACGAGCCCACGGCCCGCCATGCGGCAGCACGATTAGCGCCAGCCCTCTTGCGGGCAAGCCCTTGGGCAGCGTCAGGTAAGCCGGCACGTCCATCCCGTCCGAGCTCTTGTAGTGGAACGGCTGCCGCGGGCTGAGCGCATCGCGAGGAAGCTCTTCGCGAATCCGGTACTGCAGGTCCAGCGTCTTCGCCTTGCGATTCCAAAGGTAGGTCTCGCCCGGCTCCACGTCACTGTTGGCATTCACGATCCAGACATTCTCATCCGCGCTGCGAGCACCGAAGTTGATGTCCTTTCCCGGCAGCTTCGTCTGCAGCCACCCGAACTCCTTCTCAAACGTCTTATCGCGAAAGTACCGCCGCTCACGGTCGTCGTTGTACTCGGTGTACAGCAGTCGGTAGTCCACCTCCGACTGGTTGAAGCCCTCTATATCCACTCGCCCCTGAGGATCGCTCTCCACCTTCGCTGTCGCTCCCGTAGTGGGATCGAGAGTGTCCAGTTCCTGCAGATTCAACGAGCCCTTGTTCGTCACCAGGTACGCCAGCTTGTCTCCGGCCGCGAAGCCGTTGACGTCACACGCTTCCAGCACGGTGCAGGAATAGATCTTGTTGAACCCAGTCGGCGTTACCGCTTCGATCTCCGTGTCGCCGGCCTGGTTCGTCCGTTCCGCCAGTCGCAGCGTACCGCTGTTGTCGAACACCCACGACGCGATCTCGTCCGTGTTCTGCTTCACCAGCTTCTTCTCGCCCGTCGAGATATGGAGCTCATAAAGATCGTGATAGCGCGGGTCGCGGTCGTTCAGCCCGATGTACAGGACATCCGGCCTGCTCTTCGGTGCTGCGAAAACTTCCGTCCGCACCTTCTTCAGGTTCGTGAGCGCTCGCGTCGTCGGCACACCCGTCGCCGGATCCGCCGCGGCCTTGGGGTCGATGGCGTATACGTTGAAATTCTCATCGCCTGCATTGTCCTGCGAGTACAGGATGTACTTCGCATCGCGCGACCAGAAGTACCCGCGAACCGGCCGCGACGCCTCTGCGCTCAACGGCCGAGCCGCGCTGAAAGGCTCGCCGGCCTTCTTTATCCAGATATTCCGAGTGCCCTTGTACGGCTTCAGAAACGAAAGCCACTGCCCATCCGGAGAAATTTGCGCGCCCGCGATCTGCACCTCGCCGAAGAACAGGTTCCGATCGATCAGCGGCGGCTGCTGCGCCAAAGCGCACGTTGCAAGGACGCTTACCGCCGCAAGGGGGCTCGTCAGCATCAGTGCGGAAACCGAAAACTTCCTCATACATCTCTCCGTTTTCTTGGGATCGCTGCTTCCTGTTTGCTGCTTCCTGTTTGCTGCTTCCTGTTTGCTGCTTACTGCTTGCTGCTTACTGCTTCCTGCTTCCTACCCCAGCGGCGGATACACCACGCCTGTCAACTCCTCGCTGATATCCCACAGCCGGTGTGCGACAGAGTGGTCCAGCGCCTGCGGCTTCGGCTGCGACACCGTCGGGTAGCCCTTGAATCCCTGAAAGCCATCCGGCCCAATGTACTCGCCACCCTGCGCCCCTGGACTGGTAGCCGCATAGAGCGTCGGCAGCGCTCCCATCGCATCATCCTGCGTCATGAACTTGAGGTAAGTGAACAGCACCTTCGTCTTCAGATCGCTCGCTCCGGGCCCGTTCGCCACGATGTTGGTCCGCACCACGCCCGGGTGTACAGGAATGCTCAGGAGCTTGCTGTGGCTTGCCCTTGCGCGGCGATCCAGTTCCTTCGCAAACAGGATGTTCGCGAGCTTGGAGTTGTTGTAGGCCTGCCACGGAACGTACTTGCGCTCGCTTTGCAGGTTGTCGAACTCGATCTTGCCGCCCCGGTGGGCCATCGAAGCCACCGTCACAACCCGCGGAGCCGGCGCCCTGAGCAGTGCAGGAATCAACAGCCCGGTCAGCGCGAAGTGCCCGAGGTGGTTGGTCCCGAACTGCCGCTCAAATCCATCCTTGGTCAATTCGCGCTGTGGCAAAGCCATCACACCTGCGTTGTTCACCAGGATATCCAGCCGCCTCTCGCTCGCCACCAGCCAGTCTGTCACTTCGCGAACCGACGCCAGCGATGCCAGGTCGAGCGAAACCAGTTCGGCGCTCACGCCCGGCGCCTCACGCTGTAGTCTCGCCAACGCTTCCTGCCCCTTGCTCGCATCGCGAGCGCCCAAAAGGACATGAGCCCCGTGCCGTGCCAGTTCCAGCGCCGCCTGGTAGCCGATCCCGCTGTTCGCGCCCGTCACCAGCGCGGTCTTGCCGTTCTGCGGAGAAATCGACTCTGCTGTCCACTTTTCCTTGCTCATAAGCTCTCGCCTCCCTGAACCCAACCCAACGACTCGTTGCGGCAAGTCGCTGGATTCGCCGCGCATGTCAGCTTTGCGCCGCCGCTTCGCGTCCGCAGTGTCTCATGACGGGTAAGCGACAATTTGAGGCCTCTTGCGCAAAAAGTTCTGCGTCCTAGAGAATGCGGCGTGGCATTTGTGGCCCGCTCGCGGTACGCTACGAGTCTGCACACAATTTGGCACAGGGTCGTCTCGTCCCGGTACAATCGGACGGCAAGGCCACATGAAACGGGCAGGAAGTGAAACTCAGGCGCAATCCTGAGCGTTCACACACTGATAAGGATGGGTTTTCGATGAAACGTAGCGCAAGATTCGCTGCTGGCTCCGCACTGTTGCTGCTCCTGGGGGGAACACTGGGATGCGCCAAGCTCAAAGCCCGTGACCAGCTCGGCAAGGGCATTCAGGCGTTCAAGGGTGGCAAGTACGAGGAAGCCATCGACCACTTCCAGCAGTCTATCCAGTACGATCCGGACTACCCGACCGCCAAGCTTTATCTCGCCACGGCCTACAGCTATCAGGTCGTCCCTGGCGATAACAGTCCCGGCAACCTGAAGAACGCCCAGAAAGCTCTGGACGGCTTCAACGATGTTCTCGCCAAGGATCCGAACGACGTGGACGCTCTGCGTCAGATCGCTTCGATCCATCGCAACATCAAGCAGTACGACAAGGCGAAGGCTGACGAAGAGAAGATCATTTCGCTTTCTCCGAATGACGCCGAGGCCGAGTACACCCTCGGCCAGATTTACTGGCAGGAGTCATACATCAACGCGGTGAAGATTCTCGCCGCCGGCGGCCTCACCGATGACGGCGAAGGCAATGTCAAGAAGTCCAAGGACGTCTGCGCGAAGCTTGTCGCCGCCAACGCGGACCTCACCAAGAACGCCGAGATCCACTTGGAAAAGGCCGTTCAGATCAATCCAAACTACGACGATGCCATGACCTACCTGAACCTCAATTGGCGCCGCCAGGCTGATCTCGAGTGCGGCAACGACGCCGCACGCAAGGCAGACCTCGCCAAGGCTGACGAGTGGGTCAAGAAGGCAATGGGCGCCAAGAAGATCAACGAAGCCGAGAAGGAAAAGAAGGCCGGCGGCGGCGTAAGCATGAAGTAATCGCTGCTACAGCGCGTAACAGAGAACGGCTTCCCGAACGGGAAGCCGTTCTCTGTTGCAGGTTCACCTCGAGGCGATTGGTGGATCTCCGTTCCGCGCGATTCACTTCACCTAAGCGAATCTTATTTCCCGGCATCCGCTTGCGGCGTAAGGATCCCGATTTTCTCTGCGTTCGCGGCGCGCCCCAACCCGACCACTTCCGCCACCTGGGAAAACTCAAGATCCCGGTCGCCGCGCACAAACATCACCTTGTCCCGCCGTGTCGCCATTAACCTCTGAAGCTCCGGCCCCAGCTCCGTTCGCCTGAACGAATGCTGATTGACCTCATAGCCGGCTTCACCGTTCGCCAGGGTGTGTACCTGCACCACGATGGGTTGCTCCGGTTGCTCCGCCGCCGCTATCTTCGGTGGCTGCGGAACCAGCGCCTCCAGGCCGCGCGGCATTACGGGAACCAGCACCATGAAGATGATCAACAACACTAAAAGCACGTCGATCAGCGGAGCCACATTAATCTCTGCTGTCGTTCCGGAAGAACTGCCTGCACTCATTGTCATGGGAAACCACCTCCAAGGATCTGGAGTGCGCGAGCACAAGGGTGGAACGGATTCGGAAACACCGGCTGGCGAGGCCGTAGAGGCTCAGGCAACGATTCAGAAGAGCCTGTGACACATAGACACCATCAGCACCTGGAAAGTGCCCTGACGGGCCGTCAGCGCTGACGCAGGCTTGGCGACCAGCCCTCAACTGGCTATAGTCTCCGCGCAATGACAAAGCAACGATACCCCACCTGTAGGAAGCACATTGCGGAACGGTCGCGGCACTCTCAAGCAATTGCTCTCCCCAAAACACAATCGCCCCGAGCGCCGGAATGGCGCGCGGAGCGACTGGTAGCCTGCAGAAAATCTAGTGGCCGGCTTCCACCTGTGGTGTGATGATTCCGATGTTGGTCACATCAGCAGCGTGACCGAAACCGATCACTTCCGCGATGGGGCCAAAGTCCAGATCTTTGTCACCCTTCACGAACATCACCTTCTCCTGGCGAGTCGCGAAGATTTCCGTGAGCTTGCCCGTGAGCGCGCTCTTGGCAAAGTCCTGGTCGTTGATCTTGTAGCCGGGGGTACCGCCACCCGGCCGCGAGGTGACCTGCACCACGATGGTGCGGTCGTTGGGGACATCATGTGTCGGGTTCTTCGGCGGCTGCGGCACCAGGGCTTCGAGGCCCTTCGGCGTAACCGGCACGATCACCATGAAGATAATAAGGAGCACCAGCAGCACGTCGATCAACGGCGTTACGTTGATCTCAGAAACTGCTCCGCCCGACGATCCACCACTCATTCCCATGTCAATACACTCCTTATGCGCCAAGCCATTGGCTGAGCGAATGAACGGCTACGACTGCGTCTGGTTGTCGGTCAACAGGTTCAACTGGCTAACGCCCACTACGCGAATCGCGTCGATCGTGTCCATCACCTTGCCGTAGTTGGCGCGGATGTCTGCACGAAGATACACCGACTTATCCGCAGAGGGATCCGTCTTCTTCGCGAGCAGCTCGCCCACCTTGGCTCCGATATTGTCCAGCGAGACCTGGTCGCCGCCAAGGAACACTTTGCCGTCGCGGGTGACTGCGACTGTGATCGCGTCTTCCTTGTTGGCGTTGTCCATGATCGTCGAAGCTGTAACCACCGGTAGGGTGACGTTCACCTTGTTGTTCAACATGGGCGTGATGACCATGAAGATGATCAACAGGACCAGCATCACGTCCACCATGGGTGTCACGTTGATGTTGGAGTTGACCTTTTTGCCTTCGTCGCGAACTGCTTGTGCCATCGCACAACTCCAATGTGGGCCATACGTGCGCCCGAATCTAGTAGCCCGAGAAGAGGCTCAAGCTAAAGGTGGCTAAAGACCTTGCGAGGTTTTAGCTTTGCTCGCGGGCCGGACGCTCTCGCATCCGGCCCCTTTTGCGTGCTTATCTCGCAGAAAGCAGCAGGTGCCGCTTTGGCCTAGCGGTGGCTCTGCTTGATGAAGTAGTCCACCAGCTCCGACGAGCTGTTGTCCATCTCGACGTCAAACGCTTCCACCTTGTTGGTGAAGTAGTTGAAGCACATAACGGCCGGGATAGCGACAAGCAGACCGAACGCGGTCGTGACCAGAGCTTCCGAGATACCACCGGCGACTGCGCCGATGCCCGAGCTCTTCTGCGTGGCGATCTGCTGGAAGGCGTGGAGAATACCGACCACCGTGCCGAACAGGCCGATGAACGGTGCCGTCGAGCCGATGGTGGCCAGACCGCCGAGGCCCTTCTTCAGCTTGGCGTGAACGATCGCTTCTGAACGCTCCAGGGCGCGCTTGGCGCTTTCCACCTGCGCTTCAGTCACCGCGCCGCCGGAACCGTACGAACGGAACTCAGTCAGGCCGGAGGTAACCACTTCAGCGAGGTGCGACTTCTTGGAGCGGTCGGCAACCTTGATCGCCTCGTCCAGACGGCCTTCCTTGAGGGCGCCGGCAACGCGCGGAGCGAACTCGCGCGACTGCTTGCGGGCTGCCGAGAAGTACAGCGCGCGGTCGATGATCACAGCGAGCGACCAGATCGACATGATGAACAGGATGATGACGACGGACTTGGCCAGCCAGGCCATCGAGGCCCACATTTCCATCGGGCTGAATCCGGAGCTTGCGCCCGAATCCTGAAAGAACAGGGCCAGCGAGCTGATGTGTGCGGGGTGTGCGAGATGAGCGAGAATCACGAGAACTTCCTCCTGTTATGGGTACCGCAAGGAATATTACCGGAACCAACCGGTGCGAGAGCCTTGGCCAAAGAATCCTTTGGCGATCCGAACAGACACGGCAGGGTTGTTCAACCCCTGCCGCTGACAATATGACGGGAGAACCCGGCGGCAAATCAGTGCAGCTGAGTTCTAACCGCCGCTCAGGTTGAAGTTCACGGTGATGGTGGTGTCGACCTCGGTCGGCTCACCATTCAGAAGATAGGGCTTGTACTTCCAGGTCTTCACGGCTTCCATCGCGGAGTCCTGCAACATCGGAGAGCCGCTGACTACCTGAAGACTCTCGATCGAACCGGTCTTCGAGATAATCGCGTGGAGAACCACCGATCCACCAACGTGTGCAGCGCGCGCAATGGCAGGGTAGGTCGGGGTTGAGCCGGAGACCTTCAGACCGGAAACCACGCCCGACGAGATGCGAGTGGGCCCGGTTGGCTTCGGCTTCGGCGCGGGAGCCACAGTAACGGGGGCCGCTCCAGCGCCGCCCATCATGCCACCCATGATGCCACCGGCAGAACCGCCGGCCATGCCGGCCATACCGGCAACTCCACCGGAAGAAGGCGGAGGAGGCGCAGCCTCTTCCTTCACCATCTTGATGTCTTTAGGAATCTTCGTTGGAGCATGCAGACCCTGGTCCATCTCCGAAACCATCGGCTGCACCTTGACGGCGGGAGCAGGAGGCGGTGGAGGCGGTGGGGGCGGAGGTGGGGGAGGTGGGGCTGTGAGCGAGGCCGCCATCATGCTTTTTGGCAACGCTTCGGGGAACATCATGGGGATGATGATCATCGCCGCTAGAATCGCGCCGTTTATACAAAACGTCACGATCATCCAATACCTGGATTTCGACTTGATCCTGCCCCCGGATTCCAGAACTGAGTCTTCGAACATCGGGTTCCATCCTCTGCCCCGAGCCTTAAGGCGGCACGGGAGCAATCCGGTTGACTGGGTTAGACACCACAGTACAGCAGAATGTTCCCGCTGAAAACTTCCCCGCATTTCAATCCCCAATTTTGGGGAGAACTGCATCGGAAGCAGTGCATGCAGTGCATATGGACACGGAGGATTTCTTCGGGAAAGCAAGAAGGCGGCCTCGGCCATTGCCGAAACCGCCTTCTCCTATCAACCTTCCGGTCACACTACCGCCGAACTACCTTCGCCGCCGGCAGCACGGCCCGCTTGCCCTTGCTCGCTCGCCAGTTCTGGTAAGCCACCAGCATTGGCGCCGCCACCGCAATCGAAGAATACGTGCCGATCAGGATGCCGACCACCAGCGCAAAGCTGAACCCGTGCAGCACTTCGCCGCCAAACAGGTAGAGGCTTAGCACCGTCAGGAACGTCAGGCCGGAGCTGATTACCGTCCGGCTCAGCGTCTGGTTGATGGATCGGTTCACAACATCCGACAGCGCCTCACGGCGGTTCGTCGCCAGGTTCTCGCGGATGCGGTCGAAGACCACGATCGTGTCATTCATCGAGTAGCCGATCAGCGTCAGGATCGCTGCGATCACCGTCAGCGTGATCTCCTGGTTGGTCAGCGAGAATGCGCCCACCGTGATCAGCGTGTCATGGAACACCGCCACCACCGCCGCGACGCCATAGATCAGTTCGAACCGGAACCACAGGTAGATCAGCATCCCCGCCAGCGAGTAGATCGTCGCCAGGAAGGCCTGCTTCTGGAGCTGCTTGCCGGCGGTTGGGCCGACAATGTCCACCTGCTCCACGTCGAATGCGGAGTCATGGTAGTTGGAGGTCAGCGCGTTCTCCACCTCGGCGCGCCCCTGGTCGTGTGCCTTATCCTGCGCCGTGCTCTGCGGCAGGCTCACGATCACGTTGTTTGAGTCACCGCCGCCCGCCTGCGAAATGCGCTGGATACGGGCATCGTGGACGCCCGCCTGGTCCATCGCCGCGCGAATGTGGTCCTCGTTCGGCGAGCTGTTGAAGTGCACGGTGATCTGCGTGCCGCCCTTGAAGTCCACACCCAGCGGAATGTGGTGCCAGAACGCGATACTGAGCACGCCGGCCACGCTGAAGATCAGCGAGAAGCCAAGGAACAGCCACTTCTTCCCAAGCCAGTCGATATTGCTGCTACGAAAAAATTCCACTTGCCAATCCCTCAGAGCCGTTAGCTCCTAGCTGCCGGCCCTTAACTTTTCCCCTCGTGTAGGTGGAAGAGTTTACAAAGAATCCCGCCGGCTTTAGCTAGGAGCTAAGAGCTAGCGGCTAAAAGCTAGATGCTGAGTTCCGCCTGCCGCCCACGCTTCTGCAACAGGTAGTCGAAGATCACGCGCGACACCAGCACTGCCGTAAACAGGTTGGCCAGCAGACCGAATACCAGAGTCACCGCGAAGCCCTTTACCGGGCCCGTGCCGAACAGGAACAGGATGCCCGCCGAAACGATTGTCGTGATATGCGTATCCAGGATCGTCGTCCAGGCATGCGCAAATCCGTCCTGGATCGCCGCGGCCGCGCTCTTGCCCAGCCGCAGCTCCTCGCGAATGCGCTCGAAAATCAGCACATTCGAGTCCACGCCCATACCGATCGTCAGGATCACGCCCGCGATTCCGGGCAGCGTCAGCGTCGCATGGGTAAAGCCCATGAAACCCAGCAGGATCACCAGGTTCAGGATCAGTGCCAGGTCGGCGTTGATGCCTGCTCCGCGGTAGTAGATCAGCATGAAGATCATCACCGCCAGCATGCCGGCAACCGCCGCCACCACGCCCTGGTGGATGCTCGCTGCGCCAAGGCTCGGCCCGACCGTCCGCGTCTCCAGGTACTCGATTGAAGCCGGCAGCGATCCCGTCCGCAGCATCAGGCCAAGGTCCTCGGCCGTCTGGTCGCTGAATCCACCGTTGATCTCGCCTGTATCGCGAATCGCGCTCTCAATGTTCGCCACTTCGCGAACCTTGTTCTCCAGCACAATCGCCATCGACGTGTTCACATTCGCCGACGTGTACTTGTAGAACCGGTCGCCCGCTTCGCTCGTCAGGTTGAACGTCACATTCGGCCGGCCGTTCGGATCGGTCGAAGGATGCGCGTCGCGGAAGTCGGGACCCTCCACGATGGAAGCCCGCTTCAGTACCCAAGTCTGGTCCGGTCCGCTGCCGCTCGCGCTCCCATGCACCAGCTCTTCATCCGGAGGCAGCGCGCCGCCAAGGCCCTGCAGAGCCGACGCATCATCCGAGTAAGGCTGTCCAACTACCTGGTGAATCTCCAGCTTCGCTGTCGACTGGATGATGCCTTCCACGCGTGCCGGATCGGATACGCCCGGCAACTGCACCAGGATCTGGTTCTCGCCCAGCCCATAGCGCTCGATCACCGGCTCGCTGACACCCAGGCTGTCGATGCGCTGCCGGATCGTCTCGATCGACTGATCCAGCGTGCTCGACTCCAGCGTGCGGATGGCGTCCTGCGTCATCGTCATCGTGAAGCCGGTCGCCGTCGAGCTGACTTCGTAGCCCGAGTACTCCGTACCCTTCAGCACATCGCGAACCGCGCTCTGTTGGGCCGGCTGAAAACCGCTGACAGCAATCGTCTCCGGATGAGCCGGGTCGGGCTTGGTCGCCGTTGCGCTGTCCGCGGTCAGCTCCGTGTTCAACCGCTGCATGTCACGGTCCGTGGCGGAGTTGATGGCCTCGTTCACGTGCACCTTCAACACCAGGTGCGTGCCGCCCTTTAGATCCAGCCCAAGGTGAATGCGATCCGTGAGCGACTGCTTCAGCCCGCCATGCGGGATGCCGATAATTCCGTAAAGGAAGATCACCAGCACCGCGACGATAAATCCGATCTTGCCGTTTAGATTCTTGCCCATTACCTTCTCTTTAACTCTTCGCCTTCAGCTGCCGTTGTCATCCCGAGCGCAGCGAAGGGCCTGCTTCTCTACAGCGAATCTTCAGGCGCTAAACTTTCGCCGCGTCCTCATCCGTAGTTACCGCTGAAATCGACGACTTCACCAGCTCCAGCTTCACGCCATCCGGGGATGTCTTCACGATCAGCGAATCGTCTTTCACCATCACGATCGTCCCGCGAATTCCGCCGCTGGTCGTCACCCGGTCGCCCGCCTTCAACTGGCTGAGCATGGTCTGCCACTGCTTCTGCTTGCGCTGGTTCGGCAGCACCAGCAGCGCGTACATGGCAATCATCGCCAGAAAAACAAACGGCAGGCCGCCCAGCGAGCCTAAGCCGCCGCCTGCCAGAACCAATGCCAATGCTTGTGAACTCAACGGAAGTTTTCCTTAGCTGCGAAACCGCAGGAACCGTGCACCTCGAAACTCCCAGGCGCTCCAGCCCTTCAAAAGATGTCGGTGGGAGTCGATCATCCCAAGCGGCAGATACACACGACGCAGCCCCGGCCAGCTCCTGCCGCCGGGCACACGTCAGCCACAGCGGGCAACGCTCACCTAAGCCTTAAGCATCGCCTCTAACGGCCCAAAGTGTCAAGAATTCCCGCGAATCCCGCCGGCAAATGCCGCCCTGCGGAGGCCGGTCCTAACGCCTTACTGTCCCAGTAGGGCTCGTACTCGCCGCCGTCTGCGGCACCACCGTCAGATTCACGCCAGCCACATCCCCATCCGCCACGGTCAGCGTCTGCTGCAACTGCTGAAACGTCACCGTCGGCGTTGAGCCGGACGTGCTCGCCCCGCCCCGTCGCTTCCACCGCCACCCTGCGTCGCCGAGCTCGCATTCACCGACATCGTGTACGTCCCCGGCGGCAGGTACGGCACCGTAAAAGTGCCATCCGCATTCAACTGCGCATTCCTCGATAGCGTCGAATCCTGCGAATCCACCAGCCGTACCGATCCCGAATGCACCGCGGTGTCGCCCGCCGAGCTCACCCGGCCCGCCACATTGTGCAGAGCATGCGCAAATCAGCCGTAAACACCAAATCGTCCACGCTCCTCACCTATGCCCAACGTAATCACCTGCGCATCTGCCTTCCGCATTTTGCCCGGCGCATAGAGCGTGATCGCCACCGTCCGCCCGCCACCCGGTCCACCAAAGCCTCCGCCAAAGCAAACCGGCACACCAACAATCGCGCCCGCACAGGTGCCGGAGCCGCAAACGTCGCCCGCACCACGTAATCCCCCGGAGCCAGCCCCGTTAGCCGAAAGCGACCCACGGTCGTCGGTCTGTGCAAAGCTCCCATTCCCGCCGCCCGCGAACCCAAACTGCCCGAGCCCAGCCGGTCCCACGGCGAGCATTCGTCAGGCTCGTGCTCGTGGTGTTCAGCGTAGCCGCTCACCTGCACGCCCGCCGCCGCCGAGCCGTCATCCCACATCACTCGGCCCGCGATCACCGCTCCACGTTCCAGGCTCAGGTTCGCCGTCGTCGTCCCGCTGCCCGATACCTGCACCTGCGGCAACTGCGCCACCAGCGTCGCCACATCCGCCGAAGCGCTCGCCCGCGCCGCAATCGCCCCCATCGTCGACACGTATCCTGTCGCCGCAGCCGTCGCGTAGTACGCCCCCGCTGGCAGATTCGTGACCACGTAGTTCCCGTCCAGGTCTGTCCTCGCCGAACCACGCCGTCCGCCGCCCCCAAACCGGTCATCGCCGTCCGCCGAAGCCGTCTGCACCGGGATCAGCGTCACCTCCGCAAACCGCGCAGGACGCTTTGCGTATCTTGGCAAACCACCCGCCCGGTCACTGACCCCATCACCTGCGTCGCTGGGCTGAACACTCTGCAACGCCGTTCCCTGCGCCCCGGCGCTAAGCGAAGCCGACATCAAGCCGCAGCCCAGCAGGCCACCGGCCAGCCTCCCTTTGACGCTCCTCCAGATACATTTCACGCGTGATCACTCCCTGGCAGAACCCACTGGTTTGACGATCTCCAGGCCCCTGCCGGAGACGCGCAACGCGCTTGACTGTCTGATCCTTGTCCTGTCTGACAGAACGCTACTCCTGCGAAGCTCCACCCAGCAGCTTGCTCAGATCCGGCTTCTTGCTCCCCGCCGTCTCTTGTCCACCGGCAGTTCCACATCCTTGCCCGTAACATCCGCCATCGCCCACGATCACACTCGACTTGCCTTCACCATAGCTCCGCACAGTCTCCGGCATGGCGCCAAACAGACCTTTCCCTTTCTTCGCCGCGGGTTTCGTGTCTTCCGCATCATCCACCGTCAGGGTGTACGTCCCGGCCGGCACAAACTCGATCGTGTAGTTTCCCTGCGCATCCACTCCCGCTGTTCGCTTGAAGTCCTTGTCTGCCGTATCCACCAGCGTCACCGTCCCCGAGTTAATCCCGTGGTGATCCTCCAAAGCCGTCACTCTCCCCGACACCTTCCGCATCCGGCTCAGCCCGAAGGTGATCTCCTGGTCCCCCAACTCCTCGCCTGCCTTTAAAGAGACCGGCTTTGCGCCATCGCGATGAACCGAATTCGGCGCATACATCACCAGCGGCGTCACCGTGCCTAGCGCACCCAGCCCGCTGCTGCTCGCTCCCATCCCAAACTGCTGCCCCGTCGACAACGAGGCTTTCAGGTCGTAGCTCCCCGGAGCCAGGCCAGATACCCGAAACACCCCGCGGTCGTCCGTGATGAACATCAATCCGCCGCTCATCACACTCATCATGTTCAGCATGGCGAACTGCTGCGGAAGCGGCTGCTCCTTGCCCGTCGGAGGAATCACCTGCACCACCGCTCTCGCCACCGGGCTGCCATCGTCCCACACTACTTTTCCGGAAACCGCCGCGCCCCGCATCGCAGAAATCTCCACGCTCTGGCTGCGGTCCGCTGCTACATGCACCACCGGCACACCGGCCAGAGGCTTCGTCATGTCGGCACCCGCAGCATAGGCTGCCTGCACCATGTTTGTCGGCTGCACATAACCCGGCACGCCGGCAAACGCGTAGTAGTCGCCTGGAGCCACGTTCGTCGCCGTAAACGCGCCATCCAGCCCGGTCTGCGTCTGCACCATGTTGGTATCGCCGATGGACTTCATCGCAGCCGCCAGGGCTTCGTCCGTCTTCACGCTGCCCGGCTCCGGAGCCGGCGTCACGCTCTTCGGCACCGCATAGAGAGCCACCAGCGCAAATCGCGCCGGCCGGCCCGTATCCGCACACACCACGTGCCCCGTCACCGTCCCCCATCCCGGCACTGGAAGCAGGCTGCTGCGCACAGACACTCAAGGCGCAGGAAAGCAAAGTAGAAGAGAGGACAGGCAAACGATACGTGCGTCTGAGCATGCCCCGAGTATCGCGCCCCGACTCGAAACTCACAACTCCAAAGTCATCGCGCAACATGGCGCACATAGCGTCAAGGTTTTATTCGATCTACCGCAGCCCTGATGCCAGATCCCCGCGCACTCTCTCCATTGTCTCCAGATAAAAATGCAAATTATGGATTGAGTTCAATGTCGCTCCCAACGGTTCACCGCTGGCAAACAGGTGCCGCAGATACGCGCGCGTGTAGCGCCCACACACCGGACAGCCGCAGCCCTCATCGATTGGCCGCTGCGACAGCTTGTTATCCTCGCGCTTGATGTTCAGCCGAACCACCGCGCTCGCCCGATCCGTTGGCTCCGAGCGTACGAACAGCAGCCCATGCCGCCCCGCGCGGGTCGGCAGGACGCAATCCATCATGTCCACACCCATGCGCGCATACTCTTCAATCTCGTCCGGATACCCCACCCCCATCACATAGCGGGGCTTGTCCTTCGGCAGAAACTGGAGCGTGTGCGCGATCATCTCCCGGGTCACCTCGCGAGGCTCGCCCTACCGCCAGCCCCCCAATCGCATATCCCGGAAACTCCATCTCCACCAGCCGCTCCGCCGACTCCTGTCGCAGGTCCTTGTACATCCCACCCTGCACAATCCCAAACAAGAGCCTGATGCTTCCCGGACAGAGGCTTAGGGCCCAGCGTCCAGGGTCCAGATAGCGACGCCCAGAGTCCAGAGTGCGATCCGCCGCCGACTCGCTTGACGTCTTCTGGGCCCTGGGCCCTGGGCCCTGAGCCCTCGCTACGCCCACGGCACCTCATGCCGATGCTCTTTCCAATAAAGGAGCGACCTCGCCGCCCAGGCATGCGTCAGCCCCATGCTGTCTTTGGTCCGCTGCCAGCTCGCCGGGGTCTCCACGCACTCGTCGAACGCCATCATCACGTCCGCTCCCAGCGCAATCTGCACGGCCATCGAGTGCTCGGGAGAAAAGAAGTGTTTGCTCCCATCCAGGTGCGACCGGAACTCGACGCCATCGGGCGTGATCTTCCTCAGCTTCGCCAGCGAGAACACCTGAAAGCCGCCGGAGTCGGTCAGCATGGGCCGCCGCCAGCTCATAAACCGGTGAACTCCACCCAACTCGCGAATCACCTCATGCCCAGGCCGCAGATAAAGGTGGTACGTATTGGCAAGGATGATCTCCGCACCCCGCCCTAGGCTGGAACCTTCTGAACCCTCGGCCCGAGACCCTAAGTTCCTCGCCTCTCGGCCCAAGCCTCTCCAGCACATCCTGCGGAACCGCCTTCACCGTGGCCGCAGTCCCCACCGGCATAAACACCGGCGTCTGCACAGTGCCATGCGGCAGGTCGAGCACAGCCCGCCGTCCACCCGCCGCCGTTTCTTTCAGCACTTCAAACTGCAACGACATCGCCCCATTGTAGGGCGATGCCGCTTTGTTACGCCTTCAGGCAACGTGCTGCTTACGACACCGCAACCGCCGAACAGCTCTTATCCGCCAGGCACGTATCCAGCTTCTGCTGCAGCCCGCGATACAGCGCCCGCCCCAGCGCACCCTGCTGCCTGCCGATGGTCCCCTGCACGCGCCCAATCGCGCCTTGCTCGCGTCCCACCACACCCTGCTGCTTGCCGATCCGGCTCATCGCTTCAGGATCATGCGTTGCCCGCATCGCCTGACTCAGCGCCCGCTGTTGTTCGCTCAGGGGAGCCATCTCGGCTGCCAGCGCCCGTTGCTGCTCCGCCAGCGGACGCATCGGAGCCGAAAGCCGCTCCGCCTCCTGTAACAGCGCCGGAGAGTCCACCCGGTACAAGCTCCCACCCTGCGCATACAGCAGGTAGTTCCCCGGATGCGCCTTCGTATACTCCCTCAGCCGTTCGCCGCCCTGGTCCCAGCTTCCGTAATAGTCCCGGTCGCTGTCATGGTCGTGGGCAGAGCCAGACTCTCTCACGATGGCAAACGGCCGCGCCCGCCACGCATCCTTCTCATCGTCGACCGTCACGTCAGAGGCTTTCGGCGACTGCGCGCCCATCGCGCGCCAGCCCGCCCACCATCAAGAGACCGATCAACACCGCCGCCGAACTCATCCCAATCAATCGCATAGCCTCTCCGCCCCTATCGCCGTTCGCCGTTGCTCTTGCCGTTGCTCTTGCCATCGCCTTTGCAGTTGCCGTTCCTCGCAAGTCATCCCCGGAGGGACCCGGATGTCCGTAACATTGCCGCAACTGTCAGCCTTGGCAACCAAGCCGCCGCGTGCCGTTGCGTTCTTCGCGCCCGCCGCGTCAAAGCTCTTCGTCAGGCGCGCCAATGCAGTCCTACTGAAGCGGCGTCGCAGGCACAGCTGGAATCACCGGCATAGCCGGCATTACTGGCATCACCGGCATCGCTGGCAGAGCCGGCATCGCCTTCAACTTCTCCCTCAACCCATTCACCCACTGGTCATTCAGCACACTCATGCCATCCATCCCGCTGAGTGTGATCAGCGGCATCAGCTTCGCCCGCAACTCGGCCATGTCGCCCATCATCTCCGGCTGCATCGCCGCCATCTCGGCTCGCGAAGCCGCGGCTTGCGCCCGCATCTCCGCCGCGTTGGCGCGAAGCTCCGCGGCCCACGTAGCGGAGGGCACACCCTCCGCATACGAGAAATCGCCCCCAGGCATGATCAGGTAGCTCTCCGGATAACTCGGCCTTCCAGGAGCCGGAGGAGCGCCCGGCGCGCCCGGCGCGCTCGGGCTTCCTGGCCGCCGAATCGTGTGGATGAACGTCAGCTCCTTCGGCTCCACCGTGATAATCGCCGACTCCAGCAGGTCATCGGTCCGGTGCTTCTGGCACACATCCGTTGACTCGCCCGTCTTCATCTCCCGCGTGTGTACCGAGCAGTGCCAGTCACCCTGGTTCAGCTTGGCGCGGAACGCGTCCACGTCCGCCATGTTGTACATCCCTGGCTTGTCGTAGCTGTACGTGTGCACCACGCTCAGTATCGTGCGCCTGGCACGGCTCGCGTTGCTCCCGTTCACCATTCCCAACGAATTCGGGTCCATGTCCACTTCGGTCACGCTGCTCGCGTTCGCCGCAAACTTCTCCGTGCCCGCAAACAGGTCGTCCTTCACCGTGGGACCACTCTGCGCCCCCATCGCAACCGCGCTGCCACTCAGCAGCGCAACCGCCATCATCCAATTCATGTTCCGCATAGCTCTATCTCCTCTTCCTGAATCTCCAGACCCCGCCCCTGGCCCGGCAACTTCTAAACCTTGCTGCTTGCTGCCTTGCGTCTTCTGGACCCTGAACCCTGGGTCCTGAACCCTCGTCTTTACTGCTCTCCGTCCAACTCCACGCCGCGCTGCTTCAACTGCTCACGGGCATGCTCCAACGCCCGGTCCGTGATCTGCACCGACGCGTCGAAGTTCCGCGAGGCCTGCACCCGCTCCTGCTCCATGCGGCGCTCGTGAACCTCGTGTCCGCCCAGCACGCCCGCGACGAGGATCGCCGCCGCTGCGCCCCACACCGGCTTCCAGCCCCAGCTCGACATCTGCCACCAGCGCGCCTTCTCCGCAGCCCCGTTTGCAGCCCCGTTTGAAGCCCCATTCGTAGCCAAGCCAACTGCGGCCCGCTTTGTGCGCTCTTCCGCTTCCGCCAGCGCCGTTACCCGCGCCGCAAACCCTTCAGGAGCATCCATCCGGCGCAGCGCGCGCGCCAGCATCGCCTCAAACTCCTGCTCCTGCTCCCGAGTCTCCTGCTCAGCAGCGTTCAGCTCGTTCTTGTCTCCGTTCCAATCAGTCCCGTTCACGTCGGTACTCCTTCATCGTTACTGCCGCCTTGCGGCGCATCAGCTTCAATCCCCGCTGCAGATGGCTCTTCACCGTCGCCAGCGGCTGCTTCAACAGCTGCGCGATCTCTTCCGGCAGCATGTCTTCCTGGTACCGCAACACAATCGGCACCCGTAAGTTCTCCGGCAGGCTGGTCAACAACTCCTCAAGCCTGCTTTCCATTCCCGGCTGGAGCTGAAACTGCTCTTCGCCTCCGGCCAGCGTTCCAATGCCGCCATACCCCTCATCCCATTCCTCGCCCTGGCTCTCCGGCTGCCGCCCGCGCTTCCGTATGGCGTCCGTCGCCCGGTGAACCGTTACCCGGCGGAGCCAGTACTTCACATGATCGTCGTCCGTCAGCTTGTCGGCCGAGCGGTACAGCTCCAGAAACACATCCTGCGCGACCTCCTCGGCCGAACCTGAGTCTCTAGTGACTCGCATAGCCAGCGAAAACACCATACGCTGGTGGGTTTCGACCACGTTCCGAAAATCTGCTGCGTTCAGGTCCATTCCGTACTCAATGATGGAAACGCATCGTGAACCCGCCGCGAATGCAAAATCTTTTCAGACTTCGGCCAACCCCCGAATTTGCCCTAAATCGGCCCCGCCAAACCACGCAATCGCCGGCATTCCCATCAAAACACCCGTGCTTGTTCCACAATTTATCCGGGAGTTCTTTCGCTGCAAGGTGTTACGCCCTATTCTGCGCCTCCTGCGTGGAGGCATCACCCCGCGCCGCCTCGCCTGGAGCCTCGCCCTAGGCATGGTCATCGGCATCAATCCCTCCGTCGGCCTCACCACTGTCCTCGTCGTCCTGTTCGCCTGGATCTTCGGCCTGAACCAGATCGCCTCGCAGATCGGTTCGCACCTCATGACGCCGCTGCACCTGCTGCTCTTCATCCCGTTCATTCAGCTGGGCGTTCACCTCTTCCACACCCGCCGTCTCCCTCTCAGCCGCAAGCAGATCGAGCACCTGGGCCATCACCCCCTGCGTCTCATCCAGTCCATCTGGCAGTGGGAGTGGCACGCGCTCATCATCTGGGGAGTGATCGCCGCCGTCGCTCTGCCGCTGCTGGCCCACTATCTCCGCCGGGCCCTGGTCCTCCTCATGCGCCGCCACCGCACACTCATCCAGGTCCGCCCGGCCGTTCACCAGGCCGAATAAAACGATGTCCCAACCGAGCCTTCACTCCATCTCGCCCTTCTTCATCGTCCGAGACACCGCTCACAGCATCGCCTTCTACTGCGATCGACTCGAATTCGAGACACGTTTCCAGCAACCCGACCAAGATCCGTTCTTCGCCATCGTCGCCCGCGACGCAGTCCAGCTACTGCTCAAATCTGAAGCGGGAATTGAACCCCGGCCCAACGCGACCCGCCACCCACACCTTCGCTGGGACGCATACATCCACACCCCGGACCCCGACACCCTCGCAGCCGACTTCACCACCCGCGGCGTCACCTTCAGCGCCCCACTCGTCGACACTGACGACGGACTCCGCGGCTTTGAAGTCACCGACACCGACGGTTACGTCCTATTCTTCGGCCACCCGTGACAATAGGAGCCGCGACAGGGTAGTCCCAAACGCACTGGGGCAATCTGCCGGATCATCGAACATCCTTCACTGGCAAGCCGCGTTCTTCGCGCCCGGCATGGTCAGAAACGTAATCGTCATTCCTGCAAACCGTTGCACACCAGCCTTCACGGCCTCCCCGGCAAACGCCGGTACCGTCCCATCGGCACCCGCAACCAGCTTCGTCCCGTTCAGCAGCACGACCTTGCCCAGCGGGTCGGGCGAACTCAACGTGTACCGCTTCCCGGCTTCGCCCAAGGTCAGCGACTTCTCTTCCTTGCCGAAGTTGATCGCCACTATCGTCACCCTGCCGGCCTGCCCCGCCGTGCACTGCCCATACACCCGAAAGCCGTCGCTCGCCGCCACTCCTGGGTCCACAGCCCTGGTCCCCATCAGCCGCTTCCACATCACCGCCGCCCAGAAGTTCGGCCGTGGCTCCAGCGTCGCTTCATCCAGCAGTCCGTAGTCGCTCGCCGCCAGCGTGTTCAGCATCACCGTCCTCACACTCCGCTGCGCCAGCGAGCCCAACTGGTCCATCAGCCGGAAGCTGTCCACGAAGCTCGAAGCCACCGGATCGCCACCGCACGCCGCTTCGCCTGTCTCCGTCAGCCACATCGGCTTGCCCGGATCGTACTCATCGCGCAGCTTCGCGTAAAACGCCAGCACCGCCAGGTTCTTCTCGAAGAACGCCGGCGTCAGCACCATCTCCGGGGTAATGGCCAGCTTCGGATCGATGCACCGCCGCGAGACGCTGCCATAGAAGTGATACGAGAAGATATCGAACACCGGCCCCGTCTGCTTCAGCATGTCTTCCGTGCTGATCATCTTCGGCATGGCCATGCCCATCGCCAGCGGAGCGCCCTCGCCCACGCTCCCCGGCCCCACAAACTTCGTGTCCAACGACTCCGCTCGGAGGAAAAGCTTGAACGCTGCGACATCCTTGCCGAACGCCACCGCGTCATATCCCGGCCGCGTGCCGCCCATCGAAGCAAACGTCGGCTCGTTCATAAACTCAGTCGCCGCAATCCGCCCTCCGGCTCGCCTGGTGAACTCGAAGAACGGCTTCGCCTCCGTTGGCGTCCACACACCGTCTTTGCCTCGCGTCCCGTCGCTCGTCGCCACGGAAGTCACCAGCTCCGCATCCACCGCCTTGCCAAAGTCGATCACACCCTTCCACTGCGCCCGCGTCATCACACCCTTGTAGCCCTCGGGCGCGTTCGACGGAGCGGGAGCATCGCTGTCCTGGAACTGGGTAGTGTTTCTCCACGTCCCGCTCACACGCAGATACGCCGGCCCAAGCGCTGCGGCAAGATGCCGTAGCTTCGGATTCGCCAGGTTGATCGGCGATCGGTATTGATAAAGGTTGGGATCCATCCCTACCGGCTGGTTCTTGCTCTCGGAATCGCTTGCCGTTCTTACCGTTTTAGCGGAGCCCTCCGCCTCATACGGCTTCCAGAAGCGCCCGCCGGTCACTTCCACGGTCTCGATGTTGTACGAAAGAAACCGCGGGTCGACCTCACCCACGACTTTCATTGTTGACGGCTGAAGAACGGCCTGCGCCGAAGCCAGACCAGGGAACAATACCGCGACCGTCCCAAACAGGGCAGCCTTGCCAGAGGAGCGTTTACCGGAAAACCGTCGCAAAGTGGAGTTCATATCGGACCCCAATCCTAGTCCCCGCTTCGCATAACGGTCGCCACCACCCAACAGGATCTCGCTATTTCCTGCTTCTACTTCCGACGTTCACCCGAACGACTGCGCTTCCTGCCAGAACTCCGGCCACGGCAGCCTCGGCCCCTGGCAAACATAGATATAGGGCCTTTCGCGATATTCCTCTCCCCGGACGCCATCCTTGTTCATCGTTGAAGCCGCGACCTTGCACCCGGCAAACAGCTTCTCCGTCCACTCCGGCTCATATCCCAGCACAATCAGCTTTGTCGGCAGCTGCTTCGGGTAGCTTCGTAGCCACGCCGAATTCGTCAGGCTGATCGCTTCCGGCAGACCGTACTTCGGCCCGTAGATATCGATCGCGCCTTGCGCCCCGTAGTTCCCCGTCACAATCCCCAGCCGATCCCCCGGCCCCATCGGCATTGTGTTGCGAAGGATCGCCACCCGCGCCACGATCTCCGGCCACCCGAACTCCGCGCGCAGGTCGTCGTTCTTGCTTAGCGCCCAATCCCGCAACGGCCCGCTGCTCGCCAGCGGAACCACCACCGCGCACATCACCGCCGCATCCACCGCCAGCAGCGCCCAGAGCAGCGAAGTCAGACTCACCCGCAACGCCCGCGTCCGGGCCTCAAGCCAGTCCATCACCACCGGAGCTCCAAGCGCCAGCAGCACCGGGTACACCCCCGCCGTGTAGTACCCGCGCGCATGAGTCGCCCCGAAAAACACCACAGGCACAGCCCAGAAGATCGCCAGAGGTCTCCACCGCGGATCGCGCACCGCACGCCAAAGCCCGGTAAGCCAAACTGGCGCGGCAGCACTCAGCGTCGCGATATAGAACTGGTCGATCCAGAAATCCTTGCCGCGCCCCAGTCGCACATCGCGTTTATGGATGTGCTCCATGAAATGGAGCGAAATGAAGTCATGCCGCACCTGCCACACGAAGTTCGGCAACGCCAGCAGAAGCGTCAGAGCCAGCCCGTACGCAAACCACTTGTTCGCCAGCAGCCCCCTCGTTGGTGTGAGCCACGGGGTCAGCAAAAATCCCAGCACCGCGCCTGCCGCCACAAACACCATTGTGTACTTTGTCTCGACACCCAGCCCCACCGCCAGCCCGGCCAGCAGCCACCAGCGCGCATCCTCCTCGGCCAGCATCCGCACCAGTGCATAGCCCAGCAGCGCGCACCACAGCAGGTCGAACGTGCCGTACTGAAACTCTGTACCTTCAAACAGCGCCAACCCGGCAAACCCGACCGAAAACGCAGCCAGCACCTGCGCCTTCCGGTTGCCTCCCATCAGCCGGGCCATCTCTCCCGCCAGCACCACAACTGCCATTTGCGCCAGCACGCTCGCCAGCCGCAGCCCAGTCAGCGAAAGCCCAAACACCGCCGTGCTCACCCGCTCCACCAACGAGGTCAGCGGAGGGTACGCCACAAACCCCCAGTCCAGGTGGTGGGCGTCGTCCAGGAACTGCAGTTCGTCGCGATGAAACCCATACCGCGAGTTCGTCAGCATATGCAGTAGCGCAATCCCCACCGCCACCAGCCAAACCCCGCGACCGATACCTCGTTCGTTCTTCTGCATGGACATTCCTCTTCGCTCGGCCTCCATACTCGCAAACCTGATGGATAGCGCTTATACAAATAAGCGTATACTCGCTTAGTGCTGGTAGACGACCTCAAGCCGGTCTTTTGGATGGGATCCTCGCAGAAGGATGTTCGGTCGTTTCCTGAGCCCGTGCGACGGGAGATCGGCCAGGCACTTTATGTAGCGCAACAAGGCAAAACAGACCAGGCAGCGAAACCTCTTAGAGGCCTCGGCGGTGCAAGCGTCATGGAGATCGTTGCGCCCCACGACGGAGACACTTGGCGCGCGGTGTACACAGTGCGTTTGAGAGGTGTGCTTTACGTTCTACACGCATTCCAAAAGAAATCGAAATCAGGAATCGCTACCCCGCAGTCTGAAATTGATCTGATCCATAGACGCCTTGCGGCAGCCGAACAACACTACAAGGAAAGGAATAGCTAACCATGTCCCTCAGCAAAACGGCAGCGCCCGAGAGCATAACCGAGGGCAGCGGTAACATTTTCGCTGACCTTGGCCTTCCAAACCCCGATCAGGAGCTGATGAAGGCGCGCTTGACGCTGCAAATCGCCCGCCTCATCAAAGATCGCGGCCTCACGCAGGTTCAGGCCGCGAAGATCCTCGGCATCCAGCAGCCGCACGTCTCGACGCTACTTCGAAATCGGCCCGGCAACTTCTCCGTCGGGCGCCTGATCGAGTTCCTCACGGCACTCGGTCAGGACGTCGAAATCACCGTCACTCCCACGCAAAAAGCACAAGGCGAGCTTTCATTGGTATTCGCTTGACCTCTGAAAGCTCACCGGCTTAGAACGTACAACTAGAAGACATCCTCGCCGTCATCCCCAATCGGCATTCCCGGCGGAGCCTCCACCGGCTTCGCCGGCACAAACTTCTCCGGATCGCGCTCGAACTCCTGCAGCCGGGCCACCATCGCCGCCCGGTGGATCGCTTCCGCCGAGTCCGCCGGCTTGGCCTCCGTTGTCCACTGGTTCAGCAGGTCCATCAGGTGCGAGCGAGCAATCGCCCGGGCCTGCGAGCTCGCCTGCGGGTTCATCGCCAGCCCGAACATCGCTTCCAGCGCACGAACCTCAACAGCCCGCTCTACTTCCGAGCTCATCGAGTGCCCGTTCTCCGGCCGCTCTGCCACCTGCTTGCTCACCGCCTCCAGCATCTCGCGAAGGGAAGGCGACGAAGGCGGAACCCGCATGTGGTACTGCAGCATCCGTGAAGCCCGCGACGGGTCCATCAGCACCTGCAGCGTCAGGTCGGCAGCGCTCTCCGCGGCCGCCAATGGGTCGAACGTCAGCCCCGTGTGTGAAGAGAAGCTCTCCTGCGTTTTCGGCAAACCCGGAGGACGCGGTGGCATGATCTTCAGCAGCGACTCAGGCAGCGTCAGCACCTGCGGGCTCAGCGTCTTCAGCACCGCCGCCAGCGCCTTCTTCTGGTCTGCATTCGACACGATCACCGGGTCCATCTGCCCGTCGCCGCGCACGTTGTACCGGTAGTCCAGCCCGCCGATCTCCTTGATCGCCGCCTCCGCCTGGTAGCGGTGGAACAGGTACAGGAGCACCAGCGTGTCTTCCATCGACGCCATCGGCGCGCCGATCCTGATTGAGTTCTCGCCAAAACGCTTCAGCGCCGCCTCGCGAACATCCAGCACGCGGTTCAACTCATCCGCCGGGTCCGTCCCGTTATCCCAAAGATGGCCATGCGGATGCGCCGACCCAAGCGGCCGCGAGTCCTCGTCCGTGATGTACACCATCCCGGTCTTCTCGCTGTCCCGCAGGATCTTCTCCATCGCCGCGGCATCTTCGAATGGCTTGCCGTCGCGGTCGTACTCCCGATACCCGAAGTTGATCGTCACCTTATCCCAGATGCCGATCCCTGCCGGATACGCATGGCTCAGGTCCGGCACGCCGTTCTTGTCCAGCGTCACCCACGGGTGCGGATACTCCATCACCGAAGCCGTCACCGTTCCGGGGTCATGCGGGAACGCCGAAGCCGCATAGCTGTGCGCCAGACCCAGCGTGTGCCCGGTCTCATGCGCGGCCAGTTGCCGCATCCGCTGCAGCACCATGTGCAGCATGGGATCGTTTTCAGCCGTGAACGTCTTCCCAGCCACATACGGGCTCAGCAGCGCCTCGGCGATCAGGTAATCCTGCCGCCCGCGCAGCGACCCAAGCGTCACATTGCCCTTGATGATCTCGCCCGTGCGCGGGTCCGTCAGCGCCGAACCGTAGCTCCAGCCGCGCGTATACCGGTGCACCCACTCGATCATGTTGTAGCGAATGTCCATCGGGTCCGCGTCCGCCGGCAGCAGGTCCACCTTGAACGTCCCGGGAGCCCATCCAGCCGCCTGGAACGCCGTGTCCCACCACCGCGCGCCTTCCAGCAGCGCCGATCGGATCGGCTCCTGCGCCCCACGGTCCAGGTAGTACTGGATCGGAGCCACTGCCTCGCAGCTCTGCTTGCAGTTCGGGTCCTTCTTCACCAGCCGGTGCCGCTCCAGGAACTGCTGCGCCAGCGGCTGGCCCAGCGGTGTGTCGTAATCGCGATAGCCGCTCGCGAAGTACCCCGCCCGCGGCGAGAACCGCCGCGGCACGAACCCCGGCCCCGGCAGTTCGATAAAGCTCTGGTGTTCGTTCACCGTCATCGCACGCGGATCCGGAGTCACGTCGCGCACATAGCGCCCGCCACCAGCGCCGCCGCCATACGCCGGTGTCCCACCCGCTGGAGCCCGCTCCACGCCGCCTTCGCTTGTAAATGTCAGCTCTGCCTCAAGCTCCGTGTTCTTCGGGAAAGCCTTCACCCCATCCAGCGCCACCGCCGAGCGCGCCGCATCCAGCCTGTAGCTGCCCGCACCCGCGCGAGAAAGAGCCTCCGTCACCCGGTGAGCATCGCGAACCACGAAGTCCGTCGCGTCCACCAGCACAGTCGCGCCATCCGGCGACTCTGCCTCGACCCGGAATCCCGCCATCACCGACCGCGCAAACGACTTCTTCACCGTGATCTGCGCATCGGCATCCTGCGAGCTGGTGCGAAACATCTCATTCGGTTCTACGAGCAGTACCTTGGGCCCCGTCCGCTCAAACCTCACCATCGCCGACCGCCCAATCTGCCCGCGGTCCAGCCCCAAATCGTTCGACCCCGTCCCCCACGGCAGCCCCGTCACATACAGCAGGTCCTGTGAGCGCGAGTGTGCCGCATCCCCGGACATCGGAATCTCGAGATAGAGTTTCCCGGCCTTCGCATCCCAGTCGATGGGCAGCAAACCCGGCATGTGCTTCATCTTCGCGGTGCGGTCCGCCAGCGAAGCGCTTGGCCTCGCACCGGCATCGGCCTGCCGCGTGGTGGCGCCCGCCGGAGCTTCAGCAGGCTCCTGGGCAAACGCAGAAAGAGACACGACCGCCGTCAACAAGCAGAGAGAAGCAAAATTTCGGGACATACATTCTTGTAGCACGCCTCCCGCCACAAGCGTAGACGACGACCCGCCGTTGCACTGGCAGTTGCTGTTGCTTCTAGGTAGGCCAAGGCTTCAGCCTTGGCTCTCTCAAGCCTGGCGAAGAAACGGGCTTCAGCCCCTGGGGTATGCCTTCCTGTCGGGGTCACGGAAGCTATCGGCAGAGCTTATCCAGCTTCTCTTCCACGCTCGGATTGTCCGGAAACCCCACGTGGTCTTTTGTCGCCATGAACTCCTGCAGCAGCCCGCCGCCCTTGACGCCGATCGCCGCATCCTGGCTGTACGCCGGGTCCGCCTGCGCCTGAGGCAGGCTCACAAACCCAAACCCCCGCTCACGAAACAGCGCTATCAGCTCCGGCAGCATCTTCGCGTCGAAGGCTCCGATATGCAGCAGCAGCACGTACGGAATATCGTGCCCATACACCCGCTGCGCCAGCGTTCGGTAGACCGCAATCGCCTGGTCCGCCTCCGCAAGATAGCTGTCATGCAGCCAACGCACATCGGCCTCGCGATGCTTGTCCATGCACCGCTGGTAAGGATCGTTCCAAAGGTAGTCCTGGAAGTCGATCGACACTTCAGCAATCTGGTATCCATGCTCCTTCAGGAACCCGCGAATCGCCTCGCGCTTCTCGAGCGTGTCGCCCTCTTCGAGGTAAGGAAACCGGAACCAGTGCCAATCCCCGTCCAGGTCCACCTGCTTCAGAATTGCTTCGTTGTCCGTGATCTGCTTCTCATACGCCGCCACACTCGACGTGTCGAACTCCGGATGCGACCACGTATGGTTCCCCAGCGGTTCGCCCGCGTCATGCCACATCTTCAGGATGCGTATCCACTTCGGCTGCAGCGCCACCTTGTCGCCGTTCACAAAGCCATACACCGGCGGCATCTTTTCCCGCTTCAGCGTATCCAGCACGCGCTCCGCAACAGCCACCCGCGATGTACTCCGCGGGATAGGAGCATGGGCCGGCAGATCATCAAACGTAAATGCCACCTGCAACGGCGAAGTAGCGGGTGCTGGATGCGGCGGATCAGGCTTCGGCTTCGGCGTTTGCTTGGATTGGGCAAGCGCCGTGAAGAAGGATAGGAATGGCAATAGCAGTAGAGTTGTTCGTTTCACGGCCAGAGTTCAGTGTAGTCACTTCAGTAAGGCCTCCATTACGAACAAGCCACCTGCGAATAGCATCGTCATTTTTGTTGGTCATTGAGATTCAATCGAGTGGTCTCGCTTCGTCCGAACCAATTCTCCAGAAGACCTGGTGGCTCGGGTGCCATGGTCACCAAAGGAAAGCGACGAAAGACGAAATCGGTGATGGCTTCAGCCTGCGCGGAATCGACATCTTTCACGAGCCAGACCCATGTCCAGCGGCCTGTCTTGGCAGCCAGCCCCGAAGGTTCGTCTTCTCCGCCGTTGCGATACTCCAGGCGTATGACGTCACTCCAGAGCACGCGTTCTGAAGGGCTTTTTCCAACTGCTTCCAGAGCAGTCGACGTGACCTCAACACGCGCGGCGTCGCGGCATCCCGCTTCATCAAGTACCAGACACCCGCGACTGCCGCACCAGCGAGAATCCCTATCCAAACGGTCGCGAGGAAAGCCACAGCAGTAGCTGCACTGACTCCGCCTACGAGCAGATGAACTCCCTGCAATACCGAAATTACAAGAAACTCCGCCGCGTCCAGCGAATCGATCTGTTCGTATCGCGAAGACGAACCAAAGAAGGTCACGGGAGCTTGCCCGGAGATTACCAGATACGCCGCACCCCGAAGTCATCGAGCTTGGCGTCCGAACTCAGCACCGGGACATCGAGCGTAAGAGCCTGCGCCGCGATCATGCGGTCAAATGGATCGCCATGGTCGCCAGGCATCCGCCCGGCTCTAAGCGCGACATCTGCATGCACGGGCAGAACCTCGTAGCCTGCTTCACGCATGAAGAATAGGAATTCACGCTCTAAGTCCGTGGCGATCGAAAGCTTGCCAAGGCGTACCTTTGTGCTGATTTCCCAGGCGGAAGCCGCTGAAACCAACAAGCGATTCTCTGTGTTCGCCACAAACTCACGCGCGGCACGAGAAAGGCCTTCAGGCTTCACGGTGGCCCAAAGCAAACAATCTGTATCAAAGAGCGATGTCATCGCTATCCTCACCGGTCCAACCCGGTGGAAGAGGCTCCCAGAATGCTTTCCCTAACTCGAAAGTGGGGTCGTAACACACACCGAGCCTCTTCGGTTTAAATGGCTGGATCGGTACGACCTTAGCTACTGGCGTCTTCTCGCGACCGGAAGTGATAATCACTTCCTCACCCTGCGCCGCCAGTTGAATCAACTCCGACAAATTTGTCTTTGCTTCAAAGATCGTGGCCGTCATTGCTCCTCCTGCTAGGCTAGCTTAGCTAGCCTAGCAGCAGGAGTCAAACGCAAAACGGGCATGGCCGAAGCCACGCCCGTCGTCGCTTCTTAGAAGTCTTACGCAGCTGCCCGCTGGCTCTTTGCAGATTCCAGCCCGGCCTTGGCCTGCGCCGCTAGCGCGGCAAAGCCCGCCGCGTCGTTCGCTGCGATGTCGGCCAGCACCTTGCGGTCCAGCCCGTTGCCGGCCTTCTTCAGGCCATTGATAAACGTCGAGTAGCTCATGCCGTTCAGCTTGGCCGCCGCGCCGATGCGCACGATCCAGAGCGAACGGAACTGCCGCTTCTTCTGCTTACGGCCAATGTAGGCAAACTTCAGGCCGCGCTCGACGGCTTCCTGCGCCGCCTGGTAGAGCTTCGATTTCGTGAGGAAGTAGCCACTCGCGCGCTTCAGGATCTTTTTGCGGCGGTCGCTGCGTTTCGTACTGCGTTTTACACGAGGCACGTGTATCTCCTTTGATGGCCCTGATCCGTGGTCCTTAAGACCTGTAGATCAGCAAGCCTGGTTCGTTTCCGCGGCTGGAGGCAGGGTGGCCTCTTCACTCGCGTGCTGCTCTGTCATCTCGGTGGGCTTGCCCGTTTCGGGTGTCCCAGGGGCCTGAACGCTTGCGGCCCTTCGTGAGTCTTGCGAATCAACGGCTCGATGCAGAAAGGGTATTCATGATTCCCGGCAGCTTGCAAAGCAGGTGCCGGCCTTGGCCGAAGCCTAGGCGTACGGAAGCATGCGGGCGACCTTCGGAGTATCAGCGACCGAAACAAGCACAATCCGCTTCAGCTTGCTCTTGGTCTGGTTGCTCTTCGAGGTCAGGATGTGGCGCATCTTCGTCTGGCCGCGCTTGAACTTGCCGGTACCAGTCTTCTTGAAGCGCTTCGCCGCGCCCGAGTGGGTTTTGAGTTTTGGCATGGTGTTCCTAAGAACCTCACCGCGTCAGCAGCGAGGAAAACTGCAGTTGGACAACGTCTGCTAGTGTACCAGCTTGCTGTTCTTCCCGGAAGCACCTATATACGACCCGTACACTGGCGTCCATGCAGATCACCCCGCCGGCCGCCTCCCGACGCCACCTTGGGCTAGCGGTCTTTACGCTCTACCTCGTCTGCCTCTACGCGGCGGCGGTCTGGTTCGGTCTCCAGAACCTCCGGGAGCAAGGCAGCTACAACATTGCTGACTGGCTCATCAACTACTCCGGCGGCTTTGTCCGCCGCGGTCTCCCCGGCCAGTTAGCGCTTCTGCTCAGCCGCACCGCGCACGTCGATCCCGCTCGGATCATCTTCGCGCTCCAGCTCGTCCAGTTCTTTGCCCTGTACGTGGCCGTATGGCTGCTAATTCGGAATCTCCGCTGGCACGTCTGGACCGCCGCACTCGCTTTTTCTCCCGCCACCCTGGGCTTCGTCGCGCTCGTGGGCGGAGGGGCCTTCCGCAAGGAGTTGCTCTTCCTCCTTGCGCTTACCGTTCTCCTGCTGCTTCTCCAACGAGGCGTCTCGGATTCCAACATCGTCTGCTATCTCACAGCCGTCGCCGTTGTGATCGCGCTCTCGCACGAAGGCTTGATAGTTTACTGGCCCTACCTGTTAGCCGCCGTCGCGATCTCGCGTCAGAGCCTGCAAACCAGCATCAAGCTCGGCCTGGTACCCACAATAGTGCTCGTGGCGCTCGTCGCCTTTGTCAGCCGCCATCCCGGCAACCTCGCCCAGGCGAAGACGATCTGCGCCTCCATCGGAAGCGTCTACGCTGGCCGCGACGTCGGCCTGTGCGGAGGCTCCATCGCCTTTCTCGGCGAACCCTCCACCTACTACCGCTTTCAGGTCGCCAACTCCATCCGCACCAACCACTACCTGCGCGACTACAGCCTGGTCGCCCTGCTGGCCTTTCTCCCCTGTGCCGCCGCCATCGTCCAGATCGGCCGAATCCCTGCTGCTCGCCAAAAGCTCCAACTGCTCCTGCTCTGGGCCACCGCCGGCCTGCTGTGCAGCACGCCTCTCTTCGTCCTCGCGATCGACTGGGGCCGTTGGCTCTACGTCGATGTCTTCAGTTGGGCGCTGCTTCTCTTCTTCCTGAGCGCATCCGTAGACCCTCCTCTGCAACAAGCCGCCCCAGGGAAGCTATCGACCCCTCGAGCCGTCTTCATGGCAGCTCTGCTGGCGGTCTACCTTGTCACCTGGCACGTCCCGGTCACCGGCTACGAAGGCCGCGGCTGGGGCTATCTCGGCATGGCGAAACGTCATCTCCAACGCATGGGCCACCACCAAGCCTGACCACTGATCACTGATCACCCATGCCGGAAATTCTGTTACCGCTCCTTCTTACCTGTGGTCCAGCCGTAGTGTCCGCTGGCGCTTTCACCAAAGCATGGCGGCAATAGAAAGCTGGCCAGGTCCAGGCCGTCGCGTTGACAGCTTTGGCTGGCGTGTTTCATGATCACGCTATACGCCGCGGTTGCATTCTTCTACGGCACTCTGCGGTCTCGGCCGAGTCTTCCACCATGGCAGGACCCAACGACGCTAAAGTTGGCGATGCAGTTCTTTTTGGCTCCGCTGGGCATTGCGTTGACTGTAGTGGCCGGACGACGTGGCGCCTCCAGATGGGTGGTGATACCGCTTTTGCTGGTCCTAACGGTGCTGTTCCTCGTGGGAGTTCTCGCAAGCGGTCCGTTTAGATCGATTCACCCTACAGCCCCACCGTGTAGCATTTCCACCATGCGTCCCAAGCTGTCTCTGCTCGCTCTCCCAGCGCTGGCACTCGCCGCGATCCCAGCCGCGACTCTAACTGCCCAGACCCCCGTCGCCCCGCCGGCCGCCCAGCCACTCACCGCGATGCCCTACTCACCCTCGCTGGACCTCACCAGCCTCGACAAGTCGGTCAACCCCTGCGACGACTTCTATAAGTTCTCCTGCGGCGGCTGGATCAAGAACAACCCCATCCCCGCCGACCAGGCTTCCTGGAGCGTCTACGCCAAGCTCGGCAATGCCAACCAGCAGTTCCTCTGGGGAATCCTCGAAGCCGACGCCAAGCCCACCCCCGGCCGCACCCCGGTCCAGCAAAAGGTCGGCGACTACTTCCAGAGCTGCATGAACACCGCCGCCATTGACGCCGCAGGCATCTCGCCGCTCGCCCCGGCTCTGGCTCGTCTTAACGCCCTGCAGACCCGCGAAGCCCTCATCGCTGCCATCGCCGACCTCCATCACCGCACCGCCGGCAGCTTCTTCTTCGGCTCCGGCACCGGCCAGGACGCCGTCGAATCCAGCACCATCATCGTCGAGCTCGGCGCCGGCGGCCTCGGCCTACCCGACCGCGACTACTATCTCAAAACCGACCCCAAATCCGTCACCCTCCGAGACCAGTACACCGCCTACGTCGCCAAGCTGATGACCCTCGGCGGCGAAACTCCCGAGCAGGCCAAGGCCGACGCCGATGCCACCCTCCGCATCGAAACCGCGCTGGCGAAAGCCAGCCTCACCCGCGTCCAGCGCCGCGATCCCCACAACACGTACCACATGATGACGCTCGCGCAGATCCATGACCTTGCGCCCGCCATCGACTGGGCCCGCTACTTCACCGTCCAGGGAGCCCCCGCGATCGCCGCTCCCGGCGCGAAGGTGAACGTCTCCCAGCCCGAGTTCCTCAAGGCCGTCCAGGCCGAGCTCACCACCGAAGACCCCGCCGCCCTCAAGAGCTACCTCCGCTTCCACCTGCTCACCTCTGCCGCGCCCTACCTGGCGCACCCGTTCGAGCAAGCCAACTTCGACTTCTACTCGACCACCCTCCGCGGCGTGCCCGTCGCGCCTCCCCGCTGGAAGACCTGCACCCGTGCCGTCGATCGCAATCTCGGCGAAGCTCTCGGCCAGGAGTTTGTCGCCCGCACCTTCGGCGCCGACATGAAGCGCAAGACCCAGCTCATGACCGAGCAGATCGAAGCCGCCATGGGCCAGGAGATCCAGGCGCTCGACTGGATGAGCCCCGAAACCAAGGCTGAAGCTCTCCGCAAGCTCCACGCCATCCGCAACAAGATCGGCTACCCGGAGCATTGGCGCGACTACACCACCCTCACCGTCAAGCGCGACGACTACTTCGGCGACGTCACCCGCGCCTACCAGTTCGCTGACGCTCGCGAGTGGTCGAAACTCGGCAAGCCGGTCGACATCAATGAGTGGGGCATGACCCCGCCCACCGTCAACGCCTACTTCAACCCGCAGATGAACGACATCAACTTCCCCGCCGGCGTTCTCCAGCCGCCGCTCTACGACCCCAAGCTCGACGACGCCCCCAACTACGGCAACACCGGCGCCACCATCGGCCACGAGCTGACCCATGCTTTCGACGACGAAGGCCGCCAGTTCGACGCCAGGGGCAACCTCCGCGACTGGTGGACACCCGCCGACGCCAAGGCCTTCGAATCCCGCATCAGCTGCATCCGTGATCAGTACGCCGGCTACACCATCGTCGACGACATCCACATCAACTCCAAGCTCACCTCCGGCGAAGACGTAGCCGACCTCGGCGGCACACTGCTCGCCTACATCGCCTGGAAGAAGCAGACCGCCAATGAGACTCTGCAGACCGTCGACGGCTTCACCCCCGACCAGCGCTTCTTCGTCGGCATGGCGCAGTGGGCCTGCGAGAACGACCGCTCGCAGAACCTCCGCGTCAGCGCCCTCACCAACCCACACTCTCCCGGCTTCGCCCGCATCAACGGCGTAGTCAGCAACATGCCGGAGTTCGGGAAGGCCTTCGGCTGCAAGGTCAACCAGCCCATGGTCCACACCCCCACCTGCCGAGTCTGGTAAGTCGGCGGCAGCGCAAAAGAACAACGGCAGGCTCAAAGAGCCTGCCGCTGTCGTTGCTGTTCTGTATTGCCTTTGCTGTTGTTCGCTTGTCATACCCGAAGGGAATCTGCATTGCAGTTGCTCTTGTTCTTGTTCAGTCGCTGTTGCCTCTGCACTTATTCTTGCTGTTGCCTTTGTAGTTGCTCTTGCTTCTAGGTACCCCAAGCCTTCAGGCTTGGGTCTCTCAGGCCCATCCCATGAAAAGGGCTTTAGCCCCTGGGGTATGCATTCTTTTATCAGTAAACGAAGCCGGGTGCCCCTCCGCCGAACGCAGCCGAACGAAGTGGCCTCACCGCCGTATCCCGCCCACCAGCTTTTCCCATTTCCAAACATCTCCCGCTCCTCCCGCGATAGCGCCGCCTCCCTCGCTCCCAATCGCAGACGCAGCCCAGGCCGCCCGAATCTCCGCCGTCAAAAATGCTCTTCAATCCCAATCAGCTTCATCTCGTCCCCATCATTCCCTATCGATCCGCAGCGGACGGCAACCCTCGACGCTCAACTAACTTGCTAACTCGCTAACCTGCTAACTCGCTCATCGAGGCCGCCGCTCCAGCCCTACCGGCCTCTTCGGCTCCGGGTGCAGAGCCTCTACGTTTTCCGGCGCCGCCGAGTGCACACCAAAGTCCCACACATTCGCATTCACCTCGTGCCCGTTGAGCACTTCAATCAGCGCATACTCGCCAAAATCCAGCGGCTGTGTGGGAGTCAGCTTCAGCCAGTGACCTCCGGCCATCGCCTCTTCCTTCAGTTCAATCACGTCAGGCTGTGGCTTGTTTCCCAGCGCGGCGATGCGAAAGCTATCCACAATGCGGCTGTCCCTCCGCGGGTCCAGCCGTTCAATCACGTAATCGCTGGACTCGGCGCTGCCCGCCGGCACATCTCGCCCCTCCGCATGCGCCGGCGTGGCCACGATAAACGCGCCACCGCTATCGGCTTCGTCATCCTTGCCCAGCCGCACATAGAACACCGGATCGGGAACATGTACCTGAACGTCCGCCGTCATCCCCGGCACATCCAGCAGCCGGTGCGGGCTGGACGAAGGATTGATCGGCAGCTTGCGCACAGCGTGCGCCGTCTCTTTGTTCAGGTCGCTTCCTTGTTGCGGAAGCGGCACCAGCTCCGGCGTGCCGCGAAACGTATCCAGCACCAGCAGGCTGTCTTCTTCCGGCAGCCGCAGATCCGGAGCCACCTCGGGGGTCCGCGCCGCCCGCTCTGCTTCTTCGCGAGCCATCTCCGGGCTCAACACCGGATGCTGATCCGCCGCGGCCCTCGCCGCGCCCGGGGCATGATCGCGTAGCCCACTTCTGCGTGGCCGGCAGGTCCACCAGCGCCAACGGCATATCCTCGGTAGCCCCATTGCGCTCCGCGCTGCGATACCGCACCACGTCGCCCACCACTTTGTAGTCCAGCACCACCTGGTACGATCCATCCTTCAGGATCAGGCGGATACGCGCCGGTGCATTCGGCGCCACAGCATCCGGCACATCCATAGGCCGACGCTGTGCGCTGACCGGCAACACTGAAAGCGCGGTAAGAAGGGTAACGAAAGCAAGCAGACGCCAGGCCATCACAAAAGCTTAGATGGCCGCGAACCGTTTGTGGCAACGCAGTTAAAAAGCGGAACGCCTCGTCCACAAGGACGAAGCGTTCAGTCTCACTTACTAATCACTGACCACTACTCACTATTCACTGCACTTAAAAGTTGTAATTCACTTCATCCGTCTCTTCCACGCCATACCGGCGCAGCAGGTTCGGAAGGTTCTGCGAGAACGCCGCGCGCGGCATCACCGTGTCACATCCGGCTTCCACGGCCTTGGCCTTCAGGTCTCCCTGGATCGAAGACAGAAAGCCGATGATCGAGGCTGAGCGCTTCAGCTTTGCCTTCAGCTTCGGGATCAGTGTCAGCGGCTTGGCATTGGCGTTGTTCAGGTCGAAAACGATCAGCGCAGGCCGGTTCGTCTCTTCACCGCTCGTCAGTTCCGCAATGGCTTCCTTCTCGTTCTTCAGGAACGCTACCTTGATTCCCTGCTTGCGGGCTGTTTCCTGCACCTTGGCAGCGATAAACAGGTCGTCCACAAAGAAATAGATATGTGTCTGCGCGTTCTCCGGGATCGGAATCGGCGGAGGCATCGAGCGGTCGATGGGCTGGTTATCTCCCTGGTGCCGATGCCCACGGCGTCCATGCGCCGCATGCACCTGGATCGTCGAAGGTGGCGCGCCATTGCCTTCCGCCTCACGGTAGCTATGGTCCATCGGGCCCACGAACCCGGCACGCTCCCGGCGCTGCTGTCCGCCGCCGTTGCTGCCGCCGCCCTTGCCCTTGCGCTTGAATCCATTCACCAGGTTGCCAAAGTTGTCCGGCCGGCCATGATCGCGACGATATCCGCCATTGTCCCCACCGTACGAACCTCCACCCGCATGAGATCCATTGCCGGCAAACCCACTCCCGCCATTGTTGCTCTGCGCCTCGTTGCCGGGGTTATCCTGGCGCGGACGCCGTTCGCGGTCGCGGAACTTTTTCTTCCAGCGCTTGCCACCCTGGCCTTGGCCTTGGCTCTGACCCTGGTTTTGTGGCCCCACCTGCTGGCCGTTGTTGCTGCCGCTCTGCTGCTGCGGAGCACTCTGCCGGCGTGCCGGTGTAGCCGCTGCCAGCGCCAGGCTTTCGCCTTCCATCACAAAGGGGGCTGCACTTCCACCCTCCTCGGACGAAGGCGCCGAAGCACCCTCGCCAGCGGCGCCCGGCCCAGCCACAACCTTGTTCTTGCGCTTGCGCCGGCGGCGTCGACTGCTCTTGCTCTGACCCATACCTGGTGCCGGCGTGCCGCCATCCGAACTGCCATCGTCCCCGCCGAAGTCACTGCCGCCGTCGAAATCTTCCGACTCAAAAACGGTCGGAACGTCCGCTACACTCTGCTCTGCCATGGTGCCTGTGTTTCCTTATGAACTGCGTTGTTCGTACTAGCCTGATTCCGCTGGTTACCAGCCGGTGCCGTTCTGCTCTGCCGGATCCTGCCTCTGTTTCCGGCAGACCGCCGTTTTCTGGCTACGTTGAACGCAGTCCGCCTCAGTCTTCTCATGGAAGACCGGCAGCGGCGACACAACGTACAGCATCGGAAGTTGTCTCAACAGTATGAAAACTCGAACATCGGAACCCGGTATTCCCGGTAAAGCTCAGATCCCACCGCGCCTACAGCTCGATCTGCTCTTGCCGGTCCTCTCGTCGGTTCCTCACGAAGGACTTTAGTCTGGCTTGCTTCTGCTTCTCAACCGCCTCGCGCTAAGCCCGCCAAGGCTCCAGCCCGCTACGCTCCAGGAAAGTCACTGGCGCCTTACGTCTGCGCGTCCACTATAGTTCGGCTGAACACTTTTGGCGAACCTTGCTCTTGACGCCGGGTCTCGTCCTGGCTTTCCGGTTCAAGCTCTTTGGTTCACCTTGCCTGCCCGCCGAGCGAGCGGCCACAAAACAGTCCAAGCATACTCTGCTGTCTTCCACAATGCAAGCGATGGAAGAAGAAGCGGAAACGGCCTTGAGGCTCTGCGCGGAACGTCTCCCTGAAAGCTACGAGGCCACCTCCCCTCCCCGAGAGATGGCCTGCAGCCCGCAACGGCCAGTCACTGGCCTCCTAGTCGGCTCTCCATTTCCAGAAGAACCCCGCCCGGAGGGTGGCGCACCTTCTATCAGGTGCTGCATCGTGCCCCTTGATCCGAACCCGTCTCTCACCTTCGTGTCTGACCGTAACCGGCTTTCACGTCAGCGTGCGAACGCAATGTGATATCAGCAATCGACGTTCCAAACCTGTCATTGCGGCTTTTCCTGCAATTTGCTAATAGACTCGCCGGCAACCGCAACTCCCGTGCTCGAAATTCCAGAGATCACTGCTTCAAACTTCCATTTTTCAGGAGAACCGTGCCCCTCCGTCCGCTGAAAAACCATACCCCGCCGATTGACCCTGTCCCGTAGCTCTCCTATAATCGGCAGAAGCCAACCTGCGCCTCGCGACCGCGACCCTCTCCCTTCCCAACAAGAGATAGAGCAGACCGGAAGACGGGCATGCCGGCGCCGTCACTCCGCTAACTCCGTTAGTGGCGGGCATAGGCAGCAGGACAGCATGGTCGTCCACGTGGCGTCGCTGGTATGGTGTGACGCGGCAATCCTAATTCCGCAGCCACCCGGAATCACGACCTCTCGCACAATCTCTCTTCAGCCTCCCAAGGAGCTCGATCTACCGCATGAACCGCTTTCTCGTACTCGCCACCACTCTGGCTGCGGGCCTCACCGCGCCCGGGCTCCTCGCTCAGGCTCCCGCCGCTGCCCCAGCAGCCGCAGCAGCCGCAGCGCCCGCCGCTGTAGCCCCGCAGGCCATTCCCGCCAAGATCGCCGTCGTCGCCTTCCAGCGCGGCACCCTGGCCACCAACGAAGGCCAAAAGCTGGTCGCCGACCTGCACACCAAGTACGACCCCAAGCAGAAGCAGCTCGAAGCGGAAAACACCGAGATCCAGAACCTGCAGAAGCAGCTTCAGGCTCTCCCCGCCAACGCCCCGGACGATCAGCGCACCAAACTCATCCGCAGCATCGACGATAAGACCAAGTCGCTGCAGCGCGAAAAGGAAGACTTCGATAACGCCCAGCAGGAAGACTTCGAAGGCGGCTTTACCAAGCTGCTCCAGAAGGTCGGCCCCGTTGCCGTCAAGTACGCGCAGGACAACGGCTTCACCATGATGATCAACGTCGACTCGCAGCCCCAGAACCAGCTCCCCAACTTCATCTGGTGGGCTGAGCAGACCGACATCACTCAGGCCGTCATCAACGCCTATAACTCCGGCTCGGGCGTTGCCGCCCCGGCGGCAGGCACTCCTTCGGCTCCGGCCCCCCGCCGCACCACTCCGGCTCCGGCCACTCCCAGAAAGCAGTAGTTACGAACGATTGAAGAATGGCCCGGCGTTCAGCGCCGGGCCATTCTTATTCCCATGAAAAAACTTCTCCTCCAGCTCTTCTCTGACAGTCTTCGCCACGACGTCTTTCGTGAGGAATCCTGGTTCGGGCTAGACCGCCTGGACATTCACCACTCCAACTTCCCAACGAAATAACTTGCGACAGGCCTTCAATACTGGAGGCCTCTCCTTATTGCACTGAACCAGCACCGCTATCGCGCTCGGCAAACCGAGTTTCATACACTGGCCCAATGGCTGAACTCACCGGCGCGGCGCCTAGCGTCCCCACGCGCGTCGTCCAGAGACTCGACGGCATCGACGTTCTCCGTGGCCTTTCGATCCTCGCCGTCATCCTGCTCCACATCTGGATTCGCCTTGTCATCCTGAACAAGCTGCACCTCGGAGCCGACTGGCCCCCGATGCTGCGCTCCCTCGTCTGGAGCAATGGTGGCAACGGCGTCACGATCTTCTTCGCCGTCTCCGGCTTCCTCATCACCTTCACCTCCCTGCGACGCTTCGGAGCATTAGGCCGAATCAGCCTCCCAACCTTCTACCGCATCCGCTTCGCGCGCATCATGCCGCTGCTGCTCCTGCTGCTCGCGATTCTCAGCGTGCTGCATCTCGCGCGCGTTGAAGACTTCCGGATCAACGCCAAGCACTTCACGCTTGCACGAGCCCTTTTCTCCGCGCTCACCTTCCATCTCAACTGGCTGGAAGCCTCCCGTAACGCCTGGCTTCCCGCCGCCTGGACGGTCCTCTGGTCCCTCTCCATCGAAGAGATGTTCTACCTCTTCTTTCCAATCCTCAGCGTCGCCTTCCTGCGCCGCATTCGTTGGGGCATATGGCTCTGGATGGCTGTAGCCATAGCCCTCATTGCCATGGGTCCTTTCGCACGCACGACTTGGTCCCATACCGATCTGCAGCAGGAGAACTCCTACCTCGCCGGCATGAGCGACATTGCCTGCGGCTGCATCGCCGCCTGGCTCACTGACGTCGCCATCAAGCGGGGCCGCATTCCCAAACCCACCACGCTCACCTTCTTGAAGATCCTGGGCTCGCTCCCCATCATCGTCTTCGCCACCTGGCCACGATGGCACTGGGCACGCCCAGTTCTCCACTGGATCGGCCGCAGTGGCACCGACGACACGCTGCTCGCCGCTGGTACCAGCCTGATCGCGGCCGCCACCGCGCTGCGGCCACAAGCAGGCCACGTATGGTGCGCCCCCATCCGCTGGCTGGGCCGCCACAGCTACGAAATCTATCTGTCCCACGAGTTCGCCGTGATCGTCGGCGTAGCCCTCTTCGCCCACTGGTTCAAAGCTTCGCCGCCACGCTTAGCAGTCTTCGCAATCTCCACAGCCATCGTCGCCACCTCAGCCCTTCTGGGCTGGGCCCTCGCCCGCTTCTTCTCCGAGCCCCTCAACCGTAAGCTCCGCGGAGCTCCACTAGCCACGCAGTAGCCGCGCTACAGCGCCATCTCCATGTACACATCTGCGCGCTCGTACAGCGAGGGAATCACCCGCTCCGCAGGCACATCCCGAAACCCCACCGACCGGTACAGCCCGATCGCCGGCAGCAGCCCGTGGTTCGTTTCCAGATAAAGACCCTTGGCGCCAAGCCCGCGCGCCACCTCGATGGCAAACTCCATCACGCGCCGGCCCACACCCTGCCCCTTAGCGTGCTCCGTCACGGCCATCTTCCCGACTTCATAGACCCCATGCTCCATCGGCAGCAGCGCGCAGCACCCCAGCGCGTCATCGCCGCGAAACGCAAGGAGGATCCTGCCGCCTTTCTCAAGAATCGAGCGCCGCGGATCACTCAGCGCCTGCAGGTCTTTCGGCTCCAGCTTGAAGAAGCGAGTAATCCACTCCTCATTCAGCCGCCGGAACGCATCCTCATCGCCCGGCCGAAACTCCCGCAACACAATTTCTTGCTTCTCTTGCACACCGATAGCTCCGGATACAGCTTTACTCCTCGCCCACCTTCAGCACTGCCAGGAATGCCTCCTGCGGGATGTCCACCTTGCCGATCCTCTTCATACGCTTCTTGCCTTCTTTCTGCTTATCCAGCAGCTTGCGCTTGCGGCTGATGTCACCGCCGTAGCACTTGGCGATTACGTTTTTGCGGATAGCGGTGACTGTCGACCGCGCAATGATCTTCGACCCGATCGCCGCCTGGATCGCGACCTCGAACATCTGCCGCGGGATCAGCTCGCGCATCTTCTCCACCAGCACCTTGCCGCGGTCATAGGCCGAGTCGCGATGCACGATCAGCGACAGCGCATCCACCGGGTCGCCGCCGATCAGGATGTCCATCTTCACCATCGGCGAAATCCACGTTCCCGCCAGGTGGTAGTCCAGCGACGCATACCCACGAGACACGCTCTTCAGCCGGTCATAGAAATCCAGCACGATCTCATTCAGCGGCAGCTCGTACGTCAGCATCACACGAGTCTCCGAAACGTACTCAATATTCTTCTGCCGTCCGCGCTTATCCTCCACCAGCTTCAGAATGTTCCCGACATACTCCTCGTTCGTCAGGATCTTCGCCTCGATCACCGGCTCGTCGATCTGCTCGATCTCGCTCGGGTCCGGCCACCGCGAGGGGTTATCGACCGTAAGCTCGCGGCCATCCGTCAGCTTAATCTGGTATTGCACGCCGGGCGCGGTAATGATCAGGTCGAGATCGTACTCGCGCTCCAGCCGCTCCTGGATAATCTCGAGATGCAACAGCCCAAGGAAGCCGCACCGAAACCCAAAACCAAGCGCCACCGACGACTCCGGCTCGAAATTGAAGCTCGAATCGTTTAGCCGCAGCTTTTCGAGGGCATCGCGCAGCATGCCATGCGCGTGAGAGTCCACCGTGTACAGCCCGGCGAACACCATACTCTTGATGTCTTCAAACCCCGGCAGCGCCTCCGCGCATGGCCGGTCCACGTGCGTGATCGTGTCGCCCACCTTGGTATCGGCAACGTTCTTGATCGTCGCCACCAGGAATCCAACCTCGCCCGCCGAAAGCTCCGTTAGCTCCATCGGCTTCGGCGTCATTACGCCCATCGAATCGATATCGAACGTCCGCCCGTTCGACATGATCTTGATCTTGTCGCCCTTGCGCATCCGCCCGTTAATGATTCGCGCCAGGATGATCACACCCTTGTACGGGTCGAACCAGCTATCGAAGATCAGCGCCTGCAGCGGAGCCTCGGGGTCGCCCTTCGGCGGAGGCACCAGCATCACCACCGCTTCCAGAATGTCAGCCACGTTCAGCCCGGTCTTCGCGCTCACCGCCACCGCATCGTCCGCCGGCAGTCCCACCGATTTCTCGATCATCTCCTTCGTCCGCGCTATGTCCGCCGAAGGCAGGTCGATCTTGTTGATGACCGGGATGATCTCCAGCCCGTTCGAAATCGCCAGGTACGCATTCGCCAGCGTCTGCGCTTCCACGCCCTGCGAGGCATCCACCACCAGCAGCGCGCCTTCGCAGCTGGCCAGCGAGCGCGAAACCTCATAGCTGAAGTCAACGTGCCCCGGCGTGTCGATCAGGTTGAGCTGATACGTGTTGCCATCGCTGGCCGTGTACATCATGCGCACCGTGTGTGCCTTGATCGTGATGCCGCGCTCGCGCTCCAGGTCCATCGCATCCAGCACCTGCGCCTGCATCTCCCGAGCCGTCAGGCTGCCCGTAAGCTCCAGCAGCCGGTCAGAGAGTGTGGATTTGCCGTGGTCGATGTGCGCGATGATCGCGAAGTTTCGAATAAATCGAGGGTCCATGAACGTCCATACGGCCAGCAAAGAGAGGCTTGGCCGCGAATCTTTAGGATATCAGCCGGTCCGAATCGCAGTTGCCATGCCGCATCATGTTCGGCCAATAGGTTCAGGGAAGACGCGCCTCGTCAGGTTACGGCTTTAGCCGTAACGTAAACGCATTCGGGAAGGCAGCGGCTTAAGCCGCCGAGGGTAGCCGAAGGCCCACTGCTCGGCATGTTCACAATGCTTGGCCGATTCAGCGACTAAGCTGGCCTGTAACTCGCAATCAGCTCGATCTGCCCCGCGATGTGCTGGTTGAAACGCTCAAGGTCTTCCGCTGGAATCCAGTATTCCAGTGCCGTAGCCCCACCCACCTTTTGCACGGTATAGCCCTGAAGAAACTCATTCGCTACTTGAAAGCGAAGCACATATCCCACATACCCTGACGCTTCATCGACCGTGTTCCATTCGCGCGCGATGAAGCTGGCGTACTCCTCATTCAAGACCGGATAGAAGATCGGCTGCCACGACAATCTCGGCGGAAAAGCCTTCCAACCGCTGTCGCGGATAAGCTCAAGCTCCTTTTGCCCAACAGGGCGGAAAAGAATAGTTGTCTCCTGCTCAGGCATCTCCGCCTCCTCGAACGATCTCCCAAACGTACAATAGCTGAGGCTAATGGCTCTCGTGCGTCGTTTCACATCGAATCCGCTCTCTTCCCCGAAAGCTATGCCGCGGCGGAGGCGTCGACCCATCTTGGCAGCGCTCGCGGCCCTGGCTCTTCTCCCGTTCGTCGCTCATGCCCAAATCGCCCCCGGCACGCCGCTGCAGCTTCCCGCCACTCCCCTCCAGAACGACGCCCAGTCGCGCAAGATTCAGGACCTCCTCACTCGCGCGCAGACCAGCTACAACACCGGCCTGGTCAACTACAACGCCAACCACCTGGAAGCCGCCCGCCAGGACTTCGACTCCGCCGTCGACCTCCTGCTGACCAGCGGCCTCGACCTCAAGAACGACCCCCAGCTCTCCGAGCAGTTTGAGCGCCTGCTCGACGCCATCAACTCGCTCGAGATGCAAGCCCTCAAGCAGGGCAACGGCTTCAGCCCCAAGATCGAAGAGACACCGCTTGAAACCGCCACCGACACCACCTTCGCTCCGAATCCCGAACTCGTCGCCAAGCTGACCAGCGAGTTGAACACGACCTCCGACCTTCCCCTCGTCATCAACGACCAGGTCGCCGGCTACATCAATGTCTTCGCGCAGTCCAACAGCTTCCGCGCCCACATGTCCGCGTCCATGGCACGCCTCGGCAAGTACCGCACCATGATGCAGAACATCCTCAAGCAGGAGGGTGTCCCTCAAGACGTTGTCTACCTCGCCGTCGCCGAGTCCGGCTTCCAGCCACAGGTCGTCAACGCACGCTCCGGAGCCGGCGGCATGTGGCAGTTCATGAGCGGCACCGGTACGCAATACGGTCTCACCCGCAACGGCTACTTCGACTACCGGTTCGACCCCGAAAAATCCACCCGCGCCTACGCCCGCTACATCAAGAGCCTCTACGGTCTCTTCAACGACTGGTACCTCGCCATGGCCGCCTACGACTGGGGTCCCGGCAACATCCAGCGCGTCGTCAGCCGCACTGGCTACGCCGACTTCTGGGAGCTCTACCGCCGCAACGCCATGCCCGCGGAAACCCGCGCCTACGTGCCGCAGATTCTCGCTGCCGTCATCATGGCCAAGAACCCCGAGAAGTACGGCCTCAACAAGCTGCCGCCTAGCCCGCCCGTTATCTACGACACCGTCAACACGGACTACGCCATCAGCGTCCCGCTGGTCGCCGACCTCACCGGCTCCTCTGTGCAGGAGATCGTCGCGCTCAACCCCTCGCTGCTGCGCCTCAGTACGCCGCGCGACATCGCCTTCGACCTACACATCCCTCCCGGCACTTCCTCGCTCTATCAGGAGCGCCTCAAGGACATTCCCGACGAAGACCGCGCGAGTTGGCGCTTCCATGTCGTCAAGCCTGGCGAAACACTTGAGGCCATCGCCACCCAGCTGCACGCCAGCCCAGCGCAGGTCGCGCAGTTGAACGAAGTCACTGCAGCGAAGCCCGTCGAAGCCGGCGATGAGCTCGTCATCCCGCTCGCTGGCGCGAACGGCGCAGGTCCCGGTCAGCAGCGCTACACCAGCCGCCGTGGTGACACTCTCATCACCATCGCCGATCGCTTCGGTGTCACGCCCGGCCAGCTTCGTTCGTGGAACCATCTCTCCTCCGATCGTGTGAAGCCCGGCCGCACACTCTATGTCGTGGAGCCGATCCGTCTGCCCCGCGAAGGTGGCTCGTCACGCTCACGGAGAGGCCGCGCCGGCCATGCCACTGCTGGTCGTAGCGCAGGCCATGCTGCATCACGCGGAGCGGCATCATCCGGCAGGCGCGGCAGCTCCCACACTCCTTCGAAAGCAACGCACTCCGCAGCCAACGCCACTCATGCGCGTCGTCGTCGTTGATGCTTCGCATCACTCACGCGAACTCATCATCGGCATCGAGCGTCATCACGAACCAGCGGCAGTCCACCAAAATGCTTTGCACTGAAAATTGTGCTTGCTATTTATAGGTGCCGAGCGTAATTCTGTTGACACGAATTCGCCCTTCGTGTGTGTTTTCTGCATCCCTCATACAGGCGAGTTTGTGGAAGCAGTTCCAAGCAGTCGCCCTACGGAGATGATGATGGCGTTTGAAGAAGAAAACATCCGGTACTACGCAGCGGCGCTCAACGATGAGGACGACGAAATCGATCCCGACATCGACGATGACGACGAAGAGGACGAGGAAGAAGAAGAGGAACTCGACGTCGAAGACGATGACGACGCGGAACTGGATGACGCCGGCGACGACGACGCTCCCGCTCACAGCAGCAACCACGCAGAGGATGCCGAACTTCGTTCCAACCCTGCAAACCCGGTAGACGGCTACCAGCCCCCCACGCGTCTCTCCTCGGAGCCCACCGAGAGCGAAACCGAAGCTTCCGTGGAGCCGGCCGCCGAAACCGCCAGGGACTCCACGCCCGCGAAAAAGTCTCCGGCGAAGAAGACAGCTGCCACGAAGACCGTCGCGAAGAAGGCGTCCGCCAAAGAGGTCACAGCGAAGAAGACCGTGGCGAAGAAAGCCGTAGCGAAGAAGACGACCTCGAAGAAGGCTGCGGAGAAAGCTTCTCTCAAGAAGGCCCCGGTCAAGTTCGCCAAGGCGGCCGCCAAGAAGGTCACAGCGAAGAAAGCATCGCTGAAGAAGGCAGCCCTCAAGAAGGCTGCCAAGAAAGTTTCGAATTCTGCCGCGAAGTCAACACGTGCTCTGCGCGGCGGGGGAGCCGTCTCTAAGAAGACGGCAGGCAACAAGAGCACAAGCACTAAAAAATCAACTATGAGAGGTACGACCTTGGCAACGAAGAAAGTAGCGGCAAAGAAGACAGTAGCGAAGAAGGCAGCAGCAAAGAAGACCGTGGCGAAAAAGGCTGCAAAGAAGGTAGCCCCGAAGAAGGCCGCCAAGAAGGTAGCCGCCAAGAAGACTGCTAAGAAGGCTGCCAAGAAGACCGCCTAAACGGTCCCCACTCACCTAACCAGCAGCAGCAACAACCAAGGCAAACAAGAGCGCCCGGATCTCCTTAGAGACCCGGGCGTTGTTGTGTCTGCATGGAATGTCTGCGGCAACTAGATGCTTGTCATTTCGACCGAGCGCTTGCCCTAAGAGCCTGTCATTTCAACCGAGCGCTTGCCCTAAAAGCTTGTCATCTCGACCGAAGCGCGAAGCGCGGAGTGGAGAGACCCCCGCATTTTGCAAGGCGAGTGCCGAAGGCACGAGCAAGTCCCCTCGCGCCAGCGAAAGACAGCTCTACTTCTTCATCCCCTCGATTGTCGCCAGCACGTCCGTGCTGTGCGCATCGATGTCCTTCACGTCCCACTCCTTCACCACCTTGCCATCCGGCGAGATCAGGAACGTGTCGCGCATCGCGATGGTCAGCGGACCGTTCGGCGTCTGCAGCGTCTTTACCGGCACGCCATAGGCATCCACCACCTTGTGTTCGGGGTCAGCCAGCATCTTGAACGAGAAGCCGTCCTTCGTGCACCAGGTCTTGTGGCTCTCCACCGTGTCCAGGGAAACGCCCAGCACCACCGCATGCAGTGCTTCATACTTCGGCAGGTCGCGCTGGAAGTTATGCGCTTCCTTCGAGCAGCCGCTCGTCTGGTCCTTCGGGTAGAAGTACAGCACCACCCACTTGCCCTTGTAGTCCTTCAGAGAAACCGGCTGGTTCTCCTGGTTGGGCAGTGTGAAGTTCGGCGCTGCCGTTCCATTTGCGATCGGATCGGCTGCCAGCCGTCCCGGCATCAGCATCGCAGCCGTCAAACCGGCCGCGCAGATCATAGAAAATTTGAAATTCCTAACAGCAAAACGCATGCTTCCTCCTGTGAGGGCACGCGGTTCACCGCAATCACGTGCCGCTTCAAAGGTAGCACCCCATTGTCACCACATTGTCGCGCCGGTCTTAGAGCGCACTTCCAAAGATTGCGATTCCCGCCGCATCCGCCGCCCGCACCATCGCCTCGCGGTCGAATAGCAGCGTCCGGCCTGCTTCCACGCACAGGCAAGTCGCCCCCGCCGCACGCATCGCTTCAATCGTTGGCACACCCGCCACCGGCACATCGAACCGCATGTCCTGCTTTGGCTTAGCCACCTTCACCACGGTTAAACGACGCGCCAAAGTGCTCGCTTCATCCTCCCCGTCTTCTCGATCCAGGCTCCGAAACAGTTCTCCAGCCCGAGCGATCGTCGCGTCCGTGCCCTCCATCGCTTCCACGGCGACGCAAGCTCCAGCGGCCACCACTACGGTCTGCCCCAGGTCGAACCCTGCAATCCCCCGAGCCACTTGCAAGCCGTAATCAATGTCCCCGCGCTCTGTCTCATCCGGCGCGCGAGCCGTCAGCACGCCGCTCCCCGCCAGCATAGGTTCCAGGTACGCGGTCGACGACATCAGCGTGATCCCCTCATCCTCCAGCACCTTCGCCACCGCGCCCAGCAGCATGTCCGTGTTGCGAGTCCGCAGGTTCAGCAGCAGCTTGGCCAGCCGCCAGTCCGGCCGAATGCTCGAAAAAATCTGCTTGTGCTTTACCTGCCCCGCCATCACCGCCTGGCTTACGCCCTCGCGCTGAAACGTCTCAATCAGCTTGGAAAGCTCACCCAACGAAAGCCAGTGAACCCGCACAAGCTCCGGTTCCCGAGCCGCGCGCTCATTCATCTCCGGCTCGGTCTCTTCCTTGATCGCCGCCACCACCACCCGAAGCCCATGAGCCCGCGCCGCTTCCAGCAGCAGAAACGGAAACCGCCCATTGCCAGCGATAAGGCCTAAGCTATGCAACTTCGGCGAGCTCAGGAACTGATTGGAACCACCGATTGATCGAGTCGAAGTCTCGCACCTTAGGAAGCAATGAGGGGTTCAAGTCCCTGAGTACCGACGCTCGCAGTCCGATCTGTCCGTTCGATGATTTCTGCTTAGCGCTAAGCATTTCGACGGGAAAAGGACCGTTATAAATCTCCGTGAAACCGACCGATGTCATGCGCATACAAAGAAGCACGTCTGGCACCTCTAGGCCAGGCCACCGCACAGCAAATGATTGGCCGTTCTCTCCGGTTAGCTTCACTTGGACAGATCTTCTATCTTCACTTCTGGTATAGGCATCAATTTGCGGGGTACTACAGGGTTCGAGGTGCAGATCGTAAACGTACTCCGCGACAACTTCCCCGATGCTTCCCACTAAATGACCATCTGGCGTGAAGGGGCGACCGGGGAACAACTTATTGAGGCGCTCTGTAGTTTTGAGAAGATCGCTCACCAAAGCTGGAATCTGTTCTGCTCGTGATTCAGGCAGCGCTCTATAGGTCTGAAACAGCCCACGAACAGATAGATCCTCATCTACGTCAGGCCAGTGAATGCCTGCACCGCGTCCTGTGGATTCCCAGCGTTCCCGCTGCGCGGGCGTGGCCTGCCGGAGACGAGGATAGCGCACGGTAGGTACGGATAGTTCCAGACCGCCTTCGAATCGAACGTGGATACGCTCATCATCAACGCGTACCTCCATCGGCTTCTGATTCTCATCCAGCCTTGAAAAACTCACGCCAAGCCTCCAACAAGAACTCTAAGTGAAGTTCAATCAGCTTTTCAATTTCTTTCAGTTCGCCCGAACGGAAGCCCTCATCCCAAGCCCGAGCAATCGGCAAGAGCCAATATTTGGCTTCACGTTCAGCACTGGCCACGTGGATGTGCGGCGGTTCCTGGCTTTCGTCCAGAAATAAAATCTGTATGGTCCGATCCTAAGGATGGTGGGCATGCAAGCAAGTTCCTAAGCGAGTCACGGCTGCATGCCGACAGTGGCCGTTACGACTGCTTACGGACCTTAGCAGCATTCATAAGCTCTAACGAGATAACACCTTCAGGCGTGCCCTCTTTGTCGACCATTCGCCATAGATCTTTCACACTTTGGCAGACAGGATCGATCTCGTCAGCGCCAGACAGCCTAGGTGTCTCTCTTTGGGATGTTAGGGACATAGATTCTTCTCCTCACATTTTAGGTTGGTAGTCTACGGATTTCCTCTTCCCGTCAGATCCCGCAACAACTGCACCTCCCGCTGCCGGTACGGCGTATCGTCCTGCCGAAACACTTCATGGAACCAAACCGTCGGCTGGTCGTTCACATAGGGCCTCTTCCACGAATCCCACGGAAGCCACGTCTGAGTCTTTCCCGCTACCAGGCCCCAGTTGATCGCCGCCACGTGGTACTTCTTCGCAATCGGCAGGCTGTTGTCGAACGTGCTGCCGATTGCGCGAGCCATGTACTCCGTGCAGATCACCGGTCTGCCCAGCTTCTGCAGCACCTGGATCCTTCCCTCGAACTGCTCCGGCCAGCCGTAGTCATGGAACGAGATCACGTCCGACTCCGCCAACTGAATCTTCGTCGTCGCGCTCTCCTTCGCCGGATCATCCCAGTTGCCCTGCCACACGCCGCTCGTCAGCGGTTGCGTCGGATGCACCGAGCGGGCCCACGCGAACACCTGTGGCAGCAGCTCATCCACCCGAGCCGCCTTGGCTACAGCAAAGTCCGCAACGTCCCCGCCCTGGTTATCCGGCTCGTTCCACACATCCCAAGCCAGCACGCGAGGATCGTTCGCAAACGCCCCCACTATGCCCTTCACATAGGCTTCCAACTCAGGCTCAACGGCTCTATCCATCAGCCGCTCACGCCCGGGGCTCTGCACCCAGCCTGAGTTGTGCACGCCCGGGATCGGAGGATGCTGCGGTCCCAGGTGCGGGTTCGTCTCCCAGCACGAATCAAACAGCACCAGCACCGGCCGTATGCCATGCTTGGCGGCGATCGTCAGAAACGTATCCAGCCTCTGCCTAAATCCCGCGGCGTCCTGCTTCCATAGCTGGTCCTGCAGGAACACCCGCATCGTGTTCATGCCGACACTTTGGCCCAACCCGAGCTCTTTATCGATCAGCGTCGGGTTGAACGTCGCCGCCTGAAACATCTCCAGCTCATTGATCGCATCGGAAGGGATAAAATTAGCGCCCACCAGCCACGGCTGCTGCGCATACCAGGCATTCGCGCGCTCCGCCGGCCAGCGCCCATCAACGTTCGCAGCAGCTTGCGGCCATACTGCAGCCGCAAAGCTGAACATCACCCACATCAAAGCCAGCCGAACTCTCATCACACCTCGCGCGCCTGCCACCATTCCTCAAGCGGGTTATTTGATCACGCCACGCTCGCTCTTTGCTACGAACTCTGAAAGGTAACGAACATGCTCGCCGCCCGCACCGGAGTCCAGCATGTCGTTGATCGCTTCCAGCGCCTGCGTCGTATTCAGCTTGCCACCGGTCAGCAACCGCATTGCCGTTGTCAGTTCACGGATTTGCTCCGCCGTAAACCCACGTCGCTGCAACCCCACCTTGTTCAGCCCATACGCATGGTTCGTGCGTTCCACCGACGTCAGCGAGTACGGCAGCACATCCTGCGTGATCGTCGTTCCTCCACCGATATACGCATAGCGCCCGATCGTGCAGTACTGGTGAACCGGCGCATTCGCGCTCAGCGTCGCATAGTCTTCCACGGTGACGTGCCCGGCCAGCGTCGCGCCGTTCGGCAGAATGCACCCGTTACCCACTTTTGAATCGTGACCGATGTGCACGTACGCCATGATCAGGCAGTCCGAACCCACTCTGGTCACCCCGCCGCCACCCGCCGTCCCGCGCGAAATCGTCACATACTCGCGAATCGCCGTGCGCTCGCCAACTTCCACGCGCGTCGGCTCACTGGCATACTTCAGGTCCTGCGGAGCGATCCCCACGCACGCAAAGCTGTATACCTTGCACCCGGCACCCAGTGTCGTGTGCCCATCCAGCACCACGTGCGACACCAGCTCACACCCCTCGCCCAGCACTACATCCGCACCCACCGTACAGTACGGTCCTACCGTGCAACTGCCTGGAATCTGCGCGCCCTCGGCAACAATCGCAGTCGGATGAATTTTGGCCGGATCGCTCACTGCTGGCCTGGCTCCTTCGTATCCTCAACCTTCGGCGCACGCACCCGCGGCACAAGTTGCGCCGTAAATGTGGCATCGGCCGCGATCTTTCCATCCACCGTCGCTTCGCCGCGCAGCTTCACCATGCGCGAGCGCCAGTTCAGCACCGTCACCTCAATGCGCAACTGGTCTCCCGGCACCACTGGCCGCCGAAACCGCGCCTCCTCGATGCCCGTAAACACCATCAGCTTGCCGGCGCGTTCTTCTTCGCTGAACTCTGTCAACAGCAACGCGCCACCGGCCTGAGCCATCGCTTCTATGGTCAGCACACCCGGCATGATCGGGTAATCCGGAAAGTGCCCCATGAAGTGCGGCTCATTCACCGTCACGTTCTTGATCGCCACCACGCGCTTCTTGCGCTCCATCTCGATCACGCGATCGATCAGCAGAAACGGATACCGGTGTGGCAGGATCGACATGATCTCCGTAATGTCATACGAAGTCTTCGGGGCTGCGGCGTTCTCGTTCGGAGTCGCGTCCGTGTTCTCACTCATGGCGACTTGAGTATACCGTTCACCCGGCTTATTCACGGGTGCCCTCCAGTCGTCAGTCGAGATAACCCACAACCACCTATGTCCCACTAACTCGCTAGCTTGCTAACCAGCCAACTTGCTACCGCTTCGCCCCTTTTCGCACCATCGCCTTCGCCTGCTCCACGATCACGCCCACCTGCCCGCTGTTGAATAACCCAATGCTTTTCTCGTCGGGCATGCCAAGCACGCGAGCCAGCACAATCGCAAACGCATAGGCATGAGGCTTCGACTGCCACTGCGCCCCCTCGATCAGCGGAGGCAATGCCTGCTCCGCCAGCGTCTTTAGCAGCTTCCCATCGTGCTTCGCCGTCAGGTTCAACAGCAGCGTGCTCGCCTTATTCCGGTCCGTCCAAACCCCCGAGTACAGCAACCCTACAATCTGTTCCGTATTCAACCCCGGCAGAGGCCCAGCGCTTGCCAGCACTGCCAGCGCGCGGATCGCATTGTTCCGCACATCGTCATCGTCGTCAGCCATGGCGCCCTGCAGAGCCCGCACCTGCACGGGAGACCGCTGCGCATACCCCAGCAACTCCGCTGCTGCTCGCCTCTGCTGTGGGGCCCCGCTCCGCTGCACCACCCTTACCAGCACGTCGAGGTGGGCAGCGGCAAACGTCCGCATCTGCTCCTCGACCGCTCGCGCCGCAGGATCCTGCGACAGCGCATAGCCCTGCGCATCGTCCTCGCCATTCAAGCCGTGCCCCTCGGCCTCCCGGAGCGCCCGCTCGTTGTTCTGCACCAGCTTCAACGCTTCCGGCGGCAACGAGTCATCCCCCGTAGGCACCGCCTGCTGCTCCAGCGGGATCGACGATTCACCCTGCATCCCAACGAACACGTTCAGCTCGCCCTTGTCGTTACAGCAGATCACCGCCACATCCGTAGCAGGCTTTCCCGTCGCGGCCACGGCATCGCCCTGTACCTGCCGTCGAAAACCCGCCGCCGCAGCCGTGCGAACCTCTGCGCCCACCCGCGCGCTCAGCTTTTGCCGCATCGCGACGGTTTGCGGGTCGTCTCCATTCCAGCCCGAATAGCCAAACAAATCGACCGTCCCAACACGCCGGATTTCCTGCGTGGGAGTAGCCTTCGCCCCAGCTTCCTGAGCCGCGCACACACCGCTGCCCACGGCAGCCGCCAGCAGGCCACCCACTACCGAAAGCCGCCAGCCCATGCTCACTTGCTCTTCCCGGTCTTTTCAGCCAACGGCCGGTCCGGATCGAACAGATCGCCACCCAACCCGGTGTTGTAGACCACCTTATCGACATAACGCTGCGCCGTCATATCCCCGTTGTGCAACCGTGTAATCTTCAGCGGAGTCGGGATCCCGCCCTCGTCCTGGTAATCGTCGTACTGCTCTTCTTCCGTGTCGTAGTCCTTGAACATCGGGTTGCGCCACTGGAACGTCCTCGCCATCGGCAGGTGCGTGCTCGCATCCAGAATCACCGTCATGGACTCGTTATCCGCCGTCAGTACACTCACCTTGTCCGCGATGCGTCGCGCATACATGTCCGTGCCCTCGAACGTCACCAGCGTGCCCGGCCGCTTCAGCCAGTCATTCACCAGCACCAGCAGCGTGTGCTGCCGCCGCCGCTGGTAGTCCTCCACATCAACCTTGGGCAGTTCCTTCCTGCCTTTGAACGTCACCTCGTAGCCGTTATCTGCCGTCCACACCTGCTGGATATCGCGCTTCGTCTTGCCCATCGGCACGCCGATCAACTCCGTGATCGGATTGGCATTCTTCGATACGATCACCACCCGCTCGCCGAACGGCTGCAGCCGGTAGTACTCCTCGAACCGAAACACGTAAGGGTTTGGAGTTCCCTTGTAAAACGTCGAACCCTGACCGTACTCTGTCCAGTCCGTGCGGGTGCGCCACTTCTCCCCGCCCAGAGCCTCCACCATCTGGTCCAGCAGCTTCTTGGCCTTGGTCCCGTTCCCATCGTCAGGAGCGGACTGCGCGCTCGGTAGAGCCGAAGCCTGCGCGGATGCTCGCGAAACAACTGCTCCGCCAAAAGCGGCTAACAACGCGAACGCAATCACAGCAAGACTAACGGCCCCATGACGCTTGTCATCTCCACCGCGGCGAAGCGAAGTGGAGAGATCCCCGCACTTCGAACCAGCGAAGATGCCGGCCCCGCAAGAACTCTCCGCACCACCTGAACGTGTCCCCAACTTCAGCATGTCCCAACCCTTCAACCAACCAGCCCTAACCGACCAGCACAGCCCCGCCGTTCACGTTCCATATCTCTCCAGAGATAAACCCAGCCCACGGCGTACACAGGAAAACAATCGGCCCGGCAATCTCTTCTGGCTCTGCCGCGCGCCCCAGCGGAATCAAACCCAGTGCTTTCTTGGACGCATCCGGGTCCCCAAGAGTTCCGGCCGACATCTCCGTCCTCACCCACCCCGGCGCCACACAGTTGCAAAGTATCCCCTGCGGCCCCAGTTCGCTGGAAAGGCTCTTTGTCAGCGCCAGCAGCGCACCCTTGCTTGCGGCATAGTCCGCATGGAACGCCTCGCCGCGTTGTGCCGCCGTCGACGCCACCAAAACGATATGTCCGCGCACGCGACCTTCAGGCTTCGCCTTCATCCCCGCAGCCGCCGCCGACACGATTCCAAAAACGCTATCGAGGTTTACCCCGATCGTCTCGCCCCACTGCCCGGCGCTCATCGTCTCGATCGGCTGATCGTGCGGCGGCCATATCCCATGGTTCACCACCACAATGTCCAGCGGCCCGAAAATCTCCCCAGCCTTCGCCACCAGCGCGTTGCCATCCTCCACGCTGCGAAGCTCCTGCTGCACCGCACGGCAAACGTCATCGCCGCCGCACTCGGCCACCATCTGCGCCGCCCGTTCCGTCGCTCCCTTGTAGCTGAACACCACCCGAGCGCCCGCCTGCCGCAGCAGCTTCACCGTAGCCGCGCCAATCCCGCGCGATCCGCCCGTCACCAGTGCCACCTTGCCGGCAAGCGTCATCAGAACGCCCGCACCGCCATCTCCAACCGTCATGCCCTGATCCTAATCGCGAGTCCTAGCGGTTATCCGGAGTCACCTGCAACTGGATCTCCTCGGGCGCGGGCCGCTGCGTCGTTTTCATACGCAAGGTCCCCACCACGCCGATCAGAAAGAGCACACCATATATCGCCGCCACGGCAAAGAACACAAACCGCCCCCGCGGCCAGAATCGTGCCGGCCATTGGTCGATCAGCTTGTCCCCAAATGTCGTGTTCAGCCGCGCCGGGAACATCTCCCCTTCAGACCCCAGGTCCGATTCCGTAAACGCTCGCCGCTTCCACTTCGCCGCAATCCGAGTCCCGCGAATATTCGCCAGCAGCAGCCCGGCAATTGCGATATCCAGCACACCCGGAGGCCGCCCCAGCAGCATCACCATCCCCGCCGAAGCCAGGTAACCCACCGCCACGATTACCGCCGCCGCCACGCTGTGCTCGCGCACACCCATGCCTCCCAGCCCGTAAAACAGCAGCAGCAACAGCCCAATCAGCGGATGCCCCGTATACACGGAAACCACCGCGGATATCGCCGCCACCAGCAGGCAAACCCACATCCCCTGCTGCCCCAGCGAATCCGCCTCATACGGCTGGTCCGCCGGCCAGAAGATACGTTTAAACAGGTTCTCTTCCCGCGGAGGAGGTGCATGGAGGCCCAGAAAGCTCATGCGCCGGTTGTATCAGACCCGACCCCAGTTGTCGCACACGCCTTTCTCCCGTATAACGCAGCCAAGTCCTCTTCCTACCAAAACAGCACTCAGGAGCCCTTCATGAAGATCGTCACGCTCGTCTGCCGCATCCTGCTCGGCCTCGGCTTCATCGCCTTCGGCCTCAACGGCTTCCTCCACTTCATGAGCACGGGGCCCCTGCCCGCGGCCGATAGCCTTCCCGGAAAATTCATGGCCGCCATGACCGGCAGCGCATGGTTCAGCATCATCGCCGCGTGTCAGATCCTCGGCGGCGTCCTCGTTCTCGTCGGAGGCACAGCCCCGCTCGGCCTCGTCATCCTCGGCCCCATCCTGTTCAACATCCTCTGCTTCCACCTGTGCCTCACCGGCGGCGTCGGCATCGGCGGAGGAGTCGTCTTCACCCTGCTCGAGCTCTTCCTGATCTACGCCTACCGCTCCTACTTCGCCGGCATCTTCGCCACCAAAGCCGCGCCGGCCGTTTAACGAAGGTGTACGAACGGCCTCGTCGGGAACGATCGGGGGCCCCATCCGTGACAGCTTCATCGTCACGGGTGGGCTTGGCTCCTGCCCAGGTACGGGCAGCCGAACTTACATCCAGCGAAGAAGGTCTTACTTCTTCGCCTTCTCCGCCCGTAGCGCCCGCCGTTCCTTGAGCACCTTCGCCTGCTCCTTAGCCGACAGCCCCAGCCACCCCACCGTCCGCTTCGTCAGGGTCGCGAACACCCGTTCATGCGCTGCCCGGAAGAGCTCTTCCCACTCCGCATGCCGCAGCGCGCTCCAGCGGTCCGCAGCCACCCAATGGATCCGCGCAAAGTAGGGAGCAGGCCGCAGCCCATCCCGCTCCACCAGTTCGGCAAACCGTTCCGGCCCCGCGGCAAACGAGACTGCTCCGAAGTCGGCGCCCGAAAGGTCTACCAGGCAGAACATCTTTCCGCCGAGCGCCTTATCCCCTGTCCAGAAAACGAGGTTGTCACCCCACTGCTGTGTTTCCACTACATGGGGCAGCGACAGCAGAAACTCCCGTGCGCGCTCGGCATCCATGCCCGCCAGTATACGAACAGTGACAGGCAACAGTGATCCTCCACTACCACCACCACTGACCACTGACCACCACACCACTAACCACTAACCACTAACCACTACTTCGACCGATTCGCCTTCGCCTTGCTCCCGCCGGCCTTCTGCAGCTTGCTCGCCGCCGCCGCCTTCGCATCGCCCTTCTTCTCCGCCTTCGTCTGGTGTTCCTTCGGCTCGCAGCTTCCCTTCGTTCCAGGGGTCTTTCCTGCGACCGGCTCAAAACCCGGCCAGCAATGCGCCGCCGATTTCTTCGCGGGGGATTTCTTCGCCGCAGACTTCTTACTCGGCGCCTTCTTCGTAGCGGACTTAGTCGCCGCACTCTTCTTAGCCGTTGCCATGTGTTGCCTCCACTCAGTCTCAGAGTGAAGTCACCCGCACCCCGTATGCCTGCCTCGTGAACTTCGTTTCACCGCAGCCGCAAACGGATTGGCCCTTTTGCAGTGGAGCCATCCACCACCTGCCCGCCTTGCGTGATCACGATCTTCCCATCCGCCACCAGCCGCCTCGCCGCCGCCCGCGCAGGCTCCATCAGCGGCTCCCACTTCTCGCGTTCCTCCGATCCCGCCACAGCCCGCGCTGCCTCGCTCGGACAGATCGTCTTTCCCGCTCCGCGCTCGGCCAGCAGCGCCAGAATCGTCTTCTCCAGCCCTTTATCCTTCACCGACACCTTCGCTCCCCTGCATCGATCGCTGCAAAACTTCACCGCATCCCAGTTCTTCGCCCACGCCTTGCGCCACTCCATCGTCCGCCCGCAGGCAGCGCAAGCCTTCGGCGCATGCACCCCCGCCTGCTTCTCCGGTTTGTGCTTCCGATCCGGCATGCACCCGTACGCGCCTTCTACTCCCTGTTCCCTATACTTGAGATGCCAGCATGACTCCCGAAACCACACCCTTTCTCCCCGTAGCCGAGCAGCTCGACCTCATCACCAAGGGCGTCGCCGAACTCATCCCCTCCCCTGAGTCTGCCGCCCCCGATGCCTTGGCCACGCGCCTTGAGGACTCCCGCCGCACCGGCATCCCACTGCGCATCAAGGCCGGCTTCGACCCTACCGCGCCCGACCTCCATCTCGGCCACACCGTCCTCATGCGCAAGCTGCGCCACTTCCAGCAGCTCGGCCACACTGTCATCTTCCTCATCGGAGACGCGACCGCGCTCATCGGCGACCCCACCGGCAAAAACGTCACTCGCAAGCCGCTCACCCGCGAAGAAATCGCGGTCAACGCCGAGTCCTACAAGGAGCAGGTCTTCAAGATCCTCGACGCCGACACCACCGAGGTCCGCTATAACTCCGAGTGGCTCGACCGGCTCGGCTTTGAAGGCATGGTTCGCCTCGCCGCCAAGGCCACCGTCTCGCAGATGCTCGAGCGCGAAGACTTCCACAAGCGCTTCCAGGCCGAGCAGCCCATCAGCGTCCACGAGATGCTCTACCCCATGGTCCAGGGCTACGACTCCGTAGCCCTCCAGTGCGACGTCGAGCTCGGCGGCACCGACCAGAAGTTCAACCTCATGCGCGGCCGCGACCTCCAGCGCGACGCCGGCCAGAAGCCTCAGATCGTGCTCATGACGCCGATATTGGAGGGGTTAGACGGCGTCCAGAAGATGTCCAAGTCGCTCGGCAACGCCATCGGCATCCACGACCCCGCGCCCGACATGTACGGCAAGCTCATGAGCATCTCCGACGACCTCATGGGGCGCTACTGGACCCTGCTCACCGACCTACCGCAGTCACAGATCAACGCCATGCAGGCTGACATCGCCGCAGGCAGGCTGCACCCCATGCAGGCCAAGAAGAACCTAGCCCACGCCATCACCGCCGACTTCCACTCCGCCCAAGCCGCCAACGCCGCGGCGGAAGGATGGGCCACCCAGTTCCAGAAAAAAGGCGTCAGCGAGGATGTCCCCGAGGTGAAGGTCAGCAAAAAGGCAGTACGCGCTTACTTCACAGGCGACGGACAAACTCCACTACCTGAAGACCAGCAGCCGATAGTACTTCCCGCGCTTCTGGTGGAAGCTGGTCTTGCAACCTCCAAAAGCGAAGCGCAACGCAAAGTTAAGGAGAATGCCGTCTCCCTTAACGGGGAAAAGATTGCCAAGCTCTCTCTATCACCAGAGCTGCTCGGAGAGACTCCTACACTTCGTCTAGGAAAGCGCCAAGTCCGCGTTCGCTGGATAGATTAGCCTTCGCTGTTGCTGTTGCTGCTGCTGTTGTTGCTGTTGCTGTTGCTGTTGCTGTTGCTGTTGCTGTTGCTGTTGCTGTTGCTTTGAAGGGGCGGGGCTTCAGCCCCGCCGTATACTGCTTCCCAAAAAGCAAGGGGCTTTAGCCCCGGAGGGAACTAATGCGTCCCAGCCGAGAACCCATACGGCAAGCAGACCAAACCTACTTCATCTCTTTCCAGACAGCCAAGCGCCAATACTTCTTCGCAACGAGCGCTGGGCCATGGCCCTTCTCAATACAATTCGTCGCTACCAAGACAACTACGGTCTACACGACTTCGTCATCATGCCCGACCACGCCCATCTGCTCCTAAGCCCACAAGTGCCCTTAGAGAAAGCAGTACAGCTAATCAAAGGCGGCTTCTCCTTCCAGGCAAAAAGAGCCTTTGAATGGAAAGGCGACATCTGGCAGGCTGGCTTCTCAGACCATAGAATCCGAGACCCGCACGACTACGACCAGCACCTTGGCTACATCCAGCAGAACGTGCGCTCGCTCAAACAGGAAAACTACAGATTCTGCGGGACCAACGCTGGCCTGCAACTCCAAGACGGCCCTGAATGGTTAAAACCATCAGAGTAAGCGTCTGAAACCCCACCCTTCAAAACTGATCTACTCTGCATCGCAGACTAAGAGATCCCAAGCCTCGCGAACATATCTTCGCGTCCCTCGCCACGTGAACCTCTTCACCCGAGCGGATTTCTCCATCGTCTCGCGAGTCAGTGCATTCGGGCGCAGATCTACCATTAGCAGCCGCTCTTTCGCCCCAGCACTCACCTTAGACTGCCTCACTGTCTTCACCGCCATAGGATAAGCGTATTCTGCAGCGCTACACTCATCCCATCCACATGCCCCTGCGCACAGCCAACGTCGTCGGTTCTGGCCCCAACGGTCTCGCCGCCGCCATCACGCTCGCGCAACGCGGCATCCGCGTCACGGTCTACGAGCGCGGCCCCGACGTCGGCGGAGCCTGCTCCACTGGCGAAATCACCCTTCCCGGCTTCCACCACGACCTCGGCTCTTCGGTCTACCCTCTCGGCATTGCCTCGCCGTTGTTCCGCTCGCTCCCGCTTGAGAAGCACGGCCTCCGCTGGATCGAACCCGACGCCCCGCTCGCCCACCCGCTCGACGACGGCACCGCCGTCATGCTGGAGCACAGCCTCGATGCCACCGCGGCGCAGTTCTCCCCGCACGACGCCCGAGCCTGGCGTCATCTCCTCGGGCCTTTAGCCGATGATTGGGACCGGCTCATCGACACCGTCATGCACCCGCTCAGCCGGCTGCCGCACCATCCTATAGGCCTCGCCCGCTTCGGCCTCGCCGCCGCGCAGCCCGCCGGCCTGCTCGCCCGCCTGATCTTCCGTACTCCACAGGCGCGAGCCCTTCTCGCCGGCAACGCCGCTCACTCCGTCCTCCCGCTCAGCCACCTCGCCAGCGCCGGAGCCGGCCTCGTCCTCATCGCCGCCGCGCACGCCACCGGCTGGCCCTTCGCCGCCGGCGGAGCGCAGGCACTCACCCACGCCCTCGCCGACCACCTCGTCTCCCTCGGCGGCCGCATCTACCTCAATGCCGAAATCCAGAGCCTTGGCCAGCTCGACCCCGCCGACGTCACCCTCTTCGACACCAGCGTCCGTGCGCTCGACCGCATCGCCGGCGAAGCCCTCACACCCAGCTTCCGCACCCGCATGCGCCACTTCTTCCCCGGCCCCGGAGCCTTCAAGCTCGACTGGGCTCTCTCCGCCCCCATCCCCTGGAACGCCAAAGACTGCCTCCGGGCCGGAACCGTCCACCTCGGCGGCACGCTCCCCGAAATCGCCAAGTCGGAGGCCGCCGCCTTCCATGGCGAAGTCTCGCCCGCGCCTTACGTCCTCCTCACCCAGCCCACGCTCTTCGATCCCGCCCGTGCCCCCGCCGGCAAGCACATCGCCTGGGCCTACTGCCATACGCCCCACGCCTCCACGCACGACTTCACCGAGGCCATCGAGTCTCAGGTCGAGCGCTTCGCCCCTGGCTTCCGCGCCACCATCCTCGCCCGTCGAGCCTCCAGCCCCGCTGCCCTCGAATCCTGGAACCCCAATCTCTTAGGAGGCGACGTCTCCGGTGGCTCCATGACCGCCACCCAGCTCCTCACCCGCCCCACCGCGCACCTCTGGCGAACCTCCAACCCGGCGCTCTACCTCTGCAGCAGCAGCACTCCTCCCGGCGGTGGCGTCCACGGCATGTGCGGCTTCCTCGCCGCGCAAGCCGCCCTGAGCGACCACGCCTAGGCGCAGCAACAACTCCGCCGAGTTCCGTCGTGCACCACCGCGCACGCCGCGTTAAAGCTTTCAGCCAGACCAGCCAGCGCTACCTGTGCCAGTAGCGAAGGTGACACATGTCACTCCCGCACGAGCCTTCGGCCCCGCTACGATAAAACCACACACCACCTGGAGGCGCCATGTCCACCGCAGCCAATCCTCCCGCGGGCTTCATCCCCGCAGCCAGCTCCCGCGCGACCACCTACGCGCCACAAGCCAGGGTCCCCTGGTACATCTGGACCGGCGCTGCCGCCGTCACCTCCGCCACCTTCGGAGGCTCCTGGGACGTCGCCTGGCACCGCTCCATCGGCCGCGACACCTTCTGGACACCCGCCCACCTCATGATCCAGCTCTGCGGAGTGCTCGCCGGCATCGTCGGCATGTGGCTCCTCGTACGCGCCACCACCAACCGCGACCCCCAGCTCCGCGCGGCATCCATCAGTGTCTTCGGCCTGCGCGCTCCACTCGGCGTCTTCCTCGCCGGATGGGGAGGCGTCGCCATGCTCACCTCCGCCCCCTTTGACAACTGGTGGCACAACGCCTACGGCCTCGACGTCAAGATCGTCAGCCCCCCGCACGCGCTCCTCATCCTCGGCATCCGAGCCGTCGGCTTCGGTGTCATCTTTCTCACGCTCGCGGAGATGAACCGCGCCGCAGATGCCCAAGCTGCCAACTACACCAAGCTCCGCAGCATCCTGCTTTTTATCGGAGGCCTCTCCGTCGGCGGCTCCATGTTCTTTATTCAGGAGTACACCTGGGACGTCGTCCTGCACCGCGCGCCTGCCTACATCGCGCTCGCCATCGCCGTCCCCGTCCTGTTCGCGCTCTACTTCCAGATCACCGGCTACCGCTGGGCCGCCACCACCACCGCAGCCGTCTACATGGTCACCATCATGGCGGAGATCCTCATCTATCCGCTCTTCCCCGCGCAGCCAAAGCTCGGCCCGGTTTTCAACCCTATTACCCATCTCATTCCGGCCAAGTTCCCGCCGCTCATCATCATTCCTGCCTTCCTTCTAGATCTCTTCTGGCAGCGCACCCTGCTCCCTCGCGGCGCAGAAAGAAAGCCCTGGAAGTTCTGGCAGATCGCCCTTGTCTCCGGCATCCTTTTCACCGGCGTCATGGTCGCTGTTGAGTGGCCTTTCGCCAGCTTCCTGCTCTCCAAGGCCAGCCAGAACCGCCTCTTCGGCACCATGTACTTTGACTACAACGCCCCCGCCACCAGCTTCGACCGCAGGCGCATCTTCCTCTGGCCGCAACACGGCTGGGTCCTGTTGAAAGGTCTCCTCTGGGCTGCCTTCGCAGGCTTCCTCTCCACTTGGGCCGGCCTCCGCGCAGGCCGCTGGATGCGTGGAGTCCAACGATGAACTTTCTCCGTGCTTTGTCTTCGCTTCTGGGTACACCAGGGCTTCAGCCTCGGCTCTCTCAGCCCGCAAAAAGAATGGGGGCTGGTAGCCCACGGCTTCAGCCTTGGGTCTCCCCTGGGATCTGCCTTCTCCTGGCAAGCCTCATCCTTGCTCTCCCTGCCCACGCCCACGTCAACAGCAAGGACGTCTTCGAGCAGATCACCGCCGGCCCCTACAAGCTCTTCGTCACCGTCCGCCCGCCCAGCATCATCCCCGGCGTCGCCACGGTCGAAGTCCGCAGCTACGGCGCTCCCATCTCCTCTCTCACCGACACTCCCATGCTCCTCACCGGCGAGGCCAGCCACCATCCGCCCACGCCCGACGCCATGAAGCAGAGCGCGTCCGATCCCAATTTCTTCACCGGTCAGCTCTGGATCATGGAGTCTGGTTCCTGGCAGGTCCGCTTCGGCATCACTGGCGCGCAAGGCCAGCAAACAGCCGCCGTCCCCGTCCCCGCCGTTTCCACGCAGGTCCTCAAGATGCAACGGCCGATGGGCCTGCTCCTCGCCGCGCTCGGCCTCATCCTCGCCCTCGGTGTCGCCGGCATTGTCTTCGGAGCCGTCCGCGAATCCCGCCTCCGGCCCGGCATCGCTCCCGACAGCAACCGCCGCCGCCGAGCCCTCATCTCCGCCGCTGTCGCCCTCGTCCTCGTCGCCTTCGCCGTCTATTGGGGCAACAAGTGGTGGAACGTCGAAGCCGCCGACTACTCCGACAGCCTCTACACTCCCTGGGATCTCCACCCCATCCTCACCGGCAACCAGCTCCAACTGCTCATCGGCAGCTACGACAAGGACGACAAAGAGTGGGAGGTCGCGCACAAGATGTCTCCGCTGCTCCCCGACCACGGCCACCTCATGCACCTCTACGCCATCCGCTGGCCGGAGATGGACGTCGCCTACCATCTCCACCCCACCCAAACCGCGCCCGGCCGGCTGACTGACACCCTCCCCGCCATGCCTCCCGGCGAGTACCACCTCTACGCCGACATCGTGCACACCAGCGGCTTCCCGGAAACCCTCACTGCCACGCTGACAATCCCCGCAAGCATGCACGGCACAGCGCTCGACTCCGAAGACGCCTTCGCCACCCCCGCGCCGCTTAGCGCCGGCATGCTCGGCCTGCGCTTCACCCTGCCCGATGGCTACACGATGGTCTGGGACCGCCCCGCCACCCTCGCCGCCGGCACAGCCACGCTCTTCCGCTTCACCCTGCTTGACCCGCAAGGCAAGCCAGCCAGGGACATGCAGCCCTACCTGGGCATGGCTGGTCACGCCGCCTTCGTCAAAACCGACGGCACCGTCTTCGCCCACACTCACCCCGAAGGCTCCGCCGCCATGCCCGCCATGATGCTCGCCAACGCCGCCTCAGGCCACGAGGCTATGAGCGACATGGTCGCAGGAAACCAGCCCGGCATGACCGGCACAAGCCCCGAACCCCTCAGCTCCACCGTGGAGTTCCCCTACGGCTTCCCCACCTCCGGCCGCTACCGCATCTTCATCCAGATGAAGCACAACAACACCGTGGAAACCGGAGTCTTCGACGCCCAGGTCCAGTAACAAACTCGCTCCTCACAGAGTCGCGGAACGAAGTGCTCTCGCAATTTCGCAACTTCGCAATCTTTTTGCTGGACCCGATTCACGTCCGAGTCGGAAGGCACTCCCGATGTTCGCAGGGAGCCGACCACTCCCTGCAGTCTCCAGTGAATACATCGTGCGAGCGCATGGCCCGGCGCCATTGCGCTTATTTCTTCTTTTTCGCTGCGCGTTCCGCCATCGCCGCGGCGTTCGCCGCCACGGCCTCCAGCACAAGCTGCTTCAAGGCTTTCTCATCCACCTTCGCGCCTTCGTGGAAGTCGATCGCCCGCCGCACATTCCCCTCCAGGCTGGAGTTGAACAGCTTCTTCGGGTCCTTCAGCGCGGCCCCTCGCGCAAACGTCAGCTTCACCACCTGCTTGTAGCTCTCGCCCGTGCACACGATGCCGTCGTGCTCGAACACCGGCACCCCGCGCCACTTCCACGTCTCCTCGATGGCCGGATCGGCCTCATGGATCAGCGTCCGGAGACGCGCCAGCATCTCCCCGCGCCAGTCGCCCAGCTCCCCAATCCGTTGCGTAATCTTCGCCGAAGCATCCACCGTCTCCGCCTCACCTGTCTGGCTCACCTGTTTCCTCCCCTGCATCTCACGACTCACTTGGCCCCTTGAATGTACAGCCAACCGCGATAAAAATGCCGGCCCATTTGGCCGCTCTCTGGCTAATGAAGAGCAAGGCCCCGAACAACTGAATACGTCCCGCCGGAGAATCGCATGAGAGCACCATCTCCCCACAACGACGGCACGGGCAGCCTACTGTATTCCGACGGCACCATCCGCTTCCGCGTCTGGCGCCCTTCGCCGCCTCCGTTGACGTCATCCTCGAACTACTTCATGGAACGGTTCGGAGGCCGCGCCGATGGCTGGGCTCGCGCCAGGCTCGCCTCGATTGGAGCGTGATCGACGATCCACTCGGCCTTCCCACGCAGGTGATGGTCACGGCCGTCAAGCATCTCCGCTGTATTCATCCGCCCTGCGCTCACCCACCGGCATGATCGTTCATGAAGACTGGAACAACAACGTCCTCGCCTTCAAGCGCTGGAACGACTCCGGAGACGCTCACCGCTACCAACGGTTGCCTGCGCGTCTCCCTGTCAGATTGGGCCGTCCATATCTTCGGGAAGCAGTAGTGTTCTCTGCCTAAGCACTTGGCCTGTCATCCCGCAGAGCCTGCCGGACGGGAGTCGACATTTTCTACCCGCCCTTCGTCCAGGCGCAAACATGCTCGGGTGCCCCATCCGTGACACCCTCATCGTCACGGGTGGGCTAACCGGGAAGGCCCGCCCGCCCCATCAAGCCAGATGCATTTCGCCGGAAACCAACTGAGAAGTTCCTCCAATCAGGCCTTTGAGGTAGATTCGCTAAACACACGAACTCCCTCGATAATTGTTTTTCCACAGGCCATCCGACTTCCCCCTACCCGTAAAGTTGTAGAGAATCTTCTTTCAACGGACTATCCATCGCTCAACGACCTTAGTTGAGCTCCGTTCCCGGGCCTGCTACCGAAAGCTTCCTCTCTCGAGGGAAAGCGACGGAACGTTCTGCGGCCATCCAGCCACCGCGAGCGCTCCTTGCTCCCAACTACCGAACAGGAAACGCTTTCCGATGCCAACGTCCGCCCCCATGCCCATGCGCTCCCGGCCCCGCGCGCTCGCTCTCTTACTGCTCTCCGCAGCTGCACTTTCGGCCCATGCCCAGATCCCTGCGGCAGTGAATCCCGTGACCGCTACCGTCGCCAGCAGCTGGACGCCGCAGTCGCCGACCGTCAGCCCTTCGCCCCGTGATTCCTCCACCATGGCCTACGATGCGGCGACTGGGACTGTGGTGCTGTTCGGGGGATTCAACAACTCTTCTTATCTTGGGGACACGTGGACCTACAACGGGACAACCTGGGTCCACCAGTCGCCGGCCAACAGCCCTTCGCCCCGTGCTGATTCCACCATGGCCTACGATGCGGCCACCGGGACCGTGGTGCTGTTCGGGGGATACACAGACGGCGGTACCCTTCTTGGGGATACGTGGACCTGGAACGGGACGACCTGGATCCCGCAGTCGCCGGGCAACTACCCTTCGCCCCGCGAGCGTTCCAGCACGGCCTACGACGCGGCGACCGGGACCGTGGTGCTGTTCGGGGGATCCAACAGTTCCGGCTTACTTGGGGATACGTGGACCTGGAACGGGACAACCTGGACCCAGCCGTCGCTGGCCTCCGGCCCTTCGCCTCGCAATGCCTCCACCATGGCCTACGATGCGGCGACCGGCAACGTGGTGCTGTTCGGGGGGCTCACCCAGTCCGGGTATGGTGCGGATACATTGACGTGGACCTGGAATGGGACGGCCTGGACGTCGCAGTCGCCGGCCGTCAGCCCTCCCGGCCGTGCCTATTCCACCATGGCCTACGACGCGGCCACCGCGACCGTGGTGCTGTTCGGGGGATACTCCAGCTCCGGTGCGACTCTTGCGGATACGTGGACGTACAACGGGACGACCTGGACGCAACCGACGCTGGCCAACAGCCCTTCGTCCCGCGATGCTTCGACCATGGCCTACGATGCGGCCACCGGAACCGTGGTGCTGTTCGGGGGAAACAACAACTCTAGTTTGACGGCGGATACGTGGACCTACAGCGCCGGTGCGTTCACCGCACCCACGACGGCCGTCGGGACCGCCGCCACGCAAACCCCGGTCTACTTCCTGATCGGCACGGCCGGCACGCTGCCCGCGCTGAGTAACGCCAACGTGCTGACACAGGGCGCGACTGGGCTGGACTTCACGCTCGGCACGGGCTCCACCTGCGTGGGTGCGGTGACGGCCAACCAGACCTGCACGGTCAACGTCGCCTTCACGCCGCAATTTCCGGGCCAGCGGCTGGGCGCGGTTAACCTGCTCGACTCCTCCGGCACGGTGCTCGCGACGGCATACATCAACGGCGTCGGCACGAGTCCGCTCACTGCCTGGACCCTGGGAACACAGACCACTCTCGACAACACCCTGGGCGACGCCTTCGGCATTGCACGCGATGGTGCGGGTGACCTGTTCATCGCTGCTTACAACGTGGGCAAGGTCTACAGGGAAAAGCCCAACGGCAGTGGAGGCTACACCCAATCGACGGTAGGCTCCGGCTTCAACAATCCAACACAGATCGGCGTTGACGGCGCTGGAAACGTGTACATCTGCGACGTAACCAACCGGTCCATCACCAAGGAAACGCTGAACCCGGCGACCGGCGCTTACTCGCAAAGCGTTCTGTTCAGCCAGGCCAACAACTCCGGCCTGAACCCCTACTACGCACTCGCGGTGGACGCCGTTGGCAACCTGTACTTCACGAGTGGGGGATCTACCGTGCAGAAGGCAACCTACAGCCAATGGAACCTACACGGTGAGCACCCTGGACAGCGGCTTCAACTTCGTCATTGCCCTGGCTGTTGACGGCTCCGGCAACGTATACGTGGCGGACGGGAACGCAGCCACCATTTACAAGGAGACCCCCGGCGGGTCAGGCTACGTCCGCTCCAGCGTCAATGCAACCGGCAACGGTGTGTCGCTTGTAAACGGGATTGCGGTTGATGCGGGCGGCACGGTATACGCAACTGCGAGTGGCAACTACACTGGAGTGGTCCGCTTCGCGCCCAATGGAAGCGGCGGGTATACCCAGCTTTCCACCCTGGGCAGCTTCGGCCGCATCAACGGTGTTGCGCTGGACCCGCTCGGCAACCTGTACGTCACCAGCGATCCCAGCGGAAACGTACTCGTGGCCAGGATCGACCGCTCCGATCCGCCTGTGCTTACCTACCCAACAACCCCTGTGAGCACTTCCAGTGCGGGGACCACGCTGGAGCTGGACAACATAGGCAACACCGCCCTCACGCTGCCAGTCCCAACCACTGGCCAGAACCCCAGCCAGTCTCCGTACTTCACGCAGTCCAACAGTTCCACCTGCCCGCTGGTCTATAGCTCCTCGTCCGCTGCTGGCACGCTGGCCTCCGGCGCAACCTGCACCGAAGTTCTCAGCTACACGCCCACGGTCTCCGGCGCAGTCACCGGCAACCTCATCTTCACCGACAACAGCCTGAACGCTACCGGCGCAACCCAAACGGTAGTTGAGACCGGCTCCTCGCTCGCCGTCCCCAACATCAGCGTCATCAGCCAGACGATCCCGCAGGGCACAGTCCTCCATCACGCTGGAGTTCATCGTCGGCTACGGCGGCAACACCGCCCCCACCGGCACGCCCACTCTAAAGGTCAACGGCAGCACCACCAACCTCGGCACGGTCGCCTGCACCCCGAAGGCCGGCCACAACAACTGCACCGCCACCTACAACCCGTCCTCGCTCACGCCCGGCGTCTACACCATCACTGCCTCGCAACCCGCCGACAGCAACTACAGCACAACCTCCGCCAACGGCACCCTCAACATCACCAGAACCAGCTCCGGCCCCATCCGCCTGGGCCCAGTCGCCACCGCCCCGGCAGCCCCAGCTCCGATCATGAGCGCTCCGGTCGCGGCGAACCCAGCAGCGGCAACAACCCTCACCACCACATCCCTAAAGTCCCTAACTCCTTAACCCGCTAACTCGCTCTTCAGCTGGTGCCCCACTTGTGACAGCTCCACCGTCACAAGTGGGGCACCTATTTGCTGGACAGCCGAGATCTTGCCAGGCAAAGACAGACGCTGCAGGCAACAAAACTTAAGCCTCGCCATAGAAAGGCGAGGCCCCGATTCAAACCCGAATAGAAGCTACGAAGTCTCTTGCAACGCGGACCTTCAGCCCCGAAGGAAGTCCGCCATCATGCCATCCGGCAGACTACGCCGTAGGAGCGGCCGCCGCTTGCACCGGCGCTGGAGTGGGTGCCGCCGGCTTCGGTTTCGGTGCAGCCGGCGGAGGGATCTTCTTGTTTGGAGCAATGATCGCGTGCAGCGTCGTGCCTTCCATGCGCGGCATGAACTCCACCATGCCTGCTTCGCCGATGTCCATGATCAGGCGGTTGATGATCTTGTAGCCCAGGTCGCGGTGAGCCATCTGCCGGCCCTTGAAGCGCAGGCTCGCCTTCACCTTATCGCCTTCGCCCAGGAAGCGCACGGCCTGGTTCTTCTTGGTCTGGTAGTCGTGCTCGTCCACCGTCACCGAGAACTTTACTTCTTTAATAACGATGACCTTCTGCGTCTTCCGTGCCGCGCGGTCGCTCTTGTCCTTCTCGTACAGGTACTTGCCGTAGTCCTGGATCTTGCACACCGGCGGGTTGGCGTTGGGAGAGATCTCGACGAGGTCCAAAGACCGCTCGCGAGCCATCTTCAAGGCTTCAAACGGGGCCATCACGCCAAGCTGTTCGCCGTTGTCGTCGATCACGCGCACTTCGCGGGCGCGGATGCGTTCATTGGTACGGATAAAGGACTTCTGCGAGCGTTTGTCTGTCGGGGGAGGAATAGGAGCGGTCTCCGGCTCGCCGGTTGGGCGGCCTGTTGAAGGTTTTGGATCGCCGCCGTCGCATGCGCGTCCGGGGCAAGTGCATCCGCGAGTATAGCAGGTCTCGCCACGACGAACTTGACAAAAACAGCCTCCCCACAGACCCTTCCATTTGCAAAATCACCCAGCAAAAGCCGCTGCCCCACAAACAGTGCACTTCCAAAGCGCACCATCCAGACCTGAGGTCCGGACCTAACCACCCTGTTTCGAAGATTTTGCGCAGAAGCAGGGGGGAGGGGCCTGCCTGCCGGAACGCCCCTGAGTCCTGAGAAGCCTCCGGAGCGTACAGTAGTGGAGTATCCCGACATCCCAAACTCTTCTCAAATTCTCAAAGAGGACACCTGTCTCATGCGCTTCCGTATCGCATCGTCTCGCCGTCCCCGCTTTACGCCGCTCGCACTCGCTGCAGCGCTGATAGCCGCTTCCGCAGCACACGCGCAAACACCTGCACCGCGCAGCATCACCACCCCAATGCAGGAGTTCGGCTTCAATATCGGCGACGACTACCACATGGTCAACTACGTCCAGTCCGTCGAGTACCTCAAGAAGCTGGCCGGCGAATCCGACCGCATGAAGCTGGTCGATATCGGCCCCACCGCCGAAAACCGACGCATGTACATGGCCATCATCTCCTCGCCCGAGAACCTCGCCAAGCTCGACCACTACAAGGAGATTTCCGGCAAGCTGGCCCGCGCCGAAGGCCTCACCGACGAGCAGGCCCACGCACTCTCCGAGGAAGGCAAGGCTGTCGTCTGGATCGACGGCGGACTCCACGCCTCCGAAACCGTAGGCGCCCAACAGCTAGTCCAGACCGTCTACATGCTCAACTCCGCCACCGATTCGGAGATGATGCGCCTCCTCCACGACGACATCGTCCTCTGCACCATCATCAACCCCGACGGCATGGACCTCGTCGTCGACTGGTACAACCGCGAGCCCATCCCCGAGAAGCGTGTCACCGATGGCCCCGCCGGTGGAACTCCACGCCTATGGGCCCACTACATAGGCCACGACGACAACCGCGACTTCTACCTGAACGCCATGCCGGAGACCACCAACATCTCCCGCATCCTCTTCCGTGAGTGGTACCCCGAGATCATCTACAACCACCACCAGACAGGCCCCGCCGGCACCGTCATCTTCATGCCCCCGTTCCGCGACCCCTACAACTACGACTACGACCCCCTCATCCCCGCCAAGATCGAGGCCGTCGGCACTGCCATGCACGAGCGCCTCATCGAGGAGGGCAAGCCCGGCTCCACCATGCGCTCCGGCGCGAACTACTCCACCTGGTACAACGGCGGCCTGCGCACCATCACCTACTTCCACAACACCATCGGTCTGCTGACCGAGATCATTGGCAGCCCCACGCCGATGCAGATCCCCCTCATCCCCAACCGTCAGCTGCCCTCCAACGACCTGCCAGACCCCGTGCCCCCCGGCCCCTGGCACTACCATCAATCCATCGAGTATGAGTTGACTAATAACCGCGCGGTACTGGACTACGCCTCACGCGAAAAGTCCCACCTGCTCTACGACACCTACCTAATGGGAAAGAACTCCATCGCACGAGGTAGCAAAGATAGCTGGACTGTGACCCCCAAGCGTATCGATGCCCTCACCGCCGCAGGAGCGGCTGCTTTGGCGGAAGGCGCCGGTCGTGGGCGTCGAGCCGCGACCGACGCTACTGCTGCTCCCGCTGCAGCCGGCGCGCCCGGTGGTAATGGCGCACCAGCGATCGCGCGGAGCGCGGGACCGGCCCCAGGAGGATTAGGTGGCGGGCCTGGTGGCACAGGCAGTTCACCCGTAGCTACCAGCCTCTACAACACGGTGCTGCACGAACCCACGCTGCGTGACCCGCGGGGCTACATTCTCCCCTCCGATCAACCCGATTTTCCGACAGCAACGAAGTTCGTGAACTCACTGATCAAGAGCGGTGTTATCGTCCAGCAAGCGACCGACAGCTTCACTGTTGCGGGTAAGAGTTACCCCAAGGGCAGCTACGTCATCATGACGGCGCAGGCCTACCGTCCTCAGGTGCTCGACATGTTCGAGCGTCAAGATCATCCCAATGACTTCCCGTACCCTGGGGGGCCGCCGAATCGTCCTTATGACGCCACGGGGTGGACTCTGGCGTTGCAGATGGGTGTGGTCTATGACCGCGTCCTGGACGGGTTCACGGGGCCCTTCACACCGATAGCCACGGAGAGCTCGGCTGCGCTGGCGAAGCCGCTGCAGGGGACAATCACTGGTGCGGCTCATCCCAAGGGTTGGCTGGTGAGTCACAGCTACAACGACGCGTTCGTGCTGACCAATCGGCTGTTCAAGGCTAAGGAGCCTGTGTACTGGCTGAAGCAGCCGGTGAGCGCTGAGGGCAAGCAGTTCGCCGCGGGTGCATTGTGGATTCCGGCGACGCCGGGTGCGAAGGTCACAGTAGAGACTGCGGCCCAGCAGTTGGGCATCAGCGCGGTTGGCGTAGGCCAGGTTCCAGTAAGTGAACGCATGGAACTGCATGCGCAGCGGATTGCGCTTTACGACCAGTACGGCGGGTTGATGCCTTCCGGATGGATTCGCTGGCTAATGGAGCAGTTCGAGTTTCCGTTCACGGTGATCTATCCACAAACACTGGATGCGGGTGAACTCAAGAGCAAGTATGACGTGATCGTGTTCTCGGATGGCGCCATCAGTCTTGGTGCTGGTGCACGTGGTGGCGGTGAGGGGTTCTTTGGACGGCAGCCTGCACCGGAACAGATTCCGGCGGAGTTCCGGCCTTGGCTGGGGCGCATCTCGCAGGAGAAGACCATTCCGCAGCTACAGGCGTTTGTACAGGCTGGAGGGACGCTGCTGGCGATCGGATCGTCGACGGCGTCGCTCTACCAGGCGATGAACCTGCCGGTGACGAACGCTTTGACTGAAGTCGTCAAGGGAGTCGAGGAGCCTGTTCCAGCGGAGCGCTTCTATATTCCAGGCTCGTTAATCAAAACGCAGGTGGATAACACCCTCCCCCTGGCCTACGGCATGACGCCGGAAGCAGACGTGTTCTTCGACCACAGCCCGGCGTTCAAGATCCTTCCTGATGCGGGGCAACGGGGAGTGCAGACCGTTGCCTGGTACGGAGATGGGAAGCTGCTGGACAGCGGCTGGGCGTGGGGTGAGAAGTACCTGAACAACTCAGCGGCGGTGGTAAGGATCCAGCAGGGCAAGGGCAGTATCGTGCTCTATGGGCCTGAGATCACGTTCCGAGGGCAGCCTCACGGGACGTTCAAGCTGCTGTTCAATGCGCTGGAGGCTGGATCGGCTGAGTAGCCAATCAGTGGTTTGATCTGGGGAGGGGTTAGCCCCTCCCCCACTTTTGTGCAAAGTATTCAAAACGCCGGGTTTAGGGGTGGACCTCCGGTGCGCATGGGAAGAGCGGCGCTCTGGGAGCGGGGTTCTTTCGGGGGATATTTTGTCAAGCCCCGGCATCATCCGATAGAAGGGCCTCAAGACACAGCAAAGGGCGGGGACCAAGTCCCCGCCCTTTGCTGTGTCGTCTTGTTGATGAGGTTAGAAGGTGATTTTGCCGGCGAGTTGCAGCTGACGTTGGCCCGTCTTCTCCACGAGGAAGTAAGAGTAAGACGCCACGTCGTTTGTGCCGCCGTTCACCGGAAGGACGTTCGGGTGGTTCAGGACGTTGTAGAGTTCGGCACGAAGTTCGATACCGTACCGCTCCTTGTACTTGAACTTCTTCACGGCATCCGCGTTGAAGGACTGGCTGCCAGGACCGCGGAAGGAGTTGCGGGCCGAGATGTAGCCCTGGCTGCCGCCACCACCGAAGCTGTCGTTGATGCCGCCAGCGCCGTTGATCGTCGGCAAGTCGGCATAACCGACCTTCGGGTCCACGTAATAGCCGTAGTTTCCGTTGTAACCGGCCTGGCTCGGGTTCGCGGTACCTCGTGCTGGGAAGTCCATGTAGTTGTAGTACCCGTTGCCGGCATTGGCAGCCAGAAGCCCGCGCGTCTTGTGCGTTGGCACCGGTGTCAGGAAGCGAGCCCGGGAGTAGACGGTTGCAATTGGCAGGGCGGTATCGTACTCGGAGAACGGATTGCCTGTCTGCGCGGAGTACTGCGACCCGATCTGGAAACCTTCGACAATCGCCCGGACGAAACCGTGCGTACCGAACGAGGGGGTGGAATACACCAAACCGATGGTGACGCGCTCCCTTACATCGTTGTCGCCGCTACCGTAGTCGAGCTGCTTGTTGAACGGGTCGAAGTAAGAGACACCACCATTGAGAACGCCGTCGGAGCCGTTATCGCTAGCAAACGTCGCCGAGGTGTTGTCCAACTGGTGAGCGAGTGTGAAGTTGGTGGTGAGCGTGAGCCCCGAGCGATACAGGTTTTGCGCACGCGCGGAGACGTTCAGCGAGTCGTAGTGGCTATCGCCATCGGCGCTACGCACGTTGATGGAGGTGTACTGCGGGTTCAAACGGTTCGTGTTGACAGCGCCTGAGGTGTAGGTCTTCGCATCTCCCTCGTACACCTGACCGTAGTAGGCGCGATTGTAGTTGGCGATGGAGTACTGGTGGATACCACGCTCACCCTGGTACGTGACACCTACAGCGAGGCTAGGATTGATCTGGCGCTCGAGGCCAAGGCTATAGAACTCGGTGTAGGAGGGCTTGATGTTGGGGTCCACCGCACGAACCGAGGCCTGCGGAAGCGCCTTCGTGATGCCAGCCGTCGAGCTGAAGGGTCCAAGGACGCCGTTGCTGATGGGGAACTGTCCGGAGAACAGACCGCTGCCGCCGTTATCGGTGTTGGCCAGGCTGATGGCAAACTGGCTGGGAGGGTTGAGAGCGACGTTGTAGGTGACGTTGCCGAAGTTGCGCTCGTAGCTGATGCCGAAGCCGCCACGCAGACTGGTCTTGCCGTCGCCAGTGACATCGTATGCAAAGGCGATGCGAGGAGCGAACTGCTTGTAGTTTGTACGCCACAGCTTGCCGTTCGGGTTCTGGACACCTGCCGCAGTCTGACCGACCTGCAGAATCTGACCATTGCGGACTCGATCAAAGAGGCTGCCCGTTGTGCCGAAGTAGAAGTTGGAATCAAGGCCAGCGTTCTTGTTGTGCTGCGTTCCGTAGAGCTCGTAACGCAGACCCGCGTTCAACGTCAGGCGCGGCGTAGCGCGGAACTCTTCATTGAAGAAGGCGTCACTTTCCTGGTAGCGGTTGGATCGGCCGAAGCTCGGCTGCGAGATTGGCGTGGTGATGGAGCAAGCCGCCGTCACGTCCTGCGCCCCGGTGATGAGGTCTTTGACGCAGGGGAACTTACCCTGTGAGTTGATGTTGGCCTGGAAGTAGTTGAACTGGCCGTTCACGAAGTTGAGCAGCGAACCGTTGCTGCCGGACTGAACGAGCGCTTCCTGCGGATTCGCGTAGATGGCGAACGTGTGATTGTCTCGGATATAGGTGTACTGACCGCCCATCGTCATGGTGTGACGACCCTTGGTGTAGGTGAAGACAGGGCTGACAATGATGTCATTCTGCGGGCCGGCGGAGGGGATGCCGCCCGAAGCGCTGGTTTCGCTGTAGCCAGGGAAGACCGCGGAGTGGCCACCGATCGCCAGCGAGGTGCTATTGAAGAAGAGCGTCGGTCCCAAGGGGTTCGTACCGAGTGGGGAGTTGTTGCTTACACGGAGCAAGCCGAGCTGAGTCTGGCTGATCCAATGCGAGTTAAAGGTATGCGTGATGCCATAGACAAGGTTCTGTGCCTTGATGCTGGCAGGGGAGTTGAAACCGTTATAGGGACTGGCGTTGCCGATACCAGCAGGCTCGATCTGGTTGTAGAGAATGTAGCGGCCGAACATCTGCGTCTTGTCGGTCATGCTGAAGTCGAGACGGCCGATGGGATTGTAGGTGTTCTGGGGAGCGCCACCGCCGGCATTTGCCGGGATGACCGCTTGCACGTAGTCAAACAGTGTGGTGTTGTCGTTGATCCCGGGGAAGGCAGATTCCAAGCGCGTACGCTCGGATGCGGCGGTATCCTTCACGCCATTCTGCGTGTTCTGGTAGGGGACGCCGAACTTGGTGTCGACGGGAGCTCCGTTGGCGCAGTTGCCGCCTGTTCCGGAGCCGGTGGCGGGATTGTTAGGACCACCCGCTACCTGGCAAAGCGAGTACGTGGCCTTGGTGGTAACGCCGGGTGCAAGGGTGCCGTACTGGCTGAAGAACGACTTGGTATTGGCGTTCGCCAGAGCGATAAAACCAGGATCAGGAATGGTGAAGTAGATGTTGTTGGTGCTGCGCACCCGGAGCCACTCGTTGCCACCGAAGAAGAAGAGTTTGTCCTTCTTAATGGGACCACCCGCTACGAAGCCGAATTCATTGCGGACGAAGCGGGATTGGAGATTACCCTGCGCCTTATTGAAAGTCTCGTCGGAAGCGAAGGTAGACGGACGATAAAACTCCCACGCTGTGCCGTGAAATGCGTTGGTGCCTGCCTTGGTCAGCACGCTGACGACGCCACCCGAGGCACGACCGTATTGCGGACCGTAGTTCGAGGTAATGACACGGAACTGGTCGACAGCATCCACGGGCACCAGCGTTGCCACGCCGGCAGAGAACAGGTAGGTGTTCTCAATACCGTCGAGGAGAATCTCGGTGCTCGCCGAGCGTGCTCCCCCGAGACCCACGCCTGTGCCGCGACCGCCATCGGCCGGGTCAGAGTTCACATTGCCGGACAGAGCGACGAAGTCATAAATGTTGCGCGCCTCGGAAGGAAGCTCGACCACCTGAGTGGAGTTGATGACCTGTGACATTTCGGCGTTTTCCAGATTGATACCGGAAAGCGAGTCGGCCGTGACTTCGACCTTGGTATTTTCCTGACCGACGGAAAGTTTCGCATTTACCTTGTTCGCGGAACCGACGGCAACATTGAAGACCGCAGTCTCTGTTGTTGCGAAACCGGCAGCCGACACTGAAACCTTGTAGTTCTGCGGCTGTACGCCTTCGAAATCGTACACGCCGGCGGAGTCTGCTTTGAGTGTGCGAACGACGCCCGTATCAACGTCGGTTAATGTGACGACGGCTCCGGCAACCACGGCGCCCGTGGCGTCCGTGATGGTGCCGGTGACCGTTCCGTTCTGACTCTGACCGAAAGCCATACCAGTGGAAAGGGTGGCTGCTGCAAGAAAAGCGAGGACCTTGTTCAATTCATTCTCCGGACTAGCTCCTGGATGGTGGTTCCAACAGGACTAGTGGTGCTTGTTTGAGTGGCTGGCCTTACCTAGTGCAATCGGCGTGCCAAAGCAGAGGGCTTAAATAAACGAAGAAAAGAAGATGAAAGGATGCAGAAAAAAGAAGAGATGTGGTGAAAGCATCGCGCCGCGACTTGCGATGAAAAACGGAAGGCATAGCCCATTTGTGTTACGAACCATAGCATCGTGAGGCGATGAAGCCTCCTGCTCTCTCTCAGCGGCTGAAGCCGCCTGGGCAGTCCACGTTTCACCCGACGGCTGGAGTCGGTGGCGCAAACGAGTCCCCTATACTCTCCCCATGGACCCTCAGGTTTCGGAAGCGCAGGGGAGCCCGTCTTCACTGGCGGCTCTGCAGCACTACCAGCTGGATAACGCGTATGACGAGATGTTCGAGGCTCGGGACGTGCTGCATGAGCACTATGAACCGCTGCTGGAGCACTTCGCGGCGCTGCCCCCGGACGAGGTGCAGCGGAGGAAGCAGGCTGCCGACCTTAGCTTTCTGAACCAGGGCATCACGTTCACCGTGTATGGGCGCAATGAGGGCACGGAAAGGATCTTTCCGTATGACCTGCTGCCGCGCATCATTACAGCCGCGGAGTGGGCGCGGGTGGAAAAGGGATTGGCGCAGCGGATCACGGCGCTGAACCTGTTTCTGAAGGACATCTATAACGAGGGGCGCATCCTGAAGGATGGCGTGGTGCCCCGGGAGCTGGTGTACACGTGCCCGCAGTTCCGGCGGCAGATGATGGGCCTGCAGGTGCCGAGGAATGTGTACGTGGCGATCTGCGGGACCGACCTGATCCGGATGGAGAATGGCGACTTCGTGGTGCTGGAGGACAACCTCCGCGTGCCCAGCGGCGTGAGCTATATGCTGACCAACCGGCGCGTGATGAAGCGGATCTTTCCGCAACTATTTCGCAGCTACAACGTGCGGCCGATCGAGAACTACACGCAGGTGCTGCTGAGCACACTGCGGAGCCTGGCTCCTGAAGGCAGGCCGGAGCCGAACATCGTGCTGCTGAGCCCGGGCGTGTTCAACTCTGCCTACTTCGAGCATGCGTACCTAGCCCGGCAGATGGGAATCGAGCTGGTGGAAGGCCGCGACATGGTGGTCCATGACAACGTTTGCTACATGCGCACGACCAACGGCTTGAGCCGCGTGGATGTGATCTACCGGCGCGTGGATGACGACTTCATTGACCCGATGGCGTTCCGCGGGGACTCGATCCTGGGCGTGGCTGGATTGTTCAATGCGTATCGCGCGGGCAACGTGACGCTAGCGAATGCGTTCGGCACGGGAGTGGCAGACGACAAGGCGCTGTATGCGTTTGTGCCGGACATCATCAAGTACTACCTGGGTGAAGACCCGATCCTGAACAACGTGAAGACGTACCTGTGCATGATCGAGAAGGAACGCAACTACGTGCTTGCGAACCTGGACAAGCTGGTGGTGAAGGCGGTGGGCGAGAGCGGCGGCTACGGGATGCTGATCGGGCCACACGCGTCTGTTGAGGAAAGAGCCCAATTCGCGGAGAAGATACGGGGGAATCCTCGGAACTATATTGCGCAGCCGACGATCAGCTTCAGCCGGGCACCGTGCTTGATCGGCGATGAGCTGGAGCCGCGGCACGTGGACCTGCGGCCGTATGTGCTGTACGGCGATAAGGTGACGATCGTGCCGGGTGGGCTGACGCGCGTGGCGCTGACGAAGGGGTCGCTGGTGGTGAACAGCTCACAGGGCGGCGGAAGCAAGGATACCTGGGTGCTGCAGGGGTAGGGCTTGGTTGTGCGCTAGCGACCGTGGCTTGGGTCGGGACTGTTGGCAACGTCCATGTCGAGGAAGATGCCGGGGGTGTTGGGGGCGTAGCAACTTCCGTTGGCGGCGTAGGTGGCGGCGCAGCTTTTGGTGATCTCCGGGCGGCGCGGGGATTGCGAGTACTGCCAGGCGATGAGACCGGGTTCGCCGGAGACGCTTAACGGCTTGGCCTGCACGGTGCAGCCGGGGGCGGGTGGGCAGGCGTCCTGGGCGGCGAACATGGCGACCTCATGGAGCTTGCCTGCCTTTACGCGAGCGCGGATGTCGTCGATGGTGGTGATGGTTTTGCTGGGGTCGTCGGGGACAGGCTGGCCGCTGGCGTAGGTGCCGGGCTTGTAGGCGGTGGCGGCGACGGCCTCAGTCCAAGCGAGGAGGTAGGCGGCCTGCTCGTCGAGAAGGCGACCGCCTTCTTCCTGATCAAGAAAGATGGTCGCGCCGATGGGGAAGCCTTCGGATTTAGCGGCGGCTACGGCGATGGCGGCGTCCTGCTTGCCAAGGCCGGCGGGTTTGGTGCCGGCTTTCTGGGCCTTGAGGATTTCGCGGTCGAGTTTGCCGTTGGCGAGGAGCAGGAAGCCCCAACCCTGGGCGTGGAGGGTAGCGCGCTTGCCTAGCCATGAGTTGGTCTTTGCGCCGGGGGGCGGGGTGAGCCAGTAGCCGGTGAAGGCGAACGTGGCGTGGAGGGTCTTCATGGCGTCGTCGCCGGGATAGTCGTTGCGGTCGAAGCCGCGGTACTCGCCGTTGACGAGGCCGGGGGGCGGGTCAGCTTTCGCCGGCCTTGCGGTCCCGTTTTCGGCTCGCTGGCAGCCGAGGACTCCCAGCGGCGATACAGCGAGGCACGCGGCCAGTATCGTATTGCGCAGCATCTTCGAAGTGTACTTGCGGAGACGACTACAATCGCAACCATGTCTTCCGTCGCCGAGTCGCAAGATCCCCGCTTTCCCGTTGGCCGGTATGTGGCGTCGCCCCCGATTACCGCCGACGACCGGCGCGAGGCGATCCAGACGCTGGCGGAGTTTCCCGAGCAGCTTCGCGAAGCGGTTCGCGGGTTGAACGATGAGCAGCTCAACACGCCGTATCGCGAGGGCGGGTGGACGGTGCGGCAAGTGGTGCACCATGTCGCGGATTCGCACTCGCTGGCGCTGCATCGCTTTAAGAAGGCGCTGACGGAGGACGATCCCGAGATTACAGGCTATGACCAGGCGGCTTTTGCGCTGCTGCCGGATACGCATGCGCCGGTGGAGTGGTCACTGGAACTGGTGGAGGCTGCGCATGCGCGCTGGGTGATGCTGCTGGGGTCGCTGGGCGAGGAGCAGTTCGCGCGGACGTACCGGCATGCGGAGCGCGGGCCAGACAATCTAGGAAACACGCTGCTGATGTACGCGTGGCACTCGCGACACCATGTGGCGCACATTACCCACCTGCGGGCGCGGCTGGGCTGGTAGGCCGGGATCGACAGTAGCTCGAGTAGCTCGTTCGCAAAAAAACGGCCCTCCAACTCTGGAGGGCCAATCTGCCTTGGTTCTCTCCTAGTGAAGGAGAGCTGTAGGCTGCCTTCACAGACAGCCTCACCATCGAGGCTCGCGCCTCTTGAAGGTATTACGCAGAAATGTAAGAAATGGATGGTTGCGACCCGAGTTCTTGCGGCCAATGCTTTTGCTGAATCAAAAAAGATGTGGCTCTCTATGTTGGTCGACCCGGCCATGCTATCGCGTGGAGACGCCGGTGACCTGGATGTTCGGCGTTTGCTGGTTCCAGGCATCGTTGACACCCTCGAAGATGAGCCGGAAGTCCGCGCTTCCGGCGGGAGCGATGGGCGCGGCGCTCACAGGCACGACGTCGATGTAGGGCTCGCGTGAGCGGATGAGCTGGACGGGGACGGTCATGGATTGCGGGGACGAGCCGCTGTCGGTTGGAAAGGTTACCTGCACGGTGACGCCGGTGACGGTCTGCGTGCCGTGGTTGGCGAGCTTGCCGTCAAGGTAGGTTGACTTGCCGCCGGAAAGGCTTTCAGACTCGCTCATCTGTATGCCGCCGAGTTCGATGTTGGGGGCGTAGCTGGCGCTGAGGGTTTTCGAGCCGTCATGGCGGCCCATGAGGACGAGCACCACGGCGAGGATGACCACAGCGACCGCCGCGATGCCGACCGCCGCTACCGGGAACGCCTTTTCCGGCTTTTGTTCGGTGAACATGGGCTGTGGCGCGGGCTGGGTCTGGTCTGGCATGGTGCGGTGATTTTATAACGCTGGGCTTCTGTCGGCAGCAAGCCCGCGACGAGGAACGTAACATATATGTTATCGTTTCGAGGTGGTGACGGTCCGAGAGTACGTTGATGCCGCAGGCCGAAGCCCATTCAGCAAATGGTTCGACAGCTTGGACAGCCATGCCGCTGCGAAGGTCACTGTCGTCCTTGAACGCATTGCGAGCGGACATACAGCGGCTATGAAGGCGCTCGGCGATGGTTTATCGGAGTACAAGATCGACTTCGGACCGGGATACCGAATTTATTTCGGCTGGGATGGTGAGCGGCTGGTGATTCTGCTTGCCGGCGGAACGAAGAAACGGCAGCAGTTCGATATAAAGAGCGCGAAGGTGGCGTGGAAGGACTACAAGCTGCGGAAAGAAAGGCAGGGTTGGAAATGACTTTGACCAAAGATTTTCGGGAGACGATTCGGCAGCGTGCCCTGCACGACCAGGAGTTTCGCCGCTGCCTGCTTCAGGAAGGTTTGGAGCTGATTTACAACGGAGATTTCAGCACAGGCCGCGCCATTCTGCGGAACTACATCAATGCGACGATCGGATTTCCTGAGCTTGCAAGGGTGGCAAAGATCCCTTCGCCGAGTCTGCAACGCATGTTCGGGCCCTCAGGCAACCCGCGAGCCGATAATCTCTTCGGAGTGCTCGCTCATCTGCAGAAGCATGAGGGCGTGAGTGTCACGCTGCAGGTAAAGTCAGCTGCGAAAACACGGAGGACTCCAAGTGCGTTACCGGTCAAGCAGGGTCTGGTCGCCTAATCCTGCCGCGAGGCGAGAATCGTCATCCTCAAAACGTCTCGATGAACTAGCGCGTCCATTTGGAGCACAGGCGATCAGTCGAAGCTAGGACGTTTGATTTTATCCCGGAAATCATCGCCGTCCATCTCGACGACGCGACACATCTCAAGGAGCCGAGAACGCATGCGTTCCCCTATTCTGTCCCCTAAGCTCTCTCTGTAAAGCGCGATCCAGGCGTTACGAGCATCTGTCGGTACGTTCGGGATATCGGATTCGATCAGACCTCTTTCATTCCTGTAGTTCGTTGTGATGATGGTGGTCCGCATGTCGTTATAACGAGTATTCAGGATGTGGGACACCGTATCCCATACCCAGTCTGAAGGCTTCGAAGAACCCAGTTCATCGATCACAAGGACTTCAGCATCAGTTACGGGTCGAAGAACGCCTAATTCGGTCTGCTGTACGGTTGGATTGTAGCTGTCCCTAACCTGCTTCAGCAGATCATCGAACGTCACGAAGAGTGCTTTTGCACCCTTCAAGACCAAGGCTTTGAGCACACCGACAGCCAAGTGAGTTTTCCCTGTTCCATTCCGGCCGGTGAAGATAAGTCCCTTGCCTGACGTTTGGAGAGGGTATGCACTGATAAAGCTGCGGGATTGGACGAGTGCATTCTGTAGCGACTTGTTACGGCCAGCATAATCCGGGATGAAGTCGTCAATCGTGCAGTGCTGGTATCTCTTCGGAATGTGAGCTGCGCCTAGACTTCGCTCTACTCGCTTCTCTATCCGGCAGGAGCACTCCTGCGCGGCGCGCGAGCCGTCGGGGCGTTCGATCACGCGGAGGCCGGAGTCATCGCAGATGGGGCAGGGGGTGGGCATGGCTTGCGCGGGAAGGCGCTGATCAAGTATCGCAGGCGGGGCTTCAGGCGGGGTCTGCGGATTTGTGGAGAGCCGAATCTGCGGGCTTCCCGCGGCTTATTGGCCGGGACGGAAGGCATACCCCAGGGGCTGAAGCCCGCTTTTTTGGGGTGGCTGAGAGACCCAAGCCTGAAGGCTTGGGGTACCCAGAAGCAAGAACAACGGCAAGTGCAGCAGCAACGGCAACAGCAGCGGCAGCGGCAACAGCAGCGGCAACAACAACGGCGACGGCAACAGCAAGTGCAGCGGCAACAACAACGGCAACAGCAACAGCAAGTGCAGCAGCAACGGCAACGGTAACGGTAGCGGTGACGGCAAACGCATTTCCTTCGGGAATGACAAGCCAAGAGAGCAACAACAAAGGCAAAGGCGAACGCCTAGGCTTCAGATTGCTACCAGTGCATGCTGCCGGGCGCGCCTTTGAAGGGGCCGCGCACGCGCGAGGTGATCCAGCCGCCGTAGAAGTCTCCGGGCTGGGATTGGACAGGTTCGCCGTCTACCGTGCAGAGGTCGACCCGGCTGGCGTAGAAGGCCAGATATCCGGCGATGCCCGCAAAGGATGGCGTGGGGTTCGCGTAACTCCAGGCGACGTCCGGGACCGGCGGACAGGTTTTGGCTCCGGCGAGCTTGCGGAGATCGAGGGTCCAGTAGGAGGCTATGCCTTTCCACTCGCAGAAGCTGCCGCGCCGCGAGGAAGGGTGCACTGCGCCGGGCAGGATGTCGCCCGGCGGGATGTAGAAAACAGGCGGGTGGCTGGTTTCGAGGACGCGGAAAGCGCCGCGGGTTTCAGCGATCAGGAGGCCACAATGCTCAATGCGGAGATGGCTCGGTGTTGGCTCCAGGCGCGGGGGACGTGGGTAGTCCCAGACGTTTTCGATTGCGGCGTCACTGCTCATGGGTGGGCCTCGGAGCTTCGAATCTCCAAGCGAGGATGATACTCTAATGTGTAGCGCCTGAGGTCCCGGGAGACGGGATCATAAGCCGGCAGCGCGACAGGAACACCGATGTAAGGAGCTGAGCAGACGCCCTTGCAAGCGAGACCGTTCTGCGGCGGGAAAGCTAAGGAGAACAAGATGCCGAAAGAGGGAATCCACCCCAAGTACGACGAAACCACGGTGCGTTGCGCCTGTGGCAGCAGCTTCCAGACCCGTTCCACGCACAAGGGCGACATCGTGCTGGAAATCTGCTCGGTCTGCCACCCCTTCTTTACCGGAAAGCAGAAGCTAGTGGACACTGCCGGCCGCATCGAGCGGTTCCGCCGCAAGTTTGCGAACTCGGATGCAAAGAAAGCAGAAACAGCCGCGGCTGGCAAGTAAGCTGCACTCGACACACACGACGGCCTCCGCTCCGCGGGGGCCTTCGGTTTTGGGAAGAGCAACAGAGCTTGTACTCATGCAAACAGCCTCCACAAAATGTGGAGGCTGTTTGAGAAAGCAAAGTTTCCGCGGAGTTAGTAGCCCGGGTAGTAGTAATAGCGGGGCCGTGGCGGGGCGTAGTACGGGTAGTTGTAAACGACCGTGGGTGACGGGGGCGGCTGCTGCACCACTACCTGCGGCTGCTGTTGAACCACGACCGTCTGAGGCGGAGCCTGCACGTACTGGACTTGCGGTTGCTGGTAGACAGGCGCAGGCTGCTGGTTTACGTAGAAGTTCTGGACCGTGGGCTGCTGCGGCTGGTACTGCGGCTGCTGGTAGGCGGGCTGCTGGTACTGGGGCTGGACGTAAGAGCGCTCGATCAGGGCAGGCTTCTGGTAGTCCTGATAGGTAGGCTCGTCGGAGGTTTGACGGGATGCCAGCGCGGGGGTGCGGACGGCGTTTTCCTGCGGAGTGGGGATGCCGAAGTCGTCGATCACCTTGAGGGTGAGCTTGGTTTCGGGCTGCAGCACCGGACGCGGGCCGCGGCGGGGCAGGTTGATCAGGTCGATCGGCCAGAGCACCGGAATGAGCCACATGGCGACATCCTTGCCGGTTTTGCCGTTGCCCAGAATGCGGCCGTTCACGTCCACGCGATAGCCGGGCGTGGACACGACGCGCGCGTTGACCGGAACGATGGTGTCCGGCTGCACGACGAGGCGATCAAAGTCAAGCTCCATGAAGCCCTTGCCAACGAAGTGGCCGGGATCCTTGTAGGCGGCAAAGTGGCCGATGAGGTAGCTGCCATAGGGGAACGATGTCCGGCCAAAGGCTTCGGTATGGCCGAGCTGGCACATGACCGGGTCGCCGACTTTTTCGGTTTGGGAGGAGATCTTGCCTTCGGCCACGGTGCAACTGATGACGGAGCCGGCGGGCACGAGCTGGTCGGCCATGGCAGACAGCGGGGCTGCCAGGAGCAATAGGGGGAGTACGAGTTTGAGTTTCAAGGAGGCCCTCCGAAGTGCCGCAGTCCTGCGCGGACTGGGTTCTGATTCTCTGCATGATTGGGACTGCCCTGCATGGGAGCGGTCCCCGATTCAAGGAAAATGCCTCGGAGTGAGACCATCATGCGCCTTTGGCGCGAACGAGTCAACCGGGAAGGCCACGCGAGTGTATGACGCGAAAGCGGTATGGCGCAAAGTTAGGGCGCAGAAGCAGCGCCAAAGCTTGGGCGTTCCAAGCGCAACACGGGATCTCTCCGCTTCCCCGTTCGACAGGCTCAGGCTCCGGTCGAGATGACAACAAGTGGTGGTGAGTCCAGCAAACTACAATGGGAAGAGTGCTTTCGACGGTAGTTTTGCCGGAGTTGAAGCCGGAACGAAGCGAGAGAGAACAGTGGATAAGCAGTGGCTTGAGACGATCGAGCGGCCCATGCCGGCGGAGGCCAGCGTGCCCGCCGAGCTGCACATCGGCAAGGTAAGGATTGCCCCGGCGACCGTGCTGGCTCCGATGGCTGGGGTGACCGATACCGTATTCCGCCGCTTCATCAAGAATGCCAGCATGTACTCGCCGGAGAGTGCCGGGGTGGGCGGCGACGTCGATCTCCAAACCACGAATGAGCGCTCAGGCTGCGGGTTGATCATGACGGAGTTCACGTCAGCCGATGGGCTGAGCCGCATGCGCGCGGTGAAGCGCAAGCGGTACCTGACGTACTACGAGGACGAGCACCCAATCTCCGCGCAGCTTTTTGGGAGTAACCCGCAGACGCTGGCGGAGTCCGCGTTGATCTGCCAGGACGAGGGCTTCGACATCGTCGACCTGAACCTGGGCTGCCCGGCGAAGCGTGTTGTGGCCTGCAATGGCGGATCGGGGCTGCTGCGCGACCTGCCGCACATCAAGACGATCTTCGAAGCCGTGCGCAAGGCGGTGACGATTCCCTTCACGGTGAAGTTCCGCATGGGATGGAATGACTCCAACATCGTGTGCGTGGAGCTGGCGCGCATGGCGGAGGACTGCGGGCTGCAGGCCGTGGCGCTGCATGCGCGGACGCGTGAACAGGGCTATAGCGGCAATGCGAGGTGGGAGTGGATTGCCGCGGTAAAGGATGCGGTGAGCGTCCCGGTGATCGGCAACGGCGACGTGCGCACGCCGGAAGATGCGGTGGCGATGGTTGCCGCCACAAACTGCGATGCGGTGATGATTGGGCGGGCCGCGCCGGCGAACCCGTGGATCTTTCGGCAGATTGCGCAGTACACGGCGACCAAGGCTGCTACGGGCGTGGGGAGCTATGACAAGCCTACGGATCTGGATCGCTATCGGATGATTCGTGACTACTTCGAGCGGCTGCTGGCAGAGGTTGAGGAGCATCCTCCGTTTGTGGGCATGGCTGAAACCGACGAAGAGAAGAAGCAGCGCAAGGTGCATGAGAGCGCCCAACGCGAGGCCATCGGGAAGATGAAGCAGTTCGCAAGCTGGTTTACGCATGGTGTGCCCGGAGGGGCAACGTTGCGGCGGGAGATCTTCGAGAGCAAGCGCGGGGCGGATGTGATGGGGAAGGTGGAGGCGTTCTTTACGCAGTGCGAGGAGTCTTCATCGGCTTTCGAGTTCGAGCCGGGCGCTGAGCTTGAGGCTGCTCCTGCGGCTTGGGGATAGTGGGCTTCTAACCGAACAGAGCCGCCCGTTTGGGGCGGCTCTGTTCGGTTATTCGCGAGACATTAACTAAGCGCCTTGACGATCTCTTTCGTCGTCCGAACGCGGCCAATGATTGGGAAGAGATTGTCCACTGAGAACTTGTGCAGGTCTTTGGACATGCTGGTCATCGCGTCTTCGGCGAAGACGACGTCGTAGCCCTGAGCGAGTGCAGAGCGCGCGGTCGACTCGACGCCGAAGTTGGTGGCGATGCCGGCCATGATGACGGTCTTGATGCCTTTGGACTGAAGCTTTGCCTGGAGGTCGGTGCCGTAGAAGGCGTCCCACTGCCGCTTGGTGACGAGTACGTCCATGCCTGGCTGGTAGCTGGCCTCGGGCACGAGCTCGGAGGCTTCGGGCGGTGGCGGCGGCGTGCCGGGCTTCATCATCGGCTTGTCCGCTGCCTTGCGGGGAATTTCATGCAGCAGCACGTGGACATAGACCACCGTGCCGCCTGCGTTGCGGGTGGCTTCCGTGAGCTTCACGCACTGCTCAACAACTTCCTTGCCGCTGTTGGGAGCGAGATCGCGGCCTACGATGCCGTGCTCCAGATCGATCAGCACCAGCGCTGTTTCTTTTGCGTTTAACTCGAGTGAATCGAACATGCCGTTCTCCTTCACTCGGGTGAGATGCGAGGCTCAACCCGCGGGCTTACCACCGGATTTACGCCACACCACACGGATCGCTTCACGCCAGCGCTCGTCCAGCGCGAGTAGCGTCCATTCCACTCGCGGCGAGACGTAGCGCAGGACCGTTTCTGTTGCTGGGTGAATGTGCAGGGCTGGTGCGACGAGGTAGAGCCTGGGTGCGAGCGGCGAGAGCTGGACGTCCTTGAAGTAACCGTGGCGCTGGAACTCGCCGAGACCGGTGACCGCGTCGGCGTTCTGCAGGTGATGGTGGCGGACGCGAATCCAGTAGTCGAGACCCTGCAGCGCCAGATGGAGATCGTCGTCGGCTTTGAGCTCGATGACGGCGAGGCGGCCATCTGTAGTGACGCCAAGGAGATCGAGCATGCCGCGGTCGCCGGCCCCTGCAATGGCGGGAACCTGTGTGTAGATATGGCGTGGGTCGAGGCGGGGGATGACTCGGCTGGGCGTTTGGTCTTCGGGCGCCGGCAGCGGGTCAGCGCGGTTGCCGATGGTGTCGGGATCGGGGTCGTCAGCGTAGCCGGCTACTCTGTTCGCGCTTGCCTGCGCACGGCCGGGTGTTGGCGCGAGGCCGCGTGTCAGTGGAGCCAAGTCGGCGCGAAGCATGCTTTCCAGCCAGCGTTCAGGAGAAGCCCGGAAGAGCGGGTCTTGCGCGGAGTTGAGACGGTCGTCGCTTCGCAGTGTTGCGCGGGCGTGCACGCGGGAGTGGGCGGCGATATTCTTTGGCGGGCCAATGCGACGGGTGAGGCCGAGGCTGGCGCGGCGGGCGTAGCTTGAGGTGGCACGCTTTGCCTGGCGGCGATCGAAGAGCTCTTCTACGAGTGCAGCGAGATCCTCGCGATTGCCGTTGTGAAGTTCTGTTTCTTCCGCCCCCGCGCCCACGGTGATTTCGAGCGTACGGGCGAAGCTGTTGGGAGCAAGACCGATGCGGGCCCGGGCGAAGGCGAGGCCGTGGAGGGAGAAGACCATCTCGGAGGCAGAGCGAAGGCGCTGGTCTACGCGGGCGTGATTCCCTGCGGGGATCAGAGACAAGACCTGTGCAGTCGCTTCGGCGAAGCGTTCGGCGGCGGCAGATTCGTCAAGGTGGTGGACGAGGCGGGTGCGCAGGTTGCCGCGATCGTCGAGGTCGCGCTGGTGGAGTTCTTCGCTCCGATCGTCGAGCTCCCAGAGCTCCCACTGGGCGGCGTCGACGTTGAGCCAGGCCATGCGTGAAAGCGTGAGGTCGGCTGAGCCGCGCGGAGCGATGACACGAAGGCCACGGTAGAGGCGCTTGCCTGCTGCCTGTTCGCGGCAGGTGTGCAGCCAGAGGATGCCGAGGGTGAGGATGCCGTCGATGATGGCCTGCGACTCATGCCTGCTGACGCCGATGACGGCCCAGGCGTCCTTGTTGTTCTGGGCTGAGCGGTTGCTGCTTGCGCCTCGGATCAGCGAGCCTCGCGCATAGGCTGGACCGAAGCTGCGCTCGAGGTCCATCGCCGTGCGGAAGCCGTCGGGGTGCCAGTCGGGACATTCTCGGGCCAACACGCGCTCGAGCGTGCGAAGGTAGCGGGCTCTCGCCGCGTCTCGCGTGGTGGGCGTGCGCACCGAGCGGTCGGCTACGAGTTCCAGCAGTTTCGTCTGGGACTGCCCCATGCGAAGCGTTGCGAGGCGCAGGTTGCCGTTCTTTTCTTTCGCCTCTACGACGCGGCGGACGACGTTGCGCTGCTCGCTCCAGAGGTGGAGCGAGCAGCGGCCATGCTCTGTGCTGAGCGCGTACTTCGCTTCGCGCATGTCGAAGACGGCCTTGCCGTCCTCGAGGACAGTGGCCTGATCGTGGGCTTGCAGATAGGCCTCGATGGCCGCAGCGATCTGCTCGGGGGATTGCGAGTCGGAAGGTGCGAGTGGCTTTGGCAAGGGCGTTTTACGTTGTACGTTTTACGTTGTACGTGAAGACAGGAGACGAAGCTAGACTTCGACGCCTCCGATTCGCTTCGATGTACAACGTACAACGCCTTAAGCGATCACCGCGTGCAATGCCAGCAGTGTTTCCAGCAACGGCTTCAAGCGATCAAGGTGCAGGGCGTTGGCGCCGTCGCTTTTCGCTTCGGCGGGATTGTCGTGAACCTCAAGGAAGATGCCGTCAATACCCGCCGCCACGGCTGCACGGGCGAGGACGGGGATGAACTCGGGCTGGCCTCCACTGACGCCGCCTGCTCCGGAGGGGGTTTGGACGGAGTGGGTGCCATCGAAGACCACGGGAGCCATGGCACGCATGGCAGGAAGCGAGCGCATGTCGACGACGAGGTTGTTGTAGCCGAAGCTGGCGCCACGCTCAGTGAGGCTGACGCGGGCATTGCCGCTCTCGCGGACCTTCTCGACCGCGTGCTTCATGTCCCACGGAGCGACAAACTGGCCCTTCTTGACGTTGATGGCGCGGCCTGTTTGGGCGGCGGCAACCAGCAGGTCGGTCTGGCGGCAGAGGAAGGCCGGGATCTGAAGGATGGCTTCGGCTTCGCCGAGGGCCTCGCCTGCCTCGGTGGCCTGCTCAGGGGTGTGGACGTCGGTCAGCACGGGCACCTGGTTGGCGAGAGCGATCGCGCGCAGGATGCGGCAGCCTTCGGCGAGGCCGGGACCACGGAAGCTGCGCAGCGAGGTCCGATTGGCCTTGTCGTAGCTGGCTTTGAAGATGTAGGGAACGTTGAGGTCAGCGGCAACGCGCTGGACGCGGTCGGCTAAAGAGCGGGCGTGGGCTTCGGACTCAATGACGCAGGGTCCGGCAATAAGGAAGAGCTTCGGCGAGCCTACTGATACCGGGCCGACAGGAAAGGCATGCGGGTGAGACATCTCCAAAGGATAGCGGCTGGACGTCCGGTCGCGCCACGAGGCCGCCAAAGGGCGGAGCAAGCGAAAAGAGCCCCGGCATCGCCGAGGCTCTTTCGCTTTGGTACGCCCTACCCTAAGGATTTACGACCGACTGCGCGTGGTTTCCGCTGGCCACGGCCGTTACACAGGAAGGCAATGTGGAGGTGGGAAACGGCGAGTTCGGAATGCCCGAAAGACTGCCGGTATTGGGGCTCATCTGCAGACCGGAGATCGAGTTGTCCAGCCGGTTGGAGCTGTAGACGTAGATACCCAGAGCCGGGTCAATGGTGACGCAGGAGGGACCAGTTGCCGTAGCCGCACTGCCAAGCGATGCCGTGCCACCCAGCGCGCCATTGGCGGCGTTGATGGAGTAGGACGAGATCGTGTTGGCGTTGTAGTTGGAGACCAGCAGATACTTGCCGCGCGGATCAACGATGAGATTCGTCGGGAACGAGCCGGTGGTGGTGGGGCTGGTCTGCAGCGAGGTCAGATTGCCGGTGCTGGTGGCCGAGATACCGTAGCTGATGATCTGGTTGGAGTACTCATCCGCCACGTATACAAAGCGCGAGGTGGGATCGATGACGATGGACGAGGGTACCGTGCCGGCGGTGTAGCCGGTGCACACGGTGGGCGTCGTGGTCGAGCACCTAGTGCCGCTGAGCGCGGTGAGCGCGCCAGAAGTGGCCTGCTGGAAGCCAAGGACGGTCGCGTTGGGCGAGGCTTCCTGGTCGACCACGTAGACCAGGCGATTCGGGAAGGTGGACGTGATCGTGGAGGTTGCCACGCTGACCGGGTTGTTGCCGAGCTTGACGTCAATGGCGGTGCCCAGTGAGTTGTCGCTGGCGATCGGGAAGATCGTCAGGCCACCGGGACCGGGCGATGCCGTCGTATAGCCGTTCTGGTAGGTGTAGGTCACATACAGGAACGCGCCGGCGGGGTCCATGGCGACGGAAGTGCCGAAGCTGCCAGTGAGGTTATAGGTGTGCTGGCCGTAAAGCTTGCCGTCCGTGCCGACGCCGAACTCGGTGACAGTGCTGTCGTCATGGCTGACCACGTAGAGGAACTTCTGATTTGGCGATGCGACCAAGGCGACCGGATTGCGGCCGACGCCGCTGAACGGCGAACCGGCAATCTGCGTGAGCACGCCGGACTGATAATCAATGGCGAAGGCGCCGACCGTCTGAGTTCCGGCAGAAGTCGAGTAGAGGTAAGCAACCGTGTAGTCGCGGCTGCAGGCCGTGGCGAACGCCAGAGCGGCCGAAACCGTGGCTCCCAACGCAGCGCGACCGAGTTTGTTCCACTTCATGTATGTTCCTGTCGTACCGGCTGCGTTCAGCGATGATGCCTGCCGCGCGGCCTTGAATTTGCGAACTGCCCGAGTTGGCTAACTGATACCTTGCCGGCCTTGCAGCCGGAGGAAACTGCGAAATCAATGTGTGACGGCAGTGGCGGCCCGCATGGACCGCCACTGCGCCGGTTCTTAGTCGACGGCACCGCTGAGCACAAGACAGTTGGGGTTGCCCACCGTCTTGAAGGACGATCCCCGCGAGAGATCCGAAAGAGCTCCCGTATTGGTATCGATCACCTTGCCGGTCAGCGTGCTGTCCTGGAAGTTGGACACGTAGATGTACTTGCTGGACGTATCTTCCACCATGCAGACGGGGCTGGAACCCACGGCGTAGGTGCTGCTGCCGGAGGTCGTGATCGGCTCCAGCTCGCTGTTGTTGGAGCTGATGGTGAAGGCCGAGATCGAGCTGTACGGCGTGGTGGTCGTACCGGTCGTCGTGGTCGTCTTGTTCAACACGTAGACGTACTTGGAGCTGTTGTCGATGATCGAGTAGGACGGATTGAACGTGTTGGTCAGGTTGGCGTAGGGCGAACCGGGAATCGGGGTCGGAACGCAGCCGGCGCCCACTGAATAAAAGTACAGACGGCCAGGAGTGGTCGAGCTGTTCACGTTATCGGTCAGCAGCAGGAAGGACCCCGAACCGTTGATGGAGGTAATGTTGATCGAGGTGACGGGGAACGTGACGCTGGCGTATGGCGTGAGCGCTCCACCTGAGCCGATGGTGTATGGGGTCAGGCTCTGATCGCCGCTGTTGACCGTGTACACACAGGACCCGATCGTCTTCATTGCCAGCGGCGAGGTTCCCACCTCGTAGTAGGTGGTGTTTACACCGCCTATCTTGACGTTCGGGTTGGTGACCAGCGTCAGCCGGCCCGTCGTGCTGTCCACAGAGAAGGCCGTTACCGATCCGTTAAGGTCCGTCGGCTGACCGGCAATCGTGCCGGGGTTGTACGCGGGGCTGTACTTGTCCAGGACGTACAGGTACTGACCTGTGGAATCGAACTGGATCCACGTCGGCACAAATCCCTGGCTATGGAAGGTCTGCTGATACGTCAGCGTGCCGTCGCCACCGACGGCGTACTGGACGATGCCGCTTGAGCCATCCTGCTGGTACGCCGTTTTGCCCGGATTGAGGGTAGGCGTCGTGACAGTACCCTGATCAAGAACGTAGAGGTAGCGGCCACCCGGCTTGAGCGCCAGGGAAACCGGAACGCTTCCCCCGGAGGAGAAGGGCTGGCTGGGGATCGCGGTCAGGTTGCCGGTGAAGTCATCCACCTTGAACCCGCCGATCTGGTTGTATTGCTGACCAAGTACCCAGATGTAGCCGATAGTGCCGCCGCCACAGGCCGTCATGCCGAGGCCCAACGCTGCGGATGCCAACAGGGCCAACGCAATGCGGCCGAACAAACTAAACTTCATGCGCTTCCTTCATGCCCCCATATTCGCGGTTTGCACACACGACTGCCCGGGGAAGACCTTGACTGAGGGAGAAAATCGAACCTCACCCCTGATTGTAGAGACTCCCCCGGAATTATGCCAATGGTGGGTAGACGGGACGGGCACCGGAAGGAAAGCGGGAGGTTACCAGCAGAGCGTACTAACGCAGCAACCGGGTGGCGAAACCCTGTTCCTTCAGAACTGAAACGGCTTTCCTGTCGAAGGACACGAATGTCTCTGCGCCTGCCCCTGGAAGGCGACCACGCCGTCCGCGAAGTCCGCGCCAGCGTTCAGGGCGGCCAAGCCGGCTTCCGCAGAAGATCGGTCTAACCCTATGTTCCTGGTTTCCAGAATGATGGTCAGTGCTGACGCGATGTCTGCTTTCGACAAGCCGTATACCCTTCGCAAGACCCAGACGAACTCACACAAACTGGACGGCGCGACAGCTACAGTAGTAGCGCTTTTCAGGACTTCCCTGGCTGTTTGAGCCTGCGCGGCATCATCTCGCACAGCAAAGCGGAGCAATCATTGGTGTCCGCTGAAGTCTTCAACGTACGAGGCCCGGCTAACCGTCAGCGATGGCTTCTTCGATTTCCTCGAGAGTTGCGACCTTTGTAGTTTTTCCAGCAAGGATTCCGAAGAGGTCTTCGATATTTCCAGTACGGCGAGGAGCCTGTACTGCCAACTTGCCCTGCGGGAGCATATCTACTTCGATCTTGTCGCCCGGTCCTATGCCCAGATGCTGCAGGAGTTCTTTCCGAAGCGTCACTTGCCCCTTCGCAGTTACTGTCAATGGCGCCACAAATCACCTCCCAACAAAGTCAAGGCAATTCTTCATTACATGAATGAATGCACCAAAAGCGGCCCCTGCGGGCCGCTTTCGGGGTGCGTAATGACGGTTACCAGGTACGGCAGCCGCCGCTGGCGGGCATCATGGGCTGGCCGACCTTGCAGCCGAAGGCCTTGCCGAACTCGTCGAAGTTCTGCACGGTGCCTTTGACGCGCCACTCGCCGGTGGAGTGGGGGTCGGTTTTGGCGCGGTTGATGGTGGCCTGCTGGGTCATGTTGCCGCACCACACCTGCCCGAAGGCGATGAAGAAGCGCTGCTGTGCCGTGTAGCCATCTTTTTTGCCGTCTACATAGCCTTGTTCAGCCTTCGCGCCTTCCTCCTGCATGGTCTGCATGAGTGCCTGATAGGCGATGCGGATACCGGCGTTGTCGGCGGAGTTCTCACCCAGTGTCAGGTGGCCGTTGAGGTTCTGGCCCGGAGCGACCTGGAAGCCGTCGTACTCCTTGGCGTAGCACTCGCTGCGGTCCTTGAACTTCTTCAGGTCTTCCGGCGTGAACCAGACACGGACGTTGCCTTTGGGGTCATACTGCGAACCCTGATCGTCAAAGCCGTGCGTCATTTCATGCCCGATAACGACGCCGATGCCGCCGAAGTTGACCGCGGGGTCCATGGTGGCCTGGTAGAACGGCGGCTGCAGGATGCCGGCCGGGAAGTTGATGTTGTTCTGCGGCGGGTTGTAGTAGGCGTTAACGGTGGGCGGCGTCATGCCCCACTCGGTGGGGTCGACCGGCTTGCCGTAGCGGCTGAGGCCACGCTTGCGCTGGAAAGCGCCGGCACGCTCGTTGTTGCCGAAGTAATCTGTGCGGCTGATGGTGAGAGTTGAGTAATCGAGCCACTTGTCGGGATAGCCGATCTTGTCGGCGATGGCGTCAAGCTTCTTGCGGGCTTCGACCTTGGTTTCGGGGCTCATCCAGTCGAGGTTCTTGAGGTCCGCGGCCATGGCGGCTTCCAGCGCCTTGACCAGCTTCTCGGTTTCGGCCTTGCTGTTGCCGGGGAAGTTCTGCTTGACCCAGTCCTGGCCGACGGCTTCGCCGAGTACGCGGTCGGTCGCAGCGGTGCAGCGCTTCCAGAGGGGCTGCTCTTCCTTCTGGCCACCGAGCTCCTTGCTGAAGAACTCGAAGCTGATATCGCGGAAGGGCTGGCTGAGCTGCCCGGCCGAGCCATGAATGGCGTGCCAGCGCATGTAGCTCTTGATGGCCGGGAGGCCGGCGGTGCCGATCACGGTGTTGGCGGTATCGAGATAGGGCAGGCTGCTGACGATGACCGTCTTTGCCTGCGGCAGACCAATGCCGTTGAGGTAGGCGTTCCAGTCGAAGTTCGGGGTCTTGGCCTGGAGTTCGGCGACCGTCATGGGATGGTAGCGGGTGGCCGGGTCGCGCATGGCGACGCGGTCGAGCGAGCCCTTGGCGAGCGCCAGCTCGATATCCATCGTGTCCTGGGCCTCCTTAGCGGCCTGGTCGGGCGTGTCGCCGAGAAGCACGAAGGTCTGCTTCATGTTCGCGACGTAATCCTCGCGGAGCTTCGTGAAGCGCGGACTCTCGTTCAGGTAGTAATCGCGATCGGGGAGCGTGAGGCCGCCCTGGCCGGTGGCGAGCACCTGCTGCGAGGAGTCCTTCTGGTCCTGGGTGACGCCTACGCTGAAGAACGCGCCGCCGCCACGACGATCCTGCTTCGCGTTGAAAGCGGCCAGCTCCTTCGGGTCCTTGATGGCCGCGATGGAGTCAAGTTCGGGCTGCAGGGGCTTGGCCCCGAGGGCGTTGATGCGTTCGGTGTCCATGCAGGACGCAAAGTAGTCGCCGTACTTCTTCTGGAGCGGCGTCTTAGGGGCTTCGGCGGCGGCCTTCAAATCCTTGTAGAGCAGGTAGTTGTTGTAGTCGGCGAGCTCAGAGAAGCGGCTCATGCTCGTTTTGTCGTTGGGAATCGGGTTGGCCTTGACCCAGTTGCCGCAGGCGTACTGGTAGAAGTCGGTGCAGGGGTCGGCGGTCTTGTCGATTGCTGAGAGATCGAACAGGACGGGAGTCCTGGGAGCCTTGTCCGGTGAGGTGGACGTGGGCGTGTCAGCCAGAAAACGGATGGTTCCGTCCAGGTTCAGGCCGGATTGCGGGCTCGTCGCGGCGCTCTGAGCCAGGCAGGCTGGGGCGGCGAACGCGAGCAGGAAAGCGGTGTTGCGGAAACGCATGGAAACTCCTCAGGACGAACGGCTACGAAACCGGGCCGTGCCGCAAGGATACTGCGAGTACCGGTGAGGCGTGGCCCGGAAAGAACTAAGAGTGTAGCTGGAAGACGTGGCGGGCGTGCGGAAAGTCGCAAGACGGCAAGCGCTAGAAAATCTTCATGTGGATGGTGAGGTACTTCTTTGGATCGGCGCGGATCGTTTCCACCAAGGTTGTGCTCGATGTCAGCAGCTTGTTGAGGTTTTTGGCGGTTTCCTCGTTCGTTGCTAACTGACCGAGCGTGCCTTTACCGCTGTTGACGCCGGTGAGCAGCGTGTCGAGGTTGGTGACAGTGTCGTTCAGCTTCGCGGCGAAGGCGGGATCCTTGACCAACATGCCGAGCGCGCCCTTGCCGTTATCGGCCTCAGATAGCAGCGAGTTGGCGTGGCCAAGCGTGGAGTTCAGGTTGTCGTAGAGAGTGTCGTCGGTGAGCAGCTTACCGGCTGAGCCCTTGCCGTTCTGGAGGCTGGCCACCATGGCGTCTACGCGGTTGGCAGTGCTGTTGAGGTGGTTGTAGAGAGTGTCGTCGGAGAGGAGTTTGCCGGCCGAGCCTCGACCGTTGTTGAGGCCCACGGAGATGGCGCGAAGGCTATTCAACGTCTCATTCAGGTTGTCGTAGAGGGCGCGATCCTTGAGCAGTGCTCCGGCGGTGCCCTCGCCCTTGGCCAGCCCGTCGACGACCTTATCCAGCTTGGCGAGGATGGCGTTGACGCTTTCGATGGCTCCCTGGCTGGATTTGACCACGTCGGCAATGCTCTGGATGACCATGGGATGAAGCTCGGCGTTGTCGGGCAGCTCAGGGCCGGTGGCGGTCTGCGAGTTCAGCTCCACGACCGTGTCGCCGAGTACGCCAACCGTCGAGAGGCCGGCCCCGGTGTCCGTATGGAGGCTGGACTGAAACTTGGGGTTGAGCTTCATTTCCACCTTGATGGGCGTAAGCTTGCGGGCGGGATCGGTGACGATCTGCACCTTCTTGACTTCGCCGATGGTGACGCCTTCAAGGTTTACCGGTGCGCCTACTTTGAGGCCGTCGGAGTTGGCGAAGTAGGTGTAGGCCGTCAGCTTGCGGGCAAAGGGGCTTACTCCCGAGGCGCTGGACATGAGGAACACCAGGATGGTGAGGATCGCGAGCGCAACCAGCACGATCACGCCCACTTTCAACTGCGACCACTTCACTTCCTGCTGGCTGGGCATAGGACTCCTCGAGAACGGACGATGTGTGCCTCATCTGACGCGCGGCTGGTTCCCATGGTAGCGGAAGATTTTGCCGGCCTGGGAGGTTGGCGGCTTCCCTGCCGGATCTCCGCTAGTTCTCTGCGATGACGACAGCGAGAGACATTTCGCGGGAGTGGGTGAGGCTGAGGCTGACGCGGCGGATGCCGAGATGGGCGGCGATTTCAGCGGCTCGGCCGTGGAGCAGGAGCTCGGGACGCTGGCCGGGGGCGCGGGTCACTTCGAACTCACGCCAGGAAACACCCCGGCTGATGCCGGTGCCGAGGGCCTTGGCACCCGCCTCTTTCGCGGCGAAACGGGCGGCGAAGCTTTCCGCGGCGTTCTTCTTCTGCCGGCAGTAAGCGATCTCGCCGGGAGTGAACACGCGCTGGAGGAACTGGTCACCGTGGCGCTCCAGGCTGCGCTGGATGCGCGCGATTTCGATCATGTCCGTGCCGACACCGATGACCATCTGCTAAGTGTAATGACGCCATTGCGCTAAACTTGGCCTGCAGTATGTTGATTCCCGCACCCATCATCGAAGCAAGTCACCTTGGTAAGACGTACCGCTCCGGCAAGCTGGAAGTGCCGGCTCTTCGCGATGTGAGCTTTGCCGCCGCGCCGGGCGAGTTTCTGTCCATCGTTGGCCCATCGGGTTCGGGCAAGAGCACGCTGTTTTATGTGCTGGGCGGCTTGACGTCGCCGACCTCGGGCACGCTGACCATCCAGGGGCAGGATGTTTCGAAGCTTTCCGACCCGGCACGGACAAAACTGCGGCGCGCACAGATCGGCTTCGTGTTCCAGCGGTTCAATCTGCTGCCCACGATCTCGGCTTACGACAACATCGAGCTGGCGCATACGATCACCGGGACGAAGGAACCGTTCGACACGAAGCTGCTGGACCACCTGGCCGGTCTGCTGAATATTGCAGGGCGACTGAAGCACCGGCCGAATGAGCTTTCCGGCGGCGAACAGCAGCGTGTGGCGATCGCGCGGGCGCTGATCACCAAGCCGGCCATCGTGCTGGCCGACGAGCCGACCGGCAACCTGGATACCGTGAACTCCGACGCGGTGCTGGAGATGCTGCGGGCGGCGAGCCGGGAGATGAACCAGACGGTGCTGATGATTACCCATAACCCCGAAGCCGCGCAGATCGCCGACCGGATTCTGTACATGCGGGATGGGCAGGTGATCAAGATCGAGGCCGCTCGAGGGTCTGTGGTTCATCACCTGAGCGTATAAACACCGCAGGCTGGCTGCTATGCGGAGGGCGGGTCGGGGCTCAGATTGAAGTTCACCGTGATGGTGGTATCGACTTCGGTTGGCTGACCGTTGAGCAGATAGGGTTTGTATACCCATGTCTTGACCGCAACCAGCGCGGCTTCACTCAAGAGAGAGTTGCCCGAAACCACAGCGAGACTTTGCACGCTGCCGTCCCTCCCGATGATGGCGTGCAGGACGACGGAGCCGCTGATGCCCTGTGCCTTGGCTTCGGGCGGATAGACGGGCTGGTCTCCGCCGATTCGCTGGCTGGCCGCTACGCCTGCGGATAGGCGGATCGCGTGGCTGGGAGCCGGGGCGCGGCCTTCGGGCACGCTGGCTGGCTCCTGTGCTGAAGCAACACCAGACGACAGGGCGCAGAACAGGCAAATCGAGCGAATATAGGTCACGGCGCTCCTCCAAAACAGCACTGGCGGAGAGTGTACGCCGCCGGTTCGCGATCTTCACCAGTTTTTGCCAAGGAACAGGACGGGATGAAGTATGCTGGCTGGCGTTCTCCCAATTTTTCTTTTTGGAGTTTCCATGAACGCTATCCGTCGTCTTGCCACTGTGATCACCCTGGCCGCGGCTTCGGCCGTCGGCATTGCCCAGACCGCGGCCAAGCCCGCGACTCCGGCTGCCAAGCCTGCTGCAGCGGCACCCAAAGGCCAACTCCTCGACATCAACACGGCGACCGCCGACCAGCTGAAGGCGCTGCCGGGTATCGGCGATGCCTATTCCAAAAAGATCATCGACGGGCGGCCCTACACAGCCAAGAACCAGCTGACATCAAAGGGCATCTTGCCGCAGGCGACGTACGACAAGATTTCGGGCATGATCATTGCCCACAGGGTCGCGAAGTAAGCGTTATCAACGTTTCGCGCCGGACCGGGTGGACGAGCCTTGGGAGTGATATCCGAAGGTAGTCCAACCCGGTTCGGCGCACGTTTTCCCGGCGACACCAGGCGCCGGAATCGGGTACAGTAGGGGCAGTATCAGCCCCATTTGCAAACGCAGGCGCTTCTGGCATTGCCGGAAACGCCAAGGCAGGAAGATTCGATGGCCTCACCCGCAGGGCACAGCACACCAGAGCACAGCCGGAAGACTGCGCCGGCTTCCTTACGCCGCCGCGCCGCGCTGGCGGTCGCGAGCCTTGCCGCGCTGGGCCTGCCGGGCTGCCAAAGCATCGACGTGAACGCGGGCAATGTTGCCACGATGCGCTTTATCGATGCTTCACCCGATGCGCCAGGACTCGATTTCTACGAGAACGGAACTGCCATTGCCTACAACATAGGGTTTGGCACGATCAGCTCGTATATTGCGTTTGCGCCGGGCACCTACGCGATCTCGACCGATAAGGCGAGCACGAAGACGCAGCTCACCACGTCGAACGGCTCGCTGGCCAACATGAAGCAGTACACGACACTGATCAGCAACGTGAATGCCAGCCTGCAGGAAACCATCCTGCAGGACCAGAACACCCCGGCGCCGACGAGCACCATCTCCGTGCGGGTGCTGGATGAGGCCACCAAGGTGGCTTCCGTGGATGTTTATCTTGTGCCGAGCAGCGGCAATCTAGGCACGAGTGCGCCGATCGCCACGGGGCTGAGCTTCGGCAGCAACACCGGCTACATCAACGTACCGGCCGGGACCTATGCGATCGCCGTGGTGCCGACCGGGACCGTGCCGAGTTCCGCGAACGGAACGCTGTATACAGGATCGCAGGTGACGTACTCGCAGGGCGCGGCGCGGACTGTTGTGCTGATCGACCAGCAGATCGTGACCTCACCGGGAGTGCAGGCGCTGGTTGCGGCTGACTTCGATTACAACGGGACGACGACCTAGTTTTCCGGACTCTCTACTTCTTCCGTTCGGGCAACCTCCTTTTCGCAAAAAGGTTGCGGTTTCGAGAGGAAATTAATACCTCTACCTTCGCGCAACCTGCGTGAAGGGCATGGTGTCTATCCCTTACGTATGCGGAAGTATGCTCCGCAGGCACGGAGCGGCAAGGTCGATGCGCCGCCCGGAAAGGACACCGTTATGACCCTCAGGAAGATTACTTTCGCCGCCCTTCTCGCAACGCTTCCCGTCGCCCTTGCGGGGGCGCAGACCACCTATAACCAGCGTCATCACATTGCGGCGCGCAAGGGCAACCAGCAGGCACGTATCGGGCAGGGTGTTCGCAGCGGACAGATGACCCCCCGCGAGGCGTCGCATGTGGAGCATCAGGAAGCGGGCATCAACCGTGAAGAGCATGGGATGCGCGCGCAGGATAACGGCCACCTGACTGCCCAAGACCGCCATACGCTGGCCCGGCAGCAGAACCAGGAGTCACGCCGGATTTATGACGACAAGCACAACCTGCGCACCGATCCGGGTGTCGCTCCCCGGTAGGGCTTGCAGCAGAGATGTAAGCTTGCAGCAGAGGTAAGGCTTTGCAGCAGAGATAAGAAAGGCCGCTCATGGGCGGCCTTTCTGCTTGCTGGAGCTTTCAGACTCTTCGAAGTCTCCGGGTTTCAAAGGCAGCTCCCACCAGCACGAGCAACGGCGCGCCGATGGTGAGACCGAGGAGGAAGGGGTAGCCGCGTCCGCCGGAGGCCTTGGGAAGATTGACGCCGTACCAGATCAGCAACAGGACGGCGAGCGCGAGGCCGTGAGCCATGGGCCGGTCCGAGTCAATGCGGGCGACAAAGTAACCGGCGATGACCGACGCTACGCCGATCACGGCCCACTCGGCGAAGTGAAAGGCGGGAGTCGGCCGGTCTTCGGCGATGTCGAACATCTTGAGCGCGAGCCGGTGAAACACGGCGGATGCCGCGATGAGGACGACAATGCCGGTGAGGACGCCGAAGACGCTGCGGAGCCAAGGCTTCATGGGAGCGACTATACCTCAGGGGCCACTTCAAAAAGCAAGCAGGCCGCCCCTTGAGAGGACGGCTTGCCTTTATGCCCTGGTTGCACAGCCGCGGAGGAGTTAGTAGCGGTAGTGCTCCGCCTTGTAGGGGCCGTCCACGGCGACGCCCAGGTAGTTAGCCTGTTTCGGGCTAAGAGTGGTCAGTTTCACGCCGATCTTCTCCAGGTGCAGGCGGGCGACTTCCTCATCCAGCTTCTTGGGGAGGATGTAGACGCCGGGCTTGTAGGTGTCCTTGTTAGCCCAGAGGTCGAGCTGCGCCAGCGTCTGGTTGGCGAAGCTGTTGGACATGACGAAGCTGGGGTGGCCGGTGGCGCAGCCCAGGTTCACCAGACGGCCTTCGGCGAGAACGAAGATCGCATTGCCGCTGGGGAAGGTGTACTGGTCCACCTGCGGCTTGATGTTGAGCTTGACCGCGTCGGAACCGTCGAGCTCAGCCATCTGGATCTCGTTATCGAAGTGGCCGATGTTGCAGACGATGGCCTGATCCTTCATCTGCTGCATGTGCTCCAGGGTGATGACGTCGACATTGCCGGTGGTGGTGACGTAGATATCGCCGCGACCGAGGGTTTCCTCGATGGTGGTGACTTCGAAACCTTCCATCGCAGCCTGGAGGGCGTTGATGGGGTCGATCTCGGTGACGACGACACGTGCGCCGAGGCCACACAAAGATTTGGCGGAGCCCTTACCAACATCGCCGTAGCCGCAGACCACGGCGACCTTGCCGGCGATCATGACGTCGGTGGCGCGCTTGATGCCGTCCACGAGGGATTCACGGCAGCCGTAGAGGTTGTCGAACTTGCTCTTGGTGACCGAATCGTTGACGTTGATGGCGGGCACGAGGAGCTTGCCCTGCTCCAGCATTTTGTACAGACGATGAACGCCGGTCGTGGTCTCCTCGGAGACGCCGCGCCAGTCTTTGACCACGCGATGCCAGCGCTGCGAGTCTTCGCTCAGCAGGTTCTTCAGCAGCTTCTGGATCACGGCTTCTTCGACCGACCCTGCCTTGCCGTCGACGAAGCTGCGATCGCCGTTCTCCAGCTCATAGCCTTTGTGGATGAGCAGCGTCACGTCGCCACCGTCGTCCACGACCATTTGCGGGCCGAGGCCGTCTTCGTGGCGGAGCGCCTGGTCCGTGCACCACCAGTACTCTTCCAGTGTTTCGCCCTTCCAGGCGAAGACCGGAACGCCTGCGGCGGCGATGGCGGCAGCGGCGTGGTCCTGCGTGGAGAAGATGTTGCAGCTTGCCCAGCGGACAGTGGCTCCTAGCGCGACGAGGGTTTCGATCAGTACGCCGGTCTGGATGGTCATGTGGAGCGAGCCGGTGATGCGCACGCCCTTGAGCGGCTGGCTGGGAGCATACTTCTGCCGGATGGACATCAGGCCGGGCATCTCCGCCTCGGCAATGGTCAGTTCCTTGCGGCCCCACTCCGCGAGCGAGATATCGGCAACTTTGTAGTCAAGCGTGGTGGTGGGTTCGAGTGTGGCTGTGGGCATGCTGTCTCCTAGGACGTCACCCAAGGTTACCAAATGGAGGCGGCGAATTTGCGCGGATGTGAGCGGCTTGCGTGACATGGCCCTAGAAAACATGACACGGCCCTATAAAATGGGAGATATTCTCACCTGATCGAGTGCGGCTTTCACGTAGCCGCGGATTGACCGAATCATAAAATCAGGACAGGCATGGCGAACGTTGTAGTAATCGGTTCGGGGGCAATGGGCCTTGCCGCGGCGTATCGTGCCGCCAAGATGGGCCACGCGGTCACCGTTTTAGAAGCGGATGACGAGCCGGGCGGGATGGCCGGGCACTTCGACTTCGACGGACTCTCGCTGGAGCGGTACTACCACTTCGTTTGCAAGACCGACTACCCGACGTTTGAGCTGATGGATGAACTTGGGATCGGCGACAAGATGCGCTGGCGCGAAACCACCATGGGGTTCTTCTACGATGGGAAGCTGTATCCCTGGGGCAATCCCATTGCCCTGCTTAGCTTTCCGAAGCTGAGCTTATGGAACAAGCTGCGCTATGCGTTGTTCGCGTTCGTGTGCGTGCGCAAGAACAAGTGGCCGGCGATCGAGACGGAGACGGCACGGTCCTGGATCACGCGATGGTGCGGCCAGCAGGTGTATGACCAGATGTGGCGGCCGCTGTTCGAGTTCAAGTTTTACGAATACGCCGAGGAGATCTCGGCGCTTTGGATATGGACGCGCATCCGGCGCACGGGGCGCTCGCGCAGGAGCCTGATGCAGGAAGAGCTGGGATATATCGAGGGTGGCTCCATCACGCTGGTGGATGCGCTGGTTGACGGGCTTGAGCAGCATGGTGGCATGCTGCGGCCTGGCGTGCCCGCGCAGCGAGTGAACGTGGCCTCGGGCAGGGTAGTGAGCGTGCGGACTCCGGACGGAGAGGTACCGGCCGATGCGGTGATCTGCACATGTCCTACGCCGTATGTTTCGAAGCTGATCCCGGACCTGCCGGAAGCGACGAAGAAGCAGTACGACGCGATCAGGAACATCGGCGTGATCTGCGTCGTGTTCAAGCTGGCGCGCAGCGTGACAATGCACTTCTGGACCAACATCACCGAGCCGGATATTGAAATCCCGGGCGTCATCGAGTTCAGCAACCTGCGCGACTTCGGCGACGACCACGTGGTGTACGTGCCCTACTACATGCCCACGACGCGAGATAAATGGGAGTGGAGCGACGAGGATCTGGTGAGCGAAGCATTGGGGTGCCTACAGCACATCAACGCCGACCTGACGCCGGAAGACGTTCGCGCGACCAAGGTTGCACGGCTTCGCTATGCGCAGCCGATCTGCGAAGCGGGCTTTGCCGCCAGGCTGCCGCCGGTGCAGACACCGATTGCCGGGTTGCAGGTGGCGGATACGTGCTTTTACTACCCCGAAGATCGCGGGATCGCGGAGAGCGTTCGGCTGGGATCGCAGATGGCGGAGGCCGTTGGGCGGCCGTAACGAGGCGGGCAGCTAGATCGCCAGTGCTGCCCGCTCGCGGCGCACACGGCGATCCAGCAGGGGAAGCACGACGGCCAGCAGAAGCACAGCCGCACCCATGCTGCTCCCGGCGTCGGTCCAGAGCATTGCCTTGAGGCCGTGGGCATCGTGCACCGTGCCTTCAAGCTTGGTCATCATGGTGATGGGGAAGTTTCCCGAGGCAGTGAGGACGGCTACCGTGGTAGCCGCGAGGGCGTTGCGCGGGCCGATAATTTCATACTGCAAAGCGACGAAGGACGTGTAGTTGAAGCCCTGCGCCATGTTGTAGAGCAGCAGGATGACGGCGAATACGGCGAGGTCATGAGGCAGAAAGGTGGCTGCGATGGCGGCCAGCGCGGCGGCAAAGCCCGACGCCAGGTAGATGTTTCGCCGGGCAAAGCGGCGTGAAAGCGGGATCGCCAACAGCGATCCGAGTGAGCAGACGATAGCCACTCCGGGACCGTTGAGACGGACGTTGGCTGTCTCAGAGACGTGGAAGTCGCCACCAAGGGAAGAGAACGCATTGGTGAGCGCGAAGCAGCTTGCCGGGGAGAGGAACATTACAAGCCCGATCCAGACACGGCCCTGTCGCAGGATGCGGCGGAGGTCGTGAGCCATGGCAGTGAAGTTGGCTCGCAGGGTGCCTTCCGGTCGGCGTGTGACCGGAAAACCAAGCAGCAGGAGCGCCGGGGTGAAGACGAGGCAGGCAAGCAGAAAAGCGGCCCAGGGTAAGGGCAGGGCTCGGACCAAGACGACAGCAACCCAACTGAAGACACCGGCAGCGCCGAGGTTCGCGACGTTTAGCCAAGCGCTGATGCGGTCGTACTCGGCTTCGCCGACGATGTCGGGCATCATGCCGCTGACGGAGGCGGAGAAGAAGACCGCCGCTGTGCAGGCGGCGGTGAGGGAGAGCTTGAACCAGAAGAGATGGTTCAGCAGCAGGATCGTCGAGCCCATGAGGCAGGCAGCCAGCGCGGCGAAGAACCAGGCATATGTCCGCCTGGTGAAGCGAACATCGAGAACGGGGCAGAGGCTCCACGCCCACCAGCAGGGCGAGAAGGCCACATAGCTGATGTCGAGCACCTGGCCGACGGAGACTCCGCGCGCAGTGAGCAGGACGCCGAAGGCTGTGGAGATGAAGCCGTAGACGAAGCCGGTGGGGGTGTTCGCCAGGCCCATGGCCCATACCGGCAAGCGGCGCTTTCTTGCGGACTTGCCTGATGCGGCAGCTTGCAGGGTTGGGGCTTCCACCATCTGTCTACTGTAGCGAACAACTATGCCGCAAAGAGAACACCCGCAGTCCGCTCAGGCGGGCTACGGGTGTTCTGTGTTGCTTCACGATGCAACTTGGTTCTTAGAGTTCTTAGAAGGGGTTGATCTTGTCGACGCCCTTCTTGGGCTTGTGCTTGCTGGAGCTTTCGTCGTTCTTGTCGTAGACGGGCGCCTTAGGCTTCTTCTTGGAGTTCGGATTGGGCGTGGCGGCAGCGGTCTGCTTGAGGCCGGCAGCTTCGTTTACCTGGTCCGGAGGAGCCTGCGCAGCTTCCGGCGCGGGCAGCGCGGTGGAAACGGCTCCCGAAGACTTAATGCCGAAGTTGGCGTCAGGCGCGCCGGTGGCGGCGGGGATGCTGCTGGCACGATCCGAAACGGGCTGAACAATTTCCGCACCGACCGAGGTACCGGAGCCGGAGGAGCCCGCAGGAGCGTCGCTCATCGTAGTGGTGTCGCCGGAGCCGGAGCTGCTGCCAGGGCCGGGAACGTCGGTGAGGGCGAGCGGAGCGTTGGCGGCAGCGGCAGGAACGCCGGCAGCCGCGGGCTGGTCAGGCTGATCTGCTTGAGCACCAGCAGCAGTTGCGGCAGGAGCGGTCGGGCCGGAGGGCGCTGCCACGGGACTTAGGGCAGCAACGTACTCGCGCTTGGTTTGATCGAGAATGGTGGGCGCGGTGGTGGCGGCGGGATCTTCGAGCGGCGGCTCACCAGAGCGGGCGGCGATGACCGTATCCGGCTTGCGGAGGAAGATGAGCTCAAGCCGCTTGCTCATGGTGTACTGCGCGCGGCTGCCTTCGAGCGCGTCGCTGGCGGCGACCTGCTCCGGTGTAGGTGTGGGCACGGGCATGCCCATATCGATCAGGCGCTCCTTGGCGTCCTCGACGTGGGGGGCAGCGGCATGCTCGAGAACAACCTTGCGGTATTCGGCGGCGGCGCGGCTTTCGTTCGTCTCGAGAAGTTTGGCCTTGGCGGCCTCGGGGATGCAGGCTACAGTGTTGGGCACCGTGCCGCAGACGGGCTGGTTGCGGATGTTGCGGGCCTGGGCAGCATAGGCATCGCCGATGCCGATGAGGACATCGTCCATGTGGCTGTACTGCGGATAGGTGTCCACCACGGTCTGATAGCGCGCGATGGAAGCGGCGAAGTTCGAGTGACCGGCGTAGAAGGCTCCGAGCTGGGCTTCGCGCTCGGCGAGGAGTTCCTGCACCTCACGAAGGTCCTGCTTGGCCTGCGAGAGCAGGGTGGGCGGGGCGTCCGGATAGGTTTTAAGCATCAGGCGATACGCGTCTTCGGCCTTGACGATCTTGGAGTAATCGCGGTCGGTGGCGTCAATCTGTTTGAAGTAGATGTCGCCGACGCGCATCTGCGCCTCGGAAGCTTCGGGCGCGTTGGGGAAGAAGGTGATGAAGTCGTTGTACTCCTGCTCGGCCTGGGCCAGCGCGGCGGAGCCGCCTTCGCGGTACCAGGCATCGGCAACGCCGAGCTTGGCGCGCATCTGGTACTGCGAGTCAGGGTAGGTGTTGAGCAGGGTCTGGAGATCGAGACGACCGACGTCGAAGTGGCCGTGCTGGATCTGGTCCATGGCCTTGTCGTAAAGCTGCTTATCGGGCAGGTCGGCGTCCTTGCCGACGAGCGGATTCAGCTTCTTGATCTTGCGGTTCTCGGTGCGGGTGTCCTTGGTCTGCTGGATGCGCTCGTTCTTGGCAGGCTTTTTCCTGGTGTTGACGCTGAGGCTGACGGACTCGGTCGGCTTGCCCTGCGCGTCAGTGCCGGTTTGCGAGCTGCCGGTGAGCACCGGCGTGGCGCTGCTCTGATCCGGAGTTGCCGGGGTGCCGGCCGGCGTCTGGGCTCCTGCGGGAAGTAATGCCCCAAGCATGGCAGCAACAGCCAGACCGGCGAGAGCGCCGGCGCGGCGAGTGGGAAAGAAGCCTTGAACTGAAACGAGGGCCAACTTGCGCATGAACGAGTGCTCCAAATGCCCGCGGCGGGAGCCGCGCGGCAACAGCTCTTATTTTAGCTGTCGCGGCGGAAACCCGCACTTTGGGCGTCTGGTTGTTTGGACGGGGCTGGCGGGGATTGGGTACTACCGCGAGAGAAAAGCGGGAGCGCAGATTGCGCAGATCTCCGACGCAGATCACGCAGAAAAGGCAAAAGGCTAGGCCGGGACGGCGGCGCGAGCTACGCGAAGGAACTCCCGGGCGTTGGTTTCGGCCTGGGCTTCGCCATGCTTGCCGAAGATGGCCGTGCCAGCGACGAGCATGTCCGCCCCGGCGCGGACGACACTTTCAACCGTGTCGAGGGCGACTCCACCATCGACTTCGATGCGGAAGTTGAGGCCCTGATCCTGGCGCATCTGGGCGAGTTCAGCGATGCGCTCCACCGCGCGCGGCAGAAATTTCTGGCCACCGAAGCCGGGATTCACGCTCATGACGAGCACGTGGTGCACCATGGGCAGGACCTCTTCGATCATCACGAGCGGCGTGGCTGGATTGAGGACGACGGCAGGCTGCATACCATGGTCTGCAATGAGCTGGAGCGTGCGATTGAGGTGACGGCAGGCTTCCACCTGGACGGCGATCATGTTCGCGCCGGCGGCGGCAAAGTCCGGGATGAACTTGTCGGGGTCTTCGATCATGAGGTGACAGTCGAGCGGGAGCTTCGTGATGGGGCGGATGGCCTTGACGACCGGCGGGCCGAAGGTGATGTTGGGCACGAAGTGGCCGTCCATGACGTCGACATGGACGATGGTGCCACCGCCGCGCTCGGCTGCGGCGATCTCGTCGGCGAGGTGCGCGAAGTCGGCGGCGAGGATCGAGAATGCTAGTTCAACCACGGGAACTCCAACTCTGTTCTGGTGTGGTCAGAATAGCAGCGGTGGTCGCCTTGATGTCGGGCTACTGCACTTCGCCTTCGGCTTCGTCGGTGGGTGCGTTGAGCTCGCTGTCAAAGCCTTCGAGCATGCGCTCCAGGAAGTCCTCCGGGTCGAGGCTGTCCTGCACCTGCTGCTCGGCGTTGACGATGTGGCGGGCCAGATCGGCGAGGAACATGCCCCACATAAAGGGATCCTGCCAGGTGCCCGGGCGCAGGCTGACGTGCTGGCCGCCATTAGCGATCCAGACGCGGAGGAGTTCGAAGGAAGCTTTGTCGCGCGAGGCTTGCGGCGGGATGGCGAGTTCGTTCTTCATGACTTGATCCTTCTCTGCAAGGCGGGCACAGCGATGCTTCCATCAGCTCAGTATGTCTGCGGGTGTGATGCTTTTACGGCTGCGGGAGCGTTTGGGCAGCACGGGCACTTCGCGTTCTACCCCTTCGCGGCCTGCGTGGATGAGCTTGGTCTTCAGTTTTTTTGCGCCCTCACGGTCGGTAGCCTGCATGGGTTTGGGCGGTCCGAGGACTACTCGAGCCGCGCCGTTGAGGATGCGGCGGATGGGCCAGCTTCCGTCCGGGTTGGGGAGGAAGACTTCGCCGGCGCGTTGCTTTTCAGGCCGGTAGTACCAGCGGCGGAAGAGCGCCAGGAAATCGCCGCGTTCTTCCGGGCCGGCTTCGCCGAGGCTGGCGGCTTGATGGTGCAGGCGATCCAGTGAGAGGCGGGCGCGGTCCTCGGGGGTGAGGACTGTCTGCGGGACGACGTGCGGCGTGTCCGTGGACTCCTGCTCTTGCGTGGGTGGGGCGGCGCTTTCGGCCAGCGGGACGGGGGCAAGCATGAGAGGCTGCGCGAATAGTGAGCTGCCGACGGCGGTCTGCTCGCGGACAGCGCGAACGCCGAGCGTGGAAAGCGGCTCGGGACCGACGATACGGCCTCCTTCGAGCAGGAAGACCGCGGCTTCCATGGCGGCGTCTGTGTTGGCTTCGTGAACGGACTCCTGCAGGATGATGGCGCGAAGCTCGGCAATGGGGCGCACAAGTTCATCGGCGAGAGCGGCGGCGGCGTGGACACGCTCCCACTGCTTGTGCAGCGCGGCGGCGGCTTCGAAGTCCATGGCTTCGCTGGCGGCTTCGCGGCTGGCGGCGATGTTGGCCAACATGGATTCGCCGCGTGTGGCGAAGAAGGCTCGGACAGCTTCGGATTCGGCGCTGTACTCTTCCGGCGTGCAGGCGGCTTTGCAGGGCTCGAGGCACTTCTTCATCTCGCCGTAGGCGCAGCCGGGGTGATCGGGGTGGACGTCGAGGTCTTCCCAGCAGCGGCGGAGCTTGAAGAGATCGAGCACGGCATCGGCGTATCGCTCGGCGGCGAGGCGCGAGGGGAAGATGCCGAAGCACTCCGACAGTGCGCGCTTGCTGAAGCGGTTGGTGGCGTAAACGCGCGGGTGCTGGTGCGAGAGGGTGATGCGCACGACGTAGGGAGGGTAAAGGCGGAGACGCTTGCGGGCTCGCTCCGCGCCGTAGGCCGAGAGCGAGGCGCAGTAGAGAGTAAGGATGGACTCAAACTCGGAGCCGGTTTCGCACCACTCGATGAGGCGGACACGCTCGCGCAGGTTAAGGCGCTTGGAAAGAACCGGGTTGCCGTCGGCGTCGGCCTCGGGTGGGGCGAGCAAGCGGCGCAGACGGCGGCGCATGTCGGCGGCGCGGGTGATGTAGGGCTCTGCTTCGGAGCCGCCGGCGGTGGGCTCGCCACGCAGGCAGAAGATGCCTGGGCCGCTGGGGATTTCGCGCAGAATCGCGTCCGCGTTGGCGGGATCGAAGGCAATCCTATGGGCGAATTGGAACGGGGCCGGCACGCAAGGAGATTCTAGTAGGTCGGGCTGCGCGGCGTTATACTCCCGGCATGGCGATGACGTTAACTCCAGAAGTCGAGGCGGGCATCGAGCGGCAACTGGCCACCGGCAGGTTCCCGACGCCCTCTGCCGTTATGGCAGCAGCGCTGGAAGCTCTCGCCGACAGCACACCTGTAGATGTAGAGCATCTTGACGCAGACCTGCAGGAAAGCATGGACGCTGCGGATCGCGGTGAGATGTACACGAGAGTGAGATTCGAGCGCATCTGAAGGCGGTTCGCGCGAAGCTTTGACCCCTCCTGGATACACCGCGTCGGTGCGCGCTCTGCGAGAGCTGTCGGACATCATCATCGCGCAGACTCACCTGGAACGCGGTGCGGATGCCGCCGATCGCTTGGAAGAGCGTTTCTTTTCGGCCTTCCGCGATCTCGGGAAATTACCAGCTCTCGGACACCGCAGATTTGATCTCACGACGAAGAACGTTCTGTTCTATTCCGCACCGCCATTCACGGTGGTATTCCGGCGACGTGGCAAGCAGGCCCATATTCTAAAGGTCGCCCATAGCGCGCGGGATCTCCGTCGACTTCTTTCATCGCCGCTCAGCTTCCGGCGATGGTCATGCCTTCCACGCGCACCGTGGGTACGGCGCCTGAGCCCCGGAATTCGAGGTCGTTGCCGATGGCGCTGATGTTGCGGAAGATGTCCTTGAGATTGCCGGCGATGGTGATCTCTTCGACTGGGTAGGCTGGCTCGCCGTTTTCAATCCAGAGACCGCTGGCGCCTACGGAGTAGTCGCCGGTGACGAGGTTTACGCCGTGGCCCATGGTGTGCAGGACGAGCAGGCCTTGCTTTACGTCACTGACAATTTCACTGTGGGTTAGCGTACCGGGTTCGAGGAAGTAGTTGCCGCCGCCGATGCCGGGTGCGCCTGCTAAACCGCGGGAGGCTTTGGCATTGGACTGCATGCCAAGCTTGCGGGCGGTGTAGGTGTTCAGGAAGAGTTCCTTGAGGACGCCACGCTCGATGATGACGGTGCGGCGCGTGGGGAGGCCATCGCCGTCAAAGGGCGTAGTGCCGAATCCGCCTACGCGGAGCGGGGTGCCGTCGGCGAGCGTGTGGTCGAAAATCATGGTGCCGTCATCGACCATGGTGAGGTTCTCGCCGGCTACCTGCTCACCAAGCTTGCCGGCGAAGAACGAAGCGTTGCGGTAGATGGCATCACCGTCGGCGGCGTTGAGAAGCTGGCCCATGAGGCCGCGGGAGACCTCGGGCGGGAAGACGATGGGGCACTGCTGGGTTTTGACGCGGCGGGCGCCGAGGGTGCGGAGGGCTCGCTCGGCAGAGATACGCCCTATCGTTTCCGGTGACTCCAGGAGACGCGGGGTGCGGGCGCTGGAGTACCAGTAGCCGCTCTGCATGCCGCTGGCGTCCTGCGCGATGGGGGTGGCGGAGAAGCCGCAGTAGCTCTTGCGGTACTCGCCGGAGAAGCCGCGCGAGTTCACCATGACGCGGCGGGAGGTTGAGACGTCGCAATCGGCGCCCTTGGAGTTCTGAATGCGTGAATCGGTGGCCAGCGCGGCGGCTTCGCAACGGCTGGCGAGTTCGATGCGTTCGGCGGGAGGCAAGGCCGCGGCGTCCGGAAAGTAGAGAGCGAGGTCGTCTGTCAGCTGGCCGAATTCGCTGCGGTCGGGCAGGCCCGCAAAGGGATCTACGCCGGTGACTTTCGCGAGACCGATGGCTCCGCTGACGAGATGCTGAATGCCTTCGGCGCTGAGGTCAGAGGTGGAGGTGCTGGCGGTGCGATAGCCACCATCCGCCGCGAAAAAGACGCGAAGACCGAGCGCGCGCGAACCGGCTTCGGTGAGTTCCTCGACTTCGCCAAGACGGACACGGACGGAGAACTCATCGCCTTCGGCAGCCACGGCTTCGGCATCGGTGGCGCCGGCGCGGAGTGCCCGCTCCACTGCCTGCTCGGCAAAGTCCCGCAGGGAGGGGTCGAGCTCCAACCCGGCAGGCGTTCCGGTATTCTTTCGGTCGGCTGTCATGCTCTGATTGTCTCAACAAAGGCGTCCGATGAGTGGATGCTTAGAGGAGAGCGTTTGCACGGGCAATTGGCGCAAGACCGGACGCATCGTGTGAAACCCTAGATCATGTGAAACCCTGGATGAAGAGCAACCGTCGATTGCGTTAAGCCACTATGCCGCACTCACTGAATCCCAGGCCCGGAACTGTGTTCGCGCCCCTGCAAGGACGCCCTGCGGCTGCACCGGCACTGCTTGCGGAAGCTGTTATCTTCGTTTGCGCCAGCCTTCTGCTCTACGCGGCACTGACCGGGTGCGGCAGCGGGCAGAGCCCCGTTGCGAGCACCGGAGTACCGCTTGCCTCACTGAGCGCGACTTCCGTGGCGTTTGGCACAGTCACGGTGGGCACCACCGTATCGCAGCAGGTAACGCTTTCCAACCCGGGCACCGGGCCGATGGCGAGCCTGTCCTTTGCGCTCGGCGACACAACTGACTTTTCGCTCGCGAACCCCTGCGGCGGCACGCTCGCAGCCGGGGCGAGTTGCACACTGACGGTGACCTTCAAGCCCGCCTCCACCGGAGCGCTCGGCACGACACTCAGCGTCCATGACGATGCCGCGGGCTCTCCGCAGACCGTGCTTCTTTCCGGCACGGGGGCGGCTGTGCCTCTGCCGCAGGCTTCGCTGAGCCCCTCCAGCCTCCTCTTCTCCGCCTTCGTCGGCGGCAGCGCTGCAGTTTCCCAGACAGCCACCCTCACCAACACCGGAAGCGCTCCTCTCTTGCTGAGCAGCATTACGCTGAGCGACACCACGAACTACAGCCTGAGCACAACCTGCGGACAGACACTTGCCGCGGGTGCAAGCTGCACACTGGCGGCCGGGTTTCAGCCGCAGGAACGGGGCACACTCGCGGCCACGATCACGCTGAGCGACAATGCCGGACAAGCCGCGAACGCGGGAGGCGCAGCGAACTCGATGCAGACCGTGATGCTCAGCGGGACAGGACAGCCGCCGGTCAGCAGCGTGATGAACTTTGGGGATTCCATCACCTGTGGCTACTACGCGCTGCCGAACGACGGCACGGGGTACGTCTACTCCACCGAGGGCTACGCGGGTTTGCTGGATGCAGCGATCGGCAAACCCGCGCAAAACCTCTGCCGGGCGGGCGATCAGGCTGTCGACATGAACCGGCTTTGGGTTTATCCCAACGCCAAGCCACAACTCGGCGGCCACCAGCTTTACACGGTGCTGATCGGCACGAACGACGCGAATAGCTGCGGCAGCTCCCCGGGCTGCCTCGCGAACTGGTCGAGCGCGCTCACGGCCTCGCTGGCGTGGCTGGCGCTGCCCGCAAGCGATAAAACGCTGGGCGCCGGCATCGCAAACAAGTCTGGCAACTGGGCTGCCGATCCCGATGGGCTGGGCATTGCGGCTACGGGCCCCGGGAACACGCTTAGCTTTCCGGTGATACAGGCCGTGGCAGGCCGCACGCTTTATCTGGGATACCGCGTCTACGACGCCGCACCCGGAAGTACAGGCAGTGCGAGTGTCATGCTGGACGGCATGCAGGTGGCAGACCTCGAGGAGATTGCCAGCACCGGTCATGCGCTGCACACGCAGAACGGCACGAGCGATGCGGTGTTTGTGACGGCGATTGCACTGGGAGCGGTGGGGCAGCACACGGTGTCGCTCACCACAACCTCGGCGGCAGGGGCACCCTTTACGTTTGTGTGGGCGGGGGTTTCCACCGGCAACTACGCTGCTGCCGTGAACGGGCCACGCGTGATTCTTGGCGGCGTGACCGCGGCCACGCCCGCCTTACTACAGGCAAACATCGCGGCCTACAACGCATTGCTGCCAACGCTGGTAGGGCAACTCACAGCCGACGGGATGGATGTGGAGATCGCGCCGACGGCAAGCGCGCTCGATCCGTTGACGGACCTGACCGATATTGTTCATCCAAACAATGCCGGCCACGCCAAGCTGACCGCGGCGTTCCGTGGCGTGCTGTAGGCACTCTGCGAGGGCTTTCACGTGGGGCGGACGGAGCTTCAGGAGATGGGAGAGTCCGAGATGCGGGATACGCGGCCGTCGGTAGCCTGGAGGAAGTGCATGCCGGACGAGCAGTACTCCGAGTCTTCACGATGGAGATGCTCGACGTGCGAGGCGGGACCGTTGGCCGCGCGCTTGCGGAAGAGCTTTACGGCGCCGTGGCAATCCTTGCAGCGGAAGTCGCTGTCGGCATCGTCCAGGGCGTCCTGCACTGCGCGGACCTTCCAGAACCAAACGTAGCCCGGGCCCTGCATGTTGAGTCTCCGGCGTTTGACTTCACACTCGTAAAACAGTTCGCGCTCTTTCAACGTGTTCCCCCAACTGTCATCCTATCTAGTTTTACGGTCGGCATGCCGACGCCGACGGGAACACTCTGCCCTGCTTTGCCGCAGGTGCCGATACCTTCATCCAGCGCGAGGTCGTTTCCGACCATGGAAACGTACTTGAGCGCCTCGGGTCCGTTGCCGATGAGGGTGGCACCCTTAACCGGCGCGGTGACCACGCCGTCTTCAATGAGATAGGCCTCGCTGGCGGAGAAAACGAACTTTCCGTTGGTGATATCCACCTGGCCGCCGCCGAAGTTGACGGCGTAGAGGCCGCGCTTGACGCTGCGCAGGATGTCGCCGGGGTCGTCTTCGCCGGAGAGCATGTAGGTGTTGGTCATGCGCGGCATGGGGATGGCCTGGTAGGACTCCCTTCGTCCGCTGCCGGTGTTGGGCATCTTCATCAGGCGGGAGCTTAGCTTGTCGCTGAGGTAGGTGCGGAGGATGCCGTTTTCAATCAGCACGGTTTCCTGCGTGGGATTGCCTTCATCATCGACGTTGAGCGAGCCACGACGGCCGGGCATGCGGCCGTTATCGACGACGGTGACCTTGCTGGAGGCAACCTGCTGGCCGATGAGGCCGGAGAAAGCGCTCGTCTTCTTGCGGTTGAAGTCAGCTTCAAGGCCGTGACCTACGGCCTCATGCAGCAAAACGCCGGGCCAGCCGGGGCCGAGGACGACTTCCATTTCTCCGGCTGGGGCGGCTACCGCGCCGAGCTGGAGGATGGCGGTGCGGGCGGCTTCGTTGGCGAAGTGCTCGGGAGATTTGTCGCCTGTGAAGAAGTCCAAGGTAACGCGGCCGCCGCCGCCGCTGGTGCCGCGGGCGGAGCCGTCCGAGTCGCGCGCGATGACCATGACGTTGAAGCGGGCGAGGGGCTGGGTGTCGCTGGCGAAGGTGCCGTCAGAGGCGGCGATGAGGATGCGGCGGAGCTCGTCGTTGATGCCGGCGCGGATCTGGACGATGCGGCTGTCGAAGGCCCGGGCGGCCTTGTCGGCTCGCTCGATGAGCTTGAGCTTGTCCGTGATCTCGGCGTCGGCGCTCTCTCCGGTGATGGGGTAGAGCGAGTTTGGCCGCGCTGCGGAGTGATTGAAGCCCTGGACACGCTGCTGCTGGGGGCCGTTGGCGATGAGGGCCGCGGTACGGGCGGCCTTGAGGAGGCGCTCGGGGCTGAGATCGTCGGTGTAGGCAAAGCCGGTGCGCTCCCCCGAGAGGACGCGGATGCCGCAGCCGACGCTCATGCCCTGCGACGCGGTTTTGACGATGCCTTCGTCCATGGCGAGCGAGTTGGAGGTGACGGCTTCGAAGTAGAGATCTGCGAACTCGCCGCCTGCGCTTAACGCTTCGCCGAGGCAGCGCTCCATGAGGCGCTCGGTGAGGCCCAGCTTCTGAAAAAAATATTGCTTGTGATCTTGGATCTGATTTGGAACTTCCGGAAGCAGAGCCGCGGGGAAAGACGCCATAGGTCATTGTAGATGCCTGAGTCTGCGGTTTGATGCGGTGGCGCTCGGCCGGTCGGGGCTACTTGTTACCCTAATGGGGTATGAGTCAAGAACTTCCCAAGGCGTATGAGCCTGCCGCAATTGAAGAAAAGTGGGCCCGCATCTGGGCCGAAGAACAGCTGTTCGATGTTTCGGCACCCGAGAGTGCGGATGCAGATGAGAAGGCGTTTGTGCAACTGCTGCCTCCGCCGAACGTGACCGGGCGGCTGCATATGGGGCACATGCTGAACCAGACGGAGATGGACATCCTGGCGCGGTGGCATCGCATGCGCGGCGAGCGGACGGTCTGGGTCCCGGGCACGGACCACGCGGGAATTGCCACGCAAATGATGGTGGAGCGGCAGCTTGCGGCGGAAGGCGGGCCGAAGCGCACGGAGCTAGGGCGAGAGGCGTTTACCGAGCGCGTGTGGGCGTGGAAGAAGCAGTATGGCGGCGCCATCACCGAGCAGATGCGCCGGCTGGGCGTGAGCGTGGACTGGCACCGCGAGTACTTCACGATGGACGAACGGCTGAGCAGTGCCGTGCGCGAGGCGTTCGTGCGGCTGTACGAGCAGGGGCTGATCTATCGCGGGGCGTACATCGTGAACTGGGATCCGGTATTGCGGACGGCGGTGAGCGATCTCGAGGTGGAGAGCGAAGAGCGGCCGGGCAAGCTGTATCACGTTCGGTATGAACTGGCGGAGGGGTCGGGGTCGAGCCAATCGAGCAAATCGAGCAAATCGATCACTATTGCGACGACCCGGCCGGAGACGATGCTGGGCGATGTGGCTGTTGCGGTGAATCCTTCCGACGAGCGCTACAAGGCGTTGGTGGGCAAGATGCTGGTGCTGCCGCTGAGCGGCTTGAATGGTGGACAGCCGCGTGAGATTCCGGTGCTGGCCGATGAGTGGGCTAATCCTGAGTTCGGGACCGGCGCGGTGAAGGTGACGCCGGCGCATGATCCGAACGACTTTGCGATTGGGCAACGACATAATCTACCTAACCTGAACATCATGGATGAAACCGGGCACATTGCGCTGCCAGGTTCGCCCTATGACGGCATGGAGCGCTTTGCGGCGCGCGAGAAGATTGTTGCCGACCTGGAGGCAATGGGTGCGCTGGTCGAGGTCAAGGAGCATGCCCATGCCGTGCCCGTTTCACAGCGCACGGGGGTGATCATCGAGCCAAGGCTGTCGATGCAGTGGTTCCTGGCAGTGAATAAGGAGCCGCTCGGTCCGGACGGCAAGACCGGCGGCGAGTCTATCGCTGCGAAGGCGATCGCGGCGGTGCGCGAAGGGCACATCCAGTTCACGCCGGAGATGTATGCAAAGACGTACTTCGAGTGGATGAACAACATCCATGACTGGTGCCTTTCGCGACAGCTTTGGTGGGGACATCGCATTCCAGCGTGGCACTGCGGCACTTGCGGCAAGATCACGGTGACGCTGGAGACACAGCCGGTGTGCTCGGGCTGCGGCATTACGGATATCCAGCAGGAGACGGATGTATTGGACACGTGGTTCAGCAGCGGGCTGCTGCCGTTCACGGTGTTTGGCTGGGATGGCTCGGGGACGCTGACGCCGGACCTACGGGCGTTCTACCCGACGGACCTGCTGGTGACTGGGTTCGACATCCTGTTCTTCTGGGTGGCGCGGATGATCATGCTGGGTTGCCACCTGACGCTGGATGTACCGATGCCGGATGGGTCGCAACGGGACTTGAAGCACTCCGTGCCGTTCAAGGATGTGTACATCCATGGCCTGATCCGCGATGCGAACCGCGAGAAGATGTCGAAGACCAAGGGCAATGTGATCGATCCGATCGAGATCATCACGCAGTATGGGACGGACGCGGTGCGGTTCACGCTGGCGTCGCAGGCTTCGCCGGGGACGGACATTGCGTTCAACGAGGCTCGGACGGAAGGCTATCGCGCATTCGCGAACAAGATCTGGAACGCGGCTCGGTTCCTGGCGATGCAGATTGAGCGCGGGTGTGAGGCTGGGTATGCGCCGAAGCCTGGCGTGGTAAAGACGGCGGATGCGCCACTGGAGACTCGCTGGATTTTCTCGCGCTTGAATGCGGTGAGTGCTGCCGTGGCCAAGGCGCTGGAAGATTACCGCTTCGATGAAGCGGCGAATGCGGTGTACCAGTTCTTCTGGGGCGAGTTCTGCGACTGGTACCTTGAGCTTTCGAAGCTGCGGCTGAATTTTGATACGAAAGACGGAGAAACACAGAACGACGGGACGCAGATCACGCTGGATGCCCTGGTGACGGTGTTCGAGGCGGCGCTGCGGCTGCTCTCACCGTTCATGCCGTTCATCACCGAAGAGCTTTGGCACGCGCTTTACGGGCAGATTGGATTGGAGGTTCCGGCGAAGAGCGTTGCCTTCACGCGGTATCCGCAGGCCAGCGATTTTGCTGAGGACGAGACTGCCGTGCGCGATGTGACCTCGTTGCAGGAACTGATCGTGACGGTGCGGGCTCTGCGCAAGGAGATGGGCGTGCCGGAGAAAGAGGCTGCGCCAATCCAGGTACACGGAGCGGCGGAGATTACGGCGCTGGCGCTAGGCAATGCCGACATGCTGGCGAAGCTGGCTCGTGTGAGCGCGGTAGAGATCGTGAGCGCGGCCCCGAGCGGGAACAATGCACGGGCTACGGCGAGCTTCGATGTGGCGGTGGTGTATAAGCGGCAGATCGACGTGGCGGCGGAGCGTGAGCGGCTGAGCAAGGAACTTGCCAAACTGAACAAAGGCCTGGAAGCAGCGGAGCGGCAGCTTGGGAACGAAGGATTTGTGGCGAAGGCCCCGGCGCATATTGTGGAAGGGCTGAAGAAGCAGTCGGCTGAGACTCGGGCGCTGAAGGAAAAGGCGGAGGCGGCGTTAAAGGCGTTGTAAGTTGTACGTTCTACGTTGTACGTGCAAACAAAGGCGCTGCCCATGGCAGCGCCTTTGTTTCCTTACGCGGAACATACAATGTAGAACGGCTAAGCGTTGCGGTAGGATTCCGTCGCGCGGCCGGCTTCGCGGGTGGACTCTTCCTTGTCTACCAAGGCGCGCTGATCGCCCGGGACTTTAGTGTGGGCCTTGTCGCCCTGGAGATGCGCTGCTACTGAGTGCGCGTGAGCGTTGTCGTCACCCGGGACGGCATCGGTCGAGCCTGCGGCTTTGCGGTCGTTCTCCTTCATGGCTTCGAGTGAATCTTTGCTGGCGTGTTCCGACATCGTGTTTGCTCCTTGCTTTGCTGTATTGCGGCTTGCTGTGTTGCGCTTACTTTAGGGGCTCGGACTGCGGGGTGGGCTCGGCGCTCTTGCCTGCGGTGTCCTGCGTGAGGCCAGTGTCCTTGTCGAGCACGGAGTCGACGACGCGCTCGAGCTTGTCTCCCTGCTTTTTGTCGCTCTGCTCTTCGGGGATTGCGTGCGGTTCAGCCATGCCTAACTCGCTTTCCTCACGTAGATGGGCTTGTTCTGCTTGGGTTCTTTGAGGTCTGGGGGAATGGTTATGTTGACCGGCTCGTCGCCGAAGTCCTGCGCGCCGTACTCGTAGTCCGTGCCGCCGTCGGTGTCCTGCGGGGCGGCGTCGACCTTGGTGCGCTCGGCCTGATTCAGGCCCCAGCCCTGCTCGTGGGCGTACTCTCCGGAAAGGCCGCGGGTGTGCTCGCCGAAGCCTCGGGGTTCTTTCTTCTCTGTCTGATCAGGTTTGATTTCGCTGGCGGCCATCATGTTCTCCTTCGGCTTGGATGGCTGGGCCTCGTCCGGCGTTATCTATCGGGTGAAAGCCTTTGGAGGAAGTAGGCATTTGCGCGGGTGTGTGCGATGTATGCTCAGGACTTCATGAAGAAGGCACACGGCAGGAAGAGTCCTGCACCGGTTACGTACTCGGCGGAGGAACGCAGCGCCGCACTGATCCAAGCACAGCACACAAAGATGGCAGAAAGCGCGCACCGCTATGTGCGTGGAAGCACCGTGAAGTTCTACGAGTGGCTGGAGCGACACCGCGGCGAATCGCTACCGCAGGGGCCTCCTGTGTGGATCTGCGGCGACTGCCACAACGGCAACCTGGGGCCGGTGGCGAGCGCCGAGGGCAAGGTAGAGATCGAGATTCGCGACCTGGATCAGACGGTGGTCGGGAACCCGGTGCATGACCTGATCCGGCTGGGGCTTTCGATGGCGACAGCGGTGCGCGGCAGTGACCTGCCAGGCGTGATCACGGCGCATGTGCTGGAGAACCTGGTGGAGGGATACCAGGCAGCGCTGATGCGGCCGAGTGCTGCGACATCAGAAGACGCCAAAGGGGATGACCTGGAGCCGATCGCGCGGGTGATGCGGCTTTCGGTGCATCGGCGATGGAAGAACCTGGCTAAGGAGCGCATTGATGATGTGCAGCCGACGATCCCGCTGGGAAAGCGGTTCTGGCCGCTGAGCGAGGAGGAGCGGAAGGCGATCGACGAGCTGCTGCACGCGGCAGAGCCTCGGCGGATGTTTACACAACTGAAGGGCCGCGAGGACGACGCGAAGGTGAAGGTGGTGGACGCGGCGTACTGGATGAAGGGATGCAGCTCGCTAGGCAAGCTGCGCTTTGCGGTGCTGCTGCGCGTGGGCAAAGGCGAGGAAGCGGAGTACGGATTGCTCGACATCAAGGAAGCGGTGAACGCGGCGGCACCGGCGATGACGGATGGCGGCACTCGCTGGCCCGCGGCCCCGGAGATGCCGAGCGATTTCGCAGAGCGCGTGGTGCTGGGGGCTCGGGCGCTCTCGCCGTACCTTGGGCAGCGCATGATGGCGGCGACCCTGCTGCGGCGCCCGGTGGTGCTGCGCGAGCTGATGCCCCAGGATCTTAAGCTGGAGATCGACACGCTGACTCCTGAGGAGGCCGTAGGCGCAGCACGCTTTCTGGCAGCGGTGGTGGGCAAGGCTCATGCCCGGCAAATGACGGCGGCTACGCGTAAGCGGTGGTCGGCGGAACTGGACAAGAACCGGTCGAAGTCGCTGGATGCCCCGGGCTGGCTTTGGAAGAGCGTGGTGGAGCTGGTGGCCGAGCACGAGGTGGCCTACCTGGAACACTGCCGGCGGTATGCGCTGGCCAGGTAGCTACGCTGTCTTCTATTTCGTTTTTTGGGGTGAGCCGTCGGGCAGAATGGTCTGTTCGACGGCGATCGCCACGTTTTCGTGCTTGATATCGAGACGCAGGCGGTTGAAGAGGCTCATGTACATGTTGGCGATCCAGACGAGCGAAAGCCAGGCGATAAGGTAGCCTCGCCAGCCTTCGTACAGCAGCGGCGCGCGGAAGAGCAACAGCGCGAAGGCCGAGACGTAGTGCGAGAAGCAGTACTCGCAGGTGAAGAGATAGAAGAACTTGCGCGCGGGCAGGCGGCGGGCTTTTTCGCTGCGGTCCCTGCAGTACTCGCGAGGCTCACGGAAGACTTCTTCGTGGGTGACGGTCCAAGACGCACAGGCTATAGGAACGGCGAGCAGGATGAGGACAGCGAGTTGATGCAGAAGCGGGATGGGGAGTTCAGTGGGCATCGCTGACTTGCGGAGCGTGCATGCCCCTTGGCGGGTTGGATGCACGATGCAGGTAGCATGAGGCTGCTATGTCTTATGAACCGGAAACGAGCAGACCTGCATCCCTCCGTGGGGCCAGTACTGGGGAAATTGACGCTACAGAGGTAAACCGGGCGCTCGCGGGAACGCGGCTGGCCGGGTATGTGCTGCACTTCCCCGAGGTGGAGTCTACCCAGACGCTGGCGCTGGAGTCAGCGAGAGCCGGGGCGCGGCAGGGGGTGTGGGTGGCGGATGCGCAGACGGCGGGGCGAGGGCGCGGAGGCCATACGTGGCTTTCGGCGCCAGGCGATGGGCTCTACAGCACCACGCTGCTGACTCCGCAGCTGCCGGCGAGCACCAGCTCTCTGGCGCTGGTGGCGGGACTGGCTGCCTGGGATGCAATCCGCGAGGTGGCAGGGATTACTGTGGATATTCGGTGGCCCAATGACCTGGTGACGAGCCCCGGCGTGCATCCGCGCGCTCGCAAGCTGGGGGGCGTGCTGGTAGAAAGCGCGGTGTCTCCAGTCGAGGCTGCGAGACCGGCGATGCTGCGCTATGTGGCGATCGGGATCGGGCTGAACGTAGGGCATGCGAGCTTTCCCCCGGAGCTGGCGGACTTAGCCACGTCCCTGCGGCTGGAAGGGTGGGCCGAACCGAAACGGCAGCGGCTGCTGATTGCGTTGCTGGATCGACTGGACTTCTACGTGGGCAAGCTGGAAGACGAGTATGCAGGACGGGACAACGGGCCGAGCATGATTTCGTGGCTTGCGGAGGCTTCTACCTGGCTGCGCGGCAAGCGGGTGCAGGTACCGGAGGACGGCGGCTATACTGGCGTGACGGCCGGGCTGGACCGCGACGGATTCCTTCTTGTGGAGGACGATCGCGGGGCAATCAGGACCGTTCGCTCGGGCGGTGCGCGCGAGCTCTGAGGCGTTTGCAATTCGTTCAAACAAACGAACTTTACGAGGCGGGAAAGCGAACGATGCTGCTGGCACTCGATGTTGGGAACTCGAATACGGTACTGGGGCTCTTCAAGCCCGCGGCGGAAGGCCAGCCGGCGGCGCTGGTGGCTGACTGGCGGATCACCACCCCGGTTCGCCAGACGCCGGATGAGCTGAGCGTGGTGCTGCAAACGCTTTTCAACCTGCACGGGCTGAAGACGGACTGCGTGACGGGTATCGCGGTGAGCTCCGTGGTGCCGACGATTGACGGAATGCTGCGGCGGGTTTGCGAGATGGCGTTCAAGCTCCGGCCGCTGTTTGTAGAGCCGGGCGTGAAGACAGGGCTGCCAGTACTGACGGACAACCCGGGCGAGGTGGGCGCGGATCGCGTGGTGAACTGCGTGGCAGCGTTTGAGCTGTATGGCGGGCCGACGATCGTGGTGGATATGGGCACGGCGACGACGTTCGACGTGGTATCGAAGAAGGGCGAGTTTCTGGGTGGGGCGATCGCGCCGGGCCTGGGGATTTCTGCCGACGCGCTGTTCTCGAAGGCGGCGCGGCTGCCTCGTGTGGAGATCAAGCGGCCGGCGAAGCTGATCGGGACCAGCACTACGGACAACATCCAGATTGGGCTGTACTACGGGTATATCGGGCTGGTGGACGGCATCCTGGAGCGGATGATCGGCGAGCTGGGACCGGAGACGAAGACCGTGGCGACTGGCGGGCTGGCGAAGCTGATCGCGGGCGGGTGCAAGTACGTTCACCAAGTGGATGACATGCTGACGCTGCAGGGTCTTCGGCTTGTGTGGGAGCGCAACTGGGAACGCAGCCATGAGCGGCGGCGGCGGCCGTAGGCTCGTGCCGGGGTTGGGTACGCGGTGAATTATTTCGAGTACTTCAGTGAGGTCGAGGAGCGGTTTACGGCCCGGCGCGGTTCGGTGCTGCTGCTTTCCACGCTGGACTGGGCGCTGATTGAAACGTGGCGCGATGCGGGGGTGCCGCTCACGGCGGTGCTGCGCGGGATCGACGATGCATTCGATAAATACGAGACACGGTCTGCGCGGGGTAAGGGCCGGCTGCGCAAGGTGAACGGGCTGGCGTGGTGCGCGCAGGCGGTCATGGAAGCGGCTGAGCAGATGGCCGAGGCGGCGGTTGGGTCTGGGCCTGTTGAGTCCGCTGCAATGCTCGAGAGTGGATTTGAGGGTGAGCGCGTCGCTCGCTTCCTGGTGGCGAACGCCGCGACGGTGAGTGCGGCTGCGGTGCCGGCGGGGGCGATGGAGGCTCGGGAGGAGACAGCTCGGCGCCTACGCGAGTTGGCGGCTGATGCCAAGGACACTGCACTGGATGAGCTGGATCGCACGCTGACGGTGCTGGAAGAGAAGCTGGTTGCGGCGCTGAATGCTGCTGCTCCAGAAGCTACGCTGGTGGGATTGCGTGGCGAGGCTGATGCGTCTCTGGCGGCGTTTCGAGGCAAGATGGGCACAGTGCAGCTTCGGCAGGTGCGCGAGCAGTTTATGACTCGAAAGCTGTTGGCGGAGTACCAGGTGCCACGGCTGAGCCTGTTCTACATGGGGCTGGGCGAGTGAGCGGCAGTCTCCAAGCCGTGCGGATTGGCCCGGTGCTGCGGCGCGGGGACGGCTTGGCGGTGGATGGCTCGTGCGCTGTGCCATTCAGCCTGCCGGGCGAGTTGGTTGAGGTTGCAGTCGACGGCCGCGAGGCGAGGTTGCTGCGGGTGCTGGAGGCTTCGCGGGAGCGTGTGGAGCCGGGATGCCCGCACTTTGGCGTTTGCGGCGGTTGCCAGTTGCAGATGGCTTCCGCGGATGAACAACTTCGGGCGAAGCGAGACGTGCTGCTGGATTGGCTGGTGCGGGCCGGGGTTCGGCAGCTGCCAGAGGTGCAGGTGCATGCCGATGAGCCGTGGAGGTATCGGAATCGGATTCGGCTGAGGGTGGGACATGACGACGCCGGCGCGTTGCGGCTGGGCTATAACGAGCGAGCTTCGCGGCGGTTTCTGCCGGTAAGCACTTGCCCGATCAGCGCGCCACTTCTTTGGCGTGCGGCAGAGGCGATGCTGGCGTTAGCGACAGGCTCGGTGGAGATGCGGGTCTGGCTTGGCTCGGCGACTGAGGTGGAGCTTTTCGCCTCTGACAAGATGGATCGGCTGCAGGTGCTTCTGCTTCTGGAAGGCGCGGTCCCGGGCAAGGCGGAGACGACATTTGTCCGCGCGATGGAGGCTTTGCTCCCTGCCCTGCCGGAGCTTGCGGGCGCGGGCGCCGTGTTGCTCGGACCAGCGGTTCGTGGGCGTGAGAACAGCCGCGATCGGACGCGGACCTCGGTGGCGAACTGGGGTGCGACCGGGCTGGCGTACGAGGTTGATGGCGAGCGGCATTGGATTTCGCGCGGTGGCTTTTTCCAGGTGAACCGATTTCTTCTGCCGGAGCTGGTCCGATTGGTGTGCGAGGGGCGGAGCGGCGAGATTGCGTGGGACTTGTTTGCGGGGGTGGGGCTATTTGCGCGGGTGCTGGCGCGGAGCTTTGAGCGAGTGATCGCGGTAGAGGGCAGCCCGATCGCGGCGAAGGATCTTGGCTCGGCGTTCCGCAAGATCGGCAAGGGGCATCGGGCGGTGCAGGCTTCGACGCTGGAGTTTTTGCAGGCTGCGGCGGTGCAGCGCGAGCGGCCGGATCTGGTGACGCTGGACCCTCCCCGGGCGGGTGCGGGCGAGGCGGCTTGCGAACTGCTGCTGCGGGTGGGCGCGGCGGCGATGGTGTATGTGAGCTGCGATCCGGAGACGCTGGCTCGCGACCTCGCGGTGCTGCAGCGTGGGTATCAGGTCACGGCACTGCACCTCGTCGATATGTTTCCGCAAACGTACCACCAGGAGACGGTGGTGATGCTGGAGCGGCGCGGCTAGAGGCTGCTGTGGCACACTGGGGAGCAATTCTTCCCTGGGTGTGTTGCGTTGCCGCGAGCGTTAGGACCTGCCAGCTTCTGGATGCATGCAGCTGTGCAAGCAGTGGGTCGCGTGGAGCCGCCGCGGACGCGGCGTATTCCCATGCTGCTCACGGCGGCGTGCTTTGCCGGCGGCATCGCGCTGGCACGTTGGCGTTGGCACACGCCGTTTGAGTTGCTCTGGGCTTCGGCTGCGCTGGTGGTGCTGACCGCAACCGCGCTGCGGTGGGCGGCTCGCCTTGCGGCGTTGCCGGTGCTGGCGCTTTGGGTGGCGGCTGGGTGCTGGTGCGCGCAGATGCAGCCGCCGATCCTTAGGCAGACGGAGCTGGTGCAGCGGGCTGATGGGCTAAGCCGCGTGGTTCGTGGGACGGTAGAACAGGTGCGGGCGCTGGATGGGCAGCGAGTGGATACGCCGATTGAACCTGCTGAGCCGTGGCAGGCCGATCCCAGGGCGTGGGAGGCCGAGGACGGTACTGTGCGGTTGTCAGTGGACTTGCGGGTGAGCGCGGTGGAGGATGTGACTCCGGACGTTTCCACGATGACCCCGGTGACTGGTGGAGTCCGCGTCACACTGGGTGAGGGTGGGGGTGAAGGTGAGGGTAGCGGCGAGCGGCTGCCTGCCTTGCGATGCGGCGATGTAGTGGAGGTGCCGCTGCGGCTGCGGGAGCCGGATGTGTATCGCGATCCGGGGGCCTGGTCTTATGCGGACTACTTGCTGGAGAACGGTGTGGGCGCGCTGGGCAGCGCGGGGTTGGGCAAGCGGCCTGCGAAGCTGCGTGTAGTAGGGCATGAGGCGGCGGGGTTACATTGCCGTTTGCAGGCGGCTCAGGCCTGGGCGTCGGCGCGGGTGGCGCGTTTGGTTAGCTCGAGTGGGGAGCGGCGGCTGCCGGGCTGGCTGCGGCTGAGCGATGCGGATGGTGCGATGCTGGCGGCCATGCTGTTTGGTGACCGGCAGGGTCTGACGCATGCGCTGCGGACAGGGTTTGAGCGTACAGGGACGTTCCACCTGTTTGTGGTGTCGGGGTTGCACGTGGCTCTGCTGGCGGGTGGGCTGCTTTGGGCGTTGCGGCGGGTGCGAGTGCCTTACCCATTGGCAGTTGTGTTGAGCTTGTTCGTGGCGACGGGGTATGCGCTGCTCACCGGGTGGGGGGTACCGGTGCAGCGGGCTCTGCTGATGACAGCGCTTTACATGCTGGCCCGGCTTGTGGCGCGCGATGGCAACCCGCTGAATGCGCTGGGCACTGCCGCGCTCTGCGTACTGGCGATGAGTCCTCGGGCGCTGTTTACGGCGAGCTTTGCGATGACGTTCCTGGTGATCTTTGCGATTGCGGGGATCGGGGAGCCGTTGGAGGAGCGTGGGCCTGGACGGTGGCGCGAGATGTGGCACGAGCTCGACGTGGTGCGGTGGGACGCCTGGCTGCCTCCGCGGGTGACGCAGGCGCGGGTGGGGCTGCGGATGTGGGGCGAGTTGCTGGCTTCGCTGGTTGCTCCGTTGGGGCAGGACTCGTGGTTGGCTCGCTTCGCTTCGGCGATGCCTGCGGGGGTGCTGCGGGCGATGGGAGTCGTTTGCGGGGCGCTGCTGCTGGGTGCCGTGACCGAGTGCTGCATGGTGGTGCCGATGGCGGTGTTCTTCCATCGGGCTACGCTGCTGGCGCTGCCCGCGAACCTGCTTTGCCTGCCGCTGATCGGGGCTTTGCTTTGCGCCGCCATCGTGACGTTTGCCGTGGCGCTGGTGAGCGTGAAGGTAGCGGTGGCACCTGCGCTGGTGACGGCTGGGCTGCTGCACTTTCTGCGTTTGGTGGTGGACCATGTGGGGCGCGTATCGCTGGCGGATTTGCGGGTGCCCTCGCCTGCCGCGATCGCGCTGGCTGGAGCAGCGGGTGCGCTGGTGGCGGCACTCTGGGCGCTGCGGGCTTCGCGGCGGTGGACGTTTGCGATGGGTATTGTGGCGCTTGTGCTGGTGCCGGTGATCGCTCTCTGGCCGGCGGCTCCGCTGCTGCATCCTGGCGTGCTGGAGGTGACGGCGCTGGATGTTGGGCAGGGCGATTCCCTGCTCCTTGTGTCGCCGGAAGGGCGGACGCTGCTGGTAGATGCGGGAGGGCCGGTGGGGATTGGGGCTTCGGCTACTTCGAAAAACTCAAGCGACCGGTGGGATGTGGGTGACGAGGTGGTGGCGCCGTACCTTTGGTCGCGGCGGATACGGCGGCTGGATGCCGTGATGCTGACCCATGCGCATAGCGACCACATGGGAGGCATGGCTGCCGTGCTGCGCGATCTGCGGCCTCGCGAGCTTTGGCTGGGGGTGCAGCCGGGGCGGGCTCCGGGATTGACGGCGCTGCGGGATGAGGCGAAGGATCTGGGGATTGCGGTGCGTTGGTTTCGGGCGGGCGATGCGTTTGCGTGGGGAAGCGTGCGGGCCGAGGTGCTGGCTCCTGAGCCGGGCTATGCGAATGCAGGTGCGGCGGTGAATGATGACTCGCTGGTGATGCGGATGGGGTATGGCGCGGCGAGCGTGCTGCTGGAAGGCGATGCGCAGTCGCGGAGCGAGCAGGCGATGCTGGCGCACGGGCGCGTCGAAGCGTCAACGCTGCTGAAGGTCGGGCACCATGGCAGCAAAACATCGACCACGCCGGAGTTTCTGGCGGCCGTTCATCCTCAAGACGCCGTGGTCAGTGTTGGCAAGCACAACACGTTTGGGCATCCCCGCATGGAGGTGCTCCAGCGGCTGCAGGATGCGGGCGTGAAGACGGTGCGGACGGATCGCGCGGGGGTGGAGACGTTCTGGCTTACGGCGGATGGCGGGGTGGTGGCGCGAAGTGGGGAGCCTTAGCGGACGCGTGACCAGAGAGCCTTGACGCGGAGGACGCCACGAGCGCAGAGGAACGCGACGGGATTCGTGGCGGGCTGGAGTTGTTATTCCCACTCACCAATGTACAAAGCGAAAGGAGCCGCGCTTGGCGGCTCCTTCTGCTTTGGAATGCGGTGCGTTACGCCTTGCCGAGGACGCGGGCCATGGTTTCGCCTAGTTCGGCGGGGGACTTGACGACGTGGATGCCGGCGTCGGCCATGGCTTTCATCTTGCTGGCGGCGGTGCCTTCGCCGCCGGAGATGATGGCTCCAGCGTGGCCCATGCGGCGGCCTGGAGGCGCGGTTTGGCCGGCGATGAAGCCGACGACAGGCTTGGTGACGTGCTGCTTGATGTAATCGGCTGCGGCCTCTTCGGCGGAGCCGCCGATTTCACCGATCATGATGATGGCTTCGGTCTGCGGGTCTTCCTGGAGGAGCTTGAGGGCGTCGATGTGGGTGGTGCCGATGATGGGGTCGCCGCCGATGCCGATGGCCGTGGACTGGCCGATGCCGCGGGTGGTGAGCTGGTAGACGGCCTCATAGGTGAGCGTGCCGGACTTGGAGACGATGCCGACAGAGCCTTCCTTGTGGATGCGGCCGGGCATGATGCCGACCTTGGCCTTGCCGGGCGAGATGACGCCGGGGCAGTTGGGGCCGATGAGGCGCGACTTGCCGCCCTTGATGACGTCCCAGACCTTGACCATGTCGAGCGTCGGGATGCCTTCGGTGATGCAGATGACCAGCGGCAGGCCGGCGTCGGCGGCTTCAAGGATGCCATCGGCGGCGAAGGGTGGAGGGACGAAGATGACCGACACGTTCGCGCCGGTTTCCTTGACGGCTTCTTCGACGGTGTTGAAGACGGGCCAGCCCTCGTGCGTTGTGCCGCCCTTACCGGGGGTGACGCCGCCGACGACGACGTCATAGCCGAACTGCTTGGAGTACTCCGAGCAGCCCTTGGCGTGGAAGGTGCCTTCGCGGCCAGTGATGCCTTGAACGATGAGACGTGTGTTCTTGTCGACTAAAACAGCCATGGCATCTTCCTACCTATCTCTTGAGAATCTTTCCGAGTGCCTTTGCAGCCGGCTCACGGGGGAAACCTTTATCTCGAAATCCTGGAACGAGCAGACCACTATGAAAAGCCTTCTCATGAATATTCAGCAGCTGATCGTTCAATTCACGGCAGTGGTCAATGAGCTGAAGCTCAAGCCAATCTATTGATTTCAGCCCCCTGCTTTCGCAGACCTTTTTAGTGGAAAACCGAAATTTTTTTCCTGTGCGTCTGGCGATCAAGAAAATTTCTAAGGGCCTTTTAGAAAGAAGATCGGCGAATTTGTGTGACTTGAAATGTTGATTAAGCCGCCCCCAAAAGGTCTTGTATGTCTGCCCGACGTACACCGGTATTTTTCGGCCGTCCTCGGTAGTAGCCACGAAAAGGTACACGCCCATTGCGCGGCCGAGTTTTCCGTCTGCATCATCTACTTCTGCAAATAGATCTTTGAAACCCTTTGCATCATGTTTCGCCCAGACAAATGGTCCGTAAGTATCGAACATGAAAGCTTGCTAACCTTTCGCGGCTGCGACAGCTAAGTCGGCGGCTTCTTTCATGGTTTCGCCGACCTGGAACTTCAGGCCGGAGTCGGCGAGGATCTGGCGGCCTTCTTCTACGTTGGTGCCTTCAAGGCGAAGAATGATGGGCAACTGCACGTTGAGGTTTTTGGCGGCGGCGACTACGGCTGTCGCGAGGACATCGACGCGGAGGATGCCGCCGAAGATGTTGATGAAGATGGCCTTGACGTTGGGGTCGGAGAGCAGGATGCCGAAGGCGTTTTCGATCTGCTGCTGGTTGGCTCCGCCGCCTACATCGAGGAAGTTGGCGGCCTTGCCTCCGGCGTACTCGATGATGTCCATGGTGGCCATGGCGAGGCCGGCGCCGTTGACCATGCAGGCGATGTTGCCATCGAGCTTGATGTAGTTGAGCACGTACTTGGAGGCCTCAACTTCGAGGGGGTCTTCTTCGGCGAGGTCGCGGAGCTCCTTGAGGTCCTTGTGGCGGAACATGGCGTTGTCGTCGAAGTTGATCTTGCAGTCGAGCGCGGCGAGCTTGCCGTCCTTGGTGGTGATGAAGGGGTTGATCTCCATCAGCGAGCAGTCGGTTTCGATGAAGGCCTTGTAGAGGCCGGTCATGAACTTGACGGCTTCGCCGACCTGCGCGGGCTCCAGCTTAAGCTTGAAGGCGAGCTTGCGAGCCTGATAAGCCTGAAGACCTACAGCCGGGTCGATGTACTCCTTGTAGATGGCGTCGGGATCCTTGGCGGCGACCTCTTCGATTTCCATGCCGCCGGCCTGCGAGGCCATAAAGACGATCTTGCCGCTGGCGCGATCCAAAACGATTCCCAGATAGAGCTCGCGGGCGATGGCCGAGCCGGATTCGATGAGCAGGCGCTGCACCTTCTGCCCCTGCGGCCCGGTCTGGTGAGTGACAAGCTGCATGCCAAGAATGGCTTTGGAGTGTTCGACTGCCTCGTCAAGGGTCTTCGCGAGCTTGACGCCACCACCCTTGCCGCGGCCACCTGCGTGGATCTGCGCCTTGACGACGACGACCGCGTTGCCGGCGGAGAAGAGCGATTTGGCGGCGGTTTCGGCCTGGTCGAAGCTGATGACCATCTCGCCCTCAGGAACAGGCACGCCGTGGTGGCGAAGGATTTCCTTGGCCTGGTACTCGTGAATCTTCATGCGGACTCCTGCGGGGAGGATGGGTGCGGCTTGCCCTGCCATAGTAAAGAGTGGCGGAAAGCAGCGGCAAGGCGATTGACCGTTTATCGGAATAATCGTCCGTAAAACGGTCACGATACGGTTACACCAAGTTTGGTGGCTCGCTTTGGTAGCCTTGAGCCCTAGTGAGCATCCAAATGGAGTTGCGTCGCATTGTTGAGGCTGGAGAAACGCTTTCTCAGCCCGAGGCGGCTGCGCTGATGCAGAAGATTCTGGATGGCGACGCCTCCGACCTGGAGCTGGCGGCGCTGCTGGGGGCGCTTTCGGCTCGCGGGGAGACCCCTGCGGAGGTGGCGGGATTTGCTACCGCGCTGCGCTCGGCGGCGCATACGCTGCCGCTGACGGATGCCGAGCGAGAGGGCTTAGTGGATACCTGCGGAACGGGCGGGGATTCTTCGGGGAGCTTCAATGTGTCGACAGCGGCGGCGCTGGTGGCGGCGGCGGCTGGGGCTTCGGTAGCAAAGCATGGGAACCGCGCCGTGACTTCGGCCTGTGGGTCGGCGGACGTACTGGAAGCACTTGGCATACCAATCACGCTGCCGCCGGAGGCCGCGGCAGACGTGCTGCGCGAGCATCGGTTCGTTTTCCTGCTGGCTCCCTCGCACCATCCCGCGATGAAGCGCGTGCTGCCGGTGCGGCGGGCGATCCAGGTGCGGAGCGTGCTGCATGTGCTGGGGCCGCTGCTGAACCCCGCTGGAGCGAAGCGGCAGGTGATGGGCGTATATAGATCTCGATTAGTCCCGCTGGTGGCGGAGGCGATGGCGCTGCTGGGGACCAAGCACGCGATGGTGGTGCATGGGGATAGTTCGCCAGAGATGCCGGGGCAGGATGAGTTGGCGCTGAGCGGGCCGAGTGAGCTTGCGGAGGTTCGTGACGGCAAGGTGACGCTGCAGACCGTGACGCCGGAACAGTTTGGCTTGCAGCGGGCCCCGGTGGAGACGCTGGCGGGCGGCGACGCCGCGATGAACGCCGGGATTCTGACGGGAATTTTTTCGGGAGAGAAGAGCCCGCGGCGGGATATTGTGGTGCTGAACGCCGCCGCCGTATTAACTGTGGCGGGTGTTGCCGGGGATATTCCTGAGGGTGTTCGCCTTGCAGGTGAGGCTCTTGGCAGCGGTGCGGTAACGGAACTGGTCGCGCGCTTGCGCTCATAAGACTGTCGCGAGGAGAAGAGTGTATGGACCCGAATGCTGGATATGCCGCGCCGCGAGTGGGCGCGCTCGGCCCGGAGAATGTGACCACGGCGCTGGAGCTGCCGGGCTTTCGAATCGTGAGGAACCTGGGCGTGGTGCGCGGGATCGTGGTGCGGTCGCGCTCGGTGTTCGGGTCGATCGGCGCAAGCTTTCAGACGCTGGTGGGCGGCGACATCACCTTGTTCAGCGACCTTTGCGAGAAGACTCGGCAGGATGCCTTTGAGCGCATGATGATGCATGCGGCGGAGCATGGCGCTAACGCTGTGATCTCAATGCGGTACGATGCGAATGAGCTGATGCAGGGCGTGACCGAGGTGCTGGCGTATGGCACCGCCGTGGTCGTGGAACCAATTTAGGAACCTTTAGGAACCGTTTCGTCGAATTTACAAGGAGAGCAGATGGCGCGAGTGACCGGTGTGGGTGGTGTGTTTCTTCGTTCGGCAGACCCCAAGAAGCTGGCGGCCTGGTATGCCGAGCACCTGGGTGTGAAGCTGAACGACTGGGGCGGGGCAGCGTTCGAGTGGAGCGATGAAGTGCCTGAGGGTACCGGGACGACGGCGTGGTCGACGTTTCCGGCCGATACGAAGTACTTCGGCGAGGGGAACCAGGCGGTGATGATTGATTACCGTGTGGACGATATGGATGGCCTGCTGGCGAAGCTTGAGGCGGCGGGCGTTTGGATCGATCCCAAGCGGGATGATTCGGACTTTGGGAAGTTCGCGTGGATCAAGGATTGCGACGGGAATCGCGTGGAGCTTTGGCAGCCGGTGGCGGAAAGCGCGGAGAACTAGCCGAAGTTCGTCGGCTACTCCGCCGCGCCGGGCTCGGCGAGGCTCTCCGGCACGGAGTCGTCAATGGGTGAGGTCGGCTCGGGAAGGTAGTCGCGGTGACCCGCCGTGGCCGGCGGCGCCAGCCGATGCCCGAGCCGCACCATCGGCTTTTCAATCCAGTAGTAGCTCGCGATTGCCACAAGCAGCGTGCACACGTACTTCCAGGGCCGCTCCGACAGCGCCAGCAAGACGCGCGAGCTCACCGGTGGCTGAGCAATGCGGCTATAGAACAGCACGTGCCAAAGGTAGATGCTGTAGGAAATGCGGCCCACAAAGCGCAGAGGCGCCCATTCCAGAACGCGCGTCGTCCAGCTGCGCGCGTGCAGCATGGTCGCAATCACCCAGAACACAAACAGCCAGCCCACCAGGTTGACCGCCAGCGCAGGCGAGCGCCGGTCGGCAACCCAGCACAACACCACGGAAGCCGCAAAGACCGCCCAGGGCTGTAGCCAGCGTTGCGCCAAAGCGCGCACCTGCGGCAACCGCAGTGCCATGGCAGCGAACGACGGCCATAACAGCATGTGCATCTGCCAGTAGGTGCGGCGCAGCAATGGATCGGATGTCAGGTGCTGGCCGAGTTCCTGCCCCACTTTAAGCAACAGCAGCGCGACGCCGAACACCAATACTCGCCGTCGGCGTACGAAAAACAGCGCCAGCGAGATCAGCAGGTAAAAGTGTTCCTCCACGGCGAGCGTCCAGAAGTGGCCGGTGAAGAAGCCAACCATTTCGTTGGGGCCGGACTCGCGGTAGAGAAAGTTTTCGTACAGAAACACCGCAGCAAACCAGTGGCTCCATGCCTCGTGCAGAACGCCAGCGAACACAAGCAGCGCGATCACGACAAGGTACGCCCACATCGCAGGCTGGATGCGCAGAACACGCCGCAGATAGAACTTCTTCAGATGGAAGCGCCCGGTCAGCGCTTCCTCCTCGAGGATGCGCCCGGAGATCAGAATTCCGCTGATCGCAAAGAACAGCACCACGCCAAGGGAGCCGAGGCGCTGGTACGGTTCCAGCGTGCGCCCGCGGAACGTCAGCGGCAGTTCATGGATCCAGAGCACCGCAAGGATTGCGATCGCCCGCCAGCCATCCAAACTGTGCAGGTATCCGCTCCGCTTCTGCATCGTGGCCACGGAGTTCAGGGTACCTGAGCCTAAGTCACAAGCATGAACTACAACCAGCCGCGTTGGCGGGCTATGCGAGCGGCGTCGATGCGGTTGGCTGCGCCGAGCTTAGCGATGGCTTCGGAGAGGTAGTTGCGGACGGTGCCTTCCGAGAGCTTGAGGCCGGCGGCTATGTCGGCTGAGGACAGGCCTTCGGCGGCTCGCTGGAGGACCTGGCGCTCGCGGTCGGAGAGTGGGTCGTCGTCGGCGCTCCAGGCTTCGGCGGCGAGAGCGGGGTCGACGGCGCGGAGACCCTGGTGGACTCGGCGGATGGCTTCGGCCAGCTCCGAGGCTGGGCGGTCTTTGAGCAGGTAGCCGCGGGCCCCGGAGTCGAGAGCGCGGCGCAGATAGCCGGGCCGGGCGAACGTGGTGAGGATGACGATGCGCGGCGGATGGCCGCCGGGGAAGACGGTCTGCTTGATGGCGGCGGCGAGCTCGAGCCCGGTCATCTCAGGCATCTCAATGTCAGTGACGACGACGTCCGGGGCGAGCTGGCGGGTGAGGCGCTCGGCCTCTTTGCCGTTGCCGGCCTGGGCAACGACCTCGAGGTCGGGTTCGAGTTCCAGCAGTGCGGCGAGAGCTCCGCGCAGCATGGTGAGGTCTTCGGCAAGGAGGACGCGGATCTTGCGCGGGCCGGAGGCTTTCGTAGCGGCGCTCACGAGGCTAGCGGCTCCGGCATTCGTGTGGGGATCTCGATGAGGAGGCGGGTGCCGTGCTCGCGGGCAAGGTGCAGCGTGCCGCCGAGGGATTCGACACGCTCGCGCATGCCGCGCAGGCCGTTGCCTTCTCGCTCGACGGGGTTCTCTCCGTTGTCTTCGACGGCGAGGCGGTGACGGCCAACCTCCGAGACGAAGCGGACGCGGCACTCGGTGGCGCGGGCGTGGCGGACGATGTTGGTGACGGCCTCGCGAAGGGCTAATGCCAGCACGGTTTCTTCGGCGGCAGAGAGACTCTGCGCGGGCGAGGCGTCGGTGGTGAGGGTGACGCCGGCAGCATCCAGCGTGCGGCGGGCGGCTTCGATCTCCGCGCTGAGGCCGCGGGCGCGGTAGCCGCCGATGGCTTCGCGGACTTCGGCGAGGGCGGTGCGGGCGGTGGATTCGACGTCGGCGAGTTCTGCGCGGGCGCGGGTGGCGGCGGCCGGCTTACCGGAGTCCAGCAGGCGCCCGGCGAGCTCGGCTTTGAGCACGATGAGGGAAAGCGTGTGGCCGAGGACATCGTGGAGGTCGCGGGCGATGCGCTCACGCTCGGCGACGGCGGCGAGGGCTTCGACCTCTTCCTGCTTCATGCGCAGCTTGCAGTTGTCGCGCTCCTTCTGGGCGAAGACGATGTTGGCGCCCGCGGAGACCATGCCGAAGAAGGCGGTGCTAAAGATGGCGCTGTGGCTGAAGTGGACTGCAAACTCGGCCAGCACCATGATGCCGAGATCCAGGGCAATGAAGGTGAGCGCCCCTGGGAGCGAGGCGATCGCGTAGGGCAGCAGCGAACTGGCATAAATGAGAAAGCATGCGCCGCCGGCGTCGTTGAAGGGCACGGTCGCGAGCCCCAGCAGGGCAATACCAAGGATGATGAACTGACGTGTGCGGGAGGCGGCGGCGCGAAGGAAGGCGAAGTAGAGCCCGAGAAAGACGAGCAGGATTCCGATGGATTCAAGCCAGTAGGTTCCGGAACGGCGAGCGATGGGCTCCAGGAAGAAGAAGATCAAGTAGGCCAACCAGATGAGGTCGGCCCTGTCGATCTTTTGCGAGCCGCCGAATCGGGCCATGGGGAAGAACTCCTGCTGGTTCAGAGTGTAGCGGGTGCGCTTAGGCTTTGGGTGCGCTTATGCGTTGGCTTCGCGGCGGCCGAAGAGTATGGCGGCGATGCCAAGCATGACCAACGTGAAGCCAATGAGATACGAGAGGTGGCCGAGCCCCGATCCAAGGGCCGGGAAGCCAAGGACATGAAGCATCAACTGCGCAGCCTGATAGGTAGGCAAAGCCGGGGCTACCTTCTGGACGAACGTGGGCAGGGCCTGGAGAGGAATCCATAGGCCGCCCAGAAAGCTCATCGGCAGGTAGACCAGGTTGGTGACGCCGGGAGCGGAGTTGAAGGGAACCAGCAACGCCATGACGAGGCCCATGCAGGCAAATGGGATAGCGCAGAGGATGGTGAGCCCGAGGATGCGGGCGAAGTCCACGGCTGAAAGCGAGACATGGCCGAAGCCCATACCCATGAGACTGAGGATACTGACGATCACCACACCGAAGCCGACAGCCGTGGTGCACTTCGCCGCGAGATAGACGATGGGAGGCATGGGGCTGGCGCGCTTGAGCTCGAGCCAGCCGGCGGAGAAGTCTCCGGCGAGGGAGACGCCGACGCCGAACAGGGACGCTCCGACCGCGCCGAAGACGGCGTAACCCGCCAGCAAGTATCGCGCAGCCGACAGGCCGCCGATGTGGCCTTCACGATTCATGACCAGGCCGAAGAGCGTATAAAACATGACCGGGAAGCCGATCACCGAGAGCGAGAACGTGCGCGTGCGGAAGAGGCGCAGGAACTCATAACGGGTTTCCGAGAGGAAGAGGCGGATGGGCGATGGGGCGTGGGCGGCCTTGGGAAGAGCAATGGCGAGAGCGGACATGGTGGGCTCCGAGAAGCGAGTGGTTAGTGGTTCGTGGTAAGTGATTCGCAGAGAGCTAGCGCGGAGATTGCGTCAGGGCGAGGAAGGCGTCTTCGAGGGCTGGGGCTACTACTTCAAGGGCGCTCAGGTTGGGGTCGAGGGCGAGCATTTCGCGGAGCGTGGCTTCAGGATGCGTGGACGTGATGGTGACTTTTGCGCCAAGGCCCTCCACCCGCTGCACACCGGGCATGGCGAGAAGGTGTTCCGAAGTGAGCGTGGTGTGGCAACGGATGAGCTTGAGGGCTGTCTGTGAAGGCGCGTTTGCAGGGGTTGTTTGTGTGCCGCCCGCAGCGAGGTTCGCTCCCATGGACTTGATCTCATCCGGCGTGCCCTGGCAGGTGACGCGGCCCTTGTTGATGACGATGATGCGGCTGGCGAGGGCATCGGCTTCTTCGAGGTAGTGCGTGGTGAGCAGGACCGTTTTGCCCTGCGCGGCGAGGGCGCGTATTTGCGTCCACATGGCGCGGCGGGCTTCGATGTCGAGGCCGACAGTGGGTTCGTCAAGAAAGACGAGGTCGGGGTTGCCGGCAAGGGCGAGGGCGAAGAGCACGCGCTGCTTCTGGCCGCCGGAGAGCTGACCGAAGAAGCGGTCTTCGAGGCCCTCGAGCGCGGCGGCCTTGATGAGATCCGCGGTGGGCATGGGGTCTTCGTAGTAGCCGCGGAACATGGCGATGTGCTCGCGCACGCGCAGCATCTGCGGCGCGGTGCCGACCTGCAACATGACTCCAGTGCGGAGGCGCGTGGCGCTCTGGCGGGGGTCCGCGCCGAAGATACGCACCGTGCCGGAGGTGGGAGCACTGAGGCCCATGAGCAGCTTGACCGCGGTGGATTTGCCCGCGCCGTTGGGACCGAGGAGCGCGACGACTTCGCCGCGATGCAGGGTAAGCGAGAGGTTATCGAGCGCGACGACGCCGTTGCGGTAGCGGCGGGTGACGTTGGTGAGCTCGGCGGCGATGGTGGATGCGGGGGCTTCGAGGGTGGAGGTCATGGCGGCTCCTATTGGCTACAAGAGTGAGTATGCGAGCGGGCGCGGCGCCATTCGAGTGGCGAGCGTCAGCGGGTGAAGGTGACGATTGTCATGCGACTGCGGGAATGCCGGCGTCGGCTAGAGTAGAAGCACCGATGTCAGAAGCTTCTGAAGCATTGAGCAAGGCGAAGGCCAAGCGCTGGTTTCATGCGCATGAAATCCCTCGCGTGGATGAGTTGAATGGGCTGCCGCTGGCGAGCTTTCGCAAGCGCGCGTTCGCGATTGTGATCGACAGCGTCATTGTGCTGATGCTGCGCTTGCCGTTCGGCTTTCTCCATCACAGCGGCGGGGAGCATGGTCCGGTGACCATGGCCAGCCTGCTGATGGAAGCGATGCACGATGTAGAGAAGCTGGTCGAGTCGTTCGTGTACTTCGCGGTCGCCATCAAAGTCGGGCGCGGGCAGACGATCGGCAAGTGGCTAATGAAGATTCGTGTGATGTCGCTGACGCATCACCAGATCGGCTGGTGGCAAGCGATCGAGCGGGCTCTGGGATATGGCGCTTCGCTGCTGGAAGGCGGTTTCGGATTCGTTCAGTACTTCCTGAACCGTAATCGGCAGACAGTGCATGACCGGATCGCGGAGACGATTGTGGTGGATACGAGTGGGAAGCGCTATGAGCCGGCGATTGAGGGCTGATTCCTTTGCGTTCCTGCCTCTGGTGCAGATCTCCGCAGATCTGAATACGGGGTCTCTCCACTACGATACGGGGTCTCTCCACTGCGGCCTGCGGCCTCCGGTCGAGATGACAAGCTTTCATCGCCGCGAGGCTGAAGCCCCAACCTTTCAAGCCGAGCTGCCTTACCTGGTAGAGAAAGCCTGTGCAAGGAAGCTTTCGATGGCGGCGAGATTGGCTGCGTAGAACGGCTTTTTCTCCCAATACATGTGGGGACCTCCTTCGGCGGTAAAGGGCGTTGCGGTGTTGCGTGCGGTTCGCAGGCGAGCGATGAAGCTCTGTGCCTCTGCATAGGGCACTACTTTGTCCGCGGTGCCGTGACCGATGAAGAACGGCGGGGCGCCGGCGTGGATGTGATCGCCGGGTGAGGCGTCGGTGCAGATGGCGGGAATGCTTTGGCAGTCCCCGCCAAGATAGCGGTTGATGACGTGGACGTCTGCGTGCAGATCGAAGACGCCGTTGAGGATGATGGCCGCGGCCACTGGAAGTGGCTTGGGGTCGGGCAGGCCCGCGGGACCGGTGGGTGCAAGCGCAAGGAGGGCGGCGAGTTCGCCTCCCGCGGAGCTGCCGGCCGCAACGACGCGGTTTGGATCGAGATGGTACTCGGCCGCATGCGAGCGCAGGAACACGATGGCTTCGCGGGCTTCGTTCCAGGAGCCGGGGAAAGAGTGCGGGCGGAGGTCGTACTCGATCGAAAAGCTGGCGTAGCCGCGTTTGGCGAGATCAGCGGCTAACTGGTGGAACTCGCCACGGCCGCCGCTGCGCCAGCTTCCCCCATGCATGTAAAGGATGACGGGGAACGGACCTGAACCCGACGGCAGGTAGAGGTCTCCCTTTTCGGCTTGAGCTGTTGCGGGAGTGTAGGTGATGCCTCGCATGACGCCCTGGGCGGAAGCTGAGCCCAGGAGCGTCGATGCGAAACAGAGGATAGAGAGACAGGCCTGGATACGAATGGGAGAAAACCGGTGTGAGGACACGCTTGCGACTCTACACGTCTGCCCCACCCACCGGCTTACTTGGCGCTGCTGGCATTATTTCGTGCTACTGGCGATGGTGGCCAGGGTCTTGATGATGGCCGTGCCGATGGGGCTGCCCATGCCGGTGCAAGCGTCCCAACCGGTGGTGGCGGAGAAGGCGCCATTGTTGCCTGACGTGATGTCGTGGAACGAAGCCGGTGCGGTGTAGAGGGTGGGGTTGATGAAGCCGGCATCTTTCTTGTTGGCGGCGTTGGCGAGCGCGATGAGGCCAGCCCAGAGGGGAGCCACAGCGCTGGTGCCGCCGTAGACATAGCTGGCTCCATCTACGCGGACGGTGTAGCCGGTGGAGGGATCGGCATCGCCGGCCACGTCAGGAACGCCACGGCCACCGGTGCTGACAGTAGGCTTCGGAACGTTCGCTTTCGCCTGCCAGGTGGGCAGAGCGAAGACGGTGGAGACGCCACCCCCGGTTGCGCCTTCGTTGGCCGCGTCTTCGTTCCAGACGACTTCGCTGGTGATCTTGGTGCCGGAGCCGGTGAGCTTGGTGCCTCCGCAGCCGAGGACATGCGGGCTGGAGGCCGGGAAAGTCGACGTGGTTGGCCGTGCCGGTGACGCCGTCGGTCGAGCCGTTATCGCCGGCTGCCACCGTGATGGTGACGCCGAGCGCGGCGGCGGACTGGCAGGCGGCGTCAAGGGATGTCAAAGACTGCGAGCTCCAGGTGGACTCCGGGCCGCCCCAGCTGATGGAGATCACGCTAGGCTTGTTGGTGGTGTCGTGCACGGCGGTAGAAATGGCGTCGATGAAACCCTGATCGGTGTTGGGCGCGAAGTAAACGACGATCTTCGCGCCGACGGCAATGGCACCGGCGACTTCGATGTCGAGCATGACTTCGCCATCGGCGCTGCTGGCCTTGCCGGGGGCGTTCTTGCCTTTGTCGACCAGCACGGCGCTGACGGTGGGGACGGCGAGGCCGAGACCCTGGAAGTAAGCAGTGATGTCAGCCGGACGATAGCCCCCGCCGAGCTCGATGATGCCGATGGTCTGGCCGGCGGCGGATGCGTTGGCAGGGAAGCCGTAGAGCTGGCCGATCTGCACGGGTGTGTAAGAGACGTTGGCGGCGTGGGGCACGGCTCCGCGGCTGTGGGGCTTGGCGACGGGGCGGTTGTCGAGGCCGAGCACGGCGTCGATATGGCCGACAAGTTCTTCCGGAAGGCAGATGGAGCCTTCGCGAACACGCAGGGTGCCCTGAGCGGTTTCGATGTGCTTGAGGGTCACGCTGAAGGCCATTTCCATGGCATCCTGCGTGCCGGTGAGATGGACGGTGCGATAGCCGGTGCCGATGACGGGGTTCTTCGTATCGACGGTCAGGCCGTACTCGGCGGCGAACTCTTCAACCAGCTTGATGGAAGCAGGGTCGGCGCCGTGTTTGGACTCGAACTCTTCGCGGCTGACGCGCTTGGCCGGATCGAGGAACGATTCCGGGTCGATGGCCTCCTTGCGCTTGACAATGACGGAGACGGTGATGGGTTCGCCGGGGGTGTAGTCGCCCGTGGCGGCGACGGAGTGCGCGAGCAGCGCGGGAGGCAGGGCCTCTTCAGTGAAGGCAGGCTTTTCGCTGCCGGGAAGAGGATGGCACGTTTGCGAGGCGAAGCGGGACGATGACATGGAGTTCTCCTTGTTTCACTGCTTGGGTTTCACTGCTTAGGATTCACTGCGGGCAGAGACGATGACAGGCGAAGACAGGACAATTGACGGGAGACATGGCCCTGAAAGGACGACCCGTTTCTTACGCTCACCGTGCGACAGGATGGTGAACGGACGAAAGTTTTCGTTGCAAACGGTAGAGGACGATTAGCAGGCTGAAGGCGACGGGCGGTCGGGACTTCTCCAGCGGAGTTTGAGTCTAGCACCGGTGTGTGCGGGCGCTGTGAAGGATTACATGTATTCCACGCCGTATTGCACGGGAATTTGAGTAAACGCGATGCGAGTTGGGGCTGAGTCGCGGGCGGGCAGCATGCCGGCGAAGTGGACGGTGGTGTGGCCGAACTTGAGGTTGAGCTTATCCATGGTGGCGGAGAGCTCAGCGCGGTGGCCGGGCTCGTCGAAGAGGCGCTGCGGGACCTGGTCGTCGGGCGTGAGATTGCGCAGAGTGACGCCGACGAAGAAGGGCTTCTGGTGTTCGGGGCCATCGGGGCGCTGACGCCAGATGCCCTGAAGGGCTTCAAGCAGCGAAAGAGTGTCGTTGGCAGGGCGGAAGCGCGCTTCCATTCCCCAGGCGGTCTGGGTGATGCCGCTGGTGTGCTTCTTGACCTTCTTTTCGCGTTCGCGGGCGGCTTCGGCTTCCTGCCGGGTGAGCGAGAACTTGATGGTGACGGCAAGGGTTTCGGCGTGGAAACCTTCCATGCGCAGGCGCATGGCGGCCTTGTGGAGCAGCTTGTGGGCGACAGCCCAGGCGCCGGTCTGGGTGCGGTGCTCGGGGCCGAGGACGTGGGAGTGGCCGAGGGATTTTTGCAGTTCGCTGGGGACCGGCGCACCGTCGTCGCCGGTGGCGTGGCCGCGCAGCCAGTGCCAGAGGCGGTCGCCCCAAACGGAGTCCCAGAGCTTGTGCATGCCGGGACGATCCAGGGCAAGGAGCTCGGGCATGGTGCGGATGCCCTTCTTGTTGAGGCGCTCTTCGGTGCGTGCGCCGACGCCGGGCAGATCGCGAAGCTCAAGGTGGGCGATGGCGCGCGGCAACTGGCTGGGCAGCAGGCCGATGAGGCCGTCTGGCTTCTGCATGTCGCTGGCGATCTTGGCCAGGTATCTGTTCGGCGCCATGCCTATCGAGCAACGCAGGGTTTCTCCGACGTCGTCCCTGATGGCCTGCTTGATGTCGAGCGCGATGGCGCGGGCGCGGGGTGGCTGCTGCTCGCGGCCAATCAATTGGCAAACCATTTCGTCGATAGATGGTGTGTGGGCTACGGGGCAGACGCGCTCGACGGCTTCTGCGATCTTGTGCGAGAACTCGGCGTACTGGGTGTGCGAGCCGTTGACGAAGATGATGTCCGGGATGAGGCGTTTGGCTTCCGCGACCTTGGTGAGGGTCTTGACGCCTTTGGCCTTGCACTCGTAGCTGGCGGCGATGATGGTGCCGGTGTCGGCCATGGTGCCGACGACGGCGGTGGGCTTGCCGCGGTACTCCGGATGCAGCTGCTGCTCGACGGAGGCGAAAAAGCTGTTCAGGTCGATGTGCAGGAAGCCGAAGAGGTCGGGTTGTGGCTCGGGCGGCATGGCATTCCGGTGCTCCTATTCTTCGCCTCTTGTTCGCTCTCGTCAAACGTGCACTGAAGGTAGTGCAAGCGCTCATCTCTTGATTTCGATTAGGAGCACCCAGCCGTCGAAGATGGCCCCAAGCAGGGCCAGGAAGACCGTGCCCAGGAGCCAGTAGAGGCCTCCGCCGCGCCCGACAAGCAGGGACACTCCGCAGACGATCGTGGGGAGCGTGGCGGCGTGCGAGATGACGGTTTTGAAGAAGCGCTCGCCGGGCGTGATGTAGCTGTTGTCACGAACGGCGGCGCGGAGAAGGAACGTTATCACGATCCAACTGAAGACACCGAAAACGGCTAGTTCCAGGCCGAGGGTCTGCCGCGTCTGACCGGGAACGAGGCAGAAGGTGGAGGTGAGCAGCACGGCCATCAGCATGGCGAGCGCCTTGGCGGTAAGTGCGGCGAGCTGCTGGAACTCCAGTATGCGAGTGAGGTTGATGGAGACGGCCACAAACAGCAGGCCGGTGAGCGTGGCAGAGGCACTTACCTGGGCAGAGAAGAAGCTGGTCCAGGCGGAAGCTGTGTAGGCGGCGGGCGGGAGTGCCAACATACGTAGCAGGGTAACTCCGAGCACCTCCTGCTGCCGGATGAACTCGTAGTACGCCTGGCAAAGAGCCTGAATGCAGCGGGAGCGGTGGTGCGCGAAGGTCCGCCACGGTTTCTGTGGCGGTGCAGTCTGCTGGGGCTTAGCTGTCTTCCGGGAGTGGCGCGCCGCGCGTGGGTTTCGGTGGCGGTGGGACTTTGACGGCTCGGCCAGTGCGGGCGGACTCGTAGATAGCTTCAATCAAGCGCTGGTCCTGCAGGCCCTCTTCGCCTCCGGTGTGGGGCTGGAGGTTGTCGAGGACGCAGAGTGCCATGTGGTCCATCTCAGCGGCGAACTGGTCTTTGGCCTCTATGCCGGGTTCCATGGTGACGTCTTTGCCGTCCATGAGCTTTGCGGTGCGGAGCTTGAGGCCGGTGTAGCCGAAGGCAGGGCTGAGCTCGGCCCAGGCGTCGGAGCCTTCCAAGCGAAGCGTTTGCGAGCGGTGGCCCGCGTACCCAGAAACGCAGCTTGCCTGCAGGCCGCTGGGGAATCTGAGCAGGAAGTTGCAGGTGGCTTCCACCTCAGTAAAGCGGAGATCGCCGGTGGGCTGGAAGACCTGACCGATGACTTCGCTGGGCTCTTCGCCGGTGAGGAAGCGGGCGGCGTTGAGGCAGTAGATGCCGACATCCGGCAGGCAGCCACCTCCGGCGAGCGAGCGCTTCTGCCGCCACTGAGACGGGTCGCCCTGGTTCTGCGTGTTGGTGGCGAGGAAGGAGCGCGGCGTGCCGAGCTTGCCCTCGCGCACCATCTTTTCAATGGCGCGATTCATGGGCTCGTACTGCTGGCGGTACGCGATCATCAGCTTGACGCCCGCGGCACGGCAGGCGGCGATCATCTTTTCGCAGTCACCCGAACTGGTGGCCATGGGCTTCTCGCAGAGGATATGCTTGCCGGTTTTGCCAGCGAAGGCGGCTCCCCGCGTGACGAACTCCAGGTGCATGGAGTTGGGCAGGACGATGTAGATGACCTTGACCTCAGGGTTTTGCGCGAGCTGCTCGTAGTTGGCGTAGGTGTAGCAGGACGAGCGCTTGATGCCGTATTGCGCGGCGAGCCTGTAGGCCTTGGCGAGATTGCTGCCGTTGGGCTGCTTGCCGTCGTCGGAGCCGGAAACCAGAGCGACGGGCTTGCAGTACTTTGAGTGGGCGAAGGCGGGCAGGATCTGGTCGATGGTGAGGCGGCCGAGGCCGACAACCGCGAAGCCGACGCGATTGTCAGGCCCGGCGAATGGACCGGGCGCTTTCTCGGGAGCTTCGGTTGCGGTGTTGTGGATCTGCGGGAGCTGGACGTAGTTCTCTTCACCGGGCTTGGCCGGGAGCATCAACGACCCCTGAGAGCTCGATCCCTGAGCCAACGATCCCTGAGGGCTGGCGGGAACTGTGAGGGTTGCGGCTACGGCCATGGCACCGGCGTTGCGGAGGAAATCGCGACGACCGACAGAAGAGTTGGTTTGCGGGGAGCCGCCGTTCCCTTGTTCGAGCCCGCGATGCTTATCCATCATCCCTGCTGGGATGCGCGGCAATTCGCGGCTGGATGCTCCCGAATGACAGCCCAGCGGCGCTGAACACCGTCCTATCAAAACATGCCAGATCACATGCCAGATCAGCTCTTGATCTTGAACTTGTAGGTGAACTTCAAGTGGCTGGAGAACATGCTGATCGTTTTCTTCTTGGTGCGATTTTTGTTCATTTCCGCCCAGACCTGGTAGTCGGTGTCCGGGGAGAGCTGATTGAAGTGGAACTGGCCGCCGTTGTTGGCGACATAGCTGCGAATGACCATGCTCTTGGTGTCCTGCAGATAGACGACGGCGCCATCGTAGGGAGCCCCGGTGCTGTTGACGACCGTACCAAGCACAGTGCGCTCCACCGGTGTTTTGAGTTGAGGGGGGGCGGCCCAGGCTTGCGGCGAGGTGACGGACACCAGGCCAAGCGTGGCGCCGAATAGACAGAAGGCAGAGAGCAGTGCCGGGACTCGCGAGAGGAACATTGGCAGCCGTATTCGGCGCAGGCCAGTCATGCTACTCGTCCTCATCTTCGTCATCGCCGGGAGCGTGGGGTGTGTCTTCCTCGTCGTCGTAGCCTTCGGCGTCTACGGCGGCGAGCTCAAGGGGATCGACGGAGACGACTTCGAGTTCAGTGCCACACTCGTCGCACTCGACCGTTTCACCCTCTTCGACTTCGTCGACATCAATGTTCAGCGGGTTGTCGCATTCGGGGCAAACTACTGCCATGATCCTGATCTCCTTACGTTCCTGCCAAGTAGGCCTTCTATCGAATTATTCGTACCGGTCATTTTGTTCGTGAAGCCTGATGTGCCCGTCCGCAGACGGGCTCCATCCACTGACTGCGCGACCCCTGTACGATGATGCCAAGGACGCTCCGGAAGCTCGTGTCCCTGTTCTAAAAGCGGGACCTGCCACGCGTCAACTCGTGGGACGCGACGAAGGCTGCCACGGTTACTTGGAGCGAAGGAGATTTCAGAGATGCCGAGATCGCGAAGGCTCAAAGTGGTGGCTGGACTGGCTCTGGGAGTGATGGGAGCGGGCGCAGGGGCGCAGAAGCGCGGGCCGGTTATCGGCGCGGGCGTGCCTCCGGAAGCCGGGCCGGGACTGCAGATGGGTGGGCCGGCACCGGCCCCCGCGGCGGCTGATCCCGCTATTGCGGCAGCGATAGCCGGCATTTCGCCCGGCCTGGTGCAGGCCGATATTGCCAAGCTGGTGAGTTTTGGGACGCGCAGCACGCTTTCCAGCATGGATACGGACCTGCCTCCGGGCCAGGGGATCAACGCGGCGGCGGACTGGATTGCCTCGGAGTTCCAGGCAATCTCGGCAGCCTGCGGGAACTGCCTGGAGGTGAAGCGCGACGTATTCACCGAGCCGGGAAGCCAGGGGCGGGCTTCCAGGATCACGAAGCCGACGCAACTGACGAACGTGTACGCCATCCTGCATGGGACCGCCGAAAAGGAAAAAGCTCCGTGGGTTCTGGTGACCGGACACTACGACTCGCGGGTGGGCGATGTGATGGATTCGCACTCCCCAGCGCCGGGCGCGAACGATGATGCGAGCGGGACGGCCGTGAGTCTTGAGTCGGCGCGGGCCCTGAGCAAGCTGAAACTGCCGGGGACGATCGTATTTGTAGCCGTGGCCGGCGAAGAGCAGGGGCTGAATGGGTCCAAGCATCTCGCGCAGCTTGCGAAAGCGCAGGGCTGGCCGCTGGAGGCGGTGCTGAATAATGACATCGTGGGCGGGGATACGACGCCCGGCCCCGATGCGGGCCTGCAGGACAAGAGCGCCGTGCGGGTGTTTTCGGAGAGCGTGCCTTCCAGCTCGACTCCCGAGCAGATGCGCGCGATGCTGCAACTGGGCGCGGAGAACGATTCGCCTTCACGCGAGCTGGCACGGACGATCGCGGAACTGGCGCCGGTCTACTTCAAACCGACGGTGATCACGGCTCCGATCGTTCCAGGACGGCCGCACAACAACATGGCACACCTGGGGCCCGCGTTTCACCCGGTGCTGGTGCTGCGACGCGACCGCTACCTGCGCGGCGGTGACCACACAAGCTTTAACGGCGAAGGTTTTGCCGCAGTGCGGTTCACGGAGTGGCGGGAGAACTTCGACCACCAGCACCAGAAGGTGCGCACAGAGAACGGCACGGAGTACGGCGATCTGCTGAAGTATGTGGACACGAGCTATGTGGCCAACGTGGCCCGGCTGAATTCGGCAACACTGGCGACGCTGGCAAGCGCTCCCAGCGAGCCGCAGGAGGTGCATGTGCTGACTCGCAACCTGGACAACAACACGGAGTTGCAGTGGCAACCAAGTGCGTTTGCGCCGCCGGGGACAACCTACGAAGTGGTTTGGCGAGATAGCAACGAGCTGCTGTGGACGCATGCACAAAGTGCAGGGAGTGCTACGTCACTCACGCTGAAGGTGAGCAAGGACAACGTGCTGTTTGGTGTTCGCTCGGTGGATGGAAAGGGACATGCCTCGCTGCCGGTGCCTCCGGTGCCGATTACCGGGCGTCCGGCCGCCGCACCTGCGGCGCAGTAGAAGCGGCACGGTAGAAGAGGAGTTATGGCATTTCGATCCAACGGTCCTGTGATGTTGTCGCTGCCCGCGTTCCGCGGCGTAACGCGGCAGATCATCCTTACCTCGGTGGTCTGCTTCTTCGTGTTCTGGATGCTGGCATCGTTTGTGCCCGGCGCAGGGCCGTGGCTGGTGCTGCACTTCGCGCTGACACCTGCGCTGGTGTTCCATGGCTGGATCTGGCAGACGCTGACGAACGCGATCTTTCCGATGGGACTGGTGAGCGAAGCGTTTGCGCTGCTTTCGGTGTGGTTCTTCGGGTCCGCCCTGGAAGACCAGCTTGGGTCCGGCTGGTTGCGCGAGTTCTTCTTCGCCTCAGTGATCGGCGGAGCCTTGATCGCCTTAGGGTTTGCGTTGATTTCGCATGGAAGGGCCTTCGGCATCAGCGAGGCGATGACGACTGCGGGGCTGTGGCCGTTTGTGATGGCGATGCTGCTGGCGTTTGCGCACTACAACGCCGAGCAGGAAGTGATGTTCAGCTTCGTGATTCGCGTGAAGGCGAAGTACCTGGCGGCGATCTACCTGCTGATCTACCTGGGTTCCGCTATGATCGGCGGCGACCGCTTTGGCGCGCTGACTGCAATCACCACGGCACTTGCGGCGTGGCTCTACATGCGGTTTGTGCCGAGGCGCGGGTTGGGATTTTCGGCTTCGGAGAGCTGGTACGGGCTGCGCAATGCGTTCTACCGCAACAAACGGCGGCGGGCGGCGAAGAAGTTCGAGGTGTACATGCGGGATCAAGGGCGTGATGTCCACTTCGACGCGAATGGGAAGTTTATCGAGGAGGATCCGAAGAACCCACGTGATCCCAACGATCGCCGATGGATGAACTAGAGTGAGCGCCCGGCAGCGGCAGCGCTGGCCCATGCCCACTGGAAGTTATAGCCGCCGAGCCAGCCGGTAACGTCAACGACTTCTCCGATGAAGTGGAGGCCGGGCACGCGACGGCTCATCATGGTGTTGCTATCCAGCTCGCGCGTGTCGATGCCTCCAGCCGTGACCTCGGCCTTGGCGAAGCCTTCGGTGCCAGCGGGCGTTATGGCGAAACTGTGCAGCGCTTGTTCCATGCGGGTGAGGCCGGTATCGGAAAGATCGAGGCCGGTTTGTTCTTGTTCGTTCAGCCAGCGTTCGGCGAGGCGGCCAGGGAGTATGGCCTTGAGACTGTCGAGCACGGCGGCGCGGTCGCGTCGGGCAAGCGGGGCTCGCAGCGAGGCGAAAGGCGCGGCGATGGCTGGGACGAGATCGAAGTGTAGTTCGCGGCCGGGCTGCCAGTAGCTGGAGATCTGCAGGACGGCGGGGCCGCTGAGGCCTCGGTGCGTGATGAGGAGCTTTTCACGGAAGCTGGGCGTGGGCTGGGTGCGGCGATTCTTTTGGGCGGGCGATGGGATGCTGGCGATGGAGTCTGTCGAGAGGCCGGTGAGGTCGCACCAGCGGTCGCGGTCCCGCGGATTGAAGACGAGCGGAACCAGCGCCGCGCGGGGTTCGATGACCGTGTGGCCGAACTGGCGAGCGAGATCGTAGCCGAAGCCGGTGGCTCCGAGCTTGGGGATGGAGAGGCCGCCGGTGGCGATGACGAGCGTGTTGCAGGTGAGTTCGCCGTGCCGAGTGCTCAGGGCGAAGCGGGGGTCCTTACCGGAAGCGATGTGCCGGACCTCGCGGACCTCCACGTCCATGCGCAGTTCGACCTTGGCGTCTTGGCACTCGCTGAGAAGGAGCGACACGATGCGCTGGGCGGAGTCGTCGCAGAAGAGCTGGCCAAGGGTCTTCTCGTGATAGCGAATGCCGTGCTTCTGGACCAGCGCGAGGAAGTCCTGCGGCGTGAAGCGGGCGAGTGCGGATTTGGCGAAGTGCGGGTTGGCGGAGAGGAAGTTTTCCGCGCGCGTGCCGAGGTTGGTGAAGTTACAGCGTCCGCCGCCGGAGATGAGGATCTTGCGGCCGGGCTTGGGGCCGTTATCAAGGACGAGGACGCGCAGGCCGCGGAGGCCGGCCTCAAAGGCGCACATGAGGCCCGCGGCGCCTGCGCCGAGGATGATGGCGTCGTAGTGGAACAAAGCAAATACCTTCTTCCACCTTAACAACCAGATTCGACGAGCTCATCGTAAGCTCACGTGGCTCTGGAACGGCCTGTGGTAGGATCAAGCCAAATTTCACTATTGTTCCCAGACCATGTCCACCTCACGAGGCCGGTTGTCTGCCGAGTCTGAATAGCGGGCATCGAGTGCAATGTGGGAATGCTGGTGACGCGATCTCTCGTTCTCCGCCCGGCGCGTAGACGGTCGGTTTCAGAGTTGTGCCACTTCATTTTCCGGGACCTTCCATGACCCATACCAGGCAAGCGTCTGAAACGGTTGCCACTCTTCACCGAGCGATTCGACAAAAGAAAATCCCAGGCCTGGACTTGTTGAGGGCCACCGCCGTCGCGATAGTGATTTTTTATCATCTGGGTCTGCAGGTGAATGGCAACTTCGGCGTGATCATTTTCTTCGTCCTTAGTGGCTTCCTGATCACAGGAGTTCTGCAGAAGGAGATCGCGAGAACGGGGAAGCTTTCGCTTTCCAACTTTTACTCGCGCAGAGCTTACCGTATTTTTCCCGCGTTTTATGGCTGCTGGATCGTGGCGCTCCTCATGGATTTGGCCTTGCATAAGCAAATCCATTGGAAGTACGAAGCCGAGTCGTTCTTCTACCTGGCCGACTATGGCAGAGCCGTACTGCCAACCAAAGACCAGCTGACCTTTCCCATGGGCATCAGTTGGTCACTGGCGATTGAAGAACAGTTCTATCTTCTCTGGCCTCCGTTCCTGCTGTGGGTGTTGAAGCTGAAAAAGCCGGTTCAGGCGATCGGCTGGACGGTCGTTGGCCTTTGGCTGTGGCGTGCCATCCTGGTACTGGGCTTTCACGTGCCCTGGACTTACGCTTATAACGCATTCGACACGCGGGTGGATGCACTCATGGTGGGCTGTTGGGCATCGCTGGCCGTTGCGGACGGCGACGTCCCCTTCGTGATACGGATCTTTCTGTCGAGCAAATGGCTCGTTTTCGCTGCCGTGGTTCTCCTCGCTGTCTTCGAGAGCGATGTGTTCAGCCGGCCCGGAGGAGTGTTGACCGTGGTGCAATTTTCCGTGCTCCCCGCGATCACGGCGATCCTTCTCGTGCAGCTGGTCTATTGGGGAACACTGGGTTGGCCCCTAATGGAGCACGCAGCCATCCAATTCATCGCCAGGATTTCTTACTCGATCTACCTCTACCAAGGCATCGTCATACCGTTTGTCACGGAAAAGATGGTCGGGCTAGGACCGCATTCCGGGAGGCGGGTCTTGGGAATCGCAGTCACCACACTGCTGGCTCTGGCTTCTTACTATGGGATCGAAAAACCATTTCTGAGAAGAAGAGACCGCGTCTGGGCTCGACGCTCGGTCCTCACCACATAGTTTTCAGCACTTCATCAACGGCGATCTTCGCACCTTTCATGATCTTCGCACCTTGCCTAGAGCGATGAGTCCGAGATGAACTTAGCGCTCGATGCTGGGCGGGGCGATACCCTTGAGGCGCATGTAGAGAGCAAGCGTGGCGTACTGCTCGTTGTCATGCGAGGCGGTGCCCCAGAGCAGGCCGACGCGCGAGCGCTTGGCCGGGCCAAGCGAGAACATGTCGAGCAAGTTGGCGTCGGTGGCAGAGGCCATGGCCTTATCGCACTCGGCAAAGGATGCCTGGAGCGCGGCGAGGATGACGGCTTTGTCGGCCGTGTCAGCGGGTGGCTTGGCAATGGGGGTGGCGCCATTGACCGTGCCACAGGAGCGGAACTGCGCTTCGGCAACGTGATTGACTACGCGGGCGAAGGTGCGGATGTCGGGCTCCGGCTTGTATAGGTATGCTTCAGCGGGCATCTTGTCTGCCGCGGCAAGGATGTTCTTCTTGTAGCCCGCGTAGGCTCGCTGGACTTCAGCAGCAGGACCACTGGGGCCCGATGGCAGTGCTGGGACTCCGGCCGGGGCTTGGGCGAGAGCAGAGGTGGCGAGCAGGAGAGTGGCGGCGAAGGCACGGCGGCGCATGGGTCTGAGTGTACGCCGGGGGATCCAGGACGCCAGCGCGAAGTGTCGCAGCACCCAGTCATTTGGCGCGGCCGGGTCACATGCGTTCATTACCAAAGACTCACGAAAACCAGCCCTCGATTGGTCAGCAGATGGACGCAACGTATATGGTGACGTGCGACATGGCTTCCTCGTTTCTCGATCGCGAACGTTCGGTAGCGCACCCCGGATACAGCCGCTGGCTAGTGCCTCCAGCCGCGCTTGCCATTCATCTTTCGATTGGCCAGGTGTACGCGTTTTCGGTTTTCAAGAATCCTCTGCTCGCGCTGCCCGCCGGCGTAAACGGAGCTTGGTCGCTAAAAGAGGTGGGCTACATCTTCTCCATCGCGATTGCAGTGCTGGGGCTTTCTGCGGCGCTGTTTGGTGCGTGGCTGGAGACGGCGGGACCTCGGCGCGCGATGGTGTACGCCGCGCTCTGCTTTGGGGCGGGCTTCGAGATCGCTGCTTTCGGGGCAAGCCAACACTCGCTGCCGCTGATCTATCTCGGGTACGGCGTAGTGGGTGGGGTGGGACTAGGGCTGGGGTACATCTCACCCGTCTCTACGCTGATCAAGTGGTTTCCGGACCGGCCGGGACTGGCCACCGGACTGGCCATCATGGGTTTCGGCGGCGGAGCACTGATCGGCGCGCCGCTGGGAAATACGTTGATGGCGCACTTCAAGGCCGCCGGGTATGCGAATCCCATCGCCCCAACCTGGGTGCTGATGGGTGGGCTGTACTTCCTGTTCATGCTGTACGGCGCGTTCACCATCCGCGTGCCGCGGCCTGACTGGAAGCCTGCGGGATGGACGCCCTCCACCACCCACAGCGCAATGATGAGCTCTCATAATGTGGCCGTCGCTCAGGCCTGGAAGACGCCGCAGTTCTGGCTGCTGTGGGTTGTGCTGTGCACCAACGTGACGGCGGGCATCGGCATTCTGGAGCAGGCTGCGCCGATGATCCAGGACTTCTTTAAGGGTCACATCAGCGTGGTGGCGGCGACGGGGTTTGTCGGCCTGCTGAGCCTGTTCAATATGGGCGGACGCTTCCTGTGGGCAGCGACGTCTGATTGGATAGGACGCAAGGCTACGTACTTTGTGTTCTTCACGGCTGGGCCGGTGCTTTACTTCCTGCTGCCATTTACGGGCGTGAACCACAGCAACTCTGTGGCCGCGTTTGTCGCCATCGCTTGCGCGGCGTTGACGTTCTATGGCGGAGGCTTCGCGACGATCCCGGCTTACCTGAAGGATTTGTTTGGCGGATACAACGTATCGGCCATTCACGGGCGGTTGCTGACGGCCTGGTCTACGGCAGGTATCGTCGGACCGCTGATCGTGAACGGCGTGCTGGACCACTACAAAGCTGCCGGACTGAATCGCATGGATGGATATCGCGTGGTGCTGCACACCATGGTGGCGCTGCTGGTTGTTGGATTCTTCGCGAATCTGTTGGTGAGGCCGGTAGCTGAGAAGTACTGGATGAAGGACGAACCCGCCCCCGAGACATACGGCCCGGCGCACTAAGCCGTAGAAGGAGATTCTTATGGCAGAGACTGAGAAGAGTACAACGTCACCGGCGCTGATTGCGCTGGCTTGGCTGCTGGTGGGCTTGCCCTTAAGCTGGGGCGTGTACAAGTCTGCGCTGAACGCGGCCAAGCTGTTTCAGCCGGCGGCAGCGAGCTCAGCAGCTGCGCCGGCCGCTTCTGCTGCGAAGTAGACCGGTTATGCGGCCACCGGCTCGACGAGCGGCTTGACGGCCGTTCCCAGGAGGTCGATGGCCTTCAGTACACTTCCGTGCGGCATGAGGCCGCCGGACATGTTGATGTCCACGCGGGAGACGCCGCCGAGAACGTGGTCGATATGGCGCAGCTTGGCGGCAACCGTCTCCGGCGAACCGAGCAGGAAGGCTCCGGTGGGGCCTCGCTGCGCGTCGAATGCTGAGCGAGTCAACGGTCCCCAGCCGCGTTCCCGGCCGATGCGGGTGAATGTGTGGCTGTAGGATGGCCAGAACTCTTCCGCCGCCTGATCGTCTGAATCCGCAATGTGGCCGAGCGTGTGGACGGCGACGTCGGGTTCGCCAGGGTGGCCTGCCTGCCGGAAGGTGTTGCGATAGAGATCGACTAACGGACGGAAGCGGTGAGGTTCGCCGCCAATGATGGCGACCGTGAGCGGAAGGCCGATCAGCCCGGCGCGCGCGAAGGAGTTGGGGGTACCTCCCACGCCCAGGCGGATGGGCAACTGTTGCTGAAAGGGCCTGGGCCAGACTCCCTGACCGTTTAGCGGCGCCCGAAATTGGCCCTCCCAGTGCACGCGGACTTCATCACGCAGATGAAGCAGCAGGTCCAGCTTTTCAGCGAAGAGCGTGTCGTAGTGCTTCAGGTCAAAGCCGAAAAGCGGATAGCTTTCTGTGAAGCTGCCACGCCCGACGATGATTTCAGCACGGCCTCGCGAGATAAGATCCACGGTGGCAAAGGCCTGGAAGACGCGGATCGGGTCGTCAGAACTGAGGACCGTTACAGCGCTGGAAAGGCGGATGTTCCTGGTGCGCGCGGCCATGGCTGCGAGCAAAACAGGGACGGCGCTGGCAACGTACTCCTCGCGATGATGCTCGCCGATGGCGAAGGCGTCGAGGCCGACACTATCGGCCAACTCCACTTCCTCCAGAAGCTGCTGGACGCGGTCCGCGCTGTTGGTGGCTGCTTCGTCGTTGGGAGTGACGGTGCGCTCTACGAAGCTATCGATACCGAGTTGCATGACTCGCCCTGTGTTGTGTGGCTCCGCCTGGTGACGGATGCCTTGCTGTGCTCAGAAGTCCACGGAGCTTAGAGATTGAGATTCAAAGCGACCGCGGCTTACCGGAGCAAGCTCCGTTACAGCAGATGCAGGACTGGCCCGGTACGATGCGTGGGCCTCATGGTTGCGTGCCTCGCATGTTCCAATAGAAGGAACGAGGAAACGGAACAGATATGCCTTTGAACTGCGGTATTGTGGGACTGCCGAATGTAGGAAAGTCCACCATTTTTAACGCGCTGACGTCGAGCAAGGCGCAGGCGGCGAACTACCCCTTCTGCACGATCGACCCGAACGTGGGCATCGTGCCCGTGCCGGACGAACGGATGGACCGCATCGTGAGCATGGTGAAGCCGAACAGTATCGTGCCGACAACAATGGAGTTCGTGGACATCGCGGGCATCGTGGAGGGCGCGAGCAAGGGCGAAGGGCTGGGGAATCAGTTTCTTAGCCACATTCGTCAGACCGACGCGATCCTGCATGTGGTGCGTTGCTTCCATGATCCCGAAGTGATCCACGTGGCGGGCGGCGTGAACCCGCTGAGCGACATGGACGTAATCAACACGGAGCTGATGCTGGCCGACCTGGATACGGTAGAAAAGCGTTGGACGAAGGCCGAAAAAGCAGCTCGCTTTCCGACCGCTACGCCGGGACAGAAGGCTGAAGTAGCCGCGCTCGCGAAACTGCGCGAGGTGCTGGGCGCGGGCAAGCCGGCGCGCACGGCCGATCTTACCGATGATGAAAAGCTGGCGGCGCGCGATCTGTTCCTGATCACCATGAAGCCACAGCTGTATGTAGCGAACGTGGATGAGGCGGCAATCACCGACGGCAACGAGTACACCGCGATGGTGGAGAAGCGGGCCTCCGAGGAAGGCAGTGACGTGGTTCGGATCTGCGGCGCGATGGAGGCGGAGATCGCGCAGCTTGAGCCGGAGGAACGTAAGGAGTTCCTGGAAGCCGCCGGGCTGCAAGAGCCGGGATTGAATCGGCTGATCCATGCGGCTTACAAGCTGCTCGGACTGATTACCTATTTCACGTCCGGCGTGCAGGAAGTTCGGGCCTGGACGATCAGGAAAGGCACCAAGGCCCCGGGAGCGGCGGGCGTCATTCACTCCGACTTCGAGCGCGGGTTCATCAAGGCGGATACCTACGCTTCGAGTGATCTGTTTGCTCTTGGAAGCGAGCAGGCTGTGAAGGAGAAAGGCTTACTGCGGTCCGAAGGCAAGGAATACGTGGTGAAGGACGGCGACATTCTCTTCTTCAAGTTCAACGTGTGAAGGGAATCAGGCGGACTGATGCTCTTGATAGCGAGCTTCAGCCCTTGCAGCGATGCGAGGGCCGAAGTCGATCAGGGGCTTCTCGATGAGGTGGTACGCGGTGATTGAGCCTGCTGCTGTCGTGAGCAACGCCACAGCTACCTGCAACAGGAACGGCCTGCCAGGTAGCAAGTAGAAGCCCAGCACCAGCGCGAACGGGTGCACCAGGTAGATGCCGTAGGAGTACTTCGCGACAGTGTGGCTGGTGCGGATGGCCCACGTCGCGCGAATCTGCCGGAAGAGTGGCAGAAGCAGGCCAACCGCCAAGGCCAGAACCCAGCCGTAGTGGATGGATGGGCGAAGCCAGAAGCCGCCAAGCAGGAAGAACAAGACCAGCGGGAGAAACCAGGCTGGGAGCCGTGGTCGCCATCGGCCGAACCCAATGTAGGCCATAATGCCCGGCAGGAAGAGTGGGATCGCGGCCGCGAGATTGATGATTGTTTTAGGCACAGTGAGCGTGCAAACAGCGACTGTAGCAAGCCAGAGCAAAAGCAAAACATAAAAGCGTCCATAGCGGGCGACGAACAGAAAGAGCGGGGGCAGCAAAAGGTACATCTGCACTTCCAGCGGCAGCGACCACAGGACGTTAAGAATGGATGGCTGGCCGGTAAGATTCTGGATCAACAAAGCATTGCTGGCGAAAACCTTCGCGCTGAGTGGGGTGTGCTGGAACCACTGGTCTACAGTGCCTCCGACGGGAGCGTGAGTGAGCACAGCGAGTACGATGGCTGCCAGCGCTAACGGGTAGATGCGGAACACGCGGCGGATGTAGAAGTCCAACGCGTGCGGACGGCGCTCCAATGAACCCATGAGCACCAGCGAGGTGTGCACGAAAAAGAGGAAGACACCGGAGACGCCAATCCAGCCGGCGGAGAACGGCCCGAGCTGCGTGCGTCCGGTAGACAGAACGACGTGATCGATCACAACCAGCGTGATGGCGAGGCTGCGCAGCAGGTCGAGATTGGGCAAGCTGCGAGAAGACATCAGGCGGAGGACTCGCGGGAACGTGGCTGGAGAGCTTTGTTTGAGGATATGCCGGGTCGCGCTAGGCCGCGCTGGGGCCACGCTGGGCCACGCAATCCGGCCGTATTGCTTGAACGTATCTTTGGCAGGAACAGATTCCCTCTTTTCTTCCTTCTTTTCGCGTCCTGCCTGCGTCCCTCTGCCGAAACTTAAAGAAAATGCTTCTGATTCTTGCGGAAAGCAAGCGAGATTCATCGATTGAACGCAACTTTCCGCCGGGCAAATGGTAGAAAGAAAGGACCGGAACAATTTGCTGGTGCGCACTTGCGCCACGCCAACGACGTGCACAAGGCCAATCAATATGAGAGCAGTACGCACGGTTCACCCGATCGGCTGCAGTTTTCGCATTGCTGCGCTTCTTGGCTTGCTGTTGAGCTTTGCGGCAGCCCATGGGTCCGTAGCCGTGCTGCTGGAAGAGCCCTATGGATGGCAGGGACGGATCAATCCCTCCGGCCATGTCGCGCTGTACCTTGACCACGTGTGCGTGGCGACTCCTGTCGTGCTGCGGCCATGCCGGGCCGGCGAACAAGGCAGCGTATTGAGCCGGTATGACGGGATTGGACATCACGATTGGATCGCGATGCCGCTGATCGGCTATCTGTATGCGGTAAGCCAGCCGGAAGACATTCCGGTTTCGGTGAGCCGCGCGGGCGTCTTGGATTTGCGGGATGCCTACCGCAGGCGGTACCTTATGACGCTTGCGCCCGATCGCCTGGGCGGCGGCGCTCCAGGCGGCAACTGGTACGAACTAGCCGGTGCTGCGTTTGACCGCACGATCTACGGATTTCAGATGGAAAGCACGGCGACGCAGGACGCTTCACTGATTGCCTACCTGAACGACCATCCGAACAACGATATCTATAACGGCGCCTTTCGCAACTGCGCGGACTTCGTGCGGTTGATGGTGAACCGCTATTACCCGCACGCGGTTGGGAGAAACTTCATCGCGGACCTGGGACTGACCTCTCCCAAGGCGGTGGCGCGCGGGATGGCGCACTATGCAAGCAAGCATCCTGAAGCGGGTTTTACGATGTTCCGCATTTCGCAGATCAGCGGTGAACTGCCGCGCAGCCACCCGGCGGTGACGCTGACGGAAGGCATCGTGAAGGAGTTCGGCATTCCGCTGGTGTTTGTGTCTCCCGTGACCGCGGGGCTGATGGTGGCAGCCTATGTGGGCCATGGCCGCTTTGCCGAGCCCCGGGAAGCCCCAGTGATGAACCTGCGAACTGACGTGAACTTCCCGCTTGGGCTGAACCTGCGATTGGACACGGCGACGGAAGCGCCGGGAAGGCTGATGGCAGCGACTCCCGCAGTGGATGGGGTTCGTTAGGGCCCCGGCTCAGTATCCGATGAGGTTCAGGTGTGGCGCGCGGTGATTTCTCCATCACTCTTTGTTCGAAGTTTGTTCGACACTAGAAAGCGATGGCAAAGAAGAAATTGCGTGTGGGTGTGTTGTTTGGTGGGCGGAGCGGTGAGCATGAAATTTCACTGCGATCCGCGCGATCGATCCTTGGGGCGATCAGCCGCAAGAAGTATGACGTGGTGGAGTTGGGGATCAGCAAGGAAGGACGATGGCTGCCTCCGGCTGGCGCGCAGAAACTTCTGGGCGAGAGTGCAAAGCGGGATGGCATCGCTGCCGAGGACAGGAGTGTAGAGCAGAGTCTGACGCTGGCTGCGGCTGCCGCCGATCCGGCTGCGGGTGCGGGCGTCGACGTGGTGTTTCCTGTGCTGCACGGGACGTTTGGCGAGGACGGCACGGTGCAGGGATTGTTCGAGCTGGCCGATATCGCATATGTAGGCTCGGGCGTGCTGGGCTCCGCAGCCGGCATGGACAAGGACGCGATGAAGCGGATGTTTCTGGCGGCGGGCCTGCCGATGACTCCGCACGTGACGCTGCTGCGAAGCGAGTGGAAGACGGACGCCAAGAAGTGTGTGCGCGCGATCGAGAAGGCGCTGCGGTATCCGCTGTTTGTGAAACCGGCAAATCTGGGTTCTTCGGTAGGGATCAGCAAGGTGAAAACCCGCGCAGACCTGGCTGCGGCGATGGACCTGGCTGCGGGCTTCGATCGCAAGATCGTGATCGAGCAAGGCGTCGGCGGGCCGGGCGTGAAGCCTCGCGAGCTGGAGGTTGCCGTGCTGGGCAACGATGCTCCGGGCGCGAGCGTCGTCGGCGAGATCGTGCCGGCCAAGGAGTTCTACGACTACGAGGCGAAGTACGAGCTGAACGGAGCGGACGAGAGCGTGAGCATCATCCCGGCGAAGCTTTCGAAAGCCGAGGAAAGGCGCATCAAGGCGATGGCCCTGGCGGCGTTTCGGGCGTGCGACTGCGCGGGGCTGGCGCGGGTGGACTTCCTGATGGCTCCTTCACCCGACAAGGGCGAGCCTGCGGAGATTGTGCTGAACGAGATCAACACCATGCCGGGATTTACAAGCATCAGCATGTATCCGAAGCTCTGGGCGGCTAGCGGGGTAAGTTATCCAGAGCTGATCGACCGGCTGATTGGGCTGGCGATGGAGCGTCAGGCGGAGAAGAAACAGACGCAGTTTGGACGTTGACCAAGCCGGTGTGGACTTCTACTCTGGGGATATGACAGTCACCGTGCAATATGCTGCTGAGCATTTAGAGGAACTCGCTGCCGCGGCGATTCAAGGCGACGCGGTGTGTATTACAGGCTCGGATGGACAACTACTTGATCTGAAAGCACGAGTACCGAGCCCGGTACCGTCTACTATCGATCCTGCATTCCTTGATGAGAACGGCTTTCGGAAACTGGGTATGCTGAAGGCTCCGATCACGCTGGCTGAGTTCGAAGACATGGAGCGCGACTGGGATGAGGATGGCGTCGCACATTTGTGGATGAATCGCGATGATCCCGAATGATGATCTCGAATAATGTTGAAGCGTATCTGCTCGATGCGGCTGTACTCTTCCGGCTTCTTCACGAACCAGGTCAGATTCGCCGGGAAGTATATACCGTTCTTCAAAGCCCAAAATCCAATCTCCTTGTCAGTCATCTCACTCTCTAGGAGACATTTTCTAAAGTGTTTCGTGGCGCAAACTCCCTCGACAGCGCGGCTTTAGAACTGGAGCTTGATAAGGTGCGCAGGCTAGGTACTGGTTTCGTCTCTCTCACCCAGGAAGATGTAATGAAAGCCGTTGCTCTCCCAGACATCCATCGAGATCCTTTTGATCGCATGCTGATTGCGCAAGCTCAGCGACTCGGAGCCACTATCATTTCTTCAGATCGGAAGCTGCCTTTGTATGACGTAGCGGTGATGCCGCTCTGAAAACTCCTTTCCTTAGCCTTTCTGATATTGAAGCTGCGCGCGAGCGGCTGGGGTCCGCCGTATACAAATCGCCGTGTGCGCGATCGGAGATGCTTTCGCGGGTTTGCGGTCAGAATGTATTTCTGAAGCTCGAAAACCTGCAGATGACGGGGAGCTTCAAGGAGCGCGGCGCCTTGAGCAAGATTGCCACGCTGACGCCGGAAGAGGCGGCACGCGGCGTGGTGGCGGCCAGCGCGGGAAACCACGCGCAGGGCGTGGCATACCACGCGACTCGGCGCGGCATTCGCGCGGTGATTGTCATGCCGCTGACAACTCCGCTGGTGAAGGTGCAGGCCACGCGCAACTTCGGCGCAGAGGTGGTGCTGCATGGGGCCAATTACGACGAAGCCTGCGCCGAGGCAACGCGGTTTTGCGAAGCCGAAGGCATGACGTTTATCCATCCCTTCGACGACCCACTGGTGATGGCTGGGCAAGGAACGATCGGGCTGGAGATTCTGGAACAGGTGGATGGGCTGGAAGCCGTGGTGGTGCCGATTGGCGGAGGTGGCCTGATTGGCGGCATTGCCTGCGCCGTGAAGGAAGCGGCGGCGAACATGGGCCGCGAGGTGCGGGTGATCGGCGTGCAGACTTCCCGGTTGCCTTCCATGCAGGCGGCGCTCAAGGCGGGCCACCCTGTCGTGGTGGAGCCGGGGACAACCATTGCGGACGGCATCGCGGTGCGGCGGGCGGGCGATGTGACCTATCCTGTGGTTGCGAAGTACGTCGATAAGATCGTGACGGTGGACGAAGACGAGATCGCGAGCGCGATCCTGACACTGCTGGAACGTGAAAAAACGTTGGCGGAAGGCGCCGGCGCCGTCGCGCTGGCTGCGCTGCTGCAACATCGGACGGGCTTGCCCGCTGGCACCAGGACTGCCGTTCTGGTGTGCGGCGGCAACATCGACGTGACGCTGCTGAGCCGCATCATCGAGCGAGGCCTTGTGCAGGATGGCCGCCTGATTCGGCTGCGGATTCATCTTCTGGACAAACCCGGTGCGCTGCTGGAGCTGACGGAGATCATCGCGAGCCATCGGGTGAACATCGTCGACACCCTGTACAACCGGGCGTACTACGGTGTAAACCTGGGCGACACCACGATCGACATCACCATGGAGACGCGCGGGCGGGAGCAGTTGGACGAACTGCTGGCCGCGATGACAGGTGCGGGATACCGGTATAGCCGAGTGCTTTAGAAGCGTTGTACGTGCGACGTTGGACGTTGTACGTGTCTGCCGTTCACTTACAACGTAAAACGTACAACACAGAACGGCGACTATGGCGATCAGCGCGGTTGAAGGTAAGAACGATGTAGTTCGCATCACGCGGCGCGCTGCGGAGCGGCTGGCTGCCGGGCACCTGTGGGTGTATCGAAGCGACGTGGAGCGTGTGGGCGAGGGTGTTGCTCCCGGCGCGCTGGTGACTGTGGAGGACTGGCGGGGCAAGCCGCTGGGGACGGGGCTCTACTCGAGCGCTTCGCAGATTACCGTGCGGATGGTTTCGCGAGAGGCAGACCTTGGGCGCGAGCAGTACCTGCGCGAGATTCGCGAGCGGATAGCGGCAGCGTTCGAGCGCCGACGCGTGCTGGTCCCGGCTGATGCGCGCACCAATGGCCTGCGGCTGGTGTTCGCGGAGGCGGACGATCTGCCGGGCATCGTGATCGACCGGTATGGCGAGTTAGTGATCGTGCAGTTATTGACGCAGGGCACGGCGCAGGACGATGCGCGCGCGGTGCTGGTGGAAAGTCTTCGCGAAGGACTTGCTGAAGTTGGCCCGCTAACCATTTGGGAGCGGCCCGATCCTAGGATTCGTGAGTTGGAACAGCTTGGACCGCCCGCCGAAGGTCCTTTGTTCAGCGCGGGAGCGAGTGCTCCAAGCGCAACTGTAGTGACGTTGAATGGGCTGCGCTACGGATACGATGCCAGCGCAGGGCAGAAGACAGGGGCGTTCCTCGACCAGAGGCTGAACTACGCCGCAGCAGCGCGTGCAGTGGCAGCCTCAGGGCGGACAGGCCGGGCGATGGATGTGTGCACCTACCATGGAGGGTTTGCGCTGCACCTTGCTGAAGTATGCGAGCGTGTTACGGGTGTCGACCAGTCTCGCGCGGCACTGGAGACGGCGGAACGCAATGCCGGACTGAATGCGGATGCGCTACGAGCCCAGGTGGAATGGGTGGAAGCCGATGCGTTTGAACTGTTGCGAGCCATGGATGACGCCCGGCGGGGACGGCGTGGCGCGGAGGACCTGCCGGTTGCCGTGGATGAAGCGTTTGACGCGATCGTGCTGGACCCCCCGGCGTTCGCCAAGAGCAAGCGGGCGGCAGAAGGTGCGTTGCGAGGCTACAAGGAACTAAACCTGCGTGCGATGCGCCTGCTGGCGAAAGGCGGCACGCTGGTGACGTGCTCCTGCTCGCATCATGTATCGCTGGCGGACTTTACCGATGTCGTGAGCGCAGCGGCTGTGGACGCTGGGCGACGTGTGCAACTGCTGGAGACCCGGGCGGCGGCGCCGGATCATCCCGAGGTGCTGACGCTGCCGGAAACTCGGTACCTGAAGTGCCTGATCTGCCGCGTGGAGTAACAGCGGACCGCGCAATGCTGGATACTGGGTTCCTCCCATGCAAACTCTTCGGTACTGCTTGCTCTGCTCGTCGATTTTGATTGCTTCCCTGCTTGCGGCTTCCCCGTCAGCGCAAGTGAAGGGTGCCGGGTCCGCAGGAACGCCGGTGCGCCGCGAAATCGACCCGCGCATTCTTCACGTGCTGGACAGTACAGCCGCGTTCGACGACCATGGGCACCCGATGCTTTCGCCGCCGGGAGATTCGAGAGACCGGGAGTTCGATGCGCTGCCGGTAGACAACATGGCTCCGCAGACCGACCCGGTGGCTTGGCGCGCTGACTGGCAGATGCTGCCGGATGCGTGGCGGGCCTTGTATGGCGTGAGCCTGCCACCGAACCCCAACGCGGCAGGGATCAGGAATCTGGATGCAGCGCGGGCGAAGGCGAAGGCGCGCGAGGGTGAGAACTACTCAGCCTGGGTATTGGACCGCGCGGGGATCGGCACGATGGTGGCGAATCGCGTATCTATGGGAACAGGCGTGAAGCCGCCGCGCTTTCTGTGGGTGCCGTACGACGATGCCCTGCTCTTTCCGCTGAGCAATACCACGCTGGCTGCCGAGACGCCGGATCGAGCGCAGTTCTTTCCGCTGGAAGACAAGGTGCGGGCAAGGTACCTGCATGATCTTGGGCTGGGCGCGCTGCCTGCGACGCTGGATGAGTATGTGGCTCGCGTGGTGCTGCCTACGCTGCAGCGGCAAAAGCAGGGTGGAGCGATCGCGGTGAAGTTTGAACTGGCGTATCTGCGGCCGTTGGATATCGGCAAGCCGACGCATGAACAGGCAGCGGCCGTGTATGCCGCGGGCGGAGCGCCCGATGCGACAGCATACAAGGCGCTGGAGGATTATCTTTTTCGCGTGATCGCGCAGGAGTGCGGGAAGCTGGGGATGGCTGTGCATTTCCATGGCATGGCGGGTGCGGGGAGCTACTTCTCGCAGGCTGGCGCGAACCCAATGAACCTGGAGCCACTGCTGAATGATGAGGCGATGCGCGGCACGAACTTCGTGATGCTGCATGGAGGCTGGCCGTTTGTGCAGGAAGCAGGTGCGCTGCTGCAGAAGCCGAATCTGTATCTCGACCTTTCGCAGCAGGCGATCCTGATCCCGGCGCGCACGCTGTCTACATGGCTGCGGGAGTGGCTTGAGATGTATCCGGAGAAGGTGCTGTTTGCGACGGATGGTTATCCCTACTCGCCTACTATGGGTTGGGAGGAATCGACGTGGCTCGCGGCTCGCAATGGGCGCGAGGCCCTGGGGCTGGCGCTGACCGGAATGCTGCGGGATGGGGAGATCTCCGAGGCTCGTGCGGAGGAACTCGCGCGTATGGTGCTGCGGGGAAATGCGGAAAGGCTTTACAAGGTGAAGGTTGCGGCGGTGCGGTGAGAGTCAGTAAGTTAGTAAGTTAGCAAGTTAGCAAGTTAGCGAGTTAGCGAGGGACTTCGCTGACCGTCGCAATGTAGCTCTTGGCGTCGAATTTGCGTTTGGCGCTTTCCGAGGACATGTAGCGGCGCTTGCCGAAGATTGCTCGTTCGCCCCAGGGGCGGTCGAACTTGCCGAGGGCGCACCACGCGATGCCTGAGTAGCCGTTGGGATCGCGGCCGTCGATGAAGTACTTGTCGTTGAGGTAGACGAGGTACTCCATGGCGGTCTTCACATCCGGCGTCCACTCCACGATCTTTTTGCCCCAGAGCATGCGCAGGTAGTTGGGCATCCAGCCGTAGTTCACCATCTGTTGCTGGGCGGCGTTCCAGAGGTCGTCATAGGTCTCGGCGGCTTCAAGTTGTTTGAGCGTGTAGATGACATCGCGCTTGTCCCTGTCGTGCTTGGCGATGGTCTCGGCCGCCCACTTGTCGACGCAGCCTGGGTTGTCGTACTCGGGTTGATAGCGGCAGAAGTTGACGCTGAGCTCGCGCCAGGTGATGACCTCGTTGAAGTAGCTGTCGCGGGCCTTGGCGAGCTTCGGATTCTTCTTCACGGCATCGTTGATTGCCAGCGCGATGGTGAGCGGGCCGATGTGGCCGAAGTGCAGGTAGGGGCTGAGGCGGGAGGTGGCTTCGCGCTCGGGATGGTTGCGGTCGTCACCGTACTTCTCCAGCTTGTCGCGGACGAAGACATTGAGGCGGCGCATGGCTTCGTGGTGGCCGCCGCGCCAGGCATCCACCCTCGGTACGCTGCGGTCGAGCTGCTTCCAGCCCTTCGTCATGTCGGCTTTGGGATCATCGGCGAATAGGCCGCGGGGACTTTTCCAGGGCTTCGCCGCGTGCAGGTTTTCGAAAGGCTTCAGGAACTCCGGCAGCGCCTTCATGATGCGTGGGCGAGCGATGGCGCCTGAGTACTGGGCCTTGAGCAGGAGCTTGCTGGGAACGATAACGTCGGCATCGACCGTCCAGTAGGGGATATGCAGCTTGCCGAGTTTGGCGGCGATGTCCATGCGCCATTGCTCGGGGACGCGCATGGGATTCTCGTCGCCGATGACCATGGCGGCATGGACATCGGCGAAGAAGAGCATGTGGTCTTCGCGCGGAGCGTAACGGGTGACGAAACCGATGCCGCGTGCGGCACAGTCTTCAGCGATGTCGGGCAGGCCTTGATTGAGAAACACGTAGCCGCGCAGGGCGCCGTGGGGGAAGTTGGCGATGCCGGCGAAGTAGGCGACGACTGGCAGGCCAAGCGCGTTCGCCACAGCGACGGCCTTATCCAGCGCGTGATTATCTGCGCCGCGCTGGGCGCGCTGCATCCAGTAAACGACGCACTTGCCTTGCGGATCGGGCGAGCCACCATGGCGAACGGTGACGCGTGGGTCGGCGGAAAGCTCTCGCAGAGCCTTTGGCACGGCGTCGTCGGCGCGGTACTCTTCGCCAAGGCGCGCGTAGTCCGCGTCTTTTTGCTGTTGCGGCGTGAGCGGAGGCGCTTCTTTTGTCTTGCGTGGGGGCTTGCTGGTCGTTTGTGACTTGGTCCTGGGCAAGGGGCGATGTTCCTTTATTGTTCAGATGAACACAGCAGGCAGGGTGCGGCGTGCCTCCCAGCGATCGACGACCAACGGCTACGATGCCGGTTGCGAATGAGACGCCGGGCGTTGACGGTACGAAATCAAAACCGGGTGAACCCCCCGACGCGATAGCCGATAAACTTGTAGAGATGCAACACGCCGCAGATATTCTCATCGTCGGAGCCGGGCCGGCTGGTTGTGCCGCCGCGTATGACCTTGCCAAGGCCGGCCGCCGCGTCCTTCTTCTGGATAAGCGCAGCTTTCCGCGCCACAAGGCGTGCGCATGCGGACTGACACGCAAGACGCTGAAGGTTCTTCGCTACTCCGTGGACCCGGTGGTGGAGCGTGTTTGCCGCGACGTGATCCTGCAGGAAGCCGGACCTGAGCGGTTCCGGCAAGGGGCGCGCACGGCTGATAAGAGCCTGGAGGTGCGCGTGCATACCCGGCAGCCGTTCTGCGCAACCGCTGTGCGCGAACGGTTCGACGATTTCTGCCTGCAGCAGACGCTGGCTGCTGGGCCGCATGTGGCGTTGCGGAAGATCGAGGGCGTTGCGACTGTGCGAGAACTGCAGGGCCACGTGGAGCTCGATGTGGCGCTGGCCGACGGCAGCGTGGAAACGCTGAGCGCGCCAGTGGTATTGGGTGCGGATGGCTCCAACGGGCAGATGCGGCGGCTGGTAGCGGGGCTGGGTGTGGGTTCGGAGGCTCGTGCGGCGGCGCTGCCTGCTGAGCCCGCGTGGTACGCGCGGGGGTTCGCGCTGGAAGCGACGGTGCCCTATGCCGTGCTGCCCCCGGCACTGCCGGCGGGCGATGCCGCCGAGGACCTGGTGTTCGACTTCGCACCGATCTCGGGTGGGTATGGGTGGCTGTTTCCCAAGGGCGACCACATCAACATCGGCGTGGGGGGCTTTGTGCCGGAAGCCAGGAATGCTGCCAGTGACAACGGCATCGTGTACGAGCAGGTGACTCGCACGCTGCTGGCGGATTACACCCGGCAGAAGCTCGGGGTGGAGTTGAGCGCGCTTGGCGAAACCGCCCATGTCACGGGACAGTATCTCGGCCTGGGCGGACATGCGTATGCGCCGCAAGGCCGTGTGTTGCTGGCAGGTGACGCCGCCGGGCTGGTGGACCCGCTTACGGGCGAAGGCATTCACTCGGCGGTGGTGAGTGGGCAGGCGTTTGCTGCGGCGGTACTGGAGGGCGGTGCTTTGGCCGCAGGTTATGCGCGGCATCTTCGTCCGCTACAGGAGACGTTGTCATTCAGCCAGCGGGCGGCGCAAAGCTTTTACCGCGAGCCGTCACGCGGTTTCAAGGTGATGCGCACGCCGATCCTCCGCAACCTGATGCTGAAAACCTATGCTGACGGCCTGCCACATACGGAGCTGCTGGCGAAGCTGGCGCGACGTGTTGCTTAAGCGGAACGATTTCGCGTCTCGTGACAAAATGGCTCGACAGCCATGACTGAACCGACACCAGCCCCTGACGCCGCCAGCGCCGAAACGTATGGCGTGTACCGCGTGCTGCGCCCGCTGGGCGAGGGAGCCTCCGGGCGGGTGTTCCTGGCCGAGCGCACGGACTTTGCCCAGCGGGTCGCACTGAAGGTCTTCCGCGCCGATTTCCTGACGGCGGGGCTTCATGGCGGTGCGGCACAAGTGGAAGCGAATCTGCACACCTCGCTGGACCATCGGCACATTGTGCGCGTGTTGCAGGAAGGCGCGACCGCTGAAGGCGTCCGCTACCTTGCGATGGAGTACGTGGAGGGCGACGACCTGCTGGCTCATGCCGATGCGAGGCGGCTTTCGCTGAAAGAACGTGTCCGCCTGCTGCTACAGGTACTGGAGGCTGTCGCCTATGCGCATCGGCACCTGGTGCTTCATGGAGATTTGAAGCCGGCGAACATTCTTGTGACGGCGGAGGGCGAAGTTCGGCTGGTGGACTTTGGCTCTGCAGTACCACTGGTCGCTTCGGGTGGCAATGCAGACGAGACGACGGGGCACACTCCGGCCTTCGCCAGCCCGGAGCAGCGGGCCGGGGCTCGCGCCACGGTAGCTTCCGATGTCTACAGCCTGGGTTTGATCGCAAGGCAGCTGCTGGCGGGCATTTCGCCGGGATACCACACGGCGGAAGCGCCAAGCCGGGCAGTTACAAGGGAGGCAGCGGAAGCACGGAACCTGGCTGGCGGACAGCTTAGCGCGGTGTTGCGCGGCGACCTGGATGCCATTCTGCTGAAGGCGCTTGATGCGGCTCCTGAAGAACGGTATCCGACAGCGGAAGCGATGGCTGCGGACTTTCGAGCATACCTGGAGGGTCGAACGCCTGCCGTGCGACAGGCACCCTTCGGCGAGCAGCTGCGGAAGTGGGTGTCGCGGCACCAGCTGGGTTCTGCCATGACTGCGGTGCTGCTATTTGCATTGATTTTCAGTGCGGCGGGCATTGCCGTGAAGGCGGCGCAGGCCAGGCGCAGCCGCCGCGAAGCGCAGGCTCGCCTGCGCGAACTCGTGGCGCTGACGGGTACGCTGCAGTCCGAGCTCTACGGCTCAGTGCGAGTGCTGCCGAACGCTGGTGCTCCCGAGAAGCTGCTGACGGATTCTGCGGCTGCGACTCTGGACCGCTTGGCGGCGGCACACCCTGCCGATGCGACGCTACGCACCGAGATGGCCGAGCAGTATGCGCAGCTCGCGCGGCTGGAGCTGGAACAAGCTCATTCCGCAGAATCACGGGGCCCGGTTTCGGCTGATGCCGTGCGGCATCTTTCCGAGTCACTGGCGCTGACGGATCCTAACGATCCGCGGCGTGCGGAACGTGCAAGGCTGCTGGCTACACTGCTTCCTCAGGGCCCGCAAGCAGCGCCGTGAAACATTCACAGGAAAACGGTTGACTGGCCAACGGGCAGAGCGATAGGCTGCGGCGTTCATTCAATCCTTTGATCTTTGATTGCGAGATTGTGGATTGCGAGATTGCGCAGACTGCGCACGGAGGCAAGACCATGCAGATCGTTCACCAGACAGTCCAGATCGAAGCGATTCATGATGACCTTTCCCGCTCCAGCTTTACGGACGTCAACTTTACGCAGTCCACGTTCAGCAACGTGAACCTGAGCGGCGTGACGTTTGAAAATGCGGGCTTGAGCGGCGCGCGCATGCATGACGTGACCTGCACGGACATGCAGATCAGCAATGCCGACCTGAGCGGCGTGGCGATCACGAACAGCAACGTGGACACCATGACCATCAACGGCATTCCTGTGCGCGCACTGCTGGCTGCGTACGGAAGCCAGGGCTAGGCCGGTCACGGGGCCGGCAAAAGCTAGCTGCCCGCAAGTTTGGTATTCGCAGCGATCTCTTCACGCTGCTGCGCCGTTGCGATGTTTTCATGGCGCAGCAACTGGAGTGCCCGCGTGGCAAGCCTGCGAGCATCGTCCCGCGCTCCAGCAGACGCGGCCGCCTTAGCGCAGATCGTCAGGGCAGAGCTATCGAGTGAGGGCGCGCCAGCAACAGCCTTCTGAGCCAGCGTCCAGGCGAGTTGGGGGTCGGCACTTGTCGTATTCAACGCGTCGACGACGTCCGGCAGATCGGACACGTTGAAGTTGGGTTTGGCTGCGAACGTGGCCAGCGCGACGGCCTCGCGCTTCTGGAAATCCGGCGATGCATCCGAGACGGAAGCGAGCCGGTAGCGGACCAAGGCTTCCCGATAGGTCCAGTTCATGTTCTTCGGATCGTGCTTCGCCAGCAGCGCCAGGTCGTCTATGCAGGCCTGGAGGTGCGCACTGGCCTGGCCCTTGTTGCCGCTGATCCCGTAGGCCTCGCCGATGTTGGATTCCAGCTCCACCACGTCGTACAGCGCCTGGTCGTTGATGCGATCCGCCGCGTAGACCGCCTGATAGCGGGCGAGCACATCCTGCATCAGTGCGAGACCTTCACGCACCTTGCCGATGCGGACATCCATCTGTCCGACATGCTGCTCGATGGCGTAGTAGAGCCGCGATACGGCAGGCTTGGCGCGGTCCTGCGCGGAGAAGCCGTTGAGCCAGTCGAGGGCCTTCTGCTGGGCAGCGGCAGACGCTACAGGATCAATGCCCTCCTGCAGCAGGCCGAGCTTGTGCATCTCTACGGCCACGCCGCGGCGGGCGCGAAAGAAGGCTGGGTCCAGTTGCAGCTCGCGCCGATCGTAGGCTAACGCCTGCTCGTAGAACTGCTTCGATCTTTCGGGGTCCGAAGTGCTGGAGCCGTCGCGGCCATTCAGCAGATCGCCCATGGCGTCGTGGGCGGAAGCTGCGATCGCGATGTCCGGTGCGGTTGCGGTGGGTTGCGAAGCCAGCCGCTCGCTGGCAGAGGCCGCTTCCCTGTCCGCAGCCAGGGCCTGCTCCATGCGCACCTGGCCCACGTACACGTTGCCGAGCGCCTGGTTGACGCCGGCCTGGGCTTTCAGCACGTCGGTGTCGTTGGGGTACTTTGCCGCAAGCTGCTGCGCGAGGCGGACGCCGTTCTGCAACACCTCAACGGCGGCATCCGGCTGGCCGAGGTTGTCCTCGTACGGGCTGCCCAGCACGGAGCCCATGGTGGTATACCCCTGCACCTGGTCCATCTGCAACTCGCGCGTCGGCCCATTGCGGGCATGGCTATTCGGAGCCCCATCCGAAGTCCGGTTCAAACCGTTCAGGTACGCGACTGCCTCCGTTACGGCGCGTTTCTGAGCATCGGTTGAGCCGGGCATGGCGCGGAGTTGATCGAAGTAGTCAAAGAGGAGCGTGTGGGCCAGTTGACGCTCCTGCTCGACGCCGGCGCTGGCGGTTCGCTCTTCCGCGCGGGCGATGCCGGTTTCGTGGCCCATCATGAGTACACCCGCGAGCAAGACACAGGCCGCTGCCGTACCTGCCCAGAACAGGCCGCGGTTGCGCGTGTACCAGCGGTTTACGAGGTAGCGAGTGCTTTCGCCGCGGGCCATTACCGATTGGCCCTCCAGCGCACGACGCAGATCCTCCGCGATGGCCTCCGCACTGGCGTAGCGAGCTTCGGGCTCGTAGCGCATGGCCTTCAAAGCGATGGCGTCGAGATCTTCGGCGAGATCACGTGGGAGCCTGCGTTGCGAGAGCCTGGATGGTGATGTGACTGCGCCCGTCTTGAGGCGCTCGTACCAGCCGAGGAGGCCGGCACCCCGCAGCGAGCTACCTCCTTCCAACTCCGGCGGCAACCGGCCTGCGAGCAGACGGTAGAGCACCATCCCTAGTGAGTAAATGTCGGAAGCGGTGGTAACCCTGCGGCCGAGGACGTGCTCGGGCGCGGCGTAGCGCAGGGTGACCGGCCGCATGCCGGCCTGGGTCATCGCTGAGGGCTCGGCAGCACCGGCATCCGTGACGCTCAGCATCTTGAGCGTGCCGAAGTCGAGGAGCTTCACCGCGCCGTCGCTGCTGAGCAGAATGTTGCCAGGCTTGAGGTCGCGGTGGAGGATGAGGTTGCGGTGGGCGAAGCCGACGGCCTCGCAAAGAGCCAGCATCCGCTCCGCAATTGTCCTGCCGGTGACTTCCGTGGCATCGCAGGCAACGTCCAGGCGCTGCCCCTCGATGTACTCCATGACGACGTAGGGTACGGCTTCCTCCGGGTTTACTCCGCCGAAGCCTTGCGCCACCCCAGCGTCCAGCAGGCGGGCGATGTTGGCGTGCTGCAGGGAGGCAAGGGCGTCGCGCTCCAGAAGGAACTGCTGGAGCGCGAGCGATCCCGCGGCGACGTGCAGACTCCGGCGCATGAACTTGATCGCGACCGGCTGTGCGCCCGGTGATGTGCCCGGTTGGGTGCCCGCTTCCCGCTCGGCCAGGTAGACAACACCCATGCCGCCGCGGCCCAGCAGCCGTAAAAGACGATAGGTTCCGGCCGTGCGTCCGGCCCAGGCTTCCTCGGCGTTCCCGTCCGACTGCCACAGCGCTTGTGGCGTCTCCGCGGCGGCTGAGGCGATGACTTCGCCGACGGCAGACTCCGCCTGCAACAGTTCGAGCACTTCCTGCCACACGGCTTCGTCACTGCCGCTCTCCTGCTCCAGATAGGCAGCGCGCTCCGCGGGCAGGAGCTCCAACGCGCGGTGGAAGAGCTCTTCCACGCGTCGCATCCGTTCCGCTTCCGTCATGGTTCTTCCTCCTTGCGCCTTAGGAGTGGTCTCGCCAAGGGAATACCTAGCCGCGTTGAAGCTTGAAGATCAAAACGGCCAGGGGCCGCCGAAGCGGCCCCTGGGGTTCGTGATACGGACAGCTACTGCACGACCAGCGATACGTTGTCGATGAAGAAGTCCGTGATGGTGGCTCCTGCCTCGGTGGCCGAGAAGCTAAGGTTTACGGTCTGGCCCATGAACTGGGTCATGTCGTAACTGTAATACTGCCAGTAACCAGTGCCGCTGGCGTTACTCAGCGTTCCCAGATTATGCGTGGTTTTGGTGTAGTCCGTAACGCCTACAGTAAGCGTGTCGATCGCAGTCGTCCCGCTTTCACCAGTAAGTGTGAACACCCACATTCCGAACGTGGCGCGCGACGATCCGTAGGGGATCGACACTGTCTGGCTCATGGTCTGGGTGCACGCTGTGCCGGTGCTCAGCATCAAGGCGAAGTAGTTGCCAGTCTGCGGCTCAAAACCGGAAGTGTTGCTCAGCGGACTCGGGCTGTAAGCGCAGGTGGTCGTCGTCACCCAGGGCGAAAGGCTGCCCGTTTCAAAGCCACCGTTCACCAGCACCGAAGCAGGTGTCGTGATGGTCACCGGCACCTGAATGGTGTGAGTGATTCCATTGGCATCGGCACCGGTCACCGTCAGGCTGTAGGTGCCCGGTGTCGTGGCGCCAGAAACCACCAGGGTCAGCGGCACGTTCTTCGGCGTGTTGGGCTGAACCAGCGGATCGAAGAAGGAGATGGACACTCCAGGGATCGTACCGGAAACGGAAAGGTTGACCGGTCCCGACAGGCCGCTGCCCGGCGTCACCTGGATGTAGGCGAAGCCGCTGCTCCCTTTGGCCACGGTTGCACCGCTGGTCGTCATGGTGAAGTCGCCGTTGGCACGCTTCTCCACAACGATAGACACGTTCACGTTCTGCGTGAGAGCTGAGTTGGCGGAATCGGCGACCGTCACGGTAAACGGAAACGTGCCGATCGCCTGGGTGGAAGGAGAGGAGAAGTACAACTGCAGCGGACTGTTGACGTTCCCTGTCCCGCCTGTGTAAACCGCGCCCCAGCCCGAAGGCAATCCGGACAGTCCGGTCGGGACGATCGTGCCGCTGTAGCCGTTGTAACCAGTCACCGGAAGCTGGATCCCGACGGAGCCTCCCCGGACCATGGAGCCGGACGCCGTGGTAGGAACCTTGAAGTTCGCCACCGGATTGCCCGCCAAGTAGTTCAGCAGCGCGGTTCCGTTGGGCGATCCCCAGCCTGTGACCAGGTCATAGCCTGCGACGGAGTAGTAGGTGGGACCGCCAGCAGCATAGGTCGAGGAGTTGATGCCGGGATTTGAGCCGCTGGTGCTGTCATGGTAGTACGCGGTGCCGCCACCCTGTTGCGCTAGGCCGGCCGTGTACAGCGACGGGTTCAGGAAGCCCAGTGTGGTCTGGCCGTTCAGCGCGGCCTGCTGGTTCGCCAGCGCAATATACCCCGCCATGCGAGGTGTTGCGTAACTGGTACCGCCGTAGCCAAGCAGCAAGCTGCCATTGCTGACCGTGGGATTGTCGAAGTCCGCCTCCGCCGCGATGTCAGGCGAGTTACGGTATAAAGTCGAAGCATTGTTCGTGGCTGTCACCACTCCGGCCTGCGACTGCCAGGTCGGAATGGTGTACTTGCCGCTGGCAGACATCCCGGTGATCCAGAAGCCGCCACCGGCACTCGACCAGCCGAACTCACTACTCCAAGCGCCGCCGGCGCTGGCCGTGGTCAGGTCTGTTCCGCCCACCTCGGTGATGTAGGGGTCGAGGGACGGAGCCAGATAGTTGCCCTTCCAGAACCCACCGAAGTCGCCGGTCGCGTTCAGGTAGCTTTGTCCCTGGGCGGCCATCTTCTGGAAGTAGGTATCCGAGGACGTGCCAAAACCGCCGCCGCTCCACGAAGAGGAGATGACCTTTGCGGTGTTATCCGAAGCCATCTGATTCAGGATGACGTTGGCCGAGGTGTTGTTCTCGTAGAACAGGATCTGCGACAAGCCGGGAGCCATGCCCTGGACGTTGACGATGTCGAGGATCTGCTCGCCGTCGTAGCAGGGGTTATCAAGCACGCAACCGCCGGTAAACGTACCCACCAGAACGTTGTTCACGGGGACGGAGGTCGACGTGCCCGTAGCCGAGTAGAAGAGCGCCAGATCGCTAGTCAGATAGCCATCGAAGCTGAAGATGCCGACGGTCTGTCCCGCTCCGGTCAGATTTCCAGTGCCGTAATAGGCAGCGCGAATGTCGCTGGGCAGATAGGCGCCGTTCGGGCCGGACCCGAGCAGGTTTGGCTTGACCACCCCGCCGGATTTCGGTGAACCCACCGCAACCGGCCCCGCGACCGGCGTTAGATCTCCGGTCGTTGCAAGACCTCGCGTGACAGTCGACAGTCCCAGGGTGCCCCTTGTGGAAACAGGAGCGGCGATGGTGGCTGGAATACCCGCGTTGGGATCCTTACGATGGTGGTTGACCTTGGGCTCCGAGTCCTCGAGCCCGTCGACGGCGAGCAGCGCAAACGGCAGGTCTGTCGTGGGCTCGCGGTCAGGTGCATGAAAGTCGCGGTTGAGGACCGAGTCATGGAACTTCGACTCCACCACGTGAAAGACACGGTTGACCGTTTCCACGCTCGCTTCCGCTTCGATCAAACGGCCGTTCGTCGCCTGAAAAGTGACCGTCAGGCCCTTGGCCTGCGCCCAGCTGACAAGCGCGTTGAAGTCTTCGCGGGTCGGCCCAAACCGGATGTCGAACTCCTGCGAGCTGAGCCACTTGTGATAATTGGGGCTCTTCGGGTTGTAGAGATCGGCGAGCAGCGCGTCAAGCTGGTCCTGGTTGCGGGAGGGCAGCTGCAACGCCAGGCGGAGCGTCTCGCTCCCATCGAGCCTGGCAACGTACTTCGCCTGTCCGTTCTGCACGATCTGCGGAACATGGCGGGTGACGACGGCACTCTGCGCAGAAGCGCGCGGGGCGACAACGGCCGCCATGGCAAGCACTCCCAGCAGAGAGGAAACAAGAGATCTCTTCGACAAGGTGATTCTCCTCAGACGTATAACCAGACAGACGATTTCTCGTGGCCCGCGCTGATCGAACAAACGCGCTTGGAGCAGACTGTGAGTTCGTAGCAGTTTCGCCGAGAGTAGCACAAAAGTGATACGACTCCATTCCAGCTCAAAATCGGGAAACTTCCAGTGAAGCCGGTTGTGAGATAAAACCAGCTGCGGAACGCGTGGGATGGGTCGCGAAGCGAGATTTGGAATGAGCAAGGAAAGCTCATGGTATCTGCGACATTTCAGGCCGCTCCCCGCTCGCTTAAATACTCTCCTCTTAATGCTGGACGAGCCCAGGATCGGCAGGCGGCGCGCAGGGCCAGACGTACACCGGGCACCGCCCCCACCCGTGCACGGGTGGGGTGGGGATCCTTTTCCCTCCACCTCCCTGTTTCCGGGAACCGTCACACTCTCGGTTCTTCCTGACCACCTTGCGTGACGACCCTTTCGACGGTAGCGGTTCCTCTTCTGCCGAAAGCGCGTGTGGCCGTCGCGCACCAGCCCTGCTAGGCTTTCCGCATGGTTTCTCGCGGCGACAGGACGCCCTTCCGGCCTCCCTTGCCTGAAGCTGTCCCAGCTCGTAAACTCCCTCCGTTGCTGAGAGGATTTTTCCTCGCACTGATTCTGCTGACCGCCGTTTCCAGCGGGTCGGAGCTGTACTGGCACTTCGCACTGGGCCGCGGGTATCCCTACGATTGGCCTTTCGTGGCCCCGATGTCCCGCTTTGACGACCTGATCGAATGGCTTCCCCGCTTCAAGAGTCTCCATACAGCGGCGTTTTTCTCCGAGCAGCCTCCTGTGGTGTACCCGGCACCCATGTCCATGCTGTATGGAGTCTTCCGGCTGCTGGGCCGAGCGGCGCTTCCGGCCTACCTTTGCCTGGCTGGATTGATAGCCGCCTGCGGCGTAGCCCTGACCGTGCATGAGCTTCGCCGTCACGGGGTCCGACCCGCTACCGGGATCGGTGTCGCCGCCGTCCTGCTTGGAACCTCCTACCCTTTCTGGTTTGTGGTCTATACCGCGAATCTCGAGTTGGTGGTGTTTCTTTGCCTTGCGTCAGGATTGCTGCTGCTCTGTCACCATCGGCCAACTCTAGCTGCTGCCTGCTTCGCCCTGGCGGGTACCCTGAAGTGGACGCCGTTCCTGTTCTTTCTGCTGTTCCTCCAAAGACGCCACGCCAAAGCACTGGCGGTAGGGCTCCTGGTGGCTGCTGGGGTGATCCTTGTCTCGCTTTGGAGCGTGTACCCGGACATTGCCCGGTCGTGGCGAGAGACGCAGGCAGGTGCGAACCTCATGGTTCAGCGTGACGGCCTCCACACTCTTCCGTTCCAGCTCGGGTTCGATCATTCCCTGCTGGCGCTGATCAAGTTTCTCGATCCATTTCTGAAGCCGCCAGCACTTGCCCGTCTCTGGAAGATCTATGCGCCGGTCACCGGCATTGCCGTTCTGGCACTCTGGTTTGGCCGGGTTCGGCGACTGACGCTGGCAGAGCGGGTGCTATTCCTAACCACGTGCATGGTGCTGCTGCCTCCGGTTTCCTATGACTACACGCTGGCGGAACTTTATCTGCCCGGGAGCCTTCTATTTGCCTCGATTTTACGAAGCCCCGGAACGCTGCACAATGGAGCGCGAAACAGCCGAACTCGGAACGGCGGAACGCCTGGCAGAAGGCGTTTACAGCTCTTGGCGGCTTGCTTCGCTGTGGTGATGACGGCGCAGGGCTACCTTCTTCTGGGGAATGCTCACCGCAGCGCACAGGTCAAGGCGGTAGCTTTGCTGGGGATGCTGATGATCTCGTCCGTTGGTCTTGGTCTAGATAATATGAGCCAAAGACACTCACATTTTATGCAACCTGGAGTCGAGCCGCACGTCTTATAGATATCTGCCGTGGTGGTTTCGGCAGAGGGAGATCGTTCTCATGGCTATCAAGTGGGACAAGCTGACAGTGAAATCGCAGGAAGCCGTACAGGCTGCTGCCGGCCACGCCGCCGAAAATGGCAATCCAGAGGTACTTCCGCTCCACCTGATGGTGGCTCTGCTGGAGGACAAGGAGGGCGTGGTTCTGCCCGTTCTGGAGAAGATTGGCGCGCCCGTGCAGCAGTTGCTGGCGACGGTGAACGGCGCCATCGGCAAACTGCCCAAGGTGCAAGGCGCGAGCCAGCAGCCGGGCATGAGCTCGGCGCTGACGAAGGTGCTGGATTCGGCGTTCAAGGAGGCTGAAAACTTCAAGGACGACTACGTTTCCACCGAGCACCTGCTGCTGGCGTTGGCCGCGGCCAAGGGTGAACCCGTCTCTGCGGCGCTCGCGGCGGTCGGCGCCGATCACGCGGCGATTCTGAAAGCCCTGCAGGCGGTGCGTGGATCGCAGCGCGTGACGGACCAGAACCCCGAGGGTAAGTTCCAGGCGCTGGCGAAGTATGCCAAGGACCTGACCGAGCAGGCTCGGCGTGGCAAGCTGGACCCCGTGATCGGGCGCGACGAAGAAATCCGGCGCGTGATCCAGGTGCTGAGCCGCAGGACGAAGAATAACCCGGTGTTGATCGGCGAGCCTGGCGTTGGCAAAACAGCCATCGTCGAGGGGCTGGCGCGGCGCATCTTCCAGGGCGACGTGCCCGAGATCCTGCGCGACAAGCGGGTGATCTCGCTGGACCTTGGCTCGATGCTCGCGGGCGCGAAGTTCCGCGGCGAGTTCGAAGACCGGCTGAAGGCTGTGCTGAAGGAGATCGAAGAGTCGAACGGGCAAATCATCCTGTTCATCGACGAGCTGCATACGCTGGTCGGCGCGGGCGCGGCCGAGGGCGCGATCGACGCCAGCAACATGCTGAAGCCGGCGCTGGCTCGCGGTGAGCTGCGGGCGATCGGCGCAACCACGCTGAACGAGTATCGCAAGTACATCGAGAAGGATGCGGCGCTCGAACGTCGCTTCCAGATCGTGTTCGTCGGCGAACCGAACGTGGAAGACACGGTAGCGATCCTGCGTGGTCTGCGGGAACGCTATGAGACGCACCACAAGGTGCGGATCAAGGATTCGGCGATTGTGGCGGCGGCGGAGCTTTCGCACCGCTACATCAGCGACCGCTTTCTGCCAGACAAGGCCATTGATCTCGTTGACGAGGCGGCGGCCGCGCTGGCGATCCAGATCGGCAGTGTGCCTGTAGAGATCGACATCCTGGAGCGTCGCGCGACTTCGCTGGAGATCGAGCGAGCGGCGCTGAAGCGCGAGGACGATGCCAACTCGCAGGAACGCTTGCATGACGTGGAGCGTGAGCTTGCGGAAGTGCAGGAAGAAGCTGCCGGACTGCGGGCGCGCTGGCAGAAAGAGCGCGGGGCAATCGGCGAGATCGCGACCCTGAAAGAGAAGCTCGAGGCTTTGCGCTTCGAGATGACAGAAGCGACGCGCAAGGGCAATCTGCAGCGCGCGGCAGAGCTTCAGTATGGCGAGATTCCCGCCGCTGAGAACGAGCTTCGCGCGTTGACCGACACGCAGGACGCGAATGTGGACGCTGCAAAACAAGGCAGCACCGCGTCGCGATTGCTGAAGGAAGAGGTGGACGAGGAGGACATTGCCGCGATCGTGTCCAAGTGGACGGGTATCCCGATCACCAAGATGCTGGAAGGCGAAGTGCAGAAGCTGACGCAGATGGAAACACGCCTGCGCGAGCGGGTGGTCGGGCAGGACGAAGCGCTGACGGTGGTGGCCAACGCCATTCGCCGCTCGCGTGCCGGACTGAGCGACCCCAAGCGGCCTATCGGCAGCTTCATCTTCCTGGGGCCTACGGGAGTTGGGAAAACGGAAACCGCTCGTGCGCTGGCGGAGTTCCTGTTCGACGATGAGAACGCGATGGTCCGCATCGACATGAGCGAGTACATGGAGAAGCATGCCGTGGCTCGGCTGATCGGCGCGCCTCCGGGGTACGTCGGCTTCGATGAGGGTGGTCAACTCACCGAGGCAGTTCGCCGCCGGCCGTACGCGGTCGTGCTGTTCGATGAGATCGAGAAGGCTCATCCGGATGTGTTCAACGTGCTGCTGCAGGTGCTCGACGATGGGCGGCTGACGGACAGCAAGGGACGCACGGTGGACTTCAAGAACACGGTGCTGATCATGACCTCGAACATCGGCGCGCAGGCACTGAATACGGCCTGGGCCGAGGGCGAGGACGGATTTGAAGAAGCGAAGACTCGGGTGATGGACAGCCTGAAGCAGCACTTCCGGCCGGAGTTCCTGAACCGCGTGGACGATATCGTGGTGTTCCATCCGCTGGGCGAGTCGCAACTGACGCACATCGTGGACCTGCGGCTGAACGACCTGCGCAAGCTGCTGATGGATCGCAAGATCTCGCTGGAGCTTACGGATGCGGCACGCGAGGCGATCTTCAAGGCAGGGTACGACCGCGCCTACGGAGCGCGCCCGTTGAAGAGAGCGATTCAGAGGCTGGTGCAGGACCCGCTGGCCATGCGGATCCTCGAAGGGACGGTGCTGCACGGCAGCCACGTGGTGATCGACGCGGACCGCAAGGGCAAGCTGGAGTTCCGCACCCAGGGCGATGCGGCTGCGGAAGCAGTGACCGCGTAAGTCAAGTCACACAGAGACAGCAAAGGCCGGAGCCAACCAGCTCCGGCCTTTTGCTTTGTGTCTTGCGCTTATTGCAGGTCGAAGGCTTCGGCCAGCAGCGAATAGCTGCGCAGGCGGGCCTCATGTGAGTGCGTAATGGTGTTCACGATCAGTTCGCCGATCTCCAGTTCGCGGGCGATGTGCAGCAGCTTGTCGCGCACCACTTCCGGCGTGCCGACGATGTAGCGGGGAAACTCGCCGTCGGGCTGATCGAGCGGGCCGGCGGTGAAGCCGAAGAGCGGGCTGGGCGCGGTGGGCTTGACGTCCAATTCGCGCAGTGCATCTTCAGGCGTGGCGACAGGGCGGCGATCATCTGACCGGATGCGGCGCTGGAGCAGGCGCACGCTGGCATGGAGATGGTCTGCTTCCTCCTGGGTTGGTGCGCAGATGGCGCCGATGGCGATAGTGGCTTCGGGAGCCTGGCGGCCATCGTCCTTGCTGGCGGAGGGCTTGAAGTTACGGCGGTAATGCTCAATGGCGAAGCGGGTGTTTTGCCCGGCAAAGAAGTGCGCGAAGGCGTAGGGCAGGCCCTCGTTGGAAGCGGTGACGGACGACCACATGGACGAGCCGAGAAGCCAAATGTCAGGAGAACCGGGCATCTTGGGGGCGACGCGGATGCGGCTGAAGGGATGAATCCCGGACTCGGTTTTTTCCGTGGCCCAGCGAATGGGGTTCAGGAAGGCGCGGAGTTCGGCGAGCTGCTGCGGAAAGTCATCGGCCTGTGGAGCGTCGCGGTTGCGACGCAGGGCAAAGGATTCGAGCTGGCCGCCGCCGGGGGCACGGCCGAGGCCTAAGTCTATGCGGTTGGGGAACATGGCGTGGAGGGTGCGGAAGACTTCGGCAACCTTCAGCGGGGCGTAGTGCGGGAGCATGATGCCGCCGGAGCCTACACGAATGCACCTGGTTTCGGCGGCGGCGCGGGTGATCAGGATCTCTGGCGCGGTGCCGGCGAGCAGGTCCATGGCGTGGTGCTCGGAGTACCAGAGACGCGTAAAGCCAAGCGTATCAACATGTTTGGCGAGATCGAGCGAGTTGACCAAGGCCTGCGCGGGCGTGGAACCGTCCGGGACGGGGGTTTGATCGAGGACGGAAAGGCGAAGCGGTGATGCCATGGCGGATTGGATGAAGCGGATCGGATGGGTGGTGCGAGTGACGTTCGGTGGGCCGGCGCGTCCACGTGAGAAGCCATGTATTTTTGGTCAAAAAGGGTGGCTCGCGTGTGGTCCCTCGTGGCTAGAGTACAGGTTGCCGGAAACTCCGCGCTTAGACTGGCGTTGGATTGAGGCAGGAGGCTTTCGTGCGGTTGCAGCTTTGGGGCGTAGCAATCGGCAGGACGATTGTTGTTGCCGGTTTCGCGATTGCTCTCTGCTTTGCTCCCGCCGTTGCGCAGGAGGGCGGGAGCGATTCGGCGGGGCAACATCCTGAGCCGCTGACGATCTGGATCGTGCGTCCAGCGACTGCGGCTGACCGGGCTGTGCGGCAGACGCAGAAGGATCTTGAAGACATCAAGCAGTATCGTGAGGCGGCGGCAGGAAATTTCGGCAAGCCTGCGAGTGAGACGGGGCAGACCGCGGGGAGCTATGGCAAGCCCTCCAGCGAAGAAGGCAAGCCCGCGAGTGAGGTTGGACAGACAGCAGGAAGCTATGGGCAGACCTCGGGAAGCCTGCCGAGCGATGTGACGTCGCAGACGGCGGGAAGCTACGGGCAGACGGCAGGGAGCTTTGGGCAATCGGCGAGCAGCTATACCGGGGCGCCTACTGTCACCGCCGCGAGTGCGTTTCCGCAGGACGGCAAGCAGGCTCGCCTGGCGGATTTTTTAGGGCGTTTTCGAGAAGGTCGAGAGGGTTTGGATCGGCAGATTCGCGTGGTCGAAATCGCCGGGTTGGAGCTGCGGGATCGCCTGGCAGCGGCGGAGGGCAAGGAAACGTTTCCAGACGTTCTGGTCTCCGATCACATGCCGGAGTGGTGGCAGCCCGTGATGTCGCAGATGTCGGTCCGGCGGATGGCAGACCTCCCTCAGGTGCAAGCCTTCGCGGACGAAGCGTTGCCTGCGAGACGGTCTGCGAGTACCAAGCCCTATGCCAATGCTTACGGGCTGGTGCAGGCGACCCATCCCGAAGCGACGCGGGAGTTTCTGGAGTGGTGGTTTGCCGGGGCGCGTTTCCATCCATCGGCGGGACCGCAGCCCGATCAATCCTCGCGTGTTCAAGCGGTCGCACGCGAGGCGGTGGCCACGCTGCTGGCTGGGGGAGCGATCGATGGGATGGCCGACCCTGTCATGGCTCGGTTCAATGCCTCGCTGACAGTTGGCGAGATGCTGGGCCTTCCAGAGGACAGAGCGCCAGCCGACCTGAAGACGGACGTCGCTATCGTCAACACTCAGGCAAACAGCCGCTTCGCGGTGGTTCAGCTTCATGCTGTTTGTTTGTCGCGCAGTATCTATGGGGAACTCTTTCCTCTCGTACTGCTGCGTGCCAACAGCCATGGGGACTGGCGCGTGCTGCAGATCACACTCCGCATGAGTTCGCTGGATGCCGGGCTGGCGCGGCGGCTGCTTGAGCCCTATGCGAGAAAGAGTGTGGAAGTGCCGGTGGCGGCTCCTGTGCCTGCGTCTCCGGCGGATGGCGATCGTCGGCAGCCGGGCACGGGATTGCGGCTGGCCTGGGACACGGCTGCAGAAGATGGATTGGTGCTGGTGGAGTGGCAGCTGGGCAGCGGCCCGCGTGCTGTTGCCAGCTCAATCATGCTGGTGAGCAACGCTGAGGGCCGGGCGCATGCGGAGGCTACCGCGCCCTTTGCCAATAGTTCAGGACAAGTGCGCTGGCGGGTGTGGGCGCTCGGGCATGGGGGCGTTGTGGAGATTGGGGAGTGGCGAACGGTGGAGATGCGGTAGTGAGACCGCGGAGATTCAGCGGCCGAGACAGGAAGGCATACCCCAGGGGCTGAAGCCCGCTTTGGCCGGCAGTGGGTGTGAGACCCGAGCCTAAAGGCTTAAAGGCTCGGGGTACCCAGAAGCAAGGAGCAACTGCAACGGCAAACGCAGATTCCCTTCGGGAATGACAAGCCAAAGAGTGAGGGCAGCACTGAAGCTCGTATCCTCGTGGAGATGGATGATGGGTTGAATACGGCCGAGCCTTTGCTGCGGGTGCGTGATCTGCGGATTGCGTTCGATGGGCGCGAGGCCGTACATGGGATTTCGTTTGATGTAGCGACTGGCGAGACGCTGGGGCTGGTGGGGGAGTCGGGATCGGGGAAGTCGGCTACTTCGCTGGCTATCATGCGGCTGTTTGGGCCGGGTGTCGAGGTAACGGGGAGTATTCGGCTGGGTGGGCGGGAGCTGACTTCCCTGCCCGAGGCGGAGATGCGGGCGCTACGCGGCGAGGCCGTGGCGATGATCTTTCAGGAGCCGATGACTGCGCTGAACCCCAGCATGACCGTTGGGCGGCAGATTGGGGAGGCCTGGCTGGCGCACCGGCCAAGTCATTCCAGGACTTCCCGGGCCGAGGTGCAGGAACGGGTGTTGCAGGCGATGCGCGAAGTTGCGTTGCCCGAGCCGGAGCGAAGGATGCGGGACTACCCGCACCAGTTCTCCGGTGGGCAGCGGCAGCGGGTGCTGATTGCGATGGCGCTGATCAACAAGCCGAAACTGCTGATCGCGGACGAGCCGACGACGGCGCTGGATGTGACCGTGCAGAAGCAGATCCTGGAACTGCTGCGAAACCTTCGCGAGGAGCATGGGCTGGCGATGCTGTTTATCTCACACGATCTTGCCGTGGTGGGGCAGGTGGCGGACCGGGTGGCGGTGATGCAGCGGGGCGAGATCGTGGAGCAGGCGGGGGCGAGGGAGATTTTTGCGAGTCCTCAGCATGCGTATACGCGGCGGTTGCTGCTGGCGTCGCCGAGCATGGCGACGCGGCGGGATTTGCCGTTGGCGGTGTGAAGTTTCGGGCTCGTGCCTTCGGCACTCGCTGCGACAAAATGCGGGGGTCTCTCCACTTCGCTTCGCTCCGGTCGAGATGACGAGCAGTATGAACGCTCCGGTGGAGATGACAAGCAGTATGAACGCTCCGGTGGAGACGACAGGCAGTATGGACGGTCCGAGTCGAGATGACAGGCACTGGCGGCCGGGATAGAAGTGCATACCAGGGGCTGAAGCCCGTTCGCTAGCCTGAGAGAGCCAAGGCTGAAGCCTTGGCCTACCTAGAAGCAACGGCAAAAGCAAAGATAGAAGGAAAGACAAAGCGAAGATAGAAGCAAGGCAAGGCAGAGACGGCGGAATCACCGTTGCCCTGGGAGTTATGGCGCTTATGGGGTGGGCGGGCTGCCGGTGTGGGGAGAGGCGGCGGCTCGGTTGTGGCATTCGCCCCGAAGTCGCTGCTCCGGTACACTTGCGCAGCACGACATGCGCATTCTCGTTGTCTCGGACATCCACGGTAACCTTCACGCACTCGACGCTGTTCTGGAAGCAGCGGGACCGGTGGATTCCGTTTGGAATCTTGGAGATACAGTCGGGTACGGGGCGTTTCCCAACGAGGTAGTGGAGCGCATGCGCGACCAGGCCACGGTGAACGTTCGCGGGAACCATGACCGGGTGTGCTCGGGGATTACGAGTTCGGAAGGCTTCAACCCAGTGGCAGCAGAAGCGGCCTCATGGACTCATCGAACGCTGAGCCCGGGGAACCTGGCCTGGGTGCGGGACATGCCGCAGGGGCCGGTGAATGCAGCGCCGCACGTTCAGTGCGCGCATGGGTCGCCGCTGCACGAGGATCACTACATCATCTCCATGCGCGATGCGTGGCTGCCCCTGCAGCGGATGGGCACAGGAATTACCTTTTTCGGGCATACGCACGTGCAGGGCGGCTTCTCGCAGTTTGAGCAGGAGTGGGCCGAGGAACGGCCGCAGTATCGGAACCTCCGCATCGGCGAGCAGGTAAAGGTCGAGCTGCCGGCTGGATCGAAGGCGTTGATCAATCCTGGATCGGTGGGACAGCCGCGAGACGGCGACTGGCGGGCGGCGTTTGCGATCTACGAAGACAAGGCCGACCTGATTACATTTTGCCGCCTGCCGTATGACGTGCTGGGAGCGCAAAAAGCGATTCGGGATGCCGGGCTGCCTGAGCGGTTGGCGGCGCGGTTGAGTGTGGGGCGGTAGAGGTAGAAGCGGTTAGTGGTTAGTGGTTAGTGAAAGACGCCGGCCATTGGCGTTCCCCATCACTAACCACCGTTCACTGTTTCTCTAGAAGAGCTTGCCCAGCGTGAAGTTGAACTTGCGGTCGCCGGCGTTGCCGATGGATGGGCCGATGCTGATGACGCCGAGTGGAGTTTCTGCAATGAGGCCGATGTAGATGTCGCCGCGGGTGATGGTGCGGCCGTCGGGTGAACGCATCTGGCCGAACTCAAACGAGCCGCCGGCGTAGATGGTGTTATTGAGCGGAGCAGGAAGCGTGCGGAGCTGGCGCAGATAGCCGGGAGTGAGCAGGAAGTAGTCCGTGCCGCGGTACTGGTCAATCGCGCTGGCGGCGAGGCGCAACGGGCCGCCCAGGGTGTAGCGGAAGGGCTGCGGGACGTCGCGGTTGAACATGGTGCCCGCTTCGACGTTGATCAGGGCCACGTTCTTCTGGACGTCCTCGATCTTGTGCCCGAAGCCATGCGCGGCCTCAATCTGCTGATAGATCTGCGGCGCACTGGGGCTCTTCTCGATGCTGAAGAGGTAGCCCACATCCGTGACGGAACGGACGCCGTAGCGCGGGATGAGGCCGCGATCCTGATTGTCAAAGACGTACCTGGCGCGAACTTTACTGGAGTTGCCGCCGTAGTCGGGCATGCCGTCAGAACCGGTGGTGGTGGACCACTGGACGGTTTGATACAGGTAGCCGACCCGGAACTCCTGGATCTTGCGATCGCCCCAGCCGACATCGAGTCCGCCGCCGGCGAACTGCGACTGGCGCTCAGAGAGACGGGTGTTACCGGCGTAGATGTAATAGGGCTGGCGGTTGAGATTCGCGGCCGGATCGATGAAGTAGCCGCTGGATTTGACAGGGCGGTAGAGGTAATCTCCGGCGACGATGGTGTTGAAGCCGAGCGAGAGGTGAGCGCGAGCTTCGGAGCCGTAGCCTCCCAAGTCCTGATAGATCAGGATGGTGTCGAGTCCCGCGCGGGTGACGCCGGCGGTTTGGGCCTGAATGTTGACGCCCGCCTCAAGGAATGGCGGTCCGGTTTTCTTGTTATCGACGGAGATGAGGATGATGGGCTCGGTGGAGGTGGCGTCCTTGTAGCCGACGGTGTAGTCGGCGTCGTAACGACCGTCGGCGCGGATGTTGGCGAGCAGGCTTTCGATCTGTTTTGTATTGACGGGCTGACCGACGAGCGGCTGGAACTCGCGATTGACGGCGTCGGTTACACCGGGGCTTGGCGCTTTGACCTTGACCTGATAAATGGTGGTGGCGCGAGGGCGCTGGAGGGAGCGCTTGCGGGCGACGTAGGCATCCCACTGGTCGTCGGTGACGGCGTACTTGAGGAGCGCGGCCTTGTTCTTCTCGGCGGCCTCATAGCCTCGCTTGGCGAGGTCGGCGGTCCTGAGGTAGTCGTTGGCACCGAAGCCGGTTGTGTCAGGGGTGATGACGACGTCGGCGAGCTTACGGTCGCGGGCCTCGTTGGCCTCGATGCCGACGGCGAAGGCTCGCTGGAGAACACCGAGGATGGAGTCGAGGTCGCCCTTGCCGACGGGGTCGAGCGGGAGGCTGATGGCCAGGACGACGTCGGCGTGCATGGCCTTGACGTCGGCGGTGGGGAGGTTCTGGAGGATGGCGCCGTCAACGAACTCGTGGCCCTGGTACTCGAAGGGGCGAAAGACGCCGGGGATGGAGGCCGAGGCGCGGACGGCATCCTGCAGGGAGCCTCGGGCAAAGGTGACGGTCTTGGCGGCGTTGAGGTCGGTGGCCTGGCAGCGAAACGGGATGGGCAGGTTGTTGAAGTCGGTCTGGTCGTTGTAGTTGAGGAACTCCTTGTCGAGGAGCTCGTTCAGACCGGTGTCCGTCAACAGCGAGTTGCGCAGCGACGCGCCATGCTTGAGGCCGACGCTGATGCCGCCGGGAAGATCGCGGGTGTCTTCGCGGCGGCGGAAGCTGAGCGAGGAGTACTGCGAGGAGATGCGGAAGACGGAGTTGACGGAGTCATTGGTGAGGATCCTGCTCATCTCGGCGGGTGTTTTACCGGTGGAGTAGAGCGCGGACAGGATGGAGCCCATAGAGGTTCCGGCGATGACGTCGACCGGAATGTGGTGCTCTTCAAACCACTGGATGACGCCGATTTCAGTCATCGCGAGCGCCGCGCCGCCGCCCATCGCCAGGCCGATGGTGGGACGGCCCTTGGGGAGGTTGGTGGGGGCGACGGAGGGGTCGAGCGGGCCGAGGCGAAGCTTGGTTTCGGAGGCGGAGTCTTCACCGGCGGTGGCGGGCTTGGCGGAAGACTTCGGGTCGGTGCCGCTCTTCTCCTTGCTGTCGGTTCCCTTGCCGCCAAGGCCCAACGTGCTTTGGTTGCTGTTTGGGTTGTTCTTCTGCGCGTCGGCGGTACCTGTGCCCTGCTGGGCTTTTGCGGCCTGCGCGGCGCCGGCGGTCTGCTGCGCGGTATTTTGCGGTGTGCCGGTGGAGGTAGCGGCAGTCTGGGCTTTCGCCACGGAACCGAGGGCGCCGATCAAGCAGACGGCGACGCCGGCCGCGATGGGGAAGAGACGCCGGGGGCGCGGGTGGAATGGGGCCATAGGCTCTGGCAGGTGCATCCTTCACTACTCCGGAGAGGACCGGCCCGTCAAAACGCTGGCCGAAGGGTTTGTTGATATCGAGTCAATTAGACGCGAAGTTTCTGCGAACCGGTGCTCGCCTTCGAGGCTCCAGGTGCACGGAAGTGGTAGCGATCTGATCAAAACGGCGGCAGGCTAACGGGTGTACTCCTGGAAGAGCGCCGGGAACTGCTGCTGAAGGGACGCGATCCTGGGGATGTCGCAGACCTGGATGTAGGGATTGTGCGGGTTCTTCATCGCGTAGTCCTGGTGGTACTCCTCGCCGCGGTAGAAGGCTTCCAGCGGGGTGACCTCGGTGGCGATGGGACGGGGAAAGACGCCGGCAGCGTCCAACTGGGCGATGTAGGCGCGGGCGGCTTCCGCCTGCTCGGGCGTTGTGGTGAAGATGGCCGAGCGATACTGGGTCCCGATGTCGTTGCCCTGACGGTTCTTCTGCGTGGGGTCGTGGACGACCGAAAAAAAGATGCGGAGCAAGGTGCTATAGCTGACCTCGTGCGGATCGTAGACGATCTCGAGGGCTTCGGCGTGGTCTGTGTCTCCGTTGCAGACGGCGCGGTAGTCGGCGGTGTGGGCCTGGCCGCCGGTGTAGCCGACGGCGGTGGCAGTGACTCCGCGGACACGCTGGAATACTGACTGCACTCCCCAGAAGCAGCCCCCGGCGAAAACGGCGGTGTCTCGCTGGCCGGCGTCCCAGCCGCTGGCGGGCTCAACAATATCGTGAAGGGGTGCGGGAATGGGCTCTTTGCGGGGCGGTGAGGGTGGCCATACGTCTCCAGACTGCGACGATCACCCAGAAGCAGCCGAGCACGATCATCAGGCGAATGCCGAGAACGAGGAGGGCGTGGGACGTCACGTTCGTTTTTAGATGAGTGGAGGCCCGGAGTCGATGCTGGGCAAAAATTGCATCGGGATCGGTGCAGAACAGCGTGGATCGGAACCACGGTGGTAAACGGTGGGTTCAAGGCTTACTTGAGGAGTGCTCCACGTGGAACCAAGGTAGTCAACAGTGGGTCCGTGCGGTACTTGAGGTGTTAGGGATCGGTAAACAGTGGGGTGCCCCTAGCCTGGGGGCCAATGCATGGAGCGACCGCCCAGCAGGTGGACGTGAAGGTGGTCGACGGTCTGGCCGCCGTCGGGACCGGTGTTGATGACCAAGCGGTAGCCGTTGTCCAGATGGTGCTCGCGGGCTAGATCGCCGGCTACGGCGAGGAGCTGGCCGAGGATGGCGGCGTCCTCCGGAAGCGCGTGGGCGTGGGACGCGATGTGACGCTTCGGGATGACCAGCAGGTGCGTGGGGGCCTGGGGATTGATGTCGGCGAAGGCGAGGGTCTCGGCGTCCTCGTGGAGGCGCTTGGCCGGGATGGCACCGGAGACGATTCTGCAGAAGAGGCAGTCCATATGGGCAGTGGTTAGTGATTAGTGGTTCGTGGTTAGGCAAGCGAGAGCAGTTGCTGATCACTAACCACTATCCACTAATCACCGGCATTCGGGAAGTATTTGGGCTGCAGACCCGGGGCCCACGGATTGTAGGCGTGGGCGAAGGCGGCTCGGCGGCCGATCGCGGGGTGGGAGTAGGTCCAGAACTCGTAGAGTGGGCTGGGATTGGGGTCGGAGAGGGTGTCTTCGCCGAGCACGTCGAAGGCGGCTTGCGCGGATGCCTGCGGGTTGGGCAGGATGCCGTGGACGAGCTCCTGGCCGTAGACGTCGGCGGCGTGTTCTTTGGTGCGGATGAAGTAGTTGGTGATGGGCTCCGTGATGTCGTTGAGCAGAAGGATGCCGAGGAAGAGTACAGGGAGCGCCGCCCAGTCTGCCTGCGACGGAATGCGCCAGCTTGGGCCGAAGCGGCGGAGCGTCCCCTGCACGAATAGATATCCGAGGTAGAGCAGGGCGAGAGAGCCGATGAAGCCTTCGGCCATGCCGCGTTCAAGGTGGTGGAGCACGTAGTGGCCGGACTCGTGGCCGAAGATGACGGTGATTTCGTCGGGAGTGCACTTGGCGAGCATGGTGTCCCAGAGGACGAGGCGCTTGGAGGAGCCGAAGCCTTCGACGTCGGCGTTCATGGTGGTGGTCTTGGCCGAGGCTTTCATGAGGAACATGCGCTCCGGAGGGATGTCGAGGTGGGCCTTGGCGACGACTTTCTGGAGGTCGGCGACGAGAGCCGGGTTGGTGCGGCTGAGAGGCTGGTGCTCGTAGTAGAGATAGGAGATGTAGGGGTAGGTGAAGCTGCCGAAGGCGGTGATGGGCAGGAGAGTGACCCAGAACACAAGCCACCAGGTGCGGGGCAGCTTGCGGATGAGCACGAGGATGAGAACCGCGAGGGCAGCCATGGCCCAGCTGATGACGAAGCTCTTGCCTTGATCGGCCAGCCAGCCTGGCCAGCTTTGGACGGAGAAGCCGTATTGGTGGAGGACGTGTTCGCCATAGGCGTCTAGGGGCAGGCTGAGTAACGTGGCCGCCATGAGAAACAGGAAGACGAACGCGTAGCCCTGCGCCCACTTGTTGCCGCTGAGGCGTACCGCGCGATCGCGCATCCACGCGACGGCTCCGGAGGCCAGAAGCAGCAGGACAGAAACCAGTTCCCACGCAACCCGGGTGAAGTGCAGCGTGCTGCGGATGGGGACGAGATGCTGAGCCTTTAGCAACTTCGCGGGGGGCAGGCTGTAGTCAGGGAGGTTGGTGTGGAGAGGATGCGAGGCCATCTCTTGCGCGGCATATTGATTCGCGGCGAGTTCGGCCGGGGTTTCCGAGGCACAAGCCGACTCGGCCATCGGCAGGAGAAAGATGGAAAGCAGCAGGAAGCAGCGGAAGATCACTCGCGAGACCTCAAAAGAACGAAGAGATTCTTTTTTGAGTGTGCAGGAGCACGGGCTGGAACGGAAGGCCGTTACCGTCGGGCCCCGAAAAACACTTGCTGCCAGAGAGCGTCTCCCTCTGGAGGCGTTCTCTGGCAGTAAGTGTCCTGAGATTCGGGTGATGCGGCTGTGTTCCCTGAGTTCCCTATGAGGCGGCGGCCTCGCTTCCCTGTGCTCAACAGAATCTTGAGCGACGAGATCTTGAGCGACGAGATCTTGAGCGACGAGATCTTGAGCGACGAGATCTTGAGCGACGAGGCCTTCGACTAGTCTTCCTGCATTTCGGCTTCGATGCCGACGCGGGCAGCTACGAGGCAGGGGCTGAGGACGATGAGGATGAAGGTGGCGGCGATAGCGAGATCATGCATGGTGTGTAACTCCAGACCTGGGGAAGTGGAACTTCTTTCTTCGTTTGCCGCCTCTCATGATTAGGAGGAGGTGGCTCATTCGTTAGAGATAGATTGGCGGATTCGCCAGATTAGGAATATCCCTCGCGCCACGAAACTTCCAGACGGATGCAGCATTACCCTGCTCCCCAAGATGGGTGGTTACGAACAGGCTGGGGATGTAGTTGTCTCAGCCGGGAAGAAAATCTCTGAAGCGATACCGCGGGCGATATTCTTCGAGTCAAAAGAGGGCGAAGTGTGTCGTAGGGCGGTAGATTTCGGTCGTATTACGGCCCTGGCGGTACACTCGCGATAGGCCGCGCTTTCTCATTTCCCTGAGGTGCGCGACCAAGAAAGCGGGCTCCCTTCCCTCTCATGCGTCCCTACTCTTTTCCTCACATTACCCCTTCGAGTCACGCCTCCGCCAAGCAGTCCGTGCAGTTCGCGGTGGGATGCGCCCTTTTGCTGGCCACGATGACCGGTTCCGTGGCCTATGCGGCACCGCTGGCGAAGTCGGGCGGCAAAGCTGATGCCGGGGGCAGGGCTACGGAAGACAGGGCAGCCGTGGCGGGCAAGCCTGATCCCGTGCTGCTGGACGCCATGAGCGGAGAGTTGCACAGGGCGCTCTCAAGCCTTGGCAACGGGACGGTAACGCCCGCGGCTGCCGGAAAGGCTCCGGTGGTGCAGCCCAAGCCTTACTTCCTTAGCTATTCGGTAGCAGACGCACAGAGCATCAGCCTGACGGCGCAGTATGGCGCGATCACGGGCGATGAAGAGAACCACTCGCGCATGGCGGACGTGCAGGTAAGGCTGGGCTCCCCGGCGCTGGATAACACGCATGGCGACCACCGGACCAGCGCGCTCACCACCATGCCACTGCCGCTGGGCGACGACCGTGCGGCGATCGAGCGGACGCTTTGGTTCGCGACGAACCGCGGGTATGGCAAGGCGCTGGACTCGCTGGAAAAGGTGAAGACCGAACAGCAGGTCCGGGCGAAGGAAGAAGACACGTCCGCTGACTTTTCCTCCGAGAAGCCGCAGGTGGATGAGCTTCCCGCGGCCTCACCGCTCGAGGTGAGCAAGCCCGAGTGGGAGAAGCGGCTGCGCGAGATCACCGGGTTGTTCCGCGGGCACAATGATGTGTACTTCGACACGGCGGTGATGCAGAGCACACACCAGACGGACTACTTCGTTTCCAGCGAAGGAGCGCGTGTGGCGACACCGAATGAAGTCGCGCGGCTGGTGATTGTGGCGAGAACGCGCGCGGCGGATGGCATGGATCTGTTCCGCGTGGAGACGTGGGAGGCGGACTCGCCGCAGCACCTGCCGGACCAGGCGACGCTGATTGCGAAGACCGAGGCTCTGGCGAAGAACCTGGAAGACCTGCGCCAAGCGCCGATCACGGAGCCCTATAACGGACCGGCGATCCTGAGCGGACGGGCGGCAGCGGTGTTCTTCCATGAGGTGCTGGGGCATCGGCTGGAAGGCCAGCGGCAGCGCGGCGACCAGGAAGGCCAGACGTTTACCAAGCTGCTGAACAAGCCGATCCTGCCGAGCTTTCTTTCGGTCTCTGACGACCCGACGATGCGTGCCTACGATGGGCATCCACTGAGCGGCTATTACGCGTTCGACGATGAAGGCCAGCCCGCGCGGCGCGTGGACCTGGTGCAGGATGGCGTGCTGAAGACGTTCCTGATGTCGCGGCAGCCGGTGGCGAGCTTTGCGAATTCCAACGGCCATGGGCGGTCGGAGACGGGCAAGATGCCGGTGGGGCGCCAGGGCAACCTGATCGTGACTTCGACCAAGAGCGTGAGCGACGCCGAGCTTCGCGAGATGCTGAAGGCTGAAGCCAAGAAGCAGGGCAAGGCGTATGGGCTCTACTTCGAGGACATCAGTTCCGGCTTCGCGGTGACTACGCGGAACTCGCCGCAGGCGTTTTCGGTAGTGCCGCTCGTTGTCTATCGAGTGTTTGTCGATGGTCGGCCTGATGAGTTGGTGCGGGGTGTGAGCATCGTCGGCACGCCGCAGGCTGCGCTGAGCAGCATCCTGGCGACGGGAAGCAAGGACGACATCTTTAACGGCGAGTGCGGCGCGGAGAGCGGAACGATCCCGGTGAGCGCGGTGGCTCCAGCGATGCTGATGAGCCAGATTGAGACGCAGCGGCAGGCGCAGGGGACAAGCAGGCCGCCGATTGTGCCGCCGCCAAGTGTGGCAAGCGCGAAGGGTGGGCAGTGATGATTGATTTTCTATTGGAGATGGCGGGAGATCTTTTCTTTGAGTCGTTCTTCGAGGGCATCCTCAGAGTCCTCTGGAATCTGGTGTTTCGCCGTAACACGCGACGTTCAGAAAACAACGCCTACAGCGTTCTGGGCCTTGCAGTCGAGGTGACCCAGTAATGTGGAAGAACCCTGGGCTAAAGCCCTTTTTCCGTACTCCGCTTTTCCGCGGACTAAAGCCCGCTGCTACTCCGCTTCGCGTTGCCTTAGCATGTGCCGTTGCTGCTGTGAGCAGTGTCTGCTCAGCGCACGCCCAGATTGCAGACTCGAGACCTGGGGCGCCCGGTTCGGTTACCGGTGCGAGCGGTTCCGTGCCTGGAGCACATGATCCGCTGCTGACGGCGATGCAGGAAGAACTGGCTCGTGAGAAGGAGTTGCTGATCCTGCCCGGGATGCAGCGGCCTTACTTCATGGAGTACCGGCTGGAAGACATTCGCCGGTACGAAGCCGTGGCGAACTTCGGCGCGCTGACGAGTGAGACGAACGGGCACCAGCGCATTGTGCGGGTGGAGGTTCGGATCGGGGACTACTCGAGCGATTCGAGCTCGGCGCGCGGCGACGGATCGCTGCAGCTTGCACCTCAGGATGAGGACCCGGCGGCGCTGAAGTTTGCGCTTTGGACCGCTACCGATGAAGCCTACAAGAATGCGCTCCGGGCCTATGCCAACAAGCAGGCCGCGCTGAAGCGCTTCCAGAACGCGCCGAACGCCAACGACTTTACGCCGGCAAAGCCGGTGACGCTGGTGGAACCGCTGCATACCTTTTCGCTGGACACGAAGGAGTGGAAGCGGCGCATCACGGAGGCGAGCGGCCTTTATGCCGTTGCTCCCGAGGTGAAAGGCTTTGCGAACGATGTGCAGTTTTCGAGCGCCAACGTGAGCGCCATGGTGGTGAACCGCTACACGGTGAACACCGACGGCACGGCGCTGCGGCGTGGCTACTCGGGTTATCAGGACTCGATCAGCGTGCAGACGCAGGCGCCGGATGGCATGCTGCTTTCGCGCAACAACGGATCAACGGCGACGACGGGCGCGGGGCTTGAGTCCGCCGAGGGGCTGCGCAAGCGGACGCTGGAGAACCTGAAAACGCTGGAGGAGCTGCGCAAGGCGCCGGTGGTGGATGCCGAGGATTATCACGGGCCGGTGCTGTTCTCCGGCGATGCGGCGGCGGATGTGTTCAACCAGCTGTTCATTCCCAACGTGGAGGCCGATCGGCCGGACCTGGGAACGACGGCGCGCACGCAGGGAGCGTATCAATCGAGCCTGAAGACGCCGGTGCTGCCCGCGTTCCTGACGGTGATCGACGACCCGACGCGGCATGAGTTTGAAGGCAAGTCGCTGGTGGGTGCGTACAGCGTGGACGATGAAGGCGTGGGCGTGCAGCCGCTGACGGTGGTGGACCATGGCAAGCTGGTGGACTACCTGATCGGGCGCGAGCCGGTGAAGGACTTCCCTGCTTCGAACGGGCATGGCCGCGCGGCGCTGGGGCAGAGCGCGCACTCCAAGGCAGGCGTGGTAATCGTGGAGACAGCCAAACCGCTGACCACCGAAGAGATGCGGGCGAAGCTGCTGGCACTGGCCAAAGAACAAGGCCGCGACGTATACGAAGTGGAGACGCTGGGTAATGAGCTGGCGCCACGCATGCTGTATCGCGTGAGCCCTGATGGCAAGCGGACGCTGGTGCGCGGGGCGGTGTTCGATGAACTCGACCAGCGCTCATTGCGTTCGGGCATTGTGGCCGCGGGCGGCAAGCCGTGGGTGGCACAGACGATCGCGCCGGTGCCTGAGACGACGATCGTTCCCGCGCTGCTGTTTGGGGATATCGCGGTGAAGCGGGCTACGGAGCAGCAGGGCAAGCTGCCGTACTATGCCCCGCCTGCGGCGGGGGAGGAAGCAGGAAACAGGAAGTAGGAAGCAGCCGCGCCCTTCGCTGCTCCAGCTCTGCTGGATATGCCGCATCGAGTCTTTGGCTACTTCCTGTTTGCTACTTCCTGCTTCCTGTATTTCGATGAAGACTACCCTTGAAATTTCGGGATCTGCGCTGCGGGAGAACTTTGGCGCGGTGCAGCGCATCGCAGGCGCGGATGCTGCTGTGCTCGCAGTGGTGAAGGCCGATGCTTATGGGCACGGCGCGGAGCTGTGTGCGCCGGTGCTGGTGGAGGCCGGGGCCCGGTGGCTGGGCGTCAGCGATGTCGAGGAAGGCGCGGCGGTTCGGCGGGCTTTGCAATCGGTTGAGGCTCCGGCTCACGATGATGTAAGGGTCGTCGTGATGTGCGGCATGGAGTTGGCAGATGCCGCGGCGATGGTCATGCACGGCCTTACTCCAGTGGTTTGGACAGAGGAGCATGTGGAGGCGCTGGAACGGGCCGCGGATGCTTCCTCGCCGGATGCGCGAGTGGCGGTACACCTGAAGGTTGATTCGGGGATGTCCCGGCAGGGGGCGCAGTTTGGTGAGCCGCTGGCGCGGGTGGTGGCTCGGCTGATGGACTCGCGTTCGGTGTGTTGCGAGGGCGTGATGACACATCTTGCCAGCTCGGAGGAAGTGGGTTCCGCGATGACGGCGATGCAGCGTGAGCGCTTTGCGGACGGGTTGGAGCAGGTGTTTGGCGGTGGCTTAAAGCCGGAGTGGGTTCACCTGGCGAATACGTCAGCGGTGGATGAGGCAAGTACTACGGGTTGGTTGCGTGCAGTCGCCGCGAAACAAGCAGCCAAGGTGATGGTGCGGACAGGGCTTGCTCTCTATGGGCATTGCCTGCCGCTTGAGGAGGCTCGCGAAGGCGTTGCTGAGCCGATGCTGGCTACGAGGCTGCAGCCGGTGCTGCGTTGGAAGACGACGGTGATCGGGCTGCGCGAGATCGCTGCGGGGGAGCGCGTAGGTTATGGCGCGACCTGGACCGCGGCACAGCCGACTCGGCTGGCGCTGCTGCCGGTGGGCTACGCGGACGGGTTTCGACGGGGGGCTTCATCGGGTGTGGGCGATGGGTGGGTGGCGATCGGCGGCAGACGGGCGCTAGTGGCGGGGCGAGTGTCCATGAACCTGACGACGGTGGACGTAACAGACCTGCCGGAGGTGCGGATTGGCGATGAGGTCACGCTGATTGGGCCGGTAGTTTCGGTCGAGGATCACGCGCGGTGGAATGGGACGATTCCGTATGAGATTCTCTGCGGGGTGCGGGGGCACCGGGTGCTGCGGTAAGGGCAAGCTTTTAGCTATCAGCTGTTAGCTAAGAGCTAGAAGCTAAGAGTCTGCTTCCTCGTACACTACAGAGATGTTTGGAAAGCTGTATGCGAGGTGGCAGTTTGCCTGGGAGACGGCGCTGACCACTCGCGATGAGAATCGCATTGAGCGGCCTTTAGAGTGGGGATTTGAGCACCTGTTTGGCGCGCCGGGCCTGGGCGCGGAGGAAGCAGCGGCGAAGGTCGCGGCCGGTGAGATCACGGGGCTCGAGGCGATGGTGGAGCTGAACGCTCGGATCGCCGAGGCTCCGCATGCGTTCTTCGACTATGCAACGCCGGCAGATTTTCGCATCGAGCAGCGGTATCCGGAGCTGTTTCCGACAAACGTTCGCCCGGAGACGCTGGAACAGGAGCGTGAGTACCAGCGGCAGGCCGAGGTGGGCGAGCTGCGCAAGGAGCCGTTTCTGCGGTTCACGTCGCCGGTGCGCACACCGTATCCGGAGAACGATGTCGTCAACGCACGGTGGTATCCGGAAAAACGAGGGTCCGGGGCCCAGGGTCCAGGGCCGAGAAAGCAGGAGCATCCCAGACCTAAGCAGGCGATGATCCTGATGCCGCAGTGGAATGCGGATGCGGTTTCGCACAATGCGCTTTGCACGATGTTCAACCAGTTCGGGATCGCTTGCCTGCGGCTTTCAAAGCCGTATCATGACGTGCGCCGGCCGGCGGAGCTGGAGCGCTCTGACTATGCCGTGAGCGCGAACATCGGGCGGACGATTGCAGCTTGCCGGCAGGCTGTGGCGGATATTCGGAGCTGCGTGGATTGGCTGGAAGAACAGGGTTATGAGCACATCGGCGTGCTGGGCACCAGTCTTGGAAGCTGCTATGCATTCATCGCGGCAGCGATGGATCCGCGGCTGAAGGTCTGCGCGTTCAACCACGCATCGACTTACTTTGGCGATGTGGTTTGGACGGGACAGAGCACGCGGCATATCCAGTCGGCGTTTGCGCACGCTGGGCTGACGCAGGACGATGTGCGAGCGATCTTTCTGGCGGTCAGCCCAATGGTGTTTATGAAGTCGTTCGCGGCGCTGCCCAAGCAGGTGCTGGTGGTGTATGCCACCTATGACCTGACGTTCATCCGGAAGTTCTCGCTGCAGGTGCTGGAGACGTTCGACGCGGAAGGGATCGACTACGTGGCGAAGGTGCTGCCCTGCGGTCACTATGTGACCGGAGAGTGGCCATACAAGTATCTGGACGGGTGGTACCTGGGCTCGTTCGTGTACCACGCGTTCAAGCGGCTACGGGGGCAAGCGGCAGGCGCTTAAAGAGCCGGGTCTGAGAGGATTTGGCTGGGCGCGGTTCTTTAGTACGCGCCCTCGTCCCTGCGGAACAGCACGACGACACATGGCGAAAGAACGAGCCCGAGAAACGCGATGGCAAGACCAAGATCGAACATGTTGAACCTCGGGCACTCTCAGATGGGCAGGAGCCGGAGGAACGGCCTCTGCCACGGGTAACTCCCACTGTGCACGCAATACGATGCCCACGGTATACCCCAAAGGATGCATGACCCCGGCACCGTTTTGCGTTGCATCGAAGCTGCGGGTCCTTTCTTGAAGTGATGTGGGGCCGGAGCTGCTGTGATGGAAGCGCTATAGAATTTGCGATATGCCTATTGACCTGAACGCGCCGTTGGCCGCCTCCGACCCGGAGATTGCGACCCAGATTGCCCACGAGGCTGTGCGCCAGCACGAAGGCCTGGAGATGATCGCGAGCGAAAACTTCGTGTCGCGTGCCGTGCTGGAAGCCGCCGGAACCGTTTTCACCAACAAGTACGCAGAAGGCTACCCCGGCAAGCGCTACTACGGCGGCTGTGAGTACGCCGACGTGGTGGAGAACCTGGCGCGTGATCGCGCGAAGCAGCTTTTCGGTGCCGACCACGCCAATGTGCAGCCGCACTCCGGCTCGCAGGCGAATGCTGCGGCGTACATGACGCTGATCCAGCCAGGCGACACGATCCTGGGCCTGGACCTGGCGAACGGCGGCCACCTGACGCATGGGCACAAGCTGAACTTCAGCGGCAAGCTGTACCGCGTGGTGAGCTACAAGGTGCGGCAGGATACCGAGGTGATCGACTACGACGAGCTGGAGTCGATTGCGGTGACCGAGAAGCCGAAGATGATCATCGGCGGCGGCTCGGCGTATCCGCGGCAGTTCGACTTTGCGCGCATGCGGGCGATCGCCGACAAGGTAGGCGCGTTCTTCGTGGTGGACATGGCTCACTTTGCCGGGCTGGTCGCGGGTGGCGTTCACCCTTCGCCGGTTCCGCACGCGCATATCGTCATGACGACGACGCACAAGACGCTGCGGGGGCCACGCGCCGGATTGATCCTATGTCAGCAGGAGTTTGCCGCGGGAGTAGACCGGAGCGTGTTTCCGGGGCAGCAGGGCGGGCCGCTGGTTCACATCATCGCGGCCAAGGCGGTGGCCTTTGGTGAGGCGCTGCAGCCGGAGTTCGCGGCGTATGCGGCACAGACGGTCGCCAATGCCAAGGCACTCGGCGAGGCGATGCAGGCTGAAGGATTCCGCATCGTCTCGGGCGGCACGGATACTCACCTGATCCTGGTGGATGTATTCGCGGGCGGCGCGGGCATGCTGGGGTCGGAAGCCGAAGCCGCGCTGGGTGCGGCGGGCATCACGGTGAACAAAAACGCGATTCCGTTCGACACGAATCCTCCGCTGAAGCCGAGTGGCGTGCGGCTGGGGACACCGGCGCTGACCACTCGCGGCATGAAAGAAGCGGAGATGAAGACGATCGCCAACTGGATCGGCGAGGCTTTGCGCAGCCGTGCGGACCATGCCAAACTGGCCGACATTCGAGGTCGCGTGGCGGAGTTGGCCGAGCAGTTTCCGCTGTATGGTTGGCTGCGGGGGTGAGGCAGCTTTCAGCTCTTAGCTCTTAGCTCTTAGCTCTTAGCTCTTAGCTCTTAGCTCTTAGCTCTTAGCTCTTAGCTCTTAGCTCTTAGCTCTTAGCTCTTAGCTCTTAGCTAAGGCAAAAGCAACGGCAACGGCAAGAGGCAGCGGCAACAGCAGCGGCAAGGGTGAGGAAGGAGAAGCGTGGCACAGTCATTCCATGATCTTCAGGTATGGCATCGTGCGGTTGAAATGAGCGTGGCGGTTTATCGGCTGACTGACAGCCTGCCCAAAAGCGAAATGTACGGGCTCGCTTCCCAACTGCAACGCGCCTCGGTCTCTGTCGCCAGCAACATCGCAGAAGGGCGAGGACGTTTGACACAGGGAGAGTTTCGTCATTTTCTTGGGATAGCACAGGGCTCAAATTTTGAGGTGCAAACCCAAATAGCGATTGTCCGCCGAGTTCGACTTGCAAGCGAACCCTTGATCGCACAGGCGGAGGCGCTAAGCGTTGAAGTGGGCAGAATGCTCAGTTCCTTCCTTGCTTCCATGACCGCCAGACCCGCGGACATCAGAGCTAAGTCGGCTTTGGATCAGCTAACGGCTAAGAGCTAAGGGCTAATAGCTGTTCTTCTCCGCTAGCATAGAGTCATGCAATGGTATCTTCTGCTGGGAATCGCGACCGGAATGCGCAGCATGACCGGGATGGCGGTGATGTGCTGGTTCGCGTACCTGGGACGGACACCGGTGCACGGCTGGGCGTTTTGGGCGGGGAATCTCGTTTCGGCGATTGTGTTCGGTTTGTTCGCGCTGGGTGAGTACATAGGCGATACGCTGCCCAAGTGCCCGAACCGGACCGATCCCGGGCCTGCCATTGCGCGCCTGGTGTTCGGCGGTTTGGTAGGCGCACTGGCTGCCAACGCGACGCATGAGCCGCTTGCCGGCGGGATCCTTTTCGGCGTGGCTGGGGCAGTAATCGGGACTTGGGGCGGCATCCGCGTGCGGGCGCTCCTGGCGAAGCTGGCCGGCAGGGATCTGCCGGCGGCGCTGCTGGAGTCAGCGATCGCCCTCGCGGTGGCCTGGTTCTCCGCGGCAAAGTTGGCCGAAGATGTCACCCTTCACTCCGGCTGGTGGAAGTAATTCGCTTAAGAGCTCCGCTTTAGAGTTTTTCCGCGAGAACCACGCGCTCTATGCCTGCGTAGTCGCGCTCGAAGCGCACAGACGTCCAGCCAGCATGCAGAAGTGCTGCCAGCGCATGGCTCTGCCCGAAGCCCAGTTCCATGGCCAGCAGACCGCCGGAGTGCAGCGCGGCGTGTGCCTGCGGGATGAGGCGGCGGTAGACCTCCAGGCCGTCTGCCCCGGCAAACAGGGCAATGTGCGGCTCGTGCTCCAGCACTTCGCGCTGCATGGAGGAGGAGTCTCCGAGAGCCACGTAGGGCGGATTGGAGACAACGGCATCCAGCGACCGTCCAGTCGAAGTTTCTCGCTGCAGGGCGCTGAGCAGATCAGAGTGGAGAAAGCGGACGTTGCCGGAGAGCTCGAGCCGCTCCCCGTTGGCCTTGGCGACGGCTAAGGCTGCGCGCGAGATGTCGAGCGCGGCGATATCAGCGTGCGGAAGCCGCGAGGCAATGGCCAGGGCGATGGCTCCCGAGCCGGTGCCCACATCCGCGATGCGAAGGGCGGGGCTGTCCTCCGTCGGCTTCTGATCCGTCCCTGCCCTGCCTGCAAAGTGCGCGAGGACGGCTTCCACGAGGTGTTCGGTTTCGGGGCGAGGGATGAGGACGTCGGGTGTGACGCGTAACGGCAGACCGAAGAACTCCTGCTTTCCCAGCAGATACTGCAACGGCTCACCGGCATCGCGGCGGCGAACCAGTGCGGTAAACGCCTGGGATACCTCCTGAGCAAGGTTCGCCTCCGGATAGCTCAGCACCCAAGTGCGCGACCGGCCCGCAACTTGAGCCAGCAACAGCTCGGCGTCGCGGCGCGGGATGTACAGAGTGGCTTCAGCAAGGGCCTCACGGACGCTCATACATCTTCCAGAATAGAGGTGCATACGGCGCAGATGGTGCGTGTTGTCTGCAACAGCATGTTGGGAGATTTCATCCAACGGAGAGATGATCGCTCTAGAAACTACTCCAGAAGCCGCTCCGCTTGCGAATTCCGTTGCGAACTCCATTGAAGCCATTGAAGAACGAATTGCTCCACTGCGCGCGCGGCTGACCAACCACCCGCTGTACGCAAGCATTCGTACTTTGCCCCATGTGCGGCTGTTTATGCAATCGCATGTGTTCGCGGTGTGGGACTTCATGTCTCTGCTGAAGGCGCTGCAGGCGAAGCTGACCTGCGTTCGCGTGCCGTGGGTTCCCACGGAGTTTCCGGAGCCGCGGCGATTTGTAAACGAGATCGTACTGGGCGAAGAAAGCGATGAGTACGAGGGACGGCCCACAAGCCACTTCGAGATTTATCTCCGCGCCATGGAAGCGTGCGGCGCCGATACGGAACCGATGAACGAGGTGGTAAAGGCCGCACAGGCGGATGGCGATGGCTGGCGGAGCGCGCTGAAGGCTGCGCCGCCTTCGGCAAAGACGTTTGTGGAGGCGACGTTTGACGTGGTTCAGAACGGCAGCCTGGCGGCGCAGGCGGCGGCGTTTACGTTCGGGCGTGAAGACGTGATTCCTGATCTGTTTCGAGGCTTTATCCGCGAGTTGAACGGAGAACTGGCCGGCAGCCTGAGCACGTTTATCTGGTATCTGGAACGGCATATCGAGGTGGACGGCGAGGACCATGGGCCGCTCTCGCTACGCATGGTTTCGGACCTTTGCGGCGACTCTGCCCAGTTATGGGAAGAAGCGGCACTGGCGGCTGAGAAAGCCATCCAAGCGCGGCTGGCACTTTGGGATGGGATCCTGGCGGAGATTAAAGCGGCGTAGCCGGGACCGCTAAAGCTTAGGACTGCTATCGCTTTGCGAAAACCAGGAAATAATCGTTCTGGTCGCCCTTGGTGAAGTCGTACTGGCGAACGAAGCGGAAGCCGTTCTTCTCCACCTCGGCACGCACGACCTCGGGGTTGATGCCGTGGTCTGCGCCGTTGCCCGGATGATCGATGACGGCGAAGAGCGCGCCGGGCTTCATCGCCTCATGCAGGTGGCCCAGCAGCACAGGCGGGTGCGCGACCTCGTGGTAAACGCGCAGCATCAGGGCAGCGTCGAGCGTATTCACCGGCAGGTTGGGATTGTCGGGGGTGCCGAGCAACGGCTCGATGTCTGCCAGGTTTTCGCGTTTCGCGCGGTCGCGGATGGCATCGACTGCTTTGGGATTGATGTCCTCGGCATAGACCTTGCCGTCGGGAGCGATCCGCTTTGCTGCCCTGACCGTGAACCAGCCACCACCCGCGCCGATATCGGCGAATACTGAGCCGGGATGCAGCTTCAGCGTGTCCAGCACGCGGCCCGTTTGCAGCTTCTGATCCCGATCCTTGTCCTCAAAGATGCTGAGATCACCCGCATAGGGTGTGCTGGTAGGGTGTGCCGGAGCGCTGGCCTGGGATTGCGATTCCACTTCCGACGCGCTTGGGGGCGCGCCCTTCACCGCCGCTTGCGACTGCGCCTGGGGCACTGTCTGAACCGGGGTTTGCGCGCGCGCCGGCCAGGCGGTGCTGATGGCGGTGGGACAGAACGGCAGCAGGGCAAATGGGATCGCGAGCAGCAGAGAAAGCGTGCGAGTGCGGGCGGAAAACTGAGCCATGCCCGATTAGACGCCGGGAGTTCCTGAAGCGGGCACCCCTCGCCAGGTGGAATGAGGGGAATTCATGCGGTGCGGCATTGTTCCCTGTATTCTCCGTTCCTAAAGCCTTCGCGATGCGGTCTGGTGCGCCATCCCCGGCATCGGAACAGAATGGTCAAGCTGAGACTGACCCTGAAGGAAACGTGACCCATGCTGTTGACCAGGCTCCAAACCCGTCAAGTTACCGGCTTGTGGCTGGCTTGCTGTTCGTTGGTCGCCTTTGCCGCGTCTGGTTTGGCTGCCCACGGGCAAACGGCGAAGCAGATCGTTCAGACGATGAGCGCCAATGAGCGCACGGCCGCAGAGCATCGAGGACGCTTTCTGTACCTGTCGCGGGAGCGCTCAGAACGGACCCATGGGCAGCTTTGGACGGAGCGAGTAGTCGAAACGACGACCGGCCCCGTACGCGAGTTGATTGCAGTGAACGGTGTCTCGCTGACGGAAGACAAAGTGAAGCAGGAGCAGGATCGCCTGGCCAACGATGCGGCTCATCCGGCGGAGATGACCAAGCGCGCGATAACGGAGCAGGATGACGAAAATCATGCCAGGCAGATGCTGGAGTTGCTGGGGCGCGGCTTCCTTCTGGAGAACCTTCACGAAGAGGGTCCGGACTGGCGCATCGACTTCCGTCCTGATCCGGCGTATTCACCGGCGACGAACGAAGAGAAGATTCTGCATGGCATGGCCGGCTATGTGCTGGTGGACCGTAAGGCGATGCGCCTGCATCACGTGGAAGGCCGGCTTCCGGCGGATGTCAGTATCGGCTTCGGCTTGCTGGCAACGGTGAAGGCAGGCTCGAACTTCAACACCACCAAGCAGGAGTTCGACGGTCAGTGGCGTACCGTCCGCACGTTCACGGACATCCGGGGCAAGGCCGCGCTCTTCAAATCGATTGCCCGGAACCAGGATGTGACCCGCACCGACTTCCGGCGCGTACGAGACGACCTTTCGCCAACGCAAGCGGTGGCCCTGGCGGAAAGTCCCATCATCCCTGTCGCAGGCTCACACTGATGCCTTCTCGGATGGGACCCGTCCGGTAGACTCGAAATATGTCTTCTGCCCCATCCACGGCGCCCTCCGGCGGGTCTTCCAGCGGTACGCAGTCATCGGAGTTCGAGTCCTGGGGCCGCTATCCCAAGCTGCCGGCTACCGTGAAGTCTCTGCACTGGCAGGACAACTTCCCCCAGGTGATCCAGGGGGTGCATGGCGGAGCGTTGCCGGTAGGAATGGGACGCAGCTATGGCGATGTTTGCCTGCTGGATGAAGGCACCCTGCTGCAGACGACCGGGATGAATCGTCTGCTGGGCTTCGATCCGCAGAGCGGTGTTTTGACTGCCGAGGCGGGGATTACGCTCGCGGAGATCCTCGACTTCTCCGTGCCGCACGGGTTCTTTCTGCCGGTGACGCCGGGGACCAAGTACGTTACGCTGGGCGGCGCGATCGCGAACGACATCCATGGCAAGAATCACCATGTGGCCGGGACGTTCGGCTGCCATGTGACGCAGTTTGAGCTGGTGCGGTCTGACGGGCATCGCATGCTGTGCAGTCCCACGGAGAATCCTGACTACTTTTCCGCCACGATCGGCGGCCTGGGACTGACCGGCGTGATCACCTGGGCGCAACTGCGAATGAAGCCCATTGTGAGCCGCAGCGTGGACTATACGGGCATTCAGTTCCACGGTATCGACGAGTTCCTGGACCTGACTCAGCAGGCACAGCATATCGAGTACACGGTGAGCTGGATCGACGTGACCTCAACCGGCAAGAACTTCGCTCGCGGCGTGTTCATGCAAGGCGATCACTCGCAGACTCCAGGAGAGCTGAAGCGTTCGCCCGAGCCGAAGCTGGTGTTCCCGATGGAGCTTCCGGGATGGGCGCTTAATGGGGCTTCGGTGAGCCTTTTCAATACGCTGTTCTTCCACAAGCAGATGAAGAAGATCGTGAGCGGACCGCAGGACTATGAGCCGTTCTTCTACCCGCTGGACAAGGTGCTGCGCTGGAACCGGATGTACGGCAAGCGCGGCCTGCTGCAGTTCCAGTATGTGATTCCATGGGAGTATGCGCGTGAGGGCACTGAGGCCATCCTGCGCGAGGTTGCGAACTCCGGGCTGGCCAGCTTTCTGGCGGTGCTGAAGGCGTTTGGCGATGTGCCGTCGCCGGGGTTGATGAGCTTTCCGCGACCGGGGATTACGCTGGCGCTGGATTTCCCTATCAAGCCAGGGAAGAGCTTTGAGCTGTTCGATCGGCTGGCAGAGATGACTCGCGAGTTTGGCGGCAGACTGTATCCGGCGAAGGATGCTCGCATGACGGCTGCGCAGTTCAGGACTTTCTATCCAGAGGCCGAGAAGCTGGTTCGGTACAAGGACCCTGCGTTGACTTCAAGCTTTTGGGAACGCGTGACGCAGGGGGTGGGGCTGTGAGCGACGCTCTGACAGATACCCCCCTCACCGTATACAACACGGCGGAGCCGGTGCTGCGGATGCGGGGCGTTGGCGACGCCGTGCTGCCGGCGCGCGCGGTGCATGGGGAAGCGGCGGTGGGGCCCAAGCGCATCCTGGTGCTGGGGGCTACGTCTGGCATAGCGGAGGCATGCTGCCGGCTGTGGGCGGAGCGGGGTGACCACCTGTACCTGGTGGGGCGGAACGCCGGACGGCTGCAGGCGATGGCCGCGGACGTGCGGACGCGCGGCGCGGGGTATGTGGACATCGAGGTGGTGGACCTGGACGACACGCAGCGGCACCCGGCGATGCTGGCGCATGCCATCAACTCCCTGGGCGGGCTGGATGTGGCGTTCGTGGCAGCGGGGATTCTGGGCGACCAGGCGCTGGCGGAGCGGAGCTTCGAGGAGGCCGGGCAGATCCTGCATACCAACTTCGTGGCCGTGGCCAGCCTGCTGACGTGGCTGGCGAACTACTGCGCACAGCGTCATGCGGGAACTCTGGCCGTGCTGAGCTCGGTGGCGGGCGATCGCGGGCGGAAGAGCAACTATGTCTATGGGGCGTCGAAGGCTGGACTGACGGCGTTTGTGGACGGGCTGCGCAACCGAATCGACCGTGAAGGCGTTCGGGTGATGACGATCAAGCCGGGGCCTGTGCGGACGGCGATGACCGCAGGCATGAAAGGCCAAGCCAAGTTCGCGGACGTGAAGAAGGTCGCGGCGACGCTGGTGAAGGCTATCGATCGCGGCGGCGATATCGTGTATGTTCCGGGCGATTGGCGGCTGAAGATGGCGATCGTGCGGGCGATTCCGGAGCGCATCTTCAAGAAGCTGAACCTGTAGCTTTGAGTGACTTTCCGGGGAGGGATACCCACCCCCGGTTTGTTGCGCAAAATCTTCAAAACACATGGGTTACGTCTAGAACTCGGTAACAGACCCTGTACTTTGTCTCTTATCCGGGCGATTGGCGGCCGAAGAGGCTTGTCCGGACGCTCTCTGAGTATCTTCAAGAAACGAATCTGCAGAATCCTGACTTTGCCCATCGCGCAGGCCGCGAACTTTCCTCAGCAATTCACTGAAATACAATTTTCGGGAAAGTACAATGTGCTTCAGCGTAGGCCAGAGCCGGCAAGCCGAACAGCCGAATGACTTCAGCTTCGCTTCCCATCTCAGTCTACGAGCCTGTGAAGGTTTTCGCGCGCATTACTTCATATCCGCAAGTTAGAGATATCTTTCACCGGTAACTTTGCGGCAGCTTCGTTTGGCATGCTACGTGCAATAAAAGTGTTACGTCGTTAAACATTCTGTTCTAAATGACGTTGTGTCGTACTGCCGACGCTAAGCTGCACCAGCGATTAAAACCCTTCTGAGGATATTCATGACTCTGTTCTCCAAGCTTCAACGAGTGGCCGATGCTACTCTTCTCGCGTCCGGCTTGATCCTATGCACGGCCGCCGCTGCCCAGACCAGCCAAGGTATTCTGGCTGGCGTAACTCGCGACAGCACTGGAGCCGTCCTGCCGGGCGCTCAAGTGACGATCACGAATGAAGAAACGGGCGAAGTCCGCAAGGGACTTGCAAAATCGGACGGTGCCTACCGTCTTGAGGGTATTCCGCCGGGACGCTACACCGTCGTTGTGGGCGAGGCCGGTTTCGAATCCAAAAAGGCTACGGGAGTTGTGATCAACCCCTCGGTGATCAGCTCTTACGACGCGGTCCTCACAATCGGCCAGACCTCCGAGGTGGTCGAAGTCAAGGCAGTGTCAAACGCGATAAACACTGAGAACGGTCAGCTGACCGGCATCGTGAACAGCAACGACATCGTTGAGTTGCCAATCTTCTCGCTGAACCCCATCGAACTCGCAACCACCCTTCCAGGCATTCAGCCCATCGTGCAGCCGGGTTCCGGCGCCGGAGCGCAGGGGCAGATTTTCTCCGCGAACGGTGCCCGTCCGCGCGCGAACAACTTCCTAATCGATGGTCAGGAGATCAATGACGTTGCCATCGCGGGCCAAGGCTTTCAGCCGGATATCCCCGGAGCGTACAGCACGCTCGCTGTGCTCGAGAACTCTGCCTCGGCGGAGTACGGCCGTGCAGGCGGCGCTGTTACCAACCTCGTAACGGCTCGCGGCTCCAACACCTATCACGGGTCTGCCTATGAGCGTTACACCGGATCGGGCCTGAATGCCCTTTCCGCGACCCAGCGGCAATCCAAGGCAACGTATGCCGCTCTTGGGCAGACCGTTCCCAAGACCCGCTTCGACCGTCACACCTTTGGCTTCACCGGCGGCGGTCCAATCTTCAAGGACAAGCTCTTCGCATTCGGTGCGGGCCAGTGGCAGCGCTTCTATGGGAGCACGCTGGAAGGACGCGACGAACTGCCTGACGCAAACGGCGTAGGCCAGCTGCGGACGATCGCCGGACAGGCCGGAACGGTTCAGGCTGGTCAAGCAGCACTCTTCGGCAACTATCTGTCGAACTACAGCTACCTGACTGGGTTCCAGAACGTTTCGCCGAACTACAACAGCTACAACGTCGCAGCGCCCGGCTGCCCGGCTGCCGGATGCACGATCACCACAGCGCTCTTTCAGCGCCCCGCAGTTGCGGAACAGAATACGGACACGCAGTTCAACGTACGTGTGGATTACACCCCCAGCACGCGCGACACGGTTTCCGTGCGCTATATTCATGACCGCGGCTTCCTTACACCTGACTTTGGCAACAATGCCTCGCTGCCGGGTTTCGACTCGCAGCAGGGTGGTTTCTCTGAGCTAGCCCAGGTCGCGGAAACTCATGTGTTCAGCCCGCGTGTTCTGAACGAATTCCGTGTCTCGGAAACCCGTCTAAACTTCCTCTTTGCATTCACCTCGCAAACGCTGGCCAATCCTCTCAACACTTCTTCTCCCACCATTTCCTTTGGTGGAACGAGTCTCCCCAGTCTCGGACCGAACCAGAATCTTCCGCAGGGTCGCGGTGAGGATCTTTACCAACTGCAGGACACCGTTGGTTTGAACATCGGCCGGCAGTCGATGCGTATCGGTGCCGACGTGGGCCGCCAGATCGAACAGGAGTTCGTCTCGCAAAACGCCCTCGGAACGTTGAGCTACGCAGCGGCAGGTTCTTACGGCTCCTCCATTGGGGAGTTCATTAACAACTACCTCGGAACCTCAGGTACCGCGACCAAGACCTTTGGTCCTACTCGCGTTGATCCACACGATTTCCGTATCGGCGGTTTTGCCCAGGACGACATAAAGCTGACGCCTGAACTCACACTGAATCTAGGCGTTCGCTACGACTACCTTTCTGATCCCGAGAACGGTGTGCAGTACCCGGCGATCAACCCGTCCACAGTGCTCACCGATCCCATCAACGCGTATTACAAGGTGAACAACGACTACAACAACATCTCGCCACGCGCCGGCTTCGCCTACGCGCCGCATGCCGGCATCTTTGCAGACGGCAAGACGGTGTTTCACACGGGCTTCGGTATCTACTTTGATAGCGAATTCAGCAACATCGTCGTAAACTCCGCCCAGAGTTCGCCGAATGCCGTTGCGGGTAACCTGCAGTCGAATGCCACGGACGGCCTAGCGAACTCAAACACGCTGATCGCCAGCATCTCGCCGGTACTGAGTGGTCAGTCGGCCGTGACCTCCGCCGTCAACAACCTAGTGAACCCGTACACCTATCAGTACAACTTCGGCATTGAGCGTGAACTTCCTTACAACCTCAAGCTGACCACGAACTACGTTGGTAGCCGTGGTGTGAAGCTGTTCGCGAACCGTCAATACAACTACCTGCAGCCTTCCAACGGAACTGCGGCTACAACACGCTTCAACCCCAGCCGCAATAACATCGTGGCGCGCGGCAACTTCGGAACGTCAGAGTATAACTCTCTTCAGGGAGAACTGAGCCGCAGCTTCAGCCGTGGTATCACCTTCCGCGCTTCCTACACCTATGCCAAGGATCTCGACAACGTTTCCGAGATCTTCACCACCTTCAGTTCACCGACGTCTTACTCCGCCGATCTTTCCGGCGGCGGGCTGCGACAGGACTGGGGAAACTCGGCATGGGATCACCGCAACAACGTGACCGTATCCTACGTCTGGGCACCGAAGGGTTACAGCGCTTCCAATGCGCTGACCAACGGTCTGCTGGGTGTGTTCACGCGCCACTGGGTCGTCTCCGGTGTGGAGCGCTTCCAGTCCGGTCCGTATAGCACGTTGAACGTGAGCGGGTTCGATACGAACGGCGATGGCAGCACGGCAAATGACCGTCCTGTGGTGAGCAATGCGACCGCCCCACTCAACACAGTTGCAATCGACACCACCTATCTTTCCGCCAAGACTGCTGCTGCGGCCGGCATCACGCCCACACAGGGCACCTACTACAACGGCACGCTCTATAACGCCACGAAGACGCTTCAGCTCATCAGCCCCTCGCAGACGCACTTCATCGTGCAGCGTGGCCAAAACTTCCTTCCAGCGGAAGTCGGCCGCAACAGCTTCCTGCAGCCCGGCTACCAGCAGCATGACATGGCTCTGGAGAAGGGTATCGGCCTTTCGTATCTGAAGTTCGAGCGCGGAACGCTTACCCTGAGAGCCGAAGCGAACGACCTCGGTAACCACAATAACGTGGCCCCTTTGAACGTGAACGTATCGCTATTCGGCGCCTCGTCGCAGCTCAATCCGGTCCTCTCGCGCACAGTTTCCTCACGGTCGCTTGTTCTTTGGGCTCTCGTGAAGTTCTAAGCCGAGTCACACTACGCAAGAGGAGGGGAGCCGAAATCGGCTCCCCTCCTCTTGCGTAGTCGATCCTTTTTGTAGACGAGAAATGTAGCGATCTACTGCTGCTGGGCTTGCTGGTGCTGGCGGCGGGCTACCGGGGGCTGTTCGGGGAGGGCTTGAGCTTTTTCAACCAGGATGGACCAGTCTTCCGGGACGGGGAGTTCGGCGTCCAGCGAGAGGAGGCCTTCGCTGGGAGTGACGCGGACGGCTACGCTAAGCTCGCTCTTGGTGCGGCCGCGGAAGATGCCGTGAGTGGGCGGGACGTCCGAGTAGTCGCGGCCGATAGCGGTGCGGATGTGGCGATCCTGCGCGATGAGGTGATTTGTGGGGTCGAAGCCGACCCAGCCGAACTCGGGGAGGAAGCACTCGACCCAGGCGTGGGTGGCGGCCGACTCGGAGCGGTCGTGCTCGCCGCCACGATGGTACAGATACCCGCTGACGTAGCGGCAGGGGATCTGCAGGCGGGTGCGGACCATGGTGATCATGATGTGGGAGAAGTCCTGGCAGACACCGGCGCGCGTGTTCAGGGCGAGGTCGATGGGAGAGTCCGCCTTGGTGGACTTGGGCTTGTAGTCGAAGTACTCGTAGAGCTGGTGGTTCAGGCGGAAGAGCGTGGAAAGCGGGTCGTCGCCGCGGCGGAGATCAAACTCATCGGCCAGCTTTTCGAGCGCAGGGGTGGGGCAGGCGAACTCGCTGGGGAGAAGCATCTCCCAGAAGTCTCCCTCGCGGACGAGCCGGTCGAGGTCCATCCAGGAGGACGCGGGCAGCGACGCGGGCAGCTCGATGTGGGGCTGCATTTCGACGAGCGACTCGGCTACGATGACGAGCTGGCCGTGGAGGCCGGGGATATCGAAGTGGTGGACATGGTTGGCGAGGTGGTCGCGGTAGCTGAAGACCCGGCAGCGCGGCGTGACCGAGAGCTGGAAGGTGAGGCAGCGCTGGTTGGCATCGGAGCGCGGATGCATGCGCGTTTCCATGATGCTTTCGCTGACGGCGGTCTTGTAGGCGAACTTGGTCAGGTGGCGGATGGAGTAGTTCATGCTGGCCTCGAATCGTGGGTTCTATCCGTCTTTATATCCGTCAGGGGGGCAGGAGCAAATGCGGGGATCCTTCGACTTCGCTGCCCTCCGCTCAGGATGACAAGCAAGAAGCTAATTAGTGGTGCCGGTGAGGGCGGCCTGCATGGAGTAGTCGATGTAGAGATGATAGATGGCCTCGTGGATGCCGGCGCACTGCTGCTGGATGCCGCGAAGGTAGGGGATGAAGCCTTTGCCGAAGAGGTCTCCGACGGCGGTGTAGGCGAGCGAGGCCTGGAGCTTGCCGGAGAGGCGGGCGAGTTGTTCCGTCCGCAATGAGCCTGTTGTCCGGCTGATGGATTCGAGGGCGTGCTGCATGGCGTCAATGGAGAAGCGCAGGGAGTGCGGGAACTCGCGGTCGAGCAGGAGGAACTCAAGGATCTGGTCGGGGGTGAGGTCGGCGGTGTAGACCTTGCAGTAGGCTTCAAACGCGGTGGCGCTGCGGAGCAGGCCCATCCATTCGAGGTACTCGTTGCCTTCGGCGACGCGGTCGGGCTCGGCGAAGAGGTCGTCGGCATAGGCTTCGAGCAGTATGGCGGTGGCGGTGGCGCGCTCAAGATAGCGGCCGACCTGGATGAACTGCCAGCCTTCGCCGTGCGACATGGTGGAGTCGGTGACTCCCTGGAACTGGTGGACGGCCTCCATGACCTGCTGCAGGAAGGCGCTGGGCGAGCCGCTGGCCTCGAGAGCTTCGGTCTGCATGACAGTCTTGAGCTCGGGGCGGGTGACCTCGAGATAGAGCGAGTTGAGGCGGTGCCACTGCTCGGTGCTGATCTGCTCGCGGACGTGGCGGGCGTTTTCTCGCGCGCGGATGATGCAGGAGATGACCGAGGACTTGTACTCGATGTCGAAGGTGAGCTTGCGGGCGAGCTCGTAGGGGTTGCCGTTCCAGAGGGCTCGCTTGGGCTTGCCGAGGGCCTGGAGGACTCGCTGCCAGCGATGGTCGGAGCTGGTGGAGCTCTCGTCGAGCATGAGGTTGAGATTGACGTCGAGCAGACGCGTGGTGTGTTCGGCGCGCTCGAGGTAGCGCGACATCCAGTAGAGCGAATCGGCGACGCGGGAAAGGATGGGGCGTGTCCTCCGGAAGAGCGGGTGTCGGCTGGTGGTGCTTCAGGTTACGGCTGGGTGAATGCTGTAGGTATCACTATAACGGGCAGCGGCGTTTCGAGCAGCGCACGCACGGAAAACAGCCGAGCACGGACGTGGAACGACAATTTCCAGCTGGAGGCTGGCGCAAACGGTTATGATTCCGCCAATCTTTCAACGAGGTTTGCCGTGATGGTGATCGTTTCGGTTCTCTATCCGAAGTCTGCGGACTCACGTTTCGACCATGACTACTACATGACGAAGCACATGGTGATGGTGCGAGCTCGATGGCGTTCCATGGGGCTTAGCAGCGAGACGTTGCTGCGCGGCACCTCGACTCTGCAGAGTGGGCCTGCCGATTACGAGCTGATTGGTCTTCTTGCGTTCGACTCGCTGAAGCAGATTCAGGCGGCCCTGGCAGCGCATGGCGCCGAAATTATGGGAGACATACCGAACTTCACCAATGTGGCTCCGCTGATTCAGCTGAACGACCAGGTTTCCTAAGGCGATCGACTGGGCGCAGACCTCGTTGTGGTCGTCAGGACCGGCGATGCGAGAATGGGAGTGATGCTCCAACTCTCCTCTGCCGGCAAGCGGTTCGGCCACAAGCTGTTGTTTGATGAAGTGAACTGGCTGATTACGCCCAACGAACGCACCGGCCTGGTGGGCGGCAATGGCACGGGCAAATCGACGCTACTGAAAGTGATTGCCGGCGTGGAAGGCCTCGACTACGGGGTGCGGACGCACGTCAAGGGCATGACCATCGGCTATCTGCCGCAGGATGGACTGGCGCTGAGCGGGCGAAGCGTGTTCGAGGAGTGCCTGAGCGTGTTTGACGAGCTGCGGGCGCTGGAGACGGAGTACGAGCAGTTGACGCACGTGATGAGCGAGGCCGATCCGAAGAGCCGGGAGTATGCGACGGCGGCGGACAGGTACTCGGAGATTGCCGAGCTGCTGCATGTGCACGACATCTACACGCTGGATGCGCAGGTGGGTGCGGTGCTGGGCGGGCTGGGGTTCGCCAAGGAAGACTGGGGGCGCCGGACGGAGGAGTTCTCGGGCGGCTGGCAGATGCGGATCGCGCTGGCCAAGCTGCTGCTGCAGAAGCCTTCGCTGCTGCTGCTGGATGAGCCGACGAACCATCTCGACCTGGAGAGCCGGAACTGGCTGGAAGACTACCTCCGGACGTATGAGAACGCGTTCATCATGATCTCGCATGACCGCTACTTCCTGGACCAGACGGTAAGCAAGACCGTGGAGGTCTGGAACAAGCGGATGCACGTGTATCACGGGAACTACTCGAAGTACCAGGTGCTGAAGGAAGAGCGGCGCACGCAGTTGATGAGCGCGTACAAGAACCAGCGCGAGAGGATCGAGGCGCTGGAGGCGTTCATCAATCGCTTCCGGGCGCAGGCGACGAAGGCCAAGCAGGTGCAGTCGCGGATCAAGGAGCTGGAGAAGATCGAGCGGATCGAGGTGCCGGAGGAAGAAGCGACGATCCACTTCACCTTCCCGCAGCCTCCGGCCTCGGGGCGCACGGTGCTGGAGGTGAAGGCCTTAAACAAGAGCTACCCCACACCGGATGGCGGGACCAAGCAGATTCTGCAGGATGTGAGCTTCACGATCGAGCGCGGCGACCGCATCGCGCTGGTGGGGATGAACGGCGCGGGCAAATCGACGCTGCTGCGCATGCTGAGCCGGCAGGAGAAGCCGGACTCCGGCGAGGTTCGCGAGGGGCACAACGTGCTTTCGGACTTCTTCGCGCAGGACCAGTACAAGGTGCTGGACGGCGAGGCGCAGATGCTGAACGACATCACCGGGGCGAATCCGAAGGTGGACGTGGTGACGCTGCGGTCGCTGCTGGGATGCTTCCTGTTCTCGGGCGATGACGTGTACAAGAAGCTGGGCGTGTTGAGCGGCGGCGAACGCAACCGGTACGCGCTGGCCCGGATGCTGGTGTCTCCGGCAAACTTCCTGCTGATGGACGAGCCTACGAACCACCTGGATATGCGAGCGAAGGACGTGCTGCTGGATGCGGTGCGGAACTTCAGCGGGACCGTGATCTTTGTTTCGCACGACCGGTACTTCATCGACGGGCTGGCGACGCGGGTGTTTGAGGTGGAGGAGAAGCGAGTCCACATCTACCCCGGGGGCTACGAGGACTACCTGTTCCGTAAGAGCGGGCAGATGCCGCAGAGCACAGCGGAGGCTGCGGCCCGGGCGAAGGTGGATGCTTCTACAGGAGCGCACATCGATGCCGCGACCGGGATGTTGAAGCCGGTGAAGCAGGTGGGCGCGAAAGCGGAGCCCAAGATCGAGGCTAAGCCTGCAGCGCAGGCTGCTGAGCCGGTGCAGATCGCTTCCGCGGACTGGGATGAAGAGGGGGACGAGCTTTCGGATGTTGCTCTGAACTCGACGCATGAGGTCCAGGGATCGCTCGAGCCGGTGACGCCTGAGCCTGCAAAAATCCCGGTGAAGAAGCTGAACCCGATCAAGCGCAAGCTGCTGGAGACCAAGGTCGGTGACCTGGAGACGGAACTGGGCGACCTCGAGGCTCGCATCCTGGCAGCGGAGCAGCAGCAAGGGGTGTTCTCAACCGCGGAGGCCGCGCGGGCACTGGCGGCGGAGCTGGACACGCTTCGCGACCGGCACACCACCGCTACGGAAGAGTGGGAGCGGCTGGCGACCGAGCTGGAAGAGCAGATGGCCTAGCATCCATAGCAGCCTGGGCACCCCAGATGCGGGGGCTCTTCCCTTCAGCCCGTTCGGCCGCAAAGCGCAGCCTTCGGTTGAGATGACAAACTTAAAGGGTGTTACGAAAGTACGCCCTTGCGGGGCGCAAACGGAACCGGAGAAGCAATTTTCGCTGGCATACGATACCCCTTTCGCGTTACGGTCAACATAACCCAATATGTCTCCTCAGCGTTTGTTCCGCCTGTCCCAAGTTGCCGTCGCGTCCTTGACGTTCAGTGGTTTCTTCCTGACGCTTGGCTGCCGCATCGAGAAACCTCCCAGTCGCATCGAGAAGGCCGAGATCCATAAGAAGGAGCTCGCGGACGCTCCGCTTCCCGTGCTTCCTCAGCCGGACATCGACGACGCGCAGCGTGTGGTGGAGACGTGCGGGCAGCCCGTGTCTGACTCCGTGGTGCCGATCTATTCGAAGTACTACAACGGACCGGTCCGGCGTCTGGAGTATGCGGGACGGCGCGATGTGAAGCTGGACTTTATTCCATCGCGACCTCGCGCGGAGCTGGCGCATGAAGAGGCTCCGCTGCCGCATGGCGGATACAGCTACACTCTGCCCGAGGGCGCGACGTGGCGGTTCCAGGCGGCTCGCATGGAGCAGCAGGTGCTGATCACGGCGCATGGCGTGGCGTTTTATCTGCCGTGTGCGGGCGATGCGCTGAGCCGGGACTTCTAAGCAAAGAGCCGGGACTTTAAGGCAAAGAACGGATGGGAGGTGGATGCCGCTGAGGTCATCGCCTCCCCGCTTCCCTTCTTCAGGCGACGACTCAGGCACGCCGCTGGCCCGCAAGCCGGGTATTCCCGGCACGAAACCGAGCGCCCAAATCGGCGTTGCGTTCGGCGGCCCTGCTGCACGAGCCGCCGGGGAATCGCGACTTGCTGCCGGCTTTCGCAGACTGGCCGGCTAAGGTAGGCTTTACCGCTCGCGTGAGGGCTTCAGCCACTTGGGGCATGCCTCCCTTTCCTCGCCAGGTATTCGAGATGGGAAGCAGGCTTTCACACTACAAGCAAAAAGGGCCGGATGACCAAAGGCATCCGGCCGTTCTCCCCACCCTCAACCGAAGTGCTTCACGATGCCATTGAACAGCCAGAACAGCGTGCCCGAAAGCAGCGCCGCGGCCGGCAGCGTAAACACCCAGGCCATCGCGATGTTCCGCACGGTGGACATCTGTAGTCCGCTCCCGTTCGCGGTCATCGTTCCAGCCACGCCCGAGCTCAACACGTGCGTCGTACTCACCGGCATGCCGATCTTGTCGAAGCCATAGATCGTGCACATCGCCATCAGCTCGGCAGCGGCGCCCTGGGCATACGTCAGGTGCTCCTTGCCGATCTTCTCGCCCACGGTTACCACGATCCGCTTCCAGCCGATCATCGTTCCCAGGCCCAGCGCCAGCGCCACGGCTACCTTCACCCAGCTCGGGATGTACTTGGTCGACTTGTCCAGGAAGCCCTTGTAAGCGGCAATGTTCTTGGTGTCGTCCGCGCTGATCTTGGGTCCGAACTTCGGCATCAGCCGGAACGTATCGCTCACCAGGTACATCTGGTTGCGCACGTTGGCCTGCTGGTCCGCCGGCACATTGCCCAGTGAGCCGGAGCTCACCGCTTCGTTGCGAATCGTCGTCACCATCTGTTCGAGCGCCAGCGTGGTCTGCGGCGTGTACGTGTGGCTCGACCCAAAGCGCTCCAGCTCCGCACCCGGATCGGAAGCCGCCACAGCACCCGCCTGCTTGTAGTGGTCCAGCGTGCTCACCACCTGCGTGCTCACCGCGGCGAACGTAGCCGCCGAGCCCTGGTCCACCGTGTGGTTCAGCGCGTACGCCGTAGGCACGGTGCCTACCAGGATCAACATGATCAACCCCATGCCCTTCTGGCCGTCGTTCGATCCATGCGCGAAGCTCACACCTGTGCAGGTCAGCACCAGCAGCGCGCGAATGTAGAACGGCGGCGGCTCATCGCCTTCCGGAGCCGTGTAAAGCCGAGGATCGTTGATGAACTTCTTGGCAAGGAAGAACAGCAGCGCCGCTCCGCCAAACCCGATCACCGGCGAAATCAGCAGCGCCTTGAAGACCTTCGTGACCTGCTCCCAATCCACGCCGCTCAGGCCGTTGCGGCCGGCCAGCAGCTGGTTGGCAATGCCTACGCCCAGCACGGACCCGATCATGGTGTGCGAGCTCGAAGCCGGCAGTCCCATCCACCACGTACCCAGGTTCCAGATGATGGCCGCGATCAGGAGCGCGAACACCATGGAGAAGCCCGCACCCGAGCTAACCTTCAGGATCAGCTCCACCGGCAGCAGCGCCACAATCGAGTAGGCCACCGCGCCCGAGCTCGTCAGTACGCCGACAAAGTTCCACAGTCCCGACCAGGCCACGGCCAGGTGCGGCTCCAGCGAGTGCGTATAGATCACAGTCGCCACGGCGTTCGCCGTGTCATGAAAGCCGTTCACAAACTCGAAGCCCAGCGCGATCAGCAGCGCCACACCCAGCAGGATGTACGGCGTGACCGAAGCGCTATGCACGAGCGAAAGGTCCTTCGTCAGCTTCGTGGCGATATAAACCAGGCCGCCGACCAGCAGCACGCCGAACGCAATCGCGCCCCACTTGCCGGCCGAACTGTCATTGAGCTTCTTATCGAGGAGGGAGCCGGAAGTTCCGGCAAGAGCAGCGGGGTTCGTCGCGGACGTCGCCATAAAGGAACGCTCTCAGATCAGGGATGTGTTCGGTGCACGCACAGGCTAAAACTCCGCCGTGAACGGTGGATGAATACTTCGAAAGTTGCACCACGTCCGAAGCACAAACGGAAAGCGCATCCGTCGACAACCTCAACTCCAACTAGCCAGAGCCATGAACGGCCAGCCTGAAGCCGCTTGCTCGTCAGGTAGGATGCACTTCCCGCGCTGGCGCATGAAGAATTTGAGGACTGTCTATGTCTGAGCTCAACCGAATCACCCGGAATCCCGCCGTCATACTAGGCAAGGCCTGCATCGCGGCATGCGGGTTACAGTCGGCCGGCTGGCGCGGCACCAATCTCGTCGCGTACCGTGGCGTCCCTCTTGCGCCCGCCGCGTCAAGGCTCTCCCTTTTCCAGCCGCGAGCCCCTACTGCACTACCAGCGTCAACGGCACGCTGTGCGTCACCCCCGCCCCGGTCGCCGAAACCGTAAGCGCATACGTCCCGGAAGCTGTAGGCGTGGACGCCGCGCCACCCGTCTCCCCCGGAATCAACCGCGCCGTCCCACACCCCACCAGCAGCACCGAGCCCAGCAAGACCCCAACCACCCGCCGCCGCTTGAATCCAACCGGCAACAGAAAAGCCAGCACCACCCCACTCCCACCCCAAAGCCATGGCCGCGACAGCCGGGCCGTCCCAGTCTGCACGGTCACCGTCACACTCACCGTAGTCCCCAGCGCCCCGACATTCGGCGACACCGTACAAACGCTATGCGCCGGAGCCCCGGCACAAGCCAGAGCCACATTCCCACTCAATCCCGCAGCGGAAGTCAGCAGCATGGGGAATGTCGCTACGGCCCCGCTGGCCACGGTCACCGTAGTAGGCCCGTTCGCCGCCAGCGTGAAGTCCACACCCGTCCCGGTCAGCGTCACCGTTTGCGAGCCGGTCCCGGCATTGTCCGTCAGCACTAGCATCCCGCTCGCAGTCCTTGAAGCCACAGGAGCAAACGCTACCTGCAGCACACATGCCGCCCCAGCCGCCAAGGTGCTCCCACACCCATTGCCCACCAGGACGAATCCCGCGGACACACTCACGCCGCTGACACCCAAAGGCAGCCCGCCATTGTTCGTCAGCGTCACCGCCTGCACCGCCGAAACCAAACCCACGCCCGTAGCCGCAAAGCTCACCGCCACCGGCGTCAGCGACACCCCAGCGGGAGCCACGCCTACTCCAGTCAGCGGAACCGTCTGTGCCCGGTACGCATCGCTCACCGTCAGCACGCCCGTGCGAGTCCCTGTCGCCGTCGGCACAAACTGCACGCTCACCGCGCACGTCGTATGCGCAGCCACAATCGCGCCGCACCCATTCACCGCGCTGAAGTCTCCGTTCACACTCGTGCTCAGGAGCGTCAGCGCCTGGTCGCCCGCATTTGCCAGCATCACGGTCTGCGCCATGCTCGCGCTCCCGATGGCCTGCTGCGCAAAGCTCAGCGAAAGCGGTGTCAGCGTGTCCGTAGGAGGCGCCTGTCCCGTCCCCGTCAGCGTCGCTGTCTGCGTCCCTACGCTATCCACCACGGTCAGCGTTCCCGTCCTGGTCCCACTCGCCGCCGGCATGAACGTCACGTTCACCTGGCAGGCGTTCTGCGGCAGCAGCGTCGTCCCGCAGGCGGTCGAGCTCACCGCGAAATCCCCGTTAGCCGTAATACTGTTGATCGAAACAGGGATTGAGTTAGCCCCGCCCGTGTTCGCCACGCTCAGGCCGATTGCGGCGCTCGTCTGCCCCACAGTCGTTGCCCCGAACGTCAACGCGGTCGGCGTCAGCACCACACTCGCCGGTGCAGTTCCCGTCCCGGTCAGCGACACCGTAGCCTGCCCGCCGCTCACGTTTGCATACATCGTCAGCAGCCCAGCCCGAGTGCCCGTAGTCCCCGGCGCAAACACCACGTTCACCGTGCAAGCCGAACCCACCGGCAGCGTCTGTCCCGCGCAGGTATCCGTCTCTGTGAAGTCGCCCCTTATCACCAGCTTCCCAAACACTGCCGGCGCATTCCCGCTGCTCGTCACGGTCACAGTCTGCGCCCCACTCTGCGTCCCCACCGGCTGCGCCGCAAACGTCAGCGAGTTCGCAGAAAGCACCACCGCCGGCTGCGCTTGCGTCACCGCCGTCAGCAGCGGGATCTGCCAGATCCCGCGCCCATACGTCCCCACTCGCAGCAACCCCGTCCGCCCATCGCCTGTCGGCAAATTTGCCCCGGCCGCCAACGCTACGGCAGGCGAGTTCGGCAACCCCGTCCCCATCAAGCTCCAGCAGCTCTGCGTTGCGCAGGTCGCGATCGCCTGCGTCACAAACACGCCCGCATCGGTCGCCACATACACCGTGTTCGCATCGTTCGGATCGACAACCACCGCGTTCGCCGGTGCTCCCGGCAGGTTCGCTGAAACCGTCGCCCAGTGCGCGCCGAAATCGATAGACCGGTACAGGTGCGGCACCGTCACATCGCCGCCGAACCCCGCCACCGCCGCATACAGCGTCCCGCCGGTCGCATCGTGTGGGTCCGCGGCCACAGACACGTCATACCCACCCGGATTGAACACCCCGCCCGAAACATTCGTCACCGGGCTCTTCGCCACGTCCGTCCACGCAATCGTTCCCGTAGCTGTACTCGCTGCCTTCGTCACGAACACGTGCCCGCCCACGCTCGCGCCGCCGCCATCCAGCGCACCCGCCATGCCCGCATAAATCACGGTCGAACCGGAATGCTGCAACGCTGCCGCGCTTACCACCGGCCCGCCCGCCGCCACACTCTTCACCAGCGCGCTCGTAGCAGAGCAGGGAAGCGAACCGCCATCCATGGCCGGGCTGATCGCATTCGCCGAGCTCCATAAAGTCCCATCCGTAGAAGGCCCACGCCAAACCCGGCAAGTCCCCACAATCAAACTGCTCGTCAGCGCCGGGTCAAGCAGCACCGGAGCATGAAGCAGCGCAGCATCCCCGCCCACCTGTGCCGACCCAATCGTGGCCGCCCCGGCGAAGTCACTCGCAGCGCAAGCCGAGCCCTTCGTGCAAAGCTTCAGGTTCACCCCCGCTCCCACTGTCGCAAACCAATTCGACGGCGTATTCGGATCAATCAGCGGCAACCCACCCTCCCCACCCGCAACCTGTGGCCAGGTGACAGAGCTTGCCCCAGTAGCCGCCGTCCCATCAGCCCCCAGCCCGGCAATCAGCGAGCCCGCGTCGCTAGGAGCCTGCGCCAGACCCACCACTTCCGCGAGCGAGCCAATCGCCCCATTCAGATTGTCAAAGTGCGCTGCATCTCCAACCGAGCAAGCCGCGCCCGTCTCCGCAACTCCATCCGTAGACCGCCAAAGCCCGCCATCGTTCCCCACCATCACCAGCGGCCCACTGGCAGCCAGCGCCACGCCCGCCAACGCATGCTGAGCCGCTGCTACCCCCGCGGGCGTCGCACATCCATTCACCGCGTTCGTAGTATTCCGCCACGCGCAACTACTCGGAGCCGCAGCCGTCAGCGAGCATCGGTAAACATCCTCGCTCCCCGCCAGCAGCAGCGTCCCTCCGCCAGTCGCAGGTACCGCACTCAGCGCCAGGTTATACACGCCCTGCGGCACAGCTCCTGCCGTATCCAGCGCGCCCGCATCCACCCGCGCTCCCCACACCGGAGCCTTTGTCGCGCAAACCCCGGCGCTCGTCAGCGAGCACAAATCCTGCCAGAGCCCCTGGTCACCGTTCGACGCATCCACTGTCAGCGCATACAGATCGCCGGTCGCAGGCTGCACTGCCATCGCCCCTCGAAAGATCGGGCACCCGGTACTCCCCGTCCCACCTGCATTTGGCGGGCAGTTCGCGGCCGTAAGTCCCGATCCCGGTTGCGCCGCTAGCCGAGTCCACGTCGCCCCATCCGCACTCGCGTAGTACCCATGGAACCGCACGGCGGCATAGAAGCTTCCGCGCGCCGCGTCCCACACCACCGCCGTCGCCGGATTGCTCGGCTGCGCGCTCAGCACCGGCTGCTGCACAATCTGCGAGCCGTCCATCACCGTCGCCATGCGCCACGTAACACCCGCATCGGTTGAGTAGTACAAGCCCGCCACCGAACTCGACGTCGCCGCGCCCACCGCCGCGGCCTGCGGCGAAAGCGTCATCGCCGCCACCACAACCCCCGGCGACGCCGTGCTCCAGGCCAGCCCCGCCGCAGCCAGCCCCATGAAGCTGTGCTTGCCATTCACGCCATCGTTCGACCCCGTAGCCAGCGTCCACGTCAGCCCGCCATCCGCCGACCGCAGCAGCCCCACGCCATATAGCGAGTCCGTCGCGTTGTTCGGATCGCCCGTCCCTGCCAGCACCACCGGATTCGCCACCGGCTGAACCGCCAGCGCCCCAATCGTCAGCGAAGGAGCTGCTCCACCATTGGCCGTGGCCGCGAACACCGGCAGGGTATCCGTCAACGGAGCAAACGTTACCCCACCCAACACCCCAGCCGCGTTGCTCGACTTCCAGACTCCCCCGCCGGTAGTGCCCAGGTATACGGTGTTCCCGCTGGCATCGTTCGGGTCGAACGCCACCGCCGAAACCCGCCCCGTCACCTTGCCGAAGCTCGCGGTGGCCACAGCCCCCGGCCCCACAGCGGTCCACGCTGCGATCGTCTGCGCGCCCGCCCCACACGCACCAAGAAGCGCCAGCGCCAACAAGCGCAAAGGGGCCCATCCCGGCTTTGGGATTCGACAAATCACGAGAGAAAAGTTGCAGCGAGTGTAGCAAACCCCACCGCGCCTGCTCAAAGCCTGTCATCGCGAAACATGGCGCAACTTGGCGTACATGGCTTTGAAGCTCTTCGCTAACCCGGACGAGAATCTCCCAGCACGCCCCGCATCCACTCCACCGTCCGCCGCAGCCCTTCCTCAAACCCCACCACCGGCACATACCCAAACGCCTCGCGCGCCGCGCTCACATCCGCCAGCGAGCTCCTCACATCCCCCGCTCGAGCCCCCACGTACTCCGGCTCGCCCACATACCCCGTAAGCCGCGCCAGCGTGCCATACAGCTCATTCACCGTCCGCCGCTCCCCGCAGGCTACGTTAAACACCCGCCCGGCAACCTTTTCCGCCGGAGCCTCCAACGCCAGCAAATTCGCGCTCACCGCATTGGCGATGTACGTAAAGTCCCGCCCCTGCTCCCCATCGCCTTGAATCACCGGCCGAGTGATCTCCTCACCAGCGACGGAAAGCAGCATCTCCCGGCACCACCGCGCAATCACGCCCGAGTACGGCGAATCCGGCGCCTGCCTCGGCCCAAAGATGTTGAAGTACCGCAGGCAAGCTGTCTCCATGCCATACACCCGCGCATAGCTCTGCATGTAGAGCTCGCCCGCCATCTTCTGCACGGGGTAAGGAGCCACCGGCTCGGGCCGCATCGTTTCCACCCTTGGAAACCCCGGCTGGTTCCCATACGCCGAACTCGACGCCGCATACAGCACGCGCTTTACCCCCGCAGCCCGAGCCCCCTCCAGCAGGTTGAACGTCCCTTCAATGTTCGCCCGGTGTGACGTCCTCGGGTCCTTCACGCTCCGCGGAACACTTGGCAGCGCGCCCTGGTGCAGGATTCCCTCAACTCCCACGCACACCTTGGCGACCGCCTCCGCATCGGCCAGGTCGCCTTCCACGAACTCCACGCCCGCCGGCACATTCTCCGGCCTGCCCGTCGCAAAGTTGTCGAACCCCCGCACCGCATCGCCGCGTCCCAGCAGCGCCTCCGCCAAGTGCGATCCGATGAACCCCGCCACGCCCGTCACTAGATAAGTAGCCAAGCCCTTAGTTTAGGGCTATGCGAAGATGATCCGCATGACGCCAGATAGCGAACCCACTCCAAGGAAACGTGTCCGTTGGCACGTCGTTATCGGGACCTTATTGGCTATATTCGGGAGTCTCTATGCTGTCGGTTGGTTGTATTCACGATATGAATACCTGCATTTCTATAAAGATCAGCCGGCCCTCTACGTGGTTCCTAAGGCATTGACTGATGTAACGCTCGCCCAATACAGGCAACAAAGTCCGGTCAACGTATTTGGCTACGCTTGGAAGATGCCTTGCGCGAAGCCTGTTACGCGAGATTTTCATTCTGGCTTCTCAGCGCGTTGCCCGGCGGGACTCTTAGTGATTCTCGATAATCCGATAACAACGACTGACTCTACGCAGCCCATGCGGGACTTCATTCGTGACAGCCCTAAGTTTCGTTCCGCCGTTGACCCGAGCGTTTACGATTCTCAACGCGGTTGGTTTTTTGCGGCGGCTCGCGCAACACCTATGGGCCTCTCGTTTTGGCCTCGGCCCCAAAATCTTGCGACAGGGTTTCTTCTTGCCACCAAAATGGCAACGATGATGGGAGAAGCCAAAGCAGAGTATTGGGTGGATAGTGGACAGTGGCACGGTCTTCAGTCTGGTGATCCCATCAGCACGAGAGTGCAGCTCTATCTCTTCAATAATGCCGACCGCGAGGTGATGTTTTTGCTCGCCAAGCCGAAGGACGCGCCGTCCTCATCATTCACCCAGGAGGACGTCAACGCCTTCGTTGCAGGCCTGAGCGAAGACTAACCCGTCGTCGCCACGCCGCGCTCTGCTAGCCTTGACCCCTATGGTACGTCCCTGTTTCCTCGTCCTCGATCGCGAGCACTCCGGCAGCATCTCCACCCGCAAGCTCGTCATCGAGACCGCCAAGTTCAACGTCATCACGGCCTACAGCGCCGACGAAGCGATCGCTACCCTGCGCAAGTTCCCGCCCATGGACGGCATCGTCATGGACGCCGTCTCCTCCGACATCCCCTGCGAAGAACTGATCCGCATCTTGAAGGAGATCGGCCCCAGGGTGCCCATCATCGCCGTCAAGTCGCCCCGTGCCCAAACCGGCTGCGAAGACGCTGACTACGTGCTCGAGTCCTTCGATCCCAGTTCGCTCCTGGCGCTCCTCAAGAAAATCTGTCCGGAGGCAACAGCCGCCATCGAAAAGCAGAACGAGATCCTCGACGCTGAGGGCTGCGACTAGCGCGGCCGCAGCCCTCTGATGGTCTCATCGCCACGGCGGCTTCAGGAAGTCATTCCCCACACCAACCGCTTCTCAGTTCTCCGTCGGCTTCGTGATGTTGTCCACCACCAGGTTCGGCACCGACGCATGCGCCGAGTCCAGCTTCAGCCCAAGCTGCTCCTGCACGGCCGTAAAGATCGAAGGCCAGCTCTCCGGATTGTGCTCCGACCACGGCTGGCCGAACTGCAGCGTGTAGTTATAGCTCCCGGTCAGTCCTGTGTGGTCCACCACCGGAGCCTGCACCATGGAACTCAGCGCCCCCGTAATCGCCTGCATTGGAGAATGCGATCCAACGAACTCCAGCCCTTGCGCTGTGCCATGCGCCTGCACATCGGCAGCCGGGCGTGGAGGCGCAGGCTCTCCATCCGCCGGCGCGGGAGGCGCCGGAGCCTCCTGCATCTTCATCCCGCCCTTCCCCACCGTCAGGTAGTAAAGGGCCGTGTTCCGAGTCTCGGGGTGAGTCTTCAGTCTCAGCCGCTCGGCCAGCAGCACGCGTATCGCGTGCCGCTTCTCCAGCCTCACCTCGTTGTCGGTCAGCTTGGCCAGCTTCGCGTCGGCCTCTTCGTCAGAGCGAGCCGTGATGTCATACAGCGTGGTCGAAGCCCACTCCGGCGCTCCCGCCACCGGCTGGTCGAACCCATACGCAATCTGGATCAGCGCCTTGATCGGCAGGTTCTTCACCTCGAACCGGCTGGAGTGCGGCAGGCTCTGCACCGAGACATGAAAGTTCGCATCCGGTGGGGGCGAAGGATGAATCACCACGATGTCGAACGTCAGCGTGGGCTGGTACCCGGGCTCTTCCACAATCGGAGCCTGCGCCCGAAGGCACGGCACGCAAGCGAAGAAAAGCAGGGCGGACACAACGCCAATTGCTCTCCGGGTAAAACAAAACGTCGTGCGAATCATGGGTGCAGTACTCCTCTTTGGGGGAATCATACGTCCGACCCCGGCCGCCGGTT
>CBDAPS010000018.1:0-16713 GCA_965198545.1 Granulicella sp. | reverse complement strand
AAGTATACGGACTACTTCATCAACAATCGCAACCTGTCGTTGATCCAGCAGAAGTACGCTATGGAAAATCCGCATCACTATCTCGGCTATGGCGCGGATGGCTGGGGCATGTCGGCGGTGACGGGCCCGCATGGATACCGGGCGTACCACCCGCCGTCGCAGGATGACGGCACGCTGGCCCCGACGGCGGCGATGGCGGCCTATGCCTATGTGCCCGACGCGTCGCTGGCGGCGCTGAAGCACTTCTACCGGGACGTGGGCGCGCCGCTTTGGGATGTTTACGGGTTCCGCAACGCGTTCAACTTGACCGAAGACTGGTACGCGACCGGCGAGCTCGCCCTGAACCAGGCGCCGCAGACAGTAATGATCGAGAACGGACGCACGGGGCTGATCTGGAAGAGCTTCATGAGCAACCCGGAGATAGCGCCGATGCAGAAGGCCATCGGGCTGGTTCCGGATGGTGAGAAATGAACGCGGCGGGCAGCGGCCGGCAGGCTGCGAAGGTCTTGCTGTTTGGCTGGAGCATCTGCCTGCCGGGCGCTGCGTTCACGCAGGGTAAGCACGCCGCGCCCAAGGCGCCGCCCTCCAATCCGCAGCTGGTGACGCCGGAGATCGAGCGCAAAGTCAACGCGCTGATCGGCAGGATGACGCTTGAAGAAAAGCTCGGGCAGCTGGTGCAGTACAACACGGCGGGCGCTACCTCGGCCACGGTTGCGGCGGGGCAGGGAGCTGACCTGGCCGTGAACCCGGAGGCCAACTACAAGATCGATGCAATGGAGCTGGCTGCCGCAGGCCGGCTGGGATCGATGCTCAATGTGAGCGGCGGCGCGCGCATCGCGCAGTATCAGCATGCTGCGATGGAGAAGAGCCGCCTGCATATTCCGCTGCTGTTTGGCGCGGACGTGATTCACGGCTACCGCACCATCTACCCGGTGCCGCTGGGGCTGGGCGCAAGCTTCGATCCCGCGTTGGTGGAGTCGCTGTCGCGCCTGGCTGCCGAAGAGGCGACGACCGCGGGCATCCGCTGGTTCTACTCTCCGATGGTTGACATCTCGCGCGACGCAAGGTGGGGCCGCTCGACCGAGGGCGCGGGAGAAGACCCGTACCTGGGCGCGGCCATGGCTCGAGCCTACATACGCGGCTACCAGGGCCAGAGCCTGGCGAATCCCGACAGCGTCGCCGCGTCGGTGAAGCACTTCGCCGCCTACGGCGCGGCGGAGGCAGGCCGTGAATACAACACGACGGACATGAGCGAGAGCCGGCTGCGGCAGGTCTATCTGCCGCCTTACCGGGCCGCGGTAGAGGCTGGTTCGGCGACCATCATGAGCGCCTTCAACTCGCTGAACGGCGTTCCCGCGACCGAGAACCGTGATCTGCTGCAGACGATTCTGCGCGACGAGTGGGGCTTCGATGGAGTTGTGGTCAGCGACTACACGGCGGTGATGGAACTGATGCATCACGGCGTCGCGCTCAACGCGGCGACGGCCACCGAGAAGGCCTTCAACGCGGGGGTGGACGTCGACATGATGTCACACTTGTATGACGCGGAGTTGCCCGAACTGATCCGTTCGGGACGCGTCTCCATGGCGGCCGTGGATGAGGCCGTGCGCCGCGTGCTGCGGGTGAAGTACGCGCTCGGCCTGTTTGATGCGCCCTATCCCGCGCGGCCCGAGGTGACGGCGGCTGTGGCGGAGCATCGGCCGCTGGTGCGGCGGGCCGCGGAGGAATCTTTCGTGCTGCTGAAGAACAGCGGCGCGGCCGGCACACCGGTGCTGCCGCTGAAGCCGGGTGTGAAGCTCGCGCTGATTGGACCGCTGGCCGACAATGCGAATGAGATGCAGGGCGCCTGGGGTGGAGCGCGCCGCAGCGCCGACGTGATCACGTTGAAGTCGGCGCTGGAGGCTCGAGCGGCCAGCGCCGGAGCGCAGCTGCTGTACGCGCAGGGCACGGAGATCTCGACCGCGGCGACGTCTGGATTCGCCGCGGCGGAAGAGGCCGCGCGCCAGGCGGACGTGGTCGTGATGGCGCTGGGCGAGTCGAGCTCGATGAGCGGTGAGGCGGGCGCGCGTGCTCATCTGGATCTGCCCGGCAATCAGCAGCAGCTGCTGGAGCGGATTGTCGCCGAGGGTAAGCCGGTGGTGCTGCTGGTCTTCTCGGGGAGGCCGCTGGTGCTTGCGTGGGCCGCGCAGCACGCGGCAGCGATCCTCGAGGCGTGGTTTCCGGGCACGGAGGCGGGCAACGCCCTGGCCGACGTGCTTTACGGGGACGTTGCGCCGAGCGGCAAGCTGCCCATGAGTTTTCCCTGGACCGAAGGCCAGGAGCCGCTTTACTACAACCAGCTGCCGACGGGCCGTCCGGCAGAGAGTGCCGACCTGAGCCAGCCGCCCGGCCCCAAGTCGCGCTTCATCTCGCGCTACATCGACGCTCCGAATGCGGCGCTCTTTCCCTTTGGCTTCGGACTAAGCTATACGAGCTTCCGTTATGCTGGCGTCTCCGTTTCGCGCAACGCGATCCCGCTGCGCGAGGCCGGCTCCAAGCGCCAGGCAGCGCTGCTGACCGCCACGGCGACCGTGACCAACACGGGCAGCGTGGCGGCGACCGAGACCGTCCAGTGCTATGTGGGGAACCGGGGCGCGAGCCTGGAGCAGCCGGTCCGCAGTCTGCAGGGGTTCACGCGCGTGACGCTGGCTCCGGGCGAGTCGAAACAGGTGAGCTTTCCGCTGGGCTTTGGCGAACTTTCCTTCTTCACCAATGCGGGAGTGGCCATGATCGAACCGACGAGCTACACGGTTTGGATCGGCGGGGACTCGCTCGCTGCGCAGGCGGCCCGCTTCGACATCACGCCCTGAGAGGCTCAGGATGGCAGCGGCACCGTGCTAAGAGGGAGTTTTGGAGGCGCGGGTCGGGATCGAACCGACGCATAAAGGTTTTGCAGACCTTCGCTAAGGCGTTGTGGCGAGTGGCTGAGACTTGCATACCCTTGTATTTACTGAGTGTCTGGCCATCCTGATACAAGCCGCCGCTAGCGGATGCATGCACGTACCCCCTACAATTTCCCCTACAGTCAAGCGCGGCGACTGACGACCTGCAGCCCCGATTCGGCGGCTCGCTCCTTCGCTTCCTTCGCGGCGTTGTGCGCGACCAACTTCTGCATGGCGGTAGTCTGGTGCGCCTGGGAGGGATGGGCGTACCGCATGCACATCTGGATCCGTGAATGCCCGAGCAGCGCCGCAAGCGTCGTCAAGTCGACGCCGGCCTCCGCCGCCCGCGTTGCCCACGTATGCCGACACGCATAGAGCTTGAAAGGCGCGACCTTGCTGGCAGCGACTGCGCGATCGTGCGCGTTGGCGACCTTTGGGATCGGCCGAGAGGGATCGCCCTTCATCGGGAACAGGTAGCCGTCGCCAGACGCGGCGACACGTTCGGAAAGGATGCGATGCGCCTCTGGCGACAGCTCCAGGCGCCGCTTGCCGGCTGGCGTCTTCGCCTTGACTATCTTGAGAAACCCGTGCTCCAGGTCGACGTTGGCGCCGCGGAGAGTGTAAATCTCCTCAGGCCGCGCGCCCGTCTCGAGCATGAGCCCGGCGACATCGCGCAGCATCGGCGTGGCGGCATTCAGGTACGCGCGCTGCTCGGCGAACGTGAGAACACGCTCCTCCTGATTCTGCTCGGCGAGGAATTTCACCCGAGACACCGGATTGCGCAGATCGGGGTGCGCCTTCGCGGCATGGTTGTACATAGCACGCAGACAGGCCAGCTCTCGATTGACGCTGGCCGGCCTCAAGGTTCGCCCGGTGCGCTTACCTTCCGCCGCCGCCCTGACCGCCTTGTAGCGCTCGACGTCATCCACGCCGATCTTGTCGAGCGGTCCGTTGGGGAAGAACGCCAGCAGCGGCCTGCTGCTGACCTCATAGCGGCTGGCGGTGCGAGGATGCGCCAAATGCTCGCGCTTCGACCAGGCGAGGAAAGCCTTCATCGCATCCCCCAGCAGCGGCGCAGGCCGCCTGTCTGTGATGCCAACGTCCCCCTTGATCAGCGCGGTGTGGAAGGTAGACGCAATTTGCCCGGCGACGCGCTGATTCTTGCTCTTCGTCGACTTCTGAATGCGCCGACCTTCGTGAACCAACTCGAGCCAGTACACTCCGCCCCGCTTGAAAATCCTCATGGCTACGCCCTCGCTTTCTTCGTGACCTGCTTGCCAGACTTCGAGATGCGTTTCCCCTCGCGATTCGCCTTATCGGTGCAGTTCCGATTACAGTAGTACCCTCGCGTGCTGCCGGGAAGGAAGACCTTGTCACACTCAAGGCATCTCCGATTCTGCTTCCCGTTGATCCGATCTACAAAATTGAGCGCGGCGACTGCCTCGAGAACGGAGGAGCACCGGATCCAACTCTTGAGCTGAACTTCCTTTGAGGTGAGCAACCGCTTCGCGCTGATCTCGGGTTCGCCCTTGATAAGCAGGTCCACCATATCGTCAGGAAGAGTCCCATCGTCATCGAATAGCTCGGGGCTATCTCCAAAATCAGACAGCTTCATGCGTTGATTGGTTAGGTAGCGCTGCCACTCGCGAAACAGTGGCCAGGAGAGACGGCCAGAACCGCTCGGCCGGAATGGCCCCGCGCGCTTCAGAAAGCGTAACGCCTCTTCGGGGGAACGAACGCTCTCAAATTCCTCCCGAATCTTCTTTACGTCCCCATAGACCTTAGGGGCAGCCGTGTTGTCTGCGACTAAAAACACTGTCGCGTCGCCTTCACCGTGCGCCGTGACCGTGACGGCGTCGGGATCGCAATCATAGTGGACTTCGATTCGAAGCTTGGTCACTTCTGCCGTGTGGGGTGGATTGACTAGCATGAGCTTGTTCATGGTTCTCTCCTCTTGTGCGTGCTGCGTCGAGATTTACGTACCATCACGCTTTCAAGATAGAGTATGGTCTTTACCAACGGTGATGGCAAGCAAATTCCGCAGAGGAGCAAGAAATGATCGCAGGGGATTATCTATCGAAGAACGAGGCGGCGGAGTTTCTCCGGGTTTCGCCCTGGACAATATCGGCGTGGCTCACGCAGAAACGGCTCACCCGGTACAAGGCCGGCTCCCGGACCCTCCTGTTGCGCTCAGACCTGGAGCGGTTCCTCAAGGCCGGTACCGTTGAGGCCGCCAAGTAGTGAGCTACGACGCGGTGGATTGGGCGATGAAGCAGCCGGCGTCGGGTCTGCACCAGTTGGTGCTGATCCGCTTGGCGCACCGCCACAACGGACAGACCGGCCGCTGCGACCCATCGTTCGCAACGCTGGCGCGCGACGCCGGCATCTCGCGGCGTTCGGTCATCCGGTCGCTCGCCTGGCTTGAGAACGGCGGGCTGATCTTCGCGGCGAAACGAAACCTCACCAGCAGCGCTTACAGACTCAACCTGCCTAGTGACTCACAGACACCACCTAGTGACTCACAGACACCAGGGGTAGTGACTGACAGTCACCGGGGTAGTGACTCACAGGCACCCAAACAAGGAAGTGAACAAGGAAAAGAACAAAAACAGAAACAGCGCCGCTCTCCGAGCGTCGTGGTTCCGACCTTCGTTCTTCCAGAATCAATCAATCCCACCACTTGGGCGGACTTCTCGGCAATGCGTAAGCGGAAACGCGCGGCGCTTACGCAAACCTCCGGCGACCTGATCCTCAACAAGCTTGAAAAATGGCGCCTTGAGGGCCACGACCCCAACCAAATCCTCAACAACAGCACCATGGGCGACTACCAAGGAATATTTCCACCGAAGACAGGAGGCAACAGTGCAGCGAATCGGATCAGTCAGTCTCGTTCCCAACAGCGATACGACCAGCAACTCATTGAGCTTGAAAAGGCCGGCGTCCCCCGAGCGGCTCAACGGGCTGAAGATCGCCCTGGCGAAGATGGCCCTTCTGCGGGACGACACCATGGACGCGGTGAAGCTGGAATCGTTCTCGAAGGCACTCGCTGACGAGTTCGCAGACGACGCCGACGTGATCGTGGTGATGGATCGGTTGGTGCGCAGTCCGAGGGCGGAGTTCGAGCCCAAGGTACCCGCCATGGGTGATTTCCTGCAGATGGTGCGGGATTGTCGAGCGGTCCGCATCCGCAAAGAACGCGAGGCCTGGGTTGATATGGTGTCCGCGGCCGAGTCCGAAGACCGTGAGCGCTTCCCGAAGGACTGGACCACGCCGCATCAGTTCTGGACCGAAGCAAACGCCATCGTGGCAAGGAAGACAGCATGAAGCGCTGCCGCATCTGCGGCGACGAGATTCGCGCGGACGCACGCTACTGCTCGCCGGCATGCAGGCTGGATGCGATCGGCCGGCAGGATCTCGTCGTCAAGAAAGACGTGAGGATCGGATGGAACATGGTTCAGAAGACCACAACCCGAAGGCAAAGGAGCAAAGCATGAAGCTAACCATGGAACAGGCAATCAGAGTGTCGACCGGGAAGACAATGAAAGTGCTTCCGCAAGAGCTTCCAGAAGTCTTACGCGATCTCCATCGGAGCGAACCTGACCAGACGGCTTACGACAAGAAAGAAGTGCGTAACTCGCGAGACCGCGTGCTTATTGCCGAGCTCTACGGCGAAATCCCTTTAGCGGGCGTGATGCAAGAGTTGGCGAGCTGCAAGGTTTACCAAGCCTGGGTGCGGGAATGCGCCGCGCGACTGAAGGAAGGACACAGGAACGGGGAACGTGACCTGTTGCCGCACTACCTCCTTCAAGGCCGCGTCTACAGTGCCGGGTGGTTGGCTGGACGTGCGAGCATGCGCGAAGAGATGAAGCAGCAAGCTGCGAAAGCGCGCAACGCTGGAGAGAGGACCGAATGACGGGAGGTCCACAACTCCATTTCCAAGCCGCGCGAGCCGGCGGCGGGATGCACGCCGCATGATGGTGCCCGTTACCTGATAAACCCGTGTTATCCACAATGCTTAGGCAAAGAAAAGACGGCGAAAAGACAAACGAAAGGCGTAAACATGCTATTCTCTTTTTACCAAGAGCGTGCTTTCGGCACTCGCGCCGCTTTCAAAAAGGGCTTGCCCGCGGTAAGTGGCAGTTTCAAAGCTTTACCCCCTCGTCCCCAAAATCAGGAGAAACGCTAAGTGGCCCGCCCTCGTATTCGCGGGTGCGGTGGTGTTGCGTCTTTGCGGTCATGCCAGGGCCGCATCATCCGAAACGATTCGGTTCGGAACCTGCGCCGGCTGGTGGACTCCGGTGACGCGGTCGAACTCGAGAACGGCAGCTTTCAACTCGTTGAGTTCATGCGAGTGCCCGACGCCACGCAGGGTGCGATCACTGCTGCGGAGACCAGGGCAGCGGTTGGAGAGTTCGGCCGATCGGCGACGGCTAATCTGAGCGAGGCGGCGCGGGATGCGCGCGAGCGTGCCGGATTGGTTGCTGAGGATTTCATCGAAAGGTCTGCTGCAAAGGTTCGGCACTACTCCGGATCGGCGGCCGCCTAGTTTTAGAAAGGAGCAACACATGTCACCAATCCACATGTCCATCGTAGAATTTTGCCAATATACCGGCATCTCACTGTCGGCGTTTTACAAGATCCGCCGCAATGGGACCGGGCCGGCCATCACGTTCGTAGGCGGGCGCAGATTCATCCGGCGGGAGACTGCGGAGGCCTGGGCGAGCGCTCTCCCCCAGAGTTCCACGTCAGGTGAGAACGCCGGAAAGCGGGCCGCCTAATGAGCGGAATGGATGTCAATGCGAGGCTAACGCTCGACGCCACGGGCTTCATCGGCCCAATGACCAAGGCGCAGGCGCAGGCCTCTGCGACTGCACGCTCGACCGCGAAGGCTGCGAAGGATGCGGCGGCGGCGCAGGCGGTGGCGGCGAAGTTTGCCGGGGACGCGGTCAGTGAGCAGAGCGTTCGCATTCTGGCCGCGCGCAAGGCCGAGCAGGCGGCGGGACGCGACTTTGGTCAGGTGCAGGCGCTCATCCGCAAGGGAGTATTGGACGAGGCGACAGCATCGCAGACCGCGGCAGCCGCGCTTCAGCGCCTCACCACGGCCAAGCTGGCGACGGCGGCGGCGACGGCGAAGCAGAACGCCGAGGAAGCGCACGCGGTCGTGTCGCAGCGCATGGCGGCGAGCGCGGCGGTGCGCGGGGTCGAAAACGGCAACGTGGGAATTCGCGCGGTCGAAAATTTCCTGACCACGATCCCGGGTGTGGGCGCGGCGCTGCAGAAGGTGTTTCCGATACTGGGGGCGGGCGCGTTCATTGGGCTGCTGGTGGAGATGGGCGAGAAGGGCGTGGAGGCCTTCCGCAAGGTGCAGCAGTCGGCGTATGCGACGCGCGACGCGTTCCAGGCCACGCACGACCAGGCGCAGGTGCGGATTGATGACCTGGAGATCGAAAACCAGAAGATTCAGGACCAAATCGCCAAAATCTCCGGGCATCCGACCAATGGGCTGGCGAGCGCGCTGCTCGAAGGCAAAAAGATGGCGGACGACCTCGTCATCTCGCTCCAGGAGGACCGCAAGCAGCTGGATGCGCTGCTGAAAGAGCACGACACCGGCATGCTGGGCCACGTGCTGAGCGCCGTGGGCGCGGGTGCGGCTACGACTGGGCAGCAGCAGCGGGAGATGCTGAACGATCAAAGCGGGCTGATTTCGAAGGTGCGCGACCTAGCCGTCGAGCGCGACGCAGCACTGGTCGGGCTGACTGATCCGAAGCAAATCAAGGTGGTGACCGATCGCTACACCGCGGCGGTCCATGGCAGCTACCAGCAGCAGATCGACGCATACCACAGGGAAGCGAAGCGGCTACGCGACGAGCAAGCGCAGGACGCGGCGGACGTGCGTGAGGATGCGCGGCACGGCGTGATCACGCCGGTGATCGACAATTCTCAAAAGATCGGTGATGTCGAGGGGCGGGCCAAGCAGTTGGAGGATATGCAGCGCGTGGCGGGCCTGCAGGCGAAGATTCTCGCGGGCAACATTGACCTGGGCAAGGCGAAGCAGAATAAGGAGCAGACCGGACTCGACAATAAGGCGAACGAGCAGCGCCTGAAAGCGATGGAGGAGTACGTCGCGGAGTGGAAGACGCTGGCGCCGGTGACGGCGAAGGCGGTGTACGACTACTGGGATGCGCAGCGGAACGCGTTCGCGACGGGCTCTGAGCAGTTCCGGCAGATCGTCGAGAAGCAGGCCGCGCTCGCGGAGGAGGGTGCGCGCAAGGTCGCGGAGGCAATCTCCAGGCAGAAGGAGCGGACCAAGCAGCTTGACGAGGAGAAGGCCAAGCTCCCGCAGAACCCGATGGAGAAGTATGACCGCGATCAGCGCCAAGCGGGGCGTGAGCGGATCAGCGAGCAGAGCCGGAACGACAGTCAACAGGTGGCAAATGCCGCGTCGGAAGATGAGGCGCGAATTGCCGAGCTGGTCGGACGGCGGATCACTCAGGTAGCAGCCGCGACCGAGTTGGCGTCCTTGCACACCAAGGAATACACCAGCCGGCTGCTTGACCTACAACTGCAGCAGCGGCTGATCCAGAAGAATGGCGATCTTACGCCTGAGGAGAAAGAGAAGCGGCTGGGCGATTCGCAGCGCGCGATCAATCAGGCAGAGGCTGGGCGGCGTGTGCAGGTGATGAAGGATCAGTTCGCCCTTGACCCCGGAAGCGTGAGCGTCATGGTTGGCATGGCCGACGCGATGAACGGTCTGGCGCGGGCGTGGACAAACTTCGGCGCGAACTTTACGAACCTCCTCACGAGCGGTCTGAACAGCACCAATCAGGGCATCGTGAAGGAGTTGACGGAGCGGCACACGCGCGGGCAGCACATCTTCGGGAACGTGGGCTCAGATGTTGCGAAGAATGCGACGGGCACGCTTTTGCAGGGCGCAGAGGGCAGCTTCATCAAGGGCCTACACCTCGACAAGCTTGGGTTGGGCGGCAAAGACAAGCCTACGGGCGCACTCGGCGATGCGATCCACACCATCGTGGATAATCAAGCCTCCTCTTCCGCCGCGGCTGCCGCGAGCACGATTGCGAGCAAGGCCAGTGGAATCGGCGGGTTCTTCTCGAAGCTATTCGGCGGCGGGGCGGCGGGTGCGAGCAGCGCGGCTGCGGACTCCTTTGATTTCACGCCCATCCTCGGATTCGCGGGCGGCGTCACGAACTTCTCGGGCGGCATGGCGATGGTGGGCGAGGAGGGGCCGGAGCTCGCGTACCTTCCACGCGGCTCAAACGTGATCCCGAACCATAAGCTGCCGGAGGTGATGGGCGGGAGCTCTGTGACCCACGAGCACCACTACAACATCGATGCACGTGGCGCGACCGATCCCGCTCAGGTGGAGGCCGCCATCAGGCGAGCGACGCCGGGTATCGCGGCACAAGGTGCGGCCATGGCGGTTTCGCACATGAAGAACAAGCAGGATCGTACCCCAGGAACGAGGCGGCATTTCTAAACTGCACGCAGAGGTGTTGAACATGACGAAGAACGAGCAATTGGATGTCGAAAACAAGTCTGCACAGGAAGAGTTGAAGCAAGAGCTTTTCGCGCTTGGTGACATCTCACCCGCATCCTGGGGGGTTTTGGAGAAGCTGATCTATAACACTGCCTTACAACTGGAGATTGACCACGCGCTGGAAATGGAAAGGATGGCGTCGCAAGAGCGCGCCGCTGAGTTGGATCGTATCCGTGAGATCGTCGCCAGTGAGTTGGAGGCCGGAACGCCCGCAGGCCGGGAACGAAGCGGTAAAGGAGACGACGATGAACGATGACGCACTTGTGACGATGGCGATGCTTTCCGAACTCCTCGAGATGGGCGTCAGGGTTGGCGAGGGCATGGGAGCGATGGGAGAAGCTGCTGGAGGTCTGGCGGAGTTCCTGCAGAGTGTTCCGGTCGAGCTCGCACCCGCCGTCAATGCCAAGTTCGCTCGCGCGCTGGAGGCAATGGATGCGTTGAAGAGCGACTGCATCGCTTTCGTCAGGGTCGCCAACGCCTTTACAGCACATCACTCCCCGGCTGGATCGCATGCGGAGATGAATTGAAGAGTTCGCAGGTGGAGTTGCCGTGTTTGACTCCGGCGAACACCACCATCTGTTTTTAGCCAAGGCGCGGTCTGTAGCGCCCGGCTAGAGGAAACGTTGAATTGCGCGGCAGGATGCCGCGCGGCTTGACGAAGCACAGTTTTGCAGGCCGCCTTTCGGGCGGCCTGTTTGCTTGCGCCCAAACACGTGCCGGATGCGGCATAAGCGTGTCGGGTGGACGAAGAGGCCCCGTCGGGACGGTGCCTTGACTCGCAGCACCACAACCCGATGTCAGGAGTCACAAAATGTTGAAGCAAAAGTATGAGAGTCGTGCCAGTCTGCATGCCCAGATGTCCGCCATTTTGGCCGGCGCCCGCAGGGCGAATCGCAACCTCACCGCGGAAGAGAGCAGCAAGTTCGACCGTATGGACGAAGACATGGTCGCGATCACGGAAGAAATCCGTCGGTTGGAGAGCCATGAGGCTCACGGCCGCAACATGAATGCGATGCAGCCTGTCGCGCTGGAGAACATCAACGGCGATCCGCGGGGCCGCACCGCGAAGATGCAGACCACGGACCCCTACACGAAAGTGTTCGGCAAGTATCTTCGGGTCGGCCTGGGCGGGATGGATCCCGGCGAGCAGGCGCTCATCCGCACCGGCTTTGACGCGCAGGCGGCACTCTCCCCGGCAACAGGCTCCACCGGTGGGTTTGTCGTGCCCCAGGGCTTTGAGGACAACCTGGACACGGCAAAGAAGTGGTTCGGCGGTATCGACCAGTTCTGCGATGTGCTCAGCACGGATACCGGTGCGCCTCTGCCTTGGCCGACAGCGAACGACACCACGAACACCGGCGAGATCGTCGGGCCGAACACGCAGGTGACGCAGGCTCAGCCGACGTTCGGCGCGGTCATGTTCAACTCGTACAAGTTCAGCTCGAAGCTGGTGCTTGTGCCGGTCGAATTGCTCCAGGATGCGGCGTTCGACTTCGACCAGTGGATTCCGCAACAGCTCGGCACTCGCCTGGCCCGTATTCAGAACACCAAGTTCACGGTAGGTTCGGGCACGTCCGAGCCGACAGGAGTGGTGACCGCAGTCGCTGCCTCTGGCAATGTGGTTCAGCTGGCCGCGGGCAACACTGCGACGGTTCCCGTCTCGGCGTTCTACAGCCTGGAAAGCGCAGTAGACCCGGCCTACCGTAAGGGCGCCAAGTACATGCTGTCTGACGCTACGCTGACCCTCGTCAAGAAGCTGACCGATACCACCGGCCGGCCACTCTGGCAGCCGGGCCTGTCCGCAACCTTCGCCGATGGCGCGCCGGATAGGATCAACGGCTACGAGTATGTGATCAACAACGACATGCCCAACCCCGGTGCGAGCAACTACATCATGGCCTTCGGCGCGTACAAGGAGTTCAAAGTACGGCGCGTGAAGGGGTACATGGTTCTGCGTCTTGTCGAGCGGTTTGCCGACTTTGGTCAGGTCGGGTTCTTGTGCTTCGAGCGCGCGGACTCCAACCTGGTCGACGCCGGCACGCACCCGATAGCCTTGCTGCAGAACAGCGCAAGCTAAAGCGTGCGGATGGCTGGCAGTCGAGCGCAAAAAGCCGCTGCCAGCCCTAAGCACCACGCAGGACGCGCTTGGTTGCGCCGAGGCTAGTACCCCAGCCTGCGGTTGCTACGCGACACAGGGCGGCCCGGATGCTGTCCAGCGCGGAGGACTCCACGGCGGACAGCAGGGGGTAGGGCGGGTGTCGGTTTTTACGGAAGACGGTCCCGAGACCACACATTAGTCGGACGTTCACGCGCGCCTCATCACAAAATCATGTTTTCATCGAGAAACGTAGCTTTTGCAGGCTGAAACTGGAGCAAAGATGCCAAATCCGGGGAAGAATCTCAACGAATTGCAGGAAACTGGCACGCTCCGCAAACATCCGAGCCGGTATCGCAGTCGAGTCGCGGCGGTTGAGGGATACGTGCCGCTAGGCTGTCCGCCGGCGCACCTGAATGATCAGGAGCGCGATGCGTGGGATGAGATTCGGCAGAGAGCACAAGCCGGAAGCCTCGCGGAGGGAGATTTCATGCTGGTGGAGCTCGCTGCGCGCCTGCTGGTGAAGTCGCGCTCCGATTGGGAGAACTTCACAGCCACGGACGCCCGCGTGCTGCAGTCTATCGCCGGCGACCTGGGCATGTCTCCGATCAAACGCGGCAAGGTTTCGCTCGCCAAAAAGGAAAAGCCCGAGAGCACATTTACGGAGCTCGCAAGGTTACTCAGCGGAAAGGACCGGATGCTGGGCGGCCGGGTACAAACGGATGCCTAAGCGATTCAGGCTGTTCGACCCGATGAAGGTCACCGACGCCCGTAAACGTCTCGGAGAGGGTGCGACGATCCTCTACGGAGCGATCGGACCGCCGCCCGAACGCCTCGAAATGGATGACCAGGTGGCATGGCTGGATATTGTGGCCGCGGCGCCAGCCGGCAGATTAGAGCGCCATCACCGCATATTTCTGGAGCTCACAGCCGGCCTGCTGAGCATGGTGCGGCGCGGCGTGGGCGGGAAGACGATAGTGAGGCTGCTCGGCACGGGCCTTAGAGACATGGGGCTTACGCCAGGCGCCGAACCCACGCCGACAGCGCTGCTGGAGCAGTTCAAGGGTAGGGGCCCGGTGCAGTAGGAGCGTCACGCCAGGCCAAGGGAACGAAGCCGAGCAGGTTCAGGGGACGTGTCGGGGTGATGCAGGGCAGGTGCGACGCGTTGATCAAAGGATTGTTCCGCTCAAACCACGCTACGGAAATATTTCGCAAGTAACCAAGTATGCAACGATAGGGTTACCAGGGGCTGTTTTGCCCCGCGGGAGCCGACTCAGGCGCTCGGAGGAAGTAGAATCTCCCAGACATGATTGATGCCGTCGGTGGCTTTGTCCAACACAATCTGATAGTACTCATCGCTTGCGTCATCCTCCCTTTCAAGTGGGCGATCCCTCGCTTGTGCGGAGACAGAGAAGGCCAGAGAGCAGTTCTGCTGGGACTACCCTCGGAGTTGTGCTACGTCGCCCTGGGCATCATCCTTGGAGATGTAACCGTTCCAGGCGGCGCGTTTCGCAGGCACTTCTCGAGTTCTGCGCATTTGATCGCTGACCTCTTCGTGGTGATCGCGATTACTGCCGTCGTTCCACTCCTCGTACACAGGGCATCCATGTCTGCAAAAAATTCGTTCGAAGATTTCGCAGCCACCCTCGTCCAACTTCGAATGTATCGAACGTTTGGCAAGGCTACAGCGGAGAAGTTCCCAAGTCCGAACGCCGATGAGATGAGTGAGGGTGACCTCGCGCAGTCAAATTACTGGGCACTCTTGATAAGGAGCTTGTTCTTCTTCGCTCTTGCTTACGGCTTTCAATTGTGCGTTACCATTTGGTGGCTCTCATGGATCGGTAAAGTGATAGCAGGTACATAACAAGATCTCAGCAGTTTAATGTGTTTAGGAGTTGTACATGAGTAATCTTGAGATCGGCGTGGCTGTGGGCGCGACGCTCTTCGTCCTTGGGGTAGGTTCAACAATCCGCCAGGTGAGCAGTTCGAGTCGGATCACCCTAACGTTCATTGCGCTCATCTCGCCCGTACTTGCAGTCGTTTCCGTTTTGCGAATGATCTACCTAGTGCTTGCTGATAAAAGGATCGCTGAACCCTGTCCCCCCGGTTTAGAGGAGGCGGAACGCGCCGTGGCAGTTCAACGTCAAAGGCTCTTTGGAGGCCCGCTACGCGAGCCTAGTTGGGCACCTTCGATTGCGAGAGCATACGAGCGTGAGGTTGAGCGCGAGATGGAGAAGGTGCGTTCGTTCGCGGATCGGGTACTGCACCAGGCATAAGCCCGAGCTTTCCCGCTTTTTTCCCACGCTCAGCAGCACAAAGGGCGCCCGCAGACGCCCTTTCGTGTATTCGCGCATTGCCCAGTTAGCGCTGGGCCAACTGGCCGGCCTGAAACATCAGCGCTCCAAAATCCCGCAATGGGTTATCGAAGTCTCCATCCACGTCCGGGGGATCACCAGGGCTCATCTTCTCGGCCTCAGCATCGTGCTCACGGAATGCGTCCCGAGCGCGCTGGTACCCCTTCGAGTCGATCAGAGCGATGCTGGTGAGCGCCACGATTCCCAGATTATCCCCCTCCGCACTCAGCGCCCGGGCCAGCCCAGACTCTATCAAAGGCTCAAGCGCCCTGATGCGATCGCAGTCATTTCCGGGTTCCTCGACGGTGCCTCGCCCGGCGCGCTGCGCTTCGGTCAAATACTCTTTCTCCTCGACAACACGTCCGAGGACCCTGCTGCCGTGAGCGGGAATAGGACGTAGGGTGAACCCATCAAGCCAGTAATCCCGCTCCTCGATCCACGCCAGAGTTAGAACCCCATATACCGGCAGAACGACCAACGCCAGTTCCCCCGTCTGCACTTTGTCGGTCAGCTTGGCGCGGAACGAGTATCCGTGAAAGTGATGCTGCGAATCTGGAACTACTGCCCACTGGACGTCGAAAGCCAGACACGGCTCGCTCGATTGTTCGCTGCGCCAAAGCGCAGGGATGGAAATGAGGTTGGGTCGAGTCTTTACGCAGCCGCGGCGGCCGAGAATTGAGTCGTGGGTGGGCGGGGCGAGGGGGAGTGCAGCCATTCGGGAAGTCTCCGTAAGTGCTCTTGTGCGGTAAGCCTCATGACGAGTGAGTTACTCGGCTGGGGCGCCTTGTTCTTACAGCCGGCATCTACTCCGACCAACGAAAGAACTGTGTCGCTAGAAGGGGATGCGGGCACGTATTCGCATAGACTGACGAAGCGGGTCTGCGGCGACACTTTGACGAGTGTGCATGGTTGATCTCCCTACGACTCCCATGCGAGCGGCGGGCCCGCACAGGCTAGATTCCGGCTGAGCCGTTGACGCGGCTGCATCGGTGATGTGACTGTACCGGAGTCACCCGCCTTTGTCCATCAGAGAGTTAGGTGAGAAGTGCCGGTGCGAATCTAGCGAGCCAGCACAACCTCCACGATGAGGGTGAAGACATTTACCTCTATCTGAAGCTTGCCAGAAGACTGGCGGCTCACCGACGTGCGCGGAATCTCCGTTATGTAAAGCCTGTCCATTACCCGGCCAGCGACCACGGGCCGATCGTTTTCAGATATAGAGAGTTGCACGCGATCACCGATGTTTGGAATCGGTAGAAGTGTCCCAGCATTCCCAGTGAAGGACACAAACGAGTTCTCTTCGTCCTCAAACCGGTATCTCAGTATGAACTTCGCGGAGTCTGCCATGGAGTGGAGCATACACCGCTTACTTCAACTTCCGATATTGGCTGGGAGACAGGTAAAGCCAAACGGATCCGCGGCCGATGGCGATGCTGTGCTCGAGCTCCTGGGCGGCGCAGGGGCCGAGGTCGGCGGCGCCGCGCCGGGCGAGCTCGCGGATGGGCTCGGGGCTGAGGAAGCGCAGCGTGCAGGGGAGCGCGGTGCGGCAGTCGGCCTCGAGGAATGCAACATGCCAGGCGGCAGCCGTGTCACCGGCGCGGAGCATGAAGTTCATGAGGATGCGGTGGCGCGGCCGGTTGAGTTCGCAGGCGTCGCAGCGGCGCTCGCCGTGCCATCCCCAAGTTGGGGCGTCGAGCAGCCGCCCGCAACTGCAGCATTGCTTTCCGGACTCACGCTGCCGGGTGGTGGATGCGCGCTCGCCTACCATTGGGAGATTCTACGGGC
>CBDAPS010000017.1:0-113738 GCA_965198545.1 Granulicella sp. | reverse complement strand
TACCGCAGCTACGGACGCGGCTGTCCCGGCGTGAAATTCGTCGGCGTCACCGGCAACGTCAAGAAGCCCGGCGTGTTTGAAGTACCCATGGGCATCAGCTACCGCGAGCTGATCTACGACCTCGCCGGTGGTCCGCCTGATGGCCGCGAGGTCATCGGCTTCGCGCCTTCCGGCCCATCATCGGGCTATCTTCCCGCTTCACTGCTCGATACACCACTCGACTGGGACAAAGTCAAAGCCCTGAAGTCCATGCTCGGCTCGGGCGCGGTGGTGGTGTGCGATGACTCCGCCTGCATGCTCGATATGGCGCTCACCTCCGTACGCTTCTACCGCAATGAAAGCTGCGGCAAATGCTCGCCCTGCCGCATCGGAACGCAAAAGCTCGTGGACCTGCTGGAGAACTGGCAGAACGGCGAGATCGGCGCGGGCGACAACAAGCTTTTAACCGAGCTTTCCGCTGTTTTGAGTACCGCATCACTATGCGGCTTGGGACAGATCGCGCCGGCACCAATCTCCTCCGTCATGAAGCACTTTCCGGAGTTGATGCGCGAGCACCTCGAAGACCGCCACTGCCGCGCCGGCATCTGCTTCCAGGGAGGCCATAGGCCAAACACAGCCAACCTCATGGACGGCGTCGGCCCCGCGCCAGGAGCCCGCGCATGAGCACCGAAACCGCAGGCCAGAATCATGAAAATCACGCTCTGATGAGCGTCACCATCGATGGCCTCGAGGTCAACGTGCCGCACGGCACTACTGTGTTCGACGCCGCACGTCTTGCCGGCATCACCATCCCCACGCTCTGCCACCAGCAGAATCAGACGCCCGTCGGCGCCTGCCGCATCTGCCTGTGCGACGTCGGCGAGCGCGCTTTGCAGGCCTCCTGCGTCTTCAAGGCTGAACCGGGCATGGTGGTCCACACCAACTCCGAACCCATCCAGGCCGTCCGCAAAACGCTCTACGAACTGATGCTCTCCGATCACCCTTCGCCGTGCCTGCGGCAGCGCCAGTCAAACGACTGCGAGTTGGAAACGCAGGCCGCGGCGGTGGGCGTGTTCCCAGAGGATGTTCGCTTCCGCAAGCGCGCTGTCCCGGTGATGTCGGATGACGACTCCTCGCTGTCCATCCACGTTGACTACTCCGCCTGCATCCTTTGCGACCGCTGCATCCGCGGCTGTTCGGAGATTCGCCACAACAACGTCATCGCGCGCCAGGGCAAAGGCTACTTCACCACCATCGCCTTTGACGCCAACGACCCCATGGGCAACTCGTCCTGTGTTTCCTGTGGCGAGTGCATGGTGAGCTGCCCCACCGGAGCGCTGACCAACAAAAAGATCGTCGGCCAGAACCTGCTCGAGCAGATCAAGTCCCCAAACGTCTACTCCGTGGAAACCGAAGAGCTTATGTCGCTGCCCATCTTCAAGGGAGTCAGCGGCACCTTCCTCGAGCTCAACAAGGGAGCCGTGGTCAAGCGCACCTACCGCGCGGGCGAGACCATCGTGCGCGAAGGTGAGAACGGTTCCACGGCGTTCTACATTCTCGAAGGCAACTGCGACGTCTTCCTCGGGTCACCGCGCGCCCATGTCTCCACCCGCGACCAGCAATCCGGCTTGTTCGCGAAAATGCGCAGCTTGTTGTTGCCTCAGCAGAAGGAGAACCGGCCCGGCGAGCGCCCGAATCCCACCTACATCTCCATCGATGCTCCGGTCGATCTCCCCTTCGAGAACCCGCTCGCCACGTTGCACGCAGGCGATCTCTTCGGCGAGATGACTTGCATGAGCTTCTACCCTCGTTCAGCCACCGTGCGAGCCCAGACCGACATCGTCGTGCTGGAAATGCTGCGCAACGTCCTTGACGTGATGCAGAAGAACAAGACCTTCCGTGCGCAGCTTGAGGCCAACTACCGCAGCCGCGCCCTTTCTACCCACCTGCGTAGCGTGCCCATCTTCTCGAACGTCAGTGAAGACTTTATTGACCTCCTACGTGACAAGGTCGATCTTGTTCGCTACGCGCCCGGCCAGGTGATCTGCCGCGAGGGCGATCCTGCAGACTCGTTCTACCTGATCCGCATCGGCTTCGTGCGTGTCAGCCAGTCCCGCAAGGGCGAGGACCTCGTGCTCGCCTACCTGCCCCGTGGCGGGTACTTCGGCGAGATGGGCCTCCTCCGCGAAGTCCCTCGCACCGCCACCTGCACCGCTCTCGATCACGTAGAAGTGGTCCGCATCCTCGCGCCCGAGTTTCATCTCATGCTCGACCGTTTCCCCGAGGTCCGCATCGAGATCGAGCGAGTCGCTCGCCAGCGCGACAAGGAAAACGCCTTCCACGTGCAGCGCACAACTTCGCTCGTCGAGCAGGAACCGCTCCACCACTTCCTTGCCCAGGGCCTCATGGATGCGCAGAGCCTGCTCATTCTCGACCTTGAGAAATGCACCCGCTGCGACCAGTGCGTCAAGGCCTGCGCTGACGCCCACGACGGCGTCACTCGTCTGCTGCGTGATGGCGTTCGCTTTGACAAATACCTCATCGCCACCAGTTGCCGCCAGTGCCGCGACCCGCTCTGCATGGTCGGCTGCCCGGTAGGCTCCATCCGCCGCCGAGACTCGCTCGAAGTCATTATCGAGGACTGGTGCGTGGGCTGCGGTCTCTGCGCCAAGAACTGCCCTTACGGCAACATCACCGTGCACGAGTTCGATCGCGACGGCAAAGATGCCGGCGATCACGGTAAGGTGCGCAAGGCCACCAGTTGCGATCTCTGCACTGATCTCTCCGAGCCCAGTTGCGTCTACGCCTGTCCGCACGACGCCGCACACCGCGTAAACCCCACCGAGTTCTTCGCCAAGATGCTCGGACAGGATCTGAGCCAGGATCTGACCGGAGCGCGCAAGTAGCATGTTGATTGACAGCTCGCATAAAGGCTGGCTTTGGTTCACGATCACGGCCATTGTTGTGTCCGCGATCTCCTTCGCCATCTTTCTGCAGGCAACAGGCACGGCCGGCGGAGGCACGCCGCTTGGCCTCGTCTTCGGCTCGCTGGCCCTGGCCTGCATGATCTTTGCCGCGCTCCTTAGCCTCCGCAAGCGCTTTCCCATCTGGCGAATCGGCCGAACCCGTGTCTGGCTCAAAGCGCACCTGTGGCTCGGCTTCCTCGCACTCCCCCTGGTCCTGTTCCACGCAGCATTCCACGCGCGCGGCCTCCTCGCCTTCACGCTCATGTTGCTGACCATCATCGTCGTGCTCAGCGGCGTCTGGGGAGCCTACCTGCAGCACACCCTGCCCACGCGCATGTTCCGCCAGGTTCCGTACGAAACCATCTACGACCAGATCGACGTCATCCGCGCCCAGCTCGTAACAGAAGCCGCTACCCACGCTACAAACGTCACGCAAACGCTGGCTCCGGCGCGCGGACCCGGAGCCACGGTTGTGCTCACCATGCTCGCCGTGCCCGAGCTTGGCGATCAGGTCGCCGCGTTCGACCTCTTCAACAGTTCGCAAATCGTTCCCTACCTGCAGGCAAAGCCGGCATCCGCCCGCCGCATGGCGCTGTCGCCGCCGGAGGACGCCCGTCAGCAGTTCGAGAACTACCGCGTCATGTTCCCTCACGCCGCGTGGCCTTCCATTGCCGCGCTGGAAGACATCTGCAACGAGAAGCGTCAGCTCGACCAACAGGTCCGCCTGCACCACTGGCTTCACGGATGGCTGCTGGTCCACATCCCCGTCTCTGCCGCTTTGCTGCTGCTCGCCTGCGTCCACGCCGTCATCGCGCTCCGCTACTGATTTCAGTGTTCCTCAGAGAAAGGAGGTCATGCCGTGGCCATTCGCAAACGCACCACCAAACTGCTCGCCCGGCGGCATGATCTTGACTACTTCAAGAAGGGCTCGCCCATCCGCCTGTGGCAGTGGCGTCTCGCTGCCGTGCTGCTCGTCGCCGCCGCTCTCTGGATCGCCCTCACCTCATGGCGTAGCTCGAACGCCTTCTCTGCCGGCCCCATGTCGGCCTCGCACGCGGTGTTCGGCCAGCGCTGTGAAACCTGTCATGTGCCCGTCGTGCGCGGGGTGGGGTGGATGCCCGTCATCGGCGCCCGCCGCAAAGTTCCTGACAACGCTTGCCTCTCCTGCCACCAGGTAGACGCGCACCACGCAGACGTCTCCGGCTCAACATCTGCCTGCAGTACCTGCCACATCGAGCACATTGGGGCCCACAACCTCGCCTTCTCTCCGGTTCGCGGCTGCACGCAATGCCACTCCGACCTGGGAGCGCATCTCGTTGCCGCTCATCAGCCGCAGGTCGCTACGCACATCGTTTCCTTCGTGCAGGGTCACCCCGACTTCCGCCCGCTCTCGAACGTGGACCCGCAAGTGCGCGACGCCGCCTTCGGCCTGAAGTTCAACCACGAAGAACATCTGAAAGAACTCGCCACTCCGGAGGGCGGCGAGCGCCATCTCACCTGCGCCAACTGCCATACCCTGTCCGACATGGGAGAGCGCGGTAGCGCGCGCACCGGCCGTATGCAGCCAGTGGACTTTGACCGCTCCTGCCGATCGTGCCACACGCTCGACTTCGATCGCAGAATCCACGAACAGGCCCCACATGCCGACTCCGCCACTGTCCTCCATTTTGTGCAGGAGAAGATGTCCGCCGCCGCCCCCGGGGACGGAGCCGCGCTGGTAAAGGCTGAAACCATCATCTTTCGCGACAAGTGCGCGCTCTGCCACACTGTCTCAGGCGTCTCGCTTCTGCCCCGCGCGCTGGACGCCAGCTTCGAAGCTCCGGTGATCGCCCCTGCAAAGCAACCCGTCCACTTCTTCCCGTCTTCCGTCTTCAGCCACTCGGCCCACGGCGCTGTGCAGTGCACCGAGTGCCACGCTTCCGCGCTCGCCAGCAACAGCGGCAAAGACCTGCTGCTTCCTGGCATCGCTGTCTGCCAGAAGTGCCACGACGGTCAAAGCAATCCGCAGGGAACGCTGCCAGTCGGCCACGCCGAAAGCGGCTGCGCGCTCTGCCACGACTACCACGAAGGCGGCCGCCAGCATGGCAGGATCAACTCCACCGCCTTCACCATCAACGACCTGCTATCCAGTCACTAGCGAGCACGTCTTGAACACACCTTAGCGTGGTTGCAACAGCCATATGGAAGGCGTTGTCCTGAGCTTGCTCCTCCCTGCGAGAACACGCGGCGAGAACACCCTGCAGGAACAATCGCGGCTCACCGTCCCGCGCTCTTGCCCCGTCCACCCACTGCGGCCACCGCAGGCGGCGTATCCGTCACAGTAAATACCTTCCCGTCGCGCATATACATCTTGCGCATCTCGTCGCCGTTAAACGGCCGAGCCCCACGCCGCCCAAACACCGCAACCTGATTGCCATCCTCATCTACGGCGCGGTCCCGATCGATCCCCTTGGAAACCGCCAGCGCCGCCCCGCCCGTCTTCCGCGTGGCAATCAACTCCGGCACCGGTTTCGGACTGAAGCCATAGAAGTCATGCTGTGTCCCTGACGAGAATAACTGCACGATCCGCATCCCGTTGTGTCCATCAGCGACAAACGCAAACTGGCTCGAGCTCACCATGCCGATCTTTAGATCGTTAACGTCGTTCAGCGCGCCACCCGCGTTGAACATCTGCACCATGCGCGCTTGCTCGGGCTGCTTCACATCCACGATCCCGATACCGTTCTTCCCGGCCGAGACGTAAGCGTACGTCCGAGCCACGTAAACATTGCGAGCGTCAGACACCGGCACGGTTACCCCCACACGCCGAATCATCCCCCGCTGCGTGATGTCGAACACCTTCAGCCCTTCCGAATCCGTCACAAACGCATAGCGGAACTGCAGCGAAATCCCTGTGCCCGCATGAACATCGCGATTGACCGAAAGCACCTCCGGCTTCAGCGGGTTAGCCAGTTCCACCTCCACCATGCCTTGGTCGCACAGGATGAACGCCCGTGTGCCCGCAATCGAGATCCTCCGCGCCCCATTCAGCACGCCTCCTGGATTAAAGGCGGGCACCGCGCGCCGCAGGAAGTTGTTCTGCGGATTGCCATCCAGCAGCGTGCCAACGCCCTTCTTCGGGTCGCCGATCACCACAAGCCCCTCGTACTTATCCGTCACGTACAGGAATGCATACAGCGGGCTGAAGTTCGGATTCTCCTCGTTCTCGGCAATCTGCTTGCGCAGCGGGTCAACCGCCAGAGTAGAAGGCGTAGCCACGGCGGTAGCAAACTTCGTCTTCACATAGAAGCGCTGCCCCAGCGGCGAGACCGGAGCCGTGGTCACGCGCTCGGAGTCATCCTTCACGTCAATGTTCGCCACGTCGAACACTCGGAACCCGCCGGCACCCATAGCTGCATACAGATACTCTCCGCGAAGCTGCACATCCAGCACCTGGCTCCCGCCGTGTTCATAGATTGACTTGATCTGCCGCCCGCCCGCCACAAACTTGCGGAAGTCATCCGGGTAAACCAGCTTCTGCAGGTAGCTTCCGGCAATCGCTGGAGGCTCCGAGCTGGCCGCCACCGGCACTGCGCCAAAGCCGTGTCCGCCCTCGGCCACATAAATGTACTTGCCCATGAAGTTCAGGAAGTTCGTTCCCTGCACCAGCAATTGCGCCATCCATGCGTTGTTGTCCCCGGCTGAAGACACATGGCAATCGGTGCATCCCTTGGTCTCCGTGCCACGCACGGTGTGTGGCACGTACGTGCTGAATGCCTCGCCGCTGTATCCGGGACTCGAAATCGTCTGCTGGGTCTGGTAAATCCAGTCGCGATTCGCGTTTTGCGAGCTTACCACCACCGCGCACGCCGAGCGTACCGGCGACACCTTGTTCCCCGTCACCGTGCCGTCGATCCCCAGCATGTACACGTCGTCACGCAGCACCTGGAAGTTATAGCCCGTCCAGTTGCGCGTCGTTTGCCCCTCGTTGTGCAGCATGGGCATCTTCTGATTGGCGAACATCTGGAGGTGGCAGCCAAAGCAGGAAGTCGTCCAGGCCGTATGGCATGACTGGCACGTCATCCGGCTGTCCTTATGGGCCAGCATCTCCGTGTGGTTCACGTTGCCCCACGTCGTGCCATCGGTCTGGATCGTCTTCGCGTAACGCGACTTCTCGCTATAGTGCTGATTCCCCGGCGTGATCGAATCCAGCGTCTGCACAATCTCCCACTGCTTGCCCTGCTCCACGTTGGAGCGCTGAAACAATTTTTCGCCGCTCCAATAGAAGCGTGCACCGCCAAACGGCGTCCGCATCCGCAGCATGTTGGAAGAAAGATCGTTCGCAGAAGCCGGCCCACTCGTCTTCAGCAGAGCCTTGTGCTCGATCGTTCCGTGGCAGTCCTGGCACCCAATCTCGACTGCGTTGCGCGTCTCGCCATACAGCTTGCCGTTGCCATGCGCATCCTGGGTAAAGTGGCAGTCTACGCACTGCATTCCCTTCTCCAGGTGAATGTCCATCAGGTGAACGGCTCGTCCCAGGGCGTCCTTATTGTCCGGATTGATGGGCTTGTTCTGCGCATCCAGCAGCGTGCCTTCGCGGTCGCGCTTATATACCTTGCGGAAGATCCACCCATGCGAGTGGAAGTCGCCGAACTGCGTGTCCTTGTTATCTGTGTTGAACTCCGGCGTACCCACTCGCTTCAGAAACTCCGGGTCAGCCCACAGTCCACGCGCGGCCGAGCCCTCCGGATTTCGAACCCGCACCTCATGCAGCTCCGCCTCGCTGGAGTCATGCTGCTTCGCCGGATACATCTTCTGCCCATCGGCTTCGTTGTCCCACCACGTATAGCCGTAGTAGCTGACGACCATGTTCGTGCCCGGATGCGCGTGGCACACCATGCACTGCGAAGACGGGATCGATTTCGTAAAGCTGTGCTGCAGCGGATGCCCGCTCTGGCTCTTGTCGATCGTCGGGTCCTGGCTGATGCTGTGCCCCGTATTGCCATACCGTGCCAGCGTCGCCGAATGCACCGGATCGCGGTCGTTCGCATACAGCACATGACAGCCTGAGCAGCCTGAGCCGCGATAATCTCCCGGCTGATCGTTCGTCCCCGGCATGGAAAGCAGCGGGTCCAGCAGCCGAGTCTTCTGCAGGCCAAGAAACACCGGATCGGTGCGAAGCTCCGTTCCCAGCCCTCGGTCGGAAAGCTTCGTATCCGGCTTGCCCGGCAGCTCTTCGGGATCAGGAATGCCGATCTCGGCACGCTTCTCGCCGCCACGCTCAAACGCCCGCAGCATGTTGCCCGGCTGCGAAACCTCCCAGCGCTCCAGCGGATCCAGATACGGCAGCACGCCCTTGGTCCGTGTCTCTTCCGCCGTCACCGTCCCCGGAGTCATCAACCGCTCCGGCTCTCCGTTCGAGTTGTACGCTTCCCCGAAGTGTGGGTTCTTCAGCGGATAGGCTCCGTTGTTATAAAGGGCCGCTCCCCACAGCATGGCGCCCGTTGTCATCATGCTGTTCTTCACGTTCCGCGTTTCGTCGCCGTGGCACGTGCCGCATGTCTCGCCGGCCACGCGCAGGTCACCGGGATTGGCAAAGCGAACGTAGTCGTAGCTCTCCTTCAGCCAGCGTGTATAAGCCCGTTGCGGATGCCCGCCCTGCTCCAGTTCCTCCGCAAAACGCGGCAGCACGTGCGCCTTATTCTTCGCAGCGTCGTACGTCGGCCCGCCCTTCGCGCCCGCCGCCATCACATTGGCATTGCCGCCATGGCAATCCGTGCAGCCCAGCATTACCGTGTCTTCGGCATGCATGTTCGGGTGCTCGATTCCCATATGGCATGAAAGGCACCCTGTGCTCCGCTGCGCAGCTTGCTCCGGAGTCTCCTGGCGCGTCAACTGCACGCGTCCCTGCCCATGCGGAGACGCAACAGGCTCTGAACTCAAGGTACTCCGTTGCGGCAGTCCAGCCGCAGGCGATCCACTCCGGCGTGCAGCAAACACCTTCTCAACATGAACACCGAAAACAATGGCGCACAGCAGAGACGCGACCAGGCAAACCAGCCCCGCACACCGAGCCGCCGAAATGGACGCGCGTCCGCGCACATCTTGGCGACTCCTCTCTGGCTGTGAACTTGACAGCAACTCGGGCCTGCTCCTCAAAACTGGAACTTCACCAGCGCGAATAGTGAATACAGCGTCTTGCTCGTATAGATCTGCCGCAAACCAGACCCCGGAACCAGCGTTGTCGCGCCTCCGTGAACCACGATGTTGTCGGAAAGCAGAGGACCCCAGATTACCCCGAGTCCCGCATCCGTTCCTATCGTTCTAGGCACGCGGTTTTGTTGCAGCAGAAAATCCAGAGTCTGCGTACGCGCGAACTGTAGAAAATTCACATTGCCCACCAGCTTCAACTGCGGCAACAGGTCGGCATCGAACCCCGCATTCGTCAGCAGCAATCCTGGATTTACGAAGTTCGACTGTCCCTCATCCTTGCTCGTGCGCAGGTCAGGCAAAAAGCTATCCGGCGCCGTAAGCGCCACACCTGCGCGCGTAAACGGAATGCCTTCGCGGTTAAAGAAGCTGAACTCGCCTCCCGCAAACGCCACGCCATCCACAATCGATGAGAATCCTCGAGCCGTAGTATCGCGAGCATTGTTATCTCCCGACGCAAACAGGAACGAAGTCCGGAACCGAAGCCAGTCGAAGTCCCTTGAAAACTCCACCGCCCCCAACTGCGCGTTGATGCCTGTCTTCACGTTGGCAATCTCGTTCAACTGATCATGGCCAAGCACCTGGTAGAACGCATGCGTCAGGTTCAAGCGGCCAATATGACCATCGCCTGTCCATCCAAAGTAGTCCGCATCGATCCTGTGTGGAGTGACATTCCCAATCGCCGCCGGGCGCACCAGGAATCCATTGTCGTCATAATGGGTCGAGCCGTTATCGCGCACAAAGTGGTAACTGAACTGGGCCGTATATCCCTTCGCCAGAAAGTCCTGAATGTACACATTGGCAATGGCGACGTCGCGTCCCCGGCGGTCAAACGTATTCAGCCCGCTGTTCGTGTTTTTCTCCAGCAGGTCAAATCCAACCAGGTTGAACTGAATACGGTTCGCCCTCAGGTTGCCGAAGATCCTCACCCCCGGCTGCTCGTCCGCGAACACAAATCCTCGAAAGTCCGAGGAAAACTGCTGGATCCCTGCTCGTAGGCTGACGAAGTCATAGTCAGAACTCAAGTCGTGCAGCTTCACTTCGCCGAACGCCTCCTGCAGGCCCACATGCCCGTCCGTGCGGGTGGTGCCCTCTCGCACATCCGGGGAAACGACACCGTTCTCATGCGCGTTTAGATAATTGACGTTGGCCGCCGGTGTGATTCGTATGCGCCAGTCCACTGGCTTGAAGGAAGTCGTGTCGCCGTGAAACAGATCAAAGGTAAAGCGGAATGTCTGGGCCAGAAAAAACTGACCGCCATTTCCGAAGAATCCAAACTCACCCGGCTCTGTCTCCGCCTGTGGCGAGGGAATGTAAAGCCGTCGCCCTTCCACCGCCGTTACAGCCGTACCGGTAAACGAGAAGAACGTTTTGCCGAACAGCGGTTGATCTCCCTTCAGCAAATTTCGGTTGAACGGGTCATACCAGTGCCCCATCACATAGGGCGTCTCCGCGCTGGGATAGCGATGATAGCCTTCGCAACGCTCCGGCCCCTGCCGGTCCAGGCACGGCGGAGGAACCGGCACATCCCAGCGGTCGCGTTCCGGTTTGAAGTACTCCTTGTCGGGCTGCGAGATCGGATCAATGATCTTCGCCATCGGCACACCCGCAGCGTCGGGCCTCCGGCTCAGCTCGGTGTAGTCCGGGTCGTTAAGCGTTTCCGTCGGCGTCTGGATCATCGGCATCCGCGTGGTGTCCGCCGCTGGAGGCAGGCGAATCATGATGGAAAGCACTTCACCCGCATTCAGTTGCACGCCCGTCCGCTGCACAGGGGCGCTTTCCGGCCGAATGAAGACAAGGTCATACGTTCCTGGAGGTATTCGGAGCAGCCGGAAAATGCCATCGCCGGATGTATACGTTTCACCTATATCCGTCCGCGGCGAAAGTTCGGGCACCTGGGTTCTTTGCAGCCGAACCAGCAGCCCCGGCTGCGGACGCCCATCAGTGTCCTTCACCTCACCCTGAAGCGCTGCGCGAGTAGCCACATCCTGCTGCGGAATGCGCTGCCCTATCGGCGCAGTACGTTGTTCCTGGGGGATGTAAGAGTCCGCCGGCCTTTGAGGAATCTGCAGATCTGGAGGAGCAGTCGCCACTGGAACAGCCTGCGACCAGCTCCGGCTCGATATTGCGAGCAGGAGGCAGGGACCCGTCCACGAGAGGAGCCGACTGATTCTCAACATGAAGAAACTGGCGAGTGCTTATGGGAGTCAGCCTATCTTCTCTTTCCTTCCATCGCAATCGGAAAGTGGTCTGCTACACTCCAGCCCATTGCTGGTCCCGCAGAGAAGATAGAAACGCGTCACACTGGTCAGCCGTCTGGCCGCAGTCACCCTACCGCGAATGCCTTCGGCCTTAGTCAGCGCCGACCGCCTGCACGCGGCCATGTTCACCCTTCATCGCCACCATCTTTCTGTCAGGCGCTTTGATCCTGATGTAGACCGGCCGCGAGAAGCTACTGCACCTGCGCCAGCGTAGTATCGATGTTCTTCAGGTACTTCCGTGACACATCCGCCTCGTGCGTCTCAGGATTCGCCGCAATCACTGCGCTGAAGTGAAGCTTCGCCGCTGCCAGCAGCTCCACCTGGTTATGCTGATTGAACTTCTCCGCATAGATCACTCCCAGTCTGTAGTTCGCAAACAGGTCGTTCGGCATGTAGTTCAGCGCCGTCTCGCAACTGCCGATCGCCGGATCGAATTGCTTCTGCATCCACTCGCAGTCGCATAGGCCAAGGTTTGCCTGCCCACGAAGTTCACGCCAGATATCGCTCTGCGTAGCCCGGGACTTCTTGCCCACGCCAAACAGGAAGCCCGCAAGGTAGTAGTTCAACTGCCCCGCCTTGCCGGTATCGAAGTTGGACATAGCGAGGTAGTTCCGGTACTCCACTTCCGCCGGCACCGGTTGATGGAGCTGCCTTAGACATTCGGCCAGCCAGTAATGCGCTTCCGCATTTTTCGGAGTGATCGCGATCGCCTTCTCCGCCGCGGTCTTGCCGTCAGGGAAATCGCCCTTGCGGTAGTAAGCCTGCGAAAGCAGGTACCAGGCCATGCCCCGGTTCGGCTCGCGCCGCGTCACTGCATCCAGTTGCCGTACCGCTTCATCCAGGTCTCCTGCATCCAGTAACGCCGCAGCATAGCTCGACTTGGCTTCTTCGTAATCGGGGTCCAACGTGATCGCCTGCTTCAGCGATGCCAGAGCATCCGTGTCTTCATACAGCGCATTCTGCACCCGCCCTAGAAACAGGTACGCCTTGGAGTACTTCGGATCGATCGCCAGCGCCGCCTTAAAGTGCTCAGCAGCTTTTTTGTAGTTGTCGGCGCCGCCGCGGTTATAAAAATCGATCCCCTTGTCCAGCTCTTCTTCCGCTGCATGGCTGGCATGTTTCGGAATCAGGATGCGTAAACTCACCGTGGTGTCCTGCCCCGGGTAGATCTGCTCATCGCGCGGCCCATCAGCCTCATAGCCCATGTGGACGCCCTTGATCGTATGCGCCCCCGGCGAAAGCCCCGGCAGGCGAAGCGGCTTGGCCTTGTCCACCACACCCTGGCTCTTGCCATCGACGAACACCTCGGTGCCGTCCATGTTCGCTTCAATCACCAGGTTGCCGTACTGCGGCGCCAGCAGTGAAGCTCCCTTCACATGCGACGCGTTATACGCCAGCACCATGCCCGGATCGAAGCTGCCGCGATCTCCCGTCGGGTTCTGTGCCCCTCCGGTCGCCAGCCGCACATTGGTGTGGACATACTCCGTCAGTTCGTCCGCATCCACCACGCCGTCGCCGTTGGTATCCGCTTCGCCTTGCAGCCCCTTCACCACGTAGTACGTAAAAACCCCATGGCCTCCACCGAACTGGTCGCTCTCGAAGCTCTGCTCGCGATCTCGGCTCGCCGTTAGCGAGTACAACGATTTCTGAAGGTCCAGCAGCGTCTCGTTCACCTGGCTGCGGTCCGCTTCAGGCGTAATCGCACCTGAGTGGCATGAGTCTGTGATCAGCACCTTCCACTTGCCTTTGATCTTGCCGCCGATCGCGCTTCCCAGTGAATCCATTGGATAAGCCGTCGTCGGAATCTTGCTGATGTCCACGTCATACGCCGCCAGCCAGCCCCTGCCGTTGGCCAGAAATCCATGGCCTGCGAAGTAGATCAACACGCGGTCATCGTCTTTCGTCACCGAAGGCAGCCACTCTTCAATCTCACGCCGGATGTTCGCCGCCGTGGCCCGCTCATTGATCAGCTTATGGACATTCTCCGCTGGAAACTGTCCACCGTCCGGGCTGATCAGCGCCGCGTACATGTCTTCCGCATCGCGATCCGGGAACGCCAGTTGCGCGCTGGCGGGCAGTTTCTCATAGTGCGAGATGCCAATCACCAGCGCATAGCTGCGAGGAATACTGACAGGCTTAGCCGCCTTCTTGTCCTGGATAGCTTTCAGGTCGCGGCTCTCCACCGGATCTTGCGGTGTCCCGGCTTGCTGCAGGGCCGGTGTCTGCGCTGCCGAAGCCTGCGCCGAAGCCGCTCCCGTGGCAAGCAGAAGGAAAGATAGTGCCAGTAAAAGCCTTTCGGCCGTTCGATTCAGACCCCTTCGTTTCAGAACCATTGTGCCACTCACTTTTTGCATTACTGGTGCGCCAGGCGAAAGGTATAGATCACAGGGGCGGTGGACCCGCCGGCCACGCTTACTGTCCCGTCACTCTGCTTCTTGAAGATGATGTCTCGGGAAGCCGACCCAGCCATCGGCGCCAGTGCCGGAGGAAGCGCTTGGCCATTCGGCAAAGCGGCTGGTCCGGCAGAATCATCCACACACTCGCCCCGGGCCTTAAACACCTTGTCATTGCAGCGCGGCTTCAAGCTGCCGGGCGCCACCGGCGCGGTAAATTTCTGCACCGAAGGCTTCGCCAGTTCCGTCGGGCTCAGCAAAAAATACAGCACGTCGAATCCCGCCGGTCCCTGCACCTCGAACCAGCCATCCTCCACCGCCGGCACCAGGTACTCCCCATCCGTACGCACGCGGTTATCGCTGCCCGTTTCCGCCGACGGAAACACCGTCTCGAACTTTCCCGAAGATCCCTGGTTCATCACATAAAGGAACGCGGCCACATGGCTCTTCAGCCTCATCCGGATCGTGTCGCCGGTTTTGAACACATGGCTGGGAGTCACAGCTTCGGCTTTCCCGTTCACCTTCAGTTCCAGCGTGATGTCGAGCAGGGTTGGCTGTGTCGCAGTGGTGGGAGCGTGAACTGCCGCCGCGTTCGTGCCCCGTGACACGGCAAACGTAGCGAACAGCAAAACCGTCGTGAGCAGCCGAGCGACCATGCAGAACCTGCCTGTCCATCAACTCTGTCGAACACTAATGGTAACTACGAACGTCTTCTCAGCCCGGATTCACACTCCCGCTGTCGTTGCGCGTGCCGATCGGAAGGACGCAGCAAAGCAGAAAGCGGCGAACGCCGAACGAAGTTTCTTGACCGGGGGATAGCAGCTTCGTATTGTAGTGATATTCTTCACGCCCAAACAATAGCCGACTGACAAAGGTCGCAGACTTTTCCTCTCTCGCTTATTGATCTACTCTGCGGTCACCACGGCCGTTCGCAACATCGCCGCGGGAACGCTCCTGACCGGATTGCAAAGCTCGGACGTAAGAATCGGCTTCAAGATCATCCCATGATGTCTCTTTGCGCAACACCGTGGTTCCGCCGGCTCTCAACGCTTGCCCTCGCCTCCAGCCTTGTTCTGGTGTCGACCGCGACGGCCCAGACGTCGGCAGTGACCGCAAGTCCGAGCGGCCCCAGAGAGCTTCACATCGTCATCATCGAAGGCGAAGACGCCCTCAACAATATCCGCGAGCGCACTGCCCGCGAGCCCATCGTCAAGGTGGAAGACGAAAACCATAAGCCTGTCGCGGGAGTGCTGATCCTCTTCGCCGCTCATGGCAGCGGCTCGAGCGCGGGTGCCACTTTCGCCGGAGCCACCACGCTCAGCGTCCACACCGATTCCTTGGGTCAGGCCGTAGCCACCGGCTTTCATCCCAACGCGATAGGCGGCAAATACCAGATCGATGTCACCGCAACCCTCGGCTCACTCACGACAGCCGCCATCATTGAAGAACAAAACGTCACTGGAGAATCCACCGACCAAACCTCTTCCGCCACCCCGGCGGTCGTAAAGCCGAAGCACCACATCGGCGCGAAAACCTTGCTCATCGGGGGAGCAGTCGCCGTAGGCGTCGTCCTCGCCGTGATACTCACCCGCAGCAGTGGCGCTACCATCACGGCTGGTGCGGGCGGCGTAGGTCACCCCTAAGCACCATCCTTCCGCCTTACGAATGCAGCTAAAAACGGCCATCTCCTGTCTGCACTACGACGACTTCCTCGCGCAGACGCTCCCCCACAATCTCGCGTTCCTCCCGTCAGTCACCGTGGTCACCAGTCCGCGCGATACAGCCACCATGGAGCTGGCAAGGCATCTGGGCGCGGATCTTTTTCTCACCGACGCCTGGCATCTCGGTGGCTCGCTCAACAAGGCTCATGCGCTCAATCAGTGGTGGTTTCACTCTGTCGCCACTGCGCCTCAATCCTGGCTCATGACGCTCGACGCCGACATCCTGCTCTTCGACTCCGTCGCCGGTGGCCTCGCAGACCTCAACCCCAAGTGGCTTTATGGCGCGCGACGCCGCATGTGTCCCGACGAAGCTGCCCTTAGCGACTTCCTGTCAGGCAAGAAAGCCCTGGATGACTTTCCGCTCGACACCATCCCCGTAGTTGGCGGCAAGCTCTGGGGTCACTTCCCGCAGCAAAACCAGGCCGGCCTGTCCGGCTTCCTGCAGCTATGGTGCCCGGCCCACGCCACGGGTCTCCCGCAATTTCCCGTCTCCGGCAGCGCAGAAGCCTATGACACGCTCTTCGGCCTCTCGTTCGGAGAGCAATCCCGCGGATTTCTTCGCATGCGGGATGCGCTTCACCTTGGTCCGGCCGAGGTGAACTGGCATGGTCGGCGAAGCCCGCGCTGGCATGAGGTCCCAGAGCCAGCAAGGCGTCACAGCGTCGATAACCTTACTTGACTTTGCTATTGCCCAGCCTCGAAGGCTGCCTCACACGGCCTTTGGCCTTGGCAGGCTTCGGCTCCATTTCCCGCTGTTCAAGTGCGTCCAGGCTGAACTGCCGGTTCCGCGTGATCTGCTCGACCTGTTCGGTGGTCAGGTCCGTTCTGGACAGCAGCCGGTTCGAGGTTTCAATCGCCTCATCATGGTGTCCAACATAGAAGCACGCTACGGAAAACTCCAGCGGAATCATCCAGTCGTAAACGCTCTTCTCCACAAATAAAACATCGGCCTCCGGATATGGAATGCCAATGGCCTGCTTCAGAAACAGGTACGCCAGCGCAAACTGCCCCTGCTTCGAGTAATGAAAACCTATCAGAAACAGTGGCTCGGCCCGGCTCGGACGCGCAGCATACGCGTTCAGGCAGGCCTCCAGGACCTCTGCCCACTCAGTTCCCTTGGCCTCTAACTGTCGCGCCACTTGGTACAGCGAATACCACGTCTCCTCCGCCCAGCCCTCCATCGCCACGCGCTTGCGGAAGCGATCGATCGCCAGGTCGCGCTCGCCCGCATCGGCATAGCTCTGCGCGAGGTAAAACATATGCCGGGCGTTCTCCGGCTCCTGCAGCAACGCGCCCTCCAGCAGCAGCGCGTCCTTGCGAGACGTGAGCGGATCGCGCGACCGCGCTCCGTCCGTGATTCGCATCGTGGTCACGCCCGGCAGCCGAGCCTCTGGGCCCGCGCCGTCGGCGGTTATGTACTCGTGCACCACGCCGACATACCGCCATGGCAGACCATCACGCACCAACTGCGTCTTCCAGTACGCCAGGGGGCCGGTGCGCATGGCGAACGCGTAGGCATCCGCCTCAAGTCGAGGCATCCGGAAGCCATCGTCGAACTCTAGGTACTCGTCCGCGTCGATGATCAGCAGGTAGTCGGCGCGTCCGTGCGCCAGCTGCAGGGACTCCGTCCGGTTGTGTGCGAAGTCCACCCAGGGCCGCTCGAAAATCTCACCCGGCAAGGTAGCCATGGTCATTCGGATCAGGCCCTGCGTACCGTCGGTGGAACCTGTGTCGACGATGCACCATGCATCGAGCACCGGCTTCACCGACTCCAGGCAGCGGCGAATCACATGGGCTTCGTTCTTGACGATCATGCAAAGGCAAATCGTCTGCCCGGCCGAATTCATCGCTTTCCTACTTGCAAACGAAGCTCACCAGGAAGTTCGCGGCGGGGTAACTCGCCTGCCCAATATTTGTATTGATGCGCAGAGCGATGACCTGTCCTGCTGTCAAAGCAACTGTCCCAGTCGAAGAACAACTGCTGGCCGTCGGTCCAAAGAATCCCGGGGTCGGTGCAAGCTGACAGGAGAGGGATGTGGTTGACAGCACTCCGTTATTCACTAGGTCAGTGAGTGTGCCGGCCAGCAGCGTGACCGCTGGCGTAGACGCCGCTCCTGTGATTCCAGTCGCTAGGTACGCCTGGACCGAAAAGGCAGACGCCGTACAGCCTTGCGGCACCGGCATCGTCGATGAGGCCGGCTCCGTACCCGCCTGAAATACGGTAGAGGCGCCGACAGGCGGCGCATAGAACGTGGCAGTTCCCGTCGAGGGGATGGTGAGGCTGACGTTTGCCGCGAAGGCGATACTTCCCGCCGCCCCGGTGGGGCCTGTAACGCCAGTAGCTCCGGTCACACCAGTAGCTCCCTGCAGTCCTTGGCCTCCCGGTGAACCGGGGCTACCGGTAGCTCCTGTGGCGCCGGTAAGCCCGGTCGGCCCCACCAAGCCCGCACCTGTAGCTCCTGTCGCTCCCGTTGCACCGGTCACACCTTGCAGCCCTTGAGCGCCAGCGGAGCCCGGGGTGCCGGTTGCGCCCGTTACTCCCATAACGCCGGTGGGCCCTTGCAGTCCCGTCGAACCCGTCGCGCCGGTGCTTCCCGTAAGGCCTGTAGCTCCCGTCGCACCCGTACTTCCCGTCAGTCCTGTAGTACCCGTGGCTCCCCGAAGACCTGCCGTTCCTGCGGTGCCCGTAGCCCCGGTCGCGCCCGTTGCCCCGGTCGCGCCAGTCATTCCCTGAATGCCCGCTGTTCCGGTGTTTCCTGTGGCTCCTGTGGGGCCGGTTGCGCCCGTAAGCCCCTGAACACCCGTCGGCCCGACAATACCGGTCGCTCCTGTAGCTCCTGTCGCACCCGTAACGCCCGTCGGTCCTACCGCTCCCTGCGACACCAGCGTGATGTCCAGTTGCGCGCTGTGGCTCGTCTCGTCGCTTTCCTTCGAATCAAAAAGCACGTTCGCCGAACCGGCCGCGCTCAAAGCCAGGCCGTAATTCGTAGCAGGCGTGTTGATCCATCCCTGCACCGTCGCCGTCACGTCGATCGTGATGTACTGCCCCGCGCTGACCACCGGCAGCGTCCCGGCGCTTGCGCCCTGCGTCGGTAGCGTGGCATAGGTCACGCCATACTCTGACCACGCGCTGTTCAACTGCACCACGTTGATGGTGCCCGCCGTGAACACGCGGTTCACATAAAGCCTCAGCGTCGCCTTGGAAACCTGTGCCGCCGTCGTCCCGGTCGGCAGGCTTGTCAGGTCGAACTGCACCAGACCCGTCGTGCCCGCGCCCACGCTGACGTTCGAAAGGCGCCCATAGTTCGTGGTTGGATTTGCGGAGTTCACATGCGCGTCGGCAACCAGCGTGGCGTCCGTCGCGTGAGCCACCCGGAAAGCGCCCAGCAGCATGGACGCCGAAATCGTCACATCCCGCAGCCGGTGGGTACCGGAAGTGAGGGACAGACTGCTGATCCCTGCGCGGTTCCCCGCGCGGTTAACAGCCCGGTTCACGCTGCGGCGCTTAGGCGACATGATGGCTCCCGAAACCTCGCTCCGGCATCTTCGCCGTTTTGGAGCAAGGCACATTCCAAGCTTGATATTTGCCCCTGAGCATACACCGAGCGCAATACGTCTCCTCCTCGAAATTGAAAAAAGAATGCTTTTCTCTAAGCTGCCTTCACTGCGGCGTGATAAGTTCGAGGCGAAACGATCCAGCAGCTTGGTTCTTCCTTGAGATTAGGCGGCGGCACTGCCTTGAACGCTTCCTGTTTGAGGTTTCACTCGCGATCGGAGACAACGCGAAGGCTCCCAGGCCTCGCGCGCGCGTTCGCGTTTGCCCTCGCCGGTCCGCTCGCCGCCGCTGCTGTGTCCGCGGCGATGGCGCAAAGCGCCCCGGCTTCCAACGTCGAAGCCACCACCGTTCGGGGAGTTCATCCCGCCGCAGTCGCCTACGACACCTCGGGCAATCTCTACATCGCGCTACGCAACGACCACCTCGTTCGCAAGGTCGACCTCAACGGCATCATCACCACCGTCGCCGGAACCGGCACCGAGGGCTTCAGCGGCGATGGCGCCGCCGCCACCAGCGCCCAGCTTGATTCGCCGACCGGTGTCGCCGTCGACGCCAACGGCAATCTCTACATTGCGGATAGCCGCAACCATCGCGTCCGCGAGGTCTCCAGCGGCATCATTACCACCATCGCCGGCACCGGCACCGCGGGCTACTCTGGCGAAGGCGGAGCAGCAACAACAGCCCAACTCGATCTGCCCACCGCCCTCAGCTTCGATACCAGCGGCAATCTCTACATCGCGGACACCGACAACCACTGCATTCGCCGGATAATTGCCGGCACCATCTCCACAGTGGCTGGCCGTTGCGGCCAGCAGGGCACCGGTGGTGTCGGCGCCACGGTCACCACCTTGCTCCTGGACACCCCGACCGGCGTCGCCGCCGACCCCAACACGCCCGGCCAGTTCTACATCTCCGACACTCACAACCAGCAGGTTCTGCTTATCGGTGTACAGGGCAGCGTCTCCGCCGTAGCTGGCAACGGCAGCGGTGTCCCCGGCTTCAGCGGAGACGGCGCAGCCGCCACGGCTTCCACCGTCGCCAATCCCCGCGGTCTTTCCGTCGCCGGCAACGGTAGCCTCTACTTCGCCGACTCCGACAACCAGCGCATCCGGGTCATCACCGGCGGTGTCATCTCCACCTTTGCCGGCACCGGCCTCCAGGGCTTTGGCGGAGACATCGCCTCCCCCACATCCGCCTTTCTCGATTCCCCTTCCGCCATCGCGTTGAACTCCACCGGCACGCTCGCCTTCGCGGACACGCACAACCAGCGCGTCCGCAGCATCGCCTCCGGCGCGATCAATACCGTCTCCGGCATCGCACCGGCAAACACGGAAGGTCTCCTACTCGCCGGTCCCACCAGCGGAGTCTACGGCGGCACCATCGGCACGCTGACCGCCACCTTCAGCAACGGCTCCAACACGACCGCGGGAACCCTCACCCTTACAGACTCCGGTGTGGCCATTGCTACCGCTCCTCTGTCCGGAAACGTAGCCAGCTTCAACCTGAACGCACTCTCCGGCGGCCTGCATACGCTGGCAGTTTCCTTTAAGGGCGATGAAACGAATCCAGCCGCGGCTAGCGGCGTCTACCTCGTCAACATCGCTCCTGCGGCACAGACTGTCACCTTCCCGGCGCTGGCATCGCCGGTCACCTACACGCCTGGTCTGACGGAAGCACTTGCTGCCACCTCCACCTCCGGTCTGCCTATCACCTACACCGTCACCGGCCCGGCCACGGTCAGCGGCGCCACCCTCACGATCACCGGCCCCGGGAATGTCGTGGTCACCGCCTCGCAGCTTGGCAGCATGAACTACATGCCATCTATAGCAGTCAGCCAAACGGTCGTGGTGGTCGCCCCGCTCAGCCTGGTCGCGATCAGCCCCTCCTCAGTCTCTGTAGGCACAACCAACCTTTCGTTGGTCGCGACAGGCACCGGCTTCACAAGCGCCAGCGTCGTCCGCTTCAACGGCACCGTGCTCGCCACCACCTTCAATAGTTCAACGCAGATCACCGCGGTCATCCCCAGCCTGTCGACGCTCGGGATGTTCAGCGTTACCGTCTTCGACAGCAGCACCCAGCAACTCAGCAACGCGCAGACGCTCACGGTTGTCGTACCCGCCGCCAGCGCGACACTCAACGTTCCGCCTCAGAGCGCCTCTGGCCAGCAGCCGTCCATCAACGTGACCCTGCAGACGGCCTACCCGGTGCCCATCACTGGAATCTTCACCTTGAGCTTTACCCCCAGTGGCTCCGGCGTGGATGACCCCGCTATCCAGTTCTCCAATGGGTTGCGCACGTTCCCGTTCACCATTCCCGCCGGTTCCACCGCCATCCCGATGGCCACGTTGCAGACCGGCACCGTCGCTGGGACGATCACCGTGAACCTGACGCTCACAGCGCAGGGCGTTGACGTCACCCCAGCAACTGCCCGCGTCGCGACCATCACCGTCGCGCCACAGCCACCCACCATCTCCGCCGTTACGCTCACGCAGTCCGGCGCCACGCTCACCGTAACCGTGACCGGATTCTCCAACGTCCGGGCGGTCACCCAGGCGAACTTCACCTTCACCCCAGCTCCCGGGACCGATCTTTCGACAACGCAGCTAAGCCTGCCTGCCACCAATCTTTTCAGCAGTTGGTACACCCAGGCGTCCAGCAACGCCTACGGCTCGACGTTCCTTTACACGCAGACCTTTACCCTGAGCGACGCCAACAGCAAGGTGCAGTCGGTCACCGTCACCCTCACCAACTCAGCCGGCAACTCCTTCGCGGCCTCCAGCCCCTAGCTCTGCCATCTCCTGCCGGCGTCGGACGATGCTTGTGGACGGCAACGCGAGTCGAGGCAAACGGCATCGAGCCACTAACGGAATCAAGGCGAACGGACCAAGGTTGTGTCTGACGGATCGCTTTCGCAATAACCGTTACTTCTGAGATAAGCCCGGACTTTAGTCCAGGTGTTCAGAGCCGCCCAAAATATGGGTTCAGCCTCTGGGATCCACGCCTTTTCGCGCGCGCATATCGCAAGATGCGGCACCCCTGAATCGTGACAATACCGGGCGTCGGAGAGCCCCACCACGATCCCCGCGTGTGACCACGCGATACTGATTATTACTTCGAAGCCGGAATAAACAACACCGAAGGTATCGACGCGGCCATATCGCCCATCCACGCTGCGCTGCTTCCCACATCCGTAAACCGGAATACCCCGGTGCCGGCAAGCGGCTCAACCATCGTAGGCTGCGCGGCAACGGCAACACGCTGCGGTGCTGTGCCGCCAGTCAGATCAACCCGCACCACGCTCGAATCGCTGCTGTTAGCGACCACCGCCCACCGGCCGCCATGCGTCGCGCCCAGCGCGCCCGGAGACTTAAGCAATCCTGCCGTCGCCAAAGTCGTCGCCGCCGGACTCGTGGACACACTGGCAATCTGCGTCAGCGTGTTGGCCGCAGAATCCGCCGCCAGCAGCGTGTCCCCGGAACCGACAAAGCTCAGGTCGCCCGCTCCACGCAGCGAAAGCAAAGCCGACGTACCGCCCGAAGCCGTCAGCACCGACACAGTCGCCCCCGAGCCCGCCTGCAGCAGCGCAGCCACCGTCCCCGAATCGCTCGGAGCGGCATCCAGAATCGGCGCGCTCGCCGCAACAACCCGCGCGCTTGGCGTGGTCGACAGTGAAGTCACAACCGTTGCGCTCTGTGCTCCCGGCACGTAAACCACCGCCGCAGTTCCACTCGGCGAAAACCGCACCTTCGCCCCCGCAGCCGCGGTCGTTCCAACTTTCGTCGGCGTACCAGCAGGAACTGACATGCGGTAGAGCTGCCCATCGGTCCCGATCAGCAGCGCAATCGAAGAAGCCGCCGAAGCATTCGCCGCAACAAACTCACCCGGCTCCGTAATGCTGGCGCCAACCTGCGACGAACCCGGAACCCCAAGCAGCGGCCTTAGCGTTTTGTCGTCCGCGCGCCATGCATATCCCAACTGCGGTCCAGTCGAGACTGCCGTCGGAACATTGACCGTTCCAGCCCCGTTCACGCCACTCCCACATCCTGTCAACGTCGGGACCGTGCAGCACACCAGCAAAGCACCAGGCGCAAGCAGGCGAAATCCGCCGCGCATGGCACGTCGCCAGCTGCGAAACACAGGTCGCGTCGCGTTCAAATCACTCAGGCTTAGGCAAACCACGGTGTGCTCAACCTACAGTGCACTCCTGCCAACGTCAAGCCGGAACTGCATAAAATCCCCGAAAACCACAGCAGAAGTGTCTATCCCGCCGACCCGTGATATGTTCTCGGTGACTCCTGCACAATTCTTCGGTTAGTTCCACATCGAGAGGTGAGGTATGTCCGACTGGCGTTCTCGTGCGCTGATAGGGGTGACCATGGTGGTCATCGCGCCCCTGTCCGCGCGCCTGGCCTCGACCGCAGCACCCGACAAGAAGCCTGGCTCCGCTCCTTTGGCACAGGCAGTCGCCGCCACCACGACCCCGGCCGGCCCCGTAGATCTCACCAACCCGATGAAGGCGCGCGCCGTCGCCGCGGAAGAAAGCAGGCTGGAGTTCCGGCGCACCCTCTGCGGCTTCCTCAAGCTCTACGCCAACGTCCACGACACGGTGAACCCGTCGCCGTCCGTCCTGGCCAACACGTCTCCCGACTGCAGCGACCCATCCGAAGGCTCCGTCGAGGCCATGATCGCCATCGTCCCCGATCCGGTGCGCACTCATCTCGCGCTCCGCTTCGATCGCGCCATCGACGATCTCGGCGGCACCTCCCAGAATCTCGGCTGGCGCTTCGATAAAGCCTGGCTCCCCTGGCCAAACACGGACACCCCGCCGGCCAGCCGCTTCCAGGACAAGTACATCGACGACGCCATGCAGGACACCCGCGAGGAGCAGCCCGGCCTGCTGCTCTTTCGCAACGCCGATCAGCGCTCCACCGGCAGCACCGCCGCGCTCAAGCCCTTGGTGGTCCTCGTCGTCGGCGACACCCCCACAGGTGGCATCAATCGCAAGCAGTTCCGTCTCGCCGTGGAAGCGTGGCGCAGCCTGCACACCGCTCCTCCGATATCCTGCTCTGACGCCGACCCCGCCTGCAAGGTGAAGCCTCAGCGCATGCTCGTCTTGGGTCCCAGTTTCAGCGGCTCGGTCTCTTCGCTAAACGGACTCATCAGTGAAGCGTTCGCCACAGCCTCTCCAAACTTAGTAAATGCAACAAGCAAAGGAAACGCCGGAAACGCCAAGGCCTGCCCCTCGCCAGTATCCATATCGATAGCTTCAGGCACCATCACCTCCGGTGCCGAACTCGGTGGCCTCTGGGATCTCGACGGCGCCTGCCGCTCACAGGTTAACGTTGATCCCGTCACCTTCAGCGCCGACGTCATCTACACTCGAAACCACCTGCTCCGCTTCCTCTACGACCGCCTCCCGCAAACCGGCGACCCCGTTGCTGAACTCAACGAAGAGGAAAGCCAGTTCGGCGCGCAAACTGTGCAAACCGAGTGGACCGAGCTCGAAACTCTCATGGGTTCGCCTGTCCCGGCCAATGCAATGCTTGCTGCGAAGCGAAAGCTGGCCATCGACAGGCAGAAGCGCCTGCTCGCGCTCGTCGGCAAACGCCGGCCTCCCCTGCAGTTCACATTCCCTCGTGGTATTTCTCTGCTCCGCAACGCCTATGAGCGCAATGGCATCCTCGGCTTTGGCCACGGCAGCGCCGCAGACACCCCAAAAACTCAGCTACAGCTGGATCTTCAGGAAGACCCTGGAAGCGGCGATGCTGTACCGGAGTTTTCCGGCGAGCAGGGGGCAAGCTCCATGGAAAGCCGCATGGCGCAAATCGCTGCCACCCTGGAGAAGGACAAGGTCAGCGTAGCTGTGCTCACCGCCACCGACGTTCTTGACACCATCTTCGTCGCCCGCTACCTGCGCGCCCACGCTCCCAGCGTCACCGTCGTCATCCTTGACGCTGATTTACTTCTGTTGCGCGGAGGAACCGATGTCTCGCTCGATGGCGTCTACGTTGTCAGCCCCTATCCGCTCATCCCACGCAACGGCCTCTGGTCGGCGGATCAGCGCGGCCCCGCAAGTGAAATTTCTCTTCCCACCTCCGATGATCCGGAGATCCCCCTCACCAGCATGCCCATCCTCTCGGTCAGCCAGGGAGACGAAGGCATCTCCAACGCCACGAAGTATCTCCTCTGCGGTGGCGGTTGGGGAAGCTCCGTCTCCAACGCCGGCCAGGGTCTCTGCGGCTGGAAGGCTCGCCCGGGCTTCAAGGGCCAGTACCTTTGGTTCCCGGAGTACGAGCCACCCATCTCCATTCCCGCCAGTTGGTCAAACGACTTCAAGCTGAAGCCGCCCCTCTGGCTTTCCGTCATCGGCCACGGAGGCTTCCAGCCCATCTCGCTCGTAGACATAGACCAGCACAAATCCGGTCTGGCAAGCTCCAGCGAAGAATCTGAGCGGGACAGCGCCCTATCGCTGCCACAGCTTGGCGTGCTCGATCCCAGCCAGCCAGTGGGTGAAACCCATCCCGCCGAAATTCGCGGCGAGCAATTGGTACAGGTCTACGTCACCTACGCGTTTCTTCTTCTCATCGTCTCGGTCCATGCTTGGGCCTGCACACGCTGCCGGCTTGATCGTTCCTTCGCCTGGAGTTACGCCGCAGCCGACGAAAAGCCCTGGCGCGCCCGCCTGATCGTTCAGGCTGGTCTGAACCTGCTTGGCATCTACACCCTCAGCCTTCTCTGGATTCACGACATGCCCGGCCTCCATCTCGAACCGGGCTGGTTCCATGCTTTGCTGCTTGCAACGCAGTTTGGCCTCGTGGCGCTGAACGGCGTCGTCGCCTGGCGCTCCGCTGCCGGAGGAGGCAGCGCTCCCACGCACCGCCGCATGACCGCCTACACCATCATCGTCTCGGCTGCCTTCGTCCTGCTCGCCGATGTCTGGCTCTGGAGCTTCCTCGCCCCCAACTCAGACCTTCTCGCCGAGCGCGCCTTCTTCTTTTATCGCAGCGCCTATCTCCTTGACGGAGCATGCCCTACGCTGCCGCTTATCCTCCTCGTCGTGGCGCTCACGGTGTGGCTGCGTGGCCGCCTCGCCAAGCTTGTCTTCTATGGCTATCGTGTGCCTCGCCTTCCCGCAGGGCGCCCCGATCTCCGCTGTCCCGGAAATCACTCCGTTCACCAGCTCAACCGCCTGCTCGCCCATCCTCTTTGGTCATGGCGAAAAACATCCATTGCCGACGAGGAAGATCAACCCCAGACTCGGCTCTCGATCAACACCACCAAGCTGCAGATCGGTCTCCTCTCCGGCGCCCTGGTTGGCGCGGTCTGCCTCGTCACCGCCAAGCTCGGCGCGCACTCCCTCGCCTTCAGCCGCTTCGATGGCTGGGTGGACATTCTCTCCCTCGTCATCGCCATCGGCACGGTGCACAACCTCCTCGTTTCCTTCGTGGCATGGCACATGCTTAAAGTCGAGTGCCTTTCCCAGCTCAAGCAGTCCCCTTTGCGCTGGGGCTTCAACTGGGTTCGCGGCTTTTCCTGGAAGCGCCTCTGGACATCCCCTGAAGGCTTCACCGCCGAGGCTGAACTCGAGTACGTCATGCGCAACGTCGAGGCCGATGGGCGTGGCGACCCGCCTTTCGGCGGTCCCTCTGCCGTCAAGTGGGCCTATGAGCGCCTGAGCGCCAAGTATCGCTCGCACGACAAGGACACTCAGGCCTGCAACTTCTTCAACCGCTCTGCCTCTTCCGCGAAGTGGGCTGAAGAGCTCGCTCAACGTTCCCGAGTGCTTTACCGCTCCCTGGCCAACGAAGCCGATTTGCGCCTCGACCGCTTGACCACCGAGTGGTCCAACGACTTCGGCCCGATCACCGGTTTCGAAACCGTGCGCGGCAGCTTCCTTGAGCTCGAGCTGAAGGAAATTGACGACGAAAAGAAGAAGAAGAAAGCCCTTCAGCGCCAGGCAGACGAGGAGTTCGTCGCCCTCGTTTATCTCACCTACATCCGTTCCGTCATGGTGCAGATCCGCAACCGCATTGGCACGTCCGCCGGACTTTACATCCTGCTACTCTGGGCCCTCACCGGCTACCCTTGGATGAACCGTCACGGAATCCTGCTGCAGATGAGCGCTTTGCTCGTCCTTCTCGCCGGTGTCTCGATCGCCATCTACTCCGAGATGCAGCGCGACGAGATCCTCAGCCGCACCACCGAGACTACCGCTGGCAAGATCGACAGCGCCTTCTTCATGAAGATTCTTTCCGTGGTCGGTATCCCGGCACTTTCGTTGGTCGCCACGCAATTCCCGGAGTTCAGCAACGCTATCTTCTCCTGGCTCGTGCCCGGCCTGAATACCGTGCGCTAACGAAGCCCTGACGAGACCGCTGCCTAAACTCACCACTTATCGAAGACGTCCCAAAAGCATCGCCGCTTTTCCATCCAGCCGTAACAGGAAGCTCTCAGGAGCGTTCTCCCGGCACGTATTCCTCATCCCATCGCAAATGCACGACATGCAAGACCCTTTCGAAGGATTTTCGCAAGACCCCATGCAGGGATTCGGGCAGTGGCTTGCCCTCGCCGAACAGTCCGAGCCAAACGACCCCAACGCCGCCGCCCTCGCCACCGCGACGCTCTCCGGAGCCCCCAGCGTACGCATGGTGCTCATCAAGGGCGCTAACGACCGTGGTCTCCGCTTCTTCACCAACGCCGAGAGCCAGAAGGGCCGCGAACTGGAAGCCAACTCGCAGGCTGCCCTGTGCTTCCATTGGAAGTCCCTGCGGAAACAGGTTCGTTTTGAAGGCCGCGTGACTCCGCTCGACCGCTCCGAAGTAGAAACCTACTTCCACAGCCGCAGCCGCCGGAGCCAGGTCGCCGCCGCCGTCTCAAAGCAGAGCCACCCCCTCGCCTCGCATGAAGAGCTCTTCGCCGAAGCCAACGCCTACGCTGCATCGCTCGGAGAAGACCCAGTGCCCCTCCCTGAGCACTGGACCGGCTATCTCCTCCATCCTCACATCGCCGAATTCTGGCAGGATGGCCCCGGCCGCTTGCACGACCGCCTCCAGTTCCACCGCCTCGATGGCGATTGGTCTTCAATTCGCCTCTACCCATGAAGCCTGCCTCAAAGCGGCCCTCGCCTGAATCGAAATCTATCGAGGAGGGACTGATCTATGCGAAAACATGCAACAGTTCCCGGACCTCATCCCGGCAACGACGCATCACCGCAAACCAAGAGCGTGCGAGCGCCTCTAGCTCGCCCGCATGCCCATCGGCCAAGCCCCAATCGCCGGTTCATGCTCCGCAGCGCCATCGAATCGCAACAGTTCCGCCATCATCACGCCTCACCACCGGCAGACCAGACAAACCGCCGTCGTGATAACCCATGCTTCGTTCCCGGCTTCGCCGAACGCCGCTTGTCAACAAGCTTAAGACCCGCAATGGTGGCCATTCTATGTTTTATGAGCGGCCTCGATTGCCAGGCGATGCGAAGAGCGCATAGCGCGGCAAAGGCACGGCCCGCAGGCCGCGCCTTTGTGCCGCAACAAGCCTCTCTACTTCAGAGCAGCGGCAGCGGTAGCACTCGAAACACCCACAACCCCGATACTTCCCGAAGTCCCGCGCAGCGAGTTCATCGGGGCAGGCGTCACCGTCAATATGTAGCTTCCGTTCACCGCTGTATAGTTGCTATCCGCCGCCTGACTGAAAGCGATCGTGTAGTTCCCCGGCGCCAGTGTGCTCGTATACGAGTATGCGCAATTGAAGTGCTTCACCTTGTAAATGCAACTCGGCGTTCCCAGTCCGGCGGTGCTGCCGTTCACCGTGTAGGTGATCGTTCCAGCCGGAGCGACCGTTCCGGGATATCCGAGGATCAGGTTCAGAGGAGTTGTCGTCCCCTGCACCATGGAAGGTGCGTAGCCGGAAACCGGCGTTAGCGCGGCCTGAGCCACTGTCAGCGTCTTTCCCGTGCCGTCTGTGCTCGCCGTGTAACTCGCCGAGTTCGTCGGAGTAAATGCCGCTGTGATCACGTTGCTTCCGCCATACGTCACGCTATAGCTCAGCGTCGCCACACCGTTCGTAACCGGCGCTGTTCCCGCCGTGTGCGAGGCCCCGTTGACCGTGGTGGTAAAGGTCACGTTGCCGGCTGGCGGAGTGGATACGTTCGCTGTGTCCATTACTGTCGCCATCAGTGAGACCGTATCGCCCACCGTAGCATTGCTCGAAGCGAGCGAGTTCACCGCGGTCGTCGTGTTGTCAGCAAACGTTGCCGTGTACACCGCCGACGTCGCCGGAGCCGTCACGGTGTCCGTGGTCGCCGTTGTCCCATCCTGCCACTGGCCAAAGGTGTAGGAGCTCGTGCCCGACATCTGTGTGGCTGTCGTCGTTAACTGGCAGGACGAACCCGGAGTCCACGTCAGTGTCACCGGTGTCACAAACGTCCCGGCCGAGCAGCCCGCGCCCGCCACCGTGATCGTCAGCCCCAGCGGCTTGCTCAGGACCGTCGCGCTCCCGGCGGGCAGCGAAGGCGCCATTGCCACGCCCTTGAAGTTTGAGTCCGAAGGAGCCGTCGCCAGCACCTGAAACGAAGTGGTCGGTTTGGTCGTGGCAGCCAGTACGTCCTGGAAGCCATACAGGTATGTGGTGTCAAGATCGTTTAGTGTTGCGCTGGTCGCATACAGGTTCACGTTCGCACCGGAAACCACACCAGTCAGCCCATAAAGGCCGCTAACGCCGCTGCCGCTGGTGTTCGCCACCAGGTTCAGGCCTGCGGAGATCGTGTACACCAACTGCCATGCGCCCGAGCCGTCAGTGGCGGTATTCACCCACTTCTGCAGACCACCAGCTCCGTAGGTGTAGTCGCCGGAGGTCTGCTTCCCATTGCCGGTGTCCGCAATATACATCGTGTAGGCGTTGGCGAAGAAGTAGTTGGAAGGGCTGAGATTCACCGTCTTGCCCGTTCCGACAACACTGGTATTGACGTTGTTGGCCTCGCTCGCGGTGAGGACAAGCTTGCCCGTGCTCGTGATCGCCGTGGAGGGAGAACCATTGTTTGACGAGGTCAGCTGCGTCGGGCCACTATTGCTGTTATAGACCCCGGTCGCGGGAGGTTTGCCCAGCGTGCCCACAAACGAGCGGGCACTGTTCGAGCCGCCCTTCGTATCCGTCGAAACATACAACGTGCCGTTGTAGATCTGAACAGTCCGCGTGTCCTGTGAAAGCGTCTTGCTGGTCGTATCCGCGCCGGTGATCGCGGTCGGGCTGTTGTTCACCCCAAACAGTGGCGTTAGAAAGACGCCGGCAGTCTGGTCCGACCCTGCACCTTGCCCGGAAACATAAACACTCAACCCGTCTTGCGTGTACACGCTGCGCGGATTATTGGTGTTGAAGATGTTGTAGAGCGCTGTCGATGAGTTCGCATTCCCGTACGGGTCCACCAGCACAATGGTCCGTGCGATCGGCGTGTAGCTTTGCCCCGTCAGTGACCCTGACTGCGCTAGAGCTATCGGACTCACGCTCGTCCCATACATCGCCTGCGGAGCCGCGTTGTAGGTATTCGCATTGATCCCATACTCCCCAAACGTCAGGTACTGTCCGCCGCCGGAAAGCTGCAGCGTCCCTTCCGATGAAGAGCCATACTCGCTCGCCAGCGGCAGGTTCGCATTTGTCTGCGTCTGCGGCAATACCAATGAGTTCACAAACGAAGCGCCCGTTGGCCCATTGGCTCCGAAAGTCGGCGTGAACTGGAACAGCGTCACCGGGGACGCCTGGTTATCACCATAGCCTCCGCTGGAGCTATTAAGCGTACCGTTTCCCGTGCTGTTCGGCACGTTGGTGCAGGTGCCACCCTGCACGCCGCACCCTTCCACCAGTACCACTACGTTGCCCGCGGTAAAAACCGGAGTCGACGACTGCGCCAATGCGCATGTGCCCACTCCAGTTGCCGAAACCATCATCAGCACACGCAAACCAGACACCCGCCCACAGAACGTACGCATCGTTGGAAACCTGACCCTTGGAGAATTGACAAAGAGCTGCCAGCCCAAGTATCCCCGCCGCGCCGGTCACGTTACGTGAATGCCCCGTGAATTCAGCCCATACTCGCTGCCAGCCCGCTCGTCTCCAGCATCGGAGTACGAGGTGCATCGCGTACGGCTTTGTAAATCCGCATCACGCAGACAAGGCTCATCACCGCTATCAGCAAAAGCAGATCGATCGCCAGTGCCAGCCTCACCGTCTCCAGTAGGCCGCTCTCTTGACCACCATTCATCAGCCGTTCCTCTCCTCTCAAGGCTTCCCGCCTCTTTGCTCTTTTCGGCCACGCCCTTCTCACCAAGATGGGGCTTGAACGGAAGGCGATACGACACCACAAATGTCAACACGCCTGGATGCGTGGCTACCTCGCCTGTATTCCATTGCTGCCGCTGGTAGTCCACCTTGAACGAAAAGTTCTTCGCAACGTCGAAGTCCACGCCTCCGCCTGTGAAATCACACCACCGCGCGCATCCGCGAGGACAACTCCAGTGGCACTCGTGTCGTGGCGCGGTGTATACCGTTGCTAGTCGCAATAGTGCGTTGTTGCACGTTGCCAGGGGAATCCCATGCGTCGCTCTGCGTCTCTGCTGTGTCTGCTCCTCGCTGCCGCTCTTTGCCTCCCATTGGCCGCGCAAACTCCAACGAGCCCTGAGGCCGCTCCGCCATCGCAGCCGGCCCAGCAGACCGCTCCCGCGTCTCCACAGCCCGGTGCCAGCTCCTCTGCACCGCAAGGACCCACCGGCGCGGCGTCTGCGCCCACCGCCGCCAACACCATTAACCGCAACGTGCGCTTGGTTGTCCTCGATGCCGTCGTGGTCGACAGCAAAGGCAACGCCGTCACCGACCTCCGCAAGGAAGAGTTCCACGTAACTGAAGAGAAACAGCCTCAGGAGATCCGCAACTTCTACGCTCCCGGCTTCTTCAATCCCAAGCCCGGCACCGTCATTGATTCCACCGCCCAGCTAGACAGCGTCGCCCGCCAGGCCCCCGTCAATATCGTCGTCCTCGACGAGTTCAACACCCGCTTTGAAGACATGGCCTTCGCCCGCTACTCCCTCAAGAAGTTTCTGGAGAAGCAGCCGGACCAGCTCTCCACCCCTACCATGCTCTGTGCGGTCGATCTACAGCACTTCACCGTGCTGCAGGACTACACGCAGAACAAGGACGCCATCGTCGCCGCCCTCGACCATCACTTCGTCGCCTATCCCTGGCAGGCTCATCAGTTCGCGTGGGTCGCCGCGCGATACGCCACCGCATTCGCCACCCTCACCCGCGTCGCTGAAGCCTCGGTAGGCCACCCCGGCCACAAGAACATGATCTGGATCGGCCGCGGCTTTCCCACGCTTAATCGCGCCAACATCACTGTCGACGACAACCAGCGTGTCAACAACGCCGTCCAGCGCACCGTCAACGAACTCCGCGATGCCCGCGTCACGCTCTACACCATTGATCCCGCCGGCGTCATGACCGACCCCGGCCAGTATGGCTGGGCCGCCCAGACCTTTGCTCCCTTCGGCGGCGACCCCGACTTCGAGAAGCTCGCTATTGCCACCGGAGGCCGCGCCCTCCACGGCCGCAACGATGTCGACGCGCAGATCGGCTCCGCCATCCGCAACGGCTCGGAGCTTTACTCTCTCAGCTACCGCCCCACCGACAACGTCGAAGACTACACCAAGTTCCGCAACATCACGGTCACTGTAGATCGCCCTGGTCTTACCGTTTTTACGCGTAGGGGTTACTACCTTGAGATGGGTCCCGCTCGCCCCAATCGCGACGGCGTCCTGGGCCGCAAGCTCGCCACAGAGCTCGTCGATGCCGGCACCAGCAACATGGCCTATGACGCCGTACACTTCAGCGTTCACTCCACCGCCGCAGACCCCAACGCCTACACGCTTCACCTCGACCCCGAGACGGTCGTCTGGTACTACGATCGCAACGGCGTGAAGCCGCGCTGGACCAACATCATAGTCACCGTCACCACCTTCGACAAGAAGGGTAAGGTACTCAAATCCACCGCGGAGCGTAAGCAGGCGAACGCCCCCCCGGACTCTCCGCCTACTGGCCGCCTCAACATCGCGCTCAACATACCCTACAAGCTCACGCCTGAACCCAAGGCCACGCGCGCCCGTTTCGTCATTCGCCTGGAAGCCAATGGCCGCATGGGTACCGCGGACGTCAACATAGGCCAGCCAGCGGACACCAGCAGCTATGGCGCAGCCTCCGCGGCATCAGCCTCAACGCCGCCTCCGCCGCCACAAGCCTCCACACCTGCGACAACCCCACAACTCTAGCTGCCACCAATCCCGTGGATGCTTGGGGTCGGCCTTGGGGGAGGGCGCAGTAGCATGTAACTGGCTGAAACCTTATTCTACCTGCGTTCCCGCAGCAGCCTTCCGCTACGCCTCACGTTCCGTGGCATATCGCTACAATGATCCCGCGTGCTGAGAACAGATTCCATCGTGCCACTCCCATCGACGAGCAAGCATTTGCCGAAGCGTCTTATGCTGGTAATGCTTGCAGCTGGCTTAACCTTTGTTGCGGCGACCGCGCAGCAGCCCCAGCCCAACGTCAAGGTCGCTCAGGGTACGCTGGCGGGCAAGTGGATTCTTAACAAATCCCAAGAGGCCTTTCTCGGCATCCCTTACGCCGCGCCTCCCGTCGGCCCGCTGCGCTGGAAGGCCCCGGCGCCACCGGTGCCGTGGCAGGGCTCGCGTGACGCCACCACCTTCGCCCCTCGCTGCCAGCAGAACCACATTTGGAACGACTACATCTTTCCCGACGCTGGCCCTTCTGAAGATTGCCTCTACCTCAACGTCTATGCCACCGCCGCCGCCAAAGCCTCCGACCGTCTCCCCGTGATGTTCTGGATTCACGGCGGAGGCTTTGTCGCAGGCTCGGGCTCCGAAGCGCGTTACTCCAACTCCGCGCTCATCTCCAAAGGCGTCATCCTCGTCACCATCAACTATCGCCTCGGTGTCTTCGGCTTCCTCGCTATGGAAGACCTGGCCAAAGAAAATGACGGCCACGCCGGCAACTACGGATTGATGGACATGGTCGCCGCCCTGCGTTGGGTGAAAGCCAACATCGCAGCGTTCGGAGGCGATCCCACGAACGTCACCATTTTTGGCGAAAGTGCCGGTTCCTTCGCCGTCAACGCACTTACGGTCGCGCCTGAAGCTCATGGCCTCTTCGCGAAGGCCATCGGCGAAAGCGGCGCGTTCTTCGGCGACACGCTTCCTATGCTGCCCGCCGCCAGCATGTACACCCCCAACCGCCAGTGGGCTGCGAAGCTGGGAGCGAACACCCTCGCCGATCTTCGTGCTCTTTCCCCCGAGACCCTTCTCGCCTCCACCCAGAAGCTGCCTCTCTCGGCCTTTGATCCCGTCACGGACGGACAGTTCATCCCAGAGTCCATTCCCGACGCCTACGCTGCGGGCCATCAGGCGCACATCCCTGAAATCATCGGTTGGAATCACGACGAGCGCACCGGCACACTCTCCAAAGGCATGACCTCCGCGAAGTGGAAGGCCTATGCCGCCGAACGCTATGGCCCGGACGCGGACGCCTTTCTCACTGCGTTCCCAGGCAACACGGACGCCGAGGCAATACGCTCCGCCGACGACCTCTCCACCGCTGGCTTTATCGCGATGGGAGCCTGGCGTTGGGCGGAAGCGCAAACGCAGACCGGCCAGGCCCCCGTCTACCGTTACCGTTTTGATCGCGTCGCCCCTCCCGAAGCCAACCACCCGGAAGGCAAGTACGCCTTCCACTCCGACGAACTGGAATACGTCTTCGGCACCCTCGATACGCGCCACGGAGCCGTCTGGCAGTCGGCGGACCGCAGGTTAAGCCAGCAGATGGTTGGCTACTGGACCAACTTTGCACGCACCGGCAATCCCAACGGCCCCAACCTGCCGCCCTGGCCCAGCTACGACAAGCAAAAGGAAGTCCTCTACCTGAACGACACCATCACCTCCGCCCCGGATCCAACCCGAGCCGAATTCGACTTCCTGAACAAACATCCCGGGTCGCACTAAATAGCGCTGATCGCTTATGGGTCGCGGTGGTAATGACAGCTCACTCCGCAGTCTGCTCCACGGCCCAATCCGTCCGCCACAAGCTCGCATGCCAGCCCTCGACATACACTTCCGTCGACCGCCCATCCGGTGTTGCAACGGTAATCCATCTACGCCACTTGCCCGCCACCTGGTGATACTCATAGCGGTACACCTCTCCGTCCGCAAGCAATTGCTCTATCAGATTTCCCGAAGCATCGTACGTGTTCCGCAGCAACTCCTGCGGCGCGGAAACTTCATCCGCCGCCGCGCTGATCGTTAACAGCCGCTCCTGATCGTCATAGCTGTAGCTCATCACGCTGCCATTTGCATGCCGCACGCGCGTCAACTGGTTCTTGTCGTTGTAGCCGTACTTCACGTACCGCCCATTGCTGTCGTAGATGCTTGTCAGCCGTTCCTTGTGGTCATACTCCAGCTTCAGCCAGCTTCCGTTGGGAGACGTCAGCCGGTCCAGCCTGCGATTCACTCCGCTGCGATCGAACTGCAGCGTCCGTCCTTCCGCATCGTGGTACCCGTTCAGGTAGCACGGGATACTCCCCTCGCAAGGCAGGTAATCCTCCACATGGCCGTGAAGGTCACGAAGCTCATAATGCTCATGCGGCAGCGTGTGGTGGGTCACCGTGAGCAGCCTGCCTGAAGAATCCGCATCCACCCAGCGGTTCACCGGTTCATACGGCAGCCACCATGGCTCACGCCGCAGATCCTCGTTGGTGAACTCTGGCCCCGTAAGGTGAAGCATGTTCATACTGTGGGCCCATAGGTACTTGTCATAGTTGTGGCTGCCGCTCACGCCAAACTCCGTGGGATTCGTTCCACCCGGCCGCAGCACACGCTCAAACCGAATCGGCACGCTATCCGGCAGGTACAGGTCTGTCCGCGCATCGCGCACAGTCTGCGTCAGCAAGTCCACTTGCACAACCTCCGCAGACTCATCGTCGCTGCGCAGCAGCTTCTGCTCGCACGGACGCAGTGCCGGCCCATGCATAGCCTTCATCCCAGCCTCCGCGCTCCACACAAAGTACAGGCAGGGATTACTCATCGCTTCGCCCCACTTGCTCCCCATCGAGTCAAGGTCGGAAGCGTAAAGATCATCGCTCCGCACAACCGGGTTCAGCGGATCGTGCAGCACACTCGAAGGATCGTTATTCATCGCCAGATGCCAGTGCAGAATCGCTAGATCCTTCAGCACGAACCGCCGCAGCTTCGCGGGAAGCTCCCGCGCTCCCTCCCCGCCGTAAGCCCAGCGTTCCAGCAGCCCATGCTCCGCAAAGCCATACGTGGACACTACCGCCAAATGCGCATTCAGCCGCGCGGAGTAGCTCAGCTCGCCGCTTTCCCGAGCAAAATACATGCTCTCGTCAGTGATGCCGATGACTACGGCATTCGGCTCGCCGGCCAGTTCCGGGTGAGCCCGATCGATCTCCTCTCCCATCAGCTCGGCCACATACTGCCTGCGCTGCCAGTCCCACGCGGCTTGATCAATCCGCAACACCGGAAGCACCCGCACATCTAACTCGTACTTCGCCCGCAGCCACTCCGCGACCTGCGCTACGCCATAAGGCTGCTTCGCATCGCCCATCGGCAGCAGGTACACGCGCCCTTCACCCCGCAACGAAACCAAAGGAGCCACAGGCCCGTCATGATGAACGTGAGCCCAGTAGTAGAGCTCGCGTGCACGTTGCACTCGCAACCGAAGCACACGTAGTGGCAGGGACAAACCCGTTACCATCAGCAACGGCAAAACCACGGAAATGACCGCGGTAAAAAGCGCGCAAAGGTGTCCCTGCGAAGCGGCATCTACTCGGCCGGTTGGGCTTTTGCGCAGCCCAGCCGCGGTTCCAGGCCGCACAACTGTGCGCGGCTCGACAATTCGCTTCGCCTGCGGGCCAAACCCACCATATCGTGTACCCGTCGACGCCTCCGTCTGCGAAGGCGTCGTCTCGAATCCTGCAGACATTTCTCCAGCATGTCGCCTTCACCAACCGCAAACAATCCGCAGAAGTCACGTGACTCTGCAACCAATGCAGTATTGGAGGTTCTCTTCAACCTTGAGCACGCGGCGCGGCAAGCCGAAACAGCACCGTCACTCGGCCCATCGCATCTCATCCAGTGAAAGACGACCAGGAGAACCAATGGAAACCCGTGAACTTGGAAAGAGTGGCCTGAACGTTTCAGCTCTGGGCCTTGGCTGCATGGGCCTCAGCTTCGGCCTCGGCCCGGCTGTTGAAAAAGAAGCAGGCATCGCTCTCATCCGCGCCGCATTCGAGCGCGGCGTCACTTTCTTCGACACCGCCGAAGCTTACGGCCCTTATGCTAACGAGGAGCTTGTCGGTGAAGCACTCGAACCCTTCCGCGACAAGGTTGTCATCGCCACAAAGTTCGGCTTCAAGGGAGGCGTCCCTGCCAACGGCATGGATAGCCGTCCCGAAAACATCAAGGCTCACACCGACGCCGCACTCAAGCGCCTCCGCACCGACCGCATCGACCTCCTCTATCAGCATCGCGTAGATCCTAACGTTCCCATTGAAGACGTCGCAGGCACCGTCAAGGAGCTCATCGCCGCCGGCAAAGTCAAGCACTTCGGCATGTCGGAAGCTGGCGTCGACGCCATCCGCCGTGCCCATGCTGTGCAGCCCGTCACTGCGCTGCAGAGCGAGTACTCCCTCTGGTGGCGCGAGCCCGAAGAACAAATCCTTCCGCTCCTTGAAGAGCTCGGCATCGGCTTCGTCCCGTTCAGCCCGCTCGGCAAAGGCTTCCTCACCGGAGCCATCAACGATAAGACGCAGTTCTCCGCGAACGACTTCCGTAACGTCGTCCCTCGCTTTTCCGCCGAAGCTCGCAAGGCCAACGAGGGACTCATCGAGACCATCGGCAGCATCGCCGAAGGCCACAAGACCACCCGCGCCCAGATCGCGTTAGCTTGGCTGCTCGCGCAGAAGCCCTGGATCGTTCCCATCCCCGGCACCACCAAGCTGCACCGCCTCGAAGAGAACCTCGGCTCCGCCGAAGTCAAGCTCACCGCCGGTGACCTGCAGGAAATCACCAAGGCCCTCGACGCGATCGAAGTAGAAGGTGCCCGCTACCCACCTCAATTCCAAGCCGCCGTAAACCGCTAACGAAAAGAGTGTTGAAAGCAAGAAGGCCGGGCATCACGCCCGGCTTTTTATGCAGCACGACTATAGCCGTTACTTCACAGCCGCCCACGCATCCGCTTCCTTGTTCGCCTCCGCAGCAGTCACCGCACCGGTGTAGAACATCACACGATACTGAAACACCGCGCTCTGCCCCTTCTCCAGCGTGAACTCATGCTTCGGCGCCTTCGGATCGAAGATGCTGTCGCCCAGAGGGTTCGCCGCGAACAAGCCATACCCCCGAGCGTGCCAGTAATTCGGATAGCCCGGATTCCCCGGATGATCGTAAATCCCAATCGTGTACGTCTTCCCGTCCGTCTGCCCAGCCAGCAGGCACCACCGCCCGCGAGTGCCCCACGCCGCATCGCCCAGCCTGCCTTCGCTCGTCAGGTAAACGCCCGTAGCTCCCGCGGTGTCCACGTTCGCCACCTGCGTAGGCCGGCCGCTTGCATCCATGAACGTGCCACCCTTCTCCGTAGCCGACTCCAGGAAATGAGCGACCCGCAGCCCAAGCATCCCCTCCTTGTCGTCATTGAAGACAGCCTTATCCAACGCCTTCAGCGTCGTCGTCCGGTCGATCACGTTGGCATTCGCCCGGTGCGTGAACACCAGCTTCGTCGTGTCCTGCAGAAGATCCTTCCCTTTGCCGTCCACCCACACCGTCTGCACCACAAGTTCGCCGCTATCCTTGCTGCTTCCCAACCCGCTCCGGGTGGAGATAATCTTCACCTGCCCGATCGTCCCCATCTTCTCGCGCTGCGCCGCCGGGATCGCGTCCGAGTTGTTCCAGAAGTCGAACCCATTCACATTGCCGTAGTTGAACCACATCCCCGCGTGGTGAGGATGGTCCACGCGCTCCCCCGATCTGGGAACCAGCGGATATCCACGCGAAACCGTCTGCCCGTCCACCGCCAGCAGCGGATAAAGGACCGGCTTCTTCAGCGAAGTCGGCCACACGTATGAGGTCACCGGCGCCCCGTTGTACGTAATATCCACGCGCCGATTCGCTTCATCGGCCTTCACCACCATGCCTTTCTGAGCTTTCGCGGCGATGGCCGCCGCCAGAGCCAGAAACCCAACACCCATGGCGCCCAGCATTAGCCGCCGAGATCGAATCCTAGACATGCTTGCCTCCGGCCACAACGGACTGCGTTTTCTCGTCGAACGTCACACGCTGTCCCGTCTGCATCGCGGCAATGCACATGCACAGCGCAATGCTGTGGCTATACCCCGCCTCGATGCTCGCATTCGGCGTCTTCCGCGACCGCACGCATTCCATCCAGTTCCGCATGTTCGCGGAAGTCTGTGGATCGCCGCCCGTATTCGCATCGGTCGAAACCGCGCTCTCAGTGGCGCCCAGGCTGAACGGCTTCAGCATCCGCGGCGCCATCTTCATCTCGGCCGCATACTTCGCCGTCAGCCCGCCGTTGGAGCTCACTGTCTGCTTGTCCATGTCCAGCGTGCCGCCAACCGAGTAGTAGAGCTCCTTCACCCCACCTGCCTCGTTTGTCTGCCGCGTCGAATACATCACCTGGAAGCCCTTGCTCGGATCATCAAGCGGACCGTAGTCGAACACCGCCGTCAGCGTGTCCCAGTTGCGCCGCCCATCCTTCCACGCGTAAATCCCACCATTCGCCACCACGCTACGCGGATGAGGCAGGTTCGCGAACCAATGTACCGTATCGATTTGGTGAACCAGCCACTGGTCCGGCAGCCCCGAAGAGTATGGCCAGAAGAGCCGGAACTCCAGGTACTTCCGCGCGTCAAACGCCTCAAACGGCTGACCCATCAGGTAGCGCTTCCAGTCCGTATCCTGCTCCTTCAGCAGAGGCACTACATCCGGCCGCCGCCAGCGCCCAGGCTGGTTCACGTTCCACGTCATCTCCACCATCACGATGTCGCCGAACTGTCCGCTCTGGATGTACTCGTACGCCCGTTGGTAGCTCGGCGTGCTGCGCCGCTGTGTGCCGATCTGTACCACCTTGCCTGTCTTGTGCACCGCATCGCGAATCGCTCGCGCATCTTCCATCGTGTGCGCCATCGGCTTCTCCACGTAGGCATCTTTGCCCGCGTTCACAGCCGCCACGCCGCACTTCGCGTGCTGGAAGTCCGCCGTAGCAATCAGCACCGCGTCGATGTCCTTGCGCGCATACAGGTCGTCCGTATTCGCGACCGCATCCACCTTGCCGCCGGTCTTCTGGGTCAACATCGCCGCGCCCTGGTCGCGGCGCATGTTCCACAAATCGCAAACCGCCACAAACTCGAAGTTCATCTCCTTCGAGCTCTCCAGAAACGCCGGCACCAGCGAACCCTTCATCCGGTCGCCGCACCCAACGATCGCCGTGCGAACCCGGTCATTCGCTCCCGGAATGGCCGCGTAGCTCCCCGCCGTCCATCCACTCACACCAGCCGCGGCCACCGCTGCGCCGCCCGCCTTTAAAAACTCCCGTCTGCTGCTCTGGTTCAAAACATCGCTCATGGGCTTTCCTCGGAGATAAATTCTGCATGCTCTGCAATTGCGAAAACCTTTATACGCGCAACTCTGCCAACCTGCCAGACAGCCTGTGGCAAGGGCTTAAGCCAATCGGATTTACACCAGTGTTGGTCTGATCGGATGGGCTCTGGTTTGAACTCTTCCCTTGGGGACTTTTCGGACCTTAGGCGGTTTTGTCACCGGCCAGACAAACCATTCAACCTGCTTGACAAGTGTCGTTGGTTTCAGAAAAACTTGCCATCGGCTCGCGATATCTCCGGGTACATAACGCTCGCTCTGTCACTGGCCGGGCGGCACGTTGAAACACCGTTTTGGAGGCAGTATGCAGAAACTCCTGCAGGTTCTTGGCACTTTTCTTATTCTCAGTTTTTCATTTTCTTCGTTCGCCCAGTCAGATCGTGGTGGCATCACGGGACGCGTTACCGATCCGAGCGGCGCGGTCGTGCCCAACGCGCCCGTGATACTACGCAACGAGAACACGGGTGTTACCGCCAACGCGACCACCAATGGTGCGGGCGACTACGTCTTCCAAAGTCTGAATCCCGGTTCCTACTCTCTAACCATAGCTCCCTCCGGCTTCAAGAAATCTGAAGTCACGCACGTCATCGTGGACGTAAGCCAGGTCAACCAGCAGAACATCACCCTGCAACTGGGAGGCAGTTCCGAAACCGTCGAAGTCACTACCGGCGTGCAGGAACTGCAGACAACCAGCGGCTCCCTCGGTCTGATCGTGGAGCAGCGCTCGATCCAGGAGCTCCCGCTGGTATACGGCAATCCGTTCACTCTGGAAACGTTGAGCCCCGGTCTGTTGGTGTCCGGAGTCAATCCCAACATCCACTCCTACGACAGCAGCACGGCCACTGTATCCGTCAATGGCTCGGTCCTGAACTCAATTGAGTACCGTCTAGACGGCGCCCCGGATAACCGTATTCGCCTCTCGGCCTACACACCTGGCACAGAGTTCATTGGCCAGTACAAGGTCGAAACCGCAAGCTACGACGCCACGGAAGGTCACTCCTCGGGAGGCTTCGTCAACGTCTCGCTCAAGAGCGGAACCAACGGCTTCCACGGCGTTGCGTTCGCCAGCTACCAGAACCCCACGCTCAACACCAATTATTGGCATCTAGCGCCCTCTGTGCCCGCCAAGGCTGTCTGGCTGCGAGAGGGCGGAGCTGTAGGCGGTCCGATCATCAAGGACAAGTGGTTCTTCTTCACCGCCTACGAGCACAGCCGCGCCGCGACGCCGAACGTGCAAACACTCACCGTCCCTTCCGTCGCGGAAAAGACCCCAAACGCCGCCGGCTTCTATGACTTCTCCGAGCTCTACGCACTGGACACCAAGCACCCCGCCGGCACTACGAACACCTACCAGCTGTACTACCCCACCCCCAGCGCCCTCAGTACCTGCAGCGGAAAGACCTGCACCGTCCGGACGACTCCTATTGCCGGAAATCTGATCCCATCCAGCGCCGTCAGCCCGATCGCTGCCGCCGCGCTCAAGTACTACCCCAACCCCAACACGCCCACGACCACCGGCTCCGGCAACTTCTCCTACGCGGGCGCGGAGCCCGACTACTACTACGCGTACGTCGTGCGTAGCGATTACACCATCTCGCCCCGCCAGCAGCTTTTTGGGCATTACGTAGACAGTCACCGTCTGCAGCCCGGCAAGAACGGCTACTTCTTCCCCGTGACCGGCACCACGCTCACTTACCAGAACAAAGGCGTGGCTCTCGGCTATACCTTCACCATCAATCCAAGCCTCGTGCTGGACGCTCACCTCACCTGGACGCGCTTCGTAAACCAGAACGTAGTCAGCTCGCAGGACACGCTCGATCCGACCTCGATCGGTATGCCTGCCTATCTCGTAAACAGCGTCGGCGAGAACGCACGCTCGTTCCCGCGCATCGACATCACCGGCTACCAGTCGCTCAACTCCGACAACGGCGTGCTCTCCCACGACGACGTGACCCTCGGCTCCGTACAGCTCAGCAAGCTGATCGGCAACCACTTCCTGCGCAGCGGTTATGAGTACCGCATGTACAACACCAACGCCGGCATCACCACGCAGTCCAACGGCCGCTACCAGAACTCGGGCGCCTATGTCACGGCCAACACCGCAACCACCGCGCCCACCATCGGCTTCGGCCTCGCTCAGTTCGAGCTCGGCCTGCCGAACTCCTCGGCTGTCACCATCAACAGCGATCTCGCCTCGCGCAGCAACTACATGGCGGAGTGGCTCCAGGATGACTGGAAGGTCAACCCACGTCTCACCGTCAACCTCGGTCTGCGTTTCGAGTACGAAGGTCCCAACAACGAGCGCAATCAGAAGGCCAACACCTACTTCGACTTCAACGCCACCAACCCCATCGCCACCGCTGCGCAAACTGCGTACAAGGCGGTCGCTGGGACCAACTCCCTGCTGCCCGCCACGCTCAACGTCAACGGCGGTTTGCGTTTCCTCGGTGACGCCTCAACACCTCTCGGCGGCAATCAGGACTACCACACGCAGATCATCAACCTTCTTCCGCGTGTAGGCTTCTCGTTCTTGATCGACCCGAAGACCACTCTGCGTGCAGGCTTCGGCATCTTCGACGATTCGCTTTCCTCGTTCTATCTGTCCGGCGGCAACTCCGGGTCCACTTCCACCTTTCTGCTGCCACAGCAGGGCTTCACACAGACCACCACCGCCAGTGGCACGCCGGACAGCGGTCTGACCTACACCAGCACCCTCGCCAATCCGTTTCCCAACGGCATCCAGCAGCCCACTGGCAACACCCTTGGCCTCCAGACCAGCTTGGGCGGAGCCATCACCTACCAGCCGCTGAACCCCAAGACCCCGTACAACATGCGCTGGAGCGGCGGCCTGCAGCATCAGTTCGGCTCTTGGCTCGCCGAAGTCGACTATGTCGGCAACCATGGTGTGCATCAGCCCATCCAGAAGGAGTTCAACGCGATCCCGCGTCAGTACCTCTCCTCCTACACGGCCGGCTACGACGCCACGGTGAACACGGCGCTGACCACCACCGTCAACAACCCGTTCTACAACGTCATTCCCAACACGGTGAGCCTGGGCTCCTCCAAAACAGTGGCGGTCTCCCAGCTCCTCAAGCCGTATCCGGAGTACACCAGCGTTTCGGCATACATCACCGAAGGCATGTCCATCTATCACTCGGCACAGGCCCAGCTTGTCCGCCGCTTTGCCGGTGGAGCCAGCCTCACCAGCGCCTTCACCTGGTCCAAGACCATGGATGCGTCGCAGTACCTCAACCCGTCTGACCCCGCACCCTGGTACGGCATCTCCGCAAACGATCGCACCTTCCGTTTCGCGAACTCTGGCATCTATCAGCTCCCGTTCGGTCACGATCGCAAGTTCCTGTCCCACGGTGGCATCGTTGCCGCGATCGTTGGTGACTGGCAGGTACAGGGCGTCTATCAGGTGCAGAGCGGCCAGCCACTCAGCTTCAACCCTGCCTCGCTCGGAACCTCGGGCACGACTCTCCCGGTCTTCCTGGGAACGGATATCAGCCAGGCTGCCTGGGGACGTTCGGGGTATAAGTCGAGCATCACCACTCCGGGAGCGGCAGGAAACTGGTTCAACACCAAGCTCTTCGCCACCACCACAACCACCGCAACTTCCGGTCAGATTCCGGGCGTATACGGCAACCAGTATCAAATCCGTAACTTCCCCGTCCGCTTCGATAATCTTCGTTCGGACTTCCTCAACCAGGCCGATGCCGCCGTGCAGCGCAACTTTCCTCTCAGCCGCATCTATGAGCCGCTTGTCCTTCAGGTGCGCCTCGACCTGATCAACGCCCTCAACCACCCTGTGTACGGCGGAGGTGGCACCAACAGCAATCCCGTCACAGACTGGACCTCCGGCACCTTCGGTCAGGTCACCGCGCAGGAAAACCAGCCACGCATTTACCAGTTCGAAGCCTTCATCCGCTTCTAAACCAACTAAAGCCGAAAACACTCCCGCCCGGGCCAATCCCTGGCGGGAGATTTCTTTTGCTCTGCACGCAAGTCACGAGAAGAATCGCGGCTGCAGGCGCGAGTCTTGCCACAACCGAACAGCCTTCAGCAGAACAGGTCTGCACCGAGGAACTCTTCTACCTACTGGAAAACTTCATCGGTGCCTTCTTCCCCACCCGCCCCTTCGAGTGCTTCTCTACCCGCAAGGTATAGGCCGCCCGCAACGCCCCAAGCAACACCTCTTCACTTGCCTCTGCCAGCCGAACATGCGTGGCGCCCATGCGCCCCCACCCGCCATGCACCGGCAGAAAAAGCTCAGGAGCATCCGCCACAAACTCCGCCTGCACTTCAGGAGTGAGCATCAGGTTCCCATACCCCTGCTTCTCGGAGGCCAGCGTCGCAAAGATTCGTCCACCCACACGAAAGTCCACTACCCCCATGTTCGACCCCTCCTCCGCACCGGGGAGACCAAGTGCCAGGCGTTTAAAGTCCCCCGCTGTCAAGCCGACCTCCCACTAACCTGCGGAATCGCTGAGCCTTATTTCTTAACCTCATTCGTCCCCGGAGTCGTCCCTGTTTCCCCCGGAGCCGAAGGATTCAGCCTCCCATTCGCATTGTCCGGTGTAGAAGAGTTCACTTTCGTCTCACCCTGCCCCGCCGTCGACGGATTGTCTCCCGTCGGTCCCGAAGGAGTCGCCTTTGCATCGCCACGGTCTCCCGGCACCTTACCCTCACCAGCCTGCTGTTCATAAGCCGCCATCGCATCCTCCTCCGCGCGTCTCGCGCGTGCTCTCTCTAAGATGCACTCCGCCAATCCAGACACACCCCACCCATGCGACCATGAGAACGCCATGCGCCTGAGCCTTCCATTGCCAATCGCTCTTTTCGCCGCAAGTCTGCTGCATGCGCAGCCCGCCGCGCCTACGCGCCCAACCTATCCGGCTCCGGCCTACTCCGTCACCGTGCCCTTCGCCGTACCTGCAGACTTCACCAACCTCACCACTACGCTCAAGCTCCTCGCCGCTGCTAACAACGGCCCAGCCAACGCTTTCACCATTGACACCGGCTCTGTCGGCGTCGTCCTTCCCGCCAGCGAGATCCCTGGCTTCGACCCCAAGGCTCCCGGCAACACGCCCGGCCAGCTTCGCTACTCCAGTTCCGGCCTCACCCTTGACGGTTTCTGGACCATCACCACCCTGCGCTTCCTCAATCCTTCCAGCAAGCAGCCCATGGTCGAATCCACACTTCAGGTCCTGGCGGTTACCGCAGGCTCCTGCCAGGGCGGAGGAGCCAACTCCGGCCGCTGCACCGGCAACATCCCCCACATGCTCGGCGTCGGCTTTGGCCGCGGCGGAGATGCCGCCAACGGCATGGGCAGCCAGGCCCGCAATCCCTTCGTCAACCTCGCCGCCATGCAATCCTCCCAACCGGGCGCAGCCCCCATGCGCCACGGCTACCTCATAACCCCCGAAGGCATCACCTTCGGCCTCACCGACCCCGAAACCCGCAACTTCACCTTCGTCAAACTCACCCCGGCCATCACCTCGGGAAGCGCTTCAACACCGGCGGCTTCCCCCTCCTTCACCCGCGACTACACCACCGCCCCCGGCTTCCTCACGCTCGGCACGCACGACTACCCGATGGGGGTCATCCTCATCGACACAGGCCTCACCAACATGATCGTGGAAGAGCCAAACGAGCCCAGTTCCGGCGACCTCCCCACCGGCCATCCAGCTACGGTCCACCTGCTAGGCAACCAGCTCCGCTACGCCTTCACCACTGGGGTCTCCACCACCTCGGTAAGCCCTCGCCGCACCACGTGGGCCAGGTACGCCCACGGCCCCTTCGTTAACACCGGCCTTCGAGCCCTGGCCTGCTTCAACTACCTTTACGACGCCGACAACGGCTACCTGGCCCTCCGCCCTACCTGCCCAGCAAAATAAGCAGTGATGCTCGCACGTTTGACGCGAGCTAACACGCGGGCTTCTGCCAGAGGCATAGAGCCAAACTGCTATGCTGGCGAACAAAGGGAGATTCACAACAACTTATGGCAGAAGAAGCAGTTCACATCACGGTCCGCCCCAACGGTCCGCTTCGCGTGGAAGGTCACATTGTTCTGAAAGACGCCGATGGCAAGGAGTGGGACCTGACCGGCAAGCCGGCAGTAAGCCTGTGCCGCTGTGGCCTCAGCGAGAAGCGGCCCTTCTGCGATGGCTCGCACTCACGCCAGAACTGGCAGTGCATGGCTTCGCCCGGCAACCTTACGGGACAGTAGGTTTGCGGCACGTCCTGTTCGTTTGCGGCAAGAACCGGCGGCGAAGTCCGACGGCGGAAGCAGTCTTCGCGAGCGAACCAGGCATCGAGTTCAGCTCCGCAGGGACGGCGCTTGATGCGGATTGTCCCGTCAGTGCCGACCTGCTGGAGTGGTCCGAAACGATTGTGGTGATGGAGAAACGGCACGCCGAGCAGTTGCGGCGACGTTTCTCCGCCCACCTCAGGGACAAGCGGTTGGTTGTTCTCGGGATTCCAGATTCCTTCGATTACATGCAGGCGGAGCTGGTCGAGCTTCTTCGGTCCCGCGCCTCGCGTTGGCGCGATTGATCCAAAACCACTTTCAGGAGTTCCGCAAGATGATTCAGCGCGCCACCCTGCTTCTTATCGCCTTCAGCCTGGTCAGCTCCGCGGCCACCCAGACGAGTGCCGTGGCTCAGGGCACGGGAACTCGGGGGCAGACGGAGCTACAGCCGTGGAACGGGCCGGAGTATGTGCGCAGCGAGGTGATGATCCCTACACGCGACGGCGCGAAGCTCCATACCGTTATCGTGCGGCCCAAGGGCAGTGAAAAGGCAGGCGCGGCACTTCCCTTCCTGATGTCGCGCACGCCGTACGGCGTGGACGGTGCGGGACCTGCAGGCGTGGAGCGCGGGAAGCCCGAGTTGGCTCGGTCAGGCTACATCTTTGTCTTCCAGGACATCCGCGGACGCTATGGCTCAGAAGGCCAGTTCGTAATGAATCGGGCGATCGTGGCGCACAACAGCAAGAACGATGTGGACGAGACGACCGACACGCGCGACACGATCGACTGGCTGCTGAAGAACGTGCCGAACAACTCCGGCAAGGTAGGCGTAGCCGGCATCAGTTATCCGGGCTTTACCGCTGCAATGGCAGGCATTGACGCGCACCCGGCGGTGAAAGCGATCAGTCCACAGGCACCGATGACCGATATCTGGCTGGGCGACGACTTCTTCCATAATGGCGCGTTCCGCGAGACCTACGGCTTTGACTACGTGCAGGAACTGGAAAAGCAGAAGACGGACGGAACAATCTCCTCGAAGGAAGATCAGTATGACTTCTTCCTTCAGCATGTGGACTTCGCCGGAGCCGCAGCTTCCGCCGACATGGCGAATCTGCCGACGGCCAGGAGGTTCCTGAACGAGCCAACCTATACAAAGTTCTGGCAGGCCATGGCGGTTCAGCCGCACCAGCATCGGCCCGAGGTACCGACGCTCGAAGTGGGCGGCTTCTGGGACCAGGAAGACATGTGGGGACCGCAGGCCGAGTATGCGGCCATGCGTCCGAACGAGAAACCGAACGATCCCACGCACCAGGTGTTCCTGGTGCTGGGCCCGTGGAACCATGGCGGATGGAGCAATGGGCCGGGAAGCTCGCTCGGCGGAGCCTTTGGCAAGGTAACGTTCAGCGGGCAGGAGACGGGAGCGACGTATCGCTCAACCATCGAGACGCCGTTCTTTGAGTTTTACCTGAAGGGCAAGCCGGGCTTCGACCTGCAAGATACTGCGAGCTTCCGCACGGGTGAAGATAAGTGGCACCGCTACGCACAGTGGCCTCCGGCTACGACGCCGGGATCGGGCTTCCATCTTGGGCGGCTCTACCTCGCTCCCGAAGGCAAGGCGGCGTTCACCGCTCCGACAGGCGACTACAACACCGTGGCAGGGGCGTATGTGAGCGATCCGGCAAGCCCAGTGCCGTATCGCAACCGGCCGGTGCAGTCGACTTATGGTGAGGGTTCGGTTTGGAGGACGTGGCTGGTGGAAGACCAGAGCTTCCTGGACGACCGCAAAGACATCGCCCGCTTTGAGACACCGGTGCTGAATGGCGACCTAACTGTGACCGGAGATATTCTGGCCGATATTTATGGTTCCACGACGGGTTCTGACACGGATTGGGTGGTGAAGTTGATCGATGTGTACCCGGCAGGATCGGCGGCGCAGGCTGATGAGAGACCGGCCGACCCGAACGGCAGCTACAAGCTGATGATCGCCGACGAAATTTTCCGCGGACGCTACCGGAACAGTTTTACGACGCCAGAGCCGGTGAAGCCGGGTGAGGTAGCCGAGTACAAGTGGAGCCTCCACGGCGTGGACCATACGTTCCTGAAGGGCCACCGCGTGCTGGTGGAAGTGCAGTCGACGTGGTTTCCGCTCTATGACCGCAATCCGCAGACGTGGACGCCGAACATCATGAGCGCTCCCGTCGACGCCTACAAAGCGGAGACGATCTCGGTGTACGGCTCACCCAAGTACCCCTCACACCTGGAGCTTCCGGTAGCTGACGGGTCAGTGACGCCATAGTTGACCGAACCAGGCTCGTCCCGTCGCTTCACGACATATCTGAGGGCGATTCGGTGAAAGTTTTCGGCTGCCGCTAGAAACTTTTGATCGGGTGGCCCGTATCTCAATGCGAGGGAGGAGCTTGCGCCAGGCGCGAACGCCCCGCCCGGGACTCAGGCCCTTGGACATCCCTCCCGGTCCGAAAGAAAGAGATTCAACGTTATGTATCGTCCCTACAGTGGCTCAGCCAGCCTTCGTCTCCTTTGCCTCGCGGCAGTTTGCGCGTCGTTGCCCACCGCATCCGCCTTCGCGTCGCCCCTTGCCATCTCCGCTCCCCAGGCTGCGGCCGCAGGCAGCGCCAGGCAGAGTGGCACCGTGAAAGAAGTCCATACCAGCGACTTCGTGTTGACGACCGCGAATGGCGATGTGACTGTGGCCGTTCCGAGCACAAGTAAGGTGATGATCGTGCCTCCGGGCAGCAAGAGCCTGGGTGATGCCACCCCTGGAACCATGGCCGATGTGCAGGCCGGCGATCGTGCTCTTGTTACCGGAACAGCCGGCGACTCGCCAACCAGCTTCAGCGCGGGCCGCGTGATCCTGATGAAGAGCAGCGCCATTGCCGCCGTGCATGCAGCGGATAGCGCGGCCTGGGCCCAGGGGGTCGGCGGCATCGTCAAGTCCGTCAGCGGTCAAACGCTCACCGTCTCCAGCGGCATGAAGACGATCTCGGTGACTACCACGCCAAACACGGTGGTCCGCCGCTACGCGCCTGGCTCGGTGAATTTCGCCGATGCGGTGACGAGCACGGTAACGGCGATCCAGCCCGGCGACCAGCTTCGCGTGCGCGGGGCGAAGTCCGCAGATGGAACGAGCGTGACAGCCGACGAGATCGTGAGCGGCAACTTCAAGAACTACTCGGGAACCATTGCTTCGATTGACCCGGCGGCCACGACGATCACGCTGAAGGACCTCACGACCAAAAAGACAGTAACGGTGGCGGTGAGCGCCAACTCCGATCTGCGACGCCTGCCGCCGCAAATGGCTATGATGATCGCGGCGCGCATGAAGGGCGGTGCGGCTGGTGGTGAAGGCGGAGCCGGTGGCCCTGGGGGCGGAGCGCCGGCTACTCCGCAAGGTGCGGGACGTTCGGCTGGCGGCCCGGGCGGCTCCGGCGGACAAGGTGGCGGTCCCGGTGGCGGTCCTGGCGGCGGTGGACGCGCCGCGGGCGCCGACCTTTCGCGCATGCTTTCGCGCCTTCCCACGGAAACGCTGGGCGGCCTAAAGCCAGGTGAAGCGGTGATGATTGTGGCCACCGCGCCGACGACGGAGGGGGATAAAGCAGCGGCGATCACGCTGCTGGTTGGCGTGGATGCAATCCTGGCGGCTCCCGCCGGGCAAAGCACGACCCTTTCGCCATGGAGTCTCGGCGGAGGCGGCGAAGGCGAGATGGGTGGCGGAGGCGGCCAGTAGCGTGGCTGGCTTCAGTCAGGGCTAAGGTTCTGCACGTCAGGATGTAAGCAGCAAGTATCCAAGGAACGATAACGAACGGTCACTGAACCGTTCGAACAGTGGAAGTGTGATGTTTTTCGAGGGAGTGAGAATGCGATTGCGCAATGCGCAGAAGAGTGGGTCGGGAATGAACAAGGCCCTTGCGGTTTGGTGTTGGGCGGGAATGGCGGCAGCAGTCGCCGCGGGGGCGCAGACGCCCACGACGCCGGCGCCTGTGACGGCGGGAACCACGTCCCAGACTGGCGCCACCAGCGGCGCCACGCGCGTTCACGGCACCATCACCGATCCGGACGGGGAGTTGATTCCCGGAGCGACCATTGTGCTGACGCCCTCGCGGGGCGGCGCGGTGCGCGTGAAGTCCGGCTCCGATGGCACGTACGCTACTACCGTGGCGGCGGGCACTTATAACGTGCTGGTGACGATGCAGGGATTCTCGTCCTATGCGGCCAGCGGGGTGAAAATCGGCGGCGGCTCCAGCATCACGCTGGACGCCAAGCTGCAGATTGGGGAGCAGACGGTTGTAGTCAACGTGGAAGCCGAGGGTGTGGCGCTTTCCGTAGACCCGGAATCCAATGCCAGCTCCACCGTGCTGAAGGGCGACGATCTGAACGCGCTTTCCGACGATCCGGATGAGTTGCAAAGCGAGTTGCAGGCGCTGGCCGGACCGGCGGCGGGCCCCAACGGCGGCCAGATCTACGTGGACGGCTTCACCGGCGGGCAGCTTCCGCCGAAAAGCAGCATCCGCGAAATCCGCATCAACCAGAATCCGTTCTCCGCGCAGTATGATCGCCTGGGCTACGGCCGTATCGAGGTCTTCACCAAGCCGGGCACGGACAAGCTGCACGGCAACTTCCAGATCAACGGCAACCCGTCGCAGTTCGATACCGGCCTGCCGCCGAACTCAGCCAACACGGTGCAGCCGGGCTACCACACGATCTTTATGTTCGGTTCCATCACCGGGCCGATCAACAAGAACATGAGCTACAACCTGGGCGGATCGCACCGCGATATCGAGCAGAACGCCTACACCTACACACCGGGTATTTACGCCTCCAGCGTGGCGAACGCCAATAACGGCATCATCTGCGCGCCAGGACAGGCGGGATGCACGGTGTACAGCGCCGCCACCGACCCGAACAGCGTGGCCCGCCTGTTCACCTACCAGCCCCAGGTCCGCACGGACATCAACCCCCGTCTGGACATGGCTCTGGGCAGCAAGAACGTGATGACGGTCCGCTACCAGTTCGTGGAGAACGATCAGACCAACCAGGGCATCGGCAACTACTCGCTACCGACCGCAGGCTACAACAGCTCTTCGCAGAGCAACATTCTGCAGCTCAGCGACACGCAGACCTACTCCAGCAAGCTGATCAATGAGAGCCGTTTTGAGTACGAGCGCGAGCACACGCACAGCAACGCTTTCAACAACTCACCCACGATCTCGGTGTCCGGCGCGTTCACGGGCGGCGGCGCGTCGCTGCAAAATGCAAGCGACCACCAGGACCACTTCGAGGTCCAGAACTATACGTCGATCCAGATGAAGAAGAACTTCATCCGGCTGGGCGGCCGCCTGCGGAGCACGCGCGAGGCGGAGTCGACAAGCACCGGCACCAATGGCGCCTTTACCTACGCCAGCATCGCCGATTACGCGGCGAATAACCCGCGGCAGTTCAGCATCACGCAGATCAACACGCCTAGCTTCAAGTACACGATGGCTGACCTGGGCATTTACGCGGAAACCGACTGGAAGCCGCTGAACAACCTGACTATCAGCTATGGCTTCCGCTATGAAACACAGAACTACATTGCCGATCACCACGACATCGCGCCGCGTGTTTCGTTCGCCTATGGGCTTGGGACCAAGAAGGGCTCGCCGCTGGTGGTGATCCGAGGCGGCTTCGGCATCTTCTACGACCGCTACCAGGGCGCACAGATCCTGAACACAATTCGCGAAAACGGAACGAACGAAACGATCTACACGGTTTCCAACGGCGCAGGCGGCAACAAGATTCCCGCCGGCTGCGTTCCGTTCTCCGGGACGTACAACTATGCCACCTGCACGGCCGGCCTGAGCGCGGCTTCCCAGCAGACCTATACCCGCGCAGCCAACCTGCGCACGCCGTATACGGAGCAGTTCGCAGTCGGCATTGACAAGGGAATCGGCAAAATCGGCACCGTGTCTGCCAACTATATTCACTCGCTGGGCGTGCACCAGCTGGCCTCGCAGAACATCGGCTACAACTTCACCATCCCGGTAAGCTCGGCAGCGTCCTACCAATATTTCTCAGAGGGTGAGTTTCATCAGGACCAGCTGTCGATCAACGGCCGCGTTCAGGTCAGCAAATACCTTTCGCTGTCAGGCTTCTATTCGATGGCCTTCGCGACGGGCGACACCAGCGGCGCCGGCTCGTTCCTGAGCCAGCCCGGCAACCTTCATGCCGACTACGGACGCACCAGCTTCGATACACGCAGCCGCGGGCTGGTGTTCGGGTCTGTGACGCTTCCGCACTTCATCCAGTTCAGCCCGTTCCTTACGACGCAAAGCGGCAACCCGTACAACATTCTCTCCGGTAACGATGACAACCTGGATACGATCTTCAACGACCGTCCTTACCTGCTGAATGGGGGCACCCCGGCAACGGGTAGCGTGACCAAGACGATCGCCGGCTGCGGTACCTTTACCAACATCGCGGTTGCCGGGGCCACGCGGGCGCCGATCAACGATTGCACCGGACCCGCCCTGTTCGCTCTCAATTTCCGGTTAACCAAGACCTGGGGCTTCGGCGAAATGCGCAACGCGGCTGCCGGCCGGAATGGCGGCGGCGGCGGTGGCCGCAATCAGGGCGGTGGTTTTGGTGCGCCAGGTGGGGGCGGACCGGGCGGCGGCGGTGGTGGCCGCGGCGGCGGACCCGGAGGTCCCGGCGGCGGCGGTGGCGGCACCAACACAGGCCGTCGTTACAACTTCGGCCTTGGCCTGCAGGCGCAGAACGTGTTCGGTAACAACGATCTGGCCGCGCCGAATGGGACGTTGACCTCGCCGAACTTTGGACAGTCCACGCAACTTGCCGGTGGACCGTACACGACGAGCAACGCAACCCGCCGCTTCTCGCTGCAGGCATCCTTCAGCTTCTAGCGCCAAGCTTTCAAACCGGAAGGGCTCCGTCTCGACGAGACGGAGCCCTTCTTCTTTCCTGCCGAGCTCAGGAAAGCACGGGCAGCTGGATTGTGTGGCCGACCGGGATGTTGTTGGCGTCCACATCGTTGGCCTTGGCGACCTCCGGGTACTTGTTGGCGTGGCCGTAGAACTTCAGGCAGACGGCGCTGAGCGTGTCGCCCTGCTTGATGGTGTAGGGCTGAGTGTCGCCGCCCGTGACGGTGATCTGAATCTCGAAGTTGGGGTAGTTGGGGTCGACCTTCTTGATCGCGTCCCAGACACGGTTCTCAACAACCTTCGAGGGTAGATCGCACTTGAGGACGAGCTTCTCGCCGTCCATGAAGATGCCGGTGATCTTTGCGCCGTAGTCGCTGAAGTCCGTGACTGCCTGTCCTACGGGAGCGTACTTCTGTTCCAAAGCTGCCTGATCTGCCATTTCGTTTCCTTTTGCCTGCATGGTTAGGCGCCCGCGTTCACGAACGCGGGTGCGTTTTGCTGAGTTGCACGTTCGAAGATCTACAGAAGCTTGCTGAGGACAGACTGCATAAGCCCACCCGAGTCTGGAGGCGGAGCTCCGGTGGGTTCGCCTTCCGACGTGACGTGACCATTGCTCACAAAGTGGTGGATCAGCACGGGAAGGATCATCCCCAGCCCCATCTTGACTATAGACGGCGAGGATCCCGTGCGCTGCGCCACACCTTCGACGAGGCCGGTGCCGCTCAGTCCCTGCTCTACCTGGTCGGGCGACGCGGGAGCGGTGTTGCCGCCCGCCCACTGCTGCACCAGGCCACCGAGGCCGTTGCCCTGAAACGCCTGAAATAGGCTGCCGACGCCACCACGGCTATCGAGCTCCTGCATGAGCCCGCCAGTCAGCTGTTCCTTGTCGCCGCCGCCGAGCTGCCCGGCCGCGGACGAAATCATATCCATGATGCCCAAGGTTGTTGCCTCCATCTGCCTGGCCGCGAAAGTTGCCGGCGGCGAAGCTTCCCGTAAGATGCACGGGTCGTATAACAGAGCGGTGAAGATAGCACTTTGGTGCGAGGCTGCACAGGATAAGGGCACCGCGAGGCTGCACTATGCTGGGAACAGACGACACCTTCAGGATTTTCAGGTTTTAGGATCTTTGCGAATTTGATCGAGGCGGCAAATCCAGACTCCGCACCGGGACGGCCCGATACCAGCATCGTGCTGGCGACGTGCAGCCGTGCGCACCTGCTGCGTGGCGCGCTCGAGAGCCTGCTGGCGCAGGACTGGATTGTCGAACATCCAGTGGAGTTCGTGATCGTGGATGACGGCTCCACCGACGATACGCCTGCACTGCTGGAAGATTTCCATGCGGAAGCGACCGCCACCACGGCCTCACGGCCTGCCGCGAGGGTAACGATCCTCGCGGGTGAGCGCGCGGGCATCGCCGCGGCCCGCAACCTGGGCTTTCGCGCCGCGCGCGGCGAGTGGATTGCCAGCTTTGACGATGACCAGCTTGCCAGTACAGGGTGGCTGCGGGCGCTGCGCGAGCGAGCGGCGAAGAGCCAGGCGGCGTGCGTGGGCGGAGCGCTGATCCTGAAAATGCCGGAAGGCGTGGAGCGTGAGAGCTTTGGCCCGCGCACTCGCGGCGTACTGGGCGAGCACGGCGTGGGCGTGGAGCCGCAGCCCTATGCCGACAGCAACCATCTTCCGGCGACGAACAATGCCCTGCTGCAGCGCGAAGTATTTGCGGCAGCAGGGCCGTTCGACGTGCGCTTTACCGAGGGCGGCGAGGACAAGGACTTGTTTCGCCGCGTGCAGGCGGCGGGTCACGCCCTGTGGTTTGAACCAGCGGCGTATGCCGAGCACATCACCCCACCCACTCGGCTGGCGGAAAGCAACCTGCGCTGGACTTCGCTGCGGCTGGGCGCCAGCGACATCCGCGTGCGGCTGGCGGCACATGGCGTGCTGGGAGCGGTGAAGCTTGCCGCTGTGCGCGTCGCCGTGTTGCTGCTGCGCGATCTTCCCTCGCTGCTGCTTGCAAAGCTGAAACACAGCGAGCGTGACCGGCTGGAAGCGCTGTGCAGCCGCTGGTACACCGAAGGCGTGCTGCGTGCGTTTCCTGAGCTGGTGTCGCCGGAGCACTCGCGGCAGACGTTTCTTCGCTCGCTGGATTTTCGCCAGCGCAACGGCGAACGCCGCGAACGAACGCGCACCTCGGTGAAGCTGTAACCAGCGCGTGCTGCGGGAGCAAGATGGTCGCGCCAGCACGCTGATGTACTATTAGCCGCAAGTACCCGAATCTTCGCTTCGCCCCCTTCCAGCCGGAGGTCGCGTTGGTGGAGATCGACGGTGCGCTGAGCGGATCCCTGCGTCTGCCTCCCGGATTAAAGACGGACGACAAGGGAGTGCTGAACGTGAAGCTGCTGGAAGTGATGACCAGGGAAAAGGGGCCAATGGTGGATTGCGGCATTTCACAATGTCGCTGTTTATCCACTGCCCGCGGGTGCGCCGCCCAAGTAGCCGTTGAGCCAGAACGCGCCGGTGCACTTGTGGCTTCCGGAAACAATAAGGTGGCATTCAAAGCGCGCCAAGGTTAGACTTCCGCCATCTGCGCGCATGGCTTCTTCCAGCGCGACCGACCCGGGTCACGCTTCAGAAATAGCTGTTCATCCTTACGCGCTCAGGACACCCTTCATGATGATCAACCGCACTACGCTCGCGCTGCTTTGCACGGCGCTTGTCAGCCCATCCTATACTTCGGCCCACGCCGACTTTACCTATACCGAAACGACGCAGGTCACTGGCGGTTCGCTGGTTTCCATGATGAAGATGGCCGGAACATTCAGCAAAGCGGCTCGCCAGTACGGCCAGCCCATGGATACGACGGTCATTGTCAAGGGGAACCGGATGATCCGCATCAATCCCGATGAGACCCAAATCTTCGATCTCGACCAGGAAACCGTCACCCAGATCAACAATGCAAAGCACCAGTACACGGTGATGACCTTTGCGCAAATCAAGCAGCAGATGGATGACGCCATGGCCAAAGCCAACGCGCAGCAGGCCAAGCAGTCTGCCCAGCAGCAGCCGCAGGCACAACCCGACATGCAGATGAAGTTCGACGTCAAGGTGCGCAATACCGACGCGACGAAAACCGTTGCCGGCCTGAGTGCCAGGGATTCGATCATGATGATGCAGGCGACGCAGGCGCAGGCTTCCGATCAGGGCTCCCCGCAAACCGGCGCGATTGCATTTACCAGCGATTTTTGGCTGGCACCGGAGATTCCCGGCTACAAGGAGGTGCGCGAGTTCTACCGGCGCATGGCCGAGAAGATGGGCGCGCGCTGGAGTGTGGCGGGAGCAGGCGACATGAGCGCCATGATACGGCAGATGCCTCCCGGCGCCGTGCAGGGGATGGGCGACATGGTCAAGGAGATGTCGAAGCTGAAGGGCACGCCCGTGCTGACCGTGATGAGGATGGGAACCACGGCGAACGGCGTTCCGCTGCCCGCGGCATCGGAAGCTCCGCTGCCGCCGGACAACACGCCGAGCAAGGGCGACATGGCAAAGGCCGCAATCGCCAGCAGCCTGCCGTTCGGCATGGGCAGAAAGAAGGCTGCTCCGGCACCGGCCGCCGATCCGAACGCCCAGAATGGTCCGGCCGTGATGCTGGAAACGACGACTCAGCTTTCCAGCTTCTCTGCAGGGCCTGCGGACGTTTCCAAATTCGAGATTCCAGCCGGCTACAAGAAGGTGGATTTCAAAAACTAACCAACGCTGCCGAAGACAGCCGGCGGATTTCTTTCTTGAACGCGGCGTTCCTTCGGGAGCGCCATATTTTTGTCGAAAAAGCGGCGAGGACTGGCTATGATGACTTATGGAACTGGTTTCCCTGTTTCCGACTCATCCTGAGCCGCAGCGGACATCTCTTCAGACTCTTCAAAAAGCTGCGTCGATCGCGCTGCATGTTCTCGTGGTTCTGGCCATCACCTACCAGGTTCACGGCGTCGTGGTTCACAAGGCCCACGGGCATCGCCTGGCCTCGGTGATCACGCCGTACTCTCCCGGCCACACGGCCATCGTGCGGCCTCCCAAACCGAAGATCATCCCTCCCAAGGAAGAGCCGAAGCTGGCGTTGAAGCAGCCGGAGCCCCCGCCACCCCCGCCCAGCAGCGGCGGCGATCCTAATGGCGAAGCCGATGTTTCGGTGGCTTTTGCGGACTTCTATCCCGATCCGAAGCCCGACCTTTCCGTGCTGCCGCACGGCACGCGCGGCGATGTGGTGCTCGACATCGTGATCGACGAGGCGGGCAAAGTGGTGGACACGCAAGTGGACCAGGGGCTGGGGCATGGCCTGGATGAAGCCGTGGTCGCGGTGATCGAGACGTGGACCTTCACGCCTGCGACCCGTGCAGGCAAGCCGGTTGCCAGCAAACAGCAACTGCTGTTTCACTTCGAACGCGCCTGAAGCGGACGTTGATCGATAAGAAACTTACGGGGCTCCGGCTGCGTCCTTTAGGCTAAGAATCATTCCCCTTTCCTTGGAGACTCATGCGCGTATCCCGTGTATCCGTAGCGGTGTCGATGTTGTACCCCCTGACGTTTGCGCTCTCGCAGATGGTGCCAGCAAAGCCCGCGCCCGCGGCAGCCGCCAAGCAAGCGGCAGCAACACCGGCAAAGCCGGGAACGGCTGCCGCGCCCGCAGACGAAGGCCCGGCGCCGCTATCGCCCTTTCCTTCAGGGCCACCGAGCAAGGCGGGAGCGGAACTGAATGCCATCCATAAGGCTGATACGACGTGGCGCGAAGCGCAACGCGGTGGGCAGCCCTTTGGGCGTCAGCAGCGGGTGCAGCCAACGGTGCTGCGCGCGGTCGATCCCGCAACTCAAGCCAAGGCGCTGGAGCACTTTGAAGGCGTGAAGGCGCAGCTCGACAAGCTGAACAAGAGCGAGATGAGCGAAGCCGAACAGATGAACCTGGAGATCTATCTCTACCAGATCGACACGCAGATCGACGGGCAGAAGTTCAAGGAGTGGGAGAAGCCGGTCAACTCGCTGGAGACGTTCTGGACGGGCGTGCAGAGCAGCGGGCAGCGCGGATTCCGCACGGAGCAGGACTACCTGAACTACCTGCAGTGGCTGAATGACATCCCGCGCTTCTTCGACGAAAACATCGCCAACATGAAGGCTGGACTGGCGCGCGGATTCACGCCACCCAAGATCACGTTGGCCGGGCGAGACGGCATGATCGCGCCCATCGCTCACGCGAAGTCTGCCGAGGAGACGCCGTTCTGGAAAGCGTTTACGCGGATGCCCTCCACCGTGAACACCGCCGAGCAGGCGCGCCTGCGAGCGGAGGCCAAGAAGACGATCGAGACAGTGATCATCCCGGAGTACGGCAAGCTGCTCGCGTTCTGGAATAACGAGTACTACCCGAACACCGTGAAGTCGATCGCGGCGACCGATCTGCCCGATGGTAAGGCGTACTACAAGGCGCAGATCAAGCGCTACACCACGCTGGACATGAGCGCCGAAGACATCCACGCCTTCGGACTGGGAGAGGTCGCGAAGATCCACCAGGAGATGCTGGATACCATCGTCGAAGCCAAGTTTCAGGGCGACTTCCCGGCGTTCCTCAAGTTCCTGCGTACCGATCCGCAGTTCTACGCCAAGACGCCGGAAGAGCTGCTGGGCAAGACCAGCTACATGATGAAGGAGTTCGACGACATCGCGGACCGCTACTTCGGCTACATGCCGCGCGGTAGGTTTGGCATTCATCCCGTGCCCGAAGAGCAGGCTCCGTACCAGCCAGCGGGCTTCGGCGGACCGGGAGGCTTTTCGATCAATCTCTATGACCTGCCTTCGCGACCGATCTTCGCCATGGCGGCGCTTACGGTGCATGAGGCTGCCCCAGGACACTCGTGGGCCGGCCTGATCGCACGCGAGCACCAGGACCCGAATGGTTTCCGCGGCGGCGGCTCGGCGTTCGGCGAAGGGTGGGCGCTTTACTGCGAGCGGCTTGGTACGGAGATGGGCATGTACCACACGCCGTATGAGAAGTTCGGCATGCTGAGCTTCCAGTCATGGCGCGCGTCGCGCCTCGTCGTGGATACCGGTATGCATGCCATGGGCTGGACACGCGAGCAGGCGCAGCAGTACCTCCGCGACAACACGGCGCTGAGCGAGCACGACATCGAGGAAGAGATTGATCGCTACATCTCATGGCCGGGACAGGCGCTGAGCTACTACATGGGCATGACCGAGATCCTGAAAGAGCGCCACAAAGCCGAGCAAACGCTGGGCCGCAAGTTCAACCTGCGCGCCTTCCACGACGCGATCCTGGCGACCGGCGGCGTTCCGCTGCCGGTGCTGGATGAGTACCTGGACGCTTGGATCAAGGGCGGCGGCATCGGGCCCTATCCGGACATGGAGAAGTAGACCGCGGCTTTTCTGCATAAGCAAGGCACCCCGATCGGGGTGCCTTGCTTATGCATATCGAAGTGCCTTGGCCAGCAATTACGTGCCAAGAGGCTGGATGACGATAAGCCGACATATCCGGACTGATCTGACAGTTACTCTGGATCACCCACCGCCGGGTGCTTCGCTGTATACGCCGAGCAGCAGGTCGGCCCGGAGGGCTTGAACTCCATCAACTCCACCCTGTTCTGGCTGGGGTCAAACAAGTTCAACTGCACCTTGCCGTCCCGGCCCAGCTTCGTGGCTGAGCATTCCTGGCCCGTGCAGCCGTTGGCCTGCAACTGCGTAACGACATCGCTCATGTGCTCAACGCCGAGCGAAACGTGGTTGGAGCCGCCAAGCTGCTTCGCATCGGCCGTCGGACTGACGTTCAGCATGTACTCCAGCCAGTCCGTACCATCGGGAACCTGCTGCGAGATGTAGTCGGTTGTGGTGTCGGTGCGGCCGCCGTGCCAGTAGGGCCGGAAGCCGAGCACCTCGCGCCAGAAGCGATTCTCCTTGTCAGGATCGTGCACGACAAAGCCAGCATGGATGATGCGGCGCGACACGGCCGAGCTTGAGGGTTTGCTGTGCAGTACACCCTCCGTGTTGTCCTTCTGCACGAAGATCACGGGGTTGCCTTCGGGATCGCGCACGGCCAGTTCGCCGGGCGAGACCGGCATCGCGCTCGGAAAGCCACGTTCTGCCAGGTACTTGGTAAGCTGCGGGAGATCGGTTGTCGTGAAACCGATCATCCGGAGGCGGCCGTTCGTGCCGGAACCGCCCACCTTGAAAGAGATCCACTGCTGCGAGTTCACGGCGAAAACGTGCAGGGGCGCCACGGGTTCGCCTCCGCTGGTCAGTACGCGCGTCAGGCCGAGCTCCCGCCCGTAGAACCGGTCGCCCTCCGCGCCGTCTTCGACCGCGAAGCTGACAAAGGCGATCCCGGTGATCGGCGGACGCTTCGTGGCCGACTGCGCGGTCATGAGTACAGGGCAGACGAAGGACAGGACACTGGCTGCAAGGGAGCAGCACGGAAGACGCATGCGGACACTCTACCGACGTCCACGTTCCCGGGTCAAAGGCAGCTTCATGAACATCCCAGCCCCGAACATCAGGTGCCAACGCCACGCTCTACGGGAGTAGCGGATCGGCAACTACATCGAGGCATCGCTTACGATGGCGTCACCTTTTTGAGGTAACAACAAGGTATGGATCCTCCTTCGAACCGCTGCTTCTATTCTCCGCCTCAGCGGAGGGTTACAGCGGCGGACCATCTCATTTCGCCGACTTCGCGGAACTTCTCATCCAACCGCCGTTAGCGCCAGCAACCGCCTAGCGGTTCACCAATTCCAGTTGCCAGCTATGCCTTACGGGCCTCTCCGGATGCGTCCCCCGCACTGCCCAACGACCTCTTCCACGCCGCATGCAGCATCGACCCCGGCACCAGGAGCGCACCCAGCAGAAACGCCAGTTCACGCGGACCGGGGTGGTTGTGAAGAATCTCTTTTGCTACCGTGCGTATGGCTTTCCAGTCGCCCGCGCGACGGGCCTTGAGCGCGACCTTGGTAGCGAGAAACGATGTGTAAGCCCTGTCCGGAATCCAGCTTCGGTATTGGCTGGCCCAGTCTGCCGAGTCCTGCCAGTTCATGCGGCGGCTGCGCGAAACGCTATCGGTAACGATGTTGTAGACCACCAGCGGCTGCCAGACGAAGCGCACGCGCGCCCCAGCGCGGTGCCAGGCTTCCAGCAGCCAGGCCCAGTCCTCATGATCGCGGTGCGTGCTGAAGGGCACAGCAGTAAAGATCGAGCGATGCACCAGCAGTGTCTGGATCGGCAGTACGCCGGGACGGCCCATCAGCGAAGGGCGGCGCAGGATGTAGTCGGCGACATCTTCCTTCGGACCAAGCGGGCGCGCCGGCCAGATGCTGTCAATGCCGTCGTGCCGGTAGATCACGCGGCAACTGATCATCTGCTTCGGCTCGGCAGGGTTGGCTAGTTCCATCTGCTCGGCGGTCTTTTCGGGCAGGATCTCGTCGTCATCGTCGGAGAAGGAAAACCACTCGCCCCGCGCAGCGCGAATTCCTGCGTTGCGAGCTTCGGCGGGGCCGCGGTTTTCCGGCAGTTCCAAATAGCGCAGGCGACCGTCGCTAGCCAGAAACTCCGGCAGGGCTTCGATGGTTGCGCGTGTTTCAGCGTCGGGACCGTCGTGAACCACGATTACCTCAACCGGCGAGTAGGTCTGGGCAAGCGCGCTGCGCACGGCGACGAGAAGCTCGCGTGGGCGGCGATAGGTGGGGATGATGACGCTGACGAGGCCAGGCTCGCCGGGACCGAGCGGCGGCCAGGAAGGCGTTCCCGCGCGTGACGGAGTTGCGGGCCTCATGCGGGCTGCGTCTCCGGCGGCAGGCCCTGAACAAGCGGTGCGTCTTCGACCACACGAGGCTCGCTGCCCGGCAGCAGGCACATCTTCACCACGCAGGCATAGGCCAGCATGGTCGGCAGGTACGGGTCGAGCGGCACGCTTTCCGCCAGGCTCGCAAGAGGCAGCCACGTCAGCAGCAGCGCGACGAACAGGTTTTCCGGCGTGCCTTCGCGGCGATACCGCTGCCAGGCCAGCAGGCACGCTCCCCACACCGACGCGCAGTAGAGCACGAGGCCGATGAAGCCAAGCGAAAGCCATTGGTCGAGGTAGGTGTCGTGCGCGTTCGGCACGGCCCAGCCCTGGTCCAGCGAGACGCGATCCACGCGCTCCGGCGTCCAGTACCCCGCATAACCAAATCCCAGCACGGGCCGCTCCCGGATGCTCTCGAAGACCTCGGCCCATAGGGGCGCGCGATTGCTCAGGCTGGAGGTGTTCTCTGTGTCAGAGCGGCCCATCATGAACAGGCTTTGCGCGTTGCCAGCCGCATTGCCGGCAGCGAGGACCATGACCGGGACGATCACGGCAAGAAAGCCAGCCACCGCCAGCGCGCGCGTGGCGGGCTGCCACTGGGCGCGAGCCACGCGGATCAGCATCACGGTAAGCAGCACGATGGAGAGCAATGCGCTAAGGCGTGAGCGCGTGAGTGCCATCAGCAGCAGTTCCAATCCGACGAACGGCAGCAGCCATTTGGCCCAGCGCGGGCGGCGCTGCAACAGCGTCATGGCGCAGATCATGCTGACCAGCAGGTTAGCCGCCTGGTAGTTGGCTTCCATCACGCCCATGAAGCGATAGTCCGGGTTGAAGGGCGCGAAATCGCGCGTGTAGAAGATGTCCGTGCCCAGCGAGATGACCGCGACGGCTCCCGTCGTGAGGAAGCCCCACAATGCAAGCTCCATCGCGGAGGCAATGCGGGCGAGCGTGTAGGCGAACAGCGCATCGCACAGGAACACAACGAGGCGCTTGCCCGTGGTAGGTGGCACGTCACTCCACGCAAAGCTGACCACTGCCCAGAGGAAGAACGCGATCACCGGCCAGCGGAGATAACCTCTCCAGTCACCGCGACGGGGGAATCGCCACAGGAGAAAGACCGCGAACGCAGCGATGAGTGGTACGGCGATCTGACGGCTGCGGCTGCCTTCGAAGTTCTGGGCAGCCTGCGCGGCCGCAACCTGTAGCCCCTGGCTCTTGTCCTCCGGGATACCGTAGGGCACGGAGTACCAGAAGCAGATGCCGAGGAAGATCGCGCAAACGATGCGCACAGCGCGGGCACGGTAGTCGGCGCGCTCCCATGCCCAACGCGAGCGGCGTTCGTCAGAAAGCGAGGCCGGGGAGATGACCGTGGTGCTCATGCGGGTTGCGCCTCCGGTAACTCCGCTTGGGGAGACGGCACGTCCTTGCGGACTTCGCGCGCATACACCACGGCACGAGCGACCGCTGTCGTTGCGGTGCCGAGCAGGAGCGCCATGGCGGCCCCTCGAAGATGGAATGCGTGAACCAACGGCACGACGGCAATCGCCTGCACCGCGAAGCCGAGCAGGTTGACGTAGACCGTAAGGTCGGCGCGGCCCATGGCCGTGAGTCCGTAACTGCGGGCCATGGTGCAGGCCAGTGCAAGCAAATTGAACGCCAGCAGCACCACAACCGAACGCACATCTCCCGGTACGGACTTGAACAGCAGCCGCGCGAACCACGGCCCAGCGGCCCAGGCGATTGCGACAAACACGGCTGAGCCCGCCAGCAGGAGCGTGTCAAAGCGTCGCACAAGGCCGTTCAACGACTTGCGGCCCCCCTTGGCGTAGCTGCGTGCCATGCTAGGAGCCATCGTGTTTTGCAGGCTGGTGAGCGCGACGCGCGGCACGTTCACCGGGTACTCGCAGATTGTGTACGCGCCCACTGCCGGAAGGCCGAGCAAACTGCTCAGAATCCATGGATTGCACTGGAGACTGAGCAGGCTGACCATATTGCTGACGAAGAGCCAGCGGCCCAGCTCGAAGTCCTTACGAAGGTCATCGAGCGAAGCCCGCAGACCGATCTGCACAGTGCGCCACTCGCGCACTGCCCACCAAAGCGAGACGATGATGGCGCCCGCAGACAAAACGGTGAGCGCCGAGCCCACGCTGACTTCACCGCGCCATACGAGCCACTCCATGCCGGCGATCTGCAGGACCACCGTAGCGACCTCTGTCCAGAAAGCCTCGCGGAATCGCATCTCTGAAAAGTACATGCGCCGCGTGTACTCGCGGAAGGTGATGCCGAGGCTGGTCCAGATCAGCGGCGCGAAAACCTCGTGGTATTTGCCGGGTACAGGCCCGGAGGAGAGCAGGTTCAGCATCCAGAGGATGCCCGCGCATACCGCGCACAGAGTGACCTGCTGCAGCAGCAGGCTGCCGCGGTAGATCCGCTGACGAGCGTCCGACAGTGCAGGCAGATGGAAGCAGAACGGCCCCCACAGGAAGACATTGCAGAGCTGGAAAACAACGTCCAGGGCGCGCTGCGTAAGCATGAACGCGCCGAAGGTGCGGTCTGTGCCGTGCCGGCGGAACATCGCGTAGACCACGAGATTGCCGAAGCTGTAAACCACCTGATCCAGTAGCGCGTAGCCGAGGCGCTGGCCGGCGCTGGAGCGGACACGAGACCACCAGCCCGGGACCCCCGGTGCCGCTGGATCACCTTCCATGATCATGCCCGGGAGGGCGGCATTTGGCCCACGCACTTCAGGCGAGGAGACACTCTTGATCGGCACGTTCGGGATGGTGAGTCCTCTCGCCGTTCCGCTCATGTCGCCTCTCGTCTTCCTGTCCTGATAATTGCCGAGCTTGTTCAGACGCTGCGAAGTTCGGCGAACCACTAGGCCTCATTCGGTCCTTACGGAAGGGTACCGTGTACCACGCCGCTTTGCGACACCAGATGGTTGTAGATGGCGTTTACGCGGTCGCCGTTCTTATCCCATAGAAACTGCCGGGCGCGCTCGGTGGCGGCCTGGCTGCGGGCCAGCAGCAGCTCCGGGTTGCGAGCCGCTTGGGTGATGGCGGCGGCCCAATCCCGCCGCGCCTGGGCGGGCGAGCGCACTGGCAGCTTCCAGCCGCTGGCCGTATCCACCATGTCACCCGCGCCCTGGTGGTCGAAGCAGATCACCGGAACTCCAGCCGCCAGCGCTTCCAGCACCACATTGCCGCTGGTGTCCCGCAGGCTGGTGAAGCAGAAGAGGTCCGCACCCTGCATGGCCGCAACGGCCTGCTCGAACGGAAGGCGTCCCTCGAACGTAACGCGTGGGCCACTTTCCGCCGTTGTTCGCAGAAAGCCCAGCTGCAACGCTTCCTCGTGCCACCGCTGCTTTTGAGGGCCATCCCCCAATACGCGCAGGGTCCATGGGACGTCCGATGGCAGCGCGGCCAGCGCGCGCAGCAGTACGGGCAGCGCCTTTCGGCTTTGACACTCGCCGCTCCACAGCATGCGGAGCGGCCTGGTCGGGTCAGCCAGCCTCGCGGAGAATCGCGAGCGACTGGCCTCGGTCACCTCGCGCAGTCCGGTTTCCAGCAGCAGCTCGACCTTGCGACCGAAGACTTTCTCGTAGTCACGCTGGTTGGTGGAGTTCGCCGCGAGCACAACGGCAGCCGCCTTGGCAGCCCGCCGGACGCGGGGCTTGCAGCGCAGTGAGAGCCAGTTGCTCACCCCACGCATGCCTTCCTTGAAGGCCTCCACCGGGGGCAGCATGGGCAGAAAGCGCGGGGGGAAGTTCTGCGAGCCGCCCACCGGCCCCCACAGGAACGGCACATCGAGCTGCCAGCAGTAGCCGGGCTCGCGGAAGGTGACCACGTTTACCTGATGCACGACGTCGAAGCGCTCTCGCGCGTGCAGGTCTTTGGCTAACTCGAACGCCAACCGCTGCCAGTGCTCATAAGCCACGTAGTTGTACGCGAACAAGCCGGGCCTGGCTTCCAGCTTGCGCAGCCGCGCATCGGGCACGGGCGTGTGCAGCGTGACGTTTGCAGGCATCAGCCCCTCGTCGCGGGCGCGAAGCAGCGCTGTGTGGTTGCTCTCGCTGGTAATGACGTGAACGTTCGCGACCCGCGCAGCCTGCAGTAACCGCCCCCAGCCCACCGCCCACTCCGAGCCGCGGTAAGGGCTGCACTCGTAGGCCATGAGGAGAAGTTTCATAAGGCGAGGGTTTAGGGTCCAGGGTTTAGGGTCCAGAAAGCTACTTCTTGAAGCGGTAGAACTTCCGGCCTGAACGCTAGACCCTGAGCCCTAGACCCTGGCTTCTAGAAGATGCCGTTGTTGCCGAACGGGTTGAGATAGAACCCGATGTTGGCGAGCTTCACGTAGCGCTCCACCTTGGTAAGGTGGTCGTGCCGCACCAGGATGGCGTCGCCAGGTTCCAGCAACATGTTGTTTGCGGCGCGAGTCTTGGGGTCGTACTTGCTGAGCTTGAGGACATGCACCTCGGCGGTATCCGAGTCGATGCGGCGGAACAGCAGCACGCGCCCGAGCGCGGCATCTTCCTTGGGGCCGCCGGCCATCAGGATCGCCTGCAGCACGGTGGTGGGCTTGCGCAGTTCGATCTTCATCGGCAGTTGCACTTCGCCGGCGACGACCACGTTGGGCCGTTCGAAGTCCTTGACCGAGACGGCTACGTCGGGATTCACGAGCTTGTCCGTCGAGCCGGTGACGATGATGCGCTGCAACTCCGGCACCGTGCGGCCCGCAACGCGAATATCGCCGACAGACTTGAACGAGGCGCGTCCATCCGGGCCAATCACGACCTCGTCATTGAACTCCGGTGTGTAGCGGAAGATCACGTCGACCGTGTCTCCATTCTTCAGCACGTAGTAGGGCTCGATCCCTGTCTCGCTGGAGCCGAACAACTGCTGCGCGGCGATGGAGGCCGGAGTCGGGCCGGGAGCCTGCGGTGAGTACGCTGGAACGGCGGGTGCCTGGGCTGCGGGAGTTTGGGCCGGCGTCTGCACGGGGAGCGCGGCGACCGCCTGCGTGGGCTGTGGACGTGGCGAGAACTGTTGCGGCGGGATCGCCGTTTGGGCTAACAGGAAGCCAGCGCCGACACATTCCATCAACATCGTTCCAAAAACCTTTGTCATCCGCATCGACCTCGTCCTCCCTTCCCTTTCTTTCCTGAGCGCTTTGCGCCCCAGCCTACCAGAGCAGCTTATGCACCCAGCGCGGCACCGGGTACCGCCGCCGGTTGAGCACATAGCCCAGCAACGGTGCGCCTGCGTGGTCCAAGACCGAGCGCATGTCTTCCAGATTCTGGCGGCGGGCCTGGCCCGCGGAAACAACGGCCACGTAGCCATCCACGCAGCGAGCCAGCTCGGCGGCTAGCGTGCTTTCCGAGAGGCTGGGGCAATCCATCAGCAGCAGGTCGAACTCACCGCGAGCCTGCTCCAGCAGCGGGCGCAGCCGGGTGGAGAACAGGCCCTGCGTTCCACCGTGGCCCATTGGACGGGCATTGGGGTCCTCAGTCGCCGCGAGCACCCAGTGGCGCTGCTTATCATTGAAGCGCATGGCGAAGCTCACGCTGCCTTCTGTTTCGAACTTACGCAGGAGTGAGGCCGCGTTCAACACCGCAACCCGCGTACCGGCCTGAAACGAGGCTTCCATCGCCAGCCGTCCAACCATCTCGGAAACGCCTTCGCCCCTGGTGGCCGAAGTGAACGCGACGCAGCTGCCGCGTTCGCCTTGGACCGCACCGATCTCCGGCTGGCCTAGCGCCGTGCGGATAGCAAACAGCAGGCGGCGATACTGAACGCGGTTGCTCTCGCCGTAGAGTTCGGCGTCCTTTTCTTCCGCCAGTACGGCCAACGTACGGCGTCCGGTCTGCGTATCGAGTTGCGAGGGTGTGTAAATCTGCTCCGACGACGTGTCTTTATAGACGGCCAGCAGCAGCCCCAACAAAAAGGCGAACGCCAGCCCTGCCAGCCAATACAGCAACTTGGGCCGGACGGACTCGGGTGACGACGTCGGCGGCTCCACGAGGGCGACATCGAACATTTTTTCGCGATCCAGCGCCTGGGAGATGCGCGCTTCGTCGCGCTTCTGCGCATAGGCCGTGTAATCAGCCTGCGACTGCGTGACCTTGCGCTGCAGGCCGTTGAAGGTGGTGGTCGCCTGTTCCAGTTCGTCCAGCCGCGTTTGAGCTTCCTTCTGCTGACGTCGAAGCTCGGCTTCCTGCGCGGCCAGGCCGCTGAGGTCGCCACTGGAGGTTGCCACCGCGGAGTTCAGCGTCTGCCAAACCGGGTTGACATCCGTGGCAGTTTCACTCGCCGGGGCTTCTCGGGATTCAGCAATCGCCCGCTGGGTGATGACGATCTTTTCGTTTAGCGCCACAACCTGGCGGTCGGTAGGAGGGTAGCGCTTCATCAGCTCGGCGCGCTGGTTGTACAGATCTACCAGCGAGGTGTTCAGCCGCTCCTGCGAGTACTGGTTAGTGATGGAGCGGTCCAGCGTACGCGAGCGCGAAGGCGTCCGAGCCAGTTCCCCACGCTCCGCCGTTACCTTGCTACGTTGCTGCGCGAGCTGAGCCTGCGTAGAACGAAGTTGATCCTCGATCCCTGCTACGCGCTGAACCTGCAACTTCTTCTGGTCGTCGAGATCGGCGATGCCGTGCGCGACTTCAAACTGGGTCAGCGCCTGCTGGTCGGCGTCGAGGACACGGCTGCGGTCCTGCACCTGCCGGTCGAAAAACTCCGCCGCGCCGCCGGAGCGGGCCGCCGCGGCGCGCTCCGTGAAGTAGCTTTCCAGGATGGACTGCAGCTGCTCGCGGGCGGCTTCGGGGGTCTTCGCCGTTAAAGCCAAGTCAATATTGTTCGTCTGGTGTACGGCTTCCACGGCCAGGTGACGCTTCAGTTTCTTGACGTCGCTCTCGTCGTCCCTGGTCTCCGGGGCAGCCGGATTTTGACCCAGCGCACGGCGGGCCACACCTACGCTGCCCAGCAGATCGACTTCGCTGTTCACCTCGGTCGGGCTGACCTCGGCGCTGCTCATCGTGTGTTCCACCGGGCTGGTGGTCAAGGGAGCCTGCGAACGCACGTTTTGCACCAGCAGTTTCGCGGTCGCGCGGTACTGCGGCGGAAGCACCACCACCAGCAACGTCACCAGCCCGCCCACGATGTAGAACGTGGAAAGGAGGGTGCTTCTGCGCCGGAAGGCGGCTTCGGCGAGGGTGTGGCGCAGCTTGGGAGGTGCGTACGTCATCGTAGGAAATCAGCGAAGAAACAGGAAAAATGCGTTGAGATTAGCTGCACCGGATCAGTGCATGCAGTGTATCAACGTATCAAGACTCTCAACGCAAAGTGCTCGAAAAGTGTTCTCATAGGAGAAGATAGAGAACAGAAGACCCCGGCAGTTACCACCAAAGGCACATTGCCGTGCCGATGGAGATGCCGGTCTTCTAGGGGTGGACCACCTTTTGTCCACCCACAGGCCAGATCAGCAAGACACGATAGGTTCCCAGGGGTTCAGCGGCGCAGGACGTCAACGCAGCCGTGGGCAGAAAGGTTTAAGGAGCGGGATGTCATCCGTTAGCCATCGCTTTTCCCATGTCGACCCGACGGTAGCCCCCCGTAAACGAGGCCGCCGCGGCGGCCGTCCGCTCACGGCGTCCGAGTCCTGCACGGGACCGCTGGCCGCGCGCATCACCGCGGGAGCCCAGGCCCGGGCACGAGCCCGCGAATCTGTTCTGCTTTCCTCGCCCATGCTTCGCGGTTTGGATCTGGCCGCGCTTTCGCTGGGTCTGCTGCTGCTGGTCATCCACACCTTTCTGCATGACAGCACTAGCGCTGCTGCCTTCTTCACCATGCGCATCTCGGTGCGCAATCTCGTGCTGGAAATCATCCTGCTGGCCTGCTGGCGAGCGGTGTTCTGGGTGCTGGGCCTGTACCAGCCGCAGATGACTCCCGACATGCGCGTCGCCTTCTGGCGCGTCCCAATGGCAACCGCCGCTTCCACGCTGCTGCTGTGGCCCGCGATGACGTTTCGCCACGTGCAGCACAACACCGCGCTCGGCCTGCTCGGCTTCTGGCTGATCACGACAGCTCTGCTGCTGGCCAGCCGCGTCGCTCTCTATGCCTACAGCGAGTGGATTCGTCCGGCGCTGCGCGCCAGGCGCAATGTGGTGATCTGCGGCACCGGCCTGCGCGCCCGCCTGCTGGCGCTGGAGCTGCCTACCGACCGCGACTACAAGTACACACTGCAGGGCTTTATCGACAGCAAGCCACAACCAGAGTGCACCACGCTGGCCCCGATTCTCGGCGGCGTCGACGACCTGGAAGCCCTGCTGATGCACCAGCCGATCGACGAAGTGCTGATCGCGCTCCCGGTGAAGAGCTGCTTTGAAGAAATCGCCGAGATCGTCCGCGTGTGCGGCGCCGCGGGCGTGCAGACGCAGTACTCGCTCGACGTGTTCACCACCGAGGTCGCCAAGCACCGCGCCGTGGAAAACGGCTCACGCGTGACGCTGGAGATGGTGCGCAACGACCACCGCGTCCATATCAAGAGCATCTTTGATTTCGTCGCCGCGCTGATCGGCGTACTGCTGCTTTCGCCCGTGCTGCTGCTGATCGCGCTCGCGATCAAGCTGGACAGCCGCGGCCCGGTGTTCTTCCTGCAGGAGCGTTATGGCTTCAACAAGCGTCGCTTCCGAATGATCAAGTTCCGCTCCATGAGCACGGACGCCACCGCCCGACAGGCCGAACTCGAGCACCTGAACGAAACCACCGGCCCCATGTTCAAGATGCGGAACGACCCCCGCATTACCCGCGTGGGAGCGTTCCTCCGCCGCACGTCGATGGATGAGCTGCCGCAGCTCTTCAACGTGCTGCGCGGCGAGATGTCGCTGGTGGGCCCGCGCCCGCTGCCGCTGCGCGACGTGCAGAGGTTTTCCGAAGCATGGCTGATGCGCCGCTTCTCAGTGAAGCCCGGCATCACAGGCCTGTGGCAGGTTTCAGGCCGCTCGGACACCGACTTCGCCCACGCCATCAGGCTGGACCTGCGCTATATCGATCGCTGGTCGCTGATGATGGACATCAAGATCCTCTTCCGGACCTTCAGCGCGGTGGTTCGAACCCGCGGCGCGTACTAGAGTAGAAACGGAACTAAGGCCGCTTACTCGCGAAGCAGGCTTACCGTGCGACCTGCCACGAAATACCACTTTCCTGCCGGCCGCCCTTGCCGCTGTGCAGATTGTCGAGCGCGACACGCAGTGCGGGTTGACCACGCAGAGCGCGTGACAGCAGCGCAGGCGACTCCCACGGCACATCGTGAAACGCTGTTTGCAGCACAGGACTCTCGCGGTCACGCTGCAGCTCCTGTGGGAAGAGGGCGATGGTTTGCCGTCCGGTTGCCGCAGCGCGGTCACGAACCTCGGTACGTCCCACGATCGCGCGAACATAGGCCGCCGCCAGGTCGTGCCCGTCGCCGAAAGACAGATGGGAAACCTGGGTCGGCCGCGCGTTGCGCTCCAGCAGCAACGATTCACCACTAACCCCGTCCACGATAAAGTCAAACCCGGTGAAGCCAGTAATCTCCAGGTGTGCCACCAGCGCGCGGATGGACCGCTCCATGCGGTGATCCTGCACGCGGCGCAGCACGCTGGAAGGCCCGCGCTCTTTCCAGCTATGAACAACCTCGAACATCTCCAGGGCCAGCAGCTCGCCGCGATACGCTACGGCCATCGCCGTCCGTTCCGGTCCGTTGATCTTGCGCTGCGCGGTCACGCCATGCTTTTCCTTCCGCATGGCGGAACGCAGATGAGTCCACTCGCGGCGCAGAACTCCGCGCATCAGCGCGCGCGGCATGCGCGGCGCAACCGAGAAGGCAGCCCAGGCTCGTTCGGCCTCTTCCATTGTCTCGACCGTGCGTACACCACGTCCGCCGGAGGATGAATCCGCTTTCAGCATCATGGGAGAGCCGAGCTGATCGAATGCAGTTGCCAACTCCCCTTTGCGGGTAATCTCGAGGGTGGCCGGTGTAGGGACGCCTTCGGCGTCGGCGGCGTGCTGCAGCAAAATGCGCGAGCCGGTCCCGCTCAGCCGATCCGGATCACCCAGTGAGCGGTTCAGTAACGCTTGCAGGCGCTTTGTCTCGACGCCGTCACTGACCTTCATCCGCTCCCACAGCTCGCCTACCTGGCGCGTCATGGTTTCGTCGGACGGAAGCAGAACCGTTGGCTGAACGGCCCTGATGGCCAGGTGGAGGCTGTGCAGCGGGCGCAGGGGATCGTAGCGGAGCTGCCGGGTAACCGCGCCGGACACATTGGCTGGGTGGTCACCGGGAGACAGTAAGGCGATCTCACAGCCGAGCGAGCGTAGCGCAAGAGCGAGCCGGGCGGTCGCCGTCCAGCGTTCCGTACTCGCCATCAGCACGACTGGCTTCTTTACGCTTTCGCCATACATTCGCAACAACACACTCCCGAATTCAGCCGCAAATCTAAAGCCTTGCACCTGCATTGTGCTTGTGCGTAGCCGGGTCGTCACATGTCACTTTCGATGTACCCTAGGGCTGTCGGCGGGATGTACCGCCCGGGCCAACGCGGATATCTTCTGTCGTAGTACGCCATCGAGGAGATTGAACGTCATTCCCATGAACTCTTCGACGCATACCGTCGTCATCGGAGCGGGTCCCTACGGCCTGACGCTGGCAGCTCACCTGAAAGAGCGTGGCGTACCCTTCCGCATCTTCGGCAAGGCCATGGAAACCTGGGCCACGCAGATGCCTGTCGGGATGAAACTAAAGTCCGATGGCTTCGCCTCCAACCTCTTCCCCGGCTCCAAAACCTGGACGCTCGAGGAATTTTGCCGGGAAACGGGTAGAGAGTATCACGATACCCACCGCCCCGTCGCGGTGGAGGATTTTATCGCCTACGGCCAGGAGTTCGCCCGGCGCTTCGTGCCGACCCTGGAAGAGTGCAACGTGCTGATGGTGGAACCCGCTCGTGCTGTCCACAGCGCACTGGGCCGCTTTCGCGTCCATGTACAGGGCGGCGAGGTCATTCACGCCTGCGAAGTCGTGCTGGCCGTCGGCCTGGCGCACTTCCCGCTGCTGCCGGAGTCGCTGCGCAAGCTACCCGCAGACCTTGTAAGCCACACCGCCGACCATCGCTACTTTCACCAGTTCAAGGGCTGTGATGTCACTGTGCTGGGTCGCGGCGCCAGCGCACTGAACGCCGCCGCGCTGCTGCATGAAGCCGGCGCCTACGCCACAGTGGTCAGCCGCAAACCTAAACTCCACATTCACCGGGCCGCCAACGGACCCGGCCCGTCCCTGCTGCAGCGCCTGCGTCACCCTTCCACCCCGCTGGGCCCGAGCCTGCGCTCGTGGTTCGCAGTAAATTTTCCGCTGGTCTTCCACGCGCTGCCCGGCTTTGTTCGCCGTGGCATGTTCTACAAGCACCTCGGTCCCGCGGGCGGGTCCAGCCTGCGCGGACGCGTTCGTGGCAAGGTGCCCATCCTCACCGGCTGGACCATCGATCGCGCCGAGGTGATCCGCAACGCCACAGGACGACGTGTGAAGCTCACACTGGTCAATGCCGAAAAACAGACCCGCGAACAGCTTGCCTCGCACATCATCGCGGGTACCGGCTTTCGCGTGGACATCAATCGCCTGAAGTTCATCTCGCCCGGCCTGCTCGAAGGCATCGAGGTGGAAAAGCACGGCGCTCCCGTGCTGGATCGCAACTTCCGCACCTCCGTGCCCGGCCTGTACTTCGTCGGCCCGGCGGCGGCGGCAAGCTTCGGTCCGCTGCTGCGCTTCACCGCTGGGTCCCGCTTTACGTCGCAGCGGCTCAGCAGGCATCTCGCGAAGTGCTTCGCGCGCGAAGGTCGCCGGAGGGCAGAAGCTTCGCTGGAGAAAGCCGCCGCGCCCGAGGGCCACGCGGCCTAAGCAGCCAACCTATTTCAGGGTCCCCTCTACACCTGGACCCTTCATGATCGGATCGCCCGTCTGCGCGGTCACCACCAGTCCCTGCGAGTTCACCGCCGCGTAGGCGATCTTCGCTCCCTTGGCCGCGCTGATCTGCACGTTCTTCATCTCGATGTCTTCAATGGGAGCTTCCGGCAAGCCGGCGATCTCCATGGCCGTCTTTGCGTTGGTCACCTTCACGTTCTCGAGGTGAATGTGCGCGAAGTGCGGCGTCAGCCGCGTAATGTCCTCGGCCTTCGCCTGATCCGGGCCGTAGCCCTTGGGGCTGCCGTAATAGTCGGTGATCTGGATGGCGATCCCGACGTCCTCCATGGTGATGTCCTTGTAGCTGAAGTCGCTGAGATCGCCGCCGCGGTCACGTCCGCTCTTTAGCCGGATACCCTGCGTCGTCCCCTTGAACCGCACGCGCTCCACGTGGACATGCTGCACACCACCCGCGACCTCGCTGCCGACGCTCAAGCCATGCCCCTCCAGGAACACGCAATCGCGGATCGTTACATCGGTAGTCGCATCGTCCGGCCCTGCTGAGCCCGGCTGCCCGCTCTTGATCGCCACGTTGTCATCGCCAGTGTCGATAGACACGTGGTCGATGAGCACCTTCTTGGAGCTGAAGGGATCGATGCCGTCGGTGTTGTGTCCCGCAGGAGTCGGCGCGAGGATTTTCATGTTGCGGAAGGTCAGGTCCTCCGAGTAGTACGGCACGATCTGCCACATCGGCGAGTTCTGCACCGTGATGTTCTCCATCAGCACATGCTTGCAGTGGTCGAACACGATCAGTCGCGGGCGCGTCTGCCCTGGTGCGCTCCACCAGCTTTCGCCGCGGCCATCGATTACGCCGCCACCATCGATCGTGATGTCTTCCGCGTCCCTGGCGCTCAGCAAACTCTGCCGGCCCTTTTGGCGAAACTCGGTGATCGCCGAGTAGTCGTCATGGTTCGTGCTGCCGGCCAGAGTGGTTCCAGCGGCGATCTCCAGCGTGATGTGGCTCTTGAGCGCCAGTGGCGCGCTCACAAACATCGGAGCACCAGCGAGCCGAACCGTGCCGCCACCCGCTGCCGCGCAGTCATCGATCGCCTTCTGGATCGCGACGGTATCGAGGTTCACGCCATCACCCGGTTTTACGGTGCACACCTTCGCCGCCCGCGCAGCGGGGCTGAAGGCGCCCATGAGAAGAAACAGACCCAGAAAAAAAGAAACACAAGATGATGATCGAGGACGCATACAAGAGTCTCGCCAACCATGAGTAGAACGTCAACGGCCGGGTTCCCTTAACCGGACTGCATAGCCAGCTATACCGATCTCCGGGAATCCAGCTCTTATGAGAACCCCTGCGGCCGCTCCGCCGCCACACCAAACTCCCACTCGAGCGCCATACCCGCCGAGCATAATGCGCCCTCATCGAACAGCCGCCCGATCAGCGTAATCCCGTGCGGCACCCGGCGCGGCGGCGAGAACTTCGGCAGCGGATGCTTCGGGTCTGGAGCCCAGTCACTGCGAGCTTCGCCGACCTCTACGAAGCCCGCGCGTAGCGTCAGCGAGGGATGCCCCGTGAAGTTGAAGATCACCAGCTGCTCATCGCGCAGCGAAGGAACCAGCAGCAGGTCCACCTGTTCGAACACCTCCGCAACCGCGAAAGCCACCTTACGCCGCAGCCGGTCGGCCTGAACGAAGTCCACCGCGCTGAGGAAGCGGGACTGGCGAAAGGTATTGGGCCAGGCATCCGGGACCTGCATCTTGAGTCGGTCAACGCGGCCATCCAGCGTGATGTCCTCAAACGCCGCGGCGCTCTCCGCGAACAGAATCGTATTGAGCGAGTCGTACGGCCAGTCCGGCAGCGTGATCGGCACCACTTCCTTCGCCAGCTTCCGGCACGTCTCAAGCGCATGGCGATCCACGTCGGTCGCAGGAGCTTCGTTCATCCATTTCGCGACATACCCAACGCGCAGCGTCGATAAGGCCGGTTGCGAGCCCATGTCGATAGGCGGGCTCGGCACGCTGCTGGCATCTGCCGCGTCAAAGCCGGAGATCGCCGCGAGCACCAGTTCCGTATCCCGCACGGATCGTGCCATCGGGCCAAGCTTGTCGCAGGTCCAACTCAGCGTCATGGCGCCGTTCTTCGGCACGCGTCCGTACGTGGGTCGTAGTCCCGTAACACCGCAACGCATGCTCGGCGAAATTATCGAACCCTGAGTCTCGGAGCCAATCGCAAAACCTACCAGTCCTGCGCCCACCGCCGCGCCGGGCCCGGCGCTGGAGCCTGAAGAGCCTTCCTCCGGCAGCCAAGGATTCATCGTCTGCCCGCCAAACCAGATGTCGTTGAGAGCCAACGCGCCTAGGCTGAGCTTCGCGACCAGCACTGCACCTGCGTCGTTCAAACGCCTGGTAACAGCCGCGTCTTTCTCTGGAATGCGATCCTTGAAAGGCTCCGCTCCCCATGTGGTCCGAATGCCGGCAGTATCCAGCAGGTCCTTCGCACCCCACGGAACCCCATGCAGCGGCCCGCGGTACTTGCCCGCCGCGATCTCTGCGTCTGCCGCTCTTGCCTGCTGAAGAGCATGATCTTCTGTAAGCGTGATCACGCAGCGGAGTTGGTGGTTGTAGCGCTTCAGGCGATCGAGATAGATGCGGGTGAGGCGCTCGGATGCAAGGGCACGGCTTTCGATAAAAAAGGAAAGTTGATCGACTGAAAGAAACGCAATGGCGTCATCGGTTGAGGGCAGTACGGGATCTGGTGGACCGACTACGTCCATACTCTCGAACGGCGGAGAAACGGGCACCAGCTCTGCCGGGCACGACAAGTCGAAGGGAGCTGTGAGCTCTGGACTCCACGCCGTCGCCGGCACATCCGTCTCGCCCAGCGCCACCTTGCGAGGCCCATTGCGCCGCTCGAACAGCGCGCCCATCGACTGCGGCCAGTTCCCCGCCGCCTCTGCGTGATGCGCGGGCGACATCGCCACCTGCACCAGTTTTTCAGCTTCAACAAATGTCGTTGGCGTCACCGCCGGCCCGACTGGCGCGGCCGTGCCGAAAGCAGGCGGAGCGCCGGGAGTCTGCGGCGTCTGCTTGCGAGGCTCAGCAGCCGTCTCGACCACCTCGCCACCGCCCGCCATCGCCGCCCCTACCAGTCCCAACGCACCCTTACCCAGAAACTTGCGTCTCGATTCACGCGACCCGCTCATCCGCCCCGCCTTCGCTGCTTCCTACTTCCTGCTTGCTGCTTCCTGCGTTCCCGGCACCACCGTCATCACGACCTGACTTGGGTACTTCTCCGAGTGATGAAATTCCGTGTGCGCCACCACGCTGGTTGTCTCGTCATAGTTGTTGCCGCCGGTGTTCAGGTTACGATCGAAGCGTGGGAAGTTAGCGCCCGCAACCTCCAGCCGAATGCGGTGCCCCGCCGCGAAGTAGTTGCTGGTAACCATCGGGGTCAGCGTCACCTTGTAGACCTTGTCTTTTTCCATCCACACGGTCTTGTCATCGCCGTCGCGATAGCGCAGCCGCTGGATCGTCTCATCGAGGTTGTAAGCGGTGCCGTCGGGCAGCACGTCGATCAGCTTCGCCGTCACATCGGTATCTTTCACATCCGAGCTGACGTAATAGGTCACCGTGATCGGCCCGGAGACTTCCACACCGCCCATCAGCGGCTCCGATGTGTAGACAAGAATGTCATCGCGTGTCTCCATCTTGCGCTGGTCCAGAGCGCCGCCGTTGCCAGGAATGGTGTTGGCCGCGCAGCAGACATTGCCGCCATAGCTCGGGGTAGGCTTCATCGGGTCATAGGTGAATGTGTCCGGCATGTCGGCCTTGACCGGCAACAGCTTGCCGCCGATAGGCAACAGGCTCTGCGCCTTCGCGTCTGTTAGAACCAGCGCGCCGTCACCAGCGCCCGTGTTGGCGTGTCCACCGCTTGCCAGCTTCAGCGTCACTTCCTTCGCGCCCACCGGCGGCCACGTCTCCGAGTGCTGCCACTTGTTCGTGCCCATGGTGTAGTAAGTCACCTTGGGCTGCTTGGCCAGGAAGCCGTTATCCTCGCCCTTCAGGAAGTGGTCGAACCACGCATAGGTCAGCGCATCGTAGTCCAGCCGCGCATCGCCCATGTGGCGCTCACCGACCACTGTATCTTCCGTCGCGCGCTTGTAGCCGCAGTGCAGCGTGGGAGCGATCACCGCGTACTGCTCATCGCGCTTGGGGTTGGTCTTGTCATTGCGGACGAAGTTGTACGCCGCCAGGTTCGGACCGGTCGACACGTCATACCAGGTCATGAACCAGAAGCCGGGCACGTGGATCGGCATGGTGTCCGACTGCCAGATGCCGCCTTTGCGCCAGGCCGGATCTCCCGGGGTGCGCTCGATCATCGCGCCGCCCGTATCCACCGGCATCTTGTCCGAGTAGATGCCCTTCGGCCCGCCCACATGCGCGATGATGTCCTTCTCCGGCAGGTAGGTGTAGGCCTTGGCCCAGTCGATCTGCGGCATCTGCGGCGCCAAGTCAAACAGCTTCGACGCGTCAATCAGTTCCTGCTGCGTCGTGTTCGGCGGGAACATCGGCCTTACCTGGTTCTGCTCGCCGTAGATCCAGTCGATGAACAGCATCTGCACCGCGCCTCCGCGGTACCAGTTGCCCTGCTCGTTATACGGTCCCACCTTGCCCACGCCCGCGCCAAAGCTCTGCGGGATGATGGTGGTCAGCGCCTTGTTGCCCAGCGAAGCCGCTGCCATCTGCCACTCCGCGGTAGACGAGCAGCCGATCAGCCCGATTTTTCCGTTGGAGTAGGGCTGGTTCGCCATCCACGTGAACTGGTCGTCGGCATCGGTCAGCGGCGCACCGAGAATGTCGTAGTTGCCTTCCGAAAAGAAGTGGCCGCGCTCGTTCATCTCCACCATGATGTAGCCGCGCTTCACCGCATCGAGCTCCGTGCTCATATCGCGATACGTGCCCATTCGTACGTCCCAGTAGTTGAAGTTGTAGGGAGTGCGGCTGAAGATGATGGGGTAGTGCTTGCTCGTGTCTTTGGGCCGGTAGATGTCCGCGGCCATGCGCTTGCCATCACGCATCGGAACCATCACCTTGCGGTCAATGATGGCGACGTCCTCAAGCTGCTTTTCAATGTCTTCACGATGCGCCTTCATGACTGCCTGCTGCTCCGGCGTCATCTGGCCGCCACGCTGGGCGAGAAGCGGAAGAGTGACAGCAAGTGTCGAAACGGCGAAGGCGGCGCGAAGCGAGCGCATGAGTATGCTCCTGAAAAGGGAGATAGGAAATCGGTCCGGTAACAGGACGATAGCAGATACTCGCCTCCGGCCGGCGGCGAACGAACTCCGGCTCATACACTATCCGTGGCGCTTCACGCGCTACTTACTGCTCCTATGCCTGTCGCGACCCTCACCCTCGAAATCGCCATTGAACACGCCCAGTCGCTGAAAGACCGCCGCCAGGCCGTGCGCTCGTTGAAGGACAAGCTGCGTCACGGCTTCAACATTTCGGTCGCCGAGCTTGACGAGGCCCTGGTCTGGAATCGCGCCACGCTCGGCATCGCGGCGATCTCTTCTTCGCCGGCCTATCTCGCCGGGCAGCTTCGCGAGGTCGAGGAAGCAGCCCGCCGCCTCGCAGCCGGGCTCGGCTGTGACTTGCTCGACAGCTTCATCGAGTCCGATGTCGTTCTAAATGCTGACCTGGACACCGATCTTGACTCCTGAGCGAAGTGTCGCGTCTGGGACACATTTCGCTAACTTACAGTCCGACAACGGAAAAGTACCTTGGAAACAAGAACTGCGCCATCGCACTTGCGATAGTCGTCGCAGCCTGCGAGGATGAGCGAACTGGGTTGCCAGCCTGTGGCTCAGGAAATACTCCAAGCGGAGATGTTCAATGGAGCCAACTCGGGATCACGATGAAATCCGCCGCTGGGCGGAGGCCCACGACGGCGTTCCGGCAGAGGTCATTCCCTTTGTCTTCGACCATCAGCCGTCCGTGCTTCACTTCCTCTTCGGCAGCGCAAAGGCAGGCACTCCTGAACTGCGTCCCATCACCTGGGAAGATTTCTTCGCCCGTTTCGATTTGCTCGATCTCACTGTCTGTTTCGACGAAGAGTTCGCCATCTATGAGATTCTTCCTCCGGAAAGGCCTGCGCACCCTGCCCTGCCCGACTAAAGGACTCATAGGGCAATAAGCCACCCAGCTGAAGTGATATTCTGAACTGCTACGCCATGCCTGAACAACGAGCCAGAACGTACCATCGAAATCGCGTCGCCAGCACCTTCTCGGAAGAGATCACCGCCATGCTGGAAGGCGAACTTACCGACCCGCGCCTCGCACCCTGTTACGTCACCGAGGTGGTCCTCGCTCCCGGGGGCAAGAGCTGCCGCGTCTTTATCGCGGTACACGGCGGCGAAAGGGAAGAAGCGAGTACGCTCGAAGGCCTGATGGCCGCTCGGGGCTACATCCGCACTGAGATTCGCGACCGCATGGGCGTGCGCCATGTTCCGGAGATCACCTTTGCCATCGACCGTTCCGAGAAGATAGGCGCGCGCATGGCAGAGTTGCTGGGCCGGGTGGAAAAGAGCAAGAAGAAGATGGCCCGCCGGGCTACTGCCGCGGAAGTCGGGCCCACAACTGCTCCTGCGGAGACGGCTTCCTAATACGCTGAGAAAACCGCAGCAACGAAGAACGCAACAGAACGAAGTGCGCCACAGAGAAGAACGCACCAGTTGAACGCCGCGATGCCTACGGAACTGGACACCAACTCGCGAACGCAGCGCCTTCCGCAGCAACTGCTGCGTCTGATTCAGGAGCGCCAGCACTTTCTGGTGACGTCGCACGCCCGACCGGACGGCGATGCCATCGGCTCCGCGCTAGGCATGATGCACCTGCTGGAAACGCTCGGCAAGAAGGTTGACGTCGCTTTCGCCGACACGATTCCCGGCATCTATCGCGCACTGCCCGGGGCCAATCGCATCCGCACCGCCCAGCCCGCCAAGATGCCGGAAGCCGCTATTCTGCTGGAGTGCGATAGCATCGGCCGCACCGGCTACACGGCCATTCCCGCGGCGTTCACCATCAATATCGATCATCACCAGAGCGGCCGGAACTTCGCCGACTGGAACTGGATTGAACCCGAGGCCTGCGCCGTCGGCTCCATGCTGTATGACTTCGCTATGGCCGCCGGCCTCACGATCACGCCTGACGCCGCCACCTGCCTCTACGCGGCCGTGCTCACGGACACCGGCTCCTTCACCTTTCCCTGCACCACGTCGGCCACCTTCGCGCTAGCCAGCCACCTGCTGGAGTGCGGCGCTGATGCCACCGAAGTTGCCGACAACATTTACTTTTGCAATCCCGAAGCCAAGATTCGGATTCTCGGCGAAGCCCTCCATCGCATGGTCGTTGACGGCCCATTGGCCTGGACGACCATCACCCTCCGCGATATGCAACGGGCCGGAGCCACCGTGGCTGACTGCGAGGGCGTCGTCAACTACCTGATCGGCATTGCCGGGGTGCAGGCCGCCGTCGTGCTTCGGGAGATCGCCCCGCCGGATGGCAGCGTGGCCTTCCGGTGCAGCCTCCGCAGCAAAGGAGCAGTCGACGTCTCGCTGGTTGCTGAAGGATTTGGCGGCGGCGGGCACACCAATGCCAGCGGCTGCACCGTCAGCGGCTCAGCCGAAGCGGCGATACCCGCGGTCTTGGCAGCACTTGGCAAGTCGCTCATCCAGAGCCCGTAACACATAGGTAACGAGCCGACTCTGGTACGCTGAAACGGCTCTGCAGCGCAGACTACCCGCAAGAGGCGGAAGGGATTCCCTTCGCTTCCAAAGGCCCCCGCTGCACGCATCAGACCTCCTTAAACGTTGACGGACGACCTCCAGCCCGATCCGCTGTCTCCAGCCATCGAGGCGCATGCCCCGGTAGCGCAAGCCCCGCCCAGCCATGCCGCGCGCAGCGGCCGTCTTCCCGGTTGGCTGCGGGAGTTCCTGCGTTCTCCCTGGGGTGCCACCACGATTGAGTTCCTCACGTTGATCATTGTCGGCAGCTACTTCATGTTCTGGGCGCTGGTCCCGTGGTTCGGCGGAGATCGCCTTGGCCTAGTGGGGGCGGACGAGCCACGCTATGCGCAGATCGCCCGGGAGATGCTCGCGGTCCACTCGAACGATTGCCACGCGGTCCACGCGAAGATCACGCCGCGCTCGTTGAAGCCCACAGATCTTCGCGCCTCCTATCTGTGCCTGGTCGGCGGCACCGTGACGCCCATCCTCTACGGCCAACCCTGGCTGGAAAAGCCCGCACTGTACTACTGGCGCGCCATGGGCTTCTTCAAGGAGTTCGGCGTTTCCGACTGGTCGGCGCGCCTGCCCTCGGCTACGGGCTGCGGCTTCCTGATCCTCCTGATCTTCGGCCACATGCGAAGGTTCCGGCCCGGCGGCCACCTCGACGCCGCACTGATCGTGGCCTCTTCGGCTGCGATCGTCGCCTTCGCCCGTGGTGCTTCCACGGATATGCAGCTCGCCGCGCCATTTTGCATCGGGATGCTGGGCTGGTACGCCTGGTATGAAACCGGCAAGAAGTTCTGGCTCTTCGATCTGTACTTCTTCGGCGCCGCCGCCACTCTGGCCAAAGGACCGGTCGCCCCTTGCCTGGCGTTGGCCATCATCTGCCTGTTCCTTGGTTTGCGCCGCGAGTGGTCCGCACTGCGCCGAACGTTCTGGTGGCCTGGCGTCATCCTCTTTTTTTTGATGGTGCTGCCTTGGTATATCGCCGTCCAGCGCCGCAATCCCACCTTCTTCCGCGAGTTCTTCATCGAGCAGAATATGGAGCGCTTCGCCACTGATCTCTACAAGCACCACCAGCCCGCCTATTACTACCTCGTCGTTCTGATCCTCGGCTTGATGCCCTGGACGGCCCTCGCCCTGCGCGCGCTGTGGGATGCCATCAAGACCTCGCTCGACGAGTGGAAAGCAAGGCGTGCCCCCGGTCGCTACCTTGGCCACTGGCGAGCCGGCGATGCCTTTCCCGAGTTCCTTGTCCTCTGGACGCTGGTCCCAATCATCGTCTTCTCCTTCTCCGGCTCCAAGCTGCCCGGCTACATCCTCCCAGCCATCCCGCCGCTCGGCATCCTCACCGGCGACTATCTCTTCCGGGTCCGCCGCATGGGCCTGCCGCAGTGGCTCATCAACAGCCACGCCATGCTCACGGGCATCCTCACCTTTGTCCTGCTCCTTTGCCCGCAGTACATGATGTATGAGCGCATCGTGCCCGCCTGGCATAACATCTTCATCGCGGCGCTCTGCGGTGTCGGCGCGGGGATGCTGGTCGTCATCCTTACCAAGCGCTTCGGCATCCGCAAAATCCGCTTTGCCACCATGATTCCGCTGGTATGCCTGCTTTTCTTCCTGCTCAACCTGAACGGGCACACGCTGGACCTGAACTACTCCGCGCGCCCACTCGCCCGGCAGATTGCCAAGGCCGCTCCCGGCGCAGCGATCGTTGCCGTCAACAATGGCCGCGACGTGCGCCGTGACGTGATTTATGGTCTTGCCTTTTACCGCAACCGGGCGATCGTGCACTATGACACCGAGGGCGTCCCGGACGGCGAGCACGTGCTGGTGATTCCAACTCGCCAGGCCGAACAGCTACCGCAGCTTTTGCCGGGCCGCGTGTACCAGCCGCTGTTCGTCTATGAGACCCGTGGGCTGAGCGTGTATAAGGTGTATCCAAGATAAAAGCAGACAGGAAGCGCGGGATAATGGCGTTAGGCGAGCGATGACTGCGTCGTACGGACTGCGAGGAGTTCCAACTGATAATGAGCTCCGCAGTGTTCCGCAACGCAGCCGCCTTCAGCACGCCGCATCTGGACATTCTGGACCTGCGCCATTTCTCCGCCGCGCAGCTTCGTCCCCTGCTGCGAGATGAGGCCGTGCGTTGGCAGCGCCGACTGCTGTGGGAGTACACCGATTCCACCGAACTTCTCCTGCAGTATCTCGACGGACGCGTGCTGCCCGGCTTTGTCGCTCTGCACAACGGCCGGCCCATTGGCTATACCTTCTGTGTCTACGAGGCCAATAAGGCGGTCATTGGTGACGTCTACGCGCTGGGTGAAACCGAAAGCCTCGTCAACCCTGTCTGCGAAACCCTGCTGCATCATCTGCTGGAGATGCTGCAGCACACCCCAGGCCTCGAACGCGTGGAATCGCAGCTCCTGATGTTTCCGTCCGGCGCACTCACCGCACCTTTTTTCTCGCGGGGCTTTCGCAGCGCCGAGCGCCTCTTCATGCTCTGGCGAGCCCCCGGCAAAGGTGCCTCGGAAACGCTTCCGATCCGACTACCTGAAGGCACGCAGCTCTTTCCCTGGCAGCCCGGCTTCTACGAACCCGCCGCCGAACTTATTCATGCCGCCTATCAGGATCACGGCGACGGTGCACTCAATGACCAGTACCGCACCGTAGCCGGCTCACAGCGCTTCCTGCACAACATCATTCGCTTTCCGGGCTGCGGGGTCTTCACTCCCGAAAACTCCTGGGTGCTGCGCGACAGCCGCACCGGACACCTCCAGGCCCTGATTCTCACCTCGCGAGTCCAGGCAGGTGTAGGCCACATCACCCAGCTCTGCGTCTCACCGGCCATGCGTGGCCACGGGCTCGGCCGCCTGCTCCTGCAGCGCTGCTTCGCAGAGCTGCAGAAGCGCGGCGGACACGCGCTCTCCCTCACCGTCACCGCAGGCAACACCACCGCAAGAAAGCTGTATGACGAGCTCGGCTTCGAGACACTGCATCGCTTCGACGCCATGGTGTGGGACGCCGCGTAATCCGAGGTCCAGCTACTCGACGTGGTAGTTCGGCGCCTCGCGCGTAATCACCACATCGTGCACGTGGCTCTCGCGTAGCCCTGCGCCGGAGATGCGAATGAAGCGTGCTTTTTCCTGCAGATCCTCGATGGTACTGCACCCCAAATAGCCCATCCCGGAGCGCAGGCCGCCGACGAGCTGATAAATCATCGCTTCCAGAGGTCCACGATGGGGCACGCGCCCTTCAATACCTTCCGGCACGAACTTCGCTAGCCGGTTGCTCGCAGGCGTCTCACGCGAAGTCAGCGAAACGCGCTCGGTGCTCTCACGCCCCAAGTCGTCCTTGCCCTGGAAGTAGCGCTCGCCCGAGCCCTGCGCCATCGCCGACAGCGAGCCCATGCCGCGATATGCCTTGAAGCTGCGGCCCTGGTACAGGATCGTCTCGCCGGGGCTCTCATCCACGCCCGCAAAGAGTGAGCCCATCATGCAGATGCTCGCTCCCGCCGCGATGGCTTTGGTGATGTCGCCCGAGTACTTGATGCCGCCGTCCGCGATAATCGCCACGCCTGCTTCCTTCGCCGCGCGGTAGCTCTCCGAGATCGCCGTGATCTGCGGCATCCCAGCGCCGGTCACCATGCGAGTCGTGCAGATTGACCCCGGCCCGATACCTACCTTGACCGCGTCCGCACCCGCCGCGATCAGCGCCTTCGTACCTTCATACGTCGCCACGTTACCCGCCAGTAGATCAACCTCGGGGAAACGCCGCTTGCATTCGCGCACTGCTTCCAGCACGCGCGAAGAGTGTCCATGCGCAGAGTCGATGGCCAGCGCGTCTACCCGCATCTTCACCAGCTCGGCCGCTCGCTCCAGGAAGTCTCCCGTAGCTCCAATCGCTCCCGCCACGCGCAGCCGCCCTTGTTCGTCCTTGCTCGCGTTCGGATACTTCAGCTTCTTCTGGATATCCTTGACGGTGATCAGTCCTTTGAGCTCATAGGCATCATTCACCACCAGCAGCTTCTCCACGCGGTTCTCATGGAGGATTTCTTCCGCCTGCTCCAGCGTGGTGCCCACAGCTACCGTGATCAGGTTTTTGCTAGTCATTACATCGCGGATCGGCCGGTCCGTCCGAGTCTCGAAACGAAGATCGCGGTTGGTGAGAATCCCCACCAGCTTGCCCGAGTGCGTCACCGGGATACCTGAAATCTTGAAACGTCGCATGACGTCGAGCGCGTCGGAGATGGGCCGGTCCGGCTCGATCGTCACCGGGTCCACGATCATGCCCGACTCCGATCGCTTTACCTTATCGATCTCGCCCGCCTGTTGCTCGATTGTGAGGTTGCGATGCACCACGCCTAGCCCACCCTGCTGCGCCATGGCAATCGCCAGCCGCGACTCCGTCACGGTGTCCATGGCCGCTGACATCAGCGGGGTGTTCAGCGTAATGTTCCGGGTCAACCGGGTCTGCGTGCTCACCTGCGTTGGTACCACGTCGCTATAGGCAGGCACCAGCAGGACATCGTCAAAGGTCAGCGCTTCGGGAATCGATTTCTCAATCATCACTCTCTATTGTAGGCACTCGCTCATACCTTATGGTTTCGGAGCAAGGTCGTGAACGCGCTGTAACACAAAGGCTCGCAGCGTCTCCACCGCCGACACGATCTCCTGGCGCGGTTGTTTGAGCTCCGCCGCGCCGCCGTATCGAGACAGCACGCCATAAGGCTGCAACTCCACTGCAAGTGGGCGCGGTAACGGAACCTGCTCCCCGAGTGTCGCGAGTTGGTCCAATAGTGAAGTGAGGTCATGAGTCCACTCAAAAGTCGACCCACGCGCGGCGATGAGGACTTTTAGCAACTTCTCGATGGTCTGCTGCGCGCTGAAACCGAAGTTTCGATCCGGCGAAGGAAACTGCAACATTGCCCGGTCATCTTCCGCCGCCGCCAGCAGCTCTTTACTCATCGGATCCAACTCCTCTCGTTCGTAGAGAACACGCCCCTCGTGCTCGATATACCAATGCACACTGTTGCGCGAGCGCTTCAAACGCTCGTGGCGCGCCACGTCGAACGAGAGGATGTCAACACTCATGCTCCGCTCATGCACAGCCTCATACAGACTTGCACCGGGCTTCACCTTTGAGTCTTCATCGAGGAAAACCCCTAGATCCAAGTCGCTGTCAGGTCCAGCCTCACCGCGCGCCCAGGAACCGAATGCCACTACACGCAACGGGTTATAGGCCGTCACGATGTTCCGCACGGCCTCATCCACCCGCTCTTGCGTAACTCCCCAGCCGGGCAGCACATCGCGCACTCGAGCCGGTGTTACCGTCGTCGACGCCCCCATGCTGCCTCCTTGCACGTCATTCTATGCCGTTCCTTGCCCCTCGCCAGGCGTTTCCGCGCGTCTTTCACCCGCCTGCTATCGTCTTCCCAGATACATCCGAGCCACACCACAATCAGCAACTCCCGCGGAGGCACCCTCATGCGCACAGCGCACGTCGTTCTCGCAGCAGCAGCGTCTTTCGTTTCAACCGTCAGCGCGCTCGCGCAGAACGCCATCACTTACCAGAAGCCCACGCCAGCCATCGAGCAGCTTCTGGACGCGCCGCCGACGCCGACCGTGCATCTCTCCCCCGACGGCGCCATGCTCCTGATCGAGCAGCCGGCCACCTTCCCCACCATCGTGGACGTGGCTCAGCCCCGCTACCGCCTCGCCGGGATACGCTTCAACCCGGTGACCAGCAGCCCAAGCGTGGAAACCTACAACATCGCGCTCAAGCTGCAGTCAGTCGACGGTTCCACCCCGAAGGCAGTTACCGGCCTGCCTGCCACCCTCAAGGCCTCCAACGCCATGTGGTCGCCGGACAGCAGGCACATCGCATTCGCGCAAAACAGCGGCGCCAGCCTTGAGCTCTGGATCATCGACGCCGCCACCGCACACGCGCACCGCATCCTTTCCGTCAAGCTCAACTCCGTGCTGGGCCGCACGCCCTGCGAGTGGATGCCGGACTCCGCCGCGCTGCTTTGCAAGACCGTTCCCGGCACCCGCGGCCCCGCTCCCAAGCCCAGCGATGTTCCCACCGGTCCGCACATCTCTGAGAATCTCGGTCGCGCCACCCCCGCGCCCACCTATGAGGACATGCTCTCCACGCCCGACGATGAACGCATCTTCGAGTACTACGCCACCTCGCAACTGGCCTTGGTCCCGCTTACCGGCGTCGTTCACGATCTTCCTGTCAAGGGCCTCATCGACCGTGTCTCACCGTCGCCCGACGGCAAGTATGCGTTGGTCAGCGCCATTCATCGGCCCTTCAGCTACACCGTTCCGTATGAGCGCTTCCCGCTGTTGACGGAAGTTGTCATGCTCAAAGGCGGAGCCGCCAAATCGCTCTTCGACCGCCCGGTCATCGACAACCTGCCTATCTCCCGCGATGCCGTAGAGCCCGGCCCGCGTGAAACCATGTGGCGCAGCGACGCTCCCTCCACGCTCGTCTGGGTGCAGGCTGCCGACGGCGGCGACCCCAAGGTCAAGACCGACGTTCGCGATCGCGTGATGTCCCTCGCCGCGCCCTTCACCGGCGAGCCAGCAACCCTCCTGAATCTCGACATGCGCCTTGCCCGCGGCTTCGGCGGCGGTGGTGGCGGCATCCAGTGGGGCAACGACCATCTCGCCCTTGCCACCGAGTCCCGCTGGTCCGACCGCAAGACTCGCACCCTCGCGTTCGATCCCTCAGCGCCAGGCAAAGTCACCATCCTCTACGAAGGCTCCTCGCAGGACCGCTACCACAACCCCGGCCGCCCCGTGACGCACGCAAACGCAGCTGGCCACCCCGTCCTCGCGCTCACGCCGGATAGCTCCGCAATCTACTACTTCAGCCCCGGAGCCACGCCGCAGGGCGACCAGCCCTTCGTCGGCACGATTCCCGTCACCGGAGGCAAAGAAACGATCCTTGTCCGCTCGGCGAGCACGGAGTACGCCGACCCGGTCGCGCTGCTGCCCGGCGGCAGAGGCCTGTTTCGCCGTGAAAGCGCCACCACCCCTCCCAACTGGTGGGCGTTCGAGCTCGCCGGCGACACCGCGCCCGTACAGGTCACGCACTTCGCCTCGCCCTACGCGGGCATCAATCTGCCCACGCACCAGCTTCTGCATTACAAGCGCGCCGACGGAGTCGAGCTGACCGCCACTCTCTGGCTACCGGCAGGTTATGACAAGTCGCAAGGCCCGCTGCCCACGCTGATGGAAGCTTATCCAGCCGAGTTCAAGACGCGCGCCGCCGCCGCGCAGGTTTCCGGCTCCAGCAACCGCTATCCCAGCTTCGGCTGGGGAGGTTCGCCCGTCTACCTCGCGCAGGCCGGCTATGCCGTTCTCGAAAACGCCGCCATACCCATCATTGGCGAAGGCGACGCCGAGCCCAACGACACCTACATCCAGCAGCTCGTCGAAGGCGCGAAGGCCGGCGTCGAAGCGGGCGTCGCCACCGGCACGGTGGACCGCAACCGCATCGCTGTCATGGGCCACAGCTATGGCGCCTTCATGACCGCCAACCTGCTCGCCCACTGCAACCTGTTCCGCGCCGGCATCGCGCGCTCCGGGGCCTACAACCGCACGCTCACTCCTTACGGCTTCCAGAACGAAGAGCGCACCTACTGGGAAGCGCCGAACGTCTACCACGACATGTCGCCGTTCAGCTTCGCCGACAAGATCAAGGTCCCCATCCTGCTCGTCCATGGCGAAGCCGACGACAACACCGGCACCTACCCCATCCAGAGCGAGCGATTCTACGCCGCGCTCAAAGGCCAGGGAGCCACCGTCCGCCTCGTCTTCCTTCCGTTGGAGCCGCACCACTACGGCGCGCATGAAAGCTTGCAACATCTGCTCTGGGAAGAAACACGCTGGCTGGACACCTACGTGAAGCCCGCGGTCCCGGCGACAACTGCAGCAGCTACGGGCCGCTGACGATCCTGCACCCAAATCGTAAGCAACGATGATCCTTGATCTCGCCTCCAGCGAACGAGCGCTACACTTAGCCGCAGCAGTGTCGGCTTCGCCGTTGTCAGCAGACATTGCCAGCGAGGTAGTTCCCACTCGAGCGGCCTAAGGAGAACCGGTCTCAGTTTTCCGTCGGCCGTTCTACCTTCTCGATCGTAATCGTCTCCACCGGCATCTTACCCGGAGTCAACTTCAGACCTAGTTGCTGCTTCAGCGCGTCGAAAAAGTTCACGCCCTCGCCGGCGTTGGGGTCAGAAAAGTTTGCCCGCCACTCCAGCACCAGGTCATACCCGCCAGTCAATCCTGTATGGTTCACCACCGGCCGGTCGACGCCGCTTCCCGGATCAGTCATCCCCAGTACAAAGTGATCCATCGTCACGTTCTGCCCGCCGATCGCCGCTAGTCCCGGTGCGCTCGTCGCAATCATAGCCGTCGTCCCACACTGGTGCGGATAGGCACCGCCCACGGTTTGCGCCAAAGGCTTCAGCTTGCACTCGGGATCATCCGCCGGGTGCGCCACGAGCTTCGGCCCAAGCTTGCCCGGCTTCGCCACTTCCAGTAGAAACACCGGCCGCTGCTCTGTTTCGCGATGTACCCGCATTCCAAAGCGGTCTTCCAACAGCGAGCGCATCATGGCCCGCATCTCGTCCTTGCTTGCCGGGCCTGTCGCTTTCGCCTCAATGTCGTAGTGCGCCCCGCGCGCCCAGTCCGGCAGACTCTGCCGAAGCTGCCCGATCTGTGCGCTGTCCGGCTTATAGGCAAACACAATGTACTGCAGCAGCAACATGTTGCGTGCCCGCAGGACGCCGCCGACCTGGCCAAACTGCGGCCCCGGGTTTAGCGGAAAATTCGAGACATTTTTCTCGTCGCTGCGATTCTCATGGACTGAGGCGAACTCGAACGCCAGCTTTTTGCCTGCGTCCTGGGGCGCACGCTGGGCGTGGCACAAGGAGAATTACCGCACACAGGGCAAGGGCAGAAACCGTCTTCCGGAGAAACACCAAGGACGCCATGCCCACGTTAGACACCACGCGGTAGCCAAAAGGTCCCTGGCCTTCAAGCCTGCTGCTGGAGTTTGCCTTGAAAACTATGGGTGCCCCGATGCAGGCGCACGCTTCAAGGACAAGTTGTCATCGACATGGATAACGTCTGCAAAGCCGCTTCCAGAAACTTCCAGTTCACGCTGCGAACCCTGAACCAATCGTAAGCAGCGAGAGTGACGACGGGACGGCAGCACGAAATGACATCAGGCGTCTTGCGCACCGTTGATGCCGAGATGATGCCCGGCCACCGAAACCCATGCTGATCAACTCCAGGCTGGCGATCGTGGGAACAAGCTGGGGTGGGCAGGCAATGCATCAGCGAGCTCTCCAGGGCGCGTTCGCGACACCCACGAAAGAGTCGGCCGAGCCGTAGTACAGCCACCACTTGCCGTGGAAAAGAACGAGCCCCTCCCCGAACGTCGTGCCCGCAACGTACTGTCCGCTCTTCTCCCAGTCCAGCGCAGGTTGCAGCACGGGCCTTTCCGTGCGTCCGAGTAGCTGGGTTGGATCCTTCGCGGAAAACAGGGCCTCCTGCACGGTGTAGGCGTGAGCGCCCACCGATAGATCCGCGGAGTCACCCGCCGCATTTTTCGCGTTGTACAGCAGCACGATTCCGTGGGACGTCAGCAACGCCGGCGGACCCGTCTCGGGGAAGTCGCTGTCGCTCTTGCCGGGACGCTTTCGAAGCAGCACTTTGGGAGCGCCCTGCGCGTCCTCCACCGGCTGCCACTGAAGCAGATCGCCTGAGGTGGCAAGATGTATTTCGCCTTCTCCCCAGTACATCCAGTACTTCCCCTGGATCTTTGCAGCGATGAGTCGGCCATCCTTCACCTCCGTCACAATCCCCGCGCTCTTGTACTTCAGGTGTCCGTACCTGCCATCGCTTCCAAAAACCGGCCCAAACTTCGTCCAGTGCCGAAGATCGCGCGAGCTGGCTATACCCACACTGTACGTCTGGGTGGTTCGCGACCACTGCGTATAGACCAGGATGTAGGAACCGTCCGGCGCTTCCACCAGCCGTGGATCTTCCACACCTCCAGGATGTTCACGTCCTTCCTGGTCGTCCTTTGCCGGGTAAAACACCGGCTCCGGCATTCGGGTGAAGTGAACGCCATCTTCGCTGACTGCCATGCCGAGCCTCGACGTGTGGCCGCCGATGGCCATGTCGCCTGAGTCGTCTTCTGCCCGATAGAGCACCACCACCTTGCCGTCCTTCACCACAGCCGCTGGATTGAAGGTGTGCAGCGCTTCCCAATGAACCGCCGTGTTCGTTTCCGGATCGACAAACGTGCTCTTGGCCCCTGGGCTGATGATCGGGACCGCGCTCGCTCGCGTCCACGGCCCGATCACCCAGCGGTCCTGAGCCGGCAGCGCTGGCGCCAGCACCAAAAGGAGCACACCGAACGCAACAACGAGATGTCTGTTTCGCCTCACTACTCTACCCCCCAAAACGCGTCCAGACGAGTTTCAGCGAGGTTCGCAGAACCCGGGCATAAAAGACAAGAGGCTAGCGCGCAACATGATGCTGAAACGTTGTGAAACTCTCCCGATCTGCTATAGCTTGAACTTCCACCAACGTGGATGCATTCAAACGTCTTCAACACTCAAGGCAAAACGCTCCCAACAGCCACGGATTTGATATTTCAACGCCTCACACAACACCCCGCGGCAGCTTCAGCTCTCAGCCCGGCTCGGTTTTTAGAACCCGCGTCTTCAATCTATTTACGGATGGCTACGCGACAGCGTAGCCATCCGCAGTTGTCAACAAGTAGAGTTTGACGAGAATCCTTACCTACGACGAGAGTGCACTCTGTGTCCCTGAAAGTCCTCCTTACGCTTCTGCTTGCCGCCTCTTCAACCGCCTTTGCGCAACAGATGCCGCCTCAAACACTCGAAGGCTGGTCGATGCAAGACGCGGCCAAGGTCGCGGCTTCGGGAGAACAAGTGTCCGCTCCGGCGTTCCACGCAGAGGGATGGTACAAAGCCACCGTTCCCGGCACTGTTCTCACCACGCTTGTGAATAATGGCGTTTACCCGGAGCCTCTGTATGGTGAAAATATGCGGGCCATCCCGGAAAGCCTTAACACGACAAGCTACTGGTACCGCACCACTGTAAACGTCCCGGCATCAGCGCGCGGACGGCACATCTGGCTCAACTTCGGCGGCGTCAACTACGCCGCTGAAATCTGGGTCAACGGCCACACCGAGGGAAGCATGAGAGGCGCCTTCATCCGCGGCAACTTCGACGTAACCAACGAAGTAAAGCCCGGGCGCCCGGCCGCGATCGCCGTTTTGGTCCATCCACAGCCGCATCCAGGCGAACCGCACGAGCATACCGTCGCGCTTGGCATCGGCAAGAACGGCGGCGAAAGCGCACTCGATGGAGCAACTTTCCTTTCCACCGTTGGCTGGGACTGGCTGGCGGCGGTTCGCGACCGCGACACCGGTATATGGCTACCAGTCACGCTCTCGGTCACAGGTTTCTCCAAGCTTGGTGACGCCTTCGTCATGAGCGACCTTTCCGCCTCGCACGATACTGCGGATTTAACGATCGCCGCCAAGGTACAAAACCTTGATCCCACGGCTGAGAGCACGACGCTCGAAGGCACAATCGTTTCGCCCGCGGGCGCGGAGTTCAGCTTTCAGACCCCAGTCTCACTTGCTCCCGGAGAAACAAAAACCATCTCGTTCGACAAAGGGTCGGTGGCCGCGTTGCACCTGCAGCAGCCAGACCTGTGGTGGCCCAACGGCTACGGCAAGCAGAGCCTCTACACTCTTCGCCTGAAGCTGACGAAAGGCGCCGGCGCTCTCGATCAAAGTGAGACCCGCTTCGGCATCCGCAAGATAGAGTACGCGGTGGCCGACTCCGAGAACCTGACCATCTCCGTCAATGGCGTGAAGATGATGATCCGAGGCGGTGACTGGGGGCTCGATGAAGCCATGAAGCGCATCCCGTATGAACGCCTCGATGCGCAGTTTCGCATGCACGCGCTCGCCGGCATGAACATGATCCGCAACTGGGTGGGGCAAAGCACCAGCCCGGCCTTCTACGAACTCGCCGACAAGTACGGCATCCTCTTGTGGGACGAGTTCTTCCAGCCCAACCCAGGTGATGGCCCTGACGTGGCCGACATCCCCACCTACCTCGCCAATGTGACCGATAAGGTCCTGCGCTATCGCAACCACCCGGCGATCGCCGTGTGGTGCGCTCGCAACGAGGGCTATCCGCCCAAAGCGCTGGATGACCAGCTCAAAGCCTTGATGAGTCAACTCGATCCGGGCCGGCTATATCAGTCGAACTCGGCCGACGGCCGGGGTGTCTCTTCTCACGGGCCTTACTTCTGGCGCTCGCCGCGTTATTACTACTCCTATAACGAGAGCTTCAAAACGGAAGTCGGCTCCGTCTCGGTTCCCACGCTGGAGTCCATTCAGGGCATGATGCCGAAGAAGGACTGGGAAACCATCAACGACGATTGGGCCCAGCATGACATGGCCTCCGGAGCCCAGCGCGGCGATGAGTATCCGCAGAACCTCGCGCGCCGCTACGGGCACATCCGCAATCTCGCCGACTTCGTTCGCAAAGCGCAACTCGCTAATTACGAAGCGTTTCGTGGAATGTACGAAGGCCGTAACGCGAAGATGTTTACCGCAACAACGGGTGTGTTGACGTGGATGAGCCACCCGGCGCAGCCCAGCTTCGTCTGGCAGCTCTATCACTACGATCTTGAGCCGAACTCAGCGTTGTATGCCGTAGCGAGCGCTTCTGAGTCCTTGCATATTCAACTCAATGAGGCGACCGGCGCCATCCAGGTAATCAACAACCGGCCGGCAGCAACTGGCCCGCTCACGGCAGCCGCTTCCATCTACGATCTGGACGGCCATCTATGGCCCGTGAAGCGGATCCAGAACGTCGTTGTTCCCGCCAGCACGGTAATTAGTCTTTCCCATCTGGAGATTCCTCCCCACTCCAGCCGCGTTGTCTTCATCAAGCTAGATCTTCGCGAAGCAGACGGCACCCCGGCCTCCACAAACTTCTATTGGAAAGACGTAGCGCAGGACGATCTGATCGACCTCGAGAAGCTACCCATCGCACATCTCCAGGTCACCGCAACCTCGCAAACAGACGGTGACGAAACCGCGCTGACTGTCACTCTCCTCAACCCCGAAAAGTTCGTCGCGCTGATGACGCACCTTCAGCTTCATCGCCAGTCGGACGGCCAGCGCGTGCTCCCTGTCTTCTACTCGAACAACTACGTGAGTCTCGCGCCGGGGGAATCACGAACTCTCACCGTCCGAGCGAAAACAAAAGACCTAGGTGGTGGAGCGGTGCTCTTCGTGGATGGCTACAACATCGATGTCATGCCGGTTGGCGGGCCGGTTGCTGTGCAGTTGAACAAGAACGCCCAGCCCACAAGCTGGCCCGCTACGAATATCGTTCCCGACCAGCCACAGCAGCTTGTCCGTTGATGCTTGGTACTGGCGAGCGAGAAAACAGACCAAATGACAGCAACAGCAGGCCATGGCAAACGCCAAGGCCTGCTGTTGATTTTCAAGCGAAACGAAGCCGCCCACCTTCCTGGATGTCTTCATGCCCGACCACACCATTCAGTAGCGGCCTGGCGTTGAGAGAGGTGTGGATCGTCTGCCCGCCTTTGTAAGCATTTTCGACGATGAGCGTTTTCCCGTTCGGCAGATGGACCGTGGCTTGGTCAAACAGCGGAGCGCCCAACGTGTACTCGGGCTTGCCGGGGCATAGCGGGTAGAAGCCAAGTGAGCTAAGAATGTACCAGGCGGCCATCGAACCTGTGTCTTCATCTCCAGCGAAAAGATCCGTAGTGTAGAGCTCGTCCATCACACGCTTTGTCCACTGAGCCGTGAGATCCTGCCGCCCAGCGGCAGTAAAGATGTACAGGATGTGGTGTGATGGCTGATTGCTGTGGGCGTACTGGCCAAAGTTGACTGCGGCCATCTCTGACATCTCGTGGATCTCGCTTCCGTAGGCGCCGGTTTCGAAGTCGGGGAACATCGTCAGCATCCGCTCAAGCTCCGCGACGACCTTCTGCTTGCCTCCCATCGCCTCAATCAGCTCCGGCATCGCGTGCGGTGCATCGAAACGATGCTGGTAGGCCGCGCCTTCCACATACGGATCGCCCCAGCGGATGGGGCTGAACGGCTCCAGGTAGGTGCCGTCCGACTTCTTGCCACGGAAGAAACCTGTTTTCGAATCGAAGATGTGACGCCAGTTGTCTGCTCGCGTCATGAACATCGCATAGTCATCCATCCTGCCCAGTGCCTTCGCCACCTGCGCAATGCAAAAGTCGCCATAGGCCGCATCGACCGTCTCCGCCGCGGCTTGTTCCACCTTGTCAGCCGGGTCGTAGCCCATCTTCAGATATTCTTCAATCCCGCGGCGGCCATATCCTGCGTCTGGGTTGCCGGGCTCGGTGGCATGCTTTCGCAAGCCTTCATACGCCGCAGCCATATCGAAACCCTGAATACCTTTCACTGCGGCTTCCCCGAATAAAGAGTCAATCAGACTGCCCGTCATGCAGGCGCGGTAGCCGGGGCACGGAAACTGCGGAAGCCACCCGCCTTCCTTGTATGCATTTACCCAGGCCTGAAGTATCTCTCCCAGACGGTCCGGAAAGAGGATGGTCATCATGGGGTACCAGGCGCGGTAAACGTCCCAGTATCCGTGGTCGGCGTACATCACGCCTGGAATCACTTTGCCGTTGTATGGGCTGCGATGCTGCATTGCGCCATCCTCCCCCGGCTCATGCCACATGCGCGGAAACAGCAGCGTGCGATACAGGCAGGAGTAAAACGTGCGTTGCTGTGCTTCGGTCGCGCCATGGATCTCAATGCGCTTCAGGTGTTCGTTCCATACCATTTCGCCTTCGGCGCGTAGATCCGCTAGCGATTTCGTACCGAGTTCCAGTTGCAGATTGCGCTCTGCCTGCTCGAAGGAGATAAACGAGGTCGCGATCTGCACCTCAACGGAACGAACTCCCTCTGCGAAGCTCAGATGGGTGGTGCGATGGTCCTTCTGTTCCCTGTGCTCCAATGTCGTCCAGGGTTCGGAAAACCGAAGCACGTAGTAGCAGGCGAAGTCCTTCGGGACTCCGCCGGAGTTGGCCGTGGAACCAAAGCGAACGACGCGTGTGGCCGCATCAGCCTCGGGCATCGGCGGCTTCTCGCCGGGGACATCGAAGACAAACCCGGGCGTCACCTGCCTGTTGTATCTCGCGGAGATCAGAGCCCCACGCTCGGTGGGAACCAGTTCCGCGTCGATCCCGTAGCGCAGCAGCTTCATCGCCATCGTGTGGGGTGCAAGAATCGACTCTTCCGGCCTGTACGAAGTTGACCGCGGACCATAGTCCCAATTCGCATCTGAATTCGGCGTCTCGCTCACCGGCAGAAAGGTAGCGTGGCCATAGTCTCCAAGCCACGGGCTCAACTGATGCGTGCAGCGAAAGGCCTGAATACGTCGCTGTCCCGGTTGAAACATCAATGACGTGTTGGGCGTTGTCTGGATTGTCCAGTGAGCCATACCGAACGGCCGGGCCGCAATCGGCAGTGTGTTCCCCCGTGAAAAGGCATGCGTGGAGTCAGTACCCTGCAGGATATTGACCAGCGTCACGGGGCTGGCAAGCCGCTCGCCCTTAGTCGATGCATGCTGTGCGATCGTCGGTGCCTGGGCTTCCAGCGAAGCAGCCGAAGGCGAGATCGCAGCGGCGGCAACCAACCCTGAGGACTTAAGAAAGGAACGACGGCTCTTGTTCACAAGAAATCTCCTCACCAAACATATAGCGGAAGCACTTGTGCCAATTTCCGGGGATTGTCACCCGCTCTGACCGGCCGGCGAAACTGGAGAACGACTCGACCTGCAGTCGCGCATCAGATCCCAGCCCCGGCATAGACGAAGTTCTTCGGAAGCCCGGCGTCAGGGACATTGCCGTAGATCTCCTGCCCAGGCAATCCGTCTCTGATAACTGATCTCGCCGACATTAGCTTTTCCAAACTGACGCCGGTTCTTAAACCCATGGATTCCAGCAGGAACACCAGATCTTCTGTCACGATATTCCCCGTCGCGCCCGGCGCGTAGGGGCAACCGCCGATGCCACCCTGCGAAGCGTCGAACGTAGTCACGCCGGCATCGAGCGCAGCCACAACATTGGCTAGCCCTTGCCCACGCGTGTTGTGAAAGTGGGCCGCCCCGGCCTTGTCCCCAATCTCCTCACGCAGCCGTCTGAACATTCGCTTCACCTGCGTAGGGTTGGCATAGCCCACGGAGTCAGACAACCCGATGGAGTCAACGCCTGCAGCCGCTAATTCGGTGGCCAGATGCATCACGTAGTCTTCAGCAACGTCACCTTGGATCGAGCAACCAAACGCAGTAGAGATTCCTATCTCCAGGCCGACTGCTTGTTCCTGCTCGTTGCAAAGAGCACGAACCCGGCGGACCTGCTCCACAGCGTCTTCCGGCGTCATGCGAACGTTCGCCAGACTGTGTTCTCGGGAAGCAGAGACGGGCATCGTCACTACACTGACGCCGGCAGCCACGGCGCGCTCTGCGCCTTTGTAGTTGGGAGCTAACGCCAACACTTTGAGCCCCGGGATTTCCCTCGCTGCCCGTACTACTTCTTCGGCATCACTCATCTGCGGTAGCAGCTTCGGAGAAACGAATGACCCAACTTCGATCTCTGAGAGCCCCGCATCCGCCAGCGCCTTGATCCAACGGATCTTGAATGCCGTCGGCATGGTCTGCGAAATGCTCTGCAGGCCGTCTCGAGGACCCACCTCGCTTACGATTACGTCTACTTGCTGCTTTGTACTCACTAGTTCCCTTCGTCGCGGCCGCGCTTAGTCCCCGCATCGGTAGATGTCGTTGATATTCCAGTGCCCCGGCGTCGGCGTGGGCACGTTGACCATCGGGATCCGAATAAGGGTCGGTAGATCGGAAGCTAGGGCGGCCTCTATGGCTGGCTGCAGTTCGTCAGCGGCTTGGATGTCCACGCCATTGGCGCCATGCGCGCGCGCAATAGCCGCGTAATCGACGTGGTAGGGTTTGCCCTCCCGCAGAAACTTGCAGCCGAACGTAGTGTTGTACTTTGCCTCTTCCAGGCCGGCGATCACGCCGAACGCCGAGTTGTCCATCACGATCCACACCACTGGGATGCTGGCTTCCATGGCAGTCGCTATGACGGAAGGATTCGCAGCACAGAAGCCGCCATCGCCCACCAGCGCCACAGCCGCGCGTTCTGGTTGTGCGAGTTTAATCCCGAGGACTGCGGCGGCACCAAAGCCCATCGTAGCCAGGCCGCTCGGCGTGATAAACGTGCCCGGATGTTTGAAGGGAAACTGCTGTGCAACACCGTTTTTGTTCCATCCCACATCTGTAACGACATAACCATCCTCAGGCAGCGCTGCACGAAGATCTCTCAGAATGCGCTCAGGCCTGAGTGGGAACGCATCCGAACCGTAGTGCTCGGTGAAGTTGCTGCGGAACTTCTGATTGCTTTCCGCAATTCTCTCGCGCAGCTCGGGGCGAACCTTGCGCGCGACCTGCTTCGCGGCCGCCACTAGCTCCTGCAGCGCAAGCTTCGAATCCGAAACAGCACCGATGAACGTTGGATAGTTACGCCCAATCTCCATTGGGTCGATGTCGATGTGCATCAGCTTGGTTGGCGGAATGTTGAAGGTATAGCGCGGATCCCACGAACTCGAGTTCGCTTCCGCCAGGCGCGTACCGATCGCCAGAATATAGTCAGCCTGCCTGCACAGAGCATTGGCTACCGGCGTTCCCCAGAAGCCTGTCTGGCCGGCGAGCAGCGGGTGGCCATCCGGCATGCACCCTTTGCCCATCAGCGTGTGAGCCACCGGGATCTCGAGCAACTCGGCCAACTCGGTCAATAGCTCTGGGGCGCCTGCCGCCAGGGACGAGGTGGTTCCGCCGCCCGCGTAGAGCACTGGGTTCTTTGCCTCCGCAAGAGTCTCCACAATGCGCTGAGCGATGGAAGGCTCTATGCACGATTTCGCAACAAACGGAGGCTCCTTGCTGAAGGCATCCACAAAGAGATTCGATGAGAAGTGATCCATCGGCACATCGACCAGCACAGGCCCCGGCCGGCCACTCACCGCGAGGTGAAACGCGCGCTCCATCACGCGCGGTAGATCATCCACACGATCTACCCGATACACACGCTTGCAGAACGGACGACAGATTTCGAACTGCCCTCCATCCAGGAACATGTTGAACTCCTGGTGCGGGTGTCGGCCATAGTAGTAGGACGGAACGTCGCCCGCGATGACGACCATGGGAATGGAATCCAACGCAGCATTTGCGATGCCGGTGACAGCGTTCGTAAGTCCGGGACCGAGATGCGTCATCAGGACCCCAGGCTTGCCCGTCACGCGAGCGTAGCCTTCTGCCATGTGAGCTGCCACCTGTTCATGACGGGCCGTTACGTAACGGATTTTGCTCTTGCTCAAGGCGTCAAGCAGGCCTACCACCGTGTGGCCACACAGCCCGAAGATCACCTCTACGCCGAGGCGCTCGAGATACTCCATAAGCAGGTAAGCAGCGATCCGTTCTGCGGTACCCACGGGCCGGCCATAGGCTGCTAATTCACCTTCCCGTCCACCGGGCAGAACAAGCTCACCGCGATCTTCGATTTCAATATCTGAATAGGCACCGGACTTGTGGACGAGGTTCGACATTCGAGCCATGATAGTTCAGCGAGCTGGAGTGTTGCTTTCAAAACGGTGTCGAAACGTTGCACCAGTACGATGAAACCATCCAGCATTCTTGGTTTATTTTGCAGGCGCAAACGTGCATTCAGCCGGTTTTCTGACGGCTGATGCACGTTTGTTGATTCGAGGGCTTGCTAACGGCTTTGTGGATCCGCTTTCGGCGCAGATTGCGGTGCCGCAGGCTGACCCGTAGCCGGGACCGGGCTGTCAGGCCCGAGGTTCGTACCCAGATAGTCGGCCATCTTTTCCAGATCATCGTCGGAAGCTTCCATTCCCTTGGACACCATGTTGTCGATGATCTGGTTCCACTTGTCCCTGGTGTGGCGTTGTCGTGCGAACGTGTCTGTTCCATGACACATCGAACACAGCTTCTTCACGGTTTCCAATCCCTCACCAGGAGGCAGGGCAACCGCGCTCGTCTTCGCAGGGCGGGGCGGAGCAGCGGGTGTCTGTAACGCAGTTATCAATGCGTCGAAGCGCGGAAGGGTCTGGATGGCGGCTACCGCGGCCGATCCTCCACTCGTCCGCACTCTCGCATTCGCGACTTCAAAGGAAGCAAAGAGCAGCGTGATAGCTGATATAGAAACCTTCACTCCCGCAGTACGTAACACTCGCATTCCTGGCCCCGCTTTCCTAACGATCCCTGAAGGTTCGCTCTGCTACTTGCTTACCGCAAACGCTGTGATGCTGTCGTCTGTAATCGGATCGTTCAGGAACGTACCGCCCGCGGAGGCGATGACCACGTACTGCCTGCCATCGGCGCCTAGGTACGTAGAAGGCACAGCGTGTGCGGCGGCGCCCAGCTTGTAAGCCCACACTTCCTTCCCTGTCTTCGCGTCGAAGGCCCGGAAACGTTGGTCGTCCGTTGCCCCGATAAAGACCAACCCTCCCGCGGTGGCGATGCTGCCGCCGATGTTGGGGCGGCCAGTGTTCTGCTTGTCCGCGGGCAGCGCATCGGTGACACCCAGGTTCACGCGCCAGGCGATTTTTCCGGTGTTGATATTCACCGCAAACAGATCGCCCCAGGGCGGCTGCTGGCAAGGCAATCGCTGCTCTTCATTCCAGAACCGTCCAGTAACCGAACCGCTCATCCGATACGGATAGGGACCGTCTTCAGAGGGATACAGCCCTTCCAACTGCCCGAGATCCTGACTGTTCACGTACATCAACCCAAGCTCCGGATTCAAGGACGCGCCTCCCCAATTCACGCCGCCAATCGCGCTGGGAAAACTGATCAGCGTCTTCTCCTTCGGCAACGGTGTAAACACGGGTCCGATCTGCAAGTCGTTGTCCTTCACCAAAGCCCGGCAGAAGGCTTCATGCTCCGGCGTCACCGTCGCGATATCCGCCATGGTGAAGTTGGTACGGGACACCGGTGGCGTCACAGTTGGGAAGGGCTGCGTGGGAGACATCTGCTCGCCCGGAACGTCGCTCTTCGGGACGGTCCGCTCTTCCACCGGGAAGATCGGCTTGCCTGTCACGCGGTCCAGGAAGAACACGAGACTGCTCTTGGACACGATAGCGACAGCGGGAATTTTCCTGCCGCCCTTGTTGATGTCCATCAGGATCGGCGGAGCTTCCAGGTCGAAGTCCCACTCATCATGATGAACGACCTGGAAATACCAGAGAAGTTTGCCCGTGTTTGCATCGGCGGCAACCAGCGCTGTACCAAAGAGGCCATTGCCCGGACGGTCCGCACCGAAGCGGTCGTAGGCCGGCGTGCCAAACGGCATGTAGACGATGCCGCGCGCGGCATCCACCGTCAGGAATCCCCAGACGTTGGTGCCAGTGCGCTTCACCCAGTCGTCTCCATGCCAGGTCTCATGCCCCGCTTCACCGGGCCGAGGCACGGAGTGGAACGTCCACATCAGCTTGCCGGTCACCACATCCCACGCGCGCACGTCACCGGCGGGGCCTTGCGAAGGCGACTCCGGAACGGCTGACCCCGTGATGACGAGGTTCTTGTACACGATGGGAGGCGAGGTCATGCCCAATCCGCGGGTGGAGCCGTTCATCACTTCCGGAGTGCGCATGTCCAGCACGCCTTCCTTACCGAACGTGCTCACCGGCGTGCCTGACTTGGCGTCCAGAGCGATCAGCAACCCATCGCGCGTGCCAAACAGTATCTCGGCTGCGTGGCTGCCATCCCCCGGCCAGTACTCAACGCCGCGCAGCGATGGTACGCCGGAACCAGTTGGAGTGGCGTAGGTCCATACTTCCTTGCCGCTTGCGGGGTCGAGCGCGACTACGCGCGAGTACGGCGTGGACACATACATCAGCCCACCGGCCACGATCGGCGTGACCTCGGTGGCAAGATAGCGGCTGGGGCGGCGCGCTGGACGCATGCCTTCGGCAGCAGCCTGCGCCGCCGCGTTATCGGGCGGCGTGCTTGTCGACGGCACAGCGGGATTCGTGCTTTGCGCGCCGTTCGGCTTGTTGGTGTTCTGGCCGTCTGGTGAGGGCGCAAGCTGCCCCGGCCTCGCGGAACGCGCACCGCGAGCGCCCGGAGGTGGACCGCCCGGACCGCGATCGCTGGGCATGATGTCCGGAGCGTTCGCCGGCTTCATGTGATACACCCAGGCCACCTTCAAGTCAGGAGCATTGGCCGGCGTGATCTGCTTCAGCGGAGAAAAACGCTCTCCGCCCGGATCATGGCCGAACGTGGGCCAGTCATTCTGAGCGAGCGCGCTCCCAACCGGCGCAGCCGCAATCAACAGAAGCCATGCAATCTTCTTCAACGAACTCTCCCCTGGCGGCCCGCTCGTTGGCAGGCCCAAACAGACGTTACTTTCAGGCGACTTCGTTATAGCGCAAAGCAAAATGGCTTGTACATTGCATGCGCTGACTGAACGGTATCGCTACTGTTCCACACGGAGCTGCCGAGACGATGAGCGCCGGAAGCCGCTACGCTGGTTAGCTGCAAAGCCATGCACCTTCGCGACGCTCGTTGTTCTAAGAGCATGAGCCGCGCACCGGGAAGTGAACGATGAAGAAGATTTGCCTGCTGGTCCTTGCTTCGATCTGCCTCTTCGGTCCCATGCTCCGCGCTCAAACCTCTGCGCCGGGCAGCGCGCCGGTCCAGGGCACTGCCGACCTCGGCATGGATGCGGGCCGTCGTCTTGGCCCGGGTTTGAACGCAGCCAGCGTTGGTGACTACAGCTACCACAACAACGCCGTGCCGCACCGCAAGCGAGTCCTGGCGTGGGCAGACGTAAGCAATGGATACCAGCACGATTCGGTTTCCCACGCGCTGGCCACCATTGAGCGTTTGGGCTATGAGACGGGCCTTTACGACACGGTGATCCGCACCGACTCGCAGCTCATCACCAAGGGCAAGATCCTGACGAAGGACGGAACGCCTTCGCTCTATGCAAAGAACCTCAATGACTTCGACGCGATCTTCTGCTTCGGCGTTCGCGAGATCGACCTGTCGGCGCAGCAGCGCGCCGATCTGCTCTCCTTCGTACATGACGACGGCAAGGGCTTTGTGGCGGCCCATGCGGCGGCGACGACGTTCTTCTCCTGGCCCGAGTTCGGCAAAATGCTGGGGGGCCGCTTCGACGAGCATCCATGGGGCATCATCCAGGCTCCCGTTATCGTGCAGGACCAAAGCTTTCCCGGCATGGCGTCTCTACCTGTGAGCTTCCCGCACATCGACGAGTACTACCAGATCAAGGACTTTTCCCGCGCCGATTCCCACGTCATTCTGCGGCTGGATGTTTCCAAGCTCGATCTCAACATCCCTGCGGTCCACCACAAAGATCAGGACTTTCCGCTTGCCTGGGCGAAGACCTATGGCAAAGGCCGCGTGTACTACTCCGCGCTGGGGCACGACCCCAGCACGTGGGATGATCGCGCGGTGGAGCAGATGTACCTGGAAGCCATCAAGTGGGCACTGAAGCTAGAGGACGCAGATATCACGACGAAGCCCTTCCCAGGCGCGCCGGCCGCTCCTGAGACTCGCTAAGGGAGTTGCAGCTTGCGAACCAGTGACTGGTACCGGGGATCGTTCCGGATGCCATCGAAACGCGGGTCAAGACTGATGGTGATGAGCTCAAAGCAGCGGTCCGCGAAGGCTTTGGTCAGCAACTCGAAGCCTTCTTCCTTTCTCCCCATGTTGAAGTTGATCAACGCGGGTTCGAACGGTGAGATGTAGCGGGTCGCCGAGAGTTCTTCCAATTGCCGCAGGATTTTGGAAGCCTCATCGCGCCTGCCGTCCTTTGCCAGAACGCCTCCGAGCGCACCCAGAATCCTTGGACTTGGAGGGGACAGTTCGATGGCGCGCTTAAAGGCCGCCACCGCTTCTTCCAACTCTCCTCGTTGTTCCTGGACGAGACCCAGCGTCCAGTAGGCAACGGAAAAGTGTGGGTTCTGTTCAATGGTGTGATCGCTCTGATCCAGTGCGAGATCCAGATTGCGCTGATAGTAGTGGATCAACGCGATATTACGGGAGATGATCGACGACACCGGATCAAGCGCCTGCGCCAGCTTGACCTCAGCCAATGCCTCATCCAGTCTTCCGCACGGCGCCAGACAGGTGACGCCGTACCAGAGATGAGCGGTGGGATAATGCGGGTTCAGGCTGATGGCCCTTCGGAACTCACGCTCCGCGGCTACCCATTCCCAGTCCTGCGTTGATTTCACGTGCGCGAGCGATGTGTGCGCTTCGCAGGATTCGTCATCGGCAAGCACGGCCTGCGTCGCATTCGAGGCCGCCTTGGTCCAGACTTCAGCAGGGGCGAACACACCGTAATGGCCCAGCAGATTATAGGTATCCGCCAGTCCTGCATAGGCAGCGGCCATGCGGGGATCTTCCTCGGTCGCCCGCTGGAAGAAGTCCAGCGCCTTGAGCAGGCCGGGCTCCGTGCGCTGATCAAGGTGATACCGGCCCTGCAGGAACAGATTATGCGCAGCCAGGTTGTTGGTGCCCAACGCCTTGCCCGCAGTTCCCGCGGAACGCTCAACGAGTTCGCTGCTGAGAACCTCAACAACGCGCGCGGCAACTTCTTCCTGCACCGCGAAGTCGTTGCCCAGTTGCCGGTCCATCGACTCCGTCCAAACGTAGGAGCCGCGCAACGTATCCGTAATGTGGACGGTGATGCGCAGCACATCGCGGTTCTTGCGCACGCTGCCTTCCACGATCATCGCCGACGCCTGCCTTGCGTCCGGCAGAGACGCGCTTTTTACCAGCAGACCCGGAACCCTGGACAGTGCCTGTGTGATCTCCTGGGCGATGCCATGGCAGAAGTAGCGAGTGTCATGGCAGGGCGAGTCGTCGTCAAATGGAAATACAGCGACGGAGTTCCGGCTGACCAGCGCAGCGGACACCACAGCCTTGGGCGCGGAAGTTGGTTCCATTGATCGAAATGTGGGAGTGTAGCCACCTTTCGGCAACTCGATAACGACAGGATCGTCCTGGCCTTCTTCCGCGTAGTAGGTGACCAGCCGCATGCGCAGCCGCCGGGCCTGCACGCGGACGATCGGGTCCATGCGGGGGTCGAAGCTGGACTCCTTACCGAAGACGTCGACCCCTACCGGGTACTCCTTGAGCTGATCGCCCCGGCCACCTAGGGTCTCTTCAACAATGTAGGTAAGGAACCGCTGCAGGCGATCTACCTGGCGGAAGGTCTTGCTTTGCACGATGTTGGCGAGGACGCGGCGTACGGCTGCATCGCGCTCTGTCTGAGGGCTGGACGTTCGGGACTTCAGTGGCACCGCGCTATCTTACAAGACGGCCATCGTCTCTGGCCTCATGGGAATGAATGGCAGCTAGGCGGCTTGCTTGCAATGCGTTTCGCGGGTAAGACTGAGCAAAATGGCGGAGAGCGTAAGCCAGCCGATCATCAGCAGAAACCCTTTCTGGTAGGCGGGCACACCGTATACGTGAACGCCGCGCGCGACCTGGCCTGTCCAGTGCCGGTCCAGCACCCGCCCAACCGCCGGCTGCAAAAGCGTGGGGCCGATCATATTGCCGATGTTGATGGTGCCGGAGATCGTCCCGAGAAACTGAACCGGGACAGACTCCTTGCCGAAGGCAAAGCCGATGACGACAGCACCGCTGGCCGCGCACGTGATTGCCGCAATGGCGATGAATCCGGCCAGCGGCAGGCTGCCGAGGAAGAACAACGAAGACCAACCGAGAGCCGCGACCACGCAGCCACCCACGTAGATCGGCTTTCTGCGGCCAATGCGATCGGACATCGCGCCACAAATGGGGCTTGAGATAGCCCAGCAGGCGATCATGATGGAGCAAACGAACGCGGCCTGCGTTGGCTGCAACCCATAGCGCGCGCGGAGATACGGCGTGCCCCACAGGCCCGTGAATGTCAGGATCGATCCCACGATGCCGCCCTGCGCCAGGAAAATCAGCCAGGTGTTGCGAAAGCCGAAGATGCTCTTGAAACCCTTCAACAAGTCCCATGTGCTCATGTGGGCGCGCTGCACACCCGCGGGCGCGTGGCTGTGGAGTCCGCGGTCTCCCGGATCGTTGCGCACGAAGAGCAGTGCCAGCAGGCCCGTGAGCAGGATGGCGCACGCGGAGATAGAAACGACGGCTCTCCAGCCCAGGTGTTGAATCGCGATGCGCAGCGGGACCTGCGCGGTGAGGGCTCCCAGATTGCCGAACAACAGCCCGAGGCCGGACAACATGGCAAACTTGCGGGCCGGAAACCAGTGGGTCGTGAGCTTCAGGAGGACGACCCAGCCCACGGCCGACGAGCCTCCAATGATGGCGCGGCCTACGCAGGCCAGCGCGAAGCTGTGCGTGGAACCGAACAGAAATGCCCCGGCAGCCGCTACGAGCGACCCGCCGATGAGCAGCTTGCGCGCTCCGAGGCCGTCGATCAGGACGCCCGTGGGGATTTGCATTGCCACGTAGAAATAGAAGTAAAACGCGGAGAGATTCCCCAGGCTACCCGCGCCGATGCTGAACGCACGCATCAGTTCGTCGGTCATCACCGCCGGCGAAACGCGCTGGTAGAAGCTCATCAGGTAGAAGAGCGCGGCGATTGCCCAGATGGACCAGGCAAGCGCGGCTGGTGCGTGGGCTTTCTCCTTCTCCAGCGATGCCTGCATCGATGGGGCCGCAGCGTCAGAAACTGAAAATTCGGGGAGCGCGGGCTCGTCGCCGGCCAGGACTTTCATGGACCCAACATCGACGGTTTGGGAGGAGCGAAGGAGGTCTGCCATAAATCGCACCAACACTACCATTCGCGGGAATCGAGCGACAATATGCGAACCGTATCGTCACGGTTAGACCGCCTATTCGACGTGCTTCCGGTGCTAGCCTTATCCGGAATTCTTGTACCCTGCTCCGGTCCTCCCCTACCTGGCTGGGAGCGAGCCGCGACGTATCGCAGGCCTGCCTGAATTCCGGAAAGGTCCCAGACAGCAAATGCCAAAGCCAATTACAGAAGAACAGAAACAAGAGTTGCAGGAGATGCTGCAGCGTGCGCGCGTCGCCCTCGATGCGATTGCCGACTACGACCAGCAGCGCGTCGACCGGCTTTGCCAGGCCATCGGCTGGGCGCTGGGCAACGAGAAGACGTTTACGCGGCTCGCGATGAAGAGCATCGAGGAAAGCGGCTTGGGCGACCCGGAAACGCGGCCCGGCAAGCGCATGAAGATCAACGGGATTCTCCGCGATGTGCTGCGCGAGAAGAGCATGGGGATCATCGAGGAGGATAAGGCGAAGGGCCTGGTGAAGTATGCCAAGCCGGTTGGCGTGATCGCCTCCCTGGTGCCTGTCACCAATGCCGCGCTAACGGAAGTAGGCGTTGGGATCTTTGCCGTCAAGGCCAAGAACGTCGTGATCTTCTCGCCACACCCGGCCAGCAAGCAAACGACCATAGAGACCGTGAACATCATGCGCGAAGTTCTTCGCCGCGAAGGTGTGCCGGAAGATGTATTCCAGGTTGTTGAGCGGCCCAGTATCCCGGTCGCCCACGAGCTCATGTCCATCTGCGACGTTGTAAACGCCACCGGCGGCCCCGCCATGGTGAAGGCAGCGTACAGCTCCGGCAAGCCGGCCTATGGCGTGGGGGCGGGTAACGCCACCATGGTCATCGACGAGACCGCTGACGTGGCCGACGCCGCCCGCAACACTCGCATCAGCAAGGTATCGGACAACGGCTCCGGTTGCTCCTCCGACGGAAACCTGCTGGTGGAAGCGTCCATCTACGACGCCTTCCTGGAGAAGTTGCAGGAAGAGGGCGGATACCTTGTTTCGCCGGAAGAGAAGGTCAAGCTGCAGGCCGTGATGTGGGACGAAGAGCGGCATCGCACCAGCCCAACCATCGCGCGCCCGGCATCGAAGATCGCCGAGCTTGCCGGGTTCTCCATTCCTGCCGGTAAGCGTTTCCTGATTGTGCCGGAAACCGGCATCGGCAAGGACTACCCCTTCTCCAGCGAGAAGCTTTCCCCAGTGCTTTCGATCTTCCAATGGAGCGGGTGGGAGAACGCATTGAAGATGGTCACTGAGATCTACAAGGTAGGAGGCCGCGGGCACTCGTGCGGTATTTACTCCTTCAACGACGACCACATCGACCAGCTTGCGCGCCTGGCGCCAGTGAGCCGCATGATGGTTCGTCAGCCACAATCGAAAGCCAACTCCGGCTCTTTCACCAACGGCATGCCGATGACCTCCAGCATGGGCTGCGGCATCTGGGGCGGCAACATCACCAACGAGAATGTGTCTCTGAAGCACTACATGCAGACCACGTGGGTCAGCCGGCCTATCCCGGAAGATCGCCCCTCCGATGCGGAGCTCTTTGGCGACTTCTACAACACGCAAACATACTGAGAACCGGAAGAAAGAGCCCGGTTGAGCCATCTGGCTCGACCGGACTCTTTCTTTTGCCGCTTCGTCGTATTCCGCAGCCACAAGAGAAAAGGGCCGCACAATGTGCGGCCCTTCTTTCCACTTGCCCGACGCTAGAAGATGTACTTCAGCGCGAACTGCATGATGCGTGGGTCAGCCGCCGCGGTGTACACGCCGAACGTTCCGGCATTCAACGCGGTAGAGCCGAATGTGGTGAAGTTCGCTTCGTTCGGAACATTGAACACCTCCCAGCGGAACTGCACCGTCTGCCGTTCCGTGACGTGGAAGTCACGCAGCAGCGCCGCGTCAAGCTGATAGGAAGCCGACCCGTGGATCGTGAGCGGCGCAGCCGTATTGAACACACCGGTCAACGCCGTGTAGTTCGAGGCAAAAGCCGCAGGATTCAGGTACCCGTAACCGGCAGCGGTTCTCACCCGTGTGCCGTACGGATTGCCGATGGTCGTGCCGATCTGATTGCTGATGCCGCTCAGGGAGTTGTCCACGCCAGTAGTATCTGTGAAGTAGCCACCCGAGCGCGCCGTAAAGATGGTCGAAACACCCCATCCACCCAGCACTAAGTCCTTGAAGCGCCCATGCAGTCTTGGCAGGTTATAGACCAGCGATACGTTCGCAACGTGACGCCGGTCCGAATCACAGTTGGAGTAGCTGGCGTGGCGGTTGCCGGGGATCACATAAGAGGGACCCGTCAGCTCTGTGGTTTCCGCCTCACTCAGGCAGTGCTCATACGTGTAGTTCGCGATGAGGCTGGTGCTCCGCGTGCGGCGCTGCACGGAAGTCAGCAGGCCGTTGTAGTTGGCGATACCGCCATCATCGAGCGTGCCGATCGTTGCGTAGTACGCTCCCTGCCCGGGGTTGATCGAGTTCAGGTAGCGACGCGCCTGCGTGTTGCCGGTGGTAGAGCACAGGGTGCCTGCCGCCGGGGAAGCCGTTCCCAGAAAGCCGCAGGACCCCGCAACTGGGCCAGTCGAAGTTCCGGGGATGTAGACGCCCGGATTCGCCTCATAGGCGGTAACCAGATGCGTCGTCTTGTTCCCCAGGTAGGAGGTAGAGAACAGCCAGTCGCCCATCTGGTGCTGGATGCTCAGGTTGTATTGCTGCAGGTATTCCGGCTTGTAGTTCAGCGGCGTGTTGACGTAGGTGCCGCCGCTGACAAAGGGGGTGGCAGGACTCAGGTTCGTGAGATTTGGAAATGGATCCGTGCCTTTCGGATTTTGTATGTCCCCGGCATAAGACGCCCAGGGATTTGTGAAGTTGATGTTTCCCGAGAGCGACACCGTCTGCCCGAACGGCGGAGCATTTGAGTAGCGGGTATCGAAGAACATCTGCGGCGTGTCATAGAACAAACCGTAGCCAGCACGGATGGAAGTCTTGCCACTGTTGCCAGGAGTCCACACCACGCCGACGCGAGGGGCAAAGTCATTCATGTGGCCGGCGTTATAAGAACGACCGGGATAGCCCGCGTCGCCTGGAAAGATCAAGCCTGCCGGCGCGTTCGGGTAGATGGCGCTCTTGGTGCCCGCAGTGAAGCGCGCCACTGAAAAGTTTTCTGCGTGGCTGTTACGGTTCCAGAACGGAATGTAGGGCTCCCAACGCAAGCCGTAGTTCAGCGTTATATTCTTGCTTTCCTTCCAGCTATCCTGCGCGTAGGCACCCACATAGTGGTAGACATCGTTCTCGTAATCTGCATTTCCCTGCGAAAAAGCTGAGACGCTGCCGACGAGGAAGTCTGCGTAGCCAACAAGGCTTGCTCCATAGTTGGATCCGGCGAAGGTAAACGCGCCGTTTGTTGGCCGGTTGTTCACCGTGTTCATGTAGGCGAACAGGTAGTTGCCGCCAAACGTAATCTGGTGATTGCCACGAATGACGTTTACGTCGTCCACGACCTGATATTGCGTGGAGTTGAAGTAGCCGGGATTATTGCCTCCCTGCCCGAGAGAGAAACCGTTGGTGATCGTGATGCCCATAAAACCCTTGAGGTTGGGCGACACGTAATCCGAGATCCCCAGGGTGCTGGGGTCGAAGAAAGACAGCAGGGAGCGCAGACCGAGGGTCCGATTTCCAGTCAAGCGGGCAGAGTTAATGATGTGAGGCGTGATGGTGTACGTGTCGCCAATCACCACAGACTGATCCTGGTTGAACTGACCAACCTGGTTGATAGAGGTCAGGTCGGTGCCCGTCTCGGTAACGGGCGAGTTGAACCTGGCGATGTTGTAACGCGCAAACACTACCTGTTGCGGGCTGACGTTCCAATCGACTCGCCCGATGGCTGCCTGAGCCGTGGAATTCTGCGAAAGCGTATAGAAGTGGTTGCCGCAGGGATTGTTGACATCGTCGTTGGTTACCGGAAGACCGGCCTTGACGACGTTCAGCGCCTGCTGGTTGTAGGCCGCGGGATTGATGGTGTTGTTCGCCGCGTACGGGCTCGCTTTTGCCGTGGCGAGGGTGACGGGTACCATGACCCCATTCACCGTTGTGTAACCTAAAGTGCCTGGTGTCTTGTTGTAGCAGTTCAATCCGTTGGAGCCGGAGTAGTTGATGGAAGGCGCGAAGTTGCCGTTTAGCATCGACTGCGTCGGCACGTGAGTCAGCGTGGGTGTCCCCTGCGCACGGATGATGGTCCACTGAAGACCACCAAAGAAGAACAGCTTGTCCCTTTTGATGGGACCACCCAACACGCCGCCAAACTGGTTCCGCTTCAGGTTGTCGCGGACTTTCTGGAAGGAAGTCGGCTGGCCGGCAGTGGTGTTATACCCGAAGTAATTTGCCGCATTGAACATGTAATTGCGGACGAACTCAAACAGATCGCCATGGAACTGGTTGCCGCCGCTCTTGGTGATGGCGTTGATGGCGGCCGAGGCGTGGTTGCCATACTGCGCAGGCAGCGAACTCGTCTCCGACTTGAACTCCTGCAGCGCGTCAGGAAACGGAATCGGCAGATTCAGGTTATTGAAAACGTCGTTGTAGGTGCCGCCGTCCAGCACGTACGCGATGCCGTTAGGCAAACCACCCGCCACCGACAGCGTGACTGTCGGGAAGTTCTTGTTCGAGTTCAGATCGCCCGCGGGCGCGACTGTCGTCGCTCCGGCCAGCGCAATGAGCTGGGTCGGATCGCGGCCATTCAGCGGCAGCTCCACTACCTGCTGCTGGTTGATCACCGTACCCACGCCGTTGCTTTCCGTCTCGACGGCCACGGTCGTATTCACTTCTACCGTCACTTCCTGGTTGACGTCGCCGGCCGTAAGCTTCGGGTTGATCTGCGGGTTGCTGCCCACTTCCAGCGTGATGCCCTTCTCCAAGTAGCCCTTGAACCCGGGAGCAGCCACCGAGATTGTGTAGGGTCCCAGTGCGAGGTCCGGGGCCAGGTATTCACCCGAATCGTTGGTGGTGACAACACGCACGCTACCGGTGGCCACCTGCGTCAACGTCACCTTGGCGTTAGGGATGACCGCTCCTGTAGCGTCCTGCACGACGCCGGAAATCTGCGAAGTGTTGAGTGACTGCGCCGACAGCACTGGAACCAACAAAGCGAAAATGAATAGCCCCAAAAGACAACGAAAACTCTTCATGCACCGACCTC
>CBDAPS010000016.1:0-12068 GCA_965198545.1 Granulicella sp. | reverse complement strand
TGGCCTGGCCGCAGGCACCACGGCCGTCGGCGCCATGGTCGCGCCCTTTTTCGTCGGTCTTGTCGCCGATAAATTCTTCGACACCCGCTACGTTCTCGTCGCACTTCATGGCATCGGCGCGGTCCTGCTCCTGCTGGCTTCGCGGCAAAGCAGTTTCGGGGGCATCTACGTCCTGCTGCTGCTCTATGCGCTCATGTACATGCCCACCCTGGCGCTGACCAATTCACTGGCTTTCCGCCAGATGCGCGACCCGAAGGTGGAGTTCGGCCCGATCCGCGTTCTGGGCACCGCGGGCTGGATTGTGGCCGGCCTGCTCGTCGGTTCGCTCGGGCTTGAGAGCACGGCGCACCCCCTTCAGATTGCTGCAGGAGTCTCGGTCGTCCTCGCGATCTACTGCCTGACGCTGCCCTCAACACCACCACTCGCACGGATCTCCACCAGCACAGGCTTCGGAGGGCTTTTCCCGACAGAAGCAATCGGCATCCTGCGCGAGCGCCCGGTTGCCATCTTCGCCTTTGCGTCTTTTCTTATCTGCATCCCGCTGCAGTTCTACTACGCCTTCACCAACCTCTTCCTGAATGAAGCCGGTGTGCGCAACGCCGCGGGCAAGATGACCGGCGGGCAGTTTTCTGAGCTTGGCTGCATGCTGCTCATACCGTGGTTCTTTCGCCGCCTCGGCGTTAAGGGCATGCTGATCGCCGGCATGTCCGCGTGGGTGCTCCGCTATGCGCTTTTCGCGTTCGGCGGCGTCGGCAGCCGCATGCCGATGCTCTGGCTCGGCATCCTGCTCCATGGCATCTGCTATGACTTCTTCTTTGTCACCGGCCAGATCTATATTGATCGCAAAACGTCCGTCGCCCTGCGCGCGGCAGCCCAGGGACTCATCACCTTCATCACCTACGGCGTGGGCATGTTTGTCGGCTCGTGGGCGTCCGGCGCGGTCGTCCAGCACTACACCATGCCCGCAGCGAACGGTGCTCCCGGGCACGAATGGACACCGATCTGGCTGATCGCTGCCGGAGCCTCTGTCTTCGCTCTTCTCCTCTTCGCGTTGCTGTTCCGCGACCGCGAAGACGCAACGCTCACCCCGGTTCAGACCGAGCAATTCGCAGTAGAGGCGCCGCTGTAAGCAGCGGCTTGGAGCGCAGTAACGATGCAGATTGGCCTTTTTACCCCGGTATTCCAAAGCCTCGATCTCCGTGCGCTCCTGGTCGAGCTCAAGAAGTATCCGGCCATTCAGAGCCTCGAACTGGGCACGGGCGGCTGGCCTGGGTCGGCGCATGTGGACGTTGACGATCTGCTCGCCAATGCCGACAGCCGCGCTACGTTCCTTGGAAGCATCCGTGACGCGGGCCTCAACATCAGCGCCCTAAGCTGCCACAACAACCCGGTTCATCCACAGGCGGAGACCGCCAAACGCGACGACACGCAACTTCGCAAGACCATCGCGCTCGCTGAGAAGCTTGGCGTCCGGACGGTCGTCACCTTCTCAGGCTGTCCAGGCGGCGGCCCGAACGACACGACACCTAACTGGATCACCACCGCATGGCCGCCCGAGTACGCCGAAGCCCTTGCCTGGCAATGGACTGAGCGCCTCGTGCCTTACTGGCGCACACTCAACACCGTGGCGAGGGATGCAGGCGTCCGCGTTGCGCTCGAAGCACACCCCGGCTTCTGCGTTTACAACGCTGAGACCATGCTGCGCCTGCGCGCCGAAGCCGGTGACGCCATCGGCATCAACTTCGACCCGAGCCATATGTGGTGGCAGGGCGTCGACATCCCCGTAGCGATCCGCACGCTGGGCGACGCCATTTTTCATTTTCACGCAAAGGATGTTGCCATCAATCCGGAGAACCGCGCCCGCAACGGCGTCCTCGACACCAAGAGCTATGCGCAGATGGCCGAGCGCTCCTGGCTCTTTCGCAGCGTCGGCTGGGGACACGACGAACTAGCCTGGAAGATCATTGTCAGCGCTTTGCGGCTGGCAGGGTACAACGGCGTTCTAAGTATCGAACATGAGGACGCCCTCGCTTCCATTCATGAGGGTCTTTCCGCGGCCGTGGCCATGCTTTCACACGTCGTACTGCAGGAACCGCCCGTCGATCCATGGTGGGTTTAGATCAAAGAAACGAAGTTAAGAGGAGACAGCGATGACGTTCGACAAGATCAATCGAAGGCGGTTCATGGGTTTGGGTACAGCAGCAGCGGCTTCCGGTCTTCTCGCCTTGAACGGCCGCAGAGCCTCGGCAGAGCCGCTCGGTCTTCCCCTTGGCCTGCAGTTGTACTCCGTTCGCGAGCAGCTCGGGAAAGACTACCTCGGGACCCTGAAGCAGATCTCCGCGATCGGCTACAAAGAGGTCGAGGCGGCAGGGTTCTACGGCCACTCCCCGGAGGAAGTTAAGACCGCCATGAGCGCCGCCGGCCTGTCGCTCGTGAGTGCCCACTACTCGGCCAACGATCTCGGTAAGAGCTTTGACGAAACCGTGGCGTTCTGCAAAGCGCTCGGTCTGCAATACATCATCTGCTCCTTCCCCGGCATCAAGGACCCGTCGCGCCTGCAGGGCAGTTCCTTCCGCACCCAGGTCGAAAGCTTCACCATGGAGGACTACCGCTGGAACGCAGAACGCTTCAACCAGTGGGGCGCCAAGGTGAAGGCCGCCGGCATGCAGTTCGGCTACCATAACCACACCATGGAGTTTGCGGCGAAGGACGGCGTGATTCCCTTCGACGAGATGATCCGGCTCACCGATCCAGCCCTCGTGACCTTCGAGATGGACTGCGGCTGGGTGACCGTGGGTGGCGGCGATCCCGTGGCTTACCTGCACAAGTACCCCAACCGGATCTCCATGCTCCACATCAAGGACTTCAAAGCCACCTCGACACCCGCAACGGTTGTCGCACCGCCGCCGGCCGCGGAGTTGGGGCAGGGAACCGTCAACTTCCACAAGATCTTCGAAGCTGCCGAACGCGGCCACATCCGCCATGCCTTCGTCGAGCAGGAGGCCTTTGACATGCCACCGTTTCAGGCTCTTCGTGTTGATGCCGACTACATGCGTAGCCTGCGAGCGTGACCTTGAGCCCTGGCCAGGGTCATCCTGTTGAAAGCGTTTACACTCCCGCTCGGAATTGGGTTAATGTAGGAGCGCCAGCATACAACGAACGAAGCTTCGGCCTCGAAGCGGAGACAGGATGACCGAGGGACAACACCACACAGCAACGGCCCCTGCGCGAGTGAACCTGATCGGCGAGCATACCGACTACACCGGCGGTCTGGTGCTTCCCATGGCGATCCCTTTCTATACGGAGGCGCGCATCGCCCCCAGCACCGACGGGGTCTACCGCTTTCGCAGCGAACGATTTACCGGGGAGCACACAGAGAGCCCCGAAGATCGCCGTGGGCGTTCTGGAGACTGGAGCGACTACCCCGTCGGCGTGCTGCGCGAAATGGAGGCCAAAGGTCTCCAGCCTCAGCCTTTCACGCTGAACCTGCGCGGCGATGTTCCCCTTGGCAGCGGCTTGAGCTCCTCTGCCAGCGTAGAAGTAGCGACCGCGTTCGCTCTGCTCGCCCACATGGGTGCGAGTATGCCGCCCGAGGAGATCGCGCTGCTCTGCCAGCGGGCAGAGAACCACTTTGTGGGCGCGCCTTCCGGGATCATGGATCAGACCGTGATTGTGCTCGGGGAGAAGGGAAGCGCCCTTCTGCTCAACACACGCACGCTCAAGCATGAAACGGTGCCGATGAATCGCGGGGAGATTGCGGACACCGCCATCGTGGTCTGCAACTCCATGGTGAAGCACTCGATCGGCGGTGGGGAGTATGGCAAGCGGCGTCAACAGGTTGAAGAAGGCCAGGCGGCCGTGATCAAAGCGCATCCGGAGATCAGGGATCTTGGCGATGCGTCCGAGAGCGACCTGGAGGATGTGCGCGCGGGCATCTCCGTGGAAGCTTACAAGCGCTGCCGCCACATCATCACGGAGAACGCGCGTGTCCGGCTGATGCGCGAGGCGCTCGAAGCCGGGGATGCCGGCAAAGCCGGTGAGCTGATGCTGGTTGCGCATGCCAGCGAGCGCGATGATTTTGCCTGCTCGGTAGACGAGGTTGACTTTCTCGTAGACACCGCAGCGGGACTCAAGGGCTGCTTCGGAGCCCGTCTTACCGGTGGCGGCTTCGGCGGCTGCACTGTCAATCTTGTGCGCAAGGCGGATGTTGAGCAGTTCACCGACAAGCTAAGTGCAGCCTATCTGTCCCGCTACCGGATCGATGCCGAGGTCTTTGTGTGTGAGCCCGTGGATGGCGCGCTCCGCCGGGCGCAGCAGGCTGCCCAAGGAGGGTAGATGGCGGAACTGGAACAGGTCTTTCGCGAGGCGCCCCACCGGCGCTGGAATCCTTTGCGCGGCTCATGGGTTGTTGTCTCGCCGCACCGCACGCAGCGTCCGTGGCAGGGCCAAACGGAGACGCCAGCCGGGCCTCCTCCGCTACGCTACGATCCCACCTGCTATCTCTGCCCCGGCAACGAGCGGGCCGGCGGGCAACACACGCCCGCGTACACCGGCACGTACGTCTTCGACAATGACTTTGCCGCGCTGAAGAGCGACGTAGCCGAAGCCCACATGGACGTGGGCGGCACAGGTCTGCTCAGGGCGCAAACTGAACGCGGCATCTGCAGGGTCCTCTGCTTCGACCCACGCCACGACCTCACGCTCGCGACGATGGACATTCCCGCCATTGAGCGCGTTGTCGGTCTGTGGGCCGATCAGGAGGCCGAATTCGGCGCGCGCCAAGAGATTCGTTACGTGCAGATCTTTGAGAATCGTGGCGCCATGATGGGCGCCAGCAACCCGCATCCGCACGGGCAGATCTGGGCAACCGAGCACATCCCCGATGAGCCCATGCTGGAGCTGATCTCGCAGCAAACCTACTTTCGCGAGTCCGGCCACGCGCTGCTGCCGTCCTACCTGACCCTGGAGCTTCAGCAGGATCAGCGCATCGTTGCCCAGAACGACGCGTGGGTGGCCCTTGTCCCCTTCTGGGCGATATGGCCCTTTGAAATCATGCTTCTGCCGCGCGAGGCGGTCTCCACCATGGCGGCGCAAAGCCCTGCGCAACGGGCAGGCTTGGCGGACATTATCAGCACGGTCACGAAAGGCTACAATCGCGTTTTCGATACGCCGTTTCCGTACTCGATGGGCTTTCATCCTGCCCCTGCCGATGGCGAGCAATATCCGGAATGGTGCCTGCACGCGCATTTTTACCCACCTTTGTTGCGCTCTGCGACCGTAAGGAAGTTTATGGTTGGATTTGAGCTGCTGGGTTCGCCCCAGCGCGACATTACGCCGGAGCTGGCTGCGGAGACACTTCGTGCGGCCATAGCAAAGGCGTAAGCGCCGCAAGATCGAACAGAGTTGGAAGAGGACAAAGCATGAAGCTTGTAGTAACAGGAGGCGCGGGATACGTCGGCGGCACAGTTGCCGTGCAGTTGCTTGCCGAGGGTCATGAGGTCACCATCATCGACAGCCTCGTGCACGCGCAGCGCAAGTATGTGCCGGAGGGCGCAACGTTTGTGCAGGCAGACCTCGCCGACCGCGAGCGCGTCGAGCAGGTGCTGCGCGAGAGCGCCGCCGAAGGCGTTCTTCATTTCGCGGCGCTCATCGAAGCCGGCGAAAGCATGCAGAAGCCGGAGCTCTACTTCCGCAACAACACCGCCTCTACCCTCGCCCTGCTCGAAGCGATGCACAACACCGGCGTGAAGAAGCTGGTGTTCAGTTCCACCGCCGCGGTCTACGGTGAACCGGCCTTCGTGCCCATCCCCGAGAATGCCGCGCTCCAACCGACGAACACCTATGGCGAAAGCAAGCTGCTCGTCGAGCAGATGCTTACCTGGCTGAACCGGATCCATGGCCTGCGCTACGCTTCGCTCCGCTACTTCAACGTGGCAGGCGCGATCCCCGGCCGAGGCGAGGCCCACGAGCCTGAAACGCACATCATCCCGTTGATCCTTGACGTTGCACTGGGCCGCCGCGAGAAGATCTTCATCTACGGCGAAGACTATCCCACCCCCGATGGATCGTGCATTCGCGACTACGTTCACGTGGCCGATCTTGCCGATGCTCACCTGCTGGCCTTCAATGCCCTGAACGAACATTACAAGCTCATCTTCAATCTCGGCAACGGCTCCGGCTTCTCGGTCAAAGAGGTCATCGAAGCTGCGCGTCGCATCACCGGCCATCCTATCCCGGCGGAGGTCAAACCGCGCCGGCCCGGCGACCCGGCCAGGCTGGTTGCAAGCTCAGAACAGGCGAAGCAAACCCTTGGCTGGACACCGAAACGCGCCGACATCGACACGATCCTGCGCGATGCGTGGGCGTGGCACCAGCAACGCTACCTCTAGGCAGAAAGTTCCTAGCTGATTTTGCGTTTCACATCGGCCGGCATGGTGGCCATGCACGGCTCCCCGGTGCAACAAGGGGTATCCGGACCCTGGTAGATCACGCAGGTCGCCGGCCCCTGGATTGGATCGGCAGCAGCGCCGCATCCACCACGGCAGGCCAGCCAGACTGTGTCGCGCACGCCATCATGCCAGACCCTGTCCAGCGTAAACACCTTGCGCAACTCATACCCTGGATTGTCCGCAAGGCGCGCGGGCCGCGGGTTGCCGATCTCGGGCGTGATGCTCGGATCCGCGCCTAAAACCGCCTGGTCAAGAATCAGAAAGCGCGGGTGATCCCGAAGAAACGTCTCGCTGTCCTCGATGTTGCCGGAGAAGTATCCCGCAAGCTTCCAGTTCTCCATCAGGTGATACTGCAGGACTTCCAGGCGAGGAGAGCCATCGGAGATGGCCCACGGCCAATCCAGCAGAAACATGTAGTGCACGCCGGAGTTCGACTGCCTTCCCATGAGGTCCGTGAAGGTGAATGCATCATCGACAACGACGGGCAGGTCGCGCGGCAGTTTCGCAGTCAGTGTTTCTGTGAAGTCTGGCACCTCAGGCGTGATCATGGCTTCGTGATGAAAGACCCAGACGAGGAGGAATGCTCCGAACAGAACCAGTCCAATGCCGCGCGCGAACATCAACGTCCAGGGCCGCCGAAGACTCGTCGAGCCCAGAAGCGAATGTTCGCTCAGGAGACTGAGGAGTTCCGCGCTTACAAAGGCGAGACCCAGGGCGACAGGCTGCAAATAACGATCGCTGAAGAGCCACGTTCCGAAGAGACCCTCAACCAGAAACGCCAACGGCACGAGAAGGAGACATCCCCCTACAACATAGGCAGCGCTTCGGCGGCGGTAAGCCTGACCTAGCGCACCGGTAAAGCCTTCAGGGCTGCGCCACAAGGAAGAGCTAGCCAGGCAGCACAGCGCGAAAAGTACAAAGAGAATCTCGTGACTGAAACCGCTGTACGCTCCCACGATATCCGCGAAGTGCGGTGGGCGCGTCCAGAAATGCGGTTTGCCCACGCGACCTGCGGCGGCAATGGAAGTTCTCTCCGGAATCAAGAGCAGCCAGGACGCTGCGACGGTCAGATACAGCCGCAGCCGGAAGCGACCACGCAAGCGATCGAGGATCACCGTCGCTAGCAGCACGAAGAAGCTGAAGACAACACCTAGAACATGACTTGTCGTAAGCAGACTGTGAGCGAGAAAGGCTGCGACATACAGATGCTTCGGCGTTGTGGCAGATGTCTCGTCGAGTCGCAACGCAAGCCACAGGACAAGCGCCGTACTCATCACCAGCAGCCCGTAGAACCGTCCCTCAAGGAAATGCGTGGTGAGCGGCGGGCTGAAGAACATCGTGTTGAATGCCGCCAGCGCGACGATCCACGCCGGATACAACCGCCGCAGTGCAGCCCACAACACAACGAACGCCAGGCCGAAGCAGGTGGACGAAAACATACGGAAGGCGAGCCGCGATTCACCGAAGAGGCGAAACCATCCGCGGCCAAGGATGTAGAACGAAAATCCACCACCGTCCGCGCCGAGATTCCACGCACGAATCATGTGGTGCCAGGAAGGATCGTGAAGCAACAGCCAGCCCAGCATCTCGTCTTCCCAGAAGATGCGGTGGCGGCTGTTAACCGCCGTAATTGTGAGCGTAAGCAGGAAGCCGGCTGCCATTCCAAGCCAGTCCCACCCCGCCAAACGCGGCCCGGCTTCCCTCTGCGCGGCAGAGTTCAGGTACATGCGGAAAGGGCCTCCGTGGGACAGCAATGCGGGCTCATCGCTCAGTTTCGCCGGGGTGTTTGCGGGTCGCGAGCGCGCCTTCAAAGGAGTCACGACCTGATATGCTCAGAGCGTATCACCTGTGGGGCGAGTTCCCGGCGGCGGCGGCTTGAGACCCCCACAGACCCTCTGCGATCTGAGGGATGATCGAGAATCCAGCGCAGCGGAGATCCCCTGGTTTATGTCCATTGACCTAGCTTGGCTACCGGAGCTGCCGGAGTGGACAAGCCTCCTCGATGCCGCGCGGCAACAGCCGGCCGGCGAAGCGTTTCTCACGCTGCAGAGCCTGGCCAACACCCGCATGGACTTCCTTCGTGCAGGCAAGCTCGACAAAGCCCTGAGCCACGTTCTTGCCGCCCTGCAAGCAAATTCAGAGCCGCCCTTTCCCGTCATCAAGCTCGCCCTGCTGGGGTCCTCAACCCTCAGTCATCTCCTGCCCTCTATCCGCGTCGGTGGCTTACGTCGGGGTCTCCTCTTCGACATCTACGTCGGTCCCTACGGCCTCTATCGCCAGGAGCTTTCCGACACAAACTCCGGTCTCTACCGCTTCCACCCCGACCTAGTCTGCTTTGCCTTTGACGCGCAACACCTTGCCGGCGGCGAGAACGCCAGCGCGGAAGCTGCCATGGCCAACCTGCGCCAATGCTGGCAACTTGCCCGCGAAAGTCTCGGCTGCCGCGCGATCCTTCAGCAAACGCTGCTGCCGCGCTTTCCAACGCTCATGGGCAACAACGAGACTCGGCTGTCCACGTCGCCCGCAGCGATCGTTGCCCAGATCAACCAGGAGCTCCGCGCCACATCTGCGGACGAAGGTATCCCTCTGCTCAGCGTCGACACCTGGGCCGCCGAGGACGGTCTTGCAAACTGGTTCGACGCCTCGCTTTGGTATCAGGCCAAGCAGGAGATCCATCATCGCGCGGCGGTCCTCTACGGCGATCAAATCGGCCGTCTGGTCGCTGCCCTATGGGGCCGCAGCGCCAAATGCCTCGTGCTCGATCTCGACAACACGCTGTGGGGCGGCGTCATCGGCGACGACGGCCCCGAAGGCATCGTTCTCGGCCAGGGCAGCCCCGCAGGCGAGGCCTTCGTCGCGTTCCAACGCTATGCGAAGCAGCTCAGCGAGCGCGGCGTCATCCTCGCTGTCTGTTCCAAGAACGACGAAGCCAATGCCCTCGAACCCTTCGACAAGCACCCGGAGATGGTGCTGCGTCGCAAAGATATTGCCTGCTTCGTCGCCAATTGGACCGATAAAGCGACCAATCTCCGCATCATCGCCGAACGCCTCAACATCGGCCTTGACTCCCTGGTTTTTGCGGACGACAACCCTGCGGAACGCCGCCTCGTCCGCTCCGAACTGCCGATGGTCGCGGTCCCCGAACTCCCCGAAGACCCAGCCGAGTACGCCCGCACCCTCGCCGACGCCGGTTACTTCGAGGCGGTCGACCTCACCGCCGAAGACCGCGAGCGCACGGAGCTCTACCGTGCCAACGCACTACGCGAAGCCGCAAAATCCTCGGCAACGGACATCGGCGCCTTCCTTGACGGCCTCCAGATGGAGCTTCACGCCAACATCTTTGACAACGCCGGCCTAAAACGCATCGTGCAGCTGATGAACAAGACCAACCAGTTCAATCTCACAACCCGGCGCACCACCGAAGCCGACGTGCTGCGCATGATGGCCGACCCGAACGCGGCAACCCTGCAGCTTCGCCTCACCGATATCCATGGCGATAACGGCGTCATCGGCCTCGTGGTTGGCTACCGAAAGAGCCACACCCTGGAGATCGACACCTGGCTGATGAGCTGCCGCGTCCTTGGCCGCGGCGTTGAGGAAGCCACCCTGAACCTGCTCGTTGAACAAGCCCTCGACATGGGCTGCAACATCCTCCTCGGCGAGTTCCGCCCGACAGCCAAGAATGGCATGGTGCGCGACCACTACAAGCAGCTCGGCTTCACACAGATCGACGATGCGGGCGATGGCACAACACACTGGGAGTTGCCGGTGACGGGCTACACGCCCAAGCCCACCCACATGAAAATAGTCAAGGGAGAAGCATGGACTCAACCAGCCTCTATCGCCAGCTAACCGAGATCTTTCGCGATGTCTTCGATGACGACACGATTGAGCTGACGCTGCAAACCACCGCCGCCGACATCCGCGACTGGGACTCCGCCAATCACGTCAACCTGATCGTCGCGATCGAGGTCAGGATGAAGATCAAGTTCAAGACGATCGAAGTCGAATCGCTGCACAACGTAGGCAATCTGGTCAGCCTCATCAAGCAGAAGCTCAGCGCCAAAGCAGGGCAACCGGCCTAGCGCCGAAGACCAGGCAGCCCCAAGCCAAGCCATCCCTCGGAGCCCAAGCGCTTTCGCGCATCGCATGCTGTTCAACTCCTACATCTTCCTGTTTGGCTTCCTGCCGGTCGCCCTGCTCGGCTACCAGATCGCGGCACACTTTCATCGCCGCGCCGTCGTGCTTTGGCTGGCCTTCATCTCACTGGCCTTCTACGCTTACTGGAACCCCGTCTACGTTCTTCTGCTGTGCGCGTCCGTCCTCTTCAACTACGTCGCAGGCGCGCTGATCAGGCCGCCGCATTTCGAACAGCGTAGACACGCGCATCCTCCTCACCGCGGCGATCGCCATCAACCTCGGCGCGCCTGTGCTACTTCAAGTACCTCTTCCCGCTCCTGAACTTCTTCGCCGGCAGCGTCCACTCCGTCCATCACTGGCGGCGACGTCATCCTTCCGCTCGGAATCTCGTTCTTCACCTTCACGCAAATCGCCTACCTCGTCGACCTGCAGCAGGGCGGCGCTGTGCAACAGGACCTCGGCAGCTATACCTTGTTCGCGACCTTCTTCCCCGCACCTTATCGCCGGTCCCATCCTGCCATCACGCCGAGATCATGCCCCAGTTTTCAGCAGGACCGGGACTACCGCCTGCGCATCGAGGACATCGGCATCGGCTTCACCTGGTTCGTCATGGGGCTCTGCAAGAAGGTTCTCCTTGCGGATCGTTTTCGCGATCGGCGCAGATGCGGCCTTCTCGCACGCCGCAAAACATCGGGACAAGGTTCGCGTGGGGCCGGGGTTCTCTCCTACTCGCTGCAACTCTACTTCGATTTCTCCGGCTACTCCGACATGGCGAACGGCCTGGCCCGCATGTTCTCCATCGACTTCCCGCTCAACTTCGCCTCACCCTACAAGAGCGCGAACATCATCGACTTCTGGCAGCGCTGGCATATGACCCTCACGCGCTACATCACCGTGTATCTTTACAACCCGATCTCGCTCTGGGTAAGCCGCCAACGCGCCCAACGCGGTATGAAAATCTCTCGCAAAGCCATGGCCACGCCCTCGGGGTTCGCCATGATGATCGGCTTCCCCACCGTGGTGTCGCTCTTCATCGCAGGCGTGTGGCATGGGGCCGGTTTGCAGTTCATCATCTTTGGGTTACTGCATGCGGTTTACCTCACCGCCAATCACGCGTTTCCGCGTTTTTCCGCGGAGGCAAGCCCCCAGCGGAGAGGCCTCGTGGGCTCGCCATGCTGACCCACGCGAGTAGCGTTCTGCTTACTTATGCCGCAGTGGTTCTGGCGCAGATCTTCTTCCGTGCCCTGGGCGTGGGCAGCGCGGTCGGAATGCTCGGCGGCATGCTTGGCATGCACCGTGGACCGCTCGCTCTCGCCGGCACCGAGACCTTCCATCCCTCCGGCATGATCTTCGTTGGGATCGCGGCAGCTTTCTTCATTGTCTGGGCGCTTCCCAACACCCAACAGATCCTCGCGAAGTTCAAGCCCGCGTTGGAACTCGCTCCCTCTGATCGCGAAGCGCCGGCACTATCCTGGTTCT
>CBDAPS010000015.1:0-356016 GCA_965198545.1 Granulicella sp. | reverse complement strand
GCTGCCAGAGGTGAGGCAGTGTACATGACGCAGGGATGCTCACCTGACCCAAACGTAGCTCGGCACTTGGGTCAGTTGCCAGTGCCGCCATGCTTTACCCTATTGTTTGTCCTGTCCAACGGAGACCCCAGATGCAGTACTGCGTCCTCGGTTGGTGTGCTGTTCACAGTGCTGTGCGTGCAGGCAGACACGCACAAACCGCAGCAGTGCGACTCTGTGGCCTGTCAGACTCATCTGCTTGCTGACGGACCGTCATGTATGCATCATTGCAGGACCTGTGCCGCGTGCTGTCGGCGCTGCAGCAGGACGCGCCGGCGCACAGCTTTGCGCAGACGCGGCGGCAGGTGGAGGCCGCCTTCCGCCGGCCGCTCGCCGACGTCTTCGAGGCGTTCGACGAGAAGCCGGTCGCGTCCGCCAGCATCGCGCAGGTGCCGCGTCCCCGGTGTCGCGCGAGTGTGCCTTCTCGCAAAGCCACAGATGCCACGTCCTTCCAGTCACAAGGTTGCTCGCCAAGGGGACATGCGGTATTTGGCCTGCACAGGACCATTGTGTTCCTTCAGTTACTGCAGTCTGCCATTGCATCTGCTCTTGCCAAGACCTCAGGTGTGAATGCTGCCTCACTGCTGCTTTTGGCACGCGGGTCTTTAGTGATCTGAACGCATATAACTGAATGGCACGACTAGCACGTTGCAGGTGCACAAGGCGGTGCTGCGAGATGGTGGGCGTAGCCGCGCCGTCGCCGTCAAGGTTCGCCACCCGGGCGTTGCGCGCCGCATTAAGCAGGACTTCCAGCTGCTCATCCCCCTCGCGCGGGCCACGTCTCGGTTCAAGGCTCTCAAGGTGCGTCACTGCGGTGCGCTGGGCATGTGCTTCCTCCTTTGTTTGCTGTAGGATGAGCTGTGTCAGTCGTAGGTGCTGGTCTTGCTGCAGGTCTGAGACGAGCCCGTGTGTGCAACAGACTTGCAACCACGCTGCGGGGTGCCAGGGTATTGGTTCCTCCCAGAAACAAAAGCAGCTATCGTCCAGAGGATGGCGGCAGCTGGCATTGGCACTGGCGGTGGAATCCCTGCGGGAGGGCTGACAGTGCCGTCGCCTCGCGACGCAGGGGCTGAGCCTGGAGCAGAGCGTGTCGCAGTTCTCGCACACGATGACGGCGCAGGCCGACCTGCGCGTTGAGGCCGCGCACCTGCGGCGCTTCCTGCACAACTTCGTGCCGCTGCGCGAGTCCATCACCGCGCCCGAGCCGGTCGCGCCGTGGGTGCGCATGCTGACACGGTCAGTGTTACAGCACGTTCAAAATAGGTGACCGCTTTTTCACAGCAACGATGCTGGCCAGCGCTTGACGGATGTTTCCCCAAGCCAATGGAGGGGACGTCAGTGGACAGGCGCGACATGAGCACATGCGATGCTGACGTCAGGTGACTGAGGCAGTGCTGGTGGAGAGCTTCGAGCCCGGCGCCAGCGTGGACCGGTACATCCAGGCGCCCGCGGCCTTCAACAGCAAGGCGAGCTCCGTTTGTCCACGGTCCACGCTAGTGTTTGCTGCGGCCTTCTGTGCGATGAATCCCTATCGGAACCAACGTTGAGGCGTGGGACTCTGTTGCTAGACACCAGCCGTCCTTTGCACCTTACTGACGGTCCCTCCCTTACGGTCCCTCCCTTATAGGGAGCTGCAGTCTAAATGGCCGAACAAGATGTGAGCTTCTCTCGTCTGAACGCAGATCGTGGGGCTGGGCGTTGACGCCTATCTCAAGATGCTGCTCATCGACAACTTCGTGCACACGGATCTGCACCCGGGCAACATCTTCGTGCGCGCCCGCGCTGAAGCGCAGGTGCGCCTGCGGACTGTATCTTTGGGCACATGCAATTGCCTTGCCTTGGAGCGCCATACCGGCTGAGTTAGCACAATACCAGGCTGCAATGGCAGTCTGGATGCCGGACTCCGATGCACGCATGTGTTGCACATTAGCGCCACCGATTGTTCGCTGCGAGTGAGCGTTTCACACATCCTCATGTGCCCAGCAGGCAGGGTCGGCACCGCGGCCAGAGGCGCCGCCAGCGGCGGCAGCTGCACTGGCAGGCGACCCCCTGGGCGCTGCGCGGCAGCTGCAGCTGGTGCTGCTGGACTTCGGCCTCGCGGAGGAGCTGTCGCCGGCCGTGCGGCACCACTTCATCTCGTTCCTGCACTGCATTGCCGCAGGCGCGTGCCTATGGCTGTCCGAGACGTCATTTGGCATGAACCCGGACTTGCGTCCGCACGGTCAGCTTCAGTCAGTTGATTGCTGCAGTTGCAGCACGAAATTTTCATTGTCACGCGAAGCTGCTGCAAGTGGAACAACATTCGCATCATCCTGCTGTCTATAACGCTCCTGCAATTCTTCCTGTGCAGGCAATGGGCTACGCGCTTCGGAGCACATGCTTCAGATGGGCAATAACGACGCATGCCCCGACCGAGCCGGGTTCGTCCTTGACATGACGGAGCTATTCGCGAGGTGCCGCACGCGCTGTCTACCAATTCCGTTCCTTCCTGTTTGCATGGACTTGTGCACAGCAGCAGCGCCTCTGCCTCTGCTTAAGTGCTTGCATGCTCAGTGTGGGCGGCAGGTTCATGGAGCTTTGCAATGCGACGCAGGGAGTGCAACATCTGTGCACCCGCCGGCATCGACGTCGACACCGTGCTCAAGTCGGTGCTGCTGCTGGCGCGCAAGCACGAAGTGAGCATTGGAAACATTTTCAGCATTGAACACTTGCCGTGCATCATAGTGCATCAAACTTTCTTGCCGTCAAAATGGTGATGTTTCGACTCGCTTCACAGCAACGGTCGAATCTTAGTGTGATGGGTGGAAACCATCCCAACCTCACATCTGCTGCTGCAAATGGCAGGTTGCCATCGACAGCGGCTATGCCGCGCTGGTGCTGGGCGTGTGCGTCATCGTGGGCTTCGCGACTGGCCTTGACCCGTGCGTCAACCTCATAGACGCCGCCACGCCGTGCTTCTTCGTCAACCAGCTGACCGGCCGCGTACGTGGCCGCCTGTACAGCTGACCGTGATGCAGCGTGTGAGGTTGTCTGTGCCTATGCGCTCAGCATCGCTGTGACGGTCTTTTGACCCCGGCGTGCAGCAGCAAAGCAAGCCTGGAGAAGCGAGCGTTTTATGCAATGCGGCAATGTTTACAGGTTATCAGCGTGCGTGAAGAACTGACCTTCTGATCACTGATCGTTTGTCATGCTGCCATACGATGCGCCGGGTGGTTTTCGGACTGTCAGATCAGAACTCGGAGAGCTTGTATGATGCCAGATTGAATGTGCACAGGCACCTGAGCGAATGGGAACACGGCCTTATGTTAGTAGTCGACTTGTCATGTCCGCTACAGCGCTGAAGCTCGCGTCCATGCCAGCTCCCTCCTCAGAAAATCCTCCAGAATCTCCGCCATCTGCCTACAAAAGGGCACCAGCAACGCTGGAATGCACGAGTCGGCAGAACACCGCTGCTGTCAGCAGCGCATGTCGGCCTGCAGCGCATCTCGGCCTGAGCCCAGCGCACCTATGCACTTCCTCATTCGGGTGGCCGGAGCAGCCCCTTCCCACATCATATGTGTCCTGCACAAAGGTATGCCTGCGTGAGGGCCATCATTGGAGCACGCGCTGCGGTGATGCAGAACTGACGTGTGCGCCCATGTGCCAGATGAGCAGTGCACCCCTGTATCGATATCGCGCCTGGTTAGGAAACTCCAAGAACCTGAGTCGCTTCTCGTCCTTGAGGCCCTCAATGACGGCGTGAATGGCTTTGCGCGCCCTGCATGCCTCAGTGTAGCCATCGAGCATCCGGACAGGAGGCACTCGTCTCGATGCGTAGCTAGTCTACACAACGCGGTCAGGCCGGCGCACCTGCTGAGTGATTTCGTTTCTTCGGTGGGCCACGTGTCGTTGAGCATCGACCCGAGGCACAGAACTATTGGGACGCCTTTGCCAAGCTTCGACCTGAGCGTCTTCAACATGCCTGCGCAGAGGTCAGACGTCTTTCAGAGGGAGTGCGTAATCTACTGTGCCGCTTCTCAGAGCCGCTCTGACGTCAGCAAAAGCTCATGCACAGACAGGACGTCAACACCACCTTTGTATGCGGTGACGAAAGCGCTTTCGTCGACCGGCATCTCGTGGTCGGGGTTGTAGTCATTTGTGGCCAGGTTGACGACCACCGCATGCGGCTGCCATGACGCGAGATCGGCACGCTCCTCGGGGCTGTGTTGCGGGAGCATCACATCGAACAACGCCGTCATTGGCGGCTCGTTGATGGCGGCGGGGTGGTTCCGGTATACCCCTGGAGCAACAATCCATGCACATCGTAAACACGGATCAAGGTATTCATCCGGTCGAGAGCAGGACTGTGAGCAAGCTAGGCAACTTCACAGCGTCGCAAACTGCACAACAGCACAGAGGACTTGAGCAGCCCGGCGGCAATCTTCGGACCATGCGGCCGGAAACGCAACAGCCAGCGGCCCGTGCAACTGTCGACACCTTTGCCGGAGAAGGCGATGACGTGCGCATCCGCGTCGAGGGCGCGGGCCGCCACCGCCGCATACGTGTGGTAAGCGCTCTCCGTCTCGGCCGCGAAAGGCGCCGCTGTGTCATTGCAGAGAACGCCGTACCCGGCCGTAATGCTGTCGCCAATGAAAAGCAGTCGCCGGTCACGCGGCTGTGGGGGCTGCGTGGAGGAGGGGGAGCTCACGTTAAGCTGTTATTGATACCAAATCAGGTTTGGATGTGGAGGGTTTGCAGGTGAGGACGGAAGGTCAGCATTTTGTCAGGGGTGCGACGGGCAGGCTTGGATGATGGTTTGGGCTCATGATTACGGGTCACGCCACGGGACACGAAGTTATAGATAGTGCTTTGCACAGGAAAACAGAAGAGGCCGGCCAAGAACATGTGGCCGCAAGTGCAGCACTGACACGTTGCGGGACTGTGCCCCGTGGCGAGCCAGCACCTCCAGCAATCTGCCGGTGCCCAGCTCAAATCCGGAAAACCTTGCGGTTCCAATGTGGGCTTCTGTCCTTCGAATGACCTGCACGCCCCGTCACGTGGAATGAACAGGACGAGCTGGATGCGCTGCAGCCCGCCACCGAGCATTGAGACCGTGCACGAAGCTGCGCTGACAATGGCAGGCAGAGGCCAAAATTTCTCGACGCGCTGCAATGGCGAGCAAGTAGCGACGACTTCATGACACTGAGCAGCGCTGAGGACCAGCCCAGGGGTAAAAAGTGCGCGGCGCGGGTGCCCACCCCACCTCAACATCGTGTGTAGTAAATGCCAAGCCGGTCGCCACCGGTTGCACAATCTCGCCCTTCTCCGTGCGCAGCACGGCCTCTTCGTGACCATCCACCAGCACTTGGTACATGATCGCGCCGCTTGCTGAAACATCCTCCAACTTCAGTTTGAGCTCTGTACCCTGGAACCGGGCCCTGCGTCCACAGGTTAGCAGGTAGGCGCACCATGGCCTGTTCTCCGACCTATTATCCCCGCGGGGTGCATCGGCGACGTACACAACAGCGCGGACACTTGTCCAGACAAGGAAGGTCATAGCAGGGTCCTCTATGTCCACCAGTCCCGCGGCGGCAGCATCAGGCATGTGAGATCGTGTGCCAAGCAAATCACAGGAGCGGCAACCTTCGTGCCTGATGGTGCTGAGGGGCCATTCAAACAGATACGACTCGCCATCCTCCTTCAGGAACCGCCCCACGAGCGCGCCGCCAGCACCATTGCTCACAAGGCCATGCCTATGCGGCTGGAGCGGATCGGGCGTGCTGTCATCGGTGGTGGCCGACTGCGTATCTGGTTGCTGACTCGGTGCCTTCCCTGCCGCTGGCACACAGCATACATATGACGCGTCAAAACAACGAAATCGACGCCATGGTGAGACGGAAGGTAAGCGAGGAAGGGGGGCTGGGGGGTGAATTCAATTACCAGTTATCACGATTGGTGCCCTGCCATACTGCTGAGCGAAGGCGATCAGCCCCGCTGTCAGAGCCAATGGGAGTGTGACCGCAATCAGCGGCCTCAAAATGCACATGCATGGACGCAGCCGTCGCAGTCGTGGCGCCACGCTGGGACCCCGTAGCCCAGATCAGGCAACAGGTGAATGCTGGTTCAGGCAACGGTGCAGTGCTACATGCGGACTCTCGATCACCGCCTCAGTAAAAAATCACATTGGAGACTGGCATCAGGTCGAACTTGATGAGCAGACCCGCCGGTACAAGTGAACCGAGTGCAGGAATGCAAGCGGACGGATGACTTCAGAAGCGTGAACAGAAGCGTTCGGAGAGTAGCTGGGCTCCGCATCACCGCAATCCGCCCCCACCTGGAGCTGGTGGGCGGCTCGTCTCGCCATGTCGGGGAAGGTGACGCCCCGCGCGGCGAGCGCCACCAGCATGAGCGCACCCGGGCTGCTGCGCGTCAGCGCCAGCGTGGGCTCGGACCTGGACGCTGCGTTCTTCAGGCGCTTTGCCAACTCCTGCCAGGCACCCCTGCGTTGCCGCGCAACTGCCTTGATGTCGTCGTGATGGAGTCACACGCTCTGCGCTACTGTACGCGTACGGCATGACCACGCCTGCTTCAATGCCTCGTTCCCAGCCCGGTGGCGTGTATGGGCGACCTGCGGGCTCTCTGTTTGCACAGCTCTGTCGCAAAGCTCACGGGGCATGGGCTTCTAGGGCTGGCGCGAATGACATAGCGCGGATCAGTCGCGTGCTGAGCAGCAGCATCGGTCTGTGCTTACATGAGACAACGTTGCCAGTTTGCGTGCAGTGTTGGGCTGGCAGTTCTCAGAGGCGCTGCTCCTGCGGGCCAGCATCTGACCACCATAAAGGCGCAGCTGTGACTTCTGGGCGGGATTTAAACTCTCTTGCGTGCAGGAGATGCACCCGTGCGCCGGACCTCACCCAGCGCTGCTCGCACAGGGCGCCCTTCCTGGAGCGCATGGAGCGGACGAAGCGCAGCGTGCCGGGCGTACGCAAGTGGCTGCGATTTGAGGCGGGCGGGCGGTGCGGCACGCTGCATGCCGACAAGTACAACATCACCGAGGAGACCGGCGTGCAGGTGACGTCTCACCCTGCGCCAACCGCGTGCACATGGCGCGCGTCGGCCGGCTTGCACGTGGCACAGGGTGCATTGTCAAAGGCAGATGACTATGCCGAGCGCATGGTGCTTGCTGAGCTCGCGGCTCGTTATGTGGAGCCTCCGTGTGCGGATGGCAGAGCGGCACTCTTATGCTGCGTGTCCCGTCCTCGATGCACTGTTGTCAATATGCTTGCCGTGGTGTATACACATCGAAAGCTGCATGCGTTTCATGCGCATACCATCATACACCATCATACGCATACATGCTGATTGCTGATGCTGCCCCGTGCCCTGAACCCTGCAGCTGCGGGACCTGCGGCTGCTGGACCCGCAGCTGGCGACGTCGTACCCGTCAGCCATCCTGGCCCGCGAGCGCGCTCTGGTGGTCAACCTGGAGTACATAAAGTGCATCATTACCCAGGATTGCGTCCTCGTCCTCAACCCCGGTGCGAGTTAGGCTCATGGCTCAGGGTAGGTTCCAGGGACCGCACAGGAGGGTCTGGTAGTACGCTGGACCATTCCGTTTGCATGACGCAAGTCCGCTGTGACGGAGGACGCTCTTGTGGCCCCCACGCATCAGTGCGCTGCGAAGTTCTCCACCCACATGCAGCGGGAATTCACGGCCTTTCGGTGCTGACTGATGCAAGTGCCGTGCAATGCCCACTGACGTCAAAGCATCTTGCATAGTTGAGCAAAGGCACATCTGTCCAAAGCGAGTCTCGCTGTAGGCGCTGACGTGAGCATGCGCCGCGATGCGCAGAGGATGACCAGGCGGTGGGCTACGTGGAGCAGCTCTCGCAGCGGCTGGCGCCCGCGCAGGAGACCGACGGCTCCCGCGAGCTGCGACGCAAAGTGACTCGCGCCCCGGATGTTTTCTCGCTTGTCGACAGCTTCGCCAGAGATTTTGACAGACGCACGGCAGTTGCAAAGCAACCTGTCGGTGTCATTGTGTCGTGGGGTCAGTAGACATACACACGTTCCACATAGGAGAGTCTAACAGCAGGGTGGGCCGATGTCCTCGACTGCGGGCCCAGGTGTCGCTCGAGGGCACGGCGCACGTGGGTCACCGGCAGCTGCCGCGCGTCGTGCTGGAGGAGTCGCCTTTTGAGCTGCGCGCCCTGGAGGTCTGCCTGGACCTGGTGCGCTGCGCAGGGGAAACGCGCTTAGGCTCATGCCGGACAATCGTTGTTGTCTGACGACCGCGAACCCGCGGTTCATGGCTGACGGTCTACGAGCCGCGTGTGTGTTCTGCACAAGCGTCCTCCCCGATGCACACCGTCCGTCGGCACCGGACACCGGACCCAGTGCAGGCCATCCTCATCACGATCAGTCAGCGTCATGTGTGCACCTTTTCATTGTGGTGGACCCACAGGCTGGGACACCCTGCCTCTCGTCCCGTATGCGGTCCTTGACTCATTATCCACGCATCGCAGGCATGCGCGCATCTATCACGGCTGGCATCAGACCTTGAGGCAGCGGCGCACCCGGCGCTGGACGCGCTGACTCGCAAGGTCACGACCGGCACCCTTGAGCGTGTCCGCCGCATCAAGACGCGCCTTGTGCGCCTCAAAACGCGCGTGGAGACGGTGCGCGCTCGCATACGAGATCGATTCCCCTTGATCTCTATGCATTGGCCCGGTCACGCACTGTAACAGTCCTGTCCCCTCCTTTGCTAGCCATGTAGTGAGCTTTGTTGCAGGCATGATCATGGGAGATCAGTCCGGGATGTTTAAGAGTGCAGATGAAGGAGCTATTGGAGAAGCTGCTGGCGGACAACTCGGATATGAAGGCGCTCAATCTGACCGCCAAGTGCGAGCCCCTTCTCCACTCGTCCGCGGCCGTCCCACCGCGCTTTTTATTGAGAGCATGCGCCATGCTTGTCCTCCGATGTCTTGAGGGATGAGCGCTCTGTGTCGCACAGGCAGGCAGAGCAGCAGCAACGCATGGCGCAGCTTCAGCAGCGTTCCATGGAGGCGGCCATCGCGGAGGAGGAGCCGGACCCGGACCCGGCCAGCCGCGGCAGTTCTGCGCCTTCTAGCACCACTGCCGCCACCGCCGCCTCCGCCGCCACACTGGTCGATGGCCATTTGGGCGACCCAGTCGATGTCGCTGCTCTAGAGTCGGCATCCGCCAACGGCGATGCCGCGGCGCAGCCTCCGCTTTCAGACGCGGACAGTCGGCCGGTGGTCTCGCCCCCGGAGTCTGACAGTCAGCCGATGGCTTTGCCGCCAGCCGGAGCCCGGCCCGTGGCGGTGCCGCCGCGCTCAGCGGCCCCGCCGGATCCAGCGCTGCGGCCGTCGCCGGCTGAAACATCCGGCCGCGGGCCCAGCAGCGGCGGCGGCGGGTTCAGCTGGCCGCCGCTGGGGCGGGAGTACGGTGGTTCGCTGCCGATGTTGCTGAGACGGCAGTCTGGCTCCGCGCTGATGGCATCCACCCAGTCCCAGGTCGGTAGTCCTCTCTTGCTCGTCACTACGCACGGCTTCGCTGCAATTGCTGGGAGAGTCGAATCCTTGATGCACAGCAGTTGGTGGGTGGGCCCTGCCGGCACGCTGATGCATGATCTCAGTCGTAAGTCACCGCTGCTGCCTGTCCTTCCATTGCGCAGCCCCTTTGATGTGGAGGCTCGTCAAGAACACCAGCGCCGCTTTCAATGCGTCGATCTGGACGTGTTTATGGGCGGATCGCCGGGTCTGCGTGTGTACGACAAGCCCATACGACGCAAGAATGTTCGCTGCCGTGCGCGTGAGACAGTCGGCAGCATTGCGGCGCAGGTGGCGCCGACGGACGAGCTGGGCGACGCGGCCGTGGACTTGGTTGAGCAGCTCCTTGAGGCGTACTTCATGCAGGTCCGTCCATCGACGACAGGTTCAGTTGTCCAGTAGACGCCCAGAATGTTTCCACCTGCACTTCATGTGGACGCCATGATATGGACATTGTGGCACATTTATTCGAGTACCATCTTGACAGCCTCCATGAGGTGCTGAAGGAGGGTTGACCTCATTGGGAGGAGCTGACTTTGCGCGTCGCGCAGGTCACCAGCACGGAGAACAAGCTCAGTACTCTATACGAGTATGTGGACGACACGGAGGACTACGTCGAGATCCAGCAGGACAACCGGCGCAACCAGCTCATCAAGCTCGACCTGCTGGTATGCGTGTCCGCTCTCACGACCATGCGGCTGCTTCGTGGCCCAGAATGTGATGGTGAAACCATATGCGACACGCATGTCATTGTTGCGGTGCTGCACAGTGCCCTTCCACAGTCACCGGCACACGTACTTAGGCTGTAGTGTTGGATGCTGGCCTCCGCTATGCTCGTACTGAGAGCTCTACCTGTTCGCCGTGCTCGTGTGCTCATCTTTGACCACGCCGACCTGTGGCGCTCCACAGACGACCGCCGCCATGATCAGTCTCTCGTTCGTCACGGTAGTAACCGGCTTCTATGCCATGAACCTCCGCAATGGCCTCGCATTGCCCAACGGGTACCAGCACGACGACACCGTCTTTTACGAGGTCAGTCGTGGTTGCCTTCAACTATAAAGTCAGAAGTAGGCTCAGGATCAGCTCACACTGGAGAATTACAGGGGGCTAGTGGAAGGGCAGAGCACAGCTTGCACATGTTAGTGCAGGTTTGGCCATCAGGACAAACCATGTCAATGCGCATCGAAGCGTGGCATCCAACATGTGAGCTGGACCCTATCTGCTTTGAGCACCGACTTCCTTGGTGTTGCCTGATCAGCATCCTGTGACCTGTGACTTGGCTGACGAGAGTGTGTAGCGGGTCTATTGACGCGATGCCATGAGGTCACCTGCCTTGCTGTCCCAACTTGCACCAGTTACCGACTCTTTGTCATGCAGTAGCTGCGTGTGCAGGTCACCTTCATTTCCATCGGCTTGGCAATCGTCTCTTTCGTCGGTTTCTTGTGGTACTGCTGGAGTCGCAAGCTCATCTTCCAGGGGCGCTGGAGCCTGTCAATGCTGTGATGTGCAATGACGGCGCATCAAGTTGTACCTTCGGCTGGTTTTGTGGCAATTGCTTGCTCAGCTAGAGACTGTGCATGTCCAGTCAGGAGTAACCGTCAGAGCTTTTTCCTATCGGATGTGTTTGAAAGCAGACTTTGTCGTAGGTTCAGTTTCTTCTGGCATACAGCCACAGCAGCTTTGGAGCTAAAGGTTTGTTCAAGACTGCGTGCTCAATTGCGTGCCATCGGCTAGGGTCCATGCTCATCATCCACTGCTTGACTGCATCGTATTCCTCAGGTCCGCCTGCCAGACGGCACGTTTCGCGTGGCATGAGGAGGCTCAAACTCACGACATGAGCACGTTGGCAACCTTCACATGCACACCTGCATGCCCAACATACGCAGCGCAGCTGATGACGCCCTCGACGTCCAGGATCTCAGACGCGGCTTTCAGCGCGGCCAATGTGGTTGCGGTTCTGGTGATGACCTCCTTCGGTCCGCCGGGCAGCCAGCCTGCACGTCAGCATCAGAAGACATGTTTGTGTCGGATAGACGACGGATGCGGTCAGCGAGTTCGTAGCCAAGCAGAGTTTGGATGCTGCACCTAGGTTAAAGCATATCAGCCGCGGCGGCCGCAGGTCTGCTGCAGCACCGGCGCTGCCGAGAAGCTCGCGTAGGTTCGAGTGGCACCCCAGGTGCAGCTGCACGGCGCGAGCCTCGCCCGGCAGGAGCTGCTCCTCCAGGAGCTGCCGCGTTGATGCCAGGGCTTTCTCCTGCACAGCACACCTTCCAACAGGCGGTCACCCCGATGTCGCCTTGATGCGGCGCATCTCGCTATTGAGCGTAATTCTGGCGTTCCCAGCAGGCGGTGGTACGGAGGCTGCACACCTGGATGTCAATGCCGTGCACCGTCCCCTGCGGCCCAACCATACGCGCCAATGCCAGCGTATCGGCGCCGTTCCCCACCGTTGCATCCACTGCAACGTCGCCGGGGCGCAGCACCTGCCGACATGATCATGGCGGTGCATCATGCGTGGAGCAACTCAAGGTGCCTGAGCAAAATCACTCTGCATGCTCTGCTGTCGCGTACGCCATGTCGGATGCGATGAAGTGTCAGATGTCAGGGGAGACTAGCGAGGATCTCACGCAAGCCTACTTGCCTGCATGCCATGCACAGCCTCAGTAAGTGCTTTGCACGAGCATTCGTTGCAGCAGTCCGGCACAAGCTGCCTAGACCACTGCATCGAGTCCCCAGCTGCCAGCTCACCTGCTTCCAGACTTCGTGAGCTACTGCCGTTGCTCGAAAGCCTGTTCCGAGCAGACGCAGCAACTGAGAGTCCCCACGTGTGCCTGCAGTGCTGGCTGCTTGGCTGCAGCAGGTCCGAGGGTGATGCCTGTGCGCCCTGTTCAGCAATTTCTGCTGCAGAGGGACAGGGACTGCCGCTGTCAAGAGCGTGCTGCTCTTCAGCCAGAGACTTTCCTTCAGCGACATGCAGTGCCTGGCGTCCGCATGCGATATGACAGTCTGTGTGGTTTCGAATCAGTCTGCCTTCACTAAACCCGGTTGCAGAACTGGAGAGGAGCTGATCGCGCTTTCGTGCTCCACAATGTTGCGTACGTGCTGTCCCGAGCAACGCGCACCCCTTTGACATGTCCTTGGACGTGGGTAAGCTGCGGAAGCGGGACGGACGCAGCTTGATCGTTGCGTTGTGCGTAAGGTGCCACGCTGCTGCTTGCGTGCAGCACAGGGCCAGCCAGCCACCGATGAACTTGTCGCGCCCTCAAACTGCCCGGTTTCGTTGATTTTTTTGGAACAGATCGATAGCTGCCCATGTGCATCTCAAACAGCCGCTTGAGCAGTTTTCTGGCCGGTTTGACATACTTTACATTCGTGCGACGGTAGTGTATTTGCTCACTCGCTACTGAAAACCAAGCTACCGGAATCACGGCAACCACATGCTCGGACACAGCCGAGTTCACGTCAGACTGCCACGGATGTCCGAAGAGTGCACTGCGTAACACAGATCGCGACAGTGCCTTTGATGACATCAGTGTTATCAAACAGCACACGTGTTGACGGCAGTGGTTAGGCATGGACTGGCTACACATACGATGTCAATGCTGACAATGTCAAGTCTCATGACTGGGACAGTCCGGAAAACACCGAGCTTACCAGGTACTTGGCAGCTGAGCCGCTGCTGGCAGTTGCATGGGGCGGAGCAAAACAATAATTAGGCAGCAGGGCGGCCGTGACATGCCTAATCGAGCTCGACCAACAGTTGGTGCGTTACATGTGCGCTCGCTTTGCAGTCGATGCTGCGTCAAGAGCGTTGCTGTTCCGCTTATTTGCCCTGCAGCACAGGTGAATGATCGACAAAGGACGCATGAGATGCTCACTCAGGTATGTCGCATACCTCAGGCAGCAAGCGCGGACGGTGATGGGAGCCGCGTCACGTCGCTCACCCGTTGGCAGGTGTGATCGCTCGGGCGAATTGGCGCCGAGACAATCTGCAGACCTCCGTGTAAGCGTCCACTGCCACCCGGTTCTGACAATTGCAATCGCATATGTGGACAGCCCGCGACGATCTGCAGATGTAAACGTTTCCGAACGCCGCCTGCAAGGAGCAGTGCTGCACGGGTTTGGTAAGAGTTCGTAAAGGGGACAATTGGAGGCCTCAGGCGGACGGGCGTACCTCGAACTCGCAGAAGCGATTGCATCGATGAGCGTCCGCGAACGGGATCCCACCAGTAGGAGCTGTGTGCGAGCGCTGCAAGTCGGGCGCCGCGACCGCTGCAAAGGAGTGTTCCCAGCTAGGACGTTCTGACGCGCGCCGTGTGAGCACGCTGGACGAACCCTCTGTCTGAGACCAGTTCGCGTGCATGCAATCCCAGCTCGGTGCTTTGCTGCAGTCTGTCCTTCGTTGGAAGTGTATCTGATCTATCACTGTAAATCGTGTTGCCGCTCAAGCAATTAGAGTCCGTCTTGACACTTGCAAACGGCGTCACCTGTAGGTCCTGCGTGCGCGATTTGATACTAGTTGGAACATCGCAGCAAGACCAGCGGCTCAGTCGAGCCTCTTCACCCCGAATCGCTGGTCTCGGCCGCTTCTGTCAGCAGCCGCAGAGGCCGGACGCACGAAGCAGCGCTTCAGCATTTGCATTCCAGCATAGTCGACAGGCGACAACATGCCCAAGAATAAAGGTGCGCAGCCTGGGTTCAATACAACGTCCGGGTGTCCGTCGCGATACCACAGGAAGCCTGCCAAAGCGATGTAAGATGCGATGCTGCCCCCGCCGCAGTCACCGCTGACACCGAGTTTGCTGGCCTGCAGGGAAGGGAGGCAAAAACAGGCGCAGAGGTGCGTAAGCGTGCTGCTCGGATGCCTGACTGTACGGGTTTCGACGCCATGCTGCGCATCGCTCGGCAGGCCACCACGACAGCACTCGCTCGCTTGAAGACGCTGAGACCAAGATGATGTGTTTGCAGGAAAGAACGAGAGCGAGGAAAAGCGTGAGCTGATCTTCAAGGAGGATGGTCAGGGTGCGTTGTGCCGCCGTGCTGCGTCCTGTCCGCGCATCCCGTGCAGGTTGTGCTAGAGGTGCTGCATACGATTGCTGGTCATGTGTTGCGTCGCACATGCTTTGTACCTCTGTGATGCACGACCTTCGTAGCCTCCAGGACATGGTTCTGTTCATGGCCATGGACCAGTTTGACAGTTTGCCTCTGAGAGCTGCTGCACGTGACTGGTAGCGGGCTGTTTACCGCGTAGAGTACGCGCAAGTCTTGCGCATGCTTGGGAATGGCCGGCTGGAGGCTTTCTGCATTGACGGCGTGAAGCGGTTATGTCACATTCGCGGCAAGATGCGGAAGAAGGTCTGGGTGAACACGGTGCGCGACGTGACAGCAACCGCGCTATTCCCGTCACAGATCTGCTGCCACGGGTCTGTGGCCCGAACGCCACAGAGCTGACAGTGCCAGCTCCCATCGCTCTGTCCGGTCGTTCACCTGCTTCTGAGCTTCTCAGGGAGACGTGATCCTCGTCGGGCTGCGGGACTACCAGGACGAGAAAGCAGATGTGATTCTGAAGTGCGCTGCCTGTCCCAAGCCTTGACGTCGTTGCGCACGCGTGCTGCCCATTGACTGCCTCTACCTTTCACACCCTCTGCACAAAGGATGTTGAAAGAGGTTACATCGAAGCGTTGCTGTGACAGGTACATGGCCGACGAAGCTCGCAGCTTGAAAGCGTATGGAGAGCTACCAGAGAACAGTGAGTATCCTCATGTTCCTCATCATGGACTTGTGCATGACATCACCAAACACTGATAGGCTCCTGCCCATTGATTGCGGCCTTGTGACCTGTCCGTCAGTGGCTGATGGGCATGATCTGAGCTTGCGCAGTCCGTGTGAACGAGACGGACACGTTCGGCGATGATGAGGAGCGCGACGAGTACTTCGATTTCGAGGACATCTCTGAGATCTGAGCACGCCCATGCCTCCCATTCGGGGGAAATCGTGCGTTGGTGTAAGGTCGTGGCTTTTGGCCTCTTGAGCAGCTGGCACAGGTTGATCTGATTGCCGAAGCATCCAGAGAGCAACGGGCAACCAGCACAGCCATAGAGTGAGCTTACACGTCGGGCAGGCACAGCAGCATGGCTTCATGAGACCTTCTGTTGGTAGGATGAGCCTCAGCAGGACTTACAATGCAGCTGTGAGAGTGATGGCGGCTGCTCATCAAGCTTCCACCTCCTTAACGCGGAAGCTGCCGGCTATTTGCCTGAGCGTCCGCTGCGCGAAGGCAAGCAGCCAAACGCTGTCAGGTCTGTTCGGTCACAGCAGCTGAGCCTACGAAAGCGGGTGCTCCCGTGCAACCCCCGCATTGCTAACATCCACGTGGACAGCAATTGCTCACCTCTGCTTTCTGAAAGGCTGCTGCTGACGTCTGTATCCGCATCTCGTACAACCTCTTGTTGGCAACGCCCAGGGTTGTGAGGTAACGCCGGTCCCACTCCAGCTCTGAGCCCGCGTCGATCTCCTTCTGGCTCACCGCCAGCTGGTTCCGAGAGGCGTACGACCGCGCCTGAAGCTGTCATAGCCACAGAAAACAGTTCGTGAAGGAGGCCTATCGGCAGCACTGCTTGACTTCGTGGCAGCCGCAGGTTTGTGCAGGCCATCTTTCATTAGCGCCGACCATGGATCCAGCGCTGAGTATCGAAGCTGATTCACTCGGGCATTGGCCCCAGACAACATCTGACGCCCGCTAAGCCACCAGGCGTGGTACACATGGCATTGCCAGGCGCCCAAAGGTGGCTGCACTACAGTCCTTTACATCCATGCCCCTGCCGAGGCACCCAATCCGCACCTCGACGTCGTAGAACAAGCGGCCGTCCACCTCCCGCTGCGACGCGCTCACGACCTCCGCCTCCTTGCGGCTGCCCAGGCGCGTCGACATGAACTCCTCAAGCGTCTGTTTCAGCAACCGCTCGGCCGCAGCCTCCGGGCTCCCCAGTGCCCTCACGTCCGCAAACTGTGCACAGATGAGGTTTGCAAATGTCCTCACGTACGGACCACTCTGCGGTCCGCGAAGTGCATGCTTGCAAACTTTCTCGTCAGGTTCATGGGGTGCGAGTAGTCAGTTCACTGTTCTGGTCACGCACTGTTTTGATGTACGAGAGAACATCAGCACAGAGCAATGGCGACATTGGGGCAGTGATACCTATCGGTGCCAGCTACCTTGGACGAGCTGGGCGATGAGATGTTCACGAACAGGTTTTCCTCCACGTTGTACGGGTTCCGGTAAAAGACATCGTTGCCGGAGGTCTGTCATCGCACGGCGCACATCCGCCCTCAGACAGGAACATTTGATCCGCCTGGTCCTTGAAAAAAGCCGTGCGGATTGGCGGACACGTGGTGCCTCATACTGCGCTCCAGACGATGCAACGCACCGTGACTGGTATCCAACTCTCCGGGAAGTCAAAGGAATATCCGTCCAGCTTATCCTCATGTCGCCTCGACCCTGCCAGGGCGCACTGTCTCAGTGACGATGTACTCATCTGCTGCGGTGCAGCGCTGAAACCTCTACGGTCTCGCAGTTTGTCGAAACAGCGTGTACCGGGCTGAGGAGGCGTGAAGGCTGCTGCCGGTCGACCCTGTATGTATGTGCTGGCGGCAGCGACTGCCGCTGCCATCAGCAGGGCGTGTCGCCGGGGCAGGGCCGCCTCAGAGGGTGTCCGTTCACCACCCTGGCTGCTACATGCGCACGGCTGCCAGGCTCTGCTCCGGGGACGCTCCGGCGCTGTCCGGGGACACGGCCGCCGAGAGTGAGGGCAGCTGCACCGAGGGAGGCACTCGGTCGAAGCTTGAGAATTCATATCTATATTCTGTAATGTGCCTTTCTTGGCGACAGTATCCATCCGTACAGCCCCTCGACACGTATATTCAAATACCCTGGTGCCCACTTGTCGACCATCGACGCTACTTAATCTGGTGGTCAACATTGCAATCTGCAGTACGTACCAGGAACGATCAAACGTTGCCCAATATTTGCCCCCTTTGTACGGCCTTGAGACACGATGCACGCTTGAACCTACTTCAGTGCTGGGATGCGTCTGCACGGCCTGTTCACGGCCCGAGCTGCCTCCGGCAGAGAGTTAGGCAGCGCTGCGATCCTGTCGAGCTGTCCCCATCATTTCAGCAGGCACATCTGGCGACGATGCAGAGCCAGGGCATGCAGGAGAGTGCGGTCCCGTGAGGTGCCGTGCATACAGGCAAACGAGCTGAACGTCTGGTGAGCCCTCCGTGCCATGATCTCTGGCGCTGCATTGGCGCTGCATAATCACCCCATTTGAAAGCAGACCAGTATGCGACCGCAAATGCTAAAGCACTGCCAGGGCATCAACCCCAAGCATTCTGTGACTGGTTGCGCAGGGGCGACACAGATGGACGAGACGAGGATGCTGGAGAGGACGACGATGGGTTTGACAAGTGCGTCTGCAGACCGCGCCTTATCACAAACGTACCTACAGCTTTCCATTCCGCAGCGGCTAGGGCCAGGGCACGTTGGGCTTGCGGCGCTTGGCAGACGGATGGTGTGCTCATCGCGGCTGGTCGCTCAAGCCGGTTCCGGTACGATGCACAGGGACACAGGGGCCGTCATCCTGCGGGTGCTGACGGCGCGCGCTACGCAGAAGCTCCTTATGCAGCTCAGCGAGCTCGATATTCATGTCTCCAGCTGGCTCAGTAACTATGTCAGCGAGCACAAGCCGCTGGAGGGCAACAAGGTGCGCGCTCCCTGAGCCTACCGGCTCCTTCGAGCTCTGAACTGTATGACACGCTTCCACCCTTGCCAGCAAGCAAGGCAGGCAGTTCATTGGCTTTTTCACTGCTACCCAAGTGCAGCCGTCTGGGCTGAACGTGGTGCAGTTCCTTTTGGAGCTGTTCAAAGCGCCGGTGGCGACGCTGGAGGAGTCAACGTCGGACACTGCACACTTCGTCAATCCGGCAGATCTGGCGACTAGGATCCTGGCCCTGAGGTGCGGTCCTCCTTTCTGCAACCGAGGCTGAGTGCATTCGCAAGCCATGGCAACCCTCTATGCGCTGATCGCGTAATTGGTCGCAAAGTGCTATGGCGCATGACCACGACGTCAACGATGCTGGACACTCATGACCTAAGTAATTATTGCGCTTGGCAGGGCTGATATGGCTAAGCGTGTTATGGCAAGGTTCGACGAGCACGTCGCGCGCGACAACATCGAGCTGATGAGGAAGCACCTGGAGAGCAGCTCATATGTGTCGGGGTCATACATCGAAAGCAGGCCCCGGGACGCGCAGGACTTATGAGATGTGTAAACGTTCAGTGTCACTCGATTCTTATCATGTGGCGCTCACCGACATCAAAATCTGATTGTACGGGAAGGCGCGTGCCGTCCACGGCTCACAGGCACACGACTGCTGGTTTCCTCAATGTTTGGTAATCGTATTCTTTTGGCAGTACACAGTTCGCTGGGTTTACTTCTGGGGTCTGCCTGTGCAAACATCCCGCCGCTCACAATGTAACTGTAACGCACATACACACAGTTGTCAAGGCGCTGCCTGACTGGCCAGGTTCAGCCGCGTCCAGCGTTGATGTCGGGTGGCGGCAGACTCGGGAAGAGGTTGTAGTGAGCGTCCATCGCAGAGGTGCATGTCTGGTGGTGCTCCGAGGCAGCTGCGATGGTGCTGGACGAGCAGGGTACGTCGCGGCGTGCTGGCTGGCGCTTGGTCCTTCTCGATGCCGTCGGCGTTGCAGGCTGACCCGCGATGCACGCCTGCTTCAGCGCCAAGCAAAGCAATCGACAGCTGATTGAGCGTGAACCCCGCTGGAGCCGACAGAGGAGCCTTGCAGGACACAGACCAGCACGATGAGCCCAGCTCACCCTCATGGCGCCGGCTGCCAACGCCGCGACCGCCAGGCAGACGACGGCTCGCTGGCCGAGCCACCGTCTTGCCCGGTGCGTTCCCGCGCTGCTTTGAGGCGCTGCTGCCGCCGTGTGGCCGGCCGGCGTTGCCCGGCTGCCGCGCCACGTGCCGGCTTGCGACGCCGTGGCGATGGTGTACTGAGACACCATGCTGTGCGCATCGTCATCGACCACGCTATGGAGCACACAGACGAGTGAGCGCTTCTGTATAGCCGCCTGGTAGCCCCGCATGAAGGATAAGGCGGGAGCTTCGGACACCGCGAAAAGTCAAACCCATGCATCGGTACAGTCGGACTGATGCTTTTCCAATACGCTCCAAGCAGCAATGAGTTGAGCTTGGACCATGTGCTAGAGTGGGATGCTGTTATTCAGGGCAGAATTCGCGCAGGATGTCTGACGGAGCACAGCAACTTACAACGATGTGGGCAGGCCGAACGCCACGGCGGTGCAGCCTTCAGGGCAGCGTCGGACGTGCAGGGCGAGACCATTGGCAGGGTGTGTGTGCGTTCACCTGGCAGCCACGTCATCAACGATGTGCGGCTTCTCGGGCAGGATGGGCGGCGGCGCCGGCACGTTCTCGTCACGCGCAATGTAGGTGCGCATGCTCAGCTTGCCGCCGTACTCCGGGTCGTACGGATACGCACTGCTGCCATTGGTTGCGCGGTAGAGGTCAACATCCCTGCCAAACCCGTCCCATTTTTCACGCTGTGCTGACTGCGCTGGGAAGCAGACTGAGCACCAAACCCAACAAATACCCTGCCTGCTGCATGGCCAGCTGGAGCCGCTCCAATTGACCAGAAATGCGGTGTACGCTTGTCAAAAGGCGGCATGATAGAGCACAGACTCTGCTAAGCCGCACCGTGGGTGTGCAGGATCCCCGCTGAGTGCTGCACCATGACCTCGCACGCTCGAGCCGCTGCAGGAGGCAGTCGAGCCCGCCATCGCGCGGTCGGCCGGACCTTGCAGCGGGTTGCCGCGCCACAGCGGCGGGCGCCCAGCCGGCAGCGAGGGCGGCGGCGGCGGCGGAGACCATGCGTCGGTCAGTCGCGCGTCGGACCGCGGGGAGAACGACTCCTCGATCTCCTGCGCCGTCGCCAAAGCGAGCTCAGGGCCAGGGATCAATCGCTCAAAAGGATAGCAACAGCTCTGGCACTCAAGGTAAGCCAATACTCAATGCCCAGGGTCAAGGCACATAGTTGGAGGTCCGTCGTGACCATGAAAGGACGGGTTGGCACATTGGGCTGGGCAACACAGGCCGAGGTCGATGTTCAACATGCAGGTGATCTTCGTGGCAAGCTCCGATCCCAATCGTGGCAAGGGGAAAGCACCCACCGTCGTCGGAGGCGATCGCGGCGGCGGCCGCGCCCCAACCCGCGACAGCGACCAGGCCAGCGACTTGCGCGCCGCGCTGCCGTCCAGTTCCGCCGGCCGCGCCGAGTGGCTCCTGCGCGTTCACTAATTCCTTTGGGCCAGGGCTGGCTATACCCGGTGAGCACCACGTTTGTCACGCGGGGACTGCACCCCTGGCGATGCACCGGGATGCGCACGCCTACGCGCAGCTCACTTGAGGCCACCCTCGCGAGCCGGCACACCGCAAAGATGTGCGAAGGCCCGGCGAGGATCGCCACCTAGCCGTTGAACGACCATGACCACGCTTTGGTTGGAACCTTCGCCATAGCCCTGACCGCAGCGCCCACCTGTAGGGCGAGATGTTGCCATTTGGGAGCGACGCCAGCACAGGGCTGCCGCTGGAAGCATCGTTCTCGGCGCCCGGCGGCAGGTCGGGAAAGTCATACGCGTCCGCCTGATGAGCCACCGGCGCGTCTCCGGTCATCTCGGCGAACGCCAGCACCTCCTTAGCCACGTCCTGGGAAAGCATTGAGCAGGGCGTGGGTCAAAGGGTGCCCAAAGGACAAGTTCGTACACGGGCCGGCGCTTGTGTTTTGGAGGGGTCAGGGTCAGGATAGAGTAAGCCCCACGAATAAAGGCAGGTTGTCGGCGACCGCCCCGTCCGGCGGCTATGGCGTCAATGTGAATCATATCACTCTTGCGAGAGTCAAGGGGCAGCTGGTGAGCTGCGCTGCCAACTAGGCGGACCTTGCCAAAGACGATGTGGCCGACCCCGTTACGAGTGATGGTGATCAGCTCCCGCCTCAGGCTGTCCAGCTGACTCAGGGTCACCGTCTGCGCGCTCCACGCACGCCGGCCACTCAGCCATGCCGCTGCTCGCCATGAGATGAGGCCGAGACATGTGGTGACGATCAGTTCAAGCCGACTCAGCACACGAGCATGGCTCACGGCGCCACCTTGTCATCGTGCTGCGTCGGGCCCAGGGTGCGGAACTCGCGCAGCTTGTCCTCCAGCAGCTCCAACTGCTGCCTGCGGCCAGGCTCCGCCGCCTGATTACATTCCCCGAAGATGCAGGCACCAAGGCCCTTTGGTGAAGCTCCTGACTAACACCACGGAGAACCCCTGTTGCCTTCCTTGTACACCTGGCTTCGACTACGCTACAGCATGCTTGCACGTCGTGGAGCGGAGTTGCGTGAGTGGAAGAGGAGGTCAGGCAGTGCGAGGGGCGCACGTGATGTCAAGCAGGGCCTCCCGCTCGCGCTCCGCGGCGGCAGGGTTTCGCTCTAGGCTGTCCGCCAGCGAATGCGTCGCCTGTATGGCCGTCCTCAGTCTCGACTCCAAGGCGCAGGTGCGGTCGAGGGCCGTGCTGACCCCGGCAGACTCTGCATCGTGCGGAGTCTCTACCATCGGTGTGTGGATCCAGGTCGAGCGCCCGGGCACGCTATGGCCAGAGCGCCTGGGACGAGAGGTCCGGACGGGGCACACGTTGAAGCCTGAGCCGCGGCAACCGCAAGGTATTCGCGTAGCAAGTCCGGTCGCTTGCCCTTCGAAGGTTTGAATCGTGCCCACACCTGTAGAGTCCCTCCCCGTCTATCCTGAGCGGCGGGATTCCCGATCGAATGTGTCTCGCTGTATCCGTGCACGTGGCTCCCACGGTGCAAGTGCAAAGCAAGCTTCGCATGTTCTGAGACGCCAACGGTCCCACTGACATGCGCACCTGGATCGCACCAGAGCCCGCAGGGGCGGCCTGCCCCTCTGCGCCTTCCTGCAGCGGCCAACATGTGCCACCGCCTCGACCGAACTCCCGCAGGCGCGCGGCGCTGCAGCCCTGCGAACCCAGGCCTGCGGAGGCGCGCGGCGCGCGCAGGGAAGCGCCAGTCGAGGGACCGGAGCTCAGCATGAGCAGGAGAGGGGCGGCAGTGACGCTGGTCGGAGCGCTGGCGGCCGTCAGCACGGCCGCATGGATGCCAGCGCCAGCAGAAGCCTTCCAGCGCACCGCAGATGCGCCGTTCCTCACGGCTGACGGCGCGCACACCGCTCCCCGTGCACCTTGTTCGGGACTGCCAGCCTCGACTTCAGACTGACTGCGAAGCGTATGTGCAGCACCGGCCCGGCCTCGCGTCACGCGTCCAGGAGCACTGGACCCGAGGATGTATCATCTGCGTCTTGGGATATGACGCATCTGCACCGGGCCTGCATAGGCTGATCTCAGGCTGGGTCAGAAATTTTCGGCAGCAGCTGAGGCGTCACCGATAGGCTGAGCGTCAAAGACGTGTTCGCAGAGGCGAAGAAGATCATCCTGGACGACAATGCGGCGATCCTTTCAAAGCTGCAGGAGGGCCAGGCGAAGGTCGCCGCCGACATCCAGACTGTGCAGGGCGGTGCGCTGCTAGTCGAAACTCCAGCAGCATCGGAAAGTTTCCTGCTTCAAGGTTCCTCTCTCATACCCTATCCTGCGAGTCAAAGCTAACAGATCTTCTGATCCCGTTGAGGAGGGGGCACAAGCGCCTGCATGCATTGTCAATGGCGCAGTGGTTGTCCTCCAATTGCACGACGCGCGCTTGTGTGTTCCGCAGGCGCTCGCGGTCTCCTGCGGGAGCAGGAGGCTGAGCTCATCCGCCTGCGTGCCGAGAAGGAGGCTGAAGTGCGTCGCCGTTTGACGTTGCGCTGCCGGATAGCTCTCTGGTCAATGCCGTGCCCTGCTCATGCTCCGCTCATGCTCCCCTGCTTTGTCACACTGCCAGAAGGAGATGGAGATGTTTTGCGTGCAGGTTGCGTTAGGCCGGGTCGCAGCATGTGTCTGCACACCACCGACGATTGACAGGATGGTGCTGCGGAGCACGCAGGTGGTGGCCGAGCTGAACCGCGCGCGCACGGAGCTGGAGACCGAGGGCCGCGCGACGCAGCTGGGCAAGCTGTGTGCGACGCCCTTCGGCGTCGACATCGTTGGCATCACCGAGTTCGTCGCCCTCATCGGCGCCCTCGTCGGTGGTAAGCCGTATGATCTCATCTCCGCAATGGACCCGAAGGCAGGCTGGTCAACATCGCGTGCTTACTGTTTCATTGATTGACGCGTCACCAACCGCAGATGGTGTCGTTCTTGACCTGCAGTGCAGCAGGTTTGCAGAGTGGAGTTGCTTCGGCTTGGTTCTGCTGAGCTCTGTAGACTATGGCCTGGTCGTATCTTATCGCCACAGAAGGCGCAAGTGAACCCATGATTATCAGAATGTTGGGCATCCGTCTGCTGCCAGTCGCGGATCGCGCTTCCTGCCTCATGCAACCCTGTGTTGTGCCACATAGGTGTGACGGCGCGGCAGCGGAAGGACGAGCTGGAGCGTCTCAACGAGCAGCTGCGCAAGATCAACATGTCGCTACGGCAACAGGCGCGGGCGGGGACGCTGTACGCGCCCGGCCTGACGTACGTGCCGCCGTCGCTGGGCGGGGGCGGTGCACCCGAGGGCGCGGTAGCAACAATGCCCGCGCCCTCGCCCACGGACCTTGACCTCACAGACCGCAGGTGTTGCACAAGCGAATCAGTATGTTCAGATGTATCACGTCAGCTTCATACCATCTCCGCAATGGATGTCGACACATCAGCGGCAGCATTGGGAAGAGAGGCCCTTGATCTTCCATAACCCGGCCACTGCGTTCCTGCGCAACCTGATACCAACCTTCCCTTTGTTCTCCATGCGCACACTGCTCTGCGCATCGCTGCACCCTGATGCATCGTGCCTCAACTTGCACACAAGCGGTGTGCCTCTTAATCAATTGTGGAGTCCTGTAAAGGGTCTGTCAGCACGCAGCTGGTGGGTTGCAAATGCCAGGGTAGTGGACCTGTGCTTGACATGACGCCGATGCCGTGTGCAGGGGCGGCGGAGATGGCGCACCATTCTACGACGGGGCGTCGTCAGGGAACGAGTCGGACAGTCACTGGCAGCCGGCTGTCAACGGCGGCAGCAGCACCGCCGTGGCGGAGCGCGCGGACCGCGCGGCGGTGGCCGGGCAGCTCGGCATGGTCAGCATGATGAGCATGGACGAGGAGGAACAGAGCGCGGAGGCGAAGCAGTGTCTGACGGCGTTGAAGGAGGGCAAGAGGCGCGCTCCGAACCCCTGCGACCCTTGCGAGTTGTTGTCTAGGAGCTGCGGCCCTGCCACTGTCACTCCTCACTGCTTCGCTTGATCTGCAGACTTGTCCAGTGTGTCAGTCTTTAGCTGACGCAAGGCCGGAACTCTGCGTCACTGATCGGCCACAAGGGCGTAAGACGTGCTCCGCACATGCACGCCGCGAGGCTCAACGGCAAGTTGGGCGTTCTCAATCACACATCATATGCCACGGTCAGGCTTACCTGCCAGTGTGCAAAGCGTATCAGCTGGTGACGTCATCCCTGCACCTTTCGTCGCAGGTTGCTAAAGGACCGGCACGGCGCACCGGCGATGGTGCGCTTCGAGAAGGCGCTGATGCTGGCCAAGTTCCTGGGCAACAGGGTTCAGGAGCGGCGTGCGGTACGCGGCCTGGCCGCCGCAGCGCGCATCCAGGTATGACGCTGTTAGCGACAGGATATTTTACTTTTGTTGTCCTGATGGGCTTAAACAACAGACCGGAGCGCGGCGAAGTAGCGCCAGCGGAGTCAACGAGCAGTGTGTTTGCCTGCGCAGGGCCAGTACCAGACGGCAATCAGCCACTTGAAGCGTGTGCTGGAGATCTCGAAGGAGATGGCCGATCACGTTGGCGATGCCGACGCGTATGGGACCATTGCAGGTTCGTTCACATCTCAGGACTGGATGGGTTCGCAGGGACTGGAGCAGCTCTCAACTGTCAGTCATGCTGCCGCTGAAGCTGTCCTGTGGTTTGCAGACATTTACACTGACATTGGAGACTTGGAAGCGGCTGGAGAATTCTACGACCTCTATATTAAAACGATGACCACTGAGGGTAGCGTTGTCTAGAAAGAAGGGATAACGAAGTTACTGTCCGTGCTCGTCTCAGGTCGCATGCAGTTATGCGTGCAAGTGCCAGTGGATTAGCGGAGCCATAAAACCGGGCTCTGATGAGTTTACACCACTCGCACGTTGCGCCTGTTAAGACATCGAATTGACACAAGCCGATGGTCTGCGCGCTGGATCCACCGAGCATCACTTGGCAAGAATGCTGACCCTAAATGACACCCTACTCAAGTGCTTTCAAGCTGCCGCAGCTGGTGCCGTCCCTGTGGACGGCGTCTGCTTCTTCAAGTTCTCAAGCAGTTCCTTTATCTGAGTGCCCGTCAGCGATTCCTGCTCCAGCAACTGCTTCGCGAGAGCATGCAGCTCGTGCTCATTCTGCCTGAGAACCGCCTGTGCTCGCTCATATGCAGCGTTGAGGAGCCGCTTGACCTGCATAGGCACATAACAGTCTGAGCTGGGAGCCTGCATCACATCGCGTGAGGGCTCCATCATGCGTAGAGCGGGTGCCGACAACCTATGGCTGCCGACAATGTGTAACTGCTGTAGGACTTATTTGTATCCCATCACTGCTGTTGTCCCTGGTCTGCTGAAGTGCTGTGCGTGTGTCAGCTCTGGTGGGCAACAGCGAACAACATGAACACAGATCAACGGCACATGAGGGCCACGGCGAAGCTGCACGGACCTCGTTCTCCACCTGCGCCCGCGTCTCGCTGCTCAGGCTCTGCCCCATGTCGTCGTAGTTGACGGACACCTTGCCCAGCACATCGGACATGCCATATCGTGTTACCATGGCACGCGCCAACCGCGTTGCCTGCAGAGTATACACCTCATCGCAAGTTCATTGCCTGCAAAGCCACTGCGCTGTCTTGCTTGAGCTGCCCAGACCGGCAGCTGATGGGCGCCACTCGGAGTGTGTCAGCGGGCACGCAGCTGCATATGTGATGCACCCTGCCCCTGGCCCTGCCTTGTTCAGTCCCTCCAGATGAGACCCGTGGCACCTGCTGCAAACTCACGAATATGCCACTGTCGTGAGCAAAAGCTGCGCATCGCTGGAGGCCAGCGGATGCCGTCACGAGACCTCCATGACCACCCGCCGTCGCACCTGTTCCAAGTCCGAGGACGCTCCGGTGGTGACGTCTTTGTCGCCGAAGATGAGCTCCTCGGCCACGCGGCCGCCCATGCAGACGTCCAGCTTGGCCAGCAGCTGCGAGCGCGAGACGCTCGTCTCGTCGGCCTCCTCCGGCAGCTGCATCACCATGCCCAGCGCCATGCCTGCGGCGGACCGTGCCACCACCGAGGTCAGCTCATGCGCGTCAATCGATGGCTTCCCACACTCGCCGTATTACCGGTCCCGGTGACCTCCTCCATCAGCTGCCCCAAGCGAAGTTTTCAAACCACCTACGCTCTCTGCGCCATGATCACTTGATCTGCAGACATTCTGACCCCCGCAGCGGGATGAGCAGCTGGCCCTGGCGAGACTCCCGCACCTCGCGGCACGATGGTGGCCTTATGCACCGGGTGCGCGCCGGGGGTGTGCAGCGCCACCAGCGCGTGCCCGCCCTCATGGTATGCTGTGAGCCGCCGGTTCTTCTCGTTGATCACCGCGCTCTGTCGCACCAGCACCAATGCTCAGTGCCGCGCCTGAGCGAGTACAGCCGTTCCATACCCAGTGAGGTTGGATTGCTCCACAAATATCAAAGCGGTGGGTATTCACGGCGCACCGGTGAGATTCCTGCGCGGCAGACAGTCACGGCAATGACATCTGCTGCAAGCTGGTGCGCAGGCAAACTGGAGACTCGAGCAGCATGCCGCAGAAGCGCCTGGCCACGAGACAATCAAGCATGGTGTGCAGCATGCCTTGCGCTCTGCGCCCATCATGATGCGGTCCTTGGCGTGCTCGAGGGCGGCCATCGTGACCGACGCCGCCCCATCACGCGCCGCCCGCAGCGCCGCCAGGTTCACCAGGTTCGCCAGATCTGCGCCGCTGAAGCCCGGCGTGCCGCGCGCGATCACCTGCCGCCGGCCACTGACTTTAACTTTGATACCTCCTGCTCGTGACTTCTTTACCATCCTGCCGACTGGCTGCCATCCAGGCATCCGGCAGCCTAAACCACGTCATCAGCCCTAGAGAGCCTCATGAGCCAGTGTCAACCGATGAGGTGAGTGCACATCTTGGTGTTGTGTCCAAACCAGAACACGAAAGCCCTCGAAGCTATCACGGGCGACCTGAGGATAGGACTCCCGCACAACAAGGCGTTCTGGCCGGCAACGATGCAGGCTGTCCAGGTGTTTTTGACATGAAAGGTCTGAGCGGTCAGGGGTGACTTCAGCGCCGTTCTGGCGCTTGTTGTGCTCTCACCGCTCAAACCTGTCATCAAAAACACTCGTGACCAGCCAGCATGCTGCCGGCCAGCGAGCCCTGTCAGGATCCGGCCCCATCGTCGTGTCGCTCCTGCTACCGGTGGTCATTGGCATTTCGACAGACATTACCTCTTGACCTATACTGCAAATGGCCACACCTCTATGCTGACGTTTGCATTGACGCTTTGCAACGCAGCGGTGGGCACCCCTGGGTTGCAGAATGGGCTCTTTGCAGGGTTCATGAGAGCTACCTCCAGGTTAACGTCCGCCTCCCGCGGCACAGTGCGGAAGTGCGACTCCAGAATCTGCTTGCGCCCGCGCACGTCCGGGTTGGGCACCGTGACGTGCCAGTCGAAGCGGCCGGGCCGCACGAGCGCTTTGTCCAGCGACTCTGGGAAGTTGGTCGCCGCCATGACGATCACGCCTGCAGCCAGCCCATGTTGGCCTCAGGATGCCTTGCGGTACATGATAGCTTTTCACCAGAGACACAGCAAATGGTTGACCGACTGATCAATTTTAGCGCGCAGCATATGTTGTCGTACACCATAACAGTGGTGACGACTTGATTGGAAAGCATCTACCGTTATTGTCTACGTATGCGCCTTGCCGTCATGAGGAAATGCCATGGTGTGCTGAGGACTGTTGCTGAGGTTCAGGGGCTTGGAGGCACCTTCGCTGGGCTTGAAGCCGTCCATCTCGACCAGCAGCTGGTTGAGCGTCATCTTCATGTACTGCTGGTCCTTCGGGTTGCGGCTGCCGCCGACGGCGTCGATCTCGTCGATGAACACGATGCACGGCGACCGCTTTTTTGCCGCCGCAAACAGGTCGCGCACGCGCCGCGCCCCGACGCCCACAAACATCTCCTCGAACTCACTCTGCAGCAGCCGCCGAGTTCACAGGCGTGCGGCGAGGTACATGCAGTGTGAGAGCAGTGACCGTCCGGCTTTATGAGCTCACCGACACCAGGTAGACTGAGCCAAAGCCATCGTCAGGGCAACTCTCAGTATAGCTCTTGCTCTGTGCAGAGCCTGGACCCAAGGGTATCATTGTGAGCCGAGGATCACGAGCCTTCCGTGCAAGCCGGAGTAGTCCGAGCAGTGGACAGCAGTTTTTGAAGCCGAGCATGCTCAGCGTCGAGACCCTGCACCTTGAACACGGTGTCATGGAGCCGCCTGCGCACCCCGGAGCAGTAGAAGAACGGGTACACCGGCCTCCCCGGCGACGGCGCGCGCGAGCATCGTCTTGCCGGTGCCCGGCGGTCCGACCAGCAGCACGCCCTTGGGCAGCTTGCCGCCCAGCGCCGTGTACTTGGCCGGGTCGCGCAGGTAGTGCACCACCTCCTCCAGCTCAGACTGCGAGCAGATGACCGCAGGCGGTCATGAGACGGCGGTAGCAGTCTGTGAACACAGCATGAAGGCGGCGCAACAGGTGCTCGCAGCATCGCAGCAGGCCCTCTTAGACTTGCTACAGGCCGAAGGATTGAGTGCACACTGCACATGCATCCACGCAGGCTGCAGGCGTTCTAAGCCTCCAGCACACCCAACGATAAGGGCAGCCGCTAACATCCGAAAACTCTGTTGTATGCTGCGCGCAAGCTGGAGTGGCGTAAGCGGCAGCACATGTTGTGCAGCACCTTGGCTTCGTCGACGCCCTTGACGTCGGCGAACTTGGTCTTCGTCTCCAGCTGCGGCTGCATGTCCGGGTTCGCCAGCATGCCGCGGCTCAGGCCCTTCTCCTCGAACAGCGCGCCGAGGCCGCTCATCAGCAGGAACGCGACGCCAAGCGTGCGCACCGTCCGCCACAGCTGCCCCCGCATGCTCGGCTCAGCCTGCGCGCAGGAGGACGGAGGCTCGAATGCAGCACAGCCAGGTGAATGAAACACAGCGAAACATGCATGAAGAATCAAGTCAGGAGTGACGCAAACATCAGGGCTATTCCCTGCGTTGCTTAACAGGTATGGGCGCTGCTCGCAATCTGCCGAGCTAGCTCACGCTGACGCTGCAACATGAATGCCGGGAGAACGCTTGGGACGTGCGTCGCGTTCGCACCTGCATCATGTGCACCGGATTCTTCGCTGTGCCCAGCTCCGCAGCGGCCACAGCCGCGTTGCCGAGGCGGGCTGCGCCGCCCTCTGCCGCCGTGAGGCACCGCCGGTGAACGGCATGCTGGCGAAAGATCCGGCGGAGCTCCGCTGACTGCTCCGCATCGTCTGGGCTCCCCTCTGCGTCAAAGAGACACATACTCCAGTGACTGTCTTAGACTCCGGGTCACATGTTTCATTGCACATCATGGGTCCATGCCCGCCTGACCACAAGTCTCTAGCCGATCAGGCACGAATCGATGCTAAAATAGCATAACTGCGACACATAGACAGATGCCAGGGCTGAGCATCGATGCTCCAAAGCGTCCTTGGCTGACAATTTGAGCATGTTTACTGGCATCAGAAAGTAACCAAACGAAACACTTCAATACAATGTGCGCATTGGCATGGACTGGTGCTACAGCTGCCGTTTCCTCGTTGCATATGCGACTGTGCTGAGTGCTGGGTCGTGGCCGCAAACGCACGGAGAGAGTCTGCAGCAGGGCTGTGTTGTCGAGCCGGTCGACGAGCGCGAGAGCCTTGACGTACTCCCCGAGCACGGCCTCCGTCGTCGCGACATGGCCGCCCTCGAAGGCCCGTATAACCGCATCCGGGTCGCCACGCCGGTTGAGGCTCCGCAAATAGTCCGCCTGCCGGGACAAAGCTGCTTGCGCACATGTGTCTGGTCGACACAATCTGGTCGGCAGGAAACAGAGGCTTGAGACGAGCTGAGCATGCAGGAAACAGAGGCTTGAGACGAGCCGAGCATGCAAGGTGGGACCCGAGCGGGACAAGCCCCTGGGGATGGGGGCGGGGGGCGGGGGTGGGGGGGGGGGGGCTGATGGTGGGACCTGCTCTGCTGGCGATGACGGCAGCTCCTCTCGCAATGCGTTGTATGCTCTTCTCTGCGCATGTCTAGCTGCACGTCCTGCTCCAGCTTGACCGGTCTCGACGCGCGTCAGCCAGTGCTTAGCTGCTTGAGCGAAAACTGTCCTCAGCAGGCGGGACCGACTGAAGTCCATCAGCTGCACGCGAGGATGCCAGGTTGGTACAGGGGTCAGGTCGAAATGAATGCCGTTGTCTCAATGTAAGAAGTGATCAAGTTACAGAGTGACGTCGAGGCACCGGGAGCAATCGGTTCGCAAGCAATCGAGCATAATCTTCTGTCGCTGTCTCTGTCAAAGACCACGAGCAGCAAGGGCATTTGCACGTGTTGCGAGGCACACGACTCTGTGGTTGAGCACGCAACATGCTTCCAGTCGTCGCCAGCGCCAGCGGGCAGACGGCCGGACTGATCGGAAAAGTGCGCCACGGCAGCCCCCGGGCTCTTACCTTACCCGGGGTACGGCACCGGCACCGGCCTCACGCCACATCAGCACACAGCCAGGGCCAGGACGCAGACGGCACTGACTCTCAGCTTGGCGCCTTTCCTGGCGAGGATGCACCCGGCACAGGTGCTTCGGAACGCTTAGGCCGTGCAGGTCGTGCACATGTGGTTCTTGATTCAAGTAGTGCTGGTCCATGCCTGCACCACACTGCGAGGCGGCCTTGCAATCCGATTACGCTGGCGCGCAGGATCGCGGCACTTTCCGTCGCCGTGGCAGCCTGCGGACCAGCAGGAGCGTCGGAAGCAGCAGGGCGATTTCGAGATGAGGTCGGCGCGGGAAGTCGCGGAGTCCTTCGACTCTTTCCAGCGGGCAGGGTAAACACTGCTTGGTCTGCTGCTAGCCGCAGCGTTTCAATTGCTTGGCATCTTCGCTTGGCACATATAACATGTATCACCCTCATGTCATGCGTCTTGAAAAGCTAAGCACATGGTCATCATGCCTTGCTCGTTGCTCAGGCGCAGGGTCGACCACGTCGAGGATCCGCACGGCGCCCCGGCGGGCGTCGTCGCACGACGGTTCGCAGACAGCGGGCCGACGACCGGGCGGCGCACGCGGCCGGAGGCCATGATCGACAGAGACGTCAGGGACAAGGAGCGGACCGCGGAGCAGTGGGAGCTCAAGACCGCAGAGGAGGTGGCGAGCCAGTTTGCGTCTCTGCCGGGCGCCGCAAATGGCGCAGCGTCCAGCAGCATGATGGACGTTTAAGCGTTGAGCGTCCCAGTGTGTACATGACGGTAGTCACAGTGCAGAATCAAGCCTTGTGTGCTGGTTTGCACGTTGCAGAGCTCCTGACAGTTGGGCGACACTGAGTGCATGTATTGTAGATGGCAATTGCAGCACCCGTACGTAGCCTGTGTATATGCGAAGCACATCACGTGGTCATTGCCTGTAGGTGCAGTTCTAGTGCTGGCCGGGAAGGCAACACGGCATCTGCATGCTGGGTGCTAAAGCAAGACCTGTCAGTGGATCTCCGGTGGCTGCCTCTGTGCTGACAGGAGTTCTGTAGACTTCAAAATCAACAACTTAGCTGTCGTACAATGAGGCTGATCATCCCTCTCAGCGAACATTACCGGTCACTGTTGAACGAGAGCTGTTGCGCCTCAGAGTTTCCACCCCTCTCCGGCCACTCAGGGTAGTCCTCAGCTCCAAAGCCCTGCCGCCTGTCCAGTGCTGACACGCTGCCACTTCCCTGCCCATTGACGGGCTCTAGGTCGGAACCAAACTCATCCTCGAAGTCAAGGGACCCGCGACGCCAGTCTGCCGGGTCTGCGCCGACGTAGTCTCCGTCGCTGAAGCCGCCGAAGCCGGAGTCGTCCCCAAACCCGGCGTTCAGCGGCGCAGGCTGTAGTGCTGTGCGGATCATGTCGTGCAGCAGGTGGTCGGGGTACAGCGGCGGGTCCTCCACCAGACCCTGCCACCATGCACGCAAGCATTGACTGACCCTGCCTTGCAGAGCAACATTTGCAGTTGCGGCAGGGTTTCCAGAGCCCCATATCCCTCAATAGAAAAACCGCAACCATCAAGCTAGGTGACAAAGCCTGTGCGCGGAATGCAACAGCGTCAATGTACACCGCTGCTTTGCCAGCCAAACAAGACCTTCGGGCCAGCAACACTCTCAAACTCGCCCTGACAGCTCATAGCAGCGTGCTCCCCCGCACCTGCTGCAGCAGCGGCGCCCCCGGCACGAAGTCTGGCACGCAGTTGACGTCGACGACGACGATGTCGCCGTTCGCGACGGACACGAACGTGTTGACGACCGCCGCGCCGGCCAGCGCGAGTCGGTCCGCCACCATCTGGACGCGACTGCGCGCCTCGCGCACGCTGGCCACGCTGATCAGCTCCTCGGGCGGCGGCGTCAGCGCGACCACCGGCCACGCCTGCGCAACACCGCCTGGGCTGGGTGCATCCTCACACGAACCAGGACTGCTTTGGCACGGAGTAGGGTTCCAGCAGAGCTTTCTTTGCTGCCTAGGCGGCATGCGGAAGATCTAACCATTCTCTTGCTTCAAGCCTCCGCTGCCCGGTGCTTCTTCCCCAAATCAGGTTTCCGGATCGGGGTTGGAACAATCAACTTCATTCTGAGGATCAGAAACAGTTCCACCTACCCGTGTCCAGCTGCTGAACCTACCAGAGCCCTGCTCTTCGATTGTTGGAACATCCTCATATGGCCTCTTGGCCCAACTACAGTGGCAGCAAGGGGCGTGCCTGTACTTTGCCATCCGAGTCGGCGTGCCGCACACGCAGCGTGGGCTGCAGCACGCGCATGGCGCCGACGTCGCCCAGCACAGCGAACGACGCCTCCAGCCACTGGCCGTCGCCGACCCAGGTCAGCTCAGGCGGCCCGCCGCCCTCCGGCTCCATCAACACCACACTGTACCAGTAAAGGAGGTCTTGGGGCTCAAAATGCCCATGACGGCCAGGGTGCGGGTGGACAGTCACGTCAGCTCAAGGCTGTGCCGTCGTGAAGGTTCAGCCAATAAGGCAGATGGCAGGGGTGCTCGTGCGCGAGTGGTCTGGGGATTACTTCCTCTGCGCACGGCTTTGGGGTTTAGATGGCATCCTCCCGACTGGGCCCTAAGCAAACCTACAGGGTGATCCAACCGTATCACTGTCAATTGCCATAGGCCTGTCAGATGGGAGCGGCCAACTGCCCGCGCAGCACCTTTTCCTGCAGTACAGACCTGACATAATAACTTACGCCTGCAGCTGGGGCGCGCAGCACCTGTCAGTCTGGGCGTAGGGCTCCACCACGACGGCATCCAGCCTGTAGCGCGGCAACTCGACGGCCGCCGGCGACGCCGACAGCGTGTCCGCCGGGATGCGCGCCCAGTGCTCGTCCACGGCGCGCGCCAGCCAGCCGAGGTCGACGGCCGTGTCAACACGCACCACGCCGCGCCGCGAGCCGCCGCCGGCCGGCCGGACGCTCAACGCGCCGGGCGTGCCTGCACCGCAGGTGGCGGTGTCGGCAACAGACAGAGCGCGTCTACAGGGCAAGGGAAACAGAAGAACCGAGCCTGACGGCAGAAGAGTGCCCCAAGACCCCCCCTAGACCGGTGGCGCCCATTTTAGACAGACATCTGTTGCTCGAAACGCAATATGTCGAGCAAACGCGGGATACGGTACAGGTGCCAACGCCCTGTCGCAGTCACTGTCCCCACTCGTATGAGCCAGGAGTCAGGTTGTCGTCGAGCTTTACACTGCCAGTGCTCATGTCAGCAGCGAGCGCAGCGTATTCGTGTGCGCACCAACAAGCCCCCGAAGCTCCTCCAGCAGCTTCGCGGCGTCTTCCTCGCTTTCGATGGCGCGCGCCAGCTGGCCCGCGGGCAGCAGGTGCTTCGGGGCCGCGGTGATGCCGCTGTGGTACAACTCCGCCAGCTGCTGGGCAGTCGCCACCGGGTCGTCGCAGATCGACGCCGACAGCGATCCAGACCCTGCCACGCAGAAGAGTATATGCGGTGAGCATGATGCATGAGCATGAGCGCTGCTTTCCAAAGCGCGACATGCACTCTGCGTCGCTTTAAACTCATGCTGGTCTGGACTGATGACGCCACCGACCAGGTTCAAGACCGGACAGTGTCGGACGCCGACAAACATATCAGGACATATGTGCACATTGCGTGAATTGGCGTGGGCGTGGTGTCCGCTTGCGATGCGCATATGCTTGAGCATGGATGGCCAAGCTTGGCGGCTCGTGACGAGTTTGCGTTGGGAAGACTGGCTTTCGGCTGAGCGGACCTGTGAACGGCACGCCATGCATCTCGAGGAACGCCTGCAGGACGCCGTTCTGGCCGACGCCGCCCTGCACGGCCAGCACCACCACCGCATCCGCCGCCCGAGCCTCGACCGCAAACGTCTCCAAGTCCATAAATCTGCGACACCGTCTAGGAATGTGTGCGCAGGCGGTCGGCTCACTGCCTGCAGTGCAAAACCCGGCAGGGCCGTGCTCATGCCTAGTCGAGGCATGGAGCGCATGGCATGCGCCAACAAGCAGGGAAACGAGATGTAAAAGGACGACAAGTTGAGGTCAGACGACGGGCGCTCGAAGCATGCAGGCATTTATGAGAGCTCTGGCAAAGGGCACTCTCTGCGGGCGCGCGGATGTTGGACTGACCTGGGCACAGGCGGGGCAGTGGCAGCATCGCCGCCCCAGGCACCACCCACCCCGGCGACCCCCGCATAGTCTAGCTCGCGCATGGTCAGCTGCGTGACGTCCTCGCGCCCGCGGCTGACGGCGCTGCACACGTGAGATGTCAAAGGTGAGGGTTCAAGTTTAGCGCTGGAAACGAACGCACGAGCATATTTTGTGCAGGGTCAGGGCCAGCGTCAGCGTCAAGGATCAGGCTCTGGGTGTAGTCAGGGCTGGCAGACCTGCGGACGCGGCGGATGAGGGCTGCGGCGGCAGCTGCGCGGTCGGCGGTCTCGACGACCTCCTCGACGGTGCCCAGCAGCGGCCCCGAGTAAGACAGCGCCCACACGCCGCGCTGCTCGATGGACCGCTCGTCCTCGGGCGGTTCCCTGCGCCGTAAGGCGCGGGGTAAAGGGACAGGTTCAGGACCAGATGTAAAATCAAATTATTGGTACAAGTACCGCTGCGCAGGGACCAAGGTTAGAGCAGGCATAGCAGAGTTCGTAACAGGGAGACTGGGAGGTTTCATGGTTCACAAGGTCAGCACCATTCGGCAGAAGCAAGCCATCAGGCCTTCGCATCCAGAGTGCGTCGATACTTCAACACAACATGGCAAGTGTCCTGTGATCTGCCTCATAGGCAATGTCAGTGCAGTCGTACCTAATGTTCTGGAGCTGCAGCTCAGGCGGGATAGACTCCTCTGCATCGCCGATTGCCTGCGCACACATGGCAAGCTCCTCACGCGGCTGTTTTAAGCCGGTTCGTCGATGCAAAAGCAGCTGGGCGCGTGCTCCATCCATCACATCAGGGCAAGGGCTCGCACAAGCAGCTCGTTGCGCTTGCGCAGCACCATCCGCCGGCGCTCTGGCTCACGGCGCCCGCTGAACCGAGCCGGCTCTAGGACGAAGGCCTCCGCGGCGCCTCCGCCAGGCGCTGCAAGCGCCAGCCACGCGGCGCGCCCGTTGGCCAGGCTCTCCTGCCGCTCCGCCGCGTCACCGCCGAACAGCACCCACACACGCTGCGGCCCCTCCAGAAACTCCTCTTCGTCGTCCTCCTGTGGGAGAGGGGCAGGCTTTGCATTGAGCTCGGTTAGGGTTGAGTCAGGGTTTAGGCTCAGAGTCGGGGTCAGAGTCGGGGTCAGGGTCAGGGTCAGGGTCAGGGTCAGGGTTAGGAATAGAGCAGGGTTTGGGAGCAGAAATAGGGTAGCGGACAGCAGTGAGGGTAAGGGGTTCGAGCTTGCACAGTCGTATGTTGAGGTGGTCAGGGCAAAGGGCAAGCGCAGCGGAAAGGGTGGCCAAACGCGGATGCGACGACGAAGGTGACGACGGCACGGAGGGCGGTGGCCAGCGCCGAAGTCATGACTTACCGGGGTATCGTCGTACGGGTTCACGAGCGGCCGCTCGCCGTCCGCGGGGTCCCAGTGGCTGCGCAGCGACGCGAAGCTGCCGTTGAGCGCCGCGTCGCGCTCCGCCTTCTCGACCTCCAGCCGCCGCCGCACCGCCGCCCTCTCCTCGTCCTCGTATATGTCCCGGTTCTGCGCGCATAGCGAAGGAATGGAGCTTAAGCAGCGGCATAGAGGCTGATGCACAAGACACTCGGAGCGGACCAGCAGACAGATAGTATCACAGGAAGAGCAGGGAGTACGGCAACTTCCAGGTGATAAATCCGCGGCTGCAACGCACCGGCAGGTCTTTGAGGTCCTCCCAGCTCAGCAGCATGTCCTCCGAGATCGTCTCAACGGCTTCTCCCGCGCTATCTGCCTCTTCCTCGTCGTCATAGTCCTCGTCCTCTCCCTCGCCCTCCTCTCCATCCTCCAGCTTGGCGCCTTCTGCCACACCGCCGTCAGCGAGAGCGGCCCAATCGCTGTCGGAGAGCGCCGCCAGCGCGGGCCGCGGAATACCGCCGGCGGACCCCGGCAGCGGCCCGTTCTCCTCCGGAGCTGGCAGCGCAGGCAGGCCGGCCGCCAGCGCCGCGCTGGAGACCAGGTGCCGCAGCACCGCCGCCATCGTCAGGCCGGCCTCGGCAGCCTGCACAGGAGCGACGTAGGGGTTTTGTTTCAGGGTTCACTTGGAGGTGACGCTGGTTGTAACATGTTGCAGTCTTTCTTGATTAGCTGACACAACAGAACCTAGCCAAGGTTGCCAAACTTGGCGCACAAAAATAATTCAGGAGGCGAGCAGCACTCAGGGCGCTGTGAAGGGCATAGAGCGCTTTTGCTGCGCCACGTTATCAACCAACATGAAGACCGAGCACATGATCCGCTCATCCGAGCACTAACACGAAGCAATGGACCCTGTCGCAGCCGCTGGAGTGCCATTGTGCTGTAGTCGTGCCGATTAAGGGTGATTCAGCAGGCGCCCTCAAACATTGCGTCGTTGCGCGAGAGCCACTGCTGACGGTGGGATGGAAACGCCGCAACGACTGACTTCAACGCCTTCTGAAGCAGTTCTGATTTTGGGTCATAGTTGAGCGTTTTCGCCAGACGGCTATTGATGGCATCTGTATACAGCCGAAACACTTTGGAAATCCCATGGAATCCCCGTGGCAGGCGCTTATGGCCGGCTTCCTTGAGCCCTTCGCAGATGCTCTTGAGAAACAACGGGCTCCGATACTCCGGAGCGAGCAACGGTGTTGAGGGCAATTCAATTCCATAGAACTTGAAGAACGTTTTCGAGGCGTCGTACTCGTGATCGGCAAAGCCCTCGTGCGTGACCCTCGATGCTGACTTCATAACGCTCTTCGGAAGCACCAGCTCCTCGTACGAGCTTCGAACGCTGACGACGACACCAATCCAGGGTGACCTCGCGATCAACTGCAAGAAGGCGCTCATGTGATCTGGCCAGATCTCTCGCCCTGCGCCTTCGTTGAGCGCGTCAATCATCACAAGGAGTCTTGCATTCACAGACTGAGCGACCGCCTCCAACGCGCCTACGAATTCTTCGGCAGACCATTGGGCCACATCTAGCTGCTGCAGAACTTGCGTCCACGGTTCTGCAGGTTGCCGGAATCGCTGGCCCATCAGAAGAACCGTCGGCAGGCCCGCCTTCTGACGCTTCATGGCCAAGTCGCAGAGCAAATGTGTCTTGCCCATGCCCGCAATCCCATTCAGGAGAAGTAGAGTGCTCTCGGCGAGCTTTCCTGTGTGGGACAACATTCCGGCAGTTTCAATTATTACTTGATCAGCGTCGTAGAGCCTGTAACGAATGGAGCGGAAGAGATTGCCGCGATGCCCCGGTCCGTTGTCTGAGCTGATCGATTTTGATCGTCCAGACGCGCGGCCTCAATCAATTTTGGATACAGAGAACGGATAGCGGTCTGTGTTGCTTGAATCTGGCTCAAAAGAGGGCTGAAGGACACAGGAGCAGTTGGATCAACGGTGATGTCACGAAGCATCACAATTAGGGCGTCGACCAGCGCGAGCGCCTTCTCGACCTCCGTCTGTAAAGCGCCGAGTTCGTTAACGTCATGAGTAGCGATACCCTTGACCTTGCTAACCCGGCTCGCGAATTTCTTTAGCCGATGCAGCCATCCAGACGTTCTACCGAAAGCCTCAAGCTCCTGGACAATGGGTAGTTCCACGTTGACGTCTGGAGTGTAACGGGGACCGGCTGCAGCGATGGCTTCCTTCAGGCGATTCTCGAACCAAAGCGGGTCGAGGACTGCCGCTTCAAACCAAAACCGCGTCAGACCTGCATTGGCAGGCGTCGCCAGCTTGTCCAGCATCTCGTGGCTGCCCCACCAGACAAACTCGACTGACATGCCCCTAGTTTTGGCCCATCCTTCCCATTTGGCGACCCGCTCTTGCCACTTCTGAAGCGCGCTCTTTTGCTTACTCACACGAGCATCCGGCAGGTCCAATGGAACGCAGACGTAGTACCGAAGCAGCTTGGGATGCTTGCTCAGAGCCGTTTCCACAGATTCATCGAGCTGTGCCCACTGTGTCGTGTCGAGCGTCAGAAAGTACTTGGCTTGCCATGCAATCTCTTCGGTCGTTGGCAGCGTCCAGTAGCACTCGACTCCCGCATCAGGTTTGCCTTTTCGGGTGAACTTTGCCCCCTGCGGCGTGGCTTCACGCGAAGCCAACTGACAACAAAACTGCTCAAATCCCTCAGCTTGGGAACCGTTTAGAGTTCGAATATTTTTCCAATTGATCGGCAAGACGTGCTCCGCGGCGCAAGGATCGAAAAAGGACAATTGCTATCATCTCACCCATACGTGCTATGAGTGCATGGGCAAGTCTCCTCCAGCGCTCCAGACTCAATTCCGAGATGCCAACTTGTCATTACCTTCCTTAAGGAACCCTGACCCACTCTGAAACTCGGGAACAGACGGGACATAAACCAGACATTTTGGAGGATGCTATTAGAGTACGGCAATAGAATCCTTATATGGACAGCACGCCAAGATCCGAATACGAAATCTTCAGCGAGCTTGAGCAGCTTTGCGCATCCGCTGGGTATATTCATGTCTTCGCTGCGTTGGTAGTTCAGAACACTTTTGTTGCGTTTGCTGAAGGGATCAAAGGCGAAGATTTCTACAAGACCTTCGAGAAAGACCACTTAGTGCGGACGGAGCTATGTACTCTGTTTGGGTTAATGGTCAAGCATCCAATTGACTACAGCGTTCTGACGATGGAACGGATGTCTGAACTGGGAACGCGCACGTTGCAGTTGCTGGAAGAACTACACGCCAGTCTTGGCGGGCGGCCTCTGACACCGCCGGCGGATGGCAATTTCGAGAACTTTGAAGGCATTGATTTCTCTCTTGGCTCAGCTCTTCGTGAGCCAATCTTCTATACCGGCGAATCTGCCTATTCTTTTCAGTACAGAGACATAGCTCCCGCCAAATATGCACACGACGACCCATGGATGCAAGCCAATCGAGGCTTCACGATTGCTCAAGCCGCCTGTGTAGGAAGGGCCGTTCTAGCGCTGGAGCAAGAACGCCTCATGACCTTGTATAACTCTCTGCGTTCGGGGATCCCTGCTGATTTTACGTTCCTGCCCGGCTTTACCTTTACGCCGGATGAGTTGGTGGAAGGCAGCGGCGAAAGCAAAGCGACTATCATCAGCGTTCTTGATTCGTTCAGCATTGCGAATGGCGATACGAATGCCACATTTAAGGCGCTCAACGACTTCAACATCGTCAACGCACAGCCGATTTTGTGCAAAGAAACGGCACCTACATTCTCTTTCAGGCATACAGCTTCTATGAAGCGCTTTATGAGTCCCCGTTTTATTGGATGCTGCGGGACCCCGCGTACAAGGACGTGGCTCTGGCCCATCGTGGCAGCTTCACAGAGGAATTTTCCGAGAACTGTTTGGGTCGCGTCTTCGCTAAAAAGTATGTACACGCCAATGTGACCATACAAGAGAACGCTGCGATCACGCTTGGCGAAATAGACAACCTCGTCCTATTCGGCAATCGCGCCGTGCTGGTTCAGACGAAATCTAAGCGGCTTACAATCGCAGCGAGAAAAGGCAATGACGGCGCAATTCAAGAGGATTTTTCTGCTAGCGTCGCCGATGCATACAAGCAAGCTATTGACTGTGCGAAACATCTGTTGCGACGCGACAAACGAGTTTTCGACAAGGACGGCAAAGAGATTGTTGTTCCAAAGCTTAAGAAGATTTACTTGCTCTGCATCGTCTCCGACCACTATCCGGCATTGAACTTTCAGGCAGGTCAATTTCTGGCCCCTGAGATTTCAGAAGAGATTCCCGCGCCCCTCATCACCGACATCTTTACCTTGGACGTGATGACGGAGATGCTACGTTCACCATTGCATTTTCTTGGGTACATTGACCGCAGAACAGCGTACGGAGACAAGATTTATGCAGGCAATGAGCTAACGATTCTTGGCTATCACCTGACGAGGAACCTTTGGCTGCCGAAGGAAACCGATGTGCTCTATATGCTTGACGATTTGGCGAGCGGACTCGATGCAGCGATGGCCGTTCGTAGAGCGGGCGTACCCGGTGACGATACCCCGCGAGGAATCCTAACTGTCGGTAAGGGAACTGCCTTTGAAAAGCTAGTTGCACAGCTTGACCACGACCCAAGAGAAAATCTGGTAGACCTTGGATTCAGACTTCTTGAGATGAGCGAAGAGAGCGCGACGCAGTTGAGTCAGGGCCTCGAACACCTTACCCGACAAGCGCGGAAGACAGGAACCCACCACGACCTCACCCTGGGTTCTAGCGATAGAGGCATCTCGATTCACTGCGGCTTCCGGTCGTTTTCTGACGGAATGGACCTTCTCGTTCGACATGTGTTGAGCAAGAAGTACCAGATGAAAGCCCCAGTTTGGTTCGGTATCAGCGTGCATCCCGCTGACGGCTCTCTTCTCTACGGCTACAACGCTGAATTTGAGTGGAAGGAAGATGCCCTGATGGAAAAAGCAGTATCAGCATTGTCGCTTGCCTCAAACGTCAAATTTGTTGACGGCACGCTTCAAAAGCGCACGGTCGGGCGCAACGACCCATGCCCCTGTGGCAGCGGCAAAAAGTATAAGAAATGCCACTTGAACAAATGAGGGGCGGGCAGTCCAATTCCTTCGGAAACGGGTCGCCCCATGTCTCGCTTCTGAGACTCGGGTAGGGTCTCCATAAACGCGCTTTTCGCCATCCTGCGTTCTCGACCAGTGCCAAATCGCCAATGCACTCACGAAGCCGTCAACTGTGGAAACGTGCGTCGGGCTGCGCTCATCATTCGAGAACGCCAGGGTCGATTACTTCCGGGAAGCCCACTTGTCGATACACTTCGTAGCTGACGAGACTCTAGGTCTTTCGAGATCCCTGAGACTGTCGAGATTTCCCTCGCGAGGATCGCTTCAATGTTTGCTGAAGGAGTTTAAGATGCCTTTCAGCATCTCTCAATTCATTAGTGTCGGAGCTGTAAAAACCGTGAACGACGTTATTACGAAGGTTCCTGATTCGGTCCACCGTGTCTAGTTCGTTCTGATCAAATACCTGCAGTGTCCTAACGATGCGTCCAATAGGGGTTCTTTCAACCCCTGCTTTATCGGAGAGCCGATTGGAGACGGCTCGTAGCTTCACCGCGCGCTCAAAGGCGATCCAATGCATCATGAAGGCTCCCAATGCTTCTGCGGATGCACGTTGAGACTGATCCTTCTCCTGACTGGATATCGATATGACCTGGCGGTCCTCACGAATAGCTTCCCAAGTGCTGAATCGTGAAGGATCTTCTAATAAGAGCTGGTCCACGATCTGCTCGGCAATCGAACGCTTTTCCACATCCCCATGCAGATTCGTAAGGTACGATTCAATGTCATCAGGCTTAGCGATGCTCAACTTTTGCAGGAAATCGTACAGCATATCCACCCGCCCAAGCGCCGCGTCGGCGGAATAAGACCCCGCTTCAGAAGGCATGCGCGAAAGAAGAAAAGTAGTCAGATCGTATTGGTCACTGAAGGCGTGTCCTGCATCCGCAATTCGTTTTTCTCCAGCCTTCTGCAATCGTTCTAGGGCAATCTCTCCGACCATCACGAGACCATTGAGTTCGTCGAGAATGGCATACTCTTCGTTAGAGAGTCCCCCCTGTAGAGGCTTGTAGACGAGGTCGTGTTCGACTTCGGACCAGGCGTGCATAAGAACAGACGCGACTTGGACCTCGACTCGAGCATCGGCATACCGCTTTTCGCTCTCATTTAGAGACACGTCTCGAAGCTGGACGCGGTAGTGAGTAGCCCAGTAACCAGAAAACCTCTTCTCATAGGTCGGCTGCTTTGTTGCGGTCTTGTCCGGAAACTCTTTTATCGGCTCATGGACACGGAGCAGTCCGGTGACAATTTTTTTGACTTGCTCGCGATCTGCTGGAAAGTACAGTGCGACCCGACATCCCGCTAGGTCGACGATATCGACGAAGATATCTTCGACCGTTGCGTAATTCTTTTTCGTTGCCCGCTGGCGAATTTTGTCCTCAAGCCGAGAAAGAGACTTCGCTCTGGATGTCACAATCGCGCGGATGCCTGTCTCTCGAAGGGCATTCTCAAGCCGTTGAGCTATAAGCCGAGCCGCCTGGTCGTAGAAGTCGTATTCCTTGCGATAGCGAGCTAGAAACTCCGCAACTATTTCCATGGCGATTCAATATCCTTCGTGCCTGGGTATGGAGCGTCAGACGATGTCAAGTAAGTGGTCAGAACCGAAGATCGAAAAGTCGGGCAAGTACAGACTCGACCGTTGATCTGTACGAATCGATGTCATTGTCGGTCGGTTCAACTGTGGCTCGCTCATGAACGAGTTTGTTTCGGATGTTGTAGAAGTGGTTCACTCTTGTAATCAGTGCCTTAGAAAGAGGTACATGTTGGGTGACCTCGTTGACGACATTCGCCCTGACTTTAAAGAGATTTTGAATGTAGGCATTGTTGTACTTGCTCGGAGGAAACAAATCGTCTCGATCGACAATGAATTCTTTGAGCGCAATTTCGAAGTTGCTGTCGAGGAGCATGAGAGCGATACGGTTCTTCGTTTCAAAGCGCTGCCGGGTAATGACCTCAACCGCCGCCATTGATTCCACCAAGCCAAGAGTCCAAGGCTGGGTTTGAATCTGCGCCTTGTTCCGAGACTTTAGCTTCTCAACTTTTGGTTTGTTCACCCTTGGAAGGGCAGGCAGTACCAGCGGATGCCGCACAGAAGCATCCGCCACATCGACTTCGTCCACAGACCCCTTATCAAACTGAAACACGTTCGAATCCCAATCCTCTTTCAGCCGTCGCGATAAAGAGCTGTAATGGCTGTTTAGCTGGATGAGAGTCGTTCTTAGATGTTTGAACACTTCGTGGTCGAAGTTGATCGCATTTTTACTGCTGTTCCATGGCATTGCGTGCGCCGCACCTTGCAAGCGGACAATAGTTCGGCAGAGTGAAGCGTCGGGATGTGGAACTCCGGCTTCGTTTGTTACGAAGTATCCCACCTCGCGAACCTTTAGAGCTTTAGCAATCAAGCGATGGTTGCAATAAAAGTAGACACCGTAGTTTTCTTCTTCTGGGTCTCTATCGATGATGAGACCGGACGTGATGTTTGCGTTGATCTCGTAAATCTGAGAGGCGTCGAATGTGAGCGTAGCTGATCGCGGTTGCTCATCCGGGGGATATGCCCAGTGGTCAAACGATCGCTCAAGAATCTCTTCGCCGTTGACCCTGATTGTGCAGCCTTGGGCGATGAACCAACCGTACGTTTCGCTCAAATGCGTCTTTAGGGCTTCCACATCATCCGGCCCAAAGCTCTTTCTCAGATGAGAAATGACAACGTCGGTGGTCTTAGGGCTGATGTCGGGCACCTGGTAGTAGGCTAATTCCCACGCGTCCGAGTCAAGCCAGTCTTTTGTTATATCAATCTGAAACGTTCCGGCTTTGCCCCAACGGGTTCTAATTTGTACGAGTTCACCAAGAGCGATCCCGGCGCGTTTGCTGCCTACACCGAAGATGCCGATGACCTCGGAAGAGGGATCGTTCGAACTACCGCCAGGGGCGAGCAAATTCCGAAGATTTTCCTGTTTTACGCCCCCTGCATTATCTGTAACGGAAATAAGTTGTCGGTTTGAATCGAGCTGAAGGGCGATGACAAGCCCCGGTTCAAGCTTCTTCCCAATCCAAGGGTCGAGGGCGTTGTCGATCAGTTCACAAAGGCCAGTCTTCAGATCGTAGTCGCTGATGATCGACCAGAACATCCGTTTGCTGGGCGTGCCATCAAGCGGTCCAACTTCGGTCTTTGCTGTCACATTGGCCATAGAGCTCGATGTTCGAATGCGAAGTACGACGAGCCTATGATACAGTCCGCTGGTCATTAAGGCCCTAATTGTGTGCAAGTTGTGAGGAAATCTGGAAGTGCAGCGCCTCATGTACGATTGGCCTCCAAGTATTAGCTCAGAGCCGTGCAGCATTCGCTCAAACGATGTTGTCGGGATTAGTAACGAGAAAAGCCGCCCTCGTCATCTGCGATATCGATGAGTGCATCATCGCCAACTCACTCATCGAGAAAATCTGAGCCTCCGGCGAGATTCCCGCGAAGTCGTTGTTGTCGGCAATGTCGCGCAACTGAACGCCGGGATTCGGCTCCGAGCCGGGGAGGATCGGGTTGAACTTCGTCAAATCGCAGTTTTCGCCAGAACGATGGTAGAACCATAAAGTGGTCAATATCAGCAGTTCTGAGCTTGTCGTCGCCATTCGGGAGCTATACGTTGCATTTGGCAAGTACACACGCCCTGAATCTGCCCCTGCGGCTGCACCAAGCCGGACGCAACGGTGCACCTCATAGCGGTTCCCTTGGGCGACCTAAGATTCGCGGATATGCTTGACTTTTGCTTCAGCGCACTGACGACCCAAGGTTCTGTGGATGACTTTCGGTATCTACTGCCGCGACTCATGCAAGGAGTCGTGCAGGAATCATGCGGGTGCAACCCTGAGATTCTCTTTGGCAAGCTGAGGTATGCGAAGAGGTTGACTTGGCCTCCCGAGGAGGTCGAAGCGGTCAAGAGCTACCTAAGAGCGTTTTGGCGCACGGCCCCTCTCCTCCGGGGCCTGTTCAATCAACAACTCAAGAAAATTCATTTGTAGCCAATCGGGGTTGATGCCAACGTCCGAAAGCCTGTGTTGGTCGGAACTCTGAACGCAGAAGCCACCGCTAGGCAGCACTTGAAAGCACCTGTAGCGTGTTGCGACGCCAGTCCGCCGTCAAAGCCTCTTGATCGTCGATCCAGTCCACTATTTCGGAAGGCGGGTAGATAGACATACAGTAAAAGCAGCCACAAAGAACACTCGCCTCCACCTCACTTCGGTTCTCCATACAGTGTTTGTGAGCAAGTATGTAGTCGGGTTGCCGGTCGGCCAGGCTCCTGTGCGCTCGTGATGCTGCATGGAGTGCCGTCTTTCTCATGACGAAATATAGAACTGTTGCAAGCATTACCACTGTTGAAATGCGGGAACGCCAAAGAAACTCTGGACTCGCCGTCCCACGGTCAGAAAACATGCTGGCGAAGAGTTTTCCGGGTATGAGGATTACTTCGCAAGCCAAGTCTGCGACCGACCCCGCAACGAAATGAGGCTGCACCACTGCAACGGTCCACACCAAGATTACAGAGATCAGTACTGTGTATAGAGCCAGAAGCGGCTTGCTCTTCGTCATCGGCAGTATAGCTCCTGCAAAGTCACGTTTTCGGAAACGCCATCGATCATGCTGCCGGTAACGCCGTTTTGCGTGCACAACCTAAATGCTTAGTGCACGAGAAATGCAGCTCGATGCATTTTCAGGAGACCCCGAGGTCGTCTACGAAACGGGCGTTCGGCACAACTTCGTTTCTGTCCACCTGAAGTTGGTCACAGATGATGTCTACAAGGCGACGCCATATATCTTCATTTGTCTCGCTCGTAGCGTTCGCGGGTGGCTCAAAAGCATCGCGGTTCAAGCTCAGAACGACCTGAGCGAGTTCGCCAGCCGTGTCAGCAGGCAATTCAGAAGCAAACCTCGGCCCGGAGACATGTTCTAGAACATACGAACCTGCCCAGAACAGTCCGATCCAAATGAACGCGGCTAAGGGAACTACAGCAAAACCTCGCCAACCTTGCCAAAGTCCTGTAAGGAGAGTCAAAATCGCGACCATGCTTGCCACGGCCAACACGCTCTTGTAAACGCCCTGCTTGGTAACGCTTGGGATACGCAGCCCAGGAATTACAAGACCGAGATCTCGCCGGATTTGTTCCCACTGCTTTTTCCGTGTTTCGTCTGGCAGGAGGAGCGCAAGCCTGGTTGAAGGGCGGATCGAATGCCGTGGCACTCCAAGGGCATTTATCAACGCCCGCCGCGTTCTGTAAAACGCTCTACTGGTTAAACAGCCAGGAGTGACATCAAGCTTAGCCAACACAACGCGATATAGATCGCCAACTGTCATGGCGATTTCCGCTTCGTCATCTGAGATCGTGATCGAGAACTCGTCTTCAGTGCGCATCACGATTTCTACCGCATCGAGTCCCATCGGCTAATCCCTTCTTGGTTGCGAGAAATTCTACCCCGACAGAACGTTTGATCCAAATGCTGGCTTCCTTGTCTCCGTGGTCACCGGCTTGAGCAAAGCCGTTTTGCCTGCAAAGTCGCGTTTTCGGCAATGTCGAGTGCCGGTTGCCGTTGACGCCGCTTTTCGTGCGCTTGCCTTACGATTGCTTAGTGGCCTACCTACCCTGAAACCATCCGGCTCGAAAGGACTGTAACAGTCGATGAAGATCGAGATTCGGCATAGAGTGTATCTGTACGGTGCGTCCGTCCTCGCAGTTGACGGCTTGGCCTATCTTCTCGCGACTCTTCGTACGCCGCATATCGACCCCACTGGAAGCGAGTTTTTCTTCTACATGTTTGGAGGCGGTCCGCTCGGCATTATTGCGCTTGTACTTCTAAGCCTCGGTTCGGGCAGGGGCCGGGTCGTTTTGGTGCTGCTCGACCTCATCGCCTTGTACTTGTGGTTTAGTTACGTGTCGTTTCAAGTCATGTTGCACTGACACGTCTCCGAAGAGTTGCATTATCGGCAGTCTCGGCGTTTACGGCGACCCAGCAGGTCTAGCAGCGACTAGCATTGCTCTATGACTCCTTTCTGGATTGAGACAGGTACCGCGATGCGTTTGGCTATCGTTCCGCGTCCTCGCGGGAATGATTGGTTGGAGGACGAAGTGACCCACATGAAGCGGGCCGGGGTGGATGTCCTTGTGTCTATGCTCCAGCCTGATGAGGCTACTGAACTCGGTCTCTCAGCAGAGGCAAAGTTGTGTGCAGCGGGAGGTATCCAGTTCCGGTCCTTCCCGATTCCAGATCGAGAGACGCCGCCGTCTACTGAGGCCTTTGCCAAGTTCGTGCAAGAGTTGCGGGTGGAAGTCCATGCCGGGAGAAGTGTCGCCGTCCACTGTAGAGCCTCTATCGGGCGGTCGTCTTTACTCTTGGCGGCATTGTTGACCGCAGAAGGGTACACAGCCGATGACGCTTTCAGACGGCTCACGACGGCAAGAGGTCTACAGGTTCCAGACACTCCTGATCAGATCCGCTGGGTCGAACGCTTCGCAGAGCGCCACGTTCGTTGAAAGTCGTCTTTTCGAAAGCTCAGCAACTCATCACTTTGAATCCCGAAGCTGCGATAACCCGTATCCGAACCCTGCTCCCAAAACAGCAAAGGATGCGGCGTCTTTCATGGTCATCTCTTTGGCTATGCACGCAACGATAAAGAGAATGGCGCACAGAACCGTACCGAGAATGGCCGAGAATCGCTCTACCGTGCGAATCTTCATGCCGTCATGCTCTCACAAAAGAAGCGCCTCCCGGGAAGTCCGCTTTACTGCAAGAACGCAGCAGAGCGGCCGAAAACGCCGTTTCGAAGAATCCGCTCGGGCGGCACATCTCGGCGATTCTTAAAACTTTGTCCATTGACACCAGTGGATGCAATCGACGGGATTCGCGTCAATACCGCCTGCTTATCATGGACAAGCGCCTCAGGAACCCAATTGAAGATTGAGCCGGCAGAACCCTCGCACCCGTGGAGACGTACCCTCCACTCCAGCGTCCGTCAAGGCGCTTCGCCCGCTACGCGGCGCGCAGAATCGTGCGGCCTTGACTGACGCTTCCGCTCCGGGTGAGGCGCTGTTATGAGAAGAATGTCTTCTTCTCATGTGTCCAAAGACACATGGAACAGGCAACGGCGGGGAGCTTTAGTGAGCTGGTGAAGTCAGCGAAAGGCCGACGAGGCCGCAACCCTCACGCCCCGCCTCTTCAGAATGGGTGAAGAATGGGTAAAAACGAATATTTGCCGCTGATCGGGTGCAAAATGGCTATAAATGGGTGAAAATGGATATCAGCCATGCACCGCATCACCAACATTACGATCACTCCGGAAATCCTCAAGCTCATCGCCGAGATCGACGAGTTCAAGGGGCGCTGGACGGTCATTGAAACCCTCGCCCCTGAAAAGCTCACCACGCTTGCGACGTATCGCCACAATCGAGAGCGTGGGATCGTCCACCCGTATTGAGGGGTCGAAGCTCAGCGATGCAGAGGTGGAGAAGTTGCTCTCAGGACTCCATACCAAGTCATTTGCCAGCCGCGACGAGGAGGAAGTCGCGGGCTACGCCGATGCGATGGATATGATTTTCGAAGGGTACGATGCGATTGCTTCGACCGAGAATCACATCAAGCAGCTCCACGGTGTTCTCCTCAAATACAGCTCCAAAGATCAGGATCATCGCGGCCAGTACAAGACGGTCACGAACCATGTCGAGGCATTCGGACCTGATGGCAAGAGTCTGGGCGTTGTCTTCGAGACAGCGACGCCGTTTGAAACGCCGGGATGGATGAAGGACCTTGTCGACTGGTTCAACCGTGCCGTGGAAGAGGAGAGCCATCACCCGCTGATCCTGATTGGAATCTTCATTGTGGTGTTCCTCGCTATCCATCCGTTCAAAGACGGCAATGGCAGGCTGTCGCGTGTCGCTTACGACCTTATTATTGCTACGCGCCGGGTACAGCTACGTCCCCTACAGCTCTATGGAAGGCGTGGTTGAGCAAAATAAGGATAGCTACTATCTGGCCCTCCGCAGAACTCAGCAAACGATCCGCAAGGAAGAACAGAACTGGGAGGCTTGGTTGGTCTTCTTCCTGAAGACGATGGCTAAGCAGAAAGATAATCTCGCCGCGAAGGTGAAGGAGGAGCAGGCGCTTCGCTCATCTTTGGCCGCCCTTTCCCGTCAGATTTTGGAGCTGGCGAAAACGCGCGGCGAAGTCACCGTCAAGGAAATCGAGGACTCGACCGGCGCGAACCGCAACACCATTAAGGTGCATGTCAAGAAGCTGGCAGAGCAACAATATCTGCGTCAGGTCGGGCAGGGGCGCGGGGCACGCTACACGATCAAGTAGTTGCCCGCTTTGCTCCATTTGTTCGGGCACATACATGGCGGTCATGGACGTGTGCATGATAGCAATGGATGTGAATTCGTGAATGCTTCGGTGCTGAATGAACACTCCATGCTGGTGTCTGAGCCGGAGATCGTTGACCTGGAGATTTGATTTAGGGTGAGCCACGCCCAGAGTTGTTAGAGGTGATTGCTTGGACGCTCCATTGGCATTCGAACGGTACGTCGGAGTGGATTACTCCGGTGCGGAAACCCCTGTGGCGAGCCTCAAAGGTTTGCGCGTTTATGTTGCGGACAGGGACACTCCGCCGGTAGAAGTGCAACCTCCAGCAAGTGCGAAGAAGTATTGGACACGACGTGGGATCGCGGAATGGTTGGCGGAAATGCTGTCCGAAGAGACGCCGACCCTTGTCGGTATCGACCACGGCTTTTCCTTCCCTCACAGGTACTTTACAGAGCATGGTCTGCCGCTCGATTGGAGAGCCTTTCTCGATGACTTTCAACTTCATTGGCCGACAGATGATGACCATACCTACGTCGATTTTGTTCGCGAGGGAGCCTGCGGCAATGCGGCCGCGCGATCCGGCAATGCGAGGTGGAGGCGTGTGACCGAAATCCGCGCTCGGGGTGCAAAGTCGGTCTTCCATTTTGACGTGCAAGGGTCAGTTGCGAAGTCTACTCACAGCGGTCTCCCTTGGCTGCGATATATCGATTTGAAGGCAGACGGTCGTATTCACTTCTGGCCCTTCGATGGATGGCAGTTGCCAGTGGGGAAGTCGGTTGTGGCGGAGGTGTACCCAGCGCTTTGGAGTCGGAGCTTTGCCCAGGGGAACCGCGACAGTCATCAGCACGACGCCTACTCCATCGCAGCATGGATGAGACAGGCAGACAGCAGCGGATCGCTAGCGATCTTTGCCAGTCCGCCTCTTTCTGAAGCAGACCGCGTGGCTGCTCAGATCGAGGGGTGGATTCTTGGCGTCATGTGACTAGTCCTCCCCGCACAATAACGGAGCAGGCCTCTCCTGTCAGCGTCATCTGCTTCCGTATAGCTAAAGACGAAGGGCACGCTGCTTTGCAGCGGGTATAAGCTGACACGTCATCCCCAACAGGGAACTGAAAAGCTACCCAAAGTTCACGATTGATAACGTGTTTGCTTTCAATCGCTTGAGTTATTGCGTTTCCAACTGTAAACGCCGGTGAAATGGATAACATTCTGTATCAGCCGCAGCGGTTCGCAGAAACCTGTCACGCCGTGGAAGCATCCAAGCGCTTCAAGGGACTACCTGTTCCAGGTGGCATATCGAATGCCCTCCGCTAACGACAAGCCGCAAGAAACTTCTTTGCCGTCGGCGTCTACCGTCTCGGGAAATGAGACTTCGCGCGCAAGATCCATTGCAACGCGCCTTACCGACGCTGAGTTCGGTGAGGTTGAGGCAGCAGCCGCCGAACGCAGGTAAGAAAGTGGCGGAATGGCTACGCGAGGCGGCCCTTGCCCACGCCCGCGCAAGTGCTGGCTGCAGAGGAGCAAACTGATCCGATCTTGCTGGCGGAGATTATGGGGATGCGCTCCCTCATGCTGAATCTATTTGCGAGAGCGTCAGAAGGCCCACTGACAACCGAAGACTTACGCAAGATGTCGGCCTATTCGGACTCCGATTAAGGAGCAAAGGGCGCAGGATTACATGGAGCAGAGGCGTCGCCGGAACAGTCCCAAAACCACGGACAAGTCGTAATGAAACTCTCCCGCATTCGGTTTGCCTTTCCCTGGCGGATCGCGCTGATCCTGGCACTCCTTCCATGCCTCCCATTACTCGGCTTCTGGGCTTGGTTGCGGTGGGAAGTTCCGCCGCTGCAGCGGTATTATCTGGTGGCATATTGGCACAGTTCCGAACACGCAGATCAACCTGATGCCAAGACTCAAATCCGATGGCTCATGGAGACGGCTCCCGGGCGCAAGAGACAGTGGCTGTTCGCCCCCGATGTCACTGAGGGAAGCGAGAGTGAACTCCCTTTGGAACTCTCGCCTTTTGCTCTTGAACAAGGATGGACGGGCATCGAACGAACCGGAGTGGCAAGCGTGGATTCCACCGAGGTCGAAAAGCTCCTGCGTGAAGATTTTTATGACGGCGAAAGTTTCCGCCGGCTCGTCAATGAACCGCTCCTCTATGCCGTCGCTGCCTGGCTGCTCGTCGCCTATTTGGGATTCGTGATGAGAGGAGACATCGGGTACGAATGGAGGCAGCTTCGACGCGCGGTTACGGAGCCCCAACGGCCTTCGAATTATGGAGGGGATTGGCCCGAGAATCGAGACGGAATTGTTGCTCGACTTCGGTTGCGAAGTGCTCACTGGATTAGAGAGCAAAAGACAGAGCTTGAGTGGCCGAGTTTTGGGTCTGCAATCAGTCGCAAATTCGGTCTCAAGAAGTTGCCTAAGTTCAGAAACGTCTCCGTGTGAGTGACCGACCGGCATCGACTGAAGTTCAATGCGAGGTTTCTACTTCACACAAAGTCGCTACATCCACTCTCTTCTAACTCTCCGAAGCCAGCGGCTCAGCGACGTACCATCTTCTCCGGATCGTCTCTATCGGACGCCGCACATTCGCCATCAAAACCATGGGACGAATCGGAATGGATCGATTGACGAAGGGACTTCCGATATCTCTGTGAATTCCGGACCGAATCGCGTATGAACTTGGCGTCTCTTCACCCAACTCTAGGCAGCGTAGATAGTCTTCACATTGATCTCCCTTCTACTCGTCTCGAAAGGCTGCTTGACGAGAGCTATTTGAGAGGCTGAGATGTTCCTGTCTTGAGCATGGAATACACCAGTTGGAACTTACGAAGAAGGTGTTGTTGGAAACTGCGTTCTCAATCAGCGTATCGAGCCTCTATTAGTAGTCAGCTATAACTCTTCCATTAATTGGGTAATTGCCAGTCGAATCACTGATGCACTTACTCCGCTAATTGCTTTGCTTAGGATAGAAATAACCAATAGGCATAGGGGTTTGGTCGAGCATGAGCCGAAAAATATTTCGGCAATAACGACCCACTTATCCACAAATCTCGGCTACGATGTGAACCAAGACGGTAACTATTTGCTGTCTCGCGGGCCAAGATATGTTGACGATCTCTAAATCGCTGTCTGCTGGACAAGCCCGGACGTATCACGCGCGCGAGTTCACGTCCGAACGACAGAACTACTGGAGCCGCGATCAGCAAGGGCATAGCGAGTGGCAAGGGAGACTCGCGAAGGAGTGGGGCTTAGGTGGCAATGTAGGGGCTGAGGAGTTTGCTCGCTTGAGTGAAGGTCGGCATCCCGAGAGCGATGCGCAGCTCGTTAAGCACCAGCCCGCCAGGACCTACGAGAATCAATATGGCAAGCAGATCACCAGTTCAGAACATCGTGCAGGATGGGATGCGACGTTCTCTGCACCCAAGTCCGTTTCGCTTACTGCCCTTGTGGGTGGCGATGATCGTGTGCGCGAAGCACATCGCGAAAGTGTTCGCGTGGCATTGCGGGAGTTGGAGCGGTATACACAGGCACGGATCGGTAATGTCCATGCGCCGGAGACAACGGGCAAGTTCGTCGCCGCTACCTTCGAGCATGACACCGCTCGTCCAGTGGATGGCTATGCTGCACCGCAGCTTCATACTCATGCTGTGGTTTTCAATGTGACCGAGCGGGAGAATGGACAAACACGCGCATTGCAAGAGCGCAGTCTCTTCCAGTCACAACAATACGCGACAACCGTGTACCGATCCGAACTTGCGATGAGATTGCTAGGTCTCGGTTATGAGATTGAACGCGGCAAGCATGGACAGCCTGAGATCAAGGGATATTCACAGGAGTATCTGGAGGCATCGAGCCCACGCCGTGTGCAGATCAAAGAACATCTGCAGGAGATTGGTAGAGAGGGTGCGGGCGCGGCACAGGTTGCCGCTCATCGCACCCGCGACAGCAAGGAGCTTCATCCGCCTGAAGAGGTGTTGCAGCAGCACCGTGAACTCGCCGCAAGGTTTGGCCATCAGGCAGATTGTGTCGTCGCAAAGGCACACGAAAAGCACCATGAAGTGCAGCCAGAGAAGACGGTGCAACAGTCAGTGACATATTCCCGCAATCACGTCTTTGAACGCTCCGCTGTTCAGGACGAACGCGCAATCCTGCAAGCAGCGATCGACCGGAGCATGGGACAGGCCTCTTACAGCCAAGTTCGGCAGGAATTCGAACAGCGGGTGACGAGAGGGGAATTCCGAACTATCGCGCGGTCAGATGGCCGAGCCGCTCCGCTGTATACGACCTCTGAAATGATCCGCATGGAGCGGGAGATGGTCGGTCACATGCAGCGCGGCAATCAGCGCGGCTACGACGATCCAATGTTGATATCGCCACAGCTGAGAATCTGGACAGAAGATCGCCATCCTGACTTGAACCGTTCACAACGCCAAGCGGTCGATGAGATATTCCTGAGTCGCGAGAAGATCGTGGGCTTGGATGGTGTCGCCGGGGCAGGCAAGACGACGACTCTCGCCGTCGTCCGTGAGGGTGCCGAAGCGCAGGGGTACAAGGTCGAAGGATTCGCGCCGACATCGCGCGCAGCCCACAAGCTTGCTGAGGCCGGCATGGAGACCTCAACTCTCCAGCGTCACCTTGCGAAAGGGACGCAGCCCGACACCGGAGGGAAGCGCCTGTATGTACTCGATGAGTCCTCGCTTGCTTCCACGCGCCAGATGCATGAATTCATCGAACGTCTCCATCGGAACGATCGTGTGCTGTTGGTTGGAGACAGCCGCCAACATGAGGCCGTTGAAGCGGGCCGTCCTTTTGTGCAACTCCAGGAAGCCGGTATGCGGACGGCGACGCTGAATGACATCGTTCGGCAGCGCGACCCAGAGTTGAAACAGGTTGTCGAGCAGTTGGCGAGTGGCCAGGTTAGAGCCGCAGTCGAAAGCCTTGACCAGCAGGGCCGTGTGCATCAGGTAAAGGGACACGAGGAACGTATCGGGGCCATTGCGCGAGAGTATGCAAAATCTCCCGCCGGAACATTGGTTGTTTCGCCCGACAACCGTTCCCGCAGTGAGATTAATCAGCGGATACATGATGAGCTGCAATCGCGTGGACTTGTGAGCAAGCAAGAGTATTGCGTGCGGACGCTTGTTCCGCGCCAAGAATTAACCGGCGCGGACCGCAGTTGGGCCCAGCAGTATAAGGTCGATGACATCTTGCGGTACTCGCGCTCATCGAAGGAGACCGGTATCGAGAAAGGCGAGTACGCCCGTGTCCTTGCTGTCAATGCCAAGGCGAACACCTTGACGGTGGTACGTGGAAACGGGGAGCAGACGACCTATGACCCACGTCGTCAGGTTGGAGTCTCCGTCTACCGGGAGGACGAGAAGAGGTTTTCCGTAGGCGATCGCATCCAGTTCACCGCGCCCAGCCATGACTTGAAGATCGCCAATCGCGATTTAGGAACCGTCAAAGGCATCGAGCGAGATGGAACGATGCTGTTGCGGATGGACGATGAGCGCAAAGTCGAATGCAATCCGCAACAACATCCGCATCTCGATCATGGGTACGCCGTCACCAGCTATTCCAGCCAAGGCCAGACGGCGGAGCGTGTTTTGGTCAACGTAGATACGGAGCTTGCTGCAAAGGATCTCCTCAACAGTCGCATGGCGTACGTCTCGATCTCGCGTGGCCAATTCGACGCGCAGATATTTACGGACAACCGGGAAAAGTTGCCACAGGCATTGGGGCATGATGTTTCGCACCAGAGCGCCTATAAGGCGGAGCAGAGTATTCCAAAGATACCGGCAAAGAGTGTGCCGGCTCTGCATCAGGAGCCCGAGATCAGTATTGGTTTTGGATTAGGCCTGTGAAGTGCCAGGTGACGGATGAATGCGGTCGAACGCGGGCCGGGTCAGTAGTGAGCAGTTAGAACATCAAAGGGGAACCGGGCCATGGCAGAAAAGAATGTCGTTGAATTCACCAGAGGTAGATTGCAGTCGTCCGCACAGGAATCGGATGGGCTTGTCTTCGAACCAGGCCGTAGAAAGCCACCCCAGCGGGTGACCGTCGCGCCCGAGGACAAGATACTGGTGAGCCGTGAAGAGGCCGCGCAACTTCTATCCATCAGTCAGCGTGGACTTGACTACCTTGTGGCCTCCAAACGCTTGCCGACCAGGAGAATCGGCGGACGTGTCCTGATCCTCGTCGCAGAACTGCGCAAATATGCCCGTTGCGATCATCCCGAACGAATTGTGAGCTGACGCGTGACGAAACAGGGCTCGCTGCGATTGGCTGTTAGAATCTCTGCGAGGTTTCTATCATGCAGGTATGTGTCCGCGACGAGTCGGCTTCGGGCCAGAGTCTGTACGAAATATCGCTCGAGTTTCTGAGCGAGCGCATTACGGTACGCGAACTGCTTCGGGAACGCGTCCATCACGAAGTGCGCGAGTTCAATCGGCAACAGGACAAGCTCATCTTCCAAGGGCTCGTTCAGCCCACAGATGCCGAACGCACGTTAAACGGAAGCAAGCTTCGCGCGCACCGGCCGCTCGACTGGGAAGCACAGTTTGCGCTGGCGCTCGAAGGCTTTACGGGTAACGCCTTCTTCGTGCTAATCGATAATCGCCAGGCCGAAGAACTCGATGAAGAGTTCGTGGTTGGACCAACGACGACGGTGAGCTTCGTGAAGCTGACGCCGCTGGTGGGCGGCTGAGGATGTCGATCGACGCACGGGCCTTGTCTATTGCTGATACACATCCTCTTGCCGCCGAACATCGGCTTTTGTCGGAGTGGTTGCACGAATCCATGGCGCTTCGTCCTGGCCAGCGCTATTACCAAAGCGTCGAACTAAAAGAGACTCCGACCGGACAGACGATCCTGGCAAGTTCGCCAGAAGTTTGCCGGCTGATAATACTCGCGGCAATCGAGCAGGCAGAGCATTGGAACGCTGAAACGCTTCGGATTCGCGACCAGGCCGCTCCGAAACAAGGAAATTGGAATTTGGGAAGCGAACCCGCATGGGTTGGCGCGCAGGGGAGTCGTCTGCGGATCCAGGAAGTTATGGGAGCGTTACTGAGGCGCAATCTGCCGATGAAACGCGACGATGTCCTGAAACTGCTCGCGCTGCTAGTGCGCACCGGTTATTCCTACAGCCTACCGATTGGCTACTCGTCAAAGACGGTCGAGCGTTATCTTGCGCAGCACGAGTTGGATGAGGAGTTGGCAGCGGCAATTCGCAAGTTCGCCGTTATGCTGCGCCAGTCTGGCGACAACGATGCAAAGCGCACTGCGACGCGCCTCGAACAGCTGTCCTCACCGTCTCAAGAGGAGCCCGCGAGTGGGGCGCCTCTGCCGCTGAAGCCGGCTCCCACGCCCGCAACAGCTGGCGATCCGCACGTTTTGTCTCCACTGAAGCATCTGTTGGGAATGCTGTCGGCGGACATCACCATCGACACAGTCACCACCGGACCGGATCTCTATGCGATGTCGAGTGAATCGCCTCTGGCAGACGAGCACGCGAAGCTTGCCAGCCTTCTGGAAGAGAAGATCCAGGCGGCGAAGTGGAACACGGATTTGGAAACGTTCAAAGTTGGCAAGGAAATACTGGGACGCGATGACGTTGCACGGGGACGACTTCTGGTCGCGGCGGTGGAACGCCACATGGCTTCGCTGCTAGGACCGGCGATCGACTATAGCGAACCAACGTACTGGAAAGCGCACAGCGGCTTGGATGGCATTGTGCGCGGGCTTGGAAGAGATCCGGTTGTACTCGACCGATCGATGCTGTTCGACGTCATTCTTTATCTTGCAATGAGGCCATCTTATGCGTCGCCACGCGGCGGCAAGCTGTCGGAATCGTCGGATACTTCTCTGTTCAGTTTGGTGGGCAAGCTAACATCAGATGGTGAGGATCTGAGGGAGGGTGAGCGCTACGTCCTGTCTTTGTGGCGGTCTGCACGTGTGCTGGGGCCGTGCATGGGTGCCATGCCGGAGGACGTGAAGCGGCTGACGCGTTGGATCGCCGACGGTGCAAGTTACTTCCTCGTGCCCGGCGAGAGTTGGAGCGACCGACTCAATGCGGATCTGGCTGCATTGCCGGCAAACCAAAGGGAGAATTGGATCGCGGTTGTGCACCATGCGCTGACCGCAACATCGGCAAGGCCTTCGGCCAAGTGGCAGAAGAGCGGGCTTGCGCTACTGAGTCTGCTTGGTGAGCCTGAATTTCGTGAGAAACTTGAGCGCTGGCTGCCGCAGGTGACCAAAGGGCGGTCGGTCAAGCTGGTGCGTGACCCGCGAGGCGTGGGCGACAGCATCCACGACGAAAACGCGACAGCATTGCGGGGTTTCCTATGGCTGCTTCCAATGCTTGCGCGTCGCGATGGCGATGCACGATTGGCCGCGTCCGTCGCGCTCTCGGCGTTCAGAAAAATACCTGGCGTGGGACCTCGCGCCGTTAAGGTGGGTAACGCAGCTATCTATGCGCTTTCGGAAATGCTTGGCCCTGAGGCGATGTCACAGCTCGCGATGCTCAAGGTGCGTGTACGTTTTGGCACAGCGCAGAAAGAGATTGAGAAAGCCTTCGATGCTGCCGCCCGAGCTCTCAATTTGCCGCGCAACGAGGTCGAAGAGATCAGCGTGCCGGACTGCGGACTTCAGAGTGTTGGATTGCGCGAAGAGACCTTCGGCGACTATCGAGTTCGTGTCGAGGTAAATAGCAGCGACGTTGTTACCACGTGGTTCGATGGCAAAGGCAAAATGCTGAAGGCTGTGCCCGCCGCCGTAAAGCGCGACCATGCCGAAGACTTGAAAGAACTCCAGGGAGATCTCAAGGATCTCGCGATGACCATCTCGGCACAGAAGGAACGCATCGACAACCTCCTAATTGAGCAGCGTACTTGGCCGGTTCAGGTGTGGCGTGAGCGCTATCTGGATCATCCGCTGGTCGGAACAATTGCGCGCCGGCTTATCTGGAAGGTCAATGGCAACGCCGCGACGTTTGTTAATGGTGAAGCGCAGGATGTTGCCGGCAATAAAGTTTCCATCGACGCGAACTCGATGATTTCTCTTTGGCACCCTGTCGGCCACACCGCCGATCAGGTGGTCGCCTGGCGTCGGCAAATCGAAGCCCTGGCTATAGTCCAACCCTTCAAACAAGCTCACCGTGAGGTGTACCTCGTCACCGATGCCGAAGTACGCACTGAACGATACTCCAATCGCTTCGCCGCTCACATACTCAGGCAACATCAATTCAATGCGTTATGCGGAGCGCGTCACTGGAAGAATAAGTTACGCCTGATGGTCGACGACGAGTATCCTCCCGCTGCTCGGGAACTACTTTCGTGGGGCTTCCGTGCGGAGTTTTGGATCGAAGGCATCGGAGACAGCTTTGGACAAGATACGAATGAAGCCGGAAGCTACCTTCGCCTGGCCTCAGACCAAGTTCGCTTCTATCGCGTCGGAGCCACGCAGAACTCGGCCCATGCTGGCGGAGGCGGCTATCGAACGCGCGCTTTCGGCGCTGGGGAGGGTGGAATCAATGAGCCGTTGCGGATGACGGACGTACCCGCGCTAGTCTTTTCGGAAATCATGCGAGATGTTGATCTCTTCGTAGGAGTCGCATCGATTGGAAATGATCCGGCATGGCAGGATGGCGGCGGCGAGAACCGATATGGCACTTACTGGCAAAACTACTCCTTCGGAGATCTCTCGACGACAGCCGTCGCCAGGCGAGAGATCCTTGAGCGTCTGATTCCTCGGTTGAAGATTGCGAGCAAGTGCGTCATTAGCGATCGCTTCCTACTCGTACAGGGAACACATCGCAGGTACAAGATCCACCTCGGCTCAGGTAACATCCTCATGGAGCCGAATGATCAATACCTATGCATCGTTCCTGATGCTAAGGCTCGGGCTGGGACGCCTCAGGTGTATTTGCCCTTTGAAGGCGACTCGACGCTGTCGATCATTTTGAGTAAGGCTTTCCTACTCGCGGAAGATCGCACCATCAAGGATGATTTTGCGACAGCTTCATAGTTGAACGTCAGACATATCCAACGCCCTGGGTGCTCCGTTTCTGTGGGCAACTCGGTTACAGCAGACTGATTTGTCTTCGGTCCATAACTGCTCGGGACGCGGGCCTGCTCAGCACGTCTGTTACAAAGCAAGACCCGAGACATGCTCCAGCAAAGCGCGGCGGCGACGGTATTATAGGGCGCTCAAATACCTTCAACGGGGTGACTGTAGAAAGGCCAGTTTCTGATATCCGCAGCCGCTCGCTCCCGAACATCTAGACTCGCCAAGCTTCGGTTGGCGACTTCAGGCCAAGGCACTCCTCAAGCCCTGGAAGGGTTGGGAAGTGTATTGGAGATAATGCGCGAGGCCAAGGCTCTCCAGGTGCAATGGCGGTTTCGGACTACTCCAACTCGGCGTCCCGAAGGTAGTGCGAATTAAGTCTGCACTTCAGAATGGCTCTTTCGGACTTTGGGCGGAAACAGATCCTCATCGAGCGTCCCGGCTCTGAGTTGGAGTTGTTCCCACATTACAAGTTCGGATTTCACTGTTGTCATCGCACGAACGTCCCCATCTTGCGACACCACGATGCCGACGGCTGAAGGGTGCGCTTGGCAGTAGCGCATCATCGAGCGGTGGCGGGTGCCATATGCACGGGGATCGGCGGCCAAGAGTTTCGTTGCGTACTCGTCCTGTGCCACAGAGATCTGCTTAACGTCTGTCTTGGTTCGGATTTCGACACCGAATCCGGCAACATCGAGTCCATTTCGAAGCAACACGGCACCGTCAACTCTAGAGAGAGACGCAACTAATCCCACAGCACCCGCAAGGGAGCCGAGGGCACCCGAGCTTAATGCCAGGTAGTGCCACGATCGATAAAGGACATGGTGGTCGAGGAGCGAGATCCCTTGCATGAAGATGTTCTCGCGTTCATCCGGCGTGATGAAGTACCCCGACTTGGCTATCGGCTTTCCATCGAATTCGATTTCATGCAAACGGCCTTGCCGCGCTTCGGTCTCGATAATTTGCTGCCTGATATGAGCTCCGGAGTAGGCCTTTAGGGAGTTGGATATGCCTCTATACGCCATCGGGTACTTGATACTAAGATCGGCGGTGGTCCTCTTAGGGCAGATCAAGAGTGCGCCTCCGTGTCGGTAGTCCCGAATTTTAAGGAGCACGCGACACAGTGAGCCCAGCCACTCGTTTCTCAGTTCGTCCCCGAAATCTTCTGCACATCTCCACAACTCATCTGTGCATTCAAACCATTTCCCAGCGCTTTGGTAGGCAACATCTCCAACGTCCCTCTTCACTTCGCTTTGGAATTGTCCTATGTAGCGACTTAGCGATTCGCTGAGCGGGCCTTTCCATAGCGCGTCATATTCTCGCGAAATCAATTTATTCTGACGGAGGATCGCGACAACTCGATCTCGCATGTAGACCGTTATTTCGCCTATACCAGTTATCTGAGAATAGAAGAGACCTGGCGCAAATGCTGATCGTGTCGATTCCCACCTCGTGAACCGCTCTAAATTTAGCGGAAGTTGATCTACTATGCCCCACACACGAAGCTCGGTTCCTGTTGCGTGAATTCCAATCGCCGCGTAGGACGGGTCTACAGCCTGAGCTAATTTTCGTAGGGTCCGCGTATCACATGGCAGAGATTCTGGAAACTGAATGGGCCTAGAACCAGCGACGTTAGCCTGTAGCTTTCGCGACCGATACGGCTTCACGGCTTCTATCGGAGACATGAAGGCAGCGGAGCAGATGATTTGGTGTCCCTCCTCCGCTTGGAGGCTCAAATGAAAAAGCACTTGAAAAAATTGGGTAATGACTGGCAGGTCAGGCAAGCCATCCTTCTCTTGGTGCATGCGGGGGAACCCAGTAAGCAGGTAAGAATGAACAAGCGCCGCCAAATCGGACGGGTGTTGGACCGTTGGTGATGCTACGGTAGTGATGCCATTGCCCTCCGGTTTCATCGGTCTCAAATTCCTCCCTACAAGAGTATTCTTACGCGTCGGTCAGCGAACCAGTGGGCTTTCTCGCATTGCGAGTCGCCTGAGGGCAGACATCGATCAAAGCCACGCTGGTACCACGAAGTTGGGCGGATGCCTCCGAGTGTGAATTCGCATGGTCCTCGCTTGACGATAACAAGCCGAAGCACTCATTGAGTCCTGAACGGGCAGCCTGGTGGTACTCCGTATGAACGCAGGCAACGTCAATGTCCTTTCGCTCTTGCGGGACCAAAAGCTCAGTCATACAGTAAGAAATTATGGGGTGCTTTGGCGTTGACGATGAGTTTGCGCCATACGCGACATGGCACAGGGTCACGGTATCAGTGATTGGGTGGCGGAAGTGACTGGGGCCAGCAAAGTGACCGATGGCGGTTTCACTGGATTGCTGCTTGGTTAGTTTCGCCGAATTCTTGCAGTCTCCTGTGCTCGGCGAGTCGATCAACAGCCGCGAGTTTGTGTGACGGAGCAAGATGAGCGTAGCGGGTCGTCATTTTGATGTCTTTATGGCCTGCCAACTCTTGCACCGTCCGCAGATCAACTCCGGCCATCACCAAGCGAGAGATGTATGTGTGCCGGAAAATGTGCCAGGTCACATCGTGCAGAGCCGGATTCTTCTTGATGGCTTCTTCCATCACAAGTTCAAACCACGCTCGTGGAGAGACCATCGGCTCTCCGTATCGGGTGAGGCAAACCTGCTTCGAGTCAGGATTGCGCCTTGTTCGCAGTTCTTCAAGAGCTTTCACCGCAGAGGCCGTGAGGATCACCACGCGAGCCGTCCCGTTCTTCGTCCTAAGGAGGAGCAACTGACGACGCTCCAAGTCCACGCGGTCCCACTCCAAAGAATACTGCTCGCCCCGACGCATTCCGGTTTCAAGAGCCAGTGTGAGTTCAGACTCGTGAATCGGGCATCGCTCGCGAACGATCCGCCGAATCAAAGCCTCTTCTTCGTACGTGACGAAGCGTACTCGACCGTTGTCTTCGCGGTGCAGGCGAACGAGGCGAGCTGGATTTTGCTCCACTTTTCCATTGCGGATCGCCTCCTGAAAGATCATCGACAGCGTCCCGCGATACCGGTTGATCGTTGTCTTGGTCAGGTCGTCCCGCGTATCAAGATAGGCTTTGATCGACTGTGGCGTGATTTCCGTTACAGGTGTCTTCCCGAAGACGGGAAGCAGCTTTCCGATGGTGGACCGGTCGCCGGGGTAGGAGGCTTTATGCTCTTTGGAGTAGACGAGAGCATCTTCGGCAATTTCCTCAAAGAGGACGGCCCGTCGTGGCCGTATCTCGGGCAACTTGACTCCCATGCGGGCGTCGGTTTTCCGCTTCTGATATAGCGTGACAGCATCGGAGCGGCGACCGACCTTTTCGCGGTGTCTTCGACCTTCCACGTAGTAGTTGATCCACCAAATTCCGCTATCGACGGGATGCTCGTATACTCCCTTAATCGGCTTCGGTTTCTTGCTCGATGCGTTTGCCACGGGGCCCTCACCTTCAACATCCTGTTCCTTAATAATGACACCGAAGGTGGGTAGTGGTGGCTGTTTTGATGGCTGTTCAAATTGAGAATCTATGCGGTTTACTGCAACACGCTGCGGTCGCAATTCTTCTAAGTCCATTGTAATCAACGATAGTGCAACGCATTGCAAGACGCTGCAAACCTGAAAATGCCCCTGTTAACCGAAGGGTTGTAGGTTCGAGTCCTACCTCAGGAGCCATAAAAATCCAACAAAAGCAGAGTTTTAAGCCACCCGCCCGAGGGGGTGGAGCGTATGGGGGTGGGACTTGGGGTGGGACTCTGCCGTTGGGGGTGAACTTGTACAGGTCAATCGCCTCCACTGTGCCCCATTGCTGTTTGGTGTTGAGGTGGAGACCCTGTAGCTTTGAGCGTTCCGTGGGTTCTGCATGTCGGTATTCGTCGTGCGACGCATCACCCCGGCAAGTTTGGAAAGTGATGAGTCGGTTGGGGAGTTCCAGCTTGCGGGAAATCGCCAGTATCGCCGGGCGGAGAAAGCCTTTCTGTCGCGGAGCACCGCGACACGCTGACACCGCATGGCACGGCATGCGGTGTCGCCGCTCCAGCACTTCCACTGAAAGCTCCTCAATCGCACGCGGCCCACAGAAGATACCGGTGTACCGGGTCTCTTTGGCGCGCCCTTCGGGCGCAGGCGTCCCATGCCACAGGCTGGGGTCAACTCCTTTGCCGGGCAGCCGATGTAATGAGCTGCCGTCATGACCAAGCGGGGAGAATGACTGCAAACGTAGTCAAGAACGACGAACAAGGAAGACAGGGCACCCGCTACTGTTTCTGAGTTGCAAGCCGCGGACTTGCCGTCCTTTGCCCAGCGCTAGTCAAGGGTGTCCAACGCTTCCGCAGCTCTCTCGGCCGTCGGGTCGCAGATTAGTCCACGAAAGTCGTTGCTCCCAGAGTGAGCAGCTGCGATCAGAACAAGCCGAGGAGCGTAGATCCTGCCCTTGATGACAACGGTGTCACCGTTCGAAGCAGCGGATCGAGAAATATAGGACAACGTTGTCTTTTAGTTGCTATAATTCGCGCCGTGAACCGCTATAGCTTTTCCGTGTTCGGAACCTGGTTCACTCCGCAGGACGTCCGGAGTGGATTCGGTAAACAATCGCACCGACCCCAATCGGCGCCTGGCACCTGCACCTTTCCTTTGCTGCTCGGGTGTATCGGTTCCTATGTTGCCGTCATGCTTTCAGAAAGGACTTCCATGCGTCTCGTCTTCCACAAACTCTTGCTCTCAGGTGTTCTGCTCGTCCTGCTCGGCTGGACGGGAATGCTGCATGCACAGTCCACCGGCACTATTCGCGGCACGGTCACGGATGCCTCCGGCGCCAACATTCCTGACGCTACGGTGAATGCTATCAACGCGGCTACCGGACTCAAGCGCATCGGAAAGACAAACGCAGAAGGCATCTATGTCATCACAGACCTGCCAATCGGGTCCTACACGTTGGAGATCAACGCGACTGGCTTCGCGCCCAAGCGTCTCACGGACGCAACGCTGCTGACCGGGCAAAGCCTCGGGTTAGACGTTGCGCTCGCAGTTGGCTCGACCGGCGAGGAGATCACGGTTACAAGCGCTCGAGACCTGATGCAGACTGCCACCTCGGAGGTGGCGACAGCGGTTGATCAGAAACAGATGCAGGACTTGCCGTTGAACGCCCGGAATCCGCTTCAACTGACCGAGTTGACTCCCGGCGCCGCCCTTACCACTGTCGGCACCGAGAGCGGGCAACAGGACAACGTCGGCCTAACGGTGAACGGCTTGCGCCCGACGCAGAACAACTACCAGCTCGATGGCGCGCTGTACATCAACCGTTTTTTCGATTCCGTGCCCGTGCTGCCCAGCCCGGATGGCCTGCAGGAGTTCACGATCCAGGCGGCAAACTTCTCAGCCGAGTACGGCGGCGCCGGCGCTCTCGTTCAATTGAGCAGCCGCTCAGGGACCAACCTCCTGCATGGATCGGCCTTCGAATTCTTCCGTAATACCGTGCTTGACGCCCGCAACTATTTCAACCGCGCGCCCAACGCGATCTCTCCCTTCAAACTCAATCAGTTTGGCGGCACGGTCGGTGGTCCCATCTTTATCCCTCACCTCTATAACGGCAAGGATCATACCTTCTTCTTCTTTTCCGCCGAAGATCTTCAACGACGGTCTTCGCCCAACTCCGCTACTATTTTTCTGCCTACTGCAGCTCAACTAGCAGGAAGTTTCGGCACGACTGCTATTCACAACCCCACCACAGGTATCGCCTACACAAACAACCAGATCACAACGCCGATCAACCCACTTTCCGCCGCTGTCGCGAATGCCTTCATCGTACCGAACTACTCAAGTCCAGGGTACAACGCTGCCACGGGCGCGCTGATCATCAACCCGAACGCGAACATCGATCAGACGCAGTACCTAGTGAAGGTCGATCACAACGTTTCGGCCAGCAATCATTTCAGCGCGCGCTATTTCTACGTCGAAGACAACTTTCAACGCGCCTTCAACGCACCGTTCGGCTTCTACGCAGCAAACCAGTTTCGCAATCAGAGTGTCACGCTGGCTGACACGCAGGTCCTGAGCAACACCCTTACGGCAACCCTGTACGCGAGCGCAGGTCGGTTCGCACGAACCCAGATTCCGGTATCGCCGGGGCTGCAAAATCTGCAGACACTCGGCGCGAACGTACCGTTCGGTACCACCGGCATACCCGTTTTTACCGGAGTGCGATCCAACATCTCTGGCTATGTCAACCTTTTTTCGGGCGGCGCGCTCACGCAGGATCCGACTACCTTTGAACTTCGCTCTCAGGTTGTCAAAGTCGCGGGCCGGCATACCGTCACGCTCGGCGGGACGTTTGAACGCAGTCGCGTCGACGCAACTGACTACTCTTACACACCCGGCGATAACACCTTCAATGGGCAGCGCAGCGGAAATGCAGTCGCTGATTTCTACCTCGGGCTGGATAGCACTTTCTTCCAAGACAACGGCCGCAAGTTCTATCTTCGTGAAAACCGCGTCGGCGTCTTTGCGCAAGATGACTATAAACTCAGCCACAACTTAACGGTGAACGCCGGGCTGCGCTGGGATCCCTGGCTACCGCCAATCGACCTAAATAACACACTCGTTGGTTTCATTCCCGGCAAGCAATCCACCGTTGCTCCAAACGCGCCTCTGGGACTCCAGTTTGCCGGGGATTCCGGCACTCAATCCAGCATCTTCCAGAAGAACTTGAAAGACTTCGCTCCGCGTGTCGGCTTTGCCTATGACTTCGGCGGCAAGGGCGCAACTGTGGTGCGCGGCGCCTACGGTCTGTTCTACGGCTTCCCCGAAGGTCTACTGTATCAACGCACTGACCAAAATCAACCCGTAAACCTCTACCTGCAACTGAACAATCCGACTGGTACCTGGGACAACCCGTACGCCGGCTACGCTGGCGGAGACCCCTTTCCGCGCGCTCACCTAACGCCATCGCAGTTCGCCAACTATACCTTCGTTTTACCGTTTGCCGGGGGCGTGCTGAATCCCAACTCCAGGGTGGAGTATACGCAGGCTTATAACCTTACCGTCGAGCAACAGATGCCAGCTGGATTGGTTATGTCGTTGGCTTACGTGGGCAATCACGCGTTGCACATTGAGGGTTCGAGGTTTTTGAATCCCGCTCTGCCCGTCGCCGGTGTCGTCTCCACCGTGGCCAACGAAAACGCACGGCGTCTGTACCCTGGCCTGGGCTCGGTAACGATCGCGGACTCTTACGAGTACGCGATGTACAACGCGCTGCAACTCAACGTAACGCGCCGCGTCCAGCGCGGTCTTACGGTGCTGAGCAACGTCACCTTTTCCAAGACGATCGACAATAGTTCCGACGCGACTGAGCTTGCAACGGGCCCACCGAACCCGCTGAACTTCCAGTCCTCCCGCGGTGTCGCGGATTTCGATCAGAGTGTTCGGTTCAATGCGGCTCTCAACTACGTCTTCCCGGAGTACAAGGGCAACCGCTATGCGCAGGCGGTGCTGAACAACTGGGAAGGAAACCTGATCGCCAACATCTTCACCGGACTGCCGTTCACAGTGCTCAGTGGCACTGACCGCTCACTTTCCGGGGTCGGCAATGACTACGCAGACGTGGTTCCGGGAGTCAATCCTCACAGCCGCGCCGCCGGTCTTACTCGTGTGCAGCAGTACTTCAACCCCGTAGCCTACGCGCCAGCGGCTCTCGGCACCTACGGCAACTCCTCTCGCAATAGCCTGCGCGGGCCAGGATTCGAAGAGATCGATCTGTCCGTGTTCCGCAACTTGTTTCCTGAACATCGAATTCACGGCCAGTTCCGGGCGGAAGGTTTCAACATCCTGAATCATGCCAACCTAGCCAATCCGGTATCGACGCTGTCATCGGCAGCCGTTGGAAGCATCACCAGCACGGTTGCCACGAGCAGTGCCAACCTCGGCCCGAGAGTTTTTCAGTTCGGGGCGAAGATCTTATTCTAGGAATCATGATTTGTACCGTAGAGACCAAATAGACACTGCTGATCGCGCTTTCGTGGCGAGAGGTGTCTTTTCCAATGAGCGTAGGCGCGTTCGGCGGGGTTCTGGAGCAGTCTCACGGTTCTATTGCTCCAAGAGGAACGAAGCACCATGCATTTCGGGCGGCAGGTATATCCTGTCAGATTCTTAACCTATATGACAACGACGTCTCTTCACTAACACGTGGGTGACGTGATTCTGCAGTCGGCCGGGTTGGAAACATCCAACAGGTAAAATCACGTCCATGGAGATCGCCCGAAGCCGCGCTACTATCCGCGATGTCTCGCGCGTCGCGGAAGTTTCGATTAAAACTGTCTCCCGTGTGATTAACAACGAAGATTACGTCAGCGCGGAAACACGCGAACGAGTCGAGCGGGCCATGGCAGAACTGTCCTTTCAGCCAAGCTCCGCGGCTCGGGCACTGGCTGGAAGGCGATCGCATCAAATCGCCCTCATTTGCGATAACCCCAGTCCGTGGTATGTCTACGAGGTTCAGTACGGGACAAGATTACGGTGCCAGGAAAACCGGGTCCGGATGATCGCGCAGCCGTATGACCGCGGCTCCCCAACATTAGTGGAAGACATTGTCAGTTTGATCGATCAGGTGCATCCGGACGGCTTAATCTTGACTCCTCCCGCCTGCGATCACGGCCGACTCCTTGAAGAGCTGCTCCGGCGAGGAATCTCGTTTGTGCGGATTCAGCCCGGTACTCACATCAAGGGCAGATCTTCAGCTTTTATTGACAATGAACGAGCGGCGTTTGAGATGACCCAGTACCTCGTCGGACTAGGCCACAAGCGCATCGGTTTCATTATGGGGGACCGGGGCTATATGTCATCCGGTCAGCGCTTGAACGGGTACTTACGCGCACTCGAAGAAGCTCGTCTGCGGGTGAACAAGAGATATATACGGGATGGTCTGTTCGATTTCGCTTCAGGCATGGTTGAAGCGGAGCATCTTCTCAGAATGGCCACTCCGCCGACCGCGATCTTTGCTTCGAACGATGAGATGGCTGCCGGCGTTCTAGCCACCGCTCATCGCTTTGATGTCGCCGTTCCGGGGACGCTTTCCGTTGCCGGTTTCGACGACGGTTCTCTCGCTTCTGCCGTCTGGCCGGCTTTGACAACGATTCGGCAACCGGTAAGAGCACTGGCTCAAGCGGCCGCGGACCTGCTTCTCAATCCACCCGAGTCGTGCGAAGACAAACTGATCGCGTATGAACTAGTGATTCGGGATTCGACTGGACAGCCTGCTCTGAGGTCTAGATAGCACTTGACAACCGCACTATCGATGTATGACAACGGTATCCTACGATGGACCGGGAGAGTTGATGAAGGAGATGTCGGTCGATGCACGCCGCTGGACGATCGTATCTCTAGCGTTCGTGGCCATCATGCTGAACTACGTCGACCGACAGATCATTGCGATTCTGAAGCCGACTTTGCAGTCGCAGTTCGGATGGAGTAACCGCGACTATAGCCATATGGCGTCCGCTTACCAGTTTTCCGCAGCCGTGGCCTTTCTCGGAGCTGGATGGTTTATCGACCGGGTCGGCCTGCGTCGTGGCTTTGCAACCGGCGTCGGGGTGTGGAGCGTTGCGGGCATGGCCCATGCTCTAGTCGCCACGGTAAGCGGCTTTGTCGGTGCACGGGTTGTGCTTGGCGCCGCCGAGGCCATCGGAACACCGGCGCAGGTGAAGACAGCAGCCGCCTACTTTCCTGCCGAGCAGCGCTCCATGATGCTTGGAATCGGAAATATGGCTTCCAACCTCGGCGCGGTGGTCGCGCCGCTGGCTGTTCCTCCGTTGGCTCTCTGGCTGGGCTGGAAATCTGCATTTCTTATCACGGGCGGTTTGGGTTTGCTTTGGGTTGTGGTTTGGCTGCTGGTGCGTACCCCCCCGGCGGTTGAAAGCGCCGCAGAAGAGGGCGCGCGGGTTCCTTGGCTCTCTCTGCTTCACGATCGCCGGCAATGGGCGCTCGTTGTCGCGAAAACGTTCAGTGACGAGGTGTGGTGGTTTCTCTTGTTCTTTGCGCCAGATCTCTTCCACCGCCGCTTTGGGCTGAGTCAGGGAACCCTGGGCTTTCCGGTCGCGTTCATTTACCTGATGGCTGCTTTGGGATCGTTCTGCGGCGGTTGGCTGCCGTCTCGCTTGTTAAAGCAGGGCGTCGCCTATGACAAGGCACGGAAGGGCTCCATGCTGCTCTATGCACTGCTTATCGTGCCTGTCCCCTTGCTGATCTTTACTCGCACCGCCTGGGCCGGAGCCGCATTTTTGGGTCTTGCGTTGTTTGCGCACCAGGGCTTTTCGACCAATGTATTCGGCATGGCGGCTGACATGTTTCCCTCGCGGATGGTCGGGACGGCAATCGGAACAGCCGCGTTCGCTGGGAATCTTTCCGGTATGGCGATGATCGAAAGCGCAGGCTGGTCGCTCGATAAAGGGTACGGGTATGCGCCTCTCCTTACGATTTGCGGAGGTTCTTATCTGTTGGGACTACTTCTCGTGCAACTCCTGGTGCCTCATCTCAAGGTGGCTGAGGCAGGCAGTGCCACCAACAGGGTGTCCTATCACTGACGCGCTCCTAGAAAAGCCAAGAGATTTTTCCCGGAAACATGTTCTCCGTGGGATACTATGACAACGGTGTCTTATATGCAACCAATGATCAAAACGCTCTCGCTGGGGAACTCAGGGATTCAGGTGAGCTCGATAGCGTGGGGAATGTGGCGGTTCGCCGGCGACGACGTCCGCGCCGCTCAGGAACGTGTGGAAGCAGCATTCAACGCGGGTGTCACGCTGTTTGACACGGCTGACATCTACGGCCCCGACAATGGGGAACCGTTCGGCTCCGCCGAAGCCCTCCTGGGGCGCGTTTTCAAAGCCGCGCCCGCGCTACGGAGCCGCATGGTCCTTGCGACGAAGGGTGGCATCCGCATGGGGGTGCCCTATGACTCCACCTCCGGCTATCTGGCGGAAGCCATAGATGCGTCTCTCACCCGGCTAGGAGTCAGCCGTGTGGAACTGTGGCAAATTCATCGACCCGATTTGCTGGCGCACCCTCACGAAGTCGCCCGCGCGCTTGAAGATGCTCATCGTAGTGGCAAGATCGGCGCGATCGGTGTCTCGAACTTCACGGCAGCTCAGACCTCAGCGCTTGCGCATTACCTGACGGTGCCCCTCGCTAGCAGCCAGCCTGAGTTCTCGCCGCTCACCACGGCCCCGCTCTTCAACGGTCTGCTGGATCAAGCCATGATGAGCGGCATGACGGTGCTGGCCTGGTCGCCTCTCGGCGGCGGAAGGATCGCCTTACCGTTCGACGAACGCACTAGAACGGTAGCCGCGCTGCTCGACGCCAAAGCTGAAGAAACCGGGGTTGATCGTTCTGCCGCAGCCTACAGCTGGATCATGGCGCATCCTGCAAGACCCATTCCGATCGTGGGTACGCAGAATATCGCTCGGATTGCTGCGATCGCAGATTCATATAAGCCGCAGTGGACCCGCGCCGAATGGTACCGGGTGCTCGAGGCCTCAATAGGAGAAAAACTGCCATGAAACAGGGAGACTGTGAAGTAAGCTGGTTTTCGGCGCTCTGCGATGACGACTATGAGTTCCTTGGGGTGCCCGATCCCAAGTTGAAATCGAGTTGGGAGCACTGCCGGGATATCGTGCTGCAGGCGGACTCCGCCGGCTTCGACAATATCTTGTTGCCCTCGGGCTACTCTCTGGGGATCGACACCACGGCGTTCGCGGCGGCGATCGCTACACTCGTGAAGAAGATCCAGCTACTGTTGGCGGTGCGTATCGGTGAGACGTGGCCGCCACAACTAGCTCGGCAAATTGCCACGATCGACCACATTCTTGGCGGCCGGCTTACGGTGAATATCATCTCCTCGGACATGCCTGGGGAGACCATGCCTTCCGGTCCGCGCTACCGCCGAACGATCGAAGCGATGCACATTCTGAAGGCGCTGCTAAGCGGGCAGGCACTGGACTTCGATGGAGAGTTCTGGAAGCTGAAGATCGAGGCACCGCGAGTGAGCATGGTCTCCGGCAAGGCGCCTTTACTCTACTTCGGCGGTATGTCTCCAGATGCGCGCGAAGCGGCCGCTATTGGTTGCGACGTCTTCTTGATGTGGCCCGACAAGCAGGACGCTGTGAAAGCGTTGATTGCAGACATGACAGCCCGGGCTGCGAAACACGGTCGCACCCTGCGTTTTGGGTATCGCTCGCATGTGATTGTTCGCGACACGGAGACCGAAGCACGCGCGGCAGCAGTTCGGCTGCTTTCCAAGCTCGATGTAGCCCAGGGCGAAGCCATTCGCACCATGTCTCTCGACGCGAGTTCGCACGGCGTGGCAGCGCAATCTGCGCTCAGGGCAGGAGCTTCGGATGACGGCTATGCAGAGGCGAATCTGTGGACCGGCGTTGGCCGGGCTCGCTCCGGCTGCGGGGCCGCGATCGTAGGGGATCCGGACCAGGTGTTGGCGAAGCTGCAGGCATATCGTGAGATGGGCATCGAGGCATTCATCCTGTCCGGTTATCCGCATGCCGCGGAGGCAGACCTGTTCGCCCGTCATGTACTTCCCAAGCTCGACCACGGCCCGCTAAGCAGAGAGTAGGCTCAGTTGATCCTGGAAACAGACGAAAGATGGGCGAAGCTGCGGATCCGTTCTCTCGACTGTGTTCAATTTGAGGGATAAGCACGCAAAGAGGTAGGCATGGCAGATCTGAAAGCTCCACTTGTCGTGGGTATTGGCGGGACGACAGTTTCAGGCTCCTCGACGGAGCGGGCCCTAATCATTGCGTTAGGCGGAGCAGAAGCGGCAGGGATGAGGACTCGCCTGTTCGGGGGCGACGCTCTCGTCCGTCTTCCGCTCTACACGCCGAAGATGCAGGACCGAACACCGGAAGAACACGACTTTGTGGCGGCGATCCGCGAGGCCTCCGGTGTCATCCTTGCCAGCCCCGGCTATCATGGCAGCGTCTCAGGCCTCGTCAAGAATGCGATCGATCTCATCGAAGAGACCGCACAGGATGAGCGAGTCTATCTAGACGATCTGCCAGTGGGCCTGATCGCTACTGCATACGGCTGGGCCGCCACGGGAAGCACCGTAGCAGCGTTGCGATCGATCGTTCACGCCCTGAGAGGCTGGCCGACTCCGTATGCCGCCGCCGTCAATAGTGCGACGTGTAAGTTCGATCACCACGGCGGATGCACCGATCCTGCCGTGGCGGGGCAACTCGCCCGGGTTGGCGAGCAGGTTGCGAAGGGTGTACTTCGAAAGGCCCTGGCGTGAATGCCCTCAGCCTGGTTCCGGTTGCCGACGGCTTTGACCTTCTAATTGCGGGCAGGAGGGTGCTCCGACACCGGGTTTCCGCTCCCGCCTTTTTTGTGGGACGCGGCCGGCCAGACATTCAGATGTATCGCGGCAACTTCGACATTGCTGACCGGCTCGACGAGCGCATTCCTTTGCGTGTCGCAAACGTGTCAGGCTCACAAATAGAGCTGTCCGCCTCAGTGGCCGAAATCCCTTGCCTGACTCTCTCGCTGGCCGGAAACATGCTTCTCTTTCGCTCAACGGACCCCAGACTCAACCGCTTCTGGATGCGCACTTGGGCAGAGGGAGATGAGATGCTCTGGGGCGGCGGCGAACAGATGTCCTACTTCAATCTGGCGGGCCGCCGGTTTCCCCTCTGGACATCGGAGCCCGGCGTCGGCCGTGACAAGTCGACATTTCTTACGTTTCAGGCCGACCATCCTTCCAGATCGGGTGGCGACTATTGGAATACCAACTATCCTCAGCCCACCTACGTCTCGTCGCGCCGCTATGCCTTGCACATGGAAAGCACTGCCTACACCTGCTTTGATTTCCGCGACGAAGCTTTCCATGAGATCGAGGCCTGGGAGATCCCGCAGCGAGTGGAGTTCTATGCCGCCGATCGCTTTGCCGATATCGTCGCGCAGCTTTCCACCCGCTTTGGACGTCCGCCTCGCCTGCCGGAGTGGGCCTTCTCAGGCGCGGTGCTGGGGCTCAAGTCTGGAGTAGAAAGCTTCGTTCGCATGGAATCGATCATTGCCGCGGGTGCGGTGATCACAGGTCTATGGTGCGAGGACTGGGCGGGTCTGCGCGTCACCTCCTTCGGGAAGCGTCTTTTCTGGGATTGGAAGGCGAGTCAGGTTCGCTACCCTGGCCTGCGAGAAAAGATAGCGGAGTTGAGCGGAAGAGGTATCCACTTTCTCACCTACGTCAACCCTTATCTCGCGATCGACGGAACACTCTATCAGGAAGCAATCGCAGAAAGTTTTCTAGCTCTACGACTGGATGCGGACGAGCCGTATCTTGTCGACTTCGGCGAGTTCTACAGCGGCATCGTCGACTTCACCAATCCGGCTGCTGCTGCATGGTTCGCAGAGCGCGTCATTGGGCGGGAGATGCTGGATATCGGAGTCTCGGGCTGGATGGCGGACTTCGGAGAATACCTTCCTATCGACGTCAGGCTCTTCAACGGGATGGATGGCATGCTGGCGCACAACGCTTGGCCGACGCTTTGGGCTGAAGTCAATGCGCGCGCCGTCGAATCCAGGGGCAGGACAGGCGACGCCATCTTTTTCATGCGGGCCGGGTTCACCGGAGTGAGCCGCTACTGCCCTCTCCTGTGGGCAGGCGATCAGTCGGTGGACTTTTCGCGCCACGATGGCATCGGCACTGTTCTGCGGGGTGCGCTTTCGTCAGGATTGCTCGGTAACGCCTACCACCACAGTGATCTTGGTGGGTACACCAGCCTCTTTGGCAACGTACGCACGCCTGAACTTCTCATGCGCTGGAGCGAACTCTCGGCCTTTTCGCCAGTCATGCGAAGCCACGAAGGCAACAGGCCGGACGAAAACCTGCAGCTCGACGGAAACGCAACCGTTCTCGCTCACTTTGTCCGCATGACCCAGGTACACGCGGCACTGTCCCCCTATGTAGCCACGCTGTGCGACGAAGCCGTGCAGACGGGCCTGCCGCTGCAGCGGCCCATGTTCCTTGACTATGAAGAAGACCTGGCGTGCTGGCCTATTGAAACGCAATTCTGCTATGGCCGCGATCTCCTGGTCGCACCGGTCATTGAGGCAGGCGCGGTTACCTGGGAGGTCTATCTGCCAGGAGGAACACAGTGGATACACCTCTGGTCCGGAACGTGCTATGCGGGCGCAGCGAGCGTTGTCATCGATGCTCCTCTCGGTGCCCCACCCGTTTTCTACCGCTTAGATAGCTTGCACGCTTCGCTCTTTGCCACCTTTAAGGCCGGTGTGCCTCATCAATCTCGCCGGCCTGACTCGCTATGCACGTAAGGGACGCGTCGCGCGCGGAGAAGCGGAGGCATGATCCGGATCGACCAGCTTCGGGTTGACTGCGGGCCTGGTTGACACCCGATCTGCCGTACACTTTGGCGGGAGCCTTGTTTGGACCGCTTTGAGATGGCTTGCAAAGTAGAAGATGTGCTTTCCCGGCGCACCCGGGCGCTTCTGCTGGACGAGCGTGCTGCACCACGCTGTGCACCGCTGGTGGCTACACTGATGCGAAAGGAACTGCGACAGGATGAGTCTCCGGAGCGGGATCAGCTCACGCAATTGCCGGCTCAGGGCCGCGAGAAGTACCGAATTGGGAGTACGCAAGAACAGTACGCTCTTCCGGCTTAATGGAACGAGGGCTCTATTGGCTTCAGCGGCGAAGCTCAGAACATGGCCCTCGATGGAAAGACGGAGTACAGCATGAAGTTACAAAAACGTTTGTCCCATTGTGTAGCTCTCCTTTCCCTGTCCGCTGGACTGCTCGCGGCGCAATCACCCGCACCCAAGGTAAGGACCGCACAGGGCGAAGCCGCCGGTAAGTGGATACACGAGGGCCGAGAAAAGGCGTTCCTCGGGTTACCGTATGCTGCACCTCCGGTTGGCGCTCTCCGTTGGAAGGCTCCGGAACCGGCCGCGAAGTGGAGCGGTGTTCGCGACGCGAGCAAGTTTGGCAACCGCTGTGAGCAATGGCATGTCTGGGATGACTACATCTTCACCGACGCGGGCCCTTCGGAGAACTGCCTTTACCTGAACGTGTACACGCCCGCAACAGCCCTGCAGGGCAGCAGACTGCCTGTCATGGTTTGGATTCACGGTGGAGGGTTCCTCGCCGGCGCCGGATCTGAGCCTCGCTACACCGATCCTGCGCTCGTCGCAAAGGGCGTGATCGTCGTTACCCTGAACTACCGGCTCAACGTCTTCGGATTTCTCGCTAGTGAGGACCTCGCCAGTGAGCAAGGTGGCCATGCTGGCAACTACGGTCTTATGGATCAGGTTGCTGCACTCCGTTGGGTGAAGACCAATGTGGAAGCGTTTGGAGGGGATACCAACAATGTCACTATTTTCGGCGAGAGCGCCGGTTCCTTTGCTGTGAGTGCGCTCACCGTGGCGCCTTCAGCGCGCGGACTTTTCCAGAAAGTGATTGGGGAGAGCGGAGCTTTCTTCGGCAGCATCATCCCGATGACAACCGCAAAGGAGCGTGCCAAACGCGACCAAACTTTCGCCGGCTCACTCGGCGCAAAGACTCTTGAAGAGCTTCGGGCCATGCCCGCGGAATCGATCCTTGCAGCCGCGCAGAAGCAACCTGGCGTGAGCTTCTCCGCTGTAGTCGACGGACGCTTCTTGCCAGAGCCTTTGCCTGAAGCCTACGCTGCCGGGCGGCAGGCACATGTGCCATCTATGATCGGCTGGAACCGCGACGAGCGCAGTGGCACGCTCTCAAAGGACCTGTCGGCAGAAAAGTGGCAGGCGTATGCGAAAGAGCACTATGGCGCGAGAGCTAGTGAGTTCCTTGCCGCCTTCCCAGCGAACACCGACCAACAGGCCATCCGTTCCGCAGACGACTTCACCACCGCCGGCTACATCGCCATGGGCGCATGGAAGTGGGCCGAAGAGCAAAGCAAGACGGGACAGGCGCCTGTCTACCGCTATCGGTTCGATCGTCCCGGGCCCGCGGAACGTCTTCACCCGACTGGAAAGTACGCCTTTCACTCCACCGAGCTTGAATACGTCTTCGGCACCCTGGATGTGCGGCAGGGAGCTACCTGGCAACCCGCTGATCGCCAGCTCAGCGACGAGGTCATCGCTTACTGGACCAACTTCGCCCGTACAGGAGATCCTAATGGGCAGGGCTTGCCAAAATGGCCGCGCTACGACAGAGAAGGCAGCGTGATTCACCTTGATGACCCCATCACCGTGTCGCCCGATAACACCCGAGCCGAGTTCGAGTTCCTCGAAAGCGAGCCGCCAAAAGCTATCAAGTAACCCGCCACTTTCTATCGATCTGTCTAACGCGCAGTTACTGAACTGATGTTTGACGCCGCGCACTCCGCCAGACCGTTCAACTCTTTTGATTACGCTGATCGCTCTGCGGACCGGCTGCTATCGCGCGGGCGCTCTCGCGAAGTATCTGTTCCATAGGGGCCTACGGCACAGCAAGTCTACACAGGCTACCCACCACACGCTGGGACTAGATACCGGGCTCCGGTGAACGATGTTCCACAGCCTTGCTTAGCTGAAAGAATGACAAAGACATTCGAGGACCCTGTTTGTCTCCAGCAAGAAGAGCAAAAGTGTCAACGCCGATGCAGGAGCCGGAGGAGAAAGCGCCTGCCCGGGCCCCGGTGAGCCTGAAAGAACTGGCGCGGCACCTTGGGGTTTCGCCTTCCACAGTTTCCGTGGTGCTGAACAACGTGCCAGGGCGGTCGATCTCGGAACCAACGCGGGAGCGCATCCGTGAGGCGGCTGGTCAGATGGGTTACAGGCCCAGTCTGCTGGCGCGCTCATTACGCAAACAGGAAACCCACACGATCGGAGTGCTGCTCCCCATGGTTGGGGAGGAGTATCACGCGCAGGTGCTGGCCGGGGTAGCGGACGAGTTGGAAGAGAACGGATACTCCTACCTGATCGCGCAGCATCGGCATGACCCGGCGCGCGTGGCGGAGTACATGCAGATGCTTCTCTCGCGGGGCGCGGATGGATTCATCGCCATCGATACGCACCTTCGGAAGTCTATGCACGTGCCGACGGTTGCGGTGGCCGGCCACGAGAGTATCGCCGATGTGACGAACATTGTGCTGGACCATGACATGGCGGGCGACCTGACGCTGCGACATTTGCACGCCTTGGGACACCGGCGTATTGCGGTGATCAAGGGGCAGCCGGCCAGCTCGGATTCGCAAACACGCTGGAAAGCGACCTCGGTTGCGGCACGCAAGCTGGGAGTGCGCATTCCGAAGGATCTGGTGCTAGAGATGGAGGAGAACCTGAACTCGCCAGAACTGGCGTACGGCCTGGTACGCGACCTTCTGCCGAAAGGGCTGCCGTTCACGGCCATCGTATGCTTCAACGACATCGCGGCGCTGGGCGCGATCAAGGCCATCCGGGACGCGGGCCTGATGGTGCCGGAGGACATTTCGGTGGTTGGGTTCGACGACATTCGGCTGGCTACCTATGCGTCTCCTTCGATTACGACGATCCGCCAGCCATTGCAGGTGATGGGCCGGACGGCAGCGCAGGTTTTGCTGCACCGGCTGCAGACGGGCAAGCCGGCTGACGGGGAAATCGCAGTGAAGCCGGAGCTGGTTGCGCGCGACTCTACCGGCACGGCTAAGAGCCTAGCTGGAGAGTTAGCGGGCGAGGCGAGGAGGCAGCGGTAGGCGCGGACTGCTAGACTTCTGGCGAGGTTAACCCCCGATGCGCGTTCCACTGCTTTGCTTGCTATTGCTTGTATTTGTTGCCGCTCCAGTTCAAACGCCGGGACATGCCCAGGCGTCAACGCAGAGCCGAGATCAGGACGCAGCAGGATTGCTTTCACAGGCGAGGATGGATGAACTGTTTCCAGCCAGTGTCTTCTTCGCGGGGAAACAGGCAACGACGCAGCTGCGCAACAGCGGTGGGGTGCAGGCAAGCGATGACAAAGTGACCGCGTTTGCACTGGTGGATGCGGGCGGCTACTCGTCAGGCATTCGAGAGCGATTCCAGTTTTACCTGCTGACCAGTGTTGCCGTGGAAGTGGCGGGTAAGCGGTTGGAAGCGGGCTCATATGGCGGTGGCTTCCTGAACGGGCAGGCGCTGCTGATGGACCTGAGCGCCAAGGAGGTGTTCCATGCGGCAGTGTCAATGGACGCTGAGATGAGGCGTCCAAGGCCGCTCCAGGTGGCGGGCACGGCCAAGCCCGGCGAGTATCGGCTTTATTTGGGCCGAGAGTATGTCTCCTTCCGACAGATTCCCTAATGAGCGCAGTAAACCATGCGAAATGGCGGTCTTGCAGACGGTAGATGCCACGTAGAACTCCTTAAACAAACGATTGTCTAGGGTGGGGAAGAGCAGGTAGTATGCTGCGGGGTACGAGAACTATGATGCGGACGCGCCGCGAATTTTGTGTGCAGCTCGCACTGGCTGCCGCCGGCGCACGCGCGTTTGCGCAGAGCTCAGCTTCGGTGCCGGCGGAAGCCATGGTGGACACGCCGCTGGGGACGCTGCGCGGTGAGAGTGTGAATGGCGTGCGTGTCTATCGCGGCGTGCCTTTTGCGATCCCGCCGGTCGATGACTTGCGCTTTCGCGCTCCGCAGCCGGTACAACCGTGGGGCGGTGTGCGTGAGGCTACGAAGTTTGCCGCGGCGGCGATGCAGCCGGGCGAGAAGAACATCCCGCAGAGCGAGGACTGCCTGTACCTGAACGTCTGGGCTCCGGAAAGCGGCGGGCCTTACCCCGTGTTTGTTTGGATCCACGGAGGTGGCTTCACGGGCGGGCATGCCTTTGACCGGCTGTTCGATGGGACGGAGTTTGCGAGGGCAGGCATCGTGTGCGTTACGGTCTCCTATCGCCTGGGTGTACTGGGCTTCCTCGACGTGAGCCCTGTGCTGGGACCAAGCTACGTGGGTAGCGCGGATAACGCGCTGCGCGACCTCGTAGCCTCGCTACAGTGGGTCCAGGCGAACGTTGGCGCATTCGGCGGTGATCCAAAGCGGGTCACTGTGGGCGGCGAATCGGCAGGCGCGAAGCTGACAGACCTGCTGATGGGCTGTCCGCAGGCCGCACCGCTTTTCCAGCAGATGATTTCGGAGAGCGGCGGCGCGGAACGCATCTTCACGGAAGATCGCGCCCGCACCGTGGGACAGGATTTTGGCAAGCTCTGGAGTGAGCAAACTACCCTCGCTGCAACAGCGATCAGGGAGGCGCCGGCACGGCAGTTGATCGACGTGCAGGAGCGCTTTACGGCCACCTACCCAGTGCACTTTCCGTTGCGAGCGGAACTGCATTCAAGCATGTTTCCACGAGCGCCAATCACGACGATTCGCATTGGAAATACCAAGGGCAAACGGCTTTTGCTGGGCACAAACCGCGACGAAAGCGCACTCTTCCTTGGTCCTCATCCGGAGAAGGCGCCTGGCGCGGGTGATCTCGGCAATCTTTCTGTCGCACAATTTGAGAAGGTCGCCAGGCGTTATCAGCGGATCTACCCGGAGATGAGCGCCGAGCAGCGCCGCATTCGCAGCGTGACTGCGGAGGAGTACTGGATTCCCTCTCTGCGAGTGGCGGACGCACACATGGCCGGTGGCGGACAGGCGTTTGTCTACCGCCTGGACTTTCCGGGCGAGGGACGCTTCGCGGGGCTGGCGTTCCATTCTTACGATCTCCGCTTCGTGTGGAACTACTTTGGCACAGAAGTGCCGGCCGCCGCCTCGAGCAAACTGGCCGCGGATGTCCACGCGGCCTGGGTTTCGTTTATCAAGACAGGAACGCCGGCCGCTCCCGGTTTGCCGGCGTGGCCGGTGTACTCGGCCGGCGAGCGGCCAACGATGTTGCTGGACGCCAATCCCCGGGTGGAGAATGCGCCGGGGCGCACTGAATTTGCACTCTGGAATGGACTGATCACGTGACTTTAACGTTTGCTTCTTTTGCGCAGCGACGCTCTGTACGCTTTGCGTCGTGTTTGATGGTCTTCGGTGTTCTCACAGGAGCCTGTGGGCGAGTGTCTGCGCAGGCGTCCACGGCGCGCCGCATGGATGATGCCACGGCGCGCCGCATGGCTGACGACCTGCTGGCGAAGATGACCCTGGAAGAAAAGGTCTACCAAATGGACCAGGCAGCGGGACAGCCGAGTAACACGCCTCCCGCGAAGGCGGAGGAACTGGCGCGCAAAGGTATCGGCAGCTTCCTGTTCTTTACCGATCCAGTGCGCATCAACGAGCTGCAGAAGGTTGCGGTGACACAGTCGCGGCTCCATATCCCGCTACTGTTCGGGTATGACGTGATCCACGGCTTCCGCACAATTGCTCCTATTCCGCTGGCAATGGCTTCGTCGTGGGATCCAGAACTTGTGACGCGTACGCAGGCCATGGCGGCGCGCGAAGCGCGTGCGGCCGGCGTGCACTGGGCCTTTGCGCCGATGGTGGACATTGCGCGCGATGCGCGGTGGGGCCGCATCATGGAAAGTGCGGGCGAGGACCCGTACCTGGGTGAACAGATGGCAGCGGCTCAAGTGCGCGGCTTCCAAGGTGACTACGTGGGGGCGCCGGATCACCTGATTTCATCGGTGAAGCACTTTGGCGGCTACGGCGCGGCGGAAGGCGGGCGCGATTACGATAGCTCGAACATCTCCGACGAGCAGCTTTATAACGTCTACCTGCGGCCGTACAAGGCTGGAGTGAAGGCTGGGTCGGCGACGATCATGTCGGCCTACATGAACCTGAACGGCGTCCCGGCCACCGGGAACTCGTGGTTGCTGACCGACGTGCTGCGCAGCGACTGGGGCTTCAACGGTTTTGTAGTGAGTGACTGGGACGCTGTAGCGAACCTGCAGACCCATGGGTTTGCAGCAAGCCCGGAAGACGCCGCTGTGCGCGCTGCGAACGCCGGTATCAACATGGAAATGACGAGCTCGCGGTTCCGCGACTACCTGCCTGCGGCAGTAAAGGAAGGCAAGGTCAGCGAAAAAACGATCGACGATCTGGTCAGGCCGATCCTGGAAACCAAGTACAAGATGGGTTTGTTCGACAATCCCTATGTGGACATGGACAAGTTCAAGCGGGAGACTCTTTCTGATGCGCAGCGCGAAGGCGCGCGCAATGCTGCCAAAGAGACGGCGGTGCTTCTGAAGAACGATGGGCATCTGCTTCCGCTGAGCAAGAGCCTCAAATCCTTGGCCGTAGTTGGGCCTCTGGCTGACAGCAAACTGGATACGATGGGCTCCTGGGCAATCCACGGCAACCGGCAGGACACGGTGACGATTGCGCAGGGCCTGAAGGAAGCGTTGCCCAATGCGCGGGTGGATGTGACCACTGGCGTGGAGATTTCACGCGGTTCGCCGACGATCTTCGATGGGCAGGTGATGCCGGAAAAACCGCGGCTGCTGACGTACGAAGCGAAGAAGACGGAGTTCGATCACGCGGTGGAGCTAGCGCGGAATGCGGAAGCGACAGTGTTGGTCCTCGGCGAAGCGCAGACTATGAACGGAGAGAACGCGTCGCGGGCTCACATCAACTTGCCGGGGGAGCAGGAGCGGCTGTTGGAAGCTGTTGTGGCGCTGGGCAAGCCGGTGGTGCTGGTGGTCATGACTGGCCGGCCGCTGGATATTACGTGGGCTGCGGCGCATGTGCCGGCCATCCTGAACGTGTGGTATCCGGGCACCGAAGGCGGGCACGCGACAGCGCATCTTCTGCTGGGCGACGTAAATCCCAGTGGACACCTGCCGTTGTCCTGGCCACGCGACTCCGCGCAGGAGCCGCTGTTCTACAACCAGACGATTCCGCAGAACCCCGATAACGTGGCACACCGCTACTGGGATATGCCGAGCACACCGCTGTACCCATTTGGCTACGGGCTAAGCTATGCGGACTTTGAATTGAGCAGTCTGAGCGTGCCTTCGTCAGTTGACGCAGCCGGTAGCCTGCACGTGACGGCAATGCTGAAGAACAAGTCCAGCATAGCCGGGACGCAGGTGGTGGAGGTATATACCCACCAGCGGGCGGGAAGCGCTGCGCGGCCTGCCCGTGAACTGAAGGCCTTCAGGCGCGTAACGCTTGGCGCAGGCGAGTCGCAGACGGTAGCGTTCGATATTCCGGCACAGGAACTGCAGTTCTGGAGCCCTGCGTTGCGTAGATGGGTGCTGGAGCCTGGGGCCTTCGATGCGTGGGTTGGCTTCGATTCGAACGCTTCGGCACATGGGGCCTTCCATTTGACAGGTTCAGGTGTAGCCGCGCGGTAGATCCAGTTAGATCATTGCAGGGAATCAGAGCATTTCTTTTGCTGAGGATCGGGCTGCACAAAGATGGAAGACCGCAGCGCAAAACTGAGGACGACGATGCCCACCGAGGCGAGGCAACACACGATCAATGCCTCTCGAAGACTCCGCAGTTCTGTTGAAAGCAGACCTGTCGCCCACGGGAAGAACGCTGAACCGAGGCCCGCAAGTACGAAGATCAACCGCCCACGGTAGCGGGGCAAGACAAATCCCAGTGTCATGGGATACAGAGGACCTAGGCCGAGGCCGGCGATTAGCGCGAATATCAGTAAGTTCACTCTGTTGTGCGTGATCGCGATCAGGGAAACGCTTGCCAGCGTGAGTGCCGCATGCACCTGTAGCCAGCGGTCCGGGGTCGCCACTCCGGTTAAGCGGCTTGTATGCAGTGCGCGGCTCAGCAACAGGCCCGCCCAGAACGCAGTGGCGACCGAGACCTCCACGGAGATGCCATGCTGTGAACGCTGTGTATAGGTGGTCAACCAGCCGCCCAACGCGCTTTCCACTCCAACGGCGAGCGCTGCAAACATTGCAAGTGCCATCGGTACAGCCGGAAGCACCGCTACGGTGCTTTGGAGGGGCGAGGGAACAGGGATGGCTGGCGAACCGACGCGCCGACCAGCTTCGCCCAGGCGGCGCCGCGCGGGCTCTCGCCCTGTTAAATAGACTGCGGCGGCAACGAACCCGAATACCAAACCGACTGTCACGAGAAGCGGTCCGGGCGAGTTGCTCAGAATAGACCGTGCGGCGAGTGCCGGACACGAGAGCGCGCCAAGTGCCCAAAGCATGTTCAACCGATTCAACTCGTGTGCGGGAGTATGTATAGCATGGGGCAGCCCTCTGGTCTGACGGTCGGAACCCAATGTCAGGGGCGTCGCGGTCTGCTGCGCGCGCAGTACGCTTATTGAGGTCATCGAGATGCCGAGCCCGATGCCGTATACCAGGACTGCAGCGTAGATCCATGGTTCGACCGCAACCGCGAGCAGGATCGATGCGGCGCATGTCAGCAGAGTTCCGCGAAGCACCGAATGCCATTGGTTGCCGCGGCTGAGCACTGCACCGCCTGTGGAACCGAGCCAGGCGAGCAGGAACAATAATCCGCCGCCGCGATCCTGCAAATGCCAATGCACAAGCAAAGCCGGCAGTGCCGCACCAGGCAGCGCGACACCAAAGCCAGTCAGAGTAAAACCGAAGGATAAAGTAAAGACCGCGCTACGGTTCGTTTTGCTGAATGGGTGAAGACGCATCAGGGAATGATTATCACTGTACGGCAGGGCTGAAGTCTGAGGAGACTGTCGAGCAGAGCTGCGAAAAACTCCCGCCTGTGAGAAGGGCCGCGACCTCGGCCCGAAATCGATATGCGCGCGATTGGGCCGTCTATCTCCGTCTGCCAGGCATCGAGTTCCTATCCGCGAACCCTGCGGCGAGCCTCCGGCAGGCAGAGTTTCGCCGGCGTTACAGCGCGTGACCCGGACCGTTCCTGTTGGAGCGAACTGCCAAGGTGAAACATTGCTTGCTGGGATAAGCACCGCAGTGAAACGAGACAGCGGACAGAGAGGGAGCTCAACCGAGTCTTGCCGGCTGGCATCAGCCTCTTCCTAATGCGTAGATGCTCGTACCGTAGCGGCCGCGGACATCAGTGGCAAACCGATCCGCGCCGAAGCCCACAGCTACCGCACCGGCTTCTGAATGGCAGAGCGAAACCGTTGCCCTTTGCTCTCAGGAACGCGTTACCGCAACGTGGGCACTTCCAGTCACTGGCCCGCCTCTGCACGAAGAGCAGAATGCCACCGTAGATCGCTGCTGCCGGAATTAAAGCAACATCTCCGATAAGCCCGACTGCCGTTCCCACGGCTGGGATGAATCCGAGAAACAACAGAACAGTCGCGACCTGAAGGTCATAGAGGGCTTTCCAGGGGGAAGAGCGTTGGAAGTTGACGGTAAGCATCGAACCCGCTGTTTTCCTTCCGGCTCACCCCTGCGGGGCACGGTCGTGCGACCGTTCCTTCGAGCCTATAGATACCAGGGAATGTTGACGACGACGATCCTCTGGTTGCCCCGAACGAGGAGGATCAACTTGAGGATCTGGATACGCTGGTTGTGCAGGAAGTTCTCCCACCAATGCTTCACTACGAGCTCCGGCAGCAACACGGCGACCTTCCGGCCTGGGTTATCGTCTTCCAGTTTCAGGATGTAATCCATCAACGGGGAGACGATGGTGCGGAACGTACTCTGCACGGTGATGAGCTCCGGTTCCGGCAGCCCATGATTCCGTATGGGATCCATCACCATGCGGTTCCATATGTCGTCGAATCCTGTGTCCACGTCGCTCTGGACATTCACCACCTTAACCTCGGTGCTGATGACCAGCCCAAAACGCACAGCTTTTTCGCTGATCTTGTCCCAGCGTGCAACGGGGATGACGACAAGCGGCTGCTCCAAATCCGTCAAGCGGATCGGAGAAATGTCGGCTGTCTCATTGGTAACGCGCGTGTAGTGGCGCTTGATGCTGTACATCACTGCAATAATCATCGGCACGAGAATTGCGGTGATCCAGGCGCCGGATGTGAACTTTGCCACAAGGACCACGACCAGCGTGATGCCGGTAGCTACTGCGCCGAGGCCATTGAGAAACATCTTGATCCCGCGATGCTTCTCGTCCTTGCACTTGATCCAGTGGCGGACCATGCCCGCCTGGCTGAGCGTGAAAGCCAGGAAGGCCCCGATGGCATACAAGGGGATGAGCCGGTCTGTGACACCACCGAAGATGATAAGCAGCACCGCGGTAAAGCCGGTGAGGGCATAGATCCCGTGAGTGAACAGCAGGCGGCGTCCGCGCAGGAGGAAGACATGCGGCATGTAGTCCTTCATGGCGATCGCGCGGGCCATGCGCGGAAAGTCGGCAAAGGCGGTGTTGGCGCTAAAGCTCAGGGCGGCGAGCACGCTGCCCATGGTGAGGAAGTAGAACCAGCCGCGGCCGAACACGGCAGCCACCTGAATGGAAAGAACGCTTTGGTAAGCAGGATCGTTAGAGTCCATGGCCGAGACGCCGTAAGCCTTCGCAACGTACGCGAGCCCGGCGAGCAGAACGATGAGGATGGCGATAATTACGGTGAGCGCCTGATTGGCTTTTCTCGAACGCGGCTCCTTGAAAGCAGTGACGCCGTTCGAGACAGCTTCCACGCCGGTCATGGCCGCGCAGCCGCTGGCGAACGCTTTGAGCAGCAGCCAGATGGTGAGGTACTGCATCGTGGCGGGGATCGGGGGAGGAGGGGCGCTGACCGGCACTGGATGGCCGCCCGCTGAAACGGAGTGAAGAATGCCCACAATGACAGTCGCCAGCAGTGTGCCGACGAACAAAAACGTGGGCAGCATGAAGACGAATCCCGACTCCTTGACGCCACGCAGGTTGACGACCACGATGACGGCAAGGATTACCAGGCAGAGTGCGAGCTGGTGCGGATGAAGGCTGGGGACCGCGCTCACCAGTGCGGTAACACCCGCGGAGATGCCAACAGCGGCCGTAAGAATATAGTCGATCATCAGCGCAGCCGCGGCCAGCAACCCGGCGTTGTCGCCCAGGTTTTCGCTGGCGACGGTGAAGGAGCCCCCGCCATTCGGGTAAGCCTCAATCGTCTGCCGGTAGCTGAAGTACAAAATGGTGAGCAGGATCAGAATGGCCGCGAAGATCGGCAGCAGGTGCTGCTGCACGCCGATAAGCCCCAATGGAATGAGCAGAGACATGGCCTGCTCAGGGCCGTACGCGGCGCTGGTAAGGCCGTCAAGACCGAAAATGGGAATGCCGGCGGCTACGCCAATGTGCTCATGCTGCGCGTCGCTGGTTGCCAACGGCTTTCCGATAAGTAGATCTGTGACCTTCACGCGAATTCCCTCACTGGCCCCTGAAGAATTAGAGGAGCCAACTAATCATTCAACCTTGGAATGGCGTAAAAAGTCCATAAAGTCGGCATGTCAAAAGTGTAAGTTCATTTGGCTTTTACATTGCCAGACCGGAGGCGATCCAGGGCGAGGTTCAGGCTGAGCACATTCACTCGCGGCTCGCCGAGCAGACCGAACTGGCGCGGCGTGACACTTTGGTTCACCAGCCTGTCTACTTCCGCCCGGTCGAGGTGCCGCTCCGTGGCGATCCGCGCGGACTGGTACAGGGCTGCCGCCGGGGTAATGTCGGGATCCAACCCTGAGGCGGATGCAGTGACCAGATCAACCGGAACGCTCGTCCCGCTGCCCTCGGCTTTCACGCTGGCGTGAACGCGGTCGGATAGTGCCTTATTCGTCGGGCCAAGGCTCGAGCCTGAAGAGCTGGAGGCGTCATATCCAGAGCCCGCCGCTGAAGGGCGGCTGTGGAAGTATCCGGGGCCGGTAAATGGCTGGCCCAGGAGCGCTGAGCCTATGACCTCGCCGTTCCGATGAATGAGTTGCCCGTCGGCCTTCGCTCGCATGGTAAGCTGCGCGATTGCGGTGATGGCGAGAGGGTAAACCACCCCGAGTACAAGGGCCGTGATCACGGTGTAAAGCAGTGCGGTAATAGCTTGCTTCTTCATAGGAATTCCTTTTGCCGCCATACGGTCCTAGGCAAGATGCAGGGCGGTGATGGCAATGTCGATCAACTTGATCCCGGCGAATGGGACGATAATGCCGCCGAGCCCATACACCAGGAGATTTCGTTGTAGCAGGGCTGCTGCGGACATCGGCCTGTAGCCGACCCCGCGCAGAGCCAGAGGAATCAGGCCGACGATGACCAGCGCATTGAAGATCACCGCGGATAAAACGGCGGACTCGGCGTTGTGGAGGTGCATGACGTTGAGCGCATTCAGCACGGGAAATACGCCGGCGAACATGGCCGGGATGATCGCGAAGTACTTGGCCACATCGTTCGAGATGCTGAACGTTGTCAGGGCTCCACGGGTCATCAAGAGTTGCTTGCCGATGGCGACGATTTCGATGAGCTTGGTTGGGTTCGAGTCCAGATCAACCATGTTCCCGGCTTCCTTGGCGGCCTGGGTACCGGAGTTCATGGCGACTCCCACGTCGGCCTGCGCGAGAGCGGGCGCATCGTTGGTGCCGTCTCCGGTCATGGCCACGAGCTTGCCGTCGGCCTGTTCGCGTTTGATCAAGTCCATCTTGTCCTTGGGCTTCGCTTCGGCGAGGAAGTCGTCCACGCCGGCCTCCCGGGCGATCGCAGCGGCGGTGAGCGGGTTATCGCCCGTGATCATCACCGTACGGATGCCCATGGCACGAAGCTGATCGAAGCGCTCCTTCATGCCGCCCTTCACGACATCTTTCAGGTAGATCACTCCGAGAGCCCTGCCATTCTCCGCAACCACCAGCGGAGTGCCGCCTTTGCGAGCGATCTCTTCCACGGCGCCACGCACTTCCTGCGGCAGGGAAGAGCCCGCATCCTGCAGATAGTGAGCAATGGCATCGACAGCGCCCTTCCGTATGCTGCGACCCTCCACCTCGATCCCGCTCATGCGTGTGGTCGCGGAGAATGGGATGAACTCCGCATTGAGCGACGCGAGCTCGCGTCCCCGCAGGTTGTACTGTTCCTTGGCAAGGACCACGATGGAGCGGCCTTCCGGAGTTTCGTCGGACAGGGATGAGAGCTGCGCCGCGTCGGCGAGCTGATTCGGTGGAACACCGGGAGCAGGAATAAACTCAGCTGCCTGGCGGTTGCCGATGGTGATCGTCCCGGTCTTGTCGAGAAGAAGGGTGTTGACGTCGCCGGCTGCCTCAACCGCGCGTCCCGAGGTGGCCAGCACGTTGTGCTGCACCAGTCGGTCCATGCCCGCAATGCCGATGGCCGACAGGAGGCCACCGATGGTGGTAGGGATGAGGCAGACGAGCAGCGAGATCAGTACGAACACTGTCTGCGGCGCGCCCGAGTACAAAGCAAAGGGCTGCAGCGTCACGACTGCCAACAGGAAGATGATGGTGAGTCCCGCAAGCAGAATGTTCAACGCAATCTCGTTTGGGGTCTTCTGCCGTTCGGCGCCTTCCACCAGAGCGATCATGCGATCGAGAAAGGTCTCACCGGGGTTGGACGTGATGCGTAGCGTGATCACATCGGACAGCACACGCGTTCCCCCCGTTACAGCGGAGCGGTCGCCGCCAGCCTCACGGATGACGGGTGCGGATTCGCCCGTAATAGAGGATTCATCGACGGAAGCCACGCCTTCGGTCACTTCGCCGTCGCCGGGAATCATCTGTCCGGCAACCACTCGAACTATGTCACCCACGCGCAGCTGCGAGGATGGCACCTCTTCGAGCGAACCGGCCTTATTGAGGCGATACGCCGTCGTCTCCGACTTTGCCTGGCGCAGAGCGTCGGCCTGCGCTTTGCCGCGGCCCTCTGCCATCGCCTCGGCGAAGTTGGCGAAGAGGACGGTGAACCACAGCCACAGGGTGATCTGGAGATCGAATTTGAAGTGGCCATGTTGTGCGGTGAGGTTGAGGATCAGAAGGACGGACGTAAGAACGCTGCCGAGCTCCACAACGAACATGACCGGGTTCTTCATCATCAAACGAGGGCTCAACTTGGCAAGGGCATCGACGCCGGCACGGCGCACGATCTTCGCGTCAAACAGCGAGCGGCGTTTTGCATGGGTAGGCATAAAAAGATCTCCGGGGGACGCGTTAGAAGCTGCGGCCTGCGTGCATCAGCAGGTGCTCGAGAATGGGGCCAAGCGACAGCACGGGAAAGAACGTCAGCGCTCCGATGATAAGGATGACTCCTGTTAGCAGCACCGTGAAGAGCGGAGTGGTGACTGGGAACGTTCCCGCGGTAGCGGGCACACTCTTCTTCGCGGCCAGGCTGCCGGCAATCGCCATCATGGGGATGATCATCATGAAACGGCCGAAGAACATGGCTACAGCGAGCGAGTAGTTGTACCAGTGAGTGTTGGCATTCAGACCGGCAAAGGCCGAGCCATTGTTGCCCGTAGCTGAGGTGTAGGCGTAAAGGATCTCGCTAAGGCCGTGTGGGCCGTGATTCGCCAGGCTCGACAATCCAAGGTTCGGCATCAACACCGTCACAGCGGCGAAACCAAGAATCAGCAGAGGAAAAATGAGCAGATAGAGCATGGCCATCTGCACGTCGAAGGCTTCCACCTTCTTGCCGAGGTATTCTGGCGTTCTGCCCACCATCAGACCCGCAATGAAGACCGCCATGACGACGAACACGAGCATGCCGTAGAGTCCTGCGCCGACACCGCCGAACACCACCTCGCCGAGCAGGATGTTTACCATGGGAACCATGCCGCCAAGCGGTGTAAAGCTGTCGTGCATGCTGTTGACCGCGCCGCAGCTTGCATCCGTAGTGACGGTGGCGAACAGCGCGGAGTTCGCGATGCCAAATCGAACTTCTTTGCCTTCCATGTTGCCGCCGCTCTGTGTCAGCGAAGCCCGTGCGTCCACGCCGTGCAACGCGGGATTGCCTTGAGACTCAGCCCAGTAGCTCGTCAATGTTCCGGCAAACCACAGCACAACCATCGCGGCCAGGACCGCCCACCCATGCTTCGGAGAACGGACCATCTGCCCCAGCGTGACGCACAAGCCAGCCGGGATCAGGAAGATCGAAAGCATCTGCAGAAAGTTTGAGAGCGGTGTTGGATTCTCGAAAGGGTGGGCGCTGTTCGCGTTGAAGAAGCCGCCACCGTTCGTTCCAAGCATCTTGATCGCTTCCTGCGAGGCGACCGGCCCCTGAGCGATTGTCTGCGTGGAGACGATGCTTGTCTTTCCATCGGTCGCGGTTACTTTCTGTTCTTCCACAAGCCTTGCGGTGTCATAGGGTTTCAGATTCTGCACTACACCCTGCGAAACCAGGCCGAGCGCGAACACGATCGAGATTGGCAACAGGATCCACAGTGTCCCGCGCGTGAGATCCACCCAGAAGTTGCCGAGCGTCTTGGCTTCTCGTCGCGCGATGCCGCGCACAAAAGCAATGGCCAGGGATAAACCCACGGCAGCCGACCAGAAGTTGTGTGTCGCCAGCCCGAGCATCTGCGTGAGATAGCTCATTGTCGATTCAGGCGTGTAGCTCTGCCAGTTGGTATTCGTCGTGAAGGAGATCGCGGTGTTTAGCGCCAGCGACGGTTCAACATTTGCAAGATGCTGTGGGTTCAGCGGGAGCCAGGCCTGCATTCGCTCCACGAGGTATGTAAGCAGCAAAGTCGCAGCGCTGAAGATCAGCATGGAGACGGTGTACTGTGTCCACCGCATCTCTTCGTCGGGCTGAACTCCCGTGACACGGTACAGAACGCGCTCGCAGGGCGCGAGAATCGGATCAAGAAACGTCTTGCGGCGTTCGAACACCGCTGTCATGTAGCTGCCCATCGGCTTAGCAAGCAGAAGCACTGCGGCGATGAACAGCCCTATTTGTAACCAACCGTTGAGTGTCATGGCGTTAGAACTTCTCCGGGCGAAGCAGCGCGTAAACGAGATAGGCCATCAGCAGTGCCGAAAGCACGAGGAGTACGACGTTGAGGATCATTGTTTGTTGCCTTTCAAGCGGTCGCAGCCGTGGGTGTACAAGAGGCCCAGGCCGAAAAATGCAAGGAGAGAGAGTGCGGCGATAGCGTCCAGCATGGAACATGTCTCCTGTTACCAACTACCCTGTTTCGTCCCCCACCAATACACAAGTCCAAGGGTCGATGTTGTCTGAGCGTGAAGAAGCACCCCGGCTGTGTTGGTGAGGAAAATGCTGATTGGAGAAGTCGCGGCGATACGCCGCACGCGCCGGAAACCAGGCGTGAACAGATGATCCGCGATGAATGCGACTTCTTTCAGAGCCACCGATCACCCATCCATCGAGGCTGCTGCTCGATCACTGTGCGGCTCAGCACGTAGCCCCCTTCGCCAATAGGGGTTGAGCTTTGGCGTCACGCTCCATGTAGCATACGTGTCGAAGACGTGCTCCCGTCCCTTGGCGGCTAGCCGCTGTAGCTCCTGCCGCAGCACCTGAATCTGCTGCTTGCGTTCTGGGTTCGGCGTGGGTCGCTGCCCATGGGCCGCCAGCGCAAGGAAACACAGCAGCAGGATCAGGGTTGGAATGGCCCAGATAAGGACTTTCATGTCTTGCCTCGACTTCTATTGAAGGATGAGCAGGCATGAAAAGTCCGTAGAAGAGCCGTAAAGAATTCGTAAGGCTAGTCGGTTTGTGAACCGGAAGCGGCCAGCCGATACCCGATCCATGGTTCGCTCTGAATGTAGCGCGTACCATCCCCACGATCGAGCTTCTTGCGCAGTTGCCCAACCAGAACCCTCAGGTACTCGGGTTGATCTTCCGCGGATTCACCCCAAATGCTGCGCAACAGCACCTTGTGCGTAAGCACTCGGTCGGCGTTGGCAAGCAGAAGGGACAGCAACTCGAACTCCTTTGGCGTGAGGTGCAGCGCCTGGCCGCGTAGCGTTGCGGTGTGTGCCGCAGCATCCACAACGAAGTCACCCAACTCCAGTCGCTCAGTTTCTATCGTCGCCGCACTTGCTGGCCGGCGTAGTTGAGCGCGGACACGCGCAAGCAGCTCGGGCATGCTGAAGGGCTTCGTAAGGTAGTCGTCCGCGCCCTCATCCAGCGCGGCTACTTTCATGGAATCTGTATTCCGCACGCTGAGCACAATGATGGGCGTGGAGGCAATCTTGCGAATCTCCTGAGTCAGTTCAAGCCCGTTCATCATCGGCATCGCGAGGTCCGTGATGATCAGGTCCGGCCTGGCGACAGTGAACTCCTCAAGCGCTTTGATTCCGTTCTCCGCAGCGACTACCGCGTATCCACTGCTCTGCAGTGAGGCCTTGAGCATCCGGGTAATCTGCTTTTCATCGTCCACGACAAGAACGCGTTTCACTCAACTCTCCTGGGTCACAATGTGCAGATCCACGTGAGGCGCTTCCGCCATGAATCGCTGCAGAGCGAAATAATAAAAGTACGAGCGCAGACCTCGGGTCGCTGAACGACCGACAATCGCCTGCGTGATGCGATGCTCCCGAATGTACGCAGCGGTGGTTCGCGCGGTATCTTTTCCTTTGAGTAACTCGACGTGAGCGCCAAGATTTCGCGCCAGTTGAAGCCCGGCATCCAAAGCCAGCTTGCGCTCTCCTGAGAAGTCGTGACCCTGCTCCACGTGGACCACATACAGCTCGGCGCCCAGTGCTTCCGCCAGTCGTGCTCCGCGAGCGATAAGGTCCCTTGCCTGCGCGTTCGAACTGATGCACACGGCAACCCGCTCCGCAATGGACCAATGCGCCCCCAGCCTTTTGCGTTTCACATAGTCTTCCAGCGTGCGATCCACAGCTCTTGTCACACGCTGAAGGGCCATCTCGCGGAGAGCAATCAGATTGCCACGGCGAAAAAAGTTAGCTAACGATCGCTCCACGCGCTCTGATGGGTAAATGTCACCACGACGCATGCGGGTCACAAGGGCTTCCGGAGTGAGATCGCTGATGACGATTTCGTCAGCACGATCCAGCACCCAGTCCGGCACCTGCTCGCGAATGCTGACGCCGGTCAGCGCTTGTACCCGCGGCGTCAGGCTTTCGATGTGCTGGACGTTCAAGGTGCTGACAACATCAACGCCCTGCTCGAGGAGGTAAAGAACGTCTTCGTAGCGCTTGGCAAAGCGGCTGCCTTCCACATTGCTGTGTGCCAACTCGTCAATAAGCGCTACTTGTGGAGCACGCAGCAGCACCGCATCTACGTCGAGCTCTGTAAAGATCGTCCCCTTGTACTCCACTTCACGCCGAGGCACTTCCTCGAGCTTCATGGCCATTTCAGTAGTACCGCTGCGCCCGTGTGTTTCCACAATGCCGATGACGACATCTTCTCCGCGGGACCGGCGCCGGACACCCTCGCTCAACATGCTAAAGGTCTTTCCGACCCCTGGAGCATACCCGAGAAATACCTTCAAGCGGCCACGGCGCCGCTCTTCCGAGGGCTCCTCTACGCTGAGCAGCCATTCTTCGGGCGTCTTCTGAACCTGCTCGCTCGTTCGCTTCACGGAATTAGACTACCCCCATGAACTCCCGCCGGTTTCTCTCGACCACAAGATGGACCATAGCGTTCGGCGCTCTGGCCGCGATTGTACTGGCGTACCGGCAATGGGTGCACGTCAACCCGACAACCGTCGCCCTGACTCTGTTGCTCTTCGTGCTGGTGCTCGCCGCTCAATGGGAACTCCGGTACGCCGTCGCGATCTCCGTAGCCGCAACGGCTGCCTACAACTTCTACTTTCTGCCGCCGGTTGGGACTTTTACCATTTCCGACCCGCAGAACTGGGTGGCCTTGTTCGCGTTCCTCGGGACAAGCATCGTTGGAAGCCGGTTGTCACAAAGAGCAAGGGGCGAAGCCGCAACCGCACTCCGGCGGCAACGGGAGCTGGAAGTGCTTTACCTGCTAAGTCGTGAGTTGCTTCAGACTGACAGCGTGGCGGCGGCCGTACAAGCAGTCCCGAGCCTCATCAATACCTCAGCTTTGGCGGAGTCCGTGGTTTTGTACCTGCTCGATGGAGACCGTCTCTACCAGGCCGGGTTGCACCCCATCACCGGCGTTGAGCTCCCCCATCTTCGTCAGATGGCTCTGACACTCTCAGCGGTACAGCCGACATCCGGTAATGAAGTTCTTGTCCCTCTGCGAACAGGAGTCCGTCCCCGCGGCCTGCTGGCGGTGCGCGGCGCCAGCCTGACCGCAGAAAGTCTGGAAGCAATTGGAGGGCTGGTTTCCATCACTCTGGACCACGCTCAGGCGATAGAAGATGCCGCGAAAAGCGAGGCCAACAAGGAGAGCGAGCGTCTCCGCACTCTCATCCTGGACTCGATCACGCATGAACTTCGCACCCCACTCACCTCGATAAAAGGAGCCGCAGGAGCGCTTCTTTCCGGGATGGAGTTGGATAAAGACAGCAGAAAAGAGCTGGTCAGCATAGTGGATGAAGAAGCTGACCGACTGAATCGCCTTGTAAGCCAGGCAGTAGAGATGGCTCGCATCGAAGCGAAGGAAGTTCAATTGCATCTGGAGCCGCTTGCGATGCGAGACCTTATACAAGCGGCTCAGGAAGACTGCGCATGGGTTGCGTCGTCTCATCCCGTGCAGGTCGACGTTCCGGACTTGCCGAATATCGTTGGCGACCGTGAACTCCTGGGAAAGGTCATCTGCAATCTTCTGGAAAACGCTGCAAAGTATTCCTCCCCGGGATCACCCATTTTCATGATGGCCGAAGCGAAGGAGGGCATGATCGCAACGAGCGTGGCGGACCGTGGGATCGGCATCGACCCATCGGAGCAGAGCCTGATTTTTGACCGCCTCTATCGATCTCGAACACAAACTGAGAGAACTTCGGGCACAGGTATGGGGCTCGCGATTTGCCGCGCGATCATCGAGGCACATCACGGAAGTTTGAAGGTGACCAGCCAAGTGGGCCAGGGGTCTGTCTTTACATTCTCCTTACCCGAGAGACCCGAAGTGGCGCATAAATAATCATCCGCTTGTGTGAAGAAGAGACCTATGAAGTCTGTCGGGAAAGACTCTCCGGGCCCTAGCTAAGCTTCTGTGTCAAACGGGCGGGAATGAGCCGGGTTGGGCGCATCCGGTCTCTTCGTGGCAAGCCTTCTGACGAAGTCCGGCACGTATTCCGATGGCTGGTTGAAACTGTTGCTGCAAACGCGTTCCCTCGCGTTGAGCGATGCCGCCGCGTCCCTTGCGCGAGATGAAGACGGAGTTCTCGCCACCTCTGGCATGGGGGAAGTTCCGTTGGAAGACCGCCTGCCGGAAAACCGGATGCGGCATTGGCTGCGTGGTATCGGGCTGGCCGGGGGATTTGCCGCGTGCGTGCTCGGGCTGGCAGGTTGGCGCTCGGAGACCGCGAAACGCGATGGCTCAGCGGCAACCGGTGACAGCACGCCGCGGTACCTCCTGCCGTTTGGAAATAACCCTTATCTGCCGAGCGAGGCGCGCAGCAGTTTCACGCAGTTCCTGAAGCCGGCAGACGTGCCAACAGCGGCTTATTGCGGGCAGTGCCACCGGCAGCTTTACAAGGAGTGGCGTGAATCGGCGCATGCCAACTCGTTTCGCACGCCCTGGTATACGAAAAACGTCAACCTGTTGATCGAGCAAAAAGGCATCGCTCGTTCACGGCATTGCGAGGGCTGCCACAATCCCATCGCGCTGTTCTCCGGTGTGCTGACGCCGGCAAGCACTGCCCCAAGGCCGTTCGACGAAGAAGGCGTTACTTGCATGACCTGCCATGCCATGGAGCGGGTTCAGCCGATGCGCGGGCTGGGCAGCTACGTAATGGGCACGCCGACGGCGCTGCTTGACCAGCGGGGCAATGCCATCCCGGGCATGCCCGCACCCGCGGAGATTCTCGCGCATCTCGACCGGCACCGCGCGGCGGTGCAGCACACGGTGCTGTCGCAGCCGGAGTTCTGCGGAAGCTGCCACAAGGCAAACCTGCCGCGCACCCTCAATGACTACAAGTGGCTGCGCGCGTTCGATACCTACGGCGAGTGGCAGCAGTCGGGTTGGTCCGGCGAGACGCCCATTTCGTTCTTCCATAAGCCCACAAAGACCTGCCAGGACTGCCACATGCCTGCGATGCAAAGCGCTCCGAACGGGAGCTATGGCACACAGTACAGGTCGCACCGCTGGGCCGCGGCGAATACGCTGGTGGCCGCACAATACGGCTATCCGGAGCAGGCCAGGGAGGTAACGGCCTTCCTTCAGAACGGCGCGCTGCGCGTGGACATCTTCGCACTTTCGCAGGACGGTCCGCAGGTTGCCGGGCAGCATCCCAGCATCGGTCCGGTGATTGCCCCCATCGACAGGAGTACCTTTACGTTGCACCCCAACCAGAGCCTGACTGTCTCCGTGGTCGTGCAGAACACCGGCATTGGACACAGCCTGGTGCCAGAGCAGCGCGACTTCTACGAGAGCTGGGTGCAGTTCGAGGTGCGCGATGAAGCGGGCCGCCTGGTTTATGCCAGCGGCGAGGTTGGGCCTGACCACCGCTTGCAGCCGGACACGCATACGTTTGGCAACCAGATCATCGACCGCACCGGAGCGCGGCTGACGCATCACGAAGTATGGAACGTAAACGCACGCGCCTACGACAGCACCGTACTGCCCGGACGCGCCGACGTGGAGCGCTATCGCTTCAGGGTGCCCGCCGGAGCGAGTGGCCTGACGGTGACCGCCGCGGTAAAGTACCGGCGCTTCCGGCGCGAGTTCACCGACTGGGTCTTCGGCGACAAACCGGGCGATCCGGATCGCAGTCCGACCGTCACGGTAGCGCAGAGCAGGGTGGCGCTGAACGTGGGGGAGAATACGCCGCAGACATCGCCTTCGGCCGCGCCGAAGGATGTGCTGCGTTACACCGCCTTCGGGATCGCGTTGTTGGACCGTGCGGAGTTTCCGGCGGCGCGCGAGGCCTTCGGCCATGTTTTGGCGCTGGCGCCGGAGGATGCTGACAGTTATATCGATATGGGCGTGGTCTCCTACAGCGCGGGAAACTTCGAGGAAGCTCTTGGCTGGCTGGCCAGGGCGAAGAAGCTTGCGCCGGAAAGCATTCGAGCGCGCTACTACGAGGGGTTGAGCGATCGCTGGCTCTACCGTTACCCCGAAGCGATCGCAGCGTTCAAAGCGGTAGCCGCGAAGTTCCCGCGCTTTCGCCAGGTGCATGACGATCTTGGCTGGGCGCTGCTGATCCAAAAACAGGATGCGCTGGCTCGCGACCAGTTTGAGGAGGCGCTGGCTATTGACCCGGACGATGCCGTCGCACACAAGTGGCTTTCAACGGTGTACACACGCCTGGGAGATCCGATACGCGCCGCGGAAGAAGCCGCGCAGGAAGCGCAGATGAAAGACGATCCCGTGGCGCTGTGGGGCGTGCTGGCTTACTGGCGGGCAAACCTCGGCGTGGCCTACGAAGTCACACCGGGGCACGTACATGGAGCGGAGGCCGACACGACGGATGTGGAACGCATCCTCAACACGCAGAACCCGCCGAGCATGGTGTGGATCCAGCGATAGGAATTGCAGGCGGATGCCACGGATGCCAGCGATCAGGACGCCGTCACGAAGAAGCCTCGGATTAGTTCGAGGACGCTAGGGAAAGAGCGACGAGCTTGCCTGCGGACTCCTTGATGTACTTATCGTAGTTGGCCTGGGGCTGGAGGCCGTCCAGGCGGTGGCCGTCGATGAACACGACGGGAACGCCGCGTACGCCGCGATAGGTTGCGTCCTGCTGGTCGGCAGCGATAGCGGCCGCGAGTTGTGGATCCTCCAGTGCGGTATTCAGGCCGGTGGACGATACAGATGCAGCGGTGGCGGCGGAAACGATAGCCGCGCGGGCGTCCTTGGGATCTTCAGGCAGAGTGTGCGCGGCAAGGCGATCATACAGCTCCCAGAACCGGCCTTCCTGCCGCGCAGCCATGAGCGCGCGAAAGGCCAGCGCGGCGTTGGGATGGCTAGGCAGTGCAAAGTGATGGACGGCGATGCGAACGCCGGGTTCCACCTGGAGAGTGCGCACGATCTGCGCGATGGCAGGGCTCGCGGAAGCTTCTACGTCGAGAAACCAGTCCACCATCGTACCAGGGCTGGCGCTCCCTGAAGCAGAGCCGGGAGTGGGCAGGAAGTTGCGGGGCGCCTCACCGGCGGCAGCCAGTTCTGCAGCGGGCTTCGCCGTGTTGCCAAGCGCGAGTTGCACGGCCTGCTGCAGCTCGGGCAGCGAACGGGCTCCTACGAGGGCGCGGCCGTTGATGAAGAAGAACGGCGTACCATCCACTCCGTAGCGCTGGCCGAGCGCGCGATCGGAAGCTACGGCCGCCCGGAACTTGCCCGTGCTCAGATCGTCGTCGAAGCGAGCGACGTCAAGGTTCAACTGCCGCGCGAAGTCGTCAAGATGCGCGCGATCCAGCGATGTCTGGTTCGCGAAGAGGAGATCGTGCATGGGCCAGAACTTGCCTTGCGCGCCGGCAGCCAAAGCGGCCTCGGCAGCCAGTTCGGCGTGGGCGTGAAAATCCAGCGGAAAGCTTCGATAGACGAGGTGAATGTTCTTGCCGGAAGCCGCGAGTAATTGATGAACTGGCTCCTCGGCGCGACGGCAGAAGGGGCACTGAAAGTCCGTGAACTCGACGATGGTCACCGGGGCGTCCGTAACGCCGAGCGTGGCCTCCGGCTTCACGGCGAGCGCGGCGATATCTTCGGCGGGCAGCGGATTGCCCGCGTCGCCGGGGTTCACGGAAGGATTTGATGCGGCGAGGCTTCGTGTGATGAGGGCCTCGAGCGAGGGTGCATCCTGCGCCCCTGCGAGCTTGGTGCCATTCACGAAAAGTGTGGGCGTGGTGTCGATGCCGAGCGCGCGGCCTTCGGCGAGGTCCTGCTGGACCGTGGCCGCGAAGCGATGGCTGTCGAGGTCGCGCTTGAACTGCACAAGATTCAGCCTGAGCAGCGCGGCGTAATGGAGATATTGCTCGCGGTCCATCAGCTTCTGGTTGGCCTGGATGAGGTCGACCATGGGCAGAAACCGGCCCTGGGCCGCGGCGGCCAATGCGGCTTCATGCGCCAGCGGGGCGTGTTCATGCTGCGTGAGCGGGAACTGGCGGACGTCGAGCCGAACCTCGCCCTTGTGCGCGGCGAGGACTTTTTCAACTTCGGGCAGCGTGGCCGCGGAAAAAGGACATTCGAGGTCGGCATAGACGACGATAGAGACCGGCGCGGTGACCGGACCGGCGGTGGTGCCTGCCCCCTGCGCTTGAGCAATGGCAGAGCCCGCGAGAAGGGCAAACGGCAGCGCGAGACGAAAAGCGATTCTCAATGGTGTGCTCCAGGCGCGATTGCGACCGTGCTGGGAGTCGCCGGAATGACCGGCGAGGAAGAAGACTTACCCCCCGAGCCAGTGGCCGGAGGGCTGACCTTGTTGCGGGTGAGCTTATTCTTGGGCTGCGTATTCATGGCAACCCAGGTAGTCAGCATGGAGGGCAACTCGGAGTCTGCCGGAGTGCCGGCGTACTGCCAGCGTTGGAGGCTTTCGTGCATGCCGAAGAAGTGCGGTGTGCCGCGCACGCCGAGCGCATTGGCGGCGGCGTTTTGTGAGTCGTGTGTCCAGGTGGCTGCCGCCATGCCGGGGTAGTTCAACTGAAACTGGCTGAGCTGCGCGCCTGAAGCGTGCAACGCCACGAAGACGAGTTTGGCGGGGTCGAGCTTTGCCGGTGCGGTTTCTCCTGTGGCGCTGACGGTGGGCGCGGTCAACGTTTGTATCTGCGTGAGCATGTTCTGGCAGGCCTTGGATCTGAGATCGATGTAGACCATCAGCCAGTACCCGGCCGGGTTGAGCTGCTCCACCGAGACCTGGGACTCGGTGGCTTCACCCGCGCGGAGCTGCCACACGGTAAACGCTGGAACGAGCTTTTCGGCGAGCTTGATCGGCCTGCTTCCGGTGCCTTTATTAACAGATGCCTGTGGCCAAATTTGTGAGCTGAGGGCCGGACCGCTCAACAGGCAAAGCAAGAGGTTGTACCCCATGAAACGGAGTTGCTTCATAGCTGCCCTCCGGGCGTCGCAGCGATCAGCGAAGCGCGTAACGCCATGAAAGTGTCTTCAGGCTTTAAAGCCCACGTTTGAATTTGTTCCTGTTTCATAGGCACCAGTGCGGCACGGCTGATGCCATACCACGATGTGGACTGCGCAGGAAAGGGGCTCATGAAGTTCTGAGAAGATGCCTGTGAATAGAGCCACCTCGTGGCGGTGCCTTGGGAGAAGGATGGCGGAGTTCCAAGCGACGCAATTACTGGAGCGGTGATTTTGTCCGGGCCAGGCCACGGAAGCATCGGTACATTCCTGGCCCCAGGTGGGGAAGGACAGGCGGAGGTATCGACCGAGAAGTTCTCGATCAGGGTGTCGCCGTTATTCGCGAGCGTGCCCATGGCTTCAGCGGTGCAGTTGGTCGTGCCGTAGACCGTGATGTCCACCGTGATGCTTCCCGTGGCGACGGCGGGCAGGGAGTAGTTGCCGTTGTAGTCGGTGTTCGCGAAGAGCGTGTAAGACGAGCCAGTGGAAATCACCCGAACCTGCGCGTTAGAGATCGCGTTTCCTGATGTCTTGTCGGTCAGGGTGCCGGAAACGGTACCGGAGTTGGTTAGAACGATGTTCTGGGTGTCGATGGTGTCCGTGCTATGCACGTAGACCTGGGCCTGCGTGGTGAGGCCGCCGGCGTCGGCGATGATACTGACCTGGTCTTGCACCGGCGCGGCCACGGAGTAAACGCCACTCGCGTCGGAGATACCGTAAAGGGTGAGCATGTTGCCGAAGTTAGGTACGGTGGCGATCACCGTCGGGTTGGGAGCGGGGGTCACGCCATCGGACTGGTAGACGGTCCCGGTGATGACCGGGATAGGCAGCGTGGCATTTTCCGTAAGCTGTTGGTTATCAGCAGTGAACTTGTCGCTGACGACGTCGTCGGCTGAGATCGGCGAGAAGCCATAAGAAGGCGAGTTGTAGGTGACCGAAATCGTAAATCCTTGTCTGCCCACGGTAACGTTCGGGAAGTTGTACGTACCGTCGGAACTGGTATAGGTTGCCAGCACGGTCTGCGAACCGGTGTCATTCAGGAAGACATAAGAGACCGACGTAGGCACGGGGGTCACGCCGTCACTGGCTACTAGCGTGCCGGAGATGGATCCGGTGAACCCGGTCTGCAACACGACAGCAACGTTCCCGCCGTCATCCTTGGTGTGGACGGTGAAACTAGCCGAGCCGAGGGTGTTGCCGGAGTTGTCGTAGAGGACGGCGGTATAATCGGCGTCCGGCACTCCGAAGAACTGCGCTACGCCATTGGCGCCGGTGATCTCACTGCTCAGGCTGAAGGAGTTGGACGACGTCGAAGTTGTCGTGGCGCGGACGTAGATGTTGGCATTCGCGATCGGATTGCCGTTGCCGTCTTCAGCAATGATGTTGACGGTCGCGTTCACGGGTAGGCGCAAGTTCTGCGTGAGTGTGGCGCCGGACGCCGCCGAGATTGCGGTGACGGAGTTGAGTGTGCTGAAGTTGGGATTCTGATACTGGAGCGCGACTGCCTTGTTGGCGAGAACGGTGCTGAAGGTGTACTTGCCGTTGGCATCGGCGGTGACCTGCCCGCCATAGGGCGCGTTGCTGGTGTTGGGATAGCTCAGGCTCACCGTTGCGCCCGGGGCAGGTGCGCCACTGTAGGTGGTGATGGTGCCGGTGATGGAGCTGATGTCCGGGATGGTGACCGCGACGGGAATAGTCTGGCCGTTGCTGGTGACCGAGCCGGCGACCGTCACATAGATGGAGGTGTACGTCGCCGACTGGCCCGGGTAGTAGGCGTAGAGCGTGTAGGTGCCGATGGGCTGGTTCAGGATGCTGATCTTGCCGTTGGCGTCGGTTACGCCAGCGGTGAGCATGCCGCTGCCGGTGCCGGCGCGCGTAATGGTGACGAGCGAGTTCGGCGCGGGCTGGCCGTTGGAGTAAGTGGCCGTAACGTTGATTGTGGCTCCGCTGGCGATCTGCAGGTTCTGCGTAATCGTTCCAGTGGTCACGACTACCGTGGTTTTGGCGGTGAGGCCGTTATTGGAGTCGTAGCCGGTAAGGGTGTAGGTGCCGCTGGGTACTTGCGGGAAGTTGAAGATGCCGTCATTGCCGGTGAACAGCGAGCGGCCCACCGTGGTGCCCTGCAGTTGCACATAGGCTGTCGTTTCCGGCTGACCTTGCGCATTCGTGAAGGTGCCGGTGACTGTACCCGTCTGCGGCAGATTGACCGTGACACCTGTTGTCTGGCCTGCGGCGATCGTCACGGCCTGCGTGACGTAGAAGCTACTTCCCTGTGAAGGTGAGAGCGGCGGGACCGCTGTAGTCGCCAGCGTGTAGTTGCCGGGAAGCAGCGAGGTGAGGGTCACCGTGCCGTTGCCGCCGACGGCTTCCTGGCCGATGCCGTTGCCGTAGGCATCGGAGATCTGGACGGTGGCCGAGGTGTAGACCGTTCCGGATGGCTCAACAAGGGTGATGGCGGCGTTGCCGGTGTTGCTCATCAGCACGTTGGTGCTGGAGTTGGACGAACCTGCGGCGAAAGAGCCCGGCGTGAGGGGCGAGGCGACCAGCGAGTAGGGATCGGTGCCCTGCAGCGTGTAGTTCGCGATCGGGAAGGAGACAAAGTTGAACTGACCGTTGCTGTCGGCGAGCTGCTTCATGGTGGCGCCGAGATACAGGTCGGTGCCGGAGATGACGATCTCGCCACCGGGGATAGGCGTGGTGCCGTCATAGGAGTAGAAGTGGCCACTAACGCTGCCGAGCGATGGCACGGTAAGCGGCGGAAGCTGGCTGACACCTCCCTGCGGTACGGCGAAGTTGACGACCGAGTTGAGGTCCGTGCTGACGAGACCATAGAGAGCTTCAGGCGGAAGCTGGTCGAGGCGTGTAACCGAAGCCACGGCCTGGCCCTGCGTAGTCTGTTGCGTGGCAAAGTGCAGGAACGCGATCTGGCCGCCCGCGGGCACGGTCACGCTGGACCACTTGTAAGCAAGCTGCGGGTAGTAAAGGCCGTTGGTATTGCTGGGCAGCGTGTAGGTGGCCGCGCTGATTGGCGTGGGTGCGCCGGGACCCTCGAAGGCTTCGCCGAGCGCGGCCTGATTGTAGGGATACGGCGCGTTCGCGGGAGCGGAGGTCGTGACGAGGGTGTTGTCGGCGGCGCTCAGCGCGGCGTCGCCCGAGGACGTGATGACACTGACTGTGCCGGGGAAGGGGTAAGAGACGCCGCCGTTCAGTTGGACATCGACGGTGACGGGGGTCGTGCCGGGATTGGACAGCACCTCGAGATAGCGCGTGAAGTAGCCGTCGGAAGGCACGTAGACACGGCGCGAAACGTTGAGGCCGTCGATGGGCGTGGGCTGGGTGATCGTAACCTGGCGGCCGTTCAACGTGGCCACACCGGTGGTCGCGCCATTGAAGTTCGTTGAGGTGCCACTCTGTGCGAGCGAAAGCTGGAAGGCGTTGTTATAGCTCTCGAAGTAGCCGCGATTGCGGAGCGGATCGTTGACGAAGGCGCCGTTGGCGATCGAGCCATTGGGCTGGATGTCGTAGGGGAAGCCGTTGAAGTCTGTGAGTGTCTGGGTGAGCGAGACCGTATTGGCGACGAGCTTGAGGTTCACGGTTTCGATGTCGCCATCGGCTGTGACGGAGCCGGTGGCTGTGGCGCCTAGGCCCGCGGAGAGATTTTGCGCGCTGACCTGGAAAGTGCCGACGGGCACGTTGGCGATGGAGTAGTTGCCGCTGCCATCGGTGGAGATGGCAAAGCTGCCGCCGACAGTGCTCGAACTGCTGAGCTGAACGCTGATGTTGGAGGCGGCCGTGCCGTCGGGATTGCTGACGGTGCCCTTGACGGTGCCGAGTCCGACCAGCGTGAAGTTTTGCGTGAGCACCTGGTTGGCGGTGGCGAGCGTGACGCTGGCGGTGGCGCGCAGATTGTTGCTCGTGTCGTAGACGTAGATGACGTAGCTGGCGAGCGGAATGTTGTTGAGCGTGTAAGAACCGTCCGCCGCCGCAGTGGTGGAGGTGTAGGGATAGACGTAGCCGAACTGCACGATGCGGATCACGGTCCCGGGCGCGGGGCCGGCGCCGCCCGGCAGAGTAACGTGGCCGGTGATGGTGCCTGAGGGTTGCAGCGAGAGATTAACGGTGGCCGTGCCGCCGGGGGAGAGCGTCACGGTGGTGGTCCCGGTGAGCTGCGTGGCGGGATCGCTGGCTGTGACCTGCACGGAGCCGGCGAGGACGTTGTTCAGCGTGACCGTGCCATGGGTGTCGGTGGTGCCGGTGTAGGTCTTGCCGTAGGCGCTATACGCCATTACCTGCGCGCCTACATCAGGGCTGCTGCCGTTGGTGACATTGACCATAACAGTTCCAACGCCGTCCAGGGTGACGTTGAGAGAGATTTGCTGGGTGTTGGCAGACAGCACTCCGGAAGCCTGGCCGATGTCTCCCGTGGTGAGATTTTGTGCGACGACCGTGAAGCCGCCCACCGGCACGGTGGTGAACTGGTAGGCACCGTTGCTACCGGACTGGATCGTGGCGATGAGTGACTGGTTCATGGCGCCGGGCTGAATGCCGTAGAGCTGAACCTGGATGTTGGCGGCTGGGGTTTTGCCGTCGGCGTTGTAGACGGTGCCGCTCACGATGCCGTGTGCGCCGAGCGGCAGGGAGATCGAGACCGTCTGACCGGCGAGGCCGAGCGAGCCGGAAGCCGAGCCGCTGCTGCCGTCCGAGGCTGTTGCCGAAACGGTAAACGCGCCGACAGGAACGCCGGTGAAGCTGGCTGTGCCGGTAAGGTCGGTGACGGCCGTGAGAGCCGTGCTGCCGGTGGCTACCGGCGTCAGGGTGACGGTGAGGTTCGTGACGGAGGTGGTGCCGGATGCGGTGACTTTGACCTGTACCGATCCGGTGGAGGCGAGGGTAATGTTCTGCGTAGTAGTGACACCTGAAGCGACTCCGGCGGTGGCCGTGCCCGCGGTGTTGGTGGTGGGGTCGTAGACGGTAAGGACGTAGGTGCCTGCGGGAACGTCAGTGAAGGTGAACTGGCCGACAGAGTTGGTGACCGCGCTGACCTGTTGTGTGCCGAGCTGGAGGTAAACGGTGACGTTGGGCAGCGGCGCATGGTTTGCCGCCGCGCTCAGTACTTGTCCCTGGAGCACGCCGCCGGAAGAAATCAGTATGTCTCCAGGGCTCGTGTTACCGGCTGTGATCTGCGAGGTTACCGAGCCGGTGAGGAACGTGCCGGCCACTGTCGCGATGGTGGTGTAGGAGCCGAGGGGAAGCCCGGAGACGCTGTAGGTGCCGTCGCCGGCGATCTGCAGCACCAGCGGAGCTGCGAGTGCGGTGCTGTTAAGCGTGACCATGCCGGCGGTGACTACGGTCGTGCTGTTGACGCGCACGGTGCCCTGCTGCTGACCGGTGTTGGAGAAGACCACCGGTTGCACGTTCGTCATGGTGGCGGCGCTCAACGAGCCCGAGAAGCTGGGTGACGCGACGGCCGTGACCGGATGCGTGGCGGAGACGTTGAAGCTCTCAAGCGCGATGGCGACCGGTGGGTTCGGCACGCTGCCGCCCCCCACAACGTTGCCGACAAACTGGAAGCGGCCGCTGCCGTCCGAGTGGGTCTGGTACGTGCGGGCGAAGATCGGATCGATGCTTTGCAGACTGACGACCGCATTGGAGATCGGCGTGGTGTTGTCACCCGCATAGACCGTGCCGCCGACCTGGCCGGTGAGCGCAGGCGATGCGGCAAGCGTGCTCGACAAGTTCGAGGGCACCGCGAAGTTGACGATGGCGGCGGCGTCGGCGGCGCTGAGCCCCGCGAGCGCTTCAGGAGGAAGCTGGATGAGTCGTTGCACGGAGGCCTGTGCGGGAGCGCGCAACGTCTGCTCGGAGGTGAAGTGCAGGAGCTCCACTGTTGAGTTGGCAGGCACGCGAACGTGCTGCCACGCGGCGTTCAATTGGCCGTAGGTGGAGGTCACGACGAAGGAGCCGGAAGCGAGAGAGACAGCGCCCTTGCCGTCGTCAAAGACATAGCCCTGCGTGGGCACGGCGTCGGAGTCGAGGAAGGGATCGAAGTCGCCGTCACTGCCCTCTACGATCCAGTGGTCGGTGGTGGCAGACTGGGCGGTGATGTTGAAGGAGGAGTCGCCGCTGGAGGTTGCGTCGACCTGCGGAACGCCCTGATAGGTATAGCCGTTACGTGCCTCGTGCGTGTAGCGGAAGCCGGAGCGCAGCGCAACGGTCACGTTAATGTCACTGGAGGTCGGGTTGGTGAGGACCTCGAGGTAGCGCGCCATGTAACCGTTGCTGGGCACGTACACGTGGCGTACAACGTTGATGCCGACGAGGCCGTCCTGCTCGATGGAGATCTCCTGGCCGTTCTGTAGCAACGTGCCATACTGCGCGCCGGTGAAAGCGGCCTGTATGCCGGTGCCTTCGTTGGTGAGGAACAGCGTATCGGAGTGGTGGCCTTCTGCGGGCGCGGTGCTGCCCGCGAAGACGGAGCTGAGGCCGCTGGCGATTTCGCCGGTGGCGTCGATGTCGTACGTGAATCCATTGGCGTCGGTAAAGGTCTGCGTGGAGAGAGTCTTGTTGACCGCAAGCATGAGGTTCACGGCGACCGTACCGTTGGCGGGCAGGGTGGCCGTGGTTTGGGCGGAAGCTGTTGCCGTGTAGGCTGCGACGCTGACCGGACCGGATGGAACGCTGGCGATGCTGTAGCTGCCGTTGACGTCTGCCTGCGATGAGAACGAGCGCACGAACCCGGCGATGAGGCTTTGTACGGAGACGGCGGCGCCCGCCCCTGGTGAGCCATCGGCGTTGGTAATTATGCCGGTCACTGTTCCGCGGGCAACGAGTGTGATGTTTGCAGTGACGACCTGGCCCTGCGTGGCGATCACCGCCACCACCGTCGTGGAGGTGGCGACCTTGGAGCCATCGAGGGCGAGCACCTGATGTGTCCCTGCTGGCACTGTGGAAAAAGAATAGGTGCCGTCCAATGCGGAGAGTGTTGTTGTGGCTCCGTCAAGCTGCACGGTTATGCCTGCGGCGGGTGTTGAGCCATCGGCGTTAAAGACTGAACCGGAGATGGCGCCCGCGGCTTGCAGTGTGACCTTGATCTGCGTTGTGCCGCCGCTGGTTACCGATCCCTGCGCGGTGCCGGCAAGCATGTTGACCGGGTTGGTGGCCATAACCGTGACCGAACCAGCGAGCACATTCGTAAAGGTGTATGTACCGTTCGTGTCGGCAAGGCCTTTGAGCTGCTGCGTGAAGCTGCTGTTGCTGGTAAGCGTGAGCTGCGCCGAGGGGACGGGGTTGCCGGATGCGTCGATGACCGTGATGGTGGTGCCACCGACGCCATTCAGAACAAGGTTGGCCGCTGGGTTCACGGTGTTGACCGCGATGGGCACGGCGACGGAGCCCTGGTCGTTGTCGGAAGGATCGGAGGCGAGCAGCGTGGCGTTGCCCGCGGGCAGGAAGTTGAGCTGGTAGTTGCCGGTGCTATCCGAAGTTGTGGTGAAGGCGCTGCCGCGCGCTTGCACTGTGACGTTGGCCGCGGGGGTTGTGCCATCCGCGTGAACAACCAGGCCCGTGGCGCTGCCGGAGGTGTTGAGCGTGATGTCGACGGTGAGATTCTGGCCCGGCTGCGTGAGGCTGGCCACCGTGGTGCCGCCGAGGTTCGTGGTCGCGGAGAGGCCGGCCGACACAGCGAAGGAGCCGACGTTGACGTTGCTGAACGAATAGTGGCCGGAAGCGTCAGTCTGCACGGTGAGCTTTTGCGGCGTGGTGCCGGTGTTAAGCAACGTGACTATGGCATTCACGGCGAGATTGCCGGCGTTGTCCTTGACCGTGCCGCTGACCGTGCCCATGCCGAGGAACTGGATGTTTGCGGTGAGCGTCTCGTTGGTGGTGGCGACGAAGCCGCTGCTGGTCCCGGCCTGGCCGGTGCTGTCCGTGGCGGTAACGGTGAAGGCGCCGAGCGGAACGAACGGGAAGGAAAATGCGCCAAGCGCGCCGGTTGTGGTCGTCAGGTTTGTCGAGCCGGTGAGCTTGACCGTAATGCCGCTGCCTGCGGGCGTGCCTGTCGCGCTGAGGACGCTGCCTGCAACCGCACCATAGCCGCCAAGTGTGATGTTAAGCGTGATGGCGCTGGTGGAGTTCTGGGCAATTGCGCTGGATGCCTGACCGCGCAGACCTGTGCTGGGATCGAGCACCGAGACGGCGACCGGACCGGCGGGGAGGCTGGTGAAGGTGTACACGCCGCTGGTATTGGTCGTCGTCGCCAGGCTGACGCCAGTACCCGCAGCTACGACCTGCGCGCCGGAGACGGGCTTGCCGGACGGCGAGCTGACAGTGCCAGTGACGACGCCAGTCACTGCGCCAAGCTGGATAACACCAAGGTTCGTGGTGCCGGAAGCGACCGGTGGCACCGCGGACGATGTACCACTTTCGACCGTTCCGGCGAGCACGGCGAGCACGGAGGCAGTGAGTGTGCCGTTGGCGGAAGGAACATCCGTGGGCACTGCGGCGATGGTGAACGCGCCGGTGAGGTCGGTGGTGGCGACGAAGTATTGAAGCACCGTGACCGATGCGCCGCCGATCGGCTTGTTGTTGCCGTCGATCACCCGGCCCGTGACGACAGTCAGGGGATCAGCGACGAGTGGGTTGGTGCCGAGCTTGACTTCGAGTCCGTCGGGAATGCCGTCGCCGTCGGTGTCCTTGAGGAGGGGGTTGGTGCCGAGCAGGACTTCCTGGCCGTCGGAGAGGCCGTCGCCATCGGTATCGGCGAGCAGAGGGTTGGTGCCGAGCTTGATCTCCTGGCCGTCGAGCAGACCGTCGCCATCGGTGTCGGCGACGTGCGGGTCGGTGCCGGCTAGATACTCCTGCAGGTTGGTGAGGCCGTCGTTATCGGGGTCGCGCGCGGCGTCGGTGGGGTCGTAGGGGTTTAGGCCGTGGGCGATCTCCCAGGCGTCGGGCATGCCGTCGCCATCGGTATCGACGAGCGCTGTGATGTTGACGCTGGCCGTGCCGACGAGGCCGTCGTTGCGTGCGGTGATCGTGACTAGGCCCGCGCCGGTGGCAGTGAGCAGCCCGGTGGGGCTGATGGAGGCGAGCGCTCCGTTGCTGAGCACGTAGGTGGTGCCGGGATCGTCGCTGATGTTGTGAAAGGAGCCATCGGCGTAGGTGCCGATGACATTGATCTGCGTGGTCGCGCCGAGCGTGGTGAGCAGGGCCGTGTCGGCATTGACCTTCATGGTGGTCAGCGCAGCAGGGATGGCGCCAACCGTGATGAGCGGGACCTGGAAATCGCCGTTGGGGATCATCACTTCCGGGTCGGACTGTCCGCCGCTGGTGGTGCCGTCAGCGTTGGTACAGACGACGTGGATGCGATAGAGGCCTGGATTGTAGGGGACGTTGGGGATGTTGAAGGTGCCGTCGCTATTGACCTGCACGGAGTGGTTCAGGAAGGTAGCCGTGCAGTTGGAACCGAGACCCTGGCCATGAGCGTGCGGCGGCGCAAAGAGGCAGAGGAGCAGGCCGAAGAGCGTGAGCGTTGCCGCCCTCGTCTTTTGTGCCGATCTGATCAATCCTGTGATTGCGCTGCGCATGTCCATTCCTGTGCGGCTACCAGACAAACTCTGTGGCGCTGGACTGGCCGCGCGCCTGGTTGGCGAGAAAGAGGTTTTGGGTTTTCAGAATGGCCGGCGATACGGGCTGGTCTGAATACTGTGGGGTCTGAACGATGTCTACGGAACCGCTGATGGTGTCGCGACCCGTCCACGGCATGAAGCTGAACTCGCCGAGTTCGCGGGTAAGTACCCAGCGGCCGTTTTCCCGTTTCACGATGACCGGCTGCAGGCCGGTACCCGCGCCGGGCTGCAACGGGCCGACGCGGAACTCCAGCATGATGTCGTTGACTGTTTCAATGCGGCTTACGAGCGTGGCAGGTTTGCCGACATACTGCTTCTGCCAGACGGCTTTCCAGTAGGCGGAGTCCTGCTTTTTGGCGGTGGCTTCGTCGCGGAAGAGTTGTTGTGACTTGGTATCCCAGAGCGAAAGCCACCAGTCGTAGTCGAGTGTCTTGACCGCCGAAAGCAGCGCGATCAGCGTATGCTCTGGCGTGTCGCTTTCGGCTTCCGAGTGGCGCACCTGTGGGAGCACGACGGCGGGAGTGTAGTCCGACTGGACATAGCGGTAGACGTACTCCACGGTGAACTGCTTGCCTGCCCGCTCGGAAGACGGGAAGCTGGGTTTGGGCCACGAGTCGCTGTAAGTGCGGTCTTTGAGGTTGGCCGAAGTAATGGGCGTGGCCTTGCTCATGTCCGGGAGTTTGGAAGGGGCGTCGGTCACCTGGGCAGGCCTGGCCACCGCATGCGCGGGCGTCTGCGCCATGGCGGACAGAGCGAAACACGCGGCGGCAATTGGAAAGAGATGAGGGGCTCGGAAGGTCATTGGAGTGGTTTGCTCCCACTGGTGAGGGTGACGGCGCCCACAGGCGTCCAGAAGGGGAAAGTGGCCTGGAAGCCTGTGCCTAGTTGCGCGACGAACGTGAGGGTAATCGCGTTGAGGCCAATGCTGTAGTCAACGGACTTGCAGTCAGCACTGGTCTGAATGGTGGTGTTGAGCATGGCCGGGGCCTGCAACTGCAGGGAGGCTATGGTGAGTCCGGTGGTCGGGTCGTTGACGGTGGCGCCGAGTTGGAGCGTGATGCCGCCGGTGATCGACGCCGCACCCTGGGCGCACATGTAGTCCTGGCATTTGGTGATATCCGTGGTGATTTGTGAGCCGAACTGGATGCCCATGGTGGCGGAAAGGCCGTATCCGCCGCCGTTGAGGCCGAAGGGCAGCGACCACGGCGGAAAGCTCAGGAAGACGGGCGGGCTGGTGATGCCACCCTGGAACGTATAGGTGCCGTTCTGGTCCTGCTCGAAGTCCTTCTTGGATTCGCAGCAGATCATCTGCTCCTGGCCGCTGGCGCCGATGGTCACGTTGAAGCCGTTGGACGCGTCCGAGCCGAAGTACTTCTGGATGAGGGGCTTGACCAGGTCGGTGACCGTTTCAAGGTTCTGCTGCAGCGCGAAGCCGCTGAAGGGAACGCTCTGCGGTGGCTTCGCGGTGCCGCGGCACACGCCGTCCAGGCCGCAGACGTCATCGCTGGTGCAGAACATGTTGTCGTTGCAGCCGCTGCCGGGAGCTTTGGGCTTGTTGGAGCACGTTCCGTTGACGCACTGGCCGGGCTGCTGACAGTTGTTGGCGCCCGCAGGCGGGTTGCCGCCGCAACCGCCGTTCTTGGGCGTGTGCGTGCAGCCGCACTTGCCGGACGGCGCGTCCGTGGTGCAGACGTTGTTGTCATTGCAGGATTGGCCGCAACCTCCGGGCGGTGGACTGGAGCCTGGCCCGGACCATCCGGCCTTGGTAATGCCGAAACCAGGATCGCTGTTGAGCACGGAACCATCCGGGCTGACGCGCAACGTGCCGACCGATACGAACTGTTCGAGATCGTGGTCGTACTGGTAGAACTCCTGCACCTGACCGGGCGGCAGGCCCTGCGTGTTGGGGATGGTGATGGTGACGGGCGTGGAGAAGATCGTGCCCGCTGGCTGGATCGTCCAGGCGAAGGCAGGCGGGATGCCGTTGGGCGGCGGCATCGGGATGAGGTCGCTCTTCACCTGCGAGAGCGTGAGCTGGCCGACATGCGAGCCATCCGGGAAAGTGACGGAGTTGGGCGCGACAGTGAGCGCGACCCCCGGCATGCCCGCCATGGTGAGGGTAGCCGGGACGTTGCCGCCCGCGGTGCGGGCGCTCTGCGTGTCGATGATGGGCAGGTACACCGGCATGTTGAGCGAGTTGTTCTGCCCGGGCAGGGCCTGCAGGAGGAACGAGAGTTGCGGCAGGGTCTCGTTCAGCGTGGTCGTGGAGCCATCGATAAGAAGGGTTGTCGTACCTACCGGGACAGGGCTGAGGCTGAAGTGGCCGTTGGCATCGGTCGTGGTGCTTAGCGTGGTGTTGAGCAGGCGCGCGGTGGCGTTAGGCACGGCGTTGCCCGCGTTATCGAGCACGACGCCGGAGACCTGCGTTTTCGCCGGATCCCCCGACGAGAAGCCAGAGGCATAGAACTGCACCGGTGCGTTCGGGTCGTTGGCGAAGTCGGCGGTGACCGTGTTGTTGTTAATGCCTTCCTGCTGTCCAAGCGTAAGCGTAGCGATGGCGCGGCCGTCAGAGTTGGTCATGACCGTGGTGGCAGCCTGGCCGGCGAAGAGGCCGTCGCCGGTGTTCACCGTGTAGGTGACGGGGACGTTGGCGATCGGGTCGCCGCCGGCATCCTGCACGACAACCTGGAAGCCCTGGGCCAGCGATTGGCCGATGATGCCGCGCTGGTTGTTGCCGAGGAACTCATGGACGAAAGCGGGTGCGCCCGGGGTCGTGGTGGCCGTGAAGACCGCCCCGCCCATGAAGCCGGGTGAGCTGACTGACACCTGGTTGATGCCCACACCGGCACGGCTGCCGAGTTGGAAGAGCACGCTGGCTTTTCCCTGGGTGTCGGTGGTGAGATTCAGGGTCTGCGCCTGGAGCGGCAGGCTTTCAACGGTGCCGTCGCTGGCGGTGACGGTGAAGGTGACGGTGCGCCCTGCGACGGGTGTGCCCGTGCCGGAGACAAGCTGGACGACCAAGGGCTGCGGCAGTACAGCGTTGATCTGGCCGCTCTGGCCGTCCCCGCTGAGGACGACGATGTGCTGCTGGGCCGCAGGGTTCGCATAGGTGACCTTGGCGGTGGTCTGCGTGGAGTTGCCGGCCGCGTCGGTTGCAACCACGTTGAGCGTGTTGCTGCCCGGGACGAGCAGCAGGCTGTTGACCATGAAGCTGCGGTTGGAGACTGTGGCTGCCTGGCCGTTGACCGTGACGGTGACGTTATTGCCGTTGACCGTGCCGGTGACCTGGTCAGTCACCATGCCGGAGACGCTGATCTGCTGCGTAGTGACCGTGGCATTGTTTGCCGGCTGAAGGATCGAGACGGAAGGTGGCGAGAGATCGATGGTGATGCTGCTGGAGGCCGTGCCGACGTTGCCCTTGCTGTCCGTGCCGGTGGCGGTGAGGATGTTGACGCCCGCGCGAACTGGAACCGATGCGGTGAAGCTGCCGCTGCTTAGGGTGGCGGTAACACCGTTGACCGCGACGCTTTGCACGTTGCTGCCTGTGGTGCCGCTGACGGTCACGCTGGTGGTGTTAAAGACCGCGCCCTGCGCTGGAGCGGTAATGGTGATCTGCGGCGGCGCGGTGATGGTTGCTGTGGCCGTGCTGTTGGCGGATAGGTTGGTCGTCGTGTCGGTGACCGTGAGCGTGACGGTACAGGTACAGGCCGTGGTATAGGTATGCGTTGTCTGCGCCCCGGCACCATTGCCGCCATCGCCGAAGGTCCAGGCGTAGGTGAGGGAATCCATGCCCGGAGCGGTGGAGTTGGTGCCATCGAAGGAAAGCACCTGGCTAACATTGCCGGTATACGGGCCGGTCTGCACCGAGAGAAGGACGGTGTTGATCGTGGCAATGGCTGTCGCACTGGCGGTCGCGCCATCCGTGTTGGTGACTGTCAACGTGACGGTGTACGTGCCTGAAGCGTTATAGGCGTGCGTGGGCGCGACGCCTGTGCCGGTGTTGCCGTCACCGAAGTCCCAGGCGTAGGTGAGCGCTTCGCCCTTGGGATCGCTGGAGCCTGTGCCCGAAAAGGTGACCGCGTTGTTGACCGTGCCTGTGTAGGCACCGCCCGCATTGGCGGTGAGTGAGTTCGTCGGGGCAGCAGCGATGGTTGCGGTGGTGGAGGCCGAGGCTGAAAGGCTGGAGGTGTCTGTGACGGTGAGCTTCACCGTGAAGATGCCTGCCGCCGCATAGGGATGCGTGGGTGCAACGCCCGTGCCGGTGGTGCCGTCACCGAAGTCCCAGGCGTAGCCGAGCGCCTGGCCCTGCGGATCGCTGGAGCCCGCGCCGCTAAAGGCGAGTGCCGCCCCGGCGGTGCCGGTGTATGGGCCGCCTGCGTTGGCGATGGGAGCTTGCGCCGTGCTGCTGATGGTCGCGGTCGTGGAGGCTGTCGCCGTCAGTCCAGAGGCGTTGGTGACGGTGAGCTTGACGGTATAGGTACCGGCTGCCGCGTAGGAATGGGTGGGAGAAACGCCCGAGCCGGTGACGCCGTCGCCAAAGTCCCAGACGTAGCCAAGTGTCTGGCCTTGTGGGTCGCTGGAGCCCGCGCCCGAAAAGGTGACGGCCGTTCCTGTGGTGCCGGCGTAGGGTCCGCCCGCGTTGGCTACAGGCGATTTAAGCGGGTCGCTGACCGTCACGGTCGCCATCGCGGTGCCGGTGAGGTTGAGGGTGTCGGTAACGGTGAGGGTGGCAGTGTAGGTGCCGGCCTTGGAGTAGGTGTGCGTCGGGGCCGCCCCGGAGCCGGTGCTCCCGTCCCCAAAGGCCCAAGCGTAGGTCAGCGTGCTGCCGTTCGGGTCGGAAGAACCTGCGCCGCTAAAGCTGATCGCCTGACCGGTGGTGCCGTTGTAGGGGCCACCGGCTGCGGCGATGGGGTTGGTGAGCGTGGTGATGGTGGCGGTGGTAGACGACGTGGCGGAAAGACCATTGGCGTCCGACACGGTGAGCTGGACGGTGTAGGTGCCGGCCTTGGCATAGCTGTGCGATGGCTGCGCGGTGGCTGCGGCGCCACCGTCCCCGAAGGTCCACGCGTAGGTCAGTGCGACGCCGTTGGGGTCGGCGGATTTACTGCCATCGAACTGGACGCCCTGGCCGCTGTAGCCGGTATACGGGCCTCCGGCGGAGGCAGTGAGCGGTACGAGAGCGGCTTGGACCGTAAAGGCGGAACCGAGTACCGCGGTTTGGCCGCCGGTAGTGACGGTTACGTTGCGCGTTCCCACGGTGGCGGCGGGGTCGATGACGAGCATGGCCGAGGCCGCGCCTGTGCCGGTGACGGTGATAAGGCCTGGTAGGCCTGCGGCCGCGCCGTTCACGGCGATGCCCGTACCGAAGGTGGCCTGCGTCTGCCCCTGGGCGAAGTCCGTGTTGGCAGCAGTGATTGCGACGCTGACGGTCTGGCCCTGGCGTCCGGAGGCGGGAAGCAGGCTGGCGATGGAGGCTGCCGGATAGACCGTGGCGGAGACGGACTCCCCCTGGAAGGATTGGCCCTGGGTGGTCTTTCCCTGGAGCGATACCTGGTAAGTCGTGGCAGCAGCGGGGGTGACGGCGGGCACGGTGAAAACCAGGGTGATCTGCTGGCCCGCCGCGCTTTGAGAGGTGGCGGTAGAAGTCTGTTTGTTGCCGGAGGAGTCGACGAAGGTGATCTGGGTCTGAGTGGGATCAACGGAACCAGAGAAGGTCGAAGGCGTGGTGAACACCATCTGGGCGACGGAGCCTGGCTGCAATCGCGGCTGGCCGGAGACGCTGTTGATGAGGACGGTAAATTGCGTCGGTCGGTTCGTCGAGCAGCCGGCGAGCCAAATCGCCAGCGGGAGAAGCCACGCGGCGGCATACAGCCACGTGGCGCCTCGGCCGTCCCGGTGTTGGCTTGGCGTGGAGTGGTCAAGATGGCGGTAGACTCGCAAAAACGCTCCGGCAATCGGCAGCCTTGAGCGGTGACGACACAACGCAGCGGCGCTCGCCTTAGCGGCAGCCGTGCAAAGGGGTCTTCACAACTCTTGTGTACGGAGTGGCAGAAACGGATGGGATATCACGCAGGATTTTTGTGGGGTTCTTGCATCGCTGGGAAAGCTACGGCAGAGTAGAGCCTGGAGCTGCGGTCACGGCGACGCTATGCCCTTCGGTCAGAAATATCCAGGCGCCTTGCTTTTCGACGGTATGAAGCCGTCGCGTACCCTGCCGGGACTTTCGGCAGCGACTCCCTCCGCGAGTTCATCAGGCGGCCTTTCCCGCGGCCGCGTGGGCGTCGTGCTCCTGTTGTTGTCTTGGGGGAACCTCCGGGCGCAAAACACACCGCCGCCGGCAGTTACGCCCGAAGTCTCGTTGTCCGCTGGGCAGACCCTTCGCCTCACGGTAAAGCCGCGGGTGATGCAGACGGTACACGTCTTCGCGCAGGCGGGTAGGATTACCGAACTCCGGATGGAGCTGCCGAACGCCGGTGCGCTGGGCCGCTTCGTGAAGGTGCAGCCTGAGCCGGTGAGTGGACCGTCGGTGGCTGACCCGGCAATCTCCGATTCAGGACAGGATTTCGTACGGCTGCCGCTGGCCGAAGGCGAGATCACGCTGCATGTAACGGTGCTGACCAACTCCAGGGCCGATGCCGCGCCGTTGGAGACACTGCTGTCTTTGACCGAGGCCGAGCCAACCCCGGCAAGGCTGGAGTATGCGCAGGCGATCCGCGCATTCAACCATGCTGAGCGGCTGCGCCGCTCACATACCGGCAGCACGGAGGCGCTGGCCAGCTATAACGAGGCACTCACACATGCGACCGCAACAGACGATCCAGTGCTGGAGCAGCAGGTGCTGTTGTCTGCCTCACGCATGTTGTTGCTGGACGGCAAGCACTACGCCGATGCCGTGGAGTGGGCGCGCCGGGCGGTGGCGGTGCAAAGCGCGGAGAGCTCTCCACGCAAGGAAGCCGCGCTTGGAGTGCAGGCGCTGGCGTGGAAGACGCTGGGCGGCGTGCTGCTGGACCAGGATCGATACGGGGAGAGCCTGGAGGCTTCAAGGAGGGCCCTCGCCCTTTACCAGAAGATCGGCGAAGAGTTCTGGGCAGGCGTGGTGCTGGAGAACATGGGCGAGGCGCTGCTCAGTCTCGGCGACCTGCCCGAAGCGCTGCGCACGGATGAAGAGGCGCTGGCGATCTCGCGCCGAATTCATGACGACTTCGGCGTGGTGGAGATGCTGGCGGAGATCGGCAGCGTGCATCGCACACGCGGCGAGTACCAGCAGGCCCTGAACGATTTTTCCGATGCCGTGGAAGTTTCGCTGCCGAGCGCCTACAACCCCATGCAGGGTGAAGCCTGGCTGGCGATGGGCGAGTTGCATCTTGAGCTGGGAGAGACGCAGCAGGCGGGAACGGATTTTCAACAGGCACTGACAATCGCGCAGCAAACCACCAGCGGCCTGGATGAACTGGATGCGCGAAGTGACATCGCCGGCCTGGCGCTCGAAAGTGGCCGGGTAAAGGACGCGCAGGCGGAGTTCACCAGCGCGCTGGCGCGGGCACGGGAGTTGAAGCTGGTCAGACCGCAGAGCGCATTGCTGATCGGGCTGGCGCGGGTGGAGCTCCGCTCCCGCCATCCCGAACGGGCGCGACCGCTGCTGGAAGAGGCGATCACGCTTTCGGAGAGCATCCAGCAGCAGGTGCAGACGGCAGAAGCCTATGCCGCACTGGGTGAGTCAGACGAAGCGGCGGGGCAGGCGAAGGCCGCCGAGGGAGACTGGCTAAAGGCCAGGGAGCTGTTCGCGGGGGTGCCGGACAAGGCGGGTGAAGCCCAGGCCGACGTGGGGTTAGCGAGGGTGCAAGCGAAGGCCGGGGAGTTCGGCGTGGCGCTGGAGCACCTGCGTGAGGCCATGGACATCGTGGAAAGCAGCCGGACGAGCTTTGCCCGCGGAGCACTGCGGACGCGGTTCTTCTCAGCGCAACATGCCGCCTATGAGGCCGCCGTGGACCTGCTGGTGGCTCAGGACAAACGCGAGCCGGGGCATGGCTACGCGGTGCAGGCCTGGCAGGTGGCCGAACGAGCCCGCGCGCGAAGCCTGCTCGACGAGTTGGACGCCGCGGATGCCGGGCAGGGAATCGGGAAGAGTGCAGCGCAGGAGAAGCAGCTGGCTTCGCTGGAAGTGAAGATTGAGGCGTTGGAAGGAAAGCGCGCGGGCGTGGGAACCGACCCCGCCCAGTTGACTGCGGCGGCGGCGATCGACGCGCAGTTGCGTACGGCGATCCTGGCGGCAGACGAGTTGAGTTCGCGGTTGCGGAAGACCGACAGTGCGGCCGCAACGGCGCTGGATCGTCTGACACCGGCGAACTTTGCCAAGGCTGCGCTGGGGCCGCAGGACGCGCTGCTGGAGTACTGGGTGGGCAGCCGGGGGCGCTATCTTTGGGCCATTCTGCCGGATGGTCGATGCACGAGCTATACGCTTCCGGCTGAGACGTCGCTGGCGTCGATCCAGGCGTACCGCGCCGCGCTGCTGTCACGATTGGAGGAGCGGCCGGGAGAATCATTGGAGGCCCGTCAACAGCGCATTGCGTTTGACGAGCAAAAGGCAGGACAGTTTTCGCGGCAGCTGGCTGCCGATCTGTTTCCGGCGGCGCTGCGGCGAAGGCTGGCCGGCTCGCAGAGGCTGGTGCTGGTGGCGGATGGCGACCTCGCACAGTTGTCGTTTGCCGGATTGAAGTATGAATCAGGCGGACCATTGAAGACGAACTCCAGTGTGATGGCGGGCGCTTACTTGGTAGAGCGGTTTGAGCTCGTCCGCGAGCCTTCGGCGGCGTACCTGATGGTGTCCACTCATGCCGCGCCGGTGAAGAGACCGCTGCGGGTGGCGGTATTTGCCGACCCCGTCTACAACGCGGCGGACCCGCGGTTGCAGGGGGTGGCTGACGCCGCCGGGCCGAAGAAGACGGCTGCCGATTCCCCTCTGGCGCATGTGCCGCGGCTGGCGGGCTCGCTGGCGGAAGCGCACGCTATCGCGGCCATCGCCGGACCGGAGCGGAGTTCGCTGTTCCTCGGCTTCCAGGCAACGCCCGCGTCGGTGCGAAAACTGGATTGGGCCAGGTATCCCGTTGCGCACTTTGCCGTGCACGCCATTTTGCAGAAAGACACGCCGGGATCAGCGGGAATGCTGCTTTCACTACTGGATTCGCGGGGAAGGCCGGAAGACGGCATCCTGTGGGTGCGGCAAGTGCAGAAGCGGCCGGTGGCGCGCGACGTGGTGGTGCTGAGCGGCTGCGACACGGCGCTGGGTGAAACCCTGAGTGGCGAAGGCGTGAACAGCCTGGCGCGGGGGTTTTTGTTTTCCGGAACAAGGCAGGTGGCCGCGACGCTTTGGCCGGCGGACGACACAAGCTCTGGCATACTGATGAAAACTTTCTATGAAGACCTGCTGCGGCGCGGCATGGGCGCGGCGGAGGCCTTGCGAGAGGCGCAATTGGAGCTTTTGAAGCAGCCGCGGTTTGCCGCTCCGGTTTACTGGGCAGGGTTCGTGGTGGAGGGCCAATGGAGGACGCGCTGACTCTCGCGAGACCGCTTTCGAGCGAACGTACGGCCCGGCGTGAGCGGTGGCGGCTCGATCACGGCGGGTTTGACGCCCTGCTGAACGCGCTGGACCCTGATCGGCAGGTGGCCGCGGAGCGCTATGGCGCGCTGCGCGAGCGGCTCAGCCGGTTCTTCGAGTGGAAGCGTGCCGACGACCCAGACGCGCTGGCCGATGAGGCCCTGGACCGGCTGGCGCGGAGGATTTCGGCTGCCGGGCACGAAGACGAGGCCGTCCGCCAGCCTGAGAAGTTTGCCGCCGGCGTGGCGCGCATGCTGCTGCGCGAGCAGTGGAGAGGGCAGCGCAACAACGTAGAACTGGTTGCGGGGCTGCAGGCCGAGGCCGCGAAGAAGCACGAGGTACGCGAAGAACAAGCGCGCACCGAGCGGTTGAGTGCCCTGCTGGAAGAGTGCCTGGAACGGCTGCCGGCAGGGAGCCAGGAGTTGATCCGGCGATACTACTCTGCGGAATCACGGGCCCAGATGGACGGACGCAAGCGGCTGGCGGAAGAGTTGGACATCAGCCTGAACGCGCTGCGCAACCGGGCGCTGCGAATTCGCGGCGAACTGGAACGCGAGGCGCGGCGGCGGCTGGACGCGGAATCTTTGTAGAGACCCGTCGGCGAGGCAAACCCTGCGCGGGTCTAGCGTCCAAGATGAAAGCGCGATTGCGAACACAAAGGACAGCGGTAAACATTGGAAGATAAAAGCACACCTGCGGAGTGGAGACGGATGCTGCTGGAGTACCGGCTCGGTGAGATGGACGAGATCCGCGTCGAGGAGATTGATGAGCGGCTGATCGGTGACGAAGAGTTCGCGGCGGCAATGCAGGCGGCGGAGTACGACCTGCTGGACGCTTACGCAGCCGGTGAATTGAGCCTCGGGGATCGCGCCCGCGTGGAGCGAGCACTGGAGCCACAAGGGCGCTTTTCGCCTGCGGTGTCGGGGCTTGTGGCTGGGAGATCGAAGGTTGCCGTGATGCCGGTGCGGGGAACCCTGCGCCGCAAAACAGCGGCGTGGAAATGGGTTTTGCCCATAGCGGCTGCGCTGCTGCTGGGCGCCTTGCTGCCCCTGGCCCGGAGGGGTGAACGCGGAGAATCACAGGGTGCTTTGGCCGCTCCTTCCCCCGCGGCAGGCACTGTGAAGGTTGTAGTGCCGGAAGCCCATGTGGCGCTGGTGTTGCTGCCTTCTGCCGTGCGCGGGACCGCTCCAGTGCCTGTGCTCATCGGTCCGGGCGTAGACCATGTGCAGTTCCAATGGGCGGCGCCAAATGGCCTGGATGAGCCCAGGGGCTATGACCTTCACGTGGTGTCTTCGGACGGCAAGCCGGAATGCCGCGCTCATGGCACAACTGCGGTTTCGGGAGCGGTGGACTTCCTCTGTCCGGCTGCGGCCATCGCGGGTGAATCCGCGTTTGTCCGCGTGATGGAAGCAGGTGCATCGCCGAAGGATGTGCCACTGATGGAGATGTCCATCACGCTGCGGCGGTAGTGGTTCCGGCTTCAGGAGGTCGAACCGTCCTCTGCAAGACGGCTCTTCTGGTAAGTGACGAGGCCGGCTGGGTTAACGGCTGATACGTAGATGGGAGTGCGCTTGCTTAGCAGGTACGGCGTGCTATCCTCTCGCATGCCTACGATCCTAATTTTGGTGATCCTGATCCTTTTGCTTGGCGGCGGTGGGTTCTACATGGGACCCGGCGTTGGCTACTATGGCGGCGGCGGACTGAGCCTGATCCTGCTCATCGTGGTTCTTTACCTGCTCTTCGGCAGAGGCCGCAATCGTCTCTAACTTTATTTCGATACCAGATAGAAAGTGCCTGCGTTTCGCGCAGGCACTTTGCTTTGTTAAACCAGGCGCGACGCGCAAACATCAGTCCCGGGCAAGCCCGTGTTTCGCTTCATCCGTAGCCTTGTCTAGCTCCAGCCCTGTCTAGCGCTGAAGCGTGACAAAGATCTCCGAACGGATCTTCCAGCCTTGGAGAGTGCGTCGCCACATCGCGGCATAGGCGCCACGAAACGCGACAGAACCCGAAGCGAGCGTCGCCGTCCATGTGCCGTTTTCGGCGGCAAGGCTGCCATCGTCTGCTACGTTGATTGCCTCAGGTACTCGCACGTAGGTCATGCTCTGTTTCGGTCGGTCGAAGCCTTCTTTGAACAACCTGAGGTACTCGGCTCGCGAGGGAATGAAAGTGCCGTCGCCAATCACCCCAACGTAGTCTTCAGCCAGGGAGTCTCCAACGCCCAGCAAATTACGCCTCGTAATGGAGCGATTGGAATGCTCGCGCGCGCGGCGGATCGCAGCTTCGCTTGACTCTTCGGTATGGCTGGCGTCCTTCATGACGTTCATAAGCAGAGGGTCAAAATTACTCTAGCTGCACGGCGGCGAAAGATGAAAAGCCACGGGCCGAATGGAGTCTGTGAGTCCCTTCAGCCCGCGGCTTGTTTAGACCTCCTCGGCACTCCCTACATCAGAAAGTAACCGTTGCCTTGAGTTGGAGGATTCGCGGCGAGTCGTCGCCCCCTACGCCGCTAAAAATGCCGGAGGGGTTGATCGTGCTGGTGATCTTGCCAAAGGAGGGACTGCTGAGCGAACCGGTGGGGCGTGCGAAATTGAGGTGGTTGAGAACGTTGAAGGCCTGAGCCGAAGCACTGAAGACGCCGCCTTCCCAGTGCAGCGGGATAACTTTGGTGAGCGCGAAATCGGTGCTGACATAGGCCGGACCGGTCCAGGCGTTGCGGGGGCCGTTGAGGCCGACGCTGGTAGCCGGACCGAACTCCGAGGAGTTCAGGCAGACATCTGCGCCGTAGTTGCAACGTGTCTTGTAGCCGCCCCGGAAGGTGGCAATGAGAGATGCGCCATAGTTTCCGGTCTTGTACGAGTTGATGCTGCTGCTGGTGCTTGTGTCGATTACGGTAAAGGGCAGACCGGAAAAAGCGAAGGCAGACCCAGACACCTGCCAACCGCCGTAGAAGATGTTGTGGAAAGGCACCTTGTAAACGTAGTCGATGACGAGATTATGGCGCTCGTCCGTGGTCGCAGGGCCGTAGAACTCGTTCGGGTGGTACGGATCGGGGGGCGCGCCGATGTCTACTGTCCCGGTAGAGGTGGAGGTAGAGAAGCCGTTCGCGCCGTTATCGAGGATCTTGCCATAGGTGTAACCGGCCGTGAAGATGCCGTTCTGCCGGAACTTGTGGGTGTAGGAGGCGATGACGCCGTTGTAGTTATTGGAACCGCCGGAAACGTAGTAGTACACCGGGCCGAAGCGGGTATCAGGGATGGCAGTGGGCAGCCCGGCGATTGCGCCTGAGGTGGAAAAGGCGTTGAGTGCAGCGTTGGTGTAGGGTTTGTGCGTCCCGTGATTGCCGAGATAGTTGATGGAGATCACGTCGGAGTGGCCGAAGGACTTCTGGACCTCCAAGTTCCACTTCTGCACGTTGTACATCTTGAAGTTCGTCTGAGGCGCGTAAACGCTGGGACCGGTGAAGGCGTTGCGTTCTGCCGCCGTCGGCAGGCTGGCCTGGATCTGTGGCTCAGTAAGGCCGCTGTTGATGCCCGCAACGAAAGCGGTGTTGTAGGCCTGAGTATCCGTCCAGAGGTTTGACTTGGTCTCTGTCTGAGCCAGGTAGTCCTGTGAAACGGAGTAGCTGGGCTTCGTGGGCGGGTTCTTGGCAACTCCTTCAAGTGTGCTGCCTGCCAAGCCGTCGTAGAAGATGCCGTAGCCGCCGCGGATCGCAATCGACTGCATGAAAGAAGGATTGTAGGCGAAGCCGATGCGTGGCTGCCATTCCAGTTCCTGCAGGCCCGGAAAGACGACGTCCTGATTAAATTGGTAGGCCTGCAGGTAGCTGAGCTGGTTGGCAGTGGTGCTGTGATTAAGGCTGGGAAACTGCGACTGCAACTGCGTGAGGCAGTTGGTAAGGCAGTGGATGTTGCCCTGATGCTCAAGGCGCAGAGCGAAGCTGAGGGTGAGTTCGCGTGTCGCTTTCCAGTTGTCTTCGGCGTAGGCTGCGAGCTGATTGATGAGGACTGGCTGGTTGGCCTTGGGCGGGAAGGTCTGTGCAAAGGTCGTGGCCTTGCTGAACGTGCCGCCGCTCACGAAGGCGGGATCATAGCCGCCGTTGATGAAAGCGCCGAGCGAAGCCACGGTAAGAGTCGGGACGGTTCCCGCCGTGAAGTAGTGATCGTTTTCCTTGATGAGGTAGCCTTTGCCACCGAACTTCAACGTGTGCGCCCCTTCGTTGATCGCGACGTCATCCTGTATCTGGATGGTGGTAATGTTGCGGCCCGTAGGAAAGCTGCCGTTGCTGCCGCCAAGCCCGGAGAGTGAGCTGTCGCTAAAAGCGAGCTGGCCGGGAAAGACCGAAAGTGCGGCGTTCAGGTCAGCGGGTCCGAAGAGAGCACCGTACCAAAGGCCGGCGAGAATGAAGTTGTTTACAGCCTTCGCGCCGAAGGTGTGGGTTTCGTTGAATTGGCCGTTGTGTTGCGGCTGAATGCTGATGGCATTGAACGACGGGCTGATAGGATCGATGGTCGTGGGTTGGACACCGGCATCATGCTCATAGCGAATGAAGAACTTGTCGTTGGCGCTCAGGTTGGCGTCTACGCGAAAAATCTCCAGTGCTTCATTGGCGTAGGTGATGGCGTTGCTGGCGTAGGATAGAGTGCAAGCACCGGCGAGGCCCGTGTACACGCCGTTTGCGCTGGTCAAGCCAAGGCCAGTCAAATCGGCCGCACTGAGCGAATTGGAGGCAGTGGGGCAGCCTGTCGTCGAAGCGTTCGTGAAGGTGGTGGTGTTGCTGTAGGTAGGATTGCCGGGCTGCGCATTGTGTGCCGCTGCAGCAGTGTTATAGATGTTGAACATCTTTTGATAGAACGGGATCGAGTTGGTAAGCCCGAGTGAGGTCAGCTTGCTAATCGTATAGGTTTCGAGGTTTGCCGAGGGCAGCGCCACTGTGACAGGGCTGGCCGGCAAGATTGCGCGTAAGCCTTCAGCATCGGCCAGAAAGAATAGCTTGTCATGGCCGTTGAAGACGTGGGGGATCGTCAGAGGACCACTGATCATGGCTGCCCACTGGTTCGCGTTTTCGAAGGAGCGAGGAACGATCGGATTGGTCGCGCTGACGACGGATTTGTGCAGGTAGGTGTTGGCGATGAGCGAGCGGCCTGTCCAGTAATAGTTGGCGTTGCCGTGGACACGATTGGCGCCACTCTTCGTGGTGAAGCTCGCGGTAGCGCCTACGAGGCCGCCGTACTGCCCGGAATAACCGTTCGCGATGATCGTGGCTTCCGATACGTCATTAAGTCCGAGGGTGAGGTTTGAAGCACCTGAGTTGTTGGCGTTGTTGTAGGGGTCGTTATAGTTCTCGCCGTCGATCTGGTAGAGCGTGTTGCCGACGACGCCGAAGCCTGTGTTGAAGCCGGGCGTGATCCTGGTTTCAGCGAGCAGGTTGTTCCCCGAGTTTGGAACCTCAGCAACCTGAGTCTGGGAAACGGTTGTCGCCACGTTCGCATCATCGGCGTTGATGAGTTCAGCGACAGCGGTGACTTCGACTGTCTGCTGCATGCTGCCAACGGTGAGCTTGAGGTTCGCCGCAACAACCTTGGAGCTGTCGACCACAAGGCGGGATTCGAGCCGTTCAAAGCCCTGCTGATCCACGGTGAGCTTGTAGGTGCCGGGTGGCAGCAGGTCAAAGCGGTAGCTGCCCGAGGCACTGCTCTTCGCGTCCTGCTTCGCGTCGGTGGCAACGTTGGTGAGGACCACCGTAGCGCCCGACAGCACGGCGCCGGACGAATCCGTGACAACTCCGGCAACGCCTCCGGTCGTGGTCGTCTGTGCATTCGATGGAAGCGAAAGCCCGATGAAAAGCAGCGAAAGTACGAAAAAGCGCAGGAATCTCATGGCAAAATCCTCCGGCCAAACCAATGGGTACAGAAAGCCCTCGCCGCCGAATACACGGCAACGAGTCATCGCAGGGAGCGACAACGCACGCTCGGGCACCTACCCCCGAGAGATGAAAATAAAAAGAGAGTAACGCTACTTGAATATCACAGACGTCGGCAAACGCAAACGAATTTCGGAACTTGTTCGAACGCGATTCAGCTTCGAGGGGGTTCTGGAGCAGGGTTTGCCATCTCCGCTCCAGGTCTGGTTCTAAAGCCGTTTTCGCGGTAGCGGACACGAAGCGCGACAGCAGCCACGCTGAGGAGCGTCGCCGCTTCGAGGAACACTTTGCCGCCATCGAGCAGGTCAGGGTGACCATCGCGCAGTTCGGGATCCGTGAGGATGCTGTGCAGGAACATCAGCACCGCCGCGGGGAACACGAGGTAGTGAATCCTTCGCCAAAGCTGCCGAGGCATGTGGGCGCGGAGCAGTGAGGTAACGAGGACGAGTAGAAGCAGATATAGCGCGCCCGCGCCCACGAGATTAAGCTTCGGCTGCAGGTACGAGTGGATCGGGAAGAGGACATCGACCCAGCGGAACCGAGGCGTTTTCAGCAACAGGAGAATCGCGGGATGAGCCAGCGTGAGCGCCACGGCGATGTAAGCTGTCCAGCGGTGAAGGGCGAAGACATCGATGCGACGATGCGGCCAAAGACGCACGGGACTATACCGCAGGGAGATCAGCATTCCGAGCCACAGGTTCAGCGTGACAGCGCCGACCGCGCCCAGGCCGAGGTATGAGCAGAGATCAAGCAGGCTGATGGGCATCGTCATCACGTCGGCTAGCCGATGTGCAGCAGCAACTCGGAAAGCCGGTGGCCCGCTTGCATCCCGAGGTAGCAGAGCGATGCAAGGGCAACGCAGGCGATGGCGAGAACAGCCGGCGTTTGCAGGCTCGCGAGCCTGGTTGGCGTTGATACAGAGGCGTGGGAAGGCGACGATTTCGCAGGCAGCAGTCTCTCGATCCTGACGCGAAGATCGTCCGTTCTGGAAAGCAGAGCAAATGTTCCGCGCAGCGCGGTGGGCATGTTTCCCCTCGCCATTTTCACGAGCAGATCGGCCAGCAGGATGGATCGTTCCGGGAGCCCCATGACTCCGGCTTCATCCGCAGCCATCTCCGCGGCCAGCTGCCAGTGCTGATCCAAAGAAGGCCTCCCGCTTGTTGCGAAGGGAACGTGCGGAAGCAGCGAGAGAATGGCTCGCTTCAGGTTGTCGTGATGACGGGCGTGTGCGCTTTCATGGAGCAGAGCGACTTCGAGCGCGGCTGGAGAGATTCGCCCCGGCGCCAGCAGCGATTCAGAGATGATGACGCGGGGACGGAACACACCTGCGACGGCCAGAAGAGGTTGCGTTCCTGGATACAGCAGGAGGGGAAGGCCCTCCGGACTGACGCCGGCAGGTAGGCACTGTCGGCAGAAGCGCTGGGCGAGAAGAGAGGTATGCAGCAGGCGGGTGAAGCCAGCCAGCCATAATGCGAAGACGCAGAATGCAGCAGCGAGGGGCACAAAGCCGACGTGCTCCGGAGACAAGTTGTCTTCATCACGCATGTAAGCGGGCAGCCACGCTCCCAGAACGGCTAGCCACGGGCCGAGGCGCGCGAACAAGGCCAGCGACAGCAAAGACCGTTCGGTACGGCGTTCGTTAGTTCGCTTGCCAGGGTTTACCAGAAATGGGGCGAGCGTCCAGGCGAGCCACTCCAGCACGAGCTGCAGTGCTCCGGCGCTGCAAAGAGCCAGGCAAATCAAGCGGCCGTTGTAAGAAAGCTGCATCTCAGCTCCGTTGTTCGATAAGCCTACTTCTGTTCGGATTTCTGCGTTTCCAACTGTAGCTGGGCGGCGCGAACTTTCTCTTCAAGGCTGCGCAGAAGATCGTCGTCGTAGCTGCCGATCACGTCGACGAGGCAGGACAGGAGCATGTCAGGGCTGTTCTTCGATCCGCCGAAGAAGCGATCGAGCATGGCGCGGGCGCGGAGGTTTTCTACATCCGCCGGAGAGACGGCAGGGCTGTAGAGGAACGCTCGGTCCTGCTTGACGCGGCGCAGGAGCCCTTTTTTGAAAAGGCGATCCAGGGTCGTCATCACCGTGGTGTAGGCAAGCGGAAGGGACAGGCGGCGACTCACCTGTCCAACCGTGGCATCGCCTTCGTTCCAGACGATCTCCAGTACCTCGCGCTCGCGAATCCCGAGACGCCCGGAACCCTGCGCAACCGAAGGCAGTGCGACGGAAGGCAGTGAGACGGAAGGCAGTGAAAGCTCGGCGGCTTCACTCGTCACGGTCGTCGAAGCTGGCTTGGCTGAAGGGTTCATGGCTGGCCTGGGTTGACGTGGTTTGAAGGCTGGACGCGCCGCCCGGGCGGAAAGTCTCACTTACGGAAAAGTTCACGAAACGGAGAACTCGATGGTATAGCTGGAGTACCGTTCACACAATGCCCGCGGCAAACGCGGTGCAGCAAGCCGGGGAGGGAAGTATGAGGCTAGGTCGCCTTGTGGCTGTCGTTTCGTTGGGAATCTCATCCAGTGCTGCGTTCCTTGCGCACGCGCAAAGCGGACCGGTGAGTCCGGCTCTGTTTTCCGATATGCGCTGGCGAGAGATTGGACCCATTCGCGCCGGACGAACGAGAGCTCTCGCGGGAGTGCCCAGCCAGCCGGCGACGTTCTATCTGGGAGCGGTGAACGGCGGCGTTTGGAAGACGACAGACGCCGGCGATACATGGCATAGCGTGTGGGACTCGCAGCCTACGGGATCGATTGGCTCCATCGCGGTCGCGCTGAGCGACCCGAACGTCGTGTACGTAGCGAGCGGTGAAGGACTGGCGCGGCCTGATCTTTCCGTGGGCGATGGTGTGTACAAGTCTACCGACGCGGGCAAGACGTGGACCCACCTTGGTCTCCGCGATGGACAGCAGATGGGCCAGATTGCCATTGATCCGCGTAACGCCGATCGTGTGTTCGTGGCGGTGACGGGGCATCCGTATGGGCCGAACAAGGAGCGCGGGCTGTACCGCTCGACCGACGGCGGCAAGACGTTCCAGAACGTGCTTTTCATTGATGAATTCACCGGAGCCTCCGAGGTGCAGATCGATCCGCATCACCCCGAGGTGGTGTACGCGGGCATGTGGGAGCGGCAGGAAGGCGCGTGGGAGAACGGCGCTTGGAGCGGCACACATGGTGGTCTGTTCAAATCCACTGACGGTGGCGACCATTGGACACAAGCCAAAGGTGGTGGTTTGCCGGACGGCATTATCCAGGTAAACGTCACGATTTCGCCTGCGGACTCCAACCGCATCTACATCGAGGCTGCGACGCAGGGTGGAGTCGGCCTCTACCGCTCGGAAGATGGCGGCGCGACGTGGGTGCATGCGCCTGACGACGACACGCGGCCTGAGGCTCGCATCGGTGGAGGAGATCTGCCCGTGCCCAGGGCAGATTCTAAGGACCCCGACACGCTGGTGGTTGCCAGCGTGGTGACCTGGAAATCGACCGACAAGGGCAAGACGTGGTTCGGCCTGCGCGGCTCGCCCGGCGGCGACGACTACCAGAATGTCTTTATCAATCCTGACAATCCAAAGATCATCGCGCTGGCCAGTGATCAGGGTGTGATCATCTCGCAGAACGGCGGCGAGACGTGGGCCAAGTGGTACAACCAGGCCACCGCGCAGATGTACCACGTCACCGCGGATAACTCATTTCCGTACATGGTGTGTGGCGGGCAACAGGACTCCGGCAGTGCATGTGTTTCCAGCCGCAGCAACGATGGCCGCATCACGTTCCACGACTGGCATCCGGCGGGTATTGAAGAGTACGGATATGCGGCGCCCGACCCGCTCGATCCGGATATCGTCTATGGCGGCAAGGTGACCAAATACAACCGGCGTACGGGGCAGATTCAGAACGTAGAGCCCAGCGCGCTTCGTACCTATCGCACGCTGCGCACGGAGCCGCTGATGTTTTCGCCGGTCGATCCGCACAAGTTGTACTTCGCCACGAACACGCTCTGGCTGACGACAAATGGTGGCAAAGACTGGAAGGAAGTCAGCCCGGACCTGAGCCGCGAGGCTGGCTATGACATCCCTGAGTCGCTGGCGCACTACAAGGATTCGCCGACGCTACGGCCCATACGGCGTGGGGTGATCTATGCGCTGGGGCTATCTCCGATCGACGGCAATCGCCTGTGGGCAGGCACGGACGATGGATTCATCTGGACGACGGCAGACGGCGGCGCGCATTGGGACAACATCACGCCGCCGGCGATGAAGCCTTTCTGGAAGGTCTTCAACATGGACGCGGGGCGCTTCGACGCGAAGACCGCTTACGCCGCGGTGAACACGTTGCGGCTGGATGACATGCGTCCGCACCTCTTCCGCACGCACGATGCAGGGAAGACCTGGACGGAGATCAACAACGGCCTGCCTGCGTTCGGAGCCACGAGCACCATCCGTGAAGATCCAAAGCGCAAGGGCCTGCTGTATGCCGGGACGGAGACGCAGGTGTATGTCTCGTTCGACGATGGCGATCACTGGCAGTCTTTGCGGCTGAATATGCCGGCAAGTTCTGTGCGCGATCTGCAGGTGAAGGACGACGACCTGATCGCGGGCACGCATGGCCGCGGCTATCAGATTTTGGACGACGTGACTCCGCTGCGGCAGATAGCTGCGAAGCTGGCGGCAAGCCCGCTTCATCTCTACGCGCCGCAGACGGCGATCCGCGTGCGCAATGACATGAATCCGCCGACGCCCTGGCCACCCGATATGGCGACGGGCGACAATCCCCCCGATGGCGCGGTGCTGGACTACTACGTGGGTGAGAAGTTCAGCGGAGCGCTGACGCTGGAAGTGACCGACAGCAAGGGCGAAGTGCTGATGAAGGTGAGCAGCACGGACCCCGTGCCGCCGCTGGACCCCAGGTATCCCGACCCGACGTTATGGGCTCGCCTGCCGCGCGTGCTGGAAAGTAAACCGGGGCATCATCGCTTCCTCTGGGACATGCAATATCCGCAGGTTCCGGGAATGTCGACGGGGCCTGATGCCGACCTGGCCGTGCCGTACGACACGCCGCAGGTATCCACCGCACCGTGGGCGATGCCGGGCACCTACACGGTGAAGCTGACTGGCGGGGGCCACACGGAAACGTCGCAGCTCACGGTGGTGATGGATCCCCGTGTAAAGACTCCAGTGGCGGAGTTGCAGGCGCAGTTCGATATTTCCAAGGCGATGTACGACAGCCTGATGAAAGCCACCGGTGCGCTGCATGAGATTGCGATGCTGCGCGAGCAGCTTCACGCTCGCGCAGGGCAAGCGCCTGTCGCCGCGGCGGACCAGGGGCTGCAGGCAAAGCTGGATGCTATCGCCGGTGGGCGTGGAGGACGCGGCGGTGGTGGCGGTGGTGGACGCGGTGCTCCAGCCGGGCCTCCGAACCTGAACACGGGACGCGCCCAGGCTGCTCGCATGGAGCACGAGATCCAGAAAGCGGATGAGGCCCCAACGACCGCGCAGGTTGTGGCGGCCAAGGCTTCCATTGAGCCCATCGACAGCCTGGTGGCGCAGTGGAACCAGCTTAAGGCGACCGATCTGAAGGCGCTGAACGATCAACTCCAAAAGATGAACCTGGCAACGCTGAAGCTGAATACCTTCCGCATCGATCATGACGTGGAAGACCAGATCGAGCTGGGAGACATCAACTAGATAGCCCGTCTGCAAGGCTCGCAACGAGACAAGGCCGGCTACTACCACTGGTAGTAGCCGGCCTTTTGCATGTACCAATGGTCTGGGATCGTTCATCCACAATCTATTTCCTCTTTACCTTTCGGCTCCGGCCGTTGGAGGTTTATGCCGCATTCACGCTTCGCTGTTGCTGCTGCCCTTTTCATCTCGATGGCGACCCTGATCGCGCAGACTCCCGACACGGCGACGCTCAGCGGCCGGGTACAGGACACCACGCATGCGGTGGTGGCCGGGGCGACCGTGACCGTCATGGACACGCACACGGGACTGCGCCGAAGCGCTGTCAGCAATGCAAACGGCGAGTTCTCCGTGGACGCTTTGCCGGTAGCTGGGGAGTACGACGTTGCGACGGATAAGTCGGGATTTGCGCCGGCACACATCGCGCACCTCACGCTGGGAGGCGGAAGCACTGCCCGGCTGGGGATCGTGCTGAATGTGGCGCCGGATCAGACCTTCGTGACGGTGGAGGGAACCGCGCAGGACGTGAACATCACGCAGCCGGAAGCGGGTATCCGGCTGAGCGCAAGGCAGATCGACGAAGTGCCGCTGCTGAATCGCCGCATCACGTTTCTGCCGCTGCTGAATGCTTCGAATCGGCCCGCCATCAACCAGGGCGACATCTTCATGAACCAGAACCTGTTCACCACCAACGGTGGTGGGCGGCGGCAACAGGCGTTTGTGGTGGACGGCGCGAATGGCAACGATAGCTGGGGTCGGCAGACGATCTTTACCAACATTCCTGAAGAGGCTGTGCAGGAGATGGCGGTGCTGACGCAGAGCTTTTCCGCCGAGTATGGAGCAAGCACCGGCAGCGTGGTGAACATCATCACCAGGAGCGGCGGCAACAAGCTCCACGGCGACGTGCTTGAGTTATACAGGCCTGCGGACATCGAGGCGCGGCTGAGTGGCTTTACCCCGGCCAGCGCTACCAGTGGCAACCAGATTACCGGCGACCAGCTTGCGCAGACGGCGGCGAGTCTTTCCGGCAAGCTGTTGAAGAACGACCCCACCTACTTCTTCTTTGCCGGTGAGTTCAGCCGCCAGCGGCGAACCTCGTCCGTGAACTCGGCCATTTCGCCGGGCACGTTTGTGGGCCACTACCGCGACCTGGTCGCCGACCTGCGGCTCGACCGCCAGTTCAGCGCGGCGAACAATGCCTTCCTGCGCATCGGCGCCGACGGGTTTTATGACACCAACCCCAACGGCATCGTGGGTGGACTGTCGCTGCCCTCGGTGGCGCGTACCTTCCGCCGCAAGACCTACTCGATCGAGGCCGGCGAGACGGCGATTCTTTCTCCGAAGTTCGTAAACAACGTGCGGCTGCAGTTCCAGCTTGCCTCTCCGATTACGGAGTTCGATCCGGTGACGCTCGGCACACAGTACTCGGTGCAAATCTCTGGCGGGCCAACGTTTACCAGCGGCACCTCGCAGTCCGCGCTGCTGATGAACCGGCAGTACGGCGTGAATGAGACGCTGTCGGCGGTTCTCGGCCGTCACCAGATCGTAGTCGGCGGAGACTGGCTCTTCGCCCATACCGGTGGCGACAGCAAGGAGTTCGGCGGGCCGTACTTTCTGGGCCGCTTTGTTTACAACCCCTGCACGCAAGCAGGCGACACGCTCCAGCAACTCATCGCCTACTGCCAAAGCCCGGCATTCCTGAATGACATCACGCATGTAGCCAGTTACACGCAGGGCTTCGGCAACCCGAGCTACACCGTGAACGACAACCGTTTCGCGATCTTTGCGCAGGATAACTACCGCGTGAGCCACAAACTCACTCTCAACCTGGGACTGCGCTATGAAGATCAGACCTTCACGGATCAGCGTACGAACTTCGCGCCGCGCGTGGGATTTGTCTACGATCCGCATGGCACCGGATCAACCATCGTGCGCGGCGGCTTCGGGATGTACTACTCGCAGGTGGTCGATAACGAGCAGGCCAGCTACGTGCTCTCCGGACCGCAGTACGTGAACTACACAGCCGGGCCGGGACAGCCGGGGTTCCCGACAAGCGTGGCCGCGGCGCCCCTGCCTGCTCTCGCGCCGGGAGCCAGCATACCGGGCCGCGCGCTCTACATTCGTCCGGGTAACAGCGCTTATCTCAACCAGTTCTTTCCCACATCGACGCTAATCAACTACCCGGGCGCGCTGCTGAATCCCTACTCTGAGCAGTACACCGTCGGCATCGAGCAGCGGCTCGCTTCCGGCACGGTACTCGACATCGACTACGTGGGCACGCACCAGGTGCATGGCATCCGTCCGTTGGATGTAGACCCGCCCACCTCGTTCCTCCGCACGGCGCAGAACCAGAGCCGCTCCACCGCCCTGGCCAACTGCACCAGGCCGCTCTGGGTCTACTACTACGCGCAGGAAGGCGTGACCTGCACGGCGAGCTCGCCTGCCAGCACCCAGCCGGCCTTCGCCACCATCCAGAGCGACGTGAACGACGGCTATGTCCGCTACAACTCGCTGAACGTGAACCTGAAGCACAACTTTGGTGCACGCGGTTCGCTGCTGGCCAGCTACGTGTGGTCGCACACCATCGACAACGTCGATCCCGATACCACCAGCCAGAACCCGAACGACCCGCGCTTCACTGGCCATGCGGAACAGGGCAACGCCATTTACGACCAGCGCAATCGAGGCGTGCTGAGCGGCTACTACGTTGCTCCGCTGAAGGTCCAGGTGGGCGGCGTACTGACGCTGGCCGGAGGCTTGCCTTACAACCTCGTGACCGGCAGCACCAACAGTGGTGATACCGGAGGCACCACCGACCGGCCTGTGATCAATGGGGTCGTCGTGGGAAGGAATACCGGTCGCGGCACTCCCATCTACAGCTTCGACCCCTTCGTCTCACGGGACTTCGCGCTCTACGAGCGCCTGCGCTTCACCCTGCGCGCCGAGGCCTTCAACGTGGCGAACCATGCCAACTATGTCGGCTTCATCAGCACCTACGGCAACGGCGCGGCCCCTCCAACGCTGGGACTGCCTTCAGGGGGCGGCATCACGGCGCAACTGCCGGCGCGGGAACTGCAGTTTGAGGGGCGCCTGAGCTTCTGAGCCAGGCGTCCGCCTTGCTTACTTCTTCGTCATGCGCCATTCGAGCACCAGCCGCTCAGTGCCTTTGTCGTCGATGGAGTAGTGGCGATGGACCAGAGTATGGCCGTTGTCTTCCAGATGAGCGCGCGCGACGCTTTTGTGCCCCGGACGATCGGGATCGAGCGACGTGGCCCACAGGACGATGGTGCTGCCATCGAAGGTGCCGTCACTCTGGCGGATAGACATGGACGTCTTTTCCGAGTCGTACCAGACGGTCGTGAAGCGGTTTGTCTTGGCGTCGAAGCCCGAGATCCCGGTGCCTGTGCTTTTGCCACCGTCCTTATCGAAGAACGTGAAGTCGGACTGCAGGAACTTGCCGCCCTGGATCATGTACTGCTTGCAGGTGCCCTTTGTAACGGTGGGTGTGCCGGTCGCCGGGTAGAAGGTCTTCGTCATGTCCCAATCGCCTGAAAACTTCGCCAGCAACACCTGGCCGGCGCCGGCGGCGGTTGGCGGCTCATATTCCTTGTGGGTCTGCTGCGCGACTGCGGACGTGGCAAAGAGGACTGCAAGGATCGCTAATTTCTTCATATGGCCGCATGATAGGGCAACTTTGCACGCTTTGCACGAAGAGTCTGCGTCCTGGAGGCGGGTGCGGTCGTCTACTATCGCACCTAGTAGATTTCTGTAGATTTCGGTAGTTGCAGTAGATTCTCGTTTTGCGGGCGGCTTACTGCCCACATCCGTTCTTTATCTCTCGTCTTTATTCTCGAAGGAGCCGGAATGCGCGTCCGACACTTTGCCTTTTCAGTCATGCTCAGCCTGCTGGCGCTTCCTGCCTTGCCGCACGCATTGCCTGCACAGAAGCCAGCGGCGGTGCAGTATCCCGCGGAGCTGCTGGGCGGGTTGGAGTGGCGGGACGTTGGGCCGATGCGCGGCGGGCGCAGCTATGCCGTGGCGGGCAGCCCGCAGCAGCCGGATACGTTCTACATGGGCTCGGTGGGCGGTGGCGTGTGGAAGACCGAGAACGCCGGGCGGACCTGGTTTCCCGTTTCCGATCAGGGGATTCCCATCGGCTCCATTGGAGCAATTGCCGTCGCGCCTTCCGATCCGAACGTGGTGTACGTGGGCACGGGCGAGCCGGACATTCGCAGCCAGCACTCGTATGGCATCGGCGTGTTCAAGTCGATCGATGCGGGCAAGACCTGGAAGCCCGTTGGCCTCGAGGATAGCCGCCAGATCAGCCGCATCGTGGTGGACCCTGGCAATCCGAACCTCGTGTACGTGGCAGCGCTGGGGCACGTGTATGACGCCAATCCGACGCGTGGCGTGTACCGCTCCACCGATGGCGGCGCGCATTGGAAGAAAGTTCTTTTCGACGCGCAAAGGCCCAACGATGTTGGGGCGGCTGACGTCGCTGTCGATCCGGTTCATCCCCACACGCTCTACGCTTCACTGTGGGGCACGCGGCGTCCGCCCTGGTCCGTGTACGCGCCTTCGAACCTGCCGGGTGGCGGCCTGTTCAAGTCCACCGACGGTGGTGACAACTGGACGAAGCTTGGGGGCGGCCTGCCCACCGATGACTTCGTCGGCAAGATCGGCGTGGCGGTCGCGCCCAGCAATCCAAACCGCTTGTGGGCTGCTGTTGATGATCTCGGTGCAGCGGTTGCCAAGCCGTTGCGCGGCGGCCCCGGCAACGGCGCTGGTCCCACGGAACGCGTGACCGGCGGTGGCATTTACACCTCAGACGATGCCGGCGCGACCTGGAAGCTGGTCAATGGCGAACAGCGGCTCTGGGGCCGCGGCTGGTACTTCGAAGGCATCGCAGTGGACCCGAAGAACCCGGACCGCGCTTACGTAAGCAACACCGGCACCTACGAGACGACCGACGGCGGCAAGACGTTCGTGCCGGTGAAGGGCTCACCGGGCGGTGACGATGACCACCAGATGTGGATCAATCCTCGCGATGGCAACCGGATGGTGCTTTCAACCGACCAGGGGACGGTGGTGAGCGTGGACGGCGCGCAGACTTGGAGCACCTGGTACAACCAGCCCACGGCTCAGATTTACCATGTGGCCGCCAGCAACGATTTTCCATATCACCTCTACGGCGCGCAGCAGGACTCCGGTGGTGTAGGCGTGGATACGTGGTCGCCATTTGGGCTGTTGAGCTTCCGCGACTGGGAGCCCACCTGCCTGGCGGGCGAAAGCAATACCGTTGTGCCCGACCCGGACCCAAAGCGTGCCCGCGTGTTATGGGGTGGCGGCGCGGCGGCTTGCGATCAGTCGTTGAACATCGCCCTGCAGCCCGGTGGCGAGCTTCCGCCGCCGGATCCGAGTAACCCAAACCGCAAGACGTGGACGTTGCCCGAGGTATTTTCGCTGGCAGACCAGGCGCTCTACTACTCCAACCAGTTCGTCTTCCGCACGCGAGATCGCGGCAAGAGCTGGCAGAAGATCAGCCCCGATCTGACGCGCCTGCATCCCGAAATCCCGAAGAATCTCGATCCGCTGACGGCAACGGACATCGACGAGCCAATGACGGAACGCTTTGGCGTGGTGTACACCATCAGCCCGTCACCGCTGGATGCGAAGACGGTGTGGGTGGGCACGGACGACGGGCTCATCCAGAAGACAACGGACGATGGCGGCAGTTGGGAGAATATGACGCCTTCCTCGATGACCGCATGGAGCAAGGTCTCGCAGGTCGAGGCCGGGCACTTCGATGAAGGAACGGCGTATGCGTCGATCGATCGCCACAGGCTCGGCGATATGAAGCCGTACATTCTGCGTACCCATGACGGCGGCAAGACGTGGAAGGACGTTGCTGCCGGGATTCCGGACGGCGCCTATGTGAACTCCGTAAAGGAAGACACGAAGCAGAAGGGACTGCTGTATGCGGCCACCGAGCTTCGGGTGTATGTCTCCTTCGATGACGGGGACCACTGGCAACCGTTGCAGCAGAACATGCCGGTGACCTCCGTCCGCGATCTGGTGGTCCATGGTGACGATCTGGCTGTGGCGACCTATGGCCGCGGCTTCTGGGTGCTGGACAGCATGGCTTCGTTGCGGCAGATTGCGGCGGACGGGCAGAAGATTGCAGCGGAGAAGGCTCATCTGTTTGCTCCCGGTGAGACGTTCGCCTTGCGCCAGGGTGGGATGAACGGCACGCCGCTGCCGCACGAAGAGCCGCAAGAGTTGAACCCGCCGAGCGGCGTGGTGGCGTACTACTGGCTGAAGTCGCCCGCGACGACTCCGCTGAAGATTGAGCTGGTGGATGAGCGCGGCAACGCGCGAGCCTGCCTGGCCAGTGATACGCCGGTGAAGCCCGTCGATACCGAGACCATCAATGTGCAGGCAATCTGGGAGCTTCAGCCTCCGCCTCCTTCGGCTGCTGCCGGCACACACCGCGTCTCGCTGGATGTTCGCCCCGCGCGGGGCTTTGGTGGTGGTGGAGGCGGACGCAACACGCCGCCACCGCCCGTGGATGCCTGCCATCCGGCCAAGCCCGCGGATAATCCGCCTCCCGGCGTTCCCACCCAACGCCGTCAGCGGGGGGCCGCTGGACTTCAACCTGGCGCCTACACGGTTCGCCTGACAGTGAACGGCGAAACGTACACGCAGCCGGTCAACATCAAGCCTGACCCCCGGAACATCCCTGATGGGGGCGAGAGTACAGTGTTTTCCAATAACAATCAGTAAGCTGGGTGCCCTGTACGCGTGGGCCTATACAACACCGAAACGATGTTGAGGAGCAGTTGAACATGATGAGCCGAATCCGTAGAACTTCGTTCCAAGCCGCAGCCATTGCCGGCGTTCTCCTATCCGCTCGGAGCATGGCGGCGCAGGTCGATCCCAGCCTGTACGCCGGCATGAAGTGGCGCAACGTCGGGCCATTCCACGGTGGCCGTATCTCCTCCACCACTGGAGTCATCGGGCAGAGCGGCGTGTTCTACGTGGGCACTCCGCTGGGTGGCATCTGGAAGACCACGAGCGGCGGCACAACGTGGTTCCCCGTATCCGATGAGGAGACCAGCGCCGACAGCTTTGGCGCGATCCAGGTGGCTCCCTCGAACGCTTCGACTGTATACGCCGGAGCGGGCGACCCGATCAGCGGAAGTCTCGGCAACGGTATGTGGAAGTCGACCGACGCCGGCGCTACCTGGAAGCACATCGGCCTTGAAGACACGGTCAAGATCGACAGCATCGTGGTCGATCCCAACAACGCGAACGTGGTGCTCGTTTCCGCGCTCGGCGACACCCTCCATCACGGCGGCGGTGTATACCGTTCCACCGATGGCGGCCAGACCTGGACCAACGTCCTCAAAACACCCGAGTACGACGGAGTCCGCGATCTTCAATCCGCCTATGACGCCCCGAAAGTGATGCTGGCTGCGACACAGGGCAATGGCGGCATTGGCCCCGGCGGTGGCGCGGGTGGCCCTGGTGGCGCCCGGCCAAAGGTGAAGCCGCCGCTCGTGTACAAGTCCACGGACGAAGGCCTGACTTGGACGCAGATCAAGATTCCGCCTTTTGAGGGCCGCGTGGCCGTGGCGGTCGCCCAGCAGACCAAGGGCCAGCGGATGTACATCGTCGGCAACACCATCGAGAACGGCTCCGGGCTGTACCGCTCTGACGATGGCGGCGCTACCTGGAAGCACATGGCAGGCAAGGACACGCGCATCAGCAACGGGCAGGGTGCCTACAGCAGCGGCGTCTTCGTGGACTCGCAGAATCCCGACGTGCTGTACACGATGAGCACCGCCATGTACCGGTCCACCGACGGTGGCCTCACGTTTCAGCCGTTCAAGGGCGCTCCTGGCGGCGAAGACTATCACAAGCTCTGGATCGACCCGACCAATGGCAGCCGCATGCTGGTGGGCTCCGACCAGGGCGCGAGCGTGACGCTGGACAACGGCAAGACTTGGAGCCTCTGGTACACACAGCCGATTTCTCAGGTCTATCACGTTGCCACGGACAACCAGTATCCCTATCAGATCATGGCGGCGCAGCAGGACACCGGCGCGGTCATGATCAGCAGCCGCGGCACGTTCGGCCAGGTAAATTTCAATGACTGGAGCCCGTTGCCTTCCTCGGAGTTCGGCATCGTCACCCCCGACCCGAAGAACCCGCACATCATCTACGGCGTTGGCTATGGTCCCGGCGGTGGTGGCAGCGGCATGATCAAGATCGACATGTCCACCGGCCAGTGGCAGAACGTTGCACCGAACTTCGGAGTCGACACCACGAAGTACCACGCGGGCCGCGACTTCCAGAAGCAGTTCGACCTGGCGTTTGAGCCCAGTGCTCTCTATGTCGCGTACCAGTGCCTGCTCGTATCGCGCGACGGCGCACACTCGTTCAAGGCCGCCAGCCCTGACCTGACCACTGCCAAGGACGCACCGCAGCAGGCCTGCGGTTCCGCGCCAACGCCGAATCCTCCTTTGCCTTCGACCGGGCCGACACCTCCACCTCCCGGCGCGGGCACTCCGCCCAACCAGCAGAGCCAGCCGACTCCTCAGCCACGCCCGTCTGGAACCTTCACCCCGGAAGTCGAGATGGACCTCGGCCAGCGAGGGATCAACGGCGAATCAACGATCGTTGACTTTTCCATCTCGAAGGTGAAGCGCGGCGTCATGTGGTCGGCCAGCAGCAACAAACAGGTCTTTAACACAATGGACGCCGGTAAAACCTGGAAGAACGTTTCCAACCTCACCGATGTTCCGGAGCGCGCCCTCTTCAGCACCATCGTGGCTGGGGATGACGTGAACACCGCCTACCTCGTGGGCCGCATCGCCGCGGGGCCAGCGGCTGCCGTGAATGCCTCCACCGCCGCCAACACACCGGCTACCGTTCTGGACGTGGATGTGCCCCTCATTTGGCGCACGACGGACGGAGGCAAGACATGGTCTTTGATCGTCAACGGCCTGCCGAAGGACGAGCGCACCGGAAGCTGGGTGAACAGCCTGCGCGCCGATCCGCAGCAGCCAGGGCTCTTGTTTGCGGGCACTGAAACGACTGTCTACGTGAGCTTTGACAACGGCGACCACTGGCAGACGCTGCGGCAGAATCTTCCTAGCACTTCCATTCGCGACCTCACGGTCCACACCGACAATCACCAGAACGACCTGGTGATCGGGACCTATGGGCGCGGCTTCTGGGTGCTGGATGACATTACGCCGCTGCGTGAGATCGCCGCTCACGCGCAGGCAATCCGCGCTTCCGCGGCGTACCTGTTTCCTCCTGAGGAGGCGATTCGCGCTCGTAACAACAGCAACTGGGATCAGCCGTTTTCCATCGAGATGCCGCATGCGGCGAACGTGCCGTATGGTGTCATCGTGGATTACTACCTGAGCCATCAGCCCACCGGGCCTATTCAGTTGCAGGTGTTCGACTCGCACGGCGACCTGGTGCGCACCATCTCCAGCACACTTCCGCCGCCGATCGAAGGCGAAGCATATCCGCGCTACTGGCTTGCCTCGCCGGAGTCGCGTGCTCTCAGTACGCATGTGGGCATGAACCGCATCAACTGGGACCTGTACTATGACGATCCTCCTGCCGTGCGGCACGATCTCGAAAACGAGATGAACATGACGCCGGGTTCCACCACGCCGGGACCTCATGGGCCGCAGGTCATTCCCGGCGTGTACACGCTGAAGCTGACAGTGGATGGGCAAACCTACACTCGCAATGCGACGGTGCTCAACGATCCACGCGTGGGCCAAAGCCCCGAACTGATGGCCGCGCTTCGCACGCAGAATCACCTCACGTTGCTTTCGGTTCGCGGCATGGAGCAGAGTTTTGCGGGCCGTGATGAAGTCAACGCCGTACGCGATCAACTCGCAGCGCTGATGGGGAACAGCAGCCTGCCGGAAGAAGTCGCCACCCAGGCAAAGGCGCTCGACGCAAGCCTGCTGAAGATTGGCGGGGCGCTGCCGGCAGGTGGCGGATTCCGCCGCGGGGCTCCGGATCCCAACGCAATGCAAAGCTTCTTTGACCTGAACAATACCTACAGCACCATGGTCAGCATGATGCAGGTAGGCATGGACATGGCGCCAACTCCGACCCAGATCGCCACCTATGAAAGCGACTGCACCAACTTCAACCGCACCGTAGACGCTTGGAAGGAGGCCCAGACGCAGATTGCCGGCCTCAACACCCTGCTGGTGAAGGATCAACTGCCTGCACTGAAGACTGTTCCCTCCAAACTCACGGACACGCCCTGCAGCTTCTCCGGTACTCTCAACACCGGAGATTCGCAGAAAGGGTCCTCGGCTCATCGAAGCCGATCCTGAATCCTAGCGAGGAGGCAAGGCTATCCTTTGCAGTACGGGGTTTTGCAGTAAGGAAGTTTGCCGTAAGGACCTAGAGATGTCTGCGGAATACTACTCACGTCGTCGCTTCAACTCCATGATCGCCACCGCTCCGTTCTGGCAGATCGCTGCAAGGGCCTTTGCCGCGCCCACGCGCGAGCTTTCGATCGTCAAGACCGGCGCGGTCGCAGACGACTCCACCGTCAACACCAAGGCCGTCCAGGCCGCCATCGATCAGCTTGCCGCCAGGGGCGGAGGCACCGTTGTTGTTCCCCGGGGTGTTTTCGTCTCCGGTGCTCTCTTCTTCAAGCCGAAAGTCCATCTGCGCCTCACGGAAGGCGCTGTGCTCAAGTGCTCCACTGACCTTTCGAACTTTCCGGCGCAGCGCACCCGCATTGAAGGCCACTTCCTGGAACACTTCACACCGGCCTTCATCAACGCGCCCCACTGCGACGGCTTCCAACTCACCGGCGAAGGCACCCTAGACGGCGCAGGCATGCCCATCTGGGAAGCGTTCTGGAGGGGACGGGCCGCCGACAAGAACTTTGCCAACACGGCCCTGCCCCGCGCCAGGCTCGCGCTCATCGAGAGCTCAAAGGACGTAAAGATCGAGGGCATCACCTTCAAGGATTCGCAGTTCTGGAACTGCCATCTCTACAACAACGACGGCGTGCTTGTGCACAACGTCCGCTTCCAGGTGCCTGACGACTACAGGCAGGCTCCCAGCACGGACGGCGTCGACATTGACAGTTCACGCGACGTCACCGTCGATGGCTGCGTCTTCTCCGTCACCGATGATTGCATTGCCTGCAAGGGCTCTAAGGGGCCGCGTGCGACGGAGGACAAGGACAGCCCAGCGGTTGAGCGCATCCGCGTTCGCAACTGCACCTTCAAGCGCGGCGGCGGCGTTTTAACCTGCGGCAGCGAGGCGACGGTCGTCCGTGACGTCATTGCGGAAGACTGCAAGATCACCGGTGGCGTGCGCGTCGCAACCCTCAAGCTGCGCCCGGACACTCCGCAGCACTACGAGGACATCACCTTTCGCAATATCACTTCGGAAGGCCCATCCAGCGGCATCATCAACATGTCGCCGTGGTCGCAGTACTTCGATCTTCAGGGCATGGAGCCGCCCAAATCCATCGTCAAAAACTTGAAGTTCATCGGCATCAAGGGCACGTATAACTCGTTCGGCACGATCAAGCCGAATCCCGGCCAAACCGACATCAGCGACGTCCTGCTGAAAGACTTCGACGTCACTATCAAGAACGGCATCCTGAACACTTCCGGCGTCACAGACCTGAAGTGCGAGAACGTCGTCGTCAACGGAAAGCCCTACTCCGTTTAAGGCGCACCGCGTTTACGCGTCGCCTGATGGTACGGACTTGCCGGAGTCGATGAACAACCGGGCGATGAGCGCACTCAGCGCTGCCAGGGCGACTGACATCCAGATCACCATACGATAGCCGCTGAGGAATGACTCGACGATGGCGTGCTGCACGGCAGGATTGGCGTTGTGAGCGGCTGCCAGCAATGGCCTGGCGGCATCGATCTCCGCGCGAGTCGCGGGAGTCAGATTGAGCCAAGCCAGTCGGCGGTTCAGCGAATGGTTGAAGGCCATGACGAGGATCACGCCGAAGACGGCGACCGCAAGCAGGGACGAAAGGCGCGAGACGGCGTTGTTGATCCCCGAGGCGAGTCCCGGTTCAGACTCCGGCACGGCGTTCATCACCGTCGTCGTCAGGGGAGCAACGCTGATGGTCATGCCGAATCCCATGACCGCGACGGCCGGGAACACGGCAATCCAATAGCTCCCGCTTTGTGGCGCAAGCGCAAAACCCGCGATGCCGCATGCCGTGATCAGCGGACCGATGGTGAGAGGCATCCGTGATCCGAACCGCGCCACCAACCCTCCCGCCCATCGCGAAAGGCTGAACATGATGAGGATGAACGGGAGAAACGCCGCGCCTGCCTCCGTGCCCGTATAGTGCTGCACCTGGATGAGATCCATCGGGAAAAAGAACCACAACCCACCCATGGCCGCATAGAGAAAGAGCGTCAGCAGGTTTGCACCGGCAAAATTGTGGGAGCGAAACAGACTGAATGAAACCATCGGCGCGCGAGAACGCGCCTCCACGACGACGAACCCCGCAAGGGCAAGCACGCCGGCAACCGCTGAAGCAGCGACCAGGTGGCTGAAGGGACCATGGTGGTGACCGGGCCACTCGATCAGCGCAAACGTGATGCCGCCAAGCCCCAGCGTGACCAGCAGCGCGCCCGGCCAGTCGAGATGATGGGAAGCTTTCTCATTCTGGCTCTCCGGCACCTTCATGGAAAGCAGGATGACTGCCAGGGCGATGGGAAGGTTCAGGAAGAAAACGGCGCGCCACGTGGAGTGCTCGATCAGCCAACCACCGATCACGGGGCCAATCGCGGCCGTGATCGCAGAGAATCCGGACCATGTTCCGATGGCTCTTCCCCTCGTTTCTTCTGGGAAGGAGGCCGTGATGATCGCCAGGCTTCCGGGCACAAGCAGCGCGGCGCCCACGCCTTGAACCGATCTCGCCCAGATCAGCGCGTCGATGCTATAAGCCAGGCCACACCACGCGGATGCCGCGGCAAAGATCGCAACTCCGCAGACATACACCTTGCGCCGGCCCAGCATATCTCCCAGAGAGCCGCCGACCAGCAGCAAGGCTGCAAGCATCAGCGCATAGGACTCCACCACCCATTGCACATCCGCAAGCGATGCCTGGAACGCGTTCTGCAAGGCGGGAAGCGCGACGTTGACGACGGTGCCGTCGATGAACGCCATGCTCGATCCGAGAATGGTCGCGGCCAGCACAAGGCGTCCGTTTCGCGATGAAGCCGGGGTGTTGCTCTGCATCGCGTTCCTTTGCACGCCTAGGTGGTCAGGACCAGATCAGGAACTCGAGCGGTCGATACAGCGCGAACTGCCAGAAGGTCCGCCGAAAGCGAAACCAGTGCGATCCAGAAGAGGTCAGCAACCAGCAGATGGGCCACTTGCAGCCAGATCGGCGCGAGCAAAGCCACGTCCAACAGTCCCAATGCGAACTGAGCCGCCAGAAGCAGGCCCGTGATGCGTGCCGTGCGAGACTTCACACGTCGGCAAAGCCAGGCCACGCAGACGAACATCACGACGGCCGAAGCCGGGTGCAGAACGCGCATGCGGACGAGCAGAGGGGCAGCCGCGGAAAGGTCTGTGGCAAGCGCCGCGCGGAGCGAGGGCGAAGGAAAGAGCGTGTCTGCCAGCGCAGCTACTGAGCCGGTGGCTCCGACGATCATGGTGGTGACAAGCGCGAGCCATGTGAGACCGCGGTGCGGCCTCTGTTTCGTGAGCTCAATCTCATCAGGCGACGACCGGGGACGCAGAGTCCACCACGTGAGTGTCAGCATCGCCACCAGGATCATCGTGTTGGTGAAGTGGATGCACTGCACCAGAACACGGGCGTTGGAAGTGTTGTGCTCCACATAGCCGCCCTTGACGAGGACCGCACCCAGCAGGGCTTCAGTGACCAGAAAGAGTGCTGACCAGAGGGCTGCGTGACGAGTGGCGTCCCCTTTCGGTCTCGCGATAAAAACCCAGGCAAGCAGGCCGATGAAGAGGCTGGAACAGACGCCGGTGAGCGAGCGGTGAGTGAACTCGATGATCGTGGCGAGGCGCGGGTGGTGCGGCAGGACCTCGCCGTTGCACAGCGGCCAGTGGTTGCCGCAGCCCGCTCCTGAGCCCGTGGCGCGAACCACCGCGCCTTCGAGGATCACAATCACCATGAAGCCCAGCACGAGGGCGGCGTAGGGACGGAGGGCGCGGCCGGTGCGAAAGGCTTCGAGCATGTACTGATGATACGAGGTTCCGTCGAATCCTCGTGATGAAGCCTATTGCGCTAGCTCCCGGGCGCGCTCGGTGGCCCGCTTGACGGCCTTGATCAGCGTCACGCGGAGTCCGCCTTCTTCCAGTTCAAGGATGCCGTCTACGGTGCAACCGGCGGGCGTCGTGACTTCATCCTTGAGCAGCGCGGGGTGTGAGCCCGTTTCGAGCACCATGCGCGACGCCCCGTAGGCAGTCTGCGCGGCGAGCTCCGTGGCGACCTCGCGGGGCAGGCCGACGTTGACCCCCGCTTCGGCGAGGGCCTCGATGATGATGTACAGGAACGCCGGGCCGGAGCCTGAAAGACCGGTGACGGCATCCATGTGCTTTTCATCCACCACGACGGCGCGGCCCACCGTCCCGAACATGCGAGTGGCGAGCGCCAGTTGGGCGTCCGTGGCGAACCGGCCTCGGCAAAGCGCGGTGGCCCCGGCGCCGAGCATCGACGGAGTATTCGGCATAGCGCGGATGACGCCGATGTCGATCCCTGCGGCGGCCTCGATGGCTGACGTTTTCACCGAAGCGGCGAAGGAGACGAGGAGCTTTCTGGGCGTGAGGGCGGGCTTGATCTGCTCCACCAGGCCGGCGATCTGGAACGGCTTGACGCCGAGGAAAATGATGTCGGCCTTGCGGGCGGCGGCGAGGTTGTCGAGGGTGATCTTGACACCCAACTGGCCGGCGAGCGCTTGCGCACGCTCTTCGTGCGCTACGGTGGCGACAATCTGACTGCGCTGAAGCAGACCGGCGGAGAGAAAGCCTTTGAGGAGAATGCCGCCCATCTTGCCGGCACCGAGCATGGCGACGTGCAGTCCGGCGAGGCTGTTGTTATCCCGAGTTTCCGCAGCCCGTTTGCTCATGGAAGCTAGGCTACCAGCAAACGCAAGACGGGCAGCCGAAGCTGCCCGCCTGTAGAGTGGCAAGCGTTTACGCCGTAGCCTCGACGCAATAGGTGTCGAACGCACGGGCGAGTTCCTGCGCGATGGCCGGTGCGGTCGAAGACTCGATCGCCGAGCGCTGCATCAGGTACACGATTTGTCCGTCGCGGAAGATCGCGATGGAGGGCGAGGTCGGCGGATGGCCGCCAAAACGGGCCCGCGCCACATCGGTGGCTTCACGATCCTGCCCGGCAAAAACAGTGATGGCCTGGTCGGGCTTGCTGCTGTGCTGCATGGCAAGCCGAACGCCGGGGCGCATCTTGCCGGCGGCGCAGCCGCAGATCGAGTTCACCACGACCATCGTGGTGCCGGGCTTGGCGAGGGCGGCGTCGACCTCTTCCGCAGTCTGGGTTGCAACGATGCCGGCGCGGGTCAATTCCTCGCGCATCGGGATTACCATCAACTCTGGGTACATGTCTTGCCGCTCCTTCAAGGGTGCCGTAGGGCTTGTCTGCTCATTTGATTGTACGGCTCGGCGGAAGTCGCAGCCAATTTGCGCGCATGACTCAAGGTTCCGGCGACAACTTGCCGATACAGGAAAACGTTTCGCTGGCCCCGTACACAACGTTTGGGGTGGGCGGCCCCGCGCGCTTTTTTTTCGAGGCCAGGGACGCCAACGAGGTGCCCGCGGCCGTCACCTGGGCCGAAGAGCGCGGACTGCCGCTCTTTGTTCTGGGTGGCGGCAGCAATCTGCTGGTGCCGGATGAAGGCTTCGTGGGCTTGGTGCTGCACATTGGAATCTCGGGGCTGGAGCATGCTCTAGATGGCCTGTTTACGGTGGGCGCGGGGGTGGTCTGGGATGAGTTCGTGGACGCGACGCTCGCCGAGAACTGTGCTGGCGTGGAGTGCCTGGCGGGCATCCCCGGCAGTGTCGGCGGAACGCCCGTCCAGAACGTCGGTGCCTACGGGCAGGAAGTCGCGGAGACAATCGTCTCCGTGCGGGCCTATGACCGGACTGCCGGCTCCTTTGTCGATCTGCCGAAGGACGCCTGCCGGTTCCGCTACCGGGGAAGTCTGTTCAACACTGACGAGCCGGGGCGCTACATCGTCACGCGCGTCAGCTTTCAAGTCAGGCCGGGCGGAGCGCCAACGCTGCGCTATGCCGAACTAGCTCGCAGCTTCGCGGGAGGGCCGGAGCCGACGCTGCAGGAAGTAGCCAGGAAAGTCCGTGAGATTCGTCGCGGCAAGGGAATGCTGCTCGTGCCGGGCGATCCCGACTGCCGCAGCGCGGGATCATTCTTCAAAAATCCCGTCGTCTCCGAGGCTGAAGCGCGTGGCGTCGCTGAAGCGGCAGGCGTTAGTCACGACGCTATGCCGAAGTGGCCTGCCGCCGACGGCATGGTGAAGCTCCCCGCAGCCTGGCTTCTGGAGCGAGCTGGCTTTGTGAAGGGTTATGGCGGGGGCTCGGTCCGTATCTCATCGCGGCACACGCTGGCGCTTACGAATCGCGGCGCGGCCACCTTTGCAGATATCGAGGCGGTGGAAGCGGAGATCGTAACGGGCGTGCGCGAACGGTTCGGAATCACCCTGCAGCGCGAGCCGGTGGTCCTAGGGTGAGCGCACTCGCGTTCAGCGAAGCCGCCGCTACCACTCAGCTTTGCAGGGCTTCCAGCAGTGCCTTGCGTTCCGCCGCCAGCGCCAGCGTAGCGGACCCCCGGCGGATGATCTTGCCATCCTCGATGACGCAGACATCGGCGTCAGCCAGCAATGCCTCGTCCACGTCATGAGAAACAGAGAGCACCGGCACCTTGTGCTCCGCGGTCCACGCCACGGTGCGGGCCAGCAGGCGATTGCGAAGCTCGCGGCCCATTCCGTTAAAGGGCTCATCCAGCAGCAAAAGCTGCGGGTTCGGCACGGCAAATGCCCGGGCTAGATTCACACGTTGCCGCTCGCCTCCGGAAAGCATCGCGGGCCGGCGCGTCCGCAGATGTTCGATCTCAAACATCGCGAGCAGCGCATCTATCGCTGCGACCGTTGCCGGTTCGCCGCGGACTGTGAGCGGAAAAGCGATGTTCTCCCGCACGCTGAGATGAGGAAACAAAGCTCCCCCCTGCGGCGCATAGCCAAGGCCGAGCAGATGCGCGGGGACGCTCCGCTCCGGCGCGAGGAAGACTGTTTCTTCGCGTTCTTCGCTAGCCGCGCTGTATCTCGAAAAGCGAACTCCCTGTTGCCCAAGCAGGCCGCAAGCCGCTCGAAGTATCGAACTCTTTCCGCTGCCGGAAGGCCCGAAGAGCAGCGTCCATGGCGCCTGGAGGGCCAGATCTACCTGGAGGCGCAACGGGCCGAGCTGGCGCTCGACCGCGATGCGGTGGTGGGGGTCCGGGAACTTTGTAAGGTCAGCCAATGAATGGCCTCTCGCGGTTGGCATCTGTCCGGCGTGAGCCACGGGCGTAAACCAGCAACAATGCGGCGAACGACATCGCAAGCAGCAGCCAGGCGGTGCGACCTGCCGCCCGGTAGTTCATCTCCTGAACCTGGTCGTAGAGCGATATCGAGAGTGTGCGGGTCACCCCGGGAATGTCGCCGCCGATCATCAGGACAACGCCGAACTCCCCAACTGTATGCGCAAACGTGAGCACCGCTGCGGTGAGAAACGATAAGCGCGCGAGCGGTAGCGTGACGCGCCGGAAAACCTGCCAGTGCGAGGCTCCGAGTACGGCGGCGGTTTCGCGCAGCGAGGGATCAACAGACGAGAAGCCAGCGACGAGGGGCTGCACGGCGAATGGCAGGCTGTAGACCATCGAGCCTGCGACAAGCCCCGCAAAGCTGAAAGCAAGGGTGTGACCCAGCAGTGTGGTGATGGCTCGGCCGAGAGACGTCAGGGGGCCGAAGCCCCACAGCAGGCCGAAACCGAGAACAGTGGGCGGCAGCACCAGCGGCAGAGCAACCGCGGCCTGAGCGGCTCGGCGGGCGAAGCTGTCCCCGGAAGCGATCCAGGCGGCGAGGGTCGTGGCGAGCGCCAGCAGGATGACCGTGGTGCAGGCGGCAAGGCGCAGGGTCACGCTGAGGGCAGGGAAGTCCACGGGCTCAGTCTAGCGTTTCACAGCTTGATTCGGTCACAGTCTTATTGCGCCGGTTCGAGGCCAAGAGTGGGCAGCGTGGACTGCGTAGCCGGGCTGGTAAGCCATTGCAGAAACTGGCGAGCCACTTCCGGCTGCTTGGAACTCTTGAGGACAATGCCGCATTGCTGGATGGGCGGATAAATCGGCGGAAGCCGGACGAAGCTGCCTGAGACGCGCATAGCGTCTGAACTGGCCAGCGTCAGAGAGATGAACGCCACCTGCGCGTTGCCGGAGGCGGCGAACTGCGCGGTCTGCGCGACGTTTTCGGCGATCACAAGCTTCGGCTTGAGCTGCTCGGTGAGCTTGAGGGCGGTGATCGCTCGCGTGGCAGCAAGCCCATACGGCGCGTGCGCCTCGTTGGCGATGGCAATGCGGGTCACGGCCGAATTGCGGAGCGATTCGATGGAGAGCGGTTGGGCTGGAGAGTCCTTGCGTGCCCAGAGGACGAGGATGCCGCGTGCGTATTGGGCCGGCGAGCCATCGGCCTGACCTGCGGCGGCAATCTGTTCAGGATGCTCGCGATCCGCGGACAGAAACACATCCTCTGGCGCGCCGTTCAGGATTTGCTGCGTCAGCGTTGCGGAGGAGCCAAAGGACGCGATGAGTTTGACGCCCGTCGCATGCTCATAGGCGGCCGCTAGCTTTGGCAGGACCGGCTGGAGGTCAGCGGCGGCAGCGATGTGAAGTTCGCGTGCGGGCGCCTGGGCGTCAGCGGCGCCGGCAAAGCCGAGCAGCCCTGATATCAGCAGGAACATCGGAAGACGCAAGAGAAGGCTGCGGACGGGCTGGGATGTGGGGGCGCTACGGTAGGCTAGAGGGTGATATGAGCGTGAGATCACATGTGCTTCGATGCATTGGCTGCGGCGATCGCATCGACGGAGACGAGGCGCGGAGCAACTTTCGGTGTGCGCAATGCGGGGAACTATTCGAGGTGGAGTACCCGTGGAGCGAGTCTGCAAAACGCGAGGCCGAGTATCCGGCGATTAACCGCCCGAATCCCAGCGCGCTCCGCTACCTCTGGCAGGAGCGGCGGACGTCCTCGCAGGCCATCGACCAGAGTGGCGTCTGGCGTTTTCGCGACCTGCTGCCCATCGTTGCGGAAGAGCGCATCGTCACGCTCCACGAAGGCAATACCCCGCTCTACGAGATGCCGAAGTCCGCGGCTCGGCTGGGCTTGAACTGGCTGCTGGCTAAGCATCAAGGAATGAACCCGACGGGTTCGTTCAAGGACACCGGCATGACAGCGGCGCTCTCAGTGGCCATGTCTCGCGGATTCGAATGGGTGGCGTGTGCGTCGACAGGGAACACATCCGCGGCCATGGCAGCCTATGCAGCACGCGCCGGGCTTCGCAGCTTCGTGCTGATCCCCGAAGGCAAAATCGCCTGGGGCAAGCTTTCGCAGTCCATGGATTATGGGTCATTAACGATCCAGCTCAAGACAGACTTTGACGGCTGCGTAAGAGTTCTGGGCGAACTGGTGAACCGCGCGCCGATCTATCTGCTGAACTCGGTGAACCCCTACCGGCTGGAGGGGCAGAAGACCCCAGCGTTCGAGATCATGGAGCAGACCGACTGGCAGGTGCCGCGCCACCTCATCGTGCCCGGCGGAAATCTGGCGAACAGCTCGGCGCTGGCCAAGGGCTTTGCGGAACTGAAGCATCTAGGATTCATCTCGCGGGTGCCGGCGATCAGCATCATCCAGGCAGAAGGTGCTAACCCCCTGTACACCGCCATGCTGCGTGACGGAGGCGAAACGCTGGAGCCGGTAGTGGCGGAGACGCGGGCGTCCGCGATCCGGATTGGCAATCCGGCTTCGTGGCGCAAGGCGGTGCGGGCGCTGCGGACCACCGGCGGCACCTGTGAGCAAGTGAGCGAACTGGAGATCGCGCTGGCCAAGGCGGAGATTGGCGCCGAAGGCTTGGGTTGCGAACCAGCTTCCGCCGTAACCCTGGCCGGGCTGAAAAAACTCGTGGCCAAGGGCTTCGTGCAGCCGGAGCAGACAGCGGTTCTGCTGCTGACCGGGCATACACTCAAGGATCCGGAGTACACCATCCAGTTCCATCGCGGCGAATTGTTCTCCGAGTCCGAAACGGCGAGCGCTCCAGCGGACGAGTTGGCCGCGCAGGTGGCTTTGCGGCGCGCTCCTCTTGTGCTGGAACCGCAGGCGGAGGGCGTGCTGCGGGTGCTGGATCAGGTCGCGGCGCGAACGGCTGAAATGGCAGGGAGCAGGGCGTGATGCGGGCTGCGGCGAAGGCGCCGGGGGTTCGACTGCGGCTACCGGCGACCTCGGCGAATCTGGGGCCGGGGTTCGATGCTGCAGGGCTGGCGCTTTCGCTGCACCTGACGGTGGAAGCTCATGCCGCGCCGACGACGGAGATCAAAGCCACGGGTCGTAACGCAGATCTCTGCGGGGCTTTTGAGAATAACCTGCTTTGGGATACCTATGAGAGCGTGCTCACGGAGCACGGGCGGGCGGTCACGCCGTTGCACCTGACGCTGCATAACGAAATCCCGCTAGGTATGGGTTGCGGCTCCAGCGCTGCGGCTTTGCTGGCGGGGGTCGCGCTGGCGAATCATTTCGGCGGCCTGGGATGGGATTCGGCGGCGATCGTTGCGGAAGGCTCTCGGTGCGAGGGGCACCCGGACAATGTTGCAGCTTGCTGGTATGGAGGATTCACGGTGTCGGCTGGCGTGCAAGCGGTGGACGCGAAGATGGAGGTCGCGGCGGCTACGTTCGCAGGCGATCCCTACTGGGAGATGCTGCTGGTGATGCAGCAAAGCGCGCTGGCGACCAGGACGGCGCGGGCTTTGTTGCCGGACCAATATTCGAAGGCGGATGCTGTTTTCAATGTGCAACGGGCAGCTCTGCTGACGGCTGCTTTCGCCCAGGGGCGGCTAGATCTCCTCGGTGCGGCAACAGAGGACCGGATGCACCAGCCGTATCGGATGGCTGCCTGCCCGCTATTGCCGCTGCTGCTTCCCCTGCGGGATGAGCCGGAGATTGCCGCGGTGACCCTGAGCGGGGCGGGCCCTTCGGTGCTGCTCTTCCTGGCGGAAGGCGTGACCACGCTTCAGGCAGAAGCTCGTCTGGCGGCGGTTTTGCCGGAGGGCGTCGAGGTGCTGCCGGTGCGCGTGGGGGAGGCGGCGTCCACGGAAGTGCTAGCCGGAGAGTAGCGGAGGTAGCAGGCCGCCGATTGCACCGTTTGCCACAGGGATGCATCTAGTATTGTGCGGGAATAGGAACGCTACCCAGCGGTTGCGGGTAAATGAGGGCGCTGCCAAACGGTAGCGGTGAGGAGATTGCGATGGCAGGTCAGTTTGTAAGTGACGTCACCGATGCGGAGTTCCAGGAGAAGGTCCTGCAGTCGGAAACCCCGGTTCTGGTGGACTTCTGGGCAGCGTGGTGCGGACCGTGCCGTGCGCTGGCTCCGGTGGTGGACGCGGTTGCCGAGCAGTACAACGGCAAGCTGAAGGTGATGAAGATGGACGTGGACCGGAACAACATGACCCCCGGCCGGTTCGGCATTCGCGGCATTCCCGCGCTGCTGCTCTTCAAGGGCGGCAAGGTAGCCGAGCAGATCGTCGGCTTCGTGCCGAAGGAGCAGATCGACCAAGCTGTATCGCGCCACATTGTGGCGACTGCCGCAGCGTAAAGGTCGCTGGAGATTGCCAGAACGCCCGCGAGCACTCGCGGGCGTTTCTGCGTTCAAGCGACCCTGATATTCTCAGGGGACCGATGTTGGAATGGGTGCTTGTTCACGGCAGCCTGATCGCGTTCTTCGTTCTGGCCAACAGCTTCTTCGTGGCCGCCGAGTTCGCGCTGGTCAGCGTTCGCGAAACGCGCATCGAGCAGTTCGTCGCTCTCGGGCGGCCCGGCGCGCGCATCGCCCTGGCTCTAAAGCGCAATACCGCGGAGTTCCTGCCCGCAGTCCAGTTCGGCGTGACGCTGGCGAGTCTTGCACTGGGCGGCATCGGCGAGCCGGCGTTAGCCGGAGCCCTGGAGCCGATGTTCGCTCGTCTGCGCGGGCTGCCAGGAGCGCTTTCTCACACGGCGATCTACGCCCATTCTGTTGCTCTGATCATCGCATTCGCAGTCATTACCTACTTTGAAGTGTTGCTTGGAGAGTTGGTGCCTAAGTCATTGGCATTGCAACGTTCCGAGCGCATCATGTTGGCCATTGCAGCGCCCATGGACGTCTTCATCCGGATGACCCGCCCCGCCGTGCGGCTGATGAACCACTCGGCAGCGTTTGTTCTGCGGGCATTCCACGCTCCGCTGCGGGCGGAGGACAGCGCGCACTCCCCCGAAGAGTTGAAGATGCTGGCCACCGCCACGCGCCGCAGCGGCCAGCTGCCGCAGTTTCAGGAGGAGATGATCCACCGCGCGGTCGAGCTGGCCGAGGTGGTCACCAGTGCCATCATGACCCCGCGTGGCAGGATCTTCGCTCTGCCCGCCGACATGACGCTGGAGCGCGGCAGCGCCCGCATCGTGGAGGAAGAGCACTCGCGCGTGCCGGTCTACGACCCCACGCGCGGGCGCGAGCACATTATCGGCGTGGTTTACGCCAAGGACGTCGCGCGGCTGATGCACTTCCGCAGCGTGGCGCAGGGGCTTGGCAGCCTCGGGGCGTCGAACCTGACGCTCCACCAGATCATGCGCGACGTCCTCGTGGTCCCCGAAACCAAGTCCGTGCTGGAGCTGCTGCAGGAGTTCCAGGAGCGCCGCCGCGAGATCGCCATCGTGGTCGACGAGTTCGGCAGCACCCTCGGGCTGGTCACCGCCGAGGACGCGCTGGAGCAGGTAGTCGGCGAGCTCCACGACGAGTTCGATGTGAAGACCAACCTGCCCATCCCTACCAGCGACGGCAGCGTCATGCTGGACGGCAGCGCCCCACTGCGCGACCTGGTGACGCAGCTACGCTGGAGCTTTCCGCGCGAGACCGGCATCGAAACCCTCGCGGGCTTCCTGCTGGCGCAGTTCGGTCACATCCCCGAGGTGGGCGAAACAGTCGCGATCGGTGGCCGGCGCTTCACCGTAGCCGAGCGAGCAGGCCAGCGCATCGCCCGAGTGCGCGTAGAGCAGGTAACTCCCGCAGGCGAAGAGGCTCATCAGCCTGCAGGCGTGCTTTGACAGCGCGCTCGCAAAGTCTGGTCGCCGCCGGAAAGCGCCTGCTGGTGACGCTTCCTGTCCTCTGGGTGGTGGTCAGCGTGGTCTTCCTGCTCATCCACCTCGTCCCCGGTGACCCCATCGTCCAGATGCTGGGCGAGGGCGCCAGCTCGGCGGACGTGGAAAGCCTGCGCCACGCCTACGGGCTGGACGCTCCGCTCGCAACGCAGTACGGCCACTACCTGGCCGGGGTGGTGCATGGAAATCTGGGCCGTTCGCTGCGGCTGCACGACACGGTGATCCACCTGATCCTGCAGCGCTATCCTTACACCCTCGCGTTAACCGCGGCGGCGATGCTGCTCGCAGTAGCCATGGCGCTGCCCGCGGGCGTCCTGTCGGCGAGGCGCAGAAATCAGTGGCCGGACCGCACGGTCGGCGTGCTCAGCCTGTTCGGGCTCAGCTTTCCGAACTTCGCGCTTGGGCCGGTCTTCATCATCGTGTTCTCTCTGGGGCTGGGCTGGTTTCCAGTGTCGGGCGCGGGCACTGGGACGGCGGATTTTCTGCGCCATCTGGTGCTGCCTGCGGTTACGCTGGGCCTGGGCATGGCCGCGATCCTTACGCGCATGGTGCGAACGTCCATGCTGGAAGAACTCGGTCAGGACTACATCCGCACCGCCCGCGCTAAGGGCTTGCCGGAGCGCGTCGTGGTCTATCGCCACGCGCTGCGCAATGCGCTTACTCCGGTGCTGACGGTGGTGGGTCTGCAGTTCGGGTCGCTGCTCGCCGGCGCCATCGTCACCGAAACGATCTTCGGCTGGCCGGGATTGGGACGGCTGACACTTTCGGCTATCTCCAACCGCGATTACCCGCTGGTTCAGGGATGTATTCTTGCCGTGGGCCTTACCTATGTGCTGGTTAACCTGCTTACAGACGCGGCGTACGCGCTGGCGGACCCGAGACTTCGCGGAGCTCGGTGAGCGAGTTCTGCCATCCGCGCTGCTCCTGTTGACGGCATCGCTTTCGGCGCAGCAAAAGGTGAGTGTTCCGACCGGACCACCGCCCGATGCTCCCGGCCTGCAGTTTCGAGACAGCCGTTACGGCGTGCAGTTCGAAGTCCCTCCCGGCTGGAACTTCACGCGCAAGGACCGCGAGGTCAGCACCTTCAGGCTGGATGCCCGAACGGCCCCACCCAAGAGCGAGCTGCGCGGTGTCGCCAGCCTGGGGTACAACCCGTTTCCGCGGTCGGTGCTGAGCGGCGCGCTGGTGTACTTCAGCGTGGCCAAGCATGCCACCGACCGTTCCTGTGCGGCGCAGGCGAGCGTGTCGGTCGCTGTTGACGGGCCGCCGCAGGACGCTCCGAAGCTCGACTGGCGGCGCGAAGGAACTCGCGAAGGCCAGAGCGTTGCCAGCATTGGCGGTATGCCGTTCGCTCATGGGCACGATGAGCGTGGCGGCATCTGCGTGGAGCAGCGGGACGAGGTCTACACTGCATACCGCAAGGGCGCGTGCTATCGATTTGACCTGGCGCTGAACACGTTCTGCTCAGAGTCGAGCGGAGCCTCTGAGTTGAGCCGCGAGCAGATGCGCAGCCTGGAGGCGAGGATGGCGGGGATCCTTTCCACCGTGGCGCTCGACTGGGAGAAGACAGGCCCGCAGCCGGTGCCGGTCCCGGAGATTGTGCCAGCGCCGAAGCATCCCCACCAGGACCAGCCTGCCGGGCAGAAAGCCGTCGTCGGCCTGGGCGCTTAGAGCCAGTTCCAATTGTGTCCAAACGCCCGGACGCAGGGCTGGAGCGTGACAGCTTCTGTCGGCACGTTGCGGGTAGGGAGGCGTTCGCCGAAGAGGATAGCGTGGAGCGGCAAAGTGTTCGCCTCAGGGTTGCCGGGTGAAACGAAGCGCATGTCGATCCAGTCGCCGCCGGTAGGGCGGACCATGGAGAACGGCCCGCCTAGCAGCACCAGCTTGTCGCCCTGATACGCGTAAAGAACTTCACTGTCGTTCAGCGTGTAATCAGCGGCGGGATCGGGAGCTTTGCAGCGATCCGGGCTTCGCGAAAGCCACACACCGGCTGTACATCCCGCCGCACACTGGCGAGTCTTCACATAAACAGACTCGTGCGCCAGGCGGATGCGGGCCATGCCGTAGGCCTCGTCCATGCGCGTGCCGTGGATAACGGAGATCACCGTCACTACCATCACGGCGACGACGACAAAGATGGAGATTTGCTTGTAGCGCGCGTTCACGGGGCCGGTACTCACACCACTCACAGGACTCAATGGAGCCGCTGCAGACGGGCGACCAGCTTTTCCGCCAATGGTTCGCCGCTTTCCGTCCACAGCAGGCGGCTGGAAATGCCGCAGTTCTTTTCCACCGACAGCGTGAAGGCGAGGAGTTTTTCTACGTTCTGGCGGATGCGATCGGCAGTCTCCTCGTCCATGTCCTCATCCTCCAGCACCCACGGGGTGTCGAGGCCGAAGTCCACGCGGATGTGGCCGTTCTGCTCGTAGCTGCCCGCGTCGAAGGATGGGCCAAAGCCGGTGATGCGGACCTTGGCGGGTTCCAGCCGCCAGGCGGTGTCGAAGAGGGCGGCCTCGGCGGAGCTTCCGTCAGCCTCGGGGCGCTCAGGCGTCCACAGCATCCAGCGCATCTCGAACTCGTAGGCGGTGTCGTCGTGAAGCTGCTCGGTGGCCTCGGCGACGGCATTTTCGATGATGGAGCCCTCAGTGTCGTCGGTGGTCTGCGCGCGCTCGTCGTTGACGTAGATGCGCTGGTAGATGGGCGACTCCGTCCAGTCAATGGGGTAAACGGTGGCGGCGGCCACGCGCCCGAGCTGGCTGTTGGATTGGCCGTCGCGCGCAATCACGGCGAACTGCCGAAGGACACTGTTGAGGGCGGCAGGAAGAGTTGCAAGCCTGAAGTTGGGAAACCACAGGCTAAGAAAGAGTTGATCAGCCATCGGGCAATTGTAGAGCGTGACTGCATGCGAGCTTTACAGGCCCATTGCAGTGACTGGACCTGGCCAGTGAGATGATGAAGTGTAGGCAGCGTGGATGAAGGTGTCGGTCGAGAAGCTTCGGTGGTGGTTGGCGGCGGCGCTGGTGCTGCTGCTGGCAGGCCTGCTGGGGCTGGTGGGCTACGGGCGCTGGGCGGCGGCCAGGAAGTGGAAAGAGCTGCTGGCCAGGAACGGCATCCACATTTCGCGGGACAGCGACAACGTGACGTGGTCGCAGACGGTTCAGGGCAGAACCCTGTTCACCATCCGGGCGAAGAAGGTCATCCCGATCTCCGACGGGAAGTACACGCTGCATGGCGTAACGATGCTGCTGTACAGCAAGACCTCAAACGGCGTGGACCGTGTGACCGGCGATGAATTCGAGTACGACGAGAAGGAAGGCGTGGCAAAGGCGATCGGGGAAGTCCACATGGACATCCAGGCTCCCGGCGCGCTGAAGCGCCAGTCGCCTGACGCTGCAAAGGGCGGACCTAAGCTCCCTGCGCCCGCGGTTCCGCAGCCGGTTCCTCAAACCCCGGACTTCGAGCATGGCAAGGACGTGATCCACGTGCTGACCAGCGGACTGGTGTACGTGAAAAAGCTTGGAGTGGCCGCCACGGACCAGCGCGTGGAGTTCCGGTATGCGGGCATAACCTGCGTGTCCCGGGGCGCGGAGTTCGGCACCAATGAAAACACGCTGCGCCTGCTGGCCGATGTCGTGATGAACGGCGATCTGCATGGGCGTCCCGCCACGTTGCGCGCCAGCCGGGCTGATCTTGACCGCGACGAAAACACAATCGACATTCAGCAGCCAGTGGGGAGTACGACGACGCCGTCAGGCACTGAGTCGGTCAGGGCGGCTCACGCACTGTTGCATCTGCGGCCGGATGGCTCCGTGCAGCAAGGCGATGCAACCGGCAATGTGGTGCTTGAGAACGCCGGGCGTCGGGTGCAGGCGGCTCACCTGGTGGCAGACTTCGGGCCGCAGAATGCTCCACAGACGGCCGTGCTCAGCGGGGGCGTGACGCTGGACGGAACAGACGCCAAACCGATGCATGGCACTGCGGCCGAGGCTGACCTGACATTTGCGCCGACGGGTGCGTTGAAGACCCTGGTGGCCAGGGGCGGTGTAGGGCTGGCAGGCAGCATGCTCCATCCGGGCCAGCCTGCATTGGCTCGCGAGATGCATGGCGACCTGCTAACGGCGATGTTCCAGCCGGTGGGCAAGGGCACCGAGTCCGTTCTCCAGGAGATGCACGTCACCGGTCGTGCGTCGGCAAGGTCGGAGTCGTTTGCGACAGCGAAGGCGGTTCCGGGGAACGCGGTTCCGGAGAAAGCGGCGAAGCCGGGGCCTGCTTCGAGCGGGATCGTGAGTACACAGGTAAACGCTGACGACCTGCTGGCGACCTTTACCACTGCCACGGTACCGGGAGGCAAGGGCAAGGAAGCGTTGTTGCAGCACCTGATTGGGCAGGGCCATACGCAACTGGAACAAAAGGGGCTCGACGAGGCCGACGAACAAAGCACTGCCGACCGGCTGGAAGTGGCGATGACAACGGACAAGAGGCCGGGCGCTGCCGCTGGCGCGTTGCAGCTTCAAAGTGCGGTGCAGACCGGCCATGTGCACATCCACAACCAGGCGGCTACGCAGCCAGGCCGGAAAGGTGCGTTGTCACTCGCGCATGGCGAGCAGGCGACCTTCGACGGATCATCGGACAGGTTGACGCTGGCGGGCGGCGCGGCGTATCAGCAGGAAGGTATCAGCCTGATGGCGAACACAATCATGGTGGAGCAGGGCAGCGGGAACGCCGAGGCTCAGGGCGAAGTAGAAGCGGCGGTGGCCTCTGCGGGGCACGATGCAACGCATGTGTTGGCGGATCGGGCGAAGCTGATGCGTGCTGCCCAGACAGCGGAGTTCTTCGGCACGGACGGCCATCCGGCGAGGATGTGGCAGGCCGGCAGCCAGATCACCGCGGCGAATCTGTATCTGGACGATGCGCGCCAGACACTGCTCGCGCGGCCGGCGGCCCAGGGCGGCACGGTGGAGGCAGTGTTCTCCGCGGCGCAGGGCAAAAATGGATCCTCAAACGGACTTTCGGGAATTTCAAAAGATGCGCCCACGGGTGGCAGGAAGCAGGTTGGTGGCGGCGCCGGTGAGGCAGTGCATGTCACGACGCCTTCGCTGAATTACTCCGGCGAGCGCCACGAGGCGGTTTGCAGCGGCGGCGTGAAGATGCGGCAGGGCGGCACGCAGGCTCGTTCCCAGCAGGCGGTGGTCTTCCTGGCGGCGGCTCCGGCGTCCCCCGCGGCAAAGCCGCAGAGGCCCACCGAGTTGGGCAGCCCGGCGGAGTTCGGCGGGACGCTGGAGCGCATGGTTCTGAGCGGTGCGGTAAGGCTGGACGCTCCGGGTGGCGCGGGCGAGGGCGAGCAACTGGTCTACACGGCCAAAGATGGCAACTACCTTCTGACCGGGACGCCCGGAAAGCCTCCCCGCGTGGCAAACGCCGAGCAGGGCCTGGTAACGGGTCCGGCACTGCTGTTCCGCAGTGGAGAAAAATCCGTGATCGTGGACAGTGCGGGCACGTCTAATGGGAGCGGCGGGCATCCTACCGGTGGGCGCGTGCACACCGACGTGGTGGTAAAGCAGCAGGAACGATGAGAGACGAGATGCAGTGGTGGGGCACAGCCGCAGCGCTTGGAATCCAGAAGGCGGGAGTCCGGACAGCGCGATGATTCGAACACTGGAAACAGAGGGAATCGCAAAATCCTATGGGGGACGCCACGTAGTACGCGGCGTGAATCTGACGATTCGCCAGGGCGAAGTCGTCGGGCTGCTGGGGCCGAACGGCGCAGGCAAGACGACCAGCTTCTACATGATCGTGGGCCTGGTACGGCCGGACGCCGGCCGCGTGCTGGCCGATGGCAACGACATCACGCGCATGCCGATGTACCTGCGGGCGCGCGAGCAGCGGATCAGCTATCTGCCGCAGGAACCCTCGGTGTTCCGCAAGCTGAGCGTCGAGGAAAACATCCTTGCGGTGCTGGAAACGCAGCACATCACCTGGGAGCAACGGCGACAGACAACGGAGAAGCTGATTTCGCAGCTTAACCTGGGCCACGTTCGCAAGACGCGAGGCTATGCGCTTTCGGGCGGAGAACGGCGCCGGGTCGAAATCGCCCGCTGCCTGGCGATCAGCCCGGCGTTCATCCTGCTGGACGAGCCGTTTTCGGGGATCGACCCGATCGCCGTGCTGGAACTCCAGCAGATCATCTTCGACCTGAAATCCAGCGGAATCGGTGTGCTGATCACCGACCACAACGTCCGCGAAACCCTCAGCGTGACCGATCGGGCCTACATCATCGCCGAAGGCAAGATTTTCGCGACCGGAAGTCCCGGTGAGCTGGGACGCGATCCCGAGGTCCGGCGAGTCTATCTGGGCGAAGGCTTCTCGATGTAGCCCCCTAAGAACCTTCGTGTGATTGGCTGGTTACCAAAGCCGGATTACGCTTTGCCAAGATGTAGCGACCAGTGACTTCGCAAACTTTTCTTCGGAGTAAGCGTAAACTGGCCCAGGGATTGCTCGCGAACGGGCAATCACGCCCGATCAGTACGGTTCGTTCCGGCACGAGGGATAGTAGTTGCTTCAGCCACGCCTCAATGTAAAGCTCGGCCAGCGCCAGGTTCTCACCCCAGGGTTGGTTCAGATGGTCAGCGTGCTCGCGCTGAACAAGCTGGAGCTGAAGGACAAGCTGAACGAGGAAATGATCGAAAATCCCGTGCTCGAGGAGATCGAGTTCGGGAGCGAGAGCCTCGATGAGCGCGCCGGCCGTGAAGGCGATCGTGAGAGGAGCGCCGAGCAGGTCGCCGCCGAGAACGACCGTCCCGAGAAGGACCCCTTCGACGAGATCGACTTTGGCAGCTACTTCAAGGACTTCCTCGACCCCGGGTTTAAGACCGGCGGCAGCTTTGAAGATTACGAAAAGCCAGGCTTCGAGCATTTTCTCGCCGCTCCCGAGCGCCTGAGCGATCACCTTCTCTGGCAGCTCGGATCCCTGCCGCTGAGCCGCGAGGTGCGGGCCGCGGCGGAGCTGGTCATCGGCAGCCTGAATGACGACGGCTACCTGACCGCCAGCGATGAAGAGCTTGCCGCGATGCTGGCCGGGGTTACCGTCCAGGATCGCCTGCAGGCGGACGCCGCCGAACAGGCTCGCCTGCTGAAAGCGGTGCAAACCGCTCGGCGTTGTGTGGCAAAGCTCGATCCCGCCGGCATAGGAGCTCGCGACCTCCGCGAGTGCCTGCTGCTCCAGCTTCGGGCGATCGAAGAGCAGGCCGAAGACGATGGCGAGACCCAGGAACAGGCGCAGATTCGATCGACCGCGCGGCTGATCGTTTCCGACCATCTGCCTCTGCTGCAGAAAAAGGACATGCGGGAGCTGAACCGTGTTTGCCGCCGCTCCGCCGATGAAGTGGCCTCCGCCTTCGAGCTGATCCGGCAGCTCGACCCACGTCCGGGCCAGCGCTACAGCGAGAACACGACGCGGCTGATCGAACCGGACGTGGCCTTCGTCAAGCGCGACGACGAGTACGTGGTGGTGATGAATGAGGAAGACCTTCCCGCGCTCAGGCTCAGCAGCAGCTATCGCCGCATGCTGAGCGAAAAAGGCACGGAGCGAGAGGTTCGCGACTACGTGAAGGAGCGCTACCGGTCAGCCATCCAGCTCCTCCGCAATATTGAGCAGCGCAAGAACACCATCCTGCGCACCTGCGAAGCCATCGTGCGGAGGCAGAAGGACTTCCTGGAGCGTGGTGTCGACGGCCTGAAGCCGATGATGATCAAGGAAGTGGCCGAGGAGATCGGCGTTCACGCCTCTACGGTCAGCCGCGCGGTGGCCAATAAGTATGTCCACACGGCGCAGGGCGTGTACGAGTTGCGCTTCTTTTTCTCGGAAGGCGTAAACGGCCCCGAGGGTGGTGAACTCCCGCTGCCGCTGCTGAAAAAGCGGGTTAAAAAGCTGATCGAGGACGAAGATCCCCGCAAGCCCAAGACGGACGACGTCCTCGCGGCGGAGCTTCAGCAGCAGGGCATCAACCTCAACCGGCGCACGGTGGCCAAATATCGCGAGGAAATGCAGATACCCTCCACCCACCAACGCCGTGTACGATGAGGCGCATCTCAATCCTGATGCCGCGGACAAAGAGCCGCGGCCCGAATGCAAGGAGTGTTCCATGAATGTTGAGTACACCGGCCGTCAAACAGAGGTGACGGCAAAGCTGAGGGCACAGGCAGAAGCAGGACTGGCGCGCGTGGAGAAAGTGGCTAACCGCTGCAATATCGCGCACGTCATCCTGGAAGAAGACAAGTTCCGCAAGATCGCGGAAATCACGATCAACTGCCGGGGAGAACAGATTGTAGCCAGCAGCGAATCGGCAACCCTGGAGCAGGCGCTGCACGATGCCCTTGCGAAGGTGGAGCAACAGGCGATCAAGCACAAGGACAAGTTCAATACGGTTCGTGATCACCCGAAGCCGATTGAAGAGCCGGACGCGGCAGCGGCATAACGCCCGTACGCGTCAGCGGCCTCGAACAACGACGGGAGTGGGGAAGCGGCGCACCTTAACGGGTGCGCCTCTGCTTTTCTCAGGCGAACAGGCAAGACCGAAGTGCAACGCCAAGTCCGTGTAGGATGCAGCCATGTCCACCAAGCGTGCAGCGAAAAAGAAGAAGAAAGCCGAACACCCGGCGCCCATGGACGGCGCGGCACGCGAGCTTGTAGTGCTCACCGGAATGTCAGGCTCGGGCAAGGCTTCGGCGTTGAAGGCGTTCGAGGATCTGGGCTACTACGCCGTCGACAATCTCCCACTGGAGTTGATTCCGCAGTTCGCCGAGCTGGTGAAGGGCTCCGCGGAGATCACGCATGCGGCGCTGGTCATTGACGTGCGCGAGGGCATCCGGCTCGATCGCTTCCCGGCCATCCTGAAGCAGGTCCGCAAGACGCTGCCGGCGCGTGTCGTGTTCCTGGAGGCCAGCGAGGAAGCTATCGTGCGTCGCTTCTCGGAAACACGGCGGCCGCATCCTCTGGGGCGCGGCGAGACGGTGTTGGAATCTATTCGCGCCGAGCGTAAGCGGCTGGACCCGGTTCGCAACGTCGCCGACATTCTGCTGGACACCACGAAGTTCAACGTCCATGAGCTGCGGGCGCACATCAACGCCCAGTTCGAGCGCGGCGGCGATGGCAAAACAGCCCAGAACCTGACCATCTCCGTGATGAGCTTCGGCTTCAAGAACGGCGTTCCGACCGACGCCGACCTTGTCTTCGATGTGCGCTTCCTGCCCAATCCTCACTTCGTGCCGGAGTTCCGCAAGCTGACGGGTAAGCACCCCAAGGTAGCGAAGTACGTGCGGGACTTCCCGCAAACCGGTGAGTTCCTGGACAAAACGACCGACCTGCTGACGTTTCTGCTGCCGCACTACATCAAGGAAGGCAAGAGCTACCTCACGGTAGGCATCGGCTGCACGGGCGGGCAGCACCGCTCCGTGATGATCACCGAGGAGCTGAAAAAGCGCCTGAACACGGCGGGGTATCGCGTGAAAGCGGCGCATCGGGACATGCCCCGGTAGTTCAATCTCGTCGATTCCCTCTAGAATGGCGAAGATGGATTGTTCGGTTTCCGGCGAGGCACTGCGGGCATGAGGCGTATCTGGAGGCTTCTGCGCTACCTGCGTCCCTACACGCTCTACTCCATCGTCTCGGTGTTGGCGATGGTGGTAGTGGGCGCCATGGCCACCTTCCGCATCCTGCTGATCAAGCCGATCATTGACAACGTCCTTAGCCCCACGACCTCTCCGGACCGGGTTCTCGAGTTTTCGATCCCGCACTCCACGCACAAGGTCAACCTGCAATGGATGCTGCCGCACCACTTCCACAACGCCTGGACCGTGGTGGCGATCGCGCTGGTGGGCTCGGCGATCCTGAAGTCGGCCTGCGACTACGCGGGCACGGTGCTGGCCAACAAAGCCGGCTTCGGCATGATCACCGATCTGCGCAACGACCTCTACGACTCGCTTCTTCGCCGCTCGACCGCGTTCTTTCAGCGGCATGCGACGGGCAGGGTAGCGTCTACAGTGATCAACGACGTGGAGCGTGTGCAGGCGGCCATGGCCCCTGTCATGAGCGACTTCCTCCAGCAGTTCTTCACGCTGATTTTCATGATCGCCGCGGTCATCCTCGTCGGCGGCAAGATGGCCTGGGTGTTGCTGCTATTTGTGCCGGTCATCGTGTCGTCGGCCCGGCGCATCGGGCGCAATGTACGCCGCACCACGCGGCACGGGCAGGACAAGCTGGCCGAAATCCAGAACATCGTGCATGAGACCGTGACCGGCAACGGCATCGTAAAGGCGTTCGGCATGGAACTCTGGGAGATGGATCGCTTCCGCCGCGCGGCAGAGCGGCTGCTCACGGCGAACATGCGCTCGGTGGCTGTGCAGTCTATCTCTTCACCGCTGATGGACGCGCTGGGGGCTGTGGCTATCGCGCTTCTGCTGATGTTCGGGCGTGACCGCATCCTGCACGGCTACTGGACTTCGGGCACGTTCATCACCTTTCTCGCGGCCACCATCATGCTCTATGACCCGGTGCGCAAGATGCCCGTGTTCTGGAACAGCTTTCAGCAGGCGGTGGGCGCGAGCGACGAGATCTTTCGCTTCATCGACGATCAGGATGAGGTTCGCGAGAAGAAGCGGGCAACAGTGTTGAAGGGGTTTGAAAACCGTGTGGATTTCGCGAACGTGAACTTTCACTACGAACGCGACGGCCAATCGACGGATGTTCTCAGGGGCGTTTTCCTGACAGTAAAACGCGGGGAAGTGGTCGCTCTGGTGGGGCCGAGCGGCGCCGGCAAATCGACCCTCGTCAACCTGCTTCCGCGCTTCTTCGATGTAACCGGAGGTCACATCCTGATCGACGGACACGACGTTCGCGATTTAACGCTGGAGTCCCTGCGCAAGCAGATCGGCAAGGTCACGCAGGAAACCGTGCTCTTTAATGACACGGTGCGCAACAACATCGCGTATGGGCAGCCGCATGTGGCGATGGAGCGCGTGGAAGCGGCGGCCAGAGCAGCGTATGCCCATGACTTCATTCAGCGGCTGCCGAAGGGGTATGACACGCCCATCGGAGAGCGCGGAGCAAGGCTTTCGGGCGGAGAGCGGCAGCGCCTCGCGATTGCACGAGCCATTCTGAAGGACGCGCCAATTCTCGTATTGGACGAGGCAACCTCGGCTCTGGATGCGGAGAGCGAAGCAGCCGTACAGGCTGCGCTGGCCAACCTGATGCAGGACCGAACTGTTCTCGTCATCGCGCATCGGCTCTCAACCGTACGCCGTGCGGACAAAATCGCCGTGATGGAAGCTGGGAAGATTACCGAGATGGGAACGCACGACGATCTCATCGAGCTGAAGGGAACCTACTGCCGTCTCTACAACCTGCAGTTCGGTGCGGAGCCAACCGTGGAAGAAGACGAAGATCTGGTGGAGTTGGCTGGGGTGGAAGGCACCGCGTAGCCTGTAAAGGCCAGCAAAGGAGAAAAGCAAAGCGGCGATGGCAGGAATTCTTTTCATCATCTCGGCGCCAAGTGGATCGGGAAAGTCGACTCTGGTGGGCGAGGTTCGGCGGCTTGTGGAAGGGCTGGACTTTTCCGTGTCGTACACCACACGTGAACCGCGCGGCTCGGAGGAAGACGGCCGCGAGTACCACTTCACCACGCGCGCGCAGTTCGAGCGCATGATCGCCGCGGATGAATTCCTCGAGTGGGCTGAAGTGTTCGGCAACTACTATGGCACGGCGCTCTCGGTGCTGGAGCACGCGCGTGTCCAAGGCAAGGATCTGCTGCTCGATATCGATGTGCAGGGCGCCTTACAGGTGATGAAGAAGATGCCGAACGCCGTGCCGATCTTCATCCTGCCGCCCAGCCCGAAGGTGCTCGAAATGCGGCTTCGCAACCGCAGCCAGGCCGAGGGAATGACGCAGGAAAGCATCATCGAACGCAGGCTTTCGCAGGCTCGCCATGAGCTGCAAATGGTGGCGGAGTACAAGTACGCGCTGGTCAACGATCAACTCGACCTGGCGGCCGCGGAGATGCGCGCCGTGGTGCTTTGTGAACGTGGCGAGGGTGGCGACGCCGCCACACTGGCCGCGCACTGCCGGACGGATGTCCCTTCTGCGCGTCTGCAGTCGGCGCTGGCCTGCTTTGAGCAGGCGGAAGCCGATCTGTCGCACTAACCATCCCCTTTCTTCCGTCCTTGTCTGCCGAGAAGAAATTCGCGAAATGATGATACGAACGCGAAGGTTCGCCCACTATTCAGAGCGGCGACGGCGTTCCGGGCGTTTTTGGCGTTAGCATAGAGCCAACACCCCACAGCACCAGCCAATCTGAAGCAGGAGGTTCGTCCCTTGATCGGGAATGTTTCTCTGCATAACAAGTACACCCTCGTGAAGGGCGCGGCACGGCGTGCGCGTCAGTTGCAATCAGGAGCTCCGGCACTCGGCGTCTCCAAAAGTATGAAGGCCTGCCGCGTGGCGCAGGATGAGGTCATGAGCGGACGGGTGACCTACAGTCTCGTCGCAAGGAAGCCAGTCGTCAGCGCGCCGCCGGCCCCCTAAGCTCTCATCTCGCTTCCGCCGTAAAGCAGGATTTCCAGCAGGCGCTCCGGTGCCGGCAGGTATCCTAACGATGGAATGGAAGCCAGGGCAGCGAGCGCGGCGGCGGAACAGATCCAGGCGTACGTGCAGTACCTGCGCGACCTTGGCGTCTACGACCTGTACCTGCGCCCGGACCCGCAAACGGTTCTCCCGGAAGCGGTTCGCGATGCGTTGCTAGAAGAAGCCACCAGGCGGACGAGTCTGCCCGCGGGACGGCCAGCGGCTTTGGCTGCGCATCCGGGCGCTGCACGTACTCCCGCCGCGCCGAATACCTCTACCGTCCCCGGCAAGGCATCGGTTTCTGCGCCGGCGCGTTCCCCGGCACCGTCCCCGCCAAACGCTGTGAGGACCGCTGCGCCTCTGATTGCGCGTCCTGCGGCGATAGCCGTGCCTCCATCCGAATCCAGAAACTACTTCGATATCGAGCCCGCCACACCCGGGCTTCCACAGGAGCTTGCCGCGCCTATGCCGAAGCCTGTCGCGTTCGATCAACTGGCGCCTATACCGGTGCAGATTGTTGCCCCGGCCGATCGCCCCGCCGCTTTGGCCACCGTCCGCGCCGAAATCGGCGACTGCACCCGCTGTCCGCTGGCCTATGCGGGCCGGCACAACATCGTGTTTGCCGATGGCGACCCGAACGCTCGTCTGATGTTTGTGGGCGAGGGCCCCGGCGCCGATGAAGACGCCAGCGGCTTGCCATTCGTGGGCAAAGCCGGGCAGTTGTTGAACAACATGATCTCGGCCATGGGCGTCAAGCGCGAAGAAGTCTACATCGCGAACATCGTGAAGTGCCGGCCTCCGGGAAACCGCACCCCGGAGTTCGTGGAAGCTACCACTTGTTCGCAGTTCCTTGTGAAGCAGATCGACATTGTCCGTCCTCAGGTGATCGTGGCGCTGGGTTCCACGGCAGCGACCTACCTGCTTGGTGTGCGGCAGTCGCTTAGCTCGCTGCGCGGACGCTGGCACGCGAGCCGTGGGTCGAAGGTGCTCGTCACCTACCACCCCGCATTTCTTCTGCGCGATCCACGCCAGAAGGGCGAGGCCTGGAAAGACCTCCAGATGGCAATGCTGGAACTCGGCCTGAAGGGCCAGACCGCAAAGACCTAGGTTGCTCCGCAATCCTGTCAAGCCCAGCCGCGCCGGAGGATCGCCGTAAGTGCCACAAGGTACGAGGGTTCGCCGCTCGAAAACATTTGCACGTTTATTCTTCTGGTTTTTTAGAATGAAGAGAGAGCACTTGCTGACGTACTAGGTTGTAGCTGCGAGCATCTCGGCAAACTGGGCTAACTCTAGCATTTTGAATACTTTGCTTATAAGTTCAACGAATGCAATACTTTGCGCTCTACGCGATGCGTAAACCCTGTCTTTAGAGGACTTTAGCGGAGGGCGGCGGGGGGGGTGCCCCCTCCGCTCTCCGGATGCCTGCATCTTTCTTAGTTGCCGTCGTCTCCGCCACTGTAATCGCTGTTGTCGCCGCCAGAGTCGAAGTCGTTACTGTCATCGGAGCTGTTGTCGTCGCTCGTGTCGTCACTGCCGTTGTCGTTCTGGTTGCTGTCAGCGAACCCGTGAGCTTCTCCGCCACGGCTGGCATCGTCGTTCGGATTGTAGAAGCTGGAGTCGTCGCGGCCATCGCGATCTCCACGATCGTCACGATCACGCTCGTGGCCACCGCCGTCATCGTTGTAGTTATTGATGATCGTTTCGGAGGGCCGATCGCCCTCGAAGCCGCGACCACCGAAGCCGCCACCACCGCCAAAGCCATGGAAGAGCGACTCGATGCCTTCAAACGCCACGGCTCCCGCAGCCACTCCGGCAGCCGTCTGCATGGCGCCACGGAGGAAGCCTCCGCCACCGCCGGAAGGCTGGCCATATCCCGGCTGCCCGTATGCAGGCTGGTAGCTGGGTGGCGGGTAGCCCTGCTGCCCATAGCCCGGAGGCGGATAGTTCGGCTGCCCATACGCAGGACCGCTCACCTGCTGCCAGCCCTGTTGCTGGGGTGGCGCGGGCTGCTGGTTCTGCTGAGAGTCTCCTCCAAAAATATGGCTGAGGAAGCTGCCGCCGGAAGGCTTGGCCGCCTGAGACTGCGCTTGCGAAGCCTGCTCGCGGAGTGAATCGAGTTCGGACTGTTGAGACTGGAGGCGTTGTTGCGCTTGCTCCAAGCCGTACTTCTGGACGATCACGGTCTGCGCGAGGATGTAGAGCGCATCGGGGGTGCTGGAGAGTCCTTGCTGAAGGTGCTGCTCAGCAGCAACGTCCTTGTCCTGCACGTTCGTGGTGCGAATGCGTTCGACGAGTTCGTCAATCAGTTGCTGTTCTTGGGGCGTCATCGCTACGTTCTCTCCTGGCCGGCCGAAGCGGGCTATCAACCCATACGTTACGCTGCGGCAACGGTTCCACAGCGTGTGACGCACGGCAGAGAGCATTGTTTGTCCGGGAGCGAATCTCTGCTAAACTGACGGACGTGGCAGAGTCCTGTGTGCGTCGGGAACGAGGCGTGCGGATCTGCGGTGTGGGGCTGTAGCTCAGCTGGGAGAGCGCCTCGTTCGCAACGAGGAGGTCAGCGGTTCGATCCCGCTCAGCTCCACCAAAGCGCTTTCTCGCCCGAAGAGCGCGGTGCACTAGCTTCCTTCATCTGAGGCAACTCTCGTTCGTGACATGCTGTCCTGCCGGATCGAGCATTGACGCCGGTGCGACAATCAAGCCATGGTTACGGCTGAGATTCTTGGGAGCATCAGCATCTTCTCCTGCTTGACGGAGGCGGAGCGGCAGCGGCTGGCGAGCAAGGCCGCGGATGTGCAGGTTCAGCCTGGAGAATGGCTGATTCGTGAAGGTGAGACGCCCTGGTTCTTCGTGCTGCTGGAAGGTGAACTGGCCCTGTTCAAGGACATCGTGGGGCGTGAGCAGAACCTGTATCACTACAAGGCCGGCGAGTTCTTCGGCGAAGTCCCGATCCTGCTGGGCGCTCCGGCATTCGCTTCGGTAAGGGCTGTGACCGAGGCGCGAGTGATCCGCTTCGATAAGCAGCAACTGCATGAATTGATCCGCGACTCAGCGCAGTGCAGTGCGCTGATTCTTCAGACGCTGAACAGCCGCCTGATGCGCGCGCAGCAGTATGCGGCCGAAACCCCGACAGCACGGGTGCTGATCGTGGGCAGCCAGTACGATACCGACTGCCGCGATATCCGGACGTTCCTCGCAGGAAACCGAATTCCGTACGAGTGGGTAGACCGTGACCGCGAGCCCGAGCGTGTGCCCACCTGCATGTCTGGAGAGATCGAAGGGCCCGCCGTTGTGGTGGATCACCAGAAATGCCTGCACGGGCCGACTGTGCGGCAAGTAGCGGAAGCGCTGAACCTGCAGACCGCGCCCAGAGACGGGCACTACGACGTGGTGATCGTCGGCGCTGGACCGGCCGGGATGGCCGCCGGCGTGTACGGTGCCTCCGAGGGCCTGAAAGTGTTGATGGTGGAGCGCTCGGCCGCCGGCGGCCAGGCGGGCACTTCGTCGCGCATCGAGAACTATCTCGGCTTTCCGCATGGAATCTCCGGCGACGACCTGAGCGGGCGCGCGTTGCAGCAGGCTGGAAACTTTGGTGCGCAGATCGCCATGACGCGCTCGGTGAGCTCTGTATATCCGGTGCTGAAGGGCTACTGTGTCGAACTGGATGGCGGCGAGCGTGTGACCTCGGACGTCGTCGTCCTCGCGACCGGCGTAGAGTGGCGACGTCTGCAGGTGGAAGGGATTGATCGACTGCACGGACGCGGCGTGCTGTACGGCGCTGGGCGCACGGAGGCTAACGGCGTCATAGGCAAGAAGGTGTATCTGGTCGGCGGTGGGAACTCCGCGGGACAGGCCGCCGTGTTTTTCGCCAACTACGCCGCAGAGGTGAAAGTGCTGGTGCGTGGCAAGGGTCTGACGCTAACGATGTCGACCTACCTGATCCAGCAACTCGACCAGAAGTGCAACGTGGAAGTGGTGCCGTATACCGAGGTGCTCGCTGCCGAAGGTGAAGATCACCTGGAGCGCATCCGGGTGCGGCAACGTCCGCCGGGCGAAGATGAGCGCTTCGAAACGTGGGATGCAGACGCTCTGTTCCTCATGATCGGCGCCGATGCCAGCACGGGCTGGTTACCTCACGAGCTTGAGTGCGACGAGCACGGTTACATTTGCACCGGCCGAGATTTGCAAACCTGGCCTATGGAGCGGGAACCTTTCCCGCTGGAGACGAGCCTGCCGGGCGTCTTTGCGGTAGGAGATGTACGGCACGGTTCCATTAAGCGCGTATCCAGCGGCGTTGGTGAGGGCAGCATGTCGATTGCGTTCATTCACCAGTATCTGGCGATGCCGAAAGCAGAGCAGCGTCATCCCGATCTGGCGCAGGCATACTAACGCGGCCTACAATCCGTCCTGGTCGCGCTGGAACGGCTTCTGCATCAGGGCGCGGGCTTCGTTGATGGCTCCCTGCGTGTTGTCGTTGGTTTGCACGGCGAGTCGATACTCGTTCACAGCACGCTCGCGTTGGCCGGTGATGTCAAAGATCTTGCCGAGGTTGATGTGGCACCAGACCTCTGTCCACTTCGGGTCACCATCGCCGCGAAGCGCGTCTCGGAAGCTATTTGCGGCGGATTGGTAGTTCTTCTGCATCATGAAGATCTCGGCAAGACGATAGTTCGCGAGGGAACTGCCGCGGTTGGAGTCGAGTGCTTTCTGATACTCCCCAATGGCGCCGATGAGGTCGCCCTGCGCAACGTCCTGTTGTCCTCGAAGGACGGCCACACGAACGGCAAGATCCGGCGTCGACTTGAGCAGCCAGTTATCAGGGTCGATGGTGATTCGACGGGGGCGACCGAAGGTTTCGATGGAGTAGCCGGACTGTGTTCCTGACAGGTCCACACGGCGCTCTTCTGTCTTGCCTTCGGTTTCGACGCGAAGTTCGACAGGCATCTTAAAGAGGTCGAGATCCTGTGTAACATCGCCCACGGTGCGGAAGCCCTTGCCGCTGCCAAGGCGGAAGACGGAGAAGGTGTCGCCAAACTCGGGTGCGCCGGTGCCGTCAAGCCACTGTGAGAAGAACGGTGTTAACTGCAGTTCGGACTTGGCCTCGGCAACGCTCTGGACATTGGCGGTCCGGATGGGCTTGTCTGTGTATTGCTCGAGCAGACCCCGCAGGAAGTTGCCGAAGGCTGTATCTCCCATCTCCCAGCGGAGCATATGGAAGACCATGGCGCCCTTACCGAGAGTCTCATTCTGGAATTGCGGCGAGAACGGGTCGAGGCGGCCGACCGTGGTGAGCGGATCGGTGTCGTAGGAAAGCGCTTCGGCCTGCGTGTCCGTGATGGCGGTTTGGAAGGCAGTCTTGCCGTTCTGGTCTTCGAGGTACATGAGTTCGGCGTAACGGCTCATGCCGAAGGTGATCCAGGCGTCATTAAGCGTGGCTGGCGATACGGCAGAGCCCCACCACTGATGCGCGACGGTGTTAGCAAACAGGCGCATGGTGCCGTGGGTGGGGCTGATGGCGACCACGCCCGGGGCCCAGGTTGCGGCAACGGAGTCTGTCGGGAGTTCCACGACATCGAGTCGACCGCTTTCGGCAGAGCCGAACTGGCTGCTCATCCACTCAAACTCACGAGCCACAGTGGAGGCAAAGCCCTGGGCTCGGTCCTTATTAGCGTCGGTGGTGAAGACCCGGACGTTCGGCGCGCCGGGTGCGGTGATCGGCTGGAGGAACTTGCCGGCGACGATGGTGCCGGGAAAGCCTGTGCGGGTCCAGATGAAGGTGTCTTCCACACGACCGGCTCCCGCAGGCTTTTCACCCTGAAAGCCGCTGCCAACGGCGCGCTCGCCGGTGGGCAGGGTGACGTGGATCTCGGCGGTGAAGCGGTCTGTGTAGAGGCCGGTCATCGGAAACCAGCGGCCGGGGTAGAGCAGAACGCTGATCGGGTCAGCGACCTGAACGAACTTGATGCCCTCCACCGGGCTGGTGTCGGCAGTGGGGGCGCCAGCGTAGGTGAAGTTCCAGGTCGCTGTGGTGCCTTTCGGCATGGGCGTGGCGAGCGAAACACGGATAGTGGAGTCTGCGGCGTTGCGCTCGGAGGTGAGTGGGACGTTGGCGGTGTCGGTGAGGGACGTAACCTGGAGAGCGTTATTGAGGCCGAAGGTGGCGGAGGTGATGTCTTCCACCGTGGTGAAGGTGACGGCGGCGGAGGCGCTGAGACGGCCGGAGGCGGGGTCGAGGTCTGCGTGAATGACGTAGCCCGTGATGTTGATCTGGGGGCGAATGGGCAGCGCAGCGTGCGCGGCGGCGGAGGTCAGCAGAAGAGAGGCTGCGGCGATTACGTTTGTTAGGCGGCGGAAGCTGAACATGCGGCTGATGGTCCCCTGGGCGCGAATGAAGAACTGGGCGGCGCCTGAAAAGTCTGCAATGAAAACTCTATCTCTTAGACGCGTTTTCGCCATGCTTGGACTTACATCGTCTGCGCAGGTTCTTCGATCTGCTGAAGCGCTCGCAGGACGGCTTCGGCGACTTGGCCGATTGCAGTAGGCGCCCTCCCGGCGGGCTGTAGCAGGTGGCGGACTTCGGCTAGGGCGGCGATCTGGGCGGCTCGCTCGGGGGTGTCGGGGAGTAGCGGGGCCAGGGTTGCGGCTACGTTCTCGGCGGTGAAGCGGTCCTGGAGGAGTTCGGGAACGATGCGGCGGCCCGCGATGAGGTTGGGCATGGCGATGGGCTGGTGGCCGGCGGAGTCGGCCATGTCCGGGAACTCGTCCGGGTAGCGGACGAGGCGGCGGGCCAGGGCGAAGGTGAGGGCGGAGACGCGGTAGACGACCACAAAGGGGTTGCCAGCTATCGCGGCGAGGACGGTAGCGGTACCGCTGGCTACTATTGAGGCTCGGGCGTGGTGGAGGGCTTCGCGGGCGTCGGACACGAGGGTGAGGCGGAGCGAGGCGGCTTCGGGGCCGAAGTACTTGAGGTGGTCGCGGTTGAGCTCGGCAAGGAAGGCGCGGAGGTCGGCCTCGCGGATGGTGCGGGCGACAGGAAGCAGAAATTCATAGCGGGTTTGGGCGGAGGGGTCCCTGGGGGCGTGGACTCCTGTGCCGTCGAAGGTGGTCTGGCGGGAGGCGGAGGCGATGAGGTCGCTCATGGCGAGCTCGTGGAGGGCGGGGAGGTTGGCGCGGATCTCGGCCCAGCGGCTGCCGGGGAGCAGGGCGATCCAGGTGCGGTTGGGGTCGAGGTCGTGGCGGGCGGCGTACTGCTCGCGGGTGGACTCGATGGGCGGAAGCTCGGCAAGCGGATGGCCGACGAAGGTGGCGTCAACGCCGCGCTCGCGGTAGAACGTCTCCTCGAAGGGGAAGATGACGAGCATACGGTCGACGCGGGACTGGACCCAGCGGAGGCGGCTGCGCTTCCAAGCCCAGAGCTGCGGGCTGACGAACCAGATGACGGGAACTCCGGCGCGCTTGAGGTGCTTGGCGAGGCGGAAGTTGACGTCGGGGAAGTCGATCAGCACGGCGACGTCCGGGCGGGTTTCCTTGATACTGCGGACCAGGCGGCGATAACTGGCGAGGATCCTCGGGATGTGGCGGAGGATCTCGGTGACGCCCATCACGGCCACGTCTTCGGCACGGACGACTCGCTGCTGGCCAGCGGCCTGCATTGCCTGTCCTCCGAGGCCAGTGAAGGTGGCCTGCGGGAGGGTTTGGCGGAGCGTGGCGATGAGAGCTGCGCCATAGGCGTCGCCGGAGGCTTCGCCGGCGGAGAGGAAGACGCGGGGTGCGGTCAGCGGCATCGCCAGCAGACTCCTCCCCGTACTTTGTTGCGCAAAATCTTCAAAACAGGCCGGTTAGGGGCGGACCTCCGTACACCGGTGCCGTTGAAGGGAGTACGCAGAAGGAAAATCACCTGCTTCTATTGTAGTGAGCCGTGAGAATAATCATGCAAGAAAGAAAGTCTTCGGATTGTGGGGCTTAGGTCAGTTGGGGGCTTGACATGGCTGGAAAGGCGAAAGGGAAGCCGCAGATGTTTCGGGCGGTGCTGGAGAAGGACAGTCACTCGCTGGGGTGGACGATTGCCCGCATACCGTTTGTGCCTTCAAATGTGTGGCCGACGATGGTTCGGCTGCGGGTTCGGGGTGAGGTGAACGGGTTTGCGTTTCGGACGTCGCTGTTTCCGGTGGCGGGCCGGGAAGGCGAGTTCTTTCTGCTGGTGAACCGGGCGATGCAGCGGGGCGGCGGGGTTTCGTTGGGGGAGATGGCGGAGTTTCGGCTCCTTCCTGACCTGGAAGAACGTGAGGCGGAGTTGCCGGATGCGCTAGCCGCACTGCTGGATGGGGAAGACGGCCTGCGGGAGTTCTACGACAGCATGACGCAGTGTGCCCGGCGAGAGATCGGGAAGTGGGTGCTGGGCGTGAAGAGCGAGGACGCCCAGATGCGTCGCGCGGAGCAGATGGCCGAGCGGCTGATGCTGACCATGGAGGGCGAGCGCGAGCTGCCGCCGATCGTGGAAGCTGCGTTCCGGCAGAGGTCGAAGGCTCGGGCCGGGTGGAAGAACCTGACCGAGACGCAGCGGCGTCATGAGCTGTTCGCGGTGTTCTATTACCAGGCTGGACCAGCTCGGGACAAGCGGGTGCAGGGGCTTTGCGATGTGGCGGAGAAGCGGGCGTGACGGGGCAAGTCTCTTTCCGTCAGGTGACGAGAAGCCGAGTTGTGAGAGATACCGGCGACGTCATTGTTTCAAGCTGGAGTCCGGGTGGCCGTAGACAGCCCCGCCGTCAATGCCGACATACGTTGCCTGACGGGCGATCTGTACCCAGTTGTCCTTCGTCTTCTCCCAAACATTGGTAAATCGCCTAGTAAGAGGCTTGCCGGCCATTGGGCCATTGGCCATCACAATGTCGTCGTGGCCCATTTCAATCGCGAGGTTGCCGGAGACGAAGAACGCTTCGGGAACTGCTTTGGAGCTCGTGTATCTCAACTTGTCCTCGCGCATTGCGGTGAAGACCTGCTCGCGCGTGAGGATGTTGTTGCCAGGGCTATTGACCACCATGCTGGGCGACCAAAGCTTCTGGAGCGCAGCGAAGTCTGACGTGATGATGGCGTGACCGACCGCGTGATTGTTGGCTTCGATTTGGGCGTGGATTGCGGTCGTTTCCGGTGTTTCAGGCGGGGCAGAGTAGGTTGTGATTACGGGGCCTCGAAGAATGGCACCGTCAAAGCCAACGTAGGTGGCTTGACGGGCAATCAGAAGCCAATCGTCCCCGAAGCGCTGAAGAACGTTCGTTGCGCGGCGAACCACGTGTTTGCCGGCCATCGGGCCATCGGCCATGACGACATCTTCATGCATCATCTTGATCGCGACGCCATTGATGACGGTGAAGTACTCCGTGGTGCCCTTCAGGCTCGTATAGTTCAGCCCTCCGTGAAAGGTGGATTCGATGACCTGATCCCGGCTCACGATCTGGTTGGCGGGACTGTTGACCATCATTACCGGAGACCAGAGTTTTTCAAGGACGGCGAGGTTGCGGGTACCAATTGCCTTTCCGACTGCAAGGTCCTCCGCATCGATCCGTGACTGAACAGCGGCCGTGTCTTCCGTGGAAGTTTGCGCGCAAGCCTTAAGAGTCTGTGGGGGAAGCGCGCATAGGCATACGGCAGCAGCCAGCATGAGGTTTTTCATCATCGAGCTTCGTCTCCCGGAGGAACAACAGAACACTGTATTTTGTGGATTTGGGCGATTATGCCATGAGATAGCAGCCCTCGCCGATCTAAGTTTTTCAGCAGCGCAGGAGTTTCGATTTCCCCCTTCTTTGTTGCCCCGACCTGCGCCACCTGCCTGTTCTTGGAGCGAAACCGGCGGTCATCGGTAACGAGAAACGCTCATCTCGGAAGCAATCAGTTCACTTGTACTGTGAAGCTGTCAAGGGGTTTCGGGCTTAGTGAAGGTGGGGATTGAGCAAAACAATGGCAGGGTACGCTGCCGCGAACGCAGTGAGAAACGAATTGAGACCCATGAAGGCCGAGTTACTCAGGTGGAAGAGGATACCCATGCCGAGAAAGAAGAGGACTACGGGTAGCGGAGCAAAGAGCACGAGCGGGAAAAGACATTCGACGAGGATGGTGGCCCATGCGACGAGTCTGGAGCCGGCGGGAAGGCTTTCCATGATGGCGAGGCCTGTGGCGGAGCCGTAGGTGGAGGAGCGCAGGATTTCGCGCGGAGCACGCCCGGAACGCCAGATGGGTGAGACAGCCTTGGCGATTCCGGCGACGCAGTAGGACATGGCGCACTGGATGGCGATGAACCAGAGCCCGGCGTCGCGGAGAGGACCGGTACCGGTAGCGAAGGCATCGAAGGCGAGGCCTGCGAGGACGATGTTGGACATTTGGTCGGAGCCATCGCCGCCGAAAGTGCTGCGGTAGGAGTGGAGGAAATGGAGCGCGAGCAGAGCGAGGTAGAGGCAGCCGGTGAGGTGGCGCGGGAGTGAGGGGATGAAGAGGATGACTGCGATGAGGCCACCGAGCGCGTGCAGAAAGGAAAGTCCGCGGGCAGACAAGAGGCTGTTGCGGATGCCTTCGATGGGCGGGCTGCGACGGCGATGCGCGGTGACGAGCAAGGGCCAGCCAAGCAGGCCTTCAGCGGCGAAGAGCGAGCGGGCAGCGAGAAGTTCGAGCGAAGAGATGAGGACGGTGAGCGCGATGAGATAGCGCGCGATGAGGACGGCGAAGTCGTGCGTAAGGTTCATAGCGCGGGCTCCGGCGTGGCGAGATGCGGAGCGGGTGCGGTGATAGCGGAAGGTGCGGAATGGAACGGGTGGGTGGCGGAGCGATAGAGGAGGACGGGTTCGCTATCTTGCTCAGGGCCGTAGGTTTGCGCGATGCCAAACTGGCGAGCGTGGGCATTGGCGGCGGGCTGGCCGTAATTGAGCGTTCGCTGAAGCAGCGCGAGGTACGGGATGGAGAAGGTGGCCGCGTCGTTGTTGTCGACGGCGAGCGACGAGAGCGATTGGGCCATATCAACGAGGACCTTGCGGGCGCGCTTTTGCGGGTTCCAGATGAGGGAGAGGCGAGAGCGCAGGGGCATGCGGACTTCGTGCCAGGAGGAGCATGGCTGGCTGGCGGCGTCGAAGTCGCGGTACACGAGATGGTAGTCGGCGGTGCCGGGGTTGGGAGCGAAGAAGGTCCAGCGCGGAACGAGGTGGCCAACGTCCCACCGACGGACGCGGTCGTTGAGGGAGACCTTGAGCTGGTTGAAAACGGACAGCACGAGCCAGACGGCGAAGACGAGCGCGCCGGCGATGTCGAAGAGGGGAAGATGCTTCATGCGGGACCGTTGGGTATGACTGCGGCGCGGGTTTCGATCACCGCAGGCTTTCGCGGAGGCTGACGAGGTTAGGCAGGGAGACTCCTGCGGCGGATGCAGGCATGCTGGGGCTGGCGGCGAACTCTTTGCGTACCTGGCCACCAGCTACGTTTTCGGCAACGATGCGGGCTTCGGGAGCGGCATTGGCGGCTGCGACTCTCGCGGCCGCGGCTGCTGCGTTGGCCCCGGCTGCGGCATGAGCGGCATTGCCTGCGACGACGTTTTCAGCGACGGCGGGAGCGACGTTGACTGCGGGGGCAGCAACGACTGCAAAAGCGGGAGCGGCGACTGCGGGAGCGGCCTGAACGGCGACGACATGCGCGGCCTGCGGCACGGCGATTGCGCGGTTCTGGACGGCATGCGCGTTTGCGGCTGCGAGTTGCTGGTCGTTGAGCATGTGCGCGGCGGCGTGTGCATTGGCGAGGGCCCGTTCGTGCGCCGCGGCGAGAGCCTGGTGCTGCACCGCGACCTTTGCTTGCTGCGCATTGGCGGACACGTTCGCCTGCGCGGCCTGCTGGGACACGTTCTGGTACGCGTTCTGGTCGGCCTGCTGGGCAGACATCTGAACGGCAGGGATTTGCTGGGCGGCCATCTGGATGGCGGGGATCTGGCTGGCGCTGTGGACCTGATTGATCTCCCCGATATGGCCGTGGTTCGCCTTTTTGAACTCGACGAAATCCAGCGCTGCCTTTTGATGGTCGGAAAGTTTCTCTGCCATGTTTGCTCCTGAATTTTTGGGGGGACTCAAGGGGAAAGTAAACGGCGTTGTAAATCGTGTCAAGAAGCGAGGCGCTCGTGGAGCACCGATGGCTCCTGGCTATCGGTCCATCCGTAATCAAATCAGCCGATGGTGAAGACGACGCGGGGCTTGCCTGAGGCTTTTTCCCAAACTTCTTCTACCTGCGAGAGTGGGACGGCGCGGGCGTCGATCCTGAGGCCGGCGGGTTCGACGGACGAGAAGATGTGGGCGATGGACTGGACGAGGGCTTTGCGGCTGACGCTGCCGATGCCGCTGCCCATGAGCGTGATGGGGGCGGAACGGAGTGCGGCGGCGGGAAAGTCGATGGAGGGCTGGCCGCTGGCGGAGCCTACCTGGACGAAGCGGACCGGCTTTTCCTCTACCGTGGCTGCGAGAGCGGCGATGGAGGTTCTGGCGCTTTCTCCCCAGAGGTAGTCGACGACGACGTCGATGCCTTCGGAGAAGGTCTGCTCGAGGGCCTGCTGGTAGTCGGCTGCGCCTGACGGATTGGCAGGATCGAGGGCGAAGGGGATGACGATGTCGGCGCCCAGCGGCTTAAGCTGATCGAGTTCCTGTGCGTTGCGGCCCGTGGCGATGATCTTTGCGGCTCCGAGATGCCTGGCCAGCTGGATGGCGATGCGGCCGGAAGTGCTGGTGCCGCCGTTGATCATGACAGTTTCGCCGGGGACGAGATGGGCTCGCTCGACGAGGCTGGCCCAGGCGGACATGCCCGGGTTGGCGATGGCGGCGGCGGTGATGTCGTCGAGGGTGTCGGGGATGGGGATGCAGCGGCGGGCGTTGATGGGGCAGAGCTCGGCGAGGGTGCCGAAGGGGGCTTCGGGCATGGCGAAGTAAACTCGCCCGCCGTCGGGCGTGAGGCCTACGCCGTCTGTGCCGGCGACGGCGGGGAAGATGCCGGTGGAGCTGTAGTGCGAGCCGGAGGCTCGGCCGCGAGTGAGGTTGCTGAGCGCGGCGGCGCGGACCTGGACGATCTGCTCGTCTTGCTGGAGTTGTTTGGGATCGGGATCGTTGAAGTCGGCGTAGATAGGTGTTTTGCCCGCGGCAGTGACGACGGCTGCTTTCATCCGGGACTCCTTAGGCTGTGTGAGCCTAGAGGGTACATCACCGAGCCGGCTTTGCGGCGTTGTGGAAGAGAGCTTTGACGCAACGGGCGCCAAGGTACGCGACGGCGGTGTCGCCAGCCTGCCGATGGCGGCGGTGTGCTGGCGAGTTATGCGGCGGCGGTGGTGAGTGCGATCAGGCCGAGACGATGGCTGGCTCGGGCAGGGCGGCTGGCAGGGGATCGGCCAGGCGCATGGGCTGGCGCTTCCAGTAGGTGAGCGAGCGCCAGCACCACTCGATGGGACCGAAGCGGAAGAAACGCAGCCAGATTGTGGAGAAGACCATGTTGGTAATCCACATGGCGGCGACAGCGTAGTAGAGCTTGTAGTACTCGACGTAGCCGTAGAGATGCCACGGACCCCAGACGAAAGCGGTCTTCATGCAGAGGCTGGTAAGGATGTAGTTGCTGAGGGCCATCTGGCCGACGGCGGCGACACGCGCGAGCAGCCAGCGGAAGAGGCCGGCCCGCATGAGGAGGAGCAGGACGGCGGCGTTGCCAAGCGCGCCGGAGACGCGGGTGATGTCGTAAGGCCACTGCAGGACGACGGCGGTGGAGATGATGTCGAAGCCGTGGCGGATGGAGTAGAAGCATCCCCAGAGCGTGAGCGACCACGAGATGCCGAGGCCGATGATAGCGGTGAGGACGTAGGTACGGGTGGAGCACTTGAGCGAGAAGAAGCCCATGCGATAGAGGGCCATGCCGAGGAGCATGAGGCCGAACCAGTCTCCCCAGCCGAGGTAGGCTCCCATGGTTTCGCCCTGGAAGGCGTCCTTGGCGTCGGCACCCTGAGAGAGCCAACCGTGCTGGTGGGCGTGGATGGTCTTGTAGAGCTTCTTGTCGTCGGGACGCCAGGAGTTCTGGGCGTCGTGCCAGCTCTTGAGCGTGGCGGCCTGGTCTTCGGTGATGGGCTTGTGCTGGGCGAGGAGCGCGCTGACCTTGTCGGCGCTTTTTTTGGCGGCGATGTTGCCGAAGGTTTGGCCCATCTGAACGCCGAGGGTGTTGAGCAGCAGGACGATGCCGGCGGTCCAAAGAAGCGTTTTTGGCTTGAGATTGCGGAACGGGAAGAGGAAGATGAGCGCGGAGACTCCGTAGAGGTACAGGATGTCGCCGTTCCAGATGAGATAGCAGTGGAGCATGCCGAAGAGCACGAGCCACATGTTGCGGCGGGTGTAGATGTCAGCGGCGCGGATGCCGGCGCCACGCTCCTGCGCGCGGGCGGTGAGCAGGATGACTCCAGCGCCGAAGAGCATGCTGAAGAGGGCTCGCATTTTGCCTTCGGCGAGCATCCAGCGGAGGACCCAAACGGCCGTGTTGAGGTGCCAGTGCGGGCCATTGAAGACGGGCTTCACGGTGGCGAGCGGGTAGGCGTAATCGAAGCCGGGCAGGGCGAAGTCGGTGATGTTCATCACCAGGATGCCCATGAGCGAGAAGCCGCGCAGGAGGTCGATAGAGGAGATGCGCTCGGCAGCGGATACGGGCTGGGTGGTGAGCGTGGGGTCTGGCTGGGTTTCAGGCTGAGACCCGGGACCAGGCGCTGGCGGATCGATGTGGGGAGGACCGGCTAGCTCTTCGTTGGCGGCGGGAGCGATGGGGGCTTCGTCGACGAGGATGGGCGTGGTCGCCATATCTGGTGTCCTGATGAAAGGGATCGTGAGGGGCCTTGTGGACGATAGTACGCCGGGAGCGGCAGATGGGCTTCGTTTTTTTGCGAGTGTTTGAAGATTTCGCATGTGCGAAAGTTTTGCACCCGCAGCCGGGAACCGGAGCGTTTGAGAGGACGTATGAGTGTGTGACGGGCCGGGCTTATGCGATGATCGCGAGCCGCCGAGCCTGACGAGGTGAGTTGTGCGAAAAGTTTTATGGGTGGCGGCGAGTCTGATGATGAGTCCGGCAGTGTACGGGCAGCAGCAGGCGACCGTACCAGCCGAGTGCCGGACGGGGTCCCAATCGGTGCTTAGCGGCGATGTGGAGGACAGCACGCATGCGCTGATCCCCGGCGCGTTGGTGCAGGTGGATGGCGGGCGGAAGGTGACCAGCGGTCCGGATGGGCGTTTTCATTTGGCATGTGTGACGGCGGGGTCCCACACGCTGCGAGTGAGCGCCGACGGATTCGCGAGCAAGGATTTGAAGGTGACGGCTCCTCACGCAGCGGCCTTGTCGCTGGTGATGCTGCCGGAGACGACGCAGGAAGTGGATGTGGACGGCGGCGCCGCGGAGCAGAAGAGTACGACGACGGTGGGCCCTAGCCAGACGATCGAGGGCAGCAGGTTGCAATCGCTGGCGGACGATCCGGATGACCTGCTGCGCGAGTTGCAGCAACTGGCGGCGAACGCGGGGGCTTCGCCGAGTAACGTGACGATCTCGGTGGATGGGTTTCAGGGCTCGGCGTCGCTGCCGCCGAAGAGCTCGATTGCGTACATCAAGGTGAACCCGGACATGTTTTCGGCGGAGTATCGCGAGCCACCGTTCGACGGCGGGCGGGTGGAGGTGTACACGAAGCCGGGGCAGACGGCGTTTCATGGAGCGTTGTTCCTGACCAACGGCAGCTCATGGATGAATGCACGCGATCCGTTTTCTACGAGCAAGGCGGCACTGGGCAAGCAGCGCTATGGCTTTGAGTTGAGCGGGCCGGTGCGCAAGCAGGGCAGCGACTTCGCGATGACGCTGGAACATAGGAGCATCGACAACTATGCCGTGGTGAACGCGGTGACGCTGGATAGTGGCGGGAACAGCGTGAGCACTGTAGCCAATGTGGCCACACCGCAGAGGCTATGGCTGGGAACGGCTCGCGTGGATTGGGCGCTGGGAACGAAGAACACGTTTATTGCGAGTTACAGCGCGAACCAGAACCACCTGGGAAATGTGGGTGTGGGCGGGGCGGCGCTGGCGCAGGCCGGATATGACGCAGGCAAGTACGACCATGCTCTGCGGTTGACGGATGTGACGACGTTCAACGCTCACCTGATGCATGAGGCAAGGGTCAGCCTGCGATGGGATGGCGAGACGGACACGCCGGTTTCGACGGCTCCGCAGTTGCAGGTGGCGGGAGCGTTTACAGGGGGTGGGGCGACGCTGGGGAACCGGCGGCTGCAAGAGTTCAACCTGGAGGCCGACGACGATGCGATCTGGACTCCAAAGCACCACACGGTGAAGATCGGCACGCAGTTCATGGTGTACGACGATCACCAGCAGCTGACGACAAACTTCAATGGGGCGTATACGTTTGGAGGCGGCACGGCTCCGGTGCTGAACTCCAATGGACAGGCTACCGGGCAGACGACAACGATTACGGGAATCGAGCAGTATCGGCGGGCAATCCTTGGGCTGCCGGGCGGGACGCCGACGGCTTTCAGCAATGTGACAGGAACGCCGACAGTGGACTTTGCGCTGGTGAAGAATGCCCTGTATGTGCAGGATGACTGGGACCTGGGGCATGGGCTGCATGTGGCTTCGGGTGTGCGGTGGCTGGCGGAGACTTCGCCGACGGTGCTCTCGACGATTACTCCGCGGCTAGGTGTGGCGTGGTCTCCGGACAAGAACGGCAAGTGGACTCTGCACGCGCACGCGGGGCTGTTTTCCGGAGAGAACGATACAGGCACATGGGGCGAGGTGTTGCGCGAGAACGGCGTTGACCGCATCACGCGGACGGCCTACAACCCGGTGTATGCGGCGAACGGAATCACTGATCCATACGCTGGGACGACGCCAATCTACAGTCAGCGGACGTATGCGCCAGGGATCGGGAATGTGATCTTCGCGATTGAGAATGTTGGCGGAACACGGACGCTCCCTGGTGGTTGGAATCTTTCGGTGGACGGCTACTATGGGCGGATCTGGAACGATGAGCGCTCATTAAACATCAACTCGCCGCTGAATGGTGTGCCTACGGGACCGCGGGCGATGGGGATCGCGAACACGAACATTCTCCAGGTGCAGAACAGCGGGCAGGGCCGCGCAAATGTGGTGTTCATGGGTCTGGAGGAGCACAAATATAAACACCTGCAGATGTTTGTGGGCGGCGTACACATCGACCTGGTGGACGACTCGGACGATCACAGCACGAGCTCGCCGCAGAGCGCGTTTACCAACGCCGGGGAGTATGCGCAGCGCACGGGGAACGGAGCATGGCAGATCTTTGGCAATGCGACGGTGACGCTGCCGGAGAAGATCCAGTTCAGCAGCAACCTGCAGGCCAGCGGCGATGCTCACTACAACATCACCACAGGGTTCGACAACAACGGCGATGGGAACTTTAACGACCGGCCGCAGTATGCGCTGCCGGGACAAACAGGCGCGGTGAAGACTCCTTACGGTCTGCTGGTAGCGAGCGGCGGGACGGGAGTGTTCGGGCGCAATCGCGGCGTAATGCCGTGGACTGTCTACCTCGATTCGAACCTGCAACGGGCATTTCCGCTGACGCATAACAAGAAAGCCGAGCACCAGCAGAGCGTGCTGGTGAATGTGAGGGCTTCGAACATCCTGAACCACACGAACGTGACGGCGGTGGGTGGCGTGCTGGGGTCTCCGCTGTTTGGGGTGCCGTATGCGGCGGATAACGGGAGACGGGTGGAAGTGGGGTTGAGGTACAGCTTCTAACTGCAGTGGTTAGTGGTTAGTGGTTAGTGGTTGGCGAGTTGGCGAGTTGGCGAGTTGGCGAGTTGGCGAGTTGGCGAGTTAGCGAGTTAGCGAGTTAGCGAGTTAGCGAGTTAGCGAGTTAGCGAGTTAGCGAGTTAGCGAGTTAGCTTGATGCTTCGCAAGTGTGATGCGTTGTAGTCGTTGCTGGAAGAACGCTTTTTAAGGTGAGAAGGCGCGGCTTGGCCCTGGAGGGAAGCTGGAGCTAAGAGTCTCCCTCGGGCTTCTTCTTTTTAGGCGCTGCTGGCTTCGTCTTCTCTGTCTTCGCTTTGTCGGACCTCGCTTTCTCCTTTGCTGGGGACGCTTTCTTTGCAGGATGCGTTGTGCCGGTCTTCACTGGAGCTTTCTTCGCGTCGGTTGCGTGAGCGGGCTTCGCGGGCGGCTTTGCCAGGGCCTTCGCACTCGCTGCCTTTTTGCTGGGAACGGATTTGGTGACAGGTTCGGCTACGGCGGGCGCGATGGGAGCCGCTTCGGCTGCGGCGGCTCCGTTTGGGAGTGGAGCATCGGGCAGCGCGGCGGAATCTGGAGTAGCCGTTGACGATGCCGGAGTTACGGCTGCGAGCGGAGCGGTAATCACGGGTTCGGACTTTTCGCCTGTGGGGGTGGTGGGCGGGAGCTTGCCCGCCGTGGTGACAGCGGCGGAGGTGCCCCCGGTGGCGCAGCGGGTGTAGGTGCTGATGAAGCTGTCGCGGAGCGGAGCGTAGTCTTCGAGGCTGGAGAACTTGCGCAGCGTGGGGTCCTGGTTCAGGAAGTCGATGGTGGTGACGGTGTGGGTGCGGTCTACGAAGAACAGGTAGATGCCGATGACGGCGCCTTCAAGTCTGGTGCGGTCGAGGCCGTAGATTTCGGCGCCGTTGAGGCGGGGCTTAAGGGTGTAGTTGCGGGTGACCGGGTCGTTGCCGGTGAGGATCTGCTCGAAGTTGGCGATGAGGTCCAGCTTGGCCTGCTTGTAGTCTGCGGTGGGAATCTGCTCGACCTTGACGTTGGCGAAGGGCTGCGTATCCGGGTAGGCATAGATCAGGCGCGTGCCACCGGTGAGCGGAATGTTTCTGGTGCCCATGATGGTCTTCACGGTACGGCCTTCTATACCCTTGGCGAGCGGCTGGTCTTCGACGAGCGTTAGACCGTCGGGAAAGCGGCAGTGCTCGTAGGCGGCGAAGCGGCCGAAGGCCTGCGCGCGAAGGGCAGGTGCGGTGGTGAGGGCGAGGCCGAGAAGCACGGAGGTTGCAAGCTTCATAGCTTTGAGGCTAACGGGGTGGATGGGCGCTGCCAAGTCGACGGCTTGATGCTTCTGCGTTGAGCTTGTGGAAGGCGGCGCGTTGCGTGGGGGCCGGATGTGCATCCATACAAGGCGTGGACTTTGCGGCTGAGGTTGGGAAGAGGTTCGTGGACTGGGTGCAGGCGCTGCCAAAGGGGCAGGGCTCACGCGTACACATCGTCTGCGACTTCGATGGGGATGGGCTGCCGGCCGGGGCGCTGCTCTGGCGGGCGCTGCGAGTGGCAGGGTATGAGCACGCGACGGTGGAGTGCCGGAGGAAGGGCGAGTCGGCGTGGGGTGAGGAGATTGCGGGGCGGCTGCGGGAGCGAGCGGTGTCGACGGCGCTGGATGCGCTGATTGTGGCGGACCTGGGCAGCCGGGATGGGGTGATCCTGGCTACGGAAGGCGAGGCGGTGCCGACGCTGCTGGTGGATCATCATCGGCCGATCGGGCAGCCTGCTGGGTCGACGCTGATTACGAGCTATGGCACGGGAGATGAGGCGGGTGATGGAAAGGATGTCGCGACGACTGGGCTGCTGGCGTACTGGTGTGCGCGGGCTCTGGTTGGCGAGGCGGCAGCGGCTCCGTGGCTTTGGCTGGCGGGGATCTCGCTGCTGAGCGATTTGGGCGATAAGGCTCCGTTTGCGGAGCTGGCCGCGGCGAAGGCGAAGTTTGGCGGCGGGGCGCTACGGGATGCGACGAGTCTGCTGAATGCACCGCGAAGGTCGGCGGAGGGGCGAGCCGATGCGGCGCTGGCGCTGCTGCTGAAGGCGGATGGGCCGAAAGATGTGACGGGCGGGAAGTTTCCGGAGACGGCTGAACTGCTTGCGGCGAAGGCTGAGGTGGCGGAGGCGCTGGCGGTGGCTCGGAAGCAGCCGCCGCGGTTCTCGAAGGCCGTACGTGAGGAGCTTGGTGCGGACTTGGTGGCGATCCGGATGGACACGCCGTGCCAGGTGCATCCGCTGGTGGCTCAGCAGTGGCGCGGGCGGTTCGCGAAGTCGGTGGTGTTTGGCGTGAACGTGGGGTATCGGCCGGGATGGGTGAGTTTTTCTGGCCGGGCTCCAGCGGGGGTGAACCTGATCGAGTTTCTGGCTCGGCATCGGCCGCCGGAAGCTGACAATACATATGGGCTGGGGCATGACCAGGCCAGCGGCGGGTCGCTGCCGGTGGCGGTCTGGAACCGGTGGATTCGGGAGATTGGGTTTGGCGAAGAAATGCAAGCGCAGGAAGCAGTGGTTAGTGGTAGTGGTTAGTGGCGGGGCCGGATCGGTTCAGGAGTTGGCTAAGAGGAGTTTGGTTTGAGTGCTAAGAAAGTGGCAGCGAAGAAGAGCGTCAAGACGGCGGCGAAGAAGAAGGCTAAGAAGCGCGTGAAGGCTAAGCCTGCGAGTAAGAAGGAACTGGCTGAGGTGGAGTTGCAGCGGATGCTGACTACACCGATGTCGCAGGCGGATGCGCTGGAGGGGTTGCCGCGGCTTGCGTTTTCGCGAGAGACCATGCGGCTTGGATTTCCGGTGAAGGTGATGGGCGGCGGCGGGATGAAGACCAGCGATACTCGGCGCGCGACAGCGAATCCTCATCTGCGGGTGTCGCTGGGGTACCTGAGCGGGGTGCTCCTTTACTGCCGGAAGCATGGGATTCATATGTACCGGATGTCGTCGGACATTGCGCCGTATGCCACCCACCCGGACATGCCGCAGTTTCACGGCATGGTGAAGGAGACGGCGAGTGACCTGGCCCGGTTTGGGAGGCTGGCTCGTGAGGCGGATGTGCGGCTGAGCTTTCATCCTTCGCAGTACATCGTGCTGAACAGCGAAAACGAGGCGCTGACGAAGAAGAGCATGTGGGATCTAGACTCGCAGGCGGAGATGCTGGACCTGATGGAGTGCGGGCCGGAAGCGGTGATGGTGGTGCACGTGGGTGGGGCGTATGGCGATCGCGAGAGTGGCTGGCGGCGCTGGGCGAAGACGTGGAAGCGGCTGAGCGAGCCGGTGAGGCGGAGGCTGGTGCTGGAGAACGACGACATTCGTTTCTCAGCAGCGGACGTGCTGAAGGTGCACGAGATGACCGGGGTGAAGTGCGTGTGGGATTACCAGCATCACTGGTGCTTCAATCCCGAGGTGCTGAACCCGCAGGAGACGCTGCGCAAGTTTTGCGCGACGTGGCCGAGTGGCGTGAGGCCGAAGATGCACTTCAGTTGCGCGCGGACGGAGATGCGGGAACTGAAGCGGAAGAACCGGAAGACGGGGCTGAACGAGGTGGTGCTGCAGCCGCCGATCTGGACGGGGCACGCGGATTACAACAATCCATTTGAGACGATCACGTTTCTGCGGTCGATCACGGATATCGATGTGGACGTGATGCTGGAGTCGAAGGCGAAGGACCTGTCACTGATACGGCTGCGGAACGATATGGCGAAGTTCGCTCCGGACCTGGCGGCGCGGTATGGTGTTGACGCGCAGCAGGCTGTTGAGGATGTGGGCGAGGTTGTGGAAGACGACGAAGAAGCCGCCGCAGCCTAGGGCTGCAGCGGCTTCTTTTGCTATCCGGCTTAGTTACTTCTTAGCGGCGGTGCGCTTGGGAATGCGGGTGACGGAACCATCGGGCATGACGATGTACTTGTCGCCGGTGACTTCTTCGATGTATTGGTTCTTGCTTCCCGCGACCATGGTGACTTCACGCGGGTCGGTCTGGCCGGGGGCGGTGAGGATGAAGTGCTTGCCGTCGCCGGTATCAGCCACGGGCGACTTGGTGGGCATGGGCGCAGGCGCCGCGGTGGCAGCAGCGAGGGCAGCCGGAGCGGGAGCAGCGGCAGGGGCGTTGGAGATAGGAGCTGCCGAGGAGAAGGCCTCAATGCGGCCGGTCTGGCGGAAGTGGACGTACTCCGGTCCCTTGATGCCGTTGACGCACTGCTGATAAGCGTCGACGCCTACCTGCTGGCTGGTGGCGGTGGTGCTGGCAACGGCCTGGCTGTTGCGGTCGGTGCGCTGGGTGGCCCCGGTAGCGGCGGCGGTGTTGGCGCCGTTGTTGTTGCCTCCCCACCAACCGCCGTAGCTCTTGCGGGAGATAGCGCTGGTGGCGGCGCCGGTGACGCCGGTAATGGCTCCCTGAGCCATTTTGTCCTTGTCCTGACCGTGCTCGCGGTCGTGGAGCGTCTTCTGCTCATCGGTGAGCTGGCTGGAGGCCTGCTGGCGGCAACTGCTGAGCTGCTCCTGCGAGATGGGCATCATGTCCATGCTGATGCCATCGGCGGGTGCAGCGGCTTGCTGCGCGGAAAGAAACGTGGGGGCGGCGGCCGTCGCCAAAAGCATGGCCAAAGCAATGGCGGGGAACTTCATAGAGGTCTCCTGAGTGGAACGAGTCTTCAAACACGGGGCCTGAAAGAACGCGTCGAGCAAGTTGTAAAGCTGGGGACGCGATCATCCTAACCCCCGCGAAATGGTGCAAGCAAGGGAAAATTCGTTACAAATAGACGAAAAGGTCCGGGAAACGAGGCGCTGATGGTATCGGTTCGCTTGGGGGTACTGGTGGTTGTGCTGGGAGCGGCGGCCCCGCAGGCGGGCGGGAGTTCACAGGTGGCTCCGCAGGTGGCGGGGCCGGTGCAGGCGGCCGGCGCGCTGCGGTTCGACACGGCGGCGATCCATCCGAGCCGGCCGGGCGAGAGCGGAATGATCAAGCCGCTGGCAGGCGGGCATGGCTACACGGCGCTGAATATCCCGGTGAAGCTGATGATCAGCCTGATGTACCGCATCCCGATGCGGCAGATTGAGGGCGCGCCGGAGTGGCTGACGGCCGACTGCTACGATGTGGAGGCCAGGGCGGATGGCGTTTACAACGTGGACGACCTTCATACCATGTACCAGAACCTGCTGGCCGACCGGTTTGGGCTGAAGATGCGCCGGGAGATGCGACCGGGAAACATGTATGCGCTGACGGTGGACAAAGCCGGGCTGAAGATGAAGGTGAACGGAACCAAGGATAACTACGAGATACCGATTACGGGCAGTCCGGCAGGGTTTACGGGGGTGCGGGTGTCGATGGCGTACTTCTGCTGGTTTCTGGGCGGGGCGCTGCAAAGCGACGAGCGGCCCGTGATCGACCAGACGGGGCTGACCGGGTTTTACGACTTTACGCTGAGCTTTGCGCCGGTGCTGCCGCCGGGCGCGGACACGAGCAACCTGCCGCCGGGACTTGCGGACCGGCCTCCTCTGATCGACGCCTTGCGGGATCAGCTTGGTTTGAAGCTGACTCCGCAGAAGGGGATGGTGCCGTACTACGTGATCGAGCACGTGGAGCGGCCTTCGGCGAATTGAGGCAGCGGGTTAGCGCTTCGAGTTAGCGAGTTAGCGAGTTTGCAAGTTAGCAAGTTAGCAAGTTAGCAGTGGACTGGCAACTCATAGACGCACCTGACTCAGTCACCCCTGTGGCGCTGCGAACGAACTGCCGAGATCCTTCGCCTTCGGCTCAGGATGACGCCCGCTGACGGAGTTGGCCCATGCCTACTGCTTCGGTGTGGTGGGCTTTTTCTTGGTGTCGTCTTCGATCTCTTCGCCGTTGTACTTGATGGTGACGCTGGTGCGGAAGCGCTTGTAGTCCGTGTAATGAAGAATGGACCGGACATGGACGTCCTGCGAGAGGGCGCCGTTCTGGGCGGAGAAGTGGAGCGTGCCTTCGGCCTTGGTGTAGGTGGGGAACCAGTACTTGCCGTCGATCTGCTCGTAGTAGGTGGTGAAGGGAGGGGAGAGGTCCTCGTTCCCGTGCTTGATGATCTGCGGGACGTTCATGCCGTTGACGAGAACGATTTCGTAGTCCTGGGTGTCGACCCAGACCTTGCCCTGGAAGTAGCGGTGGTTCTTGACGATCTGCTTGGGGGCGACGTCGAGGACGTAGGTGTCCAACTCGTCCACATGCTGGCGGCCGAGGTACTTGATGTCGTAGTCGGGGAGCTCGGGCGTGGTGAGAATGAAGGGCAGGCGCTCCTGGACGTCCTTCATATCGTTTTCGGTCATGATGACGCGCTCGAGGGTGTTCTGCGGCGCGAAGACGACGTGCTCGACCCGGTGGCCCTGGGCGTCGAAGCTGATGTCGGTGACCTGGCGGTACTCGCCGTCGGGCTTGTTGGTGTCGTCGTTGATGGTGTTGAACTTAACGTCCTGGCGGAAGGTGTAGTTTTCCCGCGCGGCGGCGAATTCGGCTTCGCGGGCGGCCATTTTGGTGATGAGGTCCGGGACGGAGATGCCGGTGGGCTGCGCGGGGTCGAGCTTGCCGAAGCCTTCCTGCGCGCGGGCAGCGCTCAGCGAGACGGAGGCGAGGAGAGCGAGCGTGACAACGGGAGCGAAAGTGCGATTGCGGAGCATGGCCTACCTAGAGTAGACGTGCCGGGAGGGCGGAAGGTTCCGTTACCGCCTGTGGTGGCGGCCAACGGTTAGTATCTGGTGGTTACCACGTCGTATCGAGAGGGAAAGCAGCGGCCTACGCCACGACCCACCGGGCGCGCCGAGGGTGGGCACCCGCGGCGCGCTCTAATGGCGTTCGCCTACATGGAGCCGCCGCCGTGCGCGAAGTCGATGGTCTGGTTTTCGATACAGGCGAAGTAGAGGTCGACGCCGCCACGGTTTACTACAGCCGCGAAGTGCTTCTGGTTGTTGGGCGAAGGGTCGCCGCCGAAAGAGGCGTTGCTGCAGGTGACCTTGCCGCCGTTCTGGTTGATGGCCGCCTGCAACTGCGCGGTGACATCGAAGGCTTCCGCAGCACTTTCCTGACCACCGGGCAGCGCGCCGTAGGTGGCGAAACGAACGGTCATGCCAGAGGCGTGAGGAGCACCGCCGGCGTGATTGAAGTCGATGGTTTGGCCTTCCTGGCAAGCAAAGAAGCGGTTGTTGACGAGGGCGCCAAAGTGCTTGGTGTTGTTGGGAGCGGGATCGCCCTTGAGATTGTTGTTGATGGGGACGACGCCGGTGGCTCCAGGGGCGTTGAGAAGCGAGCTGAGCTGTGCGGTGACGTTGAAGGCTTCGGCGACTTCGCCATTGCCCCCGGGAAGCGCGCCGTAGACGGCGTAGTTGACTGTGAATTTCGGCATGGTGTTCTTCTTTCGGTTGCGAGATTGTGGGCGCGTGTTGAGCCCGGAACCTAACGCGTCGGAAGAATGGTGACAGGGGGCAGGCAAGCGTTGCGGGTGTTTCGACAATTTGTGCGGCGGCTTGTGGGTGTCGGAGAGGAACATGCACGGGGTGCGTTCCCGTAGACTTCTGCGCATGCGTTCGTTTGTTTCTGCCGTGCTTCTTGCCGTTGCCTCGTTGCTGCCCATGGCGGCCCAAACGCCTGCAAAACGGCCGATGACTTTTGAGGATCTGGCGGCGATGAAGCGGGTGAGCGATCCGCAGATTTCGCCGAGCGGGAAGTGGGTGCTGTTCACGGTGACGGATGTTTCGCTCCGCCAGAACACGAAGACGGATTCGCTGTGGATTGTGCCGCTGGATGGGTCCGCGCCGGAGCGGCGCTTGGCGGGTGCGGCGGGGAAGAACAATGGGCGCTTTTCGCCCGATGGCAAGTGTGTGATGTTCTCGCACATGGGCCAGATCTGGATTGCTCCGTTCGACAACGCGACCGGCACGATGGGGGACGACCATGCGGTGACGGCGCTGGAGACGGAAGCTGACGGAGCGATCTGGGCGCCGGATTCGAAGCACTTTCTGTTTACGTCCAGCGTGTACCCGGAGTGCGAGGCTAAGGCAGGAATGGGGGCGGCGATGGGAGCGGCGCGGAATGAGGAGGAGGTTCGTTGCAACGAGGCGAAAGATGCCGAAGCAGCGAAAAGCCAAGTGCAGGCGCGGGTGTTCGACCACCTTTTGTACCGGCACTGGAACGCGTTTGTGGGGCCGAAGCACTCGCATGTGTTCTACGCGAGCATTGACGCGGGTGCGGATGGGAAGCCTATTGCGCCGACGGACCTAACGCCTGCCTCGGTGGTGGGAGACCATGAGGCTCCGACGTTTTCGCTGGGTGGGCCGCTGGGGTATGCGATTTCCCCGGATGGGAAGGAGGTCGCGTACTCGGTCAATCTGGACAAGGTTCCGGCGGAGTCAACGAACAACGATATCTTTGTGCTGCAGGTGGGAGCAGAGCCGGGGACGGCGCGAAAGGTGAGCACGAGTCTGGGCAGCGACGATGGGCCGCAGTACTCGCCGGATGGGAGATGGCTGGCTTGGCGATCGCAGAAGCGGGCGGGGTTCGAGTCGGACAAGTTTGCGTTTGTACTTATGAACCGTGCAGATGGTTCGATTAAACGACCTTTCGACTCGAATCCAGATTGGGTTGATGAATTCGCGTGGTCCCCAAGTTCACGCTTCGTAATGGTTACTGGAGCTCATGAGGGAGAATCACCGCTTAGTGGAGTGACTTCCTATGAACATGGAGTAGGAAGCGGAATCTACGGCACGAAGGTAGTTCAGGAGTCTGGAGAGTTCAGCGATATTCACTTATTGAACGATTGGGGCCTTGTGGCTGTCAGGATGACTGTTTCCAGTCCATCTGAAGTGATTTTCAGAGCGTCTACGCCAAGCAAGCAGGATAGGGAGGCAGGCCTAGGACCCCTTCACCAGCTTACGCACCTGAACGATACGTTGCTAAATCAACTGAGCATGCAAGCTATGGAGCCGTTCTGGTTTGCAGGTGCTGGAGCTACTGAGGTGCAAGGCTTTCTCATCCGTCCACCGAACTTCGATCCTGCGAAAAAGTATCCGCTGAAGTTTCTGATCCACGGTGGACCACAGGGGGCTTGGGGGGATGCGTGGAGCTATCGGTGGAACCCGGAGCTGCTGGCGGCGAACGGCTATGTGGTGGTGATGGTGAATCCGCGTGGGTCTACCGGGTATGGGCAGCAGTTTGTGGATGAGGTTTCCGGCGACTGGGGCGGGCGGGCTTACCAGGACCTGATGCGGGGGCTGGACTATGCCGAGCAACACTACCCGTTCATCGACAAGACGCGGGAGTGCGCGCTGGGCGCGAGCTATGGCGGCTACATGGCGAACTGGGTGCTGACGCATACGGACCGGTTCAAGTGCATCGTGACGCATGACGGGATGTATAACCCGCAGAGCGCGTTTGGGACGACGGAAGAGCTTTGGTTTAACGAGTGGGAGTTTCGGCCACTGGCGGCTGAGGCCCAGCGAGCGAAGGCAGGGGCGGTAAAGCAGATTCCCTACGGGAATGACAAACAAAAGAGCGGCGGGGGCGGGCATGAGGTGGTGGAGCCGGGTAAGCCGGCGCATCCCTGGGATTTCTATGACAAGCCGGCTAGTGAGGATCCGTTTCGGAAGTGGTCGCCTATGCTGGCGATCAAGAACGCACATACGCCTACGCTGGTGATCCATGGGCAGCGGGATTACCGGCTGGATGTCAGCGAGGGGTTCCAGTTGTTTACTGCTCTGCAGTTGCTTGGTGTGCCGAGCAAGATGCTGTACTTCCCGGATGAAGGCCACTGGGTAATGAAGCCGAAGAACAGCGAGCTCTGGTACCAGACGGTGAATGACTGGTGTGACCGGTGGGTTGGAAAGCAGGAAGCAGGAAGAACCAGGGCAGACGACTTGCGGACGGTTGATGCCAGCGCCGGGGCTGGGAAGTAGCCGTGGCGTTTGGGCGATCTGCGAGAGCGAAAGAGCCTCTGGAGGAGGTGGCCCTGCTGGACTATGCGGTGCGGTCGCTGGGAAGCAAGATGAAGAGCGAGCGCGACCTGCGGCGCAAGCTGGCGGAACGGGCTGCGGCGGATGAGGAGGGCTCGGCGATGGTGGCGCGGGTGCTCCTTAAGCTGAAGGAGCTTGGGTACCTGAGTGATGAGCGGTTTGCCGCGGACTACTCGCGGATGCGGCAGGAGAATGACAAGCTGGGGCGGCGGCGGGTGCAGCAGGGACTGATGCAGCGCGGGATTGCCGCTCCGCTGGCGAACGACGCCCTGGGCAGGCAGTACGACGAAGTGGATGAGGTCGCGCTGGCGAGGGAGTATGTGACGCGGAAGCGGATGAAGCCGCCGAGCGGTGGACCCACGAACGATCCCGTGCAGAAGCAGAAGGAGACCGCACGGGCGATGCGGCGGCTGGTGGCGGCGGGGTTCAGCTCGAAGGCGGTGTGGGGCGTACTGCGGGGGTGGGGCGCGGAGGTGGACGAGGTGGATGTGGAGGCGGATGGGGAGTGAAGAGCGTTCTCCGTTGTTCGTTCTCCGTTGCCCGTGTGTGGCGACGCTGACATCTCATAGCTTCATGAGCGGTGTGGAGAGTTTGCGTTGATCGTTCGTCCGAAGCCCAGCGCCATCGAACTGTTCTTCATCTGGCGGCTGTCGATCCTGGCGCGCGTTACGCCGCAATTGGGGACGCTGCTGGTGTTTTCGACGGCGGTGACGCTCTTCAACCGGTACCGGCCAGCGATCTTCCACACCTGGACGGTGGCACCGTACACGCTGCTGGGAATCGCGCTTTCCATCTTTCTGGGATTTCGGAACAGCGCCTGCTACGAGCGCTGGTGGGAGGCCCGGCGGGCGCTGGGTAGCATGCTCGGCGAGATGCGGTCGTTCGCGAGAGTGGCGCTTACAGCGCCGGGAGCGACCAGCGCGGAGCGGCAGGCGCGGCGCGAGCGGCTGGTGCGCGGCGCCATTGGCTACATGGTGAGCCTAACCGCGTACCTGCAGGGAGTGCCGGTAAGTGAGGCTGTGCGGGTTTACGTTGCGGACCCGGCTGCGGCGCAGGAAGCCAGGCCTGACCGAATGCTTCACCGGCTGGCGGAAGACACGGCGGGGATGCTGGGCGAGGGTGAGATCGGCGAACAGGTATACCGACTGCTCGACGACCGGCTGACGGCCTTTGCCGGAGTGCAGAGCGTGTGTGAACGGATCCGCAGCACGCCCACGCCGTTTTCATACACGCTGCTGCTGCATCGCACGGCGTATGCATTTTGCTTCCTGCTGCCGTTTGGGCTGGTTTCCACGATGGGCTGGGGAACGCCGGTGCTGTGCACGATCATCGCGTATGCGTTCTTTGGGCTGGATGCGCTGGGGGACGAGCTGGAAGAGCCATTCGGGACATCGGTGAACGCGCTTCCTCTCAACGCGATGGCCCGGGCGGTGGAGATCAGCTTGCTGGAAGCTTTGGGCGAGGCAGACATACCCAAGCCGCTTGAGCCGGTGGATTCGGTGCTGTGGTGAAGCGGGTGCAGGCTGTGGAGTGCGTGGTCGGGCTGGACTGGTCAGGGCGCGTGGACGCTGCCGGGCAGCGGCGGCACATCTTTGCGGGGGTGTGGATGCGGGATGCGGCGGGGAAGACGGCCGTGCGGCTGGAGAATGGGCGGACTCGCGAGGAGGTGGCGGACTGGCTGCTGGCGCTCGCGAGCGAGACGCCGCGGCTTACCGTGGGTATCGACTGCTGCTTCAGCTTTCCGGCTTGGTTTTTGCGGGAGCATGGATGCCGGACGGTGTTCGAGTTCTGGCGCAAGGTGAACGAGGGGCAGGGCGAGCTGTGGCTGGCGCGGGACTTTCCGGGCGCGGTGAGGGACGAGCGGTTCTGGGGGAAGCCTCATAAACGACCGGCGGTGTTCTGCGGGGAAGGGCTGCGAAGCATGTATCGCGAAACGGACTACGAAAACAAAATTGCGCAGGCGCTGGAGGGTGGCGATCCCGAGCGGGCAGCGAAGATGCGCGGGATCACGCCGAAGTCTCCGTTCCAGATCGGTGGGTCAGGGAGTGTAGGGACGGGATCGCTGCGGGCCATGCCGGTGTTGCAACGGCTGCATGCCGGAGGGTTTCGGATTTGGCCGTTTGAGGATGCTGCGCTGGAGGCGGCTGAGCTGAAGCCGTTGCTGCTGGAGATCTACACGCGGCTGATGACGGGCGCGGTGGCCAAGAGCAATGCGGAGGCTCGGAAGGTGTACCTGGCGGCGAAGAAGCAGAGCGACCCGCTGTATGCGGGGCTTGGCCGCAAGGTGTTGCAGGTGGCCGCGGGCTCCGAGGATGCGCTGGACGCGCTGGCCACAACGCTGGAACTGGCGCGGCATCGCGAGGAGATTGCCGGGCTGCGAGCGACGCGGGACAAGACGCTGCGGTTGGAGGGGATTACGTGGCGGGCGGGTGCCGGTGCTTAGGGGATCGCTTAGTTGGTTCAGATACCGTTTTGGTGGAGTCAGCGCTGCTTTCGCCAACCTTGTCGTGCTGATACCGCTGCAACAGTGCTAAGGGTTTGCCATTGCGTGTAAGAACAATCTGCTCTCCACCCTCAGCGGCACGAACGAGAGACGGCAGCTTTCCGTCTATGCTTTCAACGGCAACGCTTCGCATGGCAATATGCTACGCTTCGGGCCGAACGATGAGGAATCGCCGTGGAAGTTGACTGTTGTGTAGCCGTAGATTGGTCAGGTCGCCTCAAGGGACAGCGGCGAGCAATTCAACTCGCCTGCGTTGCTGAGGACCGATGCACAGTCAGCGGCAAAACACGCATTGAAGTTGAAGAGTATTTGCTGAGGATCAAGGAAGAGATACCAAATGTTGTGGTTGGTTTGGATTTTGCGTTCGGTTATCCAGCTTGGTTTGTAGAAGAGTGTGAAGTTTCCTCTGGGATAGGCATGCTTTCGCATTTGAGCGAAGACCGGTGCGAGGCAATCCTCAAAGGACATCAGCACTCCGATTTGTTCTGGGGAAGGCCCCATAATCCGAAACGTCCGGCTCGTCTGGATCCCAAATTAGGAAACGATCTTCGCCAAACAGAACGTGCTTTTGCATCGGAAGCAATCAGGCCAAAGACTGTTTTTCAGATCTACGGCGCGGGCGCGGTAGGTACCGGAACGCTTCGAGGCATTCCTTCGTTAGATCGTTTGCGAAATGCAGGATTTGCAATTTGGCCGTTCGATCCACCCAAGCTTCCGATGATTGTTGAAATCTATCCGCGAGTTCTAACCGGAGCAGTCCGAAAGAGCGCATCCGAAGCACGCCGCAGCTATGTCGAAGAGCGTTACGCAGAGCTCCCAAGCGAGGTGAAGCAAGCGGCGCAACGAAGCGAGGACGCGTTCGACGCTCTCATCAGTGCACTCAAGATGTACGAGCACAGAAGTGAGTTTATGCATTTGAAGCCACCGGACCCGGTGCTTTCGAGCATAGAAGGAGAAATCTGGCTTCCCAACTTGGTAGACTGAGCCTCTATGCGTACCTTGTCCGGCAATCAGATTCGTGAAGAGTTTTTGCGGTTTTTCGAAGGAAAAGGGCACCGGCGGGTGCACTCGTCCTCGCTGGTCCCGGCCAACGATCCGACCCTGCTGTTTACCAACGCGGGGATGAACCAGTTTAAGGATGTGTTCCTGGGCGCGGAGCGGCGCGACTACTCGCGCGCGGCGACGAGCCAGAAGTGCGTGCGCGCGGGCGGCAAGCATAACGACCTGGAGAATGTCGGTTTTACGCGGCGGCACCACACGTTCTTCGAGATGCTGGGGAACTTCAGCTTTGGCGACTACTTCAAGAAGGACGCCATTGCGTATGCGTGGGAGCTGCTGACGTCGCCGGACTGGTTTGGGATCGATCCGAGCCGCTTGTACGTGACGATCTTTGAGGGCTCGGAGACCGTGCCTCGCGATGATGAAGCCGAGAGGTACTGGATCGCGACGGGGGTGCCGAAGGAGCGCATCTTCGAGATGTCAGCCAAGGACAACTTCTGGCAGATGGGCGATACCGGGCCTTGCGGGCCTTGCTCGGAGATATTCTTTGACCTTGGGCCGGAGGCGGCTGAGGTTGTCGGTGAGGACAAGCCGTTTCCGCAGGACGACCAGCGGTATATCGAGGTGTGGAACCTGGTGTTTATGCAGTTCGACCGCGCCAGCGATGGAACGCTGACGCCGCTGCCCAAGCCGTCGATCGATACGGGCATGGGGCTGGAGCGGATCGCGGGCGTGCTGCAGGGGAAGCTTTCGAACTACGAGAGCGATTTGTTTACGCCGCTGATCGAAGCGGCGGTGAGGTTGACGGGCAGCGAGTTAGCGAGTCAGCGAGTTAGCGAGTTAGCGTTGAGCGATGCGAAGGGTGCGGCCTCGCTGCGGATCATTGCCGACCATGCGCGGTGTGCCACGTTCCTGATCTCCGACGGCGTGCTGCCTTCGAACGAGGGGCGTGGTTATGTGCTGCGCAAGATTCTGCGGCGCGGGATTCGGCATGGGCGGCTGCTTGGGCAGGAGAAACCGTTCATGCACGAGATGGTGTTTGCCGTGCGCGACGAGATGGGTGTGGCTTATCCGGAGTTGAAGGATTCTGCGGAACGTGTGAGCAAGGTGGTGCTCGCGGAGGAGCAGCAGTTCGCACGGACGCTGGAGCTTGGGCTGCGGCAGATGAACGATGAGGTGCTTCGCGACGGAGCGAAGGCATTCTCGCTCTATGAGACCTTCGGTATGCCGCTGGACTTCATGGTCGATGCGGCGCGGGATGCAGGCATTGAGTTCGATACGGCTGGCTTTGAACGGACGATGCAGGAAGAGCAGGCGCGTGCGCGAGCTTCGTGGAAGGGTGGATCGCAGAAGTCGGCGGCACCGGTGTATCGCGAGCTCCCGAAGACGGAGTTTGTTGGTTATGGCGCGACTCGGATGGATGGAGCTCGGGTGCTGGCGCTGGTGAAGGATGGCGTTGGCGTGCAGGAGTTGCAGGCCGGTGAGACGGGCGAGGTGGTGCTCGATGCGACCAGCTTCTATGCGGACTCCGGAGGGCAGGCGGGCGATGTGGGCTGGCTGTATGCGGGCGACCACACCACCGCTGTTGCGGAGGTGAGTGGATGCAAGAAGCCGGTGCAGGGTGTTTTTGCGCACCAAGTGACGGCGAAGCAGCGCATCGCGGTGGGCGACACGCTGGATACGGTGGTGAATGCGGGTGTGCGTCATGCGACGATGCGCAACCATACGGGCACGCACCTGCTGCAGGCGGCGCTGCGCGAGGTGCTGGGGCGGCATGTGAAGCAGGCGGGCTCATCGAACGATGCTCACCGGCTGCGCTTCGACTTCAACCACTTTACGGGCGTGGCCGATGAGGAGCTGGAAGAGGTGGAGTCGCTGGTGAATGCGCAGGTGCTGGCGAATACTCCGGTGGAGACGCTGGTGGATGTGCCGATCGACGTGGCGGTGCATGAGCTGGGAGCGACGGCGCTGTTCGGCGAGAAGTATGGCGAGTTCGTGCGCGTGGTGCGGATCGGGGACTTTTCGACCGAGCTTTGCGGCGGCACGCACACGGCGGCTACAGGCGAGATCGGGCTGCTGAAGCTGGTGGGCGAGAGCTCGGTTTCAAGCGGCGTGCGGCGCGTGGAGGCGGTGACCGGGACGGGGTCGCTGCAGCTCTTCCGGCGCGATGCGGATGTGGCTCGCGTGGCGGTGCAGGTGGTTGGTGGCGGCGAGCTGAGTGCGGAGGCGCTGCAGGCCAAGCTGGCGCAGAGCGATGAGGAGCTGAAGAAGCTTCGGCGCGAGCTGGAGCAGATGCGGATGAAATCGGCTTCAGCGGCAAATGCGGATGCGGCTTCTAGCGCGGTGGAGGTGAAGGGCGTGAAGGTGCTGGCTCGTCGCGTGGACGCTCTCGATAAGTCGCAAATGCGCAACCTTGTGGATGAGCTGCGTGGGAAGCTGGGCTCCGGTGTGGTGGCGCTGGGCGCGGCTACGGCTGAGGGCAAGGTGTCGCTGATTGTCGGCGTGACCAAGGATCTTACGGGGCGCGTACAGGCTGGGAAGATCGTTGGTGCTCTGGCAGCGAAGGTGGGCGGTAAAGGCGGTGGACGGCCCGATCTCGCCGAGGCCGGTGGGAGCGATGTGGGCTCATTGGATGCGGCTTTGGTTTCGGCCACGGATGTCGTGTCGGAGATGTTGGGGTAGAGAGTTAGCTGGTTAGCGAGATAGCAAGGTAGCACGGCTCGCTGGTTCGAGCATTCGTGACTGCCGTACGGCGGAGTTTGTTCTCCGACGCAGTCTTGCCGGTGCTGACATCGTTGGCCTTTCGGGCTCACCTAGGGCTGAAGTCCCGTTCATTTCCCGTTTGTTTACGGCGGTACTGAAGTCCCGCCCTGACGAAGCAAGTCTTCGATTCAGAGAGAATGGCAGCAATTTGCGCATACGGCAAACCACTGCGCAAAGGTGCCGAGGTGAGTACCTGACGCGGATTCATGAGCCCATGCACGTTCTGACTCCCTAGACTAGGGAGTAGGTATGGGCTTGTTTCGCCAAAGTGTGGTGGCTGGTGCGTTGGCGGGTGTCGCCGCTGGAAGTGCGGCCGGTGCTACGCATGTGCGCCAGACCGTCGATCCATGGAGTGCCGCCGTGAGTACGCGGCAGGCGTTTGAAGCAGAGCCGCAGGGCACGCACACGAAGCCTGAGTACGCGCATGTGATGGATGGCTTTCGGGCGATCTACCATGGCAATCCTCGCGATGCGCATGCGGCGCGCGCGGCGGAACAGGTGGCCGAGCTGCTGGCCGAGCAGGGGCGCGAGTTCAACGATCGCAAGAGCCTGCATGATGCCGCCGGACAGTATGAGTTTGTGGCGCGTTCCTATCCCGGTGGGACTCGGGCGGCGGAGGCGCTGGCTCACGCGGCTGAGCTGCTGGGGCCGAATGGGGCCGACGATCGCGCCGAGGCGAAGTCGGTACGCGAGGAGCTGGCCCAGGAGTATCCGCAGGATGCGGTGAGACTTTCCGCGCGAGGCTCCAGCGTGCCGGAGCGCGCTGGGACTCAAGCTGGGGCTCAGGCTGTGACTCAAGCTGGGAACCCAATTGCGACGCGGCAGCCTGCCGGTGAGCAGCCGGCGACGATGGCTCAGCCGCGACCTGCGAATCGTGCTCAGGCAATCAATCCGGCCAAGGATTTTGAGGAAACGTCTGATTCGCACGTGGCTGCGCCGGTGCCGGTTCATCTGACGGCGGTAGCGGCTGCACCCGCGACGCATCTGGAACCTGCCGCGGCCAATGATGTTGTTACCCCTGCGCTGACGGGTGAGCGCGCGCAGGTGACGGGAATCCGCCACTGGTCCACCAGCAGCTATACACGCGTGGCGATCGACCTTGGCGGCGAAGTGCAGTTTCAAGCAGCCCGAGTTGAGAATCCTGACCGAATCTTTTTCGACCTGCACCATGCGCATCTCGCTTCGTCTCTGGCGGGCAAGAGCTTTGCAGTGACGGATGACGGTTTCCTGACGCGCATTCGCGCGGCACAGTACTCGGATGATGTGACTCGTGTAGTGCTGGATGTGCATGAAGTGACGGAGTACTCGGCGTTTTTGCTGCCGAATCCGTACCGGCTGATCATTGACATCCATGGAAAGCAGGAGAGACAGGAAACAGGAAGTAGCAAGCAGGAAGTAGCCAGATCCGAGGATACAGTCAGTATTGGCGATGGTGAGAGAAGCGCGGCGCCTGTACGGGAGCGAGTGGAACAGCCACCGGCTCCGTTGGTGCGGCAGCCTGCATTGGGTGCCGGGCCCTCGGCTTCCTCCGCTACCGCTGATCGTTCAAGCAATGGATCGAGTTTGCCGCCGATGCCCGTGACGGATGGTGGGGCTTCATTTGGGCTGCCGGCGAAGACTTCGACCGCTGTGGCAAGTGCGTCCGTTCCTGAGCCGCGGGTGGTGATTCCTTCGCGTTCCACTCCCGCGAAGCCGGTGCCGAACAGCGTTACGCTGAAGTCGGAGGCGACGGGGTCTGAGGTTGCGGCTGTGAGCAGCCAGCCGGGCAAGGTGGAAGCGACGACGAAGCCTACCAGCTCGCCGATTTCGGCGAAGAGCAAGGGGCCGGTGGCTTCGGAATCCTCTGCCGATCCAACGGAGATTGCGACGATCGCTCGCGGGGATCACTACCGCAAGCCCTCGCACGGTTCGAACGCGGCGGGTAGTCCGTCCAGCTCTGCGAGTGTTTCTGCGCCGAAGCCGGTCAAGCTGGGAACTGGGCAGTTGGGAACTGCGCAGACTGCTTCGCCTACGGAGGCTGCGCCGCCTACGGCGGACGGTGAGACGTCGCTGATGCGGGCGCTGGGATTGAAGATCGGGCGGATCGTGATCGACGCGGGGCATGGTGGGCATGACTCCGGGACGCTGGGTGCGAGCGGTATTGAAGAAAAGGATGTAGTGCTGGACGTGGCGCTGCGGCTGGGCAAGCTGCTGCATGACCGGCTTGGCGCGGAGATCGTGTACACACGCGCGGATGACACGTTTATCCCGCTGGAGACGCGGACAGCAATCGCCAACAAGGCGCAAGCGGACTTGTTTATCAGTGTGCATGCCAACAGCTCGCCGGATGCGAGCGCGCGTGGCGTGGAGGTGTACTACCTGAACTTCACGAGCGACCCGGATGCGATGCGGGTGGCGGGGCGCGAGAATGCCGTTTCGACGCAGAGCGTGCATGAGCTGAGCGACCTGGTGAAGAAGATCGCGCTGAAGGACAAGATTGAGGAGTCGCGCGAACTAGCCGCGGATGTGGACCAGTCGCTTTACGCGGGGCTGGCCAAGGGCAACGACGGGCTGCGCGACCGTGGGGTTAAGAAGGCTCCGTTCGTGGTGCTGATCGGGGCGAACATGCCATCGATCCTAGCGGAGATCAGCTTTGTGACGAACCCGACGGATGCGGAGAAGCTGGAGCGGCCAGAGTATCGCGAGCGCGTGGCGGAGAGTATCTATAAAGGCGTGGCGCAGTATGCGGGGTCGATCAATGGCAAAGCGAAGGTGGCGGCTTCGGAGCGGGCGCAGAAGTAGCTGCTAGCGAGTCAGCGGTTTGATTGGCCGAAGCTTTGGCAGGATGGTTGCTCCGGCGTGCTTACGAAGGGCGCTCCGGTGTAGTCTCCCAAGTATGGGCTTCGTTGTCTTTTCGCGCGTTTCCACGCTGGCCATCTTAGGAGCCTGCTGCCTTGGTATCACGGCGCAGAGTTCGATTGCGATCAACACACCGGCTACTCCATTGCTGCCTCAGAGCTTCGGTGACTGGAAACAGGAAGTTGGCTCAGCGGCTGCTGCGCCTTCGCAGTTGTCTCTGGTCAATGCCAACAAGCAGGCGCTGGAGGAAGCCGCACCGGAGCGCTCGGCGTTGGGCGACTACGGCAATGGCAAGGGGCGCACGCTGCACCTGGAGGCCATCCAGTTTGGGGACCGCACGGGAGCACTGAGTGCCTACACGCTGGTTCGCCGCGCGGATATGCGCGAGGGCAAGCAGCTTGGCGATCTGGACTCGGTGGGTGACGGCGCAGTGTTGTTTTATGCGGGGTCTTCGATTGTGCTCGCATATCCCGCGACGGCGGAAGATGTGACGACGCTGCAGCCGCTGTTGTCGACTCTGCCTAAGCCTGCCGGCAGCAAGAATGCGGCACCGCTGTTGCCGACGTATTTGCCTGCTGATGGCTTGATGCCGGGAAGCTTGCGCTATGCGCTCGGGCCGGCGACGTACGCGGCAGAGGGAGGCGTGTTGCCGGCGAACTCGATTGGCTGGGACAAGAGTGCCGAAGCGTTGACCGCGAGCTACAGCGACAAGCGCGGCAAGGAGACGCTGACGATTCTGGAGTACCCAACACCGGAGATCGCCGGCGCGCATGTGCGTTCGGCGCAGAGCATGCTGGCGGGCATGGGGCCAAGCTTCGCCTCGGCCAGGGTTCGGCGCGACCGCGAGCTGGTGCTGATCGCGAGCGGAACGTTCGCCGACGAGCAGGCACAGAAGCTGGTGGACGGGATCCACATGCGGCAGACGTTGAGCTTCGACAAGGATGTGCAGCCGGTATTCCATACCGAGGTGCAGAAGACATTCACGCTGTTCCAGAGCATCATGATCTTTTGCGCGGTGGGCGCGCTGGCAGCAGTGTTGCTTGGCTTGTTTCTCGGCTGGGGCCGGGCGGCATTGCGCGTGATGCGCGGCAAGCCCGCGGCTTCGGAGTTGGAGTTTCTGAGTCTGCATCTTGACTCCCAGAACAAGCCGGCTCAGTTCGGTAGTTGAGGGTTTTTGTCCCGGTTGTCTAGTGTCAAGGCGGGTTCTGCTGCGAAGGACCGAGAACAGCCGAGAAAAGTGCCCAATACGCAAGGTTTAAGGCTAAGTGGCTTGTTTGCAATGGTTTGCTGTTTTCAGGAAAACGTTCTTGACACTCTTGGGAACCAACCCTACTCTTGCACCAGAGAGTTCTGATGGCTTTGCCTCCGTTGGAACTGCCTCCCATAGAGAAAAGGCCGCCCTGTTGCCGGGCGGCCTTTTCGTTTGCTCCAGAGGGGCTGGTAGGGAGCTCGCGCCTGTCTGACAGGTTGTGCTAGTTTGGCTGTTGGTTGTTCGGTGAACGGTTGGAAGGGGTTCTGATGAGGATTGCTGTGCTGGCTGGTCGCCGGCGTTCGGTGCAGGCGGGCTTTGCGGCTTTGGCCATGGGTTTGGTGGGCGGCGCGGCTGCCGCGCAGGACACGCGCACGGTAACGGAGCCGAAGATCCCTCCGGTGTGCACGACGCTGAAGGCCAGCCTGTTCGCCGTGCCGGATGCGAACGGCGGGAAGATCGCCGATGCGGACGAAAGCAAGCTGGACACCGCGCGTATCCAGGCTGCGCTGGACGGCTGCGGGGCCGGCAAGGCCGTGGAGCTGGCCTTGGGGACGATGAAGGCTCCGGCAGGGACTCGGATCGGCATCCCGGCGCAGAACGCGTTCCTGAGCGGGCCTCTGGAGCTGCGTGAAGGGGTGACGCTGCTGGTGGACAAGGGCGTGACCGTGTACGGCTCGCGCGACCCGAAGGACTATGAGATCGCGCTGCCGGATGCGAAGCCGGGCGATCCACTGCGCTGCGGGACGTCGATGCCACGTCCGGCGACGTTTCCGGCGCCGCTTGCGCAGACGGCTCCGGCCCGGCGGGGCGGCTGCCGGTCGCTCATCACGATCAATGTGAAGAACGCGGCGCTGATGGGTGAGGGCACAATCGACGGGCGCGGGTATGCGCAGATCCTGGGCAAGAACTACTCGTGGTGGCAGCAGGCGAGGAAGGCGCAGCCAAACGACGACCTGTACTTCAACCCGCGGTTGATTACGGCGAACCACGCGGACGGGTTGATCTTGTATGGGGTTCATCTGAACAACTCCGGGAACTTCCACGTGGGTGTGAACAACACGGACGGGTTCACCGCTTGGGGCGTTCACCTGCAGACCCCGGTCAACAAGGCGCTGCTCGGCACGGACAACGATGCGCGGAATACCGATGGGATCGATCCGGGGACGTCGCAGAACGTGACCGTGGCGCATAGCTGGATCGACAATGGGGACGACAACATCGCGATCAAGGCCGGGGTCGTGCACATGAGCGTGCTGGACAACCACTTCTACACGGGTCACGGGATGAGCATCGGGTCAGAGACGACGCCGGGGCAGAGCTTCCTGCTGGTGGACGGGCTGACCGAGGATCACACGACTTCGGGCATTCGGATCAAGAGCAACGTGAAGCGTGGCGGGCCGGCGCATGATCTCGTGTACAAGAACATCTGCATGCGGGAGGTACCGATCCCGATCGCGATCTCGCCGTACTACACGAACCAGACCGTGGAGCCGTTTGAGGACCCGAAGTATACGGGAGACAAGATTCCGGACTACAAGCGCATCACGCTGGAGAACATCTACGCGACGACGCCAGGCGATGTGCTGATTGCCGGGCTGAATGAGCAGCATCGCACGACCATCACGCTGAACAACGTGGTCGTGGATGGAATCAAGCAATCGCAGGTTCATCTCGCGCATGCTGAAATTCGCGAGACAGGGATGGGCTTTAACGGCCTCAGACTCTCGCCCTGGACTCCTGCCGCGTGGACTGATGTTCAGCTCGATGCACCGCACGTCCCCATAAACACAAACGGTCAACTAGGGCCGTTCGCGAAGGATGTTTGCCGGGATAAGTTTGTGCCGTACCGCTGAAGTTTCGCTACCAGCTATCAGCTTGTAGCTTTTAGCTGCCAGCCTAGCGAGGGTTGCTAGTTGCCAGTTTCGGCTGACGCCCGGAGGTATCCTGTGACGCCGGACGGGCGGTACTTTGTCGTGCGCAGGCGGCTTTGGCGGTGTAGCAATCCCCACCTGCCGGAAAAGCGGCGGGAAGAGCTGGTGCGGGAGCTGATGGAGGCTCGGCGAGCCAAGGGCAAGGCGATGCGGGCGAGGGATGCCGGGGCTCGTGAGGCTGCGCGCAAGGCTGTGGATGCTGCCAAGATCGCGCTGGGAGAGCGCGGGCCTGTCTGGTGGACGGACGGCGCCCCTGACTATAACCGGCACATGGCCGCGAACACGCCGTACGCGGAGTGGTTCGCCGGCCTCTTTGAGTAGATGGCACGCAAGGGGTTTGGCGTCGGAGCCGTTTGCCTTTAGAATGACAGAGGAGCACGCCGACGTAGCTCAGTTGGTAGAGCAGCTGATTCGTAATCAGCAGGTCAACGGTTCAAGTCCGTTCGTCGGCTCCATTCTTCATCCAGCAAGGTCAGACAGTGCGTGCGGCGGGCGAGATGCAACCATTCGCCGGCCCGCGCTGAAGCCGCATTGCTATGCGAACGGCAAAACATTTCTCATTGCACGGCCTGATGCGACGACTCACTTCGAATCGGCCGCGTTTTGGGGTGGAGACACTGCCATGTGCCTCTGCTAGGCTGCGTGGCTCGCCTCTGAGGGCAACTCTACTTGCCGAAGGCTGGCCTCGGGGAAAAAACGCTTCAGGGCAATGAATCTCTTTTCGTAGAGGTGCCAACTGAGCATGGCCACTCCGAGGGATAGTATGGCGACCAGGCCAACGATGAGGGCTGACGCCAGCAAGACCGAGTGGGTGTCAGCCGTCAGCCGCGCCAGCGGGAGTTTGCGGTCGACAAAGATCAGTATTGGGAAATGGAAAATATAGAGGGCATAGCTGTACTTGCCGAGCTTTCGAGGCCAGTTTCTCGAGAAGAAGAGGGCAGGAAAGGTGTCCTTGTGGAGAACAAGATACCCGATCGCGAAAGCGAAAAAGAACGAAGTCAGGGTGTACCCAATGCTGGAGAAAAGCATTAGGTTACCGCTGAAAAAGGACAGAAGTACCAGGATGCCGAAAAGCAACGTTCCAGGTCCTGTCCAGACAGCGAGCTTTCGGCGCCACTCACTCATCGTGAGGAGAATGCTGAAAGCTCCGCCAATGGCGAATGAATCGACTCGGCAAAGGGTGAAGGTGAGCACGGTGAACCCTGAAACTCCATAGATATCCATGAACGTCCGCAGGAGAAGGCTTCCAACCGAGATCAGCAAAGTGGCGAGGAGGATGCTCCGGCGGTTCAAGAAGAAAACGAGCAAAGGCCAGACCAAGTAGAAATGTTCTTCAATGGCAAGCGTCCAAAATTGATTCAGAGATGCTGTGATGAACGACCCGGTGCGGGCAATTTCAATATTTGTCCCGTAGAACCACGCCCAGTGCAGGTCCGCGGCTGCCTTGGCGGCTTTTGCTTCTCCGAAATTAATCCATTTGAAGTGGACGGCCGCGACGTAATAGAGCGTCAAGTAGAAGTAGTAGAGGGGAAAGATCCGTAGAGAACGGCGTGCATAGAAGTTACGAAAATAATGAGAGCGGTTTTTAGAACCGAAGAGGATCCCGGTAATCAGGAATCCGGAAAGCACAAAGAAAAGATCAACCCCCAAATGGCCGAAGTCCACCGCGGCCTTCAGGCGATCGTACCCCTGCTCGGGAAGGAGTATCGTATGCCGGAGAAAGACCATGAAGATCGCAAGGCCTCTTAGGCCATCGAGTGAGGTGATGCGGTCGTGATTTGCGTCCATGGCCTTCAGGGTTCCTATAGCAAGTGGGGCTGCCACTCAGGAATATCACGGCGCGCGCACCTGAGAGCGGAAGAGAGGAATCCGCGCCATCTCAGCTTTGAGCAGAAGCGAACAGTGAATGCGCTGTGCATTTGACCACCAGCCACCTCTTCAGTGTGGATTGAGTGATGACCGTGCTTAGAACACCTCGTGGTGGTGCTGGAAGAAGTGAGAAATGGCGATGTAGAAGGTGTGGGCGTCGGTCGCGTTGGCCTGCGGGCCGTTGAAGGCGGCCATGTGCTGGAAGCGGTAGCCGAAGGAGACGGCGTTGCCGTTGACGCGGACGATGTTCATGCCGGCGCCGAAGTTGACGTTGTAGATGGCGTTGTTGCCTGGCCGGGTGGCGAGCAGCACGGGCTTGAAGAAGCCGATGGCGCCGAGGTGTTGATCGAAGAAGGGCTGGATGCGGCTGGTGGGACGGAAGACGAGCTGGAAGCCTTCCGGGCTGAAGCCGGTACCGTAGGTGCGCGTGCGGTTGAGCTTGGGAGTGTTGGGGTTGTAGACGAGCGGCTCGTCGAGCATGGCCATGGCGATGAACTCTGGGGAGTAGCGCACGGCGACGCGGTCGTTGCCTGCGATGCGGGCTGAGCCGCGCAGCAGGATGTCCATGTACTTGTTGTTTTCGTCCGAGCCGAACTTTGAATCGTGGGTGAGCGAGACGCCGATCAGCGTGCCAATCTCGTAGTTGCCGCCGAAGCGGTGCGGCAGGCCGGTGTGTACGGGGCGCGTGGTGGCGCGGACGTAGGGTGGCGGCTCGGATGAAGTGAACTCGGGGTCGTGCTTTTCGAACAGGCCGCTAGCGTGGACCGAACGCGTATCGCGGTACCAGAGCGGGCGGAAGCGCATGATGTTGGCGACGGAGTGCGCCGGGGTCATCAGGGAGAAGGCCACCAGCGTGAAGGGGTTGTTATGCTTCTGCTCCCATTTGGCGAGGACGCGCTGGTCGAGGGCGTCTTCACCCATGCTCCACAGCACGCCGCCGACGGGAGTCGTCACCAACTCCACCCAGCCAGTCTCGTTGGTGGGGGTTTCGATGTTGCCGTTCTCGTACTGGTAGTAGTCGCCGTTGTGGCCGACGCTGGCTTCGCCGAAGGGTCCGAGCTTCCACTCGAAGCTGAAGGCGGTGGAGAAGATGAAGGCGCGTTCGAGGCTGTGCCAATACTCCGGAGTGTTGCCCTGGAGGACGGTCATGCCCTTGGGGTCGTGCTCGATCCAGATGTAGTTGGTGATGGCCCCCATCATGGAGTGGCCGACGTAGTCATCCAGAAAGGGGTTGCCGTCAGCCCAGCGCGACCAGCGCCAGCCTGCCGCGGAGTTGATCCAGCGGTCGAACCACTTGCCGTGGGTAGTCTGGAAGCGATAGGTGAAGCCGGAGTAGAGGTTGCCGACGTCCTGGAAGGCGTCGTAGGCGGCCGCGCTGAGGATGAGGTCGTGCCAGTGGACGCGGCACTCGCGCGCGTGTGTCTGGTCATAGGGGCACTGCGTCAGCGGGATGCGCTCGCCGGGTACCGCCGTGGTTCCAAACGGTGCCGGGCTGAACGGGTCGCGGGCTTCGGGCTCGGCCAGGCCGGCGGAGTTCGGGGCGGAACTGCTCGAAGGCTTCCAGGGGCTATCCGCTGCGAGTGGGGAGGCCGTGGACGGAAAAACTGGCGGGAGGGTGCTGAGTGCGGCGACCGCGGGCTGCGGCGCGGGAGCGTCCGGCAGGGCCGCTGCTTCTGCCGGCTGCTGCGCGAGCGTTGCTTGGGGGGCATCGAGAGGCGCGCTTTGTGCCCACGCGATGGAAGGGGCCAACAGCAAAAGCGCAAAGAAGAAGGGGAGGGAGCCAACCGCTTTCGTCGGGGTGAGGCGTGGTCCGCAAGAGGCCACGGAACAGCAGGAGCGAAGCAATAAGCCTCCGAAGATCAGGGCCGCATCGTCCGCAGAAAACACGCTTGGATTGCTGGCTCGGCTACTGCCAAGTGTATCGCGTATCGTTGGCACGCGGAGCGCAGGCCCGACGATATGCTGCCGGGGGTCTGCCTAGCGGTAACAGGGGAGAGCCTAGCGGTAATCCTGATCGCCGGCCGCGCGGAGGGTTTGAAGCTGCTCCTCGGTCGCCTGGATGGGCGGGTGCGTTCCGACGAGGCTGAGGGTGATGGGCAGATGGGCCTTGCGGAGGTCGTCCATGATTTCGGCCTCACTGGGGTAAGGACGCGAGTAGAGCGCCTGAGCGTCGGAGAGGGAGTCATCGAGGATTTCGTAACGGAGCTCGAACTCGCCGGGGACGACGTGGACGGAGAACTGGACGTTGTAGGTCATGGCCCTGCCAGCGTACCACCAGTGACAGCAGCGTCAGCGGTTAACGCGCGGTGTACTGAACGAGAACATCTGCCTTGGTGAGCAGGCCGTCGTCGTCGAGGCGAAAGTTTGCCGTCCGCGTGTAGCCAACGGGGCTGACGAGCGGGATCATGATGCCGGTGACAGGTCCTCCCACGACCGGTACAGGCAAAGTTTCCGAGGCCTGCGGAAGCTCCGAACGCATGACCGGGATGCGGTGCTCGTCAACAACGGCGAGGAAGCAGTCGGCAAGATCGTCAATATTGATGCGGGCGGCGGCCGGGACACCGCGGCCGGCGGCGTGCTCGTCCTGAAGGACGCGGTTGAAGACAGAGAGGAGAATCGGATCGACCGGTCCGGCAACAAGACCTTTTGTGGGAAGCGGACGGAGGCGGACAAGCAGAGTACCGCGATGCCATGGCTTTGATGGGTGTGTGGGGGTCGCGCTGAGATCGTAGACGGCAAAGAAGCGAGCAACGGCGCCGTTTGCAGGCGCCTGGGTGAAGAACTCGAAGCGGTGGTGCGGCAGCCGGGCGCAGGGCTCCGCGTCGCGGTGACTCCAACTGCCGTCATCCAGATGTATGGCGTAGAGGGCCAGGGCCAGTTGCTCAACATCATGCCGGCGGTCGGCAGAAAGCTGGGTATCTGCTAGAGCAACGTCCTGCGCCCGGCACGGAGCAAGGAAAAGTACGCAGCTCAGGAACACAGCACCCAGGCAAAAGAATCGCTTCATGGAACCCCCAACCTTGAGCATAGCCGCATCGGTTTACCGGAAGGGGAGGAGAGTGAGTCATGGGTGACGAGCGGAGCGCCTCAGCCACAAAAGGCAGCGGCTTTGGCGGGCAGTCTATGTATAGTGGGAGGCATGAATCGCCTTCTTCCTGCCCTGGCCTGCTGCGCGGCGTCTGCGGCCGCTGCTCAGGCCCCGATCGTGCGGGCCTATGATCCCGCCGCCGATGCTCCACAGACGGTGGAGATGCATGGCGATGGCCGCTGCACGACCGTGCGGCCGGGCGATACGGTGCATTACACGCTGAGCATCGACAACGTGATTGATGCGCGGGCGGTGCTGGGAGACCTGCAGCTGCGCCCCGGCCACTTTCGCGAGGTGAAGACGCACGCCGGTCTGCCGGCACCCGATTACCGTGCGCTGGGTGGCGGTGGAGTGGGCAAGCGGGACTCAGACGATGCCCGGCAGTACCACTTCGCGTTTGAGGTGCCGCAACAGATCTTTAGCGGCACGTATCGCGGGGTGACCGTCTCTGCTTCGGCGCACGATCTGGAGGCCGGTTCCGACGATCCTTATGCCGGGTATGCGCAGCCCTATCTGCCGAAGACGGTGCAGCGTTCGCACGTGCACGTCACTAAGCACACGCTGCGAGAGGTACATGCTTACTGCCTGAATGTGATGAGTGGATTTGGAACGCAAGAGGTAAGGGCAGCCGTGGTGAATTTTGAGGCCGGCCCTGTCGACCCGGCGCCGCCACGCCCTTTGCCACCCGTGCCGACGCCGTTGCCTACGCAGCCGATCCCGGTGCCAATCCAGCCGGTTCCTCAGCCACAATAAGCCCTTGCCGACGATCCTGAACGAGAAGCAACCGGCGAAGAGTGGACTGGCGATCCCAACGCTCTACCTCGTGCTGGCGACCGTGGCTGCCGCGGTCCAGTGGAACAAGTGGCAGGTGCTGCATCACGTGCGGAATCTCGTTGCGCTGGTCGTGTCTCTGCTGATCCTTGTGGTGGCGGCTACCTACATGGCGCGAACGCTGCACAGCCGAAGGCAGGCTGGACTGTAAGGTGGCGGGGAAAGAACAAACAGGCAAACGGCGGGGCCAGGTCCCCGGCGGTGGGAAATGCGGATGGAGCCTTCTGAAATCTTCCCAAATCTTCCCGAACCTTGTTAGGTTCGCGATATCCACTGGTTTCTGCGGTTTAGCGGCATTGCGGCGTTGAAACCCACAGGAATGCGCAGCATACTCGCACCTAGAGCACGCGCTACTTCCGTTCAGGTTGAGAGACAAGCCACAGTGAGCCGCTACAGCCGAGAAGACGTTCTGCGTATCCTCCGCCTACCCGTTCGCCAGCTTGCCGGTTGGGAACGGGCCGGCCTGATCGAGGCCCGGGAGAGCTATACCTTCGACGAGTTGGTACAGTTCCGCAAGCTTCGTGACCTGACCGCCACACGCATGTCCGTGAAGAGCATTCGGCGCTCGGTGAGCGCCATGCAGAAGGTTTCCGGCATGGCGAATCCGCTGCTGGAGTCCGTTGCGGTGCGGCATGGCTCCGGCCTGAAGTTTCGGCAGTGGGGAGCGCTTGTCGACCCCGTCACCCGGCAGATGGCGTTCGACTTCGAGCTGACGCCAACCCTGGGCATGGCGGTGGTTCGCAGTGGGCACGCCGCAGCAAGACTGGCGGGCGAGGTGCAGGAAATGTTCCTCCGCGCTGTGCGGCTGGAAGAGCGCGCCGAGACACTGGAAGAAGCTGCGGCGATGTATGTGCTGATCCTCGAGATGCAGCCGACGCACGCGCCGGCTGCAATCAACCTGGGGACCATTCGCTACAACGAGCGCGATTTCGCTACGGCAGAGGAGCTCTATCGGCGGGCTACGGAGAGCGACCCGGACTACGCGCTGGCGTTCTTTGACCTCGGAAATGTGCTGGACGAGTTGCAGAAGGTGGAAGAGGCGGTGGTCGCCTACGACCGAGCGCTTCAGCTTGTGCCTCGTTACGCGGACGCGCACTACAATCTGGCGCTGGCGTATGAGCGGCTAAAGGAGCCGCGCAAGGCTTTGCGGCATTGGCGGGCGTATGTGGAGCTTGATCCGACTGGGCCGTGGTCCAGCCATGCGAAACAGCAGGCGAGGAAGATCCTGGGGTCGGAGAAGCTGGCGATTGTTTGCAGGCATGGGCGCACGCTGAAGATCGCAGGTTAGCGAGTTAGCAGGTTAGCGAGTCAGCAAGTTAGAAGAGCACATCTGCGGACTGGACCGTGAGCGGACGAACTCGACATTTTCGTGACCTCATCGCATGGCAAAAAGCTATGCGGCTTGCCAGCAACACTTATCGACTAACGGACACCTTTCCTCGAACAGAACAGTTTGGGCTTGTCTCTCAGATGAGACGCAGTGCTGTTTCCGTGCCCAGCAACATTGCTGAGGGCCATGGGCGGCTTACCGATAAGAGCTTTCGGCTATTCCTTGCTCAGGCTCGCGGCTCTCTTTATGAGCTGCAGACACAGCTACAGCTTGCAGAAGATCTAGGCTTTTGTTCGAGAGAAGCGGCTGCCTCACTAGCCACTGACGCTGTAGAAGTTGCGCATTCTCAACGGTTTGATACGCAGCCTGCGAGGGTCTAGCGGCAGCACTGAAACGAACTAACCTGCTAACCTGCTAACTCGCTAACTTGCTCACCCGGAGAACCCGCCTGATGGCAACACAAACGACGTTCCGCCCTTTTGTGCCTGCAAGTGAGAGCCCGAAAGAGCTTTCGGCTAGAGCTCTTCTTCTTGGCGCATTTTTTGGTGTGGTGTTTGGGGCGGTCACAGTTTACGTGGGGCTGAAGGCCGGGCTTACGGTTGCGGCCAGCATTCCGATCTCGGTGCTCTCGATCTCGATTTTGCGGGTGTTTGGGCGCGCTTCGATCCTTGAAAACAACATTGTGCAGACGGCCGGGAACGCTGGGCAGTCCATCGCTTCCGGTGTGATTTTTACGCTTCCGGCGCTGGTGTTTCTTGGCTTCGACCTGGAAGGCTTCCGCATCTTTGCGCTGGCGCTGTTTGGCGGCTGGCTTGGCGTGCTGTTCATGATCCCGCTGCGGCGGCAGTTGATCGTCGATGAGCATGAAACGCTGATCTATCCGGAGGGTACCGCCTGCGCCGAGGTGCTGAAAGCAGGCGAGCGCGGCGGGTCGTTTGCTCAGACGGTGTTTCTCGGCCTTGGTTTCGGGGCACTGTACACGCTGTTCCAGAACGAGGGCCTGACGGCGCTGTTTCCGGCTACGCCCACCAAGGACTTCAACTTCGATCCCACGGGCCAGCAGATCATGAAGGGCGCCAGCATTCGAGCCGACGTGACGCCGGAGTACATGGGCGTGGGCTACATCATCGGCATCCGCGTGGCCGCGGTGATGCTCGCCGGGGGTGTGTTCTCCTGGCTGGTGCTGATGCCGGCGATTGTGTTCTTCGGCAAGCATCTGCCGGGGCCGCTATATCCCGGTACGGCGCCGATCAGCACGATGTCTCCCAGCGCACTTTGGCGCACCTACATAAGGCCGATGGGCGCGGGAGCCGTTGCGGCGAGCGGGTTGATCACGCTGCTACGCACGGCTCCGACGATCTTTGGCGCGCTCACTTCGGGCTTCTCTAAAGTAGGTAAGAACAAGGCGGCGGTCTCCAGCGTGGAGGCGGAGGCGCGCACTCGCACTGAGCACGATCTGCCCATGACAGTTGTCGCCGGCGGCAGCCTGATCCTGATCGCACTGATGTTCTTCTTCCTGCAGTTCAAGCCGGTTCCGGGAGCGCAGGTCGGCGTGCTTGCCAACTTTGCCGCGGCGCTCCTGGTGGTGATCTTCGGCTTCCTGTTCGTGACGGTAAGCGCGCGAATCGTGGGGATTGTCGGGTCCAGCGCGAGCCCAGTGAGCGGCATGACGATTGCGACGCTGATGGCCACCGCCGCGATCTTCCTGGTGAAGGGCTGGACGGCTCCGGCGTTTGGCGCTCTGGCGATCACAATTGGAGGCATGGTGTGCATTGCCGCCTCCAACGCGGGCGACACGGCGCAGGACCTGAAGACTGGCTACCTGGTGGGAGCGACGCCGTGGAAGCAGCAGGTGGCGGTGATGTTCGGGGTCGTGATCTCCACGTTGGTGATCGGCCTGACGCTGAACCTGATGAACAAGGGGCTGGAGAGCTTTGTGCGGCTGCCTCAGCCAAAGGCGCTGTCGCTTTCCGCGCTGCCGGAGGGTGTGCAGAACCAGGGACCGTTTACGCGCGCCACGGTGAAGCTCCGCTCTGCGGCGAGTTCCGATGCGCCGGTCGTGGGCGACCTGAGCGACGGCCGCAGCTATCTACTGCTGAACGCCATCGGCTCGCCGGTGCTGGAAGACGGCAAGTATCTCTACAACCCCCAGACGCAGCAGATCGAGGTGCAGTGGACGCAGGGCATCGGCAGCGAGAAGGCTGCCGCGCCGCAGGGACGGCTGATGGCCACGGTTATCAACGGCATCCTGAGCCGCAAGCTGCCGTGGGGGTTGGTGCTGCTGGGCGTAGCGTTGGTGATCGGGATTGAGCTGCTGGGGGTGCGGTCGCTGACGTTTGCGGTGGGGGCGTACCTGAGTATCGGAACCACGCTGGCGATCTTCTGCGGAGGCGCGATCCGATGGCTGGTAGAACGTGCGCTGGCGCGGGCAGGGCAGAGCGCGCAGACGGACGCAGAGGCCGAGGTGTCGCCGGGAAGCCTGTATGCTTCGGGGCTCATTGCCTCAGGCGGCATCATGGGCTTGCTCGGCGTGGCAACGCAGGCGCTGGACAAGACGTTCCCGCACTTCTCACCGACCAATCCGTTCTATAAGGACTGGGTGAGCGTGCTGGGATACGCCGCGCTGGGCTTCAGTTTGTACTACTTTGCCCGGAAACCGATGGCGTCGGAAGCGGTGCTGGAGCAGGTGGAGAGGGAAGACGGACAGCGGTAGCGGCGGGTAGGATGTTTGTCTCGGGTTTCACGAAGCGGGACAGCTCGTTCGGCTGGAGCGGAACGGCATCGTAGCCTGTCGGAAATTTGCCCTTCGCCTCGTAGGCCCACAGGCAGGCGAGCAGGGCCTCCGGTTGCAGCACGGTGAGCGCGAGGACGTAGCGCTTCTGCGCGACAAAGGTTTCCGCAGCGCCGCGCAGTGGCCGGGAGCGCCGCAACGAGCCCGGAAGCTGCGTGAGGGCGAAGATCTGCAGATGAATTTCGGGATGAGCGCGGCCGTAGCTGTCCAGTTCCCTCGCCAGGTTCTTCGGCGTGGTCATGTCGAAGTCGGCCAAGACGTTGCGGTGGAGCACGCTCGGAGGAAGCGCAAGGCTTAGCAGTTCTGCGGCAAAGTCCGCGCAGTTCTCGCGGCCGAGCGTGTACTTCCTCGTGTTCGGCTCGTTGTTCAGCTTCGCGGCGACGGCCTCTTCGGATTCGATGGGCACGTCGAAGGTGTACAGGAAGACCCGGCGGTCGAACGCCGCGCCGATGCCTTCTTCCCAGTCGCCGTACGCGGGCGGGCGGGAATGCCCATGCCTGTCCACGCGGTCGGGCACCACGGCGAGCAGATGCGCCTGCCGGTAGCGCTCACGAAGCTCGCGCTCAAGGCTCGCGTCCATCGTTTGGGGGGTTGCGGCTGCATCGTCCACGCCATACAGGAACGGTGTGAGCGGCACGGCCATCCAGTCCAACGCCGGGTGGCGTAGATCGTGATAGCGGGAAAGCACCACACCCGGCTCGCCGGGGCCGCAGGGCCTGAGATGCACGGGTCCATCGGCGCAGAAGTCGGCGAGGTAGACGCTGGTATGGCCCTGCGGCATCATCGTCCCGAAGCTGCCGAAGGGCTCGCCGACGATGAGACCGACGCGCGCAGCCCAACCATGCACCGGCACGCAGAGGAGCGCGGCGAGCGTCAGCAGGCGGAAGGTTCGGTGCAGGAGTTTCGGCATCTAGAACTCGTGCGGCCACCGTCCATGCCGCACTCATAGAGATGCAAATGACCACTGTCCTGACGCTCGCCCTCGATTCTGACTCGCAAGCCCGCTTTGAGGTGCTGCGCCAACGCCACTATCCGGCCGCATTGAACCGCATCCCAGCGCACCTCAGCCTGTTTCATCAGCTGCCCGAAGATGCGGAAACGGAAGCTACGCTGCGAGAGGTCGCGGAGCCTACGGTAGCCTTCGCGGTGCAGGTGACGGGCGTGCGGTCACTGGGGCGCGGCGTGGCGTACACGGTCGCCGCACCGGAGTTGCAGCGCCTGCACGCGGAGCTTGCCCGGCGCTTTGAATCGGACCTGATCCCGCAGGACCGGCAGCGGTTTCAGCCGCATATCGTTGTGCAGAACAAGGCGGCACCGGCTGAGGCGAAGGCGCTGCTGGCGGAGCTGCAGGCCGGCTTCGCGCCACAAACAGCTCGGGCCACCGGGCTCCTCTGGTGGGAGTATCTCGGCGGCCCATGGCGGCTGCTTGAAACGTTCGCCTTCGCTACAGTTCCAGGATGATGGGCATGATCAACGGGCGGCGGTTGGCGTTCTTCTGGAGGAAGCGCTTGAGGTCGCCGCGGATCTTGTCCTTCATTACGCCATAGTCGCGGCGCTCTTCGGCGCTGGATTGCTCCAGCGTGCGGGATACGATGTCGCGGGCGTTGCGGAGCAGGTCGGGGTCGTCGGCCGCGAAGCCGCGCGTGGTGATCTCAGGCTGGCCCTCGATCGCGCCGGTGCTCTTGTTGATGGCGATGATCGGCAGGAAGACGCCGTCGCCGCCGAGCTGCTTGCGGTCACGGATGACGGTGTCGTCCACTACATCCGCGGTGGAGTTGTTGTCGATGCAGACGCGCCCGGTGGTGATCTTGCCGGTCTTGGCGGCGGAGTTGCCGTCCAGCGTGAGCACGTCGCCGTCCTCCATCAGGAAGATCTTCTCCGGGATGCCGGTAGCAGCGGCCAGTTCGGAGTGGCGCTTCAGGTGGCGGTAGTCGCCGTGCACGGGCACGAAGAACTTGGGCCGCACGAGACCGATCATCAGCCGAAGCTCTTCCTGCGAGCCATGGCCGGAGACGTGGATCAGGCCGTTGGTGCCGTCGTCATGGATCACGCGGGCGTTGCGGCGTTCCAGGTGATCGATCACCCGGTAAATGGCCTTCTCGTTGCCGGGGATGATGCGCGAGCTGAGCAGCACGGTGTCGCCCGCGTCGATCTTGGCGAACTTGTGGTTGTCCACAGCGGCGCGGGAGAGGGAACTCATAGGCTCGCCCTGCGTGCCGGAGATGAAGATGCAGAGCTTGTCGGCGGGGAAGTCCTTGATCTGGCCGGGATGGATGATGAGGCCCTGAGGCGGGTCGATGTAGCCGAGGTCCTGCGCGATCTCCGTGGAGTTGTCGATCGACCGGCCGATCAGCGCGACCTTGCGGCCGTGCTTGTGCGCCAGCTCCATCGCGATGCGGATGCGGTGGATGGACGACGAGAAGCAGGAGAAGAAGAGCTTCTTCCTGGTCGCCGCGAAGATGTCGTCGAGACGAGGCTTCACGGCGATTTCACCGGGCGTGAAGCCCGGGCGATCGACGTTGGTGGAGTCCTGCAGCAGGAGCAGGACTCCCTGCTTGCCAAGCTCGGCAAAGGCCTGGAGATCGAACGGATGGCCGTCCGGGGAGCTGAGGTCCACCTTGAAGTCGCCTGTGTGGAGGACGGTGCCGACCGGGGTTGTGATCGCGAGAGCGACGCAGTCCACCAGCGAGTGCGTAACCCGGATGGGATTGACGCTGAAAGGTCCGATGACGAACCGGCGACCGGGAAGGATTTCGATCAGCTCGGCGTCGTCCAGCAGACGGTGCTCTTCGAGCTTGCCTTCCACGTAGGCGAGTGTGAACTCGGTGCCATAGACAGGCACGTTGAGCTCGGAAAGGATCCATGGCAGGCCGCCGATGTGATCCTCATGCCCGTGGGTGAGCAGGATGCCCCGTACGTGGGCGCGATTCTCGATGAGGTAGCTGATGTCGGGCACAACAATGTCGACGCCGAGCAGCTCTTCTTCGGGGAACATGAGACCGGCGTCGATGACGAGGATGTCATCGCCGTAGCGGAGCGCGAGGCAGTTCATACCGAACTCGCCGAGTCCGCCTAGGGGAATTACTTGCAGTTTTTCTGATGCCATGGACCTTCAGTGTAGCGCGAAGGTTGTGCAAGCCTATCGCAGCAGATCCTCGAGCGTGGCGGAAAGCTCCGTTTTGTCGTCGCGGTACTTCACGATGATCGGGGTGTAGACGCTGACGCCGAGGCTCTTGCCCGCTCCCGATGTGACGGCGCGCGAGCCCGGCACGACCACCGCGCCTTCCGGCACGATCAGCGGCATCTCCGCGGTCGCGCGCAGAACCGTGTTGTTCGGCAAGTCGTAGAGCGGGGTCCCGCGGGTGAGGATGGTGCCCGCCGCCAGCACAGCCTTGCTGCGGACGATGGTGCCTTCATACACGCCGGTATTGCCGCCTACCAGCACGTCGTCTTCAATGACGACCGGCGACGCATTGATGGGCTCGAGCACACCGCCGATCTGTGCGGCGGCGGAGAGATGCACCCGCTTGCCGATCTGCGCGCAGGAACCGACCAGCGCGTGCGAGTCGATCATGGTGCCCTCGTCGACGAAGGCGCCCACGTTGACGTAGGCGGGGGGCATCATCACGACGCCCTTGCTGAGGTAGGCGCCCGAGCGGACGGAGCTGCCGCCGGGCACGATGCGCACACCGTCCTCGGGCGAGAAGCGCTGGGCGGGGTAGGTGGCTTTATCGACGAAGCTCAGAATGGACTGGCCGTCAGGGTGGTTGCCATTCATGCGCTCCAGCACGCCAAGGCGGAAGCCGAGCAGAATGCCGCGCTTGACCCAGGCGTTGACCCGCCATCCGGTTGGGCTCGCGGCGTCAGGCTCGGCGGAGCGCAGCGCGCCGGTTTCGAGCGCGTCGCGCAACTCGAGGAAGGCGCTCAGCGCTTCCTGGTTGCCGATGGCGCCAGGGCCCTGGGCGAACCAGTGTTCTATCGATCGCTCGAGGGGGTGTTCAAGGGAGTTGGGGGAAGCGGTGTCGGTCATCGCTTCGTATTTTATCGGCTCGGGCCTGGCTTATTGGTCGCCGCCCCGCTGGCCGTTGACTTCGGTGTCCAGCGCGCGCACCTTCCAGCTTTTCCAGTCGTAGAGACTTTGCTCCCGGCTCCAGATATCGAGTGGGATCGCCATGAGCTGCTCCCGTTTCAGGCCGGGGAGATGAAGGTCGAGGATGGGCACGCCGCCTTCCTGAAGGTTGTTGTCGTAGGCGGGTGCGATGCGGACGCTATGTGTGGAAGCCCAGATGTGGGCGGTTGTCAGTGGAAACGCTTCGATCTTTGCCTCGGTCCAGCGCGGGAAGTGCAGTTGTTCGTTGAGCCACAAAGCGGCGGGGCGTTCGGCAAAGGCTGGACGGTGGCCTGCGGCGGAGTCGAAGAACGTTTGCGGCAGGTTGGCTGCATGTGCGGAGTCGAGAGCGGCGATGCGCGATCGAAGGGAACTGAACCACGGCTCCTGCTCATCGAACTTCGTGATGAGGCCGTCCTGCGCGCCGTTCATGATCAGCGTGGCGGTGGTGGCTGCGAGGTGGGCGTAGATCGCCGCGCCGCGATCTTCCAGGAAGGCGAGCGACTTGTACGGCGCAACCTGGCAGTTGAGCTTGTTACCGGTCTCCCAGTACTGGCCAGGCCCATCGAGGTTGCCGCCTGCCGAGAGCAGCAGCGCATGCGGCGGATGAATGGCTGCGGCCATCACCGCATGCAGCATGCCCATGGAGTAGCCCAGCAGCGCGATGCGGCTCGGGTCCACGTCCGGCCGCGACTCCGCGTAGCGCATGGCCTGGATGGCATCTTCGACCATCAAGCCTCCGACGCGCTCGGGATGCCTAAGGCCGGTAGGCTCGTCGTGCAGGCGAGTGTCCGAGGCGCGCTGTGTGTTGCGCTCGCCTTCCCCGGCGGGGTCGTAGGTGACGACCACGGCTCCCGCGCTGGCGTAGAGCAGGCCGGTGTAGACCTCGTACCAGGAGGTCTTGTCGCCGCCGTGCCCGGCAACGACGACCATCGCCGGCAGTTTGCCGTGCACGTGCTGCGGGACATACACGATGGCCGGGACGCGCATGCCGAACTGCGTGGCGAAGGAGACCTGCTCGACACGGACATGTTTCGCCCCGCCAAAGCTACCGTAGCTTTGCGCATCCAGCGCCGGGAGTGGCTGGTCGATGAAGAGGGCTTTGGCGATCGACGCTTGCCATTCGGCCGACGTCTGCGCAGAGGCATGCCCGCCGTGCGCCAGCAGCAGGAAAGCCGAGAGCCATACCCTCATCAGCCAGGCCCGCGTCACGGTGCGGGCTGCTCGATGTGGACCACAAGGTACGTAAGCTGCTTGCCTGCGGGCACCAGCCACTGGTGGGGCATCCCGGCAGGGAAGTAGACGACATCGCCGGGAGCGACATGCCGCTCTGTGCCGTTGCGGATGCTGGGTCCGCGAACATCATGCGGGCCGCTGCGGGTGGGGCTCACCACCTCGCCGCCGTAGACCAGCGTGCCCTCTCCTCGCTGGATCACCATCACGGTGGCGACTGTCTCGTGCATCTCGGCGACGCCGCTGCCATCATGGACCGTGATGCTGAGGCTGCCTCCCGCGAACGGCGCTTTGCCCTTGGGGCCGTCGGGCGGCATGCCTCCCTGCCAGAAGATCACGCCGGGCGCAGGGACAGCGGCTTGCGGCGCGGGCGCGGCGGTTTGCATCGCCAGGGCGAAAGCGAGAAGCAGCATGCGGCTTAGCCTTTCACCACGGTGTGTTTCGCTATATAGGCCGGGTCGATGGTGACTCCGAGCCCTGGGCCGCTGGGTACGGTAATCACGCCGTTCTCATCCGAGCGCAGCGTGGAGGTTGGGCAGGAGTAGGGCAGGTCGTTATTGAACTCCTTGAACTCATGGTAGGGACCGGAGTTCGGGATGGCGGAGACGAAGTGCATCATGTACAGGTAGCCCAGCCCCGTGGATGAGATGTGCGGAATGCACTGCCTGCCCAGCGCCGCGGCCATGCGGGCTACGCGCATGCAGCGCACCATGCCGCCGAAGTAGAACATGTCCTGCTGCACGATGCCGACTGCGTTGTTAGCCAGCACCCAGCGGAAGTTGTGCGTGGCGGGCTCCTGCTCGCCTAGCGCCATGGGGATCTGCAGCGCGTCGGCCACCTGCTTCAGATCGTCGTACCAGTCGAATGGAACGGGCTCTTCGTAGAAGGCGTAGTTGTTGTCCTGCATCAGTTTGCCGATCGGGATGGCCTCGGCGGCGGTGTAGCTGCCGTTGGCGTCGGCGGAGATGACCATGTCGTCGCCAAAGGTCTTGCGTACCAGCGGGATGAGGATCTCGCTGCGGCGAGGCGGGGCTTTCCGGCGCGGACATGCGCCCACCCAGCTTGAACTTGATGGCTTTGGCGTGCGAGATGGCGACGTCACGCTGCAGGTGCTCGATGGTTTCTTCGGGCGTGATGTAGCGCTCGCCGTTGGCCTGGTAGACGTTGATCTTTGGGTTGTAAATCTTGTCCGAGATCAGCAGGCCGATGCTGCGGTTCGACATCTTGCCGAACAGGTCGAGGATGGCGAACTCGACCGTCGCCATGGGCACGAAGATGGCGAGGCCGGTGGCCTTGTAGTTGTTCTCGTAGACCGTGACTTCTTCCAGCAGCGCCTCCAGGTCGCGGGCGTCCTTGCCGATGAAGAAAGGCGCGATGCGTTTCGTGAAGATCGGATACAGCACCTCCATCTGCTGCGAGTTGGAGACGGCGATGCCTTCGGCGCCGTCCTTGGAACGCACGCGGCACAGGAAGCTTTTGCTGTGCTTGTCGTCGTAGCGAAGCAGCTCGACGGAGGCGATGATGACGGGGTCGTGGAAGAGCCCGCGCTTGAAGACAGGCAGAGCCGCGGCGGCGTCGCACTTGGCGTAATTGGCCTTCAGTTCCGCGGAAGTAACGGGATGATGCGGCGGCCAGGCTGGCTTGGGAGCGGCGGCGGCGGATGCGGGGAGGACGGCGGCGGCCGAGGCGGCCAGGGAAGACTTCAGCAGTTCGCGACGAGTGGTGGGCATACGTTCCTGTCGTAGGAACGGTAAGCTGTCAGACCGCCGTTTGTCGAGGACTTACCGAACCGTCGAAACCACGCCTAAAACACCCGCAAGTTGCGCGGCTCGGGATCGTGCAGCAGACCCAGCTCGCCGAGCATGCGCTCCAGCTTGCGGCGCGTGGTGGAACTGACCGGGACCATGGGCAGGCGGACGTCTTCGTTCCCCCGGCCCAGCAACGCCAGCACGCACTTGATCGGCGCCGGATTGGGCTCTGTGAAGATGGCCTGCATGAAGGCGTAGTAGTGCCGGTTGATGCGGCGCGCGGCAATCCAATTATCGCTAAGGCAGGAAGCCACCATGTGCGAGATCTGCTGCGGCAGCGCATTGGAGGCCACGGAGATGAGTCCCATACCGCCGACGGCGAGCGTCGGCAGACAAAGCGCGTCGTCGCCCGCGAAGACGCGGAAGGAGCGCGGCGCCTGGGTCAGCAGCTCTGTGATCTGCTGGAGGTTGCCGCTGGACTCCTTGACGCCGACGATGTTGCCTAGCTCTGCCAGGCGAAGCACGGTCGCGGGTTCCAGGTTGGCCGCCGTGCGCCCGGGAATGTTGTAGAGCAGGATGGGCAGGTCTACCGCTTCCGAGATCGCGCGGAAGTGCTGGTACTGGCCTTCCTGGCTGGGCTTGTTGTAGTAGGGGTTCGCGGTGAGGATGCCGGAAAGGCCGTCGATGCGGGCGAGCTTCTGGGCGTTCTCCACGGCGTGGCGGGTGTTGTTGCTGGTGGCGCCGCCGAAGACCGGGACCCGCCCCGCCGCGGCTTCCACGGTCACCTCGATAACCCGCAGCCACTCCTGCTCAGTGAGCGTGGAGGTTTCGCCGGTGGTGCCGGCAGGCACCAGCAGCGAGATGCCGTTGGCGATCTGCCAGTTCACATGCGCCGTGAGCGCTTCTTCGTCCACCGCGCCGTCGCGGCGAAATGGGGTCACTAATGCGGTGCCGCAGCCCTGCAGATTCATTTCGCTGTTGAGTTTATCGCGGATGGCGCTCCCGCCGCGCGTTCTGTCTGCTCAGGGCTGTCCTTGAGGCGCCCTATGCCAAGCTCCGGCAGTACCCAGGCCAGGGTGATTACGGCAAGCACTACCAGCGCGGTTCGCGGCAGGAAAATAGCCAGCACGACGGCAGCCGCATAGATCGCGAGCGACACCCAGTGCTTGACCTGCTCGGCGAGCACGGCGCACTGGTAGTTGCCTTCGCTGCGCTGCCGGTTTTCCACCGTGAGGCGCAACAGCATGTAGGACAAGCCCGCAGCGGTGAGTGAGGCGCCATAGATCGCGACGGAGAAGCGGTCGGCGTGGTGATCGACGACATAGGCGGTAAAGAAGGGCAGCAGCGACAGGAAGAACAGCCAAACGAGGTTGGCCCAGAGCACGCGGGGCGAGGTGCGCCGGATGCGATCCACCAGGGCGTGGTGGTTCACCCAGTAGGTCGCGATGAAGGAGAACGATAGCGCATAGACGCCCAGCGTGGGAAGAACCTGCCGCAGGCCGGCGAAGCCCGCCGAGACGGGCACCTTCAGCTCCAGCACCATGATGGTGATGATGACCGCGATCACGCCGTCGGAGAAGGCCTCCAGGCGGTTGGGTTCAAAGGTGGCTGCCATGCGGGCAGAATATCGCAGTGGGTTCAGGGTTTCGGAGCGACAGCAGCGGGCGCAGCGAGCAGCGCCTTCAGGCGCAGGTAAACACCGTTGGTCCAGCCAAAGCCGATGACGTTGCTCTTGTAGCCCGCTGCCACGGCGACGTCGCTGTTGGCCGTCTCCGCGTTGTACTTTTCGCGGATGGTGCCGTCGCGGTTGTAGCCGTTTTCCACGGAGGATACGAACTCGGCCGCGATGCGCCGGGCGTCGGCGTCAAAGCCGTTGCGCTCCAGGCCCTCCACGGCGAGCCAGTTGGTGGGCGCCCAGGCGTAGGGAGCGTCCCACTGCACGCCGCTACGCGTGGTGCTCATCTGCAGGCCGCCCTTGCGCTCGAACAGCGGCAGGGCGGCCTCCAGGCGCTTCGCCTGCTCGGGCGAGGCGATGCCCGCCCAGAGCGTGTAGAACGTCGTGACGTAGGCGTAGCTGGAGCGCTGCTGGTGGACGAAGTCGAGGTCCATGAACAGACCGGCCTTCTCGTCCCAAAGCAGGGCATCGATGCGTGCCAGGCGGTCGCCCGCAGTCGAGCTCCAGGCGACACTCGCGTCGCGGTCTCCCAGCGTGGCGGCGATGAAGGCGAGGTCGCGCTCGTACTTGTAGAGCAGCGAGTTGAGGCAGACAGGTGCGTAGTTTTCCGTGCTGCCGCTGAAGGGACCGAAGCGGAACGTGGTGTCAAAGCCGCTCTCGCGCATGGCGCGGTCTCCGGTGAAGAAGCTCTCGGTCAGCTCGTTGCCGTCCGCTGCGATCTGCGGACAGCCCCTGCCGCCGACGGCGGAGCCGGAGCAGCCTTTCTTTTCGCCGCTGGCCTTCTCCAGGTACTCCGGCGCAGCCTGCTGCGGGTGCGCCAGCAGCCAGTGGACGATGTCCACGTAGTAGGCGCTGTCATCAGCCATCTCGGGTACGGGACCGTGGCCGAGATCGACGTAGCGCGAAAGCCCCGTGGTCCCGGCGAGATGCGGTGCAGCCAACCAGAGCGCATGGTCCCGCTGGAGGTAGGGCATCGCGCGGCCCAGCCACTTCTTCGCGCCCTTAGGGTCGGCGGCAGCCATCGCGTGGTAAACGTCCAGCACCATGGAGCTGAGGAATGGCGGCTGCGACCGCGTGAGGAAGTAGGTGCGGTTGGCGTTGAGCACCGAACCGTAGTGGTCGATCTCATAGAAAAAGTTCTCTACCGTTCCGCGGGCGAGGTCCACGCGGCCGTCGGCCAGCTCGCCGAGAATGATGAAATAACTGTCCCAACCGTACATTTCGTTGAAGCGGCCGCCCGGCACCACGTAGCGGTTGGGAAGGTAAAGCAGGCCAGGCGTGGTGATCTCCTCCGGCATCAGCTCACCCTCATGCGTGATCCGCTTTGGCAGGCGGCGCACATCCACCTTGCACTGCGCCTGCATACTCTTCACGCTGGCCGGAAGGCCCTCCTCAGCGGCGAGGTAGAGCACCGGCGCGGTGGTCACCTTGGGGTCCACCACGGAGGCGCACTCGGTCATGGAGCGCGAAAGCTTGTCCCAGCTCTGGTGGATGTAGGCGGCTATCGGTTGGCTGGAGGGTGTGCCGCCGGCGGGCACCTGGGCAGAAGACGCAGCCCGGCCGCCGAGGAGAAGCGCCGCACACAGCACGAAGGCCGAAGCCCGGATTCGCATGCGCTCGATACTACGACGCGCGACGGTAGGCTTGCACCTGCCGTTTACAGCCGCTTGCGGAGAAAGACCGTCGCCTCCGCGCAGCCGTGGAAACGAGGGCAATCCTCGAAACCATGCCGGCGATACATGGCGATAGCAGTGGCGAAGTTGTCCTTGCTGTCGAGATAGATCCAGTCGTACCCGGCCTCGCGAGCCTGGTTTTCGATAGCCTGGAGCAGCCGTCGAGCGATGCCAAGCCCGCGAGCCTCGGGAGCTACATACATGCGTTTCGCTTCAACGGCTTGCGAGATACTCTTGAGCTCGCGGATGAGCATGCATCCTGCCAGTTGGCCGCCCATCTCCGCGACGACGAAACCAAGCGGGCCACTGTTCAGTTGCTCACGGGTCGTTTCCGGGCTATCACCGTGCTGGACTTCGCCTTCCAGAAAGTAGCGATGAAGCAGTTGGAGGAGGGCAGGCAGGTCGCTATCGGTGGCTCGGCGAACGGCTATCGTGCACCGGGCAGTGGGCTGGGCAGTCGCCAGTGAGCCCTCAGACCCACTCACCGTTCCTCATCAGCGGCTCAGCCGAGCCGTCTTTGCGGATGCCGTCGACGCTCATTGTCGCGCCGCCGATCATCCAGTCCACGTGGATCAGGCTCTCGTTGGCGCCGAGCTTCGCCAGTTGCTCGTTGGACATGCTTTCGCCGTCGATCAGGCAGGTGGAGTAGGCCTGGCCCAGTGCGATGTGGCTGGCGGCGTTCTCGTCGAACAGGGTGTTGTAGAACAGCACTCCGGACTGCGCAATAGGGGAATCGTGCGGCACCAGAGCCACTTCGCCCAGGCGGCTGGCTCCTTCGTCGGCAGCCAACAGCTTCAGCAGGGCTTCCTGGCCCGCGCTGGCGGTGGCCTTCACGATACGGCCGTTCTCGAACGTGCAGCGGATATCGCGGATCAATGTTCCCTGGTGGCTGAGCGGCTTGGATGCGCTGACCACGCCGTCGACGCGATCCTTGTGCGGGGTGGTGAAGCACTCTTCCGTCGGGATGTTCGGCTGGCAGAAGATGCCGTTGCCCGCCACCGTGCCGCCGCCTGCCCAGAGATGCTGGTCGGCGAGTCCAACGGTCAGGTCGGTCGCTCCATCCGGGGTGTAGAAGTGGAGGGCATGAAAGCGCTTGCCGTTCAGAAAGTCGACGCGCTCCTGCAGACGCTGGCCATGCTGCTGCCACTCGGCCACGGGGTCCTCCACGGCGATACGCGACGCCCGGAAGATGGCGTCCCAGAGCTTGCCCATGGCCAACTCTTCAGGCTCCTCGGGAAACATCAGCGCGGCCCAGGAGGGAGTCGCGCAGGCGACGATCGTCCAGTTGATCTCGTGCCGCGTGATCAGTTCCAGCGCGGGTTTGTAGGCTTTCGACGTCGCGATGTTAGCGCGGGACACCTTGCCGGGATCTTCTCCGGCCAGCAGCGTGGGGTTGCTTCCCGTGATCGCCAGACGCGCCGCGCCGGAGTGGAAGGCGGCGGCAACGCCGTCGAAGTACCAGCTGGGGGCGTAGTCGAAGCTCTCGTCGGGTGCGTTCTGAAAGCGGGCCAGCGTAATCGCGTCATCGCTAAGGATCGGGGTGACCATCTTCGCCCCGGCCTTATAGGCGTGCCGGGCGATATGCCGCACCAGCGGCAGGGCTTCCGTGGGGCCGGTCAGCAACAACTCCTGGCCGGGACGCAACCCGAGACCCACCCGGACGGCTACCTCCGCCAGGCAATTCAGCTTTTGCTCAAAAGATAGAGCGCCAAACACATCCGACTGCGAACTCGACATTTCCTGCTAAGTGTATCGTGCGCCAGTAGTAACTAACTTCAGTAGCATGGCCCAAATTGGGCCGCATGAAACTGCCTGCACCGTCCTGGCAAGGCGTGTCGGAGACTAGAGCTGTTCGAAGATGTCGCGGAAGTCGTACACCCCAGGCTTAGCTTCAGAGAGCCACTCGGCTGCGCGTACCGCGCCTTCCGCAAAAGGGCGCCGCGAGTGCGACTCGTGCATGAGCAGCAGCTTGTCACCGTTTCCTTCGGCTTCCAGCACGTGCAGCCCAACCGCTTCGCCGTGGCGAATGGAGTTGATCTGGATGTCCTGGCCGTCAGCGGCGTTCCTGACGACGTCGCGCAGAGTCAGGGCAGTGCCGCTGGGGGCGTCCAGCTTGGTGAGGTGGTGAGTCTCTGAAATCGAGAAGGTGTAGCCTTTGCTCTTCAGCTCCTCGGTCATGTTGGCGGCCAGCTTCAGCATGAGTTGCACACCGACGGAGAAGTTGGTGCCATGCAGCATGCTGGCGCCGCGGCGCTCCACCAGACCCTTCATGTCGCCCAGACGGGAGTACCAGCCCGTTGTCCCGATGACCATTTTGGCACCGGTCGCGAGGCAGGCCCGCATGTTGGAAACCACGGCCTCGGGCGTGGTGAAGTCAATGATCACGTCGAAGCCCGCGACGAAGGGCGCGGTCAGCGCGGCGGCATCCTTGTTTTCCTTCGCATCCAGCACATGCACGCTGTGACCGTGCTCGGCGGCCACCTCGGCCACCAGTTTGCCCGTCTTGCCAACACCCAACACTAAAACTCGCATCGCTTCCTAAACTCCTGGCCTTAGCCGTCTATTCCGTTGGACGTTGCGAAGCTCGGGTGGGGACAACGTACAGGCGCGACGGCACCAACCATAGTACGGGCGGCGCAAGAGGACTGGCTAGGCGCCCTTCGTCAGGAAGCTGTAACAGCGTGGGCTTCTACGTCGAATACCGTTTGATCCGGCGCGGCGAAGAACTTGGTGTGCAGCGAGCGCACGGCTTCTTCGACATCCTCTTCGTTGATCATGAAGCTCATATTGATCTCGCTGGCGCCCTGAGAAATCATGCGGATATTGACGTGCGAGATCGCGCCGAATACCTTGCCCGCAATGCCCGACTGGCCGCGAATGTCTTCGCCCACCAGGCAGATGAGTGCCTTGCCGCCTTCGTAGCGCACGTCCGCGATGCGGCCCAGCTCTTCGCAGATGGCGGGCAGCGCTTCGTTGGAGTCCACCGTGACCGAGATGGAAACCTCGCTGGTCGACACCATGTCGATGGCGCACTTGTGCTTGTCAAACACGTCAAACACCATCTTGAGAAAGCCATGCGCCAGCAGCATGCGGCTGGCGACGATGTCAATGATGGTTAGCCGCTTCTTGGCGGCGATGGATTTGAATGGGCTCGCGCACGGCGGCGGCGTGGCCGTGATGACCGTGCCTTCGTTCTCCGGGTTGCGGCTGTTCAACACCCAGACCGGGATGTTCTTCTGCACCGCCGGCAGGATCGTCGCCGGGTGCAGCACCTTGGCGCCGAAGTAGGCCAGCTCCGCGGCTTCCTCGAAGCTGATGGTCTTCACGCGCAACGCGTCGGGGCAGATGCGTGGATCGGTGGTCATGATGCCGTTGACGTCGGTCCAGATCTCGATAGCCCCGGCGTGCAGCCCCCCGCCCACAAGAGCAGCGGTGTAGTCCGAGCCGCCGCGGCCCAGCGTGGTCGTAGCACCCTCAGCCGTCGAGCCGATGAAGCCGCCCATCACGGGCACGCGGCCTTCATCCAGCAGCGGCAGAACCTTTTCGGCCAGCAGGCTTTCGATGGCAGCCTCTTCCGGTGCGGCCTTACCGTGCGTGCCGTCGGTGCGGATGACGTCGCGCGCGTCGATGTGCGTGCTCTGCAGGCCTTCCCCGGCGAACGCGGCGGCAACCATCACGCTCGACAATCGCTCTCCGAAGCTGACCACCAGGTCCGAAGTGCGTGCCGTCAGCTCACCTACCGCGGCGATGCCGCGCAGGAGTTCGTCCAACGAATCGAAGTGGCTCTCAACGGTGGCCTGCACCACACGGAGATCGTTCGGAGTGCAAAGCTCGGCGGCGGTGTCCAGGTGGCGCGTGCGCAGCCGGCTGGAGATCTCCAGCGCGGCGTCGCGATCGCCACGGCCGGCGAAAGCCGCAGCCGCAGCCGCCAGAAGCTGGTCTGTAACCTTCGCCATCGCGGAGACGACAACCACGGGCTGCAAGCCTTTGCGGGCGCGCCCGGCGACGATGCCTGCCGTGCGGCGGATGGCTGCGGCGTCCTCCACCGAGGTGCCGCCAAACTTCATGACAACAACTTGCCTCCGTGCCCGGCTCATGCGTTCACCAACTCCCGCTGTTGCGCCCCTTGCGTCTGACTTTCAGCACCCCACTTAACGGCAGGGAAGCGCGAAAACTTCAGCTTGTTCATCACGGCCAGCAGTTCGGCGTTGAGCACCGCGGCCCCGGCAGCGCCGCGCAGTGTGTTGTGGCTCAGCAGCGTGAACTTCCAGTCCAGCAGCGAGCACGGGCGAAGCCGTCCAACGGTGGTGGCCATGCCGTTGCCGCGCATGCGGTCCAGCCGAGGCTGCGGACGGTCGGGGTTGGTGTCGTACTCCACAGGGCATAGCGGCGCAGTGGGTAGCTGTACGCCATACTGCATGCCCGTCGGGCCAAACGGCTGAAAGCCTTCCCACGCGGCCACAATCTCGCCATACGCCGCGGGCTTCCGGAACTTAATGCTGACGCACTCAGTGTGACCATCTTCCACGGCCACGCGGTTGCAATGCGCGGAGACCCTGGCATCCAGCGGCTTCACTCGGTTGCCGTCCAGAGAGCCCAGCATTTTCCCGACCTCTTCCTGCATCTTTTCTTCCTCGTTCTTGATGTAGGGGACGACGTTGCCGAGGATGTCCAGCGAGGCCACGCCGGGATAGCCCGCTCCGCTGATCGCCTGCATCGTCGATACGAAAAGGCTTTCGATGCCGAACTTGTCGTCCAGCGGCTTGAGCGCCAGAACCAGCCCGATCGCTGAGCAGTTGCCATTGGCGGCAATGAAGCCACCTGACTCCTTGCGCCAGCGCTGTTCTTCCAGCATCTCGATATGCCTGGGGTTGACCTCGGGGATGACCAGCGGCACATCCTGTGCCATGCGGAACGCCGAGCTATTGGAGATCACTGCGCAGCCGGCAGCGGCGAACTTCGGTTCCAACTCGCGGGCAACGTCAGCGTCGAGCGCCGCGAAGAGGATGCGCGGGACCTCGATCGTCGAGGCCTCCGGCGTGTTGGGCTGCACCACCATCTCGGCAATGCGCCTGGGTAGCGGCGTGTCAAGCTTCCAGTTGCACGCTTCGCCGTACGTTTTGCCCGCGCTCCGGTCGCTGGCCGCCAGCCAGGTGATGTCGAACCATGGATGATTCGCCAGAAGCTGGATGAAGCGCTGACCCACTGTACCCGTCGCGCCCAGAATGCCTACATTACGCCGTTCCATCCCTACAGGATATCGCAGGGTGCATAGCGAGATGTTGCCGAGCCGGGGTCAAGCTGGGCACCGAGCTGGGCACCGGGCTTGGCACCGGGCTTGGCACCGATCTTGGCACCCAGCGGGACGCGTTGGGTGCCTACTTAGTCGACCACGACTTCCCGGCGGCGGTAGACCCTGCGTCCACCGCCACCCCAGGCCACCAGCAGCGCGATCACATGGATCAGGAACCAGATGGTGATGCCCTGGTCCGTGTAGATCCAGAACAGGATCAGCAGGCGAGGCACCAGCAGCGCCACGATCACCGGGATGATGCCCACGGTGGACGGAATGAACTGCGTCATGGTGTGCTGCAGCCAGGCGATCAGGATGCACAGGCGGGGAAGAAACAGGGAAAGCACCAGAAACCACAATGGAATCGCGTGCGTGGTCAGGACCAGGTGGATATTCATGCGTTCGTTCTCTCCGGAACATGCATTGCCGCGTTTCGCGGGAGCTCACAGGGTCTCAAAAACAAGGCCCGGCAGCCAGCACTTGGGATGCATGGCAGGTGAGATGCGAAGAACGCCCGGAAAAGGCTCAGTGACCGAAAGAAAGATTCGCTGTGCCCGTCGCGTGGGGAAGAACGGTCACCTTCATCTCCTGCTGGCCCAGCTTCTCGTGCACGGCGACCAGCGTATATGTGCCGGCAGGCAGGTTGGGCAATGTGAAGCGGCCATCCGGGCCTGTAACCGCAAAGTAGGGCGAGTCCGCCACGTTGATGAACGCGTTCATCCAGGGATGGTTGTTGCAGCGCACCGGGATCATCTGCGCGGGCGTGCCGAACTGCCGCATCTCCGGCTGGCCGCCGGGATTCTCGGTGATGTCCACGCTGGGATTGCCGCCGACAGTGGTGACCATGTGGACGTTGTGAACCGTACGGTCAGAGTTCCTGAACTCCACCGAACCGCCCTGTTGCACCGCGACCACGTGCGGCGTGTAGCGGCAGCCCACTTGGTCCAGCACCACGGGAGCCTGCCCCCTGGGTGCAGACGACGGCGGCACCCCTTTGACGTACACGAAGACGTTGGCAAGCTTGCCACCGTTTACCACCACCTGCTCGCTTTCGTTCTCGCCGAACGCGCAGGCCGGGTCCATGCTCATATCGATCTTCACGCGCGGAGGCGGCGTGGCGCGAAAGCTGATCGTCCCGCTCACCGTGCCTGCATGCGCTGGGTCAACTGGCGCGGCAGGTGCCGGAGCCGCTTTCGCTGCGGAAGTCGCTTCCGGCTTCGCGTCAATGGTGGCACTGGTCTTCGTACCCTGGTCGGCTTTGCAGCCGGAAAGCGCGAGGGCGGCGCCCAGCAAAAGCGCGCCGCCGCTGCGAGAAGAAAAGAGAGTCCGCACGTCCATGGTCCGCCTGTTCCTGCTGCTTATGAGACAGATGCTTACAGCGCCGCCAGTACCGCTTCGCCGAAGGCCTCGGTGCCCGCCGAGCCGCCCACGTCGCGCGTCAGCGTCTTGCCCTCGGCGTACACCTTCTCGATCGCGCCCTGAACCTTCTTCGCCGCTTCCGCTTCGCCCAGATAATCCAGCATCATCACCGCAGACTGCAGGAGGGCAGTGGGGTTAGCCTTGTCCTGTCCGGCGATGTCCGGCGCGGAGCCATGCACGGCCTCGAAGATCGCGCAGTCCGCGCCGATGTTGGCTCCTGGAACCAGTCCAAGCCCGCCGATCAGGCCAGAGCAAAGGTCGCTGAGGATGTCGCCGTAGAGGTTCTCGGTCAGGATCACGTCGTACTGGTACGGGTTCATCACCAGTTGCATGCAGGCATTGTCCACGATGTGCTCCACGTACTGGATCGACGGATGCTGCTCGGCGACTTCCTTGCAACACCGGATGAAGAGCCCGTCCGAAAGCTTCATGATGTTCGCCTTATGGATCGTATGGATCTTCTTGCGGCCCAGCTTCTCGGCGTAGTCGAACGCTGCCTTGGCGATCCGGGTCGATCCCTTGCGAGTGATGATCTTCAGCGACTGCGCGGTGTCCGGGTTGATCATCACCTCCAGCCCGGCGTAGAGGTCCTCGGTGTTCTCGCGGAAGATCACGAGATCGATGTTCGGGTACTTCACCTCCAGCCCGGGCAGCGACTTCACCGGCCGCACATTGGCGTAGAGGTCGAACTTCTTGCGCATTGCCACGTTGATCGACGAAAAGCCCGCGCCGATCGGCGTCGCCGTCGGTCCCTTGATCGCCACCTTGTTGTCACCGATGGACTTGTAAAGCTCCTCGGGGATCAGCACACCGTTCTTCGCATGCGCATCGGCTCCGGCTTCGAAGCTGTGCCAGTCCACGGTGTAGCCGGTCTGCTTGCCGGCGGCCTCGATGACCTTGGTCATTACCGCGGCTACTTCAGGGCCAATGCCGTCGCCGGGAACCAGCGTGATCTTGTGAGTGCGTGTCGTTTGCGTATCTGCCAAGGAAACCCTCTTCTCGCGTTGTACGTTTTACGTTGTACGTTCTACGTGATTGTCACGCAAACGATGTTCGCTTGCTACAGGTTTGGATTTTGAGAAAGGCCGAGAGACCGCTCAGCATCCGCGCTATCTCACCTGACAGCATCTCCACTTCTGCCAGCTTCTGCTCCGGGATGTATTGCGGCCTACCCGCGATGATCAATTGCGTCTGAAGCTCGCAGACACTGCCCTTCGCGATCAAGACAAACTGCCGAAAGTCTTTCTTGCTGCCACGAGCCGAACCCTCAGCGATATTGCTTGCGACTGACACGGCAGCACGGCGCATCTGCGATGAGAGTCCATAGATTTCGGGTTTGGGGAACTCCGCGGTCCTGTCGTAGACCAGGAGAGCCAAGTCCATCGCCATTTGCCAGACTCTGAGTTCCCGGAACGACTTCCTCATGCAGCCTCACGAAAGCTTCTCACGTACAACGTACAACGTAGAACGTACAACTTAGCGCGAACGCTTGAGCCGCGGCTGGTTGCCCATCAGCAGACCTTCGAGTTCTTCCTTGAATTCGTTGACGTCCTTGAAGTCTCTGTAAACGCTGGCGAAGCGGATGTATGCGACGGTGTCGATGTCCTTCAGCCGCGCCATGATCAACTCGCCGATGGACTTAGCTGACCGCTCGCGCTCCGGTGAGTCCACCACAAACGTCTCCACCGCATCCACGATCTGTTGCATCTGCCCCACGCTGACCTTGCGCTTCTGGCAGGAATGGAGCAGCCCCTGAAGCACCTTCTGGCGGTCGAACTTCTCGCGGCGGCCGTCTTTTTTCACCACCATGTAGGGGATCTCGTCCAGGCGCTCATAGGTGGTGAAGCGCTTGTTGCATCGCTCACACTCGCGCCTGCGCCGAATGGAATCGGCGTCCTTGCTCTCGCGGGAATCGATGACCTTGTCCTGGGTAAACGCGCAAAACGGGCACTTCATGACGCTGATAAGTTTAGCAGCGTGACACAAAGTACCCGTGGGCGTGTTGAGAATCTGCGCGGTAAACGTTAGTCCAGAAACCGGCTCGTAATCCCGCCGTAAGCATCGATCCGCCGGTCGCGCAGAAACGGCCAGTGCTGGCGCGTGATCTCGACTTCATTCGGGTCCAACTCGGCGTAGAGAATCTCTTCCTTGTCATGCGAAGCCTTAGCGACGACGCGCCCGAACGGGTCGGCGATGAAGCTGCCGCCCCAGAACTCGATGCCGTCTTCCGGCGTGTGGTCGCTGGGGCCGCGCATGAGCACGCCGTTGTGGTCCACGTCGCCATGCTCATGTCCCACGCGGTTCACCGCGCACACCCACACGCCGTTGGCGATGGCGTGGCTGCGCTGGATGGTCTGCCAGGCGTCGTACTGGCGTTCGCCGTACTCCACCTTTTCGCTGGGGTGCCAGCCGATGGCGGTCGGGAAGAAGAGCGTCTCCGCGCCCTTCAGCGCCGTGACGCGCGCGCCCTCCGGGTACCACTGGTCCCAGCAGACCAGCGTGCCAATGTTACCGGCGCTCGTCCGCTGCGCCAGGAAGCCGAGATCGCCGGGAGTGAAGTAGAACTTCTCGTAATAGAGCGGATCGTCCGGGATGTGCATCTTGCGGTAGATCGCCTCGATGTTGTCCTTGGCCGTGCTCGCGTGGTCGAGGATCACCGCCGTGTTGTGATACAGCCCTGGCGCGCGGCGTTCAAACAGGCTGGCCACCACCACTATGCCGAACTCGCGCACCACCTCGCTCAGCGCCGCCGTCGAAGGACCGGGGATCGCCTCGGCGGTGTCGAACAGGGCGTGCTCCTCGCGCTGGCAGAAGTATTGCGCCCGAAACAGCTCCGGCAGGCAAATCAGCTTCGCGCCGTTCTGCGCGGCTTCGCGCACACGCGCCACGGCCTTGGCGAGGTTCGCCTCGGTCGAGACTTCGCACGACATCTGGATCAGCGCTACTTTGGTGGTTCGGTTCATCGACACATTATTCCTTGGCTTCGTTAACTTTTAGACAACGAAAGGCGCCTTGCTTCGCGAAGCGATGAAGAACCTTGTCGTGGGTGCAGATGGTCAGGTCGTAAACCTTGGACGTCGTTACCAGCAACCGGTCGCCAGGATCCCCATGAAAATCTGATGGCAGAGACGCAGTCGCGGCTGCAACTGCAGGAGTGATTTCCAGTACCCGTGGCATTCCCTGTGCAGACGAGCGCAGCAGCCAATCCTGCAAGGGCAAGTCCAGGGTCAGCCGTTTGCGTTGGACCGCATGTGCGATCTCGAAGAACGAGAAAGAGCACACAAACCAGTTCTCCTGGCTGGCGGCCTCCTGGATTGATTGCATCACTTCGGCCTCAGCGGAAAGCGTCCCTGCACGCAGCCATATCCAGGTGTGCGTATCCAGCAGCAGCCCTGGTTTCAGCGCCATTCCGGTCCCCAACTCTCCCAGTCTGGGGAAACGATGTCTCCCGTGATCTTGATCAGTCCACGAGACTCCCCAAATACCCGGTCGAAGTTTGACACGGGCTTTTCTTCAGGCGGTGGGATAAGGTGCGCGACGACCTTGCCGCGCCGGGTAATTACGATCGGCTTGCCATCGTGTTCGACCTCGTTCAACAACTGGAGGAAATGAGCCTTGGCCTTGGCGGCAGCGACAGGCCCGCGCTGCAAGCGGGCGGCAGACCGCGTGGCAGGCTTACGCAGGGTTGCGCGGGTAGCAACCTTCGGTGCGACTGGCGTGGAGGACGCTGCGGCTGTGAGTGCTTTACGGTGTTCTGTCATATGGTCACCTGTATATGACTATATCGCGAGCTGCCGGTAGTCGAAAGAACGGGCGCTGTTTTGCCGGTTCCCTAGGTTCCGCTTTCTGCTACGTTAGTTGTAGCGTCAGGTCTCCCTGCTTCCCGGGCGCCCTGGAGCAACCTCTTCGTCTCTTCGGTCTCACTCAACCCCATAGAAAGCGGTCCCCGCGCCGCGCAAGGAGCCGTTCATGTCGCTCGAATTTCGCAACTTTCTGGAGCTGTCGTACGAAGAACTGGAAGAGCTCAACCTCAAGGCCAAGGACCAGCGCAAGAAGCGCGTTGCCATTGACAAGCTGCAGGAAGAGCGCCTGAAGTGGCTGACCGACAACAAGGGCGTCAAGGCCGTCACCGTGGTCTTCTCCGACCTTGAAGGCCGGCTGCACATGCTGGACTATGACAAGAAGTTCCTGGTCAACAGCTATGACAACCTGACGTTCGACGGCTCGTCCATCCGCGGTTTTACGGCGCAGCGTGAGAGCGATCTTCGCCTGGGCCTGGACTGGAGCGCCTTCTACTACACGCCCGCCGACATCTTCGGCTCCGGCAAGGTGCTCGTCTTCGGCGAGGTCATCGACAAGAACGGCTCGCACTACAGCGGCGACATTCGCGGCGTGCTGAAGTCCTACGCCGCTGAGCAGTTCGACAAGAACGGCTACACCCTGAACGCCGCCAACGAGATAGAAGGCTTCCTCTTTGAGGGCCTGGACGCCGAGCGGAACTTCTCCAAGACCGGCGAATTCGTGTACACCAACCAGGGCGGCTACTACCACTCGCTGCCCGGCGACCCGCTGCGCGAGTTCATCGACACCTCCGCCGAGGTGCAGCGCGCCATGGGCTTCGAAAACGAGAAGGACCACCCCGAAGTCGCCCCCTCGCAATTCGAGATCAACTACACCTACGGCGATGCCGTGGCCGCCGCCGACCAGATCCAGCTCTACAAGCTCATCTGCCGCCAGGTCGCCACGCAGATGGGCATGACCGCCAGCTTCCTTCCCAAGCCCGTTACCGGCGTTAACGGCTCGGGCATGCACACCAACGTCAGCATCACCAGGGACGGCAAGAACCTGATGTGGGACCCGGCCGGGGAAGAGAAGATCTCCAAGTTCGGCTGGGACTTCGTCGACCGCATCCTGACCGTGGGCAACGACCTTTGCCTGCTGCTGAATGCCTCGGTGAACGCCTACCGCCGCCTCGATCCGCACTTCGAAGCGCCGAACCAGATCAAGGCTTCGGCTACGGATCGTGGCTCCATGGTGCGCATCCCCATCGGCAACGAGAAGTCCTCGCGCGTGGAGGTCCGCTCCGTCGGTCCCGACGCCAACCCGTACATGGTGCTGTACTCGGTCTTCAAGACGGGCCTGGACGGCAAGATCGCCGACATCAAGAACCTGCGCCAGGCCGAGCGCTACCTGCCGGATAACATCTACACCGCGCTCGAAGACTTCCGGGCCGGCGATTGGACCACCGAGATCCTAGGCGCGGACGTGAAGGCCCGCTACGCGGATCTCAAGCAGGCTTCGGCGGACCGCTGCCCGCGCCTACTCGGCACCATCGTCAAGCCCAGCGAAATCCAGTTCCACCACGACGTCTACAACCAGCTTCTCTGGGGCCAGTTCTAGTCCCTGGCATCACTGCAACGCAGAAAGCCCCGGCAATGCCGGGGCTTTTCTTCAGCTTTCTAAGCAGGATTACGCGATACCCAAACCACCGGTCACGCCGTAGATCTCTCCCGTGATGTAGCTGCCTTCCTGCGAAGCCAGGAGCACATACACAGGCGCCAGTTCAACCGGCTGCCCCGGCCGCTTGTAGGGCGTGTTTGAGCCGAGCTTCTCCAGTTTCTTCTTGTCGCCATCGGCCTCCTGCAGCGGCGTCCAGATCGGCCCCGGAGCCACGGCGTTGATGCGGATGCCATGCTTCTCCATCAGCGGTTCAGCCAGGCCCTTGGTAAAGTTGGCAATGGCCGCCTTGGTGATGGCGTAGTCGAAGATGTTGGCCGAGGGCTCGAACCCCTGGATGCTGGTGGTGTTGATGATCGAAGCGCCGGGCTTGAGGTGCGGCACCGCGGCCTTGGTGATCCAGAAGATGGAGTAGATGTTGGTCTTCATCAGGCTGTCGAAGCGCTCGGTTGTCGTCTCGAGAAGGCCCTCCGTCTTGCCCATCTTCCCGGCGTTGTTCACCAGGATGTCCAGTGAGCCAAGCTGTTCCACGGCATCGGCGACCAGCCGCTGGCAGAAGCCTTCATGCGATACATCGCCCGGCAGCAGAACGGCCTTGCGACCGGCTGCCCGAATGACCTCCGCGACTTCTTCCGCATCCACCTGCTCTGCCGGCAGGTAGCAGATGGCCACGTCCGCACCCTCACGCGCAAACGCGATCGCTGCGGCGCGGCCGATGCCGGAGTCGCCGCCAGTGACCAGCGCATTGCGTCCCGCCAGCCGGCCTGAGCCTTTGTACGACGTCTCACCGCAGTCCGGCTTCTCGCTCATCGCCGCCTCGGTAGCGGGTGCTGGCTGGATTTCGACGCTGGACGGCGGTCCGGGGTACTGCGTGCGTGGGTCCTGCATTGTGTATAGATCCTTGGGCATTACTTTCCTCACTCCGGTGCGCTGCACGTTGGCGCGAACCGCACCGCTTCGTGAGATGCGTCAATCGATGGCCGTTGACAGCATCGGGTGTGGAAACGGTAAACGCCGCAAGCAAACGTTAATCGCACGAAACGCATGCGAGTCGAGACCTCGCCTCGCTAAGATGTTTAGCGAGTGTTTAGGCGTGCCCGCGCGGTGCGCAAAGAAAGGGTCTGGACAAGAATGCGTAAGAAAGTCACCATCGTAGGCGCCGGAAACGTCGGCTCCACCGCCGCCCACTGGATCGCCAGCAAGGAGCTCGCCGATGTCGTTCTGATCGACATCATGGAGGGCACGCCGCAGGGCAAGGCGCTCGATCTTCTCGAGGCCATGCCCATCGAGAAGCGCGACTGCCACATCGTCGGCACCAACGACTACGCCGACACCGCGAACTCCGACATCGTCGTCATCACCGCCGGCATACCGCGCAAGCCCGGCATGAGCCGCGACGACTTGCTGAACACCAACTTCAACATCATGTCCGACGTGGTCGGCAAGGTGGTTGCCGCCTCGCCCAACTGCATCATCATCGTGGTCTCCAACCCGCTCGACGCCATGGCGCAGGCCGCCTTCAAGAAAGCCGGCTTCCCGCGTGAGCGCGTGCTCGGCATGGCCGGCGTGCTGGACTCCGCCCGCTTCCGCACCTTCATCGCGGAAGAGCTTGAAGTATCGGTCGAAAACGTCACAGCCTTCGTGCTTGGCGGTCATGGCGACACCATGGTGCCGCTCAGCCGCTACTCCACCGTGGCCGGCATCCCGATCACGGAACTGATCGAGCCCGCTCGCCTCAAGGAGCTCGAGACCCGCACCGCCAACGGCGGCGCCGAGATCGTCAAGCACCTCAAGACCGGCTCGGCCTACTACGCGCCTTCAGCCGCGGCGGTCGAGATGGTGGAAGCCATCCTCAAGGACAAGAAGAAGATCCTTCCGTGCGCCGCCTACCTGCAGGGCGAGTACGGCATCAGCGGCCTCTACGTCGGCGTGCCCTGCAAGCTCGGCTCGAAGGGCCTGGAGAAGATCATCGAGATCAAGCTCACCGAAGAAGAGCAGGCCGCGCTCAACAAGAGTGCGGATGCGGTCAAGGAACTCTGCACGGTCATCGGCGTCGCGTAGTGCTTTTGGCGATATAAGAAAGCCCCGCCTTCGAGCGGGGCTTTCTTATATCGCTTGGCAGACTACTTTACTCGCGCTCGATCGTGACGCTTTCCAGCACCACCGGCGTCTTCGGCTTGTCGCGTCCGTCACGAGGCACCTTGCTGATCTTCTCCACGATGTCGTAGCCCTCGGTCACTTCACCGAAGATGGTGTGCTTGCCCGTCAGCCAGCTCGTGTCGGTCACGGTAATGAAGAACTGCGAGCCATTGGTGTTGGGCCCGGCATTCGCCATCGCCAGCTTGCCCGGCTCCTTGAAGTGGTGCGGGCTGCCCTTGGTCTCGTCCGCGAAGCGATAACCGGGGCCGCCCATGCCGCTGCCTTCCGGGTCGCCAGCCTGGATCATGAACTCGGGAATCACGCGATGGAAGATCGTTCCGTCATAGAGCTTTTCGCCTTTCTTGGAAGGCGAATCCCATTCCTTCGTGCCTTCGGCCAGGCCGATGAAGTTCTTCACCGTCTCGGGGGCTTCCTGCTCAAAAAGCTTGGCCTTAATGGTGCCAAGCGAGGTCTTGAATACTGCTGTCGTTGCCATTGTGTCTCCTTGCTGTGTTGCGTTAGGGCTCGCGGTTGCGTTGTGGTTTTAGATGCGCGGCAGGTACGGTTCGCTCGTGCGAGCACGCTCTTGCCGCGCGGAAGTTCTGAAGTTATTTGGGAGTCTGCGGGGCGCTGCCAGGCGCCGGTACGGTGGCAGGCGCGGCCGGTGCCGGGGGCACAGGCTGTCCGGCGGGGATCACCGTCACCTTGTTGACCACCACATCCGTGATCGGCTTATCGTTTGCGTTGCGCTCAACGCGAGCAATGGTGGCCACCAGGTTTACCGTGTGGTCATCGCACTGGCCAAAGATCGTGTAGCCACCGTTGAGCTCCGGGTGGGGCAGCTCGGTAATGAAGAACTGCGAGCCGTTCGTGTCTGGCCCGGCATTGGCCATGGCCAGCCGTCCTGGTACGTCGAAGCGCAGCGAGGGCGAACTTTCGTTCTGGAACTGGTAGCCGGGGCCGCCTTCGCCGGTACCCAGCGGATCGCCGCCCTGGATCATGAACTCCGGAATCACGCGGTGGAAGGTGGTTTTGTCATAGAAGTGCTTGCCCGTGACCTGCTTGCCGGTGGCGGGGTCAAGGTAGGGCTTGGTTCCAGTCGCCAGGCCAACGAAGTTCGCCACAGTGACCGGCGATTCCTTGTCGAACAACTGGCACTGCAGTCGGCCCATGGTGGTGTCGAACAGCACGGTTGGCCCGGTCGGCACCGCCGGGGCCGCCTCATGCGCGGTGGTGGAAGGAGCGTCCGGCAGTGCATCCTGAACCGGAGGTGCGGGCGTCGTGGGAGCCGCCGGTGGCGCGGGGGCTGCGGGCGTCTGGGAGTGGGCAGCGGCCGCCGTGCCGAGCAGGCAGAGTGCGGCGAAGCGGGAAATACGGGCGACGGAGAACTTCGGCAAGCGGCGTAGCGGCGTGTAAGCAGACATCATGCACCTCTAAGGCTACGCCGCCCGCACTGCGTTTCGCAAAGTCTTGTCCCGCAGCAACCCGGCAGGAAAGCTGCCACTCCTATCCAGCGGTTAGGAAAATCGATCCGAAGGAGAAACCAAATGGCGAAGCAGGCAATCTGGGTGATGCTGAAGGCGAAGCCCGGCAAAGAGCAGGATGTAGAAGCATTCTTGGCGCAGGGCGCCACCCTGTCAAACGACGAGCCGGAAACCGTTACTTGGTATGGCGTGAAGATGGGGCCCGGCGTATACGGCGTCTTTGACACCTTCGAGGATGAAGCCGGCCGCGACGCTCACCTCAACGGCGAGATCGCCAAGGCGCTGATGGCGAATGCACCGGAGCTGTTCTCGAACGAACTGCGGATCGAAAAGATGGAGGTATTGGCCAGCAAGTAAATTTAGCGCGTACCTAGCGCGCAGCCGCGGACTCCACCTGCTTCATCACTCGCATGAGATTGCCGCCCAGCAGCTTTTCCAGTTGGTGCGCGGTATAGCCTCGCCGCGCCAGCGCGGCAGTGATTTTGGGCAGGTCTGCCACGCTGTCCATACCCTGCGGTGCCATGCTGAAGCCATCGAAGTCCGATCCCAGGCCCACATGGTCCGTCCCGGCCACCTGGGCTACATGGTCGAGGTGATCGATCAGGCACTCGAAAGTGGGAAGCGCCACGCTGCCGCTCATCTGCTCGGCGTAGAAGCGCCGCTCCACTTCCATCACCACGGAGTAGGGAACGGCCTGCCCCTTCTGGCGATAGGGCTCTGAAGCCGCCGCGATCCAGGAATGCCGCTCCGGCTCAGCCTCGTGCCACGCCGCGCGGAACCCGTCATCCAGGAAGGCCGCGTAGAAGTTCACCTGGACCACGCCGTTGTTGGTCGCAACAGCCTGCAATTGCTCATCCGTGAGATTCCGCGGCGAGCCGCACAGCGCCCGCGCACTGGAGTGCGAGGCGATCACCGGAGCCTGGCTGGTGCGCAGAACATCCCAGAACGTCGCGTCGGACACATGACTCACGTCCACCATCATGCCCAGGCGGTTCATCTCGCGAACCACGTCGCGGCCAAAATCCGTCAGCCCGCCATGGTGCGCCACGGATGCGTCGTCAACATCCCCGGAGCTGTCAGCCCACTCGTTGGAGTTCGCCCATGTCAGCGTCATATACCGCACGCCAAGTGTGAAGAACTGCTTCAGCCGTTCCAGAGAACCCTCAATCGCGTGCCCGCCCTCCAGCCCAAGCAGCACGGCGAAGACCCCATCTGCCTTCGCATGCTGGATATCTTCCGCGGTCACGCAGAGCCGCATCTCGCCCGGGTGCCGCCGGAGCTGCTCCTGCACGCCGCCGATCAGCTGCAACGCGCGCTCCGCATAGCGTCCCTTCCACTGTGTCGGTTCCACCCAGATCGCGAAGAACTCGGCATCCAACCCGCCGGTATGCGCCGCATCCAGGCTGAGGTGCCCACCCTTCAGCGACCCGGTAAAGTCCCAGCCCTCGTCGGCAAACCGCTGCGGCGTATCGGCGTGGCCGTCAATCACCAGGGCGGCACGGTGGAAGGCAAGAGGATCGTTCATTGTAGGGAAGAGGTCTCCTGAAAATCGTCGATCTCTACCAGTATCACCTGACGAACATTGCCCAGTGTGAAACCGCTGAAGGGACAACCCGCAACGTGCTAGGCGTACTCTCAAGGGGTGCGAGGTGAAACGCAATGAACTTCAATGAAGCATCGACGGATTCCAAGCTAGGCACGAAGACCCCTGGTCGCGTCAGCAACGATACCGGTGAAGATCCCGGTCAAAGCAATCTCGATCGCGAAGCCATGGATTCCGCGACTAAGGCGCAGGCACACCAGCACCAGAACGAGAACACCAACTCCGGCAACACCATTTTCTCCAAGTAGAAGGGGTGGTGAAAGGCCTGTGGATATCGCCCACGACAGCGTGGACAATATCACTGCGGTGCCGGTATAGTTTCCCCAGAACGTAGAGCCCCGCTTGGCGCGGGGCTCTTTTCTTTGCCTGCTTCCGGAAGCGAGTAGCTAGAGCGCCGCCGCGCCGGCCTCGGCAACTGCCTGGTCCTGCGCGCCTAGCCCGCCGGACACGCCGATTGCTCCGATTACCTTGCCATCCTGCTTGATCGGCACGCCTCCGGCAAAGATCATCACCTTGCCGTCGTTCGAGGCGTGTATGCCGAAGAACTGGTCGCCGGACTGCGACAGGGTGCCAAGTGTTCCGGTTTCGATGTCGAACGCCCGCGAAGTCCATGCCTTCTTCTGGGCGATGTCCACGGATCCCAGCCACGCACCGGGCATGCGTTCAAACGCCAGCAGGTAGCCTCCCGCGCAGCAAACGGCAATGTTCATCGGCTGGCCGATCTCTTCGGCCTTCTTCGTGGCCGCCGCGATAATTCGGCGGGCGTCGGCAAGCTCAACGGTCTGGTGGGTCGTGCTCATAGAAATCTCTCCTTGTGCTGTGGGCCGCTTTGCGTACCCCCGTCGGGTAGGATGCCACGCGGGGCGCTATGGGGTACGACGCACTTTCAGCAATTCGCATCAAAAGTCAACGTCGCGCGGAGAGTAGCGATTTTGCTGAACGATTCAAGCCGCAAGGTGGTGGTCGGGCTGGCCTGGACGGTGAGCGTTCTTGCTGCGCTTGATCTTGCTGGCTGGCTCCTGCACATTCCCATTCTCACGTCGTTTCTGCCGCACTACGCGACGATGAAGCCGGATACGGCGATCGGCCTGGCGCTGGTTGCGTTGGCCCTTCCTAACCGGCTTTCCACCGTGCGCTGGCGTTGCCTGCTGGCGGACTTCGCTCTTCTGATTGCTTTCCTGCTCAGCTGCGGAAGCCTGCTCGAGTACCTGCTCCACCGCAATCTCGGCCTCGATCAGCTCTTCATACACGTCCCGCCCGATAGCTTCATTGATCCGGCCGGAAGGATGTCCCTTGCAACCGCCTCCAGCTTGACTCTCACTTCAGTCGCGGTCTACCTGCTTAAGCGTTGGCCAAAGGCCGGCATCGTCGCGCTCCTCGGCGGGGGCATCATCTCCGTATCTGCGATTGTCGGCTATCTTTTCCACGCGGGACCCATTCCGGCGGTCCCGTGGTTCCGCTCCATGGCGCTGCACACCGCAAGCTGCCTGATTCTGCTCCAGGTCGCCGGACTCGCCGTGCGCCCAGAGCGCGAACCGGTCCGTTCGCTCATCAATACGGGAAGTTCGCCAGGATACAAGGGGTGGCTTCTGCTTGGTGTCACAGTGTTGCCGATCCTTCTCGCCTTGCCTCTGCTTGCCGGGATGCGCGTCGGCCTCTTCGATGCTCCCTTCGCCATGGCCCTGCTGGTCGTCGTGCTCATGTCGGTCCAGACCTTCATCCTCTGGCAGGACAACCTGGCGCTCGAACGCGCTGAAGCCCGCCGGCTGCAGGCCGAGCAGGTTCTGCTCCAGTCAGAAAAGCTCGCCGTAGTGGGCCGCCTCGCCGCCAGCATTGCTCACGAGATCAACAATCCGCTTGAGGCTGTTGGCAACCTGCTGTATCTGATCGGGTCGGCAGAGTCGCTCCCTGAGGTCGCCGGCTACGTCCGGACCGCCGAGGATGAGCTAGCCCGCGCCTCGCAGATCACTACGCAGACGCTCAGCTTCTATCGCGACGACCGCAGAAAGACATTCTGCTCCCCGCAGGACACCGTGGAGTCCGCGGTCAAGCTCCTCAGCAGCAAGATTCAGGCTGCCGGTGTCACCGTCGCCGTCGATTCCGACAATCTCTCCCACGATGTTCGCTGCAAGGACGGCGAACTGCGTCAGGTTCTCATCAATCTGCTTTCCAATGCGATGGAGGCAGCCCCAGGCGGTCACATTCGCGTCCGCGCGCGAGCCTCCCGGACATGGCCCGCGCCCGGCACGCGCGGGGTTCGCATCCTCGTCGCCGACGACGGCTCCGGCATTTCCGCCGATGCGCAAACCCGCATCTTCGAGCCCTTCTTCACCACCAAGGCCGATCTCGGCAACGGCCTGGGACTATGGGTTGCCCGCAACCTCGTGGAGCAGCACGGCGGCTTCCTGCACATGCGCAGCACCACTCGCGCAGGCCGCACGGGCACGGTCTTCTGCCTCTTCTTGCCCCTTGCGAGCTAGAGATGCTCAAACAAACAGGAAGTGCAGCGTCCTGAAAGAGTTTCCTATAACCCCCGCAGGATGTCAGCACGATGCACGCTCTTGTGCTCACTCACCATGCGAAGGATCGCTGAGAGAGTTCCCGGCTTCAGGGGTTTTGACCCGGGATCGGCAGTGTCTGCCCCTTAGGATCTTCAGTTCGCAGGATGATGTGGCTGCCCGTCTGCCGTTCTTCGCGGTATTGCCAATAGCGGATGAGATGATCCGCCAGGTCTCGACCGTATAGATCCTTCGGAACCTTCACGCGACTGCAAGAACCTTTTCTACGTGGAAGAATAGGCGGATACGGTCCGGGGGACGCGAGTCAAAGAAATACCCTTTCGTCGCATCCAGCACCATGTAGCACAACTCATCCCAGGTATCGCCCTGCGTGGCGATACTCTCGCCCACAGCGACGGCAACATAGCCGCCGTCGCTTTCCTGCGTGACGTTGAAGATGAGTTCGCTCATACGGCGAGATTACTCCGGCAGAAAAAGCAGAGCAAGCTCCGGCCAATCTACCGACGGAAGAAGTCTTTCACCTGCTGCACGAACACGTCGCGTCCCATATCCGAGATCGCCTCGGTCAGCGGAAGCTGCTTCGGGCAGGCCTGCACGCAGTTCTGCGCGAAGCCGCACTCCTGCACGCCGCCGTCGCCTGCCAGCGCGCGCAGCCGATCTGCCTTCAGCACGGCCCCCGCGGGGTCCATGTTGAACAGCTTGGCCTGCGCGATAGACGCCGCGCCCACAAAGCCCGTCGCCTCGTTGAACTGCGGGCAGACCTCCATGCAGATCGTGCACGAGATGCAGTTCGACAGCGGATACCGCTGCTCCTGCGTCTGCGGAAACTGCTTCGGCCCCGGGCCCAGGTCGTAGCTGCCATCCACCGGCACCCAGGCCTTCACTTTCTTCAGGTTCTCGAACAGCACCGAGCGATCCACCGCCAGGTCCCGCACCACCGGGAACTTCGACAGCGGCGCCAGCGTGATCGTGCCTTCCCCGTTCGGGATCAGCTTGTCCACCAACGCCGAGCACGCCATCATCGCCTTGCCGTTGATCAGCATGGCGCACGACCCGCAGATCTCCTCCAGGCAGTTTGAGTCGTACGCAATCGGCGTTGACGCCTTGCCCTCCGCCGTCATCGGGTTCAGGGCGATCTCGCCCAGCACGCTCGTGATGTTCATATTCCGCCGGTAGGGAATCGCGTACGACTCCTCCGTCGCCGGCAGATTCGGAGAAAGCTGCCGCTTGACCTTAACCGTGAACGTCTTGCCGCTTGTCACTTCCGCCATCGTCTACCTCACACTTTCTTTCGACGCATCGCGGTTCGTTTCCACCGCCTGCCGTCGCTTCGCGCTTTGTGCGCCGTACATCCAAGCCAACCCAACAATCAACAGGGCAAAAAACAGAACGCATCCGATGATCGGCCAGATCAGACTACTCACGTTCTTCGTCCTCTCGAGCTTCTACACTTCCGTCAGACTCCGTCACCGGATGCTTGCCCCTGTCCCGAACCTTCTGCCGCCTGCCATCGATCCACGTGCCATACAACAGGAACGCCCCAAAACAAACCACCGCGCCAATCGTAAGGCCAATCATCAGCGCATTCATGCTGAGCTTGTAATCCATTAGCCCCATTGGCCCCATTAGCCCCATCAATCCCTAGCTCGACGTATACACCCGGGCCCGGGGCACGATGTACTGCGTGTCCACTTCCTCGTACGTGATCGCCGGAGCCCCGTCCTTGAACGTCGCTTTCGTTGTCTTCAGGAAGTCCGCGTCATTACGATCCGGGAAGTCCGGCTTGTAGTGCGCGCCGCGACTTTCATCGCGCAGCCGCGCTCCCTGCACGATCACCCTTGCCAGTTGCAGCATGTTCCAAAGCTGCCGGGTAAACGCAAAGCTGGTGTTCGCCCACTGGCTCTTGTCGGAAAGATTGACGTTGCGGTAGCGATCCAGCAGTTCCACCAGCTTCGCGTCAGCCTCGTCCAGCCCCGCGTTGTAGCGCACGATCGTCGCATGCTTGGTCATCGTCTCGCCCAGCTCGCGCCACAGCTTGAACGGGTTCTCCGTGCCGGGATTGTTCAGCAGCAGGCTGTTGAACTCCACCTGGCGCTGCTTCTCCGCTGCCGCGCCGCCGTCGCCCACCTGCGCGGGCAGGTTCTTGGCATACTCCATCGCCTTCGGCCCGGCCACAAAGCCGCCATAGATACAGCTCAGCAGGGAATTCGCTCCCAGCCGGTTCGCCCCGTGGATCGAGTAGTCCGCCTCGCCCGCCGCAAACACGCCCGGAATGTTCGTTTGCTGCTCGAAGTCCACCCACAGCCCGCCCATCGTGTAGTGCATGCCCGGAAAGATCTTCATCGGCACCTTGCGCGGATCGTCGCCGACAAACTTCTCATAGATCTCCAGGATGCCTTCCAGCTTGTTCAGCCGCTCCGGCGCCAGGTGGCTCACGTCCAGGAACACCATCGGCTGCCCGTCGATGCCCATGTCGTTCTCGTACACCACCTTGAAGATCTCGCGCGTCGCAATATCTCGAGGCACCAGGTTTCCGTATTTCGGATACTTCTCTTCCAGGAAGTACCAGCGGTCGCCCTCGGGAATCGTCTCCGCCGCCCGCTTGTCGTGCTTGTCCTTCGGCACCCACACGCGGCCGCCCTCACCACGAGCGCTCTCGGACATCAGCCGCAGCTTGTCCTCGCCCGGGATCGCCGTCGGATGCACCTGGATGAACTCGCCATTGGCATATGCCGCACCCTGCTGGTACAGCGCGCTCTGCGCCGAGCCAGTGCACACCACGGAGTTCGTGCTCTTGCCAAAGATCGCCCCGTTGCCGCCCGTGCAAATGATGATCGCGTCCGCCGGGAACGTCCGCACTTCCATCGTGCGCAGGTCCATCGCGCTGATGCCGCGGCACACGCCGTTGTCGTCCAGCACCGCGCTCAGGAACTCCCAGCCCTCGTACTTCTTCACGCGGTCTTCGCTCTCGTACCGCCGAACCTGCTCGTCCAGCGCATACAGAAGCTGCTGCCCCGTCGTCGCACCGGCAAACGCCGTGCGCTGATACAGCGTCCCGCCGAACCGCCGGAAATCCAGCAGCCCTTCCGGCGTGCGGTTGAACGGCACGCCCATGCGGTCCAGCAGGTCGATGATCGCCGGCCCCTGCGCCGTCATGTTCTTCACCGGCGTCTGGTTGGCCAGGAAGTCGCCGCCATACACTGTATCGTCGAAGTGCTTCAGGACGCTGTCGCCTTCGCCCTTCAGGTCCTTGGCCGCGTTGATGCCGCCCTGCGCGCACACCGAGTGCGACCGCTTCACCGGCACGATCGAAAACAGGTCGACCTTGCCGCCCGCTTCGGCGATCTTGATCACGGCCGCAAGCCCCGCAAGGCCTCCGCCGACAACGATGATTCGTGGTGTAGCTGCTGCCATAACCTTGCTTACCCCTTCGCTTCGTTGCGAATAGCAGCGGCTGTCCGGCCCTGATATCCCCAGTTCTCGAGCGGTACTTCTTCAATCACGATGTTGATCTCTTCGCGCTTCTTGTCCAGCGTCTCCACCAGGGCATCCGTCACGCGCGCAATCAGGTCAGCCTTACGCTCAGGCGTGGCTTCAGGTCCAGCGGCGATCTTGATGTTCACAAACGGCATGTGAGCTTCCTTGGCGCTTCACTACTTCTTCCATGCTGACGCTGCAAGCGTTCCGGCTGCGACGATCGATCCCGCCAGCACAATGCACATCAATGCTCGATACTGGCGCTTGCGAGTACCGTCCGGCATCGATTTGATTGCCGTCCACTCATTTCTGCTCCGCTCAAAAGGCTGCCCGAGGTTCCAACTCAACCCCGCTTCCAATGTGATCTTTCGTATAAGAACCATTCGAACGACGGCGCACACAAAGAGAACGGCTATTGCGCTAAAAAGCACCGTAGCCTCTGGCGACGTAAGTTCGCGACTCACCGAACATCCCCCGGCTGACTCGGATTCGTCGTCCCCGGCACCACCAAACTCGGCGCATGCTCAATCACCCCGGCAGGCTGGCTCGGCATATCCGGAATAGGCGCGTTCGGATACTTGTAGACGACCGCATAGATCGAGATCAGCCCCATCAAGCAAAGCGCCGCGCCGCCGGCCCCGCACAGATAGCCGAACTTCTTGCGAGCCTTCTCACCCGGCGTGATCCCCCACTTTGCCGCGAACAGCCACACGCCATACGCAAAGTGCCAGCTCACCGCGATCATCGCGATGATGTACACCGCCAGCATCCAAGGGTTCGAAAGCTCCACCTGCACCTTGTGGAACGCCATCGCCGGATTCTCCGGCAGGCTCACGCCTGAAAACCGCTGCCGCCACACGTGCTGAATGATGTACACAAACGCGATATAGCCCGTCATGCGCTGAGCGTAATAGCCCCAGTTGCCGGCCCACGGATACACATTTACATTGCCGCGCCCGCGCAGCCCGATGTACACGCCATACAGCGCATGGTAGGCAAGGGGAATGAAGATAAACGCCCACTCCAGGATGCGAACTAAGGGAAGTCCATTGAGGAACTTCACCTGCTGCGCATAGGCCAGCGGCCCGTTCCACGTCTCGAAGTTGGAGATGATGTGCTCCACCAGGAACGCGCCGATCGGCACGATCCCGGTCAGCGAGTGAAGCTTACGCAGCAGATAGCTGTGGCCCTCACCGGCACGCAGGGGCTGTACGCCGCGTGTGGTGTGCTTGCCGGTCTGGTAACCGGAAGAGCTGGCATTGTCGGGCGGTGCCACGGGAGCAGCTGCAGCCATGCTGAGTAGGTTCCTTCCACAAGCCGCATACGCGTACCCACTTGGTGGCAAGCGCTGCAGCAAAATCAGGGCATCCCGATTATTCTCCCCGCCCAAAACGCGGGTCAACTCCCGGCGAACGGTTATCGGCAAGGAGTATCACGAAATCGAACGACACACCCAAGCCGCAGGCACCCTGCGTCATCTGCGCTCCCGCATTCGTTGGCAGTGGCATGAATCCCGTCGCGACCCTCTGCGCCCCTTCGCGCCCTTTGCGTCAAGGCTTTTCGGCCCGAACCAGCGACAGCAGCTCCCGGAAAGCCCGCCCCCGATGACTAACCTCCCACTTCTGCTCAGCAGGAAGCTCCGCCATAGTCAACCCAAGCTCCGGCAGCAGAAACAAGGGATCATACCCAAACCCGTTCGCCCCCCGAGGCCCCATCAGTACTTCACCGGCCACCGTACCCTCAGCCCGCAGCAAAACCTCGCCATCCCGGGCCACCGCAAGCGCACAAACGAACCGCCCGTTCCGCATAGCCCGCCCCTCACGCAAGCTCGGCAACTGCTCCAGCAGCGAAAGCAGGCAAAGATTATTCCGTGTGTCCTTCGACATTCCCGGCCAGACATTCGCCAGCGAAGGTTCAATCTCCGGACCGAACCCCATGTCCTCGGCAAACCGGGCCGACAGCACCCCCGGCCGCCCACCCAGAGCCTCCACCTCCAGCCCGGAGTCATCCGCCATCACCAGCAATCCTGAGCCGTGTGTTTCCAGCAGCGCCCTGGAGTAAGCCACCGCCTTGATCTCGGCATTCCCCATAAAGGTAGCCGCATCCTCCACCGGCACCGGCAGCCCCTCAATCCCCGGCAAGGGAAGCACCTCAACACCCTGGCCCTGCGCACACTCCGCAAACTCCCTCAGCTTGCCTTGGTTCGTCGTCGCCGCATAAATCGTCGTCATGCTGTTCTTGCCTTTGCTTTTCTTCGCTTGTCATCCCCGAAGGGAACCTGATGTCCGTCGTGCTACCGCTGCAGCAACATGGAGCAACAACCAGCATGGCGTCACATGGCGCAGCTTGGCGTACATGGCGTTGAAGCTTTTGCCGGACCAGGCTACCCCTTGAACGGCCAGAGCTTACTCTTCTTCTTTTTATCGTCCTGCTTCTTGTCCTCCGCGGGCTTAGGAGCCGGTGGCGGAGGTGGGGGCGGCGGAGGAGTCACAGCCGCATCCTCCAGCAACCCAATCCGGCCCTTCGGGCCCACCACAAACGGCAGCGAAATCGCATTCCAGTTCTTGTCCGCGTCAGGGGCATCGGGAGGCATAGGCGCCGCGGCTGGTGCCGCCGTTGCCCCTGTGGACCCGGTCGTTTCCGCTGCCCCTGTTGTTCCCGTTGCGCCTTTCGCACCCTTAGCGCCTTTTGCGCCTGCCGCACCTTTAGCGCCCGTCGAGCCGGTCGCACCCGTTGCGCCCGCCGCACCTAATGCTCCGGTTGCTCCGGTCGCCCCTGTGAAAGGCTTCAGCGGCTTCCAGGTCTTCCCATCGTCGACGGAAGTGTCCGTCCCATTCGGCCCAACGGTGATCCACGTCTTGAACTTGTCGTAGTAAGCGACCGAGCTGCGATACCCGTGCGGCAGCGTATCCGCAGGCTGCCACTTGCCATTGGCCATATAAGCTGCCGTGCCAGCCGTGGCATCCGGAGCCTTGTAGTCCCCACCTACCGCGACATAAACGTTCGCCGAGCGAGTCGGCGTCGCCCCCGGCCGGTAAGCCAGCGAGTACGCTCCCGAAGACTCGTTGAACGCCCCCAGCGGCAGCACCGAGCGGTCCCACTTATTCTTGCTGCCATCCGCGTTCGGGTCTGCCTCCGTACCGGGCACCACGGTTGACTCGTCGAACAGGAACGCTCCACCCTTGCCGCCCGTAACCAGCGTGACGGCCCCGCCGGTTTCGACCATCGACGAGTTGCTGGCCGCGAACGCGCCCTGCTGCTTCGGGTCCGCCGCCAGCGAGCCGTTGCGCTGCCGAACCCAGCTATTCCCCCCATCGGTCGTCTTCGCCAGGTAGAAGTTGCCGCCCACCGGGTCGCCCAGCAGGGAACCCACCTGCGCGGTCTGGAACTGCACGGCATCCCAGAACCCATCGGAATCCACGTTCGTCGCCATCAGCGTCCACGTCTGGCATGCGTCGGTCGTCTTGTAAAGCCGCGAGTTGTCACCCTTGCCGCTTGCCAGCACGATGGCCGTGGCCCGGTCGAACCCCTGTATACCGCGAAAATCCAGCTCTTTTCCGTCGATGGGCACCTTGCAGGTCTCCCAGGTCTTCCCCATGTCTTCCGTATGGAGCACGGTGCCGTGCGTGCCGGAGGCCCACGCCATCCCCCCGCCCACATAGCTGATGCCCCGCAGGTCAGCCGTCACCTTCGAATCCTGCACCGTCCACTGAGCCGAAGCAGACACGGAACCGGCCACCATCAACAAACCAAACAATGCACGCATGGAATGCAGTCTAACCCCAACCAACCCAGCCGCAAGCAGGGAAACTGACAACGGAGAACGGTCGACGGAGAACTCGAGAGTGACCCCTGTCCTGCCTCGGCAAAAGTCACCCCTCAACTCGAGGTCCGGATCTAAGTCTTCTGCTTTGAAGATTTTGCGCCCCAAAGTATGGGGAGGGCTAAGCCGTCATCTGCAGCTCTTCCTCGAGGCTCTGCTTCTCGAAGAGATCGCTGTAGTATCCGCCGCGAGCCAGTAGCTCATCATGCGAGCCAAGCTCCACGATGCGTCCTTCCACCAGCACCGCGATCCGATCTGCATGCCGGGCGGTAGAGGCCCGATGAGCAATCAGGATTGTCGTCCGTCCCTGCATCGCCGAGCGCATCGCACTCAGAATCTGCTCTTCGGTGTAGGTGTCCACGCTTGCCAGCGCGTCGTCGAAGATCAGTATCCGAGGGTCGCGCAAGAGAGCCCGCGCAATCGCCGTCCGCTGCTTCTGTCCGCCGGAGAGCGTAATGCCGCGCTCACCCACGATCGTCTCGAACCCCTTGGGAAACTCCAGGATCTCGCTGGCGATGTGCGCCGCACGAGCCGCAGCTTCTACATCTGCCTTGCTGGCATCAGGCCGTCCAAAGGCGATGTTGTCGTGGATCGTGGAGGAGAACAGGAATGTCTCCTGCGGCACGAACCCGATGGCATGCCGCAGCGTCCCGAGCGGAAACTCCCGTATCGGCTTCCCGTCGATCAGCACCATCCCCGCCGCCGCATCCTGAAGCCTCGGGATCAGCGACACCAGCGTGCTCTTGCCCGACCCCGTGGGGCCTACTACAGCCAAACTTCCGCCAGCAGGGATCTCCAGCGAAATTTTGTGCAGCACCTCAGGCCCGCTCGCGTAATCGAAACTCAAGCCACGAAACTCAATCGTGCCCGCAATCGGCTGATCTGCAAGCGCAGGCAGAGCGTCGCTGTCGTCGATAGCCGGCTCTTCCTTCAAAAGCTGATCGATACGAACAACCGAAGCCGCGCCGCGCTGCACCAGATTCACAACCCAGCCAATCGCAATCATCGGCCAAATCAACTGCACCATGTAGACATTGAAGGATGCGAACTGCCCAACGCTGATGTGGTGCAGCACCACCTGATGCCCGCCAACCAAGAGCGTAATCATCAGCGAAACACCGAGCACCAGCTCAAGCGTCGGCCAGAGCATCGCCATCAGCCGAGCCAGCAGCAGGCTCCGCCGTATGTACTCAAGGTTGGCCTGCTCGAAGGAGGCGATTTGTGGCTCTTCCTGCGCGAAGGCGCGCACCAGCCGCGCCGCAGAGAAGTTCTCCTCGGCCTGCGCGGAGATGTCCGAGAACATGGCCTGGATACGCTCGAATCGCGTATGGATCTTGGCCCCGAAGTACTGCACCAGCACGGATGCAAACGGCAGCGGCACGAAGGCGAACAGTGTGAGCCGCGGACTGATGCGAATCATGAACGGCAGCGCCGCCGCAGTGAACACCAGCGTATTCAGGCTGTACATGATCGCCGGCCCGAGCAGTTGCCGCACAGCGTTCAGGTCATTCGTCGACCGTGCCATGATGTCGCCCGTGCGATGCCGCTGGAAGAAGCTGGGCGGCTGAAGTTCCAGCCGTGAGAACAGGTCATTGCGCAGGTCGAACTCGATCTCCCGCGAAGCCCCGATGATGATCTGCCGCGTCAGGTACAGGAAGACCGCTGATACCGCCGCGACCAGGAGCAGCAGCGAGGCATCCTGCGTAAGTCGTCCCATACCCCTGCCGGCCCGCATGCTGTCCACCGCCCGCCCCACGAGTATGGGGACTACCGCCTTCGAGCAGTTATAGATAACAAGCGCCAGACACCCCCATGCCAGCGTGCGCCAGTAGCGGCGGAGATAAGGGAAGAGCGGCTTTAGTCGTTGCAGCATGCGTTAAAACTCGTGCGGAAATGCCAGGGAAAAGGATGGGCCGCATCGCTGCGGCCCACCGGGATTGAATGACTACTGCTTCGGTCCAGTGGAACCGGCCGGTGTTGGCGGCGTGGCTGGAGTCGTCGATGTGACGGGCGGCGTAGCCGGTTTGGCAGCCGGGGTCACCGGCACGGCCGTGGTCGAGGAACCTGTAGCTCCGGTCGCGCCAGTAGCTCCGGTCGCTCCCGCAGGAGCTGGCGGAGGAGTTTTGGGAGCGGGCGCCTGATCGCTTTGGCTTACGAGCTCGATGTCGAAGATGAGCTCCGCCTTGGCCGGGATCACCGGCGGGCGCCCTGCTTCGCCGTAGGCGAGCTGGTAGGGAACGAAAAGGCGGCGCTTGCCGCCAACGTGCATGCCCTCAAAGCCCGTATCCCAGCCCTGGATGACGCGGTGGGCGCCGTAGGGGAATGTGATCGGTTCCTTGCCTTCGGAGCTATCGAACTTGGTACCATCCACCAGGTAGCCCGTGTAATTCACGGTGTAATACATACGCTGCGCCGCGAGTGGGCCGGTGCCGACCTTTGTGCCGACGTAGGCCATGGAGAAGCTCTGATTCAGCTTCTCCAGGCTCTCCTTCAACTGCGGGCTGAGCAGCGGACTAAGTTGGGTGGCCGAAGAGGTAATGCCGTAAAGCACCTTGGGGCAGCCGACGCCGGCGGGCAGCGATGGAATCTTGGGCGAGAGGGTGGGGACGGTGGCGCAACCGGGGACCTTTGCCGCAGTTGAAGCCGGGCGATGGGCGGTGGACGCCGTGTGGTGTGCGGTAGTGCTGGTTTGAGCAATCAGGGTAGTCGACGCGGCAGCGCACGCGGCAAAAGCGGATAGACGGGCAAGTGTGCTTTTCATTCAATTCCAGTGTATGCGATTGGGGCTGGGCCTCGCTTCGGCAGCCGCGGTTTAGGTCGGAACGCGAAGCAGCAGATAGCTACCCACAGCAGCAAAGAGGACATCGGGTGACCACGCAGCAATGACCGCGGGCAGGGAGTTCACGTCGCCAAGATTCTCGAAGATGGCGGCGATGACGGAAAAAGCGATCGCCACTCCAACGCCAGCGGCGACACCCGCAAGCCCGCCGCGTTTCCCCGCCGAGAGGGCAAAAGGCACGGCGAGGATGGCCATGACGAGCGTAACGAGCGGATCGGAAAGTTTGCGGTTGAGCTGGACTCGCAGACGCATCGTATCGAAACCGCTCTGCTTCAGATCGCGGATGTACTCGGAGAGCTCACCGTAGGACATTTCCTGTGAGGGCCGAGCTTCCTTCTTGAAGTAGGCAGGCTGCTCGTGGATCTCGGGAAAGGCTGCAAGAGCGAAGGGCTGGAAGTTGGAAATGGTTTCGCCGTGGAAGCTGCGCTGCCATCCGTCTTCGAAGACCCAGTGGCCCTCGCGGTCGTCCCAGTGGGCACTGCTGGCGAAGAGGCGGCGGGTCATAGTGAAGGAGCCAGGTTCGAACTCGAAAACCGTGAGATTGGCGAAGACATCCTTCACTGGATCGAAGAACTGGTAGTAGAAGATGCGGGCGGGCTCTCCGCCGCGTTGGGATTGTCCGGACATCCACTGACGGTCCGGCCTGAGAAACGTCTGCGCCGGCTTGCCCTTGATCACGGAGCGCAGCGCCTCCTGGCGGCGATTGGCGCCAGGAAGGTAATACTCGTCAAAGGCGAATAGCAGGGCGGAAAGCATGGTGGCGACCAGCAGCACGGGAGCGATCATGCGGTAGAGGCTCACGCCGGTGGCCTTCATCGCGGTGATTTCGCTGGTGCGGCTGAGTGCTCCGAATGTGATGAGCACAGCGAGCAGCGAGCAGACAGGCGCGACGTTGTAGAGGACAAAGGGGATCAGATTGATGAGGTAATCGCCGACGGTGACCAGCGGCGTGCGGTTGCGGATGATGTCGCCGATGAGCTCGAAGAAAGTAAAGATGAGGAACAGGGCAGATAAGCTGGCGAGGACCAGCGCGAAGTTCCGGACGAAGCTGCCCATCACATACTCGTCAAGGATGAGCGGGAAGCGGCTGCGAAGGACGCGGCGTAGACGCTGTACCGCGGGGGCGGAGCCCCGAGAATGTCCGCCCGGCTCGGCTTTAGGGCCGCTTCGCGCAAAAAGTTTGGTAAGGGCCAGCCCAATATTTGAAAGGGCGCTCAGAGCCAGGCCATTTCGTGAAAGTTGCTGAATCAGGAACAGACCTGCTGCGGCGAAGATCAGGTTCGCGCTCCATACGCCGACGAAAGGCGATAGCTTGCCTTCGCGGGCGAGTGCGATGCCAATGAACCAGACGATGTAATACAGGAACACCAGAACCAGAGTTACGACAAAACCCGTCGCTTTGCCTCCGCGCTTGGAGGAAAGACCAAGTGGAACACCAACCAACATGAGAACGAGGCAGGCTGTGGGGAACGAGAAGCGGCGGTTCCACTCGATGGCGTAAGCTCGCGTGTCCGCCCCATGATGGCTTCTAGCCCAGAGCTCGCGGGTGCCAATGGCCTGCATGGGCGTATCGCGGCGACTGATATGCGAATCCTCGTTTTGTCCGGTCTGGATGGGCAGCTCAGTGGAAGCAAAGGTGGAGATGTCATACTGCTGCGGGTCTTTGGCGGAGATATCGTGGCGGGAGCCATCGAGCAGTTGCAGACGGAGGGTTTGAGCTCCACCGCTCTGCACGATGGCCTGCTGCGCCGTGATGATGTGTGGTGTGGCAGGCTGGCTGAGGTCGGCGAGGAACACATTGCGCCAAACGGCCGCACCGGTGCCGGGGATGACGTCCTGCGTGTAGAGCACGTAGTTCTTGAAGTCTTCGTAGAACACGCGTGGCTGTACTTCTACGGCCGCCTGGCCGGTCTTGCTTTGCTCCTCAAAGGCGAGGAGATCGCGTGCGGCTTTCGGAGCGACGTAGAGCGAATTAAAGAGGCCAAGCCCCCAGAAAAGAAAACCGACCACACTCACGATGCGAACAAAATCAACCACGCCCATGCCACTGGCGCGCATGGCGGTTACCTCGCTATCCGCGGCGAGGCGGCTGAGACCAAGGAGAATGCCGGCCAATACCGACATCGGGACCGTGAGGGTGAAGAAGCTCGGCAGCAGGTAACCGATCAGACGCAGAACGTCCGTGGGCGAAGCGGCGCCGCGCACTGCCAGCTCCATAAGCGGCAGCAGGTACCGCATAAACAGGATGAAGGTGAACAGGACGCCGCTGAGCAGCAGGTAGCCGGTGATCTCGCGAAGAATGTAACGAGTAATAATGCGCACGTTATGCCGGCTTGCCCAGGGCTGCGCCCAGTGTATCGCGTGGCACCGTTGCGAGGCGGGAGGGCATGCGCCGCAGGCGCAGGGAGTTGAGCAAGACGCTCACCGAGCTGAGTGCCATGGCCGCGCTGGCCAGTGCGGGACTGAGCAGGATGCCGTAGCGAGGGTAAAGCAGACCGGCAGCGACCGGCAGGCCGAGCGCGTTGTAGACCACAGCCCAGCCAAGGTTCTGGCGCATGATACGGACCGCACGCCGGGCCAGGATGATAGCCTCCGGAACGAGCCGTAGATCGGGATGCAGCAGCAGAACGCCTCCGGTTTCACGAGCAAGGTCGGTCCCCGATCCCATGGCGATGCCGACATCTGCCTGCGCGAGGGCAGCTGCATCGTTGATGCCGTCGCCGACCATGGCGACCCGGCGACCGGACTGCTGCAGCGCCGCGATGGCATCGAGCTTGCCCTGAGGGAGCAGGCTGGCGCGGATGTCAGAGATACCAGCCCGAGCGGCGATGGGAGCCGCTGAAGGCGCGGTATCTCCGGTTAGCAGTAGAGGCCGCACTCCGAGCTGCTGAGTTTGCTGGACTGCTCCGGCGGCCGAGGCTCGCAGGGTGTCCGTGGCAAAGAGAACCGCCTGAGGCGCACTGTCCACGACGATGTAGAGCGCGGTTGATGCTGCTTGTGCTTCGGACGGCAGCATGGCTGAATCAAGAGGCGAGGCGTCGGGCAGGACGCCCGCGCTGCCGATCGTGACACGCTTCCCGCCGATCGTGCACGTTAAACCCAAACCGGGGAGAACGCGGAGATCGCTCACTTCGGTTCCCGAGAGAACTGGTTCCGAGCGGTTTGGGCTGGCGGTAGTATGCTCCCGTTCGGCGAAGCGGACGACAGCACCAGCCAGTGGGTGGGTGGAAAGCTTTTCCAACGACCAAGCCCAGGTGAGAAGTGTCGACCTATCGAAGGTGGCGTTCGTGGCCAGGCGCATTCTCGCGATGTGGGGAGCGCCTTCGGTCAGCGTTCCGGTTTTGTCGAAGGCACAGGTGTCGATCTGAGCAAGGCGCTCCAGCACCTCGCCGCCCTTCAAGAGAAAACCAGCCTGCGCGGCGCGACCGACGGCCACAGTGACCGCAGCAGGCACGGCGAGACCCATGGCGCAGGGGCAGGCCACGACGAGTACGGAGATGGCTGCCTTAAGCGCTCTCCCCGTCGCCGTGGGATCGCCGTGCAACTGCAGGATGCTGAACCATGCAGCGAACGTCAGAAGCGCCGCCACGAACACCGCCGGGACGAAGACCGCGCTGGCACGATCCGCGAGCCGCTGCATGGGGGCTCGGCGGCTTTGCGCTTCGGCCAGCAGGCGCTCCATCTGGGCGACCGTTGACTGCGCTCCTACGGCGGTTGCTTTAATGACGAGCACGCCGTCGATATTCAGCGTGCCACCGAGCACGCGATCGCCTGGCGTGCGCGAGACTGGCAGAGACTCGCCAGTGAGCAAGGATTCATCCACGGAGCTTCCGCCGTGAAGGACGAAACCGTCCACCGGAAGCTGCTCACCCGGAAGTACACGCAGTACGTCCCCGGCTTCGAGAGCGTCCACGGGAAGGACGGTTTCCGGAAGAGAGCCGAAATCACATCCATCGACTCCGTTCGCTCGATCAAAGGGCGAAAGCAAGCGAGCGTCGGCGGGTTGCAACGAGGCGAAACCACGGATGGCAGCGGTGGCTCGGCCCTTTGCACGGGCCTCCAGCCAGCGTCCAAGCAGCAGGAAGGCGAGGATGAAGTCCACGGCCTCGAAGTAGACATCGGCTCCGAGACCGTGACGTGCACTGAATCCTGGCGTGATCGTCACGAGCGTGGAAGACGTGAAAGCTGCCAGCGTGCCCAGTGAGACCAGCGTGTTCATGTTCGTGGTTCGATGACGTGCGGCTCGCCAAGCCGCTGCGTAGACGTCAGGGGCCGCGAAGATCATTACCAGCCCGGTCATGCCGCAGAGGAGCCATCGCAGGAGTACCGGAGAAAGCTGCATAAGGACGGCGGGCACGAACGCTACCATCCATCGGGATAACGCGGCCGTGGCGGCATCGTTCGGTGAAGTGGCTGCTCCTGAATACATCGCCAAGGGCATGGAAAGCAGCATGGCCACTGCGCCCGCAACCAGCGCTATGGTGGCTCTGTAGCCAAGTGAGGTTTCGGCGCGGTCATCAGCTGCGTTCGAGTTGGCTTCCGCCGCCGATGCGCCGTAGCCTGCCTGACGTACAGCGGTGACGAGTGGTTGCAAGGGAAGTGGCTCAGCGGAGACGACCGTCGCTGCGTGATTCATCAAGTCAACCTGCGCGGATTGGACTCCGGGAACCGCTGTGAGGGCGCGCTCGACGTGCAGACGGCACGCCGCGCAGCTCATTCCAGCGATTCGCAGCCGCTGCTCGGTCATTGCTGTGCGGTTTGCCCCGCAGGGGGAAAGCCAGACGCGGCAAGTGCAGTGAAGAGTTCGGCGTCAGGCTGCTCGGTGCGCACGCGTGCACTGCCAATCCTTACTTCTTCAGCGTGGGTACCCGGCAAACCATTCAGCACCTGCGAAACTCGGCGGACACAGGCGCCGCAGTGCATGTTCTCCAGTTGGAGTGTGATCGTGCGCATATCCAAATGAGATGCCGGGCGTGCGCGAACGCTGCAAAGCCGATTAGGTGTCGAGGAGAAAGCGGTAGCCGATGCCGCGCACGGTTTCCAGATGTATTGGCCGGGCAGCGTCCTGCTCCAGGTACCGGCGAAGGCGAACGATGAAGTTGTCGACGGCCCGTGTGTCGGTATCTTCGTGCAAGCGCCAGACATTTTCAAGGATCTCTTTACGCGAGACGATTTTGCCGGGTCGGTCGGTGAGATAACGCAGCAGCTCAGCCTCCATCACCGTGAGGTTTACCGTGCGGTCCGGTGTGACGATCTTGAGATCGTCGAAGAGGATGGTACGGTCACCCACGTGGAGCTCGCTGGTCGCGGTCATAGGGGCTTCTGGAGAGGATTGCGTGCTTTGGGGGACCTGCCAGTGAGCGCGGCGAAGAAGCGCAGCAAGGCGCGCAAAAAGCACGGCAAGGTCGAAGGGCTTGGCAAGATAGTCATCGGCGCCCGCCTCAAAGCCTTCGAGTACATCTTCGGTGCGCCCCCTGGCGGTGAGCAGAAGAACGGGTGTGAGGCGTCCGGCCTGCCGGAGCGCTCGCAGGATGCCAAACCCGTCAAGGCTGGGCAGCATCACGTCGAGAAGGACTGCATCGGCGTGGTTCTCCGGCGCCAGCAGCCAGCTAAGAGCCGCTGCTCCGTCACTTTCATGATGAGGGACGTAGCCCTCTGCTTCCAGATTGAAAAGCAGGCCCTGAGCAATATGCTCTTCGTCTTCGACGACCAGGATGTGGAGCTGTGCGGGCATGACGGGTTGTGTAATGCTCTGTTCCTGTGGCTGACTCAGTCCGCCTTTTGCGCCCGCGAGTTCCCGCTGAGCGCCAATGGCAGCTTGAGAAACATGGTAGACCCACGGCCGGGGCCCTCGCTGGTGGCTCGCACGTCGCCGCCGTGCTGCCGAGCGATAGTGCGAACGAGAAACAGGCCAAGACCCGTTCCCTTGATCTTTACATGATCGCTCCCGGAGGCGCGATAGAACCGTTTGAAGATGCGCTTGAGTTCGTGCGAGGCGATGCCGAGCCCTTTGTCCGTGATCGAGAGGACAGCCCAGGTGTAATGCTCAATGTAGAGCCGGCATGTGACAGAGACGCCATCCGGCGAGTACTTTACCGCGTTATCGAGCAGGTTCAGGATGGCGGTACGTAGATCCTCGGCGTTGCCGCTCACAAACAGTCGCACATCGCCGGGAGTTTCCAGGAGTTCGATCGCATCGTCCTGGAGATTGCGACGTGCCGAAACGGTCTGGAGACACTCTTGCACGAGCGGCCTGAGTTCCACGCTGGCTCGCTTGCCTTCGCGCTCGCGTTGTCCGAGTTCTCCCGCCTTGAGCACCTGCTCCACGGTGGCGAGCAGCCGATCGGTGTCGGCCCGCATGGTGTTGTAGAAGGCCTGCCGCTGCTCTTCGGCGATGGGTCTTCTCTGCAACGTTTCAAGGTAAAGGCGAATGCTGGCGATTGGCGTCTTGAGTTCGTGTGTGACAGCGTTGAGGAAGGAATCCTGCCGTTCATTGCGGCGAATCTCCCGTACCAGAAAGACAGTGTTCAAGACTACCCCGGCGATGAGAATGCCGAAGAGCAAAACACCAAGGACATCAAGTGCGAGACGCCTGCTGTTTACCTGCACCCAGGCGATGTTCAGCGTGACCGCCAAAGCGATCATGCAAACGCAGAGCGTGATGAAGAAGGCAATGGCCCCGCGTCGGCGATTCAGGTTCATCGGTGCAAGGAGTATAGCGAGTCGGCAAAGCGAACGGCGCTCTTCTGAGGAAGAGCGCCGTTCGCTTTGCTTTGTTCTTGAATCTTTACAGGCCCGCCGGTTTGGGATCGAGCGGGTCGAACTTGGCAATTTGGACCTTCTTGGCCAAGCCCAGCTTCTCCATGAACCAGATGCCGTAGTAGTTGATATCCATCTCGTACCAGGCGAGGCCGTGACGGGCGCTGACCGGGTGTGCGTGATGGTTGTTGTGCCAGCCTTCGCCTCCGGTGAGGATGGCTACCCACCAGCTATTGCGAGAGTCATCTCGAGTTTCAAAGCGGCGCGAACCCCACAGGTGGGTGGCGGAGTTGACCAGCCAGGTGGCGTGCAGGCCCAGCGTGGTGCGGAGGAACGTGCCCCAGAGCATCATGCCCAGGCCACCGACGATGCGATGCCCTTCAGGAGCCAGGGCGGCTCCGAGGCCCATCTGAAGGAAGCCAACCACGGTGAGCGGCAACCAATGGAACTTCGAAAGCCAAACCTGTCCCTTGTCGCGGGTAAGGTCCGGAACGTAGCGGCCGAGCAAGGCAGTCTCGGAGTGGAGCGCGCGACCGGAGATGATCCAGCCCATGTGCGCCCACCATGTGCCATCGTGTGGGGTATGCGGGTCGCCGTCCTGATCAGAGTTCTGGTGGTGAACGCGATGGGTCGCCACCCAAAAGATCGGCCCACCCTCAAGCGCCAGGGTGCCGCAGGCGGTGAGGAAGTACTCCAACCACTTGGGAACGCGATACCCGCGATGCGTCAGCAGGCGGTGATAGCACATGCCGATGCCAACATTGATCGCGAAGAAATACGTGATGACGGCGGCGGCTACGTTCTTCCAGGAAAAGAAGAACAGGGCAGCGATGGCGCCGATGTGGAAGACGATCATAAAGCTGGTCGTGATCCAGTTGACGCGGCCGTCGTCATACTCACGACCAAAGCCCAGATCCTGCTTGATCTTTTTCGCTGTCTGCTCAGCCAGCCTCAGGCGGTCGTTGGTTTCCTGCTGTGTTTCGGATGCGCTGACTGAACTCGGTTCCAAAGGTGTAAGGACGGCACTCATTCGAACGATTAAACCTCGTGTTCCACTACGTGTGGTGTCTTCTACGAACATATAGGGGGTGTGCTTTGAGTGGGTGTAACACTTTTGTCGCGAGGGTCGGATATAAGGACGCGAGGTCATCAAGCATGCGGAAGTTTGTTCAAGCCACCATTCTCGCAACTGCAATCGCAGCGATTTCTACTGCAATACCTGGGCTTTTTGCTCAATCGGGCGGTGGTTCTACTGAGTTGAACCTGCCTACGAGCAAACAACTGGTCCTGGGTGTGCCCGGTGATCCTCGGCGCACCAACAGCCTTCCGATGTCGCTGGCGATATCGCCCGATGGCCGATGGATTGCAGCGCTCAACGGCGGCTACGGAACGCTGGAGTCCGGCTACATGCAATCCATAGCCGTGATGAACGCACAGACCGGCCAGGTCAGAGATTTCCCAGACGCTCGCACGCTGGTGGACGCGAAGCAAACGTTCTTCTCCGGCCTCGCCTTTCGGCCCGACGGGCAGGAGCTCTACGCCAGTATTGCGTCGTCAACCAACCCGCTGGGAGATGGCAAGCAGGCTACAGGGAACGGAATTGCGATCTACAGTTTTGACGCCGGCGTGTTGAAGCCGAAGCGGTTCGTCAAGCTCCCCTGGGTCAAGTTGCCCGCCGGCGCGCGTACCGATTACATGGAGAAAGAGGGAGGTGAGTTTGCTATACCTTACCCTTCGGCTCTGGCCGTGCTTCCTGGAAGCTGCGCGGTTGGAGTAGGGGGTTGCGAGCATACCCATCTGCTGGTAGCCGAAAATCTCTCCGACTCCGTCTCGGAGCTTGACCTTGCCACCGGCGTGATTGTCAGGCGTTTCAACCTGAGCTCTGGCCCGCACATTCCTTCCACATATCCGATTGCGCTTGCGATCACCCACGATGGCACACGCGCGTTCGTTGCGCTGTGGAACTCCAGCGAGGTCGCAGAGTTAGATATGCGTTCCGGTGCTGTGAGCCGGCACTTAAGCCTGATGAAGCCGAGTTTTCCCACAGTAGCCGGAAGTCATCCCTGCGCGCTGTTGCTCGACGAAAAAGAAGAAACGCTCTATGTGGCTCTGTCGAATCGCGATGCCGTAGCCGCGGTCGGCATCGGCAAGCCGGGGCGGTCCACCGAGCTTGCGCTTCGCGGCTTCTTTGACACGCGCCTACCGGGACAAAGCTACTTTGGGGCAGAGCCGAACGCGCTGGCGGAAAGTGCCGACGGCTCCCGGCTCTATGCAGCGAACCTTGGTTCCGACGCCGTTGCCGTGCTGGACCCGCACAGGTTGCGGAGTGTCGCGAAGGCCAAGGGGTTGGTTGAGCCGCTCGGATTTATCCCAACGGAATTGATGCCGTTGGCGCTCGCGTCTTCTCATGGAACGCTCTACATTGCGAGTGGCAAGGGAAAGGGAACGGGGCCGAACAACATGCCGCAAGTCCCAACACCAGAAACGATGAAAATGGCTCGGTTCCATCGTGACTTCACCTATGCCCCCACGCTGCTCTACGGCTCATTGGCGGCGGTGGATGAGGCGAAGGTTGAGACGAATCTCAAGGGCTCGACAGAGACAGTGCTGGCCTCCAACCGGATGCGCTCGGAGGCGGAAACGATCAAGTTCGCAGGCGGCGGAAGCCCCATCCGGCACGTGATCTACATTCTGAAGGAGAACCGCACCTATGACCAGGTTCTCGGTGATTTGAAGAAAGACGGTAAGCCCGTCGGCAACGGCGATCCTCATCTGACCATGTACGGTGCGGATGTGACGCCGAACCAGCACAAGCTTGCGCTTCAGTTCGGTGTGCTGGATAACTTCTTCGACTCCGGCGAGGTTTCCGGTGAAGGGCACGTGTGGTCCAACGCCGCGATTGGGACGGATTATCTGGAGCGGACCTGGCAGGCAAACTATCGCAGCGGCCAGCGCACATACGACTACGAAGGCATGGTGGCCAACGGATATCCCATCCTGCAGCACATTCCTGACGTGAACGAGCCCTCGAGCGGCTATATCTGGTCCAACTTTGCTTCCCATGGCAAGTCGATCTATCACTTCGGCGAGTACATCTCATCAACCTTCTGCAACGACAAGCCGAAGCAGCTAGCCGCGTTACGCGCAGCGATCAATCCGCAAGAGGGCGCAATGTCCGGCAGGCAGATATCGTGCCCGGAGCCAACCATTCAGCCCGGTGCGCCGCTTCCCGCGGAATGGGGTGGAGGCACAAACGAGTGGCCTTGGGCAATCCCGCGGCTCGCGGGCAATATCGCAACGAAGCCGGAACTTGTGGACCATTTTGCGCCGGAGACGCCAGACTTCAACCTCCGCGTCCCGGATCAAATCCGGGTCAACGTATTCCTGCGGCATCTTGATCAGTGGAAGCATGACCGCGCAGCCGGCCGCGACACGATGCCAGCGTATATTCAGTTGCGACTGCCCAACGACCACACCGAGGGCACGCGCCCAGGCGGACCTACGCCCAAGTCATCCATTGCGGATAACGATCTCGCGATCGGCCGCGCCGTTGAGGCGATCGCGCACTCCCCCTACTGGGATGACACGGCCTTTTTCATTCTGGAAGATGACGCGCAAAACGGCGCAGATCACGTGGATGCACATCGCTCGCTGGGAATAGTAGTGAGCAAGTATGCTCCTCACCCGCAGCCCGGCCAGGCTGCCGTGGTTGATAGCCGGTTCTACTCCACGGTGAGTATGCTGCGCACGATGGAAGTGCTGCTGGGCGTGCCTCCCATGAACAACAACGACGCCTTCGCCTCCTTGATATCGACGTTGTTTACCGGCCCCGGCGATCAGGCACCTTTCGTGGCGGATATTTCGAATCGAGAAAACGGGCTCATTTACCGTGCGAATGCTGCGTCCGCTCCAGGTGCAAGTGCCTCGCTGAAGATGGATTTCCGGCATGCTGACCGAGCCGATACGGACAAGCTCAATCTGATCCTGTGGCAGGATGCCATGGGGGTTCAACCTCCGCCGCCCATGCTGCTGGAGAAGCACAAGCATAAGGATGACGATGACGATTAGAGTTCAGCAATGGAACCGGTCAAGCATAGGATCGTTCCTGCGAAGTATGATGAGCTTTTCAGGCGAGGGCGGGTTCGGACTCGAGCAGTGAGGGGGACAACGCCTCGTGATCCTCAGCGGCTTCGTCCAATGTCTCCCCAGGCAAGCCGGTACCGAAGATCCCTATCGTCACAAGAACGACGATGACAGGCTCCAGCGGCTGGCGGTAGTCCATGGAACTGTGAGTGATGTAGTAGGGAACCGGAAAGAGCAGCAGGGCCAGAACATACGGCAGAGCAGCCTTCGCGTCCAGTCGCCACCAACGGCGCACGCCACGTACAAGGAAGTAAAGAAGAGCGAGACAAAAGGGAATATTCGGCAGATCGAAAGGTTCGTACTTCAGGTAGTGGGGGCGGAGGGACCAGTAGCCGGTCCAGAAGCGAACGACCCTTCTAACCGTGGCGACCACGAAAAAGCCTGGGTGCTGTCGCACGAAAGCAATAGCAAGGTCGTGCTTTTCCGCCATGTAGCGGATTTCGCCCAACTGCTGGTACTTCTGCATCTCCACCGGGTTGCTGGCGGGGTGGGCAAAGGCTGAATTCGATTCGGAAGTGTCGCCATTGTTGCCGGCGTAGAACTCCAGCCAGAAACCGTCCCTCAGAAAGAAGTGCGCGTGCATCACACGTTCATTGCGCAGTGTCCAGGGTGTACAGACGGCAACAAATGCGAGCGTAGCGACAATACCCTTGATAAACCATGGCTGCCTGGCTTTCCGTACTCTGTAGAGAGCGAGCATGAGCAGAAAGGGCAGCAGCGAAACTACGGAGGGGTTCGACATCACTGCCATGCCGTACAGCGCACCGAAACCTAGCCATGCGGTGGTGGACTTCTCGTGCAAATGTTGTGCCAGCACCAGTGCCGAGGTGAAAAGCAGGCCTGTCAGCGCATAGTCCCAGATTCGATCGGCGGAGAAATAGACCGCGAATGGATAAAGTGACCAGGCGATCGCTACAAAGCGCCCGGCACGCTCCGATAACGTATTGCGCGCAAGGAAGTACAGGGGAATGCACGTAAGCGCGGAACACAGGCTGTTAAAGCTGAGAACCACAAAGGCTGCTTTGGTCGTGTTTAACCCGAAGAGCCGGAACGCCTCAGCAAGCAGATAGGTATAAAGCGGCGGGATGATCGCAGTCGGGCCGGTTGTCGGCAGGAACGGAGAACTGAACCCTTTGCCGAGGAAAATGCTGCGAGCCGTCCAGCCAACCTCCCAGCTTTCCCAGCCGAAGTCGTTGTAGTTAATGGTGTGAGAGCCAACTGCGTGAATGAGCACAGCCACCACAATCAACCGTAGCGTGAACGCGAAAAGCACAATGGCGAACAGAAACACGGCCAGGGAAGAGTCAGTTCCCAGAACAGCTCTTAACCAGTTACGCATTCGTGTCGGCACTCGTCCTTCACTCAGTCGATCATGTTGGTTCCAAATGGCCAGACAGTGTCCTTAAACCCATGTCTTTGACACAGATTGTAGCGCGAACGCTCATAGAGAAGACGATGTTTCCATCGCGCGGTTTACATACAGTAGACACTGTTCCCGAAGACTCGCCCGCATTAAAAGTCCTTTCCGGTGCAGCGAACGACTAAAATGCCCGGCTCTCGATCCACAGCGGGCAACTCCGCGGGCCATCCGGATGTAGCGTCTGGCCATGCCGGGTCGCGATGCCCCAGCACGAGGAAGCTGACCCCGAACCGCCGGCAAAAGTTGCGCGCCGCTGCGGCTCCCGGAAGAGGAAGCGCATACAACTTTCGAGTCTCCTGCTGGATGGTGAGGCAGGCCGATGCGTCTCCGCCAAAATGAGTGGCGCACTTACCTTCGGCATTCAGCATCTGTTGACCGGCGTTAGTAACTAGCAGGCGCTGGTAGAACTCGTTGGGCGTCATCACTTCAGAACCTCGATCAGGTTCGGGGTCGATAGGCCTGAACGCTACCACGGCTCCTGCAGTTGCCTGCGCGTGCAATTGATCGAAAGCGGCACGGATCTGGTAAGCGTCCTGAGGCAGGTACGCGAATCCGTTCTGCGGGCGACGCTCCTCTGCTGGAAGCCACCCGCGAAGGAGCACAGCGCCGTAAACCCCGCCTGCGACGCCGAAGCCGAGCAGCCACTTTGCCGTGCGGCGTTTGGCAAGTGTCGGCGCAACCAGACCTGGTTGCCCGTCGCGCCACGCGCCGAGCACGTCCGCTGCCAGCATCGTCCAGAAAAACTGTGGCAGCATGACGACGCGGTACCCAAAGTCGTTATTGGTTATCACGGATGAACTGACAAATAGTGAGAGCAGAAGGCCGCTTAACGAGAAGAAGAGTGCCATCCGCTGCTCCGCGGACCACGGCACCGCCTTCCCCCGCCAGGAGTTCCAAAGACAGACCAGAACAAAACCGAAGAATCCCATTTCCATCGCCAAGCCCGGAATGAGCAACAGCAACCGCACACTTTGGTCCAGCGCGGCAGGATGCGCTTGCCTGAGTCTGTCGAGTATAGGTGCGCCGGTAATGAGCTCGGGGTCAATCATGCGGCGCACACTTAGGGCAAACGGCTTCGGTTCAGCTACGCTGCCGACACCAGGTGCTCCAGGAGGCGGCGCGGGCGTCGTGCGATGAAGCTCCGACAGAAACGGCAGTAGCAAAACGACACTGCTGAATCCGGCCAGCAACAAACGTAATGACCAGGTGCGCCATTGAAATCTTCTGCGCAGCAGCATCGCCGCGAGCCATAGCGCAAGCATCATCGCGAAGCCACATGCCACGTAGATGGAAAGCCCGAAGGCACTGGCGAATGCAACGGCCGCAAAGCCGAGCAGAAGAAACCGTTGCGCGCGTCTTTGCTGCGTCCGGCAGTGCCATGCAAATAAAAGGGCGAGCAGGCAGCACATTGCGGACGCGACATGATGGGGAACCCAGAGTAACGAGTCTGGCCATGCGTCGATGGGATCCACCGACCACCACTCAACATCCCCGTTGAGTGGCTGTAACACCGCATTGCCGAGCGACGGGATCAGGTCCAGACCGCTTACTGCGAGCAGGGCCAGTGCAATCCACTGGGTTCTACTCGACCAACGGAAGAAGTGCGATCCATACAATTTAGTCGTGGCGAGGAGCCCCACGCCCGCCCATATGCTGGAGGCAATGAAGGCCTGTCGCGCGGTAACATGCGCCGTCTTTTCGACAGCCGCGCAAAGCACGTACCAAAAATAGTAGTAGTGCATCGTAGAGGGGCTATGCGCGAAGTAAAGCGGATTTGCCGGAGGGACGCCGCCACGGGCGACCGCTTCGGTGAAGGCCACGCGATAGCTTTGGTCGGCGAGAGCAACGCTGAAGTAGAGCTTACGGCCAAGCTGAAAGTCCACGAGCATCAGCAGAGCGAAAGCTGTCCAGCCAAGTACGGTGGCGATTGCCCGCAGGGTGTCCTTTTGCGACAAGCGGCTTGAAGTGGGACCACGCGACCGAATTAAACACAGCACGACCGTGCATGCGCTGCATGCGAGCGCCGACCACTCAACTGTTCCGAGCCCAAACAGTCGACCTGCGAAATAGGCTGAAATCGGCACCGTCGTCAGCGAAAAGGCAAGAGCCCAAAGCGAGCGCTGCCTCCATGGGAGCGACCGGAAGCCGAAGACACCGGTCGTATAGCCGAGGACGTAGCCGGGAGAATACAAGAAAGCGGCAAACGCCACGGTGGCCCACACGGAGCCAGCAAGATCGATCAGGGCGAAGTGCTGCGCGGGTGGCAGCGCCGCAAGTGCTGTGGTCAAGGTCGTGAACACTCCAGGGACACTGGCGGTGCGGGGTGGTACTCCAGCCTAACGTAGAAATACGCTGAGTTCGTTCGCTGCATTGCGCAGATGCGGAAGGAAGCGAGTCTGCATCTCAAGCATCGGCATCCGGGGCGCGTGTCCGCTGAGGTTCACTGTGGCAACAACCCGGCCGTTGGGTGCTTGCACGGGAACGGCAATCGACCGAAGACCAACCTCCAGCTCCTGGTCGCAAAGCGCATAGCCGTTGCGACGAACGTTCCGCAGCGCGAGACGCAGCTTATCAGCCGAAACGATGGTTCGCGGGGTGAACTGTGTGAAGGTCGCGCGAGAAAGGTATTGCTCCAACTGATCCTGCGGCAGATAAGCCAACAGGACGCGACCCATGCTGGTGCAAAATGCCGGGAGGCGTGAGCCGATGTGGAGATCCACCGACATCACTCGCGTTACCGTCGTGCGCGCAATGTACACGATGTCCTCGCCGTCCAGCGTTGCAACGGAGAACGATTCGCCGAGGGCTGCCGACATGCGTTCCAGAATGGGTTGGGCGGCATTCGCAAGTGTGCTGGAGGCGGTGTAGGTGTTGGCCAGGGTCAACATCTTTGGACGAAGAGAATAGCGTTGTGCCTCGTCCGAGCCGGCGAAGCCGAGCTTCACGAGCGTGTAGAGGCAGCGACGCACCGCTGCACGAGAAAGCCCTGTGCGCACGCTCAACTGGGAGATCGTCATTTGCGGCATCTGCGGCGTGAAGGCTTGAATTACGACCAAGCCACGCGCCAGAGACGCCATGAAGTTTGGGTCGCCCGTATAGATCTCGAGCGCCGCCGCGGCAGTCTGCTTCGGCTTTGGTGCTTCGATACGGGGGGCTGTGGAGACAGGCGGGGCGAGTTCTTCAATCAGGGGCATGATCGGCTCTCTGTGCGATGTACGTCTACTTACAACGATAAACGCACAATCGGTCAAAGCGCAAATCAAGCATGCGGCCAGGATCAAGCATGCAGCCAGGTAGGCTGCACGCCTGTTTGTAGATGGAGTTACTTCGCGGCCTTGTACCGCTCAATCAGGTTGTTGGTGGAGGTGTCGTGGTGAAGTTGAGTGCCGGCGGGGGTGGAGAGCTCGCCGATGATGCGCTGGGCGAGAACCTTGCCCAGTTCAACACCCCACTGATCAAAGGAGTCGATGTTCCAGACCACGCCCTGGGTGAAGACGGAGTGTTCGTAGAGGGCTATCAAGGTGCCGAGGAGTCTGGGGGTGAGTTCGGTGGCGAGGATGGTGTTGGAGGGGCGATTGCCTTCGAAGACCTTGTGGGGGACGAGGCTGTCGGCTACACCTTCCGCCTTGACCTGCTCGGCTGTCTTGCCGAACGCGAGGGCTTCGGTTTGAGCGAAGACGTTAGCCATGAGCAGGTCGTGGTGGTTGCCGAGGGGGTTCAGTGATTTTGCGAAGCCGATGAAGTCGCAGGGGATGAGGCGGGTGCCCTGGTGTATGAGCTGGTAGAAGCTGTGCTGGCCGTTGGTGCCGGGCTCTCCCCAGTAGATGGGGCCGGTTTCGTAGGCCACCTTGGTGCCGGCCAGGGTGACGTGCTTGCCGTTGGACTCCATGGTGAGTTGCTGGAGGTAGGCGGGGAAGCGCTTGAGGTACTGCTCGTAGGGGAGGATGGCGACGGTCTGGGCGTCGAAAAAGTCTGTGTACCAGACGGTGAGGAGGCCGAGGAGGGCGGGGAGGTTCTGGGCGAGCGGGGCGGTGCGGAAGTGGACGTCCATGGCGTGAAAGCCGGCCAGGAGCTCACGGAAGTTATCCGGGCCGACGGCAAGCATGGTGCTTAGGCCGATGGCGGAGTCCATGGAGTAGCGGCCGCCAACCCAGTCCCAGAAGCCGAACATGTTGGCAGTATCGATGCCGAACTTGGAGACTTCCTTGTCGTTGGTGGAGATGGCGACGAAGTGCTTGGCGATAGCGCTTTCGCCTGCGCCTGATTTGAGGAACCAGTCGCGGGCGGTGTGGGCGTTGGTCATCGTCTCCAAGGTGGTGAAGGTCTTGGAGGCGATGAGGAAGAGGGTCTCTTCGGGCTCTAAGCCGAGGACGGCTTCGGCGAAGTCGGTGCCGTCGACGTTGGAGACGAAGCGGAACGTGAGGTCACGCCGGGAGTAGTGCTTGAGCGCTTCGTAGGCCATGACCGGGCCGAGGTCGGAGCCGCCGATGCCGATGTTGATGATGTTGCGGATCGGCTTGCCGGTGTAGCCCTTCCACTCGCCGGAGCGAACGCGCTCGGAGAAAGCGGACATCTTGTCGAGGACCTTGTGGACCTCGGGGACGACGTCTTCACCGTCGACGAGGATCTTCTCGGACCTCGGCGCGCGGAGCGCTACGTGGAGAACGGCGCGGTTCTCGGTGATGTTGATCTTCTGGCCGGTGAACATTGCCTCCGTGCGGCCTTTGAGGTCGACTTCTTTGGCCAACTGGAGGAGGAGCTTGACGGTTTCGTCGGTGATGCGATTTTTCGAGTAGTCGAGGAAGAGGCCTTCGGCTTCTGCGGTGAAGCGGGTGCCCCGGCCGGGGTCGCTGTCGAACAGGTCGCGCAGGCTGGAGCTCTTGATCTTGGTGGCGTGCTGCTTCAGGGCCAGCCAGGCGGGCAGGTTCGTCAGGTTTTCGGTGCTCATGATCTCTCCTCAGTGCTTCTGATGCTCCAGAAGATGAGTAGAGCATGCCCGAGGACTCCTCCCTCCCGGACTTTCTGCGCAAAGTCTTGGAAGGAAATGAGTTAGGCAAGGACCTATTATGCCTTCGGTCGGATCTGCGGTGAGCCTGTCCTGCGAATGGCTGAACGCCAAGTACGCCAAGGTGCGCGATGTACGCGGGAGGCTTTTGTGTCCCCTCTACTCATTGTAGGGAACGCACGAAATGATCGTGCAAGATTTTGGTGTTGAGTCCGTGCTGTATTCATGCAGGTTTTCTGCGATGGGACTGGAGAAGAGGGCTTGACAGGGTCTGGTGCGACAGGGTGAGAGCACCCGCGAACGCCACTTTGCCATCTGAGCGGATATGCAGCATGTTGGATCGGCAGATGGGACAGGGAGTTCGCGTGGGAAGAGCGCGGCAGGAACGAGACGTAGGAGCAAACGGCAAACGGAGTTGGAGGCGGCTTTCGAGGCGCTAGACCCGGAGGAGTCGGCCAAAGCGGCCGGTCTGCGGTATGTGACGGATGCGAGTCCGGGGCTGGGGCGGGTGAAGACCGGGGAGCATGCCTTTCGGTACGTGGATGCGCACGGAAAGAAGGTGACTGACGAAAAGACACTGACGCGGATCAAAGCGCTGGTGATTCCTCCGGCCTGGAGCGATGTCTGGATCTGCCCGCAGGCGAACGGTCACCTACAGGTGACCGGACGGGATCAGCGGGGACGCAAGCAGAGCCGGTATCACCCGAAGTGGCGCGAGACAAGGGACGAGAACAAATATGAACGCATGATCCACTTCGCCGCTGCGCTGCCGATGATTCGCGAGCACGTGCGGAAAGACCTGGCCAAGCCGGGGCTGACACGCGAGAAGGTGCTGGCGACGGTGGTGAGCGTGATGGAGCAGACGCACATCCGGGTAGGGAACCAGGAGTATGCGAAAGAAAACAAGAGCTATGGCCTGACAACGATGATGAACCGGCACGTGCGGGTGGATGGATCGGAGATCACGTTCGACTTCCAAGGGAAGAGCCGGGTTCATCACACGATTTCGCTGCATGACAAAAAACTGGCCAGGGTCATCAAGCAGTGCTCGGACCTGCCGGGACACGAGCTGTTCCAGTTCCTGGACGATGAGGGAAACCATCATGCGATCCACTCGGATGATGTGAACGAGTATCTGCGGGACATCACAGGGCAGCACTTTACGGCGAAGGACTTCCGGACCTGGGCGGGGAGCGTGCTGGCTTGCGACCTGCTGCGCGAGTTTGGGCCGTTCGAGACGGCGACGCAGGCGAAGAAGAACGTGGTGGAGGCAATCAAGACCGTGGCCGAAAAGCTGGGGAACACGCCGAGCGTTTGCCGCAAGTGCTATGTGCATCCGGCGGTGCTGGAGGCGTACCTGGGCGGGATTACGGCGAAGGAAGCGAAACGGGAGATTGAGCGGGAGATGGCAGAACACGAGAGCGCGCTGCATGCGGAGGAACGGGCGTTGATCGAGTTACTGGAGCAGAAGGCGATGTTGGGGCGACAGTGATTGTGACTCGTGGTGACATCCATAGCGGCATGTCCTGCGGACGGCTGAACGCAAAGTACGCCAAGAATGCGCCATGTACGCGACGGCGTTGTTGCTTCGGGAGGGTGACATGGCCCACAGTGATTACACTTGGCGGTAACCATGATTGTTAGGTAACCATGATTGTTATTAGTGATGAACACGTTGACGTGACCACGCCAAGCGGGCCGATGCGGGTGCACATTGCGAGGCCTGCCGGGCCGGGCAAGTATCCGGGCGTTGTTTTCTTTTCGGAGATCTTCCAGATCACGGCACCTATACGGCGGACGATGGCGCAGCTTGCCGGGCATGGGTACATCGTGGCCGCTCCCGAGGTTTATCACGAGTACGAAGCTGCCGGAACGGTGCTGGCGTACGACCAGGCGGGGTCGGATCGCGGGAACGAGCTGAAGTATGCGAAGAGCGTGCAGGCCTATGACGACGATGCAAAGGCTGTGCTGACGCACCTAGTCTCCCGTGAGGATTGCACGGGCAAGCTGGGGGCTATGGGGATTTGCCTGGGCGGGGCGCTGGCATTTCGGGCGGCGATGAACCCTGAGGTGAGTGGCACGGTTTGTTTCTATGCCACGGATATCCATAAGTGCTCGCTGGGGCTGGGGAACAACGACGATTCGTTGGCGAGGGCCGGGGATATCAAAGGCGAGCTCTTGATGGCGTGGGGGCGGCAGGATCCGCACATTCCCACCGAGGGAAGGATGACGGTCTTGTCGCGGCTGAACCAGGTGGGGACGAAGCTGAACTGGCATGAGGTGAATGGGGCTCATGCGTTCTTGCGCGATGAGGGGCCGCGGTACGATCCGGAGCTGGCGCGAGGGTTGTTTGGGCTGGCGCTGGATTTGTTTGCGCGGACGCTGAAGGTGGGGTGACGGGCGTTTTACGTTCGGCGTTGTACGTTCTACGTGGAGGCGTATATGCCCCCCGAAAAGTTCGGCGCGGACAGGAAGGCAGACCCCCGGAGGCTAAAGCCCTTCTATTGCCGCTGATCGAGAGACCCAAGCCTGAAGGCTTGGGGTACCTAGAAGCGAAGGCAAAAGCAATTCGTTAGGCAGATGTTCGGCAGATGCAGAAGCCGACCTGTTGCTCTACTCGATGTAGGCGCGGAGCCAGGGATCCTGGGTGTGCGTTAGTTCCCTTGTGGCGCCGTCGAAGACCACGCCGCCTTCGTTGAGTACGAGGAAGCGGGTTCTGGGGTCGAGTTCGCCTTCCGGCATCGGTTCCATCTTGTTGGTCTGCTGATTGAAGCGGTGTGTGGCGAGGGTGAAGGCATCCTGCAGGCGGTGCGTGATGAGCAGCGAGGTGGTCTGGGAGACGTCGCGCTGCTTGACCACCAGCTCAATGATGGTGGTGGATGTGATGGGGTCGAGGCCGCCGGTGGGCGAGTCGTAGAGAATCAGGTCTGGCTTCGAGATGATGGCGCGGGCGATGCTGACGCGGCGGCGCATGCCTCCGGAAAGCTCTGAGGGGAACTTGTCGATGGCGCGTTCCAATTCAACAAAGCGGAGGGCTTCGACAACGCGGTCGTGGGTCTCCTTTTCGTCGACGCGCTCTTCGTGGAGGCGGTAGGCGACATTGTCTTCGACGGTGAGGGAGTCGAAGAGGGCGCTTTCCTGGAAGACCATGCCGACGTGGGCTCGCATGGCGAAAATCTCTGTTTCGGACATGGAGGCGAGGTCGCGGCCGAAGATGCAGACCTCGCCGGACTCCGGGGTGAGCAGACCGTTGGCAAGCTTCATCAAGGTGCTTTTGCCGCAGCCGGCGGGGCCGAGGATAATGCGCGTTTCGCCGCGCTGGACCGCGAAGGAGATGTCGTGGAGGACGCGGTTGCCTTCAAACGACATGGAGACGTTATGGAAGGAGACGACGGCGGCCATGGAGGGGAGATCGGCTATGGTGGGTTCGACGGCTGGGGCGGCGGCCATGTCTCGGTCTCCCTTGGAGAATATTGGCGCAACGAGAGAACTGCTGAGATCCTTCGCTTCGCTCAGGATGACGCCTTCGAAGAAAGAGCTGCCATTGAAGCGGTTAGCGTCCGAAGATGCCGATCATGACCTTGGTGACGATGAAGTCAACCAGGATGATGAGGACGTTGGAGACGACGACGGCCTGGGTGGTGGCCCGACCGACGCCACGGGTGCCGCCGGTGGTGGTGAGGCCGTAGTAGCAGCCGATGGTGGCGATGATGAAGCCGGAGAAGATGGGCTTAACGAGGCCCTCAATGACGTCGCCGGCGATGAGGGCCATGTAGGCGGTGTGGAAGAACTCCGAGCCGTTGAGCTTGAGCAGGGTGACGGAGACGATGGCTCCGCCGGCGGTTCCGCAGGCGTCGGAGATGATCGTCAGGAAGAAGAGCATAAAGACGGTGGCCACGATGCGTGGGGTGACCAGCTTGCGGATGGGATCGGTGCCGAGCGCGCGCATGGCGTCGATCTGCTCGGAGACCTTCATGGAGCCGAGCTCGGAAGCCATGCCGGAGGCGTTGCGGCCGGCGACCATGAGGCCGGTGAGGACGGGGCCGAGCTCCTTGATCATGGAGAGCGCGACGAGGCGGCCAGTCATGTTGATGGCGCCGAACTGCTGCAGCGAGGTGGCCGACTGCAAGGTGAGGACGCAGCCGGTGAAGAAGCCGGTGAGGATGACGATGGGCATGGAGCCGACGCCGATGGAGTCCATCTGGGTAAAGGTGTCGGCGAGGTAGCGGGGCTTGGAGAAGATGTTGGCGACGGCCCTGCCCGACAGGAGGGAGTACTCCTGCACGGAAGCCACGGCGCGCTTTGCAAACGCTTCTGGAGAGACGAATTTCATTCGTTCGAGATGGGTTTCAGGCTATCAGATGAGATTGCGGGGGCGGGGATGCTCGGGCTGTGATGTGATTGGCGCGGAGTGAGAAAATAGGGGCGATGGCAGAGATGATGAGCGCGGCCGTGCTGCACGGCAAAGAAGATATCCGCGTGGAGCGGGTGCCGCGGCCCCACGCCGGGCCGGGAGAGCTGGTGCTGCGCGTGGATGCGGCGCTGACGTGTGGGACGGACCTCAAGGTGTTTCGGCGGGGATACCACGCGAAGATGCTGACGGCCGGGAGGCTGTTTGGGCACGAGGTGGCGGGGACGGTGGTGGAAGCCGGCGAGGGGTCGGGCTTTGCGGTGGGGGAGCGGGTGGTTCCGCTGAACTCTGCGCCCTGCGACGCGTGTTTTTTCTGCAAGGCTGGGCAGCAGAATCTTTGCGAAGACTTGCTATTTAACAATGGCGCGTATGCCGAGTTCCTTCATGTGCCGGCTCGGATCGTCGCGAAGAACACGCTGCGGATTCCTGACGGGATGCCCGCGGAGCATGCGGCGCTGACCGAGCCGCTGGCGTGTGTGATTCGGGGGATGGAAGAGAGCGGCGTGCGGGCAGGGCAGACGGCAATCGTGCTGGGCGCGGGGCCGATTGGGCTGCTGTTTGTGCATGCGCTGGCGCTGCAAGGTGTTCGGGTGATCGCGGTAGTGAAGCGGAGCGACCAGGTGGCGACGGCGAAAATGTTTGGGGCGGAGCAGGTGCTGCGGATTGGGGATGTCGAGGATGCGGTGGCGGCGGCTCGGGCGATGACCCCGGGCGGGCGCGGCGCGGATGTGGTGTTTGAGGCGGTGGCGACTCCTGAGGCGTGGCAGTGGGCGGTGAGCATGGCCAGGATAGGCGGGCTGGTGAACCTGTTTGGCGGGCCTCCGGCGGGGACGAGTGTGACGCTGGACACGAATCTGATTCACTACTCGGACCTGACACTGAAGGCGAGCTTTCACCACACGCCGGGGACTTCTCGACGGGCGTTTGAGTTGCTGCGGTCGGGGAGGTTTGCCTGTGGGGATTTCCTGACCGGAGCGGCTTCGCTTGCCGATGTGCCGAGCGTGTTTCGGGGGATGCTGGTCAGGCCGGCGGATGGGGTGGCTCCGGAGATCAAGACGGTGATTACGCCGGGCGCGCGGGTGGTGGAGCGGGAGCGCGCGGAGCTGGCTGGGGTGGCGCTGTGAGTGTCCTGGTGATGGATGACTCGCTGGTGGGGGCTCCGGCGGAGTATGTGACTCCGAGCGCGAGGCCGACGCTGAAGGAGGCTCAGGCGTGGTGCAAGCGGCTGGCGACTACGCACTACGAGAACTTCCATGTGGCTACGTTCTTTTTGCCGGCGAAGCTGAGGCCGCATTTTCACTCGGTGTATGCGTTCTGCAGGACTTCTGATGACCTGGGCGACGAAGTGGCGGACACGGCGACGGCGACTCGGCTGCTGAGCGCGTGGCGGGAGATGCTGCACCAGTGCTTCGCGGAACCGGATGCGTCGAGGCATCCGGTGTTTGTGGCTCTGCAGCCGACGATTGCGGCTTGTGGGTTGCCTCGGGAACCGTTCGACGAGTTGATTACGGCGTTTGAGTGGGACCAGACGCATACGCACCACGAGGATTTGGCGAGTCTGGAGCGATATTCGCGGTACTCGGCGAACCCGGTGGGGCGGCTGGTTTTGCTGGTGAGTGGGTACAGGGGCGAGGAGCTGTTTGGGCTTTCAGATGACATCTGCACGGGGCTGCAACTGGCGAACTTCTACCAGGACATCGTGACAGATTGGGTGGACCGCGGGCGGCGGTATGTGCCGACGGATGCGATGGCCCGGTTTGGCGTGACCGATGAGCAGATCGCCGAGCGGCGGTTCGATGGGAACTTTCGGGCGATGATGGAGTTCCTCGTTGGGGATGCTCGCGAGCGGCTGCTGCGCGGGGCGCGGATTTCGACGCTGGTGGATGCCGATCTGGCTTCTACGCTGCGGTTGTTTGTGAGGGGCGGATTGGCGATTCTGGATGCGATTGCGGCGCAGGGGTATGACACGCTGAAATCAAGGCCGGTGGTGACGAAGGCGGCGAAGCTGCGGCTGCTGGGTGGGGCGCTGGTGGGCAAGGTGGGGGCTGTGCTGCGGCCTGCGGGTAAGACGGTGGAGTCGGCGCGGTGAGTGCTCAGGAACACGCGCCGGAACTGGCGGCTGCTTACGCGCACTGCCGCGCGATCGCGAGGGAGCAGGCGAAGAACTTTTACTACGCGTTCCGGGTGCTGCCGCAGCATAAATCCGATGCGATGTGCGCGGTGTATGCGTTCATGCGCAAGGCCGATGACCTGGCCGATGATGAGAGCCTGACCGTCCCGCAGCGGCGCGCGGCGATGGCAGAGTGGACGGCTGCGCTGAGGGCTGCGCGGACGCAGGCGACGGACGATCCGATCTTTCTGGCGCTGAACGATACGCAGGTGCGGTTTGGGATCTCGGATGGGCTGCTAGATCACTTGGTGCAGGGAACGACCTTTGATCTGCAGGAAACACAGCCGGGCGTGCGGGAGATGGTGCTGCGATCGAACGATCCGGGCGGGCCCGATGGACCAGGAAGCGACGCCATCGGCGTTTACGAGACGTTCGACGACCTTTACCGATACTGCTATCTGGTGGCCTCCGTTGTGGGCCTGGTTTGCATTCGGATCTTTGGATACAGCGACTCGAGCGCAGAGCAGTATGCAGAGCACACCGGCGTGGCATTTCAACTAACCAATATCCTGCGAGATGTTTGCGAGGATGCGGCGCGCGGTCGGATTTACCTGCCGCTCGACGAGATGCAACGGGCTGGAACAAGCGCACAGGCGTTGTGGGAGGCCTGCGACGATGTGCCCACACCAGCCGACGTGCTCAAGCTGCTGCAGCTCGAAATCGATCGCGCAGAGGCTTACTATGCCGACGCCGAGAAACTCATTCCTTTGCTCGATGCTGATTCACAGCCGGCGATGCGGGTGCTGGAATCGATTTATCACGGCCTGTTGAACCGCATCGCCGCAGACCCGTCCTCCGTGTTCAAGAAGCGGGTGTCGGTTCCGACACCGATCAAACTAGCGATCCTAGGCCGCGGTGTGGTGGCGTCCCTGCTGGCGCGAGGGAAGTAACCGGTGGCCCAAGAGCAAAGCGATGTGCTGATTGTGGGGGCAGGGCTGGCGGGGCTTTCTGCGGCTGTGGCGCTTTCGGGGGCTGGGGCGAAGGTGACGCTGCTGGAGCGGAAGCCTTATATCGGGGGGCGGGCTTATTCGTACCCGCATCCGGCGCTGGGAGAGGTGGTGGACTCGCAGCATGTGTTGCTGGGGTGCTGCACGAACCTGATCGATCTTTGCCGGCTGGCTGGGTGCGACCGGCATATTCGCTGGTACGAGGACATCCCGTTTCTGGAACCGGCGTCGGGAAACCGGGCTACACGTGGGCCTCGGACCAGCGTGATTGGGCCGGGGCCTGGCTTGCCTGCTCCGATGCAGAATGCCTGGAGCTTTCTGCGGGCTCCTATGCTTTCGTTGCGAGACAAAGTGAGGCTTGGGATCGGGCTGCGGGAGTTCTTCGGTGGGTATGAGAAGGCGAGCGATGAGGAGCCGTTTTCCGAGTGGCTGAAGCGCACGGGTCAAACGGAGCAAAGCATACGGCACCTATGGGAGCCGGTGATCGTGGCGACGCTGAACGACACGATGGACCGTTGTTCGACGAGGTATGCGGCGCAGGTACTTTACGAGTCGCTGCTGAAGACGCGTGAGGGCGGGAGGTTGGGAATTCCTACGCAGCCGCTTTCGGAGTTTTATGGGGCGGTGGCGGAACTGGCGGCGAGGCAGGGAGTGGACCTGCAGCTACGGGCCAGTGTGGAGCTCCTGAATCAGGATGGTGGTGGCTGGTACGTTGCGTTAAGCGATGGGCGGGAGCTTCGGGCCTCGCGGCTGCTGCTGGCGCTGCCGTTTGAACAGACGGTGAAGCTGTTGCAGACCTTGCCGGAAGGGCATGCGGCTCGGGAGGCAGTGCTGCCGCTGGCCGAGCACTTCGTTCATGCGCCGATCACCACGATTCATCTCTGGTTTGACCGGGATGTGACGGAGATGGATCAGGCGGCGCTGCTGGATACGCGAATTCAGTGGATGTTCAACAAGTCGCGGATCCGAGGGGACGGGGGTGGCTATCTGGAGCTGACGATCAGTGCTTCTCACCCGGAGTTGAAGCAAGGGCGTGAGGAGATTCTGAGTTCTACGCTTCGGGAGTTAGAAGGGTTTTTCCCGGAGGTGCGGGAGGCGAGCCTGTTAAAGTCGGGAGTTTTGAAGGAAGCGCGGGCTACCTTTTCTGTCCTTCCGGGGTTGGAGAAGTATCGTCCTGCGAACGCTGTGGGGAATGGGTTATTTCTGGCTGGGGACTGGACACGGACGGGGTGGCCTTCGACGATGGAGGGGGCTGTGCGGAGTGGGCGACTGGCGGCTGGGGCGGTGCTGGGGAAGCCGTTGATCACGGCGGATCTGGCAGCTGAGGGGATTTCGCGGTTGCTGGGATAGATTCGTGCGGCGTTACTCGAAAAGCGAAAACGCCATGTACGCCAAGTGGGCGCGAAGTACGCCACGGTAGCTGTGCCACTGTTGAGTTTTAGCGGCGAGGGGCAGGTCCGGGAATTGGCTAACTCCTTTGGATCGACCTAGTCGGGGTACGAGTATCGCGGTGCGCTGTCGCAAGGCTTGTTGATGTAACACTTTTGGGTGAAAAGGAAGTCGAGATGGGCCGCGACAATGGCTGAAATGCCGGGTTATTCTCCAACAGACTAAAGCCCTCAGGACCGGGTACGAGACCTGAAGCTCAACTAGCTTCTTCTCGCGGAGGCCTCCTTCCATGCGTTCCGCTCTGCGCCTTACTTTGACGCGTTTCTCTCTCGCGTTTGCACTTCCTCTTGGTATTGGCCCGGTTTTTTTGACGGGCTGCGGCGGCGCGGGTTCTGCGGCCGGCACCACTTCTTCGCCGGTGACGGCTGTTGTGGTGACCGTTTCCGGCCCCGCGGCTACCCGTTTGGGTTCGACGTCGCAGTACACGGCCACGGTTACCGGGACGAGCAACACGGCCGTAACGTGGGCGGTGAATGGGACAATCGGCGGCAATGCCACCAACGGGACGATTTCGACCACCGGTTTGTACACGGCTCCGGCGGCGATCCCAACGGGAACCATCACGATCAGCGCGACGAGCGCGGCCAGCACTTCCGTCAGCGGCTCAACGGTGAATGCGCTGGAGAACCCAGTGCCGGTAGCAGCGTCCGCTACGGCGACCGAAGTCGGCACGAGCAACAGCTTCGTGGTGGATGTAACCGGCTCCGGCTTTGTTTCCGGGTCAGTGATTACGGTTGGCGGGACCGCGCAGACGACGACGGTTGTTTCTGCCACCGAGGTCCAGGCCACCGTGACGATTGCAGGCGGGATCACGTCGGTTTCTGTCGGAGTGGATAACCCCAACCCCGGAGCCAGCAATTCTTCGAGCCTGACGGCTCCTGTATCTTTCAGCGCGGCGACGGTAACGGCTGCGGCACGATTCCTGGACCAGACCAGCTTTGGGCCCACGCTGAGCACCATTACGTCTGTGAAGAACCTCGGTTTGCAGGCTTACCTGCAGTCGCAGTTCAGCCAGCCGACAACTCTGCTGGCGTCGATCCCGACGAATCCTCTGCCGAACCTCTGCCTGGCAAACAACTCGGCGTATCCGTGCGCGGAGTCAGAGTGGTGGCAGACGGCGATCACCGGGCCGGACCAGCTACGGCAGCGGGTGGCGTTCGCGCTGAGCGAGATGTTCGTGGTGTCGACGCAGTCGATTCCAGGACAGTCGATTCCGCAGTTTCACAACGCGCTGGCGAACGATGCCTTCACGAACTTCAAGACGATCATGAAGGATGTGACGCTGAGCCCGGCGATGGGCGGCTACCTGAACATGCTGAACAGCGCCAAGCCGGCTGCGGGGCAGATCGCGAACGAGAATTATTCCCGCGAGAACATGCAGTTGTTCACGATGGGCCTGAACCAGTTGAACCAGGATGGTACAGAGCAGACAGACAGCTCCGGCAATCCGATACCTGCCTATACACAGGCGCAGGTGCAGGCGTTTGCGCGAGCGTATACGGGGTGGACGCTGGCGAACGCGGATGGTTCGACGGTGACGAAGTTCCCTAACAGCAGCGGTGACTACAACGATCCGATGGTGGCGGTGGACAAGTACCACGACACGACCGCCAAGACTCTGCTGGACGGCACGACGCTGCCTGCGGGGCAGACCTCGGCGCAGGACCTGACAGACGCACTGACGAACATCTTTAACAACAGCAACGTGGCACCGTTCGTCTGCAAGCAGTTGATCCAGCACCTGGTGACGAGCACGCCGAGCCCGGCGTACGTGGCGCGCGTGACGGCGGTGTTTGCCAATAATGGCTCCGACGTTCGCGGGGACATGAAGGCTGTGCTGACGGCGATCCTGATGGACACCGAGGCGCGCGCTGGTGACACGAATGCCGATTACGATGCCGGTCATCTGCGTGAGCCGATCCTGTTCCTGACCGCGATGATGCGGGCGCTGAACTTTACGAACACGGATGCGAACGGATCGTGGTTTTCGCTGTCTTCGAAGTCGGCATCGCTGAGCCAGGAGCCCTACCGGGCGAACTCGGTGTTCAACTTTTTTGCGCCAGATTACGTGATTCCGCAGACGTCGCTGAACGCTCCGGAGTTTGGGATTGAGAACACGGCGACGGCGGTGCTGCGACTTTCGCTGGCCGACGCGATCGTGAATAACAAGATTTCGAGCTTCACGGTAGATCTTTCGAACACGAGTTCGCTTGGTATGACGGCGGCGAATCCGGGGAACCTGGTAGATACGCTGTCGGCGCTGCTGATGCACTCGCAGATGTCGACTTCCATGCGGACGATCATCGTGAACGCGATCACTCCGCTGACCAGCAACGCCCAGAGGGTGCGCGTGGCGCTGTACCTGATCATTACGTCTTCGCAGTACAAGGTCATTCACTAGACTTCAGCGTTCCAGAGTTCTGCAAATCCATCACGCACCTAGCTCATAGAGGGCCAATCGTATGCACATCCGCCGCCGCAGCTTTATCAAATACGCCTCGCTGGCCGCCGCCGGCAACATTGCCGGGCTTCGTCCCTTCGGTGCACTCAACTCGCTGGCCCAGACCAGCTCGGACTACAAGGCGCTGGTTTGCGTGTTCCTGTATGGCGGGAACGACGCGAACAACATGATCGTGCCGTACGACACCAAGGGGTATACGAACTACGCGAACATTCGCGCGGGTTTGGCGCTGCCGCAGAGCTCACTGCTGACGCTGAACTCGCTGCCCAACTTTTCGCTGCATGGCAGCCTGCCGGAGATCCAGACGCTGTTCAACAGCTCCAATGCAGCGATTGTTGCCAACGTGGGGACGCTGACACAGCCGATTACCCGGGCGCAGTACCTGGCAGGAGGCGCGGTGCCTTCGAACCTTTTCTCGCACCCGGACCAGCAGGAAGAATGGCAGAACGCTTCCCAAAGCGGGGCCGTAGCGACGGGCTGGGCAGGGCGCATGTCGGATGCGATGAGCGGGTCGTTCAACCCCGGCGGGACGATCCCGATGGTCACGACGGTGGCGGGCGACACGCTGTTCTCCAACGGCGTGACGACGACTCCGGTGTCGATTTCTCCCGGCAATCTCGGCACGGGTAGCTGCAGCGAAGGTACGGAGTGCACTGCACGGCAGGCGGCGGCGCAGTCGCTGATCACGCTGAGCTCGGGCGTCTCGCTGGTGACGGCGGACAACACGATCACGAACAACGCGTATAACTACTCGGCCACGCTGACGGCGGCGACGAAGTCGCTGACAGCGCTAAAGACGACGTTTCCGAGCAACGGTTTCGGCGCGCAGTTGCAGCAGGTGGCGCAGATCATCCAGGCCCGCGCGGCGTTTAACGTGCGTCGGCAGATCTTCTTTGTGGGCGTGGGGAACTTCGATACTCACCAAGGCCAGCTCGCACTGCAGGCGAACCTGCTGTCGCAGCTGAGCCCGTCGCTTTCGGCGTTCTATGCGGCGACGCAGGAGATGGGCGTGGCGAGCAACGTGACGACGTTCACGATGTCAGACTTCGCGCGGACGTTCCAGCCGAACTCGAACACGGGCACGGACCATGCGTGGGGCTCACACCACTTCGTGCTGGGCGGCGCGGTGAAGGGCGGCCAGATGTATGGCACGTATCCGACGCTGGCACTGGGCGGGCCGGACGATTCAGGCTCGAACGGGCGCTGGGTGCCGACGACGGGCAGCGTGCAGTACGCGGCGACGCTGGCGCAGTGGTTTGGTCTGCCGACCAGCCAGTTGAGCACGGTGTTCCCGAACATCGGGAACTTCACGGTGAATAACCTAGGGTTTGTGTAGGGTCGGCTTCGGCCTTAGCGGGCCAATAAGAAGACGCCTACCGCGACGAACGACGCTGCCAACCAGCGTCGTTTGTCTACGTTTTCGTGCAGGAAGATCTTGCCCGCGGCGGCGTTGCCGATGTAGGTGAGCGAGGCTGTGCCGGGCGCGGCAAGGGAGAGATCGACCTTGCTGAGGGTGTAGAGCAGAGCGAAGAAATTGAGGCCCATGCAGGTGGCGCCGATCAGGAACGGTACGTTGGTGCAGACGGCCTTGATGGCTCCGGGGAGGCCGCTATGGGCGCGGATGTCGTCGAGGTCTCCGACGCCGCGCATGCCGGCGGCGATGAGGCACTCGCCGGCGATGGCGAGCGCGGCTACAAGGATGATGCAGCCGGAGGCCTGGAGGAGCGGGAGCGAGGCTGGGCGGGCGGCTTCGAGCTCAGCAAGGATCACTCGGCTACTCCGGAGTCCATGATCTCGAGGGCTGTTGGGGACTCTTCGTGTTCTGTGCGGGAGGGGCCACCGGCTACGAAGCCTACGGCGCAGAAGATGAGGACGATGCCGGCCCAGCGGGAGGCGGAGAGGTGCTCGTGCAGCCAGAAGCGGCCGAGCAGTGCCGTGATGATCTGGCTGAAGGCTGTGGCGGGCATGACGAAGGTGAGGTCGGCGAAGCTGAGGGCCGTCATGTAACTGGCGAAGAAGCCAGCGAGGATGAGGATGCCGCCGGCGACGAAGGGATTGAGCAGGGCGTGGATGAGCAGGCGGAGGTGGTGGGGGTCGACCGAGCCGACTTCGGCCATGCCCCGTTTCAGCAGCGCGTCGCCCACAGAGGCGGTAAACATGACGGCCAGAAGAACGAGGTACTGGGACGGCTTGAGCCGGTGCTTCACCCGCCTATCTTACAGGGCTGACGTGGGGCTTGTGATGAGCTAGACGAGACCACTGTCTTCGACGGCGTTTTCGAACTCCAGCTCGGTGGGTTCTATGCCGGAGCCTCGGCTGGCTGCCGCTGCGTCGGCTATGCGCTCGGCGTGGTACGTGCCTTCCATGCCGGACTGCTGCCAGGCGCAGGGCTCGTTTTCGGCGGCTCCGCAGTTGGTGAAGTCGGCGTTCTGATGGGGGCAGGCGATGTCGATGGGCGCGTACATGCGCCCTTGGAGAGGGGTGGGGGCTAACTCGACGGCTGAGGCGTCAGGTCTGGCCGGGGGCGGGGTGGGCTTGGGCTTTTCCGCCGGTGGGGGAACGATGGGCGGCGGCAGAGGGCCAACGGCCTTGATGGCGGGAGCCGACGAGGCTGGCTTGCGAGCGGGCGGGGCTGCGGTGGGGCTCATGATGCCTCCGGAGATGACTTCTGAATTCGCTGGGCCTTGACACCGAAGGGTGCCATGCGGGCGGGGCAAAGTCAAGAACGGAAGCGAGGAGACGGCTAGATGTCGGCGGGGCGCATGATGCGCTTGAACTCGAAGTCGAGGGTGCGTTCGTCGTACTGGCGGCTGAGGGCTTCGACGGCCTGGAAGTCGGGGCCGAAGAAGCTGGCTTCGAAAGCGCTCCACTCGTGGCGGGCGGCGCCATCGGCCTCGGATTGCTTGACTTCGTCGCGGAGGGCCTGGGCGTAGTCCATGTCGCGATACCAGGCGATGTCGACGCGCTGGGTGGGAAGCAGCCAGAGCCGAACGGTGGTGGAACCGGCAGTGCGTTGAATGAAAGCCCGAATGTCTACCTGTGCCACAATCTCTCCGGACCGCCTGGAAGCATTTCGCCGTGCAGCCACGCGGTTTCGCGCGGCACGCATTCACTTCCTGAAACAGCGGGTTCCTAGATGGAAGTCTGTCACAGGGGGTTCATGCGGGCGATGACGCTTTTCGGGTAGCGACGAACCTGAAGGTCAGCGCCATGTTGTTACCGGCGATAGCTCTTAACGGGCGAGTACGATTTCCACAGTAAGATTGAAATCGCTCGCGCCGGTTGCGGGGGCGTCGGCGGGCTCGGACTTCTGCGGGGTGCGGAAGATGTAACGGCGGTCTGTGACGCGGCCGTGGTGTACCGCCTTCCCGGAGCCCTCGACCTGGATGGCAAAGTTTTCGCCGATGCGCGGGAAAGGCGTGACGGCGTTGCCGCTGAGGGCGACGTTCATGCTGAGGATGGGTGTGTCCTCGTCTTCGAACCGGTATTCGACCGTAGTGTATGCGCCGGAAGCCATGCGGCTAGCGTAGCAGAAGTGGCCTTCCCACGCCCTCTCAGGCGTGGGTTGGGTAGCCCATGCCGGCGAGGACGCCGCGCATGTAGGCGAAGCTGGCGATCACGCCAGGCATGGGGTTGTCGCCGTTGATTTCGTACTCGAGGTCGACGAAGCCCTGGTACTTGGTGGCGATGAGGGCTTCGAAGATCTTGCGCATGGGCATGATGCCCTCGCCGACAGCTACCTGGCTTTCCTTGGCGGTGAAGTCGGTGAGGTCCTTGGCGTGCATGTTGAAGAGGCGCGGGCCGACGGCGTGAATGGCTTCGACGACATCCGTGCCCGCGCGGACACAGTGACCGATGTCAATGCAGCAGCCCATGCGCGGGTCCATGTTCTTGACCGCGGCGAGGACGTCCATAGGAGAGTGCCAGATCTTGTCCTCGGGGCCGTGATTGTGGATGGCGACGCGGATGTCGTATTCCTTGACGAAGCGTTCGACGCGTGGGAGCGTCTGGGGCGTGGGGTCCCCGGTGACGATGACTTTGACGCCGGCTTTTTTGGCGTACTCGAACTTGGAGCGGATGTCGTCGTCTTCGTCCTTGGGGAAGTAAACGGTGCCCACGGCGTGGAGATGGATGTTGTTGGCGGCGTAGTCGGCGACGGCAGCGGATTCGGCGGTAGGGTCGGCGGGGAGATGATCCTTGGCGTCCTTGGCGTTGAGCTCGCTGAGCTTGAGTTGCTTGAGGTAGCCGATCATCTGGCTCCGCGTGAAGTTGCGGAAGGTATAGCTGCAGACGCCGAGTTTGATGGGCGGCATGCCAGTGGGAGTGCCCTGCGGCGCGGCTGCTGGTGCGCCAGCGTGCAGGGACGAGGAAGGCAGAGCAGCGGCGGCCGTGGCGAGCGCTGAGGCGCGGACGAAGTTGCGGCGGGAAAGCAGGGGGTTCATTCGGGCTTCCTTCAAATGTCTCTTGTTGCAGAGTTCACACGGTTGAATGGGGCGGTTTTCGAGTTCGCGCAGCGGCAGCAATTCCGGTCGAGCGGAATGATAGCACTGCGAGACCATGAGACGTCCAGCCGGGTTCGGTGGTCTCGTGGAGACGCCGGAGGAGAGTCTACGGATCTTGGCGAAGTTTGCGCCGGAGACTCGGGCGTTGATCGTTTCGGTGGCTATGCGAGTTGTGCCGTGTTTTCGGTGGAGCGCGGCGGTGGACCACGCCCGTTGTGCGGCGAGGAGGTAGCGTCAGGGTCTGGTCTTCTGCGCCGGCACATTGTGCCCGGGACAGGAAGGCATACCCCAGGGGCTAAAGCCCGTTTCCTTGCCGGTCTTGAGAGACCCGAGCCTGAAGGCTCGGGGTACCCAGAAGCCAGGCAACGACAACAGCGTGGTGCTTAGGTCAACGAGTTCTGATCTAGCGGACGGACGGCTCTGGCGCGGTTGCGGGCGGGTAGGAACTGGTGGATGAGGAGCTGGTAGGCTGCGCCTCCGGCTATGCCGCCGAGGAGTGGCGCGATGATGGGGATCCACCAGTAGTTTCCGGGTGAGGGGAAAGCGGACGATCCCCAGCCGGTGAGGAAGCAGAAGAGGCGTGGGCCGAAGTCGCGGGCTGGGTTGATGGCCCAGGCTTCGAGGTAGCCCATGGAGGCTCCGATGGTGGCGACGAGGAAGCCGATGATGAGCGCGCCGGAGTTGGCTCCGGGAGCCTGCTCGTTGTACTGCTCGGTGACGGCGAAGATGCCGAAGACGAGGAAGGCGGCGAGGATGATCTCGTCAGTGAAGGCGTGCATGGGCACGATGTTGTTGCCGGGGTGGGTGAAGAAGACTCCGGCTGCACCGCCGGTGGCGCGCGTGAGGTGGTGGGCGGCGTTGAAGGCGTCGATGACGGGGGAGAAGAGGGCGTAGACGATGGCCGCGCCGACGATGCCTCCGACGACCTGGGCCGCGCAGTAGGGAAGGACCTTGCGCCAGGAGAACTTGCGGAAGCAGGCGAGTGCGAGGGTTACAGCGGGGTTAGCGTGGCAACCGCTGACCGAGGCCGTGCTGTAGATGGCAATGGTGACGGCGAGACCCCAGGCGATGCAGACTCCCCAGTAGGCTGTCTGGTAGGGGCTGGGGTCGTAGAGGCTGTACATGGCGGCGACAGAGTCACCGAGAGAGATGATGATGCACATCGCGACGGCTTCCGCGATGAGTTCTCCGATGAATGCTTTCTTCATGGCTCTTGCCTCGTCCTTGGTGATGCAATCTTTGTCGCGTTCCTTAAGCCCTGGTTGGAGCGGCCAGAACTACCGAGATCCTTCGCTACGCTCAGGATGACGCCTTCGATGGGTCAACATGGCTAGCCAACAGAGAATTAGTCGACCCAGTCGAAGGAGCGCGTGACGGCCTTCTTCCATTGCTTGAAGAGGCGTTCGCGTTCGGCTTCTTCGATGTTGGGTTCCCAGGTGTGGTCGATGGACCAGTTGGAAATAAGGTCGGTGGTGTCTTTGTAGACGCCGCAAGCGAGGCCGGCGGCGTAGGCCGCGCCGAGGGCCGTGGTTTCCTTCATGGCGGGGCGGATGACCTTGCGGCCCAAAAGGTCGGCCTGGAACTGCATGAGAAGGTTGTTGGCGACCATGCCGCCGTCTGTGCGGAGTTGGTCGAGAACGATGCCGGAGTCGGCTTCCATGGCTTCGACGACCTCGCGAGTCTGGAAGGCGGTGGCTTCCAGCACAGCTCGGGCGATGTGGCCCTTGTTGGCGTAGCGGGTGAGGCCGGCGATGACTCCGCGGGCGTCGTCCTTCCAGTAAGGCGCGTAGAGGCCGGAGAAGGCGGGCACGATGTAGACGCCGCCGTTGTCTTCGACGGAGCGAGCGAGAGTTTCGATCTCTTCGCTGCGGCTGATCATGCCGAGATTGTCGCGGACCCACTGCACGAGCGCGCCGGTGATGGCGATGCTGCCTTCAAGCGCATAGACGGCGGGCTGCTTGCCGAACTTGTAGGCGAGCGTGGTGAGGAGGCCGTGCTGCGAGAGGACTTTCTTTTCGCCGGTGTTCATGACGAGGAAGCAGCCGGTGCCGTAGGTGTTTTTGAGCTGGCCGGGCTTGAAGCAGGTCTGGCCCACGAGGGCGGCGTGCTGGTCGCCGAGCATGCTGCCGATGAAGACACCTTTGAGGCATGAAACCTTGGCGTGGCCGAAGTTCTGGCTGCTGGAGCGGATGGCTGGCATCATGCTGCGGGGAATCTGGAAGAGGCGCAGCATCTCGTCGTCCCAGTCGAGGGTGTCGAGGTTCATCAACTGCGTGCGGCTGGCATTGGTGACGTCGGTGCAGTGCAGGCCTGCCGAGTTTCCCGCAGAAGCGGGGCCTCCGGTGAGGTTCCAGAGCAGGAACGCGTCGATGTTGCCGAAGAGGAGATCGCCGCGCTCGGCGCGCGCGCGCGCGCCTTCGACGTGGTCGAGAATCCAGCGGATCTTGAGGCCGCTGAAGTAGGTGGCGAGGGGAAGGCCGGTGGTGGCACGGAAGCGGTCCTGGCCGCCCTCCTTGGTGAGCGCAGCGACGTAGTCGCCGACGCGGGTATCCTGCCAGACGAGCGCGTTGTAGACGGGCTCGCCGGTGTGGCGGTCCCAGACGACGGTGGTTTCGCGCTGGTTGGTGATGCCGATGCAGGCGAGGTCTGTCGCCTGGAGTTTTGCCTGGGTGCAGGCCTGCTCAATGACTTCAATCGTGCGCAGCCAGATTTCGCGCGGATCATGCTCGACCCAGCCGGGCTGCGGGTAGATCTGCTCGTGTTCCTTTTGCGCAGAGGCGACGATGCGGCCGCCGCGGTCGAAGACCATGAAACGGGTGCTGGTAGTGCCCTGATCGAGAGCGCCGATGAGTTGGGGTTGTTGCGCCACGTCTTTTCCTTGCTTGCAGATGGTGCTGAAGAGCTTTGCTGAAGGTCCCGACGATCATACACATTCGCAGATTCGCAGATTCGAGCGCGGGTACTTCAGGGGTCTATGTACGGTCTATGTACGGGTTTATGCGGTTTGGAGCAACTCGACTGCTGCCTGTGCCGGTGAAGCCTGGGGGATTTCGTAGAAGCGGCTGGCTAACTGATTGAAGCCGGCGAGTTGGGCGTCGATCCAGTCCTGGCTGTGGTCCAGCTCGGCTGCCATGATGCCGGCGACAAGTGGCGCGGCTCGCTGGGCGGCGTGAGCATCGAGCAGCAGGGCGCGGGTCCGGCGGGAGAGTACGTCCTCGACCGTACGCGCCATCTCGCGGCGGACGGCGTAGAGCACTTCGGCCGCGATGTAGGGGAGAGATTTGTCGAGAGGAGCGGCGAGGGTTGGGTCGGAGGAGGCGAGGTCGGCGATGGCGCCGGCGTCGGTGCCGTACTGGGCGAATGGCTCATGTGACTGGCTGCTTGGCGGGGCGCCATGCAGCGGAGTCGTTTTGGTGATGCAGTCCTTCTGTGGGAGCAAGCTATTTTTGATGGCGAAGTCGAGGGTGTCCGAGGCCATGCGACGGTAGGTGGTCCACTTGCCTCCGGCGACGGTGATGAGGCCGCTCGCGGAGATGTCGATGTGGTGTTCGCGCGAGAGCTTGGAAGTGTTGGACTTGTTGCCGGTGACGAGCGGGCGGAGGCCGGAGAAGATGCTGAGGATGTCGGCGGGCGTGGCCTTGCGGGCGAGGTAAGGGTTGATGGTTTCGAGGAGGAAGCCGATCTCAGAGGCTTCGTGGCCAGGCTCCATCTCGGACCTCGGGGCAGGGAGGTCCGTGGTGCCGACGACGACCTTGCCGAGCCATGGGATGGCGAAGATGATGCGACCGTCATCGGTCTTGGGAACCATGATGGCGTTGGGCGTGGCCTGGTTACCCTCGATGCCTGCGCCCTGGAGGAAGCTGCCGTCTATGACGATGTGCGTGCCGCGGCTGACGCTGAGGAGGTGCTCGATGCCGGGGGTGTCCTGCTGACGAATCGCATCGACGAAGATGCCGGTGGCGTTGATGACGGCGGATGCGGAGACTGTGAAGGATTGGCCAGTTTCGGCGTCCCGCACGGTGGCGCCGGTGAGCTTGCCGTCCTGCTTGAGGAGCTCCGTGCAGCGGACGTAGTTGAGGACGAGGGCGCCGTGGTCTTCGGCGGTGCGGGCCAGGGCCAGGGCGAGACGGGCGTCGTCAAACTGGCCGTCGTGGTAGAGGATGCTGCCCTTGAGGTTAGGGGCGGCGATGCCTGGGATACGCTTACGAGTTTCGCGGGCGCTGAGGATCTTGGTGGGGCCGAGCGATGACTTGCCGGAGAGGACATCGTAAAGCTTGAGGCCGATGCCGTACCAGGGGAGCTCCCACCAGTGGTAGGCGGGGGTGATGAACGGAAGCGGGTGAACGAGGTGCGGCGCGTTCCGAAGCATGACCATGCGCTCGTGCAGTGCTTCATAGACGAGTGGCACCTGACCGCTGACAAGGTAGCGGACGCCACCGTGGACGAGCTTGGTGGAGCGGCTGGAGGTGGCCTGGGCGAAGTCGCCGGCTTCGACGAGCGCGGTACGGTAACCGCGGGTGGCGGCGTCTACGGCGATGCCGAGGCCAGTGGCCCCGCCGCCGATGATGAGGACGTCGAAGTGGTTTTCGAGGAGTGACAGCTTTTCAGCGCGGGTGGTCAACAGGTGTCTCCCTTTAGGGGCAAAAGGAAAAGCCGCCCGCAGGTCACCTCATCGCTGAGGGAACCCGCGGGCGGCTTTCAGAACTCTGCCGCAACGAGATTGAGGGTAAACCTCGGCTCTCCAAAAGACAACTGACATTTTGGGCGGGCGGAGTTCGTAGCCTTCCTGATCAGGGAGTGCCGCGGCGGGCGAACTACTGAGATTCTTCGCTTCGCTCAGGATGACGCCGTGAAGTTTTGCAATGACGCCGGAAAAAAATTTCAAGCTAACCGCCAGAGGTCTGGGTTGCCGGTGGAGACGGCGTCGAGGCCCTGGCGGATGAGGTGGTCGGCTTCCTGGAGGTCGGCAATGAGGCCGCCGCCTACGGTGGCTACAGAACTGTACTTTTCGCGCAGGCTGGGCAGGATGCGCGGGGCGACGGGGGCAGGCAGGAGCTCGAGGGCGTCAGGCAGGAAGTGGCGGAGCGAGCGCATGCAGCTTGTGACGGAGTCGGAGTCGATGAGGAAGGTCCGCTGGACGGCATAGAGGGACTGCGATTGCGCAATGTTCAGGACGTCTGTATGTGTGGAGATGATGCCGGCGCAGCCGCTGGCCGCGAGGTACTCGACGGCCTGCGCGCAGCGGGAGAGGCCAGCGAAGAGATCGAGGTTGACGATGACTTCCTTGTCGGCTGAGCGGAGGACATGCAGGTACTCATCGAGCGTGGCGAGCCCGGCGGCGAGAAGGTAGACCACGCGGGATGGGGACTGCACAGCGAGGGGGACGGCCTCTTGAGAGCGAACCGCGGGTATGACGGGATACGACTGAATGAGAGCGCGAAACTCGCCGGGCTCATGACGGGCGAGGCGGTTTTGCGCAGTGCGTGGAGCCGACCTGGAACGAGACATTGGGCCTTCTAAAAGCGCGGTAAGAGTGATCTTAGCTGGTTTATTCAACCGCTTGTAAATTTCTGTTGACATGCACAGGTTGAGAGTCTTACTGTTTCCGTCGCGGTAGAGAACAGATAAAGCCGCCCACTGAAACGCATCACCGTGCGTTCCAGTGGGCGGCTTTTGCTTTGCCTAAGAAGCAGGAGAACTATTCACGATGATCGAGCACAAAGGCCAGCGTTTTTCGACGGCAGAGCAGATCGTTTCCGCAGGTGCAGAAGAACAGGGAAATGGCGTTTCCCGCCGGAGCTTCGTCGGTGGCCTGGCGGCCGCGGGCGTGCTTGCCAGCATGCCTGCCAAGAGCTACGCGCGCGTGTTGGGCGCGAACGACAAGGTGAACTACGCGGTGATCGGGCTGAACAGCCGCGCATATGCCCACCTTTCCGCGCTGCAGGCGAACCGCAAGGACGTCCGCATCACGCACGTGTGCGATGTGGACTCGACGATTCTGGCGAAGTTCGCCGACAAGACCAAAGTGGCGATGGGCGAGCCCGCGATGGCCGACAAGGATTTTCGCAAGACGCTGGAGGCCAAGGACGTGGACGCGATCACGATCGCGACACCGGACCACTGGCATACGCCGATGGCGATGCTGGGCCTGCAGGCGGGCAAGCACGTGTACGTGGAGAAGCCTTGCTCGTATGACCCGAACGAAGGCCTGATGCTGATCGCGACGGTGAAGAAGACAGGCAAGGTGTGCCAGATGGGATCGCAGCAGCGGTCTTCGCCGCACACGATCGAGATCGTCAAGAAGATTCACGATGGGCTGATCGGGCGAGCGTACTGGGCGGAGACCTGGTACGCGAACCGGCGCGAGCCCATTGGGATCGGCAAGGAAGTGCCGGTGCCCCCAACGCTGGACTGGGATCTGTGGCAGGGGCCGGCCCCTCGCACGGCGTACAAGAGCAACGTTCATCCGTATAACTGGCACTGGTTCAAGCGCTGGGGCACGGGCGAGACGCTGAACAACGGAACGCACGAGGTGGACGTGGCGCGCTGGGCGCTGGATGTGGGCTATCCGGATCATCTGGTGGCTACCGGCGGCCGCTACGCGGCGAAGGACGACTGGCAGTTTTACGACACGCTGGATGTTTCGATCAGTTACCCGGACAAGTTGCTGACCTGGAAGTGCGACTGCTGCAGCGGCAAGACGACCTATGGACGCGACCGCGGCGTTGCGGTACATGGCACGACGGGTACGGTGATCGTGGACCGCGCCGGCTACGAAGTGTTCGACCGAAAGGACAAGAAGATCGACAGCTACACGGTGTCAGGCCATGCAGCGACTTCGGCCTCAGACCTGGTAGGCGCGGACAACATGACGGATATGCACTTCGCCAACATGATCGATGCGATCCGAACGGGGGCACCGCTGCACCAGCCGATTACGCAAGGCAATGTAGCTGTGACGCTGATGCAGCTTTCGAATATCTCGTACTTTACCGGACGTGGCCTGCAAATCGACTCAGCAAGCGGCGCGATCAAGAACGACAAGGAAGCCGAGGCGATGACGCGGCGGACGTACGAAAAGGGTTGGGAGCCGAAGGTCTAACGGACCTTCTGTAAGGAACCTGCTACTCCAGGCCGGCGCAGTTCGAGCCAGAGCCATCACCGCAACAAAGTTGAATTCCAAGTGCAACAACATTTGGGCCAGTTACACATTTGTTCGAAGGAGCACCTGACCAATGGCTACGAAAAGCCTCCTCTGTCGCCGTATCGCGATGCCGATGCTGGCATTGCTGTTTCTCTCCATCCCTACGTTCTCTGTTGCCACGCCTTCCGCGCACGCGCAGGCGGTGACGGGCAGCATCGTGGGCACCGTGACTGATGCTTCCGGAGCCGTCGTCCCGAACGCCACCGTGGTGATTAGCCTGACTGGACAGAACGCCACGCACACGGTGACCACGAATGAGAGCGGCAATTACACGCAGCCCGATCTGCCGCCGGGCACGTACAGCATTGTGATCACGGCGACAGGTTTCAAGAAGCAGGCCTACGAGAACATCACCGTGCTGACGAACAGCACGCAGCGTGTTGATTCCGCGCTGGCGACGGGCAGCACGTCCGAAGAGATCACGGTAACGACGGCGCCGCCGGAACTACAGACGGATCGCGCGGACATCTCAACAACGATCGAGGCGCACCAGATCTCGAACCTACCACTGAGCGGCGGCAACAGCTTTCAATCGCTGCTGAACACGGTGCCGGGCATGGCGCCGATCACGTTCAACAATTCGCAATTTTTCAACGCGAACAATGATCTTTCGACGAATGCGAACGGGCAATCGACGTATGTGAACCTGTACCAGATTGAAGGCATCGACGACGACCAGCGCACGGGCATCCACATCATCCTGGTGCCGCCGGCCGCGGCAATCGCCAACGTGGACATTACGACGAACAACTTCGAAGCCGAGTTTGGCCGCGCGGTGGGCACAGTGGTGAACGTCACGCTGAAGTCCGGCACGAACAAGTTTCATGGCTCCGCGTTCCAGGACATGCAGAACAACGGCTTGAATGCGCGCGGATACTTCCAGAACACGCCGAACAACCGACTGGTTTACAACTACACAGGTGGGTCTGTCGGCGGACCGATTCTGAAGGACAAGCTGTTTTTCTTCGGTGATTTTCTGCGTGTATCAGACCACGAAGAAGCAAACACCATTGCGACGATTCCGTACTACAACGTGGTTGGCGGTGCGATCGATCTTTCAGGATATGGCGGACAGGTCTACGATCCGAGAACCGGCGATACCGCTGATTGCCAGGGTGGGGCAACACCTACCCAATGCGGCGTGGGGCGCACGGCCTTCACCAGAAACCAGATTCCGCTGACAAATGGCGGGCTTAGCCCGGTATCGCTGAAGGTGATCCAGGGGATCGACGCAATCGCGCGTAACCCGGCAATGAACCTGGCCAGCGCACGGTACATTGCCGGAACGACGAGCAATAACTTTTCCGCGAACCTGCCGTTCCATAAGGACATGTTGAGCTACGACATCAAGTCGGACTACAACATTACGCAGAAGGATCACCTGAGCGGGCGCTTCAGCCACCAGCATATCGACACGTTTCAGGCACCGCTATTTGGCGCGTTCTATGGGGGTACGGCGGGCGGTGGCTTTGAAGCGACCGGTATCGCGAACGCGTACAGCACCGGTGCGAACTACGAACATACCTTTTCGCCCAAGCTGTTTACCGAAGTTCGTTTTGGCGTGGCTCACCTTCGTAACTCGGCCCAGCAGAGTGACTTCGGTGCGAACGATGCGGCGACGCTGGGCATCCCGGGCAATGGACCGAACGGCACCAACAATTCGGCGCAGACCAGCGGCCAGGTGGCGTTCATCCTGAGCAACTTCGCGGGTAATGGCGAGAACCAGCTTGGCAGCACGCCGAACGTGAATCCGTATATCGGCTATTCGCCTTCGCTGCCGTGGCTGCGTGCGGAGTCGAACATCGACGCCGCGAACAACTGGACGAAGATCCTCGGCAATCATCAGGTGAAGTTCGGCGCGGACATCCGTCGCATTCGTGACGACTTGTTGCAGGGCAACAACAACGCGGCTGCAGGCAGCTTCTACTTCAGCGAGAACCAGACGTCAGCACCGGGCGCGGCGGCCTACGGTCCGACCGGTACTACGGCTGCGGTAACCGGCCAGGCGAATGACATTGCCAGCATGCTGTTCAACGTGCCCTACCAGGTGGGCCAGGATACGAACAGCACATTTCCGGCGTACCGGCAGACATGGCTGTTCTTCTTTGCCTCTGACAAGTGGCAGGTGACCCCGAAGCTGACGCTGGACCTCGGCGTGCGATATGAACTATATCCGCCGGCGACTCCACGCAAGGCTGGTGGCTTTGTGAACTACAACCCGAGCACGAATCAACTGGTGCTGGCCGGCATGGATGGCAACCCCTCAAACCTCGGGATGGCGACCGACTACAAGAACATCGCGCCGCGCATCGGCATCGCGTATCGCGTCAGCGAGAAGACGGTGATCCGCGGAGGATACGGCATCAGCTATGTGCCTTTCGTGGACAACACGTACGCCTATAACTACCCAATCAAGACCAGCACCTATTACACCGCTAGTGCCACCTATGGACAGGCGCTGAACCCGGCGGGTGGTATCGTGAACTTCAACACGGGCATTCCGGCGACGCCGACGGTTACGTTCCCCTCCACCGGAACGCTGACCGAGACGGCAGCGAACGGCCTGCTCGGCCTGGCGAACCTGTACATTCCGCTAGACTTCAAGAACCCCTATGTGAGTTCGTGGAATGCTGTGCTGCAGCAGGCGATGCCGAAAGATATGTCCCTGCAGATTGCGTACGTGGCGAACCATGGCACGCGCATCAGCCAGGCGCAGAACATCAACCTGCCTTCGATCTACGGGCAGGGCCCGGCTTACGACCCGCTCAACATCGCATTCGGTAAGACGGCCGCTGTGACTAAGTACTTCTACGGCAGCTCGACGAACTACCAGTCCTTGCAGGTGCAGTTGACGCGTCGCTTCACGCACGGTCTCGCGTTGACGACGGCGTACACGTGGGGCAAGGCGGAAGGCTATGTGACCAGCGGCCAGGATGGCGCGCTGTTGTTCTACGCCGGTCCGGTTCATCGCAACTACTCTGTGCTGGACTTCGACCGGACGAACAATCTGTCGGCGACGGTGACGTATGAATTGCCTGCCGGGCATGGCCATAACCTCTTCAATCACGGTGCGCTGATGTATGCGCTGGGCGGATGGAAGGTTTCGGCGATTATCCAGGGGGTTTCAGGTCTGCCGTTCACGGTGACGACCTCAAGCGCTACCAGCGGAACGACGCAGACGGCGAATCTCGTTGGGCCGTACCAGGTGACCCACCAGCGGACCAGTGTGATCGGAACTGGAACACCAGTGTGGTTCAACCCAGCCTCGTTCGCGAATCCGGCGGCTTGCACGCAGTATTCTGCGGCGAATCCGGTGGCGTGCGCGCTGGGCAACACGGGACGCAACCAGTTCCGCGGGCCGGCTTACTTCAATGACAACGTTTCGATGTTCAAGTCCATCCCCATTCACGAGGATGTGGCGCTGGAACTGCGCTTCGACGCGTTCAACATGACCAACACACCGGCCTTCGCCAACCCAACTTCGTCGTTCACGTCTTCGAGCTTCGGCAAGATTACTTCGACGCTGGGCGCTTCCTCGGCCACGGTGAACGGCGTGGGCGGACCCCGGGTGCTGCAGGCGGGCGCGAAGGTGACGTTCTAGGCTGGTTGTCCTATGGGTTTCGCCTTCCGGGTGCGAGTGTTCCGGAAGGCGGAACTTTTTCCCAATTCTCTGTAGTTTGGAAGCACAGGAGTTGTTTCGTTATGTCGATTACTCGTCGCAGTTTTAGTGCTGGCTTGGGTATGGCTGCTGCTTCGCTGGCTCTGCCTTTGCGGGCTCGGGCGGCTGGGCTGCACCTGAACATCGGTGTGATCTCGGATGAGATCTCGCAAGACCTTGACCACGCGTGCTATGTGATCGCGAAGGAGTGGGGGCTGCATTTCGTGGAGCTGCGCGAGGTGTGGGGCAAGAACCTGCAGGTGATTACCGATGCGCAAATTGCCGAGGCTCAGAAGATTCTGGCGAAGTATGAGTTGAAGGTGACGGACATCAGCAGCCCGCTCTACAAGGTGGATTGGCCGGGCGCGCCGCACTCGCAGTATGGCTCGAAGGAAGACCTGCATGGGGCGGACGAGGCGAACTTCAAGCAGCAGGATATGGTGCTGGAACGGTCGATCGAGCTGGCCAAGCAGTTCAAGACGAACAAGGTGCGGTGCTTCGACTTCTGGCGGATCGACGATGTGAAGCCTTACCGTAAAGCGATCAACGATGTGCTGCAGGCGTCGGCGAACAAGGCGGCCAAGCAGAACGTGATGCTGGTGCTGGAGAACGAGTATGCCTGCAATACGGCGACGGGACGCGAGGCCGCAGCGACGCTAAGCGGCGTGCCGGCGAAGAACTTTGCTCTGAACTGGGATCCGGGCAATGCGGTGATGCGTGGCGAACTGGATGCGTTCCCGAATGGATTTAATGCGATACCAAAGAACCGGATTCACCACTGCCATGTGAAGAATGCGAAGAAGGATGAAACCGGCAAGACGGTTTGGGCGCCGGTGAACGTGGGGTACATCGACTGGGCGGCGCAGTTCAAGGCGCTGGCGTCGATGGGCTACTCCGATGTGTGCAACTTGGAGACGCATTACAAGGACGGCAAAGGGCCGGAGAGTTCGTCGCGGGAGAGCTGGGCCGGGATGAAGGAAGAGCTACAGAAGGCTGGGGTGGCGTTCTAAAAGCTGCTTCTTGCCGGCGTGTCAGTGCTGACGATGACGATGTCTACGCGGCGGTTGGCGCGGCGACCTTCGGGTGTGTCGTTGCTGGCGGTGGGATGGTACTGGCCGTAGCCTGCGATGGAGAGGCGGCTGGGGTCGTAGTGCGCGTCGATCAGCATGTTGGCGACCGCTGAGGCTCGGCCGGTGGAGAGCTCCCAGTTGGACGCGAACTGAGCGTTGTGGATGGGAACGTCGTCGGAGTGGCCCTCTACGCGCATGTCTAAGCCGTACTCCGCGAGCACGCCTGCGATGCGCTTGATCTTTTCGGCGGCGCCAGGGAGCAGTTTGGCCTGGCCGCTATCGAAGAAGCCGAGCTCGTGAAGGCTGATGACGAAGCCCTCGGGGGTCATCTTCAGGGCGATCTCCTGACGTTCGATCTCCTTGCCCAAAGCCTTGTGGAGCTTGGACTGAAGCTCGACGACGTCTATGCCGCCGTGATGCTGGGTGGCTGGAGGGGTGGGGCTATCGGCGGGGTGGCCTGATTTTGAGGGAAAGGCTTCGAGGTTCTGGAAGCCATCCTTGACGGCTTCAGAGACTTTCTGAAGCGCTTCCTGGTCGTGGTGTGACGACGCGAAGAGAACAACGAACAGGGCGAAGAGGAGCGTCATCAGGTCTGCGTAGGAGACCAGCCAGCGCTCATGGTGGACGGGATCTTCGGGCTCGTGGCGGCCGTGTCTCATCGCGCTCCGACCGCTACAGGACGAGGGCGTGGGGATTCTTGTACATAAAGAGCGAGGCGGGCTTCAAGGGCCTTGGGGTTGATGCGCTCGACGATCTGAATGACGCCTTCGAGCATGAGCTCACGGCGCGACTGGCGGGCCTGCATGACGCGCTTCATGCGGCCGGCGCAGGGAAGCAGAAAGAGGTTGGCGGCACCTACGCCGTAGATGGTGGCGACGAAAGCGGCGGCGATGCCCCGACCTACCTCATGGAGGTCGCCGAGGTGCTGCATGACCTGGATGAGACCGATGACGGCTCCGAGAATGCCGATGGTTGGAGCGAAGCCTCCTGCGGCCTCAAAGACGCGGGGGACGCAGTTTTCCTGCTCGGCTTCGAAGTCGAGGGCGAGCTCCATGGTGTGGCGAAGCTCGGGGCTGCGGGCGCCATCGACAGCGAGAGTGAGGCACTTCTTGAGGAAAGGGTCCGAGACCTTTTCGAGATCGGCATCGAGCGAGACGATGCCGTTGCGGCGGGCCTTGCCGGCGTAGCGAAGGAGATCGTTGACGAGGCCGGAGTCCGGGGTGGTGGAGCCGAAGAAGACGAGACGCAAATACTGCAGAGCGCTGAGCAGAACGTCGGCAGGGAATTGCACGAGGATCGCACCGAACGTGCCGCCGAAGACGATGAGCGCCGCGGTGGGCTGGAGGAGCTGCGCGGGTTTGCCGCCATCGAGGTAGAGCCCGCCTGCAATTGCGATGATCGCAATGAAGACCCCGGCTAACGCACTTCTCTTCACGCACTGCTCCCGGCAAGCAAGTTGGGTTCTGCGGATATTTCAGCAGGAAGTTGCCGGGAGGGAAATAACCTAAAGGGCGCAGGTGAGTGCTGGCGGGTCAGCAGGTTAGCAAGCTAGCTGCTTACGGGTTCGCTCAAGACCCTTTTACACGCTCTGGGAGAAGGACGAGGAAGGGCCCTCGGCGTAGGGGTTGCCGCCGGCGAGCATGCCCGCGGGGACGGGGGCAACAGCCGTATCGCGCTGCTGCCACGCCGTCCTCACCTGGAGGATCAACTCGATCTGCGCTTCCATGAGGGGTGCCGATTGCTTGATGGAGGCTTCCATCATCTTGAGCCGGATGACGCTGTAGAACATGGACAGGGAGTCGGACAGATCGTCCTTGCCCTGCTTGGACATCATGCTTTCGAGCTGACCGAGCACGAGCAGAGCGTGGTTGACCTCGTTGCAGCGTGCTTCGATCTTGTTTTCGCGGATAGCCTTGGCCGCGCGACGAAGGTTTCCGGTGATGGTGTCGTACAGGGCGATGGTGAGGCCGATCCAGCTTGCACCTGCTGCCGCAGACCGCCTGTAAGAAAGCTCTCTCTGTTGTGGATACATTAGCTGTTACTCGTATTCCCCAGCTCTGCCTGGATCTCTTTCAGTTGAGTTGGAAGGGCTTGCAATGCCGCTTCTGCCTTTGTATACATATCGGTCAAAATCGTTTGTTGGTTAGCGATATAAAGCGTTTCGTAGTCACTTATTTGCTTGGTGAGATCGGTATTCGTCGCATTGATGCTGTTGAGATCGACGGTGAAGGCTCCCGATCCGGACTGCGTGAAGGTACTGAGGGCGGAGGTGACCTGGCTGGCAAAGCCATTGAGGCTGCTGCCCATGAGAAAGTCCTGCACGCCGCCCGCATTGTTCACGATCTGGTTGCTGAGCGTGCTGGTGTCGAGGGTAAGCGTGCCGTCTGTGTTGGTCGTGATGCCAAGGGCGGAGAGCGAGGAGATGTTGGTTCCGGTTGCCCCGCTGGACGCTGTGTGAGCGTAGTTCTGGACGCTGAGCAGCGCGGTCTGCAACTGGCGGATGGTGGGATCCGAGGCGAGTGCGCCCTGAGCGCCCGAACTGCTGCTGTAGCTGTACTGCGAGTTCACGAGACCGATGGCGGTGTTGTAGTCGCTGACGAACTGGGAGATGGCGCTGGTGACGGTGGTAGAGTCTGGCGCGATCGAGAGTGTCACAGGCGCGGATGCCGAGGCGGTTCCGATCAGGTTGAGCGTGACACCGCTGATGGCGGTGGTGACAGTGTTGGTGGCGCTGGTGAGGGGCACGCCGTCGACGGTGTAGGACGCATCGGTACCCTGCGCCGCCTGTGAGAAGCCGAAGGAGGGTTCGCTGATCGTGAAGGGAGTGGTGCCGTCGCCGCTGTCAATCTCAAGGTGAGAGCCGGCGGAGGTGGTGACAACGCTGGCCGTTACGCCGAGGCTCTGGCCATTGATGTTGCTGGCGAGATCCGAGAGCGTTTCTCCGTCCGTAGTGCTGATCGTGGTGGTGGTGCCGTTGTTGGTCAGGGTAAAGCTGTCCGCACCGAGCGTTTGGCCGGTGGAGAGGGTAGGCGAGGCCCACGAGGTGGTGGTCGTGGGAGCCGAGGTGATGGAGAAATCAGCGGCTGCGCCGGAAGTGTTCGCGACGATAGCGAGACGCGAGCCGGAGGAGTCGGTGAGAACGGAGGCCGTGACGCCTAGGTTCGCGCTGTTGATGTTCGATGCCAGATCGTTGAGGTCGGCGCTACCGCTGCTGCCTATGTTGAAGGTCGTGGAACCGGACGCGGTTTTGAGAACGAAGGACGAGTTCGGAAGGGTGGCCGTCCCGCTGGAGGAGAGATCGGAGTACCACGAAGCGGTGGCAGCGAGGCTGCTGACCGTAAGGGTATGTGTGCCTGCAACTGTGCCGGTGGCCGCGGATGCCGTGATGGCACTGGTGTTGGAAGAGGTCGCTGCTCGCGAGGCCAGGGGGCCAGTCAGCGAGTTGAGATTATCGAAGTCAGTGTAGAGCGCCTGCGTGGCCGTTTGAATGGACGTAAGGGCAGAGGCCTGGTTGGTGAGCGTCGTTTGTTCCGATTGCCAGACGCGCTCCTGGGCGCGGTCTGCATAGAGGCCGGCGGCGACAGCGGACGTTACGTCAATGCCCGGAGTGCTGGTGCCCGCGATGGCCGCCAGAATGGAACTGACGTCTACAGCCGAGGTAGCGGTGGTGCTGCTGGTAAGTGCTGAGGAGAGTGAGGACGTTGAGCTCATTGGCTACCCTTCTGTTGCCCGGCCGAGGGATTCAGCGGCTGCGCCTGCCGAAGCGAGCGAAGCGCTCAGCTCCCTGGAGAAATGCAGGCGGCGCCCCGGGATTACTCCAAGGGCGCCGACCTGACCGAGGTTTACTGCAGGAGCTTCAGAACAGCCTGCGATGCCTGGTTCGCCTGTTGCAGCGAAGAGATACCGGTGGACTGAAGCACGTTGTACTGCGTCATGTTGGCAACCGTCTTGCCGATATCGGCATTCTGGATGTTGTTGGCCGCGCTCTGCAGGTTCTGGACCTGGCTGCTGATGACGTTGGTTGCCGCGTTGAGGCGGTTGACCGAGGCGCCGATCGCACCGCGCTGCGCCGAGATGGAACTGATGGCGGAGTTGAGAGCCGTCAGGGTCGACTGCGCGTCGGTGGTGTTCTGCAGGTCAGAGCTATTGAGGTTGAGCGCGGTGGAGGAGAGCGCGTTGATGGTGGTGGTGATGTTGGTGTTGGCGGCACCGGTGGTGGAACCGTCCGAGATGAACACGGTGTTGGCGCTGGTGCCCGTGGCGTTCGCGGTCATGGTGCCGAGGACAGCGTCGTTCGAGGCTACCTGAATGCCGGTGCCCGCGGTGTTCGGTCCGATGACGAGCTTGCCACCGGCAATGCTGGCCGTGGTGCCGGCGGAAAGGGTACCGGCGGTGACAGCGTTATTGACGGCAGTTACCAAGTCGTTGATGGTTCCGCCGCTGGAAGGAACGGTGTAGACGAAGGAGCCGCCTGTCTTGGCGTCCGTGATGGTGGTCTTGGAACCGGCCGTCAGGGCGGTGCCCGTGGTGAGCGAAGCCTGGGTGGACGTGAAGGTCGTGGGCGAGTTGTTGGAGAACACGTTGACGCCGTTGAAGTTGGTGGAGTTACCGATCTGGTTGATTTCGGTGAGGATCGACTGGAATTCGTTGTCCAGAGCGGCAGCCTGGCTGTTGTTGCCGGTGGTGAGGCCGCCCGAGGAAGCTTCGGTGGCGAGCGTGACAGCGCGGTTCAGGAGCGTGGTGACCTGCGAGAGAGCGCCGTCAGCGGTCTGCAGCAGGCCGACGCCGTTGCTGGCGTTCTGCTGCGACTGGGTGAGGGCCGCGATGTTGGCGTTCATGCCGTTCGCAATGGAGAGGCCGGCGGAATCGTCAGAACCGGAGTTGATCTTGAGGCCGGTCGAGAGCTGCGTGAGGGTCTTCTGCAGGCCCATCTGGGTGGAGGAGAGCGAGTTCTCTGCGGTGAGAGCGGAAATGTTGTTGAGGATGCTGAGTGACATGATTTGAATCTCCTTTTATTGCCAACTTGCGTCCTATGGGTTTTTTGGTGAGCCTTATATCGCTCAGTTGATCAAGGTGGACGCCTTGGACAAACTACTTATCGACGTTTTCACCGTTTCGTTCAGCATTTACAGGGGTAGACGCTGACCCAAACGGCGCATTACTTGAGGTAGTCCAGCAAAGTCTGCGGAAGCACCTTGGCGGCAGCGGCAAGCACGGCGCTGTTCTGCGACTGTGCCTGGGCAAGGTTGGTGGCGGCTGTGGCTACATCGATACCGACCAGCGAGTTTTGCTGAGAGGTAAGCGTTACGGTTTCAGTGCTGAGGTAGGTTTCCTGCGTGTTCATCTGGTTGATCGAGCTATCCAGGGGAGCTCGCTGCTGATCGACATACTGCAGGGCATTGGACACAGCCGCGGTAGCTGTTCCAATGTCTGTCGCGGACCCGGACTGGAGGGCCGTGACAAGAGAGTTGAGAGAGCCGAGAACGTTGGCACCCGAGGTGAAGACCTGATCGCCGGGCAGGTTGCTGGCCACGCTGAGGGCATCGCCTACCTGCACCTGATTGACCGTGCTGTTGCCGTTGTAGGCGTAGCCGGTGGTGCTGGAGTCGGCGGTGAAAGGCGCCTTCGTGTTGGCCGAGCCTCCGAAGAGATAACTGCCCTGGTAAGTGAGGTTCGCCTGAGAAACGACGCTCGACAGAACGCTCGAGACCTGGGTGGCGATGGCGGAGCGGTTCGCGTTCGTGAGGCCGCCGTTGGCGCCTTCGGTACCGAGCGTGATCGCCTGGTTCAACAGGGTGACCACGTTGCTGAGCGCGGAGTCGGCAGTCTGCATTTTGGGGAGCAGCGAGGAGATGTTGCTGCTGTACTGATCGACCTGAGCCGAGGCAGCCTGCGACCGAACGTAGCCCGCGGAAGCTCCGGGGTCGTCGGAGAGCTGGTTGACCCGCTTGCCCGTGGTGAGCTGCTGCAGTGCAGTTTGCAGGTTCGATTCGCTTTGCTGAATGCCGTACTGGACGTCCGGCATCATGGTGGTAACGCGCATTATTTGCTCCAATCCGCAAGGGACGCGGGAAGATTGGGAAGGCTATGAGGTGGGGATCATGTCCATGGTGACGCTGAAGAGCGTGCTCACGGTGTTGATGACCTTGGCGGCAGCCTCATAGGCCTGCTGATAACGGATCAGGTTTGTGGACTCTTCGTCGACGGAGACGCCTGACACCGAGCTTTGCTGATCAGACAATTGCTGCAGGCTGGCAGTGGTAGCGGTGTATTGCGTGTTGGCCGTGGCCGTAAGGCTGCCGACGTTGTAGACGAGAGCGGCATAGGCCTGAGTGGGAGTGTTGCCGGAGGAAAGCGCGGTGCTCTGTATGGCCGCGAAGTTGGCGAGGTTGCCGTTGCTGCCGGCGCTGCCGTCGGAGCTGGCGGCGATCTGGTTGGCGCTCTTCAGGGAGAGGGTGATCGCGGCGGCCGCGCCGGCGGTTGAACCCGAGGGAATGTTGAAGAAGTTTTTGCCCTGCGCTCCCGTGGAGTCGTAGCCGCCAGCCTGCGCGGTGTTGAATGCGTTGCCGACCTCGGAAGCCAGGGTGTCCAACTGGTTCAGGACAGACGGGATCGCTGTGTCGCGTGCCTGAATGGTGCCACCCAGATCGCCGCCGCTGATGGTGGCCGAGATATCCTGGCCATTCGTATCGAGAACGTAGACTTTGCCGTCGCTGCCGGTGGTGGTGGTGAGCGGATAGCTGTTCGCGCCAACGACCAGCGGGGTACCGTTGCCGGTGGTCACCGTGATGCCATCGCTATCCTGGGTGATCGCAACGTTGGTGAGCTTTGAGAGGCTGGTGACCAGCTGATCCTGTTGATCCTGCAGCGTGCCGGCGTCCTGGCCAACATCGTTTTTCTGGGCGATCTGCGGGTTGAGCGCAGCGATCTGTTTCGCGAGGCTGTTGATCTGGTCGGCGTCGGTCGATACCTGGCTGTTCAGCGAGCCCTGCAGCGAGGTGAGCGAGCTGGAGGCCGTGTTGAACGAGGTAGCGAGGTTCGAACCGGCAGTGAGGACGGCCTGGCGCAACGAGGTGTTCGTCGGGTCAGTCGAAAGGCTGGAAAGACTGGAGAACAGGGTGGACATCTGCGAGCCGATGTCGCTGGTGGAGGACGCGAAGATCGTCTGAACCTGCTGCAGCGTTCCGAGCTCGGCGTTGGCGCCGGTCTGGGTCTGCGTCTGCTGCATGATCTGGCTCTGGAGAAGCTGGTCGCGGATGCTCTGGTAGCCCGTCACGGTGACGCCAGTGCCGACTCCGGTCGAATCCGGAGCATTGGCGGCAAGGGAAACCGTCTCGCGGCTGTAGCCGGGGGTATTGGCGTTGGCGATGTTGTTGTTGGCTGTTTGCAGGCCGGCTGTGCTGGCATAGAGCCCCTGCAATGCAGTGGAAAGCGTGGTGTTGAGATTCATAGGGTCACATTTCGCAGGACCAGGTCTGCTGTTTCGCGAGGCTCCTGCGCTCCTGATGGGGGAACTGTCCGGTGTAGCTTCTGCAGAGGGTGGAAAGCATGGCGATGGACCGGCCTGAATGCTTCAGTAGGGACGCGTACTGAGTATTGAGTTCCCGCAGCGACCGGGCGGTCGCGGCAGCGCGCTCTTCGACGGGATCAGAGGGGAAAGCCCCTTCCGAACCTGGGGCGCCGGCTTCCTGTTGTAAGCGTTTGGACAGCTTCAACAGGCCGTGGCAAAGCATTTCCTGCTTTGCCACGCTTGTTTCCAGAACGGGGAGAGAGTTGGAGGCGATGGCCTGCATGGCCACCCTCATCTCGAAGGCGAGTGCCTGCAACTGCTGCTGGTAGATTCCAGCGAGCTCAGCCCGTGTCTGTAGGCACTCGGAGTTCATGATGGTTGCTCTTCGGCTAGAGAATCACTCTCTAACCCCTTCCTTCATCGCGTTTAGTACCCAGCTTCGTCGGAGATAGCGCCGGCGATCTTGGTGGAATCAATGACGTAGCTGCCCGACGAGACGGCGTCCTTTAGGGCGTTTACCTTGTCCTGCCGTACAGACGGGGTCTTCATGGCCTCCGACACCAAGCTGGAAACTGTCGGAAACGTCGTGCTGCTCAGCGTGGTGCGGTCCGTGTTGCCGAGCGCTCCGGGGGATGTAACTGCGCTCTTGCCGGTGAGCTCCGATGTTCCGAGTCCGCGAGAAGCTGTAACGGGGCTCTTACCGGAGAAACCGCTCTTGGGCTGTGTGTCCGTCTGGTTGATAAGTCCGTTGTTGATGTTGATCTTCATAGCCGATAACTCCTGTGCTGCAGGACACCTATCGGCGCTTTCAAAATATTGTTCAGTGCTTCAGCGAAAAATTCGTGGGGGAAGATGGAGCCTCCGGTTTCTGGGCGGAAATGGCGGCTTGCTCCAAGCCGTCCTGCGTCTTGTGGAGCTGAGCCGATATCATTTTGGCGATGCCGATGCCGCCGCTGGCTGCGAACGAGTTGCCGAGGGACTGCATGGCCATCTGGGTGAACTGCGAAGTGGCGCCGTCCTGCTCTTCCTGATCGTCCTCTTCGCCGCCGGGCACCCTGGAGAAGGTTTCTTGTGCCGACTGGAGCCAGTTGCCGAGGAGGACAGCTTCGAAATCATGAGCGGATTTGTCGATTTTGGCGTCTTCTTTTGCCTGTTTGGCCGACTTGGAAAGTGCGTCGGTCGACGTTACCGGGGCTTGGATCGCGGTGGTTTGCAGGTTCAACGGGGACACTAGATCACCTCCAGTTCTGCCTGCAGGCCGCCAGCTTCCTTGATGGCCTGGAGGATGCCGATCACGTCGCGCGACGTGGCGCCGATGGAGTGCAGTCCACGGATGAGGGTTTCCACGTTCGCACCCTCTTCCAGCTGAATGGACTGCGCGGGCGGATCCTTGACGGTGAGCTGAGTCTGCGTGGCGGTGGTGGTTGTGCCGTTGGAGAATGGCGCCGGCTGCGAAATGATGGGGACTTGGACGACCTGGATGGTTAGGTCGCCGTGGATGACCGAGACGGGGGTGAGTTTAACGTCGCCTCCCATGACGATGGTGCCGGTGCGTTCGTTGACGACGACTTTCGCCCGCGGTTCGAGGCGGACAGAAAGGCTTTGGACGCGGGAGATCAGCATGGGAACCGAAGCCTCGCCGGCGTGAGCGACATCAACGTCGATGCGTCGGCCGTCGACGGAGGTGGCGATGGGGCGGCCGAAGTCCTTGTTGATGGCTTCGGCAACGGCGCGGGAGGCGTTGAAGTCCGACTCGCGGAGCAGGAGCGAAAGAGTGCGGAAGTTGCTGAGGTCGACGGAGGCGTCACGTTCAGCGACGGCACCGTTGGAGATGAGGCCGACGGTGGGGTGGTTAACGGTCTTGGACTGGCCGCCGGCGCTTTCAGAGTAGCCGGCGAGAGTGAGAGCGCCCTGGGCTTCTGCGTAGATCTGGCCGTCCGGAGCGCGGAGGGCTGTCATCAGCAGGACACCGCCTTCGAGACTCTTGGCGTCGCCGATGGAGGACACGGTGACGTCTAGAGGCATGCCGGGGCGGGTGAACGGCGGAAGCTTGGCGGTAACAAAGACCGCGGCGACGTTCTTGACGACGACAACGCCGGGGGCGATCTGCACTCCCATGCGCTGCAGGGTGTTGGCGAGAGTCTGTACGGTGAAGAAAGTCTGCTGGCGATCGCCGGTACCTTTGAGGCCGACGACAAGGCCGTAGCCGACGAGCTGGTTGTCGCGAACACCCTGGATGTTGGTGACGTCGCGAATGAGGACTTTGTGCTCGTGAGTTTCGGCGGGCAGGGCAGACGAGAGGCTGAGGACGAGGATGGCAAGCAGGGGCAACCACCCGAGTGACGAGTGCTGGTTGCGCGGCTTGCTGGGAGACGATGCGGTCATTGAGTTTAGAAGCCAAAGAGCCAGAGGATGGCCCGAGTAATGGGGTTGGGAGGACGTGTGCCGTCGGAGATGATGCCTTTGCCCTTCATCTCGATTTCGAGGTTGCTGAGCGAAGCTGAGGTCACCGTGTTGCTTGGCCCGATGTCTCCGGGACGAATCAAGCCACGCACGATGACATGCTCATGCTGGTTGTTCATGAAGATTTCGCGCTCGGCTTCCACGACGAGATTGCCGCTGGGCAGAACAGCGATGACCTGGCCGGTCATGCTGGTGAGGAACGAGGTGTTGGAGGCCGTTGCGCCGGAGCCCTTGAGCGTGGTGTTGGAGTTGGCCGCGAGCAGGGGATTGGTGGCGCTGGGGGCGTTTCCCGCTATGCCAGTGATGGCAGAGCTGGTGTTGAATGCGCGCGCCGTGTTCACCGAGCCGGATTGAGCTGCGGTGGTCTGCACAGAGACGAGCAAGGTGATGGTGTCATTAAGGTGCTTGGCCTTGTAGTCCGTGGCAAAGTCACCGAGGTCGCTCTGCGGGGTCCAGAGGCTGCCGGTGGTTCGCTCCTGCTGCTGCGGGAGGTTGGCCTGCCCAAGACGGCTGAGGTAGTCAGCACGCAACTCCGCGGGGTTCTTGGGATGTGGCTTGAGCTTGGAGAGGATGGACGCGCCGCGCGCAGAAGACACGCCCATAGACGCGGCGCAGATCGTGGCGATCGCCAGCTTGCGAGTGGGCAGCTTGATCGCACGCAGGTTGCGAACGCGGAGCTTGCGAAAAGGGAGTTTGGCTGTGCGCATTTAGAAGCTTCCTTTCACGGAGTCTGCGCTTTGCACTTCAGCCATGTAGAAGTGCTTGTGATCGGGCGTGGCAACCCGGATCTTTTGACCCAGCGCACCGCTGGAGACGCTGACCACGGCAAGACGGATGTGTGCGTGGTCGCCTTCGATCATGAGGGTCATCGGTGCGCCGGCTTTGACGAGGGTGGCGCTGGACCGATCCTGCTCCAAGGCGGGATGGCTGTGCTGTACAGCGGTGGCGATTTCGTCCGGCGTGGCGGTGCGGTCGGTGGTTGGATGGATGGCCGCGAGCTGGGACTCGCCAAGCTGGGCGGTTACGAGCCGGTTTGCCACAAGCTGGGGCGCGGAGACGCTGGCGGCTTTGGCGGGGGTCAAGAGCGACTGCTGCTCACCCTGCCAGGAGACGATGGCGAAGAATGGAGTGCAGGTGTTCGCAGTCTTGCAGCGGAGACGGATGCTGGCGCTTTCCTGGCCGGGCAGTGAGCTGCTCAGCTGGCCGAGCTTGCCAACGTCACCGACTTCGAGGAGGGGATCTTCCTCGGTGGCGAGCACACTGCTGGGCAGCTTTACCTGCTCGGAAGAAACCTGGATGCCTCGGGACGCGAAGCTGGCCGAGATAGTACGGGCTACAGATTCGACAGGGATGACGAAGTGCTGGCGCGCGGGACGGAACTGGCCGTAGCCAAGCACGGAGGTGGTGCCGAGGGCCGCGGTGGTGGTGATTCGCTTGAGGCTCTTTCGCCTCTTCATCATCGACTTCAGGGATTTCTTCATGTACCGCTTCATGAATCCTTCTCTCTGGAAAACTCTTGGGACACCTGAGACAGGCCATTCTTGGGACAGTTAGGACAGTGGTACAGGACTGCTGGGCAGACTATTGGGCAAGCTGGTTCAGCTGCTGGAGCATCTCGTCGCCAGCCTTGAGGACGCGCGAGTTGGATTCGTAGGAGCGCTGGGCGAGGATCATGGCGACGAACTCATCGACGACGCTGACATTGGACTGCTCGAGCATGCCCTGCTGCAGGGTGCCCTGGCCGTCCGAGCCGCCGGGTGAGCCGACCACGGCGTCGCCGGAAGCGGTGGTGGAGAGATATACGTTGTTGCCGATGCTGTTGAGGCCGCCGGGATTGACGAACATCGCGGTCTGGATGGAGCCGACCTGCTGAGCCTGCGTCTGGCCGGGCTGAATGACAGAGACAGTACCGTCGGCGCCGACGGTGATGCTGGTGGCGTCGGACGGGATGGTGATGGCCGGCTGGAGAGCGTTGCCATCGGCCGTGACAAGATTGCCTTGGGCATCAGGGTGGAAAGAACCCTGACGGGTGTAGCCGGTCTGGCCGTTGGTGAGCAGAAGCTGGAAGAAGCCCGGGCCGGAGATGGCGAGGTCTGTGGGGTTGCCGGTACTCTGCAGCGCTCCCTGTGTCTGGATCAGCTCGGTCTCATTGGGGCGCACGCCGAGGCCGACCTGAATGCCGGAGGCAACGGTGGTCTGCTGGCTGGCGGCGGAGCCGGGCATTACCTGGCTTTGATAAAGGAGATCGGAGAACTGGACGCGGCGAGCCTGAAAGCCGGCGGTGCTGGCGTTGGCCAGATTATTGGCGATGTTGTCGAGATTGAGCTGCTGGGCCGACATGCCGCTGGCTGCTGAATAGAGTGCACGAAACATGGAGGTACCTTTCTAAGGGGCGGCGAGTCTAGCTGACCCGGGGAATATCCTGGCTGGCGGTTTTGTCCATCTCCGAGCTCATGAGGGAGAGGGCGCGGCGCATGGATTCGAGATCGGACTGGGCACCCATCAGCTCGACGACGCTGGTGATGGGGTTGACGTTGGAAGCTTCCAGCGCGCCCTGATGAATGCTCGACTTAGTAGAGGGGGTAACAGCCGTACCGTCGGGAACGGTAAAGTAAGCGGCGCCCTGGCTCTTCGGCTCGACGTTGGCGGGAAAGTCGACTACCTTGAGCTTGCCGGCGAGCGCGCCGTTGACGGAGATGGTTCCGTCAGAGCCGATGGAGACAGGCGAGCCGACGATGGTGATCGGGCCACCTTCGCCGAGGACGGGGTCACCCTGCGCGGTGGTGAGCTGGCGGCTGCCGTTGACGCGGAAGTCACCGGCGCGGGTGTAGGCGGTGCCGGTGGCCGTCTGCACGGGGAAGTAGCCGGGACCATCGATGGCGAGATCGAGTGGATTGTTGGTGGGCTGCAGGATGCCCTGAGTGGTGTCGAGGCGGTTGCCGCTGAGCATGCCGTAGTCGTTGGCATCCTGGTTGAGCATGGAGAGACGAGACTGGGAACCGGTGGAGGCGAGGACGGAGCTGAAGGTGTTGTGCCTAGCCCGGAAGCCGGTGGTGTTCACATTGGCCAGATTGTTGGCGAGCGTGTCTACAGCTTCGGCCCGAGCGACCAATCCGGCACATGCAGCGTACATTCCGCTATCCATCGCAGGTTCTCCTGCGCGGGATAAGTGCAAGTGAGATGCCAAACTTTCATGCCCGGAAGGCGGTGGAGGCGTCCCCGGATGGTTGTAGAAAAGCGTGGATTTTCCACGGTTTTTACGACTGCATGAGAGCGGGATTAGACCAGGGCCCTCATACAGCGGGAACTGTTCCGACGGGTTGAGTTTTCAGGGGCGCAAACGATATCGCTGCCGCTATCTCTTATCGGCAGGCAAGGGGTGTTTGTTTAACAGAAAATCGCTTTGGGTTCGGCCGAAAGGCTGGAACGCAGCGTTCGCGATGGTTGCGCGCCGTACGGGCAACGAGTGGGACTGCGCCTACTGGACGCGGAAGAGCATGTCCGCCGGCTTGCTGCAGCCGCTGAGATGCGCCCAGAGGTAGTCTCCGCAGCGGACGATGGCAAGTTCGTTGGCGTTGATGCCAGCGCCATGCTGGCAGACGGTTCGCGTTATCTCTTCCGAGGTCATGGTGGCCTCACAGACGATCTCGTCGACGAGCGACGGCCCGGACTCCATGTAGGCACGGTGGTCTGTAGGCGTGAGAAGGCAGGGCGTGGTCTTGCACCCGGCAATCTGCTCCATGGCATAGAGCAGGCCGTAGTCAATGCGATCCAAGAAACCGATTAGCAGGTTGTCAGACGCGGCGGTGTTCTGGACGGGCACCGCGGCGTGGAGTTCCATGAGAATAGAGGGAATGGAGATGGACGGGGCCGCGAGGCGCGCTGGAGGCGTGAAGACAGGGCAGCTCCAAAGGGAAGAACGCGCGGCGGTGACCTGATCTTCCGTGGCGAAGCCGAGCGCGAGGATAAGTGCACCCATCTCCTCAGCAGTTTCGGCGTGACGCTCTTTGGCGGTACGGAGTTGATCTTCGGTAATGGCGCCGCGGCTGACGAGCAGGAGGCCGAGCGGCATGCGCAAGCGGCGGGGAGCTGTCTTACCGACGGAAGGCAGAAGTTCCTGGACACGAGCATCGATGCGCTCCGCCGCGCAACGGTAGCTGCAGTACCACTCGTCGCGCAGTGTGAGGCCGACGGGGCGCACGGAAAGGTGCCGCTGGGTCAGCCAGCGATTGCAGCCGGGATGGGTGCAATTCACGTGGCGAAAACCCGCGGCCCATTCAGACTGCGTGATCGAGGAAATGAGCTTCAAGTATAAAGGCTCCTGAACAAGCACGGCTTACACGAGCATGCGGGCTGAGATGGGTTGCGGCACCTCGGTGACACGCAGGCCGTAGTTGCCATCAACGACTACGGCTTCGCCGCGCGCGATGACCTTGCCATCGAGAAGAAGTTCAATGGATTCATCGACCTGGCGGTCAAGTTCAATGACCGAGCCGGTGGTGAGGTCGAGGACTTCGCGAAGCGAAAGAAGGCGCTGGCCGAAGCGCAACGTTACGTTGAGCTCCACGCCCATGACGAGCTCCAGGTTTTGTTCCGAGAGCGGGGGAGTATCGGCGCCTAGAACACTCTGTACTTCTTCACTCATGCTTGCTCCTTGTGCAGGTCCGCTTCAGTAAGCCGCGCGACGACCTGCGCTGCTTTGAAGGTTCCGCTGCGGACCGGCAGCGCTTCGTACATCTCTACGTTTTCGACAGTGAGTTTGCCGGTGGCTTTGACTGCGGTGTTGAGCTTGAGAACCATTCCTGGGGCGAGACCGATGAGGTCGCGCACACCAACGCGCATTTGCGGGATGTCCGCGGCCACCTGGAATTTGCAATCCATCATGCGTTGGCGAAGGCTTGGTTCCGGCCCGGTGCGAAGGCCGAGGGCCTTCTGGGTCTGCGAGGCCTTGAGGTGGCGCAGCAGGAACCCGACGAAGGACGTCGGCAGGATCAGAGTGAAGGGGCCGCGGATCTCCCCGACTTCGAACTCGAAGATGAGGAGGACGAGCTTTTCGTTGGCGAAGACCTGCCCAAGCGCGGCGTGCCTGATGGCGCGGCTCAGGGTGAGCTTGACGTTGAGCATGCTCCAGGTACGCTCGACCTGCTGGGCGACGATGGAAGAGACGCTTTCCATAATGTCTTCGTCAATGTCGGTGAGTTCGCGGCCGGCTTCTCCCGCGGCTCCTGCTCCCCCCAGGAGCAGATCGATCATCGGAAAGACGAGCGAGTTGTCCATCTGCATGAGCAGCTTGCTGTTGAGGACGTTCAGGCGGCAAGGAACGAAGAAGCTGTTAGGAGCGACATCGCGCACATATTCCGGCATGGACTTCTGCTCCAGCGACACGAGCTTGAGGCGCAGTGCGGCGCCGAGGTAGACCTCAAGCGCGTTGGTGACGCTGAGCGCGAGCTTTTCGTGCAGCGAGGTGAGCGTGCGGGCGTTCTCGTTGGAGAGCCGGCCCGCGTAGCGGAAGTTGCAGGAGTGGATGACGCGGCCGTCGGCGCCGGGGGGCATGACAGCACCGGCCGACGCCTGGGTGCCGGGCGTTTCGAGCCCACTCACGCGCGCCTCGCGAATCCGCCGGGAACCGGCTGCTGATACCTGTCTCTCACGACCGGTACCGACGTGGCCGGGGCAACGCGGGTGTTGGCCATGGCGGTGCGGAGCTTGAGCAGAGCCCCCGTGTGGATCTGCGAGATGCGCGAGATGGCAAGACCAACGATCTCGGCGACTTCCTTCATGGTCAGTTCTTCGTAGTAATAGAGCTGGAGGATGAGCTGTTCCCGCTCGGTGAGGTCGGATACGGCCTCGGCAAGCTTGGCGCGGTTTTCTCCCTTGAGGTAGATTTCGAAGGGGTTGTCACCGCCGCGGCTGGGAGCCGATTCGATGAGGTCGTAGGAAGACCCCGGATCGTCGGAGCTTTCGGCCTGCTGGCCCACCATGCTGAGGCCATCGAGTTCGGTGAGGGTGTCCTGCAGTTCGCGCAGGCTCATCTTGAGATCGGCAGCAATCTCTTCCTGCATGGGCTGGCGGCCAAGTCTGGCTCCGAGGGATGTGATGGACGCGGCAATCTGACGGCCTTTTTTGCGCAGTGACCGCGAGCCCCAGTCGAGCTCGCGAAGGCTATCAAGGATGGCGCCGCGGACGCGGAACTTGGCGAAGGTGCTGAAGCCGGCGTTCTTTTTGGCGTCGTAGGTGCGGTAGGCCTCGATGAGACCGATGACGCCGGCCTGGACAAGATCTTCCATGTCGACATGCTGCGGGAGGCGTTCGCGGATGCGCGCGGCAACATAGTAGACATTCGGGAGTTCACGCGTGATCATGTCGTCGCGTGTTTCCATCTCGCTGCTGCTGCTGCGGTATGCCTGTTCTGCTGCGGTCATATTTGTGGCTCTCGCTTCTCACCCCAACTGCGGGTGCCTTATTCTGCTTCGATCTTTCGTGCCATTACCATGCCGCGTTGGCGTTAGTTAACGCAGCATGCCGAGGGATTGAACCTGGGTCATGGGCGGAATCTCGCCTGGTGAGATCACCACGACCTTGGGCATGAAGGGCTCCAGGAGGCGGCGGAGGTAGAACCTGCCTGGCGAGGAGCAGAGGAGCACTGGCGGCGCTTTGCCGATGTCCTGCCCGAAGGTGTTCCGTAGACCATCGAGCACGCGACGTGCCAAAGCGAGTTGGTGTGATGTGGCTCCGGAGTTCCCCTGCTGCTGCATGTTGGAGCCGCGCGTGCACTCTTCCTCGATGGAGGTATCCAGCGTGACGACACGGAGTTGGCCATCTTCATTGAGAAGCGGGCGAACCAGCGCCCTGCCGAGGGCGTGGCGCACCGCTTCGACGAGAGCGATGGGATTCTTGTTGATGGCGGAAGTCTCAACCAGCACTTCCAGAATCGTGCCGAGGTCGCGGATGGACACCTGTTCGCGGAGAAGCTGCTGAAGCACCTTCTGCACTTCGCCAAGGCTCATTAATTTGGGGATCAGTTCATCGGCGAGCTTGGGATGAGATTCAGCTAAACGGTCAATGAGACGCTTGGTTTCCTGACGGGAGAGAAGCTCGTGAGCGTTGTGCTTGATGACCTCAGTGAGGTGCGCGGAGAGTACGGCTGTGGGATCGATGACGGCGTAGCCCGCCGCGATGGCCTGGCCCTGCGTCTGCGGGGCGATCCAGGTGGCCGGCATGTTGAAGGCGGGCTCATTGGTGACCTGGCCGGGGAGTTCGGGCGCGGCGGTGTCGGAGTTGATGGCGAGCAGGCTATCCTTGCGGAGCTCCCAGCGGGCGATCTCGACGCCGCGCATGTAGATGACGTACTCGCGCTCGCGGATGTTGAGGTTGTCCGTGATGTGGATGGAGGGAACGAGGAACCCTAGCTGCTGAGCCAGATTCTTGCGCAACGCCTTGACGCGGTTGAGCAACTGGCCGCCCTGGGCGACGTCGACCAGGGGGACGAGACCGATGCCGACTTCAAGCATGAGCTCGTCGAGGCGGAGAACGGCGTCGAGAGGCTCGGCTGTGGCATCGGCGCCTGCAGCGGCACCGGGTTTGCCGGGAGCGCCGGCGGCAGGCTTGCCGAGCGCGGCAATCTCGTCGACATCTTCGCGTTCGGAGTCAGGCGTCATCTGCTTGGCGGCGTACATCAGCACACCGGCGATCGAGAAGAAGGCGATCTTGGGCAGGCCGGGTATGAGGCCCAAGGCGGCGAGCACGCCACCGGCTATCCAAAGCAGGCGCGGGCTGATGAAGAGCTGCTTGCCGACGTTGATGCCAAGGGTTTGCTTGGATGCGGCGCGGGTAACGACGATGCCGCCGGCGACGGAAACGAGCAAGGACGGGAGGACGGAGACCAGGCCATCACCGACTGTGAGGATGGTGTAGGTCTTGAGGGCTTCCTGGAACGGCATGCCGTTCTGGAAGACACCGATGAGGAAGCCGGCGATGATGTTGATCGCCATGACCAGGATGGTGGCCATGGAGTCTCGCTGGCTGAAGCGGGCGGCGCCGTCCATGGCTCCGCAGAACTCGGCTTCCTGGCTGACCCGCTCACGGCGGGCCTTGGCCTGGGCCTCGTTGATGAGCCCGGCGTTGAGGTCAGCGTCAATGGCCATCTGCTTGCCGGGCATGGCGTCAAGGGTGAAGCGCGCGGTGACTTCTGCTGTGCGCACCGCGCCGTGGCTGATGACGAGGAACTGGATGGCAACGAGGGCAATAAAGAGAACGAAGCCGACAACGTAGTTGCCGCCGACTACGAATTGGCCGAAGGCCTCGATCACTCCACCGGCGGCGGCGGTGCCCTCGTCGCCGTGCAGAAGGATGCGGCGGGTGGCGGCGAGATCGAGCGAGAGGCGCAGCAGGGTGAGCAGCAGAAGAAGGCTGGGAAAGACCGAGAACTGTGTCGGGCGAAGGATTTGAATGGCCGTGAGCAACACCAGCACGGAGGCGGTGATGCTGATGGTGAGCAGCAGGTCCAGCAGGAAGCTCGGCAATGGCACGAGCATGACGAAGACCATGGCCACGGCCGAGACGGGCGCGATCCACTCGCCGGACTTCTTGAGGATTGCGATGATGCCGTTCAACGCGCACCTGCCTGATTAGCCTGCGGGCCGGCTTGAGGGCCAGCTTGAGAGGGCCGCTGCGCGGGTCCGCCCGCGGCTGGCTGGCCTGAGGCGTTGCGGCTGCGGCGCTCGGCTTCGCGCTGGCGGATCTCGGCCTGCGACTTGTAGACGACGACGAGGATTTCGGCGACTGCCTGATAGAGCTGAGAGGGGATGGAGTCGCCAACTTCGACGGCCTTGTAGAGCGCCTGAGCAAGCGGCCTGTTTTCGACCATCATGATGCCGGCGTCGCGGGCGATCTCCTTGATCTTCTGGGCCAGCAGGTCCATGCCCTTGGCGACGACGATAGGCGCGGGCATGTCGGCTTCGTACCGCATGGCGATGGCGTAGTGCGTCGGATTGGTGATGACGACCGTTGCGGTGGCGGCTGCCTTGAGCGATTGAGCGCGCCGCATGGAGCGCTGGATCTGGCGGACACGCTGCTTGATGATCGGATTGCCGTCGGTTTCCTTGAACTCTTCCTTGAGCTCCTGCTTGCTCATCTTCATGTCGCCTTCCTGCTTGCGCCAGACGAAGATGTAGTCCACGACGCACCAGACAAGCAGGACGAGCACGGCCTTCCAGCCGAGTTCGAAGAGCATGGTGCCAACCAAGTGAGCAAGGCCGGTGACGCTCATGTTGAACGTGGAGAGGATCTTCGGCCAGTTTTCGCGAAGGATGCCCTGGGAGATCCACAAGATGACGGCGAAGGGCAGCAGAGACTTGCCGAGGTTGGCGAGGCTCATCGGCGAGAAGATTTGCTTGAGCTTGCTGGCTGGGCTGAAGCGCTCGAAGTTCGGGGTGAGCGTCTGCGGGGCGAGGTTGAAACCGCCTTGGGCCATCCCAGCAGCGGCGGATGCGACAAAACCAACCACCAGGATTGGAAGAATCCACCAGAGGACGGTAAGGGTGGACCAGTAGATCAGGGGGCCGTTAGCGTCGATGTTGCTGGTGGAGGCCATGAAAAGCGTTTCGCGGTATAAGGCGTTCCATGTATTGAACGTGTGAGGCGCCAGGATGAGCAGGGCCGCCGCAACGGAAGCCAACGCGATCGTGGACCCAAGCTCACGGGAGCGCGCGATCTGGCCTTTTTCCCGGGCTTTCTTCCGCCGTTGTGGCGATGCTTTTTCTGTTTTGCTTGCGTCGGCCATGGGTAGTTATGCGAGGTGAAGCAGCTTGTCTGTCATGAAGATGGATTTGGTAAAGAGGCTTTGGAACAGGGCCGGCCAGTATTTCAAGGTGGTGATGAGCACGACGATTCCGAGAATGCTCTTGATGGCCGGGCCGAGAACAAGAAGCGGGAGCTGCGGTGATGCCTTGCCGAGAAGGCCGAGCGTGACGTCGGTCACGAGCGTGGCCGAAAGGATGGGCGCGGCGATCTGGATGCCGGTGGAGAATACGGAACCGGCGGCATGAAAAATGTAAGTAACGAAAGTGGCGCCGAAGTGGCCCGAGGATGGCGGCAGGTAGTCAAAACTGTGAACCAGCGCGCGCAGCAGCCACATGTGGACGCCGAGGCGAAGGAAGATGAGCATGGCGATGGTCTGGTGGAAGACAGCCATGACGGTGGAGTCGACCTGCGTCTGAGGATCGAGCAGGTTGATGAGAGAGAAGCCCATTTGTGTGCTGGTGATCTGACCTGCGAGCTGGATGCCGTCGAATACAAGGTTTGTGACGACGCCGATGGCGAGGCCGATCATGAGCTCACCGAAGACCATTGCGGGCCACTGGGCGATGGTGAGGCTGGGCATGTGCGTGGAGGTGAGTGGATAGATGAAGGCCGTAAGCGCGAGGACGAGAATGGCCTTGACGCGCGAAGGGATGGCGACGCTGCCGAAGAAGGGCGCGAAGATCATGAGCCCGGTGAGGCGCACCCCGATGGTGAGCAGGGCACCGAAGATCTGGACGAGAGAGATCTCCATTACTGCAGCACCCCGCGGAAGTCCTGCATGATGTTGACGGTGTAGAGCGCGAGATGGCGCCACATCCAGGGCATCAGCAGAAAGATGGTGGCGCCGGTGACGATGAGCCGGGGCACGGAAGAGAGTGTCTGATCCTGGAGGGAGGTCATCACCTGCAGGATGTTGACGACCAGGCTGACGACGATGGCGGCGGCGAGCACCGGCGCCACAAGCAGAAGGGTCTCCCTGAGCATGAGCCGGCCTAAGAGGACAACCTGATCGACGCCCATTAGTTGAAGCTCCGCATCAGGGCACCGACGAGCAGGTGCCAGCCATCGACCATGAGGAAGAGGAGGAGCTTGAGCGGCGTGGAGATGACGACGGGCGGCAACTGCATCATGCCGACAGTGGTGGTGATGGAGGCAACCACCATGTCGACCACGAGAAATGGCAGGAACAGGACCGCGCCTATCTGGAAGCCGGACTTGAGCTCAGACAGGATGTAGGCGGGCAAGAGGACGCGGAAGGATAGGTCTTCGATCTTCGCTGGGCGCGGCTCCTTGGCGATATCGAGGAACATGGCGACGTCCTTGTCGCGGACGTAGTGGGCCATAAATCCGCGAATGGGCACGGAGCCTGCGTCCAGCGCCTGCATCGCGTTAAGTTTGCCGGACTGCAGCGGGACAACGGCTGTGTCGTAGATGGTTTTGCCGACGGGCTGCATGAGGAAGAACGTCATGATCATGGACAGGCCGACCAGCGTCTGGTTCGAGGGCGTGGTCTGGAGGCCGAGCGCCTGGCGCAGGAAGTGGAAGACGATGAGCAGACGCGCAAAGGGCGTCATGCAGATGAGAATGGACGGGATCAGCGTGAGGAACGTCAGCAGGACGACGATCGTCCACTGGGCTGAGCCTCCGCCGAAGCCGGTGATCTTCAGTTCGTTGGGGTTGGATGGGTTGGGGGTCGCGGTGATGGGGCCGATGTGCGAGGACTGAAAGAGAGCCAGCGGGGCGAGCAGGGCACCGGAATTAGCAGCCGTGAGCGTCACCCCTGAGAATGGAACGGGACGTTGCGCGCGTGCGTTCGCCCCTGCCGTGCCGCAAAGCAGGCACACGAGGAGAACGACGCGAATGCGCCGGAGGAGGTTCACTAGGCTGCACCCTGCAGCTTCATGCCCGGCATGCGAACGGCCTGCGTGGTGGAAGTAAGCATGGGCGAGAACTGGAAGGTGAAGCTGGGGGCGGGAGCTGGAGCCGCTTTCTGCACAACGACCTGTCCTTCGCGCGGAGCGACCTGTACCGCCATCGTGGGCGCTGCAGGATGAGGCTCGACGTTGAGAAGAGCGGCGCGGGCACGCTGCTGCATGGCCGCAAGCAGGCTTGGCGATAGCGAGACAGGCTCTTCGAGCGAGAGATCGTCCGGGATGAGCGAAGCGGTGGGCGCTGGGCGCGGCCTCGATGGCGGCTTGCAGCTCAGCAAGGCGAGCGGCGACGTGTGGCGGGAGCGAGGGCTTTACCGGAGTGGCGGGGGCTGGAGAAAACGTTGCGGCTGCCGGCAACACTGCTTCGGCGAGCGCGAACGGAGCAACGGATGCGTGCTGAATCGGCGCAGGCGTGGCTGTCTCGCTGGGCATTGTCGTTACTGCGACCGGCGCGGCGACGGGAGCAGCAACAGCAGCGACTGGCGCAGACACGACTGGCTGAACGGCAATCGGAGCCGGAACAGAGAATGCGGTGGGCAGTGGCTCCGATGGAATGGTTGCTGCCTGTGTGAACGCTACCGGACGCGCTGGCTCGACGGGAGCAGAGAACGCCGCCGATGCAGGCGCTGCCTGTGCCGGAGGAAGCGGCTGAGCGAATGCAGCGACGGGAGCCGCCTCTGCAACGGGAGCTGGACTTGAAGCTGATTGTGCAGCCTGTGTTGACGCGGGAAGCTCGTTAAGCCCCTGAGTTGCATCGCGAAGGACCTGATGGAACGACTCTTCGGGGGCCAGTTCGGCGATCATGCCGACGTTACTGGGCGCGCCGCCGATCAGGAACTGGCGGCCGTCCACCTGGACAAGAGCGACGAAGCGCTTTTCGCCGAGCGAGACGGTTTCCAGCATCTGCAGACGCTTCTTGGCCTTGCCGATCGACAGCCAGCTGAAAATGCCCTGTTTTGCAGGCACAGGAGCGGCTGGGGCGACAACCGTCTTGCTGACGGCCGGGTGCTGGGCCTTGGGGTAGGCAGGCTGAGAAGTGGCCGGCTTTGCGGCCGCGACCTGGATTGCCTGTGCGGTGTCGCGCGATTCATCGTTGCTGAAGAGTGAGATCATGAAAGGTCCGTAAGCCGTACGGCGAGGCGTTCCCCGACGACTTCAAATTCTGTCCAGCCAACTAGTTGTCCATTTACCCGGAGCGGCAGATCGCTGCTCTGGTGATAGGCGGTTTCGACGATGGCGCCGGGCTTCAGATTGAGGAGATTGGCCACCGTGAACTTCACCACGGGGATATCGAGCGCTAGCGTGCAGGGCAGCCACGGGAGGAGATCGAGCTTCTCCTGCAGCTTGCCGGGGGAGAAATTCTCCGGCTTCTGCCTGACACCTGCGGCTGGTGCCGGAATCTCGGCAACTGCGTTCATGCTCTGCTGCTCCTTCAAAAGGTCCCGAATCCGTTACCGCTGGGGAAGGGAGCAATTGCTTTGCCAGAGTGACTGAGGGCGCGCTACCGGAAAGTTGTAGCGGCGGTTGTTCAGTGGAAATCCGGCAATTTTTGCCTAGAAGTAACCGGAGTGATATCTCGGCTGGGGGAGGCAGCGTGGAAAAGCTTCTGAAAACAGAGACGGCCCGCCGTCTCAGTATGAGAACCGAGGCGACGGGCGTTAATCTGCGGCTAAGAAATGAGCCGGGTTAGCGGATTTGGTGAGTTTCAGCCCTTGCTATCGGGCTGCAGGGCTACTGGATCATCGCGATGGTGGCCTGCGACACCTGGTTGAAGGCGGTGATGGACTTGGCGTTTGCGGAGTAAGCCTGCTGCGCGATGATGAGCTTGGAGAACTCAGTCGAGATGTCCACGTTGGAATCCTCAACATACCCGCCCTGGATGCTGCCGCGACCCCCCGTTTCCGCCACGCCGATTACGGCGTCGCCGGAAGCAGGGGAAACCTGATAGCTGTTGCCTCCCACGTTGGAGAGACCCTGTACGTTGGCGAACGAGGCGACAGCAACCTGGCCAAGGGCAAGTGTTTTGCCACTGGTGAAAGCTCCCTGGATCGTGCCGTCCGGCTCAATGGTGTAGCTGGTGAGCGTACCACTGGTGTAGCCATCCTGATTGGTAGCGCTGGTGCCGCTGGCAGTGGAGGTCTGTGTCAAGGTGGTGTTTCCGCTGCTGTCCGTAAGGTTCCAATTGACCGACATGTTTGCGGCCCCATCGACGAAGGACGAACCGGCGGGCATGCCAATGACAATGTTGGATCCGGACGAGGCAATCAGCTTGCCGTTGCTGTCGAAGTTCAGGGTGCCGGAGGCGAGCGTCGTGCTGCCGGTGGCTCCGGCGGTCAGGTCTGAGGACGGGATGGAGACGTTGTAGCTCCAGGTGTTGGTGGCCGTCTTGGTGTAGGCGACGGAGATGGTGTGCGCCTGACCGAGAGAGTCGTAGACCGAGAAGGTGCTGGGGACGCCGGAGTCGCCGACGTTGGCGGTGGAGCTGAGATTGGCCGTGATGCCGAAGTTCTGGGTGGCCTGGGCAGGAATGGTCTGCGCACCGACCTGGAGTGGCTGCAGCGCTCCGGTGGTGTTCACAACGCCGTTGACGGCCGGGTACCCGAGGAGCAGGTTGCCTTCCGGGGAGATGAGCTGGCCGGACTTGTTGGTGGTGAAGTCACCGGCGCGGGTGTAGTCCTGAACGCCGCTGGGGTCACGCGTGACGAAAAATCCGGCTCCGCTCAGTTCCATGTTGGAAGAGGTATCCGTTTCGTCGGATGGGCCCTGGCTGAAGTTGGAATCGATGGCCGAGGTTTGCACACCCAGGCCGCTCTGCAGGGGATCGCCGCTGCCATTCGTGTTCACGGAGTAAGCGTTCGCGAACAGATCGGCGAACTGGACTGTCTCGTCCTTGTAGCCAACGGTGTTCATGTTGGCGAGGTTGTTGGAGACGGTGTTGAGCTGGCTCTGAGCTGCGTTGAGGCCGGAGAGAGGAATCGCGAAGGATGACATGTGGTTTGCTCCTGGAAGTGTAAAGCTGGAATGTTGAAAGCGTTGCGAACGGGCGAAAACTTGAACTAGAGACCGGTCTTGGCGACGCCGCTGGTTTGCAGCGAAGAGAGCTGGCTGGACGGGAACATCATGGCCAGTGTGCTAGCCGAGCCGGCGGCGTTCTGCATGGAGGCTGCTGCCGCGGCATTGTTGAGCGAACCGGTGGCGGCGCTGCTGGTGGTGGACGTCCCCGTCAGGTTGCTCAGCGTCTGGTTCATGGAGACGAGCTGGCTAAGCTGGTTGAGCGAGATCATCTGGCCGACCATGGCGGTAGAGTCCATCGGGGCGGTCGGGTCCTGGTTCTGAAGCTCCTGCGTGAGCAGGCTGAGGAACGTGGAGCCGATGTTGCTGGCATCGGTTGCCGAGCCCGAGGAGCCCGTGGAGCTTGAAGCGCTGGCGGTTGTAGCGTTGGCGCTCAGTTTCGAGGTGAGGGGATTGGTGATGTTGGTCAACGGAAAGGTGGTGGTGAGGGGATTCATGCTCTGGGCTCCTTGGGGGAAGGTGAAGGTGTTATGCCTGAAGATCGAGACGGCCGTCGTAGCCGGCGTTTTGGAGAGAGTTTGCGACCGCAGCGGCCGGCAGGGCGGAGTTTCCGTAGCTCGTGTTGCCGTATGAGTTCGAGAAGTAGGAGCGGCTGCTGCCCTGATCCTGCTGGCTGCCTTGCTGGGAGCCGGCCTGCGAGCCGTTGCCCTGATAGCTGCTGCCGGAGTCTGTGGGGGTGGATGAACCAGAGTGGGCCTGCGTGCTGTTGACCTGGATCTCTACGTTGCCGTGGCTTGCAAGCCGAGCCTGCATATCGGGAACGTGAGTCGCGAGCGAGCTGGCGAGCTCTGGGTGATCGACTTGAATCTGAGTAAGGATGCTGTCGTGCGTGGCCTGGGCGCGGATGGAGATGTCGCCGAACTCGGCGGAGCGCATGCCTACGCGCATCTCCGACTGGTTGACTGTCTGCATCAGTTTCGACGTGTTGATGATGGATTTCGTATCGGAGATGGAGGCAGTCTCGAGATCGGAAGCCTTAGCGTTGACCGAGCCGGGAAGGTTTGAGGTAGACGGTTCGGCTCCAACGTTTACCGGCAGGTTGGTACCGGCTGGGGTGGCCTGCACGGGCGTGGTAACGGATATTGGGGCGACCAGGGGGGACTGCGCGGTGGCCGTGGCTACGGCTGAGACGGTGTCGTCCTTGCTGCGGTCCTTTGAATCGGACGAGTCCGATGAGCTCGACGAGCCGGTGTTGTCAGAGCTTCCAGTGCTGTTGTAAAGCGATGATGCGCCGCTGGCGGCTACCGGGCTTGCTGTTGTGGCAGAGTCGCCTGTTCCGTTCTGATTGCCGTTGGAGGCCGTCACCGGGTTGTCGGTGCGTGTGGGGCCGGTGGGCGCATGGATGAAACCGTTGTTGATATTGAGGTGAAGATCCGAACCGCTCGTGGGCTGGGTCGTCGGAGCGGGGGACGTGGCAACCGGAGCCGTGGATGTCGGGTTGGTTGCTGGGATGTTCTGAATGGGCCGGTGAGCGACCGCGATCTGGTTATGGCCGCCGGTTGCGCCGACCGCCGTGACCGCGGCGATGGGCGTGAGGTGGACGGGGCCGGGCTGCACAGGCTGCGAGGGTTGAGCGGTGATATCCAATGCGCCTGCCGCCGTCACAGGGGAGATGCCGGTGAAGGAGGGGGAGGCGGCAAGCGCTCCTGCTGCCGTCACGTGCGATACCGGGGTGAAGGTGGGGACAGGGGCGGGCGTGCCGGCTGCCGTTACATCAGAGACCGGAGTGAAGGTGGGGGAAGGGGCGGGCTGCACTTGCATGCCTGTGTCTATATCGGGGTCCGTGTCTGCGCCGGGGCTGGCGAGTACCGCGGTGGTGCTGGTGTCGCCGGGGGCGAACGCCGTTGGGACGACCGGTATCGCTGTGCTCGATGCGTCGCTGTCGTCTTGTGTGGGTCCAAAGAGTGTGTCGGAGGCTACTGCACTGGAGGGGATGGGAGTGGCGGTTCCATCGGTGGGGACGGGTGCCGCGGCGTCCTGATTCGCCGTGGAGTTGAGCGGAGCAGTGCCGGTGGTCAGCGGGGAACTAGGCGCTATAACGCTAGAGGTGGGTGCGGAGGATGCGTCATCGCCGGTGGCGATGATTGCGCCGTTCTGCGCGTCCGAGTCGGAGGTGGCCGGTTGAGCGACGCTTGCCGAGCCCGGAGCTGACGGGACATCGCCGGACTGAAGGGAATTCAGAGCCGTTACAGGCCGATCGGTCGGCGAAGTCAGGCTGTTGGAAGGTCCGGAAAGGCCGACCTGAGTCGTTAGGCCGGTGGAAGCCGTTGCCGGAGTCGAGGCAGTCGAGAGATTGATGGATGCATCAGCCGGCTGCTGCGGGCTGAACACGACCGCAGTCGGCTTGCCGAGCATGGACATCGTGACAGGAGCCTGCTGGGGCTGAGCCGCATCCTGATTGCTCTTGGTGTCTGTATGGGAGCTGTTGTGCGCTGAGGAACCGGCGGAGGCGTCCCCATCCTGAGAGCGGGAGTGCTTTGAAGCGTTGCCGGAGCCGGTATCGGATTTGCTGTTGTTTTGCAGATGGGGGTTGAACAACTTGCCCAAAGCAGCCGAAAAGTCACCTGACGAGGAAGCAGTCCCGTTGGTGCTCTTCGGGCTGAGCGCTCGCGACGGTTGCGAGCAGCGGGTTGTTCTTGGCAACATGCATGCCTCTGTATAGGCATCTGCCGTGCCAAACTCGCCCAAAGCCGAATGCGCGTGCAAGTGCATTGTTATGTTGTGCTTGATCGTTCATACCTCGAACGTGTGAGGAGGTAGGCAAGCAGAGCAACTAGGCAAGAGATGCCCGCTTTACCCGGCAGAAGGTTCCCGGTCTGTTCAGTCGCATCACGAAGGTTGCTGGTGGCAAAGAAAAACCCGCAGCGTGGCTGCGGGGCTGGGACTCTCAGGCTTTTCTCGTGTGGCTATCTCGTGCGCTTCATGTGGCGGGCCAGGAAGTTGTCCGCGATCGTCTTTTGCTCTTTCTTGTCGAGAGCCGCGAAGTACTCTTCGCGTTTGGTGTCGTTCAGGTCGGTTAGCATTTCACGGTTCTGGCGGGCGATGGTGTAAATGTTCATCTGCTTCTGTTTGAGATCGTGCAATCGCTGCAGATGATTGCCGAGATCTTCGCGGCTTTGCCAAAGACCGTGGAGTTCCGCGTAACGGTTATGAACGTCAGATCCTGTGAGCGGCGCGCCGGTCTGCGCGGCGTCGTTTGCGCTGAAGCGCTCCAGGGCGAGGCCTACCTCGGCCTGCAACTCCTGCGTGCGCGCGATCTCCGCGCCGATTTGGAGAAGAACACGCTCCTCGTTCTCTTCGCGGATGGCGCGAACTTGAAGCAACGTGGCTAGCGGGAATTTGTAACCCATGATCAGTTGCCGATCTGAAGCAGGGAGTTGAGAGCGTTGGGAAAGGTGACAATGTCGTCGGCGCGCTGATTGAGGAAGCCGTTGATCTGCGGAAGCAGTTCCACGGCGCGATCCAGCACGGGGTCAGTACCCTTGGCGTAGGCTCCGATGCGGATGAGGTCCTCGGAGCGTGCATAGGCGGCCATCAGACGGCGCAGCGATTTGGCCTTTTGCTGGTGCTCTTCCGAGGCGACGCTGGACATGAGGCGGCTTAGGCTGTCGAGCACCGCGATGGGGGGGTAGTGGTTCTTCATCGCAAGGTTGCGGTCAAGCATGACGTGGCCGTCGAGCAGCGAACGCACGGTGTCGACGACGGGGTCCTGCTGATCGTCACCCTCCATCAGCACTGTGTAGAACGCCGTGATGCTGCCTTGCTTGAAGTTGCCGGCTCGTTCGACGAGGCCTGCGAGCTTGTTGAGCACGGAAGGCGTGTAGCCCTTGGCGGTGGGCGGTTCGCCGGCGGCCAGGCCGATTTCACGCTGGGCCATGGCGAAGCGCGTCACGGAGTCGACGACGAGCAGGACGTTTTTGCCTTCGCTGGCGAAGTGCTCCGCGATAGCTGTGGCCGCAGACGCTGCGCGCATACGCAGGAGCGGCGACTGATCCGAAGTGGAGACGACGATGACGCTGCGTCGGCGGCCTTCTTCGCCGATGACTTCCAGGAACTCACCGACCTCACGGCCGCGCTCGCCGACAAGCGCGAGAACCGTGACGTCCGCGCCGGTGCCGCGAAGCATCATGCCCAGCAGCGTGCTTTTGCCGACGCCACTGCCGCCGAAGATGCCGATGCGCTGGCCGCGCCCGCAGGTCACGAAGGCGTCGAGAGCGCGAACGCCACAGCCGATGGGCTCCCGAATGGGAACGCGTTCGAGCGGCAGCGGCCCGGTGCCATCGATCCACACGCGACGTTCGGCGCGGTAGTCGCCTTTGCCGTCGAGTGGTTCACCGGTGGCGTCGATGACCCGGCCGAGAAGGCCATCGCCGGCGCGAATGGATGGGCGCACGCCACGAGCAATGACGAGATCGCCGAAGCGGAGGCCCCGCGGTGGTTCCAGCGCCATGGAGAGCACGGTGGTTCCGCGAAAGCCGACGACTTCCGCGGTGCACCGTTCACCACGCGCGCTGACGATCTCCGCAGCTTCGCCTACGCAGCAGAAAGGTCCGTCAGACTCAATGAGGTTGCCGACGACCTGCGATACGTGACCACGCCATCGCAGGGTGGACGCATGCTCAAGATAGTTGAAGTACTCGGGCAGGAGCGTGGGCCTGGGGGGCGTTGCGTCGCTGATAGACGGAGTGCTCATGCAGCGTTGGGCCTCAGAGCGAGCAAGTCGCAAAAACCCTGTTCCACTTCCTTGAGCTGGGCTTCAATGCCGAAGTCCGCGGAACCAAGTTCGGTTTCCAGAACGCAGTCGGTAGGCTTCATCTCGGCGTCTTCCACGACAACGACGGTGAGGCCGTTGCTGGTATTGGCGCGGTACGCCCGCCAGAACTCGGATTGCTCTGGCGACACCCTGACGGTGACGGTCGAGCCGCTGGCGAGTTTTTCGATCGCGACACGAACGAGGCCGGTGACGAGCAGGGGATCAACCTGGGCTTCGCGGTGAAGGATGCGATTGGCAATAGCCAGCGAAAGCTGGACGACTTCTTTTTCCGCGAGCCCGAAGTACTTCTTCTGCTCGCGCTGGAAGCTGTTGATGGCTTCTTCAAGCTGGGCGGTATGCTCTGCCACGCGTGAGGCCATCTCACCCTGCATCTGGCGGCGGGCCTTCCGCGGCGCCTTCGATGCGGGCCTGGGCGAGCTGGCGGTTGACTTCTTCCTGCGGAACTCCGAGAGCAACAGGAATCGGTGGCGCCGGGGCCGAGTCGTTGCCGTCCGAACCGAAAAAGGAGATAGGTTCGGGAACCAGCGCGGGCCCGACGTTGCGGTACCGGAAGCTGCTGACCGAGAGCTGGGCCAGCGGGCTGGCGGCGGCGTTAGACGACATACTCATCTCCCCCTTCTTTCTTGAGGACCATCTTGCCTTCGGCTTCGAGCTTGCGGGCGAGAGCGACGATCTCCGCTTGCGCCTTCGAGGCATCCTTCATGCGGATAGGACCGAGCGAGTCCATATCTTCCTTGAGCATTTCCACGGCGCGCGATGACATGGTTCGGAAGAAGTGGTTCTTCAACTCTTCGTTGGTACCCTTGAGGGCGGTGGCGAGGATCTTCTTATCGACCGCGGACATCAGCTCGCGAATCTGTGTTTCATCCACTTCCAACAGATCGGTGAAGGTGAACATGAGGTCGCGAATGCTGATGGCCAGCGTAGGCTCTTCATTCTCGATGTTCTCGAGGATCTGCTGGGCGACGGCCGAGTCGATGGTGTTCATGATGTCGGCAACGTTCTGGAAGCCGGAGTAGGTGCGCTTGCCCTGCTCAGTAACGGCACGGAGACGGCGGCTGAGCGTGAGGGAGACGCGCTCGGTGAGTTCGGGCGAGAACTTGCGCAGAGCGGCCAGCCGCTTGACGGCTTCGGCGCGAGCCTCCGGGGGCAGAGCAATGAGCAGCGCTGAGGCCTGACGGTCGCCAAGCTGGCCGAGGATAAGCGCGATGGTCTGCGGGTGTTCTGCTTCCAGGAACTTGGCGAGCTTATGCGGATCGGCGCGGCGAAGGGCTTCCATAGGCGACATCTCGCTGGCACGAACCATGCGTTGCAGGATGATTTCGGACTCTTCTTCACCGAGCGCTTTGTGAAGCAGGCGCTTGGCGACCTCACGACCGCCGCGAGTCAGCGTGTCCTGGGTCATGGACATGGCCTGGTACTCGCGGATGACGTTCAGCGAAACCTCGGGCGGAACCTGGCCGAGGTTCGCTACTTCGTCCGCGACTCGTTGCAGATCTTCCTTGTCCAAGGTGCGAAAGATGGCGGCGGCCGAATCCTCTTCGAGGACGGACAGCAGGATCGCCACTTTACGGGCTCCGCTCATTTTCGGGACTTCAGTAGGCATTAGAGCGATTCCTCACGCAGCCAGGCGCGAACGGCCATGGCGCTGCTTTCGGGTTCCTTGCGAACGAACTCCGCCAGTTGCTTCTTAAGGGCGGCAGAACGCAGGGCGATGTCGTCATAGGCCTCGGCTGGTGTCTGCTCTACGGTGCCGCCTTCCAGCACAAGCGGCTGGGCGGGCGCTTCCACCGGCGCCAAGGCTTTCTTCTGCATGGGCCGGATCACAAGCATGTACATGAGCAGGAGCCCGGCGAGCAGGGAACCGTAGCGGACCAGGGACGAGTAATCCTTGAGTTGCTTCTGGGTTTTCTCTACGAGCGAGAGCGGAGCGACTTCGGGCTCCTGCGAGTGGGCGAAGGAGAGGTTCTGCACGGTGACGACATCGCCGCGCGTGGCGTCGTAGCCGATGGCTGCCTGGGCGAGTTCGGTAATGAGCTTTATTTCGTCGGCAGTGCGCTTGTGACGAGTTTCGGTCCACTTGCCATTCTTCTCCTGCTTGCGATCAACGACGTCATCGACGAGGACGGCTGCGGTCACGCGACGAAGGCGGCCTGCAGGCTGAACCGTGTGGCGGGTGACTCGGTTCACGCCGTAGCTGGCGCTTTCGGTCTTGGAAGACTGGCCGGGTGTGGCTTCCGCTGCGGCAGGAGTCGCGGGCTTGGGCGAGGGCATATTGCTGGAGGTGCCGGGGACACCGCCGGCTGATGGTGAGCCTGCACCGTTGGTGGCGATCTCTTCCGTCTTCTGGATGCTGAGCGGAACGCTGACGGCGGGGTCGTACTTGTCAGAGTTTTCTTCGGTGCTGCTGGTGTCATAGTCCACGTTGACGGTGGCGTGGACGCCGTCCACACCAACGATGGGAGCCAGCGTAGCGACGAGGCGGCGGCTCATCTCCTGCTCCACGTCGGTTCCGGCCTGGCTTGTGCTGTCGGATTCGGTGAGGGACTTGTTGGAGTCAGCGTCGACGAGCGCGACGTCTTCGGGCTTGAGGTCATCGACGGCGCCAGCGACGAGGCGAGTGATGGCGCCGATCTCTTCCTTGGTGAGGCTGCCGCGCTTCAGGCGAAGCGTGACGGAAGCCTTGGCGGAGCGCGAGCGGTCGATGAAGACCGAATCGCTGGCCATGACGAGATGAACGCGGGCGCTCTTAACGTTGCTCATGGTCTGGATGGTGCGCTCGAGCTCGCCTTCGAGGGCGCGCTGGTAGTTCACGCGCTCATCGAACTCGGTTTCGCCCCAGGCGACCTTGTCGAAAATCTCGAAGCCGATGCGGCCGCTCTTCGGCGAGCCCTGTGAGGCGATTTCCATGCGGGCGGCGTCGATCTGGTCGGCGGGGACGCTGACCGCGGTACCGTCCGGGCTGAGTTGGTACGAAATTTTCTTAGACGCAAGCTGCGTGGTGAGTGCCTGCGCATCCGTCGGCTCCATGCCGGAGACGAGCGTCTTGTAGTCAGGATTGGCGACCATATGCGCGAAGAACGCGCCAGCGGCGATAGTCACGGCGAGAGCCAGGCCGAGGTAGATGCGTTGCGATGTGCTGCGGCTTTCCCAGAAGCCTTTCAGCCTTGGAATCAAAGCCGCGGCGCCGGCGGGCGCACGATTGGCAAGGGGGTTGGTGGTAGCGATTGCTGCGGGCATAGCTGGCCTCTAGAGCGCCGGTACGATCCGGCGCCCGGGGTCAAAACTGCATTTTTTCAATGTCCTGATAGGCGCTGACGATCTTGTTGCGCACCTGCATCATGAGCTGGAAGGAGACGTCGGCCTTTTCCACGGCTACCATCACGGAGCTCATGTCGCCGGTGCCGCCTTGCAGCATCTTGGTGACCTGCTGCTCTGCGTTGCTGCTGAGCTGATTCACGTTCTGGAGAGCGCCCTGGAGGATATCGCCGAAGCTGCCGCCGCCTGGAGAAGAGGCAGCACCCGACTTGGTGATATCGGGGAGGTTCAGGGAACCGATGCCGCTAGTACCGGGAGTTATGGGGATCATGGTTTGTCTGGTCCTTAGCTCTTAAGAATGTCAATGGACTGCTGGATCATCTGCTTGGTGGCGTTTACGGCGGATGCGTTGAGTTGATAGGCGCGGACCGAGCCCATCAGATCAACCATCTCAGTGGCCGGATTGATGTTGGGATACGCGACATAGCCGTCTTTGTCCGCATCGGGGTGGCCGGGCTCATACTTCATGACGGGCGGCGTGGGATCGTCGACGACCGACGAAACCTGCACCATGCCCGCGGGAGGCTGATGGATGAAGCCTGCATCTGAGAGAGCGGATTGAAACGAAGAATCGGCCGACTTGAAAACGACTTCGCGACGGTGAAACGGGCCGCCGGCTGCGGTGTGCGTGGTTTCCGCGTTGGCCATGTTGGCGGTGATGATTTCCGCCCGCTGGCGTTCCGCAGAGAGGGCTGATGCACTTACGGCTAAAGAGTCGAAGATACTCATTATTGGCCTCCTCCGTTGATAGCGCTCAGCAGGCCATGGAACTGGTCCCTGATGAGCTGCACGCCCATCTCGTGCTGAAGCTGCGTCTGGGCGAGGAGCATGCCCTCGCGGTCGAGATCGACGTTGTTGCCGTCGGGACGCTCCATCAGGCCCTTCGTTTCAACCGTGGCCGGGATATAGCCGGCGGTGGGTAGTCCGGAGTCAGACTGCTTCATCGCCTTCTGCAATTCCTGCTCGAAGTTGATGTCGCGGGCGTGGTAGCCGGGGGTGTCGACGTTGGCCATGTTGGCAGCGATGGTCTGCTCCCGTTGGTTGACCAGGCTGGTGAAGCTTTCAAGCGCGGATAACAAGTTGGTTGAGCTCATGCGTAACTCCGGGGAGGTAGACCGTATTCCTTGATTTTGTTGCGAACCGTGCGCAGGCTGATGCCAAGCATGGCCGCGGCGTGGGTGCGGTTTCCGCCGGTCAGCGCCAGCGTGTTTTCCAGGTGAGCGCGCTCGACATCGCTGATGCGCGTGCTAGCGACCGGCTTTGTTGCTGTATGTGGTGCGGGAACGGTGGGAAGGACGACATCGTGCGCGGGCAGCGGGCGGAACTCCTTGCGGAAGGTGCTCCCTTCCAAGACATCGCCGTCATGCAGGGAGACAACGCGGCGCATGAAGTTGGCAAGCTCGCGGATATTGCCAGGCCAATCGTGTGCTTCCAGCTCCTGAATGAAGCTGCGGTCGAGCTTGGGTGTGTTCCGGCCGGCTCCTACGGCGAACGTTTGCGCGAAGTGCAGGGCGAGATCGGCGATGTCCTCGAGACGCTCGCGAAGCGGCGGCAAGGAAAGAGGGATGACATTGAGGCGGTAGTAGAGATCGCTGCGAAAGGTACCCTTGCGAACCATGGAAGCCAGCGAAGCGTTGGTGGTGGCGATGATGCGGATATCGAGGTTCGTGGAGCGGTTAGCGCCGAGGCGCTCGATTTCGCGCTCCTGCAGAACGCGCAGCAGCTTGGGCTGAAGGTTAAGCGGCATCTCGCCGATCTCGTCGAGAAGGATGGTGCCGCCATTGGCGAGTTCGAACTTGCCTACCTTGTCTGTGACCGCGCCGGTGAAGGCGCCCTTCACATGGCCGAAGAGTTCGCTTTCCAGCAGAGTCTCAGGGACCGCAGCGCAGTTGATGGCGACGAACGGCTTGTCGCGGCGATGGCTGGAATCATGGATGTAGCGTGCAAGCTTCTCCTTGCCGCAGCCGCTTTCAGCTTCCACCAGGACATCGGCGTTCGTCGAGGCGGCTGCGCGGGCGCGCTGCAACGCTTTCTGCAGCGCGGGCGAGTGACCGATGATGCCGGTCGCTTCTTGTTTCTCTTGTGGAGCAGGTTCGGCTTGATTGACGACGGGAGCAGCCGGTTCATTGGCAGCCGGAGCAGCGGCGCGGACCGCACTCATGCGCTCGAGCACGCGACCAACCGCGTTCTGGAGCTGATCGAAGGAAACCGGCTTCATGATGTAGTCGCAAGCGCCGTTCTGCATGGAACTAACAGCTTCCGGCACGCTGCCGAACGCGGTGAGCAGGACGACCGCTGTTCCGGGACTGCTTTTCTGCACACGCTCCATCACGTCAAATCCGTTGCCGTCGCGCATGCGGATGTCAGTGATGACGAGGTCGAAGTCCTTCTTGCTGAGCAGACGCTCGGCGCTCTGGACACCGTCGGCGACTTCCACCTTCCAGCCATAGCGGAGGAAGTTGGCGCGCAGGGCGGTGCGCATTCCGGGTTCATCATCGACCAGCAGCACCGAAGAAGTGATACTGGTTGGGAGTTCGGTGTTCATGCTGCGAGGACCTCCTCTTGCAACTTCGACAGGCGCGGCAAGATCGACAGGTTAGACAGGTTCGAAACGTTGGAAACCGTCGGAAGGGTGAGCGTGAAGCACGCTCCCGCGCCGGGGATGTTAGCGACCGAGATCGTGCCGTTGTGCTGCTTGAGAATTCGCTGACAGACCGCCAGGCCAAGGCCCGGGCTATCTCCCGAGCCGCTGAAGCCGGGCTGGAAGATTTGAGAAAGCAGGCCGACGGGAATCCCGCTACCGGTGTCTGTGCAGTGGAGCAAAACCTGATCGTTGCCCTGTGCTTCGACCGTGAGGGTGATGGAACCGCCCGTGTTCGTGTGACGGATGGCATTGCGGATGAGGTTGAGCAGTACCTGCTGCAGGGCGCTCTGGCTGGCGAGAACGCGGAAGGTGCTGGAAGTGCCGGCCCAGATGAGGCAGACGCCTGCCTGGTCTGCCAATGGCCTGGAGAAGCAGACCGCGCTCTCTACCACCGTTGCGAAGTTGAGCGGAAAAACTTCAATTCTGCCGGAATCGTGCAGGCTGAGCACATTGTTGACCGTGCCGGAGAGAGTGCGGATGCCGGCACGGAGATTGGCGATCCACTCGTCGCGGCCCGCGTCATCCTGCTCGATAAGGTTGGCAAAGAGTTCAAGGCTGGCGAGGGGATTTCTGATTTCGTGAGCAAGCATCGTCGTAATCTCCGCAAGGACGGTGGCGTTGCGGGCGGCTTCGCGGTAGTTCTCTTCGCGCTTCTGCGCAGTGATGTCGCGAACCATGAAGATGGTGAATCCGTGAGCGGTATCGTTCTTGCTGCTCACGATCTGGCGAACGATGACGTGAAGCCAGCGCTCCCCTGCTGCGGAGTGCCAGGGAAACTCTTCTTCCGCATCGCCGCCCTGCTCCGCCAGGCGGGTGAGGCGACTCTGAAGGCCCAGGCGAGTTTCGATCTCGGATAGCAGTGCCGGCTCGATGCCGAGTTCCAGCAGGCGGCTTGCCTCAGGATTGATCGTGGTTAGTTTGCCCTCGACAGAGACGACGAGTACACCGCAAGGCATGGAATCAACGATCTCCTGCAGGGCTTTGCGAACGCGCTCATTCTCAGCGAGGCTTGCTTTCAGCGCCGAGTTCCGCTCGGCAAGCTCTTCGCGAAGGCCGGAAACTTCGCCCTGCAGCTCGCGGTAGGCACCTTCCAGACGGGTAGAGGTAGCCACGAAGCTGGCGAACGCATCGGCCAGAGCGTGGGCGCCGGCAGCTGTCTCTGTGCTCGGGGACCCGGCAAAAGCTGCCGTGCTGGTGAAACTGGCTTCATCAGCGGGATACGGCTCAAATTGCAAGCTGATTGATTCAGTCTCGCTCTTGCTAATTCTTGGCGAATTGTGAGAACTAGGCAGCATCTGCCTATTTCTTATGCACGATGCGTGCCAAACAGATGGAGATCACTTTCTTATCGGCAGAGTGATATCAAACGTTCAACGCCCGCACGAGATTTTCGTGCAGGCGTTCTTATCGGCCTCGTCACTAGATGATGACGTGCTCGGCCAGAATCTCGTGTCCGTCGCCTGCGAGGATGCTGGAGCGCTCCATGACATTTCTCAATTCGCGAACGTTGCCGGGCCAGGAGTGACGCTCCAGTTTGTTGATCGCGCCACGGGTGAGAACCACGCCGGGAGCGAAGCGGGCCGCGAACGAGAGAGCAAGTGCTTCCACGTCGCCCATGCGTTCGCGCACGGGTGGAAGCTTGATGGGGAAAATAGCGAGACGGTAATACAGATCCTCGCGAAAGAGCTTCTTCTCCATCAACTCAGTAAGGGCTGCGTTGGTGGCGGCGACGACGCGCACGCTCACTTTAATGTTGTCGTTGGAACCGACGCGCTGAACTTCGCCTTCTTCAAGGAAGCGTAGGATTTTGCTCTGAAGCGACAGCGGCATGTCGCCGATTTCGTCGAGGAAGAGGGTTCCGCCGTGCGCGGCCTGGATGCGGCCGGTTCGAGACTGAATCGCGCCGGTGAAGGAGCCCTTGGCGTGGCCGAACAATTCGGCTTCGAGCAAGGCTTCAGGAATGGCAGCGCAGTTGATCGTCACCAGGGGCTGCTTCTGCCGCGGGCTGATAAGGTGGATCGCGCGGGCGATCAGGTCTTTGCCGGTTCCGCTTTCCCCGGTAACGAGCACCGTTGTCTCGCGTCTCGCGACCATGTGAGTCAGCGCATAGACCTGGCGCATGGCGGCGGAGTCGCCGATCATTCCACGCAAGCGTGGCGTTTCCTCGCCCGAGACGCGGAGATGATTAAGCTGCAGTTCGGAGAGCGGAGCGGGCGCGTCCGCACCCGATGGCGAGTCGAACAAATCGAGCAACTGATTAGCCATCGGTGTTGGCGAGGCCGAGCCGAGGGTCAGGCGCCCTGTAGCGGCGTTGAGGATGAGAACCTGCACCGAAGGGAAACGCTCATTGACCATCGAGTGGAATTCATCGAACTCGAGGTCAGGAAGTTGCGGGTCTGCCAGCAGGACCTCAAATCTTCCTTCATAGAGGCATTGCAGGGCGCCCGCGCCACTCTGGGCTTCGGTCACCAACCATCGCGGTGAAGGAAGCTTTTCCTTCGCTTGCTGCCGGAGGCGTTTGTCGGCACTCAGAATAAGAGCCGTCAGTGTCGGCGAATCGGTAACGCGGTAGTTCAAGAAGTTGACCTCCACAGGTCTGGCGTAACGTTACTCCGAAGGGTGCAGTGATGAAGACACACTTGTGTCCTGTGCGCTGGACGGGAAGGGAGCGCAGCCTGTGGCGATTTCGTCACAGGCTGCTTTTTGAGCAGCTCCATTCGGTTGCGAGATGGTCTGGTTTGATCCTTAAGCCCACGCTGCAGAAGCGGGGTCCAGCATGTAACCCACACCGCGAACAGTGCGGATGAGCTTTTGCTCGCCGGCGCCGTCGATCTTGTCCCGAAGGTACTTCATGTAGACATCGATGATGTTGGTGCTGGGGTCAAACGGGGCGTTCCAGACTTCCTGCATGAGGGTGGAGCGGGAAACCGCCGTGCCCTTGTGCTCGACGAGATGCTCAAGAAGCGCGAACTCACGGGGGGTGAGATCGATCTGGCGGTTGCCACGCTTCACACGGCGTTCCGGCTTGCTCAGCGAGAGCGGCACGGTACGCGTGGTCTCTTCCTGCTGCGCGGCGGCAACTGTCGAGACGCGGCGCAGCTGGGCGCGGACCCGGGCATGAAGCTCGCGGAAAGAAAAGGGCTTCATCATGTAGTCATGGGCACCGCGATCCAGCGCCTGCACGAGGTCTTCAGTGCGGGTGCGACCGGTGAGCACCATGACGGCTACCTGAGGATACTCGTTACGGATGTTGCGTAGCAGGGCCATACCATCCATGCCGGGCAGATCGACATCCTGAAGCACAAGATGAAAAGCGGCGGCGCGCAGCTCCATCATGGCCTGCTCACCGTCGTGGCAGAGCGTGACCTGGAGACCATAGGAACCCAGCTCACGCTTCAGGAAGAGGCGAAGAGACGCATCAGGCTCGACCACCAGCACCTTGTTACCACTATCCCCAGCGGGGTGGAAGGGAGTGTGTTGACCACCCACGTTCTGAGCCACCGTATTAATATTTGCGTGCGACATTGGCCACCTCGTCATTGGTACCGACTGAAGGTAACCATAATCTGCTCAACGTCTAGCGGTAATGCCCCTGAGGTTGAGAAGGGGAAGGACGAAGGTTGTAGATTAGAGCCTTTTCCACCAAATTAGGCACTTTTCCACTGAAATGAGAAAGGTTGTTTGCCGATAGAGTGTCGGCGAACAATACGCTGAGCCATCCGCTCCCACAGGGGCGACGAGGATTATTGATGCGAGATTTCACCTACCGCGAGCCCAGGTTCCTGGCCAGTGCGACCTTTCACTTTCGGACGGGTGAGACGACCGTCCCCGGCGTATGCACCAATGTGAGCACGGGCGGTTTATCGGCCCTGATCGAACCGAACGAGCGCAGCGGCGAACCGGAAGTTGGGGAGAACGGCTCGTTGGTACTGCGCTATCCGCAGCAGCAATTTACTCTGGGCGCCGTGGTGACCCACCTTGACGGCAAAGAAGTAGGCTTTTCATTTGTGCAGCGGAATGAGAAAGAGAAATTAGCCGCTGAGGAATTTGCGGCTTTCCTGGAAGCGCATAAACCGCGGCCGGTGGGCCGGCACGTCGACTAGTGGTTAGTGCGGTGTGCGGCTAGCACAGAGAAGAGGGCCGTCTTGATGACGGCCCTCTTTCGGTTTGCCTGGTGTCGCGGGTTATTTCGTGATTGAGGTTAGCTTGCTTTCGAAGCCCTTGGCGTCGAACGGCTTTCCGCCACCACCGGCCTCGGCCTTTTCTTCACCTGCCTTCGGCTTGTCGGCCTTTGCTTCACTTGTCCTGGCTTCGCCGGACTTTGCCTCACCTGCCTTGCCCTCACCTGCCTTGCCCTCACCAGGCTTGCCTTTGGCGGCTGTGCCGGGATTTGACTTGCTATCGGCGGGTTTATTCTCTTCCTCGGCAGCTGCTATCTGGGTGCCGGTGAGAGGTTGGGTCCCCGTGTATTCCACGGCGCTGCCCGGTCTTTCAGGTGCGTACTGAATGATGAGCGTGACGCGGCGATTGGAAGGATCTTCAGGGGTCTGGGGTGTACGCAGCTTGCGATCCGCGAAGCCACGGACGCCGCTTACCTGTTCCTCGTGGACCCCGTGGTCTTCCATCAGGCGGCGCGCGATGTTGGCGCGGTCGGCTGACAATTCCCAGTTGCCATAGGAACCGGCCGCGTAGGGCGTGGCGTCTGTGTGGCCTTCGATCAGCACCTGATTGGGCAGCTTGGAGATCTCGGTTGAGAGGGTGCCGAGCAGAGAGGCCAGCGCATCGGTCGGTTGTGCCTTGCCGTTTTCGAAGAAGGTGCCGTTCTTGGCCTCCATCAACTCGATCTTGAGACCTTCAGGGGTGATGGTCATCTCAATCTGGTTCTTGAGCTTGTCAAAGCCGGCCATGGCCTCGATGGACTTCTTCAGCTTCTCTTCCAGCTTGGACATGTCGTCCTTCTTGGCGGCGCCCGCGTTGCCGGCGTCTGGACGATCCGTACCCTTCTTGTCGGCCGTGCCTTTTGGGTCACGGAAGTAGCCACCGATGGCTTCCTGCGTGGGCTTGCTGGTATTAAGCAGCCAGAGAACGATGAAGAGGGCCATCATGGCCGTCACAAAGTCGGCATAGGCGACCTTCCAAGCGCCACCGTGGTGGCCGCCGTGACCCTTTTTCTTTTTAATGATGATGATCTGTTCAGAATTTGTCATGGGATCGCTCTGCGTAGTCCTCGGATCGTCTTCTGCTTAGGCTGCGTCGCCGCCCTTATCGCGGCAGGCTTTTTCTACTTCGGCAAAGCCGGGGCGGACGTGGCCGGGGATGGCGCGACGGCCCATTTCGACGGCCATGATGGGCGAGGTGCCCTTCATGTACGCGAGCATAACGACGCGGAGCACATGGTAGAAGGATTGTTCGTCGTCCACCGTCTTGCTCATGGAGGAAGCGAGCGGGCCGATGACTCCGTAGCACATGAGAATGCCGAGGAAGGTGCCAACGAGCGCGGCGGCGACCTTATGACCGATTTCTTCCGGCGGGCCGCCGAGCGAACCCATGGTGACGACAACCCCGAGCACGGCGGCGACGATGCCGAGACCCGGCAGCGCATCGGCCATGCTGCTGAGTGCCTGGTTTGGCTGCCCTGCCGAGTGGTGATGCACTTCCATGTCCAGCTCCATCATCTGGTCAACGTCAAACGCGGTGACGCCGCCGGTGATCATCATGCGCAGGGTGTCGCACACAAAGTCACGCACGTGGTGGTCTTTGAGGAACGCGGGATACTTGGCGAAGACCTGGCTCTTATCCGGCTCTTCCACGTCCGGCTCAATGGCTACAGCGCCCTCTTTGCGCGCGCGGGTCAGCAGGTCAAAGAGCATCTTCAGGGTTTCGGTATAGCGCTGCTTGGAGAACGGCGACCCCTTGAGGACGCCGAGGGTGCTGCTGATCATGCCCTTGATGATGTGCATGGGGTTGGCGGTAAGTACCGTTCCAAGCGCGGCTCCCCCGATGATGATCAGTTCTGATGGCTGCACGAGAACCGCAAGGTTCCCGTGTTCCATTAGGTACCCTCCGACAACGCAACCGATGACAACCAAAACGCCGATGATGGCAAACATGCTTGACTCTTTTCCCGAGGAGCCCCTGGTGGGATCGCGACACGATGCGGAAGCAGGATCGTGGTCTGCTGAGGCTCTCCCCACCTATCGGCATGCTAGCCGTTCCATCCAACAAGAAGATTGGCCGATTCGTGTTACCTGGGCTAACTTAGGGCGGGTCATCTGCCGATAAGAGGGAAGAGACCCGTTGTTAGCGAGGTGGCCGGACGATGACAGAACTACCTGAGTTCGAGGTTCAAAGTACCAGGGACTTTCCTGTGATATCGCCCGCAGCCTCAGATGCAGCTTACGAGCACGCTAAAGACAGGTCCCGAGGTCTGGAGGCTCCACGGTGAATATATTGTTGGCAGATGGCGACGCGAGTGCACGGGCGCGTCTTCAAGCCAAATTGCAAAAGCAGGGTCATAATGTTGTGTGCGTGGGGGATGGACAAAGCGCCCTGGAGCATCTGCGCGGCGCCGATGGACCCTGGATCGCCCTGGTTGAATGCAATCTGCCCAAGCGGGATGGCACATCCGTCTGCAGGAAGATTCGGGCTTCCGCACAGCACCACTCGGTGTACTTCATTTTGCGAGGCAAGGCTTCGGGTCCTGAAGAGGTGGTTTGCGCTCTGGACGCGGGGGCTGACGATTACCTGCCCAAGGACTGCCACAAGGATGTTTTGAAGGCCCGGTTGCGCCTGGCGGAACGGGCGCTGCAAACACGGTATGCGCTCGCGGAGCGTGCCATGCACGATCCACTGACGGCGCTGCCGAACCGTGCGTTCGTCATCGCCAGGCTGGCGGAATGTGTTGCCGATGTCAGGCGAGATTCCGGGCCCGGGTTCGTTTTATTGCTGATCAACATCGATCGCTTCAAGGTGATCAACGAAAGCCTCGGGCACGCCTGCGGCAACACGCTGATGAAGAAGATCGCGCGGCGCTTGCTGCATACCGTGCGAACCCGCAGTTCAGGGCCGGCGGGCGATGATCGCCGGGAAAGATCCTCGCAGCGACGCGACACCGTCGCACGGCTGGATGGGGATGAGTTCATCGTTCTACTGGAACAGATGGACGGCCTGAACGAAGGCAAGGTTGTTGCCAACCGGATCAATGAAGCGCTACGCAAGGGGTTTCATATCGATGGCAATGAAGTGATTCTGAGCGCGAGCATCGGGATTGTCAGTAGCCATGGCGCTACAACGGATGCCGCGGAAGTTCTGCGCGCAGCTCACCTCGCGCTGGGGAAGGCAAGGGAACAGGGCAGGGCAAGATATGAAGTGGGGACAGCGGGTACGAAAAGCGCCGATGTTTCTCCGCTGAAGCTGGAAAGTGACCTCCGCTATGCACTGGACCGCGGGGAGCTGGAGGTTCACTACCAGCCGATCATGGATTTGCCAAAGGTGCAGATCAGCCGATTTGAGGCGCTGCTGCGATGGCGTCACCCCCAGCACGGCGCCATTCCGCCGAGCATTTTCATCCCGCTTGCCGAGGAAACGGGACTCATCCATCCACTGGGAAGTGCGGTGCTCCGCTCCGCCTGCCGGCAGATGCAGGAGTGGAACAAACGCTTCAAGGTGCCGACGAGCATCTGCATCAACATTTCGCCGCGGCAGTTCGTGCAAGCTACTTTCGTGCAGCAGGTGCAGGCCGCGCTGAAAGAAAGCGGCCTGGATGCTGCCTCGCTCGAGCTGGAAGTGACGGAAAACTTGACGATGAGCGACGTCAGCCGAACCGCTCAGGTTTTAGAAGAGCTTGTAAGCGTGGGCGTTTCTGTGAGCCTGGACGACTTTGGAACTCGTTATTCGTCGCTAAGCTATCTGCTGAAGTTGCCGATCCAAACGCTCAAGATCGACAGGTCGTTTGTCGCAAAGATCGAGCATAGCGCTGAAAGCCTGTCGATCGTGCAAACGATTATTGCGCTGGGGCACAGCCTTGGCATGAAAGTAACCGCAGAAGGTATTGAGACGGAAGCGCAACTGGCTATGCTGCAGGATCTGCGCTGCGATTATGGGCAGGGATACCTGTTCTCTCCGGCACTGGATGCCAAACGCGCCACCGAGATGCTGCTTCGAAGCAAGCCGCACGCAACCGATGCGAGCAGATCAGCAGTGAGTCCGCGCCGAACGAACGAGCCATCCACAGCAACCTGGGACAATATGCCGCTTCCCGAACGCCTGGTCTGAGCGGCTTGGTGAATCGGCGCAGCAGCGAAGCAGCTTCAGGTGCTTTTCAGATGAGTGCCGGCGACTCGCAATCGTCTTTCACATCAAGACGAAGGCCCTCCAGGCGGGAGGGTCTTCGTGACATACGCGCGTAAAGACCGAACGCCTGACCGACGGAGACTCAGCGAGGGGCAATAAGTGTAGCCGACGCCGATGCCGAGGTCTGCGTTGCCGCAGCCAGCGGCGTGACATGCAGCGCCTTATCCACATCTGAGATACTCAGACCCAGTTTCGTCGCAATCTCCACAGTGGAAGCCCCCTTTTGCTTGAGCGCTTCGATCTGCGAGGTCACGGAGAGCTTGACGGTATCGTGCGTCTGCTGTGTAGCTTGCACGGCCGCGGTGTCCGTTGCTGTTTTGTGATGTCTAACGGCCGATGCGGCACGATCTGCAGAAGCGCTTGTGGAGTTGAGATCGTTGAAGCTGATGGGTTGAACCGCGAAATCCATACGCAGCCTGCCTTCCGAAAAAATTCCTTCAGCAATCTATCGGCAAAGAGGAGGTCGAGTTTAGTCAGATTAGGAAAAAATGAACGTTTGATTTGATATCAATTTGAAACGAGGCCTCTCGGTGGTGCGCTACATGTCGCACTGAGGTGTTGCGTCACTTGTTGCAAAGCCTCTTTCCTCCGGTCCTTGCTACGGCTGATCGCATTTCAGTTAGCCGATGCGCGGAAGTGAACGCAAGTTTATGAACGCCGCTTCAAGAAATGGACCGGGCTGCGACAAGGTACTGGAAGGAACGTCTTCGTACCATTTTCTTCGGCTCTTCTTTCTGGCAGGGAGACGTATTACTATCGGTCTGCTTGAAGCCCAAATCCATCTCAGGCGCCCTTGCCGCGATCTTATGCACGATAGGAGTCGCTGCGGCATGGTGGCCGTTCGGCGCCAGCAGGCTTCAGATGGTGGAGGCGATGCCGATGCTGCCGGCCGACGGCCGCTTTCATCGGGTTGCTCTGCTCGTCCTCACGAAGAATCGCCCCTTGAACCCGGAAGACCTCGCTGTAAGCGGTCTCCAACCGCGGGTTTCCCGAATGAACCGTGAGACAGCGGAGCTGGAGGTCCGCTCCCCGGTGCAGCCAGGAGAACGACTGATTCGCGTCACCTACGGCAGGCGGACCAGTACTCTGCGAGTGCTCTTTGCGCCAAGCCTGAGCGACAGCATTGGCAACGGAACACCTGATTTCCTTCGACTTCACACGGCGGAGGACCGTAATGCTTTTCGCGGATGGTTTACCGCCCTGGCGGATGTTGCGGCCGATCTACCCCCCGAGAAGCTTCCGCGCGAGATCGACGATTGCGCGGCTCTGCTGCGGTGGAGTTACCGCAACGCTCTGCACGCGCACGACGAAGGATGGCTTGGCAGCGCTCCGGCCTCCCTGAACCTGACACAGCCTTCCGTGCGGCAGTATGCCTATCCTCTTACACCGCTCGGCGCCGGGCTATTCCGTGTACGCGAAGGAGCCTTCACCGACGCGGATGTACGCGACGGCACATTTGCGCAGTTTGCCGATGCTCGGACGCTATGGCGTCTCAACACGTTTTTTCTCAGCCGAAGGGTTCAGGGCGCGAAACCTGGAGACCTTCTCTTCTTCCGGCAACTGGAACAGAATTCGGCATACCACTCCATGATCCTTACCGGCTCCCGGGAGAAAGCAGTGGTCTATCACACGGGACCCATAGGGCGGGGTCCGGGAGAGATGCGCCGCGTACTGCTTCAAGACCTCATCAGTCACCCTGATCCACGCTGGAGGCCGATTCCGGAAAACAGCAACTTTCTTGGCGTGTATCGTTGGAACATTCTCCAAGAGGATCCTCGATGAGATCGCGGATTATTGCGCTTCTTGCCTTGCTTCTGCTCGCCGCACCGCTCGTGCGTGCGCAGGACAAGCCGGTCTCGTTCAATCTGAGCACCAGCAAGACCTTCTCCCCCGGCGAGCAGCCGACAATCCATCTGTACACGCACAACGTGGATTCCCTGGAGTTCCGCGTCTACCGCGTGAACGACCCGGTGAAGTTCCTTGAGAATCTGCGCGAACTGCACTCTTTTGGGCCGGAAGCGAGTCTGCTGGGGCAGGAGAATGTGGACGAGAAAACCTGGCTGGAGCGGTTCCACGACTGGAAGATCAATCTGTGGAATCGCATCCGCGATTTCTTCCGAGGCCAGTTTTCGCACGATTCACGACAATCTCTGAGAAAGCAGCAGACCAAGATCACGCGGAAGAGCCGTATCCTCTCAGCGGCGGAGTTCGCTCAGGTCCCGGTGTTGAACCCTTCTCAGCTGGTGGCTCGATGGCGGCAGCAGGTGCCGTCGACGTTTCTTTCCGATGCGAACGAACTTCCCGTGCCGAAGCTGGCCGCCGGCCTGTACCTGCTGGAAGCAACGGATGGGCGGTATAAGGCCTACACGCTGCTGATGGTGGCGGACATGGCGCTGGTCACGCGCACGACACCGGCGGGGATCATGGCGTTCGTTGCGGACCGGGCGACGGGCGCTCCGATAGCCGGGGCAAAGGTGGACGCGGGCTACAGCCAGAAGGCGTTCGCTTCAGCGATCACGGACGCGAACGGCGTGGCCGACCTGTCCGTGCAGAGCAAGAAAGGGGAACAGGACAACCTCTGGATTGTGTCGGCAAAGGGAAAGGATGTTGCGGTGTCGACGCCGGGAGGATGGATGCTGGGCTTTGGCGCAGCCGGCAACATGGCGGGATATGCGTTTACAGAGCGGCCGGTGTACCGGCCTACACACACCGTCCACTGGAAAGCGATTCTGCGCGAGAAGGCTGGTAACTCGCTGGCAGTGCCGAAGGCAGCCAAGATACACGTTGCGATCCTTGACGGGGCCGACCAGACCGTGTTTGAGAGAGACCTGCCAGTCACAGGCGGGCACGTTTCCGGAGAGTATGAACTGCCCCGCGATGCGGCGCTTGGCTACTACACGCTCCGGGTGGGCGCGAAAGACGATGTTGCCGCCACAGCGGGTTTCCACGTGGAGGAGTATCGCAAGCCGGAGTATCGCGTGCTAGTGAGCGCGCAGCAAAAGCGCGTTCTGCAGGGAGCCACTGTGCCGGTGACGATCGATTCGCGCTACTTCTTTGGCGAGCCGGTGGCCGGGGGCAAGGTGAAGTATCGGATCTACCACGAGCGCCATTATTGGTGGGGCGAGGCGGAGGACAGCGACTCGCCGGCGGATGCGGACAGCTCCGATGACAGCAGCGTCGGCGATAACGGTGACGAAGAAGCGGAAAAAACCGGCGTGCTGGATGGCAACGGCCTGCTGACGGTGCAGGTTCCCACGCACAGCGAAGGAAATGCTCACCCGGACTTCGACTACACAGTGGAAGCCGGCGTGACAGATGCCGCCAATCGCGAGGTGACGGGACGTGGTCGTTTTCTGGCGACGTACAGCACCTTTCGTGTGAACGTGGAGCCGGTGAACTATGCAGTGCGGCCCAACGAGATGGCTAAGTTCCGCGTGACAGCGGTGGACTATGACAACAAGCCGGTGAGCTCGCAAGTCCATCTGCAATTGCGCTTCAGGACAGGATACGGAGACAGCAGCGAGGTAGTGAATGGCGCAGCGGCGGAGGTCACTACCGACGCCTCAGGCCATGCCGTTGCAGAGCTTGCGGTGGGTACGCCGAAGTACAGTTCCGCAGAGGTGGTTGCTACGGCGTCCGCTGTGCAGAAGGAGACTCGTGACCCGATGGATACGAGTTCGATGTACATCCTGGGAGCCGGCGAAGAGTCCTGGGATGAGTCCGCCGGCACGGCGCAGATCCTTTCCGATAAGAAGAGTTATGCCCTTGGTGACGTGGCCCATATCAGCATCGTTTCCGAGGCGCAGGGATTTCACGCGCTGGTGATCACCGAAGGCTCTTCGCTGCTGAAGCGTCACTTGCTGCATACCAACGGCAAGACGCTTTCGTTCGACCTGCCGATCACCGCTGAAACGCAGCCGAACGTCAACATCTCGACTCTGTTTCTGAAGAACAACGTTCTCTATCAGGCCACCAAACGGATTTCGGTTCCTCCCGTGCTGCAGAAGCTGCAGGTGGAGGTGACGCCGACGAAGGACATCTTCCAGCCGCAGCAAAGTGCCACATACGACGTGCTGACCAGGGATTCTACGGGGAGGCCGGTAGGCGCCGACGTGAGCTTCGGCGTGGTGGATGAGGCGATCTACTCGCTGTACCCGGACGAAAGCGGCGACATGATCCGGAGCCTGTATCCGCAGCGCGAGGTCGGCGCGGAGGTGGATTCTTCGCTTGAGTACTACTTCAGTGGCGAGGCGGGTACGAAGTCGCCCGTGCTGGCGTTGCGTAACGCGCGCTACCGGCCGCAACTGGCACAGGTGAAGCCGGGTAACGATGCCGCGCCGAAGGTCCGCAAGGCATTTCCCGACACCGCGTACTGGGCGCCTGACGTACATACGGACGCGACCGGCCACGCGCGCGTGACGATGACGTTTCCGGACTCGCTGACTACATGGCGCGCCACGGTGCATGCCATCACCGATGACTCGAAGGCGGGTTCGGCCTCCAGCAAGGTGCTGGTACGGAAGGACGTGCTGTTGCGTATGGGCACGCCACGCTTCCTGGTGAAGGGCGACGAGATCACGCTGCCCGTCATCGTACACAACTACCTGGACACAGCGAAGACAGCGAAGATATCGCTGAGCGTCAGCGGTCTGGATGTGACGCATGCCGGGGATGGGGAAGTGACGATTCCCAGCAAGGGCGAAGCCACGGTCTTGTGGCGTCTGAAAGCATCGCAAGTGGGCACGGCCAAGCTAACCGGGACAGCGATCACCGATGTCGAGTCTGATGCGCTGGAGATCAGTCTTCCGGTGGAGCCGGCGGGTGTGGCCATTCCAGTTCCTTCCAGCGGCGTGATGACCCAAGCCGCTTCGCAGGCGGGTACAAGTGTGGCCTTTCCTGATGGGACGGATGCAGCGGCCCACACGATGCGGATCGAGGTCAGCTCGTCAATCGCGGGCTCGCTCTTATCGGCACTGGATGCCCTGACAAGCTATCCGTACGGATGTACGGAGCAGACGATGTCCAGCTTCCTGCCGAACGTGATCGTTTCAGAGACATTGCAGCGGCTGAAGCCGGGCACTCACATGGACGAAACCGACCTGCGCGCGAAGACGATGGCAGGGCTCGAACGACTGCACGACTACCAGCATGAGGATGGCGGATGGGGCTGGTGGAAGGAAGACGACAGCCGCATCTATATGACGGCGTATGTGGTGAGCGGGCTGGGACAGGGGATGCAGTATGTGCCGCTCCCTCCGCAGCAAAGGCAGATGCTTTCCCGCGGCATGCAGTACTTGAGGACAGCGTTGCAGCAGCATCCGCGCATGAGGCCGGAACTGCGTGCGGCTGTGGTGTACGCGCTGGCCTACGCCGGAGATGCCAATTTGAAGGATGCACTGGATGCGCAGTGGGCTCGCCGCAAGGATCTGCAGCCTGAAGCTTTGGCTATGACGGGTTTGGCCATGCTGCAGGTGAAGGATAGCCGCGCGGGAGATGTGGCCGAGTTGTTGCGAGGCAAGGCTGTCCGCAAGGGCGAGCTTGTCTCCTGGACAGGATCGTATGTACCGCTTCTAGATGCGGAGTACAACAACGATGCGGAAGCGACGGCTTATGCGCTTCGTTTGCTGGCCAAGATGAATGCCAACGATCCGCTGCTGCCGGCGGCTGCGCAGTGGCTGATGCTGGCGCGCAATAACGGCGAGTGGTGGGAGTCAACAGAGCAGACGGCGATGGTGCTGTTCGGGCTGGTCGATTACCTGGCGGCATCGCATGAACTGGAGGCGAACTTCAGTGTCGACGTGCTCGTGAACGGCAAGCAGGTAGGGCAGCGCTCGTTTACGGCGGACGACGCCTTGAACGGCGCCGCACTGAAGATCGACCTGAACGGAGAGCAACTGGCTGGCGCTAAGAATACGGTGCAGATCGTGAGGCATGGTGAGGGGCGCGTGTACTGGTCAGTGCGTGGACGCTACTACTCCACCGAGAAGAAGGACTACCAGGCCGGCACGATGTCACTGAACCTGACTCGCGATTACTACAAGTTGCAGCCTGTGCAGAAGGACGGCAAGGTGTTGTACAGTCTCCAACCGCTTTCCGGCGATGCCCAAGTGGGCGATGTACTGGCCGTCCACGAGGCTATCAACGGATCGCCGATGAGATACCTGTTGCTGGAGGATCCGATTCCCGCCGGGGCGGAGTTCATTACAAACGAGGGTAGCTATCCGTTGGAGAAGCGGCCGGGTGGTTGGTATGACTGGTTCACGCGGCGCGAGTTTCACGACGACCACGCTGCCTTCTTCGCCAGCGATTTTAGCGGCCGGCAGGAGGTCTTCTACCTGATCCGCATCGTTAATCCCGGAAGCTTTGCTATTAGTCCGGCTCATGTGGAGCCGATGTACCAACCGGGCGTGCGAGCCTCCAGTGATTCCTTGCACCTCAACGTTCCGGCGGCAGGTGCTGGCGGAGGAGGTCCGCAATGATGGCGCCGCGATTCGGGTTTCGCCGCACACTGATGCTCGCGTTGGAGCAGATCGCGCTGGCCGCGGTACTCTTCCTGCTGATCGCAGGCTGGCTGCGCATTCCCGATGCGCATGCATTCGAGCTGCTGTGCAGCGCTGTGCTTGCGCTCCTTATCGTTGTCCTGATGGGTGTAGGAGAGAGCCTCATCGCTTTGCGGCTGGCCGGCCGGCCAGCCAACGCCCGACAACTCCTGCTGGGTTGCTGCGCCGTGCTGGTGGCGGCCATCCTTTGCTATGGAGCCTCACTTTGCTTCGAACGCCTGAGCATAAACGACGGCCTGCGGGCAGGCTACGTCAACTCTCGCCTTCCTCCAAAAATGAGGATGTTCTTCTCGTATGAACATCTCCTTACCTGCTTCGGCTGGATTTGGAGCGGGCTCCGCTGGATAGTGGTTTGCTTGCTTGCTGCGGCCGCATTTGCGTTCGTCACGAGCCCCAGGCCGTTATGGTCTTTCGCAGCTATGCTTCGAACGCGTCGGTATTGGCTGTGCCTCCTGCTGCTGGTGGTCGCGGGCGCGGGAGTCTCAGGCGCGCTGCTGGCCTGGACGCCAGGACACAATTTGCGAATACAGGTAGTTAGCCTGCTGCTTCGCCTGCCGATCGCCATCGGGGTGGATGCAGTGGCTGTGGCGTTGCTGTTACAGGCGATGGCAGGTGCAGTTAGTTCTGATCAATCAACCGGTAGCGAAGAACCCGTTTCGAGCCAACCGCGAACCCTTGGCATCCCGTAGCGCTCCACCAGCAAGCGTGCGCGAGCTCCCGCCGCCCGATGAGCCGCCTGGCTTTGCGTCCGGCTGGTGGCCGTCTCCAAAAGCCGGTTGGTTTGCTGCGGCAAAAGTGCAGGCAGCGTGCTGGCCGCATCACCCGCCAGCACTTCGACGATCCCTTCTCGAAGCCACAAGGGGGCGTTCGCGCTGACGACTGCTTCGACCTGCACATGCAGCATCTCGTGGAGGAAAAGCTTTTCCAAGGGCAGATGGCTTGATGCCACCACGTCCCTGGGTTGAATCACGATGGAAACACCGGAGGTGCTTGCCACCTGCCATCCGGGCTGTGAGGTCATCTGCCGGAAAAGCTCGGTCGATGGAGCGAAGTTAATCGACGGTGAGAGTTTCCTTGAGGGGAAGAGAGTGTTGGCCTGTTTCCATGCATTTACAGCCGCTGTCCGTGTTGCCTGAGAAAGCGGGAGCGTGCTGACAAAGGTGACGCCGTCCTCCGAGGTTTGCTTCCAGCCTTCATCAGACCGTGTGACGCGCACCATGGTACCGGGGAAGTAGAACGCGAGGATTCGCCGGTAAGACTCGGAGAGCCGCGCCATCTCCATTGCGCCTTGCTGGCAAAGACCGATACCGTGGCCGTGACCGTGACCATCAAATACAAGCATTCCATCGCGCACTCGGATATCGTAGGCATCGCTCCTTACCAGGTTCCAGCCCAGTGCTCTGCCAATAGCCAAACGCAGAGCTGTAGCCGATACGCG
>CBDAPS010000014.1:0-114248 GCA_965198545.1 Granulicella sp. | reverse complement strand
GCGGATCTGCGATGACTGTGATGGATGAGGTATCCATGTTTGGAAACCGCTGTTTGAACGGCACAGCTTTCGCCATGCCCTCCGCAGTAACGAAAGGACTGTCAGGGTCGCGCGGTGTTTTCTAGTGTTCGGCATAAGACGCCCTCTCTGAGGGTACAGCTTTGCGAAGGCTGATGGCACGGATGGTGGAATCGTCGACCTCAGTGAAGACCAGAATGTGGACATTGGCATTCAGAAAGCCTGTCGCGACGAAACGGTTTCTCCGTAATCCTGGGAGTCGTCCTCGATCACTACGGCGCTGTCGAGGTCGAAGTTTTCAGCATTTCGCAGGGAGATACCATGCTCACGCCGGTTGATCGTGTTCTTTCGAGGATCGAAGACGACATTCACCCGGAAATCATAGCCATCACAACTGCTGGGCGGGATTGCCCTGGGCGGTACCCTGTAAGGGATGCGTTTTCGTGGATTTTATGTGGGCCGCGGGCAAGGGATTGCCGCAGTGCTGCTGCTGTTGCTGTTTGCGGAGTGTTGCTGGTCGATTGCGCGACGGCCGCTTAGTTCGGATGACTACCGCTACGCGTTTTGCGGGCGCGAGATGTGGGAGCGGCCTACGCCGGTGGCCGGGTACTTTACGACGTGCGGAAACCTGCATGGCGATGGCACGCTGGCCTACCGGGTAGCTGGGTTTCCGCTTACGGTGCAGCGCGTGGTGCTGCTGGCCGTAGACCACTTCCGCAAGCCGGAAAACCGGCTGTATGGCGAGGGCGGACTGCGCGGCAGCGAGTGGGAGCTGAGGCACCAGGTGAGCGAGGTGAAGTGGCTGCTGCGGCTGCCGTTCTGCGTGTTCGCGGTGTGGCTGGGCGGCGGGCTCTGGTGGGTGTCGAAGCGGTTGTTTGGGAAAGAGGGCGGGGCGGTTTCGCTGGCGCTGTACTGCTTCTGCCCGGCGGTGGTGCGGTATGCCACGACGCCCAACAACGAGATACTGGCACTGTGGGGCCTGTACGGGCTGGTGTATACAGCCATCGGCGTGGCGCATGCGTTGCAGGGGCCGAAGCATAAGTGGCGGCCACGGATTATTTTGCTGACGGTGGCGCTGGGGCTTACGGCGGCGGCTCATCTGCTGGCGGCGATGGTCGGGTTCGTGGCGGGGGCGGGGTTCCTGCTGTACCTGTCGGAACGCAGGCGGCGGTATGTGATGCAGATCCTGATCCCGTCGGCGCTGGGCGCGTTGTTCATCGTGTTTCTGTCGTTCGGGATGCAGGTCGGCGCGTTTACCTATGTGTTCTCCGGGGGCGCGGGCCGCTTCTGGTTTGGGCTGTATGCGGCGAAGGCGTTCTTTCGGGCTCCTGAGAACGCAGGGATTACGGTGGCGGCGGCGGTATCGCTGCTGGTGTACGTGACCGCGAAAAGAAGCAGATACTTCGGCAACACGGCTCCGCTGCTGATAACACTGGTTCTGCTGCCGCTGTACACGACGCAGGTGGTGACGGCTCCGTGGCTTTGGGCGCTGCCGTTCCTGTTTACGTTTTCCGGCGGGGTATTTGCGGATGTGCTGGAAAGCCGGCAGCGGAAGCTTTACCTGCTGCTGAGCGGAGCGCTGGTGGTGACGCAGGGGGCACTGTGTGGGGCTTCGATTGCGGGGGTGTTGTAAGTACGGCGAAGGCGTGGCGGCGAGGTGAGATGGGCGGGGGCAGATACGGGGTCTCTTCACTGCGCTGCGCTCCGCTCCGGTCGAGATGACACTTCTGAGGGTGGTCGGCAGGTTACCGATGGCTGAGACCATCCGCGATTTCCTATCGCTGCCGTTGGATTCTGCATCTGAAGTGAAAACCCCCGCGATTTGTTTGCTGTTCCGGGCATGATGTTCCGATTTGTCGAGGCCGCTCTCCGTGACTGTTTTTCGCCGCCGTTCTTCCCTGCTCCTGTCTCTGCCCGCTGCTTTGCTTGGACTCGCATTCCTGCTGCCGATGACCGGCTGCCGCGGCGGCGTTCGCGCGCTGATGGCGAAGTTTCACACCCGGCGCTCGAAAAGCAAACCGAATACGACCGATTATGCCGACAACGTGCAGCAGGCGGTGAGTACGGCGAAGCTGGATGTGTTGAAGAATCCGGACTTTTCGCAGTACCAGCCGCAGGTGCAGCAGCTCTACGAGGACCGGAACTATGAGCTGGCGTGGACTCGCGATGGGAAGCCCACGCAGGCGGCGATCGCGCTGATCACGGACTTCAACAACGCGGCGAAGAAGGGGCTGAAGCCGGAAGATTACGACGCTTCGCGGTGGAGCGAGCGGCAGAACAAGCTGGCGGCGATCCTGCAGAAGCATGACACCAGCGACGACGCGCAGACGACCGTCGCGCAGTTCGACGCGGCGATGACGATAGCGGCGATGCGCTATGCGAGCGACCTGCATGTGGGCACGGGTGAATCCGCAGTCGCTGAACTTCGACATCGACGTGCCGGCGAAGCGCGCAGCGTTCGATCTGCCGACGTTTGTGAACGAGCAGCTGGTGGATAACGACGACGTGGACACGGTGATCGCGGGGATCGAGCCGCAGAACCCGATGTACAAGGCCACGGAAGCGGCGCTGGCGAAGTACCTTGACCTGGAGAAGCAGCAGGCGACAACCCAGGAAGAGTTACCGGCGGTGGGCAAGGGTGGCGGCTCAGTAGCTGGATACCCGGGGATGCAGGCGCTGGTGGCCCGGCTGCAGGTCGAGGGCGATCTGCAGGATGCAAGCTCGCCCGCGGGTGTGACGGAAGGCCTGAAGCACTGGCAGGAGCGGCATGGGCTGACCGTGGACGGCAAGCTGACGCAGGCGACGGTGGACAGCCTGAACGTGCCACTGAGCGCTCGCGTGGAGCAGCTAAGCCTGGCGCTGGAGCGGTGGCGCTGGCTGCCGGACACCTATGTGCAGCCTCGCGTGCTGGTGAACCTGCCGGAGTACGTGGTGCGGACGTATGACGCCGATCACAACCTGGCGTTCAAGATGAAGGTGGTGGACGGCGAAGCGAACGGCCATGACACGCCCATGTTTGTGCGGACGATGAAGTACCTGATCTTCCGGCCGTACTGGAACCTGCCGATCTCCATCGTGAAGAAGGAGCTGATGCGGCATGTTTCGAGCGGCGGCGCGGGGTATCTGGAACGCAACAACTACGAGGTCGTGGACAGCAGCGGGCACGCGGTGAGCGGGTGGACGGCGGATGGGCTGGAGCATAGCCGCTATCTGGTGAGGCAGAAGCCAGGGCCGAAGAACTCGCTGGGGCTGGTGAAGTTCATGCTGCCGAACGAGTACGACATCTACCTGCATTCGACGCCGGAGATGAACCTGTTCAACCTGACCCAGCGCGACCGATCGCATGGATGTGTGCGGCTGAACGACGCGGAGAAGATGGCGAACTGGGTGCTGAACGGGCAGGACGACTGGGACGCCAACAAGATCCACGAAGCGATGTTCGGCCCGGCGGATGGCGGGGAGCCTGACAACAACAAGCAGGTGAACCTGAAGACGCCGTTGCCGGTGGTGATCTTCTACCTGACGGCGACCGCTGACGAAGATGGCAGCGTTCACTTCTTCGACGATGTGTATGGGTATGACAAGCAGCTACAGGCCGCCCTGGACAAGGGAATTCCTTATCCGCAGGCCACGGCGAAGATCAATCCGAAGCTGACTCCGGGGGAGACGGAGTAAGAGGCAGCGGTTAGTGGCTAGTGGCTAGTTTTTTGCGGTTGAGGTGGCGAGGGCCGCGGACTTCAGGAGGGCCTGGGCTTGTTCGCTGCTTAGCTCTGTGAAGCTGGCGAGATCCATGGTGTCCTTGGGCTTGGCGGTCATGGAGCCGCGGTATTGGCCGGGAAGCATCGCTCCGGCGTTCATGGCAGCGGCTCCGACTTCGGCGCGGGTGATCTTGAACTCATAGACGTAGACCTTGCCGGCTTCCGCATTCAGCGTGGCTACGCCGACGTTTTCCTTTTCGGCGCGGACCGAGGTCTGGCGGCTGGCGCAGACATGGTGGGTTCCGGGGGCGACGGAGACGGCGAAGAACGATGGGCCGCGGTTGGCTCCGGCCCAGGCGCCATCGATGGCGAAGCGCGAGCTTGGCTGGGAGTCAAAGGCGCCGTCGAGGCTCTGGATGAAGATGATCTGCGCCTTGCCGGGTTCAGGGGCCGGGGCGGATTGGCCTTTGGCTGTCTTGATCTTGAATTGGACGCTGTCGTCGCCGCAGCCCTCGGGCAAGGCGCCGGCGTGAGCGCGGCTTGCGAACAGGAGAGGCAGAGCGAGGGCGAAAAGGAGCGGCTTCTTCATGGCGTTGATCCTTGGGGTTCGGTTCTCGAGTTCTCAGTTCTCAGTTCTCGGTTCTCGAGTTCTCGGTTCTCGGTTCTCAGTTCTCAGTTCTCGGCCGCAGCATGCCCGAGCGGCTGGTTAGAAGGCTAGCATGTCGGGTGGCGATGCTAGAACTTTGCGCGGACTTCCCGGGGTGTGAGGCCGGACTCGCGGAGGGCGCGGAGGCTCAGGGCGTCGTGGCGCTTGGCGAGGCGAGTGCCGGAGGCGTCGCGCATGAGGTCTGTGTGGAAGTAGGCGGGTATGGGCAGGCTGAGGGCTCGCTGGAGAAGGATCTGACGGGCGGTGGATTTGAGGAGGTCGCGGCCTCGGACGACTTCGGTGATGCGCTGCCAGGCGTCGTCGACGACGCAGGCCAACTGGTAGCTGGGCAGGCCGTCCTTGCGCCAGACCAAGAAATCTCCGAAGTCGCTTTCTGGCGTGCAACCGCTGATGAACTGCTGCGGGCCGGCGCCGCCATCTATGAAGCGGATGGTTTCGCCGTCCGGGACTCGGAAGCGGTAGTTGGTGTTGGGGAGAAGTTCGTTCGCGGCATGTGCTGCGGGGCGGCAACGGCCGCTGTAAACCGGCTCATCGTCTGTGTCTTCGTGCGGGGCGGCGATGGACTGCTGGAGGTCCCGGCGACTGCAGGTGCAGACAAAGACGGCACCTTGCGCGAGCAGCGTAAGCATGGCGGCGCGATAGGCTTCGAGGCGGCCGGACTGGCGGAGTTCACGGTCCCAGGGGAGGCCGAGCCAGAGGAGATCTTCGCGCATGGCAGCGGCGAACTCGGGCCGGGATCGGTCACGGTCGAGGTCTTCATCGCGCAGCCAGAGAATGCCACCGGCGGCGCGGGCACGATCATGCGCAATAGTAAAGGTGCGCGCATGGCCCAGGTGCAGGAGGCCTGTGGGTGAGGGCGCCATGCGGCCGATGTAGCTCATCCAGTCAAGCCTACGACGATGGCAATGAAAGCGATGCTCAGTTCGCCGACGGGACTTTATCAGCCGAGTCGATCACGAGAGTTTCGACCTTGACCGTTTGCGGCTTGAGCAAAAGGCCCGTGGCTTGTTTCAACGCATCATTCAGCGGGGGCAGCGTACTGTCGGTGCTGCTTGCGGTTTGTTCGGGCTCATAGGCGAAATTAATGTCATAGCTCCCAGTAAGGCCGGTTTGATCGACCACAGGGAAGCCCGCAGGCGAGCTTAGATACTTCGCCAAGATGGGCATGGTCCAGTTGGCGCCTCGCATCTGTCCGGAGGAAACGTTGATGCGGTAGCCAGAAAAGTGGTCTCCCTTGGTTGGAGTAAGGTGGGGTCCGCCCTTGGCGATGATCAGAGCGTAGCCGCGCGTGGGACGCATCTCGGTATGAGAGGCCAGATGGAACCGCTCGTGCAAGAGATCCTGCAAGCGAGGCATGAGTTCTTCCCGGGAAAGAGTGATACCTTCTTCGGGCTTTGCCTCCACGTCGTAGAGGTTCACGTCCATCCACGAGGGCTTGTTGGCGATCTGGCCAGCGTCCAGGCCGTAGGCCAGCTGCAAAAGGAGCGCGAGGGTAACGTGCGAAGCGAAGAAACGGCCTCGCCCCGGAGGGCTCCAAAAGCCGGTGCTTGAGTTGGCATCTGGCGGTGACTGCCTGACTGTTGCGACTTCAAACGCCGGCCGAGCATTTTGCGAGATGGCGACGGGCAGACATAGTTGAAGGGCGAGGAAAAGCACGAAGCGCTGACTGATTGCGGATGCATGCTGTCTCATGATCGAGCCTCCATCTTAGCGGGGGCATGCCTGTCTGCGGAGTGTCGTTTGCACGTGGATTTCGGTTCCGGCATCTCAGCAGAGGTACGAAGTTATTTCATTCCGAGGATCGACCATGCGCCACACTGCCAAACTCGCGGCCACACTGACTGCCTCTCTGCTTCTCTTTTCCGGCTGCAAGAAGACAGCCGACAACACGGTGAACTACAAGTCTGCGATCAACACGTATTACACGGCGCACCCTGCCTGCCTGTGGACCGAATCGCACCAGTTTCCGGTGCAGGTGGGCACACACGATGACAAGGCTCGAATGTATGACGCGCTGTTCGACCAACAGTTACTGACGCGGGTGGCGACGGACAAGAAGAAGCTGCTGGGGCTGATCGACAAGGAAGAGAACACCTACGACCTGAGCGACAAGGGGCGCGGTGCGTGGACTCCGGACCCGAACCAGCCGGGCTTTGGGAACTTCTGCTATGGCAACAAGAGCGTGAGCTCGATCGACAGCTCGACGCCGAACAGCGGCAACGTGGGCGACACGACGGTGGTGAACTACCACTGGAGCTTTGGGAGCGCGCCGGACTGGGCGAAGGCGCAGGAGACGCAGACGGCGTTTCCTTCTGTTGCGACGAACCTCGCCGGCGATGGGCAAGGGACTATGACGCTGGCGGATACCAGCAACGGGTGGGTGGTGACGGGTAAGTAGCGGGAAGCAGCTTTTAGCCGTTAGCTCTTAGCTTCTAGCTGAGAGCTAACGGCTACGTGCTTTATGCCTTCAGCGGGCCCATGACAAAGAGGGTGTTGCCGAACGGGTCGAGGAGGTCGAAGGTTCGTGCGCCCCAGTGTTCATTCTTCGGGGCGCGAAGCGTTTTGGCTTTCGCACTCCATTTTATGAAGTAGAGGTCTGCGTCGTCCACGTGGATGGTGACGCAGGCGTTGCGGCCGTGGCCTTCCATGGGGCAGTCGATCGTCAGCTCGATGGTGCCGAGGGCGAGGCCGAGGAGGCCCGAATGGCCGTCTTCGGTGATTTCAAACAGCACCGTGAAGCCCAGCTGGTTGACGTAGAAGGTTCTTGCGATGGCGAGGTCTTCGGCGGGAAGAATGGGGACGGCTCGTTCCATGGAGGCCAGCTTAGCTCACTTCCTTTGAGTTCTTGAAGCATCGTGCGAGAACAATGTGAACGTTGATGCATCTTACGCAAAGAGGTTTTTGATCAATGCGTCATTCCGTTGCCCTACTCCTTTCTTCCGTTCTCCTTGCCGCAACTTCCGCTTTTGCCCAGGAGCCGATACGGCACAAGCCGATTCCCGCAGCAACGACCGACGATCAACCAGCGAGTGCGCCGGGAAAGGCGACAGCGGTGTTTGCGGGCGGATGCTTCTGGGGGACGCAGGCAGTGTTCGAGCGCGTGAAGGGCGTGCTGAAGACCATGGTGGGATATGCGGGCGGAACGGCAAATACAGCGAACTACGAGGACGTGAGCTCGGAGCGGACGGAGCATGCGGAATCGGTGGAGGTGGTGTATGACCCTTCCAAGCTGACGTACGGTGAGCTGCTGCGGATCTTCTTCTCCGTAGCGCACGATCCCACGGAGTTGAACCGGCAAGGGAACGACGTAGGGATGAGCTACCGGTCGGCGATCTTCTTTACGTCGCCGGAGCAGGCTCGGCTGGCGCATGCGTACATCGAGCAGCTGGATGCGGCACATGTGTACCCGAAGAAGATTGTGACGCAAGTGGCTCCGCTGAAGGGGTTCTATCGCGGGGAAGAGTATCACCAGGACTACGCGCTGAAGAACCCGGGCGATTCGTATATCGAGGTCTGCGACCGGCCGAAGATCGCGGCTCTGAAGGAGCAGTTTCCGGAGCTGTTTGTGGACTACAAGGGCGCGAAGTAGGCGGCACTCACGAGCGTGAGTGCCGCTGAGACGAACTACCGCGAGATCCCGAGACCCTTCGCTACGCTCAGGATGACGCCTGTAGCGCTAGTGACTCCCTATTCAGGATCGATGTTGTCGTCCGGCGTGGCGTCCGGGCCGGAGGCAGCTCGGATGATCTCGTCGTAGGGTTTGACCTGGTAGTTGACCGGCGGCGTGCCACCGGCGAGATAGCGGACAAAGTAATCCCAGCGGCGGCGCATCATGTACTGGCTCGCTTCGCCGTAGCCGTGGTGGGCGTTGGGAATCATGATGAGGTCGAAGTCCTTATTGGCCTTGATGAGGGCGTCGACGACGACGAGCGTCAGGTTGTCGGGAACGTTGTCGTCGGCGGTGCCGTGGGCGAGCAGCAGGTGGCCCTTGAGGTTGGCGGCGGCGAGCTGGTTGGCCTGGGCATCGTAGTTGCTCTTGCCTTCGGCGTTGAAGGTTTCGAGGCCGCCGTACTTCTCGTCCCAGTCGTCTTCATAGCCGCGGCTGTCGTGATTGCCGCTTTCGGCGATGCCGACCTTGAAGAAGTCAGGGTAATGGAACATGGCGGCGGCTGTGGCGTTGCCTCCTCCGGAATGGCCCCAGATGCCGACGCGGTCGAGGTCGATGAAGGAGAACTGACGGGCGAGGTCCTTGATGCCGGAGACCTGGTCGGGGATGGTGTCTTCGCCGAGGCCGGCGGGAGTGTCGGCGTGGGAGTCCTGGAAGCTCTTGGACCGGTAGGGCGTGCCAAGGCCGTCGATGCAGACGACGATGAAGCCGAGCTCGGCGAGAGCCTGGTCGTCCCCAAAAGAGGTGTGAAAGCTGCGCGAGCTGCAGGAGCCGGTGAAGGGGCCGGGGTAGACGTAGTCGACCAGCGGGTACTTGCGGCCGGCGTCCATGTGCGTGGGCTTCCACATGAAGCCGTAGAGCGGCGTTTTGCCGTCGCGCGCGGGCACGATGATGGGCGTGGGAGGCTGCCAGCCGGTGGCCTGGAGCGCGGAGATGTTCTGCCTGCCGAGCGTGGCGAGCACCTTGCCGGTGTTGTCACGGAGGACAGCGATCTGCGGCTGCTGGACGGTGGAGTAGATGTCGACGAAGGTGCTGCCGTCGGGCGAGGGAGTGATGGCGTGGTCGGCGTTTTCAGGCGTCAGCAGCTGCTGGTGCGCGCCGTCGAAGGTGGCACTGTAGAAGTGCGAGAAGTAGGGGTCGCTGCCCTTCTCCTTGCCGGTGGCGAGGAAGTAGAGGGTGCGCTTGTCTTCATCGACGCGAAGCACCTGGGTGACGGTGCCGGTACCGTGGGTGACTTCGCTCTTGAGCTTGCCATTCCCGAGATCGTAGAGATACATCTGGCCCCAGTCACTGCGCTGCGAGAACCAGAGGAACTCGTTGGTCCTGGGCAGGTAGCGCCAGTTGACCTTGCCAACGCCGGACTCGAAGTAGGTGTCGGCGTGCTCGTGGAAGACGGTGCGAACTTCGCCGGTTTCGGTATTGGCGACCCGCAGCCAGGCGTCCTTGTGGTCGCGCGAGCTGGAGACGAGCGCGAGCGACTTGCCGTCGGCGGCCCACTGGACGTCGTCCCACCCGGCACCGCCGCGGCAGCTTACGTCGTCGCAAAGGGTGGAGCGGTGGAACTCGGGTTCCATCTTGAGGCGCGTCATCTTCGTGCTGGCGACATCGATGACGACCGGCGAGATCATAACGACGTCTTTATCGCCGAGGAACGGGTAGCGCCAGGCGGTGAGCTCAGGGTGATGCACGGTGACCTCTACCGTGTAGTACATGCCGACTTTGCGCTGGTCCTGTTGAAAGGTCGCGATCTGTTTGGAGTCTGGCGACCAGACCAGGATGGGGGCGTCGGAGTGCTGCCAGCCGGCGTTGTCAGTGGCGTAGCCGAAGTCCGTGACGCCGTCCGTGGTGAGCTGCTTTTCTTCGCCGGTAGCGACCTCGCGAATCCAGAGGTTCCAGTCGCGGATGAAGGCTTCGTACTTGCCGTCGGGAGAGACGTCAAAGGGGGCTCGGCTGCGGCCTACGGCAGGGCGCGTTGCCGGGGTGGGGCGGGCGGACGTGGGGGTAGCAGGCTGCTGGCCCCCTGGCTGGCCTCGGCCTGCCATCTGCGCGTTGCCGCCGGTTTCAGTGGAGCTGTTGCCGGCGGGAGGCTGGGCTCCGGGGCGCTGGCGAGGCTGCTGGGTGCGGCCGGGCGCGGCGGGTTCCTGCGTGCAGGTGGTTCCCGAGGCGTCGCAGTGGAAGGTGGTGCCGCGCGCGGAGACGGCGAAGCCGCCATTGGCTTCCGGCATGTAGGTGGTGATGCCGAGGGCGCCGGCGGTGTAGCCGCGCTTGCTGGCTGTAGAGAGCGCCAAGGCGAGCCTGGTGGCGTCGAAGGCTTGCGTGGTCTGGCCGGTCTTCGGGTCCGCCAGCATGTAGGCTGTGCCGCCGGCGCCGGGATCGCGGAAGAAAACGCGGCCGTCAGGCAGATAAGTGACGCCGCCGATCGTGTGCTTCACGAGCGGGTTGACGTTGTAGCCCATGTACTTCTCGGCGCCCGCGTAGTCCTGCGCGGTGTAGGTCTTCTGGGCGAAAGCGGCAGACATACAAGAGGAGAGAGAGAAAGCAACAAGCACCAGACGGGAGGTCATGGCTACAGCGTACCGCGCCGGTTCAGGATTGCGAGCCAGTGTTTTAGCCAGGGATGGCAGCGGCCAGTTCGAACAGCAGGGCAAAGCGATTGGCTTCGGATAGCAGGGGCGGCAGGTGGCGCTCCAGCGCGGCAAGCATACCGACTTCCGTGGCCGCTTGCAGGGCGCGATCTGCGGCAAACACCATCGCCGGGTCGCCGAAGTTTGGAGGACGACGCTTCGATGCGGACGGCAGCAGTGGCGCCTCGCTTTCTGCGCCTTCAGCGAGCATGGTCGCGGCCGGCAGCACGCGCTCGAAGTACCTGTGCACCTGCTGCGGCGTGGCCGTAGCCGCGTCCAGCGCCCGCCGCAGCAGAACCTCCGCCAGAGCGAGGATGCGCAGATTGCGTTCCACACTACCAGCGGCCATGGCCACTCGCCACACCGGAGCAAGGATGCACAGGATTGCGTCCATCCGGTCCGGGAGCTCACCTGCGGAGGAAGCGTCCGGTACTGTGAGCGCAAACAAAGCCGCTGCCCGCCGCAACCAGTGGTCCAGCGCCACGTGTTCGAGACTGCGCGCCGCCAGCACGTTCCGAAAGCGGAGATATCCCGCAGCCGCACCGCAGATGTCGCGGAAGGCTTCCTCACGGGCCAGCACATCGGCTGCTGCCGCTCCCGCTGGCAGCAGAGGCGGGCTGTTGGCCGAGAACAGCACGGAGTCCAGCAGACCGCTCTCGAGAGCCGCCGCCTTCATCAGCGCATGTGTGCCGAGGACCTCGCCGGGACGGGGCGGGGTAACGACCTGCAATGGGCAAAGGAAGTGCGGCCCTATGACCACGATGTTCGGCGCGAGGCGTGAGAAGCGGTTGAAGGGAAACAGGCCGCAGACACCCGGCTTTAGCCGAAAGCCGTGCTTCTGTTCGATCTCACAGCGGTTATCGGCGCTCAGAAACGAGCACCCACCGGGAGTTGTCTGGAAGCTAAGCACGCTTCCGCGGCGAGCAACGACGGAGGCCGCCAGCGACGGGTAAATCGACAGTAGCTCCGTCATCTCCCGCCGCAGACTTCCGTCGAAACCCTGGCCGCGGCAGCAGAGCGCGGTGCATGAGGGACAGTCGTACTGCAGGGCGCCGTCAGCGAAGGGGATGTAGAACTGGATCTCCGCTAACGGCGGGAGCGGGATCCGCACCTTTACCGCGGACGTGCCTGGCACCCTCATCCGAGCCCCCGCAGTTCGCGGTCAATCTGGAGCTTGTTGTGGGCCAACGGCTTCATGGAGGTAGGAAGAGCGTATCGCGATCCGAATGCGCTGCGCTTGGGAAGCTTCAGGCGCGGTAGATGCGGTCTAGCTGGCACTCGCGGGCGAGCGAGTCGAAGGTGACGATGAAGTGCTCGAAGAAGCCTTCCATGCCGAGGAGGCCGGGAATAGGGAGCCCCTGCTGGAAGGCTGCTCGTATCTGAACGGCTCCGCCAGGAAGATCCAACAGCACGTCGTGGAGCCACATCTCCTGCGCGCCCCCAATCCCAAGCGAGACATCCCGAACGCCGCTTTCGAGATCAATCCCAATTTCTTCGGCGAAGTCAGCGGCGAAGACACATCTGCCCGCTCCAGAATCGACCACAGCTTCGAAGCTATCGTTCCAAATCAATGGAGCATTCACGTTTGCTAGCCGCACCTGACAGGGGACGAGCGGAAATTTTTTCCCGAAGTCATCTTGAAGAAAACGGTATGGAAAGCGGACCCGCATTTAGAGGGCAAACGGCGCCCACACCGGGGGTGTTTTTGAGATGAAATAGTCCTTGTCGGCTACTTGGGCCAGCTTTTCCTTCAACTCTTTGAAGCTCGGTCCTATTGCGACGATGCGAGTCTCATCATTTGAAATAGCTATCCACGAGTTCAGAGGAGCAGTCTGCCGGATATCGAGCGTAGTAGGTGCCTCAGCAGCCATAAATCCTCCTGCGCAAAGCATAGCAAAGCACACGGCCTACAGCGCTCGCAGCTCGCGGTCAATCTGGAGTTTCTCGTGTGCCAGCTGCATCATGGCGGTGTTGTCGTTGCGGCGCTGGGCTTCGCCGATCATGGTGCGAAGTTCGCGGAGGCGGCGCTCGAGGGCGCGCTCGTGCAGAGTACGGAGGGCTCCGGTGACTTGCTCGTGGAGGCGCTCGTGCGCGTCGGGGCTGTCGTCGGTTGTGGCGTGGTGCAGAGCGCTGGCGAGCAGGGCGCGGGAGGCTTCGTCGGGGGCGGCGGCCAAGGGGTTGTCAGGGACGGGCGCATGGATGAGGGCTTCCATCACGGAGGCAGCGGCGGCACCTTCATACCAGGCCGGATGCGCGCCGAGTTCGCTGGCGGCAAGCTGGCGGGCGGAGTCGGCCTCGGGCAGCGCGAGTGCGCAGAGCAGGACGCGCTCGACTTCGCTGATGGCTCGCGGATGCGGGGCGCGGACGCTCTCGAGGCGCTGTGCGGCGGCGGTCTTCAGCTCCTGCATGACTTCGCCGCTCTCAATGCCGAGCTTCTGCGCGACATCGCTGGCGACCTGCGTGCGCAGGATGCCGTGGGGGATGTGGCGGATGTGGGGCAGCAGGTAGTTGAGGGCTTTCACACGGCCTTCCGGAGTGCGCGTGCCGAACTGGGTTCGGGCTCGCTCGATGAGGAAGTCCATATAGGGAACGTTCGCACGCAGAAGCGCCTTGTACTCTTCCACGCCATGTTCGCGAATGAAACTGTCGGGATCGAAGCCATCCTCCAGCATCGAAAGCCGCACTTCGAAGCCTTCCTCAACCAAGGAGTCCAGCACCTTCTCCGCCGCGTTGATTCCTGCGCTGTCGCCGTCGAAGTTCAGCACCACTTTTTTCGTAAAGCGGCCGAGCAGCCGTACCTGGTGCTCGGTGAACGCGGTGCCGCTTGTTGCCACGACATTGCCGATTCCAGCCATGTAGACCGAGATGCAATCCATCTGACCTTCCACCACAACGACGCTGTTGGTCTCGCGGATGGCTGCCTTCGCTTTGTCAAGATTGAACAGTACCTGGCCTTTGGTGTAGAGCAGGGTTTCGGGCGAGTTGATGTACTTGGCGCCGGCCTTGGGGTCTTCGTCGGTGGTGAGCAAGGCGCGAGCGGTGAAGGCGATGGGCTTGCCTGCTTCATTGCAGATGGGAAACATGACACGGCGGCGGAAGCGTGAGTAGAGCGGGCCGGCCGAGCCGTCGTCGGACTCCTTGCTGGAGAAGAGTCCGCTGGCGCGGAGGGCTTCTTCGGAGAAGAACTTGCCGAGCCGCTCGCGCATGTCGTTGTAGCTTTCGGGCGCGTAGCCGATGCGGAAGGCCTTCACGGTTTCGTCGCTGATGCCGCGGCCTGTCATGTACTCGCGGGCGCGGGCTGCCTCGGGGCTGCGGAGGTTCTGCTGGAAGTACTGCGTGGCGGCTTCGTGGACCTCGAGCAGTTGCTTGCGCAGCCCCGCCTCGCGCGCTTCGTGCGGAGAGAACTCGCGCTGTGGAAGGGAGATGCCCATTTTGGCCGCGACAGAGCGGACGGCCTCCGGGAAGCTGAGCGACTCCATCTTCATGACGAAGGTGAAGACGTCGCCGTGCTCATGGCAGCCGAAGCAGTAATAGCTGGCCGTGGTGGGGTAGAGATAGAACGAGCCGGACTTTTCCTTGTGGAAGGGGCAGAGCGCGGACCAGTTGGCGCCGCTCTTGCGGAGCTTGATGTACTCGCCCACGACCCGCACGATGTCGGTTTGCTGCTTGACGGTTTGGGCGAAGTTGTCGGCCACGGTGTACCGCTTTCAAGTGTAGGCGGTAAGGCAGGTGCGGTTCCGATTGCCTGGTGTGCGAAACCGGGCGGAGGGGCGGAAATTTGGACAGATTTCGCAACAAGCCTCGCTGCACAGGGTTCTAGAAGACCGTGCCCAGCATCTATGGGCAAGAGCGATGCAGCCCTCCGGCTGCGGACACCTCAGGAGACGATCCCATGCAATTTTCTTCGTTGATTCGCAAACTTTTGATCGCCGCAGCTGTGGCTGTGCCCGTTGCGGTCATGCCGGTGCAGCAGGCTCATGCCGGGATCTTTATCTCGGTGGGCATTGCTCCGCCACCACTGCCTGTGTATGTACAGCCGCCGCTGCCTGCGCCGGGATATCTCTGGACACCGGGATACTGGGCCTACGGGGATGCCGGCTATTACTGGGTTCCGGGCGTGTGGGTTGAGCCGCCTACGGTTGGCTATCTTTGGACCCCGGGCTACTGGGGCTATGCCGGTGGCGTGTATGGCTGGCATGGCGGATACTGGGGACCGCACGTTGGATTTTATGGCGGTGTGAACTACGGCTTCGGCTACGGCGGCGTCGGGTTCTGCGGCGGCGAGTGGCGCGGAGGCGGGTTCTTTTACAACGGCGCCGTGGCGAACTTCGGCGCCGTGCACGTGACGAACGTGTATGTGGACCGCACGGTCGTCGTCCACAACACGATCGTGAACAGCAACCACGTGGCGTTTAACGGCGGGCCCAATGGCATCAATCGCGGACCAAGCCCTGAGGAACAGCGGTTTGCGGGCGAGCACCACATAGAGCCAACGTCCAACCAGATGCAGCATCAGCAGTTCGCTTCGCAGGATCGTTCGCAGCTTGCGTCTGTGAACCATGGGCGACCGGCCACGGCGGCGTTTGCGAGCCCGGCGGCCTACCACCAGGTGGCCCAGCAGCGGATTGCTTCGCAGCCGATTTCGCAGGCAGACCGGACAGCCGGCAAGAGCTATAACCCGAACACCCGCGAGGCCAACCAGGACCAGCGGATCGCGAACGGGTTACGCAGCGGACAGATGACCAGCGGTGAAGCGGCGCGGGCCGACCAGCGGCAGGCCAACATCGACAGCCAGGTGCACAATGACCGCGCGGCGAACGGCACGCTGACCGGGCAGGAACGGCAGCAGATCAATCGTGAGCAGAATGGAGCTTCGCGGCAGATCTACAACGACAACCACAATGCGAACAGCATCGCGCCAAACGCGGTAGACAATCGCGAGGCCAACCAGCAGCAGCGCACGGCGAATGGCTTGCGCAGCGGCCAGATGACCTCGGGTGAAGCGGCGCGGACGAACGCGAACCAGGCCGGTGTGGATCGTGAAGTACACAACGATCGCGCAGCCAACGGCGGAGCGTTGAACGGGCAGCAGCGGCAGCAGGTGAACCGGCAGCAGAACGCGGATTCGCGGCAGATCCGCAACGAGAATCACAACGGCAACGCGGTGAAGGCTCCGCCGGCGCCGAAGAATGAGGGGAAGGAAAAGCGGTAAGCCTTCCTGCCGAAAGCGAAGTGGCCGGCGAAGTTTGCCGGCCATTGCTTTTGGCCCTTCGTCTTCTTTGGCCCGTCGCCGACAGACCTGGCGACGTTCGTAGAAAAAGCTTGATTGGAGTTACGCGGTTGCCCGCTCGGGTGAGGCCCACCCCTCCGCCTGTCTCGCATCCCATTGCACGCGGTCTATGCCTTTGATCAACAGCCAGAGCGTCATAGAGGCCATCGCGAAGAGCATGGGCGCGATGACGTAGGGCAGGTGGTACTGCGGCACGAGGACAATCAAGAAGTTTTCCGCGATGAAGCTGGCTCCGCCCAGGATGACGATGGCTCCAAGTGCGCGCGGCAGGTATCCGGAGCGCAGCATCAGGTGCCCCCTTATCACCGCCGCTATGCCGTAAAACATCGAGAAGATGCCGAAGCCGTAGCCGAAGATGGTGAGGCAGAGATAGGTGAGCGTCGCCTTGGCCTCCGGTGAGATCACACGAGCGACATCTGCATCGATGGCCGGGAGCGCGGCAGCAAAGTAGAGCATTTCTCCCGCAGCAAATACGGCGGTGCCCATCAGGCCGAAACACATCGCCAGCAACGCCAACGTGCGGCTGACTGGCCGGAGCAGTGCATAGAGAAGCACATTGAGCGTGATGTCGCACGCGACTTCGACGAGGTAGGCGGCGAAGCTGGACCGAAAGAGCCCTACCGAGCCAGCCATTTTATGGGCGGTGCCGGCGAGATCGTTGGCGAGAAGAAGAGTATCCGGCACGTGAGATTCGCCCCATCCGCCTGCTATGAGCGAAATGAGATACAAGGCCCCGATCCACCGCGCGTAATGCTGTGCCGTGCCTGAGTTCATGGCATACCCTCGTGTGCCCATAGATACGTGCGACTTTGGCGGGCGGTTCCCTCAAGGAACGCAGACGATCCAACCAAGGCACAAAACCGCGTTGTGCCCTGGTGGGTTTTGCGCCATGATGGCTCCGTGGGACTGAGGTGGTCACAGTGTAGTGGAAGGCTCAGGGAGCCTGCAGGAAAGCGCTCGCCAGTTGAAGGGCTTCGGCCTGGAGAACCGGGGCGTCGCCGAAGGAATCAAGCCAGTGCGTGAGGGTGGGCTGCGGCAGGGTGCGGAGCTGCTTGCGGAACCAGGTGAGCTGGCGCTTGGCGTAGTTGCGGTGGCCCTGCTGGGCGGCGGCGACGGCCTCGGGCAGAGGGAGTTCGCCTTTGAGGACGGCGGTTGCCTGCGCGTAACCGAGCGAGCCAAGCGGGGCGCATTCAGGACCGTAGCGAGCAATGACGCTTTGCGTTTCTTCGAGCAGGCCATGCTGGAACATCGCTTTGGCGCGGCTGTTGATGCGGGCGTAGAGGGCGTCGCGAGGTGGATCGAGGCCGATGGCGAGGATGCGGACGCCTTGCAGGGGATCGCGACCCGCCAGCCACTGCGATGTCTGGGGCTGGCGGGCGCCGAGAGTGACTTCGAGACTGCGGATAAGCTTGGGTGTGTCGTTGGGGTGGATGGATGCCGCGGCTTTCGCGTCGAAGCGGCGCAAGAGGCGGTGCAGCGATGCCGGGCCGCGGCGGATGGCTCGCGCGCGCAGGCTATCGCGGAGGGCTTCGTCACGGGGCGGCGCGGGCGCGAGCCCTTCAAGCAGCGAGCGGAGATAGAGGCCGGTGCCTCCGGCGATGATGGGGATGCGATTGCGGGAGAGGATTTCTGCAAGGACGGCACGGCACACACGCGCGTAGTCGCCGGCGGTGCAGAACTCGTTGGGATCGTAGAGGTCGAGGCCGTGATGGGGGATGCGGGCGCGATCAGCGGCGCCCGGCTTGGCGGAGCCGATGTCGAGATGCCGGTACACGGCGACAGAGTCGCAGGAGAGGATTTCGCCGTTGACGTGCTCGGCGAGATGGAGCGCGAGGGAGGATTTGCCGCTGGCGGTGGGGCCGGCAATGACGAGGACTGGGGCAAGCTCGCTCATGGTCGCCACCAGCCGTGGGGGAAGACGCGGTCGAGGCCGGCACGGGCGATGCTCAGCGCCAGGACCAGCAGGGCAAGAATGAGAAGCCCGCGAACCATGCTGCGGCGCTCACGAGCTTCGACGCCGGTGCGGCGTGCCTGCTCCTCAACCGCGGCCCGCTGCTGCGCCACGGAGAGCGCAGGGATGCGCGGCGGTTCAACTCGATGTGGTGTGGCGGCCATCTCGCTAGGCTAGCGCACCAGTGGCGATGCCCTCGAGCCGGAAGGTTAGTTCGCCGAGGTCTTGCCCCGCCACTTTTCGCTGAACGAATGCAGCATCTCCATTACCTTCTGCATGTCGCGGATCTGCGAGGTGGGGATGTAGGTGACCTCCGGTGGATTGGTGTTGCGAACCTCGCGGCGAACGAAGCCCTTCTGCTCCAATGTTCGGAGCCGAACGGTCAAGACTCTTGCCGAGATACCATCAGCACCGCGCCGCAGGGCTCCAAAACGCATGGGGCCATGTTTGCTCAGCAGCCAGATGATGTGCAGCATCCACGGACGCGTGAGCGTTTCCAGCAAGCCTGCCATGCCGCATCCCATCGGGATTTCGGGACTGGTGCTTTTCACCTCTTGCACAGCGATTGCTGTTCCCATAACGCACCTCCTTTGTGAAGCTTCGTTGAAACCAAGCGGTTACTTCAAAGTGCCTACTAGCGGCCCGCCAGCCACTTACTTATAGTAACTTCAGGACGCGCGGCAGACCTTCAGAGCCAAGCCGCTGCTTCCCGAGAGGAACCTCCCATGAAGATCCTGCACCTTGATTCCAGCGTGGCCGGCGAGAAGTCAGTAAGCCGTCCGCTGAGCAAAGAAGCCGCCGAAAAGCTCAAATCCCTCCACCCCGGCGCGGAGTACACCTACCGCGACCTGGTCAAGGACTCGCTGAACCACTACGAAGCCGTGCTGCGCCTGCACGGCGCAGAACCTGCGCACCTGAGCCCCGCCGAGCAGAAGGAACTGGAAGTCGGCAAGACGATCCTGGCCGAGTTCCTCGCCACGGATGTGGTCGTGATCGGCGCGCCGATGTACAACTTCAGCGTCCCTTCCCAGCTCAAGGCCTGGGTTGACCTCATCTGCGTCGCCGGCTCGACATTCAAGTATGGAGCCAATGGTCCGGAAGGTTTGTGCGGCGGCAAGAAGGTCGTCATCCTCTCGTCGCGCGGCGGTCTTTACGGTCCCGGCTCGCCGTTTGAGCCGTTCGATCACCAGCAGAAATTCCTCAAGGATGTGTTCACGTTCCTTGGTATCACGGACATTACCATCATCACCGTGGAAGGTGTTGCCTACGGCCCCGAGAAGGCTGCCGAAGCCATCGCCGCCGCAAAGGCGAAGATCGCTGAACTCAAGTAGCAGGTACGCAGCAACAAAGCGGGCGGCTCATTACGAGCCGCCCGCTCTCTTATGTTCGAAATTGTTAGTACGCGCTGGCTTCGGTCAGGGTACTGACCTGTGCCTCGCTCAGCTTCAGTTCCGCCGCAGCGAACAACGCCTCCATCTGATCCACGCTGGTGGAACTCACAATCGGCGCGGTGATCGTCGGCTGCGCCAGCAACCATGCCAACGCCACGGGACCCTGCAGCGCCCCAGTCTCATCACTCACGGCCTTCAGAGCGCCCAGGATGCGCTGCCCGCGCTCATCGAAGTACTTGGACACACGCGCGCCACGAGTCTTGCCCCTGGTGTCCTCGACCGACTTGTATTTGCCCGTGAGGAAGCCGGAGGCCAGCGAGTAATAAGGGATCACACCCAGGCTGAAACGCTCTGCCACCGGTGCGAGATCCGTTTCGTAGTCCTTACGGTCGTAGAGGTTGTACTCAGGCTGGAGCGTTGTGTAGCTCGGCAGGTTGTTCTTTTTGGCGGCTTCCAGCGCCGCCGTTAGCCGTGCTCCTTTGTAGTTGGAAGCACCGATAGCGCGAACCTTGCCGGACTCAATCAGCTCCTGATAAGCCCCGAGCGTTTCCTCCAATGGGGTCTCTTCATCATCCTTGTGCGACTGGTAGAGGTCGATCGTATCGATCTGCAGCCGCTGCAGAGACTCTTCCACGGACTTGACGATGTAGGCCTTGCGCAAGCCTTTGCCACCGTCCGGCATCTGCATGCCGACCTTGGTGAGTATCTTCACCTTGTCACGCTTGCCGCTCCGCTTCAGCCAGTTGCCGATGATCGTCTCTGACTCGCCGCCCTTGTGGCCGGGCACCCACGCCGAGTACACATTGGCGGTATCGATCGCATCGAACCCGCGATCTACCCAAGCGTCCAGCAGCCTGTGCGAGGTCGGCTCGTCCGCCGTCCAGCCAAACACATTGCCGCCGAAGACTACCGGCACAATGCTCAAACCACTCTTACCCAAGGCGCGCGTCTGCATACTCATGTTCGTTTAGATTCACTATGCTGCCCGGCGTTGCGCCCGGGCGCGTGTCGTCACAAAGCGCTGCAAAAGCAAGGGGGCCCGAGCCTGAGCCCGGACCTCCTCGGTACAACGTAAACCTTGAGCTTTAACGTCCGCGGTTGCCGCCGCCACCGCCGCTGGTACGACGACGTCCGGCGTTGCGTCCGCCAGCCGACGAGCCGCCCGGGCGTCCGCCACCAGCGCGCTGTCCGGAGTGCGGACGGCCGTGGCCGTCGCTGGAGCTGCGCTTATGGTGCGGAGCGTGAGCCTGCTCGCCTGCAGGGGCATCGCCGTCCTTCCAGGAGCGCGACTCCATCGCGAGCAGCGCGCTGAGGTCGTCGCCGGCCTTCACGTTCAGCTCAACGGGCTTGTTGCGCTCTTCCTTGGCAAGGTTCTTGTCGGCCACGCGCCAATCGAACTGGATCTTCAGCTCGCGCTCCAGCTTGCGGGCGTCGCTCTTTTCCAGCGGGGTGATGAACGTGGTGGCTACACCCGTCTTGCCCGCGCGGCCGGTGCGGCCGATGCGGTGAACGAAGTCGTCCGAACCGTTCGGCATGTCGTAGTTCACGACATGCGCGATGTGCTGGATGTCGATGCCGCGCGCCGCTACGTCCGTCGCCACGAGAACGCGTGCCTTGCCCTCGGAGAACTTCTTGAGGGCAGCGGTGCGCTGGTTCTGCGAGCGGTCGCCGTGGATGGTCTCCACCTTGTGGCCCAGCTTTTCCAGCTTGCGGCCAATGCGATCCGCACCATGCTTGGTGCGCGAGAAGACGAGATACGTGCCTTCTTCTTCGGCAAGCATCTTGTCGAGCTGCGAAAGCTTCTGGTCCTGCATCACGGTGTAGACGCGAAGCTCCACGCGGTCGGAAGGCTTGGAGGTCTGACCGATCTCCACGCGAACCGGCTTCTGCACGTAGTCCTTGACGATCTCGCGGATGTTGGCATCGAGAGTCGCGGAGTAGCACATCGTCTGGCGGTCCTTGGGAAGCGCGGCTACGATGCGCTTGATTGCGGGCAGGAAGCCCATGTCCAGCATGCGGTCCACTTCGTCCAGGACGAGCATGTCGACGTCCTTGAGCGAGATCGCCTTACGGCGGAGATAGTCTTCCAGACGGCCCGGCGTCGCGACCACGAGACGCGGTCCGCGGCGAAGCTCGTCGAGCTGATTGTTCTCACTCATGCCGCCGCATACCAGCACGGCATCGTTCTTCAGTTGCGGGCAAACCTTGTGGTAGTTCTCCAGCACCTGCATCGCGAGTTCGCGAGTGGGCAGCAGGATCAGCGCCAGGATCGGGTTCTTCTTGCCCTTGCCGGAGGGCTGCGAGATCTCCTCGATGCGGTCGATCATCGGGATGAGGAAGCTGAGCGTCTTGCCTGTGCCGGTGGACGCGGTAGCGAGAATGTCATCGCCTTCCAGCGCCGGGGGAATCGCACCTGCCTGCACTGGCGTGGGGGTTACGAAACCGGCCTTGGTCAGGCGGTCCTTCAGAGAGTCGGAAATTTCGAAGTCGGTAAAGTGCAGCGCCTTGGCAGACTCGTCGGTTGCGGTGATGGTGCGCGAGAGGGTCAGTGGGGCGGGGTTCAAAATCGAATCAAGAGTGAGCGTATTGGTAGACAAAGGAATCCTTAAGAAAGGGTGAACAACAAAAGCGAAAGCAGACACGCGCGTCGTTTTGTCGAGAGACAGGCGCGACAGGCGTCATGGATTCGGGTATCAGCGTTGTTTGCGAGTTGTTCCCTTGGGAAGTCTTCGGCATGTTTGGCGCTGCTGCACGGCGAGGCCAGTTCCACATTCCGATCCTGCTATCCGCAGGTGGAAGAAACGGCCGTCTAGCCAGAGCAACCAGCCGGAGAGCGAACTTTGCTCGTTGCTGGAAGGAATCGGCACCCGCGGTCTCTGGCCAGACTCGAATCCATTCGGAGTCATCTGCCCGCGGTGCTCTGCGCAAAACCTGCGCAGAGGTAGGATAGCACGCTTTTGCGTCAGCGCTACCGGCGTCCGAATGCCGCCCGAATTCGAGCTTCGCGGTCGGCCACCGGAGTGTTTGGCGCTTCCTGTAGAAACGCGAGCGACTGCAGGCCCTCGATCTCGAACCGCTTACGGCAGCGAATGTTCTTGCAGGCCAGCATGTCGTCCAGCCGAACCATGTAACTTTGCGCCTTGGCAAACTGGGCGCGGGCCTGGTCATCGGCGTGACCCGGCAGGCGAGCCTTCTTCCGGCGGACCATCCAGTTCACCTGGTACTCGCCCGGCTGGTTGCACTTTGGGCAGGTCAGCGTGTGGGTCTTGGTTTCCCGCTGCTCGTCGAAAAGGTCCCGTTCCTGCATCGGTTCACCGCCCCTTGCTCCCCAGAATACTCCCGGCAGAGATTCTGCAAAATGCCGGGTTCAACGCAGGGAGTAGCGGGTTTGCGGGCTGGATTGGTCGAAGTTTGCAGTACGATGAATGTATTCCCCGCAGTTCCCAACGTAGTTACAGGAGTGAAGCATGCTGGTAAGAAGCAGGTTCGCGGCCGTGGTGTCTCTGATGACGCTAGCCGCCGTTAGTGCAGGCGCACAAGGCCGTCGCGGCCAAATGGAAGCCCCGCCGGCCCCCGAAAGCACGACCACCACAACCACAACGCAGCCCGCTCCCGCAGCGGAACGCCGTCAGATGTCATTGCCTGCCGACGCCACCAGCGAAGGTTCTGTCACAGTAGGCGGCAAGGCGATCGCCTACACCACGGTTGCCGGCTTGATCACCGTGGGCGCCAGCGATCCGCAGGACGCGCAGATCGGCCTGGACGGCAAGTACCTGCCCGACAACACGCTTGATATCCCAGCGAAAGCCGAAGATCAGCCCGCCACTGCGCGGATGTTCTACACCGCTTACTTCGCCAAGGGAGTGGACACTCACACCCGCCCGGTGATGTTCATCTACAACGGCGGGCCGGGTTCGGCCACCATGTACCTGCGCATGAGCAGCTTCGGGCCGGTCAAGGTCGACCTAACCGATCTCGCGCATCCTTCCGGCGGACCTTACCAGATCCATCCCAACCCCGAATCGCTGCTCGATGCCGCTGACCTGATCTTTATCGACGCTCCCGGCACCGGCTACAGCCGCGTGCAAGGCAAGAACGCCTTCGCCAGCTTCTACGGCGTGGACCAGGATGCGGCCGCGTTCGACCGCTTCATCCGCCGCTGGCTGAGCAAGTTCAACCGCTGGACCTCGCCGCGCTTTCTCTTCGGCGAAAGCTACGGCACCACGCGCGATGCCGTGCTCTGTGCTGCGCTGCAGCGCAGTGGCGTGGACCTGAACGGCGTCGTGTTCCTGAGCCAGATCCTGAACTTCAATGATTCGGCGGACAGTTCGGACTCCAGTCCCGGCACCGAGAATGGCTACTTCCTCGCGTTCCCGAGCTTTGCAGCCACTGCGTGGTACCACCACAAGGTTGCCGGCGCACCTGCGCAGTTGGAGCCGTGGCTGCATGAGGTGGAGCAGTTCTCGCTTGGCGAGTACGCCTCCGCCCTTGCGCAGGGAGCCGACCTGACCCCTGAGAAGAAGCAGGCCGTCGCGGCGAAGCTGGAGGGCTACACCGGCATCCCGGCGGCGCTCTGGTTCAAGGCCAACCTGCGCATGACCGGCAGCCAGTTCGCCAAATGGCTGCAGGACTCGGCGAACATCACCACCGGCCGTCTTGACTCACGCTATGAAGGGCCGGTGATGAACCCGCTTGACGCGGGCGTTGGGTACGATCCGTTCACGGACTCGGTCGATTCGGCGATCCTCGCGGCACAGAACGAGTACGCGCACGGCACACTCCATTTCGGCGAGAACATGACCTACAAGCCCAGCGCACGCGAGCCAGGCTTCCGCTGGGACATGAACCACGGCCGCGGCTGGGGCGGCGGCGGCGGCACGCTCAACGTGATGGATGGCCTTTCCTACACGATGAAGGTGAACAGCCACATGCACGTGCTGCTGATGGGCGGCTACTTCGATCTCGGCACACTGTACTTCGGCGCCGAGTACGAGATGAAGCACCTCGGTCTGCCGCCTGAAATTCAGCAAAATATCTCGTACAAGTTCTTCCCGACCGGCCACATGGTCTACGTGAACCCGGATGCGCTGAAGGGCCTGCATGATCGCGTTGCTGAGTTCATCCACGCCAACGAGATCGCACACTAAGACTGCGACCTCATCACTGCGAAGAGCCGGGCTTCTGCCCGGCTCTTCCGCTTTGGTGACAGGCCGTTTTTCGAACGTGTGGGCGGAAAACGAATCCTTCGCCACGTGATGTTTCTCTAATGCTTGGAGAAGGGTTTTTCGTTGTCAGCCGAAGCCACACTAGATCGCGCGGAGTCCTCACTTGCGCCCAGCGCACCGGAGTTTGAGCCGGGAGTAGACCTTGCTTTTGCTCCGCCGGCGCGAGTTTTCAACCCGTGGATCATCGCACTGGTGGTGACCATGGGCACCTTCATGGAGGTGCTGGATACTTCCATCGCCAACGTGGCGCTGCCGCACATTGCGGGTTCGCTTGCGGCGTCGCAGGACGAAAGCACATGGGTGCTCACGAGCTATCTGGTCGCCAATGCGATCATCCTTCCGATCAGCGGCTGGATTTCCAGCGTGCTGGGCCGCAAGAACTTCTACATGATCTCGGTAGTCATGTTCACGGTGTTTTCCGCGTGCTGCGGACTGGCGCCGACACTGGCTACGCTGGTGATTTTTCGCATTCTGCAGGGGCTGGCGGGAGGTGGGTTGCAGCCTTCGGTGCAGGCCATCCTGGCAGATGCGTTTCCGGGTGAGAAGCGCGGTATGGCGATGGCGGTGTACACCGTGGCCATCCTGTGCGCGCCGGTACTTGGGCCGACGCTGGGTGGATGGATTACCGATAACTACTCGTGGCGCTGGATCTTCTACATCAACATTCCTGTGGGTCTGCTATGCGCGTTCTTTACGCGCATGGTGCTGCAGGATCCTCCGCACCTGGTGCTGGCGCGGCTGGCGCAGAAGGGCAAGAAGCTGCGCATCGACGGCACCGGGCTGGCGCTGGTCAGTATCGGACTGGCGTCGCTGGAGATCGTGCTGGATCGCGGGCAGGAGCTGGACTGGTTCGGCTCGACGTTCATCACGTGGAGCGCGATCATCGCGGCGGCCTGCCTTCTCGGCGCGATCTTCTGGGAGCTGCACACGGACAATCCTGTGGTGAACCTTCGGCTGCTGAGGGAGCGCAACTTCTTCTTCTGCTGCGCGATCGTGCTGGGGCTTTATACGGCGCTCTATGCGACAACTTTTCTGGTTCCGCAGTACATGCAAGAGTTGATGGGCTATGACGCCACCACGGCGGGGCTGGCGGTTTCACCGGCCGGGCTGGTGACGATGATCGAGGTGCCGTTTGTTGGCTGGCTGCTGAGCAAGGGCACGGACGCGCGGCGCATGATTGCGCTTGGCATCATCACCATCACGGTGGGAACGTGGTGGTACTCGCTGGGCAATCTCGACGTCGCGGAGCACAACCTTGTTTGGCCACGCGTGGTGCAGATTCTTGGGCTCGGTCTTACGACCGTGCCGCTGAGCACCATCATGTTCCGCTTCCTGCCCAAGGAGCAGAGCAGCAACGCCGCGGGCATTTACGCGCTGGTCCGCAATGAAGGCGGCAGCATCGGCATCGCGCTTTCCAGCACCATGCTGCAGCGCGCGCAGCAGACTCACCAGACCTATATCGCGGCAAATCTTTCCGCGTCGAATCCGCTGGTGATACACGCCACCCAGGCGATGGGTTCGGTGCGAGGCGGCGCCGCGGCCGACAGCACCTTTGCGGGCATGTCGTTGCTCTATGGGCAAATTCAGCGGCAGTCGTCACTGCTGGCGTACATGGATCAGTACCGCATGTTCGCGTACATCCTTGCCTGCCTGCTGCCGCTGGTGCTGCTGCTGAAGCGGCCTCCGCGGATCGTGGGCAAGATTGAGTTAGACGCACACTAGCATCCCTCCGCGGCCGAGAGAGGGTTTCGACTGCCTTCCGGCGGAGCCCACGCATGCCGCGAGAAACCGCGTCATGAGTGGGCCACCCAGATCCCGTATGTGTTCAGCGATTGCTTTGCTTAAAAAACCTCGGCTGGCGTGAACACTTTGGCTGCTGGCGTGGTCTTGGATAGTGAAGGGGCACGATGCGGCTACCGGACCGGTCTGAAACAGCAACGGGAAGTGAGACACGGGATGCGTTCTTTACGCGCATCGTGGGCGAGCATGCGCGGTTCCTGTTTCGCGTGGCGGCGGGCGTCCTGCGACATCCACAGGACGCTGAAGATGCCGTGCAGGATGCGCTGCTAAAGCTGTATCGCGGTGAAAGCTGGCGCGGCATGGCCGACGAGCGGGCGTTTCTGGCCCGGGTGGTTTGGCGGACGGCGCTGGATCGCAAGAACGCTCGCCCGGAGACGGCCCAGGATGGCGTGGAGTATCGCCTGGCCGATGAGCGAGCGACGCCGGAGCAGGCGGTGGCGGAAGGCGATGAGCGGGCCTTGTTACAAGCGTGGATCGACGAGCTGGCAGAGGAGTTGCGCGAGCCGCTGGTGCTTTCCGCATTGGAAGAGATGAACTCACGCCGGATCGGCGAAGTGATGGGCTTGCCCGAAGGAACCGTGCGCACGCGGCTGATGCGCGCGCGAGCGGAACTGCGGGCGAAGTGGCAGGCAGTGCAGGCGAAGCGAGGCAGCAGCAACATCACGAGGCAAGGAGTGGCCACCGGCTAAGCCAGCCAGGCGCTCCTTGCCGCTAACAGAAGCGGCAAAAGGAGCGCAGGCAATGAGAATGACGATGACGACACCCACAAATAACAACCCGTTTGGACCCGAGGATGAAGCGGCGTTTCGCATGGCGCTGGACCGGGCGCTGCAGGAGCGCGGCACGCAGCCGGTTTCCCATGGGCTGGAGCAGCGGCTGCTGGCGAAGATGGCGCAGGCGGCAGAGCTTCTAACGATGCCGGCGGCGCGGCAGCCTTTTGCGTTCGTGGAAATTGGCAAGGCGCGGCGGAGTGCCGCCTCTCTGTGGACAGCGATCGGCTTTCACGGTGTGGCGATTGCACTGATCGCGTTCGTGGTGGCGAAGCATGTGGGCATCATCGCCACGCCACAGAAGCAGATGGTGACGCTGACGGACCTGAACACTCCGCCTCCGCCACCTCCGCCCGCGATCAAGGCGGAGAAGATGGGCGGCGGTGGCGGCCAGCATGACCTGGCGCCGGTGAGCCAGGGACGGCTGCCGAAGTTCTCGCAGGAGCCGCAGCTGCTGAAGCCGACGCAGGCACCGAAGATCGAGCCGAAGCTGGCCGTGGAGCCGACGGTGAACGTGCAGGAAAACCTGAAGATGGCGAACAACAACATGGCGAACCTGGGCATGCCGAACTCCGGTTTGCCGGGAGCCTCGCTGGGCAATGGCAATGGCTCGGGGATTGGCTCCGGGAATGGCAATGGCGTGGGGCCAGGGACGGGAGGGAATACGGGCGGGGGGGTGTATCACATCGGCGGATCGGTTCGTGCGCCGGCGCTGATCTTCTCGCCCGATCCTGAGTTCAGCGAGGAGGCTCGCAAGGCCAAGTTCTCGGGCAATGTCGAGGTGTACCTGTGGGTGGATGAGAACGGCAATCCATCGCATGTGAAGGTGGTGCGCGGCGTGGGCATGGGGCTGGATGAGAAGGCGATGGAGGCGGTGCGGCAGTACAAGTTCCGGCCGGCTACGCAGAATGGCAAGCCGGTGAAGGTAGACCTGTATGTTGAGGTGAACTTCCAGATTTTTTAGGTCGGGCTGGATGGCGGCTCAGGCCCCTTTCGGGGCCGGGCCGCTTTTGTACATGGCAGAAGAGGTCATGTTTCTGGATAGAAAGTAGCCACCACGACCGAGAAGTCGACTTGTAGAAACTAAGCAGGTCCCCGTATAACAGCGCCAGGAAAAATCATCTGTGCAGCAGCGCGGCTACAACATTCAGATAAAAGAAGACGTCGTGCTTGTTGAGCATCGGGCCTCTCTCAGGCCTCGCACGCTCATTCTGTTATGCGCGGCCTATGTCGCTTATTGCCTACTTCCCACAAATAGAAAAGTTCTCCACGATTTCTACGTTTCACCCGACCCGGTTGTAGCCTGCTTTGCTATTTTCTTTCTACTCATTCCTTTTGTTTCCGCGGCAACATGGCTAGTCTTTAATTCCGGAGAAGTATTTCGCTGCGACCGAGATGAGTTGCGCTTCGCTCGCCGGCGTGTACTAGGCCGCTGGCACCGGTTCAGCTTTTCCTCGAGACAGGTGAGGCGGCTCCGGCGAACGTTTCGAGGCGGACCCAAAAGCCGAAACTACAAGGTACTGACCTTTGATGTTTATGACAAGGCGTTCGACATACTTGAAGAGATCGAAACGCGGGACGCCGAGCACATCCTGAAGGCCTGCAAAGCACTTGGCCTGGATTTTGAGTTGCCTTTAGCTGATCCCGGCGCTCACATGCTTCGCGATATAGAGCAGCGCGGATGGTGGGTGAATCCTTTGAAATCCGACGATCAAACGTGAATGGAGGAGAGCTGACTGGCGGAGAATCCTTCTTCACCACCGAGGCTGTCGCAACAGTAAAGACAAAGGCTTCACCATTTTCCGGGTTTTGGAAGACAAACACGGTGATCTTCGGGCGTTCGTGGTTAGCCCACGCGTGACGCTAACGCGCTGTCACGGATGGGCACCCAAGCAGTGTCAAGTAGCCGCATGACGTATAACGAAGCGAGCCCTTTGCTTCGCGATGTTCGATAAAGCCATTCCGCAGAACGCCTCACCGCAGCAGCCTGAACAAGCCACGCTTGTTATCCCCGCTCGCTCGCCGTACGCCACCTATGTGCTGATCGGCATCAATGCCCTGGTCTTTGTAGCGATGATGCTGAGCGGTGTGTCTGCCATGGAGCCGTCGCCGGAGGCGATGCTGGCCTGGGGAGCGGACTATGGCCCGCTGACACTGCAGCAGGGACAGCTCTGGCGTATTGTCACCTCGGTCTTTCTCCATTTCGGCATCATCCACATTGGCATGAACATGTGGGTGCTGTACCAGATTGGGCCGTTCACCGAGCGGTTGTACGGGCATCTGCGCTACCTGGTGATCTACCTGCTGGCCGGGGTTGGCGGCAGCCTGGTGAGTCTGTATATCCACCCGGATGGCGTGGGCGCGGGAGCTTCCGGCGCGATCTTCGGGGTCTACGGCGGCATGCTCGCCTTCCTGTTCGCGCATCGCAGCGTGATGCCTGCGTCTTCGCGCAGCGCGATTCTGCGGTCGGCGACGATCTTCCTGGGAATCAACCTGATTTACGGGCTGAAGGCGGAGATCGATCTCTCGGCGCATATTGCGGGCCTGGGGATCGGGTTGCTTGCCGGCACGGTGCTCGTGATGAGCGGCAAGAAACGGTATCGCGCGTTGTAAGTACGGCAGGTGAGTTGAGTTCTCGATCAGGAGCCGAAGTCCTCTGCTCTTTAATCTGCTCTTTAAGACGAGGCATGAGGTATCACTTCCCCTAAGCCGACTTGTCAGGACTTACCTGGCCTGAGAGCATGGATTCCTTAGAGTTGAAGGAGCGAGGCCGGAGGGTCTGTGTCTACGCTGCAACGAATCGTGCTTACCCTGGTGCTCCTATTCACCGGCCTGCTGGCAGGATTGCAGGTGCTGATGCTGCTGGGTGTACTTCCTGCGATCAAGCGTATGCCGCTCGCGACCTATGTAGGTATGTGGCAGGCATTGGATCATTTCATGGCTGCGCGCATGCCGATCTTCGCGAACGGCGCGCTGCTGCTTTACGTTCTTGCAATTGGCTGCTTCGCGAGGTTTCCTAGAAGATGGGTATTCTGGACGCTGTTGGGCTGTCTCGGCCTGCTGCTTGCGGACACGGCCTTCACCGTGACTCAACAGCTGCCAGTCAACCGTGCTGTGCAAGCTCTCGATCCAACTCACCTGATGGATCTGACGCGGGTACAACAGTTGCGTGACGGTACGATTCACCACTTCTATCTACGCGGCTCGCTCTCGATTGCTGCGTTCGTCTGGCTCGCGTTTGGCATCGTGTTCTCATTTGGCGGTCGACAGATCATTCCTACAGAAGGTTCCAAAGCATGAAAAACCCTCACTTGATTCTTCTTTTCGCCTCGCTTTGTTGTTCGTCAATGATCTCCCAGCAGGCGCATGGACCAACGCAACACGATGATTCGGCTCTCAAGAATCAACTCGTCGCGCAAGTTGACGTATTCATGCACGCTTGGGAGAAGCAGGATGCCGCAGCACTGACGGCCACTATGGCTCCAGAGTTCCTGTATATAACGTCGCAAGGTGTGACGCCGGGGGATAGTGTCGTTGGCGCCCTTACGCATGCGTGTACGCTCAAGAGCTACAGTCTGAGCGATGTCCGTGTTGTGCCGATCTCGACGTACTCGGCGGTTCTTGTGTATAGGCTTACGCAGAGCGCGTCATGCATGGGCCATCCGGACCCTCCTGTCGTGCTGAACACAGATACTCTGGTACGCCGAGGAGGACGCTGGCTGTTTCTGTTGACGACCTCCACCCCGGCCCAGTAGAGGCAGTTACGGTGCGGCGCAACTCCCTCCGGGCAAGAGTTCGGCGATACACTTCCGGAGACAGCAAACTTCAGAAGTTTTCATGGTCGAGGGCATATATGCGACAGAGCGGCAAAGGGCTTTTCTTCGTTCCGCTGGTTCTTGCGATGATTCCCGCGTGTGGCGTACACGGCGTACACCTTCAGGCGCAGACAACGGCGAATCCCAACGCGGCCAGCGATGCGGCTGACAAGTACATCTGGCTGGAAGATGTGAACAGCCCGCGCTCGATGGAGTGGGTGAAGGCGGAGAACGCGCGCACGGCGAAGGTGCTGGAGAGCGATCCGAGATTTGCCACGTACCAGGCCGAGGCGCTGAAGATCGCGGAAGACCCGAACAAGCTGATCGTTCCGCAGCTTCGCGGCGGCATGGTGTACAACCTGTGGCACGACAAGGACAACCCTCGCGGGCTGCTGCGGCGCACGACGATTGCGGACTACAAGAACCCGCAGCCGCACTGGGAGACGGTGCTGGATGTGGACGCACTGGGCAAGAAGGAAGGGCATAGCTGGGTGTTTCGCGGGATGAGCTGCCTGTATCCCGGCGACCAGTTCTGCATGGTGAACCTGAGCGAGGGCGGCGAGGATGCGGTGACTTCGCGCGAGTTCGACCTGAAGGCGGCAAAGTTTGTGGAGGGCGGTTTTGTTTCGCCGCACAGCAAGCAGAACATCAATTGGGCGGACAAGGACACGCTGATCATTGGGCGCGACTGGGGCTCGGGGACGCTGACCAAGTCGGGCTACCCGTTTGTGGCGAAGGTGTGGAAGCGGGGCACGCCGCTGGACAGCTCGACGGAGGTGTTTCGCGGGGAGCAGAGCGATATTTCGGCCGGCGGCGGGGTGGAGCACGACGCGCAGGGCGACAAGGTCACCATGTTTTCCCGGGGCGTTTCGTTCTTTGAGAGCCGCCACTTTGTGCAGACTCCCGCGGGCCTGAAGGAGCTTGGGCTGCCACTGAAGGCCGGTCCGGCGGGGCTGATGTCCGGGCGGATGCTGATCGAGGTTCGGCAGGACTGGACACCAACGCCCGGAGGCAGGACGTTCAAGCAGGGCTCGCTGCTGTCAGTCTCGATTGCGGACGTGATGAGCGATCCGGCGCACCTGAAGCCGACGGTGGTGTTTGAGCCGACGTCGGATGAGTTCCTGGAAGGACTTTCTTCGACCCGTTCGCACGTGATCATCACGACGCTGAAGCATGTGCTGGGGCAGGCGTATGTATATACGCCAACGGGCAAGGACGGATGGACGCGGCAGCCGCTCCCCGTGCCTTCGCAGAGCACGATTGGAGTGGTAACGGCGAGCGACTTCGATGAGGCGTTCTACCTTTCCGCGACCAACTTTCTGGCGCCGGAGACGCTGTACTCAGGCGATGCGGGCACGGGGAAGATTGCGCTGGCACGGTCGGCTCCGGCGATGTTCGATGCTTCGAAGGACACGATCGAACAGCTTTATGCGACGTCGAAGGATGGGACGAAGGTGCCGTATTTCGTGGTGCATCGCAAAGACCTGAAGTATGACGGGACAAACCCGACGCTGCTGTATGCGTATGGTGGGTTCGAGGTGTCGGAGACGCCGAACTACTCGCCGAGCATGGGCAAGATCTGGCTGGAGCGCGGGGGCGTGTATGTGCTGGCGAACATCCGCGGCGGAGGCGAGTTTGGACCGGCGTGGCATGAGGCCGGGCTGAAGCGGCAGCGGCAGAGGATCTATGACGACTTTGCTTCTGTGGCTCAGGACCTGTTTACGCGGAAGATCACGTCGCCCCGGCACCTGGGGATCGAAGGCGGATCGAATGGCGGGTTGCTGATGGGCGTGGAGTTCACGCAGCATCCGGACTTCTGGAATGCGGTGGTGATTCAAGTCCCTCTGCTGGATATGCTGAGGTTTGAGCAGATTGCCGCGGGGGCGAGCTGGGTGGGCGAGTACGGCTCAGTGAGCATCCCGGAGGAGCGGGCGTTCCTGGCGGGGATTTCGCCGTATAACCAGCTGAAGCCGGGAGTGAAGTATCCCGAACCGCTGATCTTTACGACGACTCGGGATGACCGCGTGGGCCCGCAGCATGCGCGGAAGTTCGCGGCGAAGATGGAAGAGTTCCACGAGCCGTTTCTTTATGATGAAATCACGGAAGGCGGGCATGGGTCGGGCGCGGACCTGAAGCAGACGGCTAGGACACAGGCGGAGACGTTTGTGTACCTGAGCCGGAAGCTGATGAATTAGCTGCATGGCTGCTCGTGTGGAGTATGCCGAAGCCCGCAAGATGCGCACGCGCAATACCGCGCTGTATCGCGTGCTTCACTGGCCGATCTGGATCTTTGTGTTATTTCTGGCGCCGGGGCCGCTGACGTTCGACCTGTTTGCGGGGCGGGCGAATCGATGGAACCTGCTGTGGCTGGGGTGCGTCCTGGTGGGAACGGGGATTGCAGCCCTGCGCGGCAAGCTGCCAGGCGCTGAGCCCGCGCCGTACATCCTGCGTTTTACGGAGGACCGGCCGAACCCGCTGTACCGGCGCGTCTGCTACACGTTTGGGTGGAACGCGGCGATCAACTATGCGCTGATGAATCTTGTGGGGCTGGTGGTGGCAGTGACGACCGGGCGGTGGGCGATGCAGCCTATTTATTCGCGGCTGTACCTGCCAGTGCTGGCTGTGGTGGTGGCGCTGGGGACGGCTGGGCTGCTGCCGCGTGTGGGGGCGTCGACGGCGGGCGAGGGGACGGAGCGGCGGTACTTCTATGGGACGGTGTGGTCTGTGACGCTGGCGCAGACCGTGTTGATGGTGCTCTGGAAGACGCTGCCGCGGACGCATGGCACGGATGGGGTGAAGCTGGTGGTTTACCTGGGGCTGCTGGCTGGCTTTGGAATGATGGCGGCGGCGGGGATGTTTCCGCGGACTCGGCCGATCCTGCCGGGGGAGGTTGTGGTGGCGGACTAACGTTCGGCTGAACTGTCGTAACGGCTAGGCAGCGGCGTCTTCTGGCGTCACGTCGTAAGACGGCTCAAGATCGAAGCTGGTATTCGGAAAGATGGCCCGAACCCTAAGCTCTCCGCCTTGCGCGCGAAGATGCTTCCCGAGAATCTGCAGATGAAGCTCTTCCAAGGCAAGTACGTCCGCTCGCGGCATTCCCAATCTTTCGGCTAACTCCAGTTCGGTGGATTCGCGTGCTTTCTGGAGAGCGGCGTAGCTTTGTGCTTCGAACTCGGTGCGAGCTTCCTGCTTCGCGCGTGTGATTTCCTCAGGAGAGCCCTTGTGTTCAATTTCTGACCACCGGTACGTCTTCATCACCGCTCTCCCTCGTTGGATCCGATGTCTCTACGATACTCTTCCCAAAGAGCCTCAGCCTGGCGGATTGCGCCTTCGTACCACCGACTGCCCTGGCCTATCTTGTTGCCTCCAAGAAGGAGCACGGCCTGTCTTTTCGGATCGAAGACATAGAGAATGCGATAGGGTTCACCTTCCGCTTGCGTTCGTAACTCCCGTAATGGATAGCGTGTACCACGCAAGCTGGAGCTGTATGGAAAGGGAAGGGTCAGACCAAACTCTTCCAGCAGACTGACCACGCGCTTTACCGGAAACTGTTGTTCTGCCGTGAGCGATGAGTACCAGTCCAGAAACACATCCGTCACAATGATTTCGGTCGCCACGCCTCACTATAGCCGGAACTCTTCATCGGTCGACTCGGTGGATGAATCGCGGCGATATTCTTAACGCTGATGCCTACACTCGTTCGTTCGTTCTGCAAAATCAATCTCGGCCTACGGGTTGGGCCGGCTCGTGCCGATGGGTTTCATGGGCTGGCGACGATGTACCAGACGCTAGGGCTGCATGACCTCTTGACAGTGGAGGCTCGGCCGGCGGCGGAGACGCGGATTACCCTGACGGCGAATCATGCCGGGGTGCCTCGGACCGAGACGGGAAACGCGGAGCGGAATACGGCGTTCAAGATGGTGGCCGGGGCGCTGCGGCGGATGGGCGTGCGGGCCGAGGTCCGGATCGAGATCGACAAGCGGCTGCCGGTGCAGGGTGGGCTGGGAGCCGGGTCGGCGAATGCCGTGGCGGCGCTGTTGGGGCTGGAGCGAGAGCTGGCGGCGCATGGGATCGGCGAGCTGCCGGGGGCGGAGCGGCTTCTTCTGGCCGAAGAGATCGGGTCGGATGTGCCGCTCTTTCTGCTGGGTGGGAGCGTTCTGGGCCTGGGCCGGGGGGAGCAGGTTTCTCCGCTGCCGGATTTGCCGGAGACGCACTGCGTGGTGGCGGTGCCGGGAGTGGGGGTGAGCACGGGGGAGGCGTTCCGAGAGCTGGATGCGCGGATGATGGCCGCCGAAAACGTCGCTGCCTTGACTTCCGCCCCGATTTTGGATACGTTAGAAGAGTTGAGCCGTGCCCTGGCCGCCTGCTACGTGCAGACTGGCAGCAAGCTGATCCGAAAGGATAGCGTGCAAGAGGGGCCGGACTCCGGTATCACCAGCAGGACTGGTGATCTGGCCGAGAATCCTCTTCTCGCGCTTGTCCGCACCGGGATTGAGAACGACTTTGAAGAAGTCGCTTTCGCGCAGCATCCCTCCTTGCGTTCAACCAAGCGTGACTTAGTGGGTGATGTTCCCGGCAGTTCGGGCAGCGCCGTGTATGCGGCTCTCTCGGGTTCGGGTTCGGCGTTGTTTGGGCTGTATCGCAGCCTCCATGACGCACAAGCGGCTCAGCAGCGCGTCCAGCGCAACGGCACGGGAGCCCTCCTCACGAAAACTCTTCCGCGTTCGGAGTACTGGAAGCAAATGTTTGCGTAGAGTAGTCGCAGAGCGTTTGCCCGGAAGCAACCAAGACCGGGCAGAGACTGGGCGATCGACTAACGGTAGGTCAAGTGCCTTTGACGCACTCAGTCCAGGTTCGAATCCTGGTCGCCCAACCAAAGTCGTTCGCTGAAGGCATGGGCCTTCCGACGTGAGCGCAAGCAGGCAGTTTGGGAGCTTTTAATTCCCTTTCGCAGGGCGAAACGAGTTCTGCGAAGTGGATGTGGATGCAAGACCCGCCCAAGTACCTCGGCCCACAACCGATGTGCGGGAGCAAGTTGAAGCAGACGAGAAGTAGTGCAGAACTCCGGAGCAGCGCAACAGACGCTCCGGGACCTGCGAAGGAACCACCCGTAGTGCAAGCAGTACGCTCCACCGGCACGGCAGAAAAAGGCCATACCCGGCGAGAGCCACGGCAGTAGAGAACCAGAACCATCGCCTTCCACCGGTCAACCAGCCAAAGGAGACGCTGACGATGAGTAACGATGCACCGCGGACGGTTCCTGTCCCAACGTTCGTCCCAGATTCGGGCAACACCAGCGAGGACCTCGCGGCCCAGGCCGACGCCTCAACGGATGGAGCCAACTCACGGCCCGGTTCGGGGGAGTACACCCCAAACGGTACCGCGAGCACCCGGCCGGCGGAGCGTAAGCGCGCTTCCCGGCTTAGCGAAGACAAGCGCTTCAAGATCTTCTCGGGATCGGCAAACCGGCCGCTCACCGAGGAGATCGGCAGATTTTTAGGCGTTCCCATCGGTGAGACGCGTATTCAGCGCTTTTCCGACGGGGAGATTGCCTTCCAGCTCCTTGAAAACGTGCGCGGTGTGGACGTATTCGTCGTCCAACCCACCTGCTTTCCGGTGGACCAGAACCTGATGGAGCTGCTGATCATGATCGACGCGCTGAAGCGCGCATCTGCAGCCCGCATCACGGCGGTCGTCCCGTACTACGGCTATGCCCGGCAAGACCGCAAGGACCGCCCTCGCGTAGCGATTACCTCGAAGCTCGTTGCCGACCTGCTGGTGGCGGCCGGCGCCAACCGGGCGCTGTTCGTCGACCTGCATGCGGCGCAGATCCAGGGGTTCTTCAATATTCCCGTGGATCACATGTTCGCCAGTCCCGTACTGGTCGGCTACTTCCGCGATTTGAAGCTGCCGAACCTCACCGTCGTGTCTCCGGACGCGGGCGGCGTAGAGCGGGCCCGCTTCTTCGCGAAGAAGCTGGAAGTTCCGCTGGCCATCGTCGACAAGCGGCGAACCGACATGAACGTGACCGAAGTGATGAACGTGATCGGCGATGTGCGCGGACGCACCTGCCTGATTCTGGATGACATTGTGGATACGGCCGGCTCGCTGATCAAGGCAGCCGATGCGCTGCTGGAGCAAGGCGCCGAGAACGTCTACGGCTGCGCTTCGCACGCCGTGCTGAGCGGCCCGGCGATCGATCGCATCAAGGCTTCACGCCTGGAGCAGTTGGTAGTAACAAACAGCATTCCCCTGACGCCCGCCGCGCAGGAAGTCAGCAAGATCAAAGTGCTTTCCATTGCAGGCCTGCTGGGCCGGGCGATGGAGAGCATTCACATGGAGACGAGTGTCTCTACGTTGTTCACCTGAGGCGAGAGCCTTTAGCTCTTAGCTTCTAGCTCTCAGCTTTTAGCTGAGACCAAACCAGCGGCTTCGCCGCGAACGGAGTTGAGGTCAGTTTTTCCGCACTTTTTAGCTAACAGCTAGCGGCTAGAAGCTGGCTTCCTCGCCCGAAAGGAAACCATCATGGCAAACACAAACATTGACGCCGTTGTCGCGACTCCGCGCACCGGCACCTTCAACAAGAACCATGCTCGCCGCGTGCGCGTCGCGGGCCTGATCCCCGCCGTTGTGTATGGCGCCGGTCAGCCCTCGGTCGCGGTCACCGTCGACCCCAAGATCATTACCCGCATCCTCCACTCCGATGCCGGCCACAACACCATCTTCGATCTCCAGATCGAGGGCGGCGAGAACGGCAAGGCGATGGTTGTGGACTGGCAGAACGAGCCGATCAAGGGCAAACTGCTGCACATCGACCTGAAGCGCATCGCGATGGACAAGAAAATGCGCGTGAGCGTGCCCGTGCAGCTTGTGGGCACCGCCGAAGGCGTGAAGACGCAGGGCGGCGTTTTGAGCCAGGTGCTGCATGAAGTGGAAGTGGAGTGCCTGCCGGGCAACATCCCAGGCCACATCGACGTGGACATCACCACGCTGGCGATGAACGGCTACATCCACATCTCCGATCTGCCTCACTCAGACAACATCAAGTTCCTGGGTGAAGAGAACGCCGTCGTGGCGCACGTCTCCGCACCGCGTGAAGAAGTGGCCGCCGAGCCTGTAGCCGGACCGGCTGAGCCTGAAGTTGCCAAGAAGGGCAAGCAGGATGCCGCGCCGGAAGCAGCAGCCGGCGACAAAAAGAAGTAACGAGGAGTTGTACGTTGTACGTTCTACGTTGTAAGTCGATGCTTCGGCACCTGCCGGCACTTTCGTACAACGTACAACGTGCAACGTACAACACCCTTGAGGGGTGCTCGCCGCGATGAAACTTATCGTCGGTCTGGGCAATCCTGGCATGGAGTACACCTGGACGCCGCACAACGCGGGCTTCCTGGCTGTGGATCGCATCGCTGAAGTTTGCGATGCGCAGATCAACAACCGCCGCGGGCGAGCGCTTACGGCACGGACGAAGCTGATGGGACATGATGTCCTGCTGGCCAAGCCCGAAACCTTCATGAACCTGAGCGGGCTTTCGGTAGCCGCCCTGTTGAAGGAGATGGAACTCGAAGCGAAGGACCTGATCGTCCTTTACGACGAGCTGGCTTTCCCGCTCGGAGCGATACGGCTTGCGGAGCGTGGTTCAGCCAACGGGCATAACGGGGTGAAGTCGATCTCCGGGACGCTCGGCACGGAAGACTGGATGCGCGTTCGCATCGGTGTTGGCAAGCAGACGCTGGTGGATGGCAAGCCGGTGAAGTCCGGGGGCACGAATTACCTTCTTGCTCCGATGCGCAAAGCCGAGCTCGCGGAGCTGGATGAGGCGCTGGACAAGGCAGTACGCGCAGTAGAGCGATGGCTGGTTGAAGGACCGGGCGCCGCGATGAATGAGTTCAATAGGAAGCAGTGATTAGTGGTTAGTGATTAGTAGAAGCAGCGAGGTCTTTCTCATCACTAGCCACTCATCACTCAGACAGAAGCCAAACCTACCCAGAGCATCGGGAGGTGCGGGCAGAACCCGCAGAAAGAAGTAAAGATGAATCGCAGCTACGAAATCATGTTCATCGTGCGTCCCGATGTTGAAGACGCCGAACTCGACAAGCTGGTCGAAACCTTCAGCGGCTACGTCACCGGGGGTGGCGGCAGCGTGAAGACGACCGAGAAGATGGGGCGCCGCCGCCTCGCTTACACCGTGGGCCGCTTCAACGACGGCTTCTACATCCTCCTGATCGTGGAAGCTCCTGCTTCGCTGATCTCGGAAGTGGAGCGCCGCCTTCGTGTGAACGAGCAGGTGATCAAGTTCATCACCGTGCGCACGGACGAAGAAGACAAGCGGGTCGCCAAGATCAAGAAGCATCGCGACGCCCACGTGAAGCGCAGCGCACAGCCGACGTTCGACCCGGCTGCCGCCGAAGCTCCTGCCGCAACACCGGCAGCAGAGCCCGCCGCGGAAGCCGAGTCTGTTACGGCACAGGCGTAAGAGCTAGTTTTACGTTGTGAGTTGTACGTTCTACGTACGACGCGAGCAGGTTCGGACGCTCTTACAACGCAGAACGTACAACGTACACCGACGAGTCCTCACGAGTTATCAGGAAAAGGAAAGAGATCATGGCTGACGAGATTCAAGCAGCAGCACCCGCAAGCTCCGCTCCCGCCGCAGGCTCCCCGCAGGATCGCCCGCAGGGCGGCGGCGATCGTCCCCAGGGCGACCGCGGACCGCGCCCCGCAGGCGCACGTCCTCCCCGTCCCGCAGGCGGCCCCGGCGGCCCCGGCGGCAACCGCAAGTTCTTTCGCCGCAAGAAGGTTTGCAAGTTCACCGTAGAGAAGATCGACACGATCAGCTACCGCGACGTGCGCCTGCTACAGCAGTTCGTGAGCGACCGCGGCAAGATCATTCCTCGCCGCCTCACCGGCACCTCCGCTCCCTTCCAGCGCAAGCTGACCAAGGCCATCAAGCAGGCTCGCGCCATCGCTCTGCTGCCCTACGCGGCGAAGTACTAAAGGAACCGCCGCGCGCATGCGGCCACGCACTACGGAGAAGTCAACATGGAAGTGATTCTGAAGGAAGACGTCAATAAGCTGGGCCACCGCGGCGACGTGGTGAACGTGGCCGAAGGCTACGGGCGCAACTACCTGCTGCCTGGCAAGCTGGCCATCCAGGCCACCGCCGCCAACAAGGCTGTTATCGAGCAGATGAAGGCCTCTGCCATCCGCAAGTCCGTCAGCGAGAAGTCGGGCGCGGAAGAGCTTGGCCAGAAGCTGAACGAAGTGGTGCTCACGTTCGAGCGCAAGGCCGGCGAGAACGATCACCTGTTCGGTTCGGTCACCTCGCAGGACATCGCGAAGGCTCTCGAAGAGCAGGGCTACACGGTGGACCGCCGCAAGATCTCGCTGGACGAGCCTCTCAAGGTGGTCGGCGAGTTCCACGTGCCGGTCAAGATTCACCGCGAAGTCACCGCGCACGTGCAGGTGAACATCAAGAGCGATGCCCCCGCGCGCGTGGAAGAGCCCGGCTACGCCGAAGAGACCAGCCACTTCGGTGGCGCGGCGATCTACGACGAAGACGAATAAGCCGTTTCTCACCGCAACGGAGACGGCGCCGCTGATGCGGCGCCGTTCTGCATTTGAGGCCGTTATACCTGCGTGCCCAGGCGGGCGGCTTCGAGATCGAGCTCGCGCTCGATGGTGCGAAAGACCGCATCGCCGATGCGGGCTTCGCCGCGCAGCTCCATGAGGCGCTCCCGCTGCTTTGCGACAAGATCGCAACGGAGTTGATAGAGGAACGGCGCTTCCTTGGCAACCCCTTCTTCGTCAGCAAGCGTTTCGCGGGAAGTGCGCAACTCCTCGAGGCGATGCGTGAAGTAGTGGAGCACGTCGCCGATCGCGTTAGATTCCTGTTCATTGCGAGTCAGCTTCTCGCCGTCTAGAAAGTCGATTGCGGACTGAAGCACCAGTTCGCGGGCCTGGTTCTCTTCGCAACGCTCAGCGATCCCTGGCTTGAGGCCCAGAGCACGCACCAGCGGAGGCAGCGTGACTCCCTGGCCGATGAGTGTGACCACGACGACAACGTAGGTGAGGAAGATGATGACATTGCGATGCGGCAGCGGCTCACCGTTGTTGAGCACCAGCGGCAGCGAGAGCGCAGCCGCCAGCGCCAACACGCCCCGCATACCTGTCCAGCCCACCACAAACAGCGCGCGGGCGCCGGGCCTGGGATAGACCTGCTTCAGAAGCCGCGTGCGGATCGCGTAGGCCACCTGAGCTCCCGGGTAGACCCACACCAGCCGCAGCACAATGAGCGTTGCCGCAAAGATCACACTATCCCGCGCAAGCTCACCGTGGCTCATGCCCTGAATGCCCTTCAGGATGCCGGGAAGCTGCAGGCCGATCAGGATGAACAGCAGGCCGTTGAGCGTGAACTCCAGCACCTGCCAGACGGAGACAGCCTGCAGGCGAACATCCGAGGAGAAGAAGGTGGAGCTCTTGCGGCTGAGGTACAGGCCGCAGACTACGGTGCTGATCACGCCCGAGCCGTGGATGCCATCGCCGAGCAGGTAGCTGCCATAGGTGGCGAGCAGCGACAGGATGATCTCGACGGGGCCGTCATCGACAAAACGCTCCAGCCAGGTCATCAAGAGGCCACAGAGCAGGCCAGCCAAGGCTCCTCCCACGACCAGCCACACAAACTGGAGCGCGGCGTGACCGAGAGGCGGCGTCTTGCCCGCGGTGATGAGCTGGACGCCGAACTGCAAAGCGAGCAGGCCGGTGGCGTCATTGAGCAGGCTTTCGCCTTCGAGGACGTCGACAATGCTTTGCGGCATACCCACGCGGCGGGCGATGGATGTCGCGGCTACGGCGTCCGTGGGTGAAACGATGGCACCGAGCAGGAAGCCGAGGCGCCAGTCGAAGCCGGGAAGGAAGTAATGCGCGGTGAGCGCGATGCCGAAGGCGGTGAAACAGACAAGGCCCACGGCGAGCATGGAGATGCTGACAAGACCGCGCTTGAATTCTCGCCAGGAGAGTTGCCAAGCGGCTGAAAACAACAGCGGCGGGAGGAAGACGTAGAAGACAACGTAAGGCGGCAGCGGGATTTCGGGCATGCGAGGAACGAGCGAGACGAGCAGGCCGACAAGCACAAGCAGCACCGCATACGAGGTGCGCAGCCGCTTGGCGAGCGCAGCGACCAGCGCAACCAAGGCGATCAGGCCGAGCATCAGTAGCTGCTGCGGGTGTACTCCGTCCATGCGCTGGTGATCCCTTACCTGTACTCTGCCACAGCCGAACAGGCGGCAGAACTAGCGCGGTACTCGCGGCCGCCTTCCCTCTACTTCTTCGCGTCCTTTTCTTCGTGGTACTCCTGCTCGGTGTTGATGGACCACAAACTCTTCTTGTCCACGCCACCCGCGGCCACACCATCCACCACAGCCATCGCCGTGAGCATGGAGTGGTCCTGGTTGTTGTACTTGTGCATCCCGTTACGGCCCACCAGGTACAGGTTCTCGAAGCGGTCCACCCACTCGCGCAGCTCGTCAAAACGAGAGTACGTCCCGAAATACGCCGGATACGTCTTTGGCACACGCACAACGTGGGCGTCCGTTACTTCGCTGGTTCGCAGGATGCCGATCTTTTCCAGTTCGCCAGCCGCGAAGCGCTTCAGATCTTCATCGGGCATCGCCCAGAGCGGGTCCGTCTCGTAGCAGAAGTACTCCAGCCCGATCCAGACCTTGTCCGGATCGCTCACCATGTACGGGCTCCAGTTATTGAAGATCTGCAGACGGCCCAGCAGCACATCGGGCTCCTGGATGTAGATCCAGGTGTCCTTGATCAGACTGCCGTCCGACTCCTTGACATCCAGCCGGTTGGCCAGCACGCCCACCGTGATGAAGTCGCGATACTGCAGCCCATCGGACACTTCGCGCACGCTCGCCGGCACAACCGCCCCGCCTGCCGCCAAAGCCACCGTGAGTTCCCGCATCGGCATGGTGGAGAGGAAGAGATCGCCCTCGATGCGCTCGCGCCGTCCATCGGCATGCACCGCTTCGACGGCGACCACGCGCTCGCCTTCCGTGATGACCTTCTCCACTTTCCACTGCATCCGAATCTCGCCGCCCGCCGCCACGATCTTGTCGGCCACGTGCTCCCAAAGCTGGCCCGGCCCGAACTTCGGGTACAGGAACCGCTCGATCAGCGAGGTATCCACCTTCTTCTGCGCGACATCATTGCCGGCCGCGCCTTTCGGCTTTCCGGCAAAGGCCTTCTTCACGAAGTGCTTCACCGCCGTCGTCAGCGACAGCCCCTTGATCCGCTGCGCCCCCCACTCGGCCGAGATCTCGTTGCACGGCGTGCCCCACACCTTCTCCGTGTAGCTCTTGAAGAACGTCAGGTACAGCTCGCGCCCAAAGCGATTGATCAGGAAGTCTTCCAGACTCTTCTCTTCCTTGATCGGCCGCACGCGAGACATCGCGTAGCTCACGCCGATCTTCGCCATCCGCACCGGCCCCAGGTTCCCGATCGTTCCACCCGTCAGCTTGATCGGGTAGTCGAAGAACTTGCGCAGATAGTAAATCCGGCTCTTCCGCGGCCGTACCAGCATCACCAGGTCCTGCTGCTCAGGCTCGGCGGCCACCACCGTCTCCGTGTGTCCGTGCGCGGAGACATCCTCGTTGCCCAGCGCGTCGTCTTCTTCCGTTTCAGTGACAACGGTCAGGGGACCGATGCCGCGCAGCGGAGGATGCTCTGGCGCCGCGGTCGGCACCTCCACCACCTGCTTCCTGCCCTGGTAGCTGATCTCCACTTGCTGCGACAGCCCCGTCGGCGCATCCTCGCCCGCATCGGGAGGCATCAGATCCATCCACCACTGCATCACGCGGTCGCTCTTGGAGAAGAAGCGGTGGCCGCCAATGTCCATGCGGTTGCCCTTGTAGCGGATCGTCCGCGAAATTCCGCCGATCTCCTCGGAAGCCTCGAGGATGACCGGACGTACATCGGTGCGCCGCAGGAACTCCAGCGCTGCCGTCAGTCCAGCCGGACCCGCGCCAATGATGATGGCCTTCTTCGACATACTTCCTCCCAAAACGAGCCTGCCCATGACAGAAATGCTTTTCAGCATTGTTGTAACTGCTTCAGTCTACGCAACAATCGGTCGAGCAGAACCCACACTGCCCCGCTCAGGCGGGCGCTTATCAGTAACCCTAGTAACTCATTTCAATGTCATCCTCTGCACCCGGCCTCGCGCCCCGATCTGCCGGCAGCGTGCGAAGATCACACCGGCTGTGAGCCCATCTTCGAACGGGAAGCAGGGGCGACACACCCGGCGATTGTTGCCCAAAGCGAGGTCACGTTTCGTGGTAAGCGGCAGGGTTGAAACCGCGATGGACTCTCGTCTGCTTCTTCCATGCCGTGCCCGCAGGGTTCGGGGCTTGCCATAAGGAGCAGTGTGGACCTGCACAGCGTGGGGTGCGTGCTACGCTAAACCACATAAACCAACCGTATTCCAAGTTTTTGGCAGGCTGGCGCGGCCTTCGAAGCGGATTGCATTGAGAAGGCGGCGCCCTGGAGATTCGTCTTGTTTGAAGCGAAGATGTTCGCGAAAGTGCTTCTTGTTTGCCTCGTGGTGTACCTTTTTTCGGCCAAAGGCTACCTCGAGGTTTCCGACACCTTCTCTTCCCTCCGTACAGCCCAGTCTATCGTCGACCGACACCGCCTCGATATCCCTCGCGTGGATGGTTTTACCGTGATTGGGCGTGAGGGAAAGAGCTACTCAAAGTATGGGATCGGCCTGGCGCTCTACTTTGTGCCGTTTGTCGCGGTCAGCGATGTTCTTTCGCACCTTGCCCATCTGCCAGCCTCCGATCTTGCCGGGTTTCTGATCTCGTTCGCGAACATCCCGTTTGCCCTGCTCACCATAATCTTCTTCTACAAGTTAGTGCGGATGTACGGCGTGACCGGGGGGTCTGCCTGGCTTCTTCCACTGGCTCTTGGGCTGGGAACCCTGGCTTGGAAGTATGCCGGCTATGACTTCAGCGAAGAGATGCAGATGGGATTACTGCTGCTGGCTTTCTACGGCGTGCTGCGCGGCGCGCCCAGGTCCATCCTTCTGGGCGGTATCGGGTTTTCCCTGTTGTTTCTCGTGAAGATCGTCTATGCAGCCTACTTTCCGCTGTTCCTGCTGTACCTGTTCACACGGCCGGGAACGACACGAGAGCGTGTTCGGCAATGTGTTCTTTTCACAGCTCCACTGATCGTCATTGGATGTGTGATCGCATGGTTCAACTGGGTTCGCTTTGGGAACCCTCTGGAGTCCGGCTACGGCGCGGAAAGCCATGGATTCATTCCAGCGCAGCTTTGGTATACCGTTCCCCGCCTGCTCGGCTCGCTGGATAAAGGCCTGTTTGTGTTCAGCCCCGTGCTGCTTCTGGGCTTGCTCGGCTGGAGGGAATTCGCAAAACGGGATCAAGCCGGGGCGCTGCTTTGTGCTGCTTTGGTGCTGGTAAACCTACTGCTTTCCGGAGCATGGTACGGGTGGGGAGGAGGATGGGCGTGGGGACCGCGCCTGCTGGTTCCTACGATCCCACTGTGGTTTCTGCCCGTTGCGTTCTTCTTTCGGCAAAGGCAATCGCGAGCAGCAGTGCTTGCGCTGGCTGGGTTCACGGTTCTGTTTTCGCTGCTGCAGATTCCCGGCATTCTGGTGAAGGATCAGGAGATCCACACCATCAAGATGGACTCGATGACAACGCAAGAACAACAGTCCGCCCCATCGGACTACGTAGCGGCCTGGATCCTTCTGCGGCACAAACTTTCCGGACAGCCGGAGATCTATCGAGCGTCCGATTTTCACGCCGCCAGCGACCGTACGATCGACCTGGAACAAGCCCGAACGTTCCGGGGTGTAAACGTCTGGACGGAGGAGGTAGCGAGGCAGTTCCACAAGCCTGCCATCCGCTACCTGCCGCTGACAGGCCTTCTGGCGATCTTGCTGCTCGCCTATCCCTGGAAGCTGCCGAGGAAGACAGCAATGGCCGCGGATACAAGCCTGGCCTAGCTCGTCGACGCATGCATGCCGCGAGCCAGCAGTCTACAAGCAAGGAGCTTCGTTGGCTGCTCGCTTTCGGTCCCAGGTGCCTGGCACAGTCTGGCGCCGTTTCCTGTAGCCGCAACAGGCGAATGCTCTAGAATTGCACCCATGCCGGAGTTGCCGCTGTTGAAGCCTCGTGAAGCTGCCGCCATGCTGGGCATCAGCTATGCGACGTTGAAACAGTGGATTCTGGCGGGGAAGCTTCCCACCGTGCAGACTCCCGGTGGGCATCACCGGATTGCGCAGGCGGCGCTGAAGCCGCTTCTAAAGCGCGAGAAGGCGAGCGAGCCAGAGCAGGGACGGGAACGCTATCGCAAGGTGAGCGGCCGCAACCAGCTTGCCGGGCGCGTGGTGGACGTGCAGGTGGATGGCTTGCTGGCCAAGGTGGTTCTGCGGCTGAGCGATGAGCAGCAGATCACGGCGATCATTACGTCCGACGCGGTGCGCGAGATGGGGCTGAAGAAGGGTGACCGGGCAGCGGCGCTGGTGAAGGCTACGGAAGTGATGATCGAGCTGGTTTAAAGCAGGAAGCAGCAAACAGGAAGCAGGAAGCAGGAAGCAGGAAGTACGCTTCTGCTCCTTGCGGATTTTGCATGGACGCCGCGCGTTCGGCGCTTCCGATTGACCCTACGATTCGATTCGTTTAGTTTCGATATTGGCGGTTCTCGCCGCCCGACCCACAGTTTTCTGTCACTCCGGCAGCGCTGATCGCTCGCGCTTGTCTTTCAACACCTTTGGAGCTCCATGCGTCTTCCCGTTTGTGTGTCCGTGGCCCTGCTGGCCACGGCGTCCGTTGTCTCCCTGCATGCGCAGGTTGCCAGTGAGTTCAAGGGGCGCGTAACCGATCCTTCCGGCGCGGCGGTGACCGGCGCCAAGGTTCGGCTGACGGAGATGCGCAGCGGGCAGCACTATGACAGCGCAGCGGGCGGCGATGGCTACTATGACTTCGCCAACCTGACGCCGGGCAAATATGCCGTCGATGCTCAGGCGAATGGCTTCAATCCATTTCGTCGGGAAGGCATCACGCTGAACGTCGGCCAGACTGTCTCCGTAGATCTGCCGCTACCGATCGGTGGAGTTTACGAGAAGGTCACAGTGACGCGTGATGTTCCCGTGCTGCAGGCGCAGACCAGCGATGTGCAGTTCACGGCGCCGCAGGCGCACATCGAGGCGATCCCGCTAAACTCGCGCAACTTCATCAACCTGGCGCAGCTTGCGCCGGGAGTGGAGCTGCCTCCGGGCACTTTGCTGCCGCGCATCAATGGCGGACGGCCGCGCACGAACGAGTACCTGTACGACGGCATATCGGCGCTGCAGCCGGAGCCGGGGCAGGTGGCGTTCTTCCCTATCCTGGACGACATCGACGAGTTCACGGTGGAGACGAACAACGTCTCGGCGGAGTTTGGGCGCTTCAACGGCGGCGTGGTGAACGTGAGCACCCGCTATGGGACCAATCAACTTCACGGTTCGTTGTTTGAGTACCTGCGCAACGAAGACCTGAACGCGCGCAATTTCTTCGCGCCGGTGGGGCAGCGCAAGCCGGAGTACCGGCGCAACCTGTACGGCGGCACGATCGGGTTGCCGATCCTGAAGGACCGGCTGTTCTTCTTTGGCGACTACCAGGGCATCAAGCAGTTGATTGGGACTACGCGTCTCTCGACGGTGCCGACAGTGGCGGAACGTGGCGGCAACTTCAACGGTGTCTCGACGATCTACAACCCGGCTACGACGACCTTTACCGGCAGGCGCTACCTACGGCAGCAGTTTGCAGGCAACCAGATCACCACACCGTTCGATACGGCAGCGCAGGCACTGCTGGCGCGCATCCCGATGCCGACGGCGACGGGTGCGGCGAATAACTATTCGCGCACGGCGAACGACAGTGATCATCAGAACCAATTCGATGCCCGCTTCGATGGGGCCTACGGATCGCGGGATCATGCGTTCCTTCGCTACACGTACTACAACGAGGTGGAGACTCCGGTGACGCCGTTCCCGGACGGCTCCGGCGTGCTGCCGGCGACTGCTGTGCTGGGTACGGGCAATGTGCAGGGCAATACCAACGTGCTGGGCCAGCAGGCGGTGTTCAACGAGACGCACACGTTTACGCCCCGGCTGAGCAACGATGCCCGGGTGGGCTACACGCGTCGCGCGAATTACCAGGCCGGCGTGAGCGCGGGAAACACGGCTTCTGCCGCGCTGGGAATCCCGGGTATCCCGACGAACGCGGCGTTTTCGAACGCGCTGCCGCTGTTTACGTTCACCGGCTTTCAGCAGCTTGGCTCTTCGGCCAGCACGTTCTCGCAGTACCAGACGGGCGTGTACGAGTTTGTGGATACCGTGGGCATTCTTCGCGGCGCGCATGACATCAAGATCGGCGCGGATATCCGCTGGTACCAGTTAAACGCCGTTTCGCCGCCGAACCCGACGGGCTCTTTCGCGTTTACGACAACGGGGACGGATACGCAGACTTCGGCTTCAGCGACTTCGGTGGGCGGCAATGCGTTTGCCAGTTTCCTGCTGGGGCAGGTGGATACGTTCTCGATCGATCTGCAGACTTCCGTGCTGCGGCCTCGCGACCACGTGCAGGAGTACTTTGTGCAGGACGACTGGCGCATATCGCCGAGGTTGACGGCGAACCTTGGATTGCGTTGGACATTCAACAATCCTTCGACCGAGAAGAACAACCAAGGCGCGATCTTCAATCTGAATACGCAGTTGCTGGACTACGTGGGAGTGAACGGCAACTCGCGCTCCGCGCGCACGACGCACTATGACAACCTTGGGCCGCGTGTCGGCTTTGCGTACCAGTTCGATAAGAAGACGGTGATTCGCGCGGGTTCGGGCATCGTGTTCTTTGACCAGTCGGGCATTACGACTCCGTTTACCGTGCCGCAGTTCCCGTTCATCCAGAACGTGCGGCAGGCGACGCAGGACTCTCTGAATGCCGCGTTTACGCTGGCCAATGGACCAGCGGTGGCGCCCATTGCACTGAACCAGAACGCGGGTCTTGGGCAGAGCGTGTATACGGCGAATCGCAACGAGGGCTCGGGCTACGTGGAGCAGTGGAACCTCAGCGTGCAGAGGGCCCTGACCAACAGCATGTCCTTCCAGGTCGCCTATGTGGAGGAGCACGTGGTGCACGTGGGCATCCCCGATGCGAACCTGAACCAGCTGACGGCGGCTCAGCTTGCCACCGGGCTGACCAACCCGGCGGCACTGACCGGCAAGGTGACGAACCCGTACTATGGGCAGCTCCCTGCCGGCTCTGCGCTGAACACGCCGACGATCGCTGCGGCACAGTTGCTGAAGCCGTATGCGCGATTCCAGAACGTTGCGGTATATCGCAACGACACGGGTACGACCAACTACAACGCCATTGAAGCGCAGGTGGAGCAGCGTCTGACGCGCGGCCTTTCACTGACGTTCGCGTTTACGCACTCGCGGCTGATCGATGATGCGGGCAGCGTGTTCTCGTCCACCGTGCTGTCGTCACCCAACACCAGCTCGCTGGTTGCGGCCGATACCTTTCGGCCATACCTGGAGCGGGATGTTTCCACCGGCGACATGCCGAACGTAACGGCGATCTCCGGAGTCTATGAGCTGCCGGCAGGACGCAATCATCGGTTTGGCTCGGGCGCGGTGGGCAATGCGCTACTGGGAGGCTGGGCGGTGAACTCCATCGTCACGCTGCAGTCCGGCATGCCGGGGACGATCACGCAGGCTACCAACAACAACTCATTCGCCGGCTTTGTTCTGCAACGCCCAAACTACCTGCAAAATGCTGCGCTTCCAGGCCAGCTACGCACCCCGGCGCACTGGTTCAACAACACGGTGACTGCCAATACGGCGCTCGCTCCCCAACTGCAAAACCCGGCGTTCGGGAATGTGGGCACGTTCCTGCTCGGCAACGCGAGCAGGAATCCGGTGCGCGGGCCTGCGTTCCGCGACTGGGATCTTTCGCTGGTGAAGCGCACCGATCTCGGCGAGAAGTCGCGGCTGGAGTTTCGCGCGGAGTTGTTCAACGTGACGAATACGCCAGCGTTTGCGCAGCCGAACGGCAGCTTTGGGGCGGCGGCGTTTGGGACGATCACGGCGACGACCGCAGAGCAGCGGGTGGCGCAGTTCGCGCTGCGGCTGATGCGGTAGTTTCTGGCGCGAGTTTGCCGACGCTTCGTACATTTTGAGGGCGTCATCCTGAGCGAAGCGAAGGATCTCGGTAGTTCTCACGGGTGTCGCCAGCACCTGGAGAAAAGCTGCACTGTGAGCACTTCCAACAACTCTAGAATCCCAGTAGGCTGTTCGCTATCGGGATTTTTGGGTTATGTCCGCGAATGCTTACGTATACATCCTTGCGAGTAAGACGCGTCGCCTCTACATCGGCATCACGACGGAAATTGAGGTTCGCGTAAGACAGCACAAACGCAAAGCCGATCCCGATTCCTTCACGGCACGCTACAACATCAACCGTCTCGTGTACTTCGAGCGATTTGATCTGATCGTAAGTGCGATTGCACGAGAGAAGGAATTGAAGGGCTGGACACGGCACCGCAAGATCGCGCTGATTGTGGCGACCAACCCGACTTGGCTGGATTTGAGTTTGGAATGGGGCAAGCGCACCAAGCCGTTTCGGGAAGGGGACTTGCGACCGGTTCACCGCTTCGGTGACCTTTGAGCGACGTGACGCTGCAAGCAAACTACGGAGATCCTTCGCTTTCGCTCAGGATGACGCCCTTCATAACGTACGGCCACTATCAAGATTTAGACGTTGCAGGATTCGCAGGCGCGGGCGTAGTCGCGGGCGCTGGTGGCGTCGTGGTCTTCGACTTTATCGCCGGCTTGTCTTCCACCGGATCCACCCCTACGGGCTTGCCTTTGGCGTACTTCGGCGTGTGGGAGCTGATGCCGCGAAACAGGAACTCGCGCGTCAGGCCCTGCACCGCTCCCGCGCCAATCCCGATCAGCGCGTTGTCAACCGCGAGCGAGATACCGTTGTCGCTGCTGGGGTGGTAGGTACGCGAGATGTAGCCGGCGATGAAGTTGCCGAGGATATGCGAGTAGTTCGGGACGAGGTGGCCATCGTGGCCGCGATCACTGCGCGCGGTAACGGAGAAGGCGACAGCGTGGCGGAAGCGCTGGCCCGTGGTGGACGGCGGCCCCATGTAGAAGTAGCGCGGGTCCTGATGGAAGATGGACGGGAGGATGGCACCGCCAATGAATCGCCCAATGACGGCGTTGCCGTATTGTGCCCCGAAGCGGTCGGCGTAGCCCTCAACACCGCCCCCGTAGTCTTCCGTATAGGTGCCGCGAGCCTGTTGCACGCCGGCAATGATGGCCGTGGTGACAAATTGCAGCGGATCAGTGGTGGACCGGAACGCGACCTTGAATTTCTGCTTTGCATTCAGCGGCGCAGCGTTCCACTCGTAGCTCGTATAGAAGTTCGGGAAGATGCCGAGCACGCGCTGCTTGGTCTCGTCGGCTATCTCCTGGTCGGCGATCATCTCCTGCGTGAGCACGACGTTGACCGTCTCGTTGGTGGAAGCGATGGGCAGCGCGGTCTGCGGGAGGTTGTGGAGTTCCCCGGGCTTCAGCACCACTACCGGTGACTCGAAGGACTCCAGGCCGGTGGCGGCGATCCGCACCTTGTAGGAGCCCGGAGGCAGACCGCGCACTTCAAAGTGCGCTTCGCTGTCGGTAGTCCCGGTGCCTACGGTGATCCCGGCCTTGTCCAGCACGGTGATCGTTGCGCCGGGGACGAGGCCGCCGTTGATGTCATAGACGGTGCCGGCGATGCGGGCGGGAGCCTCGGTCGTGGCCGCCTGTAAAAAACCGGGGGAGTCCGGCAGCGGCTTGGCTGCGGCGACCGCGGATGCGCTGACGGCTGCCACCATTCTGGGGGCGGTGGGCCATTGGGCAGCCGCGCAGGGCAAAAGTACGCCGAAGGCCAGCGCCCCCAGCGAGCAGGCGCCTAGCGGGCCGATGAAGAGACAGCGGCGGTTCAGGGGGTCATAAGTGGGGCCCATTAGGGGAGAGGTCTCCTCGGAAACAACTGCAGGCAGTGCAGATGACTCGCTGCCTACCTTACAGGCAAAGCTTGATTTTGCAGTGTTCTCTTCTTTTGACGACATAAGTTCGACTTAAGTTCAGTCGCAACACGAATCTTTGCGATGGCTTCATACTGAGGGACGGAGACGACGCGCCCGCCCATGGTCCTGTTTGCCGAACTTGCCAACCTTGCCGACCGGCTTGCCAAGGAGCCCAGCAAGCTGAAGAAGCGCGCGGCGATCGCGGAGGCGATTGCCGCAGCCAGCGCAGTGGGGACGGCGGAGGCTGGCCGGTTTTGCCTGTACCTGGCCGGGCAGCCGTTTGCGGCGGCCGATGCACGGAAACTGAACGCCGGGGGAGCCATCCTGTCGCGCGCGGTGAAGGAGATTTCGGGCGCTACGGATACGGCACTAAGTGCGGCCTATCGGCGGCATGGTGACCTGGGAGCGGGAGCGTTCGACCTGCTCCTGCCGCCGTATGGCAAAGCACCGGCAGAGGCCACGCTGGCGCTTGACGATGTTTCCACCGCGTTCGAAGCGATGGCGTCGGCTCGAAGCACGGCAGCCCGGTTTGCGGCGGTGGAGGGATTGCTGCGGCAGGCGACGGCCATGGAGGCGAAGTACCTGCTGAAGCTGATGCTGGGCGACATGCGGATCGGCGTGGCGCAGCCGCTGATCGAGGAGGCGATTGCCGTCGCCAGCGGCAAGGGGGTAGCAGCGGTGCGGCACGCGGTGATGCTGGAGGCCGATCTTGCACGGGCCACGGAGAGGGCGTTTGCGGGGACGCTCGAAGAGGCGAGGATGACGCTGTTTCATCCGCTGGGATTCATGCTGGCTTCGCCAGTGGAGACACCGGAGGAAGCGGTGGAGCGGTTTACGCCGAAGCCTCCGAAGATGGCCAAGCCGAAGCCGATGAAGAAGCCTCGGAAGAAGAGGGGGATTGCGGAGGCAGCCCCGGAAGAAGCCGAGGCGTTTGCCGATGTTCCCACGGTGGAGGCGGAGTTGCCGGAAGCGGCTGCGGACGGCGCCGAGGAATCTGCGGCTATTACGGCCCCGCTGCTGGCGCTTGTGGAGGACAAGTTCGATGGAATGCGGGCGCAGCTTCACTGCGGAGATCCAGGGCAGCCGGGGCGGGTGGCGCTGTACTCGCGCAACCGAGAGGACGTAACGCACAGCTTTCCGGAGATCGAGGAGGCGTTTCGGCATGCAGCGGACGCCGGTGCTGGAATGGGCGTTGGGCCGCTGATTCTGGATGGCGAGATCCTGGGCTGGGATTACGCGACCGGCAAGGCTCTGCCGTTCGCGATCCTGGGGCAGCGGATCGGGCGCAAGAAGGTAGACAACGACCTGCGGCGGCAGATTCCCGTGGTGTACGTGGCGTTCGACATCCTGTTTGAGGGCGGTGAGCTGGTGCTGCCGCTGCCGCTGCGCGAACGCCGGGCGAAGCTGGAAGCGGTGGCGGCGAAGCTTTCACCGGTAACGCTGGCGCCGATCGAGAAGCAGGTGGTGGAAGCGGCTCAGGGTGGGCTTTTTGGCGCGGCTTCGGAACCACAGGCGGAGGCACTGCAGCGGCTGAAGCTTTCTGAGGTTCACATTGTGGAAGGCGCGGAGGCGATCGACCAGGCGTACCGCGATGCGCGGGCGCGAGCGAACGAGGGCGTGATGCTGAAGGCGGCGGAGTCTCCGTACCTGGCGGGGCGGCGGGGCATCTTCTGGCTGAAGCTGAAGCGCGAGCTGGCGACGCTGGATGTGGTGATTACCGGGGCGGAGTTCGGGAGCGGCAGGCGGTCGCAGGTGCTGAGCGACTACACCTTTGCCGTGCGCGGCATAGGGCCGTCCGGCGAGCCGGAGCTGCTGAACGTGGGCAAGGCGTACTCCGGCGTGACGGATGCGGAGATCGTGGAGCTGACGGAGTGGCTGAAGGCTCACACGCTGGAGGACCACGGGCACTTTCGCACGGTCGAGCCGCTGCGCGTGCTGGAGGTGGCGTTCAACAACGTGATGCGATCGGACCGGCACCGGAGCGGGTTTGCGCTGCGGTTTCCGAGGATTCTCAGAATTCGCGATGATAAGCCAGTAGCCGAGATCGATACGCTGGAGCGTGTGGAGGAGATCTACGACTCCCAACCCGACAAGCCCGAGGCGCAGACGGAGTAGGAGACCACTGAATAAGCCGGCGCGGGGTGTAACGATTCAGCACCGCGTTTCACTATCCCTGCACAGAGCGCCTGCGCATGCAGTTTCACGTCATCCGGCCCGGCCCCCTTTCTTGCGCGGTAGCTCGCCCCATTTCAAAAGCAGAGGAAGAACATCATGGCTACCACCGCAGTTCCTGAACCATCCTTCAAATTCGGCCGCAACGCTCCAGAAGCCGCCATTGCCGCAGCCGCCCCCACCACCTTCAAGCTCGGACGTCTGGCGCGCACGCACGACTCCCGTGTTCCCCGGCTCGAAGATCTCGCCGCCAACGTCCCGCCGCCTCCCTTTCCCGCCACGCTCGACTACACCAAGAGCATGCCGGCCAACCTGGGCATCATGAGGAACGGCGACCTGGGCGACTGCACCTGCGCGGCCTACTACCACGCGCTGCAGGTGTGGAGCTTTAATGCGCTGCACAACATGGACACGGAGCCCGACAACGATGTCGTAGCCCTGTACGAGCAGGCGTGCGGTTACAACCCAGTCACCATGCCTCCACCCAGCGAAGGCCCCGGCGGCAATGAGCAGCGTGTTCTCAGCTTCCTGCTGAACACCGGCGCGCCTTACGGCCCCAACGGCAGCCAGCGCCACAAGATCGCCGGCTTCGTCGAGGTGGGGCTGAAGAACATCAACACGATCAAGTCGGTCATCGACTGCTGCGGCGTCTGCTATATCGGCTTCAACGTGCCGCAGTACATGATGCCCCCGCACCAGAGCCCAATCCCGGTGTGGGACGTGGAGCCGAGCGCCAACAACAAGATCATCGGCGGCCATGCCGTGGTGCTGGCCGGATATGACGCCACCAGCTTCCGCGTTATTTCTTGGGGCCAGTACTACACCATGACCTGGGCCTTCTTCGAGAAGTTCGTCGACGAAGCCTACGCCATCGTCGATCCGGAGTGGATGACCGCCACGGGCAAGTGCCCGATGGGCCTTACAGTCGAGCAGATCGAGCAGGCCATGCAGTCGCTCCGCGGCTAGGTCTGGCGTCGCCATCAACGCGAAGGGGGACGCCGCATCCGGCGTCCCCTTTCGCATTAAACCGTTCGCCCCTACAACGGTTGGGGAGTGACGGAAGCGCTGGCGATGCCAAAGACGCCTTTCGGGTGGTCAGCCCTTACGAAACCGTGACAATCGGACCTCACTTTTCGCCGAAAAACAGGTAAAATCAATCCAGCGACACGGGACGAGGCGAGCTAGATCGGCCCCCCGGAATTGCCCCACCGTAAGACCCAGATCCTGACCTCTACCCCCCTCTCCGGAGATCGAATCTTGATTCAGCGTTTTTCCTCATTCCTCCGTCCCACTTCCTTCCTTCGCAGCAGAAGCTTTTCAGTCTTCGTTCTTGCCGGATTGTCTGCCTTCGGTTTTGTAGCCGCAGAGCGCCATGTTCGTGCCTCAGTGCTGCCTGCGCCGGCCGCCGTGGCAACGACGGATGTGGTCCCCGCCACGGGCGAGAAGTACGAGCTGAAGCTGCACCACCTGCACACGGGCGAAGATCTCGACGTGGTCTACCGGGTTGGGAATACCTACATTCCAAGCGCGATCGCGAAGCTGAACCACTTTCTGCGCGACCACCGTACCCAGGAAGAGAGCCACTACGACCCGCGTGAGTTCGACCTGCTGCACAGCATCGTGAACACGCTGGGCAAAAAAGAAATCGACATCGTTTGCGGCTACCGCACGCCATGGTCGAACAACTTTCTGCGGACCCGCGGCGGCAAGGCTTCGCCTGCCTCCACGGGGGTCGCGAAGAACTCGCAGCATATGCAGGCCAAGGCGATCGACATCAAGATTCCGGGTGTTTCCACCAGCCTTTTGCGCCAGACGGCACTCAGCTTCGCCGCAGGCGGCGTCGGCTACTACCCGATCAGCCAGTTTGTGCATGTGGATGTGGGGCCGGTGAGGCAGTGGACGTTCGGTGGGAGAAACAGCGACTAAGTGCGTTGTACGTTCTTAAGTTGTACGTTGTAGGGGGAGGCCCGCAGATGCGGGCCTTTGCTCTTAGCGCGACAGCCGCTCAAGCCTGTTCTTACTTACAATGGAGAGCGGACAACTTACAAGGCTCTCAGTCCGTGCGGACGAGATAGGGCAAGGCTGCAGGGTCCGGGTTGCCGATCCAGACGAGCATTTCTTCGGCTTGCGTTTTGCTCTTGCTGGCTGGGTCGATACGTACCCAATAGCCGGTGGGACCGGCGAACTCGATGACCCTGGCGGTGCGGTAGCGCTCCAGCAGAGCTGCTTTGAGATCAAGGGCGTCGGTCTGATCCTTGAAGGCTCCCGTCTGGACGCACCAGCGACCGGCCGGATCGGCGGAGAGGTGCGGAAAGGCTTCCACGCGCACCTTGGCGATGCCCTGCCGGTACAAGCCAATCACCTTGGCCGCACCAAGCGACAGGTCGAGGACGCGGCCGGGGGCGAAGGGCCCTCGGTCCGTGATGCGAACCAGAACCTGCGCTCCGGTCTGGATGTTCGTCACGCGCACGGTGGAGCCGAGCGGGAGTGTGCGGTGAGCGGCGGTCATGCCGTTCTGGTCGTATACGGAGCCATCCGCGGCGTTGTGACGATGATAGTTGGGGCCGTACCAGCTGGCCTCACCGGTCTCGGCGAAGATGGGACGCACGTGGAAGTCGTCAAAGAAGCCCTCAGGGGCGGCGGCAGCTTCAGCGTCAAGGTCTCCAGGTACGGTGGGTTGCCAGGTCGGAGTGGGAAGTGCCGCAGGCCGGTCTGTTTTCGCTGTCTCCGCATGCGAGGACCTGGCGAGCACCGGCGGAGGCAGCGGCGCGTAGGCGACCGGATGCTGGTGGTGGCATCCGGCAAGCAGCAGGGTGTAGCCGGTGGCGAGGGCTGTAGGAGCCACGCGACGCCATGATCGCGCGCGGTTCACGCCGTGCCCTCGGACTTTGGCGGCTCGGTTGGGGATGCCGGATGCTCCTCCATTTGGTCGGCCAGCTTTCGGAGGCGCTCGGAGGCGATGCGAAGAGCTTTGGAGCCGTTCCTGCGAACCTCGGGAACGACCTCGTCATCCAGGTAGCGGACTACGCGGCGCAACTCCTCTTCAAGGCGCGCGCCTGCTTCGTTCAGTTGCTTTTCCCAAGGCTTGTGTGTGCCCTGGGGGCCCGTGTTTGACCCCTGGCTGTCCATAGCGTGTCTCCGATGGCGGGAATGCAGAAACCGACGGAAGCTGCCCTCTTTAGCGACCGTATCCACTTCTATGGTCTGCGGCTTGTGAAGCGTGGTCAATCCCGCAGAGGAGGTGGGTTGCTGATGTGGTAACCGCGGAAATGGTTGTAATGCACTCCGAAGGGCGTGGCGAAACAACCACATGCGGCGTGATGGCGTCATTCCTAAGACACCCGCAAACCTGATGCGGCCCGTGATAAGCACGCTGGGGAAGTTTTGTGCCCCTACTCCGGCTGCCTGAAAAGGATTTTATGAAGACCTCCCGCTTGCTCGACTTTTGCCCTGTGGCTCTTTCCGCGATCTTTCTTGCCGGTGCAGCCGGGGCGCAAACCTCTGCGCCTGTTGCAAATATCGCTCCGGCATCAACACCCGTTGCGCTGATCGCGACCGCTGAGCCAGTTGCGCAACCTATTGGCCAACTGGCTGCGATGACGGCGAATGAAGCGACTGGTGTGAGTTCTTCGCTGAACACTCCGCCTAACGCGGGTAGCCTCTCTTCGCCAGCGAGCGCTTCTTCGCCAGCGAGTGATATGTCAGAATCCTCTCTGCCGGACGCGCCCAGCACGACCGAGATGCACGCGGCGGCTCCCGCTTTCGACGCGGAGTTTCAGCCCAAGGGGCAGGCCACACCCAACGTGGCGCCGAAGTACACCAAATACATTCCCGCAGGCATGCAGGGGCAGTCGATCACCGCGCACGACAAGGTCCTCATTGGCCTGAAGGATTTGTACTCGCCTTTGAACTTCATCGCGATGATCGCCTCGGCCGGCTATGAGCAGGTAGTGAACGGCGCGCCGAACTACGGCACGGATCGTGGGGCGTTCGGCCAGCGCCTGGGCGCCGCGGCGATCCGTGAAACCACGCAGGGTCTGTTCACGGATACGCTTTTCTCCCCGATCTACCACACAGACCCGCGCTATTACGTGAAGGGGCAGGGCCATAGCTTCATCAATCGCACCGTTTATTCCGTGAGCCGCGTGCTGGTCACTCGCACGGACGGTGGACACAGCACTGTGAACGGTGCGCTGCTGACGGGCTACGCAGCTTCCGCCGCGCTCGGCTACACGTACTACCCCGCTATCAACCAGAACTTTCGCGACACCGCTTCGGCCTTCGGCGGCTCGCTTGGCGGTGCAGCTCTCGGATTCTTCGTCAGCGAGTTCTCCGACGATGCTCTCCGTGCGGTTCATCTGAAGAAATAATCACGCCAGCCTTTCCGCACGAGTGAAGGGCAAACGCGACAGCGTTCGCGTCATTCCTACTTGCAACGGGTTACTACGTTCATGCGTGATTTCCGCAGGGCGGGCTGGCCGGCGCAGGCCCTAAGGCTGAGTCTCGGAGTGGGTACGGCCGGCCTTTGCTGCGCCGCTACCTGCTGCCGGGCGCAGAGCCTGCCTGACGCTCCCAGCGTGGTGCTGACGGCCATGCAGCCAGCGTTGCCCGCCGCTTCCCAGAGTGGGCAGCAGCCGGGTGGCGTTGCGGCGGACGGATCGTCTCTCGCCACAGGCCATGAACAGAAACGTGCGGCGGTAGCGGGCCAAGGTAAGCCTCCGGCCTGTGAGCGCGGCAAGCCCACGGGCTCGCCTCCAGCCGGCGGCGCGGTGATTGGGCAAGACAAGACCAACGCCGATTGCACCGAGAAGAATCCTCTGCAGCCGATTGTGGCTGCGCACAAGCTACCGGCACTGAACGCGAAGCAAAAAGGCTTCCTGGCGATCCGCGATGTGATCGATCCGTTCAACTTGATTACGGTGATTGGGTACTCGGGGATTGAGATCGGCGCGAACTCGCATACGGCGTATGGACCAGGGTTCCGCGGGTTTGGGCGGCTGGCGGGCTACAGCATGGTGGAAGACGTGCAGGGCGAGTTTTTCGGCACGTTCGCCATCCCGACACTGGTACACCAAGACCCGCGCTACTACCGGGAGCCGGACAAGCCATTTGTTCATCGCCTTCTGCACGCGGTTTCGCACACAGTGGTGACGCGGAACGACGATGGTTCACCAATGCCGAACTATGCCACACTGCTGACGTATCCGATCAGCGCAGAGTTGACGAACCTGTATGTGCCAGGCGTGGCAGTGAATGCTCCCTCAACGGCGAAGCGGATCGCGCTAGGGCTGTCGACAGACCCGGTGGGTCAGATCGTCGCGGAGTTTTTACCGGATGTGGCCAAGCGCATCCACATCCGCGTGATCTTCGTGCAGCAGATCATTCAGCAGGTGGCGCAGGGCAGCACGAACGGGCCTGTGATGACGCAGTGAGCTCTGCTCAATGCAGCAAAAAAGAAGCCCCGGCTCTCCGGGGCTTCTTTGCGTTGCGTGGAGTTGATGACTAGAACGTAGTGCTGACGGTGAAGCGGAAGGTCTTACGCGGCTCACGCAGCTGGTAGTTGGCGCCGTAGAACTGGAGTGCCTGCTGATAGCTGAACTGACCGGCGCCGGTGGTCGGGAAGAAGTTCCGGAACGTGGTGGAGTCGGTGACCAGCTCCTGCGGGAGATCCTTGTAGAGACGGAGCGGGTTGTAGGCGTAGTAGATACGGAACGGCGCGTTGACGATGGGCAGGGTGAAGGAGATTTCCGCGCCGTTGGACATGCGGGGCACGAAGTTCGTTCCCGGAACCAGCTTGAGCACAGGCGACAGTGGGGCAATCTGCACGCCACCGGTGCAGGCACCGTTGACGAAGTTCGGGCAGCCGTAGAGCAGAGAGTTGAAGCTGTCGGCACCAAGCACGCTCTGGCGAAGCTGCGAAGGCTGCAGGTTACCGGTCAAGCCGAAGTCGGTGAAGAGCGCAAACGTGACCTGGTTGAACAGCGGGATGCGGTACTCGATGTTGGACGTCATGCTGGTGTCCGCACCGATCGAGGACAGGCGATAGATGGGCAGCGGGATCTGTACGCAACCCTGCGAAGCCTGGGTCGGGTCGCGCGGCACGCAGCCGCCGGTGACGCCGTAACCGTCAGGATTGGTGAGGTTGAAGAGCACCCGCGTGGGAATGAAGGTGTAGGGGGACGAAGCGCGGATGTCGAAACCGCGGACGTCGTTTTCGCCGCCGCCATAGACACGGCTAAACGGGGGAGCGACTTCGCCGCCATAGCCGGCCACGTGTGAGAACAGAACACGCATGCCCAGCACATTGTGGCCTTCACGGCTGATCCGCAGGCCCTTCATCGGGTAGAACTGCCGGAAGGACATCGTCGGCTGGTAGTACTTGGTGTTGCCGCCGATGCCTGCGACCGCGACGGCGATGTTGAAGTCCCGGCCGGAGTGCGGGCCCTGGGCGCGGTCGAGCGTGGAGAAGCTGAAGCTGGGGCTCAGTACCGAGGTGATGATGCCTTCAAGCTGGTTCTGACCGGCGATGCCGGAGCGGAAGGCGAGCGTCTGGAAGACGTTACGCGTGTTGTCGTTGAAGGTCGTGATGCCGCTCTTGGAGAGCGAGTACGACAAGCCGACGCGGGCCACGCCGGAGCGCTTGAACAGGGTGCGCAAGGCGGTGCCGGTAGACACCGTGAGACCAGTGGAAGACTGGTTGTAGTTGGTCAGCAGCGACTGCTGCGCGTTGGTGAGGTTGGCGCTCTGGCCGTTAGCGATGGAGTAGCTCTTGGCCGGGTTGTAGTCGAACTTGCTGGAGAAGACCTGCACGCCGAGAGATACAGGCTTGTTGCGTAGATAGGGCTCCGTGAAGCCGAGGCTAAGGTTGCGCGATAGATCGCCGATGTTGGCGTTCACGCTGAGCGTTTCGCCGAGACCGAGGAAGTTGTTGGTCTCATACTGCAGGCCGATGAACGAGCCCGACAGGCCGCTGATGCCGCCGTTGACGCCGATCGAGTTCTTGCCCTTTTCATGCAGCTTAAGGAGCAGGTCCACTGTGCCGAAGTCCGGGCTGGCATCGGCGTTCTGACGCGTTTCCACGTCCTGCTCGGCCTTCAGGGTGTCGAAGTAGTTGAGCTGGTTGAGACGAAGAAGCGAAAGGTCGACGAGCTGCTGGTTGTAAACCTGGCCTTCTTCCACGAGGATTTCGCGGCGAACGACGCGGTCGCGCGTGATGCTGTTGCCGCTGAACTCAATGCGCGACACGTAGAACTGCTTGCCTTCGCTGCAATCGACGTCGAAATAAACGAGGTGCTTGGTGTCGTCAAAGCCGCCTCTGCAGGTGGGGCCTGCATTTGCGGGGCAGGTGGGCACAGGAGTGCCGACGAACTGGATGTAGCCCTGGCCGCCGTAGGCTTTCTTGAGAGCTTCAAGTCCCTTGCCGAACAGGGTGGCGTTGAACCAGTCGCCATCCTTGAGCTGGAAGACCGAGCGTAGCGCCTTGGCGTTGTTGAAGTGTTTATTGTTGGAAAACGTGATGCTGCCGAGGCGGTAGCGATCGCCTTCTTCGATGGGGATCAGGATGTCAGCGCGCTTGCCGGTGGAAGGCCGCAGGGTTAACGGGTTGATGCCGCCTGCGTTGCGGATGCGGCTTTCGGGTTCTTCCGTGTTTGCCCTGACGTAGCCCTTGTTGCGGTACTCCTGGCGCACGAGACCGGCGTCGTCATCGAGCTTGCTGGCGTCGAACGTGCGCGGGAAGAGATTTTCCAGGAAGATGGAGTGCGGTACGCCGATGGGCTTGGAGTAGTGCATCGCGCTGCGCAGCTCGCGCGCCGTCAGATGCGTGTTGCCCGTGAACTCGATCTTGCCGACCTTTACGGTGGGGCCTTCCTTGATGTTGAACGTGAGTGCAACGTAGGCCGGCGGAAGGGTCTTCACTTCGGTCTTGATCGTGGCGAACTGGTGGCCATGCTCGCCAAGCATTTCCTGCAGGACGACTTCGGCGCGCTTCACCTTGGTGGGGTCGTACTGGCTTTCCACCGTGACACCGACCTTCTCCTTCTTGAAGCGGTCCATGATGTCGGAAACGGTGATGGCGTTGTTGCCCTTGAAGTTGACTTCGCGGATGGTCGGGCGCTCGCGCACGTAGACCGTGAGCTGGATGCAGGTGGGCTCATCCACGCGCTCAATGCGGACGTCTTCAAAGTAGCTGGTATTCCAAAGCGAGTTGAAGTCGCGCTCAACCACGGTGGGGTCATAAGGATCGCCAGGGCGGGAGAACAGGCGCGCCAAAATGCTTTCTTTCGGAATGCGGCGGTTGCCGACTACGGTGGTCTGGCAGAGCACCTGCGGGGTCGCCGGAGCGGCGGTAAACGCGGGCGTCGCCGAAACCTGGGCGCCGGCCGGCGCGCTGAACGAAACAGCGGCGAGCAGAAGGGCTATTCCAGAAAGCAAAGCGCTGGACAAACAGGCGCGGAACTTCCGGGAAGGATGTTGAGGGGAGTGGCTCCGGCTTGAGCGCACAAACTGTCTGTTCTGGCTTGAGGAGCTTCCGCTCACTCGCATTCCGGTAAAGATAACCACACCCTCACTGCTCTTTCGATCTCCGCCCTGCACTGTGCAAAAGGGGAAGTTTCATTATAGGCGACCGGCTGTACGAGCGGCGAACCCGCCCGAAACCGGTTGGGGTACTCTTCTGCACCCCTGTCGCTCATTTTGGCCGTCTAGAGGAGAGACGCAGCCGCTTCCAGACCGTTTCAGGCGGGAAGCCGGGCCAATCCGGAAAGTTACCGAAAAGAGGCACTGGGCGACCTCACTTTCCCCGCGCGGCGAGCCGGCGGGGCGGCGTGTACCTTGAAAGAACTCTCATGTCCCTGCCCGAATCCCCGGCGTCGCATCGCACCTACTTTCCCGCGCTGGACGGGCTGCGCGCACTGGCTCTGCTGCTGGTGTTTGTCAGTCACTATGCGGGCGCTCCGATCCTGGGCGAGGGTGTAAACGTCTTCTTTGTGCTCTCGGGGTTCCTGATCACCGGGATTCTCTGGGACACGCGCGAGCAACCGTCTCGCGTGCGCAACTTCTATATGCGGCGCACCCTGCGAATCTTTCCGCTTTATTGGGGACTGTTTCTGCTGCTCTGGCTCACAACTCCACTGATCCACTGGCAGTGGAATCGCTATTGGCTGTTCTGGCCGGCGTACCTGGGAAATCACCTGTTGTTTACCGCTCCCAGACTGCCAATAGAGCAGTGGCAGCTGGTTGCACTGGCGCAGCTTGGACGGCGCGGCCACGGCACGGTGCTGATGATGGGGCACTTCTGGAGCCTGTGCGTTGAGGAGCAGTTCTACCTGCTGTGGCCCTGGGCGGTGTTTTTCCTGCCGCGCAGGGCGCTGCTGTGGCTGTGCGGCGTGGTGGCGCTCGTACTCCCGTTTGCTCGCGTGTGGGCGCCGCATATCGTTTCGGAACAGTCGTTTCGCGATAACATCGCCTTTCGCATTCTGCCCTTCCAATTGGACGCGCTGCTGATCGGCGGAGGGTTGGCGCTGCTGCTGCGTGGCGGAAGCCGGGAGTGGCTTCTGCGGCAGGCGCGCTGGGCGGCGGATGCAGCGATGGCGTTCGCGCTCATCTACGTCTATTGCCGTGTTGACCTTCATATCCCTTGGCTACATCAACCGTTCCTAGGCGACCTGGGCATGATCACCTGGCAGCTCAGCGTGACGAACCTGCTTTCGGCGGCGGTGATTCTCGGCTGCCTGCAGCCTGCGTGCCTTACCCATCGCCTGCTGCACTGGGGACCGGGACGGGCGCTCGGGCGCATCAGCTACGGCGCGTATGTGTGCCACGACCTGTTTCACGTGGAGTACGGCTACATGGCACAACGGCTGATGCCGAACAGCACGCACGTTGGCGCACTGACGCTGCTGTTCGCCGCCGTGGGTACCGTGGTGCTTGCCAGCTTGAGCTTCCGGTGTTTCGAGCAGCCGATCCTGCGGTGGAAGGACCGCCTGACACGCGCCTCGTAGAAACGCAGGAAGAGTGAAGGGCGCGCCGTTGGCGCGCCCTTCGCTTGCTGACATCCCTGCTGATTACATTTCCTTGACGCCGTCGACAAAGGCCTTGAGCTTGCGGCTGCGGCTGGGGTGACGCAGCTTGCGTAGAGCCTTGGCTTCAATCTGGCGGATGCGCTCACGGGTGACCTGGAAGCTCTGGCCGACTTCTTCCAGCGTGTGCTCGCTGCCATCCTCGAGGCCGAAGCGCATCTTGATGACGCGCTCTTCGCGCGGGGTGAGGGTGCGCAGCACCTGCGAGGTGTATTCCTTGAGGTTGACCGAGATGACAGCGTCAGACGGCGACACAGCCATGCGGTCTTCAATGAAGTCGCCGAGGTGCGAGTCTTCTTCTTCGCCGATGGGAGTTTCCAGCGAAATCGGCTCCTGCGCGATCTTGAGGACCTTGCGGACCTTGGCGACCGGAATATCCATGCGCTTGGCGATCTCTTCGGACGACGCTTCGCGGCCAAGCTCCTGCACGAGCTGACGCGACGTGCGGATGAGCTTGTTGATGGTTTCGATCATGTGCACCGGGATGCGGATGGTGCGGGCCTGATCGGCGATGGCGCGGGTGATGGCCTGACGAATCCACCACGTGGCGTAGGTGGAGAACTTGTAGCCGCGGCGGTACTCGAACTTGTCCACGGCTTTCATCAGGCCGATGTTGCCTTCCTGGATGAGATCGAGGAACTGCAGGCCGCGATTGGTGTACTTCTTGGCGATGGAGACGACCAGACGAAGGTTGGCTTCGATGAGCTCGCGCTTGGCCTTCTCGGCGTCCATATCGCCCTGGATCATTTCGCGCTGCGTCTTACGCACCGCTTCCACGGTGAGGCCGGCTTCCTGCTCCGCGCGCTCGAGATCGGCGCGGCAGTTCTTCTGCTGGCGGCGGTACTCCTTCTTGAGCTCCTCGGAACGGGATGCCTCGAACTTCGTATCCAGCGACTTGATCTGGCGCTCAAGCGAACGCATGGATTCGACGGTCTTGTTGACCTTGTCCAGCAGGCGCTTCTTTTCGCCGTTGGTGTACTTCAGCTCGCGAACGATGCGGTTGACGAAGACCTGCTCACGGCCCAGAGACCAACGGGTCTTACGCTGTTCCTTCTGCGACTTGAACTTGTTCTCTTCCAGCTTCTCGTTGAGCTCCACGACCTTCTTCTGGTGCCGGGCCATCGCGTCGACCTTGCTGACGGTTTCGCGGACGCGGGCCTGCAGAATCTCCTCGGTGAGCTCTTCTTCATCGAAGACCACCACTTCCTTGATGTTGCGCACGCCGCGCTTGAGGTCTTCGCCAAGGGCGGAGATCTCGCGAATGACGATGGGCGAGCGTGAGATGGCCTTCATCACGCGCATCTGGCCGCGCTCGATGCGCTTGGCGATTTCGACTTCGCCCTCGCGGGTGAGCAGTGGAACCGTGCCCATCTCGCGCAGGTACATGCGCACCGGGTCGTTGGTCTTTTCCAGCATGCCGGGCGTGAGATCCAACTCAACGTCCTCAGACTCTTCATCGCTTTCTGAGTCTTCGCTGGAGCGCTCACGACGGCCTTCCCCCGAGAGCACCTCGATGCCCTGGGTGTTGATCGTGGTCATCAGATCGTCCAGCTCGTCGGGCGAGGTGATGTCTCCGGGGAGAAGGTCGTTGACCTCACCGTAGGTGAGGTAGCCCTTCTCCTTGCCGGTATCGATCATGCGATCTACATCTTCTTCGTACTTATCAAGTTCTTCAGCCACAGCGGCGCTCCTCGGGCAGGTGCAGCATGCGAAAGGCGAGGCAGACGACCGCCGCGATGCATGCAGGCACCAAAACAGTTAGATGGGAGACGGCGCTTACGCGTCTGAGGCGCACGGCTCCCTCGATGAAAATAGGGTCGCTGGGACATTGGGGTTGCGGTCTAGGCCGCGGGCGCAGGCGGAAGCTCTTCGGGCGTCAAAGGCTTCGGCAACTCGAGGCGCACGTCTCCAGCATGCAAAGTCTACCAGAGATACAGACGCGCGAAGGCGGAAAAAGATGCAAAACGGCCCGGGAGTTGGGCTCCCGGGCCGGTATTCGGTGCTTTGCGAGAGGGACTAAGGTCTGGCCCCGATGTTGGAGTACAGGGTGGGGGTAGCTACCGGGGTGGTGAGGCCGACAAACTGAATCAGCGAGCCATCGGCAACCGCCGCCCAAAGATTGCCGGAGCCATCGAGCGCGACGGCATGCGCGCCGGTTTCGCCATTAGGAAGGGCAAGGCCGGTACCGGGGGTAATTGCAGTCATGGACGTGGCAATATTGGCCGGCAACCCGACGATGATATCGGCGTAGCAGTTGCCGGTGGTAACGCAAGGCGAGACCGCAAGCCAGGCCGCTCCGGCGCCATCGATATGCACACCTTCGGTGCCGGCGCGAAGGTTGACCTTGTTCGCGATCATGCCGCCCTCGTAGTAGCCCGCGGAAGGCGCCAGGCCCGTACCCGCGGCCGTGTACTCATTCAGCACGTCATAGGTCGGACCGCCGACGGTGCTGTAGGCCCAGACGTTCTTGGCGCTGTCTGTAGTGAGGAAATCACCGCCAGCGAGGAAAGTGGCCGCTGGAGTGGTGGTTCCCCCCGCATAACGGAGGACGTAGCTGTTGTCAGAGGTATTCGTGATTTTGTAAGCGGAGGCGACGAAACCGCCGGTCGGGTCAGGCGCGAGGAACCCTTTATAGAACATCTGGGCGGGGGGCGTCAGGCTGCCAGTGCACCCTGTGGCGTTGAACTGCCAGATGCTGTTGCCGCTCAGGTCTCCTACATAGGTAGTGCCGTTGGAGGCAAACACCGCGCCGCCCAGGGTGTCCGTGGAAATTGCGCAGGAGCCATTGCTGAGCACAGTTGCGGCGGTGCCGCCGGCGGGGATAGCTATCTCGCCGCCGAGCGAACCGGACCAGAGGTTATTGGCCGAGTCAATGGCAAGGTGGATGTAAGGGCTGTAGCTGGGATTCGCGGCCGTCGTCACCGTGATGGGCGAGGACGGATCACCGAGCGGGCTGTACTTGACGAAGGTGGACGTGGTTCCGGCGTCATTGATGCCGCGGGTCCAGAGGTTTCCGCCGGAGTCAACGGCCAGGGAGTAGTTCACCACTCCGCCGGAGGTGAACTGCGGGGTCTTGTACTGGAGGCCGATCGTGAAGTCTGCCGGCTGGTTGCCCAGGTAAGGCCCGAAGGGCGCGCTGGACAGGGTCCCCAGCGTGAACAGGTCACCGGTGTGGGCGAAGGGAGCGTGCGCAACGGCGATCGCGGCCGCCGCCGTATCGGTCGTGTTGCCCGTATCGCCAAGAAGCTTGCCGCAGTACGTGGATGTCGGCCCGGGAGAGTTGACGCAGGAAGCCAGCGCGTTCGCCAGGGTGTAGATTTCCGCCACCGGAAGCATGGCGTTGCCGACGGGGCTGGTGGCCGGAACAAACCCGGTGGCGATGTTGACGATGTTGAGGGCCGTATTCATCGCGTTGGTCAGGCCGGCGGTAGCCAGGGTGGTGTTGGCAGACGAGATGCTGGTGGGGCTGGTGGCGTACCCGGCGAGCGCATAGGCCGTCACAACCGTCGTGATCTCGTTGACCTGAACAAAGGTCACGTTATTGGGCGGAGCCACGACGCCTGACGCGCAGGGCCCGAGCGGAGCGAGCAAACCGACAGCGCTGTTAGTACCAAAACCGGGGTCGCCACCAACGATGTAGACGTAGGCCTGGGTACCCGGCGTGCAGGCAGGCGCGGCGGAAAGAAAGAACGCGCCGCTACTGTTCGTGGCGATGTAATAGTTGGCGCCGTCATACACGGCAGGGGTGGCCGAGGTGCCGCTTGTGGCCTTGAGCAGCGAGGTGGAGGCAGTGCCGTAGCCGCCGATTCCCGTGGAGAACACATAAACATGTCCACCATTGATGGGCTGCTGGCCACCGAAGGCTTTGCCGTTGATGGGCGCACCCACGGCAGTGCCGGTTTCCGGAGAGCCGGTCAAAGCTGTTTCCGGGCTGACTCCGCATCCGGTAAGCGCGGCGGTGCATCCAGCAAGCACAACGGTGCTCAATGCTGCACGAAGACTCATAAGGGTCATAGTGTCGTCCACTCCACTTTCGTTCGGTCCCATTACTTTACTCTTAGAATGTTCCAGTTCACGCAACATTTGTTGCGCGCAACAGGATTTCCTCAATCTCGCACCCGCTACATCACGATCATGGCCATTCCATGCGGAGGGCTCATTAGCGTGGGGAACGGTGCAGAAAGCAAAGCGCGGCGCACCCTTGACGCACGCGCTACCATCAAATTGAGCATGTTTGGACGCACAGCAAACCCGGCATTCGCCACCTCTCGCGTGAACTCGCCGCGTCCCGGCTTCCTCTAGCTGCGCCCTGTTTGCTCTGGAAGTTCCTGCTTTCCCCTTGTATGGCCTTGCCGGCCCGTTGAATCCCCACCTCAGCTTTGGACCCTTTCTATGTTTGACCGCCTCGATCAAATCGAATCCCGCTATGAAGACCTTGGCCGCCAGCTAGGCGAGCCTTCCTTGCTTTCCGATCAGAAGAAGTTCCAGAAAGTCGCCAAGCAGCACCGCGACCTGGAGCCGACGGTGGAAGCGTTTCGCGCCTACCGCAGCACGAGCCAGGCTATCGCCGACGCCAAAGCCATGCTCTCCGAGCCCGACCCAGAAATAAAGGCGATGGCGGAAGAAGAGCTCGCCACGCTGGAGCCCCGCCTGCACGAGCAGGAAGAGGCATTAAAGGTGTTGCTGCTGCCGAAGGACCCGAATGACGACAAGAACATCGTGATCGAAGTTCGCGCAGGCACGGGCGGCGATGAGGCCTCGCTGTTCGCGGCGGAGGTGTTCCGCATGTACCTGCGCTTTGCCGAGCAACACCGCTGGAAAGTGGAAGTGCTTTCCGAGTCTCCGTCGGACGTCGGCGGCCTGAAGGAAGTGACAGCGATCTTCGAAGGCGACAAGGTGTACTCGCAGATGAAGTACGAGAGCGGCGTACACCGTGTGCAGCGGGTACCCGCCACGGAAACACAAGGGCGCGTCCACACCTCCGCCATCACGGTCGCCGTGCTGCCGGAAGCCGAGGACGTCGACGTGAAGATCGAGAACAAGGATCTGCGCATCGACACCTTCTGCTCTTCAGGCCCCGGCGGCCAGTCGGTCAACACCACTTACTCGGCCATTCGCATCACGCACCTGCCCACCAACACCGTGGTGAGCTGCCAGGATGAGAAGTCGCAGATCAAAAACCGCGAAAAGGCAATGCGTGTTCTCCGGTCGCGACTCTATGAGGTCGAGCAGGAACGCATCCACCAGCTACAGGCGGCGGAGCGCAAATCGCAAGTCGGCTCAGGCGACCGCAGTGAGAAAATCCGCACCTATAACTTCCCGCAGAACCGGCTGACGGATCACCGCATAGGGCTGACCAATCACCAGTTGACGATGGTGATGGAAGGCATGCTGCAGCCGACAGTGGATGCACTGATCGCGCATGACACTGCGGAGCGGTTGAAGGCTGAGGCCGTTGCTGCGTAGCGAGCTTTCTCGTAGCAAACTTCAAGTGAAAGAAGTATTCTCCAAAGCATGCGGACAGTAACCATCCACGAACTTGGAAACCAACTGAGCGGGTACCTCCAATCTGTACAGGATGGAGAAGAGATCGTGGTCCGCGACCAGAGCGTTCCAGTGGCTCGCATTCTGCCTTTTCGGCACGGCGCGGAATGGGAGCGCGAAGCGCTGCTGGTCGCAAGTGGCACGCTAAAGATGCCGGAAGAAACGATGGACTGGGATGAGTTCTTCTCCGCTCCGTCGGGCAATGTACCTCATGAAGTGGCGGTCAAGGCTACCCTTGAGAGCCGCGGAGATCGATGACTTCCGCGTTCTGGGACGCGAGCGCTCTTGTACCGTTATGCGTGGAGCAACAACCCAGTGCCATTGTTCGTAAGCTGCTGATGCAGCATGAGGTCATGGTCTGGTGGAGCACATCTGTCGAAATGCGCAGCGCCTTTGAGCGATTGCGCCGGATGGGACAGCTGAACCCAACAGATCACGCGATCGCAGGATCGAAATTAGAAAAACTCCGGCACGTATGGCGCGAACTGCAACCCACAGAGGCGCTTCGAGCACAGGCCGAAAGCTTTCTTATGCGCTGCTCGTTGAAAGCTGCCGACGCTCTGCAACTTGCAGCAGCCTGGACGTGGTGTGCGGGCGATGTAGAAAGCTGTACATTCATCTCTGGAGACGCGCAGCTTCTGGAAGCCGCCCGGCAAGTGGGATTCCAGACCGTGATCCCATAGGCATCACGTGTCGATCGCTCACGCCTATGTGGCGAACAATCTCTAGACTGCTCTACTTCTTCAACCCCAAAGCCTGCACGACCGCATCATCTACGCGCGTCTGTCCATTCGATTTCGTCACAATGCCGAAGCTGCCTTGGTAGTCCCACATCGCCCAGCCGATCCCATCGGCCTCGAACGCTTTTCGCGTATCGGCGATCCATTGCGCGCGAGCCGCGGGCAGGGCGAAGTCGCGGTAGGCTCCGAACTCGCCGCACCATAGCGGGACATGGCGCGAACGCGCCCACTCCTGTGCGAGGCCGATCTCGCCGGCCATGCGCTTCGCGTCCCAATGCTCAAGGCCGTAGCGATCGAGATCGAGCCGGGCTTTTTCGTCGGACACCGAAGCCTGGATGGGGGCAACCGCTTCCGGCGAGGACGGATAGGGAATGCCATGCAGCCCGATCATCTTGGGAGGCGCCCAGTTCGCGCCCTGGTGCGTGAACAGGAACGGCTCATACATGTGGAAGGTGTAAATCACGTTGTCGTCGCGTACGGGCTCGTTGCTCACCAGTGCGTCCAGCTTGCTCCACTCCGCGCCGGTGGCTATGATGGTGTGCTTTGGAGCCTGCGAGCGAATGACCTCGACCGCGCGAGACTGGATGCCGGCCCACTTGTACCAGTCCACGTCGAACGGCTCGTTGAGGATTTCAAAGAAGACGAGGTTGGGATCGGATGAGGCGTAGTGATGCGCGAAGTTGTGCCAGAAGTTGAAGAAGCGGGTGGTACCATCGGCGCTGCCGGTGACGTCCTTCACCCAAGCCTGGCCGGGATGTATATCCAGCACCACCGCCAGGCCGAGCGCGTTCAGGTCGCGCACTGTGGCATCCAGCCGCTCCATGGCGTCAGCACGAAGCGAACCGCTTTGGCGTTCGCCGATCAGCGGCTCCGGATCGATCGACACGCGAACGTGGTCGAAGCCCAGGCTATGGACAAGCTGGAAGTCCTGCGCGTTGATGTAACTGCCGAGCCGCGCGGCCGAGTAATCGTTAGCCTGCGCGTACCACATGCTCAGGTTAATGCCGCGGCGGAGGTGTTGGGCACGGGTAAATGCCAGGCCGCCCTGCGACTGCTGAGACTGAGCGTTCGCGGCTCTTTCCGACGTAAGCAGCAACAACGCCAGTCCACCCAGAAAAAGCGCTACACTCGCGATCCAGCACATCCGGCGATGTTTCATGCCCATGCTATGAGACTAATCTCTCCGGAAGTGGCCGGGAAAGCAGCTGCGCAGTCCGTTTCCGCTCCGGCGCATCGAACAAGAGAATGCCGTCCGTAGCCTCCTATCCCGTACAAGCTCTCCGCGAGCACGCCACCGCGCTGGAAGCCGCGCTTTCGGTTTGTCTCGCGGAACCCGATAAGAAGGCCGTCCACAAGCTGCGCACCGAAACCCGCCGCATTGAAGCGCTGATCGCCCTGCTGAAAGGTTTGCGCGGGTTGCCGCCGTTTCGCGCCGCTGCGGGCAAGCTGCTGAAGAACAGCCGAAAGCTTCGCCGCGCCGCCGGCAATGTTCGTGACCTGGACGTGCAACACAAGCTCATCAAGGACGAGCTGGAGAAAGTGATGCAGGACGCCGAAGACCGCGCCGCGCTGCAGCAGCGATTTGACGACTTCCTCCTCCGCCGGGAGGAGGTTCGCACAGAAATGGCGAAGAAACTCCTCGTGATTCTTGGCAAGCGGCAGGCGAAGGTAGCCGGTTCTCTGGAAGCTCTGCTGCACGCTCTCAAGCCCGCCGAGACCCGCACCCTGAGCGCGGCCGAAATGCTCGCGGTCGTTCACGGAGCCTTTCGCGCGACTCGGGAGCTGCGTTTGAAGAGTCCCGACGACGACGAACTGCACACGATTCGAAAGGCGGCAAAACGTGCTCGATATCAACTGGAAACTGCCCCAAATGCTGCCACGGCAGTGAGGGCGGCTCGACTGTACGAAGCGCTGCAGGATGCCGGCGGCCAGTGGCACGATTGGCTTGCGCTCCGCGAACTCGCGGCTGCCGAGATCGGAGAACACCACCGCATCACAGTGGCATTTGCCGCGGGGCGGGACAAGTACCTGAAGGCGTATTTCATCCTGCTACAGGACACACGCGAAGCGATCGAGGCAGAGAAGCTGGCCGCGAGGGCGCGGAAAACAAAGAGAGCTGCTTCGAAGCTGGTCGTGCAGAAAGCCGTCAAGAAGTCCGCGAAGAAATCCGTACGGCAGGCGGCCTGATACTCTCTCCTGCATGCGTATCGGCCTGTTTGGCGGCAGCTTCGATCCGCCCCATCTTGGGCACCTCGTTGTTGCCAAAGCTGCGCTGGAGCGCTGCCGGCTGGACCGTGTTCTGCTTGCCCCTACAGGCCGCCAGCCCCTGAAGACCGTGGGGGCACGCGCGTCTTTCGCAGATCGGCTGGCCATGACCGGCCTCCTTTGCGAAGAAGATGCCACGGGTCGTTTGCAAACTTCCAGTCTCGAAGCGATGCATCCAGACGGCACCCCAAACTACACAGTTGACCTGCTAGAACGGCTCCACTCCTTGCTCCCAGAAGACGACACACTTTTCTCCATCACCGGTGCCGATGCCTTCTTCGACATTCGCCGCTGGCGCTCGCCGGAACGCCTTCTTGCCCTCGCAGAATGGATCGTCGTCAGCCGTCCCGGAGCCGATCCCGCCGGGCTGGATGCGCTTGAACTCTCGCTTTCGGAGCGCGCCCGCGTGCACTGGCTGGGCGGCATTGCCGAGCCCGGCAGCGCAACCGAGGTTCGCGAGCGACTTGCCCAGGGGCTGAATTGCGCCGAGCTTCTTCCCGCCTCGGTCCTCCAGTACATCCGGCGGCACGGGCTGTACGGGCCTTCCGCGTCATAGGCTCCGCGACCCCTGCGGTCGCCGCGAATCTTTCACCGCGCTATGATCCGGCGATCCACCGCGCTGCAATTCCACTGCGCTACGATAAAGAGCGTTCAGAAGGGCCGCTGCCGGCCTATCCGATCCGTGGAGAAACATGGCAACTGCTGAAGTACAACAAATGCTCGCCGCTGCGGCGGCCGCCTGCGAAGACAAGAAGGCCGAAGACATTCGCATCCTCGCGCTGGACCCCTCGGAAAGCGGTCTGTCGGATTACTTTCTGATCTGCAACGGCACGAACGAGCGCCAGAACGTCGCCATCACCGACGAGATCGAGTTGCGCTTGAAGCACGACTTCAACACCTACCCGAACTCCGTGGAAGGCCGCCGCCAGGGCGAGTGGGTGCTGATGGACTACGTGGACTTTATCGTCCATGTGTTTTCACCGGAGAAGCGCGCCTACTACGGGCTGGAGCGTCTGCGGAAAACTGCGACCACCCTGAGCGTGAATGACCTGAACAACGAAGTGAAGCAGCATATCGCCGAGGCCCGTAAGGCACCGGCGAAGAAGGCTGCTGCAAAGAAGACCGTTGCAAACAAGACCGTTGCAAACAAGACCGTCGCAAACAAGGCAGCTGCGAAGAAGGCCACCGGCAAGAAAGTAGCTGCGAAGAAGGTGCCCGGAAGGAAAGCTGCGGGTAAGAAAGTGGCCACCAAGAAGGCCGCTGCTTCTGCAAAGCGCGCGGGCAAGGTTAAGTAAAAGCAAAGCTCTGCGTAACTGCAGAGCCAAACAATGCAAGCCTAGAAGGCAGGCTTTTGTTCGGCTCGTCAACGGCGGGGGCGGATGTCTGCCGTCATAAGCCTCAGGCGCTGGAGGCACTTGCGCGCCAAGCCGGTGAGCGGCAGCTCCCGCAGCCTGTTGATAGGCGCCCAGACGAGGTTGGTTCGCGCGGCGGGCACTTGTTCTACCAGCGACGTGCCTGAGTGGGCCGTTGCTTCATTTTCCATGTCACCCGCTTCAAACACTTCTTCGTCACTCAGCCACTCACCAGAACTTTCCGGTTGCGGCGAGCGTCCGGGCGCACCTTCAGAAAAGATCTGCACCATGTAGTTGGTATTGGTGATCGCGTGGCGTAGCCGCAGCACGGGTTCTCGTCCCGTAACGGCAGGGAGCGGCAAGGGCGGAAGCTCCAGCATTCCGGGCATGAGCGAGGCCTCGTCGGGGCGACGCTCCAGAAGCACCTCCGTCGCGCGGCCATGTTTCCTGATGGCCAGCAGGTGCGCTACCGTCCGGCTCTGCTGCTGGCCGCGAGGTTGGGTGGGATGCTCGCCACGGGTGCGGCAAAGGGAAACGACCGGGCAGTGGAGGCAGAGCGGCTCGCGCGGCAGACAGATCGTCGCGCCGAGCTCCATCATTGCCTGATTATGATCCCCCGGGGGATTCGGGGCCGATGACGCTTCTTCATCCGCGCTTTCTTTCAGAGGTACAGAGGCTGCTGGAACCAGCGATTGCGCGGTTGCGGAGATCTGCGCCCTTCCCGCGGTGGAGCGATCTTCCGGCCAGCCGAGAATACGAAGCAGGACACGCTCCACGTTGCCATCAACTACTGCGATGCTTTCACCGAAAGCGATGCTTGCCACGGCAGCCGCCGTGTATTCACCAACACCGGGGAGGGTTCGCAGTTCGGCTGAGCTGTGGGGAAGCTTGCCGTCGAGTTCGCGGACTACGAACTGCGCTCCGCGATGGAGCATGCGCGCGCGGCGATAATAACCAAGGCCGCTCCAGAGAGCGAGCACAGCGTCTTCCTGCGCAGCCGCCAACGCCTGCAGAGTCGGAAAGCGGCGCAGAAACTCGCCATAGCGGTCAATCACGGTCGCCACGCGGGTTTGCTGCAACATGATTTCGGAAAGCCAAGTAGCGTAGGGATCGTGGATGTCTCGCCATGGGAGCGAGCGGGCATGCTCCCGGTACCAGGGCATCAGCTTTTCGCGGAAGCGCCCGGGTGGAATGAGATCCGATTGAAGAGTCGCGAGCCTCTTATTGACTCTGGGCTTCGGGCCTGTTTTGCCTGACTTTCGGAGAGCCGCTTTGCGCGGTGAGGTGCGCTTCGGCATCGCTTCTGCAGTGTACCGCTCGCTCGCAGTTCGGCCTCTCAGCAGTTCTGGTACTTCCAGTTGCGATCCTTGCCCGCGGCGATCCATTCGACGGCTTCCCTGACTCGCTTGTCTCGTGTTTCATCGCGCTTGGCCAAACCAATCCACTCGCAGTACTCGCGCCGGCAGCTCGGGCTCATGGAGTCGAACTTCGCGGATGCCTGTTTATTCTTTGCCAGGGCTGTGGCAAGCGCCTCGGGAACCTGCGCCTCCGGTTTAGCGACTCGCACTCTGGGCGCCAGGGACCGCGTTCGCGAACCGTCGTCAATCTTCTTCACAGCTCCTTTTACATAGGCGACGAACTTTTTTCGAGGAGGCAGGTCTTCAAGGCTGGTGATGCGCCCAAAGGAACCCATAGACCCGCCGGTGGCTACGCCTTCGGCTCGAAGGACTGCAGTGGTTTCCTCACCCCACAGGCCGAAACTGCAATGCTCCTTAAACCCCGCCATGTTCGCGAGGATGATGCCTCTGTAAATGAAGAACGGGTGCGACCACTTGATCGCCTCTTCCACTCCGGGCGCGGCTTCATGCACGAGATCGCGCAGGTACTCGAGGATCGGTTGCGCGAAGGGTTTGGACCTGGCGATGTAGGCGTCGACCGTGGCGAGCCTGGTAGCTTGCGTTGTCATGGCAGATTCCTCGCACGGGCGGAAGTCTGGAAGCCCGCCCAGTATAACGAGACCCAAAGACTGGTCGAGCCTGCTAACTGGTGATGTCAATCGTCGCTCCAAACCAGCGGCTACGATCTGAGCGGATTCTCGCATGGCGGGCAACTCATTTGCATCGGCAGCGAGTCGCATTTAGGCGGCATGGAGGTAGACGATGCAATCTCTACACTCGGGACAGTGCGGCCTATGCGGGCACTTCGGAGAACACTCAATGGCAGACGTGCTGGTAACCATTCTCACCAGTCACAAAGCAGATGAATTGCTGCTGGATGAGTGCGGTCATCCTCGTCATGCTGCACTGCACCTGAAGGTTTCGCCCATCTCAGGATGCGACGGTTTTGTGCCGGCAGCAGAAGCTTGAGCCGAGCGTGGCGGCAGGATGCCATCTGCGGCCGCTTAGCCAGCCGAAGGGCGCGATGTGTAGGGCTTCGTAATCTGCACCAGATCGAAGCCTTGCAGAAAGTCCTTTAGCCGCGCGGTGAGCTTCAGCCGGATCACGGAGTTCGCACTGAGCGTGTCTGTAGTCTCCAGGCGGAAGAGCACGGGTACAGGCCGCTCTTCATTCGCAGCCAGCGGCACACCACGATGAGGATGCGCATACGTCACCATGAAGTGCTGTGAGCTTTGTGAGTACTGGCGGCACGCTCCATAGTCGCAAACGGTAGAGGCTTCGATCCATTGAACAGTGCCATCTATGTATGCCGCCGTGGTGAGATCCACGGTCTCAGAGGCTGAAGGTGTACTCAGCTGAGCGTGGTGGACGGGATCTTCGCCGCGCGCGAGATGACAGATCTCCGCGTCATGAACATCGAGTACCGGCGATATCCCTATGGCGACATGGGAATCGTTGTCGCCGGCCAAGCCGTACTCCCCCCAACTGTAGACGATCGTGCCATTAGGAAGCGTGTCATTCCAGGTTCGCAGCAGACCGTACCTGCCGAGTTGCGCGGGAAAGCCCTTCACTTGTGGCGCGGAGGCCCGCATGCGGGCATCCGCGACGTTGGTGGCGTAGGCGTCAGCGCCGAAGATCGCTGAAAGACAGACGACGGCCAGAACTTTACCTGCCAGCGATATCGGCAGAACCTGCGACGCGCACCCATCCGTCCGGTCAGCCAAGTCAGCGGATCCGGGAAGCACATCACCCGGTTCGTTACGAAGCCTGTTTGCGACTGTGAAAAACAAGGCGAGTGCGCAGATGAACAGTGCACCGCCGATGAGGAAGTCCGCTCCGGTGGCGCGCACCTGCAGCCAGGGGTAAGGCAGCGCGATCTTGTAATAAACGACCAGCAGGCACAGCCTCAGGAAGTTGAACAGGTACCCCAAGAACACCGCACCGAAAACGATGGGGGCGTACACAAACCAGCGGAAGCGGTACACGTAGCTGACAACCACAGCGGCCAGGCCAAGCGTGACAGCTCCGCGTATGCCGTTGCATCCGGGCGCGATGAACATGCCAAAGTCAGGTGTAAACATCAGCCGCAGCTTGTCCTGGGTAAGCTGCTGGCCCAGAACATGGGCAAACGCTCGGGCCACGGTAGCCGATGCGTGTTGCAGGGGAAGATCGACCGCCCGTGTAAACGTATGTGGCACGGGAATGACCATGCCCATAAAAAGGATACCGAACCAGGCTTGGCGAAGCAGGGGCATGCCGCCGAAGAGCAGGACCATAGCTGCTGCGTAAACCATGGCGATCAGTGGCAGAGGGGGAATCTGAAGAAGCCAATCCTTGTTGATCATGACGACCAGCAACGTCTGATCATGCAGGAACATGAGGCCGGCGGCGGCAGCGAGAAGAGCAAAGCCCCACCACGAGCCATCGGCGCGCCAGCCGATCTGTCGCCACGAACGCAGGATGAGCGCCAAGCTGACCAGGGGCACAACCATGCCCATGGAGCGCAGATCGTCGTTCCGCCAAATGTTGAGCAACGCGGTTACGGTGCTATAGACCGAGAGCAGGCCAACCGCGGCAGATACGCAGGCAAGCGCCACGACGACGGGCGTGGCGAGGTTCAGCTTGGAAGGCAACGATTGAGCCGGGGGAACTTCGGCTACAACCGCACTCGAATTGGGGGAGTTAAACACGAACCGCGGGAATCTCGGCGGAAGAAGCGGCCGCCAATGAGAGCGGCCGTGGCAGATTACTTCGCGGACTTGTCAGCCACATGAGAGGCGCGGCGCGCACGAAGCCGTATCCGGAAGGACGAAACGGCGAATGCTCCGGAGGCCAAGCCGGCGAGGATCAGGGTCGGATTTTCGGGCGAGTCGCCGCAGCCGCCGCCAAAACCCTGAGCGGACAGGGGCATCGCGACCGACAAAGCCAGAACGAGTACCGCAAGGTAGCCAACTTTTCTGCTCATGGTAGAAGTTCCTCGAGAACCTATCTCGTCACACAGAACGGAGCGATTTGATTTGTCGCGGGCGCCTTTAAGTCAAAGCCCGGACAGACACTCCGCCAGTATGATTTCAGCGTTTACCCAAGCATACGGACGGGGCAGGGTGCCGTCAATAGCTCAAATCGGCGAGAGATGTCCATCGCGCAACAGCGGCCGGGCATACAACTGCCGTAACAGTAGCGTCTCATGCTAAGGTTTCGCGCCTGTAAAATTAGGCTTCGAACGATTGAACCTGGAGGACAGGCAGCATGGCAGTGGCGATGGCGAATATTGCAGGGTTGGCGGGGGTATATGAGGGGCTGAAGGGCCGGATGGACAAGGCGGTGGACGACTTCCGGGCCAACCTGCTGAGCGTCCGCACGGGGCGCGCTTCGGTGCACATGCTGGACAATATCCGGGTGGACTACTACGGGAACGAGACACCGCTGAGCCAGGTGGCGCAGCTCACCACGCCGGAAGGACAGCTCATCGTGGTGCAGCCTTACGAGCAGACTATGGTTGGACCGATAGAGAAGGCGATCCGGCTCTCGTCAGGCGGCTTCAACCCGATGCACGATGGGAAGATCATCCGCGTGCCGGTTCCGCCGATGACCGAGGAGCGGCGCAAGGATGCGGTGAAGCAGCTGGCGGGAACGCTGGAAGACCACAAGACGTCTATCCGCAACATCCGCCGCGACGGCAATGAGATCGTGAAGAAGGCCTTGAAGGACAAGACGATCTCCGCGGACGACGAGAAGCGCGCGAATGCTGAGATCCAGGAGCTTACGGACGCGAACATCAAGCGCGTCGAGGAGCTTTTCAAGGCGAAAGAAAAGGAAGTTTTGACGGTCTGAGTGGGTGTACCCCTACCCTCCCCCTGTTTTTGCGCAAAATCTTCAAAGCAGGGAACTTAGGTTTGGACCTCTCCCTCGTTGTCCGGTCCGCTTAGGCGGGCCGGGTGGCGAGGGAGAGGTGTTTTTGGGGTAGGGGTTTGTCAAGCCCTCGGCTACCTGGCGGCGGAGGAGAGCCAAGCCTTCATCTGGGTGTGATCTACGGCTCCGGCCTGCTGGTTGACCAGGTTGCCGCCAGGAGCAAAGACGAGGAAGTTGGGGATGCCTCGGACGTTGAAGCGGGCGGAGAGTTGGGGGTGCTGCTCGGTGTCGACCTTGAGGACGATGGCTTTGCCGGCCATGTCGGCGGCGGTGCGGGCGGCTTCCGGGGCGGCCATGCGGCAAGGGCCACACCAGCCAGCCCAGAAGTCGACCAGGACGGGGACTTTGGCGTCGCGGATGACTTCGTCGAAGAGAGCGGGGTCGGCGGCCAGGGGCTCGGCGATGGGCGGGAGCGGCTGCTTGCAGGCTCCGCAGCGGCCGGTGTCGGCAAGGCGTGCGGCGGGAATGCGGTTTTTGGTCTGGCAGTGTGGGCAGGTGCGGATGAGAGGCATGGCTAATTCGAAGCAGAGCGACTCGCGCTGCTCTCCAAGAAATATTGGATGCCTGCTCCATTCCTATGGACCTCTGGCACAATAGGCCGAGTAGTTATGGCTCTAGACATCCTCTCCTTCGTTCGCAAATGGAATGCAAGTACGCTCACAGAGCGTTCCGCAGCACAGCAGCATTTTCGGGACCTCTGCGAAGCGTTGGGGGTTCCACATCCCACGGAGCAGGACGAGATCGGCGCAAGCTACACGTATGAAAAGCGAGTCGCAAAGACGGGCGGAGGCGGAGGATTCGCGGATGTCTGGAAGCGCGGCTATTTCGCTTGGGAGTACAAGTCAAAAGGCGGCGATCTCAAGGCGGCGTATAAGCAGCTGAACGAATATCGCGAGGCTCTGGAGAACCCGCCGCTTCTGATCGTGTGCGATTTTGTCCGATTCGAAGTTCACACAAATTTCGAGAACCTGCCGCCGCGTGTGTACAGTTTCACGCTGGACGACCTGCTCTTACCGCGTGACACGCCGACTTCGGCCTTGCCGCCACTGGATGTCTTGCGTGATGCGTTCGCTGACTACAACAAACTTCGGCCCAATGTAGCCGCTGCCCGGGTCACGGAGGCTGCGGCACGTGACTTCCTGAACTTGGCGCAGCGGCTTGAGTTGGAAAGGGCCATCTCCCCGGAGCGGCCATCGAAGGAGGAGATTGCCCACTTCCTTATGCGGCTGGTGTTCTGCCTTTTCGCAGACTCGGTAGGTCTGTTGCCGAATCACGCCTTTCGCCGGCTCGTGACCAACGACCGATTCTCGCCGCGAGGCTTTAACAAGAAGCTGCCTACGCTGTTTCAGGCTATGAGCGAGGAAGGGGGCTTCTTCGGCGCGGATAACATCCCTTACTTCAATGGCGGACTATCCCGCCTGGATGACCCATACATCGACCTCGACGTGGCGGATCTGGGTGTCCTTCACTCTGCCGCGCAGCACGACTGGTCCCACATCGAGCCGGCCATCTTTGGCACGTTGTTCGAACGTTCTCTTGATGCCGCGAAGCGTTCCATGATCGGCGCGCACTACACGTCTACGGACGACATACTGCTGCTCATTGAGCCGGTCATCATTGATCCGCTGCGCCGCCGCTGGCAGCAGGTACAGGAGGCGGTGCTCGCCGCGCTCGCAGAGGAGACGGAAGGCGCGAAGTCCAGCAAGGCAGCTGCGCGGCTGCAACTTAACCGGCCCGCGCTGCTCCTATTGCAGGACTGGGCTGCCGAGCTCACTCGCGTCCGCATTCTCGACCCCGCCTGCGGTTCCGGTAACTTCCTGTACGTCGCGCTTAAGCGCCTGCTCGATCTCTGGCACGAGGCCCGCGTGTTCGGCATCAAGCACGGGCTGACTCTCGCGCTCGACCCGATACCGAACCCTTCGCAGCTGTTCGGCATAGAGATTGACTTCTACGCCCACGAGATCGCCAGCATAGTCGTGTGGATTGGCTTTCTTCAATGGAAGCACGAACACGGGGTGAAGGATCAAAAGGAACCGTTGCTCCGCAAACTAGACAACATTCAGCATGGCGACGCAATCATGCGCTACGGGGAGAAATTGATGTCCAAAGATCAGCCCCGAGAAAAACCCTACGAACCTAAATGGCCTGAAGTTGATTACATCGTTGGAAATCCTCCCTTCCTTGGCGGTAAATTGCTCCGCCGTGAACTTGGCGACTTATACGTTGATCATCTTTTTGCCTTGTTCAAAGGCCGAGTGAAAGCAGAGTCAGATTTAGTTGTTTATTGGTTCGAGAAGGCCCGCGCACAACTCCTCGAAAATCGTGTGTATCGCGTTGGGCTCCTCGCAACGCAAGCAATCCGTGGCGGAGCAAATCGAGATGTTCTCAGACGGATCAAGCAGACAGGAGAAATCTTTTGGGCCTGGAGCGATCGTAAGTGGTTATTACAAGGTGCGACTGTGCGCGTTTCCATGGTCGGCTTCGCTAAAAGCGACCAAGTACAGCAAAGATGGTTGAATGGGTTTTCAGTAAGCAGTATTAATGCTGATTTAACTTCAGATACAGACGTTACATCAGCTAAGCGCTTAAAGGAAAACAACGGCATTTGTTTTATGGGCACAACAAAGGTCGGAGCATTCGATATCGACGCGAGCGTCGCCCGCAAAATATTGAGCGCACCGGTAAATCCAAATGGCCGTTTCAATTCAGACGTCGTTCGGCCATACGTGAACGCAAAGGACTTCACAGGCCGCTTCCGCAATATGTTCGTTATTGACTTTGGCACAGAAATGACGAGAGAAGAGGCGGCCCTCTACGAACTTCCTTTCCAGTACATTCAAGAACACGTGTTTGCAAAGCGTTTAGAAAACCGGCGAGAAGGATATGCTACTGCTTGGTGGCTCCATGGCGAGACCAGCCCGAGCTTCGCAAAGCTCTATTAGGCAAACAGCGTTATATCCTCACGCCAAGTGTGGCCAAGCACCGCATATTCCAATGGTTCCCGAGTGTCACGATACCTGATCATGCGATCTTCGGCTTTGCACGGGCAGACGATTACTTCTTTGGTGTTCTTCACTCTCGCACGCACGAGGTGTGGGCTCTTCGACAAGGAACGCAACTGGAGTCCCGGCCAAGATATACGCCGAACTCTACCTTCGAGACCTTTCCTTTCCCTTGGCCGCCCGGAACGGAACCCGAAGAGTCCGAAGATTCACGTGTGAAAGCTATCGCGGACGCCGCGCGTGAGTTGGTGCGTTTGCGGGACGCCTGGCTGAACCCGCCTGGAGCCTCCGACGCCGAGCTGAAAGATCGCACGCTTACCAAGCTCTACAACGCTCGCCCCGAGTGGCTAGCCAACGCTCACCGTACCCTCGACGAAGCCGTCTTCGCCGCCTATGGATGGCCTAAGTCTCTCGACGATCAGGAGATTCTTTCGAAGCTCCTAGCTCTGAATCAACATCGCGCTGCTCGCAAGCCGAATGTCACTTAGACTTATCCGAGGTGGACGTGCCCGCATCAGTCATAGTGACTGGGGATGTGTCTTCCGTGGCCTGCTCTATTGGAGCATTAAGGCTTGTTTGGGACTGCTCCTCCTCAGGATGAGGAGAAGCAACGGGCGCAGACTCCAATGAAAGAGCCGGCTCGGTAGGGTTCATTTGTAAGCCTAGCGGCATCTGTGAGCCGATCGGTTCCGAAGGAACTAACGCAGGTGTAGCAGGTCTGGGTAGGGGCAGGTCACAAATCCTGATTACACGAATGTTGAAGCGTTTGGCGTAGTTCTCGATGTCCCGGTCGTCCGAGTAGAGGATCGAGACACCTTCTGCGATGGCCATAGCGACGATCTGTATGTCAAATTTGACCTTCGCCCATGTGTCCCACTTGTCCTTCTTCGTCTTCACAGCCGCAACCAACTCTGCGGCCTCGATCGCTGCGCGTGCATCAAACGATACAAGTTGAAACTTCCAAGAGTCGCCAAGTATCTTCATGTATTGTGCTCGGTTCGGTCCGGACCGCACTAACACTTCAGCTAGAGCCGGAGTCGGCACTCCGATTACGTCGTTGGTCGCACTCAGTTCTTCAATAAGTGCAGCGATACGCTCGTGAAACTGCGTAACTGGCTTCCCTGAACGATCCTGAGGAGGGTGCGGGTTGGGTTGCAAGAAGGCGATCAGATAAGACGAGTCACAGAGCTTCACGGTAGAACTTCCTCTCCGTGACGCAAGCGCCGTATTTCTGTAAAGGGATCGTCCATCTCAGCCCACTCACTTTTTGTAACTGCCCGAAGCTTCGCGATTGTGTCGAGCAGCTTTTCCTCGGCTACTGGTTCTGGATCGTAAGACTGAATCCTAAACTTCTCTAGCTTCCACACACCGCCTTCACGGTAGTAAGTAGCAGTACCATGGACGCGAACGGTCTTGTCATAAAACGGAATGAGTTCTTTGGCCAAGCTTGGTGCAGCTTCGCAGCAGAAGATTACGCCGTCCGCGCGTTGTAAATGCACTGGAATGGAATCATCAAAGCCGCCGACTCGTTTTAGCACACCAATGAGGGATGCTCTTTCGCGAATCGGCCCGTAAGCTTGGGGAAAATCAGTCTTGCGTCCAGGAAACTCAATGATTTCAGCACTCTTTGAAACATTCACGATGTTAGCTACCGCTTCGTCCTCACGGAGTCTCACATTGAGACGTTTATATGCGTCGTTTGCAGATCGCGGTCCCATTCCACGAGCAGAGCTCTGAATATGACTCGTGACTCGCGCTTCCTCATCGGCTGCGACGTACATGACGGCACGTGCACTCCCCTCGCTTGTGGTGATGAAGTGAACACTCTCTTTGTGTCCCATCACTGCAGCAAGATCGGTAAGATACTCCGCGAGGCGAGCCATCGGTAGCGTTAGCGGAGTCAACTCCTCTGCGCCAACCTTGCCTTCGATCCTGAACTGAAACTCTTTGAAGTCTGGCACGACGGCCCCCATATTACGCCTTGCTAGGCCATCCGAGAGCGGATAGAGCGGGACTGGCGAATCCTAAGTTGCAGTAATGCCCGCCAGCTGGCGGGCATTCACCCTGCTGAGATTATGCATGAACCGGCGAAGACTAGGCTTTGCCGGCTAGTTGGCGGAGGACATATTGAAGGATGCCTCCGTGCTGGTAGTAGAGGATTTCCTGCGGGGTGTCTATGCGGATGGTGGCTGGGAAGTCGATGGTGCGGCCGTCCGGAGTGGTGGCGGTTACGGTGATGTTCTTGCCGGAGGAGAAGCCGGTTTCGAGCATGGCGCGGAGTTCGCCGGGCATGCCGAGGGTGAAGAGCTCTTCACCGGTGAGGCAGTAGCTTTCTGTGCTTTCACCGGTCTGGAACTGGAGCGGAAGGATGCCCATGCCGACCAGGTTGGAACGGTGAATGCGCTCGTAGCTTTCCGCGATGACGAAGCGGATGCCGAGGAGCTTGGGACCCTTGGCGGCCCAGTCGCGGGAGCTGCCGGAGCCGTACTCCTTGCCGGCGAGGATGCAGAGCGGGACTCCGCTTTCGATGTACTTGACCGAAGCGTCGTAGATGCTCATGGGTTCGGCTTGTCCCGAGTCTGAGGAGAAGAAGCGGGTGACTCCGCCCTCGGTGCCGGGAGCGAGCTTGTTGCGCAGGCGGACGTTGGCGAAGGTGCCGCGGACCATGACCTCATGGTTGCCGCGGCGGGAGCCGTAGGAGTTGAACTCGAAGGGCTTGACGCCGTGCTCGGTGAGGTACTTGCCGGCGGGGCCGTTGAGCTTGATGGAGCCGGCGGGGGAGATGTGGTCCGTGGTGACGGAGTCGCCGAGCCAGGCGAGGCAGCGCGCGTCGGTGATGTCTTCGATCGGTGCCGGGTTGGCGGACATGCCGTCGAAGTAGGGCGCCTTGCGGATGTAGGTGGAGTCGAACTCCCAGCCGTAGGTTTCTCCGGAGGGGAACTTGAGGTTCTGCCAGTTGGCGTCGCCGTCAGTGACGGTGGAGTACTGCTGGCGGAACATGGTGGAGTCGATGCAGCGGTGGACGGTGTCGGAGACTTCGGCCTGGGTGGGCCAGATGTCCTTGAGGAAGACGGGCTGTCCGTTGCGGCCAATGCCGAGCGGTTCCGTGTCGAAGTCGTGCTCAATGTGGCCGGCGAGGGCGTAGGCGACGACGAGCGGGGGGCTCATGAGGTAGTTGGCGCGAACCTCGGGGGAGATGCGGCCTTCGAAGTTGCGATTGCCGGAGAGGACGGAGACGGCGACGAGGCCGTGAGCTTCGATCGAGGCTGACACATCTGTGGGAAGGGGACCGGAGTTGCCGATGCAGGTGGTGCAGCCGTAGCCGACGACCTGGAAACGGAGGGCGTCCAGGTACTGGAGCAGGCCGGAGCGCATGTAGTAGTCGGTGACGACTCGGGAGCCGGGGGCGAGGGAGGTTTTGACCCACGGCGGCGTCTGGAGGCCGGCTTCGACGGCTTTTTTGGCGAGGAGGCCGGCAGCCATCATGACGTAGGGGTTGGAGGTGTTGGTGCAGGAGGTGATGGCCGCGATCACGATGGAGCCGTCGCGGAGGTAGCGGTCGGGGTCGACGCCGAAGCGGGCCTGGACGGAGTGCACGGGCTCGGCGACGGCGACGGCAGGACCGGCGGACTGGCTGGCCGATTGGGCCTGCGCGGGGGCGACTACCGGGGTGACGAGGTGCGCGGCGTTGGCTCCGAGGGTGCCGGAGGCCGGGGCTTCGGTGGTGCTGGCGCCGGACTTGATGTCGCGGCTTGCTGAAGGTCCTTCCCGGCTGTCGCGCTCGGCGAGGATCTCGTCGGTGGAGAGGTGGATGGTGGGGAGGACGACTACCTGGTCGGGGACGGCGGGAGCGGCCTGGCCTTCGCCGGAGGTGATGTCTCCAGAGGCGGAGGCGGTGCCGCCTTCCCCTTCCCAGCGGACCATCTGGCGCTCTGCGGTGCGGTTGGCGCCAGCGGCGATGAGGGTGGGGAGCACCTTGGCGAAGCTGGCGGGCGTTTCGCGGAGCAGGACGCGGTCCTGCGGGCGCTTGGGTCCGGCGACCGAAGGCTGCACAGTGCTGAGATCGAGCTCGAGGAGGGCGGAGTACTCGGCCTCGGGAGCGTCGGGGGTGTGGAAGAGGCCCTGGGCCTTGTAGTAGCTCTCGACGAGCGCGATGTGGGCGTCGGTGCGGCCGGTGAGGCGGAGGTAGGCGAGGGTTTCCTTGTCGACGGGGAAGATGCCGCAGGTGGCGCCGTACTCTGGGGCCATGTTGGCGATGGTGGCGCGGTCGGCGAGCGGTAGCTCGCTGATGCCGGGGCCGTAGAACTCGACGAACTTGCCAACGACGCCGAGCTTGCGGAGCATTTCGGTGACGGTGAGGACGAGGTCAGTGGCGGTGGTGCCTTCGCGGAGCTTGCCGATGAGCTTGAAGCCGACGACCTGGGGAACGAGCATGCTGACGGGCTGGCCGAGCATGGCAGCCTCGGCCTCAATGCCGCCGACGCCCCAGCCGAGCACTCCGAGGCCGTTGACCATGGTGGTGTGGGAGTCAGTGCCGACCAGGGTGTCCGGGTAGGCGGAGATGCTGCCGTCGGCCGCGGGCGAGGTGGTGAAGGTCACGCGGGCGAGGTACTCGAGGTTGACCTGGTGACAGATTCCCATGCCGGGGGGTACTGCGGAGAAGTTGTGGAAGGCGGTCTGGCCCCACTTGAGGAAGGCGTAGCGCTCGCGGTTGCGCTGGAACTCGAGCGCGGCGTTGAGATCGTAAGCGCCGGCGGTGCCGTACTCGTCGACCTGGACGGAGTGGTCGATGACGAGCTCGGCGGGGACGAGCGGGTTGATCTTGGCGATGTCCGTGGCGGAGCCGCCGAGAGCCTTCATGGCGTCGCGCATGGCGGCGAGATCGACGATGGCGGGGACGCCGGTGAAGTCCTGCATGAGGACGCGGGCGGGCATGTAGGCGATTTCGCGGGAGGGCTCGGCTTTGGGGTCCCAGGCGGCCAGGAACTTGATGTCTTCGGGCGTGACGGTGATGCCGTCTTCGCGGCGGAGAAGATTTTCCAGCAGGATGCGGAGCGAGAAGGGCAGGCGCGAGAGCTTGACGGTGGGGTCAGCTTCTTCGAGCGCGGCGAGGCGGAAGTAGTGCACGGTTTGGCTGTCGGAATCGCCGGTGTGCTTGAGGGTGGCGGCAGCTTTGAAGGTGTCAGGGTGGGTGGGCTTGATTGCTTCGGACATCGAACGTTCTCCTGGAGGGCAGGTCGCGGTTTGGGCCGCGGAATCTTGATCGGGAAACTAGGGGCGGGCACCGGTGGCGTGACGTCTCGCAGGAAGTGAGACGCCGCGAGCAGGCGCGACGGATAGCAATGAGGGGGAAAGAAGATGTGCGGCTGGGCAGGGCCGCTAGCTGGAGCGGCCGCGGTCGTGACGACCGCGAAGAAAGCGCTTGAGGGGAGCGCGTCGCATCGGGATGATTGTAAACCGCTGAGCGGAGTCTGGGCTTAGAGCGGGAGATCCCAGGGATTGATGATCTCCAGACCGAGGCCCTGGAAGTCCCTGACGTTCCGGGTAACGACGGCGAGATTGTGCTCAAGGGCTGTGGCGGCGATCAAGCCGTCCATGACACCAATCGGCGTTCCTGCTATCTGCCGTTGAGCGCCTAGAATTCCCCAGCGGTAGGCGACCGCGTGTGTGACCGGCAAAATACGGTCTGAAAAGCGCGGCAAAAGATCCGAATGCAACCACGCCTCCAACGACAGTCGCTGCTTGCCGATGCTGAGAAGGCTTGCGCCTTTCCGCAGTTCGCCGACGGTGACTGCGCTCAGAAACAGCGAGAATTCAGCTTGCGTCGATAGCCAGCGGACGACGCGCAGTTCCGGGCGTCGCCGCGTCAGTTCCGAAGGAATATTCGTGTCCAGCAGGAAACCAGATATCACGAGAGCTCGACAGTTCGACCGGGAGACGGATCACGGGAGAAATCAACGCCTTCTCCGAGCCCGCGTGCCCTGGCAAACATGTCCATAAGGCTTTCTTTCGGGCTAGCGGGAGCATCACCCTCCTCAGACTGGTCCAAGGATCGCAGCAGAAAATCTTCGATGCTGCTGTAGCGACCGGTGCTCATGCGCTGCTCGATGAGCGCTTCGAGTTTTGGCTGGTGGATCTCGATGGTCATGCGGCCCCCTTCCTCTGTCGAGTATGGAAAGCGCCGCCTGCCCTGTCAATGCAGTTCGGCTGAAGAGCTAGCAGACGAAGGGCTGGTCTTCGGAGCGGTGCGCGCCGGGGCGCAGAACGGCGACACAGGGGCTGACGACAAAGAGTACGAAGGCGGTGGCAATGGTGGCGTTGAACATGGGAGGCTCTCCGAGCAGGATCAGGACTCCATGAGAATGACAAATGTGCGTGGGGCGAGATATTCCCTGTCCGGGCAAGCGGGAGCGCCAAAGGCTGTAGTGGGAGGTAACCTGCCAAGGCTTGAGGCGTCGCAACATCTCCGATTTGGAGCGGTTGACAGAAGAGAGCCGGGAGGCATCAACTATTGGCAGTAGCAAAGAAAGCCCCCGGTTGGCTGCTAACCATTTACCCGGGGGCTGGGTTGAACTACAGCTTTACGATCAGCACCAGTGCACCAAGCACCAGTACGACGACCGCGACAACAACAGTCCCGGGAATCAAAAATGATCCTCGGGCTCTGGCACTGCCAAATAGAGCCATTGTCCAGTCTCCTTTCATACGGAACGCCCCGGAGCGGTAACTCCGGGGCGTTCTCTCTTTCGCACAGGGCGAAATCTGAGTGTCCCGGCTTGTTTGCTCTGTGCGTCAGCAGCCTGAAAGAAGACGGACCAAGTATCGCACCCATTTCGCCGCAGCCTGTAGACTGCGCGCATGCTTCCGACATTTCTGCTGCGGCGTTCTCCCGTATTGGTTTCGATGGTTTCGCTAGCGGTTGCGGGCAGCTCTTGGGCGCAGAGTACGGCCGCTACGTCCGTGGCGACTGCCCCTGTTACGGCCGCCTACCCCACAGGCGCAGGGAGCGCGCTGGGGGAGCGCGTTGCTGCGCTGCTGGCGGAGCCGGGGGTGAGCCGGGCGCACTGGGGAGTCGCGGTGACGGCACTGGATGGCACGCCTCTGTATGGATTGGATGAGGGCAAGGTGTTCCGGCCGGCTTCCACGGCGAAGCTGTTTACGACAACAACGGCGATGGCGCTGCTGGGGCCGGATCGCCGGTTCACTACGCGGGTGGTCGCGGAAGGGACCATGCGCGATGGCGTGCTGCACGGCAACCTGCTGCTGGTGGGCGGCGGCGATGCTAATTTCGCGCCTGACTTCCCGATTCCCTACACGATGCCGCAGCACCGGGTGGCCGATCCACTCAGGGATGTAGCGGAACTGGCGAGTGCTGCGAAGCAGGCGGGATTACGGCGTGTGGACGGGAACGTTGTGGGAGATGACACGCGGTTCGAAGAAATCCCGTATGCCTCCGGCGTGGACGTTGAGGACGTGACGTGGGGATATGGCGCGCCGGTGAGCGCGCTGGTGCTGCATGACAACTACCTGGACATGACGACGACCGCGCCCCCCGCGGGTTCAGCCAGGTATGCGGACAGGCACGCCGCGGTGGAGCTGTCACCAGCGATGCCGTACTACACCGTGAATGCAAAGCCTTTGAATGACAAGGCGCTTCCCTATGTGCGGGTGATCGACGAGGGACGGAACAGTGTTTCAGTGCTTCGCTTGCCGGGCTCAAACGACCTGAGTGTACAGGGGACGGTAGCCGAGAAGAATGGACCGGACCATGAGAGTGTCGCTATCGACGAGCCGGCACGGTATGGAGCGATGGCGCTGCGGGCTTCGCTGGCGAAGCTGGATGTGACGGCCGCGGGCGTGGATGTTCGGCATTACCGCGGGGCGTTCTTCGACAGCTATTTCTCGCAGAGCCGCAGGCCTTCGCAGGACCCGTTCCTGCGGATGAATCCGGCGAAGTTCTTTGCTCCGGGAAAGTCAGAGTGCCAGGCGCAGGTTGTGGCTGGTGGGCCGGAGCGCACGGTACTGGCGGAGCACACGTCGCCGGCGCTGATCGACGATGTGGTGCTGACGCTGAAGACGAGCGACAACCTGCATGCCGAGGTGATGCTGCGCAACATCGGTGTGGAGCGGGACTGCATGAACAACTACCTGCTGACGGCCTTGCAGATGGAGAGCGAGTTTCTGCAGTATGCCGGGATCAACCGCGACGATGTGGTGCTGTATGACGGCTCAGGGCTGAGCATGAAGGACCTGATCGCGCCTCGCGCGGAGGCTCAGCTGCTGGCTTATGCGGCGAAGCAGCCGTGGTTCGCGCAGTGGAAGGCGGCGCTGCCGGTGGGCGGCGTGGATGGCACGCTGAGTGGACGGTTCAAGGGCTCGAAGGACAATCCCGACCCGCTGAAGGGGCATGTGTTTGCGAAGACCGGGACGCTGGGTGAATCTCGCGCGCTGGCAGGCTATGTGGAGTGCGTCAGCGGGAAGACGGTGATCTTCAGCGTGATGGTGGATAACCATCTGCCGGGGAGTTCGGCGGACCGGGAAGCGATGGATAAGATCGTGGCGGCGATCGCGGAAACGCAGTAGGGGCCGTTGTACGTTCTAAGTTGTACGTTGTACGTTGTACGTCAGGGCGATTCGAACTATTTAGAACGGTCGTGATGATTCCGAGCCACGTTAGGTCAGCAAAGAATTTGCGTACGCTTGGTCTTCCGGACTCGCGGAATTTGCGGGATTCGCGCCACTGTCCTGAGCCATAAGGCTAAGCGTGACAGTGAGCAGGCAGGCACCCAACAGGAGCAGTTTGGGTTTCCATTGGCTGGATTCTACGGGCCAATTAGGCCAAGCGAGAGCGCGGCGGAGCCGTTTTGCTTTTCGCGAAACTCAGCGATCAATGCAACAGCAACTGCCCAAGTTTAGAGGAACGGACATGCTGGGAGGCTCTACACTATGGCAACCGACTTGCCAGGTTGCGACACGCCGAAAGATCAGCCACCTCCGGGTGGTGGAACACCCGGTAGTGGTCTGATGGTAAGGAGGTTATCCGATGGACAAGAAGGAGCGTTCCTGGCTCCGTGTCACGATCATCGTCGAGTGGCGATTGATCATGGCTATCGTTCTTCTCATACTGACCCTACTGAGGAAGTAGGCCAACAGCTCCGGGGAGGATCGCAACCGACCCGGGGCTTTCTTTATTGGAAGCCTTGCTCTGGCAGAAGTCAACAGAATAGCCATAAAGGCGACCTACTTAGGTGTATGGGTCTTGATGTAGGTGCGGAGGTCGCTATTGATGGTGAGAGCCTTTTGCACGCCGGAGTCGAGCATGCGGAGCCACTCGTCGGCGGGGGGCTTGAGGTCAGCCATGGTAAGCAGGTAGCCGGTCTGGACGATGATCTCGAGGGCATTCGAGAGGTCGTGCGCGAGACGGCGAATCTCAAGAGCCAGATCTTCCGGAATCTGCTGGGGGGCGCCTGTGGGTTCAGTAGTGAGGTCTTGCGGCAACGAGGCAGCTCCTTCGAAATCTGGCCCAAGCAAGCCAGGGATACCATGCCAGGTGAAGGCAGGATCGAGGACCCGGATGCTCTCCCGGGAGTGTATCGCGACGGTGGCCTCGTTGACAGGATCAGACGCGGTGCGGGACACTAGAGTTTCACAGCAAGTGAGCGCACGAGCGCAGCATGCAGTGAGCCGAAGTGGCGGAATTGGCAGACGCGCATGGTTCAGGTCCATGTACTCGCAAGGGTGTGAAGGTTCGAGTCCTTTCTTCGGCACCAAATTTTAGAAAAGAGCCAGCCAAGCGCTGGCTCTTTTTATTTCCCGATTTCGATATCGGCAGGCGGAAGGTAATGACCCGAAGTAATGCCACAACAAGCACCGGGGCGGGGATGGTGGGTGGCTCGTCCGTTCGGAGATACGGCACGTCTGAGGAGTGCCGCGAATGGCCGCGGGCTGCGAAGCTGAGTTTGTCGCATGGAAGGGACGCCAAGCGACGAGACTCGGCAGCCGGCAGATGTAGTATCCGAGACCGGCTCCAGGAGTAAGCAGGACTCAACGGACGACCGATCGGTCGTCCGTTTTCTCTTTTGGAAAACGCCCAAAGCCGACGGGATGACATGCTCGTACTATGCTCAGCACGATGAGACAGCGGGTGCGACGGATGTGGAAGCTGCGGGGGAGAAATCTGCCCCTGGGTGAGCGCACGCTGGTGATGGGAATCGTGAACCTGACGCCGGATAGCTTTTCCGGCGATGGGGTGGGGCGACCCGGGCAGGTACTGCGCGCTGGAGCGAATGCGCTGGAGACTTTGCACCTTGCGGGCGTGGCGGCGGCGTTCCGGGTGCTGAAGGATGGCGCGGACATCGTGGACCTGGGGGCGGAGTCGACGCGGCCGGGAGCGGCGCCGCTCCCGGCCGACGAAGAGCAGGCACGGTTGCTGCCGGTGGTGGAGGCGGTGGTGCGGGCTCGGCCAGAGGCGGTGATTTCCGTGGATACCTACCATGCGGAGACGGCGCGGCTGGCCGCGGAGCGCGGGGCGGAGATCATAAACGATGTTTCCGGGCTGCTGTGGGACAAGGGCATGGCTGCGGCGGTTCGCGATACCGGGTGCGGACTGGTGCTGATGCACACGCGCGGGAGGCCTGGTGACTGGCGCATGCAGGCGCGCCTGCGGGCAGGTGAGACTTCGCGGATGGTGCTGGAAGGGCTGCGGGCGCAGCTTGCGAAGGCGCTGGAGGCCGGGATTGCTGAAGAGGCAGTGGTGCTCGACCCGGGATTTGGGTTCGGGAAGGTGGGGCAGGAGAACTTTGAGCTGCTGGCCGGGCTGCCCACGCTGGAGCAGCTTGGGAGGCCGCTGCTGGCTGGGCTTTCGCGGAAGGGATTTCTGGGTGAGGTGGTGGCAGGACTAGGCGGGGCTGGAAACGGCGATATGGGAGCGCCGGTTGCTGAGGCTCGAAGGGCGGCTACGCTGGCGGCGAACGTGGCGGCGGTGTTTGGCGGCGCCGAGATTCTGCGGGTGCATGATGTGCGGCTGACTCGGGATGCTGTGGCCGTGGTAGATGCCCTGCTGGCGGTTGGGGCTGATGCGGCCGCCGAGAAGAGCTTGGCTTAGCATGGTGGGGTGAGCAGTTTGGTGCAAGAGCGGACGATGTATTTGCCAGAGATTCTCCAGCATGTGCGGGGCGTGGTGGCAGAGTCTCGGCGGCAGGTTTCAGCACAGAGGCTGGAGCGCATGGCGGCGGAACATACGCCGCGCGGGTTTGCGCGGGCGTTGCTGGAGCGGCAGGCCGAGGGACGACCGGCGGTGATCTCGGAACTGAAGAAGGCTTCGCCTTCGAAGGGGCTGATTCGTCCGGACTTTGATGTCGTTCAGCTTGCGGTGGAGTTAGAGCATGCGGGGGCTGCGGCGCTTAGTGTGTTGACGGAGGAGCGATTCTTCCAAGGGTCGCTGACTAATCTGGATATGGCTTCGGCAGTGGTGTCGGTTCCCTGTTTGCGCAAGGACTTTACCGTGGATGCGTACCAGGTGGTGGAGGCGAGAGCGCACCATGCAGATGCGATTCTGCTGATTGTGGCGGCGCTGACGGATGCTGAGCTGCTTGCGCTGCGTGCGGAAGCCAAGCGTGTTGAGCTGGATGTGTTGTGCGAGGTGCATGATCGCGAAGAACTGGACCGCGCGGTGCAGTTGGAGTGCGAATGCATCGGCGTGAACAGCCGCGATTTGCGGACGTTTGAGGTGTCGCTGGAGCGCGCGGCGGAGCTTGGCCTGGTGATGCAGACGATGTTTCCCGCGAGCACGGTGCGGGTGGCGGAGAGTGGGTTGCATAGTCGCGAGGACATTGCCCGCATGCAGGCTGCGGGATATGGGGCTTTTCTGATTGGGGAGTCTGTGATGCGGAAGCCGGAGCCGGGCGCGGCGCTGCAGGCTTTGATCGGCTAAGGCCTCACGGCCTTTTGAGTAAAGACATGTTTCTCAAGATTTGTGCGAATACGAACCTGGCGGATGCGCAGCTTGCAGCGGAGCTTGGCGCGGATGCGGTGGGGTTTGTGTTTGCGCCGAGCAAGCGGCAGGTGACGGCGGAGCAGGTTGCCGCGATTACGCCGGGGCTGCCGGATGGCGTGCAGAGAATTGGCGTATTTTGCAGGACAGACGCCGGTGAATTGGTGGATGCCGTGCAGTTGGCGAGGCTGACAGGGGTGCAACTGCACTCGGAGTACCGGCCTGAACTTGTAAGGGAGCTGAACGAGCGGTTTGAGGCCAAGGTGAAGCTGATCCAGGTGGTGACGGTGCCGGTTGAGGGATCAGCCGAATCAGTTCAAGCTTCGATGGAGGACCTGGCGGCTGCGCTGCGCGATCCAGGGCTGTTTGCGGTGCTGCTGGATGCGGCGAAGGCAGGAGCCAGCGGTGGGCTGGGTGTGGCGTTCTCGTGGAGTGAAGTGGCTCCGGCGATTGCCGCGGCGCGGGAGGCTGCAGGGGCGGATGGACCGAAGCTGCTATTGGCTGGTGGGCTGAACGCGGAGAATGTTGGCGAGGCGATCGCGACGCTCAAGCCGGATGGGGTGGACGTGGCGAGCGGTGTGGAGGCGGAGCCGGGGCGGAAATCGCCGGAGAGGCTCCGGGCCTTTTTTGAGGCGGTTCGGAAGGTTCCGTGATCAAGCAAGAGCGGCGCACGAAGGCGCCGCTCTTGTTTGCTATGGAGACCTAGCGCGGGTAGCGACCGGTTTCTTCGCGGTTGCGGACGTCGTTCTTTTCGCGCTCGTGATTGGCGACGAGGCCGCCGCCTGCGCCCACACCGGCACCGATGACGGCGCCCTTGCCTCCGCCGAGCAGGCCGCCGACTACGGCTCCGCCCGCGGCTGAGCCGCCGACGATCTTGGCCTTGGTGTGATGGCGGGCGTCACTGCGGTGCTGCGCGTACTTGGCGCGCTGGTGGACGTCCTGCGCGGAACTGATGGCGGGCACGGCTACGAGGCCGGCCAGAAGAGCGATGGACGCGATTTTTTTACTGATGGTGATCATGGTGAGTCTCCTGAGGATGAAGAACCTAGCTGAGTGAAGCCTTCCTGCTATCTCTTAGTGCCGTTCTGTAAACCGGCTGCAACAGTTGCGATGCGGCTGTTTGCTCGCCCAGATGCCAGAAAACAAAGTTTTTGATGGGGCAACTCTTGCACGGTAACGGGGACGGGTATAGAGTTTGTTCTGAATGAGCAAGAAGCTTCAGCCCGTTTTCGTTTCCGTACCGCTACTGGTGGGTGAGTAGCGGCAACGGCGGTCTGACCCTTCGCTGAACGAGCATCAACGCCTCAGCAAGAGCATCAAATCCCCCGAGCCGCGACCTCAATACGAGTCGCGGTTTTGTTGTCTGTAGCAGCAAAGCAGTGAAGGAGCAGCATGAGCATCACGCCTACCGCACCGATCTTTAACCCAGCACCCCTGGTGAGCACGACTGTGCCCGGCGGGACGTTTCGGCATCTATGGCGGGCGCTATGTGCCGGAGACGCTGATGGCGGCCCTGCTGGAGCTGGACCATGCGTATGCCGAGGCGCAGAGGGATGAGGCGTTCCAGGTTGAGCTGGCGGGGCTGCTGAAGGACTATGTGGGGCGGCCGACGCCGCTGTACTTTGCCAAGCGCATGACCGAGATCCTAGGTGGGGCGAAGATTTACCTGAAGCGCGAAGACCTGCTGCATACGGGGGCGCACAAGATCAATAACGCGCTGGGGCAGGCGCTGCTGGCACGGCGGATGGGCAAGAGCCGAATTATCGCGGAGACGGGCGCGGGGCAGCATGGCGTGGCGACCGCGACGGTGTGCGCGCTATTCGGGCTGGAGTGCATCGTCTACATGGGCGAGGAAGACATGCGGCGGCAGGAGCTGAACGTGTTTCGCATGCGGCTGCTGGGGGCGGAGGTTCGCGGGGTGTCGTCGGGTTCGGCGACGCTGAAGGACGCGATCAACGAGGCGATGCGCGACTGGGTGACGAATGTGCGGAGCACGTTCTACATTCTGGGTTCTGCGCTGGGCTCGCACCCGTACCCGACGATGGTGCGGGACTTTCATCGCGTGATTTCGAAGGAGAGCAAGCGGCAGATTCTGGAGCATGAGGGACGGCTGCCGGATGCGATTGTGGCGTGCGTGGGTGGTGGGTCCAATGCGATTGGCGCGTTCTATGAGTACATCCCGGATCGCGAGGTGGAGCTGATCGGCGTGGAGGCCGGCGGACGCGGGACGGCGCTGGGAGAACATGCGGCTCGGTTCCAGGGTGGGCTGCCGGGTGTGTTGCAGGGCACGTATTCGTATGTCTTGCAGAACGACGCCGGGCAGGTAGCTTCGACGCACTCGGTGAGCGCGGGGCTGGACTATGCGAGCGTGGGGCCGGAGCATGCGATGCTGCATGACTCGGGGCGGGCTCGGTATACGAGCGCGACGGATGTGGAGGCACTTGAGGCGACGAAGATGCTGTCGCGGACCGAGGGGATCATTCCGGCGCTGGAATCTGCCCACGCGGTGGCTGAGGCGATGAAGCTGGCGCCGAAGATGGGCAAGGACAAGATCCTGATGGTGAATGTGAGCGGGCGCGGGGATAAGGACATCGGGATTCTTACGCGCGAGATGGATCTCGGTGGCGGCGCGGCGGTGAGTGCATGAAGAAGCCATGGTTCGCCTTATTGTCTCTCCTCATAAGTGCCAGTCTCTACGGGCAAACGATTACGATTCGTGCCGTAGATGCCAAGCACTTGAAGCCGGTGGTGGCAGATTGCTTGAACATCTCTCTTGGCGGCTGGCACGGTGCGGACCTCTTTGCGCACCTCACTCCAGAGGGAACTATCCAACTCGAAGTAGATCAACAGGCCCACACTGCGAGAGTGAGCAGCAAGAGCGTTCCCTGCAATCAAATGCAGAACCTTGGGCCTGCGTCATTTCGCGATGGAAAAATGAGCATCGCAGTTCTTGCTGATTGGCTTGTCGCATGTCAAACGCCCGTCAGCTTCCAAGATGCGAATGGGTTGAAGCGATCCACGCTTCCGGATATCTCCATAGACGAGATCATGCAAAGAGGGGCATTTGTAAGAAACACATGCACTCGTCAGCAAATTGAGCCAAAACCCGGCGAGCTTGTTGTTGTTCTTCGAAACCGAACCCTTAAGGAGAAGCTCGCCCTGTGATGACCTTCTCCAAGAGTTTTTTCTTCACCATTATCACAGTGCTACTGCCAAGCGCATCGGCGTTTGCGCAATATGCACCGCCCGCGCAGAGTGCTCGCGTGTTGCGTGGCGTTGACTTTGCTGTGGCGCAGACGATTGCTCCTGACTTGACGCAAGTGTATCGGGCCTGCGATGCGAGCCGTGAGCGCGGCGGCTGCGCTACCGATCCGGCGCGGAATACGGTGATGCTGAAGTTTCCGGACAGCGTGGCGGGCGGCGGGATTGTGACGACGGCGGGGCCGGTGTTCTTCGATGCGAAGATGGCGATCGATGCGGACGGCTCGACGCTGAGCAAGCGCGCGGAGCGGCCGAACCAGCCGGAGACGGCGCTGCGGTATCCGACCAATGGGGAAAGTTTGGACAGCGAGCGCGTGCCGTACATCGTGATGCCGCTGGGGAACTTTCGGCAGGAGACGGGCGTGGCGCTGGGCGACCTGGCCGCGGTGGTGAAGGATGGGCAGGTTCACTTCGCCATTGTTGGCGATCTGGGACCGCGCACGCACCTTGGCGAGGGCTCGATGGCACTGCATGCGGCGTTTGGGCACCTGGACTGCAAGGCTCATGATGCGCAGGGGAACTGCTCGCAGTTTGTGGATGTGAGCCTTGATCCGCCTGTGCTGTACTTCGTGTTTCCGGAGTCGCGCGGGCTGGTGATGGATGGGCTTTCGCCGGAGAACATCAACGTGCGGATTGAGCGGATGGGGATGCAGCTTTGGAGTGCGTTTTTGATTGAGCAGGGTGGGAGAGCTGACTTGGGCGGGGTTGGTGGTGGTGGTTTGTCTTTGGGCATGGTTGCCGCTTCGAGCGAAATGCGGGGGTCTCTCCACTGCGGCCTTCGGCCTTCGGTCGAGATGACGAGCGTTACGGCTGCACTGCGTTCGGTCGAGATGACGAGCGTTACGGCTGCACCGCCTTCGATCGAGATGATGAGCGTTCAGGCTGCGCCACGTTCGGTCGAGATGACGAGCGTTGAAGGTGTCGCCGCGCCCGGCGAACTACTGAGATCCTTCGCTCCGCTCAGGATGACGCCCTCGAAGGGCCAAACGGTTGCGGAAGGGAGCACGAACTAACTATGCCGATCTCTTTTCCGAACAAGCCGGGGCTGGTGATTTATCTGACGGCTGGCGATCCCGATCTGGCGACCACTCGCAATATGGCCGTGGCTGCGATCGATGCTGGGGCTGACGTAATCGAGCTGGGTGTGCCGTTCAGCGACCCTCTCGCAGATGGGCCGGTGATTCAGCGGGCGAGCGAGCGGGCGGTGGCTCGGGGGACTCGGCTGAGCGATGTGCTGGAGACGTGCCTCGATATTCGCAGGCTGCGGCCTGAGGCTGGGATCATCCTGTTCAGCTATCTGAACCCCGTGGTGCGGATGGGGCTGGCGGAGTTTGCGGCGGCGGCGAAGGCGGCGGGCGCGGATGGATGCCTGCTGACGGACATGATCGTGGAGGAAGCGGGCGAGTATCTGCAGGTGATGCGCGAGCATCAGCTGGCTCCGGTGTTCCTGGCTGCGCCGACCTCTCCCGATGAGCGGCTGAAGGCAATTGCAGAGAACTCGCGCGGGTTTGTGTATGCGATCTCGCGGGTGGGCATCACGGGCACGCAGACAGAGCTTGCCAGCGATGCCGAAGCCCTAGTGAAGCGGCTGAAGACGTTTACCGAGCTGCCGGTTGCGCTGGGGTTTGGCGTGAGCACTCCGGAGCATGTGAAGGCCGTGGGCGAGTTTGCCGATGCGGCGGTGATCGGCAGCGCGATCGTTGCGTTGATTGAGAAGACGCCGGCGGCGGATGCGGCGAAGGCTGTGGGCGAGTTTGTGCGGAGTTTGCGCGGAGGTGCGGCTGGCAGTGTCGATAGCCCACGCATCGGCGATGAAGCCGCCGATGAGTGGGGCACCCAGAAGGCAGGGTCGCCGTGAGAAAAGCCAAACTAGTATCGAAGAGCAGGCTTTTGAGATCGAGCAACACACTTTCGGAAGATTGGAACGGAGACGCAGCACGATGGACATTGCCGACTGGCGCACCAAGATTGACGAAGTGGATGAGCAGATTGTGGCTCTGCTGAACCAGCGGGCAGCTGCTGCCGTGGAGATCGGCAAGATCAAGCGCGACAACACTGCGCCGATCTATGAGCCGAAGCGCGAGCAGCAGGTTTTTGAGCATGTGCGCGGCGTGAATGCAGGCCCGCTGACGGGAAGCGAAGTGCAGGATATTTTTGAGCGCGTGATGGACGTGATGCGCAGCAAGCAGAAGAGCTAGCTGTTAGCCGTTAGCTCTTAGCCATTAGCTAAGAGACGAACTACAGAAACGATTGGAAGAACAGAGCTAAAAGCTAGGAGCTAAAGGCTCACAAGAGGACACGATGATGATCGTTGCGATGCAGGACAAGGCGACACACGAACAGATTGAAGCAGTGATTGAGCGGATGGTGGAGCTTGGGTTCAACGTTCACCGGACGACGGGCGAGACGCAGACCATTCTTGCGGGCGTGGGCACGCCTGCGCACTTCGAGGTAACGGAGTTCCAGGTGCTGAGCGGCGTGCACCAGGCGTACCGGATCAGCTCGCCGTACAAGCTGGCGGGGCGCGGGTTTCGACCGGAGGGGACGCGCGTTCACTTCCCAAATGGCGTGGTGATCGGCGGCGACGAGATCGTGATCATGGCGGGCCCGTGCTCGGTGGAGAGCCGCGACCAGATTCGGCTGAGCGCGAAACAGGTTGCGGCGGCGGGCGCGCAGTTTCTGCGCGGCGGGGCGTATAAGCCGAGGTCTTCGCCGTACAGCTTCCAGGGGATGGGCGTGGAGGGGCTGAAGATCATGCGCGAGGCAGCGGATGAGCAAGGGCTGCTGGTGATCACCGAGGTGATGGAGATTTCGCAGATTGAACAGATGCTGCCGTACATCGACTGCTTCCAGGTGGGAGCGCGGAACATGCAGAACTTCAACCTGCTGCGCGAGCTTGGGCATGTGCGGAAACCCGTTCTCTTGAAGCGCGGCATCTCGGCGACGATTGAGGAAGTGCTGCTGAGCGCGGAGTACATCCTGAGCGGCGGCAACTACGACCTGATGCTGTGCGAGCGCGGCATTCGCACGTATGAGACGGCGACGCGGAACACGATGGATATCTCGGCGATTCCGGTGCTGAAGAAGCTGACGCACCTGCCGGTGCTGGGCGATCCTTCGCATGGCGTGGGGATTCGTGAGTTTGTGCCTCCGATGGCTCTGGCCGCGGTGGCCGCGGGTGCGGACGGGCTGCTGATGGAGATGCACCCGAACCCGGATAAGGCGATGAGCGATGGCGCGCAGTCGCTGTTCCCGGATCAGCTGGACTCGCTGGTGGCGAAGATTCGGCAGCTGGCGCCGGTGGTGAACCGGACAGTCGCGGCTCCGGCCAGCATGCCGGTTGGGGCGTAAAATTACGTATAGGAGAAGGCCACATGATCAGCGCGGCAGAGCGGCAGGAACGGCTGGAGGCAGTGGAGAGCGTGATTGGTACGCAGCGGGCCGAGGGTATACATCTCAGCCCCGCTGTCCGCTCCCTGATGGATCAGTTTGTTGACGGTGAACTGACTCTCGACCAGCTCTCCACTTCCTTGCGTGAGCATGGAAGGCGCTCTGTAGAGCTCGCCCACGTCGCCTAGCATGGCCTCGGGCTTCGACAACGATCCCCACTCGCAGGATGGGCATGCCTGCCCGCGAAACTTCTTTGGAGTCACGGACTATCGTGAACTCAAAGACCATGAAGAGGCTGACGTAACTGCGCGGCTTCTGCAACTGCAGTTCCAAAAAGCTCTCGGCAGGTTTGATACTGGTCACCTGCGCAAAATTCATTGGCATCTCTTTCAGGATGTCTTTCCTTGGGCTGGTGAGTTACGCGTAGTGGGGCTTGCCAAGGTAGGTGGCGCGCCTTTTGCGAATCCACAATTCCTCTCGATGGCTCTTGGCGCTCTGTTTGAAGAGTTGAAGACAGAGAAGCTGCTCGCCGGATTAAGCCGCGAGGCGTTCGCTCGCAGAGCCGCATACTATTGGGGCGAACTGAATGCGATTCATCCGTTCCGGGAAGGCAACGGGCGCACGCAACGAGAGTTTCTGCGACAACTTGCTAGTCAAACAGGCCATAAACTTCTTTGGACTGAGTTGCAGCAAGAAGAGAACACGGTCGCGTCCATTCTGGCTCATACTCGTAAGGACTATTCCGGTTTAGAGAAACTGCTACTGGCGAGCCTTCACGTCAGTGTGAAGGAGAACTGCTGACATGCAACAAGGGTTTCGCCGCATTGTTGTGAAGCTGGGCACGAACGTCATCATGCGGGCGGATGGCAAACCGGCGCTTGGGCTGCTTTGCGGGCTGGTGGAGAGCGTTGCCGGGTTGCGTGAGCAGGGCGTAGAAGTGCTGCTGGTGAGCTCCGGCGCGGTGGGGCTGGGCGTGGAGCGGCTGGGGCTGGTTTCGCGGCCTTCGGCGGTGGCACAGGTGCAGGCTTGCGCGGCCGTGGGGCAGTCGCGGCTGATGGCGATGTATGACGACGCGTTCGACCGGATGGGCTGCCGGATTGCGCAGGTGCTGCTGACGGAGGATGATTTCCTGGATCCGCTGCGCTATGGAAACCTGCGGGCGGCGCTCGATTCCCTGCTGCGACTGGGCGTGATCCCGATCGTGAATGAGAACGATACGGTGTCGACGATTGAGTTGGACCGGACGGTGGAGGCTGGGCCTTCGGCAGCGCCGCGGGAGCGGGTGTTTGGCGATAACGACAAGCTTTCGGCGCTGCTGATGAAGCATATCGGCGCGGACCTGCTGGTGCTGCTGAGCGATGTGGATGGCTTGTACGATCGTGATCCTCGCGAGCCGGAAGCTGCTGTGCTGCGGGATGTGCCGTCGATCGACGCGGAGGTGCTGGCGCTGGCGCATGGCGGGAATGGGCGCGGGCGAGGCGGGATGCTGTCGAAGCTGGAGAGCGTGCGCATCGTGATCGACGCGGGCAAGCAGGCGGTGATTGCGAACGGGCGGACTCCGCAGGTGCTGGAGAGGATTCTTGCCGGCGAAGATGTGGGGACCCGGTTTGGAACGGTTGTGCGTGGTGAGCTGGTGGGGCTAAATGCCAGCTGAGGGCTCCATGCCGGCTGAGGGCTCGATCACCGCGCTCGGGGTTGCGCTTCAGGTGAAGGCCGCTTCACGGCGCGTGGCTGTGCTTTCTGAAGCAGAGCGTAATACGGCGCTGCTGGCGATGGCGGAGGCTGTTGAGGCAGCGCATGATGAGCTGCTTGCGGCAAATGCGCGGGATACCGAGGCGGCGGCTGGGCTTTCGCTGAGCGCGGCGACGGTTTCGCGGCTGCGGCTGGATGAGCAGAAGCTACGCGAGATGGCGGAGGGTATCCGGTCTGTCGCAGCGCTTCCCGATCCTTTGGGACGTGTGCTGGAAGCGACTGAGCTGGATGATGCGGACCCGGTAGCGGCTTCTGGTGTCAGCGGTGCGCGGGGGCTGCATCTGCAGAAGATCAGCGTGCCGCTGGGTGTGCTGCTGACTATCTTTGAGGCACGGCCTGATGCGGTGACGCAGATCGCTTCCCTGGCGATCAAGAGCGGCAACGCGGTGATCCTGAAGCCGGGCAAAGAGGTGGAGCATACGGCGCTAGCGCTGGTTTCGGCTTTGCGTGATGCGCTGGCGAAGAGCGGCTTGCCCGCGAATGCAATCTCACTGGTCTTGGGCCGCGAGAAGACCAACGAGCTGCTGGCGCTGCATCGGGAGATCGACCTGGTGGTGCCAAGGGGTGGGCGCGAGCTGGTGGAGCACGTGCAGGCCAACACGAGGATTCCTGTGCTGGGGCATGCGGAGGGAGTTTGCCATATCTACGTGGATCGGGCGGCGGACCTGGAGCTGGCGTTGCGGGTGATTGCCGATGCCAAAACGGACTACCCTGCGGCGTGTAATGCGGTGGAGACGGTGCTGGTGCATCGGAGTGTTGCTGAGGGGTTCGTTCCGCGGCTGGCTGAGGCGCTGCGGGCGAAGGGTGTTCGGCTGCATGGCGATGGGGCCGTGCGCGCTTTGGTGGCTGATGTCGAGCCTGTGAGCGAATGGCACATAGAGTATGGTGAGCTGGCTCTGGCAGTTGGCGTTGTGAGTGATGTGGATGCGGCGATCGCGCATGTGCATGCTCACGGGTCGTCGCACACGGAGAGCATCATGACCGAGGACGCTGCTACGGCTGAGAGATTTCTTCGCGAGGTGGATGCGGCGGGGGTATTTCATAACTGCTCGACGCGGTTTGCGGATGGCTTTCGGTATGGGTTTGGCGCCGAGGTGGGGATCTCTACAAGTAAGTTGCACGCGCGAGGTCCGGTGGGGCTGGAGGGGCTTACGACGTACAAGTACGTGCTGCGCGGGCAGGGGCATGTGGCCGGGGACTATCGCGGGGTCAACGGGCGACAGTTCACGCATCGGCGGGAGACGCTCTGATGCGGGTGGCGATTGTCGGCACGGGGTTGATCGGTGCTTCGCTGGGGCTGGCTCTGCGTGCGCTGCGTGAAGAGATTACCGTGCTGGGCTGGGACAGCAATCCTGCAGAGCTGGCGAAGGCTTTTGAAGTGGGCGCGGTCGATGGCGTGTTCGAGAGCCGTGAGGAGGTGCTGGAGCCGGGGGCGGCGGATGTATACGTGCTCGCGGTGCCGGTGCTGGCGGTGCTGGACTGGATGGGGAGGTTGGCACCGATGTGCGGCGAAGGGCAGCTTGTGACGGATGTGGGCAGCACGAAGCTGCAGATCTGCATGCGAGCTGCTGAATTGTTCAACGCGCGCGGACAGGGGCGGTTTCTGCCGGGGCATCCGATGGCGGGCAAGGAGCTGGGAGGCGCGGCACAAGCGGATGCGGAACTGTTTCGCGGGGCGGCGTGGCTGTTTACGCCACTGGCTCCCCCTTCCGGTCCTGCCGCGGAGCTGGAGCTGACCTGGCGGGTCGTGGTGGAGGCGATCGGCGCGGTGGTGCGGGACCTGGAGCCGGAAGCGCATGACGAGCTGCTGGCGTGGGTGAGCCACCTGCCACAGATGCTCTCGACGGCGCTGGCTGCGGAGCTTGAGGACCGGTTCGGCGCGTCGCCTGAGCTGATGCGGGCGATCGGCGGGCGAGCGCTGCGGGAGACCACGCGGCTGGGTTCCTCGCCCTACAGCATGTGGCGCGATGTGGCGCTGACGAATACCGACCCGATCGCAGCGGCACTCCACGCTTTGGAGCAACGGCTGCAGCATCTTCGGGAGAACCTGCGGACTCCAGGGCTGCGCGAGGAGTTCGGGACGGCGAACAGATTTCGGGCGAAGTAGGCGAGTACCCCACCCCCTCAAACATTGCGCAAGGTCTTCAGAAGATTGGGCTTAGGTCTGGACCTCCACACAGAGACCCCACTCCTAAAACGCATCAAGGCCCCGGCGTGAGCCGGGGCCTTGCTGGTTTTCGGTTGGAGTGGGGTTAAAAGCTGACGCGGGCGCCCATCTGGATCAGGCGCGGGTTGTTGCCCTGTGAGGTGATGACGCCGAAGCTGGCCGGGGTAGCGAGGCTGAGACCGCTGTTGGCAAAGTCCAGGTGATTGAAGACGTTGGTCATGATCCCGGATAGTTCCAGATTGAAGCTCTCATAAAGCTTGAGGCTCTTGCGAACGCTCACATCGAGATTCCAGTAGGGCAAGCCGGAGATCACGCCATCACCGCCGGAGCGGTTATCGAGGCCAAGGACGAGGGGCCGCGTGCTGTCATAAACGGCCTGCGGGCTGAGGAAGCGGTTGACGGCTGCGGCACCGCCGCCAGCGGTGGTTGTGCCGACGCTGATGCCATACCCGTCCGCGCCGCCAACGATTCCGCGGTGCGCCTGGGTACCGGCCACGTGCGGGTTGGTGAAGACGCAGGACTCGGAGTCGCTGAAGCCATTGTTGTCGTCGCCGCCGAAGGACTGACCACCGAAGGTGCCGCAGCCAACGGGCTGACCACTGCCGGTAGCGAAGATGGGAGAGATGGTGTACCCGCCGAGCAGGCGGCCGACGATGCCGCGCTGGCTCTTATACCAGGGCGTCTGGTAGACGACGAAGGTATTGGCAATGAATTTCTGGTTATAGTACTGGACGCCGTAGTTCTTCTGGAGGTCGAACCCGTCGTTCGCGGTAAAGGAGCTGGAGGCCTGCGGCTCGGCATTGATACCCAACGCCTTGCTGTAGGTGAAGTTCGTTTGCGTGGTGAGCCCGTGCCAGTTATTCACCTTGAAGGTGATGAAGCCACCGTTGTAGTTGCCGTAGCCATTGGCGATGTTGGCAGCGACACCGCTGGTTAGCTGGCCGTTAGCGCCGTTGGCCTGTCCGGGGATGGGTGTGTTCTGCATGGTACGAGAGAAGTTGAAGCCACCATTATCGAGCGCCGACCAGAGCGTCCAGACGTTCTGGTTGCCGAAGTAGCTGGCGTACTTCTGAATGACCGCTGTGGTGCAGTTTACGTAACCCGTGCAGAAGCCGGTTCCAGCAAGTGCCGTTTCAAAGAACGGTTGCGCACCGACCGTGGGAAAAACCTTCGTGGTACCGCTGGTTGCCTTGGTGGTGTTCTGGCTGCAGAGGCCGGAACTGACCGTGCAGCCAAAGCCCTGCTCCACTGCGGCATACGCGGCAGCGAAGGTCTGGCCACCCTGCGACATCATGTAGGGCACGGTGTTGAGCAGCATGGAGTTGTCTTCGTGGAAGATCAAGCGTCCGATGTATCCCACTTCGACGAGGGTACGGCTGTTGATCTGGCGCTGGATGGAGAGATTGAAACTATCCGTTTCGTTGGGGCGGAAGGACGGATCGAGCACCTGCGGAGCAGCCGAGGCGGCCGAGTTGTAGCCCGGGAAGTTCGGCTGAGGCAAGGTCTGCGTCGCACTGGGCAGCGGAGCGCTTGTTCCATCCACGCCAATGCGGAACGCAGTGGAGTCGGTTGGAATAGAGCCGCCGCAGGTTCCGTTGGAAAGAGCCGTGCGGCACTGGACGGCCTGAATAAGGCCGGGTCCAAGCAACGGCGTGAGCACCTGAGCAACGCCGTTAAGACGGCCATACTGACGACCGTAACCACCGCGGAGAACGGTTGCGCCGTCGCCGGTGAGCTTGCCCAACCAGCTATCGGTACCGAAGTGCGGGTTGTAGGCGAAGGAGATACGAGGGCTGACGCCACCGTAGTAGGGGTTGTAGGGATACTTGGGCGTGCCATTCACGTTAGCGAGCAGAGCAAAGCCTATTTGCGGGTTATAGACCTGACCAGCGGACGCCGCGGCAGCACGCTGCTGGAAGTAGCTCTTGGTGTAGATGGGGTTGGCGTTGCTATCAACCATGACGACCTGCTTACCGGTCGCTTCGGTCGGGGGCATCTCGATGGCGTAGCCCAAGCCAGCGTTGATGGTCAGGTCTTTGCGCATCTTGTACGAGTCGCTGACGTAGATGTTGTAGTACGGGATGGTGGTCTGATCGAACGCAGCCACCTTGCCGGGGTTGAGGGTGAGGTTTGCGCCAGCGCGGGTGTAAGCGACCTGAGAGTCATCCACGATGCCGAGAGCAGCGCTAAGCAGACGAACGTTGGTGGTTCCGGTCGCAGGCAAGCAAGGCGCCTTAGCCCCCGCGAGGGTGGGGTTCGTGGTGCACGCGTTCGCAAGGCCCGGGAGGGTCGCCGCCGTGTTGCCAGCGTTGTCGCCAATCTGATAGGTCGTGGTGTAGTTAATGCCTCCGCCGTTATCCGTACGGTTGTGGAAGGCGAAGTTGTGCTGGTACTGGCCGCCAAACTGAATGAGCTGGTTGCCATGGATGAGGGTCAGATCGTCCGCGAAGAAGTGATCGTGGCCGTCCCAGACGCGCTCGCGAATCTGCTGCGTGCTGACGTTGTAAGGGGAGAGAACCTGGACCGACTGCTCACCGAGAGGCTCGAGAGCACCACCGAGACCGGCGATCTGCGGAGGAGCTTCCGCGCTCTTCCAGTACCAGATGTTTCGCAGATAGCTGTAGTGGAAGTCGTTGGTGAGGTGAGAGGTGACTTCCGTGTTGAGGCCGGCTACGAGGTACCACGGAGTCTGTGGGCGAGGTGCATAGGCGGTGGGCGTACCGAGCTTTCCGCCGAGGACACCGCCGATATCCACCTGGTTGCTGGTCAGCGGGGTGAAGGCGTACTGGCGGAAGCTGGTGTTGAAGTGCCACTTCTGGCCGAAGTCGTGATCGATTCGGACGACGCCAAAGTCACTGCGCTGAGGAAGGGCGAGGTTGGCCTTATAGCCGATGGTGTTGACACCGTCGCAGCGGGGGCCAGAGATACCCGTGCAACCGGGATCGTTTCCAGCAGGCTCTTCGTTAATCCACATTTGTGCGACGACGGGCGCGATGCCGATGCCGCGGGGATCGTATTGGGCGAGGTTGTAGCGGGTTGGCGTGCTCACGCCATTGATCGTCGTAGCAAGCGTGACGAAACCGGCCCGTAAATCGGCCGAAGGGACCGGACGCTCATACGTGGTGGAGTTGGGGAAACGGAATCCTTCGTAGTTGCCGAAGAGATAGGTACGGCCACCCAGGTAGTTAGGCAGGATGGGGCCGCCGAGCGAACCACCAAAGCGGTTGTAATGGTTGCTCGCCTTGGCCTGACCGTTGGGAAGAGCGGCGGTCGGGATACGATTCTGCCAGGTGTTGGCACCAATGTTCGAGTCTGTGTAGTACTCGTAGGCTGAGCCATGGACCTTGTTACGACCGCGCTTGGTAACGATCTGCGCCTGTAGACCGGTGGAGTTGTTGAAGTCCGCGGTCTGGCCGGAGGTGGCGACGCGGAACTCTTCAATGGAGTCCTGCGGGGTGGGCATAACGCCAGAGGAGCCGGAGCCCAAGCCGGACATGCCCGTAGGATTGCCAGCGAAGGAGCCAGTGTAGTTCTCCATGGAGCCGTCCATGTCGGACGAGTTGTTACCGCCATCAAGGGTGAACACGGCCTGGTCGGTCACGGTGCCGGCGTCGCTGCCGCCGGGGGTGACACCGGGCTGGAGCGAGGCGAAGGTGCTGACGTCGCGCTGCACGGAAGGCAGGGACTCAATGGAAAGCGGGGTGACCGTGACGCCGACGGTGGCGTTGAGGGTCTGGAGGTCAGCCGCTGAGGAGGTGACCTCGATGGTGGTGTTTTCCGCGCCGACCATCATCTTGAAGTTGGCGTTGGACTGGGTGCCGACGCTGACGGTGAAGGCCGCAAGCTCGTCCATGGAGAAGCCAGCCTTGCTCGCTGTGATGTTGTAGTTCGCCGGCGGCACGTTAGCGATGGTGTACTGACCGGAGCGGCCGCTCGTGGTGGTGAACTTCTGGTTGGTGGCCGGATTCACGGCGATAATGGCAGCACCAGGAATCACGGCGCCAGTGGCGTCAGTCACGGTGCCGGTGATGGTGCCGGTATCACCCTGGGCGTAGGCAACGTTGGCTCCGGAGAGGCCGGTGGCGAGTCCGCCGAGCAGCAGAACGGCTGCGAGGGGGAATTGCAGGAAGGATCGTTTCATCTGGTCTCCTACTGAACTTAGAGAAGTAGCGAAAGCAAGTGCGGGACGACGTGTGTCGTCTGTGCGTGGCCAAAAAGCGACAGGTTCCCGAACGCTCCACAAAGGGGAACGCTGGCGCGAAGTAGAGATCTCCCGTTCCCATCTGCGAAGGCAGCGACAGGGTGTGGGAAGGTCAGAATGTCAACAGTGCTGCGAGGTGAGAAAGCTCAACACAACCTTCGCCGGAGCGAGGGATGCGCAGGAATTCAGACAATGCGTGCTTCTACAAACGGTGCGATGAAAACGAGAAGAAGTGGCCTGCGGCGTCGACGCACAGGGCTCTCAGGGTTCCTGGGAAGCACTGCACCAACACCGGTGTAGCAAGAGCTGCGGCAACGAATCGGTTGGTTCGTGCCCTAGCTAGGGTTCATCTGCAAGGTTTGTCTGAAAAATAACACAGAGTTTCCCGATCGCAAACAGTTTCTGCATCCGGAAGGCAGAACGTCAGCGTTTTTGAAGAAATGTGGTGCGGTTATTGTGCTTTGGCCGTGAGAGGAAAGCATACCCCAGGGGCTAAAGCCCCTCCGTTACAGGGACCTAGAGAGACCCAAGCCTAAAGGCTTGGGTACCCAGAGCAACGGCAACAGCAAACGCAATGGCACAAGCAAGCGCAAAGGCACAAGCACAGGCAGAGGCAGAGGCAATAGCAACAGCAAACGCAGGTTCCCTTCGGGAATGACAAACAAAGGGGCTTGCTAGTCGAAGCGGGGGAGATGTTCGAGGTCGCCTTCAGGGACGGCTTCTACGGGGCCGCCGGCCTTGAGCCATGCCTTGAGGCCGCCGCGAATGACCTTGGTGCGGCAGTTCTCCTGCTCCAGCATGTGCGCGACGCGGACGCTGGTGGCCTCGCGCGAACACGAGCAATAGAGGTAGATGTCGCACTCGGGAGCCATGAACTCGCGGAGGGCGGCGAGCTCTTCCTTGAGGCGGCTGGGCTCGACGCGGATGGAGTTCTTGATGCGCTTCATGCCGGGGTCGTAGTAGCCGTGCGAGCGGACGTCGGCGATGACCATGACACGCTCATGGGTGTGGTCCTTCATGCGCTCCCAGAGCTCGTGCGCGGCGATCTTTTCCACCTTGCTGAAGCGCTTGTCGTGCAGCCAGTTGTAGGTGAGCCAACCGATGTAGAGGACGACGGCCATGAGGAGGACTCCGCCGGTGATGTGGCCGACACCCTGGAGGAAGGCGATGATGATCTTGACGAAGGGAGCGAAGACAAATCCGGCGAGGGTCCAGGCGCAGACATAGCCGCCAACGCCGGCGGCGTCAAAGCGGAGGAACTTGAACCAGCGCATGTTGAGGCTGCCGGCGAGTGGGGCGGCGACCGTAGCGAGGCCGGGGACGAACTTGGAGAACATGAGCGTCTTCTGACCGCGCTTGTAGAACGAGTTGGCGGAGCCAAAGATGCAGGTTTCCGGGTTCATGCTGATGCGGCAGATGCCGGCCAGCAGCCACCAGCCGGTGAGGCGTCCACCAAAGTACATCAGGTGATCGCCGAGGACAGAGGCGGTGAAGGCGGTGAGCAGGACGAAGCCGAGATTGAGCGAACCGTGATGGGCGGCGGCTCCGGCGGTAAGCAGCACGACGCTAAGAGGAAGAGGCAGACCGCAAGCGGAGAGGAACAGGATGGTAGCGACGGTCGCATAGCCATGCTGCGTGACTAATGCGATCAGGTTCATCGTTCTTCCAGCCCCATTCCCGAAAGTTCAGCCCGTACCAAAGCCGCTCGCGTGCGCGCGTTGTTTTGTGTGTCTCGGTTGCTACGACGATTGGATGCACGCGACCGGCTCCGCGTCAGGGAGAGGGAACATTACGGTAGTCGCTATTCGCGGACAGAGAGGGCGGGGTTAGAACGTGAGCCTGAAACCGAGGGCTATGAGGCGCTCGCGGCTGAGGCTGCCCGTGGAGGATGTGGGAGTGCCGAAGGCCGGGGTGCTGACGCCCTCGGCCGCTACGGTGGCAGCGTCCTGAAAGATGAGCGGGGTGACGCCGTTGGCGGGCGTGCCGAGGAGGAAAGCGCGGGTTTCCAGGCGGGAGAGGTTGCGCGCGTTGAGGAGGTTGAAGGCCTCGGCGAAGGCCGTGAGCTTGACCGGGCGAGCTGGGATGGCGCGACTTGGGACAGCGCGAACTGGGACTTCGCGAACTAGGACTTCGCGAACTAGGACTTCGCGTTCAAGGCGGAGGTCGACGTTGGCACGGGCGGGGGAGGCGGAGGGTGTTGCGGCCGACGGTGGGGAGGAAGGTGGCTCCGCCGGCTCCGTTGATGGACTCGTAGCCACCGGACAAGCGTGTGCCGCCGAAGATTTCGTAGCTGTAGGGGGCTCCGCTGGAGGCGGTGGCAGTGGCGGCAAGCGCGGAAGCCGGTGAGTGCTTGCCGGAGCGTGCGTGGGGCCGTGCTGGAGGTTGGTGTGGGCGACTAGCTGGCCGCTGAAGCGGACGGGGGCTTGCTGGTCGCTGAGGCCCTTGTCATAGCCGATGGCGAAGGGATCGAACATGCCGCTGACGCGAGGGGTGGCACCGGTTTGGGGGTTGTCGTCAATGGCGCGCGAGAAGACGACGGTGGTGCGAGCTTCGAGGCCGCGCCACTCGCGAAGGCGGGCGGTGAGCTGCCCGGAGTGGTAGGTGGCATTGGCCTGCGAGGTGATCGCCGTCACCGGTCCGATGTTTGTGAGGCGGCGGGCGGTGTAAAGCGGGACGGCGAAGGCTGCGACCGGTAGTCAGGCCGGGGAGGTTGGCGCCGCCTTGTATCGCGTAGTGGATGGTGGTGGTGGATGGGGCGATGTTGGTGTCGACCGAGGTGGGGAGCTGAGCGGCCCAGGCTCCGTTGTAGCCGAGCTCGAGGGTGATGTGGGGGCCTGCGGAGCGCTCGAGCATCAGGCTCGCTCGCTGGATGGCGGGAAGGCGGAAGTGGTCGCTGAAGAGCATGATGTTGCCGGTCTGGGCGACGGCGCTGGGCGGGGCTCCGGTGAAGGCGCAGGGGTAGCCGAAGCCCTGGTTGGCTCCCTGGTTCGCGGATTGGGGGCAGAGGGTTTCGGTTGTGGGCATGATGCGGACCTGCTGGATGCCGGTGGCTAGACCGTTATCGGCAAGTGCGGCGCGGAGGGTGGTGCCCGGGAGACGGCCGAAGAACCAGCCGTAGCCGAGGTGCGCGGTAAACCAGCGACCGTTGTGGGGGGACCAGGCGAGGCCGAGGCGTGGGGCGGCGTTGTTGCGGTCTTCCGGGTAGGCTCCTGTGGCGCCGCGGATGGGTGCTGGGAGGTACAGGGCTCGCAAGGACGCGTCGAGGCCGGTGTTGGGGACCTGGGGCAGCGGGAGGAGCGTGTACTCGTAGCGCGCGCCGAGGGTGAGGCGCAGGGATGGGCCGGCGAAGAAGGTGTCTTCGGCGAAGCCGGCGAAATCGTGCGTGGTGAACTGCTGCGCGGCGTTGCCGAAGCTCTGGGTGTAGGTGCGGAAGCAGAAGTCATGCGTGGCTGCGACGATAGTGGGGCAGCCGCCGTTGGGATAGGCGTGGACGTTGAAGGTGGCGTCAGTAATCCAGTCGACGAGGCCGCCGGCGCGGCCGTTCGTGGCACCGCTGTCGTAAAGGAACGTGCCGTTCTCGTTGCGGAGGGAGTCGATGCGGTCGGCGATGCGGCTCCAGCCGGCGCCGAGGCTGAGGACGTGTTTGCCGAGCACCCAGCGGATGGTGTCGGTGACCTCGGTGCGCTGCTCGTCGGGATAGGCGGTGCGATCGAGGTTAGCGGAGGTGCCGTAGGTGAAGCCTTCGGGGGCGATCTCTACCTCGGGCGCTTCGCCGTTGGGGGAGATGGCGGGTTCCTGCGTCAGCGGGGTGCGCGGGCGCTCGCTTTCGAGGTCGTGCGCGAACTGCGCCGCAGCGGTGTTCTCCAGCCTGCGGCTGACGCGGTGAGACCAGTGTGCGGCGACTGCCTCGCACATCGAGCGCGCTGTCGCCTACCGTGCCGCGGCCGCTGGCTACGACGGCGTCGGCGAGCTGGCCGAAGGCTGCACCCGATGGCGAGTGGAAGTGGTTGCCGGCGAAGGTGAACGCAAGGGCATCGTGCTCGCTTGCTCGCAGATCCAGGCGGGCTGAAGCTTAGCAGGCGGGTGTCGCTGCGGGGGATTTCGCCGGAGAGGCTATCCAGGTAGTTGAGCGCGGTGTTGATCTGTGTGGCGGTAACGCCGCGCGTCCCCAGCAGGGCTCGCTGCGTGGCCGTGAGCGCGTAGAAACTTGCTACCGCTGGTGTGGATTCAATGGGGGCATTGCGGACGCGACCTTCGAGCGAGGCGAAGCCGAAGGCTTTTTCATGCAGAGCGCGGCCGGGGAGGGCGAAGCCAAGGTGCGCGCCTGCCTGGATGTCGCTGTCTTCGGGCTTGACCACGCCGCTGGTGATGGCGCCGTCGGTGTAGTGCGTAGCGATCGCGTACGGGTTCGCGGCGTCAAAGGCGCTTTCGCGGATGGTGAGGAAGGCTCCGCCGTGGAGGCCCTTCGCACCTGAGCGCGAGCCGGCGGAGATGCCGGAGCCTGCGCTGCCGATCGCGGCCGAATAGGTTCCCGGGCCGACACGCAGGCTTCGCACCGCTCCACGGGCGAACAGCGCGCCGGTGGACGGGCCGGAGCGAGCGCCGCCGCGGGCGCCGGAGCGGAAGGCCTGAGTGGCGGAGAGGCCGTCGAGTGTAGCGCTGGTTTGGCGGACGTTGATACCGCCCGTACTTGTAGCTGCTGCAAGGTTTGAATTGTTGTCTTCAGGATCAGGGGTTGTAGTGGATCGCTGCACTTCGGCTTCCTCGGGCGTGTCAGCGCGGTCGCCGGGCGAGCTTTCCGGGGCGGTTTCGACTTCGGCCAGCGTAAGGGCCTCGTCGGAACTTTCCGCGAGTGGCAGCTCTGCGGGAGTGCGGGCGAGAAAGCTCTTCACGGACAAGCCCAGGAGCAACATGCCAGGGCCGCGGTTCGCCTTACTTTGCAGCAGAACGTAG
>CBDAPS010000013.1:0-137014 GCA_965198545.1 Granulicella sp. | reverse complement strand
CTGCTTTCTCGGTGTAAATGGGCCAACAAATGGTCTTGCGGCCAACCGGTCCATTTTAGCGCGTGGGGTGCGCCATCCGTGCTGGGCTACTGCCTGAGGAAGTTGGCAATGAGCTGCTTGCCGTGGTCGGTGAGAACGCTTTCCGGGTGGAACTGCACGCCTTCCATGGGGAGCGTGCGATGGCGGAGCGCCATGATGGTGCGCTCTCCGGCGACGCGCGCGGAGACTTCCAGCTGGGCGGGCACGGAGTCTTCGGCCACGATGAGCGAGTGGTAGCGCGTGCAGGTCATCGGCTGAGGAAGGTCTTCGAAGATGGTGCGACCGTCGTGCTCGACGACGCTGGTTTTGCCGTGCATGAGCTGCGGAGCTCGAATGACGTTGCCGCCGAAGGCGGCGCCAAGGGCCTGGTGGCCAAGGCAGACGCCCAGCGTGGGGATCTGGCGATCTTTCGGAAGCGTGGCGAGGTGCCGGATGAGCGGGATGAGCACGCCTGCTTCCTGCGGGGTGCAGGGACCGGGCGAGAGCAGAATGCGGTCCGGCTGCATGGCGACTACCTGCTCAGGGGTGACCTCGTCATTGCGCTTGACAATTATTTCCGCGCCCAGCTCGCCCATGTACTGGACAAGGTTGTAGGTGAAGCTGTCGTAGTTGTCGAGGACGAAGACCATACCGAAATGCTACATGGAGCGGAAAAATTGATCTTTCAAGATGACCAGCGGAGGTACTATGGACCATCCTCCAGGAGACGCTTCCGATGATTCAATTTCTGAACGCAGGGCGGAACATCGCGAACACTCTGAGCTACACGCCTAAGACGGGAGTGGGCGCCCGGACGATGAACCTTGTTCGTTCCAACACGACCCTGGGAGGTAAGATCAGGCCTCTCATCCTCCATGATCCTGATTTCTGGCCCCTCGCGGACTATCTCAAGATTGTCGCGGAAATCGGCGAGAAGCCTAACCGGGACTGGGAGTCCACCAACGTCACCAAGGCAATGGCCGGAGTGAGCACGCTGGGCCAGACAGCGTGGGACACCCTTCGCGGCAAGAAGTACAAAGGCACCGTGATGGTCGGTGCGATGGTGGCCGCCCTGGAGTACTGCAACATGAAGGACTTCGTGGTATCGGCTGCTCCCAACATCCTCTATAAGGCGCCGAAATCAGCCAAGGAAGGCGACGGATACAAGCCGCACCTGGTGAAGGGCGACAACACGGGAGAGCAAATCCACACGGAAATGATCTTTGCCGCGCAACTACAGTCGCTGTTTACCGCGATGAAAGACGCGACGGAGATACCACGGGGTCAGCAAATTGCCGTTCCCGGATTGTCCAAGGGGATTGCGAGTGCGGATGTGGACATCCTGATCGAGAAATCCAGCTTGTGTCCTGGATGCACGGGCACTTGGCAGCAATTCGATGCCTGGATGACAGGCGAGAAGCACCCTCTGACCTACCGCATGATCTAGTCAGGCGCCGCGGCGGGCGCGCTCGATCGCCCGAACCACGGCGGCTGCCTTGTTGCGGCACTCTTCGTGTTCCTTTTCGGGCACGGAGTCTGCAACGATGCCGGCTCCGGCCTGGATGTGGCCTTGTTCGCCATCCATGAAGAGCGTGCGGATGGCGATGCAGGAGTCGAAGCTGCCGCTGAAGTCGGCGTAGACGACGGCACCACCGTAGATGCCTCGGCGTGCCGGTTCGAGCTCTTCAATGATCTCCATGGCGCGGATCTTGGGGGCGCCGGAGAGTGTGCCTGCCGGGAAGCAGGCGCGAAAGGCGTCCACGGGCGTGAGGCCGGGGCGGAGCTTGCCCTCGATGGCCGAAACCAAGTGCATCACGTGCGAGTAGCGCTCGATGAACATGAGGTCTTTGACGCGGACGGAGCCGAACTCGCTGACCCGGCCTACATCGTTGCGGCCGAGGTCAACAAGCATGATGTGCTCGGCGATCTCCTTGGGATCGGCGCGGAGGGATTCCTCATGGCCGCGATCGGTTTCTTCGGTTTCTCCTCGTGGGCGCGTGCCGGCGATAGGGCGGTACTCGACCTTGCCGTCATGGACGCGGACCAGCAGTTCGGGCGAGGACCCGACGATGTGGCAAAGAGTCGAGGGTTCAGGGTCCAGAGAATAGGTTTTAGAAGGCTCCGCTTCCGGCTTTCGGAAGCGGAGGAAGTACATGTAGGGCGATGGGTTGACGATGCGCAGGGAGCGGTAGATTTCGAAGGCGTCGACACCGGGAGCGCAGTCAAAACGCTGGGAGAGGACGCACTGGAAGACATCTCCGGCGGTGATGTACTCCTTGGCAGTGTCCACGGCGGCAAGGAAGTCCTGCGCGGTGGTTCGCGGGGTGAGTTGCAGCGGTTCGAGAACCGGCTCGTGGGAGGGTTTGACGAGGGCGGCATCGAGCAGAGCTTCCAGCTCGTCGAGGCGCGCTTCGGCGTCGTCGAAGGCAGCCGCAGCGTTCTCTGCGGTGAGCGGAAAGCGGGCCCCTGCCGTGACGATGAGGTGAATGGCTTTCTTGACGTGGTCGAAAGCCAGCACCTCGTCGAAGAACATGAGGTGGGCGTCCGGGACGTGGAGCTCGTCCGCGGCGAGCGAGGGGAGGCGTTCGATCTGGCGGACGACATCGTAGGCGAAGAAGCCGACCGCGCCGGCGGTGAACGGAGGCAGGCCGGGCAGCCTGGCGGGCCTGTGAGCCTGCAGGTAGCCCTTCAACTCGGCGAAGATGTCACCTGTGTGGCTGGCTGAGGGCGTGTTCGGCTCGCTCACGGTGATTTGGCTACCGTAGGAGGTGACCGTACGGAAAGGGCGCACGCCAATGAAGGTGTAGCGGCCGATTTTCTCTCCTCCCTCAACAGACTCCAGGAGGAAAGCTTCGGGCTCGTGCGCGGCCACGCGCAGGAACGCGGACACAGGGGTTTCGAGGTCCGCGGCGACGGTCCGGGTCAACGGGACAAGGGTATGCGCGCGCGCAAGTTGCTCCAGGGCGGGGCGGTCAGGGGACGTTGGGTTGCGCGGCATCCGCCCATTCTAAAGGGCGAAGGAGGGGGAGGTGCGACTCCCACCGAAGTCGCATGCGCATGGCTACGGCAGGGACATCCAACCCCTTGCCAGCCGAATCCGCCTGGGCCTAAAATCGGCGGGTTTGGCCGCATGCCGGAGCGGCTTAGGAAGCTCCAATGCGGCAAAAGCGATGACTCCTGCGGGCTAGCGCTTGCGTCCAATGAAGGGACAACGCGCGGGCCTTACAAGCGAATGCGCACGAAGGAGACTCGGCTTATGGCCGGCGAACAGTTAGTACCGAGCGGAGCAGCCCTGGCGGCGCACGCGAGCAACAGAGAAGGCGGAACCTTGACCACTAAGCAAGAACATACGACAACTTCTGCGACGCTAACCCGCGAGCAGGAGATCAACCCCTGGGAAGCACAGGCAGCACGTTTCGACCTGGCTGCGCGCAAACTGAAACTGGATGACGGCATCTGGAAGGTGCTCCGGTACCCGGCGCGCGAGATCATCGTGCATATCCCGGTGAGCATGGACGACGGCAGCATCGAGGTCTTCACGGGCTACCGTGTACAGCACTCGGTAGCGCGAGGGCCGGGTAAAGGCGGCATCCGTTATGCGCCGGATGTGTCGCTGGATGAAGTGCGCGCCCTGGCGAGCTGGATGACCTGGAAGTGCGCCGTGGTAAACATCCCGTTCGGCGGAGCCAAGGGCGGCGTGATCTGCGACCCAAAGGAGATGAGCCAAGGCGAGTTGGAGAGGCTGACTCGTCGCTACACGGCTTCGCTGATCGAGTTCATCGGGCCGGAGAAGGACGTTCCCGCACCGGACATGAACACCAATGAACAAACAATGGCGTGGATCATGGACACCTACTCCATGCACATGGGGCAGACGGTGACCAGCGTGGTGACGGGCAAGCCGGTAAACATCGGCGGCTCGCGCGGCAGGCGCGAGGCTACCGGCCGCGGCGTGAGCATTGTTACGGACCAGGCGATGAAGCACCTGAACATGGACCCAGCGACGACCACGGTGATCGTGCAGGGGTTTGGCAACGTCGGATCGTACTCCGCGAAGCTGCTCTGGGAAAAGGGCTACAGGATCATCGGGATCGGCGAGTACGATGGCGCGCTGTACAACCGCAATGGGCTGGATATCAGCGAGTTGATGGAGTACAAGGCCAAGAACGGCACGATCCATGGCTACCGCGACGCGGAAGCAGTGGACCAGAACGAGCTGCTGACGTTGCCCTGCGACGTGCTGATTCCGGCAGCGACGGAAAACGTGATCACCAGTGCCAACGCGGGCAAGCTGCAGTGCCGCGTGCTGGTGGAAGGCGCCAACGGACCGACAACGACGCTGGCCGACGACATCCTGGAGGCGAAGGGTGTGTTTGTGGTTCCCGACATCCTAGCGAATGCCGGCGGCGTCACCGCCAGCTACTTCGAGTGGGTGCAGGATCGCATGGGGTACTTCTGGACCGAGAGCGAAGTAAATCAACGGCTGGAGCGCATCATGGTGGACAGCTTCGAAAATGTGCTGCAGTACGCCATCAGCCATGACGTGAACAACCGCATCGCGGCGTACATGTTGGCGATCGACCGCGTGGCGTATACGACAAAGCAGCGCGGTATCTACGCGTAGATCGCGAATACTGGCGTGAGGACAGGGTTCGGGCGGTCGCCCGAACCCCTTCGTTTTGCGTGTTTCCGGAAGCCGAGGCTGAGCTAGTGCGCTTCGCCGTCAATATAGGCATGAAACGTAACGGTCTGCGAGTGCACGACAGAGGTTGTCATGGATGTGGCCGTGACGGTGAAGGTGTATGTGCCTGGGCGTGTACCGAGGTCCGTGCAGGTGCCTCCGCAGCCAGCCAAGGGCAGAAGGCTAAGCAGGAGAGCGGACAGTAACGAGCGCAGGCGGCGCTTCCTCCAGCCGAAGAGCAGCCCCAGAAGAGCTGCTATAGAGAGGCCGAGGCGGCCGCTGGCGCCGGCGATGAAGTACTGGTTGGTGTCGCTGCAGTTGTGCGGAGCCTCCGGGTGGATGAGCAGTTGGGTGGTGCCTCCTCCGGAGGCGATGAGAGGGTTGGCGAAGGTGCAGGTGGCGGCGTAGGGGAGGCCTGAGCAGGAGAGGGCGACGGGCTCGTAGAAGCTGCCGGCTTCCTGGATGGTGACCGTGCTGGCCCCCATATTGCCCACGCCGATCGCCAGCGTGGCGGGCGCGACCGTCAAGGTGAAACCACTAGCGACAAACGCAGTGACAACCTGGGTCAGCGAGACAGCCGAGCCAACCGGCGTCGAGGAGTTGACCGAGTAGAACGCGGAAACGTCATGGCTGCCCACAGCAAGGGTTGCCGTCGTGAAGGCCGCTGCCCCAGCGGCACTCAAGGGGACGTTGGCAACCTGCGAGCCATCAATGAAGAACAGTATTGAGCCGGACGTGAGCGCCGATGTCCCGACGTTGGCGGTGAAGGTGACGCTCTGACCGAAAACAGAAGGATTCAGGCTGGATGTCAGGGTAATCGTCGGAACGGTGAAGATGACCTGTGAGAGCGAGTTCTGCGAGGGATTGAAGTTGCGCGGGGGAGTTTGCCCGGGAATAGGCGTGGGAATGTAGTTTGCCGTAACGGCGTGCGTGCCGACAGATAGCGTGGTCGAACTATACGCAGCCGCAGCCGTGAAGGAGGCACCGGTTGGACTGATCGCGACAGTCCCAAGGAGCATCGGGCCATCGTAGAACTGGACGGTTCCGGTAGGCGTCGCATATGGCGCGGTGACAGTGGCGGTAAGCGTGACGACGGAACCGTAAGGCGCGGGCGTGAGGGAGGTTGCAAGGGTCGTTACGGTATCGTCAGGCAGGATGGTGACGGTGTAGGTCGGTGAGGTTGAGGGCTCGTAGTAGTTGTTGCCCTGGTAAGCGCCGACCATGGTGTGGACTCCGGCGCCGAAGCCCTGGAAGTTGGCGTCGTTGCAGCGCTGCGGGCCGCCTGTGGGACCTACCGCGCCCACGGTAAGACTGCAGACCAGTTGGCCGTCGAGGTAGACGTAAATGAGGCCGCCCTCGGTGGTGGCTCCAGCCGGCGGCGCGGAGGTGCTGGTGTCCGACACACTGACCACGGCGTCAATGCCGTTGGTGTAGCCGATCTCCTGGCCGTAGTAGATCGGCGTGACGAGATTGGTGATGGTGGTGGCATCGGGCAGTCCCTGCACGGTGTGCGTGCCCGAGAAGCTGGTAGTGACGTAGGTGGCATCGCCGCTGTACGTGGCTTGCAGGGTGTGAGCGCCGCGGATGTACGTGGGCGAAGTGACGGTGTAGGAGGCTGAGCCGTTGGAGAGGGTACCTGTGCCAACCGCTGCTCCATCCACGCTAAAGGTGACAGTGCCGGTGGGAGCGGCTATGCCAGCGGAGCCCGTGAGTGCCAGGGTGAGCGTGAAGTCTGCGCCGTAGAGCGAGGGCTCGGGCGAGGCGGTGAGCTGGCCGGCAGGAGTGGCGCTGACGGCGTAGATCACGGTGACGCCCGCCGGAGAGTCGAAGGCGACGTCAGGGCGGCCATCGCCGTTGAGATCAGTGAAGATGAAGTGAGTTGGGGAGTAGCCGGGAGCGTAGGAGCCGTTGAGCTGGTAATTGCGGGAGCCGGTGCCGAGCAGGACGGTGATGCCCAGGGAGTTGGAAAGGACGAGGTCGGGAATGCCGTCGTTATTCAGGTCGGCGACGCCTACGAGTTGGCCGCCGTTGCCGGTGCTCGCGCTGCTGACGCCCGTGCCGACCTCGGACGCAGAGGCAAAGGTGCCGTCGGCGCCACCGTGGTAGATGTCGATGCGGCCGTCGGCTCCTTCGGCGAGGAGGTCGACATGCGAGTCGCCATCCATGTCGGCGAGCAGGATGCTTTGCACCGTGCCGGTGCAGGGGTAGACGGTTGAGGCAGCGAAGCCAGTAAAGCTGCCGCTGCCATTGCTCTGCGCGAGAAAGACCTGCACAGCATTGGCAGAGGCGGCGACAAGATCGGGCACGCCGTCGCCGTTGAGATCGGCGGTGAGCATCTGGGTGACGCCGGGGATGAGCGGGATTTCGCCGGTGCCGGTGAGCGGCTGGACGGCCCAGGTACCGTCCGGGTTGGGAAGGAGGGAGTAGAGGAGGTTGTTGACCGTGTCTGCCACGATGACCGAGTTGGCATACCCGGCGTGCAGGCCGCCTGCAGCAAGAAGAAGCTTCGGCGTGGCAGTTCCCGTAAGAGCAAACGTCGTGAGTGTGCTGCCGCCGGCGTAGCTGCCAGTGGATTGACCATTGGCCCGTCGCAGCGTGGCCGTGGTACCGGTGAGCTGGGTCCAGTAGAGATCAGGAGGCAAGCCAGGGCGGAGCGGCATCGCCAGCAAACCAGTGCCAGAGGTTGGAATCGTCTGCGCGATGGTGAAGCTTCCCCGGCTGTTGGCAAGGAGCTCAGTGGTAGCGGCCTGCGCTGTGGCCCCGGCGTCAAGAGCGATGAGCTCAGGGGTACCGGTCGTGGTGAAGTCCGCCGGTAGCAGAGTCCCAGGGCGATTGCCGGTGGTGATCGTGAACGGCGAGGAAAAGCGCTGCGCGGAGGCGGGAAGAGCGGTCAGGACCGACACGCAGACGGCCAGGAAAGCGGCGCACACGCTGGAAAGCTGCCGGTGTTCTGGACGGAGAGTGGGCATGCAGGTTTCCAGCGTTCGGTTCCTCCAGCGTACGGCTCAGACGCCGCGGGGTAAAGCCACGAAGGTAAACGAAAGGGGTACGAGAAGAGATACGTGCCCTCACTATGGCAGAATGGCAGTGTTCTCCGTCCCGCAAGGGCAGAGCAGGGACTGGCTTGTGAATTTGTGAATCTGCCCAACTCCATCACGCTGAGCCGGATCGCCTCGGTGCCCGTGCTGATCTGGGCACTGAGCTCGCACTCGCCGATTTCCGGTGCGCATGGCGAGCAGGAGATCTTCGCCTCGGCGGTCTTCATCCTGGCTTCGATCACCGATGGCCTGGATGGCTACCTGGCACGGAAGCGCGGGCAAATCACCACCATGGGCATGCTGCTGGATCCGCTGGCGGACAAGCTGATGGTGAGCGCCGCCTACATTGTGCTGGTTGCCTACAATCCGCGCATCGTGCCGCCGTGGATTGCGGTACTGGTGATCGGGCGCGAGTTCCTGGTGAGCGGGCTGCGGTCGATCGCGGCGAGCGAGGGCTTCACGATCGAGGCGAGCGAGATCGGCAAGCTGAAGACGGTGATCCAGATCGTGAGCGTGGTGGCGGCGATTTTGAATCACAAGTGGGATTACTGGGACTTCGGCGGACCGTTCTACATTGGGGTTCACTTCATCGCGGTCTGCGCGATCTACTGGATGACCGTGGTTTCGATCATCTCAGCGGTGGATTATTTTGTGGGATTCTGGCAGAAGATCGACCATGCGAGCGGACGCAGGCGGAAGCGGCGGAGCGCGGTTCTGAGCCGAAAGAAAGTCGCGCCAACGGCGTAGGGGCAGTGGTTAGTGGTTAGTCTAAACACTTAGAGCGCCCATAGGAGAGCACCTATGGGCGCTTTCTTATGGGCTCTCTGGTGATCATGCTGCTTCCTGATTGCTGCTCGCTGCTTCCTGCCTTACGCGTGGGTGCGCTGCTCGCGTTGCACGAAGTGGTACGGGGGCCACGGACCGGAGAGTTGCATGGCGCAGTCCTTCATCTGGATGGTGGCGGTGCTGTACTTGTTCTGATAACGCTCGACGGTCTTGCGGTCGACCAAGTGAGCAATGTCAAGAAGCATTTTGCCCGATTCCATGCGCTTGCAGGTGACTTCCTCGGCGAGAGGAAGAAACATGCGGTGCATCTGGACGGACAAGGCGCGGGCCTTGGACTGACGCTCGCGCTGGCGGCTGGCAGTTTCGCGCAGGTGGGAGAGGTACTCAGTACCCGCAGCGCGGCCGTTGACCGGGGCTTGCTGAGTTGCCATGAGGTTCTCAGCGCAACCATCGTCGACAAGCACTTTCAAGTGCATTTCGGCCTTGCCGCGCAGACGCTCGACATTGGCCATAAAGTGGCGCTGGTTGGAACGGACTGAACGGCGCAAAGCGTCATCGTCGGTGAAGGTGGTGCCAAAGCGGAACGGCAGGACGGTAGAACGAGCAAAGCATCCGGCGATGACGCGGGCGTGATCGCGGGCGGCAGCGCCTCCTTCAGGACCGGCGAGGCGGGCAGCCTCTTCAGGGGTGTGCTCCGAGACAACGACGGCAAGATCTGCCGCGGGGAAAAGGAAAATCTGATTGCCAAAAAGTCCTGTGACGCCGGTTAGCGGCATGGGACGACGGTGGCGGGCCAACTCAGAAAATGCGGTACGTTCGGTGATGCAGTAGGCATACCATGCCATAAATTTCGATCGCTCCCTTGATCTGTGAGGTCTTTTTGGCCTCGCCAGAGTCCTTCGGTCTTGCTCGACATTCCAAACGGCGAACTTGTGTACCAACGCGCGCAATCTCGCCCTGTGCCCTGGTTTGTCTGCACTGTTCTGATCGCGGAGCAGATACTAGCTCCCCCGGACGACTCTTGGCAAGGGTGCTTTCACGGGCGATACCTGATGGTCGTAACTTACTGTAAACAGGACACATTTCACATTGAAAATGTTCTAGATTTCCCTCAGAGGTTCTGTGTAGCGGCACGATTTCGAAATGTCGCGGAACGATACTTAGAACGTCACCGGTCGTCCATGCGGAGATTGCTATGTCAGCTTCATAACAGGCTGAAACGCGTAGGGACCACAATAGATGAGCGCGAGAGAACTCTGACCTCCCCTGTTACACTGGCAGAACATCTTTTCAGGGCAGCGCGGCGGTGGGTCGGCATGCTCTGGAGACACTTGAAAGAATCTGAAGGACCGTTTTCCTGTGGACAATGCAACCAAGCAACGCCTGAAGCAGCCTGACCCCTTTGTGGCGGCTACCGGCCAGGGTCTTACCTGGGCCAACCGCAACCGCCAAAGCGTGATGACGTTCGGCATCGCCGCTGTTGTGCTGATCCTTGTGCTGGTGGGCGCCTACACGTTCTACCAACACCGCACACAGGCTGCCGCGACAGCATTCGGCGCCGCGATGGAGACATACCAGACTCCGCTGCTGAAGCCGGGGCAGCCTCCTCCGGCCGGGATGAAGACGTTCGATACTGCTGAGCAGCGCGCAAAAGCCGCCAATGCTGCGTTTGTAAGCGTGGCCAGCCAGTACGGCATGACTCAGCCGGGGAAGCTGGCGCAGTACTTCGCCGGCTTGACGTATATGGAGGCCGGCCAGAACGACTCTGCCGAGAAGACGCTGAAGGAAACGGCGGGGAGCTGGAGCAGTGATCTCGCGGCCCTTGGCAAGCTGGCGCTGGCGCAGCTCTATGAGCAGACCGGGCGCAACGGCCAGGCGCAGAGCATCCTGGAGGACCTGGGCAAGAGCAAGGATGTCACTGTTCCTGCCGGCGAGGCGCAGTTGCAGCTCGCCGATCTCTACAACACCGAAGGCAACACGGCGAAAGCGAAAGAGATTTACGCCAAGCTGAAGGACAACGACAAGGATAAGCAGGGAAATCCCGGGCCTGCCGGCGCGATCGCCGCCGAGAAGCTGAACCCGAAGGCCGCAGCGGGCGGTCCTGAACTGCCGCAGTAAGGTTTCCCCTGGCTGTTGAGGCGCTTTCTTCGGGAAGCGCCTTTGCTTTTGTGGCTCAATGAGCGAGGACAAGAGCGGAAACCGCAGATTACGCAGATCGAGGCGCAGACGACGCAAAAGATCTTCTATACGGAGTGGGAGTCGTCGTCGTCGAGGCGAGAGGCCGCGGACTGGGCGCTGACGTGGCTGCCACTTCCCTTTTGCGGAGCGCCGGGGGCGCGCAGACCAGCAACCGACTTCCAGGTATCGGGCTTGCGGGCTGGGTCCGGTGCCGGAGCAGCCCAGCGCGGCAGCTCCAAGGAGAGCTGGGCGGCGAGAGCGCAAGCGCTGGGCTCGTAGAGGCGACGAATGGCCAGCAGGCGTTCACGCGCCTGGAGGTCAGTACAGAGCAAGATGCCGGAGTCGTGGAGAACTTCGCATAGCCGGGCGTACTCATCGTCTGAGAGCCGGGTTGGCGGCGAGTTGCGAAGGCTCTCTTCTTCCGACTCGAGGTGGAAGACGTGGCCGAGATCCACCAGGGCGTGGCGAGCCATGGCGAAGGTGAGCTCGGCCTGGCGGGTGTTCGCCCCCTGCATGGTGGTGATGATGAGCGCGCAGGCGTCCAGCACGGCGGTAGCGGCGGAAAGCCAGCTCTGGTTATCATGCTGGGAGCGAAAGAAACAGAGGACCGGGTAGGAGATGTGAGTTTCCAGCATCTCCGCTCCCCAGCGCTCCCACTCGGCGAGAAGAAGCTCCAGCGCTTTGGCTCCGCCATCGAAAGAGTGGCGAGCCAGGAGTTCGCCCGCGGTGGGCGGAGATCCGGCACGGGCGTCCAGGAGCGCCACGGTGACCTCACGATGCGAAAACGTGTTGTACAGCACCGGCATATAGCCGATCACCAGACCGAGATACGCGAGGCCAAGGCCGGACTGCACGACAAGCAGCGCGCGGGCAATGTGGCCCGTCGGCGTCACGTCGCCCAAGCCAAGAGTGAAGAGCGTGGTGCCGCTGACGTAGAGGCAGGTCCGGAGACGGCCCATGATCGTGATCGGGTGGAACGGATCAGTGAATGGGGTGCTCAGGCCGAAGTACAGCAGCGCGAAACCGACCAGCAGCAGGAATGCCCAAAAGGCAAAAAGAGCAAGAACGGACAGCGGACCGAAGATGCTCAACATCTGCTCGCGCTGCTTGCGATCCCTGACACGGGCCGCGCTGGCGCGGAAGGGCTTCCAGGTGATCATGAAAAAGAAACGTGTGAGCCGGAATTGGCTGACCGGGCGGCGCGGAAGGACGATGGTCTGGAAAGCGTCCACGAGCACGACCGTGAGAAAGATGAGCGCGAACACGATGGCGGTTACGTGGAGCATGCCCTGAATGATAACGGCGAGGTAATGATGGCGGGATATCGGCTTCGCAACACGACATTTTTTGCCGGAGTTGCGTCCATGTATGTACCGGCTGCATCTGTGCTGAAGTCGTGATATCTCCCGCAATTCCAGAGCGACGAAAGTATTGCAAAACTCGCCGCAAATTTACTGACGAAGCTTCATGACCGAAGTACGCTGGTCTCTACTTCTCAGTCGCTATCCGGCTCAAGGAAGCGAACCAACGCTCCAAGTATGTACCAGCACTTCCAACTGCCCAGACTCCTCGCTGGGACATGAGGCCCTGATGATGAAACGGCGCATCCTTGTGGTGGACGACGACCAACTTGTAGCCGATACGCTGAAGCTGGTGTTTGCGGTGAACGGGTTCGACTCGGAAGCACGCTATTCAGCTGCCGCAGGGATGGAGCGCGCGCGAAGCTTTGCGCCAGAGTTGGTGCTGTGCGACGTTACCATGCCCGAAGAAAACGGACTGCAACTGGCTGAAAAGCTGCAGCGGGAGTTACCGAAGACAAGGGTGCTCATGTTCAGCGCCTTCGCCGGTAGCGCTGCCAAGGTGGAGGAGCATTCCACGCGGACAGGCAAGCCGTTGCGGCTGCTGAATAAACCATGCCGCCCGGAAGATTTGCTGGATGAGTGCAATGCCCTGTTGAAGACTGCGTAGGCCTTCAGTCTCCTCGGGTGCCCTGAGAACTCCGTTCGTTCTCCTCGTACACTTGAGCCATGAGTTCGTCTGACGAAATGCCGACGCTCGCTGACCTGCGGTTGCGACGAGGTACGGCCAAGCCAGCGAAACGTAAGGCTGCGAAAACCCCTGAGGCTTTTGGCTCATCTTTGTTCGATACACTCCCGGTGCGAGAGCCGTTGTCCTTTCTTCCTGCCGCGCCGGTCTTGGACATCGAGGGCGAGATTGAGGGCGGGAGCGTCGTGTCCGTAACAGGATCAGCTCGTGCTCCGATTCGCGTGCCGGATGGTGTGACTCGCCCCATAGCTGCTTCCCTACCGGTGATGGCAGTCAAGCCTACTGAAGAGCCAGCTGTTTGGACCGTGCCGGCACTGGTCCGGCGAGTACGCGGCTTGGTTGAACAGAGCTTCGCTGCGCAGCTCACCGTGGAAGGTGAGATCAGCAACTGGCGACCAGCCGGCAGTGGCCACTGCTACTTCACGTTGAAGGGCGGCGACGCCCAGCTTAGCGTCGTGATGTTTCGTGCGCAGGGGATGCGGCTGAAGTTCAGGCCCAAGGATGGCGATGCGGTGCGGCTGCGCGGGCAGCTTTCCGTATATGAAAGCCGCGGGCAAATGCAGATGGTGGCTGCCAGCATGGAACTGGCAGGGCTGGGTGCTCAACTGGCTGCCGTGCAGGAGTTGAAGACCAGGCTTCGGGCAGAGGGGTTGTTCGAGCGCAAGCGGCCGCTGCCGGCGTTTCCGAAGTGCATCGGTGTGATCACAAGCCTGCAGGGGGCGGCGCTGCGGGACATTGTGAAGGTGTGCCGGAGGCGGCACGCCGGGGTAAACCTGCTAGTGTATCCGGCGGCAGTGCAGGGGCCGAACTGTGCGCGGGAGGTGGTGGCGGGTTTGCGGTGGTTCGACGCGCATCCGGAGCGCGTGGATGTGTTGCTGCTGGCTCGAGGCGGGGGGAGCTGGGAGGATCTGCACGGGTTCGACGACGAGAGGGTAGTGCGTGCGATTGCGGCTTGCGTGGTGCCGGTGGTGGTTGGAGTGGGGCATGCGACGGATACGACCATTGCGGACGCAGCGGCTGATGTGTGTGCTCCTACGCCTTCTGCCGCGGCGGAGTTGGTGACGGCGGCGCAGCACAAGGTGGAAGAACATGTGGCTCGGCTGCGGGCAAGGGTGACGCGGGCGGGCAGCTATGAGCTGCTGCAGGCGAGACAGCGACTGATGCGGCTGGGCAGCGAGGTGGCCCTGCGGCGCGTGCGCGAAGGGCTGGCGCAGAAGGTGCAGCGTGTGGATGAGCTTGGCTTCCAGCTGCAGGCGGCGGCTCGGGCAGCGATGCGAGGGCGCGCGGAGCGGCTGCGCGAGGCCGAGGTGAGGTTGCAGGCTCGGCATGTGGGGCGCGAGCTGCCCGAGCTGCAGCGCAGGCAGGAGGGGCTGCGAGCGAGGCTGGATGTGGCTGCGGGAGTGCTTGTGACGAGACGTGGAGCGAGGCTGGAGGCTGTCCGGTCACAGCTTGGGGCGCTGAGCCCTCTGCGCGTGCTGGAGCGAGGCTACGCGCTGGTGTATGGCGAGGACGGGTCGCTATTGCGAGTAGCAGAAGATGCGCGCGAGGGCAGCGTTGTGCGGGCCCGGCTGGCACAGGGCAGCTTGCGGGCTCGTGTAGAAGATGTTGACGCCGGCTGAGAGCTGAGCTTCGGACCTTTCTAGGCGTCGGGCAGCTTGTGAACGCTAGAGGTTGGGTTCCCTGATCTGACTGGCACGGTAGGCGGCCTTCTCGTTGAGATGGACCGCAGCTCGGAAGCAGAAGATGGAAAGAAAGAGGCCGACGAGGTGGCCGCAGATCGTCTCCGCGACGACAGCCTCGTTCATGAAGCGCCAGGGCTCCGCGAAGGCATCAACGGAGGCAAAGGCGAACACGAGGCCCAGTAGAAGTAGCGAGATGTGTGCCAGCCGACGGCCCATGAACGTCATGGTTGCATCGGGTTGGCTGAAGCCGAAACCCAAGCAAGGGCAGGCAAGCAGAGAAATGCGCGCGTTGATATCGCGCGCAATAGCGACTGCCTCGGGATGCGATCTGTGAGGCTAAATGGCGCCCTGGAAGACGGTGGTCAGGCTGCTGAAGACACTCTTCACCGCGTTGGCCAGGTTCTTCATGGCGGCGACCGCTCCAAGGGCGATGAGGCAGGCCGCGAGGGCGTATTCGATCAGATCCTGACCGGAGTCGTCGTGCAAAAACTGGCGGAAGTTGGCGAGGGACAGCAACGGCATTAACGGCTCCTGTAACGTGCAAAGGCTCGGACGCTCAGGATAGGAATGCCGGAAGGTGCAAGGCAATGACCCGTTAGCCACACAGGATTCCCCGGCCCATGTCACGCCGCTTCTTGAAGTGATGCGCCTTACGTGACCTTCTCGCAAGTCGCCCGCTACGCTTCTGCGATCGACTCGTAAGCTACTGATTCTACTTGCTCCCAAAAACCTTTCCTAATTTAAGTTGACAATCGTATAGTGACGCAGGCATATTGGTGACGGGTACCCTTGAAGCAATAGGAGATAATCATGAAGAAGCTACTCGTGGCCACTCTGGCCCTGTGCCCCCTCGCGCTTTCCGCTCAGGCAATTCGGCCTGCCTCAAGCTCTTCGGCGTCACCTGTGCTGCTCGCGGTGGCCTCCCACCTGGGTGCTCCGCATGCCATGGCTGCAGCAGCCGGCGCTGCTGCAGCTCCGGCGTTGCGCGTGACGACCGGCGTCTCCAGCCCTGAGCTGATCAAGACGGCTGTTGTCCGGCTGGATAACGCTCGCGTCTGGCTGGCGGTTCCTCGCACCGTGGTCTGCACGATGACCATCGATGAGCAGGGCGTTCCGCAAAACGTGAAGGTTGCGCAGCCTGCGAACGAAGCACTCGACCTGGCAGTCGTGGAGTCCGTGCAGCAGTTCCGCTTCAAGCCGTCGATGCTGGACGGACAGGCGGTTGCGCGGGAACTGACGCTGAAGGTGAATGTTCCGGCGAACACCAATAACTAACTCGGTAACTGGATTTCAGCTACAACTAAATGGGCAGGCCTTCGGGCCTGCCTTCTGCGTTGGGACCCTGCCCCCTCCCCTACCTTATTTGCGTTGCATTGTTTGTTTGCAACGAGTTACAAAGAGTCGCCAGCAAAGTATTCAGCCCGTGGGACTTACACGCAAAGTATTCAAAACGCGAAACTTAGCTGTGAGGCATCTGCCATTGTTCGCTGCCACAAAGCCTTTGTCTTCCATTCTAGAGAGTTTCAGAAATGAATATGCATCTTTCTTGCGGGGCGCTTCCCTTTTCGTTTGTTTGACTTAGCTGACCGAAGGGAGGGAGTGCTTCTTGACAGGGTCAGACGCGCCACCCCTGGGTGGCAAGCCGCCTGCTGTATTCGAGCCACGTTTCCTGCCAACGTCTGGCGGCTTCAGCAAAGGTGCAGATCACCACTCCGTTGCGGGTCACGGTGTAGGCGAATCCCAGCAAATCCAGTTCCTGGGTCAGGATCACCGCCAAACTTTCGTCGCGCTGAACATCGCCTCGTTCATAGTCACCGGTTTGGAGAAACTCCTCCACGCCGGGGGAAAGAACGATCACGCCGTTGCTGTGTTGCGCAATCGACCGCAACTCCTCACTGAGACGGTGGATGGTGAACTTCACCGGTTGCGCCAGTTGCGGGAACGCCTCCAGCGGACCGCCGGTTGGCGCGCCCGGAACCCTGACCATTTGCAGGGTTCGCACGGCGCTCTCGGTGCCAAGCTGCACCACCTGCTGTAGGACAGTGAGATCGTGGACCTCCCTGATCACCTCGGCAGCATTCTTAAACTCGTTGTAAGGCCCCGGCAGGAGCGGCTTCGCTCGGGCGACCAAAGAGGCGATCTGCGGGAGAAGAGACCGGTCACCCAACTTGTACAGCGCCAGGATCAGTTGCAGATCCACTACGCGCTCCGCCGCCGCAGGGTCCCAGTTCTCGGACTCCGGCTCGGCGGAGGATCGCTGCCGGTGCCATATCTCGCGCAGCCTGGGCGCTACCGCACGGTCGCCGCTGGCCGAGAGTTCCCTGAGGGCGTCAATGCGGGCGCGCAGCTCTGCCTCGGGATCTCGCACGACTGCCAGTTGCCCATTGATGTGGTCCGGGGACATCACGCTTCCTCGTTTCTGCGCACAGCCTTGGAACGCTCCGGCGCTCAGCATCAGCGAAGCCATCAGCACAAAAGTGGCCGCACACCGGAAGCCTGAAATCATGCGCCCATTCTACGGCCCCGCAAAGCTGGCGGGGTGCGTGACCGCAGAAGTGCCATCGGCTTGCAGCGAAATCAGGACGCGGGTGTTCCATGTTCCCGTAGCCAAGTTGATGGGTTTCGGATCCGCGATCACGCCCACCACAACCCCGAAAGTCGGAGCAGCGCCATCTTTGCGGGTCACAGTGACGGTGGCAGGAACCTCAAAATTCAGGTGCACCCGCGTGTCGAAGTCGATATGGGTGAACGAGGCGCTGGAACCAGCGGGAAGACTGCAGTTCGGCGCGTCCGTCGCGTTCATACCCAAGCCGTCGGCGTCGATCGAGTAGTTGCCGTCCCAGTAGCGCGGGTTCGTGCCCACACGGTCGAGCTGCCAGACGGGGTAGTCCGACTGATGGATCACGTTGTAATCCTTCACGACGGGCCGAGTCATGACGGGCGGGGTTCCGGCGTAGGTTTCGCGGCCACCCATCTTCCACTGCACGAAGGTGTACATCTCGGTTGTGTTGGCTTCGCGCACCTTGATTTCCATGCGGATGGACTTTGTGGTGCCACCGCTGGTGTAGCCCAGATCGACCACCTGAAACTTGGTGAGATTGTCCTTGAGGGTGACGCTGCCCATGGCGCTGGTTCCGCAGACAGGGGTTGGACCAGCCTGAAACGTGATGACGCGGAACGAGTAGTTGAACTCCGTGAACGCGGAAAGCTGCTGGCGCGCCTGATCCCGCCACCACTCCAGAGGCATGCGGAACGTGGCGGCGCCACTGCCATCCAGCCGCAGCGTGCGCTGTCCGTTGGACCAGCTGCTGAAGCTCGCGCGGCCCATGCGTGCATCGCGGCCGTCAGCCTCCACCCACGACCCGGTCAGCCCAGGGCCCGCGCCGGGCGCGCCGGTGCGGCTCAGTTGTACGTCGAAGAGGTGACCCGGGCGACCGTTGGATATCTGGAACTCGAGGATGGGAAAGGCCGCGGTAGGATTGCCGGTTTTATCGAGTACCACGGTATAGGAGGCCTTCGCCGGCTGGATCTTGGGAAGGGTCTGAAGCGGGAGGTCTGCAACCGTGGTCGTTCCAGCGGCAACATTCACACTGCCGGTACCCTCCTGGTGTTTCGCCTCCGTACCCCGCAGAGAGTACTGACCTGGGGTGATCTGCTCAAAGTGCGCCCAGCCGCCGGCATCCGTGGTGGCTTCACGCGTTTGGGGTCCCGAGATCCGGACAGTGCCGCCGGCCAGCGCGCTCTTGTCGCACGCGTGCACGAGGTGAACATTGAGGTTTGCCAGTTCGGGACAGGCGGCGACCGGATTGCCTGGAGCCGGCGTGACCGGTGGTTGCTGCTCCGTTTTGCCGCCGTTGGCGGCGTACGCCTCCATCCACTCGCCGCGCACGCCGTCCTGCGCCGGGTCATTGGGGTCCAAGGGCTTCCGGGCGCCCGCGGAGTCATAGAGCGCGTTGGGGGTTGGATCTGCCTCATGCCGCCCATACACGTCGTTGTCCGCGGCCTGGGCGGCGGCCTGGTTCAGCGGTCGTTGTACCCGAAGAGCCATCCGCTTATTGCCTCAGACGAAACGTGGTCCAGTTGTCGAGATCATCCATTTTCTTCGTTCCGCTTGCCTCTGCCTGGAGGATCGAAGGAGCCCAGGAAGTTGCGGCGTCGAAGTCGGGCCCATACTCCACCGAATATTCAAGGTACCGCAGAAGGTCGGATTCGGAGACGACGCTGTAGAGCTCCGCGCGTTCCTTGCCAGCGCGTATGCGTTTCCGGAGCTCGTCATCTTCTGTCTGTGACAAAGCCTGTTGGAAGCGCTGACGAAGATGGGCGATCGCGCGGTCTTCGAAACGTGCCAGCAGCGCCTCGCTGAAGGCTTTCATTTGTCTGGAGCGGATGACCACGGGAAACGACTATATCACCCTGATGCCGCGTTTCCATGATGTTTTCCAACCCCAACGGGCGGACTCAAAAGAGTCCGCCCGTTGGGGTTTGTGCGTTTCTGCCTGCGGGTTAGATGAGCTCGGCGCCCATTTCTTCCTGTTCGCCTTCCATGCGCATCTGTTCGAGCTCGCGCTCTTCGGCTTCGTGGGCTTCCTGGACTTCGGCCTGGATCTGGGCTGCCGCTTCTTCGAGCTCAGGAGAGAGCTCGACGTTGCGGTAGTACTCCATGCCCGTGCCGGCCGGGATCAAGCGGCCCACGATGACATTTTCCTTGAGGCCGCGGAGCGTATCGACCGAGCCGTTGATGCTGGCTTCGGTGAGGACGCGGGTGGTCTCCTGGAAGCTGGCCGCCGAGATGAAGCTATCGGTGGAGAGCGACGCCTTGGTGATGCCGAGCAGCAGCGGACGGCCAATGGCCGGGCGGCCACCTTCCATGAGCACGCGGGTGTTTTCCGCGTTGAACCGGAAGCGGTCGATCTGCTGTTCGAGCAGGAAGTTGGTGTCGCCGACCTCGTCGATCTTCACCCAGCGAAGCATCTGGCGGACGATCGTCTCAATGTGCTTGTCCGAGATGGACACGCCCTGGAGACGATAGACCTCCTGGATTTCGTTGACGAGATAGATCTGCAGCTCGCGCTCGCCGAGGACATCGAGGATGTCATGCGGATTGCGGGGGCCATCGATCAGGGCGTCGCCAGCGCGGAGACGCTCGCCTTCCTGGACGTTGATGTAGACGCCGCGAGGAACGCTGTACTCCTCTTCCTGGCCGGTATCGGAGGTGACGTAGACCTTGCGCTGTCCCTTGGAGACATCGCCGAAGCGAACGACACCGTCAATGCGGCTGATGATCGCCGGATCGCGGGGCTTGCGAGCTTCAAAGAGCTCGACCACGCGGGGCAGACCACCGGTGATGTCCTTGGTGCGGGTGGTTTCGCGAGGAATCTTCGCGAGCACCTCACCAGGCGTGACTTCCTGACCGTCGGCGACCATGAGGTACGCACGAGCGGGCATGAGGTAGCGCTTCTGGACGCCCTTGGAGCCATCGGCCGGCTTGATGAGGATGGTGGGCTGGCGCTTCTCGTCAGAGGACTCGGCGACCACGAGGCGGGAAAGCCCGGTGACTTCGTCGATCTCCTCGTTGACGGTGAGGCCTTCCTGCAGATCCTTGAAGCTGACCGTTCCGGCAATCTCCGTGAGGATGGAGAAGGTGTACGGATCCCACTCGCCGAGCAGGTCGCCCTGCTTGACTTCCTGACCGTCTTCGACCCGGAGCTTGGCGCCGTAGACGATGGCGTAACGCTCCTTCTCGCGGCCCTTTTCGTCGATGATGGCGATGGTTCCGGAGCGGTTGAAGGCAACCAGGCCACCTTCCTTAGCGCGGACGGTGGTGAGGTTGATGAAGTGGACCTTACCGGAGTTCTTGGCTTCGACCTTGGAGGCATCCTGCACGCGGGAGGCGGTGCCGCCTACGTGGAAGGTACGCATGGTGAGCTGAGTTCCGGGTTCGCCGATGGACTGCGCCGCGATCACGCCGCAAGCCTCGCCCATTTCCACCATTTTGCCGGAGCCGAGGTTACGGCCGTAGCAGAGGATGCAGCAACCGCGCTTGGACTCGCAGGTGAGCACCGAGCGAATCTTGACGCGCTCAATACCGGCAGCCTGAACAGCGGAGGCCTTGTCCTCGTCGATCTCCTGGTTGACATCGACGATGGTCTTGCCTTCGAAGTCCTTGAGCTTCTCGAGGGTGACGCGGCCAATGATGCGGTCGCGCAGGGGCTCGATGGTCTCGCCGGCTTCGATGATGGGCATGACGTAGATGCCTTCGACGGTGCCGCAGTCGTGCTCGGAGATGATCACGTCCTGGGCGACGTCGACGAGGCGACGGGTAAGGTAGCCGGAGTCAGCGGTCTTGAGGGCCGTATCTGCCAGTCCCTTGCGGGCGCCGTGGGTCGAGATGAAGTACTCGAGCACGGTGAGACCCTCGCGGAAGTTGGCCTTGATGGGCGACTCGATGATTTCACCCGACGGCTTGGCCATGAGGCCGCGCATGCCGGAGAGCTGACGAATTTGCTGCTTGGAACCACGGGCGCCGGAGTCGGCCATGATGTAGATCGGGTTCATGGCTCCTTCCTTGTCGGCACGCTTCATGTTGTTAAACATTTCGTCCGCAACACGCTCGGTAACACCGGACCACAGCTGGGTGACCTTGTTGGAGCGCTCCAGGTTGGTGATGGAGCCTTCCAGGTACTGCTGCTGCATGGTGATGACCTGCTTTTCGGCTTCGGCCACGGTGGTGTACTTCGAGTCCGGGATGACCATGTCGTCTAGGCCTACGGAGAGGCCGGAGCGCGTGGCGTACTGGAAGCCGAGTTCCTTGATGCGGTCGAGCGCGTGCACCGTGACCTCGAGGCCGAGGTTGAGGTACAGGTAGTTGATGAGCTGGCCGATGCCCTTCTTCTTGAGCAGACCGTTGACGTAGGGCATGCCCTCCGGCAGACGGTCATTGAGGATGGCGCGACCCACGGTGGTGTTGATGAACTGGCGGTTGAACTCGACAGCTTCCGTGTGGTTGAGGTCCTGATCGTCGTAGGCGGTGGTCATGTCGAGGACGGGGCCGGTGTAGCGCAGACGGATGGGCGTCAGCGTTTCCACCTGCTTGGCCTCGAGGGCCATCAGCACTTCTTCGATGTTGGCGAAGGTCTTGCCTTCCCCGGTGGCGCCGACCTTGGCCTTGGTGAGGTAGTACAGGCCAAGCACGAGATCCTGCGTAGGAACCGTGATGGGCTGACCGGAGGCCGGCGACAGGATGTTGTGCGAAGCCAGCATCAGAACCGAAGCTTCAATCTGAGCTTCAGGGCTGAGCGGGATGTGCACGGCCATCTGGTCACCGTCGAAGTCGGCGTTGAAGGCGGTGCAGACCAGCGGATGGATCTTGATGGCCTTGCCTTCGACGAGCACGGGCTCAAAGGCCTGGATGCCCAGGCGATGGAGGGTCGGCGCGCGGTTCAACAGGACCGGGTGATCCTTGATGACCTCTTCGAGGATGTCCCAGACGATGGGCTCCTGCAGTTCCACCATTTCCTTGGCCTGCTTGATGGTGGTGCAGTGGCCGGTCTGCTCGAGACGGTGATAGATGAACGGCTTGAAGAGCTCGAGCGCCATCTTCTTGGGAAGACCGCACTGGTGCAGCTTGAGCTCAGGACCGACGACGATTACGGAACGGCCGGAGTAGTCGACGCGCTTGCCGAGGAGGTTCTGACGGAAGCGGCCCTGCTTGCCCTTGAGGGTGTCAGAGAGCGACTTGAGGGGCCGGTTGTTGGCGCCACGAAGCACGCGTCCGCGGCGGCCGTTGTCGAACAGAGCGTCGACGGCTTCCTGCAGCATGCGCTTTTCGTTACGCACAATGACCTCAGGCGCATGGAGGTCCATGAGCTTCTTGAGGCGGTTGTTGCGGTTGATGACGCGGCGATACAGGTCATTGAGATCCGAAGTCGCGAAACGGCCACCATCCAGGGGCACGAGCGGACGAAGCTCGGGCGGGATGACAGGGATCACATCGAGGATCATCCACTGCGGCTTGTTGTCGGACTTGCGGAAGGCTTCGACAACCTTGAGGCGCTTGCTGTACTTGAGCTTCTTCTGGAGCGAAGTCTCGGTCTTCATGCGCTCGCGCAGCTCGATCGCGAGCTCCTCGATCTCGACGCGCTTGAGCAGTTCCTTGATGGCTTCAGCGCCCATCATAGCCTTGAAGCCGGAAGGGCGATACTGCTGGTCGAGCTCGCGGAAGCGATTCTCATCCTTGATGACTTCGCGCTCCTTAACGGGCGCGTCGCCTGGATCGACGACTACGTAGGACTCGAAGTAGAGGACGGCTTCGAGCTCACGGAGCGAGATATCCAGCAGGTGGCCGATGCGCGAGGGCAGGCCCTTGAAGAACCAGACGTGCGAGCAGGGCGAGGCGAGCTCGATGTGGCCGAGGCGCTCACGGCGAACCTTGGACAGCGTAACTTCTACGCCGCACTTGTCGCAGATGACTCCGCGGTGCTTCATGCGCTTGTACTTGCCGCAGAGGCACTCCCAGTCAGTGATCGGTCCGAAGATGCGGGCGCAGAAAAGGCCGTCACGCTCAGGCTTGAACGTGCGGTAGTTGATGGTTTCCGGCTTGGTGACTTCACCGTGCGACCACGAGCGGATTTTCTCGGGCGAGGCAAGCTGGATCTTGATCGAGTCGAAGTCGGTCACGGGACCGGCGAGATCGAAGGGGCTGGAACGGAACATTTGGTCTTCTCCGTAGATGCAGTGCTTAGCTCGATACCAGGTTCGATTCGGCCAGGTCTGTTTTCTGGCTTCCTGCGAGCTTCGCTGCTGTAGTACTGCGGTTCTGCTGTTACTTGCCACCCTTCAGGGTGTCTGCTCTTGCCGTTACACAAGCTCGGAGCAGGCACCCTGCGGGTGGTGATGCATTAGTCGGCGGCGAGTTGCGGCATGAGGGCTTCGCCTTCAGTCTCGGCGTCGGCGGTGGCTTCAGACTTCTTCACCAGTTCGACGTCGAGGCAGAGGCTCTGCAACTCGCGGACGAGAACGTTGAACGACTCCGGCACACCCGGCTCGATAGCAGCCTCACCCTTGACGATGGCTTCGTAGATCTTGGTACGGCCGAAGACGTCGTCAGACTTGGCGGTGAGAAGCTCCTGGAGGATGTAGGCAGCGCCGTATGCTTCAAGCGCCCACACTTCCATTTCTCCGAAGCGCTGTCCACCGAACTGCGCCTTGCCACCCAGCGGCTGCTGCGTGATGAGGGAGTACGGCCCGATGGAGCGAGCATGGATCTTGTCGTCCACCAGGTGAGACAGCTTGAGCATGTAGATGTAGCCCACGGTGACAGGCTGCTCGAACGCCTCGCCGGTCATGCCGTCGATCAACTGGCTCTTGCCGGAGCTGGGCAGGCCAGCGGCGGCGAGAAGCGCCTTGATCTCAGACTCACGGGCGCCGTCAAACACGGCGGTACCGAACCAAATGCCACGCTTCATGCCCTTGGCGACGCGCAGGGTCTGCTCGTCATCGAGGGTAAGGAGCTGGTTGAGAGCAGCCGTATCCTTGAACGCTTTACGGAAGATGTTGCGAACTTCTTCCGCTTCCTGGTTGGCGGCGGCGAGCTCGGCGACCTTGCGGCCGAGTTCGTGCGCTGCCCAACCGAGGTGAGTCTCGAGGATCTGACCGACGTTCATACGCGAAGGCACGCCGAGCGGGTTGAGGACGATCTCGACGGGAGTGCCATCGGGAAGGTAGGGCATGTCCTCTTCCGGCAGGATGCGGGCGATGACGCCCTTGTTGCCGTGACGGCCGGCCATCTTGTCACCGACAGAAAGCTTGCGCTTCATGGCGATGTAGACCTTGACCATCTTGATCACGCCGGGCGAGAGCTCATCGCCCTTGGACATCTTGGCTATCTTCTCGTTGGTGATCTTGCGCAGGACGTCGATCTGACGCGAGGTCATCTCTTCGATCTCATCGATCTGCTCGTTGACGCGGGGATCCTTGTCAGCGTAGCGGATGCGCTTGAGGTTACGGGTGGAGATGAGCTCGATCTGCTCGCGATCCAACACATCGCCCTTGGTGAGGAGCTTCTTGTTGGTGCGCTCGTCGTGGAGGTCGGCAAGGACTTCCTTGGCTCCAAGGATGCCCTCAAGACGCTTGAGACGCTCGTCGGTGAGAATGCGGATCTCATCGGCGAGGTTGCGCTCAAGCTTCTCGATCATTTCCTGCTCGATCTGCAGCGCGCGCTGATCCTTTTCCTGGCCCTTGCGGCTGAAGATGCGAACATCAACGACGGTGCCTTCGATGCCCGGAGGGCACGTAAGCGAAGCATCGCGAACATCGCCGGCCTTTTCACCGAAGATGGCGCGGAGGAGCTTCTCTTCCGGCGTCAACTGGGTTTCGCCCTTGGGCGTGACCTTGCCAACGAGGATGTCGTTGTGGCTGATCTTGGCGCCGATGCGGATGATGCCGGACTCGTCCAGGTCACGGAGCGCGTGCTCAGAGACGTTGGGGATGTCGCGGGTGATCTCTTCCGGTCCCAGCTTGGTGTCACGGGCCTCGATCTCGAACTCCTCGATGTGGATCGAGGTGTAGTAGTCCTCGCGGACCAGCTTTTCCGAGATCAGGATCGCGTCTTCGAAGTTGTACCCGCGCCACGGCATGAAGCCGACCAGGACGTTACGACCGAGGCCGAGTTCGCCCTGCTCTGTGCAAGGACCGTCCGCCAGAACCTGACCCTTCAGCACACGATCGCCGACGCGAACGATGGGCTTCTGGTTGATGCAGGTGTTCTGGTTGGAGCGCTTGAACTTGGTGAGCGTGTAAATGTCCGAGCCGACCTCACGCGAGAGCTGCGTGGGGTGGTGCTCGCCTTCTACACGGACGATGATGCGCTGCGAATCGACCGAGTCAATGATGCCATTGCGCTTGGCCAGAATCACGGCGCCGGAGTCGCGCGCGGTGACGCCTTCCATGCCAGTGCCGACGAATGGAGCTTCCGACACGAGCAGAGGAACGGACTGGCGCTGCATGTTGGCGCCCATCAGCGCGCGGTTGGCATCGTCATGCTCCAGGAAGGGCACGAGCGAAGCGGCCACGGAGACGAGCTGCTTGGGCGAGACATCGATGTAGTCGACTTCCGACTGGGGAACGAGAACGAAGTTGCCCTGCTTCCGGGCGTTGACCAGATTCTCGGTCATCTTGCCGGTCGTATCGAGGTCGATGTTGGCCTGCGCGATGGTGTGGCGATCTTCTTCCCAAGCGGAGAGGTAGAACGAGAAAGGCTCGAAGTCGACGGTACGCTTGCCGTCCTTCTTGAGCTTCTTGTTCAGCTCCAGCGACTCGGAAATTTCGAGCGTGTCACCCTGACGCAGCCCGGACTCACCGGCGTTGGAGACGGCAACGTAGTCGAGTACGCGGCCTTCCTTGACGCGGCGGTAGGGCGACTCGATGAAGCCGTACTCGTTGATGCGCGCGAAGCAAGACAGCGACGAGATGAGACCGATGTTCGGGCCTTCCGGGGTTTCAATCGGGCAGATACGGCCGTAGTGGGTAGGGTGAACGTCGCGGACTTCAAAGCCGGCGCGCTCACGCGACAGACCACCAGGCCCAAGGGCCGAGAGACGCCGCTTGTGCGTGATCTCGGAGAGGGGGTTGGTCTGATCCATGAACTGCGAAAGCTGCGAAGAGCCGAAGAACTCGCGGATGGCGGCCATCACGGGCTTGGCGTTGATGAGGTCATGAGGCATGGCGGTGGCCATTTCCTGATAGACCGACATCTTTTCCTTGATGGCGCGCTCCATGCGAACCAGGCCGATGCGGAACTGGTTTTCCATGAGCTCACCGACGGCGCGAACGCGACGGTTGCCAAGGTGATCGATGTCATCGACCAGGCCGATGTTCTTGCGGAGCTTCAGCAGGTACTTGATGGTGCCGTAGAAGTCCTCCGGAGTGAGGGTGCGCTTGTCGAGGCCCGCGGCGTCTGCGTTCTCGTAAAGCTTGATGTTGAACTTGAGGCGGCCGACGCGCGAGAAATCGTACTTGCGCGGATCGAAGAACATGCCTTCAAAAAGCGCGGTCGCGGTGTCGAGGGTTGGTGGGTCGCCCGGGCGCAGCTTGCGGTAGATCTCGATGAGAGCTTCCTCAGGCTTGCGCACGGAGTCACGGCGAAGGGTGTTCGCCACGATGGTGCCGACGTCGTCCTTTTCCGGGAAGAAAAGCTCAAGCGAGCTGACGCCGGACTGCACGATCTTGTGCAGCTTGTCGGCGGAGAGCTCCTGGTTGGCTTCATACAGGAGTTCGCCGGTGGTCATGTCGACGACGTCGGCAGCGGTCATCGCGCCTTCGAACTCGGCAGACTCGACCTGGATCTGCGTGATGCCGGCAGCACGGAGATTGCGCAGAGCCGCCGCGCCGATCTTCTTGCCGGAAGCGACGATCTCATTGCCGTCAGGCCCGAGGATGGCGGAGGTAGTGCGGGTGCCGACGATGTGAGTCGTCTTGTCCTCACCGGCGATCTGCCAGTTGAGCTTGCCGTCAGCGATGTTGACCGTCTCGACCGTGTAGAAGGTCTTGAGGATTTCCTCGTCCGTGCGGAGGCCGAGGGCGCGCAGGAAGATGGTGCCCAGGAACTTGCGCTTGCGGTCGATGCGGACGTAGAGGATGTTCTTCTGGTCGTACTCGAACTCGACCCACGAGCCGCGGTACGGGATGATCTTGCCGAGGAAGTAGGTGCGGTTGTTCGCCGTCTCAAAGAAGACGCCGGGCGAACGGTGCAACTGCGAAACGATGACGCGCTCGGTGCCGTTGACGATGAAGGTGCCGTTGGCGGACATCAAGGGGATGTCGCCGAAGAAGACTTCCTGCTCCTTCATGTCGCGCAGGGTCTTGACACCCGTTTCGGGGTCCTTGTCGTAGACCTTGAGACGGATGGTGACCTTGAGCGGGGCGGAGTAGGTCATGCCGCGCTCTTCGCACTCAGCCTGGTCGTACTTGAGCTGCAGGCCCACGGGATCGCCGCACTTGGTGCAGAAGTCCGGAGTGTTCTTGTTGTAGGTTCCGCAGAATTTGCAGAGGACATCGCCGGGGTGGAAGGGGTCCGTGATGACCATGTGGCCGCAAGTGGTGCAGGCGGTGCGGAGGTGGTTGAGGCCCTTGAGGAAGCCGCACTTGCACTCCCAGTTGCCGATCGTGTAGTCGACGAAGTCGAGCTCAGAGACGTTGCGGAAGTCGGTGATGGGGAAGACGGAAGTGAAGACGGACTGAAGGCCATTGTCTTCGCGCTCCTGGGGGAGCTTGTCCATCTGGAGGAAGCGCTCATACGAGCGGCGCTGGACCTCGATCAGATTCGGGATCTGAATGCTGGTGGGAATTTTGGAAAAGTCGAGACGCGCTACGAATGGGGCGCAGCTCGTTTGGATCTTGGGTATTCTCTGTCGACATGCTCTCTCCTGGTACTTAGCTCGAGGTGGAACGTGTTGCCGGGATTCGGCATCACAGCTCCCGGTAGATCTTTTGCGCCCTTCCGGTTGAGCCGCTCCTCGCGGCGACTGAACCTCAGCGCAGGGTGTTGCCCCCAGCGAAGCATTCTGCGGGGTCAAAAATCGGGTTTGGCTTCCACATCGCATCATGGGAAGCTGCTACGAGAGGCCGTCGGCGGAGTGCCGCGGCGGGTAATCGCCGCTAAAAGACGACGAAAGCGCCCGCAAGAGACAAAGGCTCCCGGAGCGCGTGAAAGATCGCGTATGGTGTTGGGGACTGCTGGATATTACCCGCCTCTTCATGCCGGCCAAGCCTGAAGGAATGCGCTGGTGTTGCTGGTGTCATCCTGCGGACCCGCCGCTCGAACCTCAGGATGGCCGGCTCCGTAACCTGCTTCGCAGTGCCAGGATGAACCGGGGTGCTACTTAGTCGTCAATCAGTAAGACGAACCAGATCTGTGCTTTGTTAGATGTGTTGGGCAACGCCCGGATTCATTGCGAGCAATGACAGCGAGTTGCACGCCTGAGCAATCCGCATTCGCTCCATGGGAGAGAATAGCGCAAAGGTGCCCAGGCGTGCAAATCGACTGCAAGGCGATGCGGAGCGGCTGAAAATCAGCTGCCCCGCGATCGGACGACGAACGAGTAAAACCGGGGCCGAAGCCCCAGAATTACTTGATTTCGACGGTCGCGACGCCTTCGAACTTCTTGGCGATGGCCGCCGCGTCGTCCTTGGAGATGTTCTCCTTGAGAGGCTTGGGAGCTCCGTCAACCAGGTCCTTGGCTTCCTTGAGGCCGAGGGCGGTGACTTCGCGCACAGCCTTGATGGTGTTGATCTTGTTCGCGCCGGCATCCTTGAGGATGACGGTGAACTCGGTCTTTTCTTCCACCGGGGCCGCTGCCGCGCCGCCGCCGGCCGGGGCCGCTGCTACGGTCGCCGCTGCCGCGGAAACGCCGAGGCGCTCCTCGAGCTTCTTGACGAGCTCAGCCGCCTCGAGGAGGCTGAGGCTCACGATCTGATCTTCCAACTGCTGAATGTCCGCCATGATGTTCTCCGTGTGTTGCTTAGATATCGTTACTGCTGATTTGCTTCAAGCCTGGGGCTTACTGCTGCTCCAGGTTGCCGACCCTGCCGGGTTTCCGTTGCGCCCAGACTGGCGCACCCAAAGGGGCGGCGAAAGTGGAAATTAGTTGCCTTCGACCGGCTCCGTGGAGGCCGCTTCCCCACCCTGCGAGGCGGTGGAGTTCTCGGGCTGGGGTGGTTGCGAAGGCTCTGCGACCGCATCGGCTTCAGAAGCCGGGTTGGCCGCGATCTGGGCTGTCGCCTCTTCCGCCGGGGTGGGGGCTTCGGCGGCGTGCGCCTCGGCTACCTTGTCCTCGGCCTTATCTTCTGCTGGGGCGGCAGATGCCTCAGGCTTTGCGTCCGAAGAGGTCGGGGCCGCGGAAGCTGCCGTGGCGGCGAACTTGTTCTGCTCCACAGCCTGGTTGACGACCACGGCGAGGTTGCGGCCGGTGGCGTTGATGACGGTCGCAAGGCGCTGCGCCGGCGCGTTGATAAGGAAGAGGAGCTTCGAGAAAAGCTCTTCCTTGCCGGGCAGGGTGGCGAGGGCGCCGATCTCTGCGACGTTGAGCACCTTGCCGTCAACGATGGCGAGCTTGAAGGTGAACTCCGCGTTGTCTTTGACCCAGGTGCTGAGCGCCTTGGCAAGCTCAACGGGGTCGCCGGAGGTGTAGGCCACGGCCGACACGCCCTTGAGGCCCTGCAGCGCCTGCTCGACCTTGGTGCCCTTGGAGGACTGCGCGACGAGCTTGTTCTTGACGACGTGGTACCGTCCGCCGGCCGCGCGAACGGTCTTGCGGAGGTCGAAGTCCTTCGAGGCGGTGAGGCCGACGAAGGTGCCGATGATGGCAGAGGTCGAGGTTTCGAGCTCCTTGGCCATCATGGCCACTTTCAGATTCTTTTTTGCCTTGGTCAATGCCATGGTAGTTAGCCTTTAGCTGCTAGCTCTTCGCTGCTAGCTTTGTTCGTGCCGCTCCGGGCCTTCTCGGATGGAGCGAAAATCTTTATCGTGCCGGACGTTAGCTACCAGCTAAGAGCCAGTGGCTGACGACTGCCTCTACGCCTTACCGGCAGCTTCTGCGGTGGCGGCTTCAAGCTCAACGCCGGGGCCCATGGTGGAGCTCAGGATGATGCGCTTGACGTACTTGCCCTTGGCGGCGGACGGCTTGGCCTTGACCACGGCCGAGACAACGGTCATGGCGTTCTCGGCGATCTTCTGAGGATCGAACGAGAGCTTGCCGACCGGGACGTGGACGAGGGCAGTCTTGTCGGCGCGGAACTCGACCTTACCGGCCTTGATCTCGCGGATGGCGGAAGCGACGTCGGTGGTGACGGTGCCGGTCTTGGGGTTCGGCATGAGGCCACGGGGACCGAGGACCTTGCCGAGACGGCCGACCGAACGCATCATGTCCGGGGTGGCGATCAGGGCGTCGAAGTCGGTCCAGTTTTCCTTCTGGATCTTCTCGACCAGCTCGTCGCCGCCAAAGAACTCGGCGCCGGCTGCTTCGGCTTCGCGGATCTTGTCGCCGGAAGCGATGACCGCGACAACCTTGCTCTTGCCGCCGAGGCCGTGGGGGAGGACGACCGTGCCGCGGACCATCTGGTCAGCGTGGCGGGTGTCGACGCCGAGGCGCAGGGTCAGGTCGACGGTCTCGTCGAACTTGGCGAACTTGATCTTTTGGAGCAGGGGAATCGCGTCGTTGAGGGTGTAGGGACGCTGCTCGACGAGCGCGCGCGCCTTCGCGACATTCTTGGAAAGTTTACGTGCCATGCTTTGTGATTCTCTCTTCTGATGTCTTCCACCCCGATACCCTTTCCGGTGGCCCGGCGGGTCATGCGCTGGTCTGCATGGGCGTGGTTGCGACGCAGCCGCACACGGAGGTGACGGCAACCTTATGAGTATGCCACGCAGACGATGCGAAGTCAACGTACCTGGGAAAGGGGTAGTGTCTCAAACTGAGACACTACCGGGAACGGGGGCGCCCGGGCTCGATGCCTGCTGCCAGTCCCATGAACCAACCTGCAGCCTGGTTTTTCCAAAGTGGAAGCGGGGCTCTTCACGGGATCCCATTGAAGGAGCAGCGCTTCGGCTAGCGTCCGGCGCAGGCGATAGACTTCGTTACACTCGACAGACACGTGTTCCGAGGGCCCTTGAACAACGTTCCCAAGCCGCAATCACCGGAAGATGTCGGGACCTTGCTGTCTATGCAGGACGCGGAGGGAACTTTCCTCATTCAGCAGCCACGGCGGTGGCCCTGGACCTGGTATGCGGGCGCAGGTCTCGCCGTGCTCCTGGTGTGCTGGTTGCCAGAGCTCGCGCCAGTGGCACCCAACGTGGCGGACTCCTACACCTTTGGCTTCAACAACCGGGTGGCTCTGCCGCTGCTGCTGGCGCTGATCGCCGCCGGAGCCTTGCTGACGCGCGGCTTCGGCATGCCTCTGTTTGCTCCCGAGCCGGCGGGCACTTCGGCTATTCCGCGCAGCACGCTGTACAGGGGCCTGGGAGTCATTGGAGCCATGTGCGCCGCGATGTGGGTGCTTACCCACGGGCTGGCCGGCTTCACCGAGAGTACCGACCTGATCGACCGGGTCCGGCTGGCCGCTGAAGGACAGCGCCCCTATCTGGACTTTGAGTACGCGTATGGCGCGGCCCTGGTGTATGGCCCCTTATGGACGGCCCGGCTGCTGCACGTGTCTGTAGTGAACGGCTACTTTGCCTGGTGGACGGCGAACAGTCTGTTCGGGTGCTGGTTGATCTACCGCATTCTCAACCTTGCTGCGTACCCCACTCCAGCCCGCAGAACGCTGTTCTGGCTTTGCGTGGCCTTCGCCGCCCAGACTGCGCTGTCGACGGGTGTGAACTACACGTTTTTGCGCTTTGCCCTGGGGCCATGGTTCGCCGTAGAGGCACAACGAGTGCTGCAGCCGGAGAGCGCCCGTCCCCGGTTCCTCCGGGCCGGCCTGCTTTGCGCAGTCGGGTTCTATGCCACGCTCCTGGTCTCACCGGAGATGGGGCTGGCGTTTCTGGCGGGGAGCTTGTTCTGGCTGGCCGTCAACCGCGCGCCATGGACGCCGAACCGATGGGGCGGCCTGCTGTTGACCGCGGGGGCGGCAGGATTGGGCATCCCGGTGGCGGCGCACTTCCGCTACTTCGAACTGATGAGAGTGATGAGCCGCGGCGGCTCGAACGACCCGTATATGCCAGCACTCCATCTGTTGCTGCTGTTTGCCTGCCTGGCGGCTGCGGCCGCATGGCTGCGCGCCCGGTGGAGCGCTCCGGCGACATGGACGGATTCGATGTCGGCAATCCTGCTGATAAGTCTCCCGATGCTGGCTTCCGCGCTGGGACGCTGCGACCCGGCGCACGTCTTCTTCGGGGCGGTCGGAATCCAGCTTGCGGGGCTGCTGCTGCTTTCGCGGACGGTGCTTTGGAAGGCCGCATGCACAGCGGTTCTGCTGGCCTACTTCGTCTTCCCTGCTCTTCTTCTTCATGACACGCTGCTGCTCATGGGAAAGGCTGTGAGTCATCTGGTGCTGTCCGGCGATCCGCAACATGAAGGTCCGGTAATGCATGTGGTGGAGGCCCTGGCGGCGCACGTCATGGGACCGGCCACGGCCGCGCATAAGATCGCCAAATCGCGGCAGGCAAGCAATGTGCCCGATGTGCTCGACTTCGATCAGCTCTACCCGGGAGCCAGCGCGGTGTTGCAGCTGCCGTTTGCCTACCTGCCGAACGGCTTCAGCCGGTACCACTCACCTCGGCTCGACGAGGGTCGCTACTTCGGCCTGCAGAACGTACTGGCCCCGCAACAGGTACAAGTAAAAATCGGCGAGCTCGCGGCACATCCGGAACGCGACTTGCTGCTTTCCAAGGACTTTCCGCAGTGTGGCGTCGATCCGGTAGAGGCCCGGAACACGTTGCGCCAATTGTTTTTCTTTCCCTATATGCGGCGGGCCGTCCACACCGATAGCGTCGCCGAGCCGCTTTGTGACTATATCCAAGCGAACTACGTGCGGGCGATACCGGCTTCTATAGAGAACTATGAGTATGCGTTGTGGAAGCACCGCTAAACGGGTATGGCCGAACTCACGTGCGGAAGGGTCTGCGCAGTGAAGCCGTCTTCATAAGGCCTGGAGCCGTGCGAGGCATCTTCGCGAACTCGATGCATTCGCGGGCTTCCTGCTCCCAGCCTCGTAAGTGCTCGTCGGTCACGAGGTCGAGTTTGGGGGCGCCGGGCTGGCGGAAGTAGCCTACGCCGGGGTGGCCAGCGTCCTGGCGAACGACGAGCGCGGCCATGGGTGGCCAGCCTTTGAGGCGGCAGAGCTCGCCGATTTCGGTGAGCGGACCGCCGAGGCGGCGAGCTTCGGCGATGACTCCGGCACGCTGGATGAGCGTGGTGTAGGTAATGAGGTAGCCGTAGGGGCCTAATTTTGGCTCGCGCGGGATGCGGCGGCGGCGGCACTCCCACCAGTGGTCGAGGAGCGCCTGGAAGAGATCGCGAGTCAGGTCCTGAATCGGTTTTGAAACGAGCTTTGGCATGCGAATCCGGGGTAAGCCTGGGTACTCCCCTCTTAAAAGGCGGTGCGGTTTGCTCTTCGGAGCATCTTAGAGCAGCAGCGCGACGCCTTCGGGAGAAAACCACCGGGCAAGGCAAGGCGCTGACCGGAGACACACGACACGATGTTCTTTTACAAGCTGTGGCGGCTGATCAAGGTAGTGATGCTCTTTCTGTTTGCAGCCGTCGAACTGGTGATCAAGCGGCCTCAAACTCGGCCGGAGCGGGCAGCCTGGCTAAGCGCCTTTTGCAGGCGCGTGTTGCGGGCAATGCATGTTTCCTGCGGCATAGAGAGCCCCGTTCCAAGCGAAGGAGCGGTGATCAGCAATCACCTGAGCTACGTGGACATCCTGGTGCAGTCAGCGGTCCACCCGTGCGTGTTTGTGTCGAAGATTGAAGTACGGAAGATGCCGCTGCTGGGGTGGATGAGCATGATGGCCGGCACCGTGTACGTGGAGCGCGGGGCGGGAGGCAGCGCGCAGAATGCCGCCGTGACCATGGCGAAGGGTTTTCGCGATGGGCTGCCGGTGGTGTTCTTTCCCGAAGGCACCACCGGGACGGACGAAAGCACCGTGATGCCATTTCGTAGCGGACTGCTGGCGCAGGCGCTGGCGGCAGGAGCGCCGGTGACGGCTGGATTTCTGCGCTACAAACTGGACGCACACGATACGGCCCAGGGAAAAACAGTGAACAACGATGTGGCGTGGGGGGCGCAGAGCTTTATGGCGCATATCTGGAACTTCATGGGGTTGGGTCCGGTGACGGCTACCGTACGGTTTGCGGAGGCGCCGATTTCGTTCTCAGAACGGGCCTACAAAGACCGGAAGGTGGCTGCCGTGGAGGCTCGGGATGCGGTGCTGGGCGTTGTGCCGGACGTTCTGCCGGGCGTTGCACAATCGGGCACTGTTTAACGCGAAACGATATCGCCGAAGTCCGCAACCTGCTATTTATGGGGGATAACCGTAAGGGAACTCCTGTATCTTCCTAGGTGATCGAGGTCTTCGGCCGCGTTGTGAACAGGTACGTCAGTATTGCCGCGATACTCTGCTTCGTTGGGATGACGTCAGCCGTGTGGGCTTGGTGGCGGGCTCGAGTGCACTGCCGCGAGTTGACCGCGACTCTACGAGAAGCGCATGAGCAGCAAATAAGAGACCAGGACACACTGAGCCGGCGCGACGAGCTGGATCGGATCAAAGACGAGTTCATCTCCACGGTGTCGCACGAACTGCGCACTCCACTTACCAGTATTCGCGGCGCGCTGGGTTTGCTTTCCGCTGGAGTGGCAGGGCAGGTGGATGCGAAGGCGCAGAATCTGATCCGCATCGCCAGCACCAACACCGACCGCCTGGTACGGCTGATCAACGACATGCTGGACCTGCAACGGATGGACTCCGGCAAGCTGCCGCTGGCGATGAGCGCATGCTCCCTTCCGGAACTGGTGAGCCAGGCGGCAGACACAATGCGATCCATGGCGGACGCCGCCGGTGTTCAGATCGGGATGGCGCAGGGTACGGAAGCAAGCGCGCCGATGATGTTCGAGGGCGATGAAGACCGGATACAGCAGGTGCTCTGCAATCTTCTCTCCAACGCGATCAAGTTTTCGCCGTCAGGTTCAACGGTGACGATGAGTATCCTGAGCGAGACCGCTTCCCTGCTGCTGCTGGTGGAAGACCGGGGCCGAGGGGTTCCGGCCGACAAGCTGGAGGGCATCTTCGACCGCTTCCGGCAGGTGGAGGCTGCGGATTCGCACCGGATGGGAGGCACGGGGCTGGGGCTGGCGATCTGCCGGTCAATCCTGCTGCAGCACCGCGGCGCCATATGGGCCGAGCGCAACGACGGGGACGGCAGTGGTAAGCCGGGGCTGACGGTGTTCGTGCGCCTGCCTCGTGTACAGGGATCGCAGGAGCGCGAGGAGGAAAGCGCCCGGACTACCACGAAAGCAGTAGAGCCGCGCCCCGAACGGGTGATGGAACGGCACGCACAAGTGGCGTGAGGTGACACACAGGCGGTCCAATGGGCTATGCCGATCGACAGCGTTGACCAGTACACTGCTGACAGCCTCAAGAGGTGTAGCGAGTGAGCGGCATGAGACGGGTCCTAATCATCGACGACGAAGACGACATCCGCGAGGTTGCGGCTCTATCCCTGGAGTCCATCGCGGGGTGGGAAGTGATGATGGCGAACTCCGGCGCGGCGGGCATTCGCGAGGCGCAGGAGCAGAAGCCGGACGCGATCCTGATGGATGTGATGATGCCGGAGATGGATGGGCCGACCACGTTCAAGCAGATGCAGAAGACACCTGACATCGCGCATATTCCGGTGGTGCTGCTGACGGCCAAGGTGCAGGGCGTGGATCAGCGGCGGTTTGCGGGGCTGGGCGTTGCGGGCGTGCTGTTCAAGCCGTTCGACCCGCTGACGCTGGCGGAGCAGATGTCGACGACGCTGGGCTGGAGCGAATAGCGCTATGCGAGCGGGAGCGGAAGAGGCGACTCGGAAGCTGCTGGCCACACTGTGGGAGAAGAACCTCCCCGTACTGCGGGAGCGTCTGGCTTTGCTGGAGGCTGCCATTCAGGCGGCTTCGACCGGTGAGATCACGCTGGAGCAGCGCAAGGAAGCTGGAGCGACGGCGCACAAGCTGGCTGGTTCGCTGGGGATGTTTGGATATCCCAAGGGGACAGAAGAGGCTCGCGCTTTGGAGCAGAGCTTCGATTCTGCGGGAGCGCTGAAGAAAGCTGAGCTTGCTCAGATTGCGACGCACATGAAAGCGTTGCGGAGTGAGTTGGGGATATAGACCCTCCCCTCCCCCTGTTTTACGCAAAATCTTCAGCGGGAAGGAGTTAGGGGCGGACCCCTGCGTCTTCGGGTGGGCTGTCGCGGGGAAGAGGGCCTCTGGGGGAGCCCAATCTGTCAAGTGGCTCGAGCTTTTCGGCTGCCGTACGGCGAGCCCACGCGTGACGGTGGAGCTATCACGAGTGGGCACCCGGCGGAGGGCGAGCTAGCTGGTTAGCGAGCGAGGGAGTTAGGGGACTTTAGGGATGTGGTGGTGAGGGTTGTTGCCGCTGCTGGGTTCGCCGCGACCGGAGCGCTCATGATCGGAGTTGGGGCTGCCGGGGCGGTGGCGACTGGGCCCAGGCGGATGGGGCCGGAGCTGGTTCTGGTGATGTTGAGGGTGCCGTTGGCTGAGGTTGTGCTGTAGTTGCTGTCGGCGGATTGCGTGGCAGTGATGGTGTAGACGCCGGGCGTGAGCGAGAACGGGTTGTAGGTGGCGGTGCAGTTGTTGTGGCCAGCCTTTGCGGTGCAGGCGACCGTGCCGAGGTTGGTGGTGCTGCCGTTGACCTTTAGAGTGGGCGTGCCGGTGGGGGCGGTGTTGCCGCCGTAGCCGACGATGAACTCCAGCGTGATGGAGGACGTGCCCTGCGGGATCGTCTGGCTGATGACGCTGATGTTGGGGACGGCGAGCGAGGAGCCGGTCTCAACTACCGTTTGGGTTGCGCCGGTAGCGTTCAGGCTGTTGTCGGTGAAGATGAGGTTACCGGTGACTGCGCCGGAGACCGTGGGCGTGTAGCTGAGAACTTCGGTGCAGGTTGCGCCGGAGGCCAGCGTGCCTGCCGAGGATGAACTGCTGTAGACCAGCGGGCAGGTGGAACTGTTGGACTGCGTGAAGTACGGAGACTGGCTGGGGTTCTGGCCAGTGGTTGGGACTGGCAGCGTGAGGGCGGTGTTGCCTATGTTGTCCAGCTCCAGCGTGGTTCCCGCACTGGAAGTGCTGACAGGGGTTGTTGGGTAGGTAAGCACAGGCGGATCGGAGCGGTCGATCCTGGCCACGAGTACGTTTCCGCTGGGATCGCTGGTGACGTACAGGTTGCCGAGCGGGTCCAGCGCAACACCGTTGATGCGACCGAAGCTACCCAGGGTGGAAAGCTGGGTGTAGCCGCCACTTCCATTGGGCGCGAAGCGGACCACGCCGGTGTAGTTGCCACTCGCAGTTGCGTATACCGTGCCGCCCGCATCAACCGCAATCCCGTTTACAAGCGACACACCGTTGCCAGTTGCATTGACGCTGGAGCGGACGTAGCCTGACCCGCCGGGGGTCTCCTTGTAAATGGTGGCTGCGTTCCCGTCCGCCACGTATACGTTGCCGGAGCCGTCAACAGCCAGGGCAATGACGAAGTTGAAGCCGCTGTCCAGGGTGCTCACCGTGTAGGTTCCATTGGCGTACGTTGCCTTCTGCACGGTAGATCCCCCACTCGTGAAGTACAGGTTGCCAACGGCGTCCACCGCGAGTGCGTAGTAGGGGTTCAGGCCGGAGTTGTTGGCCTGGCTGAACAGAACGCTTTGCGAGTAAGCGCCGGTTGCCGGGTTCAGCGTTTCCTTGGTGATGGACCGGTTGGTTACGTCGCAGATGTACACGTTTCCAGCGCCGTCAACGCCGATCTGTGTTGGATTGTTGAAGCCGGAGCCTACCGTCGATTGGGTGTAGCCTCCACTGCCGGTGGGCTTTTCCCTGTAGACCTTGCCCACGTTGTAAGCAGCGATGAACAGGTCACCCGCACCATCGCGTGCAATGCCGAAGGCGTCACCCAGGGTGTTGTCGAGAGTGGTCTGTGTTCCCAGGGTCCAGGCAGTGAGCGGACTCGTGCCGACGCCGTTGATGTATGCCGTCGCGAGCACCGTGCCGGAGGAGTCGAGCAGGTTAACCGCGCCCAGCCGCTGGCCCGGAAATTGCGGCGTGAAGGCGACGTTGACCGTGCAGGTCTGGTTGGCCGTCACCGCACCCACGCAGGTGGAGCCCGTGCCGAGCGTGAAGTCCAGCCCAGTCGCGCCCTGTGTCAGCACGTTGGCGTTACTCAGCGCGGGCAGCGTGCCGGCCGTGCCGATCAGGAAGTAGACCGGCGTCTGCGCGGCCGCGGTGCCTACAGCCGTCGCGGGTGCGGTGATCACACCGGCGTTGTAAGTCCATGTATCCCCGATGACCGAGCCGGAGGTGTTTAACCCCCCAAATAGAACAACGGTCCCGGTCGCTGCATCGTATGCAGTGGTGGACGCAAATCGGGCCGGAGGGCTGGTGGCCGGCGACTGATGCCTCCAGGTAGTCCCGTCGTAGGTCCACGTATCCGCAAGAACCGCAAAACCCGAGCCGGTATTGGTGTCTCCCCCGAACAGCACTACGGTCCCGGCCGCCGCGTCGTAGGCCATGGTGAAGAGATAGCGGGCGGAAGGGCTGGTGGCCGGCGACTGCTGCGTCCAAGTCGTCCCGTTCCAGGTCCACGTATCCGAAAGAAAGCCGGCGCCGCTTCCCCCGAACAGCACCACGGTCCCGGTCGCCGGATCGTAGGCCATTCTCGCATCAGATCGAGCCGAAGGGCTGGTGGCCGGCGACTGCTGTGCCCAAGCGGTCCCGTTCCAGGTCCACGTATCCGCAAGGGTCGAACCGGTGCTGTTCCTTCCCCCGAACAGTACCACGTTGCCGGTCGCCCCATCGTAGGCCATGGTGGAGTTAGAGCGGGCCGAAGGGCTGGTGGGCGGCGACTGCTGCGTCCAGGTCGTCCCATTCCAGGTCCACGTATCCGCAAGTGTCGAATCGGTCCTGTTCACTCCCCCGAACAGCACCACGTTGCCGGTCGCCGGATCGTAGGTCATGGTGGAATATTCGCGGGCCGGAGGGCTGGTGGGCGGCGACTGCTGCGTCCAGGTCGTCCCGTTCCAGGTCCACGTATCCGCAGCTAAACCGGAGGCGGTGTTTCCCCCGAACAGCACCACGGTCCCGGTCGCCGCATCGTAGGCCATGCTGAAATCCTCCCGGGCCGAAGGGCTGGTGCCAGGCGATTGCTGCGTCCAGTTGCCGGTCACCGTGGCGCTAACGGGAGCAGCTATCGCTGGAATCTGGGCTGCTGCGGGCGCACCTGTAGAGATGGCCGCGGCGGAGATGATGGCGGCAACGGTGAGGGTGCGGAGTGTTTGCCGAAGGCGGAATGGGCGTATAGCAGAGGGCAGAGACTGGGAGCGGAGCGAGGCCTGGGGCATTGGGGCGGGGTCCTGGAAGCTGGGATTGGATGAAGCAACAGTTTCTCTAACGCGGGCGTAAGGATTACGAATGCCTCGCGTGTCCACCGATCTTCGGCGTGCTGTCCGGCGCTGGTAAGCGTTCGGTTACACGTCAGGTGGTGGAACACGGCGGCTTCCTAGGGGCATGCACACGAAGCCAGGCCGCTTAAGGTGCAGGTCCCAACTCTTGTTTCTAACGCTGAGAAGGTCTGGCGCAAGAATACACATCCTCGCGAAGAGATTGCGCGAGGGATTCTGCATTCGTTGGTTTTTCACAGAGCATTTGGTTCGAATGCGGTTCTCAGTGGACTTGCTAGCCGCTTTGCGCCTCGCCTACGAAATGCGGGGTCTCTCCACTGCGGCCGCGAAAGCGCGGCCTCCGCTGGAGATGACAGGCGGTCAGGTCGGCGGAGCCCACGCGTGACGGCGAGGCTGTCACGAGTGGGGCACCCGAACATTTGCGACCCGGGCGACGAACATCAGGTCCCTGCGGGGATGACAAGCGAAGAACGGCAAGAGCAACTGCAAGTGCAAGTGCGATGTGTCAGATACTGCCTAGCGGGTGACGGCGGCGGTGACGAGCCAGCGGACTAACTCCTGGCCACCGGCGAAGTTGTCTTCGTGGAGCGGGAGCTTGCGGCCGTCGGTGTACTCGTTGTAGATCCAGGGGTCTGCATTGGCGTAGACCAGGCCCTTGCCGATGTGGGCGACGGCCATGACGGTGAAGGGTGTGGGCGATTCGGCGTCGGTGTGGGTGAGGATGGATTTGGCCGGGCCGGAGACGGTGATGGTGCAGGTTTCCTTCATGACGGCGGTGTGGGCCTGCTTGAAGATGCCGCCGGTGCCGGAGGGAATCTGGACCAGTGTGTTGGTGTAGTCGCCCTTGCCGTCTACCGTGAGCTCCTTGTTGACCGTGACCGGGTTGAAATGGAGGCCGAAGCGATCAGATAGCAGGTCGAGGTGGGTCTGGTCGGCGTGTTCGGAGTCGTTTTCCATGAGGACGAGGATGCCACCGGCCTTGACCCAGGCTTCGATGGCTTCGGCGCTCGCCTTGTCCATGTAGTGCGGGTTGGGGTTCAGAGTTGGGATGTCCGGCGAGGTGATGACGTATATCTCGGAGGCCTTGAGGTCGGCCTCGGTGGGGGCGTGGTCGAGCATGTCATAGCGCATGCCGTAGGCCTGGAACATGCGGTTGAACCAGGAGTAGCCGCTGTTGGCGTCGTCATTGGGTTTGTAGTGGAAGAGTTCCGGCTTCCCGTCGGCGTTCTTGCGGGTCTGGGAGTTGAACCAGGCGTCGAAGAGGACGGTCTTATTGCGGGCGCGGCGCATAAGGTCGCCGGCCTGCTGGCGGAGAGTGATTTCGCTGAGCGCGAGGAGGTACGCGCCGACTCCCTTGGCATCGTTGTCGACGACTTTTTCGGTGAGGTAGTAGTCGTAGGTTCCGGAGCGGTAGGGTGTGCCGCCGAGGCCTCCGACGGAGACGGTGCCGGTGAGGGTGCCGTCGGGCTTGACGAAGTGCGACTGGATGCCGGCCCAGCCGCGGGTGACGTTTGACTCAAAGGTCATGGGGAGAACGCCTTCGCGGATGGCGTGCGCCATGGCGTAGACGAACATGCAGGAGGCGGAGGCTTCCAGGTAGTTGCCCTTGGCCATTCCCTTGTCCATGACCTCCCACCAGAGGCCGGATTCCTTGTCCTGGAAGCGGGCGACGTTGGTGAGGATGCGGCGGGTGAGGTCTTCGATGGCGGCACGCTGGGGGTCAGTGGGCGGCATTCGATCAAGGACGTCAACGAGGGCCATGGCGTACCAGCCCATGGCGCGCGCCCAGACCTCGGGGCTCTGGCCGGTAGTTTTGTCGGCCCAGGGCTGCGTTTTGGTGTCGTCCCAGCCGTGGCGGAGGAGGCCGGTGTGGGGGTCGCGCATGTGCGAGCTCATGAGCAGGAGCTGGTTGGCGACCCCATCCATTTCGCGCGGGAGGTCGAAGGTGCGAGAGTAGTTGGCGCGGAAGGGCTCTGCCATGTAGGCGCCGTCCAGCCACATCTGGTTGGGGTAGATGCCCTTGTGCCAGTAGCCGCCAAACCCGTTTTTGGGCTGGGATTCAAGCTGGTCGTGGAGGAATTTTGCGGCGGTGTAGTACCTGGGCTGCTGGAGGACACGGTAGAGGACGAGGGTGGCGCGGCCCATCTCAACGTCATCGAGGGAGTGAGCTTCCGACGGGAAGGGCTTGCCGCCGGGAAAGTGGATCACACCGTCTTTGTCCACGCTCTGATCGACGGCAGCGTGGATGTAGTCAAAGAGGCGGCCGTCGCCGGTGGCTCGCCACTCGGCGGTGATGCCGTCGAGGAGCGTGCCGAGCTCGTAGGTCCAGGCTCCGGGATTTTTGTTGGTGGAGACGCGGCCTTCGGGCCACTCGCGGAGGACGCGCTCCAGGACGGGATCGGAGCTGGCGACCGAGAGCGGAGCTGGAGACTGAGCAGGCGGGGCTGGGTCAGGAGTTTGTGTGAAAGCTGGGGCGGCGGTCAGGAGTAAGCCGCCGAGAAGCGTGCGCAGGGCGCTCGGGCGCATCAGGGGTCCCTCGGTTGACAGCATACGCGAAGGGTGGACGGGCACGGCGATACGTCTGGTTACGAGAGACCTATTGTGAGGCAGTGCACTGGAGGGATGTCCAGACCCCGGCGGTGGTGCTGGAGGCGTTGTCGATACGGAAGTCAAGGAAGCTGCCGGCGGCGACGGTGACGGAACCAGTGACGGTACAGCTAGAGGACGTTGACCCTGAAAAGTTGCAGACCAGGGCGGTATCGGTCATGCTGCCGGGCGTTCCATTACGGAGCGTGACCTTGATCTGATTGGACTGCTGCGAGTAGACGTCAAGCCGGGTGGCGGTGCAGCCGCGGGGAATCCAGGCGAGGACGGCGGCGGTCTCCGTCGCGGCGGCGTTGGGAGTGTTGGTGGCGTAGTAGACCGTGTTGTAGCTGACAGGGTGATACATCGCGGTGGCGTCGGTAGAACCTGTGCTGGTCGTTCCGGAGGCGCCGCTCGCGGGAAGGCCGAAGGCGAGGACTGCTGCCGAAGTGGTGCCGGTGTTGGTGACGGTGGGCGTCGAGCCGGCGGGTAAGGCGGTCACGGCGCCCACGGCGATGGTAGCGGCAGCCCCAGGATCGCCGAGAGCGCCAGTCGAGCCGGTGGCTCCAGCGGAACCCGCCTGCGCGAAGAGGGACCAGGATTGTGGGGAGGTATCGGGTTCGGCGTTGGTGTTGAAGGCGAGGGCAATGTACGTCGAGCCGCTGTAAGTGACGGCATCGTTCAGCGAGTATGCGAGGTTGGCGGCCCAGGCTCCGCGGAAGTTGAGGCCGGGAGCGCCCGCGGTGCCGGTGGCTCCGGTGAGGCCGGCAGCACCGGTCGCTCCGGTGAGGCCGGGTGTGCCCGTGTTTCCAGTGGCACCGGTGAAGCCGAGGCTGCCAGTGGCTCCGGCGATACCGGTTTGGCCGGTAGGGCCGGCGATGCCCTGGCTGCCGGTGGCCCCTGTCGCTCCGGTTGCGCCTCCATAGCCGGTGGGGCCCTGCTGGCCGGTGGCTCCGGCGACGCCAGTGGCGCCCATGGAGCCCGCGCTGGCGAGGAGCGACCAGTACTGGGGGCTGAGGTCGGGCTGGCGACCGGTGTTGGCAGCGATGGCAATGTAACTGGAGCCGCCATAGCTGACGGCGTCGCCTATGGCATAGGTGCTGCCGGTGGACCACGAGCCGGCAAAGGCGATGGGGGCTCCCTGTGCGCCGGTAGCTCCGGTGGTGCCGGTGACTCCGGAGATGCCGTTTGTGCCTGCCGCGCCCGGGAGGCCCATGGACCCGGTCGGGCCTTGCTGGCCGGTGGCTCCTGTCACGCCGGTGAGTCCGATGTAGCCCGTAGCGCCCTGGGTGCCCGTCGCGCCGGGGTAGCCGGATGGGCCTTGCTGGCCGGTGGGACCCGCCGCGCCTGTCGCCCCGATCGTGCCTGCGCTGGCGAGAAGCGACCAGTAGGCGGGGCTGATGTCGGGCTGGCGCGCGGTGTTGGCGGCTATGGCGATGTAGCTGGAACCGCCGTAGCTGACGGCGTCACCCACGGCGTAGGTGCTGCTGGTAGACCATGGCCCAGCGAAGGCGATCGGTGCGCCCTGAGAGCCTGTGGCTCCGACGGAGCCGGTGGGGCCAGCGATGCCGGTCAGGCCGGTGGCGCCTGCGGCTCCGGTGGCTCCGATGAGGCCCTGCGCGGCTAAGAGGGACCACGCGGTGGCAGATTGGCCGGGAGTGTTGCCGTGGTTGGCGGCGAGTAGCGAGATGTAACTGGAGCCAAGATAGCTGACGGCGTCGCCGAGGGCGTAGCTGGTTGAGGGGGAGTACGTGCCCTGGAAGACGAGGCCGGGGGCGCCCTGCGTGCCGGTGGCGCCGATGGAGCCGGTGGGGCCGACGAGGCCGATACCTGTTGCTCCGGTGACGCCGGATGGACCTTGCTGGCCAATGGAGCCGGTTGCGCCGTTAAGCCCGGCGGCGGCGAAAAGGGACCAAGCGGCGGGAGACTGGTCGGGCGTGTTGCCGTGGTTTGAGGCGATCAGTGAGACGTAGCCCGCACCTTGCCAGAGGACGCCATCGCCAACGGAGTAGGTGGTTTGGGAGTTATAGGGTCCGAGGAAGGTGAGGCCTGTTGCGCCGATGGCGCCGGTGGGACCGGCGATTCCCTGCTGGCCGGTTGAGCCTGTGGGGCCAAGAGCGCCTGCGAGCCCCTCAATGCCGGTGGGACCGGCGAGGCCTTGTGCGCCCGTTGCGCCGGGAAGGCCGGAGAGTCCCTGAGCGCCTGTGGGGCCGATGGCTCCCGTTGCGCCGGTTGGGCCGGCACCCGCGAGGAGCGACCAGTAGGCGGGGCTGATGTCGGGCTGGCGGCCGGTGTTGGCGGCGGTGGCGATGTAGCTGGAGCTGAGGTAGCCGACCATGTCGCCTATGGCGTAGGTCTGCGAAGTGGACCAGGCACCTGTGAAGCTGACGGGCGGACCTTGAAGGCCGGTGGCGCCGGTCACGCCCGCCATACCTGTCAAGCCGGTGTTGCCGCTGGGACCGGCGGCTCCGGTTGCGCCGATGGCGCCCTGCGCGGCGAGGAGGGACCAGAAGCTGGGCGAGAGGCTGGGGGTGTTGCTGTGGTTGTTCGCCAGGAGCGAGACGTAGCTTGAGCCCTGGTAGCTGACGGTGTCGCCGAGGGCGTAGCTGGTGGTGGAGGAGTACGCGCCCTGGAAGGCGAGGCCGGCGGCGCCTTGCGCGCCGGTGGCTCCGATTGCACCGGTGGGGCCGGCTATGCCGATGCCGGTGGCTCCGGTGAGGCCAGTCGGGCCTTGCGGGCCGAGGCTGCCGGTTGCTCCGATGAGGCCCGACGCGGCGAATAGGGACCAAGCGGCGGGAGATTGGTCGGGGGTGTTGCCGTGGTTGTTGGCGATGAGCGAGACGTAGCCCGCGCCTTGCCAGAGGACGCCGTCACCTAAGGCGTAGTTTGTTTGGGAGCTGTAACTTCCCTGGAAGCTGAGGCCGGTCGGGCCGATGGAACCGGTGGCGCCGATGATGCCCTGCGTGCCGGTTGGACCCGTGACGCCGGGGACGCCTTGCGCGCCGGCCTGGCCTGCTGTTCCTTGGGGGCCGGCAATGCCCTGAATGCCGGTGCTGCCCTGCTGCCCCGTGGGGCCGATCTGGCCAGTTGAACCTACGGCGGCAAGGAGCGACCAGACGGCGGGGCTGGTGTCGGGCTGGCGGGCGGTGTTGGCGGCCGTGGCGATGTAACTGGAGCCGTTGAAGCTGACTGTGTCGCCGATCGCGTAGGACTGCGAGGCGAGCCATGGACCGGTGAAGCTGATGGGAGCGCCTTGTGCGCCGGTGGCCCCCGTGAAGCCAATGGCTCCTGTTGCTCCGACCAGACCGGTGAGGCCCGCAGGGCCAACCGATCCCGTCGCGCCGACAAGACCCTGGGCCGCGAGGATGGACCAGTCGTTGGGAGACGTGCTCGGCGTGTTGCCATGGTTGGCGGCGTGGAGCGAGACGTAACTGGAGCCACCATAGCTGACGGCGTCTCCGGCGGCGTAGTTGGTAGTGGAGGCGTAGACGCCCTGAAAGGCAAGACCCGCGGAGCCTTGTGCGCCGGTGGCTCCGCTTGCGCCGGTCGGCCCGGCGAGACCGATACCTGTGGCTCCGGTGAGGCCGATTGGGCCTTGTATGCCGGTCGCTCCCGTGATGCCCGGTGCGCCGGAAGCGGCGAAGAGCGCCCAGGCCGAGGGGGATTGGTCAGGCGTGTTGCCGTGGTTGTTGGCGATCAGCGAGACGTAGCCTGCGCCTTGCCAGAGGACTCCGTCGGCGAGAGCGTAGTTGGTTTGCGAGTTGTAAGAGCCCTGAAAGCTAAGACCGGTGGGGCCGGCGTTGCCGGTCATGCCAATGGGACCTTGCAGGCCAGTGGGGCCGGTGATGCCGGGAATTCCCTGGGCTCCGGCCTGCCCGGCCGGGCCCTGAACGCCTGCATCGCCCTTTTCTCCGGCTGGGCCAGCCGGACCGAGCAGGCCTTGCGAGCCGGTTGGGCCGAGCGGACCTGCGGGGCCGGTGACGCCCGCGGGGCCCTGGGCGGTGAGCGGTCCCCAGTAGAGAACGGCCTGGCCGGGCGTGTTGCCGTGGTTGCCGGACTGGAGCGAGACGTAACTGGAGCCGGCGAAGAGGACGACGTCGCCCTGCAGGTAGTTGGTGAGGGAGCTGTAGGTACCCTGATAGGTGAGGCCCGCTGAACCCGTCACTCCAGTGACACCGGTTGCGCCGGGAGTGCCCGCGCCGGTTGCTCCGGTGACGCCGACCAGGCCCTGAAGACCCGGGCCGCCGGTTGCGCCGGAGACGCCCGTCGCGCCGGTGATGCCGGGAAGGCCTGCGCCGGTGACGCCTTGTGCTCCCTGGGCTCCGGTGGGACCAAGGAGGCCGGTGGCTCCGGTGACTCCGGCGAGGCCGCTGGATCCTGTTGCTCCTGCGGCACCGGGAAGGCCACTGAGGCCGGGAAGGCCCTGGACTCCGGTGGCTCCCGTTGCACCGGACGGGCCTGCACTACCGGTGGCCCCGGTGGCACCTGCCGCGCCTGAGCCGGTAGCAGTTGCGGTCATCAGGTCGAGCTCCGGAGCGTGGCCTGTGAGGTCGTTTTCCTTGGAGTCGAACTGGAGTACGGCAGTGGGGGCGGTAAGGGCCAGGCCGAAGTTGGTGGAGGGGGCAGCGAGCCAGCCCTGGACCGCGGCGGTGACGTCGAGCGTGACGAACTGGTTGGGGGCGGAGCAGGTTCCCGATGCGGCGGTTGTGCCGGCGCCGGGGATAGTGGCGTAGGTGACGGCGGACTCGGTCCAGGCGGAGGTGAGGAGCTGGGCTGAGAACGTACCGGGGGTGTCGGCGCGGTTGCAGAAGAGGCGGACGGTCGCCCGGCTGAGTTGCGCAGCAGTCAAGCCGGCGGGAAGCGTGGAGAGATCGAACTGAAGGAGCGCGGTGTAGCCTCCGCCGACGTTGAGGTTGGAGAGCGAGCCGGAGTTGACGGTGGGGCGGGAGGCGGAGACGTGGGCGTCAGCAGTGAGGGTGGCCTGCTGGGCTTCAGAGATGGCGGACTGGAGTGACCACAGGAGCAGCAGGCAAAGGGCGGCCGATACTCGTACGCGCACAAGCGCAGTGAGGCGGGCGCGTGTGAGTGACGCGCGTCCCAAACGGAGGCCGACTGGAGTACGAGGTGGCAAACAGTGCTCTGAAGTAGTGGCCCCTTTTTAGCGCAGAAACGCGAAGGAATCAACCGTTTCCACTTTCTTTGACATGTCCATGGTGGCCTTGCAGCGGTGGAGGCGGCGAAATCGTGATGCCTGCAAGGGAACGGACCGAGGGCCGGCTCAGGCGACGCAGGGCCAGTGTCCTTTCATCGAAAGAAGGCAGGAGGGTGGAAGCATGAGGCTTTTTCAGATACTGGGTGCCGCTGCGCTGGCGACCATGTTGGGGATGCCGGGCAGGGCGCAGTCCAACGTGCAGGACAACAAAACGGAGCAGCGGCAACTGAAGGCCGACCGGAAGGCGGATAAAGCGCAGGCGAAAGCCGACAAGGACGAGCGGAAGGCGCTGAAGTCCGACAAGGTGAAGAAGGCGGATAAGCAGCAGGACAAGGCAGATAAGGCTGCCGGAGTTCCTCGCTAGGCAAAGAACCCTGATTATGAATGGAATTGGAACAAGAGGGAGAAAAGAACGATGACGATGAAGACAAGCCTTGCCGTGCTGGTGCTGATGGGTGGCGTGAGCCTGATGGCCGTGGCGCAGGAACCGGCCCCCGCGTCGCCGGCGGCGGTTGCTCCGGCGAGCAAGGGTACGGAGAAGCAGACGAAGGCAGACATCAAGGCCGACAAGAGCAAGGAAAAAGCGGACAAGGCTGCCCAGAAGCAGCAGAAGGCGACGGACAAGGCTGCGAAGAAACAGGCACAGGCGAACAAGGAAGCCGAAAAGGCCGGTGGCGCTACTCCGAAGCAGTAGGTTCGGCTGGCTCTTCGCGTTGGTTCGGCTGAGCCGGCGAAACGCTTTGACGCAAAGTACGCCAAGGAACGCCATGGGACGCGACGGCTTTGGTGGCGATCCGAGATCTGTGAGGCGACTTTGCGCATGGCCGCTCTACAATGACGCATGGATCGTCTAAACGGTGTGAAGGCTCGCTGGGTGGCCGGGCGCAATACGGTTCTGTCTTGCGCGGTGCATGCGCTGATACTGCTGGCGATTGCGGGACGGTGGTGGGGGCTGACGCCCGTACGGGTAGCTCCGCGGCTGCCGGGCGAGGCGAACGGGACGCAAGTAACGCTGGAGTACCGTCCGGGTGGCGCGCCTCCGGCCGTGGCGAATGTGTTGCATGCTCCGAAGCCCATTCCGCGGCCGACGCCGCTGGTGCAGGCAAAGACCGTGGCCCTGCCGGTGCCTTCAGCGGCGAGCGAGGCTGCGCCGGGGACAGGGTTGAGCGGGGAGAGTTCGCTGGGCGATGGCAACATTAGCATTGCACTGGTGCGGACGCATCCACGGCCTGCGCCGGATCTTTCCGGGCTGCCGCATGGGAGCGCAGGCGATGTGGTGGTGGACGTGGTGATCGACGACCGAGGGCGCATTGCCAAAGCGACGCTGGAGCGGGGGCTGGGTGGGGCGATCGACCAGATGGTAATGGCCACGGTGCAGCGGGAGTGGACGTTTGCACCGGCTATGCGGAATGGCGTGGCGATCGCGAGCGAGCAGGAGCTGCTGTTCCACTACGAGCGGTCGTAGCTGGATGCGAAGGATTTCTGCTATGGCAAAGCTGCCGCCAGATCCGAAGGACCGCTCAAGTAAGTTTCGCCATTGGGATCTCTTCAAAGGAACGAAACACCCCTCACCCGCCTATGAGAAGACGCAGGAGCGGCGAGCAACTGGGGTTTGTATCGCCTGCGGCCATGCCCCTTGCACCTGTAAGAAGCCTCGCGCAAAAACAAGCTTCAAGTAGCTACCGGGCGCGAAGTTCCCTGTTTGCGCCGCTCTGCCGTATGCTGGGGCGCATGTCTGAGAACACGGTTCCCTCCTCTGCTTCGAGCGCTGCGCAGTTCAATACTCCCGGCCATCATCTCTCGCCCGACAAGCTGGTGAACCTGCCCCGGCTGGTGACGGCGTATTACGCGAATCATCCCGATGTGAGCGTGGCGGCGCAGAAGGTGAGCTTTGGGACGAGCGGGCATCGGGGCTCGTCGCTGAACACGAGCTTTAACTACGCGCACATTCTGGCAATCACGCAGGCGATTGTGGAGTTTCGCGCCAACGAGAACACGGATGGGCCGCTGTTTCTGGCGATGGATACCCATGCACTGAGCGAGCCGGCGTTTGCCACCGCGCTGGAAGTGCTGGCGGCGAATGGTGTGACGACGCTGATCGACAGCGGGAGAGCGGATGGTGGTGAGCTGAATGTTGGGTACACGCCGACACCCGCTGCTTCGCTGGCGATCCTGAAGTACAACGCCGGGCGGCCAACCGGGAGCCAGGCGGGGCTGGCGGATGGGATCGTGATTACGCCGTCGCATAATCCCCCGGAGGATGGCGGGTTCAAGTACAACCCTCCGAACGGCGGGCCAGCGGATACGAGCGCGACGAAGTGGATCCAGGATCGCGCTAATGAACTGATTGGCGCGAAGCTGCAGGGCGTGAAGCGGCTCTCGTATGCGAAGGCGATGGCGGCGGAGACGACGAAGCGACATGACTACATCAGCGAGTATGTGGGCGAACTGGGCTCGGTTATTGATTTTGACGCGTTGGCTGGGACGGGGCTGAAGCTGGCGGTCGATCCGCTGGGCGGAGCGGGCGTGCACTACTGGCCGCGGATCGCGGAGCAGTACAAGCTGCCGTTGGAGGTGCTGAATCCTTATGTGGACCAGACGTTCCGGTTCATGACGCTGGACTGGGATTCGCGGATCCGGATGGACTGCTCGAGCCCGAACGCGATGGCGGGCATGATCGCGAACAAGGACAGGTTCGACGTGGCGTGGGCGTGCGATACGGACCATGACCGGCATGGGATTGTGTGCAAGAGCGTGGGGCTACTAAATCCGAACCACTACCTGGCGACCTCGATCCAATACCTGTTTACGCATCGGCCGGATTGGAGCGAGAAGGTGGGGATCGGGAAGACGCTGGTGAGCTCTTCGATCATTGACCGCGTGGCCGCGGGGTTGGGGCGCAAGATGCTGGAGGTGCCGGTCGGGTTCAAGTGGTTTGTGGATGGACTGATCGGCGGGACGCTGGGCTTTGTGGGCGAGGAGTCGGCGGGGGCCACCTTTCTGAGAAAGGATGGCAGCGTTTGGACTACCGATAAGGACGGGTTGATCCTGGGGCTGCTGGCCGCGGAGATGACGGCTCGGACTGGCAAGGACCCGGGTGAGCTTTATGGCGAGCTGACGGCAAAGTATGGGGCACCGGTGTATCAGCGGATTGACGCTGCGGCGACCAAGGATGAGAAGGCCAAGCTGGCGAAGCTGAGCGCGAGCCAGGTGACGGCGAAGACGCTGGCGGGCGATCCGATTACGGCGGTGCTGACAGAGGCTCCGGGGAACCATGCGGCGATCGGCGGGCTGAAGGTTTCAACGGATGAAGGATGGTTTGCGGCTCGGCCTTCCGGGACCGAAGATGTCTACAAGATTTACGCCGAGAGCTTCAAGGGCGAGGAGCACCTGAAGCAGATCCAGGGCGAGGCGAAGGAACTGGTGAGCGCGGCGCTGAAGGGATAAAGCGAAGTAATATCTGGATCAGGAGATGACCTATGCGTTACGCAACGGAGAGCTATTCTTCGCCAGAACTCGGGGCACTTGTGGACGCGGCACAGAAGGGGCCTGTCTTTCTCGAACGCGCGGAGCGCAGCGTAGCGGTGCTGCTTTCTGCGGAAGAATACGAGCAGCTTCGGAGCTCTGCCAATGAGGACTTTCAGGCATTCTGCGATGAGATCTCGGATAGGGCTGTAGCCAGAGGGCTCACGGAAGAAAAGCTTGCCGAGCTTCTGAGCCGTGACTGAGCAGGTTGCATTCGTCGCCGACACGAACGTAATTGTCAGCCGGTTGCTGTTCCGTGATTCAGTCCCTGCGTTCGCTCTGACACACGCGCTAGCGAGCATGAAACTTTTCATCTCGCCGGAGACGTTCAGCGAACTGGAAGATGTTCTTTCCCGACCAAAGTTCGACAGGTACCTGCTCGCGAGTGAACGGCTTCAGTTCCTGGAGAAATTGAAAGCTACAGCACTTCTGGTGACGGATATTACCTCGTTGAATGCCTGTCGAGATCCGAAAGATGACAAGTTCCTATCTCTCGCGGTCAGCGGAGGAGCAGCTTTCATCCTCAGTGGAGATGATGACCTTCTCGCATTGCATCCGTTTCGAGGCATTTCCATTCTTAGCCCGCGGCAGTATCTAGAACGAGTGCAAGAACGTGGGGTCTAGCACATGCCAGCATTGGACCCCGGGAAAGCAGTTACCACAGCGCTTCGCGGCGTGGTGCCTGCGAGCTTCCCTGCCCTGGTGGGCGCAGTGGTGTTTGACGCCTCGGCGGAGATGCCGGTGGGACGGCAACCGGGGCTCTGCGTGGTGCATGTGTGGATCGTGCGGTCGGGGATGAACGGGCTGCTGGTGTTTGGGTATCGGCTTGAAATCGTGGGCGGCGGCTGGGGCGTGCCGATCGAGTTGAGCGTGGTGTTTCTGGACCATACCGCGCAGCTTACGTTCGCGGATTTTCGGGTGGATTCGACGGGGGTGATGCCGCCGAATGCCGTGGAGGTGGCAGCGAACGGGGATTTCACGTTCCGGTTCGACCATGGGCTGGGCGAAGGGCGTGGCGGGCGGGAGTGCTTCGTCGCGACGAATGCCCGGGAATGGCGCGAGCGCGGTGGGAGGCTAACGTTGTCGGCTGGCGGGAAGAGTTCCGTTTTGAATGTGCCGTCGCCGATTGGGATGCCGTTGAGGCCGGTGACGGTGCGGGCGGAGGAAGACTCTCAGCTTCACTCCAGCGATAGCGACTAGGCCATTTTGCCAGTACGCTTGTGGCATACTGTCCACATGGCACACCCAGCAGTCGCACGTCCAGCGTCACTGACCGCAGCCCTCCGGCTAGACGTAAACACCGTTGAAAGTGGCGTGCCTCTGGATACTTTGACTGACTTTGCAGAGCAGTCGGGTTTGCCGATCAAGGAATTACTGGAGGTTGTGATTCCGGCACGAACACTGAAGCATCGTCGCGCTCGCAAAGAACCATTGTCCCTGGACGAATCAGACAAGCTGACACGCGTGGCGCGTTTGTTCGATCTCGCGGTGCGAGTCTGGCACAAGCCGGAGTTAGCGAAGCGCTGGCTGGAAGAACCCAAAGACCGCTTCAACGGCCGGAGTCCTTTAGCAATGCTTCGTACTGAAACGGGAGGACGACTGGTCGAAGACTTTCTGATTCAGATCGACGAGGGCATGTTCGCTTAAGGACATGGAGTTCTGGCGCATCAGCAACTACGAGTCTTTGAGCGGTGAAGGTGGACGGCGATCTTCGGCACGTTGGCACCGTGCCGGACGTCCTGTTGTGTACCTAGCCGAGTCACCACCGGGCGCGCTGATCGAGCTACTTGTTCATTACTCTCTCGCTGGCGGCCAGCTCCCCGAGCCGTATACCTTGCTCCGGATTGAGACGACACAGGATCTTCGCGTCACCGATCTAAAACCGCCACGTGGCAGATGGGTCCGGAATGAACCAGGAACGCAAGAAGCAGGCGACCGCTGGCTGGCAGCACGCGAGACCGTGTTCGCGCGAGTGCCTTCGGCGATCATGCCGCACGCTTACAACGTTCTTATGAATCCATTGCACCCAGACGCAACCCATGTACGTATCGCCCATTCCGAACAGGTTGAGTTTGATCCTCGTCTGCTTCGACTACCGAGCAGTGTGCGGCTCAACTGAGCACACTGACATCGTCCCTATTCCTTCTCTGCCGTTGGTGGCGGGGCTGGCTGTGCCGTGCTCGTCGGAACGCCTCTGACGTCGGGACCTAGCTCTACCTGGGTACGGATCAGAGTGTCGGCTACCATGCGGCCGAAGACGGCTTTGCCTTTGTCGTTGAGGTGAGTGCGGTCGAGGGTGGCTTTGCCGTTTTCGGCCCGCTGGTCGGCGTGGCCGGTGGCGTTGAACTCGTCGGCTTTTTCCTGGCCGATGCTGTTCAGGAGCTTCGTGGACATGGCGTTGAGGTCGATGCAGGTGAGGTTCGCTTCAGCGGCTACCTTGCGGGTGACTGCGGCGTATTCGTCGAGGTCCTGTTTCACCTTGCCGTCGACGAAGGTGCGGCGGCTTAGCGGGGTGATGAGGACCGGGATAGCGTGTATGGCTTCGACCTCGGCAACCATGCGGTGGAGATTGGCGGCGAACTGGGTGGGGTCGGCGGCTACCTTGGGGTTGTTGAGCTTCTGGTCGTTGTGGCCGAACTGGATAAGGTAGTAGTCGCCGTGCTGAGCAAGGGCCGCATCCCAGTGGCCTTCGTCGCGGAAGCTCTTGGTGGAGCGGCCGTTGAGGGCGTCGTCAATGCAGGTGACGTTGGGAGTGAGGTCGGCGCAGAAGCCTGGGCCCCAGCCGCCTTCGGGCGCGGTGGTGGAGTCGCCGATGAGGATGATGGTGACGGGCGCGCCGTTGATGATGCGCATGGCCTTTTCGCCTTCGGGCGGGAGCTTTGCGGGTGTGGGCAGGACGTACTTCGCGAGGGAGGGTACGGACTTGCCGAGATCGGCGGCAACCATGCGGCCGAAGACGAAGGAGCCGGCCCAGTCGAGGTGGGTCTTGTCAAAGATGGTCTTGCCGTCGGTGTCCTTCTTGGTGATGGCGAGCTTGTTGCCCTCGGCTTCGCCCACCTTGTCGAGGTAGGCGATGCTTTCGGCCTGGAGGTCGATAAGCGGTGTGTGGGTTTCGCTCGCCACGTTGCGCATGGCCGCGGAGTATTCAAGGAGGTCGGAGTGGATCTTGCCGTCGGCCTCAAAGTAGCGGCGGGTGAGCGGGGTGACGAGCACAGGCTTGATCCCGGCGGCACGGGCTTCGGCGACAAAGCGCTTGAGGTTGGCGACGTAGTCGGGGAGCGGGACCTGGCGGTCGGCATGGTCCCTGGTCACGAGGTCGTTGTGGCCGAATTGGATGACCATGTAGTCGGGCTTGGTCGCCAAGGCGCGGTCCCACAGGCCCTGCTCGCGGTACGTACGGGTGCTGGCACCTCCCTTGGCTTCATCGAGGCAGTCAACCTGTGGGGTGAAGTTGGCGCAGAAGCCTCGGCCATAACCGGCGTTCTCGGTCTGGGTGGAGTCGCCGATGAGGTCGATCCGGACCGTCGTGCCGGGCTTGCGGGTGGCGGCAGTGGCGGGATCGAAGGCTCGTGCGGGATCGCCCTGGGCAAGGGCAGAGGTGGAGTAGAGGACGAGGGCGAGGCAGAGAGTTTGGCGGGTCATGGTGAGTGAGCTCTCGTGGAAGTTTATGCCCTGAGGGATACCTGGGTTCTTCGACTGAACCAGTCATGTCGGCTGACCAGGCGAAAAGCCCTGACGCGGCGGGCGCAGAGGTGCGCGGAGGTGCGCCACGGCAGCTTGCTGATCGAAGCTGCGGGTGCAAGACGGAAGGATTCCGACCGAATGCTTGACGGGGCCATCTGACGCACGTAGGCTCAGAACCAGATGAAGCAGAACCTCACCCTCGCGACCTGTACAGGCATGTGTTGTCCCATGCTGTGTTGTTGCACCGGTGCCGGTCTGCTGTAAACGAAGAGCCTAAGAACTTCGCAGCACGCCTTCCCAAGTACCCACGCAGCGGCGCAACAAGCCAGCGTGGGTTTCGTGTTCTGCATAGCGACTCATCTTTCCTCTCCTCTAACCCAAGTACGCCGCCTGATGTTTAGGCGGAAAGGTTCTCCCTAATGACTTCCCGTACCTTGTCACACACTTCTCGTCCGCAGCGCGCCCAAGCCGTTGCGAAAGCGCTTCCTTCCATGAAGCTGGGATTCAACGTGGATGCGGTGGCGATCGCGCTCGCTCTGGCATCGGCGGCGCTCGTGCGGCTGAACGTGCTGCCGCGGATCGGCTGGTAAGCACGCCTTGTCCGCCCAGACCATGCCTCTGCCCGCGGCCTCAACCGATTCGACAGATGTGCCGGCTTCCGGCTGGCGGCGTGGTTTGGACCTGCTGCCGGGGACAGCGCTCCTGTTTGGGATTGGTCTGGCGGGCAAAGGGCTGGAGTGGACGTGCAACTGGCTTCGCGCGGTCAAGCACCGGCCCGCTCCGCACATGGAGTATGTGCTGTGGGCGATCCTGCTGGGGCTGCTGATTTCGAATTCGATGCGGCTGCCGAAGGTATTGAGGCCGGGCATGGCAACGTATGAGCTTTGGCTGAAGCTGGGCATTGTGCTGGTAGGAGCGAAGTTTCTGCTGGGCGATGTGGCGAAGGTCGGCGGCATGAGCCTGCTGCTGGTGTTTGTGGAGCTGCTGCTGAGCCTGAGCGTAATGACGCTGCTGGGCAAGCTGTTCAAGCTGCCCCCGAAGCTCACGTCATTGCTCGCTATAGGTTCGAGCATCTGCGGCGTGACGGCGATCATGGCGGCGCAGGGAGCAATTGAGCCGGAGGAAGAAGATACCTCGACGGCGATTGCGGCGATCCTGACGCTGGGAGCGATCGCGCTCTTTACCTTCCCGGCGATTGGACACCTGCTGCACATGGGCCAGCAGAGCTATGGCATCTGGACCGGGCTGGCGGTGGACAACACCGCCGAAGCCACGGTAACCGGCGCGCTGTATGGCGATGAGGCTGGGCGCTTTGCGGTGCTGGCGAAGACGGCGCGGTCGGCGTTCATCGGGTTTGTGGTGCTGGGCTATGCGGTGTACTGGGCTTCGCGCGGGCAGGCCGAGCGCGTGGAGAACAAGGGCCGCTTCCTCTGGCAGAAGTTTCCGAAGTTCATTCTGGGGTTTGTGGCGATCAGCGTGCTGGCTACGAGTGGGTTCTTTACCAAGGGCCAGCTCGTGTCGCTGGGCAATCTTTCCAAGTGGGCGTTCCTGCCGGCGTTTGCAGGCGTGGGGTTGCGCACGCAGTTGCGCGACTTGGTGAACCAGGGGTGGCGGCCGATCCTGGTGGGCGTGCTGGGCGAGATCTTTATCGCGCTGGTAACGCTAGGGCTGGTGTATGCGGCGATGCGTCACGGCGTTTGGTAAGTTGTACGTTCTACGTTGTACGTGAGGAAAGCGCTTGACGTAGAACGTACAACTTAGAACGTAGAACGTACAACGTGAACATGCAGTCTTAAACCTTTGCCAAGTCGATGAAGGCGCGGGCTGGGTCGGTGTGTAGGAGCTTGACCTGAATGCGGTCGCCTACGTCGAGGCCTTCGTCGTTTTGAACGATGCGGCCTTCGAAGGGTGGGTCGATGACGCGGGCGTAGACTCCCTTGTTGCTGGCTCCCGTGACGACCGCGCGGAACGTCTGCCCAATGCGCGGGATGAGGGCGACGGCGGCGACTCGCTTGGCCATGGCGCGCTCGATCTTGCGAAGGGCTTTATCGGCTTCGTTGCAGTGGAGCGCGATGGCGGTGAGGGCGGCGTCGGTGTAGGGCGCTGGCTGACCGGCGACTAACGCGTGCAGGATGCGCTGGGTGACGAGGTCCGGGAAGCGGCGGTTGGGCGCGGTGGAGTGAGTGTAGTCGCGCGCGGCGAGGCCGAAGTGGCCGGTGGGATCTTCGTCGGCGCGCATGAGGGTGTACTCGCCGGGGCCCATGAGCTTGATGACGGCGACGGCGAGGTCGGGGTAGTGATCCGCGTCGAGGCGGCGCTGCTCGGTGAGGAAGTTGTTGAGGGCGACGGAGTCAGGGTTGGCGGGCAGGTTGCCGTTGTGCAGGGCGGCGAGCGAGACAATACGATCCCAGCGCAGTGGGACGCGGACGATGCGCTGCAGGGCGGAGCGGCCGGCCTTGCGCAGGGCTCGGGCCATAACGCCGTTGGCCGCGACCATGAAGTCTTCGATGAGATGCATGGCGCGGTTCTGGAGGACGGCGTGGAGGTCCTTGACGACGCCGTCGGCAATCATGGGCTCGGCTTCGGCGCGCTGGAACTCGAGGGCACCGGCGGCGATGCGCGCGGCGTGAAGGGCCTGCGAGGCTTCATCCTGGAGCGTGAGCTGCTGGGCGAGCCAGTCGGGCGGCAGTGCGGCAGAGGGTTCAATCCCATTGGGGGAGTCGCTGCGGGCTGAGTCGCTGCGGAGATTCGCGGTATCGGGATCGCGCTTTGCGGAGTCTAGCCAGGGCCCGACACGCGAGTAGGCGAGCTGGGCGCGGTTGCGCACGAGGGCTCGGCTTACCTGCTCGTCGACGAGATTACCCTCGGGCGTGACGGTGAAGCTCATGGTGACGGCCTGCCGGTCGGCGTTTTCGTTGAGCGAGGTAAGGCCGGTGGAGAGCTCGAGCGGCAGCATGGGAAAGTTGCGGACGGCCGTGTAGATGGTTTGCGTCTGCTCCTGCGCGTGCTTGTCGATGGGTGAGTCCTGCTCGACGGCCGCGGCGACGTCGCCGATAGCGACGCGGAGTCGGATGCCCTGGGGGGTGCGCTCGGCAACTTCGATCTGATCGAGGTCGCGGGAGGTGTCGTTGTCGATGGAGGACCAGCCGAGGGCTCGGAGGTCTTCGATGCCGGCTTGCGCTTCGGGCTGAGAGAAGGTCCGCTCGATTTCGGCGACCTGCTCCGCTACGCCGGGGCCGAACTCGGGACGGAAGCCGGCTTCATGGAGTTCATCCAGGGCCGCCTGGCCGAGGTCGAAACGAGAGCCGGAGCCGTGATGGGGCGGTGAGTGGGGTTCGGGGGGTTGCTGCGGATGCGGGGCCGAGTGCGGTTGGTCGTGCCGGTCGTGCGACATGCGAGAGAGGCTACCACCGCGAGCTTACGTCTGGCCTGCGCTGGTAGGCTTAGCTGGTGAGTGGCGCTCAGAATTCAAGGCAGGCGTCGTCCTTCATCATGCTGGGTGAAGGCGCCCTCGGGCAGGTAGTGGAGCAACTACCGGATGGTCTCTTGCTGCTGGACCGCGAGTACCGGTTTTTGTATGCCAATGCGGCGGCACGGGCGATCAGCCGGGTGGGGCCGGAGCACTTCACCGGCAAGACCCACTGGGAGCTCTATCCGGAGTCGGTAGGGACCGTGGTCGAGCGGGTGTACCGGCGGGTGATGGAGACGCGGGTCGCGGAAGACCTGGAGGACTTCTTCTATGCGCCGTTCAATCTGTGGGTGCGGGTGAAGGTGCTGCCGTTCGATGGTGGGATCGCGCTGTTCTACAAGGACGTGACCGAGGAGCAGCGCAACAAGGAGCAGCGACGCATCAGCGACGAACGGGTGCACTTTGCGCTGGAAGCGGCCAACGGCGTGGGCACATGGGACTGGGATGTGAACCGCAACCTTGTGTATGCGGATGAGGGTTTTGCGAAGATCTACGGCGTGGATGCAAAGCGGGCGCGGGAGGGCAGCCCGCTCGAGGAGTTTACCAGCAACATGCACCCGGGCGATCGGGAGCGGGTGGGCGAAGAGATTCAAAGGGCGCTGGCGAACGGGGAGGAGTTCGCCTCGGAGTACCGGATCACGCAGCAGGATGGCTCCGTGCGGTGGGTAGCGGCGCGGGGGCGAGCGAGGAGGATGGGCGAGGAGTTTCGCTTCCCCGGGATCACGTTCGACATCACCGACCGCAAGCTGACGGAGGATGCACTGATCCGCAGCGAGAAGCTGGCAGCGGTGGGGCGCATGGCGAGCTCGATCGCGCACGAGATCAACAACCCGCTTGAGTCCGTGATGAACCTGCTATACCTGGCGAGGCAGGCGGCGATCCTGCCGGAGGTGCAGGGATATCTTGATTTGGCGGAGCTGGAGCTGCGGCGTGTGTCGAGCATCGCCAACCAGACGCTGCGCTTCCATAAGCAGGCGACGCGGCCCATGGAGATCACGGCAGCCGACCTGTACTCCACGGTGCTTTCGCTCTATGAAGGCCGGCTGAAGAACTCGCACATCGAGGTGGAGAAGCGCCTGCGTGCAGAGCGACCGGTAGCGTGCTTTGAGGGTGACATACGGCAGGTGCTGAACAACCTGGTGGGCAATGCGATCGACGCAATGCCGACAGGCGGGCGGCTGTTGATCCGGAGCCGAGAAGGCACAGACTGGCGCACGGAACAGCGTGGCCTGGTGCTGACCGTGGGGGATACGGGCGCGGGAATCTCGCGCGAGAACCAACGCCACGTGTTTGAGGCGTTCTTTACGACCAAGGGCTTTGCGGGCACTGGGCTGGGGTTGTGGGTGAGCCAGGAAATCGTGGAGCGGCACGGGGGCAGGTTGCGGCTGCGGAGCCGGACGGACGATTCTGGGCACGGGGCCGAACACGGGACTGGGCACGGAACTGTCGCTACGGTCTTTCTGCCTTTTGAAGCGCTGGAGCGGACGGCGCAGAGCAGAGCCTGACACGTAGCCGATATCAGAAATCGCACAAAGTGTTCGATCATCGAACAGAGATGCGTACTGCGTTGCAAAAGGTCTAGCATAGTAACCGCCATGCCGACCAAGACTCCCTCCGCGCCGAAGGTCTCGAAAGCAGTAAGAGCCTCCCAAACAGCCGAAGAACCATCCACCAACAGCGCACAGCGCGAAGTTGTTTTCGACATATTTCGCCGCTGGGGATTTTTGCAGGCGCAGCTCGATCCGCTGGGGCAGTTTCTGCCTCCCGAGCCGTTTCCGACGCCGGTGCCTGACGATGCCGTTTCGCATGCTGTCGCCGAAGAGGCGCGGAAGTATTATTGCGGTTCGATCGGCGCGGAGTTCATGCACATTGCCTCCTCCGAGAAGCGGCAGTGGATCCAGGAGCAACTGGAGCGTGAGTACACCGTTGCCGATCCGGCGCGGGTGCTGAACGGGCTGATTCGTGCAGACCTGTTTGAGCAGGTGGCGCAGCAGCGGTATCTCGGGACGAAGCGGTTCTCGCTGGAAGGCCTGACGTCGCTGATTCCCTTCCTCGACCAGTTGTTCTCAACAGCGGCGGACAACGGCGTGACCCGCAGCGTGATCGCGATGGCGCATCGCGGACGACTGAACGTGATGGTGAACACGGTGGGCCGCGGGTCAGATGAAGTGTTCACGAAGTTCGAGGACGTGCATCCCCGCTCTACGATGGGCGGCGGCGACGTGAAGTACCACATGGGCGCGACGGGCGACCTCAAAACGTTCAACGGCAAGACGGTCTCACTCCATCTGGCCTCAAACCCGAGCCATCTGGAAGCGGTCGACCCGGTGATCATGGGCCGTGCGCGGGCTCGGCAGACGCGCGTGGACAACTTGAAGGATGGCGGCGAGCCGGGCTCGAAGTGCATCCTGCCGATGATCATCCACGGCGATGCGGCGTTCGCGGGACAGGGCATCTGGGCGGAGACGCTGAACTTTGCGGGCATTGAGGGTTACAGCGTAGGCGGCACGGTGCAGGTGATCACCAATAACCTGCTGGGCTTTACGGCGCTGCCGGAAGAGTCAAACTCTTCGCGCTTTGCGAGCGACCTGGCCAAGCGGCTGCCGATCCCGATCTTTCACGTGAACGCGGAAGACCTGGATGCGGTGATCCACGTGGCGGAGATCGCGGCCTTGTACCGGCAGACGTTTGCGAGCGACGTGGTTGTCGACCTGATCGGCTATCGCCGCCATGGGCACAGCGAAGTGGATGACCCCACCGTGACGCAGCCGCGGCGCTACGCGAAGATCAAGGAGCATCCGCAGCTTTACAAGATCTATGCCAAGAAGGTGGGCGTGGATGCGACCGCGGAGATCTCCCAGGTGCAGCAGGACTTCCTGGAGGCTCAGAAGCGCGCGGCGCAGGCCGAAGCGAAGATCGACGCACAGGATTCGACGTTCATCATGAAGCGCATGCACTCGCTGCCCAACTACTGGGAGAAGTATGCGGGTGGGCCGCTGGCTGCTGATGACAACCCGCGTACGGGTCTTGATGGCGCGGAGATTGCCGCGCTGACAGCGAAGCTGACGAGTTCTCCGGCTGACTTCCATGTTCATCCCAAGGTAGCCAAGCTGCTGGAGCAGCGCGTGGAGATGGGCTCAGGGAAGAAGCCGATGGATTACGGCTTTGCGGAGCTGCTGGCGTATGCGTCGCTGCTGAAGGCGGGAACGCCGGTGCGGCTGAGCGGGCAGGATTCGCAGCGCGGCACATTTAATCAGCGGCACTCGGTGCTGATCGATACGGAGACCGAGGTGCGGTGGTCGCCACTGAGCCACATTGCGGAGGGCCAGGGGCGCTGGGAAGTCTACAACTCCATGCTGAGCGAGGCGGCCTGCCTTGGCTATGAGTATGGCTACTCGCGTGACTTCCCGGAGACGCTGACGCTTTGGGAAGCGCAGTTCGGCGACTTTGCCAATGGCGCGCAGATCATCATCGACCAGTTCCTGGCGGCGGGTGAAGCGAAGTGGGGCCTGCTTTCGGGCCTGGTGATGCTGCTGCCACATGGCTATGAAGGCCAGGGGCCGGAGCACTCTTCGGCACGCGTGGAGCGCTACCTGCAACTGTGCGCGCAGGACAACCTGCAGATCGCGCAGCCGAGCACGGCGGCACAGTTCTTCCACCTGCTGCGGCGGCAGAGCCTGCGCAAGTGGCGCAAGCCGCTGGTGGTGTTTACGCCGAAGAGCATGCTGCGGCATCCGGATGCGATGTCGACGGTTGCCGATCTCGCGAAGGACACGTTCCAGAACGTGGTGCCGGATACCGAAGCGAAGAACGCGAGGCGCGTGCTGCTGTGTTCCGGCAAGATCGGGCACAATCTGCGCGTGGAGCGGGCGAAGCGCAGCTTGAACGATGTCGCGATTGTGTTCGTGGACCAGCTTTATCCGTGGCCCGAAGCCGAGTTGTCTGCTGCCATCGCGCAGCACAAGGGCGCTGAGGTGATCTGGGTGCAGGAAGAGCCGGCCAACATGGGCGCGCTGACCTTTGTGCTGCCTCGGCTGGAACGGATGCTGGGCAAGCGTGTGCGCAGCGTGAAGCGTACCGCGAGCGCCAGCCCGGCGACAGGTTCGGCGAAGGCCCATGACTTTGAAGAGAAGGCGATCATCGACCTGGCGCTGGGGCATAACGCTTAGTGGTTACGGATGCGACAGCGAACGTTGCTGAGCTGGTGATTCCGGCGGGCGAGTTCGAAGCGTATCTCTTCGACCTGGATGGAACTGTGGCGGACTCGATGCCGCTGCACTTTCGCGCGTGGACGAAGGCCGTGAACGATGCCGGCGGCCAGTTTCCGGAAGACCTGTTCTATTCATGGGGCGGCGTGCCGATCGAGCGCGTCGTGGAGCTGCTGAACCAGAAGTACGGGCTGAGCATGCCGGTGGCCGAGACGGCTCATCGCAAGGAACTACTGTACGTGGAGTTGCTGCCGGAGCTTCAGCCGATGGCGTCCGTGGTGAAGGTGATGAACGAGATGCAGGGCAAGGTGCGGTTTGCGATCGTATCCGGGTCGCCGAGGACTTCCATCGAAAGCACGCTGAACAAGCTGGGCCTACGCGACCGCTTCGAATTGCTGGTGGGTGCGGAAGACTACACGCATGGCAAGCCCGATCCTGAGCCGTTTTTGAATGCGGCGAAGAAGATGGGCGTGGCGCCGGAGAAGTGCCTGGTGTTCGAGGATGCCGCGGCGGGAATCAAGTCTGCCGAGGCGGCGGGTATGCAGTGGGTGAAGGTCGAGAGAAGCGCGGCGTTGTAAGTTGTACGTTCTGCGTTGTGTACGTGAGTGATCACGATTCCGAGTCAGTATTGGCGCCACAAGCGAAGTACGGTGATCCTTCGCTCCGCTCAGGATGACGCAGTGAAGGGCCGAAGCTCTCTACGGAATGAAATGTTCGTCGCGGAGCTGCTGGAAGAGGGCGAAGAAGCTGTCGTCGGTGGGGACGTAGTCGAGGAAGCCGAAGCGGCGGCTCTTGCTCATGTCGGTGACGACTTCAATGGGGCGGCCAAGGTCGGCGTCGGTGTGCCAGGGCGAGATGAGCGAGTGCAGGTTGGGCTCTTTGAGGCCGTGCGTTGCGGCGATCTCTGCCCAGATGGGTTCCGCATCGGCTAGTTGCTGTTCGAGCGGTTTGCCTTCTCCGGTGAGCGGGGCGGGTTCGAGGCCGAACCAGTGCGCAAGGCGGCCCCACATCCAGCTCCAGCGGAAGACGTCGCCGTTGACGATGTTGAAGGCCTGATTGCGCGCGGCGGGTGTCGTGGATGCCCAGATGAGATGACGTCCGAGCAGGCGGGCGTCGGTCATGTCCGTAAGGCTGTTCCACTGAACGCTCGAGCCGGGGAACAGAAATGGGCGGCCAGTGTGGCGACAGATGGACGCGTAGACTGCGAGCGTGACGCCCATGTTCATGGCGTTACCGTGGGCCCAGCCGATGATGGTGTGCGGTCGATGCACGCTCCAGGTGAAGCCGTCGCGGGCCGCGGCGGCGAAGACTTCATCTTCCTGCGCGTAGTAAAAGTTTTCGATGTCGAGGCGGCCCTGCTCTTCGCGGAAGGGCGTGGCAGGAAGCCTGCCTTTGCCGTAAGCCTCAAACGGGCCGAGATAGTGCTTCAGGCCGGTGACGAGAGCGACGTGCTCGACCGAGCCATGGGGCCGGATGGCGTCAAGAAGGTTGCGGATAAGCGCGCTGTTGACGCGGATGTTTTCGGCTTCGGTGGACTGGCGCATCCAGGTGGAGAGAAAGACGTGCGTGGGCTTCATTTCGGCCAGAGCTGAGGCGAGTGACTCGGGCGAGGTGAGATCGGCGGGTACTGGCTTGACGCCTTCCAGTGCAATAGGACGGCGGGCCAGGCCGAAGATGTTCCATTCCTCCGGGGCTGCGTTCAGTTCAAGCGCGAGGTTGCGCCCTACGATGCCGGAGGCACCGACGATCAATGCTGTCTTTGCCATAGCTGCCTGCGTCCCTCTTCGATCTGTTCGATGGCAGAGATTCGCGGAGTTCGACGTCGATTCAGGAGGGCTGCGTGGTCTGTGCGATCTGCGGAGTGAGCGGGGCCGACGGGGCTAACGGGGCTAGCGGAACTTCCCTTGCCCAGATCTGGTAGGTGACGTGGGGCAGCTCCGGCCCCTGATGCAATGCCCAGACAGTCTGGCGAATGGCCTGATCGGCAGCGGTCATGCGCTCGCGAGAGCGGAGGTAGTCGAGCCAGCTTTCCATGATGAAGGTTTCGTTGAGGTGCTCTGGGTTGGCGGCGTCGCGGTAGATGCCCCAGCGAACGGCGCCGCCGCGCAGGCGCACACCTTCGAGCTGATGGATGAGGTGCGAGAACTCGGGGTAGTTGGCGGCGGGGATGGTGTACTCGATGGAGATGCGCACAGGGCCGGCGGCGGAGTCTTCGATCGCGGGCGCGGCGTGCTTGAACTGGTAGGGCGTGAGGTCGGGCAGCGTTCCCTTGAGGATGTGGATGCGGATGACGAGCGGGTAGGTGATAGCGAGCCCGACTGCCGAGCAGCACATGGCTACGGTCGTCGACGAGCGCTGGGCGATGGCTCCCCAGACGATGGAGCCAAGCGCGAGGCCTCCCTGGAAGGTCATGAGATAGGCGCCGAGCGCGCGGGCATAGACCCAGTTGGGCACCGAGAGCTGCACGCTGACATTGAGCGTGGACATGGTGCACGTCCAGCAGAAGCCTGCGCCGATGAGCGTGGGAATGATGATGAAGGGTGAGGGAACGAAACCGAGCACCAGCATGGTGAGCACGTAGTAGAGCGTGGTCGCGGTAAGGAGCTGGTCAGCGTTGAAGCGCTTGCGGATGCGCGCCAGCGTGGAGGCCCCAACCACCGCGCCAACACCGAGCGAGCCGTTGAGGATGCCGTAACCCATGGCTCCCTGGTGCATGTCTTTGCGGGCGACGAGGGCGAGCAGGGACCAGACGGCGCTGACGAAGAACGTGAACGTGAACGCGCGGATGAGCGGGCCCTGCAGCGTGGGCGAGTAGCGCAGGTAGCGCAGCCCGGAACGGACGGAGCCGAAGATGCGTTCGGCGGGCAGGGCGCTCTTGTAGATGGGAGTGCGGTGCCAGCGCCAGAGGATCCAGATGACGGCGATGAAGGATGCCGAGTTGAAGGCGAACGTCCAGCCCGCGCCGGTGTGGGCGTGAGCGAAAGCCGCGACGAGAAGGCCGCCGAGTGCAGGACCGACGGCTCTGGCGATGTTGTTGGAAGCGGCGTTGAGGGTGACGGCGTTGGGGATCTCTTCTCGCGGGACGAGCTCCGGCACGATGGCCTGCCAGGCCGGGTTGTTCATCGCCGAGCCGACGTTGAGCAGAAAGGTGAGTGTGAGAAGCGTGAGTGGCGAAACCCATCCCGCGAAGGTGAGCACGGCGAGGATCGCCACGCAGACCAGCATCCACGACTGCCAGAAGATAAGGAGGCGGCGGCGCTCGTAGATGTCGGCCGTGGCGCCGGCGAGCAGGCCAAGCAGCAGCACGGGCATGCTGGCCGCGGTTTGCATGAGGGCGATAAGCAGCGGCGAGGTAGTGAGCACCGTCATCAGCCAGGTGCCGGCGGTGTCCTGCATCCAGGTGCCGACCGAGGAGACGGTGGAGGCAAGCCAGCGATCGCGGAAGAGGGGGATGCGCAGCGGGGCGAAGGCTCCGGAGGTGTCGGCCGGCGTGGCGGCCAACGGTGGCTCGCCGACTGTGCTGGTTGAGGCGGCAGCGACCGCGGCTTCGGCGGACGGAGCGATGTCAGTCGAGTCAGTTTGAGCTGTGTGGCCCACGAGAGCTTGGATGCCAGTGTAGGACAGGAACTGCCTTAGAGCCGCGAACGTATAGTGAGAACATGCGTCGATGCCTTGCGCTGGGCCTTCTGTCTCTGCTGTGCGGGTATGCTGTTCACGCGCAAACCGCTCCAGCTTCCGAGCCCTCGCAGACGGTGGCGCCCACCGCGGACAAGCCGTTGCCGAAGGTAGATGACCTGATCGCCACGGCGAAGGCTCGGCAAAGTGCAAATGAAGAACTGCGCAAGAGCTATACGTGCAGGCAGACGGTGGTGGCCGACGAGTTCGACTCGCATGGCAACAAGAAGGGCACACATACGGACGAGTACGAGGTGTGGGACGTGCAGAACGTGGAGATCCACCAGCACGTGGCGCACGACGGCAACCCACTGCCGCCTGACCAGGCGAAAAAGGAGCAGGAGCGCGTCGACAAAGAGGTTGCGTCGGTGAAGGATGGAAGCCACAAAGGATCGAGAGGGAACGTGGCGCTTTCCGTGACGAACCTGCTGAAGGTGACCACGTTCAGCAACGAGCGCCGCGAGACCGTGAACGGACGGCCGACGATCCACTTCGACTACACGGGGGACCCTGATGCCAAAGCTTCCGACATAGGCCAGGAAGTGATGAAGAAGCTAACGGGCGAGCTGTGGCTGGACGAGGAAGACGCTGCGGTGGTTCGGCTGGAAGGCAAGCTGAAGGAGAACTTCCACGTTGCGGGCGGGCTGCTGGTGAACGTGAAGGCCGGGAGCTGGTTTCGCATGAACACGATCCACTTGAACGGCGAGATCTGGTTCGTGGAGCACCTGCAGGCCCATGCTGACGGGCGGTTTCTGCTGTTCAAGGGCTTCAACGGCGATGCAAATATCACGTTCAGCGACTACCGCAAGATGCGGACGGGCGTGACGATTCTGCCGGGATCGCGGGTGATCGGCGAGGATGGGAAGCCAGTGCCGGAGCCTGAGCCGGAGCAGCCGAAGGCTCCGGGCGTGCCGAAGTAGCCGAACGGCGTGGGCCGCCCAGATGCGGAGGTCTCTCCACTCCGCTTCGCTCCGGTCGAGATGACGACCTTGAGAGGAGCGCCAAACGAGCTTAGTCGCGGAGACAGCAAAGGGTGGCCGGAGCCACCCTCAGATGTCTGGTGCGTATCGTTTGTGTTTGGTCTTCTTTACTGCGTGAAGCTCTTCGGTTCGGATTGACGTTTAGAGAGGCTGAACGTCAGATGCCTGCCAGCCTTTGGGTCCCTTGACCACATTGAACTGGACGGCCTGACCTTCCTGAAGGCTCTTAAAGCCGTTGGTGTTGATGGCCGAATAGTGCACGAACACATCTTCACCGTTCTGCCGGCTGATGAAGCCAAAGCCCTTGGCGTCGTTAAACCACTTTACTGTTCCCTGTTCCATGTCTCGCAAAATCCTTGTTTGATCGATCTAAACGCTGAATCCAAACGGGGCTCCGGCGGTGCAGCCTTGCAGAAAACCAATCTGTTTCAAACGATGGGGAAATGTTAGCACGACGGGCAACTTTTTCTAGAAAAAATTCGCCAATGGTAACGGCTGCACAGTCCTTAGTGCAAACCGATGGCTTCAGGCGCTTTTCCCAAGTGTTCGTGGACGATTTTCTCAGCCGCGGCCAGGACTTCCTCCAGCGTCATCGCCGTGGAGTCGAGGATGACGGCGTCTTCGGCGGGCCGCAGGGGGGACTCGGCTCGATTGCGGTCGCGAGTGTCGCGGGCCTTGAGTTCGTCGATCACGGCCTGTTCGGTGATGCGAGGCTGCTCGGGCGCGGTCTGGCGGAAGCGCCGGTTACCGCGGACTTCCGGAGCGGCGTCGAGGAAGATCTTCACCTCGGCGTCCGGGAACACAGCGGTACCGATATCGCGGCCTTCCATGACCACGCCGCCCTGCTGGCCGAGATGACGCTGCTGCTCGACCATCCAGGCGCGCAGGCGCGGATGGACCGAAACGCGCGAGGCAGCGGCGGTGACGTCGGCCTCGCGAACGCGGCGCGAGACATCCACACCATCGAGCAGGACGCGGTTGCCTTCGCGCTGCGGCTCCAGCCGAATGCGAGTATGAGCGGCCACGGCGACGAGCGGCTCTTCCTCGTCAAAGCCGAGATCGCGGTCGATCGCCTTGAGCGCAAGCGCGCGGTACATGGCACCGGTTTCAAGGTTGAGAAAGCCAAAGCGGCGCGCGAGGTGCGCCGCGAGCGTGCTCTTGCCCGCGCCCGCGGGGCCGTCAATGGCGATGACCGGCTGAAGGCGCGGCGAGGCAGTGGTGGAGGATGCAGGTTCGGTGATCGTGCTCATGGGCGGTGCGTAGACTGAACTACCTTACTCCTCCGACCGTGGGCGGCGCACGGGACGGTCGCCGCCGGGGCGTCCACCGCCGGCTGGACCACGCCCGGCGCCCTTGGCAGGGCTCTTGCCGAATGGCTTCTTGCCAGCGAACTTGCTGGCGGGACGACCGGCACCGAAGGACTTGCCCGCAGGCTTCCCGAAGGGCTTGCCACCTGCGCGAGGCGGAGCTTTGCGATCTCCAAAGGCGGGGCGGTCGCCAAAGGACGGGCGATCTCCCGAAGGACGCGGGCGTGGAGAGCCTTCCCGGTCACTGCTGAAGGTGCGGCGGGGACGTGGGGAGTCCTCGCCTTCAGCGGCGGGGCGACGGGTGTAAGGCTTGCGGTCACCGAATCCCGAACCTGCGGCGCGGGGACGGAAGGGCGGCCGGCCCTCGCCACTTTCTTTGCGCGGTGTGTAGGGGCGGTCGCCTTCCGTGCGCGGCCGGTAAGGACGATCTCCGGACTCGGTACGCGGACGATAGGGGCGGTCGCCCGACTCCGTGCGGGGCTTATAGGGGCGATCCCCTTCCGTACGTGCGCGGTAGGGGCGGTCACCAGATTCCGTACGCGGCTTATAGGGGCGGTCACCTTCAGCGCGGGGCTTATACGGACGGTCGCCGGATGGTGTTCTGGGCTTGTAAGGGCGGTCACCCGCTTCCGTGCGGGGACGATACGGGCGGTCGCCGGATTCCGCACGCGGTTTGTAAGGACGATCGCCTTCAGCGCGTGGTTTGTAGGGGCGGTCGCCTTCCGCGCGCGGCTTGTAGGGGCGATCACCCGTGTCGGTGCGCGGGCGGAAGGATTTCCCTGCCGCGGGGCGGCTGCCGAAAGAACGCGCCGGGCGGGCTTTCGCCATCATCGGAGCGCGGGCGGCGCGGCGGACGCGCTTCTCCGCTGTCAGAACCTTCCGTCGAGCGCGGCTTGCGGTCCTCGTCCCACGGGCGAGCGAATTCACTGCGCGCGGGGCGGGCTGGACGATCAGAGCCCGCGGAGCGGCTGAAGCCGGGACGTCCTGTGCTCGGACGACCGGTGCCTGGACGGCTTGCGCCGGAACGGCTGGGACGGTCTGAGCTCGACCGGCTTGGACGATCTGTACTTGGACGGCTGGTGCGCGCTGGGCGATCCGAAGCACTGGATGCCTCTGCGCTGCGGGTGAAGGGGCGACGCTCGCGATCCGTTGCAGGGAGCTGCTGGCCGGGCGGGACGAGGTCCACGCTCACGGCTGTCTTTGCGGAAACCCTCGCTCGGGGCGGGCTTGCCGCGGAAGGCGGCGCGGTCGCGCTCGGCGGTGCGAGGAGCGAAGCGCTTGATGGGCGAACCGTCCCCGGCCTCGCCTTCAGTGGATTGCGTTCCTTCGTCTTCTTCTGTGCCTTCGGAGCTGGCGGCTTCGACGACTGGGACTTCGATTTCGGGGAACTCGGGAAGGGCGCCAGGAATGTGAAGGAGGGTCTTGCCGTCGATGACCAGCTCGCTGAGTTCGCGGGCGCCAACGAGGGCGTGAAGCACCTCGCGGATGCGCGAGCGGGCAGCGACCGGCGACAGGAAGCCGGCGACCTCTTCTTCACTGGCGAGCAGCGACTGCGCGAGGTAGAGCGACACGAGCGCGGAGAGCGCGGTGGGCTGGCCGGCGTTGGTGCCCGCCTTGATGGCCTTGGTGAAGCGCTTGCTGGTGAGCTCCCACTGTGTTGCGCCTTCTCCCTGCTGAAGCAGCGGGATGACGCGCATGTGCTGCCAGAGCTCGAGGACAGCGCGAGCGACGGCGTTCTCTGTTAATTCGCGGCCGAGCTCATCGGCGATCTGTGCGGCGGTGAGAGCACCGCGCTCGCCCAGCAGTTCATAGACGCTGAGGGCAAGTGGCGTGACCTTGTTGGCGCCGCTGGTGGTGGGCGGCTGCTTCCAGAGCTTGTCGCCGCGCAGGGTGTAAAGGAACGAGAAGACCTGGGCGGAGGCGAGGAAGTCCGGAATATCGCCGGGACCGCCGAGCAGGTTGAGGGGCACGGCATCGCCGGCGGCGACGAGGCGCGCTGCCAGCGAGCGCGCGGTTTCGGTCTGTGCGAGCGACGGAGCTTCATTCGGCGCGCCGAGTGTCGCTTCAACCAGCGAAGGTGCGGGTGCGCCCAGCTGCTGGGCTCGCGGCGCGAAGAGGACGAGGCCGTAGGAGGTGAGCCAGTCGTGGGCGGCTTCGAGCGTGAGAAGAGGTTCGCCGGAAAGATGCCAGGCGGTGGTGCGCGCGGCGGTTAGCTGCGCGGCGGAGATGGGTTCTTGCGATGCCAAGGTAGGTACTCGATTCTTGCAAAGGCGTTCCAGGTTCAAGCCATGGACGCGGGAAAGGGAGCGCGGCGCTTTTGACAGCGCAGCCGTGGCTCCTGTTTATGACGCGGAAACTACGGAAGACAGCTTGGAGACGCTTCGAATGTCGAAGCGTGTGACCTTTGCGTCCGTGATTTGAAAGACGTGATGGACCATCTCGTCGAGCAGGAGCTTGCCTTCCAGATCGTGAACCGTCTGGTGGACATCGACGATCACCTCTCCGTCCTTTTCAGCGATCTGCTGAGGCTCGACGTGGGGGTCAATGGTCGACCACTGCGCTGTCCAGTAGGCGCGTACGGCTTCACGGCCCTGCACGTGACCACCGTGCATGCCGTTGGCCCAGGCGACGTCGTCGGCGAGCTTCGCCAGAACATCGTCCATCCTGCGGGCGTTGAAGCCTTCGTAGAGCTGTTCGACCAGCTTTGTGTTGTCTGCCATGTTTTGCTGTTCTGCCGCGCCTGAAGGAAGCCTGTCGGCGACGGGATGAGATGAAGGGGCCTAGATGCGCTGGAAGGCCCGCTGAATGTCTTTTAAAGAATACCGCAAAGCGATGGGGCGGCCGTGCGGGCAGCTTGTAGGATGCTCGGTCTTACCAAGCTCTGACAGTAACCAGTCGATCTTGGCGGGCTCCAGCGGCATGTTGACCTTGATGGCGGCGTGGCAGGCGATGGAGGCAGCAATGCGGGTAGCGCGGACCTCGGCGTTTTCGGCCTGCTGCTCGCGGGCGGTGACAGAGAGGACTTCTTCGAGCATGCGCTCGAGCTCGCGGCCTTCCAGGCCGACGGGCGTGGCCTTGACGGCGAGGGTGCGCGGGCCGAAAGGCTCAGCTTCGAAGCCGTTGCGCTCGAGCTCGTCGGCGATCTCGGCGAAGAGGACCATCTGCTCGGGAAGGAGCTCAATGAGGACGGGCATGAGCAGGCGCTGGCGCTGGACTCGCTCGGTCTTGCGCTCGCGGAGGATTTTTTCAAAGAGAACGCGCTCGTGGGCGACGTGCTGGTCGACGATCCAGAGGCCTTCTTCGTTGGTGGCGAGGATGAAGCTGTCGCGAAGCTGGCCGAGAGGCTTGAGGGTGGCCAGAGAGTTGAGGGTGGGCTGGGGCTCGCTTGTCTGCGCCTGCAAGTCCGAGGTTACGGCGGGTTCTTCGTAACCGATGGGCTGGCCGGGGCCTTCGAACGCGAGACGGCCCGGAGACGGTGGAACGATAGGCGGCTGTAGCAGGAAAGCCTCGGCATCGGCTGGATTGATGAGCGGTTCGGACTCCGTGATGAGGCTTTCGCGGGGTTGATGGAGCGGCTGTTCGATACCTGGCAGCGGACTGACATCGACCATGAGCGACGAGCCCGCGGTGGGCGCCGAATGCAGCGCGGCGGCGAAACTGGCCGAGGGCCGGGCGTGTATCTGCGCAGTGCGGACCGTGTCGCGCACGAAGTCATGCAGGAAGGCCGACTGGCGGAAGCGGACCTCGGTCTTGGCGGGGTGGACGTTGACGTCGACTTCCTGCGGCGGCATCTCTAGAAAGAGCAGTACCACCGGGAACGAGGTGGGCGGGATGATGTTGCGGTACGCCTCGGTGAGCGCGTGGAGGATGAGGCGGTCGCGGATGAGGCGGCCGTTGACGAAGACGTAGATGGAGTTGCGGTTGAGCTTCTGCAGCGCGGGCTTGGAGACAAAGCCGGTGAGGCGGAGGAAGCCGGGCGTGGGCGGCTCGTAGTCTTCGTCGCGCTTCCAGGGCGGCGGCTCGGGGAGGCCCGCGCGGGCGAAGTCCATCTCGGCGGCGATGGGAATGAGTTGGTCAAAGGTGTCGCGGCCGAAGATCTGGTAGAGGCGCTCGCCCGCATTGGCCACGGCGGGCGCGGTGACGAGGGCCTGCGTGGCGGAGTGGAGCTCAAAGTGCTTGCCGGGATGCGCGAGAGCGTAGTGGGTGACGAGCGCGGCGACGTGGCCGAGCTCGGTCTGCTCGGAACGCATGAACTTGCGGCGGGCGGGGGTGTTGAAGAAGAGGTCGCGGACGGCGATCGTGGTGCCCTGCGGCAGGCCGGCGTCTTCGACGCGGAGGAGATTGCCGCCGGAGATTTCAAGCGAGGTGCCGACCTCATCTTCAGGGGCGCGGGTTTCGAGACTGAGGCGGGCGACGGAGGCAATGGACGGCAGGGCTTCACCGCGGAAGCCGAGGGTGGCGATGGAGAGCAGATCGTCCGAGCTGCGGAGCTTGGAGGTGGCATGGCGCTCGAAGGCCAGCAGGGCGTCATCGCGGCCCATGCCGTGGCCGTTATCGACGATGCGGATGAGCTTGCGGCCGCCCGGCTTCGACCTCGATGCGGATGCGCGTGGCGCCTGCGTCGAGGGAGTTTTCGAGAAGCTCCTTGACAACGGAGGCGGGCCGCTCGACCACTTCGCCGGCGGCAATCTGATTCGCAACCTGGTCCGAAAGAATGCGAATCCTGCCCATAAAGATCATTGTACGAGGGCGTGCGCGCCGGTAGGATGGGCGGCATGGCTCTGGTGCTTGGCTCAGCGGCGTTGGAGGATGGACAATTTCTGGCCGGGGTGGAAAGCGGCACGCTGCCGAAGGCGTGCTTTCGGCATGCGGATCATTTGCGACTGGCGTGGCTGCGGCTCCGTTCGCTGCCTGTGGAACATGCGGTTGTGAAGGTGAAGCACGACATCTTCGCGTACGCGACGGCGCTGGGCGCGGCACATATCTTTCACCACACGGTAACCGAGGCGTGGGTTCGGCTGCTGGCTACGCATCACGAGGCTAGCTTCGCCGAGTTTCTGAGCGTGAACGAAGAGCGGTTGCGCACCCCGTTGTTGCACCGCTTCTGGACGCCGGAGACGCTGGGCAGCAATGAAGCGAAGCGCGGCTGGGTGGCTCCGGATCGCGCTCCGCTGCCGGGTTGAGTCGGCCTCCAAGGGCCTCCAGCCAGGCTAAGCGCGCGAAGCTGAGGAACGCACGCTCGCCGTGTGAAGCGGGGCTTTGAGTTTCTTGGGCGCGGCGTGTCTCTGCTTTCCGCTGGTTTGCGAGGAGATGCGAAAGAGCGCGGCCAAGTGGCGAAGGAAGATGCCGGGCAGCTCGTAGGCCTTGTTGTCCGCTGTGATGCCGGGAGCGTGCGGCCGCTGGCGCACAGGAATCTCCACCATGGCAAAGCGGGCACGATGCGCGCGGGCGGCGAACTCCCACCAGAAGCCTTCCTGCATCTCGCGCATCTGCCCCGCGATCTGGTGGGCCACGGCCTTGCGGCAGAGCACGTAGGGGCAGCTTGGGTCGTGCACCGGCACGTGGAACAGGGACTGGTAGAACGCGTAGAAGACGCGCGACATGGCCTGGTGCGGGAGCGTATCCGTGCGATGCAGCCGACGCCCGAGCAGGACTTCGCCCTCGGCGCGGCGCTGCCAGAACTTCGAGAACTCCTTGGGATCGAAACGCCCGTCGGCGTCGACGCAGAGCAGCCACTTGGCTTCGGCCAAGTCCATGCCCTCGCAGACAGTGCGAGGGTAGCCTTTGCACTGGTCGCTGACGTGCAGCCGGATGGGAAGCTCATTGGCGAGGCGGCGCAGAATCTTCCGGGTGTCGTCGCGGCTGCCGTCTTCGCAGACGATGAAGCTGACACGGACCAGCGGCGAAAGCTCGGCGTGGAGTTCACGGATAACGGCTTCGATACTTTCCGCCTGGTCGTGGACGGGGAGAAGGACTTCGAGCCCTGGACTACTCAGCATGGGCGACCTCACAGTTTTCCACAGTAGGCTGAGGTCCAGCCGGATTCCCATTCCTACAAAGAGGCAGGAAGAAAGCCGGAAAGATGCAGGGAGCGATATCAAATTGCGATTGGCTCAGCTTCCAGACGTGCGGGGCTGGACCAGCGTGAAACCGGCGAGACGCGACGCTTTGACGTCGAAGGTGAGTGTCGTTTCGCATCCGGCCCGTTGATTCAGAGCATTGATGAGCGCATCCCCGAACGAAGCACCCCCGGAACGAAGGGCGTTCAATGCAAAGAAGACCTGATCCTGGTTCTGCACCAGCAACGTGTCAATTTGCAACATCACCTCCAGAGCATCGGCAACTTCGGAAGGCGTCAAACGATAGGCGCGACCCAATACCCAGGCGATCTCGGCAACGGTAATGAGGTTAACGTAGCCTGGGTTCTCCGAGGTGCATGTACGCAGGATGATGCGATCTGCCTGCTTTGATTGTTGTGCATCGTCCTGCAGCATGAAGCGCAGCAGAATATTTGTGTCAAGGCCTATCATTTGCGCTTGTATTTTTCAGCAAGGTGAGAGGCAATCGCCTCATCCATCTCCTCCAGTGTCGGAGCCTTCGCCAGGCGCGAACGTAGGATCCCCTTCAAGGCGGAGGCGGGCAGTACCGGAAGAATGGCAAGATGGCCGTCGGGATGGAAAAAGTATTTGACCCGATCCCCCGGTTTGAGACTCCAGCGGTCGCGAACGGGCTTGGGAATGGTGGTTTGGCCCTTGCTCGTGATCGCAGATTCCATCGCCTCACCTTACTTTCCTGAGGAAGTAATACTCCGTGAATCAACGTGAGTCAATCCGCGCCCCGGTTTGCCCGCGAACCTAACGGTCGCCGATGATGTGAAGCCGCATGAAGTTGGTGGCGCCCGTTTTGGTGGCGGTTCCCGCTACGATGCCGACGACCTGGCGGGGCTTGACCAGCTTGGCGCGTTCCAGAATGTCTTCGGCCATGTTGACGAGCTTGTCCGTGCCGGTGAAGCGCTCGCACTGGATGGGGTAGGTTCCCCAGAGCAGCATGGCGCGATGCACGACGGCCTCGTCGGGCGAGAGGGCGTAGATGGGGGCTTCAGGGCGGTACTTGGAAAGCAGGCGCGCGGTGTTGCCGGATTCGGTGAAGATGGCAATGGCGGTGAGATCGAGATCGAGCGCGGAGTGCGCCATGCACTCGCAGATGGTTTCCGGGATGGTGAGGGCGCGGCGCTTGCCGGACGTGTAGGGCCGCACGGCCATCTGTGGCGCGTCGCGGATCTGCATCTCGGTTTCGGAGACGATCTTGCTCATCATGGCCACGGCTTCCACCGGGTATTTTCCGGCGGCGCTTTCCGCGGAGAGCATGACGGCGTCCGTGCCGTCGTAAATCGCGTTGGCGACGTCCGAAGCTTCCGCGCGCGTCGGACGCGGGTTCTCAATCATCGATTCAAGCATCTGCGTGGCCGTGATGACCGGCTTGCGGTACTCCGCGGCACGGCGAATCATGTGTTTCTGAATGGCCGGAACCTTTTCGGGCGGGACCTCCACGCCGAGATCGCCGCGGGCGACCATGATGGCGTCGGAAGCTTCCAGAATGGAGTCGAGGTGGTCGATGGCCTGAGGCTTTTCCAGCTTCGCGATGACCCAGGCGTCTGAACCCAGGGCAGCCACACGGGACTTGACGTAGCGAACGTCGTCGGCAGTTTGCACGAAGGAAACAGCGACGGTGTCGACACCAGCCTTGAGACAGAACTCAAGGTCGATTTCGTCTTTCTGGGTCAGAGAAGGCACCTTGATGAGGACGCCGGGAAGGTTGATTCCCTTCTTTTCGCCCAACAGGCCGCCGTTGATGATCTCGGTGACGATGTCAGCGCCATCGATCTGCAACACACGTAACTCGATGAGGCCGTCGGAGAGCAGAATCTGGTCGCCGGGCTTGAGGTTTTCCGCGAGCGTGGTGAAGACGGTGGAGACACGCTCGGCGGTGCCTGCGATCTGCTGTGGGGTGATGGTGAGGCGCTTGCCGGCTTCCAGCAGCACAGGCTTGCCGTCTACGAGGACGCCGGTGCGGATCTTGGGCCCCTGAAGGTCCGCGAGGATGCAGACGGGCTTGCCCTCTTCCTTGGCGACACGGCGAACCATGTTGATGAGCTCAGTTTTTTGCTCGTGCGAGCCGTGCGAGAAGTTCAGCCGAGCGACATCGAGACCGGCGCGAACAAGCTGCCGGAAAGTAGCATCTGTGCTGGAAGCGGGGCCGAGCGTTGCCACGATCTTGGCCCGGCGAGTGCCGAGAATATTGGCCGCCATGAAGCCGCCCTGCGTTGCATTGCTTCCCACCCTGATGCCTCCACCTTGTTCCGCGATCCCCAGGGCTTCGAACCCGTGGCCGAATGCAATTCTACCTGCAACAAGTTTCAACTCAGGCAGAGACGGTGGGCTGAGCCGGGGAGTGGGCCGCGGACTGGGCTGCGATCGCAGTGTTTTGCGGGACAGGAACCGGGGCTACCGCTCGCAGGGCTGCGTGGCGCTGAGCCATGGCAAGCTGGGCGTTGAACTCCGAGCCGATCAGCACCGTGACGGCGATGAGATAAAGCCAGATAAGCAGCGCGATGGCCGCTCCCAGTGAGCCATACACATGGCCGTAGTTGGCATAGCGCGTGACGTAGAAGCCGAAAAGGAGCGTGGTCACAAACCAGAGGATGGTGGCGAGAACGGCCCCAGGGATGCTCTTGCGCCAGCTCCAGTCGCTGCGCAGGACGCGCCAGGGCTCGCGAATCCAGGGTTCTTCAAGGTGCTCGCGCATGTGGCGAGTGAGATCGGTGCCGAGGTGATAGATCACCGCGAGAATACCCACGCTGCCGAGCAGGGCGATCGTCCAGCGGAGAAGAATGGCGACGACGTACACCGTGGGTCGTACCTGCGGGCCGACAAGTCCCCCAAGCCAGACAGTGATGTAGTGACCGAAGACGACCAAGACGCTGGCGAACGCCATGGGCAGCAGCGAAAGTGGGACAAGGGCAAGCGCCCGGCCCCGCCGGTTCCAGAAGCTGCCCGGAACCTCGGGAAGTTCATGGGCGCGGCGAAAGCCTTCCATGAGCGTGGACATGACATTGGAAGCGCCCGTCAGACTGACAACCGCAGCGGAGATGAGAGCCCTGGCAGTTTGAGGGCTTTTTCCGGCACCGGAGAAGTAGGTTTCCAGCAACGGGATGACGTTGGAGGGCAGGATGCGGTCAAAAAACAGCGACATCTGTAGGCGGAATGGGGTGGAGTCAGGCAGGAGCGCGATGATGGCCGCAGAAACGATGAGCGACGGAAAGAGCGCGACGATGGCGGAGTAAGCCGTGGCTTGGGCGACGGTAAGGAAGTCATGCTCAACGGCGGAGAAGATCGCCCGGCGAAGCAGGACGAGCGTCTGGAACGCGTCATGGGCCGGACCGGCATGGATACCGCGGCGGATCAGGTGTTCGAGCCTGCGTCGCATGATCCCTTCAGCACCCCGTTACGCCTTTCTTCCGACAGATCAGGACTTCCACTTGTTGAGAAAGTCAGTCAGCGCGGTGGACTGCATGTGTCGCATGTCTTCGAATTCGCCCGCCTGCTGCGCGAATACGACCTTGCCGTTACTATCCAGGACGGCGAGCGCCGGAACGCCCTTGCTGAGAACCACGCCGCAGCGTTTGCCGACGTCGAGGTTGGCGTCAATGTGGCCGATGTTGATGTTGACCTTGATGAAGTTCCTGGCGAGGAGATCGGCGTTGGGCTGCTGGTGGAAGTAGATGTCGAGGACCTGGCAGTCGCCGCACCAGTCGCCGCCGAAATCGACGATAACCCGCTTGTGCTCGCGTTTGGCCTGTGCGATGGCGGCGTTGAGGTCAGTGTGCGCGGCAGAAATCTCGGGGTAGATGTGCTTACCGTTCTGCGCGTTCAAACGCGCAGAGAGGCATGCGCTTACGCCAAGGAGGAGCGCGAAGAGGGTGGTGCGCAGAACGGAAGAACGGGAGCGGCTGGCGGAAAGCATGGGACCTGTGTCTCCTGACGAAATCCCTTCCATTGTCCCGCAAAAGAGAGGCGCCGCGCGAGCAAATCAGCAGGCGCGGCGCATGAGGTAACGGTAGGCTGAACGATTTACTGCTTCCACTTGTTGAGGAAGTCGGTGACCGTCTGCGGCTTGTCATAGCGCATGTCAGAGAACTCCTTGTTCTGCGAAAAGAGCACCTTGCCATGGGAGTCGAGCACGGCGAGCGCGGGCACGCCTTGCACGGGTACGCCGTACTTATGCGCGATGTCGAGGTTGGCGTCCTCGTGGCCGATGTTGATGTTGACCTTAACGTAGTACTTCGCGAGGAGATCGGCGTTGGGCTGCTGGCGGAAGTAGATATCGAGCACCTTGCAATCGCCGCACCAGTCGCCACCGAAGTCGAGAATGAGGCGCTTGTGCTCTGCCTTCGCCCTGGCGAGTCCCGCGTCGAGATCTTTCTGGGCATCCGTGATGGCGGGGTAAAGCCCGAGGTTGCCGGCGGGCGGCGGCGTAAAGGGCTGGTGGGCAGCCTTGCGGGCAGCTACGGAGTCTTCCGTGGCGGCCTGCTGCCCATGCAGGGCACCGGCAAGCATGATCGCTGCCGCGGCGAGCGGAAGGGCAAGAAGGGTGCGACGAGTGGCAAACGGCATGTGATGACTCCTTCAATTCGGCACTGGCTCCGGCGCTCGACCGCGCGCCTGGTCCGTGCCATTCGGTTTGACAGTTCCGTCTTCCACCCAGACCGGAGGCGTATGCTCATCGGGATGAGTGGGATGAGACGGATTGCCAGTTCTTTGATGCTTGTGTTCGCGGTTGGCTTCGCATTTGGGATGAACGCCCAGACGGCTCCGGCAGCCGCGGTTACCGACCCGCCTCCGGCGGGGTACAGCTCCGTGGAGGTGCTTTGGCCGAAGGGGGCTCCCGGAGCAGTGGGAACCCGGGCGGACGACATCCCGAAGCTTTACTGCTACCCGGTTCAGGGTTCTGGACTTCACCCGGCGGTGGTCGTGCTGCCGGGCGGCGGGTATCTGCACCTGGTGAACGAGAAGGAAGGCGCGGCGGAGGCCCGGTGGCTGAACGAGCGTGGCGTGAGCGCCTATATTCTGCAATACCGTCTTAGTCCTCGCTACCAGTACCCTGCCCCTATGCTGGACGGCGAGCGCGCAGTGCGCTTAGTGCGAGCGCACGCCCGAGAGTGGCACCTGAAAGCAGATGCGGTGGGTGTGTGGGGCTTCTCTGCCGGTGGCCATCTGGCCGGGTATCTGGCCACGGCAGAGCCGCATGGCGACCCGACGCCGTTCAAAGGGTTCGAGGTGCCGGCGCGGGTGGGTGACTCGATTGACTCGAAAGACGAGATCGACAAGCTGAGCGCTCGACCGGATTTCGCCATCCTGAGCTATGCACGGCTGACGATCGACCGCGCAATCCCAGGGACGTTCGGCATGGAGTCCATCACTGGCAAGAACGCTCCGCAGGCGATGAACGATGCGCTTTCACCCGTGCTGCATGTGACGAAAAGCTCCGCGCCGAGCTTTATCTACGCCACCGAACGGGACGAAAAGGTGAACTCGCTCAATGCAACGGCGTTCTTCAACGCGCTGCAGCGGGCAGGTGTGGATGCCGAGCTGCATGTTTTCGAGCGCGGGCCGCATGGAACAGGCATGGGCCAGAACCTGGCGAAGACGCCGGAGTTGGCGGTCTGGCCGCTGCTGTTGCAGGGATGGATGATGGCGCACGGATGGATCGAGACAACACCTAAATAAGTCGTGACACGACAGGGAAAGCTCGCATCCAAGTATGCATGGAACTTGAACAACTTCGCCCGAATAAACCGAATTTCCTGCGCGTGGTGCTAATGGCCTGTGCGGCAATTCTTGTGATCTTTGTCGTCGCCCTGGCGCTGGTGGGCTTCGACGGCAAGCGTCTGTTGCACTTCCACTACCGGCATGCGCAGCAGACGTCCAGCGTGGCAGCGATGTTGCCGGGTGTTGACTGCTAGCAGCTGCCGCCTGATGAAGCCGGCTTAAATCCGAGTGGACGCTTACTTGTCGGCAGTGTAATAGCCGTCGCGGGTTTGAATGCTGAGCTTGTCTTTCGCGGCCTGCCCGGTTAGCTGGAGATCGATGCGGTGATAGCCCTCTTCGGCTGCGGCGGCGTTAGGCGTGAAACCTAAGCGGTAGCCTTGGCGAAGCTCCTCGCCAATATCGGCGTAGATCACGTCGAGCGTATTTTTCTTCGACACCTCGAAGACGCGTCCGCCGGTCTCGCCGCACATGCGCTCAAGCACCTTCTTGCCGTCGACGCGCTCGCCGCCGCCGTTGCCGCCGCGACCTCCACCGTTACCTCCGCCGCCGGGATAACCGCCCCCACCGCCGGGATATCCGCCCCCGCCGCCGGGGTATCCTCCTCCGCCTCCTCCAGGAAAGCCGCCGCCGCGACGGCCCCCGCCGCCGGGAAAGCCGTTGCCAAAGCCGCCATGCTGCTCACCCTTGTAATAAATGGCGTAGACGACGGTGTCAGCGCGCTGGGCGGCCTCGATGGAGCGGGCAAGGTTTTCCTTGCTGCCGCGGTCGTCGCCGTCGGTAAGAACAACGAGGGCGCGGCGGTTGGTCTGCTTGCTTTCGATCTCGTCGGAGGCAAGGAAGACGGCGTCGTAGAGCACGGTGCCGCCTCGGCTGTTGCGGTCACGGCCTCCGTTATTGCCGGAGCTATTGCCGTCCGGGTCGTTGCTGCCTCCGTTGCCAAAGGATGGGCGATCGTTGCTCTGGTCGACGTCCTTGAGGGCCTGCTGGAGTTTGGGGTGGGAGTCGGTGACGTCCTGCAGGAGCTCAGCGGTGCGCGCGAACTGAATGACGAAGCTTTTGTCTGCGGGACGGGAGGCGGCGGCGGGGGCGAGGAGCTTATCGAGGAAGACGCCGCTCGCCTTCCTTTCTTCGTCGAGCATGCTGCTCATGCTGCCGCTGGTGTCGATGAGGAGGCCGACGGTGAGGGGCAGGTCGGTGTCCTTGTCAAAGTAGCGGACGGTTTGCGGCTTGCCGTCGACGCTGAGAGTGAAGCTGTCCTTTGTGAGGCTGCTGACGACGGCGTTCTTCTTGTCGCGCACCACGGCGGGAACCACGACCAGCTTTGCCTGGACAGAGAGGGTCGCGGTCTTTTCTCCCTGTGAAGCCTCGGCTGCGGGGGGCTTGGCAGGAGTTTGGAGAGTCGGTGTTTGGGCTGCAAAAGGCAGAGCAGCGAGCAGCCCGAGAGTTGGGAGGGCGCGGAAGATGGAAGGCATCAACCAGTAAGACGTGTCGCGGCGCGATGAGTTGCGGCTGCAGGCTGTGATATCAGCGGCGGTGGCACGCGCTGGGCTAGCATGGGGAGGGCCGAGGCGTCCATTTGCCGCCGGGCCGCGAGGCAGGAAGAGGCACATGCGCAAGCTGTTTGGAACCGACGGGATACGGGCTGTGGCGGGAGAGGCTCCGCTGGATGAGCGGACGATTTACGCGGTGGGCGCGGCGCTGGCCAACAAGCTGGGCGGCAAGGATGCCCGCATTGTGATGGGCATGGATACACGCGAGAGCGGGCCGTGGATCGCGCAGACGCTGATCGCGGGGCTGCGGAGCGGTGGCGCGGAAGTGGAGTTTGCGGGCGTCATCACGACTCCGGCCATCGCGTTCCTCGCCCGGAAACATGGGTTCAGCGCGGGTGTTGTGATTTCGGCTTCGCATAATCCGTGGCGGGACAACGGGATCAAGATTTTTGGAGGCGACGGCTTCAAGCTGCCCGATGCGGTAGAACTTGGGATCGAAGCCGAGATTGAACGGGTGCTGGAGGAGCAGGGCTCAGGGTTCAGAGTCCAGGGTTTAGAAGTCGCTTTACCTGCAGAGAACGATAAGTTTCGGACGGAGTATGTCGGATTTTTGCTGGGAGCTGTGCCGGGAATCTCGCTGGACAACCGCACGGTGGTGATCGACTGCGCGAACGGCGCGGCGAGCGCGGTGGCGCCTCAGTTGTTCGAGCATCTGCAGGGAACGGTGGAGGTGACTCATGCTTCGCCGGACGGGCGGAACATCAACGAGGGTTGCGGGGCGTTGCATGCCGAGGTTGTGGCAGGCGAGGTGAAGGCTCGGGGAGCATCGATGGGGTTCACCTTCGATGGCGATGCGGACCGCGCGCTGTTCGCCGATGAGCATGGCAACGTGGTGAACGGCGATGCCGTGATGCTGCTGTGCGCGCGAGATATGCAGGCTCGTGGGGAGCTGGCGGGCGACACGGTTGTTGCGACGACAATGTCGAACATGGGGCTGGAGGCGGCGTTCAAGCGGTCAGGAATCACCATGCTGCGGGCCCCAGTGGGCGATAAGTATGTGCTGGAAGAGATGAACAAGTCGAAGGCTTCACTGGGCGGCGAGCAGTCGGGCCACATTCTCTTCCCTTCCCTTGCAACCACTGGAGACGGCCTGCTGACGGCGCTGGTGGTGCTGGATGCGGTGCATCGCTCGGGCAAGACGCTGGGTGAGCTGATCGCCGATCTCAAGAATTATCCGCAGGTGATCGTGAACGTGAAGGTGCGCGAGAAGAAGCCTCTGGAAGCGATTCCTTCTGTGGTTGCGACGATTCGCGCCGCGGAAGAGGAGCTTAGCGACACGGGCCGCGTGGTGATTCGGTACTCGGGGACAGAGGCGCTGGCTCGGGTGATGATCGAGGCGGAGAGCGAAGAAGCGATGCGTCGGCATGCGGACGCGATCGCGAGTGCGATTCGGGCGGAGTTGGGCGTTTAGCGGGGGTTAGCTGGCGGTCCAGCCTTCGGGCAATTCGTCGCCGGGATTGGGTGGGTTGTCGGGGCCGTTCCCTAGAATTTCAGCCAAGCTTCTGCCGGAGGCCCGGGCGGCGCGCGCATTCCAAGCGGCTTCGTCCTCTTCGTGTCGTATGCGCTCCTGAACTGCGATCTGAATCCACTCCTGGGTGGAGACGCCAAGCTGTTCAGCGTGGCGCGCCGCCTCTTGGAAAAGAGGTTCAGAAAGAGGAACGGTTTGGACGTTCGCGCTCATAGCTTGATTCCAGGCCGCGACAACGACCGACATATCTGGCATAAGACGCCCCGACGAAATTGTACGCTGCCGACTTTGGGTACCCACGGGGTGAGCCCGAGGCGAGAGGGGGGACACAAACGCAGGCGTGTACACTCACGAGAAAAGCAGCATTTTCCCGCTTCTACGTACAGCACCGCGTTCGAGCTTCCAGGCCCGATGCGATCTGGATGAAGAGCCGTCTGCACTTTGCAGAAGGCGGAAGACTGCCCTAGGAGATGACACAAGAATGACGACGATTACCCGCCGTGGATTTCACAAGCTTGCCGGATCTGTGCTGGGATCCGGGTTGGGCGCTGCGTGGCTCTCTTCGCTGTCGCCATTGGCGATGGATGCGGCTCTGCCGGAGATGACGCCTGAGGGTCTGCCATTCCTGAGCCTGACGGAAGTTTCTGGCATGATCCGCGAGCACAAAGTGACTTCTGTGGAGCTGGTGAACGCGCTGCTGGCGCGCATCACGGTCTACAACCCGAAGGTGAACTGCTACGTGACCGTGATGAAGCGCGAGGCTCTTGCCCAGGCGGCAGAGCTGGATGCAGAGGCAAAGGCTGGCAAGTTTCGCGGGCCGCTACACGGCATCCCCATTGCGCTGAAGGACAACATCGACACAGCGGGGACGCGCACCACGGCTGCCAGCCCGATGTTCAAGGACCGCGTGCCGACCGAGGACGCGGACATCGTGGTGCGGATGAAGAAGGCCGGCGCGATCATCCTGGGCAAGCTGAACCTGCATGAGTTCGCGATCGGGTGCAGCGGCGACATCAGTTACTTTGGGCCGGCGCGCAATCCGTGGTCGCTTGGCTATGCGACGGGTGGGTCGTCGTCGGGCTCAGCCGCAGCGCTGGCGGCGAACATGGCGTTCGGCACGCTGGGGACAGATACGGGCGGGAGCATCCGCGTGCCTTCTGCGTGGTGCGGCACGGTCGGGCTCAAGCCGACGTTCGGGCTGGTATCCATTCGCGGCATCATTCCGTGCGCGCTTAGCCGCGACCACTGCGGGCCGCTGGCTCGCACGGTGGAAGACGTGGCACTGATGCTGGGGCAAATGACCGGCTACGACATGCTGGACATCAACAGCGTGGAAAGCCAGCCGAAAGACTACGTCGCGCTGATGAAGGCGCAACCGGTAAAGAGCCTGCGTATCAGCACGCCGGACAGCTTCTACGACCACATTGACCCGCTGGACGAGCCGGCGGTGCGAGCCGCGCTGGATACGCTGAGCGGGCTGACGCAGGGTGTGACCTCGACCGCTCCGCTGTGGGATGCGACGCCGGGAGGTACGACGGGGGACGCGGAGGCTTATCACCACGAGTTGATCGAGAAGTATGGCGTGAACTACATGGCTCCCGATCGCGCCCGGTTCGAGCGGCTGGAGAACCCCACGCCGGGGACGCACATCACGACAGCAGCGGAGTCAGCCAGGGACCACCAGAAGCTGGAGCTGGTGCGGCGCATGATCGATTCGCAGTTCAAGGACTTCGACGTGGTGGTGGTGCCGACGACGCGCAAGGCTCCGCCGAAGATCAATGAGTCGCTGACGAACGAGATGAAGATGGGCGCGGCGGCCGCGGCCAGCGGCAAGGTATACGACTGGTTTGCGCCGGGCGGTGACTGCACGAATACCTCACCGTTCGACAGCTACGGAATTCCGGCGATCTCTGTGCCGTGCGGCTTTACCAAGGACGGCCTGCCGGTAGGCATCATGATTGCCGCGCCGCACTTCCAGGAGGGCCGGGTGCTGGCGCTGGCCTACGCCTACCAGCAGGCGACGCAGTGGCACACGAAGCGGCCGACGTTGACCCCGAGCACGCCGGTGCCGCCGATTGTGGAGGGCAAGTCGCCTGAAGATAAGAAGAACGAAGAGCGCGAGGAGAAGACCGATGCAAAGGCTCCACCGATGAAGAGCGAAAAATAGTCAAGGCACGTGCCGCCCAGATGAAAAGAACGAAAGTACTGTTACAGCGGTACCGGACGCTTGGGGGATAGCGGGAATTTTGAACGTGAGTGGTAATAAGAAGGACGGCAGGCACTCAGCCCTTCTTGTGTTGGCTGCCGGAAGTCTTCTTCAGCACGTCCGATGCTTTCTTTTGCCAATAGCGCGTACCTCAACGAGGGGCAACTCTCGTCGCCAGATGTTCTCTCGCTTTCGGAGATCATTTCGGCGCTGACGTTTGCGCTGGATCTGACCGAGGGCGCGACGCCTGGGCACGCTCTGCGAAGTTGCCTGATCGGAATGCGCTTGGCGGCCGGTCTGGGGCTTTCTCGCGAGCAGAGTTCCAACTTGTACTACGCCCTGCTTTTGAAAGACTGCGGCTGCTCGAGCAATGCTTCGCGCATGTTCCACATTGTAGGGGGAGATGACCGCGCGCTGAAGCCGGCGGCAAAGCTTTTCGACTGGACGCGGCCTCATATGCCGGACCTCCGCACGGTCAAGTCCATCCTGACGCTGACGGCGCCGGGAGAACCGATGCACCGTCGCGCGAGGCGCATTGTGCGCGTGGTCAAAGGGCAGCATGAGAACAACAAGATCATGCTGGAGCTGCGCTGCAATCGCGGCGCCAGCATCATGCGCCGCATGGAGATGGGCGATGAAGCGGCGGATGCCGTTCTGTATCTCGACGAGCACTGGGACGGCAGCGGTTACCCCAGCGGTTTGCGCGGAGAAGATATCCCACTGTTCGCCCGCATCGCCAACCTGGCGCAGAACCTGGATGTGTTCTTCACGGAAGATGGCCCCGCAGCAGCCATTTCGATGGCAAGGAAGCGCTGGAAGCGCTGGTTCGATCCGATGCTGGTGCGGATCGCGGAGGTGCTGCACAAAAATGGGACGCTCTGGAAGCAATGCGACCCGAGCGACCTGGACACGACGCGGCGCGCCGTGCTGGACCTCAATCCAAACTACGAGGTCGCGCTACAGGCGGAGAAGATCGACAACATCTGTCTTGCGTTTGCGGACGTGATCGACGCGAAGTCGCCGTTTACGGCCCGGCACTCGATGGGCGTGGCCGATGTGGCTGTTGCGATTTCGACGGAACTGGGCTGGACCCCGGCACACGTGCAGTGGGTGCGTCGCGCGGCACTGCTGCATGATATCGGAAAGCTGCGCGTGCCGAATAGCATCCTGGAGAAGCCGGGCAAGCTGGATGCCGACGAGCGCAAGGTGATCGAACTTCACCCGGGGCTGACGCGCTCGATCCTGCAGCGCATCTCGACCTTCCAGGGCCTGGCCGTGGTGGCAGGCGAGCACCACGAGATGCTGGACGGCAGCGGCTACCCGAACAAGCTGACAGCGGCCAGCCTTTCAGTGGAGTCGCGGCTGCTGGCGGTTTCGGACATCTTCGCGGCGCTGGCGGAAGACCGGCCCTACCGGAAGGGATTTGAACTGAGCAAGTGCTTCCAGATCCTGGAAGAGAAAGTGCCGCACCAACTGGATACGGATTGTTATGACGCGCTGCGAAGCGCCGCGGGCCGGTGGTCAGGTTCGATGCCAGACGTCAACGTAGCGATCAGCGAAGAGGGTGTTTGCTATTGGGCTCCGGTGGGCGCTTTGGCTACTGCCTGAGGCCACGGCCTGGAGCTAACGGAGTTCGTCGGGTGACCAACCCTCTGGGAGTTCATCGCCGGGCATGGGCGGGACATCGGGAGCCTGGGCGATCATCTCGCTCAGGCTACGGCCAGACGCGCGACTGGCACGCTCGCGAAAGTAGGCTTCTGTCTCTCGCTTGAGTTCAACATGCCGCATCAGGAGTTTCGTCACCCACTGCTGAGCGTCCAAACCGGTACGATTGGCCTCTTCCGAGATCTCTGTAAATAGTTCTTCGGGAACTGTGATCATGCGCGCGCTCATAGTCTGAACCCTGCTTTCAGAATACTCCCAGGTGTGATGACGCTTAGGCCGAACCTGTGTGCCGCCGGCAAGAAGTCAGCGGTGTTATGCGTAACGATGGCGTCAGCACCACCGTTGATGGCGGTTGCGAGCACCATTTCATCGTTTGGGTCGCGCAACTGGGGACGCCAGTTGTACCAGAGCTCAACAGGCGTGGCCCTTCCGGCGAGAGTGTCTAGAAAATCAACGATCTCTTCTCGGCTCTGACGGTGTACACGCATCTGTTCCGGACGAAGGAGCACGTCCTCGTATTCGATCAGTAGCGGCGTAGAGATGAGCCAATAAAATCGTCCACGATCAAAGCTGGAAACAACTCTGTTGCTGCCACCGTTGCTGCTGCGGAATGCCGCGACGACCGTAGCTGTATCGATGACCAGTCGCAGCAGTCCCGTGCTCATTTGATATCCCGCCAGTTCTGGCCAAGGCCAACCTCCGCGACGATGGGGACACGGAAGGTGCCGGCGGACTCCATTTCGGTCTCTACGAGTTCTGACATCTGCTCGGCTTCTTCGGGGACTACGTCGAAGAGCAGTTCGTCGTGGACCTGGAGGGTCATCTGCGACTTCAGCTTGCGCCGGGACATCTCGGAGTCGATGCGGATCATCGCGATCTTGATGAGATCGGCGGCGGTACCCTGCAGCGGCGTGTTGACGGCGGTGCGCTCGGCGAAGCCTCGCTGGTTGGGGTTGCGCGACTGGATGTCCGGGATGGGGCGGATGCGCCCGAAGGCGGTGCGGACGGATTGCGTGCGGCGAACTTCTTCGAGGGTGACTTCGATGAAGCGCGCGACACCGGCGTAACGCTCGAAGTAGCGGGCGATGTATTCCTTCGCAGTCTTCTGGTCGATGTTGAGGTTGGCGGCGAGGCCGAAGGGCGAGATGCCGTAGACGATGCCGAAGTTGACAGCCTTGGCGCGGGCGCGGGTCTCCTTATCCATGGTCGCGGGGTCGACTTCAAAGACCTCGGCGGCGGTGAGGGTGTGGATGTCCTTGCCGGTCTGGTAGGCGTCTACCAGAAGCGGATCGCCGCTGAAGTGCGCCATAAGGCGGAGCTCGATCTGCGAGTAGTCGGCGGACATGAGCAGGTTACCGGGCGCGGCGATGAAGGCGGCGCGGATCTCGCGGCCTACAGCGGTGCGGATGGGGATGTTCTGCAGGTTGGGGTTGGTGGAGCTGAGCCGGCCTGTTGCGGTGCCTACCTGGTTAAAGGTGGTGTGAATGCGGCCTTCGCGATCGGCAAGTTGCGGAAGAGCGTCGAGGTAGGTGCCCTTGAGTTTAAGGAGCTGGCGGTGTTCGAGAACGTCCGCGGCGATAGGGTGCTTGATGGCGAGGTCTTCGAGGATGTCCTGCGCGGTGGAGATGACCTTGCCCTTGCCGTACTTGAGCGGCTTGGGAAGGTCCATCTTGTTGAAGAGGACATCGCCTAGCTGCTTGGGCGAGCCGATGTTAAAACGATGACCGGAGGCCGCGTAGATCTTCTCGGCGAGGTCGTCGATCTGCACGGCGAGGCGTGTAGATTGCTCGCGGAGAAGATCGATGTCGACGCGAACGCCTGTCTGCTCCATGCGGAGCAGGACGGGAACCAGCGGGAGATCGAGGTGCCGGTAGACGTCGGTGAGCGGGCTTTCCGGGCCGAGAGACGAGGGTTCAGGGCTTAGGGCCCAAGGTCCAGAAGGCGCTTTGCCCGCTGCTGTTTTTGTCTTCTCAGCCCTGGGCCCTGAACCCTGAGCCCTTGGCTTATCCGCGAAGAGCATTTCCTCGGTAACCGCGCCGCCGAGAGCCGGGTCGTCGGCAATGATGTCATGTGCCACAGGCGCTGCTTCGGCCAACTGAGGCGTGAGCGCTTCGGCGAGACGCGCGATAGCAGCGGCCGCTTCGGGCAGGCGGGATGGATCGCTGGGGTTTTCCTTGCTGGGCTGGTGAAGCAGAGCTCGCGAGGTGCTGCGAGCGGCGATGTCAATCAGCGTGTGCGAGCTGTGGGTGGGGTTGATGAGGTAGCTCTGCAACATGACGTCGGTGATCTCGCCGGCTAATGTGACGCCGTGGGGCGCGAGGGCGCGGAGGACTGCCTTGAGATCGTGGACCTGCTTGGAGACCGTTGAGTCTTCGAGCAGGTCGCGCAGACCAGTAGTTTCGAGCGAGGCTCGCAGGCCGTTGTGGGCGTTGAGCGCCAGGCCGAGTTCGCAAGCGGGGTCGCTTTCGGCGGGAATCGCGGCTGCTGCTTCGCTGGCGGTTGGTGAAGGCGCGCCGAAAAGCGACATCGTTTCCGCTGGTGGCGGCTCCGGTTCGAGGTCGGCGTTCGCGTTGGGGTCGTCGGCTTCCGCGCTAAGTTCTTCCGAGATGGACTGTGGCGTGTCCGCAATGGCGAGGGCAAGGTGGCCTGCCTTGCGGGCTTCGGCTAGTAGAGTGGAGAGTTCCTCCGCGCTGGGGCGCGGCTGGTACTCAGGAGCGACTTCTTCGACGTCGGCGGCCAGCCCCTTGAGCAGGACGGTGAACTCCAGTTCGGTGAAGAGTGCCCGGCACGCGGCGTTGTCGATCGGCTGCGTGCGCATCAGGTCCAGGTCAGCCTCAATGGGAACGGCGGTATGGATCGTAACGAGTTCCTTGGAGAGCAGGATGTTGTCGCGATTGTTGGCGAGGGATTCGCGGTAGACCTTGCGCTTGATGGCCTCCGGCGTGGCCGTGGCCGCGTCGATAGCGGCTTCTACCGTGCCGAACTGCTGGATGAGTTCGACGGAGCCCTTGTCGCCGATGCCAGGCGCCCCGGGAATGTTGTCGATCGAGTCGCCGCGCAGGGCCATGACGTCGATGACCTTCTGGGGCGGCACGCCGAGAACGCCTTCGACTCCCTTGCTGTCGAGGATGAGGTTGTCCTTGGTGGGGTTGAGGATACTGACGCTTTCGTTGACGAGCTGCATCATATCCTTGTCGGACGAGACGACGTAAACGTGGTGGCCGAGCGCGGAAAGCTGGCAGCTCAGCGTGCCGATGACGTCGTCAGCCTCATAGCCCGCGTAGTAGACGATGGGGATGCGGAAGGCCTCAAGCGCGCGGCGGATGTAGGGCTGCTGCTGGATGAGGTCCGGGGGCGTCTCGGTGCGGTTGGCCTTGTAGCCGCCGTATTCCGTGGTTTCAAACTGCTGGGTCTTGATGTTGAACTTCTTGACGTCCTTGAGCTCCTTGGCAAGCTCGTTGCGATGGACGGGCGCGCCCACGTCATAGACCGCGGCGAGATACTCGGGGTTGAAGTCCTCGCGCAGCTTGTTGAGCATGTTGACGAAGACATACGTGGCCGCGGTGGGGATGCCGGTGCGGGTGCTCATGGGGCGGGAGCGCTGCATGGCGTGGTAGGCGCGGAAGATGAACGCCATGGTGTCGAGCAGGTAGACGGGCGGCTTGGTGTTTTGGGGCGGCATAACGTGGTTCATTGTAGGATGCCGGGGCTCCGAGCCGCAGCTTGACCGCGCCGGGAGAGCTTTGTCGACCGCTGGCGCATCGAAACAGATATGAAGATTCCGGGCTTGAATGGCGTTCTGTTTTTGGTGCTTTCCATGGCTGGCCCTGCGGCCCTTCCTGCGCAGGCTCAGGCAGACGGCTGCTCGCTGGTGAAGTCCACATATGTGTGTAACTGGCAGGCGTTCCGGGCGCGTTTTGCACGGGTTCGCACGGTCGGGATCGAGCCAAGGCCGATGGAGCGGGTGACGGAGCGGCGGTTGCGCGAGTTGGTACTTGCGCTTGGCAAGAACGTCGCCGCGCCTGAGCAGACGCCGGACGTGATCTTCCGCATGTTGCCGGGGACCGAGACAGGCATTGCGATCGGGCCGGCAGACCAGCCGCTGGCCAAGCTGGAAGTGCTGGCGCCGGGCGTGGATGGCGCTCCGCCCACGCTGCTCTGGGTGGAGACGTTCGTGGGGCAGGCGGATCGGCCGTGGCCGATGGTGGTAACGGCTACGGCGAACCAGTTTCAGGCACGATTCCAGCACGGTGGGCGGTAGCACTGTAGAAGACAGTAGCGATTGTTATCATTCCTGCATGAGTAAGCTCCGCAATCGTCCGGAGATATTCCTAGGTGCAACCGTTGAATCATGCACGGAAACCTTCACACGTTGGTATGACGTAGATCTAGAAGGTGGTTTGTCGCCAACTAGCTTTTCTGTCTGCTACTCCTATTCCATGCATGGGCGGCTTTATCAGCGCTGCTTCAACTCGCCGCAGTGCTACGACATTGGACAACGTATCGAGATTGTTTTGGATTCTTCGACTCCGAATAAGAGCCGCGTTTCTGGTGTAGAGCCTAGTGGCAGGCGACGGTTTTGGCTAACTCTCATTGGGTTCGGCTTGGCAGTGCTACTCGTCGCACTCGCCAATCACTTGGGGTGGCCATCTGAATAGCTTTGATCAAAGCAATAGCATGCAGTCGCCGTAGCTGAAGAAACGATACCGCTCTGCTACAGTTTTCGCGTACGCCGCGAGCACGTGCTCGCGGCCCGCGAAGGCTGACACAAGCATGACCAGCGTCGACTGCGGCAGGTGGAAGTTGGTCAGCAAGCCGCGGACCAGCTTGAAGGTTTCGTCACCGTCGGGAGCGGGCGAGAGGAAGAGCGATGTGCTGCCTGAATGCGGATGGAGTGCCAGCGAATTGGTTTCACTCAGTGGGCCGTCGGGCGGCTTCGAAGGTGCGAGCGAGGTGCTCCAACGTGCGCGTGGTGGTGGTGCCCACGGCGATGATGCGGCGATTCTCGCGGTGGGCTCGGTTGAGGGCTTCGGCGGTCGCTGACGCTGAGCGTGTAGGGCTCGGCGTGGAGGCGGATGTCGCGGGTGTCTTCGACGCGTACAGGCTGGAAGGTGCCGAGGCCCACGTGGAGCGTAATGCGGGCGATCTCTACACCGCGCTGTTCGAGCGCGGCGAGGACTTCGGGCGTGAAGTGCAGGCCTGCTGTGGGAGCCGCGGCAGAGCCGCGCTCCGCGGAGTAGACCGTCTGGTAGCGCTCGCGGTCCTCGGGAGTGTTTGGCTCGGTCTTGTCGCGGTGGATGTAGGGCGGCAACGGCAGGTGGCCGATCCTCTCGATGACTGCATGGAAGTCGGGCACTGGCGCGAAGCGGATGGTTCGCTCTCCGAAGTCTCCCGTGGAGAGAACTTCGGCGGTGAGTACAGGATGTTGCGCTCCCTCCGCGTGGAAGAGGAGCGTTTCGCCGGGTTGAATCTTCTTGGCAGGACGGACAAGGGCTCGCCAGTTGTTGTGGCCGTCCGGATGCGGGAGTGCTTCTGTCAGCAGCACCTCGACATGGCCGCTCGGCGCGGGCGAGCCAGCCTGCGTGGTGAGGCCTGCGCGCGTGGCGAACAGGCGCGCGGGCAGGACACGCGAGTCGTTCAGCACGAGCAGGTCGCCGGGCTGGAGCAGCGAGGGGAGTTCGGTGAACAGATGATCTTCGTATGCTCCCGTTGCCCGATCCAGCGTGAGCATGCGGCTGCTGCCTCGCACGGCCGGCGGGCGTTGGGCGATGAGGTCTTCGGGAAGGTGGTAGTCGAAAGCGGAGACGAGCAAGACAGTGGTTAGTGGTTAGTGGCTAGTGGTTAGTGGTTAGTGGTTAGTCGGTGGTGGATGCTTCGACATCTCTACCGCTGTGTCGAGGGCTTGTTGGACTTCGGCTAAATGGACGGCGGTGTGGGGCGGCCAGGTGAAGGTAACAGTGGAGAAGGGTTTCGGGATCATGAAGCGGTCCCAGGACCTCAGCTCCCAGGTGCGGTTGGGGATGGCATAGTAGGTGCCGATCCACGTGGCTTCTACGAGTTGCGCCAGTTGCACCACGCCTGGCTTGGCGACCATGTTGGGGCCGCGCGGGCCGTCGGCGGTGATAGCGCAGCGATGCTGCGCGTTATAGGCGTCGGCCATGCCGCGTAGGCCCACCGCTCCGCCGCGCGAGGAGGAGCCTCGAACCGGGAAGAAGCCGAGGTACTCGACCGTGCGGGCGATGAGTTCTCCGTCGAAGCTGGGCGAGATCAGGATGGCGATGCCCTTGTTGCGGAAGCGGTGCGCGCAGGTAAGCAGGCAGCGATGCCAGAAGGCGAACACTACAGGGCCTGGGATGGTGATGCCGACCGGAACGCCGGGCGCGTTGATGTCCCGGTAGCGCAGCGTGGCTCCCAGGGCGCGGATGAACAGCGCGGCCATCGGCGGGACGATAGCGAGCAGGATGCGCTGCTTGCGGGTGAAGACTGGCACGTTGCTAGGGTACTAGGTGAGCGGTTCTATTGCAGTTCGAGCGGTTGACCTTCTCCGAAGGCTGGACATACGCTTTGGCGCATGAAGAGCGCGAAGAAGACAGCTCCGGCGAAGACGAAAGCAGTCTCGAAGAAGGCGGCGGAAGCAGCCGGGCAGGATCACAGCGCCGCCTTCAGTAGGCTGTGCGAGGTCTTCGCGGATGTTGCTGCCGAAGCTGCAGGTGCTAACCCGCAGCGCCAAGGAGTACAACCTGCACACGCAGGTCGCTTCTCCGCTGAAGCAGCACAAGGGCGCGCCGATGTTCTTCGGCAGCGTGCGGAACGGCAAAGCCTACGCCAGCTTCCACCTGTTCCCGCTCTATATGAACGCCGAGCTCACGGCGGGCATCTCCCCGGAACTGCGGCAGCGCATGCAGGGCAAGACGTGCTTCAACTTCAAGACTTCGCCCGATCCGGAGTTGCTCACCGAACTGAAGGCGTTGACCAAGGCTGGGCTTCAGAACTTCGAGAAGCGCGGCTGGGCATAGGCGAGAATCAACACTCGTTGCACTAGCTGTACTTCAGCCAGCGCAGGATCTCCGGCAGGTTGGGCTTCTTGCCATACATCAGGATGCCGACGCGGTAGATGCGGCTGGCGATCCAGATGACGACGGCGATTGCCAGGAGCATGCCCGCGAGTGCGCCAACCACTTCCAGCGGATTAGGCTTGCCAACGATGATGCGGGTGTACATGATGAGCGGCGCGGTAAACGGGAAGTAAGAGAAGCCCTTGGCAAGCGGGCTGTCGGGATCGGTGACGACCTTCATGATGACGACCGAGCAGGAGATCAGAGGCAGCATGAGGAACATGTTCATCTGCTGCAGTTCCTGCTCAGAGTTGGTCATGGCGCCGAGAGCCGCGGCTACGCTGGAGTAGAGCACGTAGCCAAGCAGGAAGAAAACCACGAACATTCCGGCCTGGGCCAACGACGGCATGACGATAATGTCATCGCCCGCGTACTGCGTGAGGAGCTGGTACTTGATCACAATGGCGGCTACGGCGATCCAGATGCCAACCTGGGTGAGACCCACGGCGCCTACGCCAATCACCTTGCCGGCAAGCATCTCGCTCGGCTTGATGGTGGAGAGCAGCACCTCGAAGATGCGTGAGGTTTTTTCCTCGATGATGGAGCGCGCGACGTTCATCCCATAGAAGAGGATGACGAAATACATGAGAAGGAACATTCCGTAGGCGCTGCCGAACGCTCCGCGGGAGTTGGTGGTCTTGAGGTCGATGGGGGCGAGCAGATTGCTGACCTCGCCGGAGACCATGCCGCCGTGCATCAGGCGTTCGCGGGTAAGCGAGCCCCGAATGGCGTCAGCGATGCGGTCCTTGGTGACCGTATCGGCGCGGGAGCGCGGCACCCACTCGTAGTGGCCGCGGCTGGTGGCGGTTGGGGGTGTGGTGATGAGGTAGCCGTCGAGGCCGGTGCTCCGATCCTTCAGCTGTGCGTTAAGAGTGTCGCGAACGTTGGGATCTGCGGGAGAGTAAACGTCCACCTGCGGGCTTTCGCCCTTGCGCGTGAGCTCCTGGCGCAGATCGTCCGCGAACGCAGGATTGGCAGTGATGACGGCAAGATGCTTCGCGGAGCCGAGGTCACGGTTGATGTAGGCCGCGCCAAAGAGCAAGCCGCCCATCAGCACGGGGATCAGGATCGTCATGATCATGAAGCTCTTGGCGCGGACACGCTCCAGGTACTCGCGGCGGGCGATGAGGAGGACGTTGGTGATGGCGTGCGGCTTCTTAGGCTGGGAGTCGTTCGGGGTCTCAGGCATCGGCGAGCCCTCCTTCAAGGAACTCAGGCGTGTTCTTGACGGTGGAGATAAAGATGTCCTCCAGCGTGGGCTCCATGACCTCGAAGCGATTGACCTGTGCGCCGCCGGCCAGCGCAGCGGCCAGTAGGGGCTGCGCAGCTTCGGGCGAGGTCAGCGTGATCTCGGCGATGCCCGCGTAGTCCTTGGCATCGGCCACGCCGGGGTGCTGGAGGAAGCTCGAGTCTCCGGTGAAGATCATCTGCACGCGGTTGCGCGGGTAGCGCTCCTTGATCTCGCGCACCGAGCCCTGAAGCACCAGGCGGCCACGATAGATGATGGCGATGGCGTCGCACAGCTTCTCCACCTGGTCCATACGGTGGGTGCTGAAGAGGATGGCCTTGCCCTGCTTGCGAAGGTCAACGAGGGTGTCCATGAGGAGCTCGGCGTTGACGGGGTCGAGGCCGCTGAAGGGCTCGTCCATGATGATGAGGTCGGGCTCGTGGAGCAGCGCGGCGATGAACTGGATCTTCTGCTGCATGCCCTTGGAAAGCTCTTCGGTCTTCTTCTCGATGGCCTCGGTGATCTCCATGCGCTCGCACCAGGCGAGCGAGCGGCGGCGAGCGGTGGCCTCGTCCAGGCCGTGAAGCTGGCCGAGGAAGATGAGCTGCTCGATCACCTTCATCTTCTTGTAGAGGCCGCGCTCCTCGGGCAGGTAGCCGACGCGGCTGAGAGCCTCGCGAGTGAAGGGCTGGCCGAAGAGCTTCACAGTGCCGGAGTCAGGCACAGTCATGCCGATCATCATGCGGATGGAGCTGGTCTTGCCGGAGCCGTTGGGCCCCAGCAGCCCGAACATGGTGCCGGGCTCGATCTTCAGCGTCAGCCCTTCGACGGCGACCTTCTGGTCATACACTTTGCGGATGTTCTGGAGTTCAACGATGGGCATTGCGGGGTAGGTCCAGTGTAGCGCAGCCCCACCGGGCCGCTGCGGCCCAGCAGATAGGGATCGGAAGCGAAGGGCATTATGGTTTGCGCTCGAAATCCTTCCGAGCAGGAGCTGGAAATGCAGAGAACGCAGATTGCGGCAGATTTGACTTGGGCTTAACGCACCCGGCTCTGTTGAAGCGCTGAATCGCCCGCGCAGATAAGGAGTTGCGCATAGGGTCAGGGCAGCTAGAAAGTCGATGAAGGGCGAAACGGGAGCGATGTATCGCCCTTCGCCAACGGCGCCGACACCAAGCACATGGGCAACGATGGTGAACAGAAAATAGATCGGGAGCCAGCGAAAGCGCAGCAAAGAGCGCCAGCGGATAAGGGTGACGACTGCCAAGCAGGAGAGAAAAAGACGAAACAAGGAAACAACGATCGCGAACACGTGAAAGGCGAGGGGGCCTGGATGCAGGAAGGAAACTCCTGGAGCCCATGAACTGCGATCAGGCGCGAACAGCATGGAGAGCTGCCCCTTGATAACGCTCCTGAGAGTGATGCCGGGATGCGCAAGCGCCCAACGGGTAGCCGCGTGAGCCGCGATGTTGGCTACTTCAAATGGCGGCTTCGTTTCGTAATCTTCCCCGACATCCTCCTTCCACATGGAGAGCAACTTCGGTCCGTCGTTGCCATCCATCCGCTTTTTGGCCGGGCCGACGATCAGCGCGGCGTAGTTGTACTTGAAGGAGCTACTCACGTTGAAGTAGCCGTACCTGTGCTTGTTGTGCAGGCAAAGCGGCAGGACGATAAGGAAGGCTAGCAGGCAGACTCCAACGCCCAGAAAGAAGCGCCGGCGAGCCTGGATCGCTCGATCGAACCAGAGTGCGATCACCATGGCGGCCGGCATCACCATGCCCACGGAGCGAACCCAGACGGAGCACCCAGCACAACGGCGCTTAGCAGAATCATGGCGCGGAGCCTTGAGAGCTGCCGCGGTTCCGTCATGCCGGCGATAAAGAGACACACGCCCGCAAGCAACAGCGGGATTACAAGGACTCGGTCAGAATGAGACTTGAGCGCGGGATGAGCAAAGGATCAATCGCTACGAGCAACGCGGTAACAGCGCCGCAAACAGGCCCGCCGAGGCGTCGGGCCATGAAGTACATCATCGGGATACATGCGATGCCGACGAGGCACTCCAGCGCGAGCATGAAGGCGGCCGCATGAGGGCCGAAGACTACCTGGAAGACCGCGAGCATGAAGGTGTAGCCGGGCACAAACACCGGATCGGTCGTATCGTGATGCAGCCGCATCCACGTGGCGGCGCCCATGTAGTTGTCCGCCTGCACGTAGGCCAGATCTTCCGAGGGGTGGAAGATGTTGCCGGCGGCCAGCATTATCCGAAGAATACTGCCAAGCACAATGGCGAAAATCAGCAGCTTCCGCAGCCGTGCGTCTGTTGCATTCAGGTCGGTGTAGTTCTCAGTCAACATTCTCACTCGCTTCAGTCACGTGATCGGTTGATGCTCAAGCATCAATAGGAGGAAGATTCGACTGCTACGCGAGAAGGTGCGCCACATAGGCGCACCTTCTCATTCTCGCGATCTATGCAAATGGTTCTAGGGATTTACGGCTCAACTGACGGGTCGGATTGGTCGCCGGGGCCGCGCTCTTCGAGCTGCTTCTGCAGATCTTCGCGGCGCTTTTGGCGGGCTTCGGCGCGCTTCTCAGCCTTGGCGTTCAGCTCAGCTTCAGCGCCCAGCAGCTCGATGTAGGCCATTTCGCCGGCATCGCCCTTGCGGGGGCCGGTGCGTGTGATGCGCGAGTAGCCGCCGTTACGCTCAGCGTAGCGCGGAGCCACGGTAGCGAAGAGACGGTCCACCGACTCAGGCGTCATGAGGTACGCGAGAGCCTGACGGCGGGCATGCACCGAGCCGTTCTTGCCGAGCGTGATCATCTTTTCGACGATGGGGCGCGAGGCCTTGGCCTTGGTGATGGTGGTATGGACGCGGTCGTTGATGATGATGGACGTTACGAGATTGCGAAGCAGCGCCCTTCGATGAGATGTATTACGGCCTAATTTGAATCCGCCCTTGCGATGGCGCATTGCTTCGTCTCCTTCGGTCCAGCTTGGCTGTTGACCGGTGTGCAGTCTCGCTGCGGGTTGTGGGGATGTGAACCCACTCATCGCACGTTGAAGCTGTGCGATGAATGGGCCACCCAGTTTAGGTTGCGGTCGTTTAGAACGATTCGGTCTCGGAGTCGAGATCGAGATCGTCGTCCTCGTCCTCTTCCTCGTCGTCGAAGCTGCCGTAGCTGGCAGCCAGCGTCGCCGCGGGAAGGACAGAGGTCGGTCCCGGGACCGGCTGGCCGTTCTCGTCAATGCGCATGCCAAGCGACAGGCCCATCTGCGCGAGGATTTCCTTGATCTCGTTCAGGGACTTGCGGCCGAAGTTCTTGGTCTTCAGCATCTCGGCTTCGGTCTTCTGGATGAGCTCGCCGATGGTGGCGATGTTGGCGTTCTTCAGGCAGTTGTAGCTGCGCACAGAAAGCTCAAGCTCTTCCACCGAGCGGTTCAGGTTCTCGTTGCGAATCGACGGGCCGTCCAGGCCATCGTGGCCGCCGGCTTCCATTTCCTCTTCAAAGTTGATGAAGATGGTCATGTGGTCCTTCAGCAGCTTCGCCGAAAGTCCCAACGCATCAGCCGGGAGAACCGTCCCGTTGGTCCAGATCTCGAGGGTGAGCTTGTCGTAGTCGGTGATCTGACCGAGACGCGCGGCTTCCACGAGGTAGTTGACCTTGCGAACAGGCGAGTGGACCGAGTCGATCGGAATAAAGCCGAGGCCGAGGTCCGTGTCGAAGTTCTTGTCTGCCGACACATAGCCACGCCCGCGCTTCAGGCGCATTTCCATGTCTATGCGTCCGCCTTCGGAGACGGTGCAGATGTAGACGTTAGGGTCGAGGATTTCGACGTCGCCATCCGCCTCAATCTGGCCCGAGAGCACCTGGCCGGCGGCATCGGCGCGCAGGTAGAGCGCCTTGGGCCCGTCGCCGTTGAGCTTGAACGGGATCTGCTTGAGGTTGAGGATGATGTCGGTCGCGTCTTCCACAACGCCGGAGATCGACTGGAACTCGTGCAGCACGCCTTCGATGCGGACGGCGGTAACCGCCGCGCCTTCGATGGAGCTGAGCAGGGTGCGGCGCAGTGCGTTCCCGATGGTGGTGCCGAAACCGCGCTCAAACGGCTGCGCGGAAAACTTGCCGTAGTTGGGGGTAAGGGATTCGTTGTCGACGGCGAGACGCTTGGGCTTCTGGAAACCTCTCCAAAGCATGTTGGTTGTTCCTTTCTTCCTGCCTCTGCGAAGCATTCTGCGAAGGTTCAGGGGTGGTGCGAGCTGCTAGCTGTTAGCTTCTAGCCCTTAGCTTGTCAATGCGGCTAGTTGCGTTCGCAGCTCAAGGGACGCCAGCGCGTTGCCGATGTCCCTTGAACTACCGAATCTTGATGATGATCTTCTAGCTAGCAGCTAAGAGCTAACAGCTAGAAGCTCCGCTTACTTCGAGTACAGTTCGACGATCTGCTGCTCGTTGACCGGGAGCTGGATGTCTTCGCGGCGCGGGAGCGAGATGATCTTGCCGGTCAGAGCGTCCGGCTGAGCATCGATCCAGCTGACGCGGTTCATGCCGTTGGCGAAATCCTTGGCCACTGCGAGCAGGACCATCTCCTTGGCGCCTTCACGGATGGCAACCACATCGCCGACCTTGCACTGGAAGCTCGGGATGTTGACCTTGCGGCCGTTGACCTGGACATGTCCGTGACGAACGACCTGGCGCGACTGGCGGCGCGAAATCGCGAAGCCAAGGCGGTAGCAGACGTTGTCGAGACGAGTTTCGAGCTGCTGCAGGAGCAGGTCGCCGGTAACGCCGGTCTTGTTGGAGGCCTTCTCGTAGTAGGCGCGGAACTGGGTCTCGAGCGTGAAGTAGATGCGCTTGGCCTTCTGCTTCTCGCGGAGCTGCAGACCGTAGCCTACGAGCTTCTTAACCTTCTTGTTCTGGCCGTGCTGTCCCGGAGGAAAGTTCCGCTTTTCAACGGGGCACTTGTCGGTGAAGCACTTGGGGCCTTTGAGGAAGAGCTTGACACCGTCGCGGCGGCAGAGGCGGCAGACGGGTCCTGTATAACGTGCCATTGTTCTTATCCTTTACTTCAGGTGTCGATCGCTTTACGCGCGGTGCGCTTCGTCACGATCCGATCGGCTTGCGCCGAGCTGCTAGCTGTTAGCTTCTAGCTCTTAGCTGGAAGCAATGAAGCTTCGCCCTTAGCCCCTGCTTACTGAAAGCTAGCGGCTAAGAGCTAGAAGCTGTACTTACACCCTACGGCGCTTGGGCGGACGGCAGCCGTTGTGAGGCATCGGCGTGACGTCGCGAATGCTGCGCACCTCGACGCCAGCGGCAGCGAGAGCGCGGATGGCGCTCTCACGGCCGGAGCCGGGACCGGACACACGCACATCCACCGAGCGCAGGCCGTGGTCCTTGGCTGCGTTCGCGGCGTTGACGGCGGCCTGCTGCGCGGCAAACGGGGTTCCCTTGCGGGAACCGCGGAAGCCGAGCGAGCCCGAGCTCTTCCAGCTGAGCGTGTTGCCCTGCTGGTCGGTGATGGTGACGATGGTGTTGTTGAAGCTGGCCTGGATGAAGACCAACCCGAACGGGATGTTTTTGCGTTCCCGCTTCTTGAACTTCTTGCCCTTGCCAGCCTTGGAGTTGCCGGCAGACTTCTGTGCTGTCTTCGCCATGGCTTACTTGGTCACTTTCTTCTTACCGGCTACGGTGCCCTTGCGGGGGCCCTTGCGCGTACGAGCGTTGGTGTGGGTGCGCTGGCCGCGGACCGGGAGATTGCGGCGGTGGCGCAGGCCACGGTAGGACTGGATTTCGATCAGGCGCTTGATGTTGAGGCTGACTTCCTTGCGGAGATCGCCTTCAATGCCGCCTTCTTTTTCGATGACCTGACGGATCGCGTTGAGCTGATCTTCATCGAGGGTTCCCATCTTGACGAACGGATCGACACCGGCCTTCTCGAGGATCGAGAGGGCGCGGGGGTCGCCGATGCCATAGATGTATGTGAGCGCGATGCGGGTCTGCTTGTTTCCTGGCAGATCGACGCCGGCAATACGGGCCATGGTGTGCCTTTCGGTTGGGGCTTCCAGACTTGTCTGGCGAGCGGGGTGGTGGGTGATGCGGCTGACAGGTTCCGAACTTTCACGGATGGCTGTCTCCTCCGGGTTCAACGCACGCCTTGACTTCGGCGAACTAGCCCGGTGGGGCCGCGATTACGCTTCAGGCGATTAGCCCTGGCGCTGCTTATGCTTGGCGCTGGCGCTGCAGATGACGCGAACGACACCCTTGCGGTGGATCACCTTGCACTTGTCGCAGATCGGCTTAACGGATGCACGGACTTTCATCGGAATTCCTCAGCTTCTAGCTCTTAGCTTCTAGCTTCTAGCTAAATGCGGGAGCTGTTGGGTTCTTTGCTTCTTGCTAGAAGCTAGCGGCTAAAAGCTAGCAGCTACTTGTAGCGGTACACGATGCGCCCACGGCTCAGATCGTAGGGGCTCAGTTCGATGGCGACGCGATCACCGGGGAGGATGCGGATGAAGTTCTTGCGCATGCGGCCGGAAACATGGGCCAGCACCTGGTGGTCGCCGGTTTCCAGTTTCACTTTGAACAGCGCATTCGGCAGGGTCTCAACGACCGTTGCCATTACCTCAATTGCATCTTCCTTCGACAAACGCTCTCCTTCGGAGAAGACGACCAGCGTCCCCTCGATTCCCTGCCCTCAACCTGTTTCGTGGCTTCTGTGTGTCCCGGAACCTGCAGAGGGTCCACGGAGACGGCGGAACAGACACGCACCGCTTCCCAGTGTATCGTAAAACGCCGATTTTGGGGAGTCAGCTACCAGCGGAGGCTGGAACCCTTCGTAGACCCGGCGTATTATCCGCTTATGATCATGACCTGCGTAGCGGAAGATGGGCGGATCGTTCTCCCCAGTGCGGTCAGCCGGCAATTAGAAATTGGTCCAGGCACCGTAGTGGATGTCGAGATTGCGGAAGGCCGAGTCATGGTCACCCCCCAAAGTCCTCAACTGAACGGCACGCCGAGAATCATCTCTGATCCGGTTACCGGCTTCCCGGTTCTGACCCTGGGTCCGGGCTCGCCTGTGTTGACCAGCGAACAGGTGGAGGAGATACTCGCTGACTTCCCATGATGTTTCTTCCTGATGTGAACGCCTTGGTTGCTTTGGGGCACTTTGAGCACCAGTTCCACGAGCGATTGACAGCTTGGATCAGGGCGGAAGACTTTCCGCCGTTGCTTACTTGTTCGCTCACAGAGCTGGGATTTGTCCGTGTTTTACCGCGAGTATCCAGCAAATACAGCATTAAGGACGCGCAAACAATCCTCTTGGAGTTGAAGCGGCGAGTTGGGCGCCGCTCCATTACTTTTCTTTCAGACGATCATGCTGCCACGCACCTCCCGGAGTGGGTCAAGATCCCGAAACAAACGACCGATGGCCACTTGTTGGCTTTGGCGAGAGCACACGGAGCGATGCTGGCAACGCTGGACGAGCGGATACCGGGTGCCTACGTCATCCCTCGTATCAACTAGTGTTGGCTACCGTACTCCCGCCATCTTCCGGGCCAGTTCCCCGCTCCAGTAGGCCCTCCCCGAAGGCTCCATCTTCGTGTTTGCGACATCCTGAGCAGCCTGATAGTGCGCCAAAGCCTCCGACTTGCGGCCCAGGGCTGCAAGGGCATCGCCGGCGTCGAGATTGGCAGTGAAGCCGTCCGGGGCAATCGTCAATGCCTGCTGCGCCGCTGCGAGCGCTCCAGCCGGATCAGTGGGCACAAGCATTTCCGAGCGAATCTCCGGATTCAACGCCTGCGCCAGAGGGAATTGGAAGCTGCCATGGAAGACCACGACGCCGCCGGAGATCAGGTCATCGGGCTGGCGGCCTACCAGAACCTGGTAAGGGTTCAGAGCGGCCGTGCCGAACTCGAAACCAGCCAGGTCGCTGGTGTTCAGGAAGACCGGTTCGGTGATGGTGTCGGGGACGGCCAGCAGCGTGTGGTTGTAGTAGGTGTCCAAGGTAGGCAGCGGATCGCACGGCACGCCATAGTCGCGCGGCGAAACGAAGGGCATGACGAAGTAGGCGAAGTAACAGTGCTGGATATGGTGGGCGTCGGTGTACTGTTTGACGGCTTTCAATTGCTGCCCCCAGTCCACGGTGGAATCCGCCACATAATGCCAGGTCTTTGCAGGTCCTCCCCACAGGGCGTTCGAGTACGGAAAGTAGTTCGGGAACATGCGCAACGAATCGCCCGCGTGCCAGAGAAGCAGCAAAGCGACGGCGTACGTCCAGGCCCGGCTGTGGACGGCGAGAGCCGCAGCCCCGGCCGCCGCCAACAGGAAGACAAAGGCAAAGACCGGCAGCACGTGGCGCACGCCGATCGCCAGCGGCGAGGTCATCGCGACAGCCAGGTAGACCACCGCAGGGACCGAAAGGAACCAGACCTCACGCTTGCGCTCGACCCGGCCGGTGATCAGCGCAAACAGCCCGATCCCTAGCAAAACCAGGAACGCCAGCGTCCACTTCATGGAGAGCACGACCGGGAAGAAGTACCAGACGCCGTGCTCGCTGACCTTGCCGAAAAGGTAGCCGGGCTGGATGTCGCCGACCTGGAAGACGTCAACCAGGCCGTACAGGTAGCTTTCCGGCAGCAGGCGATGGTGGAGCAGCCAGAGGATCGTGCCCCCGCGCAGCTTGCCCAGCTTCAGCGCGTTTGCCTCGACCGGCGGCATGGAAACGCCGTGGGGGTGCATCGCAAAGTGAAATCCGTAGACCGCCCACATGATCGTGGCCGCTATGACGGCCAGAGCGGCAAAGGCGCCGACCATCTGCGCGAGATCGCGGCCTGCGGTGGAAGTCTGTTCAGCAGGACCGCCATGGCCCCATGCTTGTCCTGTGCGCCTTGCCCAGACACGGACCAGAACTTCGCCGGCGAGCAGAACTAACACCATGGGAAGCAAGAGCACGGCCGAGTGTTTGCTGACCAGCGCGAAGCCCGCCGCCACGCCAGCCAGAAGCAGCCGCGGGATGCTGGGACGCTTTACGAAGCGGTATAGCGCGTAGATGGCAGCGAAGAAGCCGCAGGAGCCTGCCGTATCGGTCGTCACCAGCGGCGCATGCGCCAGCACGTTGGTGTCGAAGACATAGATCGTCATCGCGATCAGCCCGGCCCACAGGCCGAACATCTCGCGGCCGGCGAAAAACATCATCAGGGCCAGCCCGGAGACGAAGACGAGCATGGCCAGCCGGGCGCGCAGCAGCACGGTGTCCGCGCTGTACTGCCCATTGCGGAAGATCATTTCGCTGCCGCCCCAGTAGGCTTCCGTCTTGAAGTAGCGGCCCTGGCGCGGCGCTAGTTGGAGGTGCAAGGGCAGTAGCGGCAACGCGGCCACCAGCTTGGCGAGGGGCGGATGCTCGGGGTTCAGCGTGTACTCACCGTGAACCCAGTTGCAGTAGCCCGAGTAGAGGTGGTCGCCTTCGTCCCAGGTAAGCGATTGCTGGCGGACGGCGAAACCAGCCTGCAGGATGAGAAGCAGGAGCAAGAATCCAGGCGTCCACCGTGCGAGCCGGCTCCAGGGCAATCGATTGTTCATCGTGCGGACATCATCGCGGAGACGGCGGAAGGGCGTCAAACGCCTGCCTTGCCGGTCAGGGATTCTGCTACGCTTTCGCCCATGCGGAATTCTGCTTCTCCGTTTTGCTGCTAACCGCCTGCGCCTTTCCCATCTCTGCCGCACCCGCCAAAATCCACACCGTCGCGCTCGGCCCGGTAAAGCGCGTTCCCTATACGCCTCCCGAGGCCACGCCTGACAACAAGAGCGAAGAGGCTACCAGCCTGAAGGTTCGGCCATTATTTGTCGATGAAAAGCAGAAGGAGTGGACCGTCGGCGATATCCACGACGTAACGGATCGCTCATTCGTCGTCCGGCGCGCGCTGCACATCAATGACAGCCTGCCCAACGAGGCTCCGCGCTGGACCTGGCAGCCGGGGCCGTGGCTGCTGGTAGACCGCACGACCGGGCATATCTCCGCGCTCCATCTGCCGGACTTCGACCCCGAGGTGAGCGAGGCGATGTGGTTTCGGGACTACGCGGCATACTGCGGCATCGCAACGACGGCGAAGGGCGGATTGGTGGCCGTCGTCGCCGAACTGGGGGCGCGCAGGGCTGTGGTGCAAAAGGTGATTGCGCCGTGGCCGCAGGAAAACGCGCCGCACCCGGTCTGCCTGCCCGCCCGCTGGCAGCGCATTCCTATGCGAGCTACCCTGCAGATGACCGGCAAGGAGCCGATGACGTTTGATGTGGTGGGCACGGTTTCGCTGGTGGAAGAAGGCGACAACGGCGATAATCCGGCATCTCATTAAGCGGCATTCGGCTGGGCGCCTGAATGGCCCCTGATCGACGCCTGAGAGACACCATGCTCGTTACTATTTAGGCGCTCGCGGGTACGAAAAAACCCACAGCATCGTGACGCGAAGTGCATAGTATCGTTGAAAGCAGCACGGAGTAAGCGGCGAATGAGAATGCAAGGCAGGCAACAGCCGGGTCGACAGCACGATCCTCTCCGGCGCGAGGAAAGGAAACAAACAGAGTCATGTGGAAACCGAACCAGCCCGGTGGCGGAGCGCCCGCAACCCCTGAACCAGCACGCCCGGTGCAGCCAATGAGCACGAGCACACCCCCCTTCGAGTCCACTCCGCGTCCTGCTGCAGCCCCTGGGGCCAGCGCCGCGGGCGAGCAGGCCACCATCGGCAAGAGCCTCATCATCAAGGGTGAGCTCTCCGGTTCCGAGTCGTTGTTCATCGACGGCAAGGTGGAAGGCGCCATCAACCTCCCCGGCAACCGCGTCACCATCGGCCGCAACGGCCAGGTGGCAGCCAACATCGCGGCCCGCGAGATCGTCGTTCTCGGCAAGGTTCGCGGCAACTGCCAGGCTTCCGACAGGGTGGACATCCGCTCCGAAGGCTCACTGACCGGCGACGTCATCGCCGCCCGCATCTCCATTGAAGATGGCGCCTTCTTCAAGGGCGGCATCGATATCCGCAAGCCCGGTAACGAGGCCAAGACTCCTGCCGCAGCCCCTGAACCGGCTGCCGCCCAGGCCTAAACACAAGCTACCCGCAAGAACGGCGAAGGCTCGGACATTGTCTGAGCCTTCGCCATTTGTGTCTGTGCCAGCACGTCTACATCACCGGCACGCTTGTATGGAACATGCGCTTGACGCGGTTGATCTCGTTGAACTTGTACTGGAAGTACAGCCCGCCGAAGAGGAATGTGAGGAATCCGCTCAGCCGCAGGCCGATGGGCTCGGCCGTGTTGAAGTGGCGCAGCAGTTCACTACGGAAGACGAATCGAGCTGCCAGACGAACGACCCAGGTGAGGATTCCCAAAGACGCTCCGTGGTGGGTGACCACAACGGGCGCGCCCCAGATCCAGTGCGCTACGTCGTGGTAGGTTCCGGGCAGCGCGATGATCGCCAGCGCGGCCTCCGCGACGCGGAAGTACAGCGCGGTCGAGGCGCTATCGATGCGACGCAGCCAGGCGGAGGTATAGATGTTCCAGACGGTGAAGAAAAGACCCCCGGTAAAGATGTCGATCAACAGCGCCACCCACCAGGGAAGATCGGGTGGATCGGGGTACAGCACCGGCAGGCCACCGGCGTAGGCAGGCGCCTCCGCTACCGAGGCCAGTGGGAAAAGCTGCGACACCGGCAGCCACTCCGCCGAGCCCTCGGCGAGCGCGAGATCGCCGGCGACGATATTCCCCGACGCCATGTACTGCTGCAGCTGCTCCAGCGTGTAAGGCCCGAAAACCTGGCCGTTGCGTGCAATCCGATACGTCATGGGAATCCTTCAGGCGAACTGGCGGCGGCCGCGCGTGCTGCTCTGCTTAGCAGCAGTCTAACGGCCCTCTGCCTTCCTATACGCGGAAGGCAGGGCTTCAGTTCATACCCGAAGGTGGGATTCGTAGCTACCCGGCCGCCGCAGCGGCTTCCAGCGCGGCCTTGTCCAGCTTGACCATGCCCATCAGCGCCTTCATCGCGCCCGGCGACCTGGTCAGCTCGCCGATATTGTCCGGCACGATCTGCCAGCTAAGGCCAAACCGGTCCTTGAGCCAGCCGCACTGCGACTCCTTGCCGCCACCGCCGATGAATGCGCTCCAGTAATAGTCGATCTCCTCCTGCGTGGCGCAGGTCACCGACATTGAGATCGCCTCGGTAAAGGGGAACATGGGGCCGCCGTTGAAGGCGACATAGTGCTGGCCTTCAAGCTGAAAGCGGACCACGACCGCATGGCCTTTCGGCCACGGCCCTCCCTCGCCAGCCTCAACCACATCCTCACGCTTGCTGTTTTTGAAGACGGAGAGATAAAACTCAACAGCTTCCTCGGCGTTGTTGTTGAACCAGAGAAACGGCGTGATGTTAGCCATGACTACTCTCCTTCAGAGGAACAGGGCCAGAGCGGTGGCTAAAGCACCTGGTCGTTCGCATTCGCCAGCGTGGCATCCTTGGCTGCCCGCGACCACAGGATACGCAGGTCTGTGACTCCGTGGAGCGAAAAGTTAGGCTGTGGCGGCGCGGTGATCGCGAAAAAGTCAGCGCGATGCACGTCTTCCAGGTACAGCGCCGGGCGGTCATCTGGGTTGGAGGGCGCGAACTCCACGTGCGACAGCTCGAGGTTCTTGAGGTGGCGGATGAACATGCCGTGGCAGGGCGTCGGCCCGAAACGCAGCAGCTCCGGGTAGGCGTCTTCGATCTCCGGCACCTTGATTCCATGCCAGTCGGGCATGGGCTTGGACTGCTCGCCCCAGTTGGTCAGCGCGTCCTTGGGCAGGCCGAGGTGGCCGAAGAAGCAGTTGGAAATCTTCACATTCTCGATCGCGTTTTCGGGGATACCGGACAGGATCGACGCCGTGGACGCGTTGGAGTTGTAGCTCACCAGGCCGTCGATGATTACGCGGCGCAACGTGCCTTGCCGCATGGTTTCCTTGGGGCCGCGATTGCGACGGTTCAGGCGCAGGAAGAGCGGCGCATCCACGCAATCGCGGATCGTGTTGCCTGTAATGGCAATGTCTTCCAGGTAGGCGCCGTCCGAGGTTTCCAGCGAGATGCCTTTGCAGCCCTCGATCACGTTGCCGGTGATGGTGATGTTGCGGAAGCCGCCGTTCGACTCCGTGCCGCACTTGATGCGGCCGTTGCGCGAGGTCTTCTCGCCGGCCGCGAACTTCTTCCAGGTGCCGGCGATCACCGAACCCAGCTCATAGGTGCCGGTGACGAAGTTGTTGGAGATGGTGACGTTGTCCGTGGAGCGCGCGTACCCCAGCGCGTAACTGGATTTGGGGCAGATGGCGTCGTCCCATGGCGAGTTGACCGTGCAGTTCGATACGCGCACGTTGCGGCAGCAGTCGATGTCGAAGCCGTCGCGGTCGGTGTCGATCATCAGGTTGTCGAGCGTCATGTTGTCGACCCCGGTGGCGAGCAGCGCGAAGTGGCCGCCCTTCAGCACCTGGAAGTCGCGTAGCAGGACATTGCGGCAGTTCTTGAACGCCATGGCCTTGTTGCCCACGCCGGCCTGCTCGGCCTGGAAGGCCGTGTAGCCGCCACGCGATTCGGTAACCCGGCTGCCGTGCGAAAGCCCTTTGCCCCAGATGAGGCCCGGCCCCATGATGCCGAAGTCGTGCTGGTTTTCGGCGTAGAAGAGTGAGTTGCGCCAGTGATTGTGGCCATAGTCCTGGTAGGGAGTCCACGGGTCGTTGTTCTCCGCCGCATCATACGTGCCGCCGTTGTAGCCCGTCGTCTCGCCGGGCTTGGGAGAGTCGGCCGCCTGAACGGTGCAGCCGTGCGACAGGTACAGCGACACGTTGCTGAGCAGGTGGATCGTGAAGCAGAGATAGGTGCCTGCCGGGAACACCAGCGTGCCTCCGCCGGCAGCGGCTACTGCGGCGATCGCCTTGTTGACCGCCGGAGTGTCGACGGTCTTGCCGTCACCCTTGGCGCCGAACGTTCGAACATTGAAATTACCGTCGCCCGCGTTGGGGTGAGTTTCGGGCATGATCGGCGTACTTTGCCCCAGCGCGGGAGCAACGTAACCAACGGTGGAGGCGAGGGCGAGGGGCGAGAGCTTCAGAAGATTGCGGCGATCCATGGCGGTAGCCATCATACAGAACCGGCCTTACAGGAATCATTTCCTGTTTGAAAAGACCTGAAGTTCAGTCAATCAGTGGACCATGCCCGAGTCAGGAAATTCAAACTCGTGCTCGTCAGGGACGCGGAGGCTTCCGAGCGGCAGGGCTTCGTAAACGTCAAGATTTACCATGGCAAGTCCCAACCGTTTGGCCGGTTCTTCGAGATCATACAGGACACGCCTGCAGAAATCTTCGGGAGAGGCCGCAAGCGCGGAGCCTTTCTGCTGCCGCGCCGCTACGTTGATGACGCGGCGAACCTGCACAAAGAACGCGTCAGCGGCATTTGCACTACTGCTGTAATACACGGCAGGGTCCGCGACTTGATATTCAGCACTTAAACTCAGGCGAACAATGCCGCCGTCGCTCCCAATCACTTCGACGCCGGCTATTTGCAGCGGCTTTGGCCGGGCATCTATCAGCACAAGCCGCTGACGCGGGCGCACCCAACAAGAGCCCGGTCCTGCCACGCGAACAATTTGATCATCCCTTACAACGACGCCACGTTGATTAGGGAGAATGATCTCCCGTTTGGGAATGAGAAATCGACCGCCAATGAAGCGATATAGAACCAGAAGCGCCATGGCGAAAATGAAAGCTTCGACGCCTACACCCGCTACAACCTCAAGAATATGCTCCAGCTGCGTCATGCTTGGAGAAGTTTACCGAAGCCGTCGAGTGCTTCGGCAAACTACGAGCGTGCCTGGTGATGGTTTACTTCTTCGCGCTCAGGGCTGTAAGAACCGAAGATTCCGACGAAGAACTGGACGCGGTGATGCCGAGATCCTGGTCGACCTCTGCCGCAGTAAGGCCAAGGTTGGCGGCTATCTGGCTCACGGATGCACCGCTCTGCTTCAGCGACTGCACCTGCGACGTGGTGGACAACTTCACGGTGTCTTGTATGGGCTTGTAGGCAGGGACAGCCGCAAGAGCCGGGCTCGGCATGCTGGTTTGCGACACCTCGCCGACATCGGACGCCACACCCAATTCAACCTGCGTAGGCTTGAGGTAATTTGCAGTTACGGGCGTGATCGAGAAGTCCATGAGCTCCCTGCCTTTCCGGCGAACGCTCAACCTATCGGCAGATCGCCTCACGATATTCAGTCGAGCGCGATTAAAAGCCCCTCGCCACTCTCGAGAGTCACCTCTCCGCCCACCTTCGCGCCTTCACCATCCAGCAGCGTGGTCAGCACGACCGTTCCGTTCGGGCTTTGCGTCCTGATCTCTTCCTCGCCCAGGTTGAGCAGCACAAGGAAGTCGCTGCTGTGCCCATCCTCCAGCCCGGTTCGCCGATATCGCAGCAGCGGGCCTTCGGCAGCGACATCGGCGATGCCGCCGGCGTGGAGCGTGTCGTGCTGGCGGCGTAGGTGCAGCAGCTTCCGGTAGAGCGTCAGCATGGAGCGCTTGTCCGCCCGTTGGATGGCGGCGTTGCGCGTGGGCCAGTCGGCCATCAGAGGCAGCCAGGGAGTGGCGTCCGGCACGGTAAAGCCCGCGTTTGGCGCATTCACCCAGAGCATGGGTGAACGCTCCGGGTCACGCCCCCGGCCCTTGCCGGGCTCGTTCTTTTCGGCGGGATCGCGCACCTGATTCGGCGAGATCGGCACGTCTTCCATGCCGAGTTCGTCGCCGTAGTACAGCGTAGGCGTGCCGCGCAGTGTAAGCAGCAGCATCGCCGCCGCGCGCGCCTGCTTCGGCCCGATACGCGAAGCGAGGCGGGGCTGATCGTGATTGCCGAGCACGTAGTTCGGCCACGCGCCCGGCGGCAGCAGGTCTTCATATCGCTGGATGATCTCCGCGATGGCTCCGGCATTCCAGGCCGTCTGGATCAGGTGGAAGTTGAACGGCAGGTTGGCGCCGGTTAGCTGCAACTGCTTGTCCGCGGCGTTTTCCTCCGACATCCCGTAGTAGCGCACCAGCTCCGGCAGCGGCAGGTAGATTTCCCCGATCAGCACGCGATTGCTCAGCCGAGCAACAAGTACCCTGCTTCCGGTTTCCTGCTTGCTGCTTCCTGCGCCCTTCGCCAGCGTGTCCGGATAGCCATCGAGAATCGTTCGCATCTCCGCCACAATCTGGTGGGTCTCTGGTTGGTCCGCGGTATAGACCGGCAGCGAGGCGGCAATGTCCTGCAGGCCCCCGTGGTAGTCCGGGTTGGGAGGGTTGTTGCGAAACTCGGCGTCCTTGATCAGCAGCCAGAGCACATCCATGCGAAAGCCGTCGACGCCGCGGTCCAGCCAGAACTTGAGCGCCGAATAGATGGCCGCGCGCACCTTCGAATTGCGCCAGTTCAGGTCCGGCTGCTCCTTGAGGAACGAGTGCAGGTAGAACTGCTGCGTCTCCTCGTCCCACGTCCACGCCGGGCCGCCGAAGTGCGACATCCAGTTGTTGGGGTACTGCTCGCTGATCGGGCGCGTGTCTTCACCCGGAGCGAGCCACGGGTACGGGACGGGATCGTGCCACAGGTACCAGTCGCGCTTGGGGCTCTTGCGCGACGAGCGCGACTCGCGGAACCAGGCGTGCAGGTCCGAGGTGTGGTTGGGCACGAAGTCGAGGATGACGCGCAGGCCCTTACTATGCGCAGCCGCCAGCAGATCGTCGAAGTCACCGAGCGTACCGAACAGCGCGTCGACGTTGGTATAGTCCGCGACGTCGTAACCGAAATCGGCCATCGGCGACGGGTAGAACGGCGAGATCCAGATGGCGTCGACTCCCATGCCGGTGAGGTAGTCCAGCCGCGCGGTGATGCCACGCAGGTCGCCGACACCGTCGCCGCCCGTGTCCTGGAAGCTGCGGGGGTAGATCTGGTAGATGACGCCGGTTTGCCACCACTGCTGTGTCTGAAACTTGCTGTCTGCCATACACGGATTTGGATGCGCTCCGGAAAAACTTCGACGCGAAGCTTCGACCCGGCGGGGCTAGCATGGTGGCATGGTTCTCGAACAAACCTCTGAGCTGGACGAACTTCTGGCCGAAGCCGATCAGGCCCATGGCCATCTGTGCGCCGGGCAGGTGCTGGGCGTGCGCATGGCTATGCTCGCGTTCAAACGCCTCGGCCTGCACCAGCCGCGCAAACGCACCCTGCCGGACGGCAGCCTGAACCCCGAGCGCAAGCGTTTGGTCGTCTTCTGCGAGATCGACCGCTGCGCTACGGATGCCATTGGCGTGTGCACCGGGGCACGCGTAGGCAAGCGGGCGCTGAAGCTGCGCGACTGGGGCAAGATGGCCGCGACGTTCGTGGACCTGAACCTGCCACTCGGCCAAGACCAGAGCAAAGCCGACTACGAAGGCATTCGCATCGTTGCGCTGGAAAGCTCCAAGGAGCGCGCCCGCGCCGCCTTTCCGCATCTGGAAAAGAACGCCCAGCAGATGCTGGCCTATCGCGAGCTTCCCGACGAAGACCTCTTCAGTGAAGAGCGGGTGCGCGTTCCGCTGCCGCCGAACGAGTTCCCCGGCTTTAAAGGCCAGCGTGTCGTCTGCCCCCGCTGCGGCGAAGGCGTGAACTTCGATCGCTTCGTAGATCAGGATGGCGAGCGCCTCTGCCTGAGCTGCGCCGACCCGTCGCTGCGCTATTACGCTCCGCTAACCTGCTAACTCGCTAACCTGCTAACTCGCTCCTCAGGCACGCAAAAGCCGCCCAGGTTTGGGCGGCTTAGTTGCGAACGTCTCCTTCGTCATCAAGGCTGGTTAGTAAGGCCGATAGCCGCGGTGCTCGAACCACTCATGCCGGCGCCAGTCTTCATAGCGGCGATGCTCCCAGTAGCCGCGGTTGTAGCCAGGCCCATATCCGTAACCGTATGCCGGGCCGACGAAGCGGGGAGGAGCCGGCGCGTAGTAACGAGGTCCGCCGAACTGCACGCCCACGGCAAAGCGCTGAGCCTGCGCCGCGGGTATGGTGGCGAGTGCGGCGCCGGCAAGGGCAGCGATCCCAAGCGTGCGGGTTGCAGTGCTGTTGAGGTTGCGGATGCTGTATGTAAGCTTCGCGGTGATGTCGGATAGCTTCATGGTGTTACCTCCTGCCGGCGTCATCGTCTTTCTGTGCGACTTCCTGAGGACGTGCCGTGCAATTAGGTAAACGCAAGCCCATGAATCGTGTTGCGCGCAACCTTCTGCCGCAACTGTGTTTGCAGCCGTTTACTTGCCGCTGGAGTTGTTGGCAACCGTGCTGCTTTCGCCTGCCGTCGCACTTGCCGGAGCCGTGCAGACGAAGCTCTCCGCGCGCTTCGGGTTTCCTGCCGCATAGCGCGGATACAGCGGCCAGTCGCACAACGGCCGCGTGCGACCGTTGTGGTTGTCGGTCACCACCAGGTGCTGCGGCGCGATGCCGTGATCCACCCACTGGTCCAGCGTGCCCACGGTATCGAACCCGGCATCGAAGCGGCCGTCCCCGTGCCCGAAGCCCGGAATGATGTACAGCCGGACGAAGCTTGCCACCGCTTCGTCGCCCATCGAGGCCCGCAGCCGCCGGTAGAAGTCCACTGTCGAATCCGTGGGAATGATGTTGTCGCGGCTGCCGTGCACCAGCAACAGCTTGCCGCCACGGGCAAGAAACGGTCCTAGGTTCGTGTCGGTGGCGTCGATCTCGCGTCCTTCGGTCAGCAGCTCGTCATGCCAGGAAGCGCCCGTCTTCACCGGGAACTTCAGCGCGTTGTAATGGTGGCCCACGGTGAGGAAGTTGCGCAGCACATCATCGCCTATCACATAGCCGAACGAGTTGAAGACAAAGATCGGGCTGTGCAGCGGGAATGGTAGCAGGCCCGTCGCTCCCGAGAGATCCACGCCACTCAACACGCCGTAGCCCGGCATGCTGTCCACGCCATGCGATACCGGCGTGTCGGTCCGCTGCGGTGTGGCGAAGACCTCCAGCGTGTGCAACTGCGCGTCGGACAGGCAGCCGTGGTGGCTCTTGCCGTCTTTGCAGCGAAAGCTTTCGGCAGGCACGTGGCAGGAGTCGCGGTCCGAGATGATGCCGTCCCGCAGCCCATCGGCAGCGTCGCAGCGCTTCTCTACCGTGTGCGCAATCAGCTTCGTCTTCGAGAACGGGAGATAGCCTCCCGGCGCATACAGCGCCTGCGCCGTGCGGATGAACTGGAGGTCCAGCTCAATCTGGTTCCACGCCGAGTACGCCGCCAGCACGCCGTCGTAATCCTGCGGATAGCGCTCCGCCGCCCGGAGTGCTTCGCGGCCACCTGTTGACCCACCCGCGAAGTAGGTGTGCTGCGGACCCTTTCCGTAGCGCTGCACGATCAGCGCCACAGCCACGTCATGCACCTTCTTGATGGCGTCGCCGGCGAAGTTGCGCTGCTCCTCCGCATTGCGCGCGAACTTTGCGTTCAGCGCATTCACCGCATCCGGAAAGGGAAAGTAATTGCGGTGATGCCCGCCGTCCGAACCGAACGTCGCAAAGCCCCGGCCCAGCGGCGTGGGCTGCGACTTAAGTCCCACCGCCGTCCTGCCCAGGCCGCTGGCCGGTCGCAGATAGCCGTCGAACGTGCCGCCGCCAAAGTGCACGGCCTTGCCGTTCCAATGCTCGGGCAGGTTCAGTTCAAAGCGAATAGCGTCAGCGTGCGGGTCGACAGGATAGATGCGGCCGCGGATCTTGCAGAAAGGCTCGTCGCCCTTGTGGTCCTCATGTGCCGAGTTCACGTCGGCGCCGGTGGTCGGCAGACCGATGGCCGCTGCCGGCAGGTGAACATGGCGCAACGCACCGCAGGCCTTTTCTGCCTGCGCGCTGGGCACAAGGCCAACCGGCGCGAGGCAAACCAAGCCGCAAATCATTAGCGGGATCACAAGCGCACGGAGGCGCTGTGACTGCCTGCGGGTCTTGCTCAGCACGGCTCTGGTGCGGGCTGCCCGGCCGCGCGTTCGATGTACAGGGAACGCGTTGTGCGACATCGTTCCCATAAGATGCAGTCAGTCCAGCAGAGGCGGCAACCAATCGGGTGTGGGCTTAGCAGCCCACTCGCCGCCGCCCGCCGAGTATCTTCACCTGCCTGCCCACCGGTGCCTCTTCGCTCTGTCCCGGAGCGGCCACCCACGGCTGGCACGACGGGCACCAGTAGGTCGAGCGCACCGCCGTGCCCTGCTTGCGCATCTGGATCAGCGCCCCGCAGCGGCGGCACTCCTGCCCCTGGCGGCCGTACACCCAGGTGCGGTCAGCCTGCGTCATGGAGCGCGTCGTGCGCCGCGGTCCGGTGTAGGTCACGATGCCGTCGCCGCTCTCGCCGCGCGGGCCTTGGCTTTCGTTCACGTTGGCCTTCATCCATCGCTGCGACACGTCGGCCATCGTCTCGATCTCGCGCTCGTTCAGCGTGCGCATGGCGCGAAACGGGTTCACGCCCGCGGCAAATGCCACCTCGCTTTTGTACACGTTCCCCAGCCCGGCCAGCACCTGCTGGTTCAGCAGCACCACAGCCACCTCGTCGTCCGGGTGCGAAACCGCGCGCGCTCGCAGCGCCGCGATACCCGCTTCCACGCTGTACTCGCCGCTCAGCACATCCACGCCCAGCTTGGGCACCTGAGAGTAGCGGGCCAGTGTCCGTTCCGTGTGGAACTCTGCCACCGGCACATTGAACGCCACGGCCACGAAGTCTCCGCAGGTGATCGCGCAGCGCATCCGCGAGCGAGGCATCCACCACTTCTCACCCGTCCTGTAGATGTGCCAAGACCCCGACATCAGCATGTGCGAGATCAGGAGCAAGTCTCCCGAAAAATGGATCAGGCACCATTTGCCGCGCGCCTCCACCTTCTCTACTGTGCGGCCGACGATACCCTTGTCGTCGCTCACGCTGGCCAGCGTGGCCACGTTGGCTTCAAAGGCCGTAACCACCTTGCCGCCAATCGCCTTCTGCAGCGCGCGGGCCGTTCGATAGATTGTGTCGCCTTCGGGCATGATCTCTTCTCACTCGCACCGACCCTCTATATCGTTCGGCCTCATCGACCTGAGGTGTCTAGTGTCTTATAGCTGCCTGGCGTCGCTGCAGAGATAGCTTCGGCAACCTCTTCGACGTGCTGGCGAACGAGCGGCCAGTTATTTCGTGTCAATGCCACTATCGCGATCACTCGCCCGCTTAGATTCTGCTGATACACCAGATTGCTATCCCCGGTGACGAAAACCTCGAAGCCCGCTTCCTCTACTGCCTTCAAGAGGTCGCCATTTTCCAGCTCCGACCATCCCCGCTCCGCCGCTGTTACCACTTCGTGTTGTCGGAGAAGCTCTCGAAGATTACGCGGCACATTCTGGTCGAAAAAAACTCTCACAGAAGAGTTCCCGCCGGAATACGCGCTCCAGCGAACTCAAGAAGGGTACAGACGTCTGCCGAATCCAGTTGAAAACTGTCTGCGATCTCGTCAACGGTTTCTCCGAGCCGGAAACTTTCCAGCACTGTATCGGCCTGAACCCGAGAACCGCGAAGAAGCGGAACTCCGGAGACTTTTCCGGGATGCACTTCCACGACACTACAGCCGGTCCATGTCATAAACATCTCCTTTCAGAATGCTACGCTCCGGCGATCCCATCCCAGGCCCCTGCGGCCCCAATGATCAGTTATGTCCTAAATATTTGACATAGCCCAATCCGCTTGTTACGGTCGTCATGTCAAACATCTTGGACATAATATACTTGACACACAAACTGTTTCGTCCTAATCTTAATACATGGACGCGCCGAACACACTGCAAAACGCAATCATCTACTTCTCTGAACCTCAGCGTTGCTTTGAGTACGCAGTGAAGCTCCGGTGGGAAGATGGCGTCGTTAGCTGCCCACGTTGCGGCTCTGAAAAGCACTCGTTCATCTCCACCCGTAGCATCTGGTCGTGCAAGGGCTGCAAGAAGCAGTTCACCATCAAAGTCGGCACGGTGATGGAAGACAGCCCGATCTCGCTGGACAAGTGGATGGGCGCGATGTGGATGCTAGCGAATTGCAAGAACGGCATCTCCAGCTATGAGATTCACCGCTCGTTGGGCGTTACACAGAAGACGGCATGGTTCATGCTCCAGCGGATTCGTCACGCGATGCACGAGGATGACAGCACCCCGCTCTCTGGCGTTATCGAAATGGATGAGACGTTCGTAGGCGGCAAGGTTAAGAACATGCACGCCAGCAAGCGTGCGAAGCTGGGCGGTACTCAGGGCGGTCGCGGTAAGGCTATTGTCGTCGGTATGCTCCAGCGTGGCGGTAAGGTCCGTGCGGGCGTCGTAGAGGAGCGCAGCCGCGAGACTCTGCACAACATCATCGAGACGCATATCGCTCCCGAGTCAACGCTGATGACGGATGAACTACACGCTTACAAGGGCACCCAGCTAACGCACGAGATCATCAATCATGCCGAGGCTTATGTACGTGGGCATGTACACACGAACGGAATCGAGTCTTTCTGGGCGATGCTAAAGCGTTCGTTGGGCGGCACCTATATCGCTGTCGAGCCGTTCCACCTGATGCGCTACATTGACGAGCAGATGTTCCGCTACAACAGCCGCAAGGACTGCAACGACCGTATGCGCTTCGAGAACGTGATGGCCGGAGTGTTCGGCAAGCGGCTCACCTACGGCGAACTCACCGGGGCGCTACTGGCACACTAGGAAACGGCAGGGGCGTGGGAAACGCTAGGCCCCTTGCCGATCTTGTGTTTGCGGTTTGCGTACGCTGTGCTTCAACTTCGGGGGGAGAGGCTTGTCTTTCAGCGTCTCTTTCTGTACTTTGAACAGCCTAGACATCCCCTGCTCAAAACGCTTCGTGGCTTCCGGGCCTTCGTGGTATTCGGGTGTCATGGAGTCCTTATCCCTTTCATGAACAGATCAGAGCGTAGGCGACACGCCCAACAGTTGGCAAAGCAGCACGGTCCAAGCGAACAGGCCAGCGAAGAAAGCGGCGGAAGCGAGGATAAGACGCCGCTCGCGTCTAAGATTATGCCAACCGAACCACAACAGAATAAAACTTACTGCAAGCCCAACGATACCCCATGGTGGAAGGTGTTCCTTGAGGCTGGTGCTCTTGCGGCCGGCGTTTGCGCAGTCGTTGTCTACAAGGGACAGTGGGACGCCGCTAAAACCGCGAACGTGATCAACACTAAAAACGCCAAAGCACAGCAAAGAGCTTGGGTCGGATTGGATATCACGGATGCCGACAATCCGATCACAATACCTAAAGAGGGTTTCGCCCCTACTTGGCTCTTGCACTTCAGAAACTTTGGCAACTCCCCCGCTCTTCACGTCAAGGTTCATACCCATCTGTATGAATGGCAACGCCCCACTAACTGGGATTACCTTCAATATCAAATCGAGCATCTGGATACCGACCAAAAGTTCGAAGGAACTTTGATGAATGGTGCTAGGATTCCCAATTTCGGGAAATCTGAAGTCCTCTCCACCTTTCAAAACACTGAGCCAGTGCGATCTGGTTTTGGGTTCTGGCTGTTGGCGGTCGTATTACTTACGACGACATTTTTGCGGATCACCACGAGACTACGATTTGCGTTCTGTACACTCCTCCCACGCTGAATAGCACTGGTACATGGGGAATATGCCCCATGCAAGAAAAGGCCACATAGAAACGCAATTAGCGCTAGCCCTGTCACGGCATAGCCAGTGTCAACGTTATTGGACGTGTGTGTCAAGTATATTATGTCCAACATCTTTGACAAGGAGACAAACGATGGCCAGCCTCTCTTACCAGGAAAAATCCCTTTACGGCTCATTGATCGCAGAGCTAGGGGTGTACGGCCCGTACTTCTTTCTGCACGGACGAAACTCCGTCGGCAAGGTGGCCCTGATGATCCTCGGCATCATCGTGCTGCAGATTGTTATTCAGGGCCTCATCGCGGCCTTCACCCGCAATCGCAGGACGGACGAGCGCGACAAGCTGATCGAACTTCGCGGCTACCGGGCGGGCTATTTCGCGCTCGCCTCGCTGATGGTGCTCGGGCTCGGTGCGCTCTGGCTCCACGCCAGCCTCGGCCAGTTCCCGATGAACGCGAGCTGGGTTGGCCTGCACTTCCTCAGCGCCTTCTTCGGCATGCTAGTCGTGGCGGATATCGTCAAGACCGTGACGCAGATCGTAGCCTATCGGAGGACGCTCTAATGCCCTCCATTCGCAACCAGCTCCGCGAGCTCCGTGCGGCCAACGGCCTGACGCAGCAGGATCTCGCCGACCGCATCGGCCTCACGCGGCAGACGGTGATCGCCATCGAGCAGGACAAGTACTCACCCTCGCTCGAAACCGCCTTCAAGGTCGCGCTGGTCTTCGGCGTGCCGCTCGAGCAGGTGTTTCGACACGAGCCGAAAGGTCGACGATAAACCAGTTGGCGGTACATCGGATGTAGCGGGCGGCCGAGCGGCAATTCCAGTCAAGTCCACGGTCCACCCTTCACCCACGTAACCGCAACAAAGCAGGAGACATCCGCGCACAAAACTTTCTGCATGTTGATTTCTCCAACTTTCTACAATCGGAGTAGGACAAACTCGCGGACCAGGGACGTTCTTCCCCAGGTTCCACTAACCTTCCTGTTTTGAAGACTTTGCGGATAACCCGTTTGCCCTCAATACTTTGCGGCGGGTAGGTGTCTGCAAACCGTTATCCAGAAAGAACTTAGCGCCAAAGTACCCCGGTGCCAAGAGGGGGTGTACCCGTGTGATCCCCAGCGTAGCCCCGTCAGGCGCGTACTTCCGGAACAGCCGCGCGCGGCAGTTGCGGCAGATTCCGTCTCACGTTGAACCCCATCGGTCCGGCGTGGAAGCCGGCATCGAGCAGGAAGCGTGACAGCGGGTGCTCGGCCACGGGCACGCCGTTGATCGAGACGATCAGCAGCCCGCCTCGCCCGCGATTGCCCTCAGCTTCTTCGCGTTGCACGGTGCCGACGAAGAACTCCGCCAGCGCGCGCGCGGCCTGCGAGCGCTGCGGCTCTTCCTCCGGCAGCAGCACCTGCACATTAGGATTGCCGCGGCGCAGGTAGGCCGTCAGCGCGCCATCCACCAGCACCACCCTGCCGCCGACAGAACGCGTCAGCGACGAGCCGGCCTCTCCTTCTTGCGGCGCCGCAGGCCAGCGCAGCAGCGTGCCGTAGGGATTCGCAGGGTCGGTGGCGGCTAGCTGCACCACCTCATGCTCATCGTCATTGGCTTCCGTGCGCAGCGAGCGCAGCAGATCGACAGCCGCCGGCATGGCGAACTGCGTCGCGCCCAAGTCGGCAGCGAAGTAGCCGCGACGCACGCGGCCGCTTTCCTCCAGCGCCTTCAGAACGTCATACACGGCGGAGAAGCCGCCGGGCAGGTTCTCCGCGTGGGCCGTCTCGCGAAACACCACGCCATAGCGCGTGAGCAACTGCTGCGCGATAGCATGCGACCACGCCGTTGTCTGCGCGGGCTCCAGCCGCGACGCATCGAAGGCGACCGCGTTCAGGCTCCAGCGGCCCTGCGCGGTGGGTGGCGTGGTACGACGCGAGCGAAAGCCCGTCTGCACATGCACTCGGCGCTGAGGCTTCGCGTTGCGCCCCCGGCTGCCATCGGGCCGCTCGCAGTACGCACGCAGCGCGTGGACGGCGTCGTTGGTCAGCAGCCCTCGCCAGACCAGCGACCACAGAGCCTCCAGCGTTTCGCCGGGATAACCCCCACCCACGCCATCATGCAGTTGCTGAAAGAAGCTGGCTCCGTGCGAACGGAGGTAGGCGATGATCTGCTCTTCTCGCTCGCTCAGCTTGCTTGCATCGTCCGCCTTCTGGACCCTGGGCCCTGAACCCTGAATCCTGTCCGGAGGCCACAGCAGCGGCAGCCTCTCCGCGAGATACAGCGCGATGCGCCCATCGTGCTCGCCCAGCGGCTCGAGGCCCGCCCATATCACCTCGCCCGCGGCGATCAACGTATCCAGATCCGCTGGCTTGTAGCCCGCGATACGCGCAGGCAGAATCTCGGTTTCCAGCAGCGACGCGGGCAGCGGCGCGCCCTGCAGGTTTTCGATCACATCCAGCAGCGCATCCAGTCCACGCCGCGGCTGCAAGGTTCCTTGCCAGCGCGTGAACAGCCGCGCCAGCGTGCGCTGGGCAACGGGTTCCACTTCCTTGCGCAGCCGCGCCAGGCTCTTGCGACGGATCGTCCTCAGGACTTCGGCGTCCACCCACTCGCGCACCGTGCCGCCCGGGCGGAAGCCGCCCTCCGCGACACGCCCTATGCCGACCAGCCGCTGCAGCACAGCTTCCACGCTTTCGGTGGGCAGCGCGAAACGCCGCGCGACATCCGCGGTGGTGAACGGGCCATGCGTACGTGCAAAGCGCCGGACAACATCCAGCAACGCGTCAGGGACCGCCTCCAGAAACGCCGTGGGCAGGCCCGGAGGCAGGGGCACCCCCAGCGCATCGCGCAGGCGCCCGGCGTCTTCCACGGCCAGCACCCGCTTCTCACCCGCGACCATCAACTCCAAAACGCGACGCGCTCGCATCAGCCGCTCCAGCGCGGCATCTACATCGAATGCCTGCGAGCGTACCGCCAACTCCGAGCGCGTCAGGTCGCCCAGGCGCAGCAGCAGATCGTGGACGCCATCCAGGGACCGCGCCTTGTACGGATCAACCGTGCACTGCAACTGCTCTTCGGTTTCCTCGATCGCATTGACATCGAGCAGCTCGCGCAGGTCAGCATCGCCCAGCAGCTCGCGAAGCTGGTCCTGATCGATGCTGAGCGCCTGTGCCCGCCTCTCGGCCAGCGGGGCGTCGCCGTCGTAGATGTAGTTGGCAACGTAGCTGAACAGCAGCGCGCCCGCAAAGGGCGAAGGTGTGCGCGTGTCCACCACATGGACGCGCAACTGCCGCGACGAGACCGCCCGCAGCGTCTCTTGCAGCGCCGGCAGGTCGAATACATCGCGCAGGCACTCGCGATACGCCTCCAGCAGCATTGGGAAACTGGCGTAGCGCGAGGCAACGCTGAGCAGGTCATAGGCCCGCTTGCGCTGCTGCCACAGCGGCGTCCGACCGTCCGCTCTGCGGCGCGGCAACAGCAGCGCGCGGGCGGCCGCTTCGCGGAACTTCGCGGCAAACAGCGCGGTGGATCCAAGCTGCTGCATCACCAGCTGCACAGCCTCTTCCGGCTCCATCAGCAGCACGTCCACATCGGGCGGAGAGTCGGTTTCGGGGAAGCGCAGAACGAACCCGTCTTCGCTCCACATGACCTCGGCATCCAGGCCTGCGGCCTTCACACGAGCGCTCGCGGCCATGGCCCAGGGCGCGTGCACCCGGCTGCCAAAGGGCGTCATGAGGCACACACGCCAGTCGCCCAGCTCATCGCGGACGCGCTCGATGACGATGGTGCGGTCGTCAGGCACCTGCTGCGTGGCCATCTCCTGGTCCGCGAGGTAGCGCAGCACATTCTCGGCGGCCTTCTCGTCCAGGTCATGCTCCCGCACGAGCCGTGTGATCGCTACCGAGCGCGGCAGTTCGCGCAGCTCACGAACCAGCGCTCCGATGCACCGGCCAAACTCGATGGGCCGGCCTGCGGCATCACCGTGCCAGAACGGCATCTTGCCCGGCTCGCCCGGGGCAGGCGACACCAGCACCCGGTCGTGCGTAATCTCATCGATCCGCCAGGTGGACGCTCCCAACACAAACGTGTCACCGGTACGCGCCTCGAAGACCATCTCCTCGTCCAGCTCCCCCACCCGCAGCGGCTTGGTCGCGCCGCTCAGGAACACGCCATACAGCCCTCGGTCAGGAATGGTCCCGCCGTTCAGAATGGCAATGCGTTTCACACCGCCGCGCGGGGTAATCCAGTTGCGCTGACGGTCCCAGGTCACGCGCGGTCGCAGCTCTGCGAACTCGTCCGACGGATACCGCCCGGCCAGCATATCCAGCACGCCTTCAAACACTGCAACGCTCAAGCCCGCGAACGGCGCCGCGCTGCGCACCATAGCCAGCAGCGCGTCATAGCTGATGCCCGGCGAGTCTTCGATATCCTCCAGCGCCGTAAAGCCGCTGCCATCGGCCAACTTGCGAGCGCTCGCGGCTCGTTTCTTCGTGGCAGCTTTTTGTTCAATGGTCTTCGGCGGCAGCGGCGGGTGCGCGATGGTGGCCACCATCTGCTGCGCAAGCACGTCCAGCGGATTGCGCAGGAAGCGTGTGGACTCCACATGACCTTGATGCATCGCCTGCGTCACAGCGGCGCAGGCGATCAGGTCAGCACGATATTTCGGAAAGATGATGCCTGCGGAAGGCGCACCCACCTGGTGACCCGCGCGGCCGATGCGCTGCATGCCGCTGGCGACAGAAGGCGGCGCTTCAATCTGCACCACGAGATCGACCGCACCCATATCAATGCCAAGCTCCAGGGACGACGTGCAGACCAGCGCCTTGATCCTGCCAGCCTTCAGCAGCTCTTCAATCTCCGACCTTTGCGCGGCGGCCAACGAGCCATGATGGGCGCGGGCGATGGGCTCACCGGCAAGTTCATTCAGAGCGCCGGCCAGCCGCTCGGCCACTCGACGAGCATTCACAAAAATCAGCGTGGAGGTGCGCCCGCGCACGATCTCCAGCAGCCGAGGATGGATGCTCTGCCAGATGCTCGTGCGCTTGGGCCCCTGCGAGGCCGGCCCACTGGGAAGGTCGTTGATCTCCCCCAGCTTCGCCATGTCCTCCACGGGCACTTCCACGGTCAGCTCCAATACTTTGCGAGCGCCGGCGTTCACGATGGTCACGGGCCGGTAGCGCGGTGCGTTCGGCGCGGAGTCCGTGTTCGGAATCTCGTCCGTATCCAGCGCGTCGGTCATCTCGGCAACGGCCAGTTCGGCCCTGGCAGGAGCATCCGCCGCCAGCCTCGGCGCCTTTGTCGACTTGCCGACTCGCTGACTGGCTAACTCGCTGACTTGCTGACTTGCTGCTCCTTCCGCTCCGCCCAGAAACCTCGCTACTTCCTCCAGCGGCCGCTGCGTAGCGCTCAACCCGATGCGCTGCAGCCTGCGTCCGCACAGCGCCTCCAGCCTCTCCAGCGAAAGCGCCATGTGCGCGCCGCGCTTGGTGGGCACGAGCGCATGGATCTCGTCGATGATGACCGTCTCGACCGAGCGCAGCCCCTCACCCGCGTTGCTGGTCAACAGCAGGTACAAAGACTCCGGCGTGGTGATCAGGATTTCGCCAGGGTGCTTCGCAAACCTCGCACGGTCCTTGGGAGAGGTGTCCCCCGTGCGCACGCTGATCTCCGGGATGTGTACCGGCACGCCCTGCCGCTGGGCCATGTTGGCGATGCCCTGCAGCGGCGCGCGCAGGTTCCGCTCCACGTCCACCGCAAGGGCCTTCAGCGGAGAGAGGTAAAGCACGCGGCAGCCCTCGGTTTGAGCGGGCTCCCGTAGCATCAGCCGATCCAGGCACCACAGAAACGCGGTCAGTGTCTTGCCCGTGCCGGTGGGCGCAAGGATCAGCGTGGACTCTCCGCGCGAGATCGCCGGCCAGCCTTCACGTTGCGGCGGCGTCACCGTCTCAAAAACAGCGCGGAACCATTCCTGTGTGACGGGGTGAAAGAGCGACAGCGCGTCGACGGACACGGCCTCTGCTGCAGAAGCCGACGGAACAGCCGCCTTGATCTTCTGCGAGCGCGGCTTGGTCGTTTTAGCGGCGGACTTGGACGGCACCTGCGGCCGCTCCTCCGCGGCATGGCAGCATCATCGCTACCCATCCCATTCGATGCAAACAGGAGGCGCTGTTTTCCCGCCCCGCTGGGTTACTGTTCAAAACGTCGTAATCGAAGGCGCGGTCTTGCAGTCCTAAAGTTTTGCAATCCCAGCGGCTAGGTACCCTCTTCGGCTTTCAGCAGCGCGGCCACTCGCTCGGTGCTCGTCCTGGCCCAGGGAGTGTTTGCAGCCAGGCCCAGCCCGAAGATCAACACTCCCGCCGCGCACATCGCCCACCAGATCGCGTGGGTAGCCTGCGTAAACTGCGAACCGCGGCTGTGGCCTCCGCTAACCACTGTACCCGTGATCGCTACTCCCAGCGCGGCGCCCACCTGCCGGCCGGTAGAGGCGATCGCCGCAGCCACGCCTGCCTGTGAAAGTGGCATGCCCGCCACGGCACTGTTCGTGATGGGAGGGTTCACCATTCCCAGTCCCAGGCCGAACAACGTGTACGCCAGCAGAAGCCAAACGATGGGTGTGGCAGGACTCAGGCGTGTGAGCATCAGCGTGCTCAGCATGAAGCCCACGCCGGTGATCAGCAGTGACGGACGCGGCCCATGCGAAGCGACCAGCCTGCCGGAAAGCGGCGCACAGACCATCAACACGACGGCGACAGGCAGGGTACACAGGCCGGTGTGAAACGGCGACAAGCCGCGCACCTGCTGTAGATAAAGCGCGTTGAGAAAGAGAAATCCCGAGAACGAGGAGAAGGCCAGCAGCGCGATCACCGTGGCGCTGGCAAACGGCACGCTGCGAAAGAAGCGCAGATCCACCAGCGGCGACTTGCGCCGAAGCTCCCACCAGACAAAGCCCGTCAGAAGAATCGCGGACGCAACAAACAGCCCGATGATCATCGGTGATTGCCATCCCATGCGAGGACCTTCGATGACGGCGTAGGTCAGCGACGCCAGCGTGCCGAAGATCAGCGACTGTCCGATGGGGTCAAGACCACGAGGCTTCGGAGCCTTGGACTCCGGCACGAACTTCGCCGCCAGCAGGAGGGCCGCTGCCCCGATGGGCAGATTGATCCAGAAGATGGCTCGCCAGCCGACCGTCTGCGTCAACGCCCCACCCAGCAGTGGACCCACCGCCAGGGACACACCGGCAACGGCGCCCCAGACGCCCACTGCTCGCGCACGGGCCCTCGGATCGGGGAAGACATTGGCGATGATGGAAAGCGCCACCGGGTTCAGCATGGAAGCGCCCAGCCCCTGAACCGCGCGAAAGGCGATGAGTGTTTCGATGTTGGGCGCGAGGCTGCACAGCAGCGAGCCCAGCGAGAACACCGTGAGGCCGATCTGGAAGATGCGCCTGCGGCCCACGCGATCTGAGATGGACCCGGCGAGCAGCAAAAGGCTGGCGACGACCAGCGTGTAGGCGTCGATGATCCACTGCAATTGCGCGAGTGTCGCGTGCAGTTCCCGCTGGATCACTGGCAGCGCCACGTTGACGATGGTGACGTCCATGCCCACCAGCAGCAGGCTCATGCAGCAGATGGCGAGCACCAGGTTCGGGCGGGAGTCAATTGACTGTTGCTGCTCGGCGGGTGTTTTTGTTGTGGCTGTCGCGGGAGGCATTCTCCTCTATAGATGCCCAATCCGCCCATTAGCCTCGAATGTTCTCTCGCTTGCAACGGCGCGGCATAGCGACTAGGCTAAACGACTCACATGGCCGCGTTCGCACCCACTCCCGCCTCGCAAGACCCACTCTCTGAAGCCGACAAGCAACGGCTGCGTAAGCTGGCGACTGAAGCCGCGCAGAACTCCTACTCGCCCTACAGCCACTTCCGCGTTGGCTCTGCGCTTTTGCTGACCGATGGCACCACAATCGCCGGCTGCAACGTCGAAAACTGCTCCTATCGCCTCACCAGTTGCGCCGAGCAGGCGGCTGTCGTGCGAGCTGTCTCGGAGCGCGGCCCCGCCATTCGCCTGCGGGCTGTGGCCGTAGCCAATCTGAATGGCGCGACCTCCATGCCCTGCGGCGCCTGCCGGCAAACCCTCTCGGAGTTCGGCGACGATGCAACACTCATCCTCTATCCCGGCCAGGGCGGCGAGCCTGAGGAGACAACACTTGGCGAACTCCTGCCGCACGCTTTCCGCCTTGAATTTCTGTCACCCGACTCGAAAGCAAAGTAGCAACATGGCCCAGCAGCAAAGCCAGATCATCTATCCACTTGACGTCATCCTCCACAAGCGTGATGGCGCGGAGCTCTCCACAGCCGAAGTTCAGGCATTCGTCAGCGCGGTCGTACGCAGCGACGAAGCCAGGCATCGCGGCAATCCTGCCATTACGGCTGACGGCCCCGTCGCTCCGCTGCCCGCAAGCGAGCGAGTGACCGACGCCCAGATCGGCAGTTTCCTCATGGCAGTCTTTCAGCGCGGCCTTTCGCCCCGCGAACTCGCCGACCTGACCTCCGCCATGCGCTACTCGGGCGAAGTCTTCGATAGCAAGCTGCTCGGCGATACCTTTACAGTCGACAAACACTCCACCGGCGGAGTCGGCGATAAGAGCTCGCTGCTCATCGCGCCCGTCCTGGCAGCAGCCGGACTGGAGGGCACGCCCAGCATCTCCGTCCCAATGATCTCCGGCAGGTCCCTCGGACATACGGGAGGAACACTGGACAAGCTGGAAACCATCCCCGGCTTCAACACGCAGCTCTCGCTGGCTCGCATGACCGAAGTGCTGCGCGAGTGCCACGCCGTGATGATGGGCCAAACGCCGCGCCTCGTTCCGGCCGACCGCATCCTGTATGCGCTGCGCGACCACACCGGGACGGTCGAGTCCCCCTACCTGATCACCGCCAGCATCATGAGCAAAAAGCTCGCCGAAGATATTCGCGGACTGGTGCTGGACGTCAAGGTCGGTTCGGGCGCGTTCATGCCGAGCTATGAAGCCTCGAAGCAACTCGCCGGGCTGATGGTGGAGACCGGCGAACGCGCGGGAACCCGCACTGTAGCGCTGCTCACCACCATGGACGAGCCATTCGGCCGCTTCAGCGGCAACTGGGTCGAAGTCTGGGAGTGCCTCGATATCCTTCAGGCCCGCACCCGCGAAGCCCGGCATCCCATGTCCGCAGACCTCATCGAGCTCTCCAACATCCTTTCCGGCTGGATGCTCTTCCTCGCGGGCAAGAGCGCCTCGCCCGAAGCCGGTGCGCAGCTGGCCGACGAACTCATGCTTTCGGGTGCTGCCTACGACGCATGGTGCAAGCTCACCATCGCGCAGGACGGCGACATCTCCGTCTTCACGAACCCCGCCGCGTTCCACAAGCCAAAAGCGACGCGCGTTCTCCACGCATCGCGGGCTGGTTATCTCGCCGGAATGGACTGCAAGCAGGTCGGCTGGGCCGTACAGCGCCTCGGCGCAGGCCGCGCCAACCCAGGCGACCCCGTCAGTGCCCACGCGGGAATCGAGTCCCACGCGAAGCTCGGGCAGAAGCTCGAAAAAGGCCAGCCGGTCTTCACACTCTTCAGCGAAGACGAAGCGCTACTGGACGAACCATACCGCATGCTGCAGGAGACGGTGAGGCTGGCCGCCACCCCCTTTTCACCCGAGCCGCTCATTCGCGAGACGATACAGGCTGGCAGGTTCTAAGCGAACTAGGCGGACACGGCTCGCACCCGGTACACTCGCCGTATCCCACTTGCCCCATCCGGAGCGTCCTCTTTGGCCCGATTTACCGGTCTGCTTGGCCTGATTGTCTTTCTTGGCGTTGCCTACGCTCTCTCCACGGATCGCAAAGCGATCAAGTGGCGAACGGTCGCCTGGGGCCTCGGCCTCCAATTATTCTTCGCGTTTCTGGTCATCAAGTGGACGTACGGGCAGAAGATTCTGCAGGTTGGTTCCAGCGCCGTCACAGCGCTGCTCAGCCACGCGACCGATGGCTCCTCGATGGTGTTCGGCGCGCTAGGCATCCCTGCCAGCCCCGTAGCCGTTTTCGCGTTCGCCGTCCTACCGACCATCATCTTCGTCTCCGCCCTCTTTGCCATGCTCTACCACCTGGGCATCATGCAGCAGGTGATCAAAGTGGTCGCGTGGATCATGCAGCGGACCATGGGCACCTCGGGCGCGGAGTCCACCAACGTAGCCGCCTCCATCTTCATGGGCCAGACGGAAGCTCCGCTGACCATCCGCCCGTTCCTCGGCGGAGCCACGCGCTCAGAACTGATGACCATCATGACCTCCGGCATGGCGCACGTTTCGGGCGGCATCATGGCTGCTTACATTCTCTTCGGCATCCGCGCGCAGGATTTGCTTTCCGCCGTGATCATGACCGCGCCGGGAACCATCCTCATTTCCAAAATGCTGGTCCCCGAAACCGAAGTGCCCGAAACCATGGGCACCGTCCACATGAGCGAAAACGAGGAGCACAAGAACGAAAACCTCATCGGCTCCATCGCACGGGGAACGATCGATGGCGGCAACCTCGCCTGGAACGTCGCCATCATGCTGATCAGCTTCCTTGCCATCGTGGGCTTGATCAACGCCATGATGCTCGGGACGTCCGACTACCTCTGGGCGCACGGACATATCCGCTTCCCGCATTCGCTCGGCAACGCTCTTGGGGTGCTTTGCTCTCCGATCGCCTGGCTTATCGGCATCCCGTGGCACGATGCCCCTATCGTCGGCAACCTGATCGGCACCCGTGCCGTGCTCAACGAGTTCATCGCCTACACGCAGCTCGGCACACTCGCCAAGAGCGGAGCCATTTCCGTCCGCACGCTCGCGATTGCTACCTTCGCGCTTTGCGGCTTCGCCAACCTCGGTTCGGTGGGCATGCAGATCGGCGGCATCGGCGCACTGATCCCGCATCGCCGTAACGAGCTTGCCAAGCTCGGCCTGCGAGCCATGCTGGCCGGCACCATGGCCAACCTGATGTCCGCAAGCATTGTCAGCATGCTGCTCAAATAGCCTCAGCCACAAACAAAAACGCCGGCCACAAAGGCCGGCGTTTCCTTCTTTTCACTCGCCTTAATGGCCCTTCATCATGTCGTTGAACTTCGCCACAAACTGATGCTCGTTCGGCCCCGCGTTATTGCGCAGAGGCAGCACGCGCTCGACAAGAATCTCGTCAGCGCCCGTGTTCAGCAGCTTCATCGTCTCCGCAATGTACTCATCCAGCGGCATCGCGCGGGGATCGGACTTCTGCCGCTCGCCGCCCAGTTCTGTCTGCACGTAAGGCGGCACAATCTCGATCACCTTCACCTTCGTGTCTTTCAGCAGGTACCGCTGCGAAAGTACATAGGAGTGAATCGCCGCCTTGGTCGCGCAGTACACCGCCGAAGCCGCCAGCGGTGTAAATGCCAGACCTGAGGTCGTGTACGCGATCGCCGCCGCAGGCTGCGCCTTCAGGTGCTCGATGAACGCCGAAGTAACTCGCATCGGCCCCAGCAGATTCGTCGTAATCGTGGATACAGCCTTCGCGTCATCCACCGGATTGCTCACGTTGTCGATGCTCATGATGCCCGCGTTGTTGATCACCACGTTCAGTTTCGGAAACTTCGCGACCAGTTCCTTCGCCACCGCCGCGATGCTGTCCGGGTTCTCTATGTCGAGCACCACCGAGTGCATACCGGGGTTGGCTGCCGTCACTTCGTCCAGCTTTTCCTTGCGCCTGCCCGAGATGATGACCGTGTTGCCCGCCTTCTGCGACGCCTCTGCGATACCGCGCCCGATGCCTGAACCGCCGCCCGTGATGAAGATCGTATTGCCTGTGTGTTCCATCGACTTCTCCTTCGCACCCGCCTCGCCTTGAAGCAGTCTGCCGGTGCTACGATTGACTCTAGCGCTAACACTCTCTGCTGGAAAGTAGGCACTATTTCCTTCCCTACTTACTTTCTAGAAAGTATTTAATTGAAGACGAAAAAGACGGACAGACCGAAGTACCCCACCCCCGACCCGAGAGTCGAAGCCCTCGTCACGGAGGTTATCGACCGCGTCGCCGATAAGTGGACCATGCTCATCCTTGAAACGCTCGAAGAGCACGGCTGCTTGCGCTTCAGCCGTATCGCGGAACACGTTTCCGGCATCAGCCAGAAGATGCTGACACAAACCCTTCGCCAGATGGAGCGCGACGGTCTCGTCACCCGCACAGTTCACCCCGTCATCCCGCCACACGTCGATTACGAGCTTACTGAGCTGGGAGAAAGCCTCGGAGCAGCCTTCTGCGGTGTCTGGCTCTGGGCCGAAGCGAATCTCGTGAAGATCGAGCGCTCCCGTACCGCCTTTGACAAGCGAGCCGAAAAGCAGAAGGCAAATACGGCATCACCGCGTTAGACCTTTTCCTTTTTCAATAGCACTCGGTGGCGACATTCCGCCGGTCGACTACCCGCCCGCAACGGCTCCGATCACCAGCAGCGGCTCCTCGCCGCTTGAAACTCGCTCCGGCAGGATATCAGTCGTGCTCCAAAGCGAAAGATCCTGCTCACACGCAAAGAAGCGCAGAAAAGGCCTTCGCTGCTTCGTCGTATGGTGGCGAATCGTTCCACACAGCATCGGCCAGCTCGCCTCCAGTGCATCGAGCACAGCCTCCAGCGTGACATCTCCTGCGACCAGCACCTGCACCTCGCGTCCCACCCCAGCCAGCGTTCGCAGATGCGCTGGCAACTCCACGCGCACCAGCGCGCCTTCCACCCCATTCATGGAAGCGTCTGCGCTTCCACGCTCAACACCGCCGGTAGGTCATGTACGATCGCTTGCCAGTGATCGCCCCCGTCGGCCGAGGCATACACCTGGCCGCCTGTGGTGCCAAAGTACACGCCGCACTCCGGCAAGCTGTCCACGCTCATGGCGTCGCGCAACACGTTCACATAGCAGTCCCGCTGCGGCAGTCCGTTTGTCAACGCCTCCCATTCGCCACCCCCGGTCCGGCTGCGAAACACCTGCAGCCTGCCGTCTAGCGGGAAGTGCTCACTGTCGCTCTTGATCGGCAGCACATAGATCGTCTCCGGTTCATGCGCATGCACATCGATGACGAAGCCGAAGTCCGTGGGCAGATTCCCACTCACCTCCCGCCAAAGCTCGCCGCCATTGTCGCTGCGCATCACGTCCCAATGCTTCTGCATGAACAGCACATCCGGGCGGCTGGCATGCATGGCGATGTGATGGACGCAATGACCCACCTCAGCATCCGGGTCGGGAATGTGCGCCGAGACCAGCCCCTTGTTGATCGGCTTCCATGTCTCTCCGCCGTCATCAGTGCGAAATGCACCCGCTGACGATATCGCAATCACCATCCTTCGCTGGTCTCTTGGATCGAGAATCACCGTGTGCAGGCACATGCCGCCTGCTCCCGGCTGCCACGCGGGCCCGGTGCCATGTTTTCGCAGGCCAGATAACTCCTGCCAGCTACTGCCGCCATCCGTGGATCGGAACAGCGCAGCATCCTCCACGCCGGCGTATACCGTATCCGGGTTCGTCAGCGAAGGCTCCAGATGCCACACCCGTTTGAACTCCCAGGGATGCGCGGTGCCGTCGTACCACTGGTGCGTCCCCGGCACACCGTCATAGGTAAACTCGTTGCCCACGGGCGTCCAGGTAGCACCGCCATCGTCAGAGCGCTGGATCACCTGGCCAAACCATCCGCTCGATTGCGAGCAATACAGCCGATCCGGATTCACCGGCGAGCCCTTCAGGTGATAAATCTCCCATCCTGCGAAGTGCGGCCCAGCGACGGCCCATTCGCGCCGCTCCTCGTCAGAGGTAAGGATGAACGCGCCTTTACGTGTCCCGACCAGCAAGCGTACTCGGCTCAAGGGAAACCTCGTGAATGTTTCTAGGTTGGGCTCCACGGTACTGTTCGCGAAGGCCATTTTCAAGGGAATTTTCGCAGAGATTCGTTACGATAGTGCCTGGGCGTGCACAGGTTCTTTTCTGGTCGCGCCGGAGTGATGTAACCCATGCCCGAGCAGCCGTCCGCACAGACCCCCAACCAGTTCACACGCGCCACGCAGGCGCTCACGCACATCTTCCTCAAGACCGAAGTCCAGCCCGTCCTCGGCATCATTCTCGGCTCGGGCCTCGGCGACTTTGCCACGCAGGTGGAGAACGCCGTTGCTATACCCTACGCGGAGATTCCCGGCTGGCCGCAGTCCACCGTGGAGGGCCACGCCGGCAAGCTCGTCATCGGGCACATCGCGGGCGTGCCGGTAGCCGTCATGCAAGGCCGCGTCCACGCTTATGAAGGCTACCCCATGGACGAAGTCACGTATCCCGCGCGCGTGCTCGGTCTGCTCGGCTGCAAGAGCCTCATCGTTACCAACGCTGCGGGAGGCATTGACCCCAACTTTCCCGCAGGCTCGCTCGTCGTCATCTCTGATCACATCAACATGACCGGGCACAACGCCGCGCTCGGTCCCAATGAGCCCCGCTGGGCGCGCAAGGCCGGCGCCGGGCAGCGCTTCTTCGATATGACAACGGCGTACTCGCCTGCCCTGCGGGAGCTTGCCAAAGCGGAAGCCGCGAAGCAGGGTCTCGCACTTCCTGAAGGCGTCTACCTCGCTGTTCTCGGCCCAAGCTACGAAACTCCAGCCGAGATCCGCGCCTTCCGCACCCTGGGCGCTGACTTGGTCGGCATGAGCACCGTGCATGAGGTCATCGTCGCCCGCCATATGGGGCTCGAAGTACTCGGCATCTCGCTGGTCACCAATCCGGCGGCGGGAGTTTCCGGGGAAGCTCTGGACCACGCGGACGTGATGGAAGTGGGCAAGCTGGCGGAAGGCCGATTTACCGCGCTCGTGAAAGCTCTCGTCCCGCAGGTTGCCGCCGCAGTCTAGCCCTGCGACTCACTTCTCCGCGGCAGCCACCAAGTGCGGTGGAGCTACCTCGCGGCGGGCGCTGGCTATGCTCGCCGCCAACCAGCCGGACACCACGATCAGCACCGCCCCGGCATACATCCACGCCGTCGGCTTTTCGCGAAACATTGCATACGCGACCAGCGCCCCGGTCAGCAGTTGCGTGTAGTGGTACTGCGAAACCGTTGCCGCGGAGACCCGCTTGAGCGCCACAAAGAAACACAGGCTGCCGGCGACTGAGAAGGCAGCCGTGCCCGTAAGAATGGCTGCGCTCTTCGCGGCCAGCGGCTGCGCATCCAGCAACAGACCCGTCGAGCCACACACTGCCATCATCACCGCGGAAAAAAGTGCGAGGCTTTGAGGAGTTTCCGTTCTCGTCAGCCGCCGCGACCACACCATGTTCGTGGAAAAACATGCCACGCACACCATGCAGGCCAGGTAGCCGATCCTATCTCCGCTGCGCGTTGTGCCCAGCGGATCGACGGCGACAACCACGCCTAGAAAGCCGCACGTAACGGCCAGCCACCGCTTCCATCCCAGCGGCTCGTTCAGGAAGAAAGCTTCCATCATTGTGGTCGCCGCGGGAGCCAGGAACACGAGAATGTAGAACAACGCCAGCGGAAGGTGCCTCAGCGCAATCACGACACAGAGGTTGTTGATGAGATCCAGGCTGGAGCGAAAGAGCTGCGCGAAAACGTTCCGTGGTCGAAGAGTACCCGCCTCATGCCGGATGAAGTGGTAAGAGAGCAAGAAAACCACTTCAACCATCCCGATCCCCGCGACCACCTCATAAGGAGGGATGCGTAAGGGGCTCAGCGCCTTGATGCTGGTATCGGCCAGCACGAAGCAGGTGAATGCCGCGATGGCGAGGCTCACGCCACCGAATTGGGAAACGTCTTTCTTCATGCAAGGCGGTTTGCTGCTACCGTACACCGGCAGTCTTACAGACCGGGTCCACATCGGATGATCTTCCGCCGAAGATGGCGCAATGGTTGGCCGCTAAACGGACTTCTTCGGCTTGTCCTGTCGCGCTTTACACTGTCAGTTGTGAGCTCGCCCCCCACTCCGCTCCCGTTGTCGCATCCATCCTTTTTTCCAGCCCGGCCCATCCTCGTCGCCATCGCCGGCTGCTCGGGCTCCGGCAAAACGACGCTGGCTAAAGAGCTTGCAGAGCAGCTGAACGCCACGCTTTTTCCACTCGATCTCTACTACCGCGATCTCAGCCGGTTCCCGCTGGACGCCCGAGAGAAGCAGAACTTCGACCATCCGGACTCGCTCGAAAGCGAGCTCATCCTCGAGCATGTTCGCGGTCTGGCAAACGGCGAAACCATTCGGCGGCCGATCTATGACTTTAAAACGCACTCGCGCATCCTGGGAGCTTTTGAGGAAGTCGTGCCTGCCCGCTTCGTCATCGTCGAAGGCATCCTGGCGCTCCACTATCAGGATTTGCTGCCGCTTTACGACTTCTCGATCTACGTTGACGCACCTAACGAGATCTGCCTGAACCGGCGCATCTATCGCGACATGCGCGAACGCGGCCGAACGGAAGAAAGTGTGCGCGCGCAGTTCGACGCCACCGCAAAGCCAATGGCGGACTTGTATGTGCTGCCATCACAGAAGAATGCAACCCTCAGCGTCTCGGGCTGCGAGTCGCTCGACTGGTCGATCGAGATCATTCTGCGCGAACTCCGTTTGCGCGGCTGGAACTCCTGAGTCGCAGCATAGAAGTCTCAGCCCACGCCTTGATGTCAAGGTATGCCCCTTTGAAGTTACATTCAAGAAATTCTTGCAGCGCGATTGACCCCGAGGTCGACGCAACGTATGCTGCTCCAAACACCCTGTTGCTCTAACCAGCCTGACTCCGCTTTCGTTCACAAGAAACGAGGTGGCGTTCGGGTTGTCTGCCTTATGCGGGCCTGCTTCAGCGATCACCAGACATCACCAGTGACACGTTCAGCCAACATGCAAAATACCGCGTGCTGGATGTAACGATTCGGCGTCATTGTCACCATTCCGTGGAGGCTCCTTCTCATGAAATACCGAAAAAGCGCGGCTGCAGTCTTCGTGGCCGCAAGCGCGTTGCTTTCCGGCTGCGATTCCGACCGGTTAGCTCAGTTCGGCAATTTTGCAGCGGCCGGCACGGCGTATGTCGCTTCCTTCCACACACTGACCAAAGACGCAGGGAGCGCTTTCATCGCGGCCGACTCAGCATTCTTCATCGCTGCAAGGGCGGCATCACCTCCACAAAGCACGGCGACGCTCGCGGCCGATGACGTGGTGGATAAAAATATTTTGGCAAACCTGCAAAAGCTGGACGCGCATGCCGACGTGCTGGCTTCCCTGTTCACTGCCATCGCCGCCCTGACGGACGGGAAAGCTTCCGCCGCCTCGGTGACTTCAGTCAACGCGCTTATTGATTCGCTCAACGCCTGGAATCCCCAGATTGAGAAGCTGAAGTTTGGCGGCAAGACCGTGAAGGACTACGCCGGGACAGTAACCAGCTTCATCGTCACGCGTTACGAAGTGCATTCGCTCAACAAGCTGCTGCAGGAGCGGGCATCCATCATCAACCGGGCACTTACTCTGCAGGTAGCCGCCGTGAAATTACTAAGCGATGTGCTTGAGACTTCGCTCAGCGCATCTCTAGAAGCCCAAGAGAAGACGAAAGTCTTAGCGCCCTTTTTAGCGCCAGGCTCACTTCCGGCTTCGTGGGCTTCCGATCGCGAGGCCTACATTCGGCAGAACGTGGTACTGGCCAGCGCAAACGCCGCGGAGGCGGCAATCAAGACGCTACAGGCCGACTTCGCACTGCTGATCCAAGATCCCAAAGCCAAGATTGACTGGAAGACATTGCTGGACGAAATCGGAAAAATGGCCAGCTACGTAGCCGCCGTGGAAGCTTCCAAATAACTCACTTCGTGGAGCAAACTTATGACTACTTCTGATCTGTACACGCAAACACTCTCCTCTCTGACCGCCACGCGGGCAAAGATGCTGTCTCCTGACTGGCAGGAGGCGCTTGACAAGCTAACGGTCGACCAGCGGCGCCAGGCAGGCCAGGATATGATGCAGACCCAGCTTGCCATCTCGACGCTCACGAACGCCGCCTTGTCGGACATCGCGGCACAGATGGCGGCTGAAGAGG
>CBDAPS010000012.1:0-75725 GCA_965198545.1 Granulicella sp. | reverse complement strand
CAGGTCACGCTTCCACGCCTGCGTCGCCGGATGGTCCACCTCGAAGACCCTCACTTGCGGATAGGGATTGCGATACGCAAACGTATCCAGCCCCGCGCCCAGCACCAGGACCTGCTCCACACCGTGATCGCGAACCCCCGCCGCCAATACATCCTCTGCATAGCGTGCGCGGCCAACCATCCACGCCCGCAATGCGGCAGAGAACGGCCGCCGATCCGCATCGGGCGTGCGTCGAAGCTCCTCGCGAGCACCGGGAGGCAGGATGCGCACTGCCAGCGGATCTTCAAACACCAACGGCTTGGCATCGACAACCTGGTGAGCCGCGCGGCGCAGCGCCACGCGCAAAGCCGTCGCGGAGGGAAGAGCTTCATGCATCAGGCTTAGCTTACCGGCTTGAATCGGTGCTGCTTCGCCCTCATTGCTTCGCCGTAGATTCCCGATCTCCCAATCTTCGTTGACACGGAAGGCCCGCAGGCATCAAATTGAACTTGAGCCCGGGGCGGGCTGGGAAACCGAGCCCCGGGGTTGTGACCCTACTGCCCTAGTAGAGTCAGGATGAGAAGGACAATCGCCGCGATCCAACGCCAATCGACGTGGATCGTGACGCGGAGCCAGGGAAGCTCCTTCTTGCCCATACAGCATCACCTCCTTACCATCAGTCCACTTCCGGGTGTCGAACCACCCGGAGGTGGCTGATCCTGATCGTGTCGCAGCCCTGGTAAGGAAGCGCGTCCATTTTAAGGCTTTCAGTCGACTTACAAGACACGTTCGCCAACCAACTCACGTATCCTGAACGCTCAGATCCCAACTCTGTAGTCGCCTCCCCTTGGCATGTCGCGGGGGAAGTTCAAGGAGCGTTGTTCATGCCGTCGTCTGTCCCCTCCAAGTTCTCTTCACGCGCACACTGGGCGCGGTTTGCCGTGGCCGCGTCGCTGATCCCGGTCATGATCCTCCCCGCTCTGGCGCAGGGTAAGAAGGCCGTCTCGGCCGCCGATGTAGGCTCCGACCCGAAGAAGGAACCCAGCTACTACGGAGCGCAGCCCGCCATCGAAAACATCGACCTCACGATGTACTCGCGCATCCGCACTGAAGGCTTCTCGCACGGCAAGGTGATGCAGTTCGCGGACGCTCTCACCAACGGCATCGGCCCGCGCCTCACCGGCTCGCCCAACATGAAAAAGGCCAACGAGTGGACCCGCGACACCCTCACCGCCATCGGCCTCAGCAACTCGCACCTGGAAGACTGGGGCGAGTTCGGTATGGGCTGGCAGCAGATCAACACCTGGGGCCGCATGATCACTCCTGATCCCGGAACCCCTCTGGCTTCAGGCCGCGCCGTGGTCGCCCGCAACCAGTGGCCCCGTCAGCGGCCCGGTGGTCTACGTCACGCTCAACGACCAGAGCGATCTCGACAAGCTGAAGGGCACGCTCAGCGGCAAGATCGTGCTGCTCGGCGCCATGCGTCCCACCGGCGACATCACCGAGCCCCTCTTCCATCGCTACACAGACGCCGAGCTCAAGGACATGGAAACCTACCCCGGCGCAGCCGGCCCACGTCCAGGTGGACCAGGAGGCCCAGGAGCCCCGCCCAACATCGCGGCGCTCCTCGAGCAGCGCCGCAAGCTCATGCAGCTTCGCCAGGCCGCGTTGAAGATGTTTGCCAGCGAAGGCGTGCTCGCCATCATCACGCCCACCCGCGACAGTGGCGACAACGGCGGCACCGGCATCATCTTCGACGACAACGGCGCAAACCTTGTCCAGGCCGCGCAGAAGCCTGAAAACAAAATGACCATCCCCAACGCGGTTATGATGATCGAGCACTACAACCGCCTCGCTCGCCTGCTCACCGCGCACGTCCCCGTTACCGCCGAGATCAACATCGAAACGAAGTTCACCGGCGACCACGAACACGGCTTCGACACCGTCGCCGAGATCCCTGGCACCGACCCGAAGCTGAAGGACGAGGTAGTCATGGTCGGCGGCCATCTCGATAGCTGGATCTCCGGCACCGGCGCCACCGACAACGGCGCAGGCTCGGTCATGGCCATGGAAGCCGTGCGCATCCTCAAGGCGCTTGGCGTGCAGCCTCGCCGCACCATCCGCATCGCGCTGTGGAGCGGTGAAGAAGAAGGCTTGTTTGGCTCAGTCGGTTACGTCACCAACCACTTCGGCAAGTTCGCTCCGGTGAACGGCGTGGACTCCAACAGCTTCAGCGCGCGTCAGCGCGGCCCGCTCACCGTTACCGACGAGTGGAAGAAGCTTGACGCCTACTACAACCTCGACAACGGCACCGGCAGGGTGCGCGGCATCTACACGCAGGAGAACTGGGCTGTCGGCCCCATCTTCAAGCAATGGATCGCTCCGCTCGCCGATCTCGGCGTGACCACCGTGAGCTATCGCGACACGGGCGGTACCGATCACCTCGGCTTCGATGCCGTCGGCCTGCCCGGCTTCCAGTACATCCAGGACCCCATGGACTATGAAACGCGCACGCACCACTCGGACATGGATACCTTCGATCGTCTCCACCAGTTCGATCTCGAGCAGGGCGCGATCCTCGAAGCCATCTTCCTCTGGAACACCAGCCAGCGCGACGCCATGATGCCGCGCAAGCCGTTCCCGCACCCTGAGCTCGAAGAGCAGATGAGCGCTCCCGTGCCCAACATCTTTCCCAACGCCGTCATGCCTCACCCGGATGCCGGCAAACCAGGTGCGAGTTCACGTCAGTAGCCTCGTTCAGTTTGCCCTGTGAGGCGGAGGCTTATGCCTCCGCCTCACAGTTTCGAGGAGTAAGAGATAGAGAAGTTTTGAAGGAAGATACCGAGTCAGCCGGATCACTTCCCACAAGCCGACTTATGAGGACTAATGAACGCTATCTTTGCAGACCGAGTCTGACGAGTTCAGCCTCAGTCACAAAATAGGCGTTGAACAAAACGCTAAAAGGCACTTGGAGCGACTTGAACTGCGCCGCCTCTTTCTCGAAGTCCGTTTCCTTAACCAGCGCTTCGAAGGCATTCGCCACTTCTGAGCAAGACCTTGCTTTGTAGTCTGGCCATGCTTCGTTTGCGCCTCGCTCTCCCGAGTTGGCTTCGAGCCAGAAAGGCTCATAAAGCGAACCGTCGGAAAGAAGAAACCAAAACTGTCCGCCTAAGCACGCATATCCTAGGTCTGGAGCCTTCTGAAGCGCTTCCGGAAATGAATTCAAATCCCAAGCGTACTCACCTTGCCTAACAATTGCGCCGTGAGAAAGGTCCTGTGGCAGGGCTTCAGACAATGCGTCGCTCTTTGGGTCGGACATGGAGAAATTGTACGGTGCGAGCCTACTACGACGGCTAGGAGGCCGTCTGTATGGCGAAAAGAGCAAAGAGACCCAAGAGCGTTCTCAAACTTCCTGACCTCGATTATTCCAAGTCAGCAGTCCTCAACAGCCTTCCGTCATTGAACTCGCGACGATCGTACGAGCATGCCATCCGCGACTTCATCGAGTGGTATTGCTCCGAGCCACGGCTCGCGTTCAACAGGATTGTAGTGACTCGCTACCGGATTGACTTGGAGCAGCGCAGGTACGCACTTCGACCATCAATCTGAGGCTCGCTGCTGTTCGCAGACTCGCGTATGAGGCTTCTGACTGCGGTCTTCTCAGCCCTGACCTCGCTGCCGGGATTCGTAGAGTCAAAGGAGCCAAGCGGCTCGGTGTTCGGGTCGGCAACTGGCTGTCTACCGAACAGAGCAAGAAGCTGATTGCTGCTCCGTCTGGCTTGACCCTTCGAGAAGTACGCAATCGAGCTGTGTTGTCTATGCTCATTGGTTGCGGTTTGCGGAGGGCGGAGATTGTGGCCGTGAACGTGGAGGACTTCGAGCTTCGAGAGGAGCATTGGGTATTGGCGGATCTCATCGGTAAGGGCGGCCACATGAGGACTGTCCCAGTGCCGGGTTGGGTTAAGAACGCCGTGGACATCTGGACGAAGGATGCCGGTATTCAGAGCGGGACACTCTTTCGCGCGATAGGGAAAACGGGGAAAGTTCACGGCGGTGGATTTACCGCGAAAGTGATCTGGTCTATCGTCCGCGAAGCGGCGCTAGGCTGCGGTTTCGGTGTGATCGCTCCTCATGATCTCCGACGGACCTGCGCTCGCCTCTGCCACCAGGCCGGTGGCGAACTGGAGCAAATTCAGTTCCTTCTCGGGCATGTCTCAGTTCAGACAACAGAGCGTTATCTAGGGTGCAAGCAACGGCTCCGCAATGCCGTAAACGATCGGATAGGTCTTGAACCAGAGTCCCCGTGACAGACTCACCCGGCTAGTTCTTAGCCGATGAGCTGCAAGCCATAAGAGCATCGGTCGACCAAAGCTCAACCTTGCCGAAGAGCCGATCTCCTAGCCACCTGCCACTTGGACTGATTTTGAAATCTTGTGCCGGATGGATTTGCCAACGGCACTTCACAGTGCCATCAGCCGTGTACAGCGCCGATATCTTGAATTCATGCACAAAGAGCTGGTTGTGTTCACGATCAGCACCCACCCAATAAGTCGGGACACTTGTTGCCTTCTGTCCCTGAAGAGATGGAAGCGCATATTTGAGCAGCCCGCTCTGTGACGGGATATATGCAAAAGTCGAAGCACCGCTCGCCAGAACTGCGAGATTGGGCGTTTGGTCCAGCTTCACCTGATCAAGCAATGCCGCTGTACCGACTTGGCTCCAATCGCTGATCTTCAGACCGAAAATCTTGGTCCGATTGATTACCCAGAGCGTTGTACTGTCCGGGCTCAACGCTATGTCGTATCCATCTCCAAGATCGGCGACAGCCTTTGGCGATCCGTTTCGAAGGTCCAATACCTTCCCGTTGTCCTGATTGACGTATGCCAACCAACTCCCGTCAGGCGCGAGCAGGACCTTTTGGATGTCGTAGTTGAATCGGCCCTTCTCGACTTGAATCTCGCTGATCTTCTTGCCCTTTTGAGGATCGACAAAGCGGATCACTCCACCTTTCGTGACCACAATGATTTGTTTACCTGAACGATCGTCGAAGGCCTCCCAAACAGGTCCCGCCACGGGCTTAGTCTCCCCTAACCGTTTGCCGGTCGCAATCTCTCGGGTCTCAAGGCGACCCGACTTCCACTCCGTGAAGAGTTCAGTCTCGTCGGCATTGAAATCAAATGCCTCTAGTTGGAAGTCGTCCGGGGCTTCGCGAACCGTAAACGTGTTTCCAGGCCCAAGCGTAGTCGCATTGAACTGTTTGTCGTCCTGCACAATTTTTGTGGGATCGGGAAACGGCAGCAACGTTGGCTGCGCGTGTGCTGAAGTAGAAAGCACGAGGGCGGCAATGGACAAAGCGACAAAGCGCATAGTGCAACTATCTTAGCCGGATTGGATCACTCCTGATAAACGTGCATCCCGTCATTTGACAGGCAGTGAGAGCGGCAAAGCAAACGGCGGAGACCTTTGGTCTCCGCCGTTTGCACTGACTGGTTTACTGCAACGTCACAGTAAGGTTCAGCGTCGTTGCCGTTCCATTCGACGTGACGATGATCGGCACCGTGTAGGTCCCCGCCGGGGCCACAGGCGACGGGAACGTCGGCTGTGCATTGGTGCAGCCGGAAAGCCCGAGCGAGCCAAGCGTACCCAGCAACACAAACGTTCCGCTAAGCAACAGGTGCCGAACCGACGCGCGCTTGCGCCGCAGCGTCGCCAGTGTCACCAACCCAAAGCCCGGCAGCAGGCCGCAGGCAAGCAGAAGCTCCTGCCCGCCGTGTCCCGGTAATGCAGGCCGCGTCAGCGAAGCCGACGCGATGCTGCCGATCGTGACGTTATCCGTGACCGCGGTGTTGTTGCCCGAAAGCGTGACAGTCGGCGTTGCGACAGCGCAGGTGAAGTGCGCCGGCAGCGTGCCGCAGGCAACGGTCGCTGTGCCGGTGTAGCCGCCCGAAGGCGTAAGGGTCACTGTGGTTAGCTGGGTGACTCCCGCCAACCCGGTCACTGTCGTCGGGCTCAGCGCGGAGGTGAGCGTGGGAGGAGTCACCGTCAGCGCAACGGTCGTCGCCGCACTGCTGCTGCTGTACCCATTGGCTCCCGTGAACGATGCCGTGATGGTGTGCTTGCCCGCGTTCGCATAGGACGTCGTGAAGGCCGCCGTGCCGCTGTTGCCCGTTAGCGCGCCGGTCACATATGCCATGCCCAGCACCGTGGTCCCTTCCAGGAAGCTGACCGTACCTTGCGGTGGCCCAGACGTTCCGCTCACCGTCGCTGTCAGCGTGAAGTTCTGCCCTGGGTTCGGCTGCAGGTTGGAGGAAGCCAGCGTGGTCGTCGTGGTGATCGGCGTTCCCAGCAGCGCGAGCGCCGAGTTCGCCAGTTGGTTGTGCCCGTAAGTCGTCGGATGGAGATCGTCCCAGAAGAGATACGTGTCCGGGTTGATCGTCGTGATGCCGCTGTAAGCGGCGGAAGAACTCGCCGTCACGTTTGCAAACCCCCGCAGCGAAGGCGCCGCGACGATCGTGCTGAACAGCGTATAGGTATCAAGCGAATAGAGGTGCAGCGTCTTGCCGGGATTGGCGGCGGGAATCGCTGCGAGGTAAGCGGCGAGATACTGGTCAAAGCCCGCGGCAAGCTGGGTGGCCGGCACCGAGGTCGTCGCCGAGCCGTTGAAGCGAGGCACCAGCCCCAGCGGTGGAAGGTTGGGGACGATGAAGTCCGTCGCGCCCGCGTTGATCAGCGTCTGCACGATGCCCGCCTCGGCGGCAGCGGCAGCCTGAATCGCAGCCGCCGGGTTGGCCGAGGTGCTGGCCGCGATCAGGTCATTTGCTCCACCCCACACGATGAACAGCGTCTTGCTGGTGATCACCGGGTTGGTGGAAAGGTAGCTCTGCAACTGCGTCCCCATGTTATTCACCAGGAAGTTGAGCGCCATGCCTGGCCCGTAGGTAAAGTTGGTGGTGCCGGTACCCGTGGTCGCAAAGCCATAGGCATAGTTGTTGCCCGGCGTCGTCGAGTTCAGCGAGTAGTTGATCGACGGCTTGTTCGGCAGCAGCGCCGCCAGTTGCTCCGCCCATACGCCGTAGTAGTTTTTCGCGGCCGGAACGGTGTCCGTGCCGTCCGTGAAGCGGCCCAGCGTATACCCCGTAACCGGGGCCGGAACCTGCGCGGCCGCGCCATACTTGGCGTAACTCACGGTGGCGTCGTTGCCGCTGTCGGTCAGCGAGTCACCGATGATAACGATGGAGGTATAAGCCGGGGCCTGTGCGAGCAGGCCCGGCAGGCAGTACGTCAGGGTGAGAAGAGCTAGGGCAAAACGGCACATGCGATGCATCGACGGAATCTCCTGAAGGAAAGTTGGACTTGCATGAGGACAACAGAACCTGCTGAAAGCGTGAGTGCAGAGGAACACGGCTGGCGGGATCGCCGCACCCCCCAAATGAGGGGAAAGCATCGCATTCGAAAGAACGAAGCTAACCGGTGGCCTGCGCAGCCATCGGCAACGTTCTCGGCAGCGACGAAAGCAGTTGAATCAGTTCCCCCTGACGCTTGGTGCTCGTCTTGCCGAACAACCCCTTCATCTGCGAGCGTGTGGTCGCCAGCGACGTCCTGCGCAGCAGCGAAACCTCATCCAGCGAGTAGCCGGTCAGCAGCCCATTGGCGATCTCCGTCTCCGCCGGCGTAAAGTCATACAGCGAGCGCAGGACGGCATCCGGAAAGTTCACCTTCGTTTCCGGATCGGTGATCAGCACCAGCACTCGTGCTGTTGACTTCCGCGACTCCGCCGGCCGGAACGGCGCCACCAGAACATGCAGCGGCCGCTTGCCCGATCGCCGCTCCAGCAGGATCGCCGTACCCGGCTCGGTCTGCCCCGAGCCAGCCGCCGCGGCAAGGATGCCCCGCAGACGCTGGCGAGCCGCGGGATCGGTCGGCGCAATATGCTCGCCCACCACCTGCAATCCATCGCGTGCTTCGGTAAGCTGCCGCGCCGCTGCGTTCTGGAACACGATGCGCGCTTCGTCGTCCAGCAGGATCGACGCCGTCGGACTGCGGTCCAGCAGCGACTCCGCTGAGCTTGCCCGAGCCTCCGCGACGCCCAGCGTGTGCCGCACCTCGAGCGCCGTTTGAATGTGCGGGATCAGCAGCTTCAGCAGCCGATGCGCCTCGGCCTCGAGATGCGGCCGCCCCTCGCCCCGCCACATGCTGATCAGCTCGTACTTCCGCGGCGACATGGACAGCACCAGGAACGTCATGTGGTGCAGCTTCAGCGGGCTCAGGAACTCGCGGTACAGGTCCGTCTGCACCAGCTCGCGGTGCGGGCAAAGATCGTCGCCCTCGATCACGCCGATGCGCGGGCTGCGCAGAAACTTCTCGCGAAACGGATCGCGGTGGCGAAACGATTGGTTATACGTCCGGTGCGCCTCCGCAAAGGCGGGCATGCCCGAATGCGCCAGGAGGCGGCGATCCATCGCGCTGTCATTGCCCGTAAAGATGCCGTATACCGACTCCGTGAAGTCACAGAGCTGGCCGAGAAACTGTTGCCAGCGCTCCCCATCGAGCGGCGCTGCATGCAGTGTGGAGAGAAGGTCTGAGTACGCTTCGAGCGAAATCATCGGGTCTGGGCCTGAGCAGAACGATGCCACCAAATATTTCTGGCGATTTGGAGAAGGGTTTAGGGAACGCTTCGAGCTTAGGACGTCCGCTCCACGTAAGCAAGCAAAGAAATGGAAGGCAGGCCAGGAATCACAGGAAAGGTAAAAGAATCAAAACGGGAGCACCCGGCCGTATCCCTCCGGTACTCTAGTGACGCAAATGGGCATACCGTTTCAACCCGAAACCCTCACCTTCCTCCGCGGCCTCGCCAGGCACAACGATCGCGATTGGTTCGAAGCCCGCCGCCCCGTCTTCGAACGCTCCGTGAAAGCTCCCATGCTCGCGGCCATCGAGGAGATCAATCACGCGCTTGAAGCCTTCGCTCCCGACCACGTTCGCCCTGCTCACAAAATCATCATGCGCATCTATCGCGACATCCGCTTCAGCAAGGACAAGCGGCCCTACAAGCAGCACGTCAGCGCGTGGTGGTCGCGCCATGGCATGGAGAAGACATCCGGCGGAGGCTTCTATCTCCAGGTCAGCGCAACCGAGGTTCTCGTCGCCGCGGGCGTCTACATGCCGGAGCGCGATCAGCTCCTCGCCATCCGCCGCTGGATGGCCGAAAACCACGCCGCCTACCGCAAGCTGCTCAAGGCTGCCGCCAGGCCCACGCGAGGCAGTGACGCCCTGCTGACCGGTGTGGAGCCCGCCGCGCTTACCCGCATGCCCAAAGGCTTCCCTGCCGACCACCCTGCTGACGAGCTTCTGCGCGCAAAGAACTGGGGAATCCAGGCAACAATGCCATCCTCTGCTGCTCTCGAACCGGACTTCGCCTCGACCGTCGTGAAGCTTCTGAAGCGCGCCAGCCCGGTTGTTTCAGCGCTCAACGGCGCCATTCTCGAGGCCCGTCCCGCCGCTGCCGCGGGCTCGCGCAAGCCGCTCTTTTAGCGGCCCCTGCGCCACTCTGATCTGCCAAACGGGCCGTTTTCCACGCAAAATCGCACCTTTATCTAGAAACACCGAAGAAAACCGGTGAAACGGGCAGAAAACTGGTTGACATTCCCGCTTGGGTGCGAAAAGGTGGATGCGGCGCGGTTCTTCCGCACCCGCACAAACACTGGCGAAATGAACGTCACGCGGTGCGGGAGATGGGTATACAGCCCATGCTCAATCACTTTCGATACACAAGGAGCAAAACACAATGGCAAAGGGAATCACCAAGACACAGCTTATCCGCGCAATGGCGGAGAAGATGGAACTGACCAGCAAGCAGGCAGGCACGTTCTTCGCCCTGTTGGCGGAAACCGCCGTCAAGGAAACCAAGAAGAACGGCGAGTTCACCATCCCCGGCCTCGGCAAGCTCGTCAAGGCTGAGCGCAAGGCTCGCATGGGCCGCAACCCCCAGACCGGCGAAGCCATCAAGATCAAGGCCAAGACTGTCGTCAAGTTCCGCATCGCCAAGGTGGCGAAGGACGCGATCGCTCCTCCCAAGAAGTAGTTTCGTTCGCAACGCAAGAGCCGGAGACAACCATCGTCTCCGGCTCTTCTGCGTCTCAGGTGTTGCCGTGCCCACGATCAGCTTCTTCTACGGAATCCGCATCACGATGTATTGGACTGAACATCCGCCACCTCACTTCCATGCGAAGTCAGCGGGCAGAGTGATGGTCGTCCACATCGAAACGCTATCTGTCGAGCACAACTCTTTGCCTCCCGGGCAGGCAAAGCTCGTCCTACAATGGGCTAGCGAACATCGCGTAGAACTCATGGAGGCATGGGAACAATGCAGACTGCAAGTGGAACCGACCTGGGATAGAGCCCTTGCGCTGATCGATGAAAGCGGCGATTCATGGGAGACTGCAACTGTTCCATGGATCGTGCAGGAAGTACACGCACTGCCCGACTACGGTTTTCGGGTTCGTTTCATCGACGGTCTTGAGGGTGTTGTTCGTATGCGGGAGAAAATTTTTCGCGACAGCGCGGGTGTCTTCACAAAGTTGCGCGATCCGCAGGTCTTCGCTACCGTTCGTGTCGAAGATGGCGATGTCGTCTGGCCTAACGGTCTCGATCTCGCTCCAGACGCCATGTACGACGAGATCAAGGCCCACGGCGAATGGGTTCTGCCTCCACTGCCGCCACCTTCGGCTTCGGAATGAACGCTCGCACGATCAACGACAGCCCCAGCGACACCACGATCCCCTTGATCAGCATCAGGCTGTTGAAGCTCCACCCCAGCGTGGCGAACGTGACCACCACACCCAGCATGTAGATCTCTCCCATGCAGGACTGCAGCCACTGCGGTCGCGCTCCCGCAGCCTGCACACGAGCCGCAAGCGAAGGGACAAACCGTGGAACACGCGCTGCGTACACGCGGTACGGCTCACCGAACTTGGCAGTAAGGAACGGCTCTTCCGCCAGCGCCAGCCTGATCTGAAACACCCAGATCAGTACGACGCAAAAGATCGCCCCGCTTAGCGGCATCACCAGCGCTACGCCAAACGTATGCAGCAGCGTGCCCAGGTATAGGGGGTTGCGCGTGTGCCGGTAGATCCCATCGGCCAGCAGCGCGTCGCCATGCATCGCCTTCGAGTGAACCACGCTGCTGCCCACATAGGCCGATCCCCACACCCGCAGCAAGGCGCCCAGAGCGACGAACAATAGCCCAAGACACAGCAGCAACACCGCGGCCGCGTCGAAGCTCAACAGCCGCGTGCGTGCCAGCTCACCCATGCCCACGTTCCAAAGCGTTTCGCGCGAGCCCAGCGCTGCGGTATAAAACGTCCATGGAGCCAAGAAGCCCAGCCCATAGAGGACCGCATGGAGCCCCCAGCGATAGCGGTACTCAAGAGCGGAAGCGCGGAATGAAGAGCTCTCCAGCGTAGAAGTGCCCATTAGAAGCCACTCGCAATCTTCTTCGGCTCAGTCGGCTGCAGCGAAGCCGTCACCGCAGGCAGCTTGTCCACAGCGTTCGGTTGCGCCTCATCCTTGAACACCACGCCGCCCTTCATCACGAACGAAACATGCTGCAACAGCTTCACATCCGCCAGCGGATCGCCCTGTACCGCGATGATGTCTGCCCACTTACCCGGCGCAAGATCGCCAACCTTATCGCTCCAGCGCATCAGGTCTGCGGCGTTCAGTGTGGCCGTCTGCAGCGCCGCCAGCGGAGTCATCCCATACTGGTTCACATACACATCCAGCTCATGCGCATTCAACCCATGCGGATACACCGCCGCATCGGTGCCCAGCGCCACCTTCACGCCCGCCTGGATCGCGTGCTTATGGTTCGCCTTCATCGCCGCACCCACATCGTCCATCTTCTTCTGGTAGATCGCCGGCAGCTTCCCATACTGCCGCATCCAGTCCACTAGGTAAGCAGTCGGTACAAGGTACGTGCCGTTCTTCTTCATCATCGCGATGTCTTCATCGTTGATGTAGCTGCCATGCTCGATGGAATCAACCCCAGCCTCCGAAGCCCAAAGGATCGCCTGCGCGCCATGCGCATGAGCTGCGACACGCCGCCCCAGCCGGTGAGCATCGGCAACGATCGCCTGCATCTCTTCCAGCGTGTATTGCGAAGCTTGCGGATCGTCGCCAAAACTTAGCACACCACCGGACGCGCCAATCTTGATCAGGTCCGCGCCATACTTGATGTTCTGCCGAACCATGTGCTGGACGCCCGCAATGCCATCGGCTACGCCTTCGCCCTGCAGATGGTATGGGAAAGGCAGCAGGTTCTCATCCATGTGCCCGCCCGTGATCCCAAGCGCCGGTCCCGACACCTGCATGTGCGGCCCAGGAATGTGGCCGGCGTTGATCTCATCGCGCAGCGCGACATCGCTCCATCCATTCGCGCCCACATTGCGAACGGTGGTAAAGCCTGCCTCCAGCGTCACCTTCGCGTTCTCCACGCCGATGATGGCTTCCTTCGCAGGAGTCATCGAAAGCTCGAAGTACGGATCGAAGTTCGTGGCATCGGTCAGATGTGTATGCACATCGATCAAACCCGGCAGCAGCGTGTAGCCACTAAGGTCGATCTCGCGATCGCCCTGCTTGGCCGGAGTAGAAGCCGTCGGCGCAATCGCCGCAATGTGATCGCCTTCCACCACGATCGTCTGCCCCGCCGCTTCCTTGCCGGTATGCACATCGATCACATGCCCCGCCCGCAGCAGCGTACGAGGAGCTGCGGGCTTAAACGAAGGCTGCGCAAAGGCAGTAGCCGCCACGCAAAGAAGAAACAAAGCAGCAACACGAACACCACGCATGCGCGAACTCCAAAAGAGGGGATGGCTCTAGAGTAACGGACGAGCCCTGCCACGAATTCCTTTGCGTACTTCGCGCAAACATGGCGTACATGGCGTGAGCGCCTTTTGTCAGCTCAGCCACAGAGGAATGCGCTTCAATAAACATCATGGCCGCAACCGACACGAAGCCCCGCTGCCTCTGGGCCAACAGCGACCCCCTCATGCAGCAGTACCACGACGAAGAGTGGGGTGTCCCCCAGCGCGACTCCCGTATGCTCTGGGAGATGCTCATGCTCGAAGGCTTCCAGGCAGGGCTCTCCTGGAGCATCATCCTCAAACGCCGCGAAGGCTTTCGCAGAGCCTTCAAGAACTTCGACCCAGCGAAGGTTGCGAAGTTCACCGAGGCCGACATCGAACGCCTCATGCAGGACGAGGGCATCGTCCGCGCCCGAGCCAAGATCGGAGCCACCATCGCCGGAGCAACGATCTATCAAGGGATGAAGAAGGATGGCGAAGACTTCAGCCAGTGGGTGTGGGGCTTCGTCAAGAACAAGCCCATCCAGAACACCGGCCCCGTACCAGCGAAGACAGAGCTCTCCGAAACCATCTCAAAAGCCCTGCGCAAGCAAGGCTTCAAGTTCGTGGGCCCGGTCATCGTCTACGCCTGGATGCAGGCCTGCGGCCTGGTCAACGACCACAGCGAAACCTGCTTCCGCCGCAAAGCCGTCACGAAACCCTCTGCGCTGTAGCTACTGCCGTAGTCGTTTGTGCTTCTAGGTACCCCAAGCCTTCAGGCTTGGGTCTCACCGGCTTAGGCGAGGAAGGGCTTTAGCCCCTGAGGTGTGCCTTCCTGTCCTCGCCACAAAGGCCCGCGTACTTCGCACAACATGGCGCAGCTGGCGTGAGCGCATTTTCGCCAGGCGTTGCGCACGCCTAGTTTGTCTTGCCCAGCGCTTCGAGAATCGTATCGAAGTCTTCCACGCCCGCGTACTCGATGATGACCTTCCCCTTGCCCTTCTTGTCCTCGATCGTCACCTTCAATCCCAGCGACCGCCGCAGCTGGTCCTGCGCCTCGCGCACATTCGGATCAATCGCCGCCTGCACCTTGTCGATCTTTCCGGGCTTGGTCTCTGGATGCAGCAACCCCTGCACATAGCTCTCGGTTCCACGCACCGACATATGCAGCGCCATCACCTTGTCCGCTGCCGACGTGATCGCTTCCGGCCTCTCCAGCGCCAGCAACGCGCGAGCATGCCCGAAGCTCAGTTCGCCGGCCTCCACATGCTTCTGCACCGCTTCCGGCAGCTTCAGCAGGCGAAGAAAGTTAGCCACCGACGCGCGCTCTTTGCCGGTCCGCTGCGCCATCTGCTCCTGCGTCAGGTTGAAGTCCTGCCCCAGCCGCTGGAACGCCCGCGCCTGCTCCATGGCGTTCAGGTCGGCACGCTGCAGGTTCTCCACGATGGTCATCTCCATCGCCTGCACGTCGGACACCTCGCGCACGATCGCAGGGATGGTCGCCTTGCCCGCCTTCTTCGAAGCCAGCAGACGCCGCTCGCCGGTGATCAGCGTGTAGCGGCCTGCCTGCTCTCCCTGCCCGGCGCGCACCACGATGGGCTGCACCACTCCCGAAGCTGCAATAGACCCCGCCAGTTCCGAGAGCTTCTCTTCGTCGAACGTCGAGCGCGTCTGGAACGGATTACGGTCGATGGCATCGACCGGGATTTCCAGCGGCTTCCCCGAAGCGGCCTCAACCGGCGCAACCGTGGGAGATGTTGCTGGCGCGACAGCCTGCCGCGAAGGCAGCAGCGATTCCAACCCCTTACCAAGGGCGCGCCGCTTAGGATCATGACTCGACATCGTTACTCCCTTTTGGGCGATTAACGCCCAAGAACAATCAGGTCAAAAGGAAAACAGAACAACAAGGCTCAGAACAGAAACAGAAACAGAAACAGAGAACGGAGAACGGAGAACTGTACCTCAAGACCGAAACGGCCAGAATCGGCTCTTCTTCTCTTCTTCCTGCAGAAACTTTGGCGGCGGTATCGATCCACTCAGCAACTCTTTGCCCTTCGGCGGCATACCTGCACGCGTCAGCAACTCAGCCGTTAAATCAAAGTACGCCTCAGCCCCGCGGCTCTTCGGGTCATACACCAGCGCAGGCTTGCCATGGCTGGGGGCTTCCGCGAGCCGCACATTGCGCGGGATCGTTGTCTTCAGCAGCTTGTCGCCGAAGAACTCTTCCAGGTTCTGCTTCACCTGCTGAGAAAGGTTCGTCCGGTCGTCATACATCGTCAACAGAACACCCTCCAGCCCCAGCCCCGGATTGAACAGCGACTCTACGCGGTCAGCCGTCGACATTAGCTCCGACACACCTTCCAGCGCGAAGTACTCCGCCTGCATCGGCACCAGCAGCTTGTCGCTCGCCACCAGCGCATTTAGCGTGAGCAGGTCGAGTGCCGGCGGGCAATCCAGCAGGATGTAGGTGTAGGTCGACCGCAGTGGCTCCAGCGCATTGCGCAGCCGGAACTCGCGCCGCTCCGCCGACACCAGTTCGAGGTTGGCGCCGATCATATCCTTGGTGCCTGGGATCAGGTCGAGCTTCTCCACTTCGGTTTTCGCAACCGCTTCCTGCGCGGTGCAGTGCTGAAGCAGGACGTCATAGACGGTATTGCGCTCTTCGCCTCGCGCAAAGCCAAGCCCGCTCGTGGAGTTGGCCTGGGGATCACAGTCGATCAGCAGGGTAGCGTGCCCGTGGTGAGCGAAACCTGCGGCGAGATTGATGGCGGTGGTGGTCTTGCCGACCCCGCCCTTCTGGTTAACGACGGCCAGTACCCGGTGGAATGGAGCATCCATGCGAAGCTAAGCCTAGCAGAACGGGCCTGTTCCACGTGGAACACGCCCTCGTAAACGCTCCGAGCTACTTTACGATCCGAATGCTCCCACTGCTGATGTGCCGTTCGACATCCGGCTTGCGCCGCATCCGCATCCGTTCCACTTCGTGCGCTCGAAGCGGCCGCCGCTTCGCAGCTGGAACCAGGAAGTACACAAGGATCACCAGGATGAAAAGCACAATGATCAGCCAAAGGTGTGGTATGCCGAACGTGCTGTTGTCCGCCGGAGGGGTCATCGTTTGCGCCCGGATGGTTGGATCGATCGCATACGCCCCTTCGTTCGGGTGCGCTGCCGAGTACTCCATGGCCTCTCGAAAGCACGGCATGCGATTGATCAGCATGCTTTCGGTCATCGGCACATGGTCATCCCAGGCGGAGAGAAACGACCAGCCATTCTGCGCTGGCTGGAAATGCAGGATCAGCTTCCCATAAGTCAGATCGCGCTCCATCCGGTTTGTTACCTGGCTTACGCCTTGGTGCTCGCTGCCCGGTATCCCGCAAATCTGGATCACGGCAGCGGCGTCGCCGCCCTCGGCAAACGCCAGCGGAGCTGCGGCGGATAATGCGATCAACGCAAAAAGTGTGGCAAGCAAAGGCTTACGCATAACTCTCCTCAAATTCAACTGTTGAGATGCTCACTTTACTCCGCAGACTGCCAATGTTCCACGTGAAACCAGAGCCGGGCTTGAATATTCACTTGCGCCTCGTTCCACGTGGAACATCTACTCCCTTTTCCAAAGCCGCAGAACCCGATCACGGCTACCCGGAACTTGGCTGGGTGTGCCGGACAGGATCAAGCCAATGGGCTCCTCAGCACTGGCAACGGTCAGTTCCGCAACAATCCCACTTTCGGCAAGCCGACCCGCCGCAACCTCCATCGCCGCAGCCATCTTGTCGACAGCCCGCAGGGTCACTATCTCGAATCGCCGACTTTCTGGCATCACCTCCACCCGGCCCCCCCACACTTCGCTGCCGCATCCGAGCACCCGCACCGCCTCCCGCAAAAATGACGCTTTCTTCCCCTGTGACTCCGCCAGCGTCACCGAAAACTCAGGCAGCACGAGCTGGATCGGCAGCCCCGGAAATCCAGCCCCCGAACCCACATCCAGCAGCCTGGCCCCGCCATTCACGAGTTCCCGAATCTGCAGCGCGGTGAATACGCCCTCGCCAAAATGCCGAGTCACCATCTCCTCCGGCTCCCGCACCGCCGTCAGGTTCGTCCGAGCGTTCCAGCGCACCAGCAACTCCAGGTACGTCCCAAGCTTCGAGTAGAGATTCTCCGGCAGCCCCGCCTCGGCCCCCGCAACAAACGGCGCAAGCAGCTCCCGTAGACGAGCGTCCGTCACTTCGCCTTGTCCTGGCCCGCCGCCGCCTCGGCGACCAGCTTCGCAAAAAGAGCCCGCGAAGCCGCACTGATCCCCACACTCCGCTCCGGATGCCACTGCACCCCCAGCATCCAGCGCGAGTGCGGCCCCATGGCCGACTCCGTATCCAGCTCAACCGCCTCGGCAACCCCATCGTCCGGGCACCGAGCCACAATCCGCAGCCCATCGCCCGGAACTCCCACCGCCTGGTGGTGGCTGGTATTGACCGGCAACCGCCAGAACCCGCTGCTTTCCGGAGCCTCTTCGCGCCCCAGCAACCCACCCAGCCCCGAAGTCTCCGCCACCAGCACCGTATGCGCCACCGCCACGCTCCCTCCGGCCGAATGGTTCACCGGGAGACGAAGCAGGTCCTGCACCAGCGTCCCGCCCGCCCACACATTCATCGACTGCACGCCAAAACATATCCCCAGAACAGGTTTTTCGGTCGTTGCGGCGTGGTCCAGCAGCGCAAAGTCCACCGCCTCTCGCGCAACGTCCGCTTCTGCTGTCGCCGGGTCGCGTCCCGCGCCGTACCGGGCGGGATCGACATCGGCTGGTGAACCCGGCAGGCAAAACCCATCGCAGCTTCCGGCCAGCTCCCTAATCGAAACCGCGTCTGTCCCTAGCGGCACTTCCACCGCCACTCCACCAGCTTCGGCCACCGCCGCGGCATACTGCTTCCAGGACCGCTGGTTGTACTCCAAATCCCGCGACGTAGGCACCGGAATCCCGATACGGGGCTTCTCAAGATTCATGATTGTCAGTGTAGTCCGGCCCGCGAAGCCTCGCCCAAGACGCCGACTACTTCCCAATGCAGAAGGTCGAGAAGATCCGGGCCAGGATGTCATCCGCCGTGGTCTCGCCGGTCAGCGAATCCAGCGCTCGAAGGGCTACATGCAAGTCCAACAGCAGAAATTCATGCGGCAGCCGAGCCAGGTTCGCCCCGGCCGCCTTCCGCAACGCCGCCAGCGCGTTCCCTGCAGCCTCCTGCTGGCGAAGAGTATTCAGGCCACCGGCATCCGCGCCATCCCCGGTCAGCCCCAGCCGCTCGACAATCACTCCGCGCAACTCCTCCAGGCCGGCCCCCGTTACGGCACTCATCGCAACCGCCTGCTCAGGAGACTCCCAGCCGAACGCCGCCCCCGGCAAATCGACCTTGTTCGACACCAGCACGTGAGGCTGCTCCGCGACCTTCTCCGCCAGCGTCCGCTCCTCTGCGGTAAGAGCCAGCGTGGCATCGTGCACCAGCAGAATCAGGTCGGCATCCGCCATCGCCTCTCGCGAGCGAGCGATGCCCAGCGCCTCCGGATCCATATCCTCGCCGAACCCGCCGCCGGCCTCCCCAATCTCCCCAATCTCCCCAATCTCCCGAAGCCCGGCCGTATCCACCAGCCGCAAGGGAACTCCGTCAATCGCCAGAGCCTCCTCCAGCGTGTCCCGGGTCGTACCCGCCACCGGCGTCACAATGGCGCGATCCCGCAGCAGCAGCCGGTTAAACAGGGAACTCTTTCCCGCATTCGGCAGGCCGATGATGGCCAGCGAAGCCCCATTCCTGCGAAGCTGCCCGACCCGAAAGCTCGCCGCTAGCACCTCCAGCGGAGCGATCACGGCAGCCAGCCGCGCAGCAATCTCTGCGGGAGGCACGGCCTCCACATCGTCCAGCTCGCCCGAGGCAAAGTCCATCCCAGCCTCCAGCAGCGCCAGCAGGTGAAAAAGCTGTTCTTTCACCGGGGCTATCCGCTTGCTTAACGCCCCACCCAGCTGCCGGGCCGCCGTCCGCGCCTGGTCCAGCGTTTGGGCTGCGATCAGGTCATGAACAGCCTCCGCCTGCGTCAGGTCCAACCGCCCGCTCAGGAAGGCCCGCTCTGTGAACTCTCCCGGTCTCGCTAAGCGCGCTCCGTGCCCAAGGGCTGCCTGCAACACCGTCTCCAGCACCACCGGCGACCCATGCGCGGCAATCTCCACGAGATCTTCTCCGGTATAAGAGCGAGGCCCCAAGAACGCCGTCACCAGCGCCTCATCCACCCCGGGGGAACTTCCTGAATCGTCGGCGGCCAACGAGGAAGGGGTGGAAGGATCGAGAACAACGCCTACCCGAGCCCGCGCATGCTCCAGCGGCCGTTCCGTCCGCGCCAGCTTTGCGGCAATCGGCAGAGCCTCCGGCCCGGAGAGCCGCACAATCCCAATTCCGCCCCGCCCAGGCGGGGTAGATATGGCTGCAATCGTCTCTACAGAGATATCGATATTGCCAAAATTGTTATCGGACATACAAAGTTAAAAGAATGCGCTTCACCCACGTACAACGTAGAACGTACAACGTCTTTCCAGTCCTACGCCGCATCCTAAAACTCAATCCCGCGCTGTGCCAGAATGCCTTTCTGGTAGGCATGCTTCACCTCGCGCATCTCGGTCACCGTATCCGCGAGCTCCACCAGCAAAGGATGCGCATTGCGCCCGGTCAGGATGATGTGCAGCATCTCGGGCTTCCCCTTCAACGCGTCAGCCACCATCTGGGGAGCGAGCATGCCATAGCTGATCGCATAGTTGATCTCGTCCAGCACGATCAGGTCCCAGTCCCCTGAAGAGATCGCTCCCGCGGCCTCTGCCCAGGCCTCCTCCACCATCCGCAGATCTTCCGGGTCGGTCTCAGCTCCGCCCACCTTCACAAATCCCCGGCCAAGCTGGCGCATGACATACGTAAACCCCGCCGCCGAACTCAGCGCCTCGGCCGAGTCCAGCTCTCCGTAGTGCCACGAGCCTTTCAGGAACTGCAGCACCAGTACCCGCATGCCGTTCCCGGCAGCGCGAAACGCAGTCCCCAGCGCCGCAGTCGTCTTGCCCTTGCCCGGGCCGGTGTTGATCAGGATCAAGCCCCGCCGGGAAGCATCTTCAGTCATACCTCCAAACTTACTCCAGCTGGCAAGCCTCATTTCATCACTGCGTGAGCCGAATCTTTCTGGCAGAGGCGACGGGAGGGAGCTGGGGCCTTCAAGCCCTTGAAACCGCTTGCTTCATGGATGGGCTTTAGCCCCCGGAGGAACCGACCTTCAGTGCCCGCTGTGGTACGGATGTCCGGCCAGGATCGTCAGCACCCGATACACCTGCTCGGCGGCCACCACGGCAGCCAGTTCATGCGGAAGCGTCATCGGGCCCAGCGAAAGCAGAAACCCGGCGCGCTCTCTCGCCTGCGCAGACCAGCCGTCCGCCGGGCCTATCGCCATCACGATCTGCCGCCGCCCGGCATCCCGCCATCGCCCCCAGTGCTCCGCAAACTGTTCTGAAGTCAGCAGCTTACCCTTCGGGTCAAGCAGCACAAACCAGGGAGCCTGGCTGGCAGGCTGGCGGCCCGACCATTCGAAAAGCGCAGCTTCGTCCCGAAAGTTCAGTTCGCCGGCCGGCGTGTACCGGGCAATGCGGGCCAGATACACCTGGAAAATGCTTCGCAACGGCGCGCTGTCGGGCCGAAGTTTACCGATTGTTACAAACTGAAGCATGCTTTTTGCCCAATTTTCACATGCTGTCTACAAAACTTGGAAGTTTTCGTAAAACCAGCGACTGCAAGATTCTCGAAACGATATCGTTTGCGGTACTTTCGAGATTGGCCCCAAAAATGCAGTACATCTCGCAACACGAGTATTCAGCCCTGTTGGATCAAATTCATAGAGTTTCGGGCGGAACTCAAGGAGAATGTACATGAGGCGTTTCACCCAGAATGTCGCCAGCTTGATCGCAGCTCTACTGTTGAGCGCGGGAACAAGCGTCCTGGCGCAGTCCACGACGTCAGGCGATATCAGTGGCACCTTGACCGACCCAACGGGAGCATTGGTCGCCAACGCGACGGTAACCGTGACGAACGTCCTGACTGGCGAAACCAAGACTGCTACGTCGACCGATGCCGGTGCATACCGCGTCTCACTGCTCTCCCCGGGCAACTATAAGGTCACTGTCAAGGCTACAGGCTTTGAAACCACCGTCGCCAACGTCAGTGTTGCAGCCGGTTCCATCAGCACCGACAATCTGAAGCTGGCCCTCGGCCAGCAGGGTGTCACGGTCGAAGTCACGGGAGAAGCCGACATGGTGAACACCACCAATGGCGACGTCTCTACCGTCTTTAGCGCGCAGGAAGTACAGTCCCTCCCGAATCCCGGTAACGATCTCACCTTCGTGGCCCAGACGGCTCCCGGCTCGGTCATGAATACCGGTACCGCCGCTGGCGGGTATGGCAACTTCTCCAGCTTCGGCATCTCCGGCCTGTCCAACATGTTCACCCTGGACGGCGGCTATGAGAACGACCCGTTCCTCAACCTGAACAACACCGGCGCTTCCAACCTCACGCTGGGTAACAATGAAGTGGACACGGTTACCGTAGTGTCCCCGGCCTACTCCTCGCAATTCGGTGGTCTTGGAGGAGCTCAGGTGAACGAAATCACCGTGAGCGGCGGCAACCACGTCCACGGCAACCTGAACTACTACTGGGATGGTCGCGCTCTCAACTCCAATGACTTCTTCAATAAGCAGAATGAGGCGTTCTTCGGTGAGCAGAACATCCCCACGTTCGTGAACGCGAACCAGTGGGCTGCGTCCATCGGCGGTCCGATCATCCACGACAAGCTGTTCTTCTACGTGAACACGGAAGGTATCCGTGCCATCACCCCGCAGAACGCCGACATCTCCACTCCGAACGCCGCCGCTCAGGCTTGCGGCCTCGGCACGGATAACGTGAACAATGCGAACCGCGTCGTCGTAGGTAGCGCCGCTGTGCTGAAATCATATGGCATCAATGTGGCCGCCGATCAGACGGAAGGCCAGCTCTACAGCGAGCTTGCAGGCGGCGTCTATAACAGCGCACCGAACGGCAACGTTTGCGGCGCTCTCAACTTCAGCGCCGATCAGGGCTTCGCCAACGCGTTCAATGGTCTTGCTAGCAACAACAGCGCCTCGGTCGGTCTGCTTGGAGAAGGTGGCATTCCCTTCGCTCCTGCCACAGCCACTAACCAGCCGCTGATGCGCACCATCTTCGGTGTGTACAACAATAGCCCGCTGCGCGCCAGCACCTATACCCAGAATCCCAACGATCCCGCCACGCAGATCTCCTACAACAAAAACTCTGCCCTGCTGACCGAGTGGCTTCTGACGGCTCGCTTGGACTACAAGATCGGCGATAAGGATAACTTCTACATCCACTACAAGCAGGACCACGGTACCCAACCGACCTACACCGACCTCGTCGATCCCCGCTTTACGGCTTCGAGCTTGCAGCCGGCATGGGAAGGTCAAGATCAACGAGACGCACTCCTTCTCAAACAACCTGGTCAATCAGCTTGTGCTTACGGGCAACTACTACAGCGCCCCGTTCGAGAACACCAACAACTATCAGGGTGTGGCCCCGTTCACCTTCATTCCCATCACAGGCAGTGTTGCAACCTACGGCGGTGAGGACTACGCCTTCCCGCAGGGTCGTAACGTTTCCGGCTATCAGATCATCGACGACGTGAGCTACACCAAGGGCCGCAACACCCTCCGCGTCGGCTATAACCTGCGTCGCGACAACATCACGGACATCCAGGGTGAAGAGACTGTGGCCCCGGCCGCAGAAGGTACTGAAGAAGGCTTTATCGGCGGAACCGTGGACTACGAGTTCCTCGAGCGCTACCCGGCTCGTCCGACCCAGCCCGTTTCGGTCTACAACATGGGCGCCTACATCGAAGATGCATACAAAGTCACTCCGGCTATGACCATCACTGCCGGTCTTCGCCTGGAGCGCAACTCGAACCCCACCTGCCACACAAACTGCTTCGCCAAGTTCAACGCTCCGACCAGCTCGCTGCCCCGCGTCGGCGGAACTGTGAACCCGGCAAGCCTTCCCTACAACGCCGCCTTCGGCGGCAGTATCTCGGCGAACCGCTATCGCGCGTTCTCGGGCTATGAGAAGGTAGGCGTCATGCCGCGTATTGGCGTGAACTACCAGGCATCCGCCAAGACTACCGTCCGCGCCGGCTTCGGTATGTTTACCGATACGTTCCCCGGCCTGATTGCCGACGACGCTCTCGGCAATGTTCCCACCCAGTTCAAGGCTGTCGCCTACGGCTACGTCACCGGCCTTAGCGGCAACGCGTATGATCTCAACCCGGCATCGGCTGGCAGCGGTAACGCAGTCACAGCCGACTCCGCGCTACGCTTCCGCCAAGGCTTCAACACAGGTGCGACCTACACAACCATCAAGAACCAGGTGCTCGCGGATACCGGCAGCCCCTATTCGACCCCCTCGTTCATCACCACGGCACCGCAAATCAGCTATCCAACCTACGAGGAGTACAGCCTCGCAGTGGATCAGCGCATCGATAACAAGACCACGCTCTCTGTTCTTTACGTCGGGAACCACGGCTACCACGAGCCTGTTTCTGATGCCACAACAAACCTGGAGTCCACGGGCGCAAGCGCGAAGTTCTTCTCGACCTTGCCCACCGCTAAGCCCTCACGGAGTTCGGCACCGTCACCAACGTGTACTCCGGTGCGAGCAGCAACTACAACGGCCTCACCATTACAGGCCGCCGTCAGGAGAAGAACCTGACTATGCAGTTCAACTACGGCTTCTCCAAGGCGTTGGACGAAATCTCCAACGGCGGTCTGGAACCGTTTGCTCCGGACAATGGCGATACGCCTGAGTTGATCAACCCTGCCAACCTCCACCAGAACTATGGTCTCGCCGATTACAACGTGAAGCACAACGTCACAGGTCTCTTCGTGTACGAACTGCCCACCCTCTTCCATGGTGGCAGTCATCTCGTGCGCACCTTGGTCGGCGGCTTCGAGTTCAGCGGCGATGTCTTCCACCAGTCCGGCCTCCCCTACAGCATCACGCAGTCGACCAGCGCCGGTGGCTCCGGTCTCGCCTCCTCGCTTGCGGGTGGCACGGTGGAACTGCTCGCCGCGGAAGCCTCGCAGAACTTTGACCACCACTGCGGCGGCGGCCAGCATGTTCTCCTGCCCGATGGCTCGAACCCCAACCCTTGCAACTATGCGAAGACCGGTGTCTTTGTGAATCCGGTGAACTTCACGGGTGGTCAGGGCCGTAACAGCCTGATCGGACCTTCCTACACGAACGTGGACTTCGGCGCCTTCAAGACCTTCGGTGTCGCTGTTCCCCACTTCGAAGGCGCGAAGCTGAAGCTCGGCGCGCAGTTCTTCAACCTCTTTAATCACACCAACTTCAACAACCCGGCTCACGGTCGTGGAGCCGATAACAGCGCCTTCGGCGCAATCAGCACCACCGTCGGCGCGCCCACCAGCATTCTGGGTTCAACAGGTGGCGCCGACGCGTCGCCCCGTCTGATCCAGTTGCACGGAAGCTTCGTGTTCTAACCCTGATCAAGCAAAGTAAAGCAAAGCGAGGAGCCCAGGCTCCTCGCTTCGCTTGGTGTACTCACTATCTGAGCAAGACCGAGGGGGCTTGACAAGCATGCCCGCAAAAACCCTCCTCCAGCTTCCGCCGGGATCGATGCTCGCCAAAGGTCCGGACCTAACCCGAACCCCCTCAGGATTTTGCGCAGAAAAGCAGGGAGGGGAGTAGCGACGCTACCTCTTCCAAATCCCCAGCAGCCGCCGAACCATGACCAGCTCGGCCACATGGTACGCATTGTGATCCGCCACCAGCAGCACCTCGCGCAGCAGGTTCTGCCCATCTCCCCACGCGAACGGTGTGTATAGATCCGCATCTGGAGCTGTCAGTAGCTCGTCCAGGCTCCTGCGATCTGCCTCGATCGCCTCCAGCGATGCCTTCCAGGCTCCAGCCGAAGGCGGCTCCGCCTCCTTCGGCCAGTAAGCCTTGGGCCACTCCATCGGCTGGTATCCACCCTCCGGGGGCGCGCAGAAGTCGAGAATATCCCGCTGCGCAATCCGCAGATGCTCCAGCAGTTGCCAGGCCGAGTAAGGAAGCCCCTCAGGCACGATTCCCATCAGCTTCTCCGGAAAATCCTTCACCGCATCTGCCAGTGTTGCGTGTGCCTGGCCGCCATCCAGCAGCGCCACCAGTTCCTTGGTAAGCGCGCTATGCTTCTTGCCGTTCTCGTCCGTCGCCGTTGTGCTCATGCCAGTCTCAGATGCGCGGGGAACCTCCGCGGCTTCCCGTTACCAGAGGCGCACTCCGCTCGGTACAACTTCCCGTTATGCTCAAGGCAGGCCCGTGCTCTCCCGCTTCCAACCGCTTGACTCCTGGCTCCGCGCTCAAGACCCACGGCTGTTTGCCTTGTGCGCAGCGGCGCTCCTGCTGCTCGCGGCGGGTATCTGGTGGTTTGTCCGCAGCCGCAGACCGTCCGGCGACGAGCTGGAACGCCGCCGCCGCGAGCGCCTCGCCAAATGGGGACGCATCACCGACGGCTCCCTGCTCGACGCCCGCACCCTCGACAATGAGGAGTCATCCTCCGCCACTCCCGAGGTCCTCGTCTATCGCTATCGCATCGCCGGCGTCGTCTATGAGTGCGCCCAGGACGTCTCTCGCCTGGACGAGCAGGTACGCGGCTGTCATGTTGGCGCCGCAGTCCAGGTCCGCTACGACCCCCACCATCCCGGCGACAGCATCGTCCTCGCCGAGTCGTGGTCCGGCCTCTGGCTGCCCAACCGTCCCCCCGGCACCCACCTGCCCGACCCCGCGCATCCTTCCCTTTCCGGGCCAAACGGAGCCTAGAACGTCTCTCTAAAAAGAGAAGCCGCTCATGCGGGCGATATACTTTGCTCTGCGCATGAACCGTCCCGCATCAACACGCAGCCGTGCCTCCCGTAAGCGTCGGGCGGACCAGCCCCTCGACCTCGCCGACGGTAGGCGTGTTCGCTCCACCACCGTGCTCTGCGTTCGTCGCGGTGACTCGGTCGTGATGGCCGCCGACGGCCAGGTAACCCTGGGCGCCACGGTGATGAAGCACTCCGCGCGCAAAATCCGCAGGCTGCACAACGACAAGGTGCTGGCAGGCTTTGCCGGTTCTACCGCAGACGCCTTCGCCCTGCTCTCCCGTTTCGAAGCCAAGCTCGAACAGTACTCAGGCCAACTCGGCCGCGCCGCCGTGGAACTCGCCAAGGACTGGCGCACAGATAAGCTTCTCCGCCAGCTCGAGGCTCTGCTCATCGTGGCCGACGCGCAAAGCACCTTCGTTCTCTCTGGCGATGGCGATGTGATCGAGCCGGACCCTGTCGGTGATGGCACCATCGCTACCATCGGCTCCGGCGGCAACTACGCCCTTGCCGCGGCCACCGCACTGCTCGAAAGCACCCAGGGCACCGCCCGAGAGATCGTGGAGAAGAGCATGCGCATCGCCGGCGACATCTGCATCTACTCCAATCACAACGTCACGGTGGAAGAGCTTACCTAACCATGGCGATCTACCTCCCCGGAACCGCAGAAGACCAGCCGCTCGCGCTTGAAGAACTCACTCCGCGCGAAATCGTTGCTGAGCTCGATAAGTACGTCGTCGGCCAGTCGGCGGCCAAACGAGCCGTGGCCATTGCCCTGCGTAATCGCCAGCGTCGTCAGAAGCTTACGCCGGACATGGCCGAGGAGGTCAGCCCCAAGAACATCCTCATGATCGGCTCCACGGGAGTCGGCAAAACCGAGATCGCGCGTAGGCTCGCCAAGCTCACCAACTCGCCATTCCTGAAGGTGGAAGCCTCCAAGTTCACCGAGGTCGGTTATGTAGGACGCGATGTCGAGTCCATGGTGCGCGACCTGGTAGAAACTGCGATCGACATGGTGCGCGACGAGAAGCTGGATGAGGTGGAAGATCGCGCCGAGCTTGCCGCCGAAGACCGCTTACTCGACCTGCTCGTCCACCAGGGAAGCATGGCAGAGCCTTCGGGTGAGGCCGGCCCTCCCGCCCCCAAGTTGGTCGAAGCACGAACAGAGCCTCCTGCGCCGGAGAGTGGATCGCGTGAAGGTGCACCGGCGCTCGTGGTCGTGCCTAAAACAGACGCCGAGCGTCTCCGTGAGCGCGATCGCTTACGTGGGCAGTTCCGCGAAGGCCGTCTCGACGATCGCACCGTGGAGCTGGAAACCCGCGAACGCAACTCGCCGCAGATTGAGGTCATCAGCAACAGCCCTGAAGACATCGATCCCAGCGGTCTTAAAGACATGCTAAGCGGCATGTTCTCGGGCCGCACTCGCAAGCGCCCCATGAAGGTCGCCGACGCCTTTGACTATCTCGTGCAGGAAGAGGAGAACCGCCTGCTCGACATGGACCAGGTCACGCGCGTCGCCATCGAGCGCGTCGAGAACTCCGGCATCGTCTTCCTCGATGAGATTGACAAGATCGCCGGTCGCGAAGGCGGCCACGGCCCGGACATCAGCCGCGAAGGCGTGCAGCGTGACATCCTTCCCATTGTTGAAGGAACCACGGTCAACACCAAGTACGGCTTCGTCGCCACGGACCACATCCTGTTCATCGCCGCGGGCGCGTTCCACGTCTCCAAGCCGAGCGATCTTATTCCCGAGCTGCAGGGCCGCTTTCCCATTCGCGTAGAACTCAAACCCCTCACGGTAGCCGACTTCCTCCGTATTCTCACAGAGCCGCGCGCTTCGCTCATCAAGCAGTCGGTAGCGCTGCTTGAAACCGAAGGCCTCACTCTGGAGTTCGCTCCGGAAGCCCTGCAGGAGATGGCGAACTTCGCCTTTCAGGTCAACGAAACAACAGAGAACATCGGCGCCCGCCGCCTTCACACCATTCTTGAGAAGGTTCTCGACGAGATCAGCTTCCAGGCCCCCGACCTGGTCAAGCAGGGCAGCACCGCGAGCTCGAACACCACAATCCCGACAATGATCGAGCACAGCGATGGCGGCGCAACCAGGCGCATCCTCCGCGTGGAGCGCGAGTACGTGCAGCAGCAGGTTGCCGACATCGTGAAGAACCAGGACCTCAGCCGCTACATCCTCTAGGCTGCGCGTCGTCCTGTGGAATCGGTGCAAGCTATTTTCATAGTTGGATCCCGGATTGTGCCAGATGCCGTGCTCCGATCATGAACCTGAACCACGCACAAGCTTCAGCACTGGAACAGCTACTGCCACGCGTTGTCATAAGCAATTAATCGCTTTCGCGCTTTGTCATAAGTGCTTGCGATTTTACTTCTGATAAATCAGATATAGTTGAATTCACTTTTGACAACACGCTTACACAAACCCGCGATCCCCCTTCAGTTGCCCCTTTCGACGATCGACTGGCCCAGCTTGGTCGCGGCTATGGGGCGTGCCAATCGCAGTCTTGCCGACTACAACGGAATGTTGCGGCATCTTCCGAATGCGGCGATGCTGCTGAGTCCGCTCACGGTTCAGGAAGCTGTGCTTTCTTCCCGCATAGAAGGCACTTTGGCCACAATGTCCGAGGTGCTCCAGTTCGAAGCGGGGGAGCCGCCAGTGCATGAAGCGCGCCGCCAAGACATCGAAGAAATTCTGAACTATCGAATCGCTTTGCAAGTCGCAAAAGACGAACTTCGGAGACGCCCATTTACCTTGAATCTTCTTCTGAAACTGCACAACACGCTGTTGAGCGGTGTTCGAGGACAAAATAAAGCGCGAGGAGAGTTTCGCCGTCAGCAGAACTACATCGGCTCCATCACTGGTGGAAGAGAGACGATCCGCTTCACTCCACCTGAGTGGCAGCTTCTTCCAAAAGCCTTGGATAACTGGGAGAAGTACTATCACTCAGAGGATCACGATCCCATCGTTCAGCTGGCGGTTGTTCATGCCCAGTTTGAGTTCCTTCACCCGTTCCTTGATGGCAACGGTCGCCTTGGCCGGATATTGGTTCCTATCTTCCTGCACGAGCGCGGCCTTCTACAACAGCCGAACTTTTATCTATCTGAGTACATTGAGGCAAATCGCGACGAGTACATACGACTCCTTCATGGCCTAGGGAGAACGAAAAAATCGTGGTCTGTTTGGATACGGTTCTTCCTAAAGGCTGTTGAAGAGCAGGCTGCACAGAACGCCCGGAAAGCTAGTGCAATTCTTGCCCTGTACAGTGAGCTGAAAACTCAGTTCTTGCAGATCACCCACAGCCAATATGCCGTGCCGCTCTTAGATCTCATCTTCAGTACTCCTGTTTTCCAGCCGGGGCAAATCCGATGGCCCGCAGCTTCACCTAGCCAACCGACTCTGACTGGGATGCTCAATGCTCTGCACAAGGCAAGCGTTTTGACGATGGTGAGAGAAGGTGCAGGCCGACGTTCGTACATATGGGCATTGACTCCGCTGATCGAGCTAGCGGAACGTCGCTTCATTGAAGAAGATATGCATGACTGATCTCGATGAGATTTCACTAGATTCCGACAGAAGCCATCAACCTACCCTTCGCCACGCGCTTTCGACGGCGCAGCTCACCATGATCGCCATCGGCGGAGCAGTCGGTACGGGCCTCTTCCTTGGCTCAGGCTTCGCCATCTCGCTCGCTGGCCCTGGAGTGCTCATTAGCTACGGTCTCGGCGCTCTAATAGCCCTGCTGCTCATGGGTTCGCTGGCAGAGATGTGCGCGGCCGATCCCGCGCAGGGCAGCTTCGGCCTCTATGCCGAGCGCTATATCTCGCCGCTGGCCGGCTTCCTGGTTCGCTGGAGCTATTGGTCCTGCCTCGTGCTCGCCTGCGGCGCGGAGGTCTCCGCCGTAGCGCTCTACATGCACTTCTGGGCGCCGAATATTCCTGGCTTCGTCTGGATCCTGCTTGCAGCCGCCGCGCTGCTTGGCGTTAACGCTTTGCAGGTCGGCGCTTTTGGAGCCGTGGAGTACAGCTTCTCACTGCTCAAGGTGATCGCCATCATCGGCTTGCAGCTGCTCGGCGGCTGGCTGGTCCTGCGAGCGCCACACGCATCGCTGGCAAACCTCACGGCGCACGGTGGCATGTTGCCCTTCGGATTCGGGGGAGCGTGGAAGGCCACGGTGGTTGCGCTCTTCAGCTATTTTTCGCTGGAGATGATCGCTGTGGCCTCTGCCGAAGCTCGCGACCCGCGCACCGCCGTCATTCGGGCCTTTCGAGGCACGATTGCGCGACTCGTCATCTTCTATCTCGGCACGCTCGCCATCACGCTTGCGCTCGTGCCGTGGACAACAACCGCCAGTGCCAACGCAGTAAGTCCGTTCGTGCGAGTGCTGCAAGCCACGGCGTTGCCCTACGCAGCCGCCGTGCTCAACTTCGTTGTGCTGATCGCCGCGCTTTCGGCGATCAACTCGCTTTTGTACATCAGTTCGCGCATGCTGCTTTCGCTCGCCAAGGCAGGCTTCGCGCCACATGTTCTTAACGCCTTGTCCACCCAGGGAGTACCCCGCCGAGCGTTGTTCGTCTCCAGTCTCGGCATTGCCGTCGCCTTCTGCATCACGGTGCTAGCGCCGCAGCGTGCCTTCACTTCCATGATGGCGATCGCCACCTTCGGAGCCATGTTCACCTGGATGATGATCTTCGTCACCCACGCACGCTTCCGCGGCCGTTTCGCGCACCAGGGCCAGTCGCCGCTGACGTTCCGGGTGCCGTTCTATCCCGCCGCACCGATACTCGGAGCGTTGCTGATGTTCGCCATGCTCATCACGACGGCCTTTGTTCCGGGCTTCGAACTGACGCTTCTTTGCGGAGGTCCATTTCTCGTCGTTCTCATTGCCCTGTACTTCGCATTCTTCCGCCAACGCATCCCACAAGAGCAGGATCCAGACAGGCTAACCTAGCTGATGATGCTCATACCCTCCGACATCCTGCGCTGGCGCGAAGAGTTCCCCATCCTCGCCACCAGCACGTACATGGTCAGCCACTCGCTGGGAGCGATGCCTCGCGGCGTCTCGCAGGAACTTGCCGAGTACGCCCAAACCTGGGCCACGCGCGGCGTACGAGCCTGGCATGAAGGCTGGTGGGAGATGCCCGTCACGGTCGGCGACCTGATTGGCGGCATCATCGGCGCGGGGCAGGGCGAGGTCGTATGCCACCAGAACGTTTCGGTGTGCCAGTCCATTGTGACTTCCTGTCTAGACTTCAACGGTGAGCGCAATGTCATTCTCACCGACGGACTGAACTTTCCGTCGAACGACTACATCTACAACGAGCTGGAACGCTTCGGCGCGCGCGTCGTCTCTGTACCCTCGCGCGACGGACTTACCGTGCAGCTCGAAGACATGCTCCAAGCCATCGAACAGCATGGCGAACGCATACGCCTCGTCTCTGTCTCGCACGTTGCCTTCCGCAGTTCCGCGGTGCAAGACCTCCGCGCCATCACCGAAGCAGCTCACGCTGTCGGCGCCATGGTGATTGCGGACCTCTATCAGTCAGCCGGCATCCTTCCTGTCGATGTCCGCGCCGTCAACGTCGACTTCGCCACCGGAGGCTCCGTGAAGTGGCTGATCGGCGGTCCTGGTGTCGGCTACCTGTATGTTCGCCGCGATCTATGGCCGACACTGCGCCCCACCGCCACGGGATGGCAGGCGCATAGCGAGCCCTTTGCCTTTGCAGGCGGCAGGATCGACTTTGCGGACAACGCCATGCGCTTCCTGACCGGCACACCAAACATCCCCGCGCTTTACAGCGCGCGCACCGGCTACCGCATCGTTGCGGAGATCGGCGTGCCCGCGATTCGCGAGCGTTCGGTCATGCTCACCGAGCGCATGATCCGCAACGCCGACAACGCGGGCATCGAAGTTCGGTCGGAGCGCGATCCGCATCGCCGCGGCGGTGTAGTCGTCTTCGCCGTGCCCGATGATCGTGGCGCCGAAGTTGTCCGGCAGCTTGACGCTAAAGGCATCGTTGTCGACCACCGCCCCGGCGCGGGTATCCGCATCGCTCCGCACTTCTACTCCACGGAAGAGGAAGTGGACTTCACGATTATCGAGCTGGCGAAGGTTCTTAACCGATTGCGGCCTGCGTAGAGCGCATCGCTGTCGTTCTCTTCACTCCAACGCATCTCACTCTCATGCCTCGCAGCACCATCCGCGAAACAATCAAGATCCACGCCCCGATCGAGCGTTGCTGGGCACTTTCCACGCGCATTGAACTCGTGCAGAAGACGCTTGGCATGACGCCTGTTGCCGGAGTCACACAAGGCTTCATCAAAGCGGGCTCCCGCGTCACCTGGAGTGGCTGGAAGTTCGGCTTGCCCACTCGCCACCACACGCTGATCTCGCGTTTTGAGCCGCCCCATACTTCCACCGCCCAGCCCGCAGCCCGTCCGTTCGGTGAAGAAATCACCAAAGAAGCCTACTTCCAGGACAGGCAGGAAAAAGGCCGCTTCGCCAGCTTCCATCACAACCACTATTTCCAAGAGGAGACATCCAGGGATGCGACCTCTGACGAGACGGCCACTGTCCTCACAGACGAGGTACACTTCCGCCTGCCGTTTGGCTTCCTTGGTGAGCTGATCGCTCGGCGTATTGTGCGGCCTTACGTACAGAAGTTGACACGCCAGCGCTTCGCGATGATCAAGCAACTAGCTGAGGGCGATGGATGGAAGGCATGGAGCTGAGCGGTTACGCGCGGCGTTTGTAGCGCAGGGCGAACTCGTATCCGGCGTTTGGCGGAAACAGTTCGGCTACCAGCTTCAAGCGAGCCCCCAGCGCTGCCGGGGTCAACAGCGGATACTCCCGCTCACGCAACTCTGAGTAGTCGAAGTCGAGCGTCAGTGACAGCAGGTAGATCGCCAATGCATCCGAGAAGGCAGACTCGAGAAAGAGCTGGCGTTCCTTCTCATCCACGACGGCAGGCGCCGCAGACGCGCTGACATTTGCCACATCCGATCCAAAGGCCCGCGCGGCGGCAGGATAGGTCCGGCGGCGACGGGGAGTGTCCTGCACTGCTTCCGGCTGCAGGGAGCGGCCGAGCGCCAGGTTGCGGCTCTCCCAGGCGTCCATGGAGGTTTCCCCGCGAACGTTGGCCAGTGCCTGCTGCCAGGCCAACTCGCTGAAGCGCTCCGGCAGGCCGGCGGCGTCCACGAAGGCGTGGGCGACGTTGATGAAGAACTCAAAGCTCAGCGCGAAGCGGTCATGCATCAGCCGCGTGGAGATGAACACGCCGCGGTGACCGTCGCCCAGTTCCACTTCGCGATGGCAGATGGCGGCGTCGGAGAACTCGTCCGTATACTCGCCGGCGATCATCGCGGGTTCGGAGTTGGCTTTGACCACACCGGGCGCGGCCATGGGACCTGCGTCGGCGGTTTCGCGCAGTGCCAGCGGAACGAAGTAGTAGGTGTTGGCTTTCAGGGCATCGCTGATCGTCGCGGGCACGGCTTCCAGCATGCGGGTCAGGTCCGGCACGGCGACACCGGTTTCGCCATAGGTGGCGAACTGCACGCCGTTGCGTGATTGCCGAACCTCGACTTCACGTGCCACCTGCGTTGCGCGCACCACGCTGGACGCGGCGGTGCCCTGTCCTAAGTGCAGACCATCAACCATCCCACTTATTCTAGACCCCCGATCCGCGTCTGCCGCGTCCCGGGCTATATCCTTAGAGGGATGGCAAGCCACAACGATATCGAGCGCGCGCGGCGCGATGGCGTTCTCTTCGGCATTCCGCTGGGAGATCTCGGCTGGTTCCAGTCGCTTCTGATGGGTTTGGCGACGGGTTTTGCAGCGTTTTTTCTCACCACGTTTTGCGCCATCATGGCGCTGCTGTTCTACTTCGCCTTCACCCACCGGGCTGTGGATTACGCGATCGCCTACAAGCGTGTGGGTTTTCCGGTCGGCCTGGTGGTGGGTGCGGTGGCCCTGGCCTATCTGGGTGTACAGTGGTCGCGGCGCATGGCGCGCCGCGGAAGCCGGCCAGCCTGACGCGAGCACTCGTAACGCTTTCGCACTGTTTGCAGCACTCAAGGAGCACTGTTTGCAGCACTCAAGGAGCATGGATCGCCGGGGCGCTGGGCAACTCGGCAGGGATGGGCCGCTTCGGTTTGATGTAGACCAGGATCACATCTTCGCCCACCAGGCCGAGGCGCTTGTGGCTCACGACTTCCAACGGAAGTTCGGCATTCATCTGGGAATCGTGTTTGGCGGTTCTGCCGACAAAGGTGTCCTAGGATGTACCGTTATTCTGCACGCCGCACTTTCTTCTGCGAACGGACGGTCTACCGCTCACCACGCCGGACGTTGCTCTTCCCTTTGCGCTGTCTTTCAACTTGTCCCAGAAGCCGAGTACGGCCTTTCGCCAGCGACCGAAGGTAGGCGCTGTTTCTTCCAGCAGGTAGAGGAAGTCCCTGTCGTCGGCTACCCGCTGGAAGAAGATCCGCGTAGCCGCCTGATGAAGCGCACGAAGCCGTGAATCCCAGAAGGACTTCGTCGTAAGGTCTTCGCCGGCCGTGCCCTCCTGGGGAAGATCTCGAACAAAGCCCGGATCGTTCAGAAACAGGTAGTCGCCGATTGCGCTGGGAAACGGGGCATCCGGAACGCTCTGGGTGGCGAGCCTCGTGAACAGCTCCCTGCAGATGAGGAATCGTTCACCCATTCAGGAAAAGAGACGCGCCGCGGCACCGGCAGTTATGCCCGCTCCACGTGCTCGCGGATGAAGCGGTCGCGGAACTTGCCGCCGGGGTCAGAGGTCTGCATCAGCGCACGGAAGTCGTTCATGCGGGGGTAAAGGCCTTCGATCTGCGCGGTCTTCATGGTGAAGACCTTGCCCCAGTGCGGGCGGGCTCCGAACGGGGCCAGCTTGGCCTCAATGAGCGGCAGCACCTTCATCACGGCTTCCGGCTCCAGCTTCCAGGTGAAGTGGATTGCCAGCGAGGGTCGCTTATAGGCCATGCTCAGCCACAGGTCATCGGCTGCGATGGCGCGCAGCTCCGTGATGTAGAGGTGGGGCATGATCTGGTCGTGCAGGGTTTCCACGGCGCGAATGGCTTCGTAGCCGCGCTCGAACGGGACAAAGAACTCGGTCTGCAGTTCCTGGCCGCTGGAAGGCGTGAAGTTGAGCTTGAAGTGGGGCAGGCGCTCATACCAGGGTCCGGGGATGTTGAGCTGCTCGGTACAGGCATCGGCCGGGTGGTCGAGGATGGGGTGCAGTTTCTTCGTCGCCAGCGTGGCGTTGTAGAAATGCGGGGCGGGAGCGGACGCTCCACCCTGGTCGACTCTGCGCTTGATCCATACCTCGCCTGCGGTGCCATTCTGCCAGTCGGTAAAGAGCGAAACGCTATAGCCCGCGCCCATGACGTCGCCGAGGTGGTGCTCCAGTTCTTGGAACGGCAGGTTCTGGTAGACCACCTGCGTCATGTCATAGCGCGGCTCAACGGCGAGTGTGACGTGCGTGACAACCCCCAGCGACCCGAGATGCACGACCGCCCCGGCAAAGCGGTCGCCATCCTTTTCGCGTGAGAGTGTGTGAACGGAGCCGTCCGCGGCGACGATCTGCAGGGCCCTCACCGCAGTGGCGAGGTTGCCGTTGCGCAAGCCGGACCCGTGTGTGGCCGTGGCACACGCCCCCGCCACGGAGATGTGCGGAAGTGAAGCCATATTGTGCAGCGCGAAGCCCTTCCCGTCGAGAAAGCCGGCGAGGTCGCCATAGCGAATTCCCGCGCCGACGATGACAGTGCGGGAATTCGCGTCGAGCGCAACGTCCCTTAGCTTCAGCGTGGAGATCTGCGCCACAGCGGAGTCGGCGATGTCATTGAAGCAGTGCCGTGTGCCTAGCGCGCGTACGCTCGGCACGCTGCGCACCGCGTCCTGCACGTCAGCAACGGAGGCGGGCTGGAAGACTTTGTCCGTGGAATAGTGGAGGTTCCCGGACCAGTTGGTGCGGGGGATGGGATTCTCAGCCCATGCGCTCGCTTCCAGGTGAGAGTTCATCGCCATAGCGGCCACGGTTGCGGCTGAGCCCTTCAGAAACTGACGTTTGTCCATGCATGCCCCCAGCAGAGGGCACGATTGTAGACGCGCGGAGAGACGGCTGGCAGCGGCCTTCTTCTCCGCTGACTTATTCGGTCTTCGTTTCGGTGTTCGAAGGCTTTTTGGCTCCTGTCATCCATCCGAAAGCCTGCTCGATGTAGCCCTTCAGCTCCTTACGAGGCACCACGGCGTCCAGAAAACCATGCTGCAGCAGGAACTCCGAGCGCTGGAAGCCCTCAGGGAGCTTCTGGCGGATGGTCTGCTCGATGACTCGCGGGCCGGCAAAGCCGATCAGCGCACCGGGCTCGGCGATGTTGAGATCGCCCAGCATGGCGAAGCTGGCTGTAACGCCGCCGGTGGTTGGGTCGGTCATCAGGCTGATGTACGGAATCTCTTCATCGTCCATCTTCGCGAGGCCCGCGGAGATCTTGGCGAGCTGCATCAGGCTGGCGATGCCTTCCATCATGCGCGCGCCGCCGGAGGCCGAAATGATCACCAGTGGCGTACGGGTTTCAAGCGCGCGGTCCACGGCGCGGGCGATGGTTTCTCCCACCACCGCTCCCATGCTGCCGCCGATGAAGCCGTACTCCATCACGCTGAGGATGACGGGCTGTTCCCCCATCTTGCCCACGGCGTTGATGATCGCGTCGTTCAGGCCGGTCTTCTTTTGAGCTTCGGCAAGGCGCTTCTTGTAGGGTTTCAGATCGGTGAAGTCGAGCGGGTCGGTGGAGCGCAGATCGAGGTCCACGAGTTCGAACCCCGGCTCCAGCAGCAACTCAATGCGCTCGCGGGCCCCGAGCTTGAAGTGGTAGCCGCAGTGGGGACACACCTGCATGCTGGCGTCCAGGTCAGCCTTCCAGATCACCTTCTTGCACTGCGGGCACTTGATCCACAAGCCCTCCGTGCGCACTTCATGGTGCGGGGTCGGGACGATCTCGTGGGCTTCGCGCTTGAACCAGGTCATCGCTCGGAAACAACCCTCCTGCCGCAGTCATTGAAACTGGGGCCGCCGGTTGATTGTATCGAAGCAGGCACGCCCCTGGCTTGCCGGCGGTTCTTCGCCTCCTCTCAGCCCGCAAAAAGCGAAGCCGGGAAGCATGTTCGCTCCCCGGCCGAAATGCCTGGAAATCGAGCTACGCCAGCGCCCATTCCGGGGCGTTGCCCAGCAGGGCCGCGGCGGAGACCGCCGTATCGCCATCCCACTCCGGCAGGTTGAAGCCGCTCTGCGGATGCGCGCCCTTGCTCAGGTCGCCGCTATGCTGCTCGCGCAGTGCCTGCACAATTTCTCCACGGCGCCGTGCGCGTTCTTCGGGGGCGCTTCGCGTCCAGTACACCAGAAAACCTTGCCCACACACCTGGCAGCGGACGTCACTTGCTGTATTGGAAGCCTTGCAAAGTACCTGCATCACTGCACCTCATCCTTAAGAACACAAAAGCAATCTTCATGTCGCTGTCCTGTACTCCGGGCATGCGCTGTACCGCAAGCGTACCGTGCGAGCACGAGGAAACCCTATGCTTCTGCTCACGCCGATGGACATACACCGTAGGTTGATCCGGTTGTTACTCCGGTGTAACGAGGCTTGACCCGTGGAGGTGCTGGCGTGGCGCTTTGGATATCGCGGAGACCGGTGATATCACGGCAGGCCGAGGGTGCTGAAGCCATTTATCCTGAACCGGTGAGTAACATGATCAAGATCCAGCTTCCTGACGGCTCTACACGCGAAGTCCCACTAGGTTCCACGCCCTTTGACGTCGCCAATGGCATCTCGCCACGCCTTGCTTCGGCCGTTGTGGTCGCGCGCATCAAGCCTCTCGGCACAAGTGCGGCGCACACATCCGCAGATGAAGAAGCGAAAGCCGAGCAGACTGAGGCTGCCATGTACTCGGGTCACGACGCCCTGGGAGAACGCCTCGTCGACCTGCACGCGCCGCTGATCGAGGATGTGTCGCTGGAGTTGCTGAAGGAAGTCGACCCGGCCGCGCTGCGCGTGGTGCGCCACTCCGCCGCACACGTGATGGCGACGGCAATCCTGGAGCTGTTTCCCGAGACGAAGCTCGGCCATGGGCCAGCGACAGACAACGGCTTCTTCTACGACGTGTATCGCGAGGTGCCGTTCACTGAAGCCGATCTTGCCGCGATCGAAGCGCGCATGGCCGATGTGGTGAAGCGCGATGAGCCGTTTCAGCGCGTGGCGGAGTCACGCGAAAAGGCGCTAGAAGACTACGCAGCGCAGGGCGAGTTCATGAAGCTGCACTTCATTGAGCGCTTCACGCAGCCGGGCGATGAGATTTCGCTGTACAAGAACGGCAACTTCACTGACTTCTGCCGTGGGCCGCATGTGCCTTCCACGGGGCGCGTGAAGGCGTTCAAGGTCATGTCGATTGCGGGTGCCTATTGGCTGGGCAATGAGAACAATCAGCAGTTGCAGCGCATCTACGGCACGGCGTTCTTCAACCAGAAGGACCTTGACGCGCACTTCAAGCACCTGGAAGAAATCAAGGCGCGCGATCATCGCGTTCTGGGCAAACAGCTCGACCTGTTCTCGATTCAGGAGGTCGCGGGCGCGGGACTGATCTTCTGGCATCCCAAGGGCGGCCTGATCCGCAAGACCATGGAAGACTGGATGCGCGATGAGTGCATTCGGCGCGGCTACCAGCTTGTGTTTACGCCGCACATCATGCGCCGCGAGCTTTGGAAGATCAGCGGGCATGAAGAGGTGTACTCGGAGAACATGTATCCGCCCATGGAGCTGGACGATGCCGAGTATCGTCTCAAGCCGATGAACTGCCCGGGCCACATCCTGATTTATAAATCGACGCCGAAGAGCTATCGCGACCTGCCGCAGCGCTACGCGGAGCTTGGCAACGTGTATCGCTACGAGCGCAGCGGCACCATGCACGGGCTGATGCGGGTGCGCGGGTTTACGCAGGACGATGCGCATATCTTCTGCACGCGCGACCAGATCGTCAGTGAGATTGAGGGCTGCCTCGACTTTGCGGAAGCTGTGCTGAAGACGTTCGGCTTTGCGGAGTATCGCGTGGAGCTTTCCACGCACCAGCCCGGCAACAAGGACTTCATCGGCACACCGGAAGAGTGGGCTGAAGCGGAAGACGCGCTGAAGGGCGTGCTCGATGGCCGCGCACTTACGTATCAAACGTTTCCTGGCGAAGCGGCCTTCTATGGACCCAAGATCGACGTCAAGCTCGTCGATGTATTGGGCCGGCTGTGGCAGCTTTCGACAGTCCAGTTCGACTTCAAGCTGCCGCAGCGCTTTGGGCTGGAGTACACCGGCGAAGATGGAGAAAAGCATCAGCCCGTCATGGTGCATCGCGCGCTGTTTGGCTCGGTGGAGCGCTTCTTCGGTGTGCTGATCGAGCACTACGCTGGCAGCTTCCCGCTGTGGCTGGCTCCAGTGCAGGTGGGACTTGTGCCGATCTCGAATGAGAAGCACCTGGAGTACGCCGAGAATGTGAAGCAGCGCCTGGAAGCCGTCGGTCTACGCGTTGAGCTGGATGCCTCCAATGGCAAGATGCAGGGCAAAATTCGCGACTTCGGCGTGCAGAAGGTGCCGTACATTCTCGTGGTGGGCGACAAGGAGATGCAGACCGACTCTGTCAGCGTCCGCACGCGCGGCAAGGGAGACGGCGGCAGCAGCACCGTGGCGGAGTTTCTTGCAAAGGCAGTGGAGATAAGCAAGCAACACACGATGGAACTGTAACGGAGTAGAAGGCTGACGGGCCTTCCTGCAGACATGCCTATTTTCGTAGATGGACAAGACGTGGAGGCGACTTTTCAAACAGCTGCCGGACCCATAGATGTTCTTGCAGAGGTGAGGATTACCGGGCGTACACTTGAATTGCACGATCCAGCCGTCTTTCCGAGGATGGATCCGAAGCTTGATGTTGGAGTTCGCGAGATGCTGGCGATCGTCCATGAAATTATGGAATTAGCCAGACTTGAAGGGTATGACCGCATTTTAATGGTTGGACATCGGGTCAGCGGTGCAACGCCGGGCAGGCCATCTGTGATCAGGAGGAGGCTGTAATCCATGACTAGAATGATTGAAAACCCAGCCTCCTGTGTTTCCGATGAAGTTGCCACACATTTGTGGGCCTTACGGAGTAGTACAGAATCGTTTCTAGAAGTTTTGCGCAAGGAAGGCTCGAGCAAGATTGAGTCGATCCGCTTGCTCAGGAATGTTGCCGGTATATCTCTCGGTGAAGCAAAGGTTCAAGTCCATGAAAGCGAAGCATGGCGGGACCGTCGAGCACATGATAACGCCTTCCATGAGAGCGCCTGGCAAGCGCTCGAGCTTCTGCAAGAAGAGTCGAAAGCTGCGGTCGCCTGAGAGTCCAGCCATTTTAAGATCAGCAAACAACGGGATTGTGACACTCCAGAAACTGTCCCAGGCCGCCACACAAGCCAACCGGCCTCGCCGTATACAGTCTTAGGGCCTGCTGCGATTTCGCAGCGACCCTGAGGTTAGGGGAGGTTTGTGATGAGTGTTCCGTACCGAAAGCCGTCTGCCGCGTTTGTGGGCGCTTCGTGGTTTGCGCTGCTTTGTGGTGGGCTTACGTTCTGCATTGGCCTTTGGAACTCCGGGATGTCGCTCGAGACCAAGGGCTTCCTGTTCACGGTGTTGATGTATGGCTTGTTCTCGGCGGTGTCTGTGCAGAAGAGTGTGCGCGACCGGCTGGAAGGCCTCGCCGTCACGCCGATCTACTACGGGTTGAGCTGGTTTTCCGTGCTGCTGTGCCTTCTGCTGATGGCCGTGGGCTTGTGGTTCGCGCCGCTCACGCTGGCGGAGAAGGGCTTCTACAGCATGGCGTATGTGCTGAGCCTGTTTGCCGCCATCACCGTGCAGAAGAACACGCGAGATAGCGCCGTTGCCAACGCCAACTTCGGGATGGCTGCTGAGCCCGACAACGCGGAGTTCGCTCCAGTGATCCGCGCATAGACGATGCTCGTGAGAGCAGGAAGAAGGGCGGCCCTTGGGCCACCCTTCTATCGTTTCATTTACGAGGTTTACTTGGCGCCTGCCGGTTCAGGCTTACCGAGCTCGGCGACGCGCTTGGCAAGAAGCTGTTCCAGGTCTTCCAGCGCCTTGGAGAAGCCCTCGATGCCTTCCTTCAACTTGTCGTGCGCCATGCGGTTTTCGGCGTGCATCTTCTCGAAGGTAGCCTTGTCGATGGTCAGCTTCTCGATCTGCATGCCTTCGGAGTCTTCGGGCTTGAGCTTGCGCTCCAGCGTGCCTTCCTTGTTGAGCAGCTCTTCCAGCAGCTTGGGAGCGATGGTCAGGTAGTCGCAGCCGGCCAGCTCTTCAATTTCGCCGATGTTGCGGAAGCTTGCGCCCATCACGATCGTCTTGTAGCCGAACTTCTTGTAGTAGTGGTAAATTTCGCCGACAGACTTGATGCCGGGGTCCTCTGCGGGTGCGTAGTCCTTGCCGGTGTCCTTCTTGTACCAGTCGAGAATGCGGCCGACAAACGGTGAAATGAGGGTGACCTTGGCTTCCGCGCAGGCGACGGCCTGGTGCAGGCCGAAAAGCAGTGTCAGGTTGCAGTGGATGCCTTCTTCTTCGAGAGTCTTGGCGGCCTGGATGCCTTCCCAGGTGGAGGCGATCTTGATCAGCACGCGATCCCGGCCAATGCCGGCCTGGTCGTACTGCTTGATGATCTCGTGAGCTTGCTCCTTGGTCTTTTCGCTGTCATAGCTCAGGCGGGCGTCCACCTCGGTGGAAACTCGGCCGGGGACGATCTCGAGGATTTTGCGGCCGAAGGCTACGGCCAGCGTCTTGAACGCGGCGGCAGCGACTTCCTTGTCGTCCGCGTCCTCGCCCAGGCTCTCGCGCGCCTGAGTGAGTACGTCATCCACGATGGACTGGTACTCGGGCATCTCCGCGGCGGCGGCGATCAGCGATGGATTTGTGGTGGCATCGGTGGGCTTGTACTTCTTGATGGAGTTGATGTCGCCCGTGTCGGAGACGACGGTGGTCATCGACTTGAGCTGGTCGAGAAAGTTTGCCATGGAAGAAAACTCCTGAACTGGTGCGGATTCGCAAAAGACGGGACGCGAAGATCGCGTGCAGGCAGCGTGATTCGTAATTATAGATGCCTTCGCAGCGCCTGCCGATGTAGAGCCCGGCGCGAGCAGACCGGCGCCCCCCGGCCCGGATGCAGGCGTCTAACCACTCATGCCGGACCCCGCCGATCTCTTTTCGCACTTTGACCTCGCCACAATGCCGTTGACGGATAGCTACAAGCTGCTGGCGTCGGTGATCCTGCCGCGCCCCATTGCCTGGGTGGTTTCACGCGATGCCGACGAACGGCTGAACGCCGCGCCGTTCTCTTTCTTCAACATCCTCTCGTCGGACCCGCCGGTGGTCGGCATCAGCTTTTCGAGGGCTCCGGACCGGGACGAGAAGGACACGCTGGCGAACATCCTGCAGCACGGCGAGTTCGTGGTGAACATGGTGCCGGAGGAGCTTGCCGAGCAAATGAACCTGACGGCGACCAACGCCCCGCGTGGCACCAGTGAGTTGGAGCTGGCAAAGCTGGAGTTGGCGCCCTCCACCCTGGTACGCATCCCTCGCATTGCGGCATCGCCCGTGGCGCTGGAGTGCAGGATGCTGGAGACAAAGAGCTTTGGCGGCGCCAGCACAATCCTGTTCGGGCAGATCGTATATGCGCACGTAAGAACGGCGGCATTCACGAACGTGGAGCGGCTGCACATCGACCCGGCCGAACTGCGGCTGATCGGGCGCATGCATGGCGGGGGCGGTTACTGCACGACGCGCGACATCTTCAACATCGATCGCAAAAGCTGGCCGCTGTAGGAGGCTGTGGAAGTATCGGGCTCGCAACCGAAGTGTGTTGAGAACATCCCATGCCTGTGCGCCTCTGCTGCACAGGAGCTTCGTTTGCCGCATCTGCTTGACCCTTTGAACCTCTCCGGCCTCTTGCTTCCGAATCGCGTCATTATGTCTCCGCTCACGCGGCTGCGCGGCACGCCAGACCATGTGCCTACGCCGGTGATGGTGGAGTATTACCGGCAGCGTGCGAGGATGGGTCTCATCATCACGGAGGGCATCCCGGTGAGCCCGCAAGGGGTGGGCTATGCTCATGTACCGGGCATTTGGAGCGAAGAACAGATCGCCGCGTGGGCGCCCGTCACTGAGGCGGTGCATGCGGCCGGCGGCCGGATCTTCGCGCAGATTTGGCACGTCGGGCGTATCTCCGACCCCGTGTTCCTCAACGGCGAACTGCCGGTGGCTCCCAGCGCCATTGCCGCAAGCGGGCATGTGAGCCTGCTTCGGCCTCAAAAGTCCTTTGAGACGCCACGGGCGCTCGATGCAGCCGAGATCCCGGGAATCATCGCCGACTACAAGCGGGGCGCGGCGAATGCGAGGGCCGCGGGGTTCGACGGCGTGGAGCTCCATGGAGCCAACGGCTACCTGCTGGACCAGTTCCTGCAGGACGGCAGTAACCACCGCACCGACGCCTGGGGAGGCACGGTAGAGAAGCGTGCACGGCTGATGCTGGAAGCGACCGACGCCGTTTGCGAGGTGTGGGGACCTGAGCGCGTGGGTATGCACCTCGCTCCGCGTGGCGATGCGCACGGGATCAGCGACTCGAACCCAGCGGAAACCTTCGGTTACGTCGCGCGCGAGCTGGGCAAGCGCAGGATCGCATTCCTGCTGTCTCGCGAGTACGAAGCCCCCGGCTGGCTCGGTCCGCGGCTCAAGGAGCAGTTCGGCGGGGTGTACATCGCCAACGAGAAGTTCACGAAAGCCAGCGCGGATGCTGCGATCGAGCGCGGCGACTGCGATGCCGTGGCCTTCGGCCAACTGGCGATCGCCAACCCCGACCTGGTGAAACGGTTTGCCGAGGGGGCACCGCTCAACGCACCGGTGCCGGAAACGTTCTATGCGCCGGGAGCCAACGGCTATGTCGATTACCCGGCACTACCCGTCTAAGAAGAACGGGTGCAATCGCCGTCAGCGAATTTTCAAGGCTGTACGGCAAGCTACCCGTCTGCGGATTAGCCTTGTCTTTCCCGGCAGCCACTCAACTCAGCCGGTGGCTGGGTCGTTTCCAGTGCGGGTCACTCCAGGCCAGTGACGAGCCTTTCGCTTTCAGGCAACCGAGCAAAGCAAAGGCCACCCCCGCGGGTGGCCTTTCTGCTTGGTGCGAAGCGCGTCGGCTCCGTGCAATGGTTAGTCGCCGGCGACGAGCTCGTCTTCCTTGACCTCGATCTTCGCAGGTGCCGGAGCGATACCGCCCGTGGCTCCCTTGATGTCGCCCAGGGCAATAAAGCCGCCGGGAAGCTCGGGCTCCTTCAGGATTTCCTTGCGGTAGAGCTTGGCCATGCGGGCGTTCTCGGCATCCTGCTTCAGCTTCGCGTCGCGGGCGCGGATCTTCTCCTCGCGGGCGTTCTTGGCTATGCCGGACTTCTCGAACGTGTCGTTGGCGGCCGAGTTGACGTGCGCCTCGTTGAGCTTCAGGTCGTACTTGTCCTGCTTGTCGAGCGAGACGTTCTTGCCACCCGCGAAGATCTCATGACGGCCGTGCTCCTCGTACCACTTGGTGAGGGTGGAGGTCATGTGCATCTTCTCGATGATGTTGCGCCAGCCCACGCCCGTGTTGTAGGCGCAGAAGCTGATTTCACCTTCCTGCGTGGCATAGGGGATGATGCACTGCTCGGTGCGGCGGAAGTCGTAGTTGAAGAGATCCTGGAACCACATGCCGGCGATGAAGAGGAAGTTCCAGCGATCCTTGCGGCGCTTCTCGATGTCTTCAATCGTGCGGTCGCCGGTCACCTTGCCGTAGTCGCGGCCGGTGGCGCCGAAGCATTTATCGAACTTCTCGAGCAGCGAGAAGATGCTGAAGTGGGTGGGAGCGTTCTTGGGCTCGTAGTTGCGGATCAGCGCCAGGGCCGCGCCGATCACGGTCATCGTCTTGCCGCGGGCCGCGTCGTTCACCTTGGCAATGTCCTTGGCCAGGCGGGTCGCGTTCAGGAACGCGGTGACCGGAACGGCTTCCTTGGTTTCCTTGTCGATCATCAGCGCCATGCCGATGCCGCAGTTCGGGTGGCAACCGCAGGAAAGCTGGCCCCAGTCGTGCTCCGGCCCGTGAACCAGATCGGCCCAGTCAGAAAAGGTGCTCATGAAGCTGATGGGGAACCAGTCGCGCGTGCTCTTGCCGAGGCCGGTCTGCGTCTGCACGTCATGCGCCAGATGCGACAGCGTGTAGCGCTGCGCCATGCGGCGCTCGTCCGAGACAGCTTCGTCGCGGCCCGTGAACGACACAGGCTGGAACGAAAGGAAGTTGATCTTCTTGGGGTTGTCGAGCGCGAACTCGATGATGCGGCCAACCTGCTCGTTGTTGATGCCGTTGATGATGCAGGTGACCGGGACGATGTCCACGCCGGCGGCGTGCAGGTTGTGGATGGCCTGCAGCTTGACGTCGAACGAGTTGCCGACCTTGCGGTGCGAGTTGGCGGCGTTGCCGATGCCGTCGAACTGCAGGTAGGCGTAGCGCAGACCGGCTTCGGCGGCGGCGCGGGCGAACTCAGCCGACTTCGCGAACTCGATGCCGTTGGTGGCAGCCTGCACAGAGTTGTAGCCGACCTTGCGGGCGTAGGCCACAGCGTCCAGGAAGTACGGCGACAGGGTGGGCTCGCCGCCCGAGAACTGCACGCTCATCTGACGACGCGGCTTGATGCTGATCGCGTTGTCGAGCATGGTCTTGATCTCGTCCCACGTCAGCTCGTGGACAAAGCCGACCTGGTTGGCGTCCATGAAGCAGGGGTCGCACATCATGTTGCAGCGGTTGGTCAGATCGATCGTGAGAACCGACCCACGCCCGTGCGTGATGGTGGACGTCCCGTGGTTGTGGAGCTTGCTGTCATTGTGGGCGCGGATGTCGCGGCCCGGAAAAACGTCTTCCAGGTGCTTCATCATCGGCGGATCGATGGACATGATGTCCTCGAAGTGGCCGTGGATGGGGCAGTCCTTCACCATCAGGATCTGGCCGTCGCGCTCGATGATCTGCGCCTTGATCTCGCCGACCTTCTCGTTGAGCAGGATCTCGTGCGGAATCTTGCCGTCGAGAATCTGCTGGCGGATCTCCGGAACGCACTTTGGGCAAAGGGAGTCGGTGGTGCGTGGCCAGCCTAGCGGCGGCTTTTCCTTCTGGTAGCTCTTCAGGAGCGGCTTATCGGACCACTTGGGCGTGAAGCTCTTGTTGGGGCTGATGGAGTTCAGCTTCTCAAATACGGCCCAGCCGGCCTTCGCGCCGAGGACAACACCTTTTTCAACGAGCTTTGTCGCTTTTCCCATATGTCTTTTGAAGTCTCCTGAAATCTGCTGCTCTCTTCCCGGAGCACGCTCTTTGTGCTTCCGGAATGTTGGCAGGCGTCATTTCCCAGCCTAGCTTTTTGCTTCGAGCCCGAGAAGTACATCCGGAGGTTCAGGCAGCGTGTACGCGACGGTTCTATGATCCTGTCGCGCGGCGACCTGTTCCGGCACTCCCCAGCGTATTGGGTACTGTGAACGCCAGTCGTGCGATTTGCAGCGAATGGGTAATAGATGCAGCGAACGGGTGACTTAGGCGCGGCCAAAGTGCGTGCTGCGAGAACGCTTTTAGCCGCCACCCGAACGCTGCCAGAGGCCGCTGCCAGATAACAAAAGGAGACCAAAAAGGGCGAAAGTGCGCGGCCGGTAGAACACTCGTGACGTGACGGCCGTGTAGAGGATGCGGAGGTTCGGTTTTACCTGAAGGCGGACATCGTTCCAGCGCACGCTGAAGGGCACCCGGTAGCTGATGTCCCTCCGGCCGCTCATATCCCGCGCGTCGACGGTCGCGGAGTGCGGCCGGACTGTCCTGAGCTCCGCACGGCATACCCGCTGAGGCTTTGCGCCACGAAATGATCGAGCGAGGTCCCACTCGAATCGTTCAGAACGCCGTCGATAACCGCCGAGTTGCACAGTGCGGGCGTGCCCGTGCAGCGGACGGTGCCCTGCCGGAGGGAGATGTTCCTGCTATGCAGCAGCACGGCGCCGGCCTGCGCCAGGGGTAGGAGGTTGCATCGGAAGTCGGACACCGCCGTGCCGTCCGCCTTATCCGAGAAAAGGCAGGTGCCGGTCACGTCGTCGGCGGTCCAGTGACGAATGGTGATGCCGCGCGGGCGGTAGAACGTGGAGCCAAGCAGAACGATAGCGAAACGCGAGCCGCTCTGGTGAATGTCGTCCATCTCCAGGTCGCGCACGGTATCCCAGCGTGACTCCACCGCGATGCCTCCAACGTAGCCGCCGGGGCGGAGCGGGCGAATGTCCACATGCGAGATGTGGTCGTGCACGGCGCGGCCCAGAAACGACGTGGCGTAATCCGACTTCACGATCAGGCAGTCGGAGAGCGCGCCCCGGCAGTGAAGCCCGTCCACTACGCTGTTCTCGGACTTCATCACCAGCCCGTGCGTTCCCCCCAGCGTCCAGATCCAGAGATCTTTGATCTGCGTGTCGCGATGCCCCGCAAACATCACCGAGTGCATGTTGGGCAAGCCGGTAGTCAGCACGGAAACATCCTCCAGCCGGTCGCCGGAGACAAAGGTACGGCCGGGCTGTTCGATGAAGATGCCGGGTGGCTCGCAGCCGCGAAGCACCTGTGCCGCCACCTGCGGCCCGGCGTCGATGCCCAGATGGGCCAGACGCAGGGGAGCAGTTCCTGTAATGCCGCCTAGTAGCGTCGTGCCGTTCTGCAGGTGCGTGGGCGCGCCGGGGTCATCCGGCACGGGCCGGCCCGAACCCACCAGGAGTCTGGGGGAGTCGAAGCGTAACGAGGAGCCGGGGCAGGCGTGGAAAGGAGAAAGGTACTGGCGGTCCTGCAGGTAGATCGTTCCCCACGGCACGGTGGCTTCATAGGCTTGGGCCAGCGCGGAAGCAGGAACCGGGCCGGAGCGCTCTCCCGCCTGGGCGAACCACTCCGGCCGCGCGGCGGAAAGGTCGCGGATGCGATCCGGATCGGGAAACAGGGGCTCATCGGGAGGAGCTTCCACTGAGGCGTTATCGAAGTGCAGAACGCCTCCGGTCACCGCAAGCGAGCTGCCGGGAGCGAAGTGCAGATGCATCGCCGCGGGCAGATGCCAGTCGGCCGTCGGGAGCGTCAGCGTGTACTCGCGGTCCAACGAAACCACGCATCCTGAATCGCCGTGCCCCGCGCAAAATCGTGCCAGTGCGTCGGGAGTCAACGAGCCCACCGGCAAGGTGCTCTGCGCCCAAACCACCACGGCGGCGGTAAAGCTACAGAGCAGGAGCAGGCTTATTCGCAGGGGGCGGCGCATTGCTATACCAGCATAGCCGGACGCCAAAAGGCGGCTGCAGGAGGCTGCGCTGTCCGCACCGCGGCCTCGGCCTGAATACACTTGAGGAGATGGGAACGCGTGGGCTTCTGGTCGTGGTGTTGGGGTTGCTGGCGTCGGGCGCGACGGCGCAAACCCCCGCCGCGGAATCAGCGCCGCAGTCGCAGGCGCCAACACTGCGCGTGCAGTCGCAACTGGTGCTGGTGCCCACTAACGTCCAGACCAGGCACGGCGACATCCTCTACGGCCTGACGGCGGACAAGTTCAGCATCGAGGCTGATGGCGTGCCGCAGCGTGTCCAATTAGACGCGAGCGAGGACGTTCGGCCCATCGCCGTGGCCGTGGTGCTGCAGTGTTCGCGAGACGCCGTTGTGGAGTGGGACAAGATCAAGGGCCTGCCCACCATGGTGGATGCCATGATCGGCGGTGCGCCTTCGCACGTGGCTGTCATCGACTACGGCAGTGAGCCCGAGCTGCTCACCGGTTTCACCAGGCTCGCCGACCGCCGCAACAAGGCGATGACCGAGCTTGAGCCCTGCCCGGATGACAGCGGCGCAGCCACGCTGGATGCCATCGCCTATGCCAACAACCTCTTCGAGAAGGAAAATCCGGCCGGCCGCCGCGTCATTCTCCTGATCAGCGAGACGCGCGATCACGGCAGCAAGACGAAGCCGGAAACGATCATCCGCGCGCTGGGGCGGTCGAACGTGGTGGTCGACACCGCCTCTTTCTCGCCCGCGCGAGACGAGATGAAGGAAGACCTGAAGCATCAGGATGGAGCGTCAGGAGGCTTGGTCGGGCTGGTGCTGGCGGCCGTCCAGGCCCTGCGCAAGAACATACCCAAGGAGCTTGCCCGCCAGAGCGGTGGCGAGTACATCAACTTCGGCACAGCGCAGAAGTTCGACCAGGGCCTGAACGGCCTGGCGAACCGCGTGGGCAACTACTATCTGCTCAGCTTCCAGCCAAGATTCCCGCCGCCCCCGGCTGACGACCCACAGAAGTACGCCGGCCCGCTCCACCGCATCGTGGTCAGGGAGAAGGACTACCCGGATGCCGTGGTGCGCCACCGCGAAACCTACTGGACGGATCCCGAGCCGGAACCGAAACCCTAGAGCTTGTCGTGGCCGCTAGGCTGCTTTTGCTCCAAGGTCGGGCAGCCACATCGTCATCGTCGTGCCTCTGCCGACGACCGAGTCCACTTCGATCGTGCCCCCGTGCCGCTCCACGATTTCCTTGGAGATATACAGGCCAAGACCATTGCCTAGATCTCCCTTGGTGCTGGAAAAGGGCTGGAAAAGCTGGGCGCGGATAGAGTCCGGGATGCCGCTGCCCTTATCGGTAACGGCGAGTCCGACGCGTTCGCTGCCATGCTTCACCGCGATGACGATGCGGGTGTTGATGGGGGATGCGTCGATCGCATTGGAAACCAGATTCGCCAGCACCTGGCGAATCTGCCCGACAACTCCGTGCAGCAGCGTCTCGCGCTCGCCCTGAAAGCCGACGCTGATCTGCCGGTTGCGAATTTTGCCTACGAATAGCCGAAGCACGTCGTCCACCAGCGAGCCGGCCTGGAAGTCGTCGGGCGCTTCCGAGGTTTCGCGGTTCCAGCGCAGCGTCTGCTTGGTGATGCCGGAGATGCGCTCCAGTTCGCTTTCGGCCATGGAAATGTACTGCGTCGCCGCTTCGTTCTCAGCCATGTCCAGGCGCAGCAGGTACATCAGGTTGGTGATCGCTTCCAGCGGGTTGTTGATCTCGTGAGCGATCACGCTGGTCATGCGGCCGGTCAGCGCCAGTTTTTCGGTCATGCGCAGCGCCATCTCGCGCTGCTTGGTTTCGGTCAGGTCGATCATCACGCCAATCCACCCCGCGCGGCCACCGCCTGCTCGCTGAAAAGGAACCACTCGAACCAGGTTGGGTCTCTCGGGAGCGCCTTCTTCCGCCTGAAGGCAAAGCTCCGTCTCGAACGGAGTGCCCGTGGCCACCGTTTGCTCCCAAAGCACGGCGGCCCGCACGGCGTCCTTGGCGCTGAGGTCAGCATGCTCGAACCAGCGGCCAAGCGCGTCCAGCCCCTCCGTCCGCCAGCGCTCATTCACATACGTGAGCTGTCCGTCGTCGGTGACGGTGAAGATCTTGAGCGGCAGCGCCTGCGTAAGCTGCTGGAACCGTGCCTCGCCTTCCTCCACCGCTTCTTCCGCGCGGCGCAGGCCGATGACCGTGAGCGCACTTCGGAAATCGCGAGCGGAGTCAATCTCCATCTGTGTCCAGGGCGTGCTTCGCCCGCGCACTGTCTCTTTCCACTCGTCGAACGAGGAGCGCGGGTGCAGATGCATGGCTGCGTCGATGGACTTGCCCGGTTCTCCCGCCCAGCGGACAGTGGTAACGACCTCTGGCCGGAACCACAGGAGGTAGCGCTGCTGCACGGCAGAGATCCGGATGGCGAGAAGACCGCTCGCCTGCTCGCGCACGGCGTCGCTGGCCGGATACTCGGCGCTGAGGTGGGAGGTGTGGAACACTTCGAAGTCCGGTCTGCTGTCCAGCCAGACAATCAGGTCGCGAAGAAAATCTTCGTCCGGCAGCAGGCCGCTGCGGGTAATGCGTCCTTCATGGACCAGCGCGACGCCGGCGGCGTTCGTGATCTCGCGCAGCAGGGGAAGCTGATCCACCAGGCCCTGCAGGTAGTTTTGCACTCCCGCCATCTCCGTCAGCGCCTCGCGCTGCACAGAGTGGAAGTGAACCATCTGGTGCAGTCGCGCCGCGGTATGGAAGGCGGCGAACTGCGTGCTGGCCATGCGGGTCAACATGTCGCAGGCGCTGCGCACCAGGTACGGAACTGTCTTCGGCGTTGCGTTGTGGCCGCTGATCAAGTCCCCACAAACGGCCTTCATTCAGGATCGAAACCGACATGGACGACAGCGTGCCCATGTTGCGCATGTACTCCAGGTGGATGGGTGAGACGCTGCGCAGCGTGGCCCGTGACAGGTCCAGGCTGCGCGGCTTCATGTCCGCAGGACCGGCCAGAACCGAAGGCGTGTAACCCGCGTCCGGGATAATGCGCACCGTGTTCAGCACATACAACTCGCGGGCCTGCGGCGGGATGTCGCTGCCGGGAAAGCGAAGGTCGAGATAACTCGGCAAGTTGCCGTTGTTGATCTCGGAAAGCACGGTACCGTGGCCTTCCTCGTCGAAACTGTACAGCAGCACGCGATCGTAGCCGGTTAGCTCGGCAAACTGCCGGGCCAGTTCGTCGCACAGTTCGCGCTCGCTGCTCAGCCGGCCCAGCGTGGAAACGAAGTTGGTGATGACCGCGTTCATCATCTCCGGCCCGACAATCTTCTCCTGTACCTCGAACTCAAGAGCGTGCTCGCTGCCGATGCAGTGCGTGACAACGCTGAAGAGTTCACCGTGGAGTCTGAAGGTACCTAAATAGCTGACCAGACCCTCCGGGCTCGGCTTTGTGTTCAGGCCTTCCAGGCGGATGGCGCCCAGCAACTCTCGCTCCAGCAGACTTTGCAGGGGCGCGCCCAGAATCAACTTGAGGGGAAGGCCCAGAAACCGCTCTGCGTTCTCACTGGCGATCAGCACCCGGTCGAACTGGCTATCCGTCAGCAGGAAGAAGCCGTGCTGCTGCACGCTGCCCGGAACGCGGATAGGCTCCAGAGAGCAATCGTCGGGAGTGTTGCGAGGAAGATGCGGTTTGGATTGTTTCTGCCAAGGTTCCATGGGCCGCCCGATAGGAACCGGCACTCCGATAGGTGGATGCTGCTGGGGGACTCTGGAGGTGTCTTGCTCACGCGCGGTTGGGGAGAAGTCGCTTTCAGGAAAGTGACGCCGATACCCTAGCTGTTCGCAGCAGGGCAGGAACGCAGAATGTTCTGGACAAACTCAAAGGTAACCCGCGCCGCGTCAATCGCGATAGCGGAGTGTTCCTCGGGAATCGTCTCGAGCACCTGCCGGAACTCCGCCCACTTCACCATGGTTTGGTCGCCGTAGCCGCGAAAGTAGGCATCACCCTCACCCGGCGCCAGACCTAGATTCTGCTCCACGGTGCGCGCGATGTATTGTCCTCCCAGCGTGGAACCCTCCAGGACGTACATCGAACCTAAGGAAAGCCGCCCCATACTGCGGCGACCCGCCATCCAGGCCGCTGAGCAGCGATTGGAGCCGCGGGTCTGGTTGCTGTTCCGGAACCTCTGCGGCGATACCGAAGAACGCGAAGTCGCGCTGGAGCAGGCCCGAACGTCTCCGTTCGCGGACGAGCGCGGCCAAACTCTCCGGGACACTTGCGGCGGCCCAAATCTCCCATCTGGAAACAAAAGCGTAAAAGCACTGCAAAATCTGTTGATAGCGTTGGAAATCCAGCCCGGGATCGTTCAGCGGCAGCAGGGCTTCGGTGGCCTCATGCTGAGCCCGAGTCTCTTCTCGTAACTGACGAAGGTTCACCAGAGTATTGTCGGGCAATCATCCGGGCTGTGCAATCTACCGAAACCATTCCAGCAGATAGAACCAGTTCCAGCAGATAGAACCAACAGGCCCAGCCGCCAGAACCAACATTCCCGCGGGGAAGGTGCATCCATTTCCGTAAAGCTTCTATAGAAGAATTATCAAGCTGGTTAGAGGGAAGGTATGCGAATGGTCACGAAGGTTGTGTTGGTTCGAACGCTGGTGGCAACGGCATTGCTCGCGGTGGGCAGCCTGGCTACGTCTGCCGAGCCGCTGCCGCCCTCGGTTGCCGGAAGCTGGCGCATTACCCGCGTTCTGCCCACCACGAACATCGGGTGCTGGAGTCCCGATCAGGCGAAGGATCTTGTCGGCTCCACACTGACCTACGGCAGCAGCAGCATGCGCTGGCACGGCGGCGAGGTAACGCTTGAAGGCGTCAGCACTCGCCAGGTAACCGCCGCGCAGTTCCGTAAGGAAACAGCAAGCTCGGGCGATGGTGCCGACTTCGCGCAGCTCGGCATCCGCAGCGCCAGGGTCCTCGAGGTCGATATGCAGCATGAGGACATGGACATCACCGGGGCATCCACCGAAGTTCCGGGTGACTCCGTGCTGGTCGTCTCGCCGAACCGGATCGTGGTCAGTGCCTGCGGTGTGTACATGGAAGCGACGCGGAGCGCAGGCAGTGCCGGCCTGCTGCGGACTTCCTCCCACCGCTAACAAATTACTGTTTCAACTCCACCATCGTCACGCCTTGTCCGCCCTCGTTGTACGGCGGTTCCGTCACGGACGTCACATGCGGGTGCTTGCGCAGATACTCGCGCAGCGTGCGGCGCAGCACTCCCATGCCCACACCGTGCACTACGCGAATCCGCGGCGCGCCGGAAAGGAACGCCCGCTCCACAAAGCGGCTGACCTCTTCCTCGGCTTCGTCCGCCGATCTGCCGATCACGTTCACCTCATAGCCGATACCGTCGTTCTCGGCGGCAATGATGTTCACCCCGCCGGAACGCTTCGGCGCAGCCACGGCAGGTTCGCGCACGGTGGTCACTGAGGCGATGTCGCTGCGCGCCACGCGCATCTTCATCGCGCCAACACCAACCTCCAGCGTCTTCGCGTCGACCAAGCGTGTCACGCGCCCCTCGCTGCCCAGCGATTTCAGCGTGACCAGGTCGCCGACGCGCGGCTCACGTTGCGTCGTGTCTTTCCCATGGCCGGGGCGGTGACCGGGATCTCCATCCGCCCCGTTGTTATGCGTCAGCACCGTGGTCTGGAACTGCTCGTTGGACTCGCGGCGCAGCCGGCCCAGCCGCACGGCGGCATCGCGCTGGATCTTGGCGGCCACCTTCTTGTCGTCGATCGCGCGAACAGTCTCTTTCAACTGTTCTTCGAACTCGCCGATCATCTCTTCCAGCTTGCGTTCCAGCTCGCGCGTGCGCTGCTTCTGCTCCGCGCGGCCCTCAGCTTGAAGTCTGGTCCGCTCGCCGGCCAGCTTGCGCTCGGTTTCGGCAAGCTGCTCACGCTCAGCCTGCGCGGCGGAGATGCCCGCATGCAGCTCGTCGAGGAAGCGCGCAATGTCGGCCTGCTGCGTGCTCAGGTTCCCATGCGCATTCGCGATGATGGCTGGGTCGAGCCCCAACCGCGCCGCGATGTTCAGTCCCGCGGAAGCTCCCGGCACGCCCAGCCGGAGATCGTAGGTCGGGGCAAGCTGTTCCTCGTTGAAGCCCACGGCCGCGTTCAGCACGCCGTCATGCTTCGCGCCGTAGACCTTCAGCGCCGTCAAGTGGGTGGTGATCAGGCACCACGCCCGGCGCTGGAGAAAATGCTCAGCCACCGCCACGGCAAGAGCCGCCCCTTCTTCGGGATCGGTCGCGGAGCCAAGCTCATCCAGCAGTACCAGCGCACCCTCGTCTGCCACCCGCGAGATGCGATTCACATTGGTGATATGCGCCGAGAAAGTGGAGAGATTCTGTTCAATGGATTGCGCATCGCCAATATCGGAATAGATGGCCGTGAACAGCGGCAATCGCGCGGTCCGCGCCGGCACCGGTAGCCCAGCCTGGGCCATCAACGTCAGTAGCCCCGCTGTTTTCAGTACAACCGTCTTGCCGCCGGTATTTGGACCGCTGATCACCATCTGCCGCACGGCGGCAGGGAGCGCGATGTCCAGCGGGATGATTTGGCCGCCCTCTCCGCGCAGCCGCAGGTCAAGCAGCGGATGCCGGGCCGCCATCAACTCAAGCTGTCCGTCTTCGCTGCCATCCGCTGCAAACATCGGCCGCACGCAGTCCAGTTCTTCCGCGAACTTCGCGGCGGCCTGGTGGGCATCCACCTGCGCCAGCACCGCGGCAGCCGTAGCCAGCGCTTCAGCCTCGCCCGCCACGGCGCGGGTCATCGCGACGAGAATGCGATGGATCTCACCCTGCTCTTCGTCCAGCAGCCGGATCAGTTCGTTGTTCTCCTCGATCGTTTCCATTGGCTCCACGAAGACCGTCGCGCCCGAAGAGCTGGAGCCGTGGATCACGCCGCCGGCCTTGCGCTTGAACTCCGCCTTCACCGGGATCACGAAGCGCTCGCCACGCACGGTGATCAGCGCATCCTGCGTGCTGCCGTCTTCGCTCAGCCGCGCCAACGCCTTTCGCAGGCTGTCCTCGATGGCGCGGTGCTGCCGGGCCAGCGCCCGCCGAATCCGGGACAGTTCGGGAGAAGCATCGTCGGCTAGCGATCCGTCTGCCTCGATTTTTCCGCGCAAAAAGCGCAGCAGGTTCGCCAGGTCATGTTCCGCAACCGGCTCGGATAGAGCGGAAATAGACGGCCATTTGTCGCGCACGGGGTCTGGTGGGGCCAGCAGCAGCGTGCGCCAGGCATCCGCGCGCTCCGCCAGCGCCAGCACGCGCAGCAGCTCTTCCGGCTCCAGCGCGGAGCCCTCGATACGCGCCTTCGCCAGCAGTTCTTCGGGATCGAAGATGCCGCGAAAGTTGAACCCATGACCGCTGGCCACCAGGCGGCGCATTTCGTCGTTACGGCTCTGTTGTTCTTCTACCCACGCAAGGTCGGCGCTCGGCTGCAGGGCCTGCAACAAGCTGCGGCCCAACTCGGAACGTGCCCCTGCGGCTACGCGCTCACGCAGCGCCTCCCACTGCAGCGCGGGGCCGCCGCGCTCGGGGAGGGGAGAAGGAATGGAAAACTCAAACGGCATACAGCTATTAGAAGCGAACGGCGGCAGAAGGACACACGCACCGGTCACCCGGTCGCCGCCGTAGACTTGAACCATGCCGTTTCCCGCCACCCGTCTCCGCCGCCTGCGCAGCTCCGCCGCCATGCGCTCGCTGGTGCGCGAAACCCGCCTCCACCCCGGCGCGTTCATTTACCCGCTGTTCGTGTGCGAAGGCGAAGGCGTGCGCCGCGAGGTCAGCTCCATGCCCGGCGTGTTCAACCTCTCCGTGGAGGAAGCCGTTCGTGAGGCCGAGGCCTGCGCCGCACTTGGCATCGGCGGGTTGATCCTGTTTGGCGTTCCAGACGATGCTCAGAAAGACGACGCAGGAACCCAGGCCTACGCCGGCGACGGCATCACCCAGCGCGCGTTGCGTGCCCTCAAGTCCAGCCGCGCGGCCAAGTCGCTCGTGGTGATCGCCGACGTCTGCCTCTGCGAGTACACCTCTCACGGCCACTGCGGCGTCGTTCGCCAGAAAGGAACCCCGGAGGAAGTGCGCGAGATGGAGTCCGGAGCGGTCAGCTTCGAAGTAGAAAACGATTCCTCGGTCGAGCTTCTGGCGAAAACAGCCTTGTCGCTGGCCCAGGCCGGTGCCGACATCGTCGCTCCCAGCGACATGATGGACGGCCGCGTCGCCGCCATCCGCTCCGCGCTGGACGCCGCCGGCAAGCAGGACACGCCGGTGATGAGCTACGCCTCCAAGTTCGCCTCGGCTTTTTACGGCCCGTTCCGCGAAGCCGCCGGGTCCACACCGCAGTTCGGCGACCGCAGGACGTACCAGATGGACGGAGCCAACCGCCGCGAAGCCCTGCGCGAAATTGAGCAGGACATCGCCGAGGGCGCCGACATGCTGCTGATGAAGCCCGCCGGCCCCTACCTCGACATCCTGCGCGACGCCCGCGAAGCCTGTGACCTCCCGCTCGGCGCCTACCAGGTTTCCGGTGAGTACAGCATGCTCCACGCTGCCTTCCAGCGGGGCTGGCTTGAACCCGAACGCGCCATGCTGGAGTCGCTGCTCAGCATCCGCCGTGCAGGCGCGGACTTCATCGTGACCTACTTCGCCAAGGAAGCGGCAACCGTGCTTGCGTAACCTGCTTCCGAAGAACGCCCTGCGGCGAGCAGTGCCAGAGATCGAAATTCCTGAGAATCGAGGTGTTCCGCAGCAGAGAGCGGGATGGTGCCTACTCCCTCGTCCCCGAGCCCTGCTTTTTTCCAGCCAGCACACGTGAGCCCGTATGCGAGCCATGCGCCGGCTCCGGCATGGTGATGATCAACGCTTCGCACTTGCTCTGTCCCGCAGTCTCGTAGCTGTGGAGCACGTTGCTCTGGAAGTACACCGCGTCGCCAGCCTCGAACGTATCCTCCTGACCATCGTGCGTCAGCTTCAGGTTGCCAGAAAGGATGTACAGAAACTCGGTCCCCGCATGCTGATGCGATCGCGGAGCACGCCCCTCGGCCAGCGGCAGAAACTCGGCGATGTACGGGGTGATCCGCTTGTCCATCGGCACCGCGCCCAGCGCCTCGAAGAAGTACCCCGGATCGTCGGTCCCGGTCTGCGGCTGCCGCTGCCGGTCCTCTGCACGGACGATGCGGAACAGCTCCGGCTTCTCCGGCTCGAAGAAGTAGCTCATGTCCTTGCTGAATACCATCGCGATGCGCGCCAGGTTGCGCAGTGTGGGCACCACGCGGCCCGTCTCCAGCTGGCTCAGGAAGCTCGCCGAGAGGCCGGTATGCCGCCCCAACTCCACCAGCCCCATCTGCTTTCGCTGCCGCAGATACTTGATCCGCTCGCCGATCCGCTTGGCCTCGATGGCCTCCTCGGCCTGCACCGAGGTCACGCCTGTGCCGTCTCCCGAAGCCCCATCGCCCAAGGCTCCCTCGCCCGCCGCCGAGTCCACCTCTACAGGCTCCGCCAGCACCCCCACCGGGGCTTCCTCTTCTAACAATGCTTCTGCCATTCCAGCCACGGTACCCTCTCCGCTACTTCCGTCACGCAAGAAGATGATTCCGCCACACGGAAAGGATGCTCAGCCTCGTCAAACTCTTCGCATCCCACTCCGCGCCATGCAGCGCCCGGTAGAATAGGAAGGTTCACTTTACGCAAGGAAAGCCAATATGAGCACTGCAATCTCCGCGCCCGCCGCGACCCTTCAGGAACTGGCCCACGCCGCCGGTCTCACCCTCACCCCCGTGGAGCCGGGTACTGACTTCACCGGCGCCCCCACCGGCCGCTTCATCGCCGCTCTCACCTCAGACCCGAGCAAGAACCAGGGGATCGAGCTCAGCCAGCCCTTTGTCACGGACTTCGCCCAGCGCCTGGCCGCAGAACCCGCCCTCGTCGGCAGCATCACCGGCTACCTGCAGGAGGCCGCCACCCGTCTCCGCAGCCCCCGTTCCGACGTGTACCTCACGCTGCTCGGCCTTCCGCTCAGCTTCGGCAAATTCGCCTGGCCGTTCCATGGTTCCACCTCCGGCGCAGACACCTTCATCGTCCACGGCGAAGTCCGCCTGGAAGATGGCGGCGAAAGCATCCTTCACGCCAAGATCTCTGCCTCCATGACCCGCACCTTCGCCGAAGTCGTTCCCGCGCTGGAGCAGCCCTTCGCCGAAAGCTTCATCTACAACGCCATCCGCAAAACGGTCGACCAGGGCCAGATTGAGCTCGTCAAGAGCGGCAACCGCCAGCCCGTCCCCGTCACCACGCGCTACTACTCGCCCAAGCGCCAGATCTTCGTCTTCAACGACACTACCGAGCAGCAGCGCCGCGACTTCGTCGCCATGAAGGCCTTCTGGCTCTCCGCCATGCTCGGCGCCAACATGCCCGTCTGGATCGCCGACCCCCGCGACGCTCAGTACCTCAACACCGCCCCCGCGGAGCTCAAGTCCGCCGCCGCCGAACTCGCGAAAGAGGGCTACCTTGAGTTGGCCGAAGCTGGCGACTGGGCTGCCGCCACCGACAAGCTCCGCAACGACGAGCCGAAGTACCGCAACGAAATCAACGAAGCCCTCGCCTTCATCAAGCCGGCCTTTAACGAAAGCATGCGCGCCGGCGAAACCAACATGTAGTGCTCGGGAGTCAAGATTTTTCTTGACGCCGGAAACCCAAAAGCATCGAATCCAAACAGAACCGCTCGAACAGGGCCAACCGTCCGAGTGGGTTGTTGAAGCGTTAACGATCCGCAATAGCAGTAGAAGCGCTGCTGTTAGCGGAACCATGAGAGCAAAGATGGCCAGAGCTACACCCCGGACATCTCCACAGAACTCGTAGCCTTGAACCGTCCAAGTCGCATAGGCTACCTCCTGTAGTGGAATACCCGGCGAAAGCCGGGTTTCCGCTTTTAACGGCGAAACAGGTTCCCATCCTCGGGTTCACAAGTGCCGTATCAAGTTGGCCGCTCTACAGGTGGTGTGATTTTCTACCCTGTGCGCAGCCCTTCCCGCAACAGCAATCCACCGCGTCTAGCGCGCACACTTCACCAGCACACCGGCTTGGCTGAGCGTCTCTATCGCAGGCCCAATCCCTCCATCCAAGGTCTCCAGAGGCACGTCGGGCAGAGCCGCGCTCAAATCCCGGAGCAGGGCTGCACGGTCGCGAGTTCCATCCAGCAGCCGTAGGAGCTGCGGTGCAATCGGATCGCTCATGCTCAGAACGGTGTGCAGTGGCGTGACCAGGTTCTTCTCCGTCGCCGCATCGTGACGGCACAGCCCGCTCGCCAGTGGTTTTTCCGCGACCGCTCGCGTTACCGGTGCCCTCCACGCATGCAGCTCAATCATCTTGGAAATAGTCAGCCGCAGCAGTAACACCAGGAGCTCAGGTCCGGCAGCGAGCCCCGCTCCCTCTAGGTGCGCCGTGATCTCACCCAAGCCGGCTGCCTCAGGAGATCGCGTGATCAGCAACTCCAGCACGGCGATCGTCATCGGGTGCTGCGTCTCGATCTGGATGCCTCCGGACAAGGTATAGGTTCTCGCTCCTTCGGCGCTCCCTTGGCTCGACTGCGCAGGGGAGCTCATCAGCAGCTCGCGAAGCGTATCGGCCTGCAGATCGTAAGTAAACGGCGCACCCGCGTGGCACAGCAGCGACTCGCGATACTGCCGCATTCTCACGAAGTCGAGCATCTGCTCCTGCGCCAGCGGATCGCCTCCGGACAACTGTTGAACCGTAGCCGCGATCTCTGCCTGAAAGCACGGGTCTGCAGGGCTTGGAAGCTCCGCCTCGCTGAAGTACCGCAACCCATGTTGTGCCGTATGGCTGGTGAACTCGCGAAACGACACTGGGCGATACGCAGCGCTCAGCTCATCATGGAAGACCACCGCCGGGTCGCGCTTCGTCAATCCGTTCAGCTCGCGTTGCAGCAACGCGCGAAAGCCGTCACCCTCCGGCCGCGTGCTGGCGATGAACTCCATGAACCGCATGGCTTCGCGAACACCTGCACCCGCGTCCTCGCTTTGCATGTCGGCGCGAAACCGCATCACCTCGCGCGACAGCAGGCGAGCATACCCACCCGGCAGCGCCGCATAGCTGATAAACGCGACGCCACGCGCGCTCAGGTATTTTCGGCAGAAGCTGAGCAGCGCCTCCCGCACCGGATTGGGAATCCACGCATAAACACCATGGGCAATGATGTAATCAAACGGCCCGCGGAGTTCCGGCATCCCGTCCGCATCCATAAGGTCCGCCCGCAAGAGGCGAATGTTGCTCAGCCCAAGCGCTTCTATCTTCTTCTGCCCGCGAGCCACCGGCACGCCGGCCAGATCGAACCCGACGAACTCGCTTCCCGGCAGCGAGTGAGCCATCGGGATCAGGTTGGCTCCAGAGTTGCAGCCAACCTCCAGCACCCTGCAGGCCTCCACCGGTGCCGGCTGCAACCCGTGCAGTCTGGCCATCGTGGCTAGCCGGCTAGGATGAGTGCTTTGATAAGCAAACGCGGGGTAGGCGACAACATCGTGCACATCGGGCAGCTTGGTCATGGGGATTCCGTCCTACAGTAACTCAGCCGCGTAACAATCCCACTCTCCGCGCCCATGCGAGCTCACTCCGCCAGCTTCAGTACCGCTTGCCATTGCCCACGATCCAGCAGCACGCCCAGCCGCTCGCTCTCCGCGCGAATCCGCAGCGTGCCCTCGCCGGGATACCTTGCCGGCTGTCCCTCTACCAGCGGCACTGCCGCGTGCAGCGCTTCCGCCGCGCCGCGGACCACCGCGGCAATCTCATCCTTTGCCGCGACAGCTCCTGGAGCAAACGCAATCAGCATCTGCGACTGCCCGACTTCCTGCAGCGCATCCGGCGGAAACTCGTGCGTGGCGCGTCCCCCGCTCAGCATCGCGGCAAACACGTCCAGCACAAACGCCAGCCCTGATCCCTTCCAGAACCCGATCGGCAGCGCCCGCTGCGTCCGCTCGATCGCCGCCGCATTCATGCTCAACTCGCCGTCTTCGTCGAACCCGCCCGGTACCGGCAGCTCTTCCCCGCGTTCACGGTATGCCTGCAGCGTCCCATAGCTGAACTGGCTCATCGCGATATCCAGCACCACCGGCGCCTGGCCCTCGCCCGCGGGCACGGCCATCACCAGCGGGTTGTTGCCTACCGCCGGCGTCGAAGCTCCCCACGGCGGCAGGTTCGGCAGCGTGTTGCTCCAGCACATCGCCGCGAACCCCGCCTCCGCCGCCTGCCAGCCAAACGCTCCGCCCCGCTGCCAATGGGTAGTGTCACCCAGCGCCACCGCGCCCACGCCATGAGCGCTGGCAAGCTCCATCGCTCTCGCCATCGCCGCATGCGCCGCCAGGTTTCCCGGCCCGCGATGCCCACGCCACCGCTCCAAAGCTCCATTAGTCCCGAAGCTCGTCACGCACTCCGGCTCGGCCTTCGGGTCGATGCGCCCCAGCCGAACCATCTCCGCGAACCGCGGCACCCGCGCAATGCCATGCGTGCGCACCCCATCACGATCCGTCTCCGCGATCAGCCTTGCACCCAGCTTCGCTGCCCGCTCCTCGGCGACCCCAAGCCTCACCAGCGCCCGCTGGAGCGCCCCCTTCAACTCGGCCATCGGCACCCGCATATCTCTCGCATCACTCATAACCTCCATTACACCCCAGACCGCCGGGCAATCATGGCGTCACTCCGTGAAACATGGCGTACATGGCGTTGAGCCTTTCGCCGGCCCAGCCGCAATGTCCCCCAAGTACACTCCCCTCATGAGCCTCCGCCAGCTCGCTCAAGCATCCTGTCTCGCTCTTGGTCTGTTCTCTGCGGCCCTGCGCGCCCAGACCTCAGCCAGCGTTCTCATGCTCAGCGACATCCACTTCGAAGCCTTCGCCGACCCCGCCAAGCTCCCACAGCTTCGGGAGTCCCCCATAGAGCAGTGGCCCGCTATCTTTAGTTCGCCAGCCTCCGCCACGCAGGCCGCTGACTTCGCCGCGCTGCAAAAGGCCTGCCCGGTCCATGGCCTGGACACCGCCTGGCCGCTGCTCTCCACCAGCCTGAAGCAGGCAGCCGCGCAGCAGCCCCATCCGCTCTTCGTCACCGTCAGCGGAGACCTCATGGGCCACGAGTTCGACTGCCGCTTCCGTAACCTCGTCTCCAAAACCACGGAAGAAGAAGTGAGCGCTTTCGCCGCCAAAACGGTAGCGTTCGTCGTCGCGCAGCTTCACACGGCCTTTCCCGGCTCTCCCCTCTACCTCGCGCTCGGTAACAACGACTCCGGCTGCCCGGACTACCTCGAAGACCGCAACAGCGCCTTCCTTCAGCAGGTCGCTCCCGTCTTCGCGCAGGCCGCGGGCGGCCTCAACGGTCAGACCATCCTCCGCGAGTTTTCAGACGAAGGCGACTACAGCATCGCGCTCCCTCAGCCCATGCAGAACGCCCGCCTCATCGTCCTGCAGGACATCTTCGACTCTTCGCACTACAAGGGCTGCAATGGCAAGCCCGATGCCGGCGCCGCCGGAGCCGCGCAGCTCACCTGGCTCCATGCGCAGCTCGCCGACGCTCGCGCTCACCACCAGCACGTATGGGTCATGGCGCATGTCCCGCCCGGCGTGGAGATGTACTCCACCGTAAGCAGGCACCTCAACGTCTGCTCCGGCCAGCCGCCGGCCATGTTCCTCTCTTCAGAGAAGCTCGCCGAAACGCTCACCGCCTTCCCTGAGGTCGTCGCGCTCGCCATCTTCGCGCACTCCCATGCCGACGAGTTGCGTTGGCTGCACGCCCCCGGTTCGCAGAATGCGGTTCCCGCCAAGCTCGTCAGCTCCATCTCGCCCGTCAACGGCAACCAGCCCACCTTCACCGTGGCGCAGGTCGACACCCGCACCGCGCAAATGCTCGACGACACCGTCTACCTGGTCGGCACCGGCAACAACGCAACCGGAGCCACCAGGGAATACAGCTTCCGCGAAACCTACAAGCTCCCCGCGTACTCCGCCGCTGCCCTGCAGACCCTCACCGCCGGCTTCCTCGCTGACACCACCGGCAGCAGTCCAGGGAGCCAGGCCTACCAGCATCTCTACTTTCCCGGAGACACCGGCCTCCACGCCTTGGCCATGCAGCTCTTCTGGCGCGCCTACGCCTGCTCGCTGCGCGAAGACGATCCCGCCGCCTACCGGACCTGCGCCTGCCCAGCCAATCCAGAACACAGTAAGTAATGCTCTGTGGCAAATGCACCCGCCGCGTACTTGGCGCAACTTGGCGCAACTTGGCGTACTTTGCGGCGAAGCTTTTTGCGAACCCGATCACGAATCTCCCCGGAGACCACCAATGCCGAACCCACCCCCTTCAAGCCCAAGAAATCAGTACCCTCTCCGGAGTCCGGCCGGCAACACCTCCCTTTGCACCGTCGGCCGCAACGGCAACGACCTCCACTACCGTGGCTATGACATCCTCGAGCTCGCCGCCAACTGCCAGTTCGAAGAAGTCGCCTACCTGCTCCTCTACGGCAAGCTCCCTACGCAGCCGGAGCTCGACGCCTACAAGGCCCACTGGAAGCGGCTTCAGCCGTTGCCTCTGCTTCTGGGTACCCCAAGCCTTCAGGCTGGGTCTCTCAAGCCGGCCGACAGTAACGGGGCTTCAGCTCCTGGGGTATGCCTTCTCATCCCAGGCATAAGAGGTAAGCGTCTCGACGGGCGTTCTACAATCATCCCGCCATGCAAATGAAACTGTTCCTCCGCGGAACTCTCCTCGTAGCCAGCTCCCTCAGGGCCTGTTCCATCACCGCGCCCGCCCAGTCGCTCACCATCGACGCCGCTACCATCACCACCCCCGTGAGCCCCACGCTCTACGGCCTCATGACCGAGGAGATCAACCACTCCTACGACGGCGGCCTCTACGCCGAGATGGTCTCCAACCGCACCTTCCGCACCGCCTGGGATGGCGTGCAGCAGTGGGGACTTGTCCGCAACGGCAGCGCGCAGGCTCGCATGGCAATCGAGAAAGCCAACGGTCCCAGCAAGGCCCTCCCCACCAGCCTCAAGCTCACCATTACGGCCGCGTCCCCCGGCAACGAGGCCGGCCTCAGCAACCCCGGCTACTGGGGCATGGCCGTCCGCCCGGACACGACCTACAAAGGCTCCCTCTACGCCCAAATCGGAGCACAGCCTGGCGACCAGGACCCCGGCCCCATCACCGTCCAGCTCATCGCCGATGACTCCGGAGACTCGCTCGCGCAGGCTGTCGTCACGCCAAAGCCGGGTGCCTGGGCTAGGTACGACTTCACCCTGCACACCGGCAGGGTTGACAACGTCTCCGCACACAACCACCTGCAGCTAACCGTCGCCCACCCCGGCACGCTCTCCCTCCAGCTCGTCAGCCTCTTCCCGCCCACGTATCACGACCGCCCCAACGGCAACCGGCCTGACCTCATGGAGCGCATGGCCGCCATGCACCCCACATTCCTGCGCCTGCCCGGCGGCAACTACCTAGAAGGCGACCGCCCCGAAGACTGGTACAACTGGCCCACCACCCTCGGCCCCCTCGTCGACCGCCCCGGCCACCAGGCCCCCTGGACTTACTGGTCCACAGACGGCCTCGGCCTGCTCGAGTTCCTCGAGTGGTGCGAAGACCTTCACGTCGAACCCGTCCTCGCCGTCTACGCCGGCTACGCCCTCAAGGGCCAGCGCGTCGAAGGCAAGGAGCTCGAGCCCTTCATTCAGTCAGCCCTCGATGAAGTCGAGTACGTCACCGGCGACACCACCACCAAATGGGGAGCGCAGCGAGCCAAAGACGGCCATCCCGCACCCTTCCCGCTCCACTACATCGAGGTCGGCAACGAAGACTGGCTCGACCACTCCGGCAGCTACGAGCGCCGCTACCCGCCCTTCGCCCTCGCCCTTCGCAAGAAGTACCCGCAGTACAAACTCATCGCCACCGCCCCGCTCAAGACCAGCACGCCCGGCGCAGAGCCCGACCTCATCGACGATCACTTCTACAAGTCCCCCGCCGACATGTTCGATCTCGTCCACCACTACGACACCGCGCCCCGTACCGGCCCGAAGATCTTTGTAGGCGAGTGGGCCACCCGCTCCGGCTCGCCCACGCCCAACTTCGGCGATGCTCTCGGCGACGCTGCCTGGATGACCTCGATGGAGCGCAACAGCGACCTCATCCTCATGTCCGCCTACGCGCCCATGCTGGTGAACGTCAACCCCGGAGCCATGCAGTGGGCCACCGACCTCATCGGCTTCGACGCCCTCACCACCTACGCCTCGCCCAGCTACTGGGCGCAGGCTCTCTTCGCCTCGCACCTCGGCGAAGGCACGGCAAAGTCCACCGCCACCGGCCTTCCTGACCGAGTCTTTTACTCAGCCACTGTCTCGGCCCAAAAAGGAGACCAGCCCCACACGCTCCACCTAAAGCTGGTCAACGCCACGCAGGCCGCGCAGCCAATCATCCTAATCCTCAGCGGCCTCGGCTCAGGCACTCACACCGCTCAACTGCAAAGCCTTCACGCCGCCACATACCAGGCCACCAACAGCATCACCGACCCCGACGCCATCCACCCCGTCAGCACCACCACGAAGCTCCATGAGGGCCAGCAGAGCTACGTAATCCCCGCTTACACCATCCAGGTGCTCGATATTCCCGTGCAATAGAGCTTCTCATCAACTCATGTAAGGCCCAAAGCTGGCCGTCACCGTATCGCTCTCGTCCGCATTCGAAACGATGTGCACTGCAAACGAGTCTCCCCCGGGTTCCACGCGAACCACAACATGCCCGGCGCGCGACTTCAGGTCATCCGTCTTCTTGTTGGCGATGCGGTTCTCCCCCTTCACCAGCGTCGCAAACACGTCGCGGTTCCTCGGGTAGATTGCCTTGCTGAACAGCGTGTTCAGCACATTCACCGTGGGATGCGCAGAGTCCCACGACGGAATCACGAACGCCTGCGGCTGCAGCGCCCGGACGAACCGGTCACCATTGGCATTGAAATAGCCATGGTGGTTGCACACCGCAACGCTCACCGGCCCACAAACTTCAGCCGCCGGAGACTCCGTGTCCCGCCACACATCGCGTCCGTAGTTAGTATCGTTCGTCAGGTCACCACCGGTGTAGTAGCCAAACTTTCCATAGCGCAGCCGGATTCCGCACGAGCAAGGATTTTCTGCCGGATAGTCCGCAGACTTCAATGTCGCAAGCTCCGGAAACAGCTTCCGTGTGCCGTCACCTTCGCCGGTCCACACCTCACCGTTCGCAATCAGGTTGCGGACCTCGAAGCTTGGATAGTTCACAGCGTGTCTCTGCAGAGTGAACTGGTCCTTGGCCCCCGCACGAAATCGCTCAACCGTCTTGCCCGCCTTGCTTTGTGCCTGCAGAAACGCGCGATAGTTCTTCTGGAAGTCAGCCTCTGCGGGCGCGGGATAGCTGTAGTCCGGCCAAGCCCGATCCACATACCGCTCCACCGGCACGATCGCCGCCACGTCGGAAACGCCCGTAAGCCGGTAGCTGCCATCGGCTGAAAGCGGCCCATCCGGCGGCAGGTAGCCAAGGTGATCGCCATGCAAATGAGTCAGCAGGAAAGTGTCGATCGAGCTCAGCCCGCACGCTTCCAGCCGGCGTTTGGCATAGCGGCCGATCCACTCACCCGGCCTCCGCTGGGCTGAAGGCAGCGGCTCGCTCAGGTACGGCGTCGTCCCGTAGATCGCGCCGGCGTCCACCATCATCGTGGTGCCATCCGGCAGGATCAACAGCGCGCTGTTGCCGCGATTGGTCGCCAGGTGATGGATCTCGAGCACACCCGGTGCCCACGCCGGAAGCATCGTGGTCGTGGGCTCCGCGGCATGCAGCACCGGCGCAGGTAAGCCATCTAAAGCAGCAATAGCAGCAGAACCCAGCAGAAAGTGGCGTCGTGTCGGCATGCGCCATTTTATGACGCTCGACCTTCTCAGGGCTTCGGCTGCGCTGCTGTTGCTGGCGTCGCGGCCGCCTGCACTGACGCAGGCAGCTTCACCGTGGCTGGCGAGCTTGGATCGTCACGCAGTTTCAACGAAAGCGTCGTTCCATCAGCCGGAGTCGGCGCGGCAAACTCGCTATCCGCAAACCCGGTCGGCACATCAGCAGCTTTGGCAAAATCTTTTCCGGCACCGAAGGTCTGCACAAGGAAAAGATTCTTTCCGCGAACCGCGCACGTCGCCGCATCCGCGGTCGTGCACTTGATCTCGCTGATCTCCGGAGTCCTCACCAGCACGCCCAGCCGCGTCCAGTCGCCCATGCTTCCGTCGGCGGCGATTGGTCGCATCGCCAGCGGCCCAAACGCCGACTGCCCAAACGCCTTCAACGGATCGAGCGTCGCCACCGCCGTGTGCTCGTCCTGCAGCACCAGGTTGTTCTCCGCTAGCGACAGGGTCGTCTTTGCGCCTTCCTTGTCCGTGGCTACTTCAATCTTCTGGTCGCGTGGAAACGCCTCCTTCGTCGTCACAACGAAAGTCAAAGTCCCGTGCAGCGGTATCTCGTCCTTGCCACTCAGCACAACCGGCAGTGCTCCAGCCTCACTCGCGGGCGAGGCTTTCATCGACACCAGCGTCAGTCCCGGCCTCGGTGCCGCTGCCGTCACCTTCACCACCAGCTCGCGCCCGTCCTTTAGCTTCGCCTTGGCTTCCTGGCCATCCTTCGGGGTCACGCCGGTCTTGGCTTCAAGATGCACCGTCGTGTCGTTACTCCCTGCGGCTGGCGTAAACGTCTGCCCATCCAGCCCCACGGAAACCACGCTCGCCAGCCCCTTACCTGTCAGCACCGCCGTCTGGTCGCCCGCATGGATCGTGAACGCATCCAGCTTGATGTCTGAGTTGTAAGCCGTCAGCGGAACATGCTCCTGGTTCTCCTCGCCAAACTGCTTGATCCCCAGCGAGTACCCACCCGGCTCCACGTTCTTCAAGCTCACGCTCAGCGCCAGCGTGTCCTTCCTGGGCTTTCCATCGTCCTTCGCCGTCTCGTACTTTACATCGACGTCTTTGGCATCCTTCGCGCCCTGCGCCGGACTCAGCGCGATATGCTCCACGCAAGCGGTTCCGCTTCCCGTCAACGAAAACTTGCTGTCCTTGCCTGCCATCAACTGTGGGTCGCCAACGATCTTCCAGTCCTTGCCGTCCACCTGCTGCAACGTCACCGTCGGCCCCGTAAAGTGGTCGAATCCCCAGAATCCCTCTACGACTCCAGTGATCGTCAGGTCCGTAGGCGAGCCCGCCTTGCCCGGCGGCGTTGCGGCGTCGTTCACCTTCGCCATGGCATCGTCCAGCGGCTTGCGTTGCTTGTTCGCGGCCACCACCAGTCCACCCTGGCTCGCATCCGCTTCCAGCGGCAGGTCTGCGGGAGCTCCCGTCCGATTCAGGTGCAGCGCCATGTCATGAGCCAGGCCGGTAGAAAACACCAGCGGTGCGCCCTCCATCGCCACCACCATCTTCGGATTCTTCAGGCACGACACATCATCTGCATTCACCGGCTTCAACGGAGGCAGCTTGGCCGCCTGCACCGCCGGCAGCGCAATCACGATCACTGACTTCGGGTTCAGGAACGAGGGAGGCGCATTCAGCTTCAGGTTCAGCGTCGCTCCCTCCGGCATCGCCAGCGCCGGTATGTACTGGTACTGCGCCGTCTTCATTAGGTTCACGATGTGAACCACATCCACGATCACGCCCACATACGCCGAGTACAAACCTAGCCCAGCCTGCGGCGTGTAAGACGCATTGCTGGCCAGGTCCTGTGCGGTACTGGATGAGAGCGCCTCCGTAACCGTCATCTCGTGCCCGTCGTTCAGCAACTGCGGCGCGGCCCCCTGCGTCAGGCAAGTCACCTGCTGCTCTACCGGCTGCTTGAAGCAATCGGGATTCGGCTTCAGCCCCAGCGTCGCAGCCAGCTTGCCCGAGCGGTCCGCAATCACCTTCGGGTCTTTCGAATCCACCTTCCGCATCGCTTCGAGGTAGTGCTGAATCCGCTGCTGCTCGAAGCTCGCCTCATTCAGCCCGGCATCCGCGCGGATAAACAATCCCGGCCTGCCCCTCACCGCTCCGCGCAGAGTCTTGAAGTCCCCTCCCGTCTCCGGCGCGATAAACATCAGCGCCTGCTCCGCACCCTGCGGCACTGTGATCGTTGTGCCTTCCACGGTCTTCTTGTTCCAGGTATCGATCTCGTGGAACCAGTCTTCCGGCGGTTCATTCGTTGTCCCGCGCAAGAACGCCACGATCAGCAGCAGGTGATTGCTCTGTGTGGAAGGAAGATCCGCTTTGATGTGCAGTTGGTCGCCTGCCAGCAGGTTCGGCACCTGCGCAATCGGCAGCGTGATGCTTCCCCGCTGCACCTGCACATCCACCTTCGGGCCGGCCAGGTCGAACTTCACCGGGTCATCGGCCCGGGCGCTTGCAGCGGCTCCAAACACTCCTGCCAATCCAGCCGCGAGACAAGCCGCACGAATCACACCGTTCATTGACTCTCCGATTCTTCCTTTTCGCCACCGGCTCTTTCCCTCAATAGATGCCCCACCCGCCGCCGCTGTTGTGCTTTGGGCATCCTCCGGGAGCTCTGCGATAGCATCAGAGGAAAGCAAGGGTGTTCAAGGAGGACGGGATGGATCTTTCAGGCGATAAGCAAAGTTGGTTGGAGCGCTGGTGGCCGGCACTGGTCATTGCATTTGGTGTCATCTGCGTGCTGGCGCTGGACTTCTGGCATCCCGCAAGCTCGGTCTAACCCGGGCTTGCAGAACCCACCGCGCCGTTTACCTCGCTCTTGACCCATGCGACTTCGGCGGCGGCGGCGGGTAGTGCGGCTTGATCTTCGCCTCTTCCGGCGGCGGCACGGGCAGCGGATGCAGCTTGCGGTGCGCTGAGACCCGTTCTGAGATCTCATACTTCAGCGCTTCCACGCCCTCGCCGGTCACCGCCGAGATCGCAAAGAACGGCAGCTTGCGCCGGGACGCATAGGTCTTCAACTTCTTCAGCTTCTCCGGGTTGGCAGCGTCGATCTTTGCCGCGACGACCAGCGTCGGCCGCGTCGGCAGCTCCGGGTCGAAAGCCGCCAGCTCACCCGTGATCACCTTGAAGTCCTGCACGGGATCCGGCCGCCCTGAAGCGTCCGAAACATCCACCAGGTGGATCAGCACTCCCGTCCGCTCGATGTGGCGCAGAAACTGCGCTCCCAGGCCTGCTCCCAGGCTCGCGCCTTCGATCAGCCCTGGGATATCGGCCAGCGTAAAGCTCTCCGTATGCGGAAACTCACCGATCTTCACGACGCCCAGGTTCGGCTCCAGCGTCGTGAACTCGTAGTTGGCGATCTTCGGCTTGGCCGCCGACACTACGGAAATCAGCGTCGACTTCCCCACATTCGGGTACCCCACCAGCCCCGCATCCGCCAGCAGCTTCAGCTCCAGCCGGAAATGCCGTTCCTCGCCCGTGCGTCCCAGCTCGTGCTCCCGGGGAGCCTGATGGGTCGAGGTCGCAAAGTGCTGGTTGCCCCTGCCCCCGCGCCCGCCCTTGGCGATCACGATTTCATCGCCCGCGTACTGGAAGTCGTGGATCAGCTCGCCGGTTTCGTGGTCGTAAAGCAGTGTGCCCACAGGCACTTGCAGCACGGTGTGTTCGCCGCTGGCCCCGCTCATATTGGAGCCTTCCCCATGCGTTCCGCGCTCCGCCTTGTGCTCCGGGTTAAAGCGGAAGTGAACCAGCGTGTTGTGGCTCAGGTCGGACCGCATGCGGATATCGCCGCCATGCCCGCCATCGCCGCCCGAAGGGCCCCCGCGCGGCACGAACTTCTCGCGCCGGAAGGCCATGCAGCCATTGCCGCCGTCACCGGCTTTTACTCGAATTCGGGCTTCATCGACGAACATGCTGCACGCAACCTCTCGGCCTCTCGGCTTTTCTAGCTCACCTTCCAGTGTAGCGAAGCGCGAGGCCAAAATTGCATCGCCGTGCGATGCGCGCTTCCGGGCTTGGAATGTTTACTGAAAATTAGCAGCGCTGGCAATAGCTCCACTGCTACCATTGGGGAAAAGCAAGCAACCCCACAGACTGCAACCGGCGGCGGCGCTTCTCCTCAGGAGAAAGCACGGGGTATCCAGCAGGCAGTATGCCGGACGTTGACGGGCCAGAATAGATTCCCGGGCCGCCAACCAACACTTCAGGAGACCTATGAAGCAATCCAACTTCTTCAACAAGCTGACGCTGTGGACCGCGTTGGCAGTGGCAGTGCCATGCCTCGCAGCGCCTGGCCTTGCAAATGCCCAGTCCATGACCCAGGGCGCCATCTCCGGCACGGTGTTCGACGCTACCAACGCCGCCGTTCCCAAGGCGTCCGTGCTCATCCACAATGAGGCCACCGGCGCCGACGTCAAGCTGACCGCGGGCGACAGCGGTGAGTATCGCGCTCCGCAGCTTACCCCTGGCAGCTACACCGTTACGGTTTCCGCCCCGGGCTTTGGCACGTTGAAGCAGGATGGCGTCATCGTCCAGGTCAACGAAGTGACCGAAGTCAGCCCGCACCTCGCCACCGGCCAGACGTCCGAAACTGTCGAAGTCACCGCGGACCAGCCGGTCCTCAAGTTCGAGTCCGCTGAATACGGCGGCCACCTCGACACCAAGGAAATCGAGTCCATTCCCATCAATAATCGCCGTTGGAGCTCGCTTGCGTTGACCACGCCCGCCGTTACCAACTCGGCAGACGGTTTCGGTCTGCTCAGCTTCCGTGCGATCTCCCCGTTGCTCAACCTCGTTGAGATCGACGGCGCCGACGACAACCAGGCGTTCTTCGCCGAAGAGCGCGGCCGTACCCGCGCCGGCTACTCCACCTCGCAGGCTGCGGTTCGCGAGTTCACCGTCAACACCGGTGTGTACGCGGCTGACTTCGGCCGCGCGGTCGGCGGCGTCGTCAACACCGTCACCAAGTCCGGCGGCAACCAGCTCCACGGCGAAGCCTACTTCTACAACCGCAACTCGAGCCGTTCGGCGTTCGTTCCGGGTGCCACCAATACGGTCTTCAACGCGGCGACTAACACCTACGTCACCTCGCCCTTCCGTCCCAAGGACAACCGCAACCAGTATGGTTTCGCGGCCGGCGGCGCGCTCATCAAGGACAAGCTGTTCTGGTTCTATGCGTTCGACGCGTTCCGCCGGAACTTCCCCGGCACGGCTAAGGCCAATAACCCCGGCGTGTTCTTCATCAACGCCAATGCTGCTCTGAACGGCACCGAAACTTGCACCAACACCGCCACATCCTCGGTGTTTACGGGCACACCGGGAACCTCCACGCCTGGACAGACCGCAGCCACGCAGGTTCTGGCGGACACGGCCGCCTGCACCCTGGCAGCGCGTCTTGCTGTGCCCTACGCTGCGGGCGCCACGGCGTTCAATACGCAGCTTCAGGCACTGCTTCCTGATCTCGGCTCTGTGCCGCGCTTCGGCAACCAGCTCATCAATACGCCCAAGCTTGACTACCAGATCTCCAACAAGGAGCATGTGAGCTTCCTGTATCACCGCCTCCGCTGGGATTCTCCCGGTGGCGTGCAGACGCAGGGAACCAACAACTACGCGGTCGATACCTTCGGCAATGACTTCGTCAAGCTGGACTACGGCGTCGCCAAGCTCGACTCCGTCATCACCTCCCGCATTGTCAACGAGCTGCGCTTCCAGTATGGCCGCGAGCTGAACGACGAAAGCGCGCAGCCCTTCAGCGCCTACACGCAGGCAAACCTGGTCAACTCGACCGGCAACGCACCGGAAGTGTCTCTCAACTCCGCCAACGGCTTTATGCTCGGCGAGCCCTACTACGCCTTCCGCCCTTCCTACCCGGATGAACGCAAGATGCAGATCGGCGATACGGTGTCCTTCAGCCTCGGCAAGCACAACGTGCGCGTCGGCGAAGACATCATCCGCAACAACGACTACCAGAACTACAACTTCGAGCAGAACGGTTTTTACACTACTCGCAGGGAACACCGCAGAACAGCCAGGCAAACTACTTTGCCGACCTGCTCACCAAGCGCAAGACCTGCGCCTCGACCGGCACCGGCGTCAACACGACGAACGGTATTTCCTGCTACAACTCGGTGGGCTCAGGGCTTCGGCGCCTCGATCTTCGAGTTCCACACCCTGGACTACGGTTTCTTCGTGCAGGGACGACTGGAAGATCTTCCCGCGCCTGACCCCTGAACCTCGGCGTCCGCTATGACTAACGAGAGCCTGCCGCAGCCCGGCGACTCTTTCGCGTCGGTGGCAAACTCGGCTCTTCCGCAGACCGCCAACCGCCCCAGCGACAAGAACAACTTCGCTCCGCGCATCGGCTTTGCCTGGGATCCCTACGGTCTCGGCAAGACGGTTCTGCGTGGCGGCTTTGGCATGTACTACGGCCGAGTTCCCAACAACTACGTTCTCGGCGCGCTCAGCCAGACCGGTTCATTTGACGGCGACTACCCTGGCCTCGTTCCAGCCGACCACCGCGGGAGCTCCCTTGCTTCCGCAGGTCGCCACGGCAGCTTCGGGCGGCTCGGCGTCGGTCGAGTTCTTCGCTCCGAACTTCCAGAACCCGTACACCGAGCAGTTTGACCTCGCCTTCCAGCAGGACCTCGGCTTCCGCAATGTTCTTTCGGTCAGCTACCTAGGCGCCCTTGGCCGCGAGCTGCCGAACTACATCAACGTGAACCTCGATCCCACCAAGTCCTACAACGTGGCCTACACGGTGGCCCCGGGAACCAATGGAACCTGCGGTCCTCTGGCTTGCGGCACCTCGTACAACGTCAAGACGTACGCGGGTACCACCTGCACCAACGCCGCTTGCACCACCACCACGCCGAACACGCTGAACCCCGCGTACAGCGCGATCACGGAGTCGTTCTCCAACATCAACTCCGCCTTCCACGGCTTGACCGTGGACATCACCAACCGCGCCAACAAGTACGTCACGTTCGATGCGAACTACACCTTCTCGCACGCGCTTGACTTCAGCCAGAACGCCTCCACTTCGCCGGGTACCAACAACTGGGTCGATCCGTTCGGTAACCAGCGCTTGAACTACGGCAACTCCAACCAGAACGTCCGCAACCGTGCGGTCGGTTGGGCCAACCTGCAGGCTCCCGGCCTGCGCGGTCACGGTCCTCTCACCTACATCACCAACGGCTGGTCGTTGAAACCCTACGTACAGATCCAGAACGGCCTGCCGTACTCGCTCCTCTCCAGCGGAACAGCGGCTGCGCAGTGCTCCTCGGCGCTGGCCAACCAGATCGGTTGCTTCAAGGCTGCCAGCTCTGGCATCACCGGCACGGGGGCCACCGCGTATCTGCCCTTCTTTGGGCGGAACACGCAGCAGCAGCCCCGTACCATCGAGATCGACATGCGCGCGCAGAAGACCTTCAACTTCTTCGAGCACTACAACCTCGAAGTGTTCGGCGAAGCGTTCAATTTGGCCAACCACCAGAACGTAACCGGCGTCAACTCAACCGGCTACGCGATCACGGGAACCGGCGCTGGAACCTTGACCTACCAGTCGAACTTCGGCACCACGTCTACCGCGAACACGAACTACGCCTACGGTCCTCGCGTCATTCAGATCGGCGCTCGCGTGGCGTTCTAACCACAATGAACAACAACAGAACGGCGATGGCTTCGGCCATCGCCGCTTTGTCTTCTGGCGCCTTCACGCCAGGCGAAGTTTCCGGCTGTTGCCCATAGTGGTCACCTCGCGTAAAGGTCCTGCTTCGCGTCGAAGCTCTCCTCCACAAGCCCCGAATCCCTAGTGCGGCATCACGGGCTTAAGGGGCTTCTCCACGCGCACGATCTGAAAGCACGGAGTGTCCTTGTCAAAGGCCATCGAGAGTTCCAGCAGATCGAATTGGGCAAAGAAGTCTTCCCACGTGATGGGGCGAAGTTCGGGAGTGCCCGCCTTCGCGGCCCCGAACAGGAAATGAAGAACGGCCGGTTCTCCGTCAAACTTCAACAGGATGACCTCGGCGGGAACGCCATCATTGGCCTCTGCCCAGCGGCGAATCGCCGCATGATCTCGAGTGGGTACCATCGACACACCTCCACAAAGGCTTCCATGGGCAGCGTGCTCCATCCCTCTCGTCCTACGGATGCCTTCAGAACAGCGCAGGGAGGTATACAGGACCGTACCGAATCCGGCATGCAGCGCCGTCTGCTTTCAGGACATCCATCGGTTTGAAGGAGCTCTGTTGTATCTCGAAATGCTAAAGGACGACGCGTGCGAAGGAGCAAGGGCCTTCAGGCCCTGAACAGGACGCACCTAAGGAACGGGCTCCACGCCCGGTATCTGCCGAGGTCGCTTAACGGAACGATGAACAGCTTGCCCGATGTTTTCTAGCGCCCGAACCGCTCCAGTTTTGCAATCTTCGGTAGGGTGTTTTACGCTTCGGACACTTCTTCCCTGGGATGTGCG
>CBDAPS010000011.1:0-15565 GCA_965198545.1 Granulicella sp. | reverse complement strand
CTGCATGCCGGGGTCGCCGCACTGCCAGGTGGCTTCGGCGATCTGGTGCATGAGGTCGCGGGCACGGTAGGTCTTGACCCGCGCGCCGTCCTTGACGGCCTTGAGCGAGAAGTCGAGGTCCTTCTCGACGGCGTGCATGAACTCGTCGGTGACGCGGACGGAGTTGTTGGCGTTCTGGAAGAAGATGCTGGTGAAGGCTTCGGAGTCGGGGCCGGAGCCGTCGTAGCCGGCGGCCATCAGCGTCCAGGCCTTCCTTTCTTCCTGCACCTTGCACTGGATGAAGTCTTCGATGTCTGGGTGGTCGACGTTGAGGATGACCATCTTGGCGGCGCGGCGGGTCTTGCCGCCGGACTTGATGACGCCGGCGAAGGCGTCAAAGCCGCGCATGAAGCTGAGCGGGCCGGACGCGGTGCCCCCGCCGGAGAGGGTTTCCATGCTGCCGCGGATCTTCGAGAGGTTGGAGCCGGCTCCGGAGCCCCACTTGAAGAGCATGCCCTCGGTCTTGGCGAGGGTGAGGATGCTGTCGAGGGAATCATCAACGGAGTTGATGAAGCAGGCGGAGCACTGCGGGCGCGAGTAGCCGGTGCGCGAGAAGACGGTTTCGCCGGAAGCGCTGTCCCAGTGCCAGTTCTGGGCGTCGGAGTTGGGCTCCAGGCGGTCGCAGCCGACGTTGAACCAGACGGGAGAGTTGAAGGCGCACTTCTGGTTGACGAGGAGGTGCGTGAGCTCGGCGAAGAAGATGTCGGCGTCGGCCTCGCTGGCGAAGTACCCGTCGCGCTTGCCCCAGTCGCGGATGGATTCGGCGACGCGGGAGATGAGGTCGCGGACGCCCTTTTCACGCTCTGGTGTGCCGACCTGGCCGTGCAGGTACTTACTGGCGACGATGTTGGTCGCGGTCATGGACCAGTCGGCCGGGACTTCGACGTCCTTCTGCTCGAAGATGAGCTTGCCCTTGAAGTCCTGAATGACGGCGTCGCGGAGCTCCCACTTAACTTCGTCGAAGGGGTTCACGCCGGGCCGTGTGAAGTAGCGGCTGAAGGTGAGCCCCTTGGAATTTGAAGTCGCCTTAGCGGCCAGCGCAGTGGCGGTGCCGGCGGAGGACGTGACAGGGGCTTCGGTGTGGGCGGCGAAGCGGGAGGTGGAGGACTTGTCGGGCTGGTTGAACATGGCGGCGGAGCGTACCTCGTACAGAAGATTGGATGAAGACAGCTGGAAGACGACTGTAGACCCGGCGCACGGCCGGGTGGGGAAACAGAAACAGAGAAACTCGAAGAGCCGGACAGCCGTTTGGAGTCTGTGAGAGTCCTGGCGGGCGCAAAAGGGCTACGCTCCGGCGAACGGGCCGCGGGAGGTGTGAGCCCCAACAGCAGGCGCTGCACCGGTGTCGTGAGATCGAAACTACCGCCCTATCTGGGGTGAGTCAAGGGTTTTGACACAATATCTAGTGGTGTCGAGGTAGGTTCTGCCTTTTGTGCCACTTAGGTGGGAGGCCATTCCGGCTTTTCCCGGTTTTGCTGGGGTTTCGGTGTGGAAAGCTCAGCGAAGGGGCGTCTTTTATGGGGTTGATGCGGGTGCGGCGTTCATCGTGTATTCACGCAAAGGCCGCAGCACCAGAGTAGCCCGTGTCTAGGGCAAGACGAGGCCCCGAAATGGTGCAGTGAAGGTGGAAAACCAGGGTGGGATGTGTATCGAAATCGAGAGTGGCTTCCGCAGTGCTGCTTGACGTCCAGCGGCCCCCACTTTACGTCAGCGGCCCCCAATTGCAGTGCCTACAGCGATAGGGGCGGCGCTGCGTCAATCCAGCGTTAGTCCAACTGGGCCATTGCTTCGTCCACGTAGCACCAGCCCCAGGTTTCACCCGGCTGCACGGACCGCATCACCGGATGCTTCGTGGCATGGAAGTGCTTCGTCGCGTGCGTGTTCTTCGAGGAGTCGCAGCAGCCTACGTGTCCGCAGATCAGGCATTCGCGCAGGTGCACCCACGTGTCGCCCAGCTTCACGCAGTCCTGGCAACCCTTGGCATAGCTCGCGGAGCGGCTGGGAACCTGTTGCGCCTGTTCGAAGTGGTGACACTGTGCCATGCGTTCTCCCTGAGAAGGTTTTAGGCGGGATTCCAAATCGGCGTCAAATCGAGCATGAATCCCGCGACAGGTCCTTCGCCCATCACGGAGGTGACACCTTCCAGCAGATCCGGCGACACCGCACCCGGCCGGTATACCTCTACCATCTGGCGCTCCGGGTCGATCAGCCACGCCAACTCGGCGCCATTGCTGATCCACTCCCGCATCTTTGCCTGCAACTCCGGCAGCCGATCTGAGGGCGAGCGAAGCTCAATGATGAATTCGGGGCAAACTGGCGGAAAGCTATCAAGCTGCTTCGGAGTCAGCGCATTCCAGCGCGGGGAGGAAACCCATGCCGCGTCAGGCGCGCGCATGGTGAGGCCACGAAGACGGAAACCCGACGTGGCTCCCAGCGCCACGCCCTTTCCTTCAGACTCAGCCCAGTTCAAAAGTTGTGAGGCAATCCGCAGTTCACCTCGTCCGGCATTCCCGCCGCTCGGAGACATGATGAGCAGTTCTCCCTTACCGTCGCGCTCCACGCGCACATCTCGATTCAAGCTGCAGAAGTCCAGCAACTCTTCGTCCGTTAGCGGTTTTTCCGTGCAGAGTCGCACGGGAAGCGCGGTTACACGTAGCTGGAAGATGTTCTGGAACTCCATGGCGAGAGTGTACCTCCGTTGATAGCTTGCCAATCGCTAGCTTGTGCGTGCAGCCGTCAGGCACTCCTGCTGCGCTGCCAGCAATTCCCGAATGCCCTTCTCCGCCACGTCCAGCATCTCGTCCAGCTGCGCTCGGCTGTAGGTCCCGCGCTCGGCCGTCGCCTGAGTCTCCACCAGGCCACCGGACGCGGTCATCACCACGTTCATATCCACTTCAGCGCGGCTGTCTTCTTCGTAGGCCAGGTCCAGCAGCACCCTCCCGTCGACGACCCCCACCGATGTCGCGGCGACCATCTCCCGCATCGGCGAAGTGGTGAGCGTCCCCGCTTCACCCAGCTTGCCGAGAGCAATCGCCAGAGCCGTACACGCGCCGGTGATCGCCGCCGTCCGCGTGCCGCCGTCGGCCTGTAACACATCGCAATCCAGGATCACCGTGCGCTCTCCAAGCAGCTTCATATCCACGACGGACCGCAGGCTACGGCCGATCAGCCGCTGAATCTCGTGTGTCCGGCCACCGATCTTTCCCTTTTCGGCTTCGCGGGCCGTCCGGGTCAGGGTGGCGCGGGGCAGCATTCCGTACTCGGCGGTCACCCAGCCGCGTCCCGAATTGCGCATCCATCCCGGTACGCCTTCCTGCACGGTAGCGTTGCACAGCACACGGGTGTTCCCGACCTCGATCAGCACGGAGCCCTCGGCGGTGGCTACGAAGTGCGGGGTCAGGCGTAGCGCGCGGCCCTGGTCGGCGGCTCGTCCGCCGTTTCGAAAGAGCGTTTCCGGTTGAGTTGTCATCTTGTCCATTGCATCGATTATAGGAACCGCGTCTGGAAACGCGCCGAGAACGCGGGCTCTCCCAAGGCCTCGATGCCGGGTTCGCGCCTGCACCAGAGGCGGCTTCCGCAGGGCGACCGAGTCCTCACCAAAGCCGGCAGTGTACTGGTGTCTCCACGCGGGTCTGCAAATTCACGCTGGACTGCGAAGCCTGTTTCCACAACTTATTTTGCAATTGGTCCCACAAAGGGAAAGCCCTAAATGGGAATTTAGCTAGCTCGAACAAACGAAATGGTTTACGAAATCCGCAATCCAGATTGGGAAACACGCTAGAAAAGTTTCACCGCTGATTCCCCTCCAGTTTCGTTTTGAATTACTAGAGTTTGTGCCGTTTCCCCTTGCGCTCCTTGTTTGGTACGCAACGTGTATGTAAGTTTCGTCAAGACGCATCCATGCGTTGGAGTCAAAAGCATGCCCTTTCCGCCGCCGCAGCGAAGTATGGCCGTTCCGCCGCCCCGATCGGGCCAGAGTCTCCCGCAGGATCTTCCGTTATCCCTGTCCTCTCCATCATCCCTTCGTTCCCAGTTTGTGATGACCTCCTGCCGCGGGCTGGCACCGCTGTGTTTCTGTCGGCGCGCGCAAGAGCACGCCGACGTAACCCGCTTTCTGTCCCGCAGACAGGAGGCCGCATGCTAGTTAGGCCAGTACGGCCCTACGCGGCCGACTCCGGCTTCTCTTCCAGCGACTACAAATCCAGCGGCTACAAACCGATAGGAATGCTCGCGTCTGCCAACAACCCGGACTCGGGCTCGAGCGGCGGGGGATCCGGGGGCCACGGCTCCGGCAGAGGCGGTTCCGGCGCATATCGCAAGCCACGGCCTCCCATCAACGACGGAAAGAGAAGGGATCACGAAGGCAGTGGAACGAGAGAGGCATCGGAGCGTCTGCCGGCCGCCGCGGTTGTTGGCAGACTGCGGGAAGAGCTTTTCGCGGCGGAAGCCTCGCACAAGCCGACGCCACTCTATGTCCTGATCGTGGATGAAGACTCTTCCGTGCGGAAGGCCTGCGCGGAGATTGTCTCCGGCCTCGGCTTCCATCCCGTCCAGGCGGAGTCGGTGGCGGTGGCACGCACCCTGCTCGGCAGCCAGCCGGTCGATCTGGTCCTGCTCGATCTCAAGCCGGGAGCCGCCGGGCTTGTGCTGCTGGAGGAGATGCGGCACCACCAGCCGAACACGATGGTTGTTGTCATGACGGCCTTCGCTTCGGTCAACTCGGCGGTGGAGGCGATGCGCTCCGGAGCGGACGATCTGCTCACCAAGCCCTTCAGCGTGGAGCAGTTGACCGACGTGCTGGAGCGTTCCTCGCAGCGCCGCGTCGTGGATCGCGAAGCCCGCGCCCTGCGTGAACGCATCCGGGCCAGCGGTGCGTCCGGCATGGGACCGCTCATCGGCCGCTCGCCCGCGATGGAGAAGCTCTACCGCATGCTCAGCAAGGTGGCGTTCACCACGCATCCGGTGCTGATCCTCGGGGAGTCCGGCACCGGCAAGGAAGTGGTTGCCCGGATGATCCACGCTCACGGTCCCCAGGCGAACCGGCCGTTCATCCCGGTGGACTGTGGCAGCCTGGTGCCCACGCTGATCGAAAGCGAACTGTTCGGGCATGTCAAGGGGGCGTTCACCGGGGCCGTGCGAGCCAAGGAGGGCCTGCTTGTCGCCGCCGGCAGCGGCACCGTCTTCCTGGATGAGATCGGCGAGCTTCCGCTCGACCTCCAGGCCAAGCTGCTGCGCGCCCTGCAGGAAAGGGAAGTGCGCCCGGTAGGGGCCACCTACTCCGTCCCCATCGGCGCCCGCATCCTTGCGGCTACGAATCAGGATCTGGCCACCATGGTGGCCAACGGCCGCTTCCGCAAGGACCTCTTCTTCCGGCTCAACGTGGTCAACATCCAGTTGCCCCCGCTGCGCGATCGCAAGGGTGACATCTCCATGCTCGCCATACACGCGCTCGAGCGCCTTTCCCGCAGCACGGGAAAGCGAATCGCCTTCTCCGACGACGCGCTCCGCGTCCTGAACGACTACACCTGGCCCGGCAACGTCCGCGAGTTGGAGCATGCCGTCGAGCACGCCGTCGCGCTTTCCAGCGGCCCCATTCTTCACCGCGCCGACTTTCCTCCCGAGATGCAGAACTTCCGTCCGTATCGGTCTGCTTCCGGAATGGGCGAGGACGGCACGGAGAGCGACGATGGCTCCGGCGCTCACAAGGTGGTCACCATCGCGGAGCTGGAAAGACGGGCGATCCTGAACGCCATCCAGATTTATGGCGGCGACAAGCTGATGGCAGCCAAGATGCTCGGCATCGGCAAAACCACGCTTTACCGCAAGCTCAAGGAGTATGGCATCGACCCGGGAAGCATGCCGGATGAGTAGATGCCTGCTTAGAGGACGGTAGGCACTGAAGACTTGGAACAGAAATAGAAGCACTGTCGAGGAGTTATGTGCAATGCGGGATTACATTCTCATGATCGCGCCGGAAGAAGCAGGGCGGGCTGTGGCCACCGCCCTCCACCGGCAACTGGATGTCACAGTGGAAGTGGCAGGAACGCGGCGCGCCGGACTGGCGGCGCTGCGCAGCGCTGACTGGTCGCTGGTGGTGCTGGAAGAAAGCCTCAGCGGCAATGATCCTGAAACCGCCGAGCTGCTCTACCTCAATGCGGGCGCGGCCACGGTTATCGAGATGAACTTCGCCATCACGGGAGCCGCCCGCGCCGTGCGCCAGGTGCGCGCCGCGCTCAGCCGCCGGGCCCAGGAGCGTGTCCGCGCCAAGGCCGCCGCCGCCGCTGCCCTCCAGGGCGAGCTTCGCGCCACGCTGTCGGGGCTGTTGCTGGAGTCCCAGCTCGCCCTGCGCGAGGCCTCTCCCGGTCAGCAGGCCAAGCTGCGCCAAGTGGTCAAGCTGGCGGGCGAGCTGCGCAGCCGCCTCACCGTCTGAGCTTGGTCGCGTCACCATCCGAGCCACGGCGCTCGCGGCCGCGCCGTTTGCCTCCGCGCCGCGCGAACACCGCACATCCCGTCAGCAAGCGCTCACGCCCGCTCTGTACAATTCCGACCTGTACGCGGGTATTCGCGCCCGCATCTCAAAGCGACGTGAGGAGAACTAGGATGATCAAGCTGACCCCGGGAAAACTTGCTGGCCTCAAGGCCGTTTCTGATTCGCGGGGAGTGATCGCCGCCGCCGCCATGGATCAGCGTGGCTCCCTGCAGAAGTCGCTGGGCGCGGCTCGTGGAACCGCCGCCGACGCGCACGATCTCGAGGTCTTCAAGACGCTGGTCACCGAGGTCCTCACAAAGCATGCCTCGGCCATCTTGCTCGATCCCGAGTACGGCCTGCCCGCCGCGCAGCACCGCAACGGCAAGGGCCTGCTGCTCGCCTATGAGAAGACCGGCTACGACGCCAACACCCCAGGCCGCCTGCCCGATCTGCTCGATGTGTGGAGCGTCCGCCGCCTCAAGGAGGCCGGCGCCGACTGCATCAAGATCCTGCTCTACTACACCCCGTTCGACACAACCGAAGTCAACGAGTTCAAGCACGCCTGGATTGAGCGAATCGGCGACGAGTGCCTCGCTCACGACATCCCGTTCTTCCTTGAGTTCGTCGGCTATGACGCCGAAGGCGGTGACGAGAAGTCCGTAGCCTATGCCCGCAAGAAGCCCAGCATCGTCGCCGGGGCCATGAAGGAGTTCTCCAATCCGCGGTACGGCGTGGATGTCCTCAAGGTGGAAGTCCCCATCGTGATGGAGTTCGTCAGCGGAACCAAGGCCTTCAAGGGCGAAGCAGCTTACACGCGGGAAGAAGCCCTCCAGCACTTCCGCGATGCCGCCGCCGCTACGGAGCTACCGTTCATCTACCTGTCCGCCGGCGTCTCGAATCCCGTCTTCATCGAGACCCTGGAGCTGGCCGGTGAGTCCGGAGTTGCCTTCAACGGCGTGCTCTGCGGCCGCGCCACCTGGAAGGATGGCATCGAGATCTACGGCAAGAAGGGTGCTGATGCTTTCCGCGACTGGCTCAACACGCAGGGCGTGGAGAACATCGAGAACGTCAACAAAGCGCTCGCCGCCGCTACGCCGTGGACCAACAAGGTCGAAGCCGCTTGAGTATCGTCTCAGAAGGCGGCACAAAGAGCCCGGCCATTGGCCGGGCTTTCTCCTAGGGCCATAGCGCGCTTTTCGCTCTACTCTTGCAAGGGCGTCATCCTGAGCGAAGCGAAGGATCTCCGTAGTTCGCTCGCAGCGGCGGGCAGTTTAAGAAGCCACGCAAAGCCTGCGATTCCATAGGAACGAGAACGGCTCTAACTGTCCAAATCCCTCTGCTTCTTCTTCCGCTTGCTCTTTGCTTTTGTCTTTTTCTTTGGCTTCGCGCCTGCCGTTTTCGACACGCCAACTTTAGACTCAGCCGCCTGCTTCTTCGCTTTTGGCTTCCGCAGCGAGCCCACTCCCGTATTCGCCACCGGTTCTGTGCCCGGCAGCAGAGCGAATTGGAGCCGCCGCGTCTGCCGGTCGATGCAGTCCAGGATCACCTCCACGCGCTGCCCTGCACTGAAGCAGTGTCCGGTCCTCGCTCCGCAGATCGAGCGGTCTGTCTCGCGAAATGCCCAGTGATCACCGACCAGCGAAGCAAGCGGCACCATGCCCTCAACGAACATCTCGTCGAGCTCCACGAAGAAGCCGTACTTCGTGACCGAAAGGATGATCGCCTTGAAGTCGTCGCCGACCTTGTCCGCCATGAAGCGCATCTTCTTCCACTCGATCAGCTCGCGCTCGGCGTCCGCCGCGCGACGCTCCGCCTGCGAACTCTCCACGGCGATGTCGTTCAGCTCGGCGGCAGAGAGTGGTTCGGTGGGTAAGGGTCCAGGGTCCAGGGTCCAGGGCTCAGAAGACACGTCAGTCCCTTCGCCCGCTCCGTTGAGAGTCTCCTCTATGAGAACGCCTTCATCTGGAGCATCGCTCGTCCAGCCGATCCGTCCGGCGCGGTTCGCCTTCGCACTGCGCTTAGCGGGTACTCGATGTTCGGCTTCGGTATTTTCCTTATGCCGAAGCACATGCCCATCGCCGCTGCTGCTCCCTGTTTTCCTTCTTGTGCTCTCCTCCGTCCCCGGACCCTGGACTCTCGGCCCTGGACCCTTCGCTTCCCACGGCTGCTTGTCCGTCGAAAGCACCGCCCCACCGCGCGGATCGGCTCCACTGCGTAGCATTGCCCGCAGCAGCCGGTGAACGATCAGGTCCGGATACCTTCGGATCGGCGACGTGAAGTGCGTATAGCAGGGGCTTGCCAAAGCGAAGTGGCCTTCGTTCTTCTCTGCGTACCGAGCCTGCTTCAGCGAGCGCAGCATCAGGTAGCTGAGGATGCGCTCCTCGGTCCTCCCCGCGATCTTCTTTACCAGCTTTTGATACATCTGCGGCGTCACGGCGATGCTGCCCACCACCTCGTGCCCCTGGATGCTCCCGCGGTTGCGTCCGCGATCATTTCGCCGGACAGCCTCGCGCCGGTCGGCCTTCATCGTCAGCCGTTTCACCGGCAGCGAGCCAATACCCAGCGACTGCCCAAATCTCGCCGCCTGCTCTTCAAACTCGAGAATGCGCTTCGGGTCAGGCAACTCGTGGATGCGATAAATGGAAGGGATGCCCTGCTGCGTCAGCCAGGTCGCCACGCACTCGTTGGCGCTCAGCATGAACTCCTCAATGAGCCTGTGTGCCCAACCGCGCTCCGAGCGCACGATGGCCTTCATGTTGCCGTCAGGATCGAACTCGATCACCGGCTCCGGCAGGTCGAAGTCGATGGACCCGCGCCGCACCCGCTTGGCGTTCAGCCGCAGAGCCAGCTCCAGCATGCGGTCGAATGCCGCCGGCATCTCCGGCTGCTCCAGCCCAACGCGCTCCCGCTCGGCAAAGTCCTCAGCCGTCGGCTCGGGAGTAACGCTTTCTGAACCCTGGCCCCTGGACCCTGCACCCTGTCTCTCTGGAGACGCATTCAGACAACGCTGCACGCTCGTATACGTACACCGCCGCACACTGCGGATGACTCCCTCGCACACGCGATAACCCACCACCTCGCCGCGCGGATCGATCTCCATCACGCAGCTCTGCACCAGCCGGTCTTCCTCCGGCCGCAGCGAGCACATCCCGCTCGAAAGCGCCGCCGGCAGCATGGGCACGGCGCGGTCCGGGAAGTACACGCTCGTCCCGCGCACCCGTGCCTCGGTGTCCAGCGGCGATCCCGGCAGCACGTACGCGCTCACATCGGCGATATGGACCTGCAGCTCGGTATTCCCGTTCGGCAACTCGCGCAGGTAGACGGCATCGTCGAAGTCGCGCGCCGTCTCGCCGTCGATGGTCACCACCGGCAGCCCGCGGAAGTCTTCCCGCAGCGCAAACTCCTCGGGATCGTCGGCGGCCACGCGCTCCACGGTGTTCCCTGCGCTCTCCTCGGCTTCGGCCAGCACCGCAGGGGGAAACACATGGGGCAGGTGGTGCTTGCGGATCACGATCTCGACATCGACCCCGAAGTCCTCGGGGCGTCCAAGCACCTCTATCACCTGTCCCTGCGCTGGCCGGCCTGAAGCAGGGAACTGCGTGATCTCGACATCGACCGCCAGACCCTCCAGCGGCCATCGAGCGTCTCCCTGCGGCTCCTCGCCTTCTAAACCCTGAACCCTAAGCCCCTGAACCCAAAGCCCCGGACCCTCGCTCCGCGCTTCCTCTCCGATGGTCCGGTGCGGCGAATCCACTGTCGCAGCCACTACCTCGGCGCCTGGCGGAATGTCGATAAACGCGGCTACCCGCTCGTCCATCGGCCTGACATAGTTGCCGCGAGGAGTTCCCAGCCCGAAGCGATCCATGGGGAAGTTTTTCGCAGCCCCACGCGCTTTCTGATGGGCGTAATGAAAGATTCCGACGATGGTCGGGTTCCGCCGCGTCAGCACCCGGGCGATCCGGCCTGCCCGCCGCCCGTCCCGCCCAGGAGTCTCGTCCACCAGCACCAGGTCGCCCTGCATGGCGCCGCTCAGGTCATGCGGAGAGATGTAAATGCTCTCCACCGGGGCGCTTCCGCGGGCCTCCGGCCTCACAAAGCCGAAGCCATCGCGATGGAGGTCCAGTCTTCCTGTCACAAACCGGTCACGCCCGCTCCGAGCGTCGGTATTTTGCCCGGAAGCTGTCTCGGAAGCTGTTCTGGGAGCAGCCCCAGATGCAGGCTCGACTGTCTTCTCCTGCTTCGGTATCCCCCACAGCCCATCCGCCATCTGGCGGAGTTCGCCCCGGGCCACCATGCGGGTGAGCTGCTCCACCAGCAGCCTTCGCTCGCGCCCACCGCCCAGTCCCAGTTCACGAACCAGTTGCTTGTACCCGGCTTTTCCGCCGCTTGATCTCGCAATGCGCTGCAAAAGCTCGCGGTCGGAGCGTGGGTAGGGTGTGGAAGCCATGCTGCGCTTCAGTTTACGCGGAACACGCTCGCACGATGGCAGCAGCGACCCGTCACCTCCCGGTCACAAAGGGCACCATGTTCAGAGCAAACATGAAGGAACATTGATGCAAATGGTTACCTTGGTAACAAGGATTGTTATATTACTCATTAAGTAGAACAAAGCAATAGACTTGTGGGAGATTATCAGCCTATTCTTCGTGTATCGGGCTTGTCCAGCCAAAACTTATCGTAGCAAGTACGACTTTCAGGTAACAGAGGAGTAGTAACCCATGACCACCTTTCTTCGCGCCTTCGCCATCATGCTAGCCTTCACCGGTTTCAGCGCCGCCAACACCTACTCCAGCACCCCGGTTACCACAGGAGGCAGCTCGCATATCCGCGCAAACGACGGTACGGGAATGTCCGGCGCCCCTATCTGCACCAACAGCCTACCGAATTGCGGCCTCGACTAACACAAAAGGGGTACCTTGCTGCCCCCGAACGATGCATAAAAAGATTGAACAGGTACCTCCCGTAGGCTAAGCTTAGGCTTTCTGCGGGAGGTTCGCTTTGTCTGCGGTTACTGCTAAAGCTTTGCTGGACTGGGTGATGAGCGCCGATTTCGGCTTGCTCCTCCTCACGCTTGTCCTGATGGTGCGAGCCCGAGCCGTCACCCGCATGCCGTTTTTCGCGGGCACGGTTGGCGTATTCGCCGCGCATTTCGGCATGGATGTTGCCATCATGTTCCACCGTCGCCAACTTGGCATTCCGGTCGTGACAGCCTGCAACTTCCTGAAATACGGCGGAACTGTTTTCGAGGGTTTGGAAACAGCCCTTATATTGTGCGCCATCTATGGGATCTACACGCAGCTGATCGCCCCCATGGTCGGGCTTCACAGGATGGGAGTCCTCCTTTTCCGCTGGGTAGGCGCCATCTCCGTCTGTCTGGCCGTTGCGGTCGCCTTCGGTCCCCACCTGCGCGGAGTGACAGACCTCGGAGTGTTGACCGGGCAGTTTCAGGAGGGAGCTTCGATTCTGACGCTGTGCCTTCTCCTGGCGCTCGCGTTCGCGGCGCGTCCTCTGGGGCTCAGCAACGGCAGTCGTGCTTTCGGCATGCTGCTCGGTCTGGGTATGCTTGCCGCTACCGATCTTGTCGCGTCGAACTGGTTTGGAGACCCGCGGACCCAGTCGCCATACTCCGCCGTTCAGTTGATCGGGACGCTCGGCTGCATGGGCGCTGCCGTCACCTGGTCGGTTTACTTTGCGCGTCCTGAACCTGCCCGCCGCATGATCACCTTGCCGACCACTTCAGAGTTTTTCTTCTGGAACCGTGTTGCGCAGGCTCTTGGCGACGAGCCAGGACGGGTCGCCATTGCCGGATTTACGCCGGACATGCTGGCGCCGGCTGAGTTGCTGGCGTTCAGTTCTCCAACGCGCCAGCCCGCGCCGGTAGTGGAAATGCCCCAGGTCGCCCGCCGCTGAGGCGTCACGCTTCCCCGCACGGAAGACGGCTGGCGATCTCGCCAGCCGTCTTTCCGTTGCGCAGGCTAAGCTGGTAGCGCATGGAGCCGGTCACTCACATCCTCACCGGGGCCTGCCTGGCGCGAACCGGGCTCAACCGCCGCGCGGCCTACACTACGCTGGCCATGGCCGTCGCCGCAGAGTTTCCCGACATCGACACGCTTTGGTCTCTTCGCGGTCCGGTGGCCGGCTTTCAGCACCATCGCGGGATCACGCATACGTTTCTCGGGATTCCGTTGGAAGCCGCGCTGATCGTCGGTGGAGTGTACCTGCTGCATCGCTGGCGAACCACGAGCGCCACGAAGCAGCCCCTCCAACTCGCCCCGGGGCAAACTGCCCTGTTTCGGCCGCTGACAGCCGCGCCCGTGCGCTGGGGCCTGCTCTACCTCTTCACCCTGCTGGCCCTGCTCAGCCATCTCTGGCTGGACTTTACCAACAACTACGGCATCCGCCCCTTCTTTCCTTTCAACCCGCGCTGGTACGCCGCGTCGATCACCTTCATCTTCGACCCTGCGATGTTCCTGCTGCTGCTGGCTGCCCTGATACTGCCGCCACTCTTCAGGCTGGTCGGCTCGGAGGTGGGGAGCCGCCGCCAGCCTTTCGCTCCGCGCGGCTGGGCGTTCGCCGCTCTGCTCGGCATTTGCGGGCTGTGGGGCTGGCGCTTCGTGGAGCACGGTCGCGCTGAGCAGCTGGCTCTCGCTCAAACCTACTCGCTCTCCGGTTCGGCCCCTGCCGCTCTTGCAGACCCTGCCGCCCTGGCCGACCCTGCGCAGCCGTTGCCGGACGTCCCGGTGACGACGCTCCGGCCGCAGCGAACCAGCATCAGCCCGGACCCCATCAGCCCCTTTCGCTGGTATAGCGCTACGGACTTCGGTCCGCTCTACCAACTCGGCACCATTGACCTGCGCGCCGGCACCTTCGTCCCGCAGCAGGCCGCGGAGATCAAGCCTCCCCCGTCGCTCGCCCTCTTCGCCGCAGAAAGAAGTACGCTGGGCCGAGCCTACCTTGACTGGTCGCCCATGCCGCTGATCGGCGTCACCGCAGAGAGCCGGGCCTCCCGCGATCAGGGCGATCTGGAGGACGACCCGGAAGTCGCCACGGTCGTCACGTTCCGAGACCCGCGTTTCATGGGCGACATGCCGTGGATGCGTTCTTCAGGTCGACCGCCACTCACCGGCATCGTCGAGCTGAACGCCCAAAGAAGGGTCGTCCGCGAAATCATGAACGGCAAAGCCCAGGGGTCCAGCCGAGAGCCCTGACCGTTCGCTCGATCTTCCAGCGAGATAGCCAACGACGCGATTAATTACTTCTCTGTCGCACTGCCGGGAAGTAAACTAGCAGCATGCTCGCCTACCTCCTCCTCGTTCTTGCCGCTCTCAGCCGCCTGCTGCCGTTCGCTGTGCTGCATGTCCACGGCGTGAACATCACGGCGGTAGGAGCCGGGCTGCTTTTCTTCGGCTCTCGCCGTCCGCGCATCGAAGCCGTCGTCGCCGCGGTCGTCATGGCCGTCACGGACATCTACCTCACTCGCGTGGTCTACGGCTTTCCGTTCCATCCCAGCAGCTATCTGGTTACCTGGTGCTGGTATGCGGCTGCGGCTCTCATCGGTTCCGGCCTGCTGCACAAGGTCACCGCGCTCCGTGTCGCTGCCGGAGTCTTTGCTTCGGCTACGAGTTTCTTCCTGCTGAGCAACTTTATGGTCTGGCTGGGACACATGTACCAGCACACGGCCGCGGGCCTCGCGCTTTGCTACTGGAACGCCCTGCCGTTTTATCGCAATGACCTGCTGTCCACGGCCGCGTTCTCGGCTATCTTGTTTGGCCTGCCGGTACTCGCCGCTCGGTTCACAGCCTCCATGCAGGCGGAGAAAACAAGTTCCGGTTCAATCGCGTAGCGTCTGTTTGTACCCACGGAAAACTGCCCCGAAGGTTCTGATTTTCGGGGCTTTCCTGCGCTGGTCACCACAACTTCCTCCTGCTGATGCCGTCTGAACTCCTCAAGACCGTGGGGCAGTGCCCCACTCAGGAGCAAGTACGATGAACGGAATGAAAAAGTACCTCTTGACCGCTGCTTGCGCTCTCATGCTGGGAGCCACTGTGGCCGCCGGAGCTCAGGTAGTTGTCCGCCTTGGTCCTCCGCCACCCCCGCCTCGTGAAGTCGTTCCACCTCCCCCACATCCCGGCTGGGTGTGGCAGCCCGGCTACCATCGCTGGGATGGCGCACACTACGTCTGGGTTCCCGGAGCCTACGCCGAAGCCCCACATCCCCACGCACGCTGGATTCCCTGGCCACTGGGCCAAACCGCGGCGGTGGCTATGTATGGATAGAAGGCCACTGGCGGTAAAAGAAAGCAGAAATCAGGAAAGCGAAAGGCCGGCGATCAAGCATCGTCGGCCTTCCGCTTTGCCCAGCACCCATGGGCCGACGCACGCCGGGACTCATTTCCTGCTTCCTGTCTTCTGGACCCTGAACCCTGCGCCCTATACCCTTGCCTTATGACTCCTGAAGACCGCGCCCGCCGCGTCCGTGTTCTCATCTTCGACGTCGATGGTGTCCTCACCAACGGCGACATCACCATCATCCCCTACGAAGACGGCAAGGGAACCGAGGTCAAAAGCTTCTCCGCGCACGACGGCATGGGAACCTCCATCGCCCGGCTGGGCGGCATCAAGATCGCCTGGATCACCAAGCGACAGTCGCGCGTGGTTGCCATCCGCGCCGCCGATCTCAAGATCGACCACGTCTATCAGGGCCAGCACCACAAGATGGACGCGGTCAACAAGATCCTCGCTGACGAAAGCTGCACGCTGGACGATCTCGCCTACGTTGGCGACGACATCATCGATCTACCCGTGATGCGCAAGGTCGGCTTTGCCATCGCCGTCGCCAACGCTCGTCCGCAGGTCAAGTCCATGGCCCACTGGACCACCCCGCTACCCGGAGGTCAGGGCGCCGGACGTGATGCCATCGACTTCATCCTGTCTGCCAAAGGGATCCTCGAAAGCACCATTGAGAGCTATCTGGATACCGAGAATCCCTGAAGCCAGGAAGGCCGACATCGGCGTCGGCAACATGTAGCTTTTACAAAGCCTTCCGCACGATACTCCG
>CBDAPS010000010.1:0-17372 GCA_965198545.1 Granulicella sp. | reverse complement strand
CGTGCGCACGGATCACTTCGAGTTGGTTCTTCTGATAACTCCGCCACGTGTCAGAGACGAATTGTTTCCAGTTCAGCAGCAGGCCGGGGTTGCCGCCGCGTTCCTCGATCGGGATCTGCGACCAGTCCTGGTACGTCTCGCTCCAATACGCGGTGGTCCATCGCTTGTTCAGGTTGTCGAGCGTCCGTACTTGGCCTTCAGCCATTGTTGGAACTGCGCATCCGTACTCGGCCCATAGCTCTCGTTGGCGTACTCGTTGTCGATCTGCCACCCAATCAACATTGGGATCGTGCCCAAACGCTCTGCCATCTTTTCAGCCATCAACCGCGCCAGCTCCCGATACTTCGGGTCGCTCCAGTCGAACTGCTGACGGTTGCCGTGCTGGTCCTTGCGGCCATCATCCTTGGTACGCAGAGTTTCCGGGTACTTCTGCGTCAGCCACGCCGGCGGCGCGGCGCTGGGCGTGCCGATCACGACGGCAATGTGGTGCTTTTCCGCCGCCCGCACCGCATGCTCCAGCCAGTCCAGCTCGAAGTCGCCTTCCTTCGGCTCCAGCGTGCTCCAGGCAAACTCACCCACGCGGACAAACGTGATGTGCGCTGCCTGCATCAGGGCGAGGTCTGCATCCCAGCGCGACTCCGGCCACTGCTCCGGGTACCATGCGGCGCCGAGCTCCAGCCCGGACCGGCGCGGTGCGGTCGGCAAGGGTTGCTGCGACTGGGTAGCTATGGGGGCAAGCACAAGGGCGGCGGCAAGGGCGGCGTGAAAGCGCTTTCTCATCAGCTTCGGATTTAACAGGTCTCCTGGGTCGGTGCGCAACCTCAAACAGAAAAGCCGCTGCGAAGAGCGGCTTTTCTGGCTTGAAGCTGACTTTACTTGTTGAAGTCGACCGTGGGTGCCGTCGCATTCGCCGGATTCCCCTTGAAGTACTGGTCGTCCTTGGAGTGGTACCCGGCCATCCCCGCCCATAAGCTGTTGGGAAATTGCTGCACGTAGACGTTGTATTCCTTCAGGGACAGGTTGTACCGGTTGCGCGCGACGGCGATGCGGTTTTCCGTGCCCGCGAGTTCATCTTCCAGGCGCACAAACTGCTCGTTGCCCTTCAGGTTCGGGTACGTCTCCTGCAACCGGTTCAGTGGGCTCAAGGCTACGTCGAGCTGGCGGTTCGCGTTGATCGAGCTCGCCCGGTCCCCCGAAGCCGCAATCACCGCCGCGCGGGCGTTCGCGATGTTGGTCAACACGGTTTCCTCTTCCTTTACATAGCCCTTCACGCTGGCTACAAGGTTCGGAATGAGGTCCAACCGCCGCTGCTGCTGCACATCGACCTGCGAGTACGCCTGGTTGACGTTCTCATTCAACGACACAAGATGGTTCTTTGTTGAAACGTAGCTTCCAAAACCAAGCAGCCCCACCACCAGCAGCAACACCAGCACAACAACGCCAGTCATCGATCCACGCATATCTTTATCTCCACACTTTTGTCTTCTTCGCTTAGAGCCTACATTGACCGGGCAGCCGTTCTACCAATCTCCACTTGCGCCACCACCGCCGGACCCACCACCAAAGCCTCCACTGAAGCCTCCGTCGTCGCCGCCGCCCCCGCCGAACCCTCCACCGCCGCCACCATCTCCGCCGCCGAAGCCGCCACCGCCGTCATACCGGCGCCCGGAACCGAGCATGTTGCCGATCAGGAACCATGGCAGCCACCCACCGCCACCACCGCCGCCGCGTCCTCCCCGTCCCCCACGGCCACCGAAGAGAAACATCAGGAAGAGCACGAGCCCGATGAAGGGCAGAATACCCAGCCCGTTGCTGCGCTGCGCTGTGCGTCGCTGCTGCGGCCTGCCCGGCAACGGCGTAAGCGTCACACCGGCGTCTTTGGCGATGTCGTCGGCAATCTGCCGCTCGCCGCCGAGGATCGCCGAGCCGTAGTTGCCTGCCTGCAGGTCCGGCACCATGGTGCGCCCAATGTCGCCCACTTTGGCGTCGTTCAGCACGCCTTCCAGGCCGTATCCCACCTCGATGCGGCGCTTGTGGTCGGTGATGGCAAACAGCAGAATCACGCCACGGTTTGTGCCCTTGGGCCCCACCTTCCACTTGTCTTCAAGCTGGGTGGCAAAGTCTTCAACTGTGTCGCCGTCAAGCGAATGGATCGTCACGATCTCAATGGTGGCGTGTGCTTCACGCTCCACCTCGGCGCCAAGCGCTTCCATCTGCGCCTTTGCATCCGGATCGATCACCCCCGCAAGGTCATCGACATAGCTCGTGGGCTGTGCCAGATCCTTGACAGCTTCCGCCGCGGACGGCTTCGCCGCAAACGCGAGCAGGGCAAACAGCGCGAGCAAACATCGTGCAATACGTTTCACAGCCCTATCGTAAGCCTCATACCCAACTAGACCTACGAGCCCGACGTCGATCTGGTTCCATAGCACTAGGGCACGACAGAAAGGCGGCCCGAAAGGACCGCCTCCCCTTGCATCGGTAAAGCTGGCTTAGGACGCGACAGGCATGCCCATCTTCTGGGCCAGGTCGTCCGCCATCTTGGTGTGTTCGGCAATCACCTTCTCGCCTTCGATCACCGTCGTCTTGATCTCAGGAATCTGGGTTGAGTTGATCTCGTCCCGGAAGTCCTTCAGATCTTCGTGATGATCTTTGTCCATCGCCTCGGCGTATTGCTTATCGAACTCCGCACCGGACAGTCCACTCAGCTTGTTGTACAAGTGCTGGTGCTCGGTGTTCATGGAAATCGAGGGCTTCAATCCGGCCTGCGCCATCAGAGGAGCCATCTTCTTGCCGAGGGTTTGATGATCCTTGATCATCTTCTCGGCGAAGGCTCGCACGTCCGGGTTTTGGCTCTTCTTTAAAGCGAGCTTGCCCAGTTCAACCTCAGTCACGTTGCCCTGAGAAGCTGTTTCCATAAAGCTCTTATCACTGTGCGACTGCGCAGCCGCTGTTCCGGCCAACGCAATCAACACAACTGCACACCATGCTGCTTTCATCCTGTCCTCCTGCGTAATCGTTATGCAAGAGCCCGACTACATGCCTGCTGCTGTTCCGCCCATCGCCTTGGTCATCTTGTCGGCCATTTCAGTGTGCTGCGCAACAACCTTCTCACCCTTTTTCACAACCGGCTTCAACTGCTTGTCCTGGGTGCTCGACTCTTCCGCCTTGAACGCATCCAGCGACTTGTGGTGATCGGTGTCCATGTCCATCATGTATTGCTTGTCGAAAGCCGCGCCGGACAGCTGGTTGAGCTGGTCGTACAGCTGCTGATGCTGCGAGTCAAGCGCCGTCGCGGGCGTCACACCCAGCTTGTCCGCGCCGGGCTTCATCTCGGCTTCCAGCTGGTTGTGGTCGGTGATCATCTTCTGGGCATATGCCTTGACCTTCGAATTGGTCGACTTCTGCAAGGCCAACTGGCTGAACGTGATCTCGGTGTAGTCGCTCAGCGAAGCCTGCGTCACGAAATCCTTGTCCTGGCTCATCGTCGGCGACATGCCTTTTCCGGACATCCCGTTGCAAGTCTGCGCAGAAGCGCCCAAGCTCAACACACCAGCGCACCCAAGCACCACAGCGCTCATCATCATCGTTTTCATAAAAGCTCCAAGCTAGGCCCTTTGGGCCGAATGCGTACCGGTAGTGAGAATCCCCTCTGCCCAAACCGCGTTGCATCTCGCCCAAGGAAACTCTTTATGCTGAGAGGGAGAGATTTCATGCGCCCAACAGATACACTCGCCACACCCGCCCAGCCTCCAATCGCCGAACGCGATACTCGCATTACTCGCATCCACGAAACCGAACTCCAGGACGACTACGCCTGGCTCCGCGACAAGGGCACACCGCGCGTCACCGCGTACCTGGAAGCCGAAAATGCTTACACCGCCGGCAACATGGCAGCCACCGAGACCCTGCAGAAAACGCTTTACGACGAGATCCTTTCCCACATCCAGGAGGACGACAGCTCCGTTCCCTACCGCGACGGCGCATGGGAGTACATCACGCGCACCGAGAAAGGCCAACAGTACGCGCGCTACTGCCGTCGTCCTGTGCAAGTGGAAAGCACTGCGGGGGAGCCCACGGAAGCCGTCATCCTGGACGTCAATGAACTCGCCCTGGGGCAGGCCTTCATGTCCGTCGGCGCGCTGACCATTTCGCCCGACGGGCGCCTGCTGGCCTACACGACCGACAACACCGGCTTTCGCCAGTACACGCTGCACGTCAAGAACCTCGAAACCGGCGAACATCTTCCCGATACCGCCGAGCGTGTGGGTTCGCTGGCCTGGGCCGCTGATAGCAGCACTCTCTTCTACGCCACCGAAGACGCGCAAACCAAGCGCGAAGACCGCCTGTGGCGCCGCACCGTAGGCAGCGCCGATCCCTCCACCGAGGTCTTCCACGAACCCGACGAGCGCTTCAACCTCGGCGTCGGCCGCACGCGCGATCGCAAGTTCCTGATTCTCGGCCTTGGCAGCCACACCACCTCGGAAGCCTGGTTCCTTTCCACGGGCACCCCGACGGAGACGTTCACGCGCATTGCCGAACGCATCGACGAGGAAGAGTACGACGTCGATCACCGCGACGGCTTCTTCTATATCCGCACCAACCGCAACGCAGACCAGTTCAAGCTCGTCCGCACCCCGGTAAGCTCGCCCGGCCGCGAGCACTGGGAAGAACTGCTCCCCGAACACAAAGACGCTCCGCTGCGCGACATCGACGTATTCCAGTCCTTTCTCGTCGCCAACTATCGTGAGCGTGGCCTGCCCGTGCTGCGCGTCTTCGATCTTGACGAAGCCGGCAAGCCGGTAACGCCACGCGACATCCGTTTCCCTGACCCGGCCTACTCTGCCGGTGGCGAAATCAACGTGGACTTCAACGCCACTACGTACCGCTACGCCTACCAGGCCCTGGCACGCCCCGCGTCCGTCTTCCGCTACAACGTCGCCACGGGCGAGTCCACGCTTCTGAAGCAGCAACCGGTTCCCGGCAACTTCAACGCCGATCTTTACGGTTCCGAACGCCTCTGGTTCAAAGCCCACGACGGTACCGAGGTTCCCATCTCGCTCGTCTACCGCAAGGACTTGTTCCAAAAGAACGGCACCAACCCGCTGTACGTGTATGGTTACGGCAGCTACGGCTACCCGCTTCCGCTCGGCTTCAGCGCAGCGCGCCTGGCCTTGCTTGACCGCGGCCTCGTGCTCGCCTACGCGCACATCCGCGGCGGTGGCGAGCTCGGCGACCCGTGGCATGACGCCGGCAAGATGATGCAGAAGCAGAACACCTTTACCGACTTCGTCGAAGCCGTCGAGCATCTCGTCGGGGAAGGCTACGGCGACCCCAACCGTGTCGCGATCGAAGGTGGCTCCGCCGGCGGCCTGCTCATGGGCGCGGTCACCAACCTGGCGCTCGCCCAGGGCAAGCCCACGCTTCTCCGCGCCGTGCTCTCGCATGTCCCGTTCGTCGACGTGATGAACACCATGCTCGATGCCTCCCTTCCACTCACCGTGGGCGAGTACGAGGAGTGGGGTAATCCCAACGAGCCTGAAGCCTTTCACTACATGCGCAGCTACTCGCCTTATGACAACCTCCGCGAAGGCGACTATCCCGCCATGCTCGTCAAGACCAGCCTCAACGACTCCCAGGTCATGTACTGGGAACCCGCCAAGTACGTGGCCAAACTCCGGACCCTCAAGACCAACCCGGACAAGCCGCTCCTGCTACACACCAACATGGAAGCCGGCCACGGCGGAGCCTCCGGCCGTTACGACTACCTGAAGGAAACGGCTTTCGACTACGCCTTTTTGCTGCGCGAACTGGGCGTCAAGGGCTAAACCGCCGGCGAGCAAACCGCATCTCATTGTCCCTGCAGCTATGGGCGCGTCACGCAAAGCCGCACTCACCGCCATCGGCGCCGATGTTGGCATCTGTTTGGCCAAGTTCACAGCCTTCGCCTTCACACGGTCCTCCGGCATGTTGTCGGAGGCCCTTCACTCCCTGGTAGACGCTGGCAACGGCTCGCTCCTCATCCTTGGCCTGCATCGGGCCGAGCGGCCCGCCGACGAAGCGCACCCTTTCGGCTACGGCAAAGAAATCTACTTCTGGACGCTGCTGGTGGCGCTCTTCATCTTCAGCATCGGTGGCGGCCTTTCCATCCTCGAAGGTATCCTCCGCATCAGGCACCCACAGCCGATCACGCATCCACTATGGAGCTACATCACCCTGGGCGTAGCTGCCGCGTTTGAGGGCTATTCTCTTCACGTCGGCAGGCGCGAGTTCCGCAAGAAAGAAGGCGCGTCGGCCTCCTGGCGCGCCATCAAGGCAAGCAAGGATCCAACCACCTTCACCGTCATCTTTGAAGACACGGCCGCGCTCATCGGTCTTGCCATCGCGCTCGTTGCCACGGTGCTCGATCGCGCGTTCGGCTGGCTGCTGGCCGATGGCCTCGCGTCCGTTCTCATCGGCGTTGTTCTTGTGCTCGTGGCCATCCTGCTCATCTCGGAAAGCCGCGCGCTGCTCGTCGGCGAAAGTGCCGATGCTGACACACTTCGCCGCATCCGTCAGCTCGCCGAAGACGAGCCTGGTGTGGACCGTGCCGGCTATCCCATGACCATGTTCTTCGGTCCGGGTGAGGTGCTCCTAACGATGAACGTACGCTTCGCGCCCAGCCTGTCCAGGGATGAAATCGAACACACCATCGACAACATCGAAGGCGCCGTTCGGACCCAGTTCAAGCAGGTGAAACACATCTATCTCGAAGCCGAGTCCCTCAAATCGTCGACATACAAGTTCCAGGCCGAAGATGTGCCTGAACCGAATGCCGCAGCGCAGGCACAGGCTGAAACGCGAAGCTAGACACAACGCGCAGCATCAAGCCCCGGCTCCCACCATGACATCGCCTTCACCCGGAGCCAAGAAGAGGTTTCGCTCCAACCCATGCTGCCGGTCATACAGGTCACGATATCGCCCCTTCAGGGCATACAACTCCTCATGCGTCCCGCGCTCCAGGATCTCGCCTTGCTCGATCACAAGGATCTGGTCTGCCTTGCGGATCGTCGACAACCGGTGCGCGATCACAAACGTCGTTCGTCCCTGCATCAGGAAGCTCAGGCCGTGCTGAATCATCGCTTCGCTCTCTGAATCGAGCGAGCTAGTTGCCTCGTCCAGAATCAGGATTCGCGGGTCCGCCAGGATGGCGCGCGCAATCGACAACCGCTGCCGCTGCCCACCGCTCAGCTTCACACCACGCTCGCCAACGATGGTCTCGTAGCCCTCATCGAAGCGTTCCGCGAACTCGTCGACCCGCGCAATGCGGCAAGCCTCTTTGAACTCTTCTTCTGTCGCTTCCGGCCGCGAAAAAAGCACGTTCTCGCGGATCGTTCCATCGAACAAGAACGTCTCCTGCAGCACCACGCCCAGCTGCCGCCGGTAGTCCGACAGCCGCACGGTGCTCACATCCACACCATCCACCAGCACATGCCCAGTCGTCGCCGAATGGAACGCACACACCAGGCTGATGATCGTCGACTTGCCCGACCCGCTCGACCCCACCAGCGCCGTTACTGTCCCAGGCTTCGCGTCAAAGCTGATCCCATGCAGCACCTCTTTATCAGGCTCATAAGAAAAGCGCACATTCTCGAATCGCACATCACCCACCAGCGGCCCGACCTGCACCTTGCGCGCCGGCTCAGCATCCTCTTCGACCTCTCCCATCACCTCGCGCGTGCGGTCCAAACCGGCCATCGCTTCGGTCAGCTGTGTGCCAATCGACACAAGCCCCACAATCGGGGCCGTCATAAAGGCCAACAACATCACATAGCTGAAGTACCCACCGGCGGAAAGCTTGCCCTGCTGGTGCAGATGCGCGCCCATCCACATCACCACCGCGCCCACCACACCCAGGATCACCGTCGACGACAAGGCCATCAATGACTGCGCTGTAAGCGAGCTGATCACGTTGTTCAGCAAGCGATCAACGCCCGCGCCAAACACCCGCGACTCGCTCTCCTCCGCATGGTATCCCTTCACCACGCGCACACCGCCCAGCGACTCCGTAAGCCGCCCCGTGACCTCGGCGTTGATCTTCGAGCGCTCGCGAAAGATCGGCCGTATCGTCTTGAACGCGCGCTGCAGCACCGCCGCAAACGCAAGCATGATGAAGAACGTCACCAGCGTCATGCGCGCCGAATAGTGAATCAGGTACGCAAACGCAAACACCGCGGTCAGCACGCCGCCGACAAAATCCGTCACACCCGTGCCGATGATGTTGCGCACGCCTTCTACGTCGCTCATGATGCGCGCCACCAGTGTGCCTGTGCGGTTGGCGTCGTAGTACGCGACCGACAGCCGCCCCACATGCGCCTGCACCCGTACGCGCAACTCCGCGATGAGCCGCTGCCCCGCCTTGCTCAACGTCTGCGTCAGCGCATACGAGGTCAACCCCTGCAGAAGAGTTGCGCCCAGCACCGCGCCCACAATCGGCAGCAGCTTATCCATCCGCCCCTGGACAAACACCAGGTCGATCAGGGGCTTGAACGCAATCGGCAGCACCAGCGACGATGCCCGGTTCACCAGCATCAGCAGGAAGCTCACGGCCAGCAATCCGCGCCGCGGCTTCACCAGCGCCTTGATCTCGGGCCACACCGCACTAAACTTCGGCTTAGGTTTCTTCGCCTCGGCAGTCGCGCCCGCACGCGCAGCCCCACCCCGCGCCGGCGAATCCGCCGCACGCATCCGCGGCGCTCCCGCGCCCATACTGCTCGGTCCAAACGTTCCCATTGGACCCAAGTCTACGCCGGACCGGTTTGCGCTTGCGTTTTGTAGTATCAACCGCGTAGCGCGTCTGCTCTTACGCGATCTTCCGCAGAACGGAATCTGTCATCAGGGTCGCGCTACGCCGTACGCCCCACACGAGCCGCAATAAAGCTCCGCACACACAACGCCGTGAACACTCCACAAACCACGGCCATAAACACTTCTTCCTGTGCCGCCGTCCGCTGCACCACAGTCAGCGACGCGCTGTGCGCCAACGCCCGGCCGCCTCGAATCGCGGGAAACAGGAAGCCCAGCAAGCCCACGGTCACCGCGATGTGCATCCACAACATCCGACGCTTTGCATCCTCGGTGTTCGCGAGCAAACCGCACACAAACAGCACCACGCCAAAGTACGCCGGGATCAATGCAGTCGGATGCGCCGACCCCGTCAGTACGAAGTACACCGCCCCAAGCACCACCAGCACAATCCCAAACACCCGCGTCAAACGCGCCATCTTGTCTCCTCCGCGCCGCAGCGCCACCTTACGAAATCGCGCCCCGAACCACCTTCAGCGCCTCATCCACGGTCCAGTCCTTCGTAGGATAGAACGCCAACACCTTGCCATCCGCACCCACAATCACCGTGGCCAGCGAGTGTTGCAGCGTCTTCCCTGCAGGCGTCACACCCACATCGAACCACTGCTCCATCTTCGGCAACTCCGCTTCGTTCGGCGCCGCAAAGTCCCAATGCGCGAACGTCTCCTGCGAGTACTTGCCGGTGTACGCCCCGCCATAACTGCGCAACACCTTGGGCGTGTCATAGGTTGGATCGAAGCTCACGGTCAGCAGGTGCGTTTTGCCGTATACCTTTGGGTCCACCTGCAACTGCTTGTCGATGTCCGCGAAGTTGCGGCTCATCCGCGGGCAATAATCCGCCAACGGACAGCGCGTATACACAAACGTCAGCAACAGCACCTTGCCTCGAAATGCATCGATGCTGATTTTCTTGTCTGACTGATTCAACAGCGCAAAGTTGGGCACAACATCGCCCACCGCGGGCACGTGGTACTGCACGGGCGGCAGGTAGTCCGGCCGTGCCTGCGCAATCACCACCACATCGGCCAGCCGCAGATTCTTCGGCCCCGCCGCATCCCGGTCGTTCAGCAGGTCGGCCGTGATCCGGTCGCCCTGGTGCAACTCGCCGATCGCCGCCGGATCCGTGACTTTGTACTCCATCGTCATCGCCGGCATAAACCCGGGCACCGCCTCATGCGCCAGCATCACCGACTGCGCTGGCACATCCACGGCCACCACGTTGCCGCGCACAAAGTGCCGCTCAGGCCCTTGCGCCGCGCCCGTGCTCTTTCCCTGCTCGCATCCGGTCACCACCGCGCACCCCAGCACCAGGCCCGCAATCTGCCGACCCATGCCTCTGAAGTTCAATCCACGTCCAAGCCCATCGCGTACAAGCATCAGCTCCAATCATAGGTTCCCGACGCTCCCAGGCCCAGGGCAGCACCACCGCTCATCGCCCGCCCAACAATAAATCTGCAGATTCCTGACCCGCTGTCCCGCAGACTCGCAGACCGCGAACAAAGCACCAAGCCAGCCAACCTGCTACCCTGCCCACAAATGCCAACCCCCACAGGGTCGACCTCCCCAGGCGGCCACTGGACCAACGCCGGCCCACCCACACCCATCCTCGCTACCAGCTTCCTGCTCGCCGGTCTCGGCACCGTCGTACTCGGTCCCTTGCTGCCGCAACTGCTGCACGAGTGGCAGCTCACCGACCAGCGCGGCGGCCTTCTGCTGCTCGCAAAGTTTGTCGGCGCGTTCGTCGGCGGAGCTACGGTACCCACCCGCCTGCGCGTCGGCATCCTCGCGGGTCACCTGCTTGCTGCGCTCGGGTTCGCCAGCTTCGCCCTGGCGCATGGCCTGGGTCTTGCACTGCCCGCCCTCTTCCTCACCGGTCTCGGCCTGGGCGAGATCATCGCTGGCACCAACATCCTTGCCGGCCGCCTTTTCCCCGCGCACACCGGCTCCGCCCTCGCCCTGCTCAACTTCTTCTGGAGCCTGGGCGCTGTTTCCACCGGCCTTCTCGTCGCCTCGCTCCTGCCCCACATCGGCTGGCGCCAACCCGTTCTCGCGCTCTCCGTCCTTTACGCCCTCACCGGCGCCCTCACCCTGGTCACCGCCCGCCCAGGCCAACAACGGACCGCTGCCGATGGGACCACCTCCACCCACACGAAACGCAGCGCAGAAATCTCTGGCTCCCACAGCGCGAACACCGCAGGCACGGGCCAGCCGACAAGCCTGACCACACGTCTCGCCACCACCTACGGTCTCCTCCTTTTTCTCTACGGCGGCCTGGAAACCTGCCTAACGGCCTGGCTCACCACCTTTTCCCTGCGGTTTGCCGGCGGTCACCTGCTGGGTGGGCAGTCCGGCTTCGTTGTCCTGTGGGCTGCGCTCACGGCCGGCCGGGTACTTGCGTCCGGCCTCATGCGCCGCTTTTCTGAGTCGCTCGTGCAGCACATCAGCCTTGCGCTCTGCCTTCTCCTGATTGGCGCACTCACTGCAACGCATACCGCGGGCGCCCTGTCGCTCACCTGTGTGCTGCTAGGTTTCGCGCTGGCCCCGGTGTTCCCCTCCACCTTCGGGCTTCTGCTGCGCCACGAGGTGCAGCCACGTCTTGCAGGCATGCTTCTGGCAGTCTCCGGGCTGGGTGCCGCCCTTTTCCCGTGGCTGATGGGTGCCGTTTCCACACACACCGGCTCTCTGCGCTTCGCCATGGCCGTCCCGGCGCTGCTCATTCCCGGGATGCTTTTGCTGACCTTGGTGGATTCCCAAAATGGAACAGGTTTTCCGCAAAATCCTCTTCCAAGGGGCGAAGATTCGACGAAGCTCGCGCTATAAATGTTCTAGTGCCCTCAGCGCTCACCCAATCCGAGCTTTTCGCGCTGCTCGCCGCCGGTCACACCGTCGTAGTTCCGCACCCGTACGCCGCAAAAGTTCTCCGTTCCCGCTTGCAACAGCACCGTGCCCTGGATCAGGCAAACACCGACTCCGGCTCGATTCACGCCTGGCAGGAGTGGACCTCGTCGCTCTGGTTCACGCTTCTGCTGGAAGGTGTCGAGGAACGCGTTTTGCTGAACCGTCTGCAGGAAGAGCGCCTGTGGTCCGTCATCATGACGCCGCGCTCCGCTGGAAACGCGACCCCGCCGGCTGCGCTCGAGAGTCGCGTGGAACTCGCCCGCTCCGGCCTGCGGCTCGCTGCAACCTACAACGCCGTGGATCGCCTGCGCCCCGCGGCGGACAGCGCCAACGCACGCACGTTCGCGTCCTGGGTCGATGCCTTTCGTGACGTCTGCAATCGGCAGAACCTGCTCGCGCCCGCCTTCCTGGACCACTTTCTGGCACGCCACCTCCGGGCGAAGAATCTCAATCCACCTCCGAGTCTTTACCTCGTCGGCTTTGAGCGCCTGACCCCGGCACAGAACGACCTCGTCGATGCCCTGCAGCTCGCCGGGTGCGACGTTCAGCACCATCACTTGCGCCACGAACGCACCGGTTCTGCCGAATCGCTGGCCATCAGCGCCGACAATGCGCGCGAACAGCTTCGCTTTGCCGTTCGCTGGATCGCGGATCAAGCCGTGCATGGGCCGGCCACCTTTGCCCTCATCTCGCCCCGCATCGAGGACCACCGTCCGGAGTTGGAACGCCTCCTGCGCGAAATGCTCGCCCCGGAACTTGAGCCCGTTACTGCCGACCTGTCGTCCACCCCGTGGCAGTTTGCGGCTGCTCCGAAACTCAGCTCCGCCGCTCTCACCACCGACGCTCTTCAACTACTGCGCTGGCTACTCGGCCCCCTTTCGCTCGATCGCATCGCCCAACTTCTGCTCTCGCCATACTTCGGCTTCAGCGACCCTCTCGAGCAGCGCGCCCGCTTCGCTCACCGCCTGCGGGGAAACCTGCGCCTGCTGCGCCCCGAGCTTGATCTAACGCAGTTCCAACAGCTTGCCGCGACCGGATCAGCTGCCCGTTTGCCCGAGATCCAGGCACTCGTCCGCCTTCTTGGTAAGCCTTACGCCCTCAACGGTTCGCGTCTCCATGCCGAGTGGGCCGACCAGATTCGCGCCATCCTCAGCTCCATCGGTTGGCCCGGGTCGCGGTCTCTCGCACCCGCCGAGTTCGTCGCCGTGGAAGCCTGGGAGGGCGTGCTGGACCAGCTGTCCACTCTCGACCTCAACGGGCGCCGGGTACCCTTCGACATCTTCCTTTCCCAGCTCGAGCAGGAAGTTGCCCGGACGGCGCTCACCGTCTCCGCTCCCGCAGCCCCCGTGCAGATCGCGACGCTGGCTGACGCGGAAGGCCTCATCTTCGACCATGTGCTCCTGCTCGACGCCACAGATGCGCTTCTGCCGGCGCCTGAGCCGATGCACCCGCTCCTCTCCCGCCGCATGCAGCAGGCGCTCCACATGCCCGGCTCTGACGCGGGTAGGACCTACGCGCAGACGCGGAGTCGGGTTCAAGCCCTTCAGGAACGGTCCGGGGCGCTTCACTTCGTCATCCCCGTAACCGACAGCTCAGGCGCGCTGCGCCCAACCCGGCTCGCGGCAGATCTTCAGTTCCGGCGGGCAGACGCCACTGACCTCTTGAAACCAGTGCCGACGTTGCCGCCTGTCGATCTCACCGACGTGGAAGAGACTTCCCCCTTGCCTCCGCTGCCCTCACCTGTCGTGCAAGGCGGCGCCCGCGTCCTCGAGCTCCAATCTGCGTGCGGCTTCCGTGCCTTTGCTGATCTGCGACTCCGTGCCAGTGAACCCAGCGCGCTCGCTCTCGGCCTTGATGCCCGGGAGGCCGGGAGCCGTCTTCATGAAGCGCTCCACCTGCTTTGGCAGGAGCTCAAAGACCAAGCCACGCTCCGCTCGATGTCCACGCCGGATCGCCGAAAGGCCGTAGAAATCGCCGTGCGGCAGGCACTGGAGCCGCTCGCCCGCGCCCCCGGGTCCGAACGTGCCTGGCCACAAGCGTTCCTCGATGTGTTGCAGCAGCGCTTCAGCAACCTGCTCTTCCGTTGGCTCGATCTGGAGCTTGGGCGCGCTCCGTTCACCACCGTGTCGCAGGAACAGGGCCGCGAGATCACCGTCGGTCCGCTCCAGCTAAGCATCCGCCCCGACCGGGTCGATCGCGTGCAGGACGGCCTCGTATTCATTGACTACAAGACCAAATACGCACTCAGCACCGACGACTGGCGGGGCGAACGGCCCGAAGCTCCCCAGATTCCTCTCTACACCCTGCTCGCCGAACCCGGTGAAGTACGCGGCCTTGCCTTCGGACAGCTTCGCCCGGGCGATGGCATGGCCTGGCATAGCCTCTACGAAACGCCGAACCTCTTCCCCAAGGCGAAAGACAACCTCCAGTGCGAGCTCGCCGAAGAAGTAGAACGGTGGCGTGAAGAGCTCACCAGGCTCGCTCAGGCCTTCGCCGACGGCGACGCCTCCGTCGACCCGAAGAGCTACCCCGCCACCTGCAAGTTCTGCGCTCACCAACTTCTGTGCCGGCTCGACCCCACCGAGCTCCTCGCGCAGGGTGCTGAGGACGACGAAGAAGTCGAGGAGGAAGTTGATGCCTGAGCTTCTCCTGTTCCCTTCAGTACCGCGCCCCGCATTGGAAGGCGCAACGCGTGTCCATACGCCACTTTCGGACGCCGAGGCCCGTGAGGCCGCGCTCGATATCCACCGCTCCTGGATCGTCGAAGCGCCCGCGGGTTCCGGCAAAACGGGACTGCTCATTCAGCGCTACCTGTGCCTCCTGGCCCATGCCGAAATCGGTACTCCCGACGAAGTGCTCGTCCTGACCTTCACCCGCAAAGCCGATGGAGAACTGCGCACCCGCGTGCTGGAACAGCTCACCGCCGCCCTGGAACGCCATCCATTGCGACCTGACGCGAAAACCTTTGAGCACCAGACCCGTGCTTTCGCGGAGGCCGTCCTCCTTCGTGATCGCGCGCGAGGCTGGCGGCTGCTCGAAACACCCGCCCAGCTCAACATCCGCACCATCGACTCGTTCTGCGCGGAGCTGGCAGGATCGATGCCGCTGCTGTCCGGGAACGGTCGCCTCAAGCCGGTCGACGACGCCTTCCCGCTCTACGCGGAGGCCGCCGAACGCACCGTCAAACAGTTCGGCGGTCCGGACCAGGCACTCAACGAAGCGCTCAGGACCCTCATGATCCTGCGGGATGCGCAGGTTTCCGACTGCCTCCGCCTCGTCAGTGACATGCTCGCGCAACGGGAACAATGGTCCGAGCTCATCCCCCTCAACAACCCCGATCTCACCGATCAGGTTCTTGAGGAGCGCGTCCGCCCGCGGCTGGAACGGACGCTCCGCCGCATCGTCGAGAACGGGCTCACCCGCGCCGTCGATGCCCTGGGTCAAGACAACACCGCTGAGTTGAGCCACTTTGCCGCCCGCCTCAGCACAGAGCCGGGGTACAAGGATCAGTCCAACCCGCTTTCCTGCTTTGCGGGCAGTGCCGGGAGCCTGTCCACCAATCCCGATCAGCTTCGGTTGTGGAAGGTGGCTGTGTGCCTGCTGCTAAAGAGTGACGACGACTGGCGGAAGAAACCGAACAGCCACCATCTCGGCATCGAAGTCGCTAAAGCTGATCTTCAGGCTCTTGAGCAGTTCCTTCAGGTGCTCAAGCACCGCGAGCACACGACGCATCCCTCCCTTCGGCAAACCCTGGCCGACCTGAAAGAGCTTCCACCCGCTACGTTTCCAGACGAACAGTGGCAGGTCGTCAAAGCACTCTGCCGCGTGCTCAGCCACGCCCTCGTTAATCTTCGGTCGGTCTTCACTGAGCGGGGCCATTGCGACTTCACCGAGGTTGCCCTGACCGCGCGGGCCCTGCTCTGCCCCGACCCCGCAGACACGGGCCTCCAGCTGTACGATCCCTCGAGCACCTATGCTGGCCGGCTCAATCACCTCCTTGTTGATGAAATGCAGGACACCTCCGCAAGCCAGTACCAGCTCCTCGAGGCCCTGACCGAGTCGTGGGACGGCGCCTCGCAGACCGTCTTCCTCGTCGGTGATCCCAAGCAATCCATCTACGCCTTCCGACAGGCACGTGTGGAACGTTTCCTCCGCACCATGGAGACGGGCCGCTTGGGCGAGCTTCCACTTCACCCTATTCACCTTTCCGCCAATTTCCGCTCGCAAGCCGCGCTCGTACAGAATTTCAACCAGATCTTCTCCCAGGTCTTCTCCTCGTCGGAGAGCCCGGCCGCCAGCGGCCAATTCTTCTCAGATGACACCGCCTCTGTTCCGTTCGTCGCCGCAACCCCTGTGCGCACCGCCACGACCTCGCCCGCACTGCATTGGCACGCCTACCGGAAAGCACCCGCGCCCACTGCGAATGCGCCCGTTACACCCCTGAGCCGGCAGGAGCAGGCGCGTGACATTCGGGGCATCATCGAGGATTTCTTGGACACGTGGTCCACGCGTGTTACGTCAGCCGGCGGGCGGACCCGGCCCCCCACCATTGCGGTCCTCGCTCGCAACCGCTCACACCTCGCTCCCATCATCGCGGAGTTTCACACCGACCGCGGTCAGGGTCCGCTCGCGTTCCGCGCTGTCGATGTCGAACCCCTCAAGGAGCGCACGGAAGTCCGCGACCTCGTCGCCCTGACGCGTGCCCTCCTGGATCCCGCAGATCGCATCGCCTGGCTTGCCGTCCTGCGGTCGCCGGTCTGCGGTCTCAGCCTCGCCGACCTCCTTGCACTCACCGGAGAAGGCGCCGAAGCCGATCCTGCAGCTACCGTGGCACACCTCGTGTCTACGCGGCAGCAACATCTGTCGCTGGATGGCCAGAAACAGCTTCATTCCTGCTGGCCCATTCTGCAGTACGCGGCGGACACACGCGGTGCCACGCCGCTCAGCACGCACCTGGAAAGAACCTGGCGCTCCCTCGGCGCGGACGCCCCCCTTCGGGCCGACCAGCGCACCAATGCCGTCCGCTATCTCGACTTGCTGCGCAAGCTCGAGTCCGGTGCCGAACCTCTCGATCTCCCGCTCCTCACTCGCAGTCTGCAACGGCTGTACGCCGAACCAGGTCTCGCCGAAACACCTATCGAACTCATGACCATCCACAAGGCCAAAGGGCTTGAGTGGGATCTGGTCCTGGTACCCGCGACAGATCAAGGCTCCGGGCGCACACCTCACGGGCTGCTCAAGTGGCTGGAGCTCGACAACCCGCAAACGGAGGGTGACCTCCTCCTTGCCCCGATCGCTGGTAAGGGCACCGCTGCCTCCGAGCTCTCCAAGTGGCTCGGCGCGGGCGAACGTCGCCGCGAAGCTGCCGAAGCACAGCGTCTTCTCTACGTCGCGTGCACCCGTGCTCGCGAAGAGCTTCACCTCTTCGCTACCGTGGAGACCAGGGCCGATGGCTCCCTCCGTACCCCGCAGGCAGAGGCCAGCCTTCTCCACGCCGCCTGGCCCGCGGCCAAGCCCCTTCTTCAGGCTCTGCTTGACCAGACCCCCGTGCCCAGCACGATTCTCCCGTTTCCCTCCGCATCTCCCGCACTGCCACTCGCGCTTGCAGCTGCAGCCGACTCAGATCAAGA
>CBDAPS010000009.1:0-113718 GCA_965198545.1 Granulicella sp. | reverse complement strand
CGCTTAAAAGCGCTCCGAACCCGCCATAAAGGATGGGCCAAGCGTTCCAGATGAAGACGTTCTCGACGTATGCTTTCGCGATACGATTCGTCGCACCGAGTGGCATCAGCGAGATCACGATAGGACCGAAGATGTAAAGAACGGAGCCGTAGAAAATGTAGAAGAAGCCGAATATGACAATAACAATCGGGTAGAGCAGATAGGCGACGATAATGAGGAGTCCGTCGATGAGGCCAGCAATGTCGCCGGTGATAATGCCCCACAGCTTCTGATAGCCGAACTGATTGAATTGGTCCTGCAGATCGGTCTTCCAGTTGTCAAGTAGACTTCCCATGCCTGATGTGTTGCTGACCCAATTTCCTGCATTGACAAAGCCCTGGTTTACCGTCGTGAAGATTGTGCTGTAATTCATAACAACTATCGCGGTGACAACGTACTTGATCAAGCTCACCCCTAGACCTCGGACGTCGCCACCATGCAGGGCGGACTGATAGACCTGCCAAAGAAAGCCGACGAGCAACACAACGTAAGCGGCCTTCTGCATCCCCGAGATCACACCGGTGGATGTGATACCGGAGACAGCTTGCGTTAGAAAGCGCTCGAAGAGGTCCAGTTGTGTGCCCTGGAAGAACGCAAGGGAAGCGACGCTGGCGTGAGTAGTGATCATCTGTTCACCTGTTCGTCAGCGCGCCGCTGATCAAGCCGTTATTGTTCGTACCGTTCGAGGTGGCCAGCTTCGCGGCTTTGCTCTGGTTAGCTAGGTCAATCCCGCGTGTGCGCATCAACTCCGCAAGAGCGGCCTGCGTATAGGCATTTGCCCGGACAACCCAGACATCTGCCTCTGCCTCAAGGATTTGTGCACTGCCCGGGGCCGCTGCCGAAATCTGCTGGCCCATCTGGTCGGCTTCATTGAGTTCTGCATCCGCAAGCGCATCGATCTCGATCGCTCGCTTCATTGCGTCCTGCGCTTGCGCGTCCGTCATATCCGTCATAGTGCGAACGGTCGGCGACGCTGCGTTCTGCGCCATCACGACTCCATACACCGACTGAAACTGGGAAGACACCGTGGGGACGTTGCTCACATTGCGTGAGAGGAGTAGCGACTCAAGGTTTTGTGATTGAGGTAAGGTGGCGCTCGACACGTTCACATGGAACATGTTTTTGATTTGGTTGAACTGCCCCTCGAACTGAGACACGGAACTCTTGGCCTGGTTGATGGCCGCTAGGGGGTACATGACCTCCTGCTCATACTTTGCCGTACTCTGTTCGTATTGGTTGATCGTCTGCAAGGGCTTTGCCATGTAGGTGCTCATGAGCGATTGCATCTTGGATAGCGCCGCCAGGATGGCCGCAGTGTCGATGCCAAATTGTCCCCGAGCGTGGGTGGGCAGAACAATGATGAGGATGACCGCGGCTATCAGGATCTTGAGTGTGGAGGGGCGATACCACCGTTCCCTTGAACCTTTCGCTGGGTCACCTTCCGGCAGGGTGGCGAGTGATACTTCGCGGCTCCTGTTGCTGAACCAAGTCAGCCGCTGGAGCAATCTTTTGGACTTCTTCTCGTTAGACATAATTTCCTCCTAGTGGCCGGTGAGTGCGCCGTTGATGAGACCGCTTACGTTACCGGCGGCCGTGCTCCTACGTTTCACAAGCACATTTTGGTGCGCGACCCGACCGGCTTCCTGTCGCAACTCCGCAGCGAGCATCTTCTGCATATAGGCTTGGCAGCGAAGGTTCGCGACTTGCGCTTGGGCGGTGAGGTATGGATTCGAACCAGGTGTACTCACTGCTACCTGGTTCTCCATCTGTTCGGCCGTCTCGAGGATTAGGTCGGACGCCTGATCGGAGACGAGCGTCGTCTTGAGGTTCTCCTGACCCAACGCGTCGTCCATGTCCATGAGAACGCGATCCTGGGGAGACGCCGTATTTGCCTGCGGAACCGCTCCGTAATTTGCTGTGAAGCTCGTCTGAAGGGCCGGGATCTGCGCATACAGCCGACTGTGAAGAATGGCTTCGAACTGCTGGGGACCGGGCGATATCGCGCTGGTGAAAGGAGTGTTGAAAGCCTGTTTCATAGCCGTTCTGAAGTCGTTGATCGAACTGGACACAAAACCTCGAGCCTGATTGATCGCTGCTAACGGCCAGACAGTCGTCTGGTAGAGCTGCTGCACCTGTTGGGATATTTGGTTGATGGCCTTCAACGAGGTACCCATGTCGCTCTGGATCGAACTAAAGATCGAGTCGAAGACGCTTAGAAACTGACCATGGGCTAACGTCGGCACGCCTGCACCCATGCAGGCGACGAGGATACCGGCTGCGGCTTTCTTCTTCCAGCGTAACCGGGCAGAAATCGGTTCCTTGGAGGTCAATTGCTCAGCGAGCGGGGTATCGCTGGAAGGTACTCGGGAATTCGTGTTTTGGTCGGTTTTCATTGGGCAATCGCCTCCTGCATCTCTCCGGACAACTCAACGGGGAGCGGACCTATCTCAGCAAGCCCGCGGGGATACTTCTGCGCAAGCTGCTCGTACGCTTCGATCAGTGACGTACCCTTGCGTCGACCCAGCCACCACCTACGGAAGTGCCGTTCGCGTGCGTAGGTTGTTGTGATCCAGTAGTCCACCGCGCTCGGAACGATCCGGATGGCGTGCGTGGACTCTGCCTTTTCGCCAATCGCGATCAGGAATTCAGCGCTGTGCCCCTTTTTCGGGTGGGCGAAGGTCTTCACCTGGTTCAGCGCTGTTTCATTTAGGTGAACATGATCCCTGAGCGCGGTCATATCACCCGGTTGCTTGCCAATAATCTTCGTCGTCGCGTTCTTGACGATGCCGGCGCCGTGCTCGTTTGGGCGGTCTGCCGTACCGACGAAGTCTTCCGGTGTCTGGCTAATGCCCCAAACACTTGCGTTCCGCTTGCGGGCAGTACGAAACAGCTGCACCACCACGCTTGCAAGGATTGGCGATTCGAGCAGAGCCCAGCACTCATCGAGCAGGACGATGCTCGGCTGCCCTGTAGCTCCCGACGCGCGATAGGTCGCGGTATGAGCGATCAGCAAGCTCATGGCGCGCTCTAGGCGCGGATCGTCCTTCAACTTCTCTACATTGAAGTAGAGCCAAGGATTGTTCAGCCGAACCGTGGTGGGTCGATCGAATAGCCTTGCGTACGGACCTTCATCCACCCAGGCGCGGAGTTTCGTCGAGGCCATTTGGGCCATGGCATTGATATTCTGGTTGCGGTCCCGGTCTTGCCAGTGCGCTAGTTCAGCGGCCAGATCTCCAAACAGAGGTATGGGATTCGACGACTTTGCGCTGCACCGTTTGTACGTGGAGGCAATGGCCTCGAGCAGAACGCTGTCGAGGAGGTCGATGTCCAGGTCCGGGGGAGTGTTCTCTCCCAACATGTGGCGGGTCAGGTTCTTTAGAAAGGAGATCTGATCGTTTGAAGGCCTGTCCTCCCCCTTGGGCAGGTCCCAGGGATTGATCGTCTGGTCGCTATCCAAGGACATTTCGATCATCTCGCCGCCCATCAACTCAACCAGCGGCTGGTAGGAGTCTCCGCGTTCCAAGATCGAAATAAGCGGATTCGCCCGAGCCGCCATCAAGAGCATCTGCTGCGCGGCCAGGGTCTTGCCGCCTCCGCTCTTCGCCATAAGGAGCCCATTCGCGTCAGAGAGGTCCGGATCGAACATCGAGAAAGGGATGAGTTGTCGAAATGGAGTTTCGAACAAGATCAGAGGGCTGCGTCGTGTGCCGGTCCAGGGCATCTCGACGGGCACCAAGTCGGCCACATTCGAAGTGAGCATGTCTTGATCCCGCTTGTCCGGGTCCGCCATGCCGGGCAGCGTTCCAAGAAAGATCCGGCGCTTGGCGATCGTTTCCATCACTGCCTTTGCCCCGTTCATGTGTGTGAAGGCGTTCAGGACTTCTTGGGTACGATTGGCGAGATCGCGCTCGGCTCGCTCAAGATCGCCGAAGGTAACGGCCGGTTGAGAGGTGCGCACCACGACCGATAAGCTCAGCTTCGCCGTCTTGAGAGAGGAGGAGATGATGTCTCGCTGCACCTGGATAAGCTGAGCCTGCGCGACCTCCGCCTCGGGGTTGGACTTGAAGTGTCCGTTTGCATCCTTTTGGGCGGCGGTCATCTTCTGCAGGCGCTTCTTGTAACTCTTGAGAACCTTGACCTGGTCAGGGATGACGACTTGCCCGCTGATTACCACCGGAAAGCCCAAGGTCGAAAACTTCTGCAGCATGCCGGGAAACGTGGCATCCGGCAGCTCTTTTAGACTGACAACCGAGTAGAGGTAGCCATCGATGTTGAGGTAGGTTTCGGACTCGTTCAGAATGCTCGATTGCGTCGCCTGCTCGCGGGCGCTTCGATACTCGATCATCTCCTCGCCCGGAGTGTATGGGCGGTGGTCCCGCCGGATCGGATGTTGAGCGTGCTTCAGTTCTTCAAAGAGGTCCTGTGTTGAAAGCCTCCGGGGACCGAGGTTAGCCGCCTCCATCGACCCCTCGATACCCCGGAGAATCGACTCGAACTCCGCAAGGTGCGCTTCATGCTCCTTGCGAGTCCTTTGTATGGCCTTCTTTTGGCTCATCGTAAAGCCGCCGAGCTTCCGGTTCTGTTGGGCCGAGTGATAGAGCTTGGCATGGACGCGAGGATCCCAGATCAGGTAGACGTGGAGCCGGTTTTCGAAGTAGTACCCCGCCTGCTCCTTCTGCTGCCACATCCTGAGCCGGTGCGTGTCGAGTGCCATCACCTCCGATTGCCCGGTCCGCTGTTGATGGATGTAGCTGTCGAGCAAGTCGCCCAGGTGCTCAGAGATCTCGTAACGAAACTGGACGCGCATACTTACGTCGGGGACGCTCCGGAAGAGTGCCTCGAGCATGGACTTGGTCTGATTTCGATCGCCGTCGGTAGCGAAATAGGCCAGGACACCCCTCAATTCATAGCCAGCGACAAAGGAACCGTTTGTGCGGATCATCACGTCATCCCCGTCGGGAAGGTCACGGAGCGGCAGAAGTTCGCATACCGCGGGTGCTTTCAGCTTCTTTTCGTGTTCCGCGTACGTCAGTGGCATAGTTCTGTTCTCCCGTCGTTTGTCTTAAGGCAGACATTCGCTGCCAAACTCTCTTCTGCACATTGCGCGAGCTTCGCTATCCCCGCGTGGAAGCGTGCGGCGAACCTAACGCTCGCAAGCATTGCGTTGGCAGCCTCTTCATCGAGTCGAAGATGCATCGCACCGTCCCTGTCCGTCTTGATCGAGACCTGCATGGGTCACTCGCGCTCCTCAGCCCGGTAACTATGGGTCAGTTCCGAATCTCGCTCAAGTCCGCACCATGCGCGCGGGGCAAAGAGCGAGCGCAGGAGATCGGTCAAATAGCCTCTTGGTCTGCCGTACTTGAACAGAATCAGGAACGGTACAGCGAGCACCGGCACGACGAACTCCATGAAGACGTTGAGTGGCATTCCGAGCACGTGCGAGTTGTCGCCCACAAAGTGGGCGAGAAGGTTCATCAGGGCCGCGAGCGCCAGAACGAGGATCAGGTCTTCGAACTCTAGACCGAGAAACGTCACTTTCGTATGAAGATTCCTGTGAACAGGTGTTAGATCGAGACTCATAAAAACACTCCTATATGCCGTGCGCATGCGTCACCATGGATTCGGCCAAACGAACCATGCCCGAAACCATTAATGCGCCGATCGCGGCGATGAACTTGCGAATCCAACTGGAACCGGGATATATCTCCGTCATCACACCGCCCATGTGGAGGCCCATGGCCGCAAGTTGGGTCAGCGCGAAGATTGGCAGGATGACATTGGCCGTCCAATTCACCAAGCTCATGGTCGCCATCCAGAAACCATCGGGGCTCGTCGCGCCTCCATGCTGGACAAATCCTTCGAGCGCCCGCAGCATGCCGGAACACATGAGCGAAGCAAAGCCACCGTATAAGAGGTGCTCAAACGGAGAGCTCTTGCTGTAGCGGTACACCGCGCTCGCAAAGAACATTCCGGCCATGGTCGGCATCATGGTGTTGCCAGCCCAGGAAGCAAGGTTTGTGATTGCTCCGTTCAAACTCATCGTTCTCCTCTCAGGCAGCCATGGCTTTGAAGAGTGAAAGCAGTCCGCTCACACTCAGAAACGAAATTGCGGCGAAGACCAAACGTGTCCAAGGCCTGTGCCTGACGAAGTTGATGACAGCTCCAACACAGGCGAAGCCTGCAGCCGCCGGCATGATCTGGCCCACAATGTAGTTCCAAAGCGAAGTGAGCATGTCTGTCGTCGCATATTGTCCGCCCGAATTCCATGCCTGCATGGTTTGCACGGTTGCGGACAAGGACATCAGGAACAAGGCAGCGATGATCGAGGCCAAAGGGTTCTCGCCCGCCGCTCCATCAAGGGTCGCCTTCAGGACGAAGTAGGCGGCGAGGATCGGGACGAGTTTGGCCACCACGATCTGGTTTACGAAGCTTTTGAAAACAGTTTCCATACTGGCGAGCCAGCTTGTACCGACCGATCCACTGCCCGAAGGAACGGAGATGCCTTGTGCCGCAACCCAGGAAAGAAGTTGCGGAAGCGTCAGAAGCACGACAGTCCACAACACCCACTTACCGACACGTCCGTTGACGTGGAAGTTAGTGCCCCCTTCATGCCGGAGATTGACTCCCGCAGCGGCCAGCGTGCAAAACGCAGCCGGCACCGCGAGGTCGAGCAAGAGTTGAAGAAGGTCGAGAAGAAATTGCGGCACAGGCATGGCTAGGCAACCTTGTTTACTGGATACCTTGCGCTTGAGTTATAAAGCCTTCGGCCATACGCCCGAGACCGGAGATCACCATAAGGGCGACCCCAGAGACGCCCCAACCCATATAGCCGCGTCCGCTCTTGAAATGCCATCCGGCGATGCCAAGGCAGGCAACCGCGATGACGGGAGCGATGACGTTGCAGCCCCAATTCACGATGTTGAGAACAGTGCCTTCAACCGTCGTGGCTTGCTGACCCTGTACGGCTTGGCCGAACTGAGGAGCAGTCCCAAGGTTCTGAGCACTCGCCGCTATCGGAGCAACGAAACTCCCAATAAAAAGAAGACTCAGAAGCAGCAGGATGGCAGCTCGGAGCGTGTTGTTGGTCTCCGGCCGGTGAACGATGATAGTCGGAGCGGCGGTCACTTCGGAGCGCCGCCAGAAGGCGGGTGCGGTTGTCATGGAATTCTCTCCTGGACTCGGTTGCTCGTGGCCTCCGTGTCGAGACTGAGAATGTGGTAAGACGGGAACTCGGTCAAAAGCCCACGGCTGAAGGGGGACTAGCCGAAGGCGAGAAGGAGGTACTAAAATCACCTACCAGGCTTGATTTGAGGTACCTGTACAAGGGCGTCAGGCTGAGGACTAGAAGATGGCTACTCTAACCTTGCAGCAGGTGTTCCAATGCGATCAATGTGGTAATCCGGACATTGTGGCGGTTCCGCTTCTCTATCAAGAGGGAACACGCACGTTCTCTGGAATTTTTAGTCGGGGAGTGAGCCAATCTGTTGCGGCTCAAGCGCTCGCTCCACCTCGGCGCCGCAGTTACGCTCGCAGGCTGTTGCCCTGGATGTTCGCCGTAGTCCTTACGACCATCGCCACTTCATTTGATCTCAACGCGTTTGTAAGACGTCCTACCTTCTCGATAAGCGAAGCCGTGATCTCTTTAATCTTCTTCTCGTTTACCTTGGCCTCAGTATGGGGACTCACCCGCGGCCTTCTCAGTACTCTTCGGTATAACCGTGAAGTCTATTCAAAGCTGGAGTGGGACTGGGCGCATTCCTTCATGTGCCGCCGTTGCGGCAAGCTCCAACTGATCTCCTAGTCCTCCGCGATACGCAAGCCTTGAACCGAAGCCCGAGTTACCCGGTCGCACAAAGATTCATCGGGCAGGATAATGGCGCAAGCATGCTCCCGAGTCATCAAAGTTATCTTGCTCAACGGCGATATGGGCTATCTGAACGTATTTTGGCTCAACCCTCTTTTTTGGATGATTCGCACTTTCTTCCCGTCTGGAGCATGGGACGTTAGTCGAGATTGTCCTTGGCCACGCTGGGACATGCGGACCTGCAATTGCTCAACCGCTGTACGGGACACCAAGCTCCTTTACCTTTGCTTGTGGATTGGGTAACTCGGGTCGCATTTGATTCAACATTCAAGATAGCCAGCTTGTACCAAACCTTCCTCTTGATCGCGGCGCAAGAGGAGGCGATTCATAGGCCTGTCCTCAGTGAGCAGTCGGTTGAGCGCAAGGCCCCAGAGCAATTGCGCACAAAAGAAGGCCCCGGCGCAGGCCGAGGCTGATCCATAAGCTAAATTGATCGCTATTGGTTCGGTGTTGAGACTCTGTGCAGTCCAGAAATGCTCTGCTCTTCGTGTTTTGTGAAGACGATGAAGATCTTGGTGTCCGCTGGCACGGAGACGACTACTCTGCTGTTCGAGTTCAGGTTCATGACCTCCGTATCACCCGCGGTGCCAATGTTCTCAGCGATCCGCTGCCGGAGAATGTCCTGTTCAGAAAATGCTGCACTGCTGTTCGTCACTGCGACCTGCGCCAGAAGTGAACCGACGCCGGACGCGGCTCGCACCAGGAAGTTGCGACCGGCATTCGTCCCGGAAACACTTCCACGTATCGGCCCAAGATCAAGCCCGGTACCGATTGCAGCGATGCTTTCTCTGGCGCCGTCCAGCAGTTCGACCTCCTCGAACTTGATGCTGATCAGTCCGCTTCGGTCGGCCTGCTGCAGTTGTCCGTAGACCCGCGCACCAGCTGGGAGAACAACCTTGTCTCCGATGGCGTAGGTGTACTCCACTACTGCCACGACGGGTGCTTGTACGGCGCTCGACACTTGCGTTTCGAGCTTCGCTTGGATACGGGTTCCTGGTCTGACGTCTAGAAGCGGTGCGGCGTCAGCTTCTGAAGTAGCATGACCTACCGGCGTAGCCTGGCTTTGCGTTAAGTTGCGGACAAACACCAGCGATGCCTCCTTCAATGCATTGTTCTGCTGCTGGTTTGGCAAGACAGTACCTGGGCTCGGAGACGAAGCAGGTGCAGCCTCTCCATAAGGCCTCGGTTCTTCCCATCTCTGCTGCGTATCCGCAAAGGATGGAACAGATGCAAGGCTCACTCCGTTGACCGGCCTTGCTGCAGGTGTCGTTTGCTTGGTAGCAGCGACGCCGGCCGGTAAGGGCGACGTGCCATCGGCGGTACGGGTGCGCCGAATGTCAGCGGGACCAAGTTGGCTGCCAGCATTGTCCTGAGCCGGAGATCGGACGGTCTCCATAAGCGGGGTCAAGCTGCCCTTGGGCGGCTTCGATTCTGCTTGTTTCGTCTGCTGTTGCTGTGCTCTCACGGCACCATGCTTATTGGGCGATTTACCGACGATGGCGGTGAAGACGAAGAAGAGGACAGCGATTGCCAAGCCGCCACCAAGCAGAAGAAGCTTGCTCTTGCTGATGCCCTCGGCTTGAACGACACCCGCCCTGGTCGCGAAAGAGGATGAGTGTGGCTTCGCAGAGGCGTCCATTGCTCGTGTGTTCTCATCTGCGGTAATGGAGTCAATTCCAGGTAAGGATCTGATCGGCTCCTCGGGATCGGCTGTCATACTTCCGGCTCCATTTTTGTTGTCGTAGTTGCTCATGTTGTCTCCTCTTTATTTCAGGTCAGCAGAAATCGGTGGGGTAAACGGCAAGCGGATCAGGATAGGTTGGTCGACCTGGTCCGCCTGCGCGAGTTGAAGGAAGAGTTTCTCGTTCGATTGCTTGAAGTTCGGCCGGTCGAAGACCACGACGCCGTCCGCGCGGCCACCGGCCTCGATGCGCGTCGTACTCAACCGGTACTCACGGATCTCCAACTGGTCCGAGATGATGCCTTTGCCTTCCTTCTTTTTCTTCTTAACCAGCCGTCCGGCTATCTGGATCTGTGGAGGAACGATTTCGACTGGTTGACTGGAGTCGTTGTAAATCGAGTAGGAGATGATCGTCTGATTACTCCACTGGCGAATATCCCCGATGGAAGTTTCGATCTGCTTGCCACTCCATTTGGTCCAACTCGGGGTGTTCACGCGCTCCTGCTGAGCAAGCTCCAACTCAACCGCCGACAAATTAGCGGGTTCCGATGTGCGGGGACCCTCAGGTGTGGAAGAAGGCGGAGTCTTTTCCGGCGACTTCTCAACCGAAGCAGTGTTTGTCCCGATCAGGAAACTGCGGGAAGTCCGGTACTCGAGCAGAAAATCCACGGGTTGGCCTGTGCTCGCGGCATTGCCGTCGCTGATCAGCTCCAACGTAACGTGCGCTCCTGACTTGGTGGCTACGAGCAGGTTCGATTGAGCGGGTTCCTTAGTCACCGGCTTAACGTAGACATATTCCGGTTCGCCCTCGTTGTGTTCGGCCTTGAAGGTCCCCGGACTGCCAAGGATCACAGAAGTGACTTCTTCCGGCATGCGGATGCTCGATTCGAACTCGGGCCGCAGGTGAAGAATAGTAACGTCGTTGGGACTGATGACCACGGTCGCGACGCGCGCGCTTACCTGACCTTGCATGACGTGTGACAGTGGCGAGAACAAAACTGCTAGGGGGATCAGACAGCGAAGCTTCATAAGCTTTATCTCCTTGTCGGCCTGAAGGCCGGATATTTGTGCAGCATGTACCGCCGTCGAATTGCCTCAACATAGGCAACAACCTGCGGATTGCGATAGGCCAACAGCCGCTGGCCGACCCAATGATCACCCGCGTAATAGGCTGCGGCAACAAGCCGCAGATCACCATGGAACTCCCACATCAAGGTGGTCACATAGCGAGTTCCGGCCGCGATATTCTGCTCCACATCGAACGGCTGCATCGCTCCGAAGCGCCGAGCGGTTGCTGGCATGAGCTGCATCAACCCCATCGCGCCCTTGTCGGAGAGTGCGTGCGGATTCCAGCCCGACTCCACGTCGATGAAGGCTGCGATCAGTTCCGGTGGAACCCGGTAAACGGCCGCATAATGCTCGACGCACTGCTCTGGTGAGAGCGCATCGGCATGGGCCGCGAACGATGTAATTAGGAGCACGACAAAGATCAACCTCATCGCCGCTCCTCCCTTTGGGCTGCCGTTCGCGCAGCGATGCGCGCTCCGTCATCGAGCAGGCTCTTGAACCCTTCGCGAAGAAGGAGATGGCGGCGGTCCTTCTCTGTCTTGGCGAGAAACGGGAGAAGAATATCCCGATGCTCTTCGGTCACATGATCGGTCCCAAGAATCTGGAGAGCGTTAGCGAAGTCGATCATCTCGGACACGGAAGGCGGCTTCTCCAGAGAGTAGTTGCGGAACGAAAGAGCGATGCCAGCCATCTCGTGGTGAAAGGCGACATCCGCGTCCGGAGTGCGGCTCGCGATGATCTCCGCTTCCCGCTGCGGTGTGGGGTGCTCCACCCGGACGTAAAGGCTGCGCCTGCGAATCGGGTCTCCCAGGCGGCGTTCTTCGTTGCTGGTGAGCACAACGAATGGCACGCTCTTGGCGGCAACCCGCCCAAACTCAGGAATGGACAGCTGCCAGGCAGAGAGAATCTCGAGAAGCATGGCCTCGAAACCGTCATCAACCTTGTCCAATTCGTCGATGAGGAGAACGCAAGGCCGCTCGCATTCTAGAGCGCGCATCAACGGGCCGGGCCGGAAGAAATCCCGTCCCTTCAAGTTGGCCTGCAGGAGCTGCCAACTCTCATGCTGGCCTTTCGAGAACTCCATGTAGAGCCGCTGCAGACCCTCGTCAAAGCGTCCGATCGCCTTGTCTTCGCTGACACCGCGGTGACACTGTAGCCGCTCGACGTGGGTGCCGGCTGCCGCGGCCACTGAGATGGCCAACTGTGTTTTGCCGGATCCGGCGGGGCCCTCAAGGAGCAGGGGCTTGTTGAGCTTGGCCGCGAGAAACACAACCTGCGTCATCACCGGATCGATGAAGTAGCCGGTCGCCGCCAGCTTTACGGAAAGATCTGCCAGAGAGTCAAACATCGCGAACCTCCGCATCAGCGGCTGTGCTTGCAGGAATGTCGGAGAACCTCATGCGGGGGGCAATTGGGGTTTGTTCCGAGCGCCCAACCGCCCGGCTCCAAAAATCAGCCAGGCTAGTGATCCAGATAGCGACGGCCAAGAGAAGCAGTAGCCGCACTATAAGAAAGTCCGCGTACGCCTGCCAGACGGCTACCCCGTATCGAAAAGCCACCCAGAGATCCAACGCGGTCATTGCGACCGCGATGAAAAGGTATTTTCGCTTCCAACCCATGCATCCTCCCTTGAACGCGAAGTCAGCATGCGGCGGACTTGAAACTCGGTCAAATTCACCGGCAATGATCGGAGGACCTCGTATCGGTAATTTGACCGAGTTCGCAAACAGACCCAACATGCCGTCATCGCCGCATAAGCCGGCGCATTCAGGAGCACAGGAGAGTAGATATGGCGTTACTGCAGATGCCGGAGCGGATGCAAGTGTCCGACCCCTTGCTCACCGCCGACGAGGTGGCGATGAGACTGAACGTGACCAGAGACTGGGTGTGGGACCACTCGTCCCGGAGATTGCCCTACCTGCCGGTGATCCGCATGAGCGATGGTGCGCTCCGCTACCGCGCTAGTCAGATCGACGAGTTCGTAAACGAGCGGGAGCGCGCCTCGGTTTTGCGCCGCAAGCGGCGGTAAACTGATGGCGGCCCGCTTATTCCCCCACACAGAATTTGAGGAATAGATGGGAACTTCCTACCAGAAAGGATGGGTCCGGCTTCGCGGAAAGAAGTGGTACGGCTACTTCCGCCGAGCGGAGCTTGACTCTGCAACCGATCAACCTAAACCAGCCGTCGCTCAGGTCATTCTCGGACTGAAGAGCGGTATGTCAAAGTCGCAGGCCAGGGAAAAGCTGGAAGGCGAGATTGCCAGGCTGGGGAAGCAGCCGCTCAATGGCGACAAATCCATGATCAATGGAGCAGTCACTTTCGGGTGGTTTGTCACGCACCGTTACCTGCCGCTCAAAGAGGCGGACTGGAGAGAGGAGACTGCCAAGGTGAAGAAGTTCCTCATTCAGGCAGATCTTGTCGACGTGTTCGGGGCTGCACGCCTCGAGAACATTGATAAGTTCACTCTCCAAACCCATCTCAATAAGCTGGCGAAGACTCGTTCGAAGGACAGAGTGTTGCAGATCCGAGCGTACACGAAGGCCATCTTTGCCGAGGCAGTCGATCAGGAGTTCCTGGCGAAGGACCCTGCTCGCACGCTGAAGACTCCCGCCAACCTGCGGGAGACCGATAAGACGGTGCTTACCTGGGAGCAGCTTGCTGCAGCCTTGGCGAGGCTCGATCTTCGCGACCAGATTTTGCTGAAGCTGGATATGACGAACGCGCTCCGTCCGAGCGAACTGTTCGCCTTTCGGTGGAAGTGCCATCGGGTCGCTGCGGTCTCGCTCACCATTGTGGAGACGATCTACAAGGGGAAGATTCGGTTCTACGGAAAGACGAAAAGAAGTCTGACCGAAGTGCCGATTGCGAAGGACCTCTCTGACGATCTCACGGCCTGGCGGCAAACGAGTCAGGAGCAGTACGACAGCAAGAAGAAGAAGCATGGCCCGCCGCCATCGGATGAGGAAGCGTTTCTGTTTCCGAATCGGGACGGCTCTTTCATGGACCCGAGCAACTACCGCAAGCGGGTTCTACACAAACTGGCTACGGAACTCGGCCTGCCGAAGCTTACGTTCCAGATCATCCGGCGCACGATCGCAACGCTGGCCCAGAAGAAAGGGGCAGTGAAGGACGTGCAGGGCATCATGCGGCATTCGCGCGTGGCGACGACAACCGACGTCTACATGCAGGAGTTGCCGGAGAGTGTGCGCGCCACTGTGGACTCCATTCACCGGGAGTTACAGGGCACGATGAAGAAGCTGGCGGCGAAGGGCAAGGTGCGACCGCCTGCCGTCGCCGCATCTACGGCGATGGTGCATTGATGGATAGGAATTTAGAGAGAAAGTCAGCCGAAGCCTGGCGCTTCAGAGAGGAGATGGAAATGACTGACATGGCTTGGCTGCATGGCAGTTTGAAATCTGCTGCCAATTTGCTGCCAAACGTTTGGGAGGGGTTCCGCTAAGTTGTTGAGATATTTGGTGGACCTGATCGGGATCGAACCGATGACCTCTTCCATGCCATGGAAGCAAAAAGCTAAGTTACTGACGACATCAGGTGTTAGAAACCGAAAAACGATAAACCGGTCTTATCGCAAGATTTGACACCAAACGTCGGTCGGTGAGCTCCGCTTGTGGCGGGAGCAAGCTCGCCACAGTCTCATGAGACTGCTCTCCTGTGAATCAGACTGGAAAATAAGAAGAACACGTGTCTGAACGACACTTGGACCTGAACGGCACGACCTGGACCCGGCAGTTCCGGCAACAAGTCCATACGCGCGGAGCAACCAGGTGATGACCCACGATGCGGAGATAGGCAGCATAGTCCTGTACGGCGGAGCGGTCTCCAGTGGTTCCCTGAACGACACCCGGATCTGGAACGGAACCAACTGGGTCCCGCAGGCGCCTTCCGCACTCCGCTGGTGCGCACTTTCCCTTCGATGACTTACGACGACGCAACCCGCTCAGTCGTGCTGTTCGGCGGGGTGGGCGCCACCAACTATCTCGCCGACACTTGGAACTTCGTGCCGCAACCAGCCTTCGGCAGCGTGGCGTGGGCAGCGGCACGAGCAGCACGGCTACCTTCAGCATCATCACCTCCGGCACGCTGGGCACGCCGTTAGTCCTCACCCTAGGTGCACCCAACCTTGACTTCACCCTGAACACCATCGGCACAACCTGCACCAGCGTGGTCACCGCCGGCAACACCTGCAGCGGCGTCGTGAACCTCGCACCCAAAGCTCCCGGGCAGCGCTTGGGCGCTGTCGAGATCGTGGACACGAGCAACAACATACTCTCCACGGTTTACATCAGCGCTGCGGGCACGGACCCGTTGATTAGCTTCACACCAGGCACGCTCAGCACCATCGCGGGCAACGGCACGGGAGGCTACGTGGCAGCGCAGGACGGAGCCCCGGCCACCGCTGCCGAACTGAACCCTTCTAGTACGCTCGTAGCGGGTCAGGCTATGGAAACGCCGTAGGGGACTGCCTGTGATGCGTGGCTTGCTCATAGCCATAAGCCAGTTTGATGAGGAGAGCCTCAGAGAAGCTCCGCCCCACAAATGTCAGTCCCGCAGGAAGTGTGCCATATGTCTTTCCCATCGGAACCGTGATGCCGGGAAAACCGGTCACCGGAGAGATGATTTGGCTGTTATCGCCTCCGGGGCTCTTCAGATCGCCAACCTTGCGCGGAGCGTTGCTCCACGTGGGATAGATCAGCGCGTCCAGCTTCTGGCGATCCATCTCGGCTGAGATGGCATCGCGGAACTTGATCTTTGCGGGATCATGGTAGGTATCAAGACAGGCCTGCACAGGCAGCGGCGGCTCTGTCCCTTTCGCATCCTCCGGCTTAGCCGGGCCGAAGCCATGCTTGAGACGTTGCTCTACCGAGCCAAGATACAGGCCGGAGTCGATGATCTCCTGCAATGAGTGGTAAGGCGCATTGGGATGCTTGGCGAGATAGTCGTTCAGATCATGCTCAAAACCTCCACAAGGGTGAGCCTGCATGGCCCGGCGATCGAACTCCGGCAGCGGGAAGGAATCCACGACGGTAGCACCCTGCGCCTGCAGGTCACGAATCGCCTGCTCCGTGAGTGCCTTAATCTGCGGGTCGGTCGTAGGGGTTTCGAAGTAGGATCTCACAACGCCGATACGAGCTCCGCGCAGTCCATGCGGATCGAGCGAGGCGCTGTAGTCTTTCGGCGCCTTATCCTGGCCGAGTTGCGTGATCGGGTCTTCGGGATCGTACCCCTGTACGGCTGCCAGAACTGCCGCTGCGTCGGCCACGGAACGCGCAAGAGGACCGCCCACATCATTGGTCGCGGACAACGGAATGATGCCCGCCCGGCTCGTGAGGCCGATCGTAGGCCTTATGCCGACGAGGTCATTATGGGAGGCAGGACCGCGGATGGAATCGCCCGTGTCCGTGCCCAATCCCACTTCGCCGAGATTGGCTGCGACTGAAGCCGCGGTGCCTCCGCTTGAGCCTGCGGGAACGCGGCTGAGATCGTAAGGATTCCGAGTGATTCCCGCGATGGAGCTTTCTGTCAACACTGGGCTGAATGCCCACTCGGCCATGTTCGATTTCGCGAGAACGATTGCGCCGGCCTCCCGCAGTTTGCGAACCATAAAGGCATCCGTCTCAGGCTGAAACCACTTCAATGCCAATGAGCCTCCCGTCGTCTGGAGCCCGCGCGTGTCGTAGTTGTCCTTCACAATCACCACGACGCCATGCAGCGGCCGCAGTTTGTGAGTACGCGCAAACTCCTGGTCCAGGCGGTCTGCGTCCGCCAGTGCCTCCGGGTTCAGGGTCACGATAGCGTTCAGTCGTGTCGATTGATCGTAAGCGGCTATGCGCTTCAGGTACATCTCCACTAGTTGCCTGCAGGTCACCTTGCCGGTACGCAACGCTTCCTCTGTTTGCGCGATGGTGATCTCCTGCATTGAAATCTGCGCTGGCTTCTCAGATCTTTTCTGCGCGTACGAGAGTGACGGCTGTAGCGCAAGCAACAATGTCCCCGCGATACGTAACTGCCGAGCTCTGCCTGTTCTGCTAGTCATGTGGCTGAAAGTCCTTCCCAATACATTGCCGGTCGTATGCTTCCGACGACTCGATCAGGCATCAAGCTTAGGGTGCAATCCGAGGAAGCCGGCAGCCTGCTGATACGCATGAGCGAACGCGCAAGTCTCCGCATCCTTGTACAAGCCCCCGAGGAACGTCAGGCTCACCGGCGTGCCCGGTCCGCCGCTCTGGTTGTTCGCGGAGGCCATCGAAGCTGCCGCAGGCAAACCCGCCCCGCCTGGGCTGATCGCCTGCGGCGCGTCAGGCCCGCGTACGCCGTTCGGAACGATCACCGCCGGATGCCCCGTCAGGTTGGTGACATTCCCCTGCTGACTCGGGCCCGTAGTGGGCGCGACGATCACGTCCACCTGCTCAAATAACATCGCGAAGTGGCCAATGGCAAGGTATCTAGCGCGCATCGACTGGATGTACTCCACGGCAGGCGTGAAGCTGGCGGCGCGGAAAATGTTGGGCCAATTGCTCGCGCTACGCTCCGCCAGCAGTTTGTCACGACCGCTTAGCGTCAGTTCCTGAAACGCGGCCGCTCCTTCAACGCTGTAGATCGAGCGCATAGCTTCGTATGGCGCATCGGGAATGGCCACAGGAATGAGTTCCACGCCCATTTTCTTGCGAAGAACCTCCAGCGCCGCGAGATCGTACTTGCGATCGTATTCACGGCTTGCCAAGGTTGCGGATTCTGCGCCCTTGCGGCGTTGATAGGCGCCCAACTCATCTTCTGTGGCGCCAGGCGCGGGCGCAGGGGTGTTTTGTACCCAGGGTTTCTCGAAGTCGTCCCGCAGATAACCCACGCGAAGCTTCTTCCAGTTGAAGGCAGCGTCCCACTGGAAAAAGGCATTCTGGCAGGCCTGATCCTGGCCATCGGGTCCCCAAATCGCCTGCATCACCAGGGCGCAGTCTTCCACGGAGCGGCAGATAGGCCCTAGTTTGTCCATCGTCCAGCTCAGAGTCATCGCGCCGGTGCGCGGCACAAAGCCAAACGTGGGCCGCAGACCGGTCACACCACAGCGTGTGGAGGGGCCGCTTATGGACCCGTTCGTTTCCGAACCGATAGAGAACGCTACACAGCCAGCCGAGGTCGCCGAGCCCGGGCCGGCCGAGGAGCCGCTCGAACCCTGTCGCGTGTCCCACGGATTGCGGGTCTGCCCGCCGAACCAGTGGTCGCCCATGGCCAACGCACCGAGCGTCAGCTTCGCGATGAGGATCGCGCCAGCCTTGTCCAGCCGCGTCACCACTGTGGCGTCTTCGTCGAGCGTCTGTGTCTCGAACCCGCCCGCGCCCCAGGTCGTTGGATAGCCCTTGACGGCCAGCAGGTCCTTCGCGCCCCATGGAATACCGTGCAGAGGGCCTCGATACTTGCCCGCGGCAATCTCTTTATCCGCTTCTCTCGCCTGGGAGAGTGCCCGCTCTTCCGTGATAGTGATGACGAACTTCAACTGCGGATCAAAGCGCTTCAGGCGCGCAATGTACATCTCCGTCAGATTTACGGCAGAAATTTTCTTCCTCCGCACCAACTCGCCGAGTTCCCGCACCGTAGCGAAGGCCAATATGTTCAGATCTGCGGGCACTTCTCTCCCAGCAGTAGCGGGTGCAGGACTGAGGCGCAGAGCCTTGCGGCCGTCCACCCCGGCCGGTGGCGGTGTCGGCCGCTGGCCCGGCGGAAGTGGATCGAAGAGAAACGCTGGTGGCACCGAGTTCGGCATCTTCAGTGCCGACAAAGTCTCGTAACTCTTGCGGTTCTGCGTCAGTGTGTTGAGTAGCGCCGCACGCTGGTCTGGGGCCACAGGGACGCCAGCGATCGCAGCAGCCGAATCGATCATCTCGGGGGTAATCTTCTCGTCTGCCGCTAAGGCTGCGAGCAACACTCCCGGAAAGAGTGTCGAGCCCAACCCGACACTGCTGCACGCGGCAAGAAACCGGCGACGATCGACGGGCATGAGTGTTTCTCCGAAAGTATCTATGTTGAGAGTGTCCAGCAGGAGCGTGTCAGGGCGCAGTCACTGTCGCAGGTGGAGGTGCCTGCGGCAAGTTGGCAGCCGCGGATTTCAGCGGCTCAGCCGGTGCGACGAGATGCTTGTAAAAGAATGTGTCGCTTCGGCGCCACGCGTCGCGCAGCACATAAGCCTTGCGGAAGAAGTGAATCTCTCCCGGATAGAAAGCCATGTCGAACGGCTTGCCGAGTTTCTCCAGGCGGTCGACGATTTTGATCGTCTCCCAGAGCGGAACATTGGTGTCATTGAGACCCTGCAGGATCATGAGCGGGCGTTCTATCTTGTCCAGGTGTTTCACCGGCGCGGAACGGTCGTAGAGATCGGGATCGCTAACGGGCGTCGCGCCCAACCTGCCCAGGATGGTGCCGCCCGTGGTCCACGTCTCCCAGTCGCCTACACCCGCCACATCGATCGCGCAGGCAAACAGCTTCGGCGCGGTGATGATGGACTGCAGCGTCATAAAGCCGCCATAGCTCAAACCCCACACACCGATGCGATCTGGGTCTACGTAAGACAGGGTCTTTAGGTAATCCGCGCCACCGTTAACGTCCTGCGTCTCCCCGCCGCCGAGGTCCTGGAAGGTGCCGGTGGTCCACTCTCGGCTGTAGCCGGAACTGCCTCGGTAATCAGGCGTAAGGACGACGTAGCCCTGCTGGGCGAAGTACTGGCTGATGGCGTAGTACATACGGTATGAACCCGGATGCCACGCCAGGTAATTCTGATCGGCTCCCGAGCCGTGGATCCAGATGATTGCCGGATGCTTCTTGGTCTTGTCAAGATTCTGACTCACCATCAGCGTTGCTGGCACTGCCTTGCCATCCTTACGGCTGGGGTAGTGCACAGCGACGGGCGCGGTCAGGTCAGCCGGGTTCAAGCCCGCAGGAAGTGAATCCGTAAGCCGCGCAGGCTTGCTGGCCGGCTTCACCGCAACGGTATATACCTCCTGCGGGTGCTCGATCGCGGAGCGCAGATACGCAAGCTTGCTGCCATCGGGCGAGAAAGCCGGATCATAATTAACGCCATGCGCCGTCACGACCGGCTCGATCTTGCCGGTAGTAGCGTTGACGATGGAAATAAACCGTTCTCCTTGATCGTTAGGAGCGCTGTGATCGTACGCGATGGTCTTGCTGTCTGGAGACCATGCGGCGAAAGCATCGCCAAACTCACCCTTGCTCAACTGCTTTGCCTGCGCCTCGGTCGTGGCGTCAGAGGGAATGACATACAGGTGCGCCCACCCGGTCCGATCCGTCGTAAATGCGACGTACTTGCCGTCCGGAGACGCAACGACGCGCGTGCCCTCCACAGGCGACCACCAGGCCGGATCGTAATCGTGCCAGATCGTCCGCGTCTCACCGGAAACCTGCGTCACTTTAATCTCGCGGACCTTGCGGTCTCCGGAAAACTCTTGATGCACAATGGCCGGCCCGGCGATCCATTGAATGCGGGCGCCACCGCCAAAGGAAGCTGTGGTCGTGGGAACAAGCACCGGATCGCCGCTGAAGACCGACACGATCCCAAGCCGCATGCCCCAGCTTCGGCTACGCATTACTTCCATCCGATTTCCGTTATAGGGCATGGGTTCCGGAGTTTCCGAGCCATAGCTTGTGTTGAACGCCACGTACTGGCCATCCGGGGAAAAGCTTGGACCGTTGACCCTCATGTTGTCTGTAAAGCGGGTAAGCTGGCGCTGCGCGCCATGCAGCAACCCAACCCATATCTGTCCACTGCGCACATACGCAATCTGCTTGCGGTCGTCCGATAGCGAGAACGAGCCCACTCCCGTGAAGTTCGCAAGCCGCGAAGGCTTGCGGGTGGTTGTGGAGACAGACCATAGCCCGCCTTCTCTGGCGAAGATGATCTCGTCGGGGCCACACCACTCAAAATGCCCGATGTTGGAGGTGTAGATCTCCGGGTCCACTGGAAAGTCAGTGAGGGCAATCGGCTCGCCGCTGCCTACGGACATATACAAGTCCTGCTTGCCTGCGGCGTCCCAGAGAAAAGCCACTGCTTTGCTGTCTGGAGACCACACCTGATCAGTGGGATATTTAATATCCGCAATGCGGTCAATGGTGATGCTCCCTTTAGGAGCTTCCTGCGCACACGCAGCCGCGAGCGAGCCCACGCTCAGCCCAAGTAGAAACATAGAATGCGACAACCGACGAAACATACCGCTCCTGACGCGATGCTTATCCTGATGCGAAAAAAAGGGGCACCCAAATTGGGTGCCCCGGCGCTTTAGAAGCTCAGCTTGCCGTTGAACCTGGCGATGAACGGGCCGACAAAGTTGGACGGACGTCCAAAGTTAGCGCCGTACGTCGTAGTTTCCGCCGTCGTGGGAGCCACGTTGAACAGGTTGAACAAATCGCAGCTGGTTTCCAGCTTGAAGCGATCACCAAAGCGGGTTTCGCGGCCCAGACGGAAGTTGGTGAGATCCACCGATGGGTAGCGCAGCCCTCCGTTCGGCAGGAGGTTCACCGTCTCCGTCGCAGGGGTGCCCTGGAGTCCCGTGAACAGATACGTTGCCAGTATGGGATAGCCCGTCTCGTGCTGGTAGTTGACTGAGGTCTGGAACTTGAAGGGCAGCTTGTAGGTAAAGTCCACGCGGGCTACGTATGTGGAGTCCTGATCCAACGAACCATAGTTGTTGATATGGACGTTTGGATCGTTGAAGTCGCCTGAGTTGTAAATGCCGTGATCCTTCTGGATGGTGAAGCCTGCCAGGGCAGACCACTTCTTGGTGAGCCGCTTTGTGAGGGTGAACTCCAGACCGTTGTAGTGGTTCTGATCTGCAAGGGGATCGTTGGTGGTCTCGGTGTAATTGCAACCGAAGTCGGTGTGGTTTGAGGAAGCGGCGCAGGTCGCTAAGTTGCCGGTGAGCGCATACAGAGTGATCGGCTGCTTCGTTACCGGATTCACAAGGGCCGTGCCGTTCGCGTAGCTTGTAATCGGTGTGTAGTCGGCGGTCGGTGCGTTGATATTCTTTAAGATCTGCAGGTTCTTGTTCACTCGGTGGTAGAAGGCGACGCTAACCGAGACATCCTTGAGAACGCTGCGCTGATAGCCGATGTTGTACTCGTAAGAGTAAGGTCGCTTCAGGTTCGGGTCGACGAAGCTGGCGATACCACCGCCTGTGGCTTCGTAACCACCTTTGCCGTTCGTGCCTGCTCCTACATAGGTTCCACCCGCAAGACACCCGCCCGTGCCCGGTGTGTTGTTGCCGCACGCCGGGGCGAACTGTGTGTAGTCCGGAGTGGCCGAATTGATGGCGCCTGGAATTGCCGAGTTCGCAACGGTTGAGCCGTTCCAGCCGTACTGCACGTAGCCTGTTCCATTGGGGTTGGCCGCATCTGCCAGGCTGGTGCCCACGTTGTTGGTGAACATGTTGAATCCCGCTCGAATAACCTGGTCGCCCTTGCCTGTCGGGTCATACGAAATGCTGACGCGAGGAACTACATTGTCATAGTTATTTACGCTGTTGAAGTTTGTTAACGGTCCCAGTTGCGTGCGGGTAATTCCCGGAGTGGAGATCAGCGAACTGTATGTTGACTGTATCTGTGAGAGGCAGCGGTTCGGGAACAGCGGCGAATAGACCGAGACTCCAACTGCTGGGTTGCACTGCTGAGGAATGAAAGCGTTGGCATGGTCATAGCGCGCACCCACACTCAACGTCACATGACGATTGATCGTCCACGCATCCTGCAGGAAGATGGCCCGTGCCGGAGCTGTGTCATTGAAGTTGAGAGGACCATTCTCGATGCGTAAGTACGCCGGCGTCGTATTGGGTGTCGTCGTCGTGGTTGTGTTGTAGTACTCCAGGGTTTCCTGGTTATAGTTGTAGAGTTGGCGGCGCCAGTTTCTGGAGATGTCCACGCCCAGCTTGAAGTTGTGGGAGCCGCCCCAGCCCCCTTTGAACCACGACAGCGTAGCGGTCGCGCGGCCTACCTGCTCCTTGTCCACATAATTTTCCTGCCCGGCATACTTCAGTGTGCTCAATCCGATATCCGCGGCCGAGATGGTGCTCGTCGCGACGCCCGGCTCATACCGCAACGGGAAGATCACCTGCAGATAGCCGATACGGGTATCGAGCGTCATGTGCGAAGTCGGCGTGTACGTCTCCTGCGCCTGCAGAATGTAGGCGGGCTCAATCTGCCTCTGAGCCGCGTTCTGGTCCACATAGCTGTATGTCAGGCGGCGATAGAAGCGATTGATGTACTGCCAGTGCCACATCGCGTTGACCACGTTCTTGTTATTGATCTGGTAGTCGGCGCGCAGTGTCGTGTTGCTCTGGTGGTTGATATCCGTCCCGAAGCCGTAGAGCCCCGGGTTGGTCGAAGGCGCCGGCGCACCGGTAATCGGGTTGGGCAGCGGGCTTGCAAAGAGTTGCTGCTTCAACTGGTAGGCGCGATAAGCGCCAAAGAGCCATACGCGATCTTTGATGATCGGCCCTCCAGCCTCGGCAGCAAAGTCGTATGCACGGATAAAAGGAGACCCGGCGTTCAGCACCACTTGGCTGTTGCCGTTGATGTCGGTATAGGTGGGCGCCTTGATCCCGGCCTGCGTTTTGTCGTCCTCGTAGTTCATGGCTACAAAGCCGTGAACGTCATTCGAGCCCTGCCGCGTGATCATGTTCAGGTAAGCACCGCCTGTTGGCACTTCCGGTGGCGCGGCGTCTGTAATGACCTGCATCTCCTGAAAGGAGTAGTAGTCGAAATAGTAATCCGTGTACGGCCCGCTGGCTGAATTCAGCGGTAAGCCATTCATCGCGTAGGTTTGCTCCGTCAGCTTGCTTCCGTGCACAGACATCTGCGACTGCTGATAGCTGTTGTTGCCGCCTACGTCTACCGTCGTCGAGGTCACACCAGGCGTCTGCTCCAGCGTGGACCACGGGTCATTGCCGCTGGGTGTATTCGCCAGCAGCGCAGAGTCGAACGTTGTCGAGGTTTCACCGCCCTGCACATCGACAATGGGAGCAGCACCGGTAACCTCCACTGTCTCGCTGGTATCGCCGACCGCCAGCGGAATGTTCACGGTCGCAGTAAACCCGGCCGTAAGCACAATGCCTTCCTGCTTGAAGGTCTTAAATCCCGGCATCACGGTGGTGATCTCGTACGATCCTGGCGGCAGATCTTCCAGCAGGTATACACCTCCGCTAACAGACTTAAGCTGTTTCGGCTTCAAAAGCGCTGGGCTGGTCGCCGTCACCTCGGCGCCCTGCAACGCTGCGCCTGAGTTGTCCGTGACCACGCCCGTGATGCGACCAGTAACGGAACCCTGCCCATACATCACCACTGCAGAAACGAGAAATAAGAGAAGGTAGACCGCAATTTTACGCAAGCTGATCTCCTGCACGCGGCAACCACCGCGCGTGGGTTGGGAAATAGCAACACCTGTCTAACGCCAGCCGAAAAGCTGAAACGGATCGATGCTTATGCCCCTTGGAAAGGGGCTGACTATCGAACTACAGAGGAGGACTGCTCGACAACGAGTAAGAGGAATACACGTGACGCCCTTTAAGTTAAGGACGAACAGAGGAGCAAATGACCGCAGATCTAAAGACAGAAGGCCGGTCGTGCAGGCCATTGTTCCACGAAAACGACTTGATCAGTACTTCTACGGACAACACTCTGAAGACAACTTCGAACACAGAGCAGCGCCGGCTTACAAATAGAAGCTATAGGCTCTCATCAAGAACGTGTCTTGATTTCGTGCAAGATCAATCTTTGTTAAGGGAGGACAACTCCACTTTAAAGGAACGGCAATATGTATGCAAGCTGTTCCTGCTGTGGAAAACTACCGTCCCTGCAGCGCTGCGAGAGGCGGGCTGGCCTCTCGGCACAGACTGGGCTCTGCCCGCCTTGCAAATGGATCGCTCGATTTCGATAAAGATGCCGGCACCGCGGCACTTGAACGCCGCCTGTGGGACGCCGCCGACCGGTTCGCGCCAACTCTGACCTCAAAGCCTCCTAGTACTCCCAATCCATCCTCGGCCTCATCTTCCTGCGCTTTGCCGGCGTCCGCTTTGACGCGCATCGTGGCCCGGACGCCTGACGAGATCACGATCACTGACGTCGTCGCCAGTACAGCCGAAGGCTATCTCTCCCTTACATCCGCAGAAATCTCCGTCCGACCTGGGGTTCCACCCTGCTGTCGGACATGGATGCGTTGGAGGTCCAGGACTGGTTGCGCACTCTGGACCTCGCGCCGATGACGCGCGGTCGCCTTCCGCAGTAAGGGAGAAGTACAGCGCAGGTTGACCCACCTTTTAGTAGCCGCGGGACGGATGCTAGATCTCTCAACAGTAGGTCGTGAGCGCCGCATGGCCCGCGACCGTAGGCTGGCATCGGGGCTCGGAGATGAGCTCGGACCGCTCGGCGACCAGAGTCTAGGACGGGAGAGCGACAGGAATACCAGGCACGAGATTCTCCGCCGGAAGTCTGAACGAGGGGCAGCACGGTGTCAGCAACAAGGACCGTCTCTTCGGCTAATCAGTCGCTGATTGTCGATTGAAGATAAGCACGATCCTGAGCGTTTTGAAGCCCGAATCCCGAAAACCAAGAGGTACCAAAACAGCCACTGGTCGTCGCAGCGGGCATCACATGGCAAAAGCAGATCTCAACTAAATGCGCTTCATTCCTGCATCAAAGCTTGGTGGGCCCACCAGGACTTGAACCTGGAACCAACGGATTATGAGTCCGCTGCTCTAACCATTGAGCTATAGGCCCGTCGTTCTTCAGTATCCCATAGCCGGAAATCCACCCACCCTGCCTGAGCCTACTTCGCCGGCTGGGGATTGGCGATAAACACTGGAATCTGCGCGTCGTCCGCGAATCGAAACGCCGTCAGATAGGCTAGATCGAGAATCCGCCTCATCTTCGGAAAATCGATCTTCTCCACCGTATCGGTAACGTGATGGTAGTCGGGGTGGAATCCGGTGAACCACCAGAAAGCTGGCACGTCATGCAGCACAAACGGAAATTGGTCGGAGCGGAAGAAGACGTTCAGTGCTGACTCATGATCGAACCGATCGTCCAGCACCAGTCCCACATGCTTGTTCTCTTCCATCACCACCTTGTTGTAGCTCGGCGAGTAAAGCGCCCCAATCAGGTTCAGCCGGTTTGATGTGTCCGGCGGAATTGTGATCAGCCCCTCCGTCTGCGGGCTCGGCTTCTCATCGCGGCCGATCATATCGAAATTAATCATGGCGCGCGTCGTCGCCAGCGGCCGCAGTGGATGCGCTGCCATCCAGTAGCTCCCCAACAGCCCGCGTTCTTCGCTTGCAAAGACCACAAACAGAATCGACCGCTTCGGCTTCACCGGGTTCGCCGCAAACGCACGAGCCAGCGCGACGACACCCACTGTTCCCGAGCCGTTATCGTCCGCGCCATGCCATATCTGCAGGCACCGCTCGCCCGCGGCAGTCGGCTTGCCATCCTGATCCACACCACCAACGTTCGCGGGGCAAGGCGACGCACCGTCGTGGTCGTGGTGCCCGCTGATGATGATCGTCTCCGGCGCCAGCTTCGGATCGGATCCTGGCAGCAGCGCGGCCACATTTTTCGTAACGCCCGTACGCGAAGACACGTTGCGAAGATGCACCGTCAGCGTCGTGTCCGGCAGCGCACGAGACTGCGGCGTCAGGTCCTTGTCGATCGCCGCCTGCAGCGCGCTCCCCGTCGTCCCTGTGGTTGCCAGCAACTGCGCCGCCACCGCGTCCACGATCAGCACCGAAGGGATCGCAATCTCATCATCTCGGATGGCCTGCACTGGCAGCGGAACGGTGCGGGAGAGGCCACCTCCGATGCGAGCACTCCGCTCCGCATTCGTCAGGTGCTTGCGATTCGGCTCGGCCACGATCACCACCGCCACCGCGCCATGCTTCTGCGCGTTCAGCAGCTTCACTCGGGTCGTCGCATAGCGCGTGTTCCCCGTGCCGTTAAAGATCGAGCGGGGATCGTCTTCCTGAGGCTCGTGATCGAACAGCAGCACAATCTTGCCGCGCGCATCCAGCCCTTTGTAGTCGTCATACCCAAGCTCAGGGGCCGTGATCCCGAACCCCGCGAACACCACCGGCGCCGTAAGGTCCACCGGAGCCTTGTACGCGCCAAACGCTTCGGGAGCACGGAATACCGTAGGCTGCCCCGCACGCGTCAGCGTCACAATAGTCGCCGCTCGATCGGCGCGATACTCCACCAGCGTGAACGGCTGAAAATAGCTCGGTTTGCCCGCCGCATCGGTCACTGCGGGTTGCAGCCCTGCCTTGCGAAACTGCTCCGCCACCCACTGCGTTGCTTCTTCGTCTCCGGGCTGCAACGAAAGCCTTCCCTGCAGCTGGTCAGAGGCGATGTAGCCGAGGTCCGCACGAAGCTCAGCCTCCGTCAGCGTGGCATAGCCGGCCTTCTCTGTGGAAGGAATCGCAGCATCGCGCTGGGCCGGCTGCGCAGGTATCACCTCAGCAGGGGCCAACGCAAAGAAGACTATAGGCAGGAGATAGGCTGGCAGGCGCTTGGGCATACAGAAATCCTACCGCGGCCCATTCTTCTATCGCGTTCCTGGCGAGCCTACTGGATCTCCACCACCAGGATCTTCGGCTCTCCCGCAATTCCGTTCACCACATCCGTGCTGATCACTGCTTCAAAGTCGCGCTTGTCGAATCCGCCGCCCACCCTCTGCATCAGCGCATCTATCTGCGCGGCATTGGTCAGCAGCTCACCCGCTGCCGCCGTGCCGCTCATCCCGATTCCGCCCACAATCACCTGTGGCTGCCCCGTTTCTTCTGAGTGGATTCGCGCGAGGATGGCATAGTCTCGCGTGACCGAGGTGATCGGCGTCTTCAGGTCCAGCGACCACCCGGTGCGCTTCCCCGTCCGCGTATCGACGATCCAGTAGTTCTCTTCGTCGTCGCCGCCAAACTGGTAGCGCAGGTGGCTGATCGCCCGCAGCGTCCATGGGTTATCCATTGCGCCGATCAGGACTGCCGGGCCCTGCCGCAAGTCATCCAGTGACACCGCCGTATTCAATCGCAGATGTTGCTCGGTATTGTGCTGCGAAAGGAGGTCCGAAAGCATCATCATCGCGCGAACATCCGAGAACACCACGTTCTCGCCCAGGCTTTCCAGCGCAAGGTAGCTGCTCGGGCTCAAGGCAGGTTTGCTGTTCTGCTGCGACGGCAGCAGGATCTTCGACGTCGCCGCAACGCCATACTTCCCACCAGCCACCGGCAGGCAAAGCAGTACAGGCTGATGCACTCCCAGCACCGGCTGCCAGAACCGGTCCAAGGCACTCGGATGCAGGCTCTTCCAACCGGCAAACCCCAGCACGGCGAACGTCAGCGCGAGCACGCCACAGAAAGCAAACAGGAACATGCGGCGCCGGTCGGCGCTCACCGCAGGGGAGAAGACCGGCGAAGGCTCAACGGCACCCGTGCTCGTCGGTTTCAGACTCCAGGGTGGTGGCGCTTGCTCCCCCGCGTGCGGCAGCGGATCGGAAACACCGGCAGCCTGCTGCGTCGCGTCGCGGCTCAGCCGAAACTCCGGCTCATACCGCCCCGGCATCAGCTCTATCCGCAGTTCGTGCCCACGGCCTTCGTCATAGTAGTACTGCGCAATCCGCTTCCGGATCTCCGCAACGGTCACCCGCACAACTGGGTCCGACGCCGTGTCGTAGTCGCTTGGCCTGCCGAAAACCTGCACACCCAGCAGCCGTTCCTTCAGGAACTCGCCACGCCCCGCCAGCGTCTCTTCCACGATGAATCGCAGCAAAGCCGGATACCGTCGGCTGTTGCGGAAGTGGCTCGTCTCCAGCAGACGCTCCATCTGTTGAAGCACTTGCTGTTTATCCTGCTCGGACACAGGTTGCCAAAGGGCATGCTCGTCAACGTGTGTGCGGTTGTGTGTCTCCATCTTTACCTGAACCGCTCGTAAGCATAAGACCGTCGCACTGTGATTGGCAAGGTTCGGTAAAACGCAGGTAAAAACCTGCACCTTGGAATCTTGTACGCTCTTTACCTGCCATGAAAGGCCGCAATCAAAGGGGGACGGCTTCTTTACCTAGGTGCCATTCCAGAAATCACCTTAGAAGTGTAGGCGACCGCACCCTATGCTCCGGACCGAATTGAAAATCCAGTTCAAGACGTTTTCAAAAGCTGTCTGTTCGGGCGCTTTCTACGCCCTTATATATTTCCGGAGGCACAGAATGAAGTTGCAAGAGAAAATTCTCAGGGGCGGAGTAGCGCTTCTGCTGACGACTGCGGCGGGGCGGCTAATCAGTCTCCCGGCTGCGGCGCAGCTCACCACCGCGGACGTCGTCGGCTCTGTCACGGACGCAACGGGCGCCATTGTGCCCAACGCGTCGGTTAAGCTCGAAGACCTCGGCACCCACCAGGTACGCACCACCACCACCAACGACTCAGGCGAATACACCTTCACCTTCCTCCAGCCCGGCCACTACGCTCTGCGAGTCGACTCCAAGGGCTTCAGCCAGTTCCGCATCGCGGACATCGCCATCAACGGGGGCGACCGAGCCCGCGAGGACGCCAAACTTGCCGTCGGTGCCTCCGACCAGACCGTTGAAGTCACCTCCCAGACCCCGCTCCTGCAGGCGGACTCGGTCAACGTCAGCACCACCATCACCACGGAGTCGGTGCAGGACCTCCCGACCGCTCAGCGCAACCTCACCAGCCTCGTCATCCTGACCCCCGGCGCCAACGAAGGTGCCTCGGTGGATGGCCTGAGCAGCGGCGCACGCCCCGACGACCGCCGCCTCACCAGCTCCTACTCCATCAATGGCGCCGACACCCAGCTCAACAACAACCAGATCGACGGCACCGACAACAACGAGCGCATCATCGGCACCATCGGCGTCAAGCCGCTGCTCGACTCCATCGAAGAAGTCACGGTCCAGACCAACGACTTTACTCCGGAAACTGGAAGGAGCGCCGGCGGCGTCATCAGCGTTCTCACCAAGCGCGGCACCAACCAGTTCCACGGCACGCTCTATGAGTTCCTCCAGAACAGCTACTTCAACGCCAAGGCGCCCTTCGGTCAGCCCGGCCCCACCCCCGAGCAGCGCCAGAACGACTTCGGCGGCTCCATCGGCGGCCCCATCTTCAAGGACAAGACCTTCTTCTTCGCCGGCGCCGAAGGTTTCCGCCTGGTCCAGGCGCAGCAGAACCCCTCGCTCAGCACGGTTCCAACAGTGGCACAGATGCAGAACCCTGCTGCCGTCGTCGCTGCCGATCCGTACATCCCGGCCGGCACGCCGATCAACCCCATTGCCCTCAATTATCTAAAGCTCTTCCCCGCGCCCAACGCGGCGGGCACGGCTCTCACAACCTCAAGCACAACCTCCACAATCGCCCAGGGAGCGGCTACCAACAACTTCTCCTACCAGCCCAGATCCAACAACTACGCCTACACCATTGACGCGCGCGTCGATCACCAGTTCAGCCCGAACAATCAGTTCTACGCGCGCTACACGTCGAACCATGTGACTGCGCTCATTCCCTCAGCGCTGCCCAACCAGACCGTCGCCGGCCTTTCCATCAACCCCGGCAGCGGCCAGTACGGGTACGTAGGGCCGGCCACCGACATCGCCTACAACGGCCAGTTGAACTACACCCACATCTTCACGCCATCGCTGCTGTTGGAACTGAAGGCTGCCTACACCCGTATAAACAATAGCTCGCAATCGCCCAACTCTGGCACCAACGCTGGTACCGTGGTGGGCTTCCCAGGCAACGTAGACTACGGCCCTGCCAGCACTGGCCTGCCGCTGTTCAGCCTTTCCGGTTTTGCGCCGCTGGGCGACGCCAACTTCGTTCCCATCGTGGACCTCACCAATACCTACCAGTACGCAGGAACGGTCACCTACACCCGCGGCCGCCATGCTCTCCGTGCCGGTGGCGCGCTCATTCGTCGTCAGGCCCGCAACCAGCAGAGCTCCAACGCTGTAGGCAGCGCCGGTTTCGGTCTGGGTCTCCCCATCGCAGCCGGCGGCGTCACCGATCAGGCACAGCAGGCCAACAACAACCTGGCCGAGTTCCTCGTGGGTGCCTTCACCACAGAAGGCCGCAACGTCGATCTCTACACCCCCGACTACCGTTCATGGGAGCCCGGCTTCTTCGCGCAGGACACTTGGCGCGCCACCCCGAAACTCACCGTCGTCTACGGCGGCCGGTACGACGTCTACACGCCCTTCACCGAAGCCCATGGCCGGCTTTCCAACTACGATTCTGTCAATCAGGTTCTGCTGGTTCCCGCCGCGGGCTACAACTTCCTGAAGTCGCAGGGTGCGGACCTCAGCGGCGTCGTCTCCTCAACGCCCACGGCCGGTCTTAAGACGACCTACACCAACGTCGCACCGCGCGTCGGCTTCGCCTACAGCGTCATGCCCGGCACGGTCGTTCGCGGCGGCTTCGGAATCGCCTACTTCCCCGGCAACTACACCTCCAACGCCTCACTGAAGAACGCTCCGTTCAACTCGGTGTACTCGCCTCAGGTGACGGTAGCCGGCGCCAGCGTCGGCTGCCAGTCCACCCTAGCCAATCAGATCGTCGCGAACTACAACGCGACTCACCCGGCAACGCCGCAACCGGACGCTCCCGCTTGCGTTCCGACCGTCGTCAACGGCAACTACACGCAGACGAGTGCTCTCTCGCAGGGCATTCCCGTCCCCGCGCCGCAGTCGCTGTACAGCCCCAACCTCAGCCTCGGCGACACCGTCGACCTCCACTTCCGCTCCTCTTACGTGGAGCAGTTCAACACGTTAATCGAGCAGCAGTTCGGCAAGAATGTCGTCACGATCGGCTATGTCGGCCAGCTGGGTCGCCACCTGCCTGCCACCATCAATGACATCAACCTTCCCAACCCCAGCACCATCTCCCCGGCCAACGCCACAAAGCTCGTGCGTCCCACCTCCAGCAATGCGAACCTGACCCATCTCGGTGGCGTTGGCGGATACAGCAGCATCGGCACCTCCAGCTACCACGCGTTGCAGGCTTCCTTCCAGCGCCGGTTCGATAAGGGCATCACCATCTCCTCCAACTACACCTGGTCGCACGCCATTGACGATGTCACAGACCTCTCGTTTGAAGGCCAGGAAGGCTGGGGCAACAACAACCCCTTCAACATCGCGGGTACTGAGACCGGCAACAGCGATCTCGATCTGCGCAATCGCTTCGTATTCAGTGGCACCTATGAAGAGCAGGCATTCAAGCATGCGCACGGCCTCACGCGGCTCGCGCTTGCAGGCTGGCAGGGCAACATCATCTGGATCTGGAACGCTGGTAGCCCATTCAGCATCACCAACAACTACTCGTATCCCGGCAACTCCGTGTACGGCGGCACGCCCGGTCTCTCGCCCGGGCCTAACCGGCCGCTGCAGATCGGCAATCCGAAACTGGCACACCGGACGATTAACCAGTGGTTCAATCCGCTCGCGTTTGAAACACCCGTCTTCGGTCAGCAGGGCAACACCCCACGCAACAGCCTGACCGGTCCCACCTTTGAGCACGCAGACGTCTCCGTATTCAAGGACTTCCTCATGACGGAGCGTTTCAACCTGGAGTTCCGCGCCGAAGCCTTCAACGTCACCAACACGGTCGGCTACTTCGTTCCCAACGACCAGAACCAGCATGCCACCACCAATGCCACGGGCGTCAATCCGGCCATCACCGGCGCGGCGCTGGTGCCCGGCTCGGGTTTTGCGCAAATCGTCAGCGTCAACCCCGGCTATGTTCCGCGTGAGCTTCAGTTCGCTCTCAAACTGAAGTTCTAATCAACCCCTTACCTCAGCCGCCGATGCGCCCTCACCGGGGTTGCATCGGCGGTCTTTTCTTGGCAGCCACCTTCACCCTCTGCGACACTTTCCGCCACGCATCTTTCCGGTCTTCCAAATTTTCTTGGAGCGCGCTGAACCAATGAAATTCTCTCGCCGTAAGTTCGCCAGCCTCGTCGGAGGCTCGGCTGCCGCCGCTCCTCTCACCCCACTAGCTACGCAAGTTCTCGCGCAGGACCCGGCTCACACGCACCCCCAGCCTTCTCTCGGCATCGCCGGTTCCACGCTCCGCAGCTTCCCTCCCGGATTCCTCTGGGGCTCCGCCACCGCCTCGTACCAGGTAGAAGGAGCCGTGAAGGAAGGTGGCCGCGGCCAATCCATCTGGGACACCTTCTCGCACACGCCCGGCAAGGTCGCCAACGCCGACACCGGAGATGTCGCCGACGACTTCTACCACCGCTACCGCGAAGACATCGCGATGATGAAGGAGCACGGCCTGAAAACCTGCCGCTTCTCGGTTGCCTGGACGCGCATCTTTCCCAGCGGCACCGGCGCGCCCAATCAGCAGGGCATCGACTTCTACAGGCGCCTCGCCGACGCCATGCTCGCCGCCGGCATCGAGCCCTACTGCACGCTCTACCACTGGGATCTCCCCCAGGCCCTCCAGGACAAGGGTGGCTGGCAAAATCCGGACTGCCCCAAATGGCTCGCTGACTACGAAGGCTTCACCGCCGGCAAGCTCGCCCCGCAGGTAAAGAACTTCATGACCGTCAACGAGCTCCGCATCTTCACCGTGCTCGGCTACGGTGACGGCACCCACGCGCCCGGCCTTAAGCTCGACACAAAAAGTGTTGCCCAGGTCTGCCATCACGCCGTCCTCGGCCACGGCCTCTCCGTCCAGGCTATCCGCGCCGCTACACCAGGGGGGACGCTAGTCGGCCTGGCAGATAATTCCATCGCCTGTGTTCCCGCCATCGAAAACGAGGCCGGTATCGCGGCCGCCCGCAAGGCCCACCGCGAAGAAAACGCCCGCTTCCTCACCGTCATCATGGAAGGCCGCTACACCGACGCCTACCTGCAGCGCCTCGGCCCCAACGCCCCGCGCTTCACGCCCGCCGAGCTCAAGGCCATCTCCATCCCCGTCGACTTCCTCGGCATTAACGTCTACGAAGGCACCTATGTCCGCCCGGACGACAGCCCGCGCGGCTACGCGATCATTCCGCCACCCGCCTCCTACCCCACGATGTACAGCCCCTGGCTGCGCGTCACGCCGGAAGCCATCTACTGGTCCCCTCGCCACGCCACCGATCTCTGGGGAGTCAAGGCCATCTTCATCACCGAGAATGGCACATCCTCCAAGGACATCCCCACTCCCGATGGCCACGTCGATGACACCGATCGCGTCATGTTCCTGCGCAGCTACTTCACCCAGCTCCAGCGAGCTACCTCCGAAGGCGTTCCCCTCAAGGGCTACTTCCTCTGGAGCTTCCTCGACAACTTCGAGTGGGCCGACGGCTACGACAAACGCTTCGGCATCGTCTACGTCGACTTCAAAACTCAGCAGCGCATCCCCAAGCTGAGCGCCGCCTGGTACCGCGAAGTCATCGCCAGAAACACCGTCGTGTAAAAGCGCCAACTGTGCGATTCGTTTCAGCCCAGCCCGCCAGGGCTGGGCTTTCTGTGCCTGAAAGAACCCTGGGGTTGAAAGCCCGGCTCATCGGCGTGGGCACACGGCTTACTTCGCCACCACCGTCGCCCCACTCAACGTCGCCACCGCTCCTAGCGTGATCTGCGCCGCATTCAGCCCCAGTCGAAAATCATCGTCACTATAGAACGAATACACATCCGTAGGCTGATGATGCTGCGGATCCCACCCCGCTCCCATCTGCGCCCCACGCTCCACCTCGCGCAGGCTCAGCGAAGGCGTGAAGTCCATAAACGGCGAGGAGTCCGTATTCGTCATGTGAGGCCCCACATTCGCCGGATAGTCCGTCGCATACGCGTCATCCGCAAGCTGAAACTTGTGAGCCAGCGCCATCGCCGCGTCCGCATACTTCGACGTCACCTGGTACTCAATATTCACGTCCGCCTCCGGCCGTTGTTCCTTGCTCATCGTGCCGTCCTTGTGCGGCATCCCGTGGTCGAACATCATCATGTCGTGCTGGATCATCCCCAGCCACTTCGGCTCCGGATACTTCCCTGAACCCGCGGGCGATTCCACGCCCTGCAAATCCTTGCGCTGATCCACGTACGCCCGCGCGCCGTTCAGTCCCGTTTCTTCGTTGTTCCAAAGCGCAAACCGCACGGAGACATCCGTCTGCACATCCGGACTGCTGAAGATCCTCGCCAGCTCCATCACCAGCGCCGTCCCTGACCCATCGTCGTTCGCCGCCTCGCCCCACCCGATCCCGTCCATGTGCGCTCCCAGAATGTACATCTGCTCCGAGTGTTTGGCCCCGATCTTCGTGCAATACACCTCTTCCCGAGGTCCCGGCACCGAAGGCGGCGTGTTCAGCTCCCGCAGCTTGGCATCCGGCTGCTTCATCGGATCGTTGTTCACCGAATCCGGAAAGATATTCCCACGCTTCCGCGACCCACCCGGCCCCACCGAAGGATCAGCAGGAGCCCGCCGCGCACCAGTTCTCTCCACCGGCGCGGGCGGCTCATACGTGTACCGAATTCGCTCTGTATTCGTGCAGCCATAGCTCTTCAGTTGAGCCTCAATCCAGTCCACCGCCTTGCGATTCCGCTCCGTCCCCTGCCGCCGGTCGCCGAACTGCGTCAGCCCCTTGATTGTCGCCTTATACCTAGCCAGTTCCAGCCGCCCAACCATCACCGCGGCAGGGTCGTTCGTCACAGGAGCAGACGGCTGCGCACAGGCCGAAGAAGCAAGAAGCGAGACAACCAACAAGCGAGACCAACGAGACACAAGCATGCAATCCCCCGGCAAAGAGCTGGAATGATGAAGCAAAACGCTGAAGCAACAAAAAGGTAGGCTTGCGCTAAGCCTACCATCCCGCTTTCAACGGCAGCTTTCTACACCCACTCCCGACCCGTCGGGTGCTCCCATGTCCGCAGCCTGTGCCTCCGCCACATGTACACGCCGGCCATCGCCACTGCCTCACCCAGCAGCAACCCCAGAGCCGCGCCCACGGTGTCCTCCGCCACGTCAAGGCTTTCCAGCCCAAGTCCGTCTTTCAGGCTTTCGTAGGCCTCGGTGCCAAGCCCCAGCAGCGCCACCGCCACAAAGAACGCCAGCCGTTTCCACGGCGCCCGGATCGTCGTTGTCAGCACCACAGTCAGGCAGCCGAACACGAAGAAGTGGGCCGCCGCGTGTACAGCCCCGGGCAGGTGCATTACGCTCCCCAGCTTCGTTTCGCGAAACACCGCAGCGGCGGCTACAGCGACGGCAATCCACAAGCCTGCCCGCCGAAGCCGCGCGGTAAAGCGCAGCGCTCGAAAATGAATCGTTCGAAAACGCATAGCAAAGGATACCGCCGCGCTCCGAAAAACGAAAAGGATGGCCGATAGGCGGCCACCCTTCGTGATCCCGCAACACCCCGGTTTATTGCACGGTTAGCGTCACCATGGCCGCATGCGTCACGCCCCCGCCCGTCGCCGTGATGGTCACCGCGCTCGTCCCCGAAGGCGTGTTGCCCGCCGGAGTGGCCGTCGTCGAACTACCGCAACCGCTCAGCGCACTGCCTACATGCGCAGGCCGCAGTGGTTTCCGGAGTCGAATCAGGAAACCACTCCAGCAACTAGGGGCGGAAAAACAGCTTCAGAAACAAACCGTCCGTCTCGGCTTGTACTGGTAGGTCACGCTTGGGTTCAGTCCCCAGTCGCCGCGCGGTTCCATCTTCAGAATCTCTTCCACGCGTGCCGCCGGGTTGCTTGTCTCCGTTTTCAGGATCATGGTGGGCGCTCCGCCCGGACGCCATGCTCCCTGGTCGACCAGGTCTGTCAGGTAAGCCTTCAATTTGGCCAAGGCATCGGCTGCGGCGGCGCCGCCGCCAAATAACTTCAGAAGGTCCTCATTGGTGTGCAGCAGTTCATAACCATGAACCACGTTCACGTGCCCGTCGTTTGCCTCCTCGCCAAAGTGGATGCGGTCGATCATCACCCGGGCGAGAAAGTCGCCCCAGGGTGTCTTCTCCATCGCACGCTCTTCAAACTCGGAGTTGTAATTCTTCGCCTGGTACGCCTTGGTGTCATAGGTGTTGCCGCGAACACGGAAAAGGTAGACGTTCATCCGCACGCACTTGAGCAGGCGCACCTGTGCCTCGTTCGCTTTGGGCTTTGGCTGCGACGCTGCAACCGCGCCGAACTTCTGCCGCAGTTGATCCACTTTCGAGGCCAGGCCGAACGCCTTCACGGTGGCGGTGCCGATAGCGTCGGGAGCGTCCTTGTACAGATCGTCGATCATGGGAAACTTCGTGGCAGTCGCGAAGTCATGCGTCACGCTGACCGCGCTATAGAGGCAGTTGTCCCCATTTCCTTTGCGGTAATACACCTTGCTGCGTATCGCCCCGTCCGAAAAGGGATGCCACCCATGGCTCATGCCCATGTCTTTTCGGACGCTTTCGATCTGCGCCTTAGGCATGCACCCATTGTGCTGCTTCACCTGCATCGGTTGCCGCAGCTCCCCGCGAAAACCCAACCGCAGTAACTGATTGCCCTGCAGCGGTGGAAACAGGACGTCGTCCACCTTCTTGTAGGCGTCTGGATAAGCGGTAAAGCCCTTGGCCAGCATCTGCAACAGGATCTGCTTCCACGCATCCTCGTCTTTGGCGAGGCTCTTGGAGTTGTAGGGATCTTTCAATGTGCGGTCGGCGTTATACATCTGCATGTAAAACGCCTTCTTGTCGGGTCCATTCGCTTCCTGGTAGAAGTAGTTCGCCCACCATTCGAAACCATACTTCTTGATGGGATCCGCGAAGAGCGGCGCCCGGTCATTGAAGTGCATGTAAGGATCAACGTTATTACCCTGCCGCCTGACGGCGCCCATTGCGCCTGGCGGCGGCGGTCCGCCTGAAGGTGGAGTGGGAGGTAGGGGAATTCCGGAAGTTGCCAACCTGATCCTCAATTCTTGGGCAAGAATGTAGGCTATACCGCTTGTGGAGGGAGTATAGCCCGATTCCTGCAGGAGCCTCATAAATTTCCTTGCTGGAAGTCTCTAGGCCACCAGCCAGGAAACGCAAACGCCCACCCCAGTCTCCCCAGGGCGGGCGTCGTTTGCTAACTTGCGAACTTGCTAACGCGAAGCGCTAACTTGCTTCCCCTACGCGTTGTACGTCGAGCTTGAGACTCGTCCCCCGCGCCCTGTCCAGTTCGTGTGGAAGAACTCGCCCCGCGGCTTATCCACACGCTCATACGTGTGCGCGCCGAAGAAGTCTCGCTGGGCCTGCAGCAGGTTCGCCGGCAACCGCTCCGTGCGATAGCCGTCATAGAACGCCAGCGCCGTCGAGAACGCCGGCGTCGGCACGCCCAACTCGATCGCATGGATCAGCGCCTTACGCCAGCTCGCCTGGTACTTGTTCAGCGCGCCCGAGAAGAAGTCGTCCATCAGCAGGTTGTTTAGCTTCGGATTCTTGTCGAACGCCTTCTTGATGTCGCCCAGGAACGCCGACCGGATGATGCAGCCGCCGCGCCACATCAGCGCCACGCCGCCCATGTTCAGGTGCCATCCCTGCGTCGTCTCCGCCGCGCGCAGCAGCATGTAGCCCTGCGCATAGCTGATCATCTTCGAGCAATACAGCGCCCGCCGCACTTCCTCGATGAACTCGGCCTTGTGCTCGGCAGAGATCGTCGTCTTCTGCGGTCCCTGCAGCACCTTGCTCGCCGCCACGCGCTCATCCTTCAGCGCCGAAAGGCAGCGTGCGAACACGCTCTCGCCGATCAGCGTCACCGGCATGCCAGCATCCAGCGCGTCGATGGCGGTCCACTTGCCCGTGCCCTTCTGCCCTGCCGTATCCAGGATCTTGTCCACCATCGGCTCGCCGTCGTCATCCTTCTTCGCGAAGATCTGCTCCGTGATGTCGATCAGGAAGCTGTCCAGCTCGCCCTTGTTCCACTCCTTGAACACCGCTTCCAGCTCTTCAGCGCCCAGCCCCAGCCCATCCTTCAGCAGCTGGTAGGCTTCGCCGATCAACTGCATGTCGCCGTACTCGATGCCGTTGTGCACCATCTTCACGTAGTGGCCCGCGCCGCCTTCGCCCACCCAGTCGCAGCATGGCGTGCCGTCTTCCACCTTCGCCGCGATCGCCTGAAAGATCGGCTTCACCGCTTCCCACGCCGCCGGATCGCCGCCCGGCATGATCGACGGGCCGAACCGCGCGCCCTCTTCGCCACCCGAAACACCAGTCCCGATGTAGTGCAGCCCCTTCTCTGCCAGCTCCTTCGTCCGCCGGTTCGAGTCCGTAAACAGCGAGTTCCCGCCGTCGATGATGATGTCGCCTTCGCTAAGAAAAGGCACGATCGAATCAATGGTCTTGTCGACCACGTCGCCGGCCTTCACCATGATCATCACCCGCTTGGGGCTCTTCAGCTTGCTGCACATCTCCTCGATCGAGTGTGCGCCCTCCACCTCCGTGCCCTTGGCCTCATCGGCCAGGAACTCATCCACCTTGCTCGTTGTGCGGTTGAACACGCACACCTTGAACCCGTGGTCGTTCATGTTCAGCACCAGGTTCTGTCCCATCACCGCCAGCCCGATCAGGCCGATATCGCAGTTCGCTTCTGCCATCGAAAGACTCTCCTCGCCACGGCTCTCATGAGCCTGGCCTGTTTCAAAAAATGTTTGGCTTTATCCCTACGGAGTTCCGTTCAGTATCGCAGACCGCACAGACCCGTAGCCAATCCAGTCTGACCGCCCTGCCGCTGCACACATCATGCCGAGTGCCTCCCGGCATATGAGCGACACCCTACAGCCCCCAACACACGCCTGTAAAGCCGCCATGGCCGCTTATCACGAACCACCAATCACTGACCGCTGACCGCTGCCTTACACTTTCAGCATGAATCCGCAGCGCCCCCAGCGCCCCGTCGGCGTCCTGCTTTCCGCGCTCGCTCTCGGCCTCACCGCCTTGTTTCTCTTCCTGCTCGCCTTCGGAACCCTGCTCGGAGCCGCCTCCACCCAGCGGCTCGGAGGCTCCCCCGCGGGCATGCCCCAGTCGCCCGCCTTCACCGCCGCCGTCATGGGGATCATGGTGTGCATTTACCTCGCCTTTGCCGGATGGTCCATCGCCACCCTCGTCGGCCTGCTCCGCATGCGCCCCTGGGCCCGCATCTCCACCATGGTCATTGCCGGAGGCCTCGCCTTCCTCGGCCTCCTCTCCGCCATCGCCATGCTCGGCATGCAGTCGCTCGTCGCCGCCGGCAACGTCCCTCTCCCGCCGAACGTCCCCCCGGCGCTCCTCCACAAGATCATCGTCGTCATGGCCGTCGTGTCGCTGCTTCTCGCCGCCGTCGGCATCGGCTGGCTCATCTACCTCGCCCAGCGTCGAACTCGCGAAGCCTTCGCCTTAGCCGCCCTCCAAACTCAAGCCCAACAGCCACATGCCTGGCCCTCACCACCCGGCTACACCCCTGGGGGCCAGCAGCAAGCTCCCCAGCCAAACCCCCTGACCGACTTCACCGTAGCCCGCCCGATAGCCCCGGTCGAGCCCGCGCAGCCAGCTCCCGAATACACCCAGTGGCCTCAGCAACCTCAGCAACCTCAGCAAGATCAGGCCCATCCGGCTCCCTGGCCCATCATCCCCATCCCGCCCCACACCCAAATCCGGACCGGCCGCCCCGTCTCCATCACCGTACTCGCGATCTTCGCGCTCATCAGCGCGGTCGTTTCCCTCTTCGGCCTCGTCTCCCCGTTCCCCGCTTTTCTCTTCGGATTCATCGTCAGCGGCTGGCCCGTACATCTCTACAGCCTCGTCTGGGCTGCAGCCGCGGCCATCGCCGGTCTCGGCATGCTCCGCCTCCAGCGTCCCGCCTGGGTCCTGGCCTTTGTGCTTCTCGGCATCAGCGCCCTCAACGCGCTCACCATGCTCCTCCCAGCCGCCCGAGCCCGCTACGCCGCCTACATCCTCGCCGCGCAGCAAAACTCACCCTTCGGACGCCCCACCATGCCGCTCCCCGCCGGAATCATGGCCGCTACCGCCGCCATCGGCATGCTCTTCGGCCTGCTACTCATCGCCTTCTGCGCCATCCTGCTCTGGCGAGCCCGCTGGGCCTTCGAACCCACCATCTCACCACCGGCCAGCGAAGCCCCCGAAGCCTAAGCCATCCCACATTCGCTCCGTTAGCTCGACCGAACCGCGGTTTTTCGGCTGGAGTGGAGAGATCCCCCGCATTTCCCATGCGACGATCTCACGGCAACATACAGAACTAAGCCGCCCGATACCGCCCCAGTTCCTTCACCATCCGGCACGCCCCCCGCAGAGCCGCCAAAGCCATTTCCGCCATCGCCCGCCCGCTAAACCGGAAGTCCACATAGAACACGTACTCCCAAGGGCTCCCCGGCACCGGCCGGGACTCGATCTTCGTCAGGTCCACGCCTGCCTCCGCCAGCCGCTGCAACGCCCGCACCAGCGTTCCCGGCTTGTGATCCACCGCAAAGGCCGCGCTCAGCTTGTCCGCCGTATCATCAAGCGGCGCCGCATCCGCAGCCCGCCGCACCAGGTGAAACCGAGTCCAGTTCTCCTTATGGTCTTCAAGGCCTTCACGCAACACTTCAGCTCCATACGTCTTCGCCGCCAGCACCGGAGCCACTCCAGCCGTATCCCGCAACCCGGCCTCCATCAAATGCTTCACGCTGCCCGCGGTGTCATAAAACGGCATCACTTCCAGGCTTGGCCCTTCAGGCCGCAGCGCTTGCACTTCAATCCGCAAAGCCTGCAACGACGCTCGGCACTGGCTCAGCGCCACCGGGTGCGAGATGACGCGGCGAAGGTCTTTCAGCGGCACTCCAGGCGCCGCAATCAGGTTGTGCCGAATCTGCAGCACGCTCTCGCGATCCAGCCGCAAAGGATGCTCCAGCAGCAGGTCATAATGCTCCGCCACAGATCCGTGGAGGCTGTTCTCGATCGGCAGCATCGCAGCATCCACGCCACCGCGCGCTGAACCCATCTCCACCGCCGCAATGACATCTGCCGAAAGCACACAAGGCACCACCTCCACGCCATCGCCCAGCATCCCAAGCGCCGCCATATGGCTGTTCGACCCCATCTCCCCTTGAATCGCCACCCGTCGCAAACTCAAATCGTTACCCACGTAACTCCTAACTGCCAACTTCCTGCTTCCTGCTTCCAACTTCCTGCTTCCTGCTTCCTGCTTCCTGCTTCCTGCTTCCTGCTTCCTGCTTCCTGCTTCCTGCCCAACAGATATACCTCATCAGGAGGACAACCTCCCCCCCAGCATGGGCAACTTAACTCTAGCGGTCGCGAAACGCACGCCGCCCTATGCTTTGCGCAACAATTGCGCCACTTCTTTCAGGAGAATGTCTTATGCTTTGGACCATCACTATCATCCTCGTGATCCTCTGGGTTCTTGGACTCGTTAGCAGCTACACCCTCGGCGGCTGGATTCACCTGTTGTTGGTCCTCGCGATCATAGTTCTCATCTTCAACCTGCTCTCCGGTCGACGCGGTATTTAACTCGAGTCCCGCAGCACAGCGTCCCTTCCAGTTTCCAAAGCCAGTTTCCAAAGCGGTGTACGTCCTCAAGGGCGTGCACCGCTTCTCACCTTCCGCATCCATCGGTAGAAATTCCAGAAAGAAGGCCACGTAATGAGTACTCCCAGCGATAGCACCGTCAAAGGCAAACTCGATGAAGTAGTGGGCAAGGTAAAGCAGGGCCTCGGTGACACCTTCAACGACCAGTCCCTCGCCAACAAGGGAGCCGCACAGGAAGTGAAAGGTCACGGAGAGCAGGCTTGGGGCTCCGTTAAGGAGGCCGCCAGCGACGTAAAGGCCGAGCACTCAGCCGCAGCTCAGACTGACGCCCACAACACTCGCGAGTCCGCCACAGGCGAAGCCCAGCACCTTAAGGACAAGTTCGTAGCCGGCGTAGAAGCCTTCAAAAACAAGTAACCAAGTAACTCCGTCGGAACAAAACAACAAGGGGCCGCGCAAGCGGCCCTTTCGTCTGTCATCGCGAAACTTTGCGCAACTTCGCGTACATGGCGTTGAAGGCTCTCGCCAGTCTGACCACAACTATCTCCGCAGCAACACATCCGCCGCCACAAACACAAAGAACACCACCGAAATCACCCCATTCAACGTAAAGAACGCCGCATTCATCCGCCGCAAATCGGTAGGCGCAATAATCGAGTGCTCATACGCCAGCAAGCCGAGCACGAGCAGCATCCCCGCCAGCGCCACGGCCCCTAAACCGAACGCATGCAGCAGCAGAAACAACAGCACCGCCATCCCTATGTGCATCGCGCGGGCAATCCAGAAAGCTCCCCGTAGTCCAAACGCCGCCGGCACGCTGAACAGCCCTACTCTGCGGTCGTGCTCAAAGTCCTGGCACGCATACAACACATCGAACCCGCCCACCCACAGCAGCACGATCGCCGTCAACAGCACGGCCCGCACATCCAGCGACCCGCGCACCGCGATCCACGCCGCCGCCGGCGCAATCCCCAGCGCCAGCCCCAGCACCAGGTGAGACCACCGAGTCAACCGCTTCATGTAGCTGTAAGCCAGAATCACCAGCAGAGCCACCGGCGACAGGATCAGCGTCATCCGGTTCAACCGGCTCGCCGCCAGCACAAACACCGCCACGCAAACAAGCGTGAAGCTCAGCACAAATCCGGGTGTCAGTTGCCCCTTCGGTAGCGCCCGAATCGCCGTACGCGGATTCTCCGCATCCAGCTCGTGATCCGCCAGGCGGTTAAACGCCATGGCCGCGCTCCGCGCCGACACCATGCAAACTACGATCCACCCCAGGACGCGCCACTGCGGCCACCCACCCGCCGCCAGCACCGCTCCTGTAAGAGCAAACGGCAACGCAAAGATCGAGTGTTCCCACTTGATCATTTCCAGCGTTACGCGAGTACTGCGAAAAAAACCAGCCATCCTTCTATCGTACTAAGCTGTTAGCCCTCTTGCCTCAGATGACCGTGCCAGGGCTCGCATTTGCGTTGCAGGAATGTATGTGAACAAATGGCTTCACCCCTCCCGTTCAGCCCGTCGAACACTGGGAATGGAGCTTTGTCCGGATGTCACTCGCCGCGCCGCCTATTTCCAAACCGGCAAACCTCGTTTCTGAAATCCGTTCGCTTACTGGATTGCGAGGCATCGCTGCGATATGGGTTGTTCTGTATCATTACCTCCTTCCGCCCACGCCGAACGGTGCCGCTTCCCGGTTCTTGACCCATGGCTACCTCGCTGTTGACCTCTTTTTCGCTTTGAGTGGCTTCGTAATGGCGCTCAACTACAGCAGCATGTTCGTGCACGGCGCTAAATGGAAAAGCTTTCGACTCTTTCTCGGCCGCCGCTTTGCCCGCATCTACCCTCTCTATTTGTTCATGTTGCTCTTGTGCGCCGTTCTGAGTGGAATCGACAGCTTCTTTCACTCGCAGTTCTGGGCAAACCTGCTCCTCATTCAAAATTGGGGTTACTGGCTTTCATTCGATAACCCTTCATGGTCTATCAGTACCGAGTGGTTTGCGTATCTCTTGTTTCCATGGATTGTGCCGCTTACCCTCTTTCAGGGCCGGCGCGCGGCAGGTTGCACGCTCTTGCTCTGTCTTACGAGCATCGCCGCGTTGGGCATCAGCTACAGCCGAAGCAGCGGTTCGGCTGGGCCTCTCGACATTTGGCACGGCCCATGGTCGTTGGTGCGCTGTGTTGCCGAGTTTACGCTCGGCATGCTCGCCTACCGCAGCACAAAAAGTAGCTGGGGACGAGCCTTAAGTCAGTCTTCGTGGGGAGCATACCTCCTTTCGGCAGGGACACTCGCGCTTCTATGTTTCCAGGGAACCGATGTGGTTGTCGCGCTTCTTTGGCCCCTCCTGGTTTTGTCCCTCGCGGGCAGGAGAAACGCAATCAACCGCCTTCTCGGCTCACCACCACTGGAGTTGCTGGGGCTCCTCTCCTACAGCATCTACCTTCTTCACTATCCACTCTTCGTCTACCTGTCTGGACGGTTCGAGACAACCCTCCGGCGTATATCCCACGGTCACATACACGCCATCACCGCCGCCATCTGCGTTGTTCCGCTCCTTTTAATTTCGGCATTGTTGTACTACGGCCTCGAAGTCCCCTCGCGGCGTCTACTTCGAAACTTGTTGGAGGGTGCACCCGGAAGACCGTAGGCGCCACTCCCGCTCCGGGAAACAACAGTCCGCTCCTGACCGGGATGACACGCAATCCGGAGCGACAGCGCGCACCATCGATCTGCCCCCCAGCGGTATAGCCTCGCAAGTGCCCGCGAGTACCTTGCGCCATATAACGTACTTTGCGTGAAAGACTCACCGCAACCCGTACAACAAAGAGCCAATCCGCTACCGGTACCTCTTCCTCAACTTGTAAACAATCGAGAACACGCCCGACTCATCCCTCGTCACCACCAGCGACGTGTTGTCCGTCAACTGATACTGAACCTGGATCAACTCCTGCGCGCTCTCGTTCACGTTGGTCGCAAACACCAGCGTGAGTTGTTTCGTCAGCGGTTCCTGCACCGTAATGCGCGCACTCGATCCACCCAGCGTGCCCACATACGATGGATCCACCTTGATGGACCCCGCCCCGAACAGCTTGTTCACGCGGCTTCCAACCGTCGCGCTGAACGCCCCGCCCAGCAGCGCACTCGTCGTTGGATCGGTTCCCGCCTGCGTCTGTTGCTGCGTGTTCAACTGCGCTTCTTCCTGCGTGCGCCCCAGCGCCAGCAGGTTGAAGATGTCGGCCTCCGTCAGCGGCGGCGAAGAGCGATACGTCGGCTTCAGGCTCGTCGTCGTCCCATGCACGCCCACGGTAATGTCGTAGTTCTCCACCCGCGTCGACACATCCAGGTCGATGATCGGGTCGATCCGCACCGGGTTCGAGAAGTAAATGTTCCCGCGGTCCACGTTGTATTTCGTTCCCGCAAACGTGGCGCTGCCGTCCGTGATGTTGATCCGGCCGAGGATGCTCGGCACCGCCAGCGTTCCGCGAATCGTCAGGTCCACCGTGCCGGAGATCTTCGCATAGCTGTTCTGGAAGTCGAGCTGCGGAGAGCTCGCCACCTTGATGTCCAGCCGAACCTTGTTCGTCGCCGCCGAGGGATCGGGAGGAGTCTGGACGCCGCCCGCCCCTGCGAACGCCGCAAAGTCCACATCCGGTCCCACGCTGAACCGAGTGATCAGCACGTTGCCGCTCAGCGTCACCGCCTGCGGTCCGCCCTGCAGCCGGAAGCTCATCTGCGCCGTTGTGCTCAGGCCCGCATAGCGTATGCGGACGTTGTCCCCGGTCGCCGTCAGGTCGGCAAAGATGCCCTTCTGGTACGAGATGGAACCGCCCACCTTCAGCACGCCGCCGCCCGTCTTCGCCGTCATGTTCTGCACAGTCAGGCGGTTCTCGTTGAACACCATCGTGCCATTCAGATCGGTAAGTCCATTCGGAATTCCGTTGATCGCCAGGTTCACCGCCTGGAACTTCACGTTGCCGTTCAGCTCCGGCTGCTTGATGCGTCCGCCCACGCCGATGTCAAACGTCACCTTGCCCGTTGAGATCAGGTCCGTGTCGAACGTGTGCGCCAGCGCCATATTCACGCTGCCCTGTGACGTCAGGCTCACCGCACCGCCGTTCGGGTTGGTATCGCCCAGCACCGTCGCCGTTCCGCCCGCACGCAGGTCCGTGTCCGGTCCGGTGATGTGTAGCGCATCGATCGAGGCGATGCCGTTATGCAGGCTCGCCCGGATGGGCTCAACCTGCTTCAGCTCCACGCCCTGCACCGTGACGTTGAACGTGCTGAACTCGGCATTCGCCGTCAACTGCATCGGCTTCGCCGCGGGTCCGCTCACGTTTACCGTCGCCGCAATGTTCGAGGTCGCGTTTAGGCTGCCCGGTGAAAACTCCGCAATCGCCTTGGCCACATCCACGCCGCTCAGCGTCAGCTTCGCCTGCGTCTGGTAGTCGCCGACCAAGGACGTATGTCCTTCCGCCGCCAGCGTCGCTCCCACAATCTGCGACGTCAGGTTGTAGTTCACCGTTGAGCCCGCGCTGTCCGCGGTCAACTGCAGGCTGCCCAGCGGCTTGCTCTGGTAAACCACATCCGTCGCCGAAATCCTGGCATGGAGGTTCGGCTCCTGCACCGTGCCGTTCGCGGTCAGGTTCAGGTTCACGACGCCGTCCACGCCGGTGTCCGCCTTGTTGAACGTATCCAGCTTCGACAGCCGAATGTTGTTGCCGGCAATCTCCGCTGTGATGTGCTTCGACGTCAGGTTGTAGGAGCCGTTGCCCGTCACCTGCATCCCATGCGCCGCCACCAACAGCTTCGTGGCATTGATCTGTTGGCCCTGAACCGTGGCATCGACGCTCACCGTCTGGTAAGCCTCGCCATACGCCACGCCATTGCTCAACGTCACGTTGCCGGTGCCATTCAGGTTCTTGAGCGTTCCTTGCACCTGAGCGTTGATGTTGGCCGTGCCTGTCACCGGAATCGTCTGCTGTCCCGCAAGCTGCAATAGGTCGGGAATCTGCCCGTTTGCCAGCTTCACGCTCGCGTTGATCGAAGGATTGCTCCAGTCATACGTCACCACACGCCGCCGCGAAACCAGCCGCTGCGGTTCAAACATGCCCGTCACATTCAGCACCGCCGTGTTGCGCTTGATCGTCGAGGTTGCAACAGCCAGCCCCTTCGGCGAGTACTCCGCGTCCGCCACTACCGAATCGATCTGCACATCCGTGCTCGGCGGCAGCTTCAACTCGATGTTGCTTGCATCCAGGTGCCCCTTCACGTCCAGCGTCTTCACCGCACCCTTGGCCGTGCCGTTGAAGTTCAACCGCCCGTGCAGCACCACCGGCAGCGCGGCCGTGCCCTTCTTGCCATTGGAGGCCACCCCAAGCGCCGTCAGCGTTTGGTCGAACTCACCCAGGTCCCGCGCCTGCAAGTTCACCTTGAGGTTCGTCAGTGGATCGCCGTTGTTCACGCCCAGCACACCGCTCGCGCTCAGCTCAGTAGCCGGTGTATGCAGGTCAACCGTGTCGATGTTTACCACCTGCGTCTTGCCTTCATACCGGGCCCGCACCGTGCCGCTCACCGGCACGCTCTGCTTGTAGCGGCTGCTCGCTTTGCCCTCCGGCGAAAGATCCAGCGCCGCATCCACGATCACACTATCGGCGATGCTCGAAACCGGCCCGCCCCACTCCGCCTTCACCGGTCCCGACACCTGCGTGTCCAGCCCAAGGTCGCTGTGGTTCTTCGGCTCCGTGATGTCCATGATGGTCCGCAGCGTGATGCCCTTCAGATCCACCGTCAGGTACGCATGCGCGCGGCCCACCGGTGTCAGCGCCACAGTATCCACGGGAGGCTTTGCTCCTACACCCACCGCCGCCTTGTTCGCCGTCTGCGCCGCCGCCACCGTCGTCGCGCTGGTCGCCGGAGCGCTGGCCGGAACCTCGCCCAGCCAGTTCTCGATCTTCAGTTGCCCACCGATCGTCCCCCCGCCCGGCAGCCGTGCCGTCAGCGCCGTAAACAGTAGCTCCGTCGGAGTCACGTGCAGTTGCGAGCCCAGGTTCACATCACTGGCATGAACATTGGCGTCGTTGTAGCCCACGCCCGTACCCTTGATCGTCCCCACCATCAGGTAGCCTGCCTTGCAATCCCCGCTCGGCGGCAGCATCTTCTCATCCGGCGTCACCGGGTGCTTCTTCGCCGCCCGAGCCTCCTCATGCCGCTTCCAGAACCCCGGGTTCTGCTGCGCCACCTGCGGAGTCACCGTGCAATTGCGCCCGTTCACATCCAGGTCCAGCCGCCCGGTAATCCCCTCCACCGCCGTCAGCAGACCAATCTGCTTCAGATCCAGCGATCCATTCGCCTTCGCCTGCCACTCCGGGTTGTTGAAGTGGTTGATCAGCACATTCGCCGACAGGTGCGAGTTCGCGCCGGTCTCAAAATCGAACGTCTGCAGCGCGGCCATATCGCGGCCCAGCTCCGCCGTCAGGTGCAGCTTCGACTGCACCTCCGGCTCCTTCTGCATCTTCGTCCGCAGGTCCGCGAGGTCGATCGTCGCGCCATACCGGTCATTTCCCGGGATGTAGTGAACCTCGGCGTTCAGCTGGTTCGCCGCCAGCTCGAAAGGAATCGCCTTATCGTTCAGGATCGCCAACCCGTCCGCCAGCTCCACCTTGCCGGCCTGCAAGTCCAGCAGCGTATTCTGCACCGGCTCCGTGCTTGTGCTCGGCTTTTTCGGAACCGGCTGGTTTGTCTTGCCATCCTTATCCACAATCAGGTGAACATGCGGCTGCTCCACCCGCAGGTAGTTCAGCCCCACATGGCTCTGCGGCCCGCTGCCTATCACGTGCGACAGGAAGATATTCAGCTTCACCCGCACAAAAATCTTCGCGGCCGAAAGGTACGGCATCTCCCCCGCGGGTTCAGTGCCATGGATCACCAGCCCGTCGACCTCGATTGCCAAATGCCACAGATCGAACCCGATATGCCCAACCTCGACTTTGCCCCCGGTAGCATCTTCCAGGATCGACACCACCTGCCCGCCGACCCGGTGCTGAAAGTCATCGGTCTTCGTGTACCAGGTCAGTCCAACCGCCAGCACCACCAGCAGCACCGCCACCACGCCCACGGTCCACAGCAAAAACCGCCGCAGACGGTGCGTCTTGCGCGCGGGTGGTTCATTCACAGCGGCTTTCTCGCTGGGAGTGGGGGACGTATTTAAATTCAACTCGCTCATGGCGCCGACTCCCCGGGATGCAGTACAGCTACGCTTCCCTGCGCGCGCAACTGCTTCAGCCAGTCGCTCAGCAGCGCCGTTACCTGTTGCTGCAGAAGCACCTGCTGAATCGGCTCACTCACCTTTTCCAGCGGCGGGGGCGTCTGGTGCTGCTTCTCGTACTCCGGCAGCATCATCGTGTCGTAATACTTCTTGATATCCGCCTGCTGTATCCGGACCCCCGTCCGGAATCGCTCCTCGATGAACGCCAGCACCTGCATCCGTTGCCGCCACCGGTCGCGGAACGCATCCGGAGTAAACCCGTTCTCCGTCAAATACCGGTTCCACCCTGCCGCCGTTGTGCAATCCATCTTCTTGCATCCCGGCAGCTCTTTCTTCAGCGCCGCAAGCTGCTTGTCGAGATCCTCATCCGATACCTCGAGCCCCGGCTCCTGCTTCGCCTGCTGCAAAATCAGATCGCGGTCGATCAGCCGTTCGATCGCCCGGTTCCGGTCGAACGTCGCAGCCGCCCCCGAAAGCCCGATCGGCTGCAGCTTCTCGAAACGCTCTTCCTCGCTCACATCGCTATCCAGCACCAGATCGTCGTTCACGATCGCCACCACGCGATCCAGCTCTTCGCCATTCACCTTCGGCATCTTCGGCGCCGCATCCGCCGGTGCCGTCGTCGCCCTCGCGGGCACGCTATCCTTCTGCGCCGTGGTCCCACCCTGCGCCATTGCGGCCGAGGCACTCAGCCCCAACACCGCCGCCATCCCGAGTTGTCCCAGTCGCATCGTCATCAGAACGCCTGCCCAATCGAGAAGAAGAACTGGAAGTGGCTGGCCTGCCCTACGTACGGGCTGTTGGTCGTGTAGTCGTAAAACACCGGGTAGATCGGGGGATTCAGGTTGTACGAAAGATCCAGACGAATCGGCCCTACCGGCGTCTTGTACCGCGCGCCCAGGCCGATTGCATGCGAGTAGTAGTTGAAGTTGCAGGCGCCGGTATTGTTTTCCAGCACGGCAACCGGCGTCCCCTTCGCCGGAACCTGCCGGCACACATCCTGGTCCGGCTGGTGGAAGTTCTTGATGCTGGTGAACATGTCGCCCGGATACCGGAACACGTTGCCCATGTCATGGAAGATCACGAAACTCACGCTATCGCCCACCACCGGCAGAGTCGGCGGCGGAAGCCGCAGCTCAAAGCTGTTCACCACCACGCCCGAGCCACCCACCGGGTAGCCCGTCGTCAGGTCGCGAGGTCCAGCATCGTTGATCCCGAATCCGCGGTGCGACGTCGCGCCGCCCGCATACATGCGCTCCGGCAGAGGAATCGGGTTGCACGAAGCATTTGTCGTCGCCAGCACTCCCTGGCAGTTCGTGATTCCCAGCGCCTGTGTCGTCCCATTGCTCGCCGAACCGAACACGTTCTCGAAACCCACCCGCAGGTTCCGCGCAAACGTGTACTTATGCTTTGTTCCCCACGTGTAGTAGGAAGAATGCGAAACGTCCAGCCGGTTGAAGTTCGTGTCGGACCCGAAGATCGAATCCGAAATAAACTCCTGCAGCGAGAAGTACTGCCCGCGCGTCGCATCCAGCGGCGTCGGGTCGCGCGTGTCGTGGAAGTATGTCAGTCCCGGGCCACCCACCTTCACCGGTTCGGAGAGCTGAGGAATCAGATTCGGCGAAATCTCCAGGCTGTTCGAATCCACCGTGATCCGCCGGTATTGGAAGTCGTAGATGAAGTTATCGGCCTTGCCTACCTTCTGGCTCACGCGGAAGTCGCCCTGCAGCGTCTGCGCCTGGAAAGTCGTGATGTTCTGCACGTTTGAGTAGCCGCCCGAAATCGTGGCCGTCAAATTCCGCTTGCCCAGCAGGTTCGGGTTATTGAAGCTCAGCGTCGCCAGCTGCTCCAACAGGCCGTAGGTCGTGTGCAGCGTCAGGCTCTGCTGCGTTCCGCGGAAGTTGATGCGCGAAACGTCCAGCGAAACACGCGGGCTCACGCCTGCCTTGCCGTTTTGCGCCGCTGTCGATCCGCGAGTCTCGCCGGGCACCACCGCCGGCGTCCCCGTCTGAGCCTCAAACCCGAAGCCATAGGTTACGTCCCACCGCTTGGCCTCGGTCACCTGCACCAGCACGTTCTTGCGCAGGGCGTCGCCCGTTGGATTCTGCACGGCCGCGTTCACTTCGTTGAACAGCGCCAGGTTGTAGAGGTTGCGCTGCGTTTCGAGAATCGCGCCCTGGTTCAGCGGATCGCCCGCATGCACCGTCATCTGCGACTCCACCACCTTGGGCCTGGTTCGCTCCACGCCGCTCAGCAGCACGTGGTCGATCGTCACCTGCTCGCCCTCGCTCACTTCCAGTCCGACATCGGTCTTCGTCGGATCGTCTTTCTCAATCGTCTGCTTGATCTCCACAGTCGCGTGGTCATAGCCGTTCGTCAGGTAGTAGCTCAGGATCGAGTCGCGGTCGTTAGAAAGCGTCGTCAGCGAAAACGGCTGGCCGCTCTCCGTGCTCGTCAGCGCCTTCACCCTCTGCTCGCGTTCCGGACTCACGCCGTCCAGGGAAACATTGCCGAACGTCTGCTGCGTGCCCTCATCCACCGTATAGGTCACCTTGATCTCGGATTCCTTCAACGGCCGTCCATTTGGCCCCTTGTCGAGATCCTGCACGCTGGAAGTCACCTTCACATGCGTAAAGCCGCTGGCGCGGTAGATCGCCTCGATGTTGGCAATGTCGGCCTTCACCAGTTGCGCGCTGTACGTTCCCGACTTCGTAAACAGGTCCGCCTTCTTCACGCGGAACCCCGCGGAAAGCGTGTCCGTGTCAAAGTACTTGTTGCCCTTCAGCGTCAGCGAAGTCACCTTGTGCTTTTTGCCCGGCACCACCGTGTACACCACATCCACCCTGGGTGTTCCCTCGCCTACCAGCTTCACGCTGTCTTCCACGTCGAAGTAGCCCTGCTGCTGTAGAAAGTCTTTCAGGTTGAAAGCGCCTTCGTTCAGCAGATCGTTATCGACCGCGCTCTCCTGGTAGATCGGGATCAGCAGCTTCTTGCGAGCCTTTGCCACCTTCACGCCGTTGATGTCTACATTCACAATCGGCCCCTGGTCCGCTCCAAACGTGTAATCAAGCTGCTTCTGCACCGGCCGGTACTCCTGCTTCTGCAGGCTCGCCGTGCCTTCCAGGCGGTCTTTCTTCTGGTAGTACGTGCGCACGCCTGAAAGCGCATTGCTCGAAGTGTCGCGCGTGATCTTCACATCGCACTCGCGCCGTATTGCTCGGTCCAGCAGAGTCGCAATCTTGCCGCAATCCAGTCCGCCACCGCGGCGGAGTTGCAGCTTGCTGATCCCCGTATCCTTGCCTTCCAGGTACACCTTGCCCACAATCGCCTTCGGGCCCAAACGCACATGGAAGAACACATTCACTTGGTCGCCGCTGTCGTCCTTCAACTGGTCTACGAAGACCTCGGGCGCAAAGTAGCCATTCTGCGCCAGGCTCTGCTTCACCCCATCCACCGCCGCTGGAATTGCTTTCTCGGTATAGGGCGTTCCGGGGTCCAGCTTGGTCGCGAACTCCAGCAGGCTGGCTAGCCGCTCCTGGCTCACGCCCTCGATCACCACGCGGCCCACGTAGTACCGCGGCACACCCGCAAACACCAGCGTGATTCCCGTCCCATTCGGCTCGCCATACACCGCAATATCCCGGTAGCGGCCGGTTGCGAACAGCGTCCGGAGATCATTTCGAACCTTCTCCGGGTCCAGCGGCTTGCCCGCCGCCTGCTTCAACCGGGCCAGCGTCGGATCGTCCTGCTCAAAGCTAATGCCGTTAAAGCGAACCGCGGCGATCGTCTTTCCGCCCTGACTCCAGATGCTGGTCGCGAGCGCCGGCAGCGTGTTCGTCACATCCGGCTCATTTTGAGCGGACCCCGGCGTTCCCGCCGGTGTCATCGCGCTCGAACTGGTTGCCGCCTGCGGGGTCGCAGTCGGTGCACTCGGATTGGTGCTGGCCGGCGGTTGCGCCTGCTGTCCCACCGCGGCGCCTGAAGTCGCACCCGTTGCCTGGCCCTCAAGCCCCGTCGCACCACCACACAGCAGCAGAATCGCACCCGCCAGACAAAGACGCGTCCTTGCGCGTCCGGACGTCTTTGCGCCTCCGGTCATAGCCCGGGTCAATCTCTTCTGCTCAACGCATGGGTGCTTCAAACGGTGCAATAGGGGCCTCACTCGCAGACTTGCCCCGTTTTTGGGGCGAGCCGTCGGCAATCTCCTGAAATTGACGTACGACGATCTGAAAAGAGCGCTTACGCCTACGATGCAGTCTATCCCGCTCGGGTTCGCTACCTGAGTGCCCACGCTGGTACCGAATTCATCCAATGCAAACGACGCCCGCAACTCAGGAACCAGCTTCTTGCTTCCGGCCTGCAAATCCATACTGGGTGCCACCATGGCGCAGCCTGCCGCGGCATGGGTGAGCCGCTGGACGCCACGCAACAGGGTTCCTCCTTGGCTTCGGGTACCCAGGCCTTCAGGTTTGGGTTTCTCAGCTTCGCCAATCAGCCGGGCTGGTAGCCCAAAACTTTGTTCGCAACTGGGGTATGCCTTCCCGGGCCTGCCACAACCTTCCGAGGCAGCCACCAAAATCAGTCCGGCATCGATCATCCGCTAACCCGCTAACCCGCTACTTCTATACTTTGCCCATGCAGTACCCCGCAGACCCTGACCCCGACCAACGCCGTGACCAAGACCGTTACTCCCGCCAAATCCTCTTCAAACCCCTCGGTGATGCCGGTCAGCAGCGCCTTTCACAAGCTCACGCCGTCATCGTCGGCATAGGAGCCACCGGAGCCGCCACCGCCGGCCTCCTCGCCCGAGCCGGCGTCGGCCACCTCACCCTCATCGACCGGGACTTCGTCGAGCCCTCCAACCTCCAGCGCCAGGTCCTCTTCGACGAGGCCGACGCAGCAGCTGCCCTCCCCAAGGCCGAAGCCGCCCGCCGTCACATCGCCGCCTTCAACTCCGCCGTAGACATCACGGCCCACGTAGCCGACCTCATCCCTGGCAACATCCACGAGCTCCTCACCGGAGCCGACCTCATCCTCGACGGCACCGACAACTTCGAAACCCGCTACCTCCTTAACGACTACGCCGTCTCCACCGCCACCCCCTGGATTTACGCCGCAGCCGTAGGATCCTACGCCGCCACCATGAACATCCTTCCAAGTCGAGGGGGTTCAGGGTCTAGAATCCAGGGTTCAGAGGGCAAAGCGGAACCGCCCGTCCATCCAAATGAGCCGCTTTCTGGACCCTGGGCTCCGGGCCCTGAACCCTCATCCTCCTGCCTCTCCTGCCTCTTCCCCTCCGCGCCTTCAGGCAACATTGAAACCTGCGACACCGCCGGCATCCTTTCCACGGCAGTCAACTTCGCCGCCTCCATCGCCTCTACCGAAGCCCTCAAACTCCTCTCCGGCAACGTAGCCGCCATGCGCCGCACCCTGCTTACCTACGATCTCTGGACCGGCGAGCGCTCCGAACTCGACGCCTCCGAGCCCGACCCGGCTTGCGAAGTCTGCGGGAAACGGCAGTTCCGCTACCTAGCCGGAGCGAACCGCCCGCAAATCACCCTGTGCGGCCGAAACTCCGTCCAGATCCACGAACACCACCGGCCCGTCGACCTCGCCGCCCTCCACGCACGCCTGTCGCCACTGGGAACGGTCAGGTCCAACGGCCTTCTGCTCCGTTTCGAGCGCTCTCCCCACACCCTCACGGTCTTTCCCGACGGCCGAGCCCTCATCCAGGGCACAACGGACGTAGCCCTCGCCCGCAGCCTCTACGCCCGTTTTATAGGCTCCTAAAGATCTGTCAGGCCCTCTACTCACTGCATTACCCGCCGGAACCGGCAGCAACCCGGCCACTTTCTGCTTGTTGTTGGCTGCTTTCTGGCACGCGCAGGCCCGGCGGCAACCTGAAAAGAACTCCAGCCGTCCAAATCAGCACCCTGCGAAGCCAGCGCGGCAAAGGTGTGAAATACGATACCCTTGTCCTTGCGAAACCCTGGCGGAGCACGTTCGTACTGACCGGGAGTTTTCATGCAGGTACAAGGCCCTTTCACAATGCAACCAAAGACAACACCCGGCTTGTTCAAGCGGAACCCTCCCATCGCCGGCGAAGCGGAAGCTATCGAGCGCGCCAAGAACGGCGATCCGGACGCCTTTTCGAAGCTTTATGCGCTGCATAAGCGCCGCGTTTATACGCTTTGCCTCCGCATGCTCGGCAACGTCTCTGAAGCCGAAGACATGACCCAGGAAGCGTTCCTCCATCTTTTCCGCAAACTCGGCAGCTTCCGCGGGGAGTCCGCATTCTCCACCTGGCTGCACCGTCTCACGGTCAACCTCGTGCTGATGCACCTCCGTAAAAAGGGCCTCCAGCTCGTCTCACTGGAAGAAACCATCAACCCGAGCGAGGAAGACGCCCCCAAGCGCGACTTCGGCTCCCGCGACCCACAGCTCGCAGGCTCCGTCGACCGCGTCACCCTGGAGCGCGCCGTTGCATCCCTGCCCCCGGGCTACCGGATGGTCTTCGTCCTCCATGACGTGGAAGGCTTCGAGCACAATGAAATTGCCAATATGCTTGAGTGCTCCACCGGCAACTCGAAATCTCAGCTGCACAAGGCCCGTCTCAAGCTCCGCGAACTCCTCCGTCAGCCCGATCAGTTGCCTCCCCTCGAGAGCGGCGTGGCACGGGAGCTTGTCCAGTGAGTGACCTCAGCACCATCGACTTCGCAACGCTCACACCGGCCCAGTTTGAAGAGATCCTTCCAGACCTGTTCGCCGGTGGCGGCAAGGTCTCCGAAGATCCCCGCCTTCAGACCTTCCTCGCTGCCAACCCCAGCGCGTCGGAGCTGGTCCACGATCTCGAAACCATCGCTGAGACCGCCAAGGCCCTCTTCGAGCCCACGCACGAGCCCAGCGACGACCTATGGAACAAGATCCAGGGCCGTATGAACAGCGACTCCGATGACACGGAAGACTCCGATGATTCCGAAGGTATCGAGCCATTGGACGCCAGAGAGCCCTTGGAACCCAAGGATCTTTCCGGTCCTTCAAGTTCCTCGGACCACAGCAAGTAGTCCCATCGCGCCGTGAGTACGTCCTCGCTCGAGCGCATAGTCCTCACCGGCTTCATGGGCTCGGGCAAAACGACTCTTGGCCGCCTGCTAGCCACCCGCCTCGGCTGGTCCTTCGTCGATCTCGACGATGCGATCACCGGGCGCGTCGGCCTTCCTGTCCCAGAGATCTTCGCCCAGCACGGCGAGCCCCACTTCCGCCAGCAGGAATCCCTCGCCTTGGCCGACTGCCTCAATCGCAGGCAGATCGTTCTAGCGCTGGGCGGTGGCGCCCCCGAAACCACCGCCAACCGCCACCTCCTCCGCGAAACCCCCAGCACCGCCGTTGTTTTCCTCCAGGGCTCTTTCGAAACCCTCCAGTCCCGCTGCTTCGCCCAGGCCGCCGAACCCGGCGCCGTATCCCGCCCGGTCTTCGCCGACCCCGCCCTGGCCCACCAGCGTTACGACCTCCGCGCACCCTTTTACGCTCAAATCGCAACCCACACGCTCAACACCACCGGCTACACTCCCCAGGCCCTCACAGAACACCTCCGCGTCATCCTGGGCTTCTAGCGAGTAACAGACACCCCGACGTTCCTCCGCGCGCATCACAACGGAACACCGCTCGCACGAGAAACATGTCAGGAGTCCTCCGCTGAATCCCCCCGAACTCACGTCAGCCCCGGACCAGGGCGCCCAGTCCGCGCAAGATTTGCAAGACCAGGCCGAAGCCCAACCCCTGCCGCCCCACGAGGTGCAACGCTCCCGCGCCGTGCGCAGCAACATCCTCTTTTTCTTTGGCGTGCTCATCTTTCTCGCCGCGGCGTGGAGGATGCACGAGGTTTTGCTGATCGTCTACGTCAGCGCCCTGTTCGCCGTGGTGCTGATGCCCATGGTGCAGATGGTGCAGCGCATCCGCATCAAGGGTTGGTGCCCATCCAGGCCTGTAGCCATCTTGATCCTCATCGCGATCGTCGGCCTGGCCCTCGGTGCGTTCTTCGCGGTGGCTCTGCCCCCCGTCATCAATGACGTCCAGCACTTCGCCGCCGACACACCCCAGCGCATCCCCGAGCTCGTTGCCAAGCTGAAGAAAATTCCAATCGCCAACAAGATCGGTCTCGATCAAATAGGAGCGAAAGCGGAGGCCATCGCATCCTCTGCCGCCGGCTACATCTTCGCTTCCATCCCTAAGATTCTCGAGAAAACGCTTGACCTCGTCACCGCCTTCATCCTCTGCATTTACTTCATGCTGGAAGGCGAGTTCGCCTACTACTACTTCCTCTCGTTCTTCCCTGCCTACAAGCGAGGCCGCCTCGCCAAAACCATGCAGGCCGCCGAATTGCGCGTGAGCAAGTGGCTGATCGGCCAGGGATCGCTCATGATCATCCTTGGCGTCGCCAGCACCATCGCCTTCGGTTTCCTGCACGTTCGCTACTTCGTCCTGCTTGGACTCCTTATGGGCCTCTTCAACATCATCCCGGTTGCCGGCGGAGTCATCACCATCCTCCTCGCCGCGGGCGTTGCCGCGCTCGACTCCTGGGGCAAGATGGCCGGCGTGCTCATCTTCTACGGCATCTACACGCAGATTGAAAACGCGGTCCTCACGCCACGCATCATGAAGAGCAGCGTGGACCTCGCCGGCCTCGCCGTCCTCATCGCTTTGCTCGCCGGTTCAGCTCTCGCGGGCGTCGTCGGCGCACTGGTAGCAGTGCCCACAGCCGCGCTCCTCGCCGTCTTCGTCGACGAGTACCTCGTCCAGCCCGACGCCCGGCACCTCACCGAGAAAGCCAAGGCAGAATCCTGACGCACGGAGCCCCTTGCTTCGCCGTAACCACCAGTGAGTAGGTGGCACTGTGCGTGATCGTCCCATCCGTCGCAGTCACGGTATAGGTCCCCGGATACGCCGGCTCGGCATTGCGATCAGGCTTCTCGTGAGAGCAGAGGTAGAGCGAGTCCGGCAGGAAGTAGCTGGTGTATCCCGTAATGCCAGGGGAAGCCACCATGATCTGGTGGATCGACACCGCGTCTTGAGCAGGAAGTGCACCGGCTAACGAGCAGACACCGGCTAACGTCACCCACAGCGAGCGGAGCAAAGGACGGAGCAGCTTCAGACATCTCATAGGCTAGAAAACCTCGGGCTACGACGAACTCCGGGCCCCGAAAAGCCCGGCCTTTGCGGCCGGGCTGGTGGGAAGGGCTCTGTCCTGCTTCGTTTCGAGTAGCGTTTCGTTCGAGTAGCGTAAAGGTGGACGGAAGTTCGTCCGGAGGGGGGAGTACAGCGGCACGAGAGCTCAGGGGAGATCCCAAACGGATGTCACAGACGGGTCAAAGCAAAGCGCCTTATACGCGTAAACTCCCGAACCGTAATACCGTCCCAAGAGGCACAGGCGAGTACAGCTCAACCGGACACTTCAGGATTCGGGAGTCCTGTAATCAGAAGCGAAAGGCTTTCCGTCTCCCCTCTTATGCAGATTGCGCTCCAAGCCGCCCACGCATCCATGGCCGATCTTCCCCAGGCAGCCACCATTGCCGCGCCCATTGCCACAGAGCTGGACGACATCGAAACGCTGGTTCGGACCTACCGTCCCCGCCTGCTGCGCTTCGTCGCCTTCTCCATCGGGGACGCCGACCTCGCCGAGACCATCACCCAGGACTGCTTCCTCAAGGCCTGGAACGGTCGCGCCAGCTTCCGCGGTGACTGCTCCGTGAACACCTGGCTGACCTCGATCGCCCTCAACCTCATCCGCGATCAGCAGCGGCTGGGAAAATTTCGTTTCTGGCGTCAGGCCCGCGCTACGGCCATTGACGTCACCGATGCCGCCAGCTTCCTGCCCTCCAATGAGAGTTCGCCGGAACGTCGTATTCTTGCCAGGGAGCAGACGGCACAGGTGCAGGCCGCTCTCGAAAATCTTTCACCGAACCAGCGAACCATCTTCCTCATGCGTTTTTCTGAGGAAATGGAGCTCGCGGAAATCGCGGAAACCATCAAGATGCCTGTTAATACTGTCAAGACCCACCTGCACCGCGCCCTCAAGTCAGTCCGCGCCCAGGTAGCTTCGCAAAATACTGCGTCGCAAAACGCGGCTGCGTCAGGACAGCCGGCAGCCACGTCCGGGAGAACACGATGAACTCCACGTTTCAAGTTGACCACCTTACAGAAGACCAGTTGGACGATGCGCTGATTGGCGACCTCGCTACCCAGCCCGCCGCCCATCTCGCCGCCTGCGAGGATTGCCAGATGCGCCTTGCCGAAGCCGGTGCGCCCATGGCCGCCTTTAGCGCCGTGTCGCTTGCCTGGAGTGAGCGCCGCTCCGCCACGCTTCCCACGCCAGTTCCGTCGAGGACGTCTGCATGGCTGCCCCGCGCGATCTGGGCAGCCACGGCGACCGCCGTTCTCGCGGTCGGCATCTCTGTACCCTCCATTCGTCACGAATTGGGTTTCGGGAACGCGGAAGCTCCGCAACAAACTATGATTGCTTCCACTGGACCTGTCGATAATCCGGTAGCAGCGCGCGACGAGCAGATCGCTAACGACAACCGTATGCTGGAAAATATCGACCGTGAGCTCGGCGCCTCAGCTCCCTCGCCGGAGCAGGAGTACGGTTTGCGCGTCAGCCGGGCAGCCGCACCGATCCAATAACTAACTTCTAACCCCATACGACCACGCAAACAACCACCTTGACCTCCTTCCCCACAATCCGTTCCCTCACGTTGGCCGCCCTGCTGGGCTCTGCCGCGGTCTGCGCCCTGCTCTGCGCGCCGCCTTGCGCGATTGCTCAGCGTGGTCAGGGAGGGCCCGGTGGACCCGGTGGCGGTCCTGGCGGTCCCGGCGGAGCCATGGGCGCTCCGGGCGCTGGCGGTATGGGCGCGGGTATGGGGAATCGTGGCGGCGAAAGAATGAACCCCTCGGGAGCCGCCCCGCACAACGCTCCCGTGCTGGGTCCCCCTGGTCGCTGGTGGGACGACAAGAAGATGGCCCGCAGCCTGAGCCTGCGCAATGACCAGCAGAAGAAGATGGACGACATCTTCGAATCGGGCAAGGGCAACCTCGTGCAGCTCTACACCAATCTTCAGCGCGAAGAAGCTCGGCTGGGCACGATGTCCAGCGCCGATCTATCCGACGAAACCAAGGTCTTCGCAGCCATCGACCGTGTCACCCAGGCACGCGCTGAAGTAGCGAAAGCCAACGCGCACATTCTGCTGCAGATTCGCGGTCAGCTGGACGCTTCCCAGTTGGCCGCATTGGACCGCGAGATCGCGTCCCTGCGTTAGAACGAAGGAGCGCTGCCAAAGCTGCCCCCAAACCATGTCAAGCCTCACCTCGGCTAAGCCGTTGATTTCCAAACGAGATAAACTTGCACGCTTATTCTCGCCATTTTCTAGAATGGATAGAGGAACCTCTGATCAAGGTTCGATAGGTTAGACCTCGATCTTTTTTGCTGTCGTTCCGTAGGGAATCTGCGTTTCGCCGCAGCAGCGACAACTCTGGAGGACTTGATCAAAGCTCCCTTGGGTAAATCTGCCTTCGACAAGGAAAGCTGGACGGGAAGAATCCGTGGCTTCAGCCATAGCTCTAAGTCCAAAGGAATGAGGACTTTGCATATAACTTGTTCGTTTGCAATACTTTAGCGAGCATAGGTTCTATAAAGTGTGGCAAAGAAGGAACTTATGAAAACGGGAGGGGGGGTACCCCCACAGGCGAGCAGGAACTACTTGCTCGTCGTGAAGGTCCAGGTTGTTTCACTGCGGTAGGTCTGCCCAGGCTTCAGCTCAGTGGTAGGAAACGCAGGATGGTTAGGAGAGTCAGGAAAGTGCTGCGTTTCCAGGCAGAGCCCCGTGCGCAGCGTGTACTTGCCGTGCGGTCCAGAGAAGCTGCCATCGAGGAAGTTACCCGTATAGAACTGCACGCCCGGTTCCGTCGTAGCCACGCTGAGCACGCGTCCAGTGCCTTCGTCGTAGACCTTCGCCGCCGGGTGTAAAGACGCCGGTGCACCGCGCAACACCCAATTGTGGTCGTAGCCCTTGCCGAAATGAAGCTGTTCATCGTTCGCTCCGATGCGCGAACCGATCGCTTCCGGCCTCGTGAAGTCGAACGGCGTCCCCACCACCGGCCTCAACTCACCGGTAGGAATCAGCGTTGAGTTGACCGGCGTGAACTTGTCCGCGTCAATGGTCAGCTTCTCGTCCAGGATCGTGCCGCTCCCGACGCCGCCAAGGTTGAAGTACGCATGATTGGTCAGGTTCACGACGGTCGGCTTATCCGTCGTCGCGCTGTACTGAATGGAAACCACATTGCCATTCAGCGTGTACCGCACATGCGCCGTCAGCGTCCCCGGAAATCCCTGGTCCCCATCCGGACTCACCAGCGAAAACTCCACGCCATTCGCAATTTCCTTAGCCGCCCAGTTGCGACGCTCGAATCCATCTTTGCCACCATGCAGCATGTTTGGCCCATCGTTCACGCTGACCGAGTAAGCATGGCCCTCCAGCGAGAACCTGCCATTGGCTATCCGGTTCGCATAACGCCCCGGCACCGCGCCAAAGTAGGTCTTGGTGTCGTTGACATAGCCACCGACGTCGTCATAACCAAGCACCACGTCGCCCATCTTGCCGTTGCGGTCCTTCGTCTTCAGCGAGACCACGCGAGCACCGAAGGTCGTCACCCGCATCTCCACCGCCGGGCTGGTAAGCGTGAAGATCTGCGCTGTAGAACCGTCCGGCAGCCTCCCGAAGTCGCCATGGGCGACGGCCGCAACAGCCACTGGCGAAACAGTCATCATGCAAAGCAGAGTAGCGTGAATCAGCTTCATTCCTAGGTGCCTTTCGAAAATCGTTCCTCGCGCTCTGCCACTATACGTGAGCAAACTCCAGCAAGAACAGTCCATGCACGAGATGTACGATGGTCCTCGGCATCGCCTTCTTCTTGGCGTCATTCACCGAAAGGCCTTACATGATCTTCCGTTCTTCGCCTCGCCTTACGTCCCTCCTCCTTGCCGGAGCCGCTCTTCTGTTGAGTGGGCTGAAGCTCGATGCCCAAACCAACTGGGTTGGCACCTGGGCTACATCACCCATGGGCAACACCAACAAGGGTGACTTTCTCACCGCCGACACCACCTTGCGACAGACCGTGCACGTCTCGCTCGGCGGAAGCTCGGTCCGCGTGGTCTTCACCAATGAGTTTGGAGTGAATCCTCTTCAGATCAATGGCGCGCAGGTCTCGCTTGCAGGCAACTCAACCGGCACATCCGCTCAAGGTGCAAGCCTACCGCTGACGTTTGGTGGTGCACCCGGTATCAGCATCCCTCCCGGAGCGATGGTCATCAGCGACGCCGCCCCATTGAACCTGCCTGGCCTTGCAGACCTCGTCGTGACAACGTTCCTTCGGGCCCAGCCGATGACCACCATCACCTCTCACGGCTTTGCCGACCAGACGAACGCGATGGCCGCCGGGAATCAGCTAGCGGCTGCAACATTGACCGACAGCAAGCCAATCACCGCCTGGTACTTCCTGAAAGGCGTCGAAGTCTCAGCCTCTGCCAATGCCGCCGCGATCGTTACCTTCGGCGACAGCATCACGGACGGCGCGCTGTCCACCAGAGACGCCAACGCCCGCTGGCCCGACGTGCTGGCTCGCCGGCTGCAAGCCGACAAGAAGACGTCGCACCTGGGTGTTCTGAATGAGGGCATCGGCGGCAATCGGTTGCTGCATGACACCACCGGGCCCAGTGCGCTTGCACGGTTTGACCGGGACGTGATCGCTCAGCCTAGAGCCCGCTATGTTGTCATACTCGAAGGTATCAACGACATCGGTCATGCCGCTGATCCAGTGAAGCCATATGACATCATCACGGCCGATGACCTGAAGTTTGCCCTCATGCAACTCATCGACCGCGCTCATGCTCATGGCATCAAAGTGATCGGGGCTACGCTCACACCTTATGGCAAAGCCAAGTACTCTTCGCCTGCTGGAGAGATACTTCGGCAGGCAGAGAATGAGTTCATTCGCCATAGCGGCAAGTTCGATGGGGTGATTGACTTCGAGAAGATGACGGCGGATCCCGCGAACCCGAAGCTATTCAATCCTGCCTATGACTCTGGCGATAGTCTTCACCCGAAGGATGCCGGCTACAAGGCGATGGGCGAAGGCATTGATCTGAAGCTCTTCCAGAAGTAATGCTTTGAAGCAAAGCAAAGCGGCTGCGGGAATGGCCCGCAGCCGCTTCGTTATTTCATTGATGCTTACTTGAGCTCGAGGCCGGCGAAGAAGTAGCCAATTTCGAAGGCGGCAGTGTCTTCGGCATCGGAGCCGTGGATGGCGTTCTCGCCTATGGAGCTGGCGAATTGCTTGCGGATGGTGCCGGGGTCTGCCTTGGCAGGGTCGGTGGCTCCCATGAGCTTGCGGAGGTCGGCGATGGCGTTGTCCTTCTCGAGGACCATGGGGAAGATAGTGCCGGAGCTCATGAAGGTGGTGAGCTCGTCGAAGAAGCCACGCTCGGAGTGGACGTAGTAGAAGCCTTCGGCCTGGGACTTGGTGAGGCCGATCTTCTTGATGGCGACGAGCTTGAAGCCGGCTTTTTCGATCTCGGCGAGGATGGCGCCGGCGTAGCCCTTCTTCACTGCGTCGGGCTTGATGATGCTGAAAGTGCGCTGGGACACGGATGCTCCTGGGATGGTGTTTGGCTTGCGTAATGCAGCTTATTCAGTGTACCTGTACCCTCCCCTCCCTGGTTTTTGCGCAAAGTCTTCAGAACAGGGACCTTAGATCCGGACCTACGAAATGCCCCTCCGAGCCGGAATGATCGGAGGGGCGTCTTTGGGGATTGGTTTTGTCAAGTGGGGCGGCTTCTAGTAGCCGGGTCCGGGGGGTGGGCCCTGATGGAGGAACTGCTCATAGCCCTGGCGGAAGCCGGAGCGGTAGTCACGCCAGGCGGGCGGCGGGACAGGCGGGTTGCGGTAGCGCGGGTGGGCTGCGAAGGACGGCGGGTGACCGTCGGCTACATCGTGACGGGCGGCTTCGAAGCCATCGCGAATGCCCTGATCGTGGATCTGGATGCCGGGAGGCGGGGGCGGTGGACCGGCGTACTGCGGGTGCGAGCAGCCAGCCAGCAGCGCAGCGGCCGAGAGGATTGAGATGGCGAGGGCCTTGTTCATGGGAGGGTCTCCTGAGGTGTGTCTGCACCTGCTCTGGAGAACCGTGGCGGGTGGGAAAGTTGCTGGTTCCCGAGAGATGTCCGGCCGGGAGAGGAAGCCATACCCCAGGGGCTAAAGCCCTTTGCTTCCGCTGGACTGGAGAGGCCCAAGCCTGAAGGCCGGGGGTACCCAGAAGCGGCAGAGGCAAAGAAACCAGCAACGGCAAAGACATAACAGCAGCATGGGCACCCAATGTTCCCCACTCATACCCAAATGTGGGGTATGTTGAGCCACGCGTTACTTCTCACCCTGCGGTTGGCGGCCGGACATTCGTTCGCGCTTGAGGGAGACGAGGAAGAGGACGTTGTCCCAGGCGTTATGGATGCCGGTGAGGAGCAGCAGGAGCGCCGCGCCGGCTATTCCGAAGAGAGCCCCTCGGGTGTGGGCTGCGAGGCGGAGAGCGGCGGCGGTGAGGCTGAGGTAGGCAACAACCGGGAGGATGGCGTGGAAGAGCCAGTCTTCCAGGACGGGATGGTAGGAAAGCTGGCGGCGCATGCGGCGGATAACAACAAGCGTGTAGATGAAGCCGACCACGCCGAGGAGCGTCCAGCCGGCGCCGGGCCAGCGGAGGCCGTGCCAGGGCATGGCCATGGAGGTCGCGAGCAGGAGCACGGCGACGAAGTGGACGATGGTGGGGCTGGCGAAGGCGTCGCTGGCCTGGTCCTCGCCGGAGCGCATGGGCATGTCCGAGATGAGGGCCATGACGAGGAACTGGAGGCCGGTGAGGGCTCCGGCGGCGGAGCCGAGGATTTCGCAGAAGACTTGCCAGTCAGCGAGCAGTGTCATGAGGTTAGGACATCGTAGCAAGGCAAAGTGAGGCTGTCAGGCATTCGATGTTCCCACTCATGCCCCAAGTGCGAGGGTACGAATGGGCAGAATGCCATCCGTCGTTATGATTGGGCTAGCACGCTTTCCAATGAGGCCTGAGGAGTTTAAGCATGTACGCATCTTGGTTCAGAGCAACCGTCGATTTGCTGGGCCTGATGTCATCCGTAATCACCTGCGTGATTGCCTTTAAGGCTTTGCACATAAGAACTGTTCCCGACAGCCTCCGGGGCGGACTTATTGTCTCCGCCATACTGGCGAGCGCTTTTTGTATTCTGACCGCAATTCGCCGTTGGAAAGGCCGCGGCCTCCCTATGGCTCTTCACCACGTGAGTCTTCCAGTAAAGGATCTCGGAAAGGCGGTTGAACTCTACTCTCGATTGTTGGGACACGGACTGCCGCAAACGCCAAAAGGCTCGCATCAGCCATGCTCACGCGATACACGTCCAGAATTTCCTTTTGATGGAGTTTGGTACCAGCTCACGAGCACACAGCACCTACATTTAGTTGAAATCGGCAAGGTCATGAATGATCCGGCCATTAGCCTGGCCTACAAAGGCGCTTTGCAAAGGCACTTCGCCCTCCGTGTGCCCGATATCGAGGAGGCAACTCGAGTCGTACTGGAAGCAGGTGCTAGAGCTGAAGGTGGCGAGATTAGGAACTGTGGCGTTGTGCAACGATATTTCAGCGACTACGACGACAATGTCTTTGAACTCCATCAGATAAGCGGGACAAACTGGCTCTTTCGCTAGAAGCATCGCCAGACGGTCATGCTCAGCGTCTTCCTCTTATGCCTCGAGCGCGAGGGGTGAGCAGGGCTACCACGGTGAGTTGGCTCAAGGGTGCGGGTCCCGACAGGGTAGAGCCACCGGCACATCAGAGAAGGCAAGTCAGTCGTTTCGCTGCGCCTCCACTCCGGCCATCGGCAGAGCGGAACCCACATCTGACGCAAGAGACCGCGTCAGATGTGGGGCACCCAGATGTGGGCCACCCGCCCCAGCCAGTGTTCAGGCCACGGGCGTCACCCACTGACAGTGAACTCATCGGCCAGTTCAATCATGTATGCCGAAAGCTCCGAGCGATTAAATCTGCCGCCAGTGCGCCCAAAGCAAAGATGACGAGAAGCGCGAAAGCCACCCTCGGCCGCAGGAGCAAGCTTGGTGAAAGGCCAAAAAGGTTTGGCGAGTATCTTCTGTTCAGAAGCGTTATTACAATCACCGAGGCAACCGCAATCGCCGTAATTCCACCGATGAATACTCTGATAAGTAAGCTCATAACATCCTCTAGGTGCAATTACCCGAACCGCCCACGGGGAACGCGATGCCTGGTATAAGACAGACAGCGGCGTTGCCATATGCTGCAACGCCAAAGAAGACACGTAGCCATGGGTGACACGGGATCTCCGCAGGGGTTACTTCATAATATGTTCCTGCACATGTCGGCGTTCCAATGAGGCAACTCGGCTGGTATCGGCAATCTTTATAAGAAGCTCCAAGAGGTGTGCTCGTTCCATCCCATTGCTCGTATGTATATGTTATGCGGAACGTCGGGTAGGAAATGGCAAAGGAGTTCTGCCCGCAAGCCCACTGTATCTGATTGCTGAATGTCAGCTGACCATTTCCCGGCATATCTGCGTATTGAGTATAGTTCTCTACGGTCGTGTACGCGGAGACGGTAACATTTTGAGATGTAGATGCGCTGTTGGAAGTAATGGACGTGCCGTCCGGGTTAGAACCGCTCACAGAAGCAAGCAATGTCCCCTCTCCATAGTCACCATCTGAATTTGACGTCGTAGACCAAATGTCTAGATTACCGTTCCCATCGTCTTCGATATCGTTGTAAACGGTTAAATAGACAGACGGATTACTGCTCGGGCAGGCGGCGCCCCCAGATGGGCCGCCATCTTGGCAGCTTCCATCGAAGTTGTAGCCGTAATCACAACCTCCACAGTTGTTCGCTTCGAAGTCGTCGGTATTGCAAGTAATGTTGTCCTGCGCGTGAATCTTAGGTAACACAATGACGATAGCTGCCGCAAAGAGAAGAATCCGTATTCCGTTTCTGATTATCATTTCTGTCCTCCAACCGACGTTGCGCGCAACTCAGATTTAGAGATCACCTCATCGACGAAGCCGCTGATGCGGGTCCTTCCGTCTGCGGAAAGCTGCTGACCGAGTTGATGGAGCGTGTCTGCCACGAGAGCCTTGCGCTCTGTGTTGAGGGACGCGAAGGACTGTGGGCCCGTTTGCCCCGCGCTCGCAACCAGAGCCTGCGCACGGAGGTTGAGTGCGTCTCGCTTGACCCGATACGACTCGACTGCCTGTTCGAGAACAGCGGCGTCACTCGTAGATAGCTGCATTCTTTTGGCCTCGATCAGTCGGGCTCGATTTTGGCTATGTAGAGCATCCTGAGGATCAATCGTGAGCAGATTCAGAATCATCTCAAGAGCGATTCGCCGCGAGAAGAACTCCGGGTGATCCTTGCCGGAAACTGACTGGCCCGGCTGCAGATTAGGCTGGCGTGGGCTGGGGATGGTGTGAGTCTGCGCACCGCCCACAGCAGCGGTTGCAAATGCAGCCACGAGACAGACGGCGAGTGACGGTCTGGGATGATTACTTCTTGCTCTTCTGATCATCATTTCCTCCCTGGAGTGTTGCGATTGCAGCTTCTACCTGTTTGCTGAACTGCTCGGGCGGCAAATCCCCAATGAGGGTCACACCGTGAACAGCTCCATTCTCAACTCGGCCTAAGAGGAAAGTAGGAGTGCTGTATACACCCGCGGCTTTCGCGGCTTCAACATGCCCGTCCAGCGATTTTGTTGACGCGCTGGAAGCAGTGCACTTACTGAAGGCCTGATCGTCAAGGCCAAGCTCCGCCCGTGCCGCAGAGATTGCGTCATTCGCCTGACCTGGCTTGGCGTTCATCAGGGCATCATGCATCTGCCAATACTTTCCTTGCTCTCCCGCGCATAGGGATGCAAGTGAAAGCTTCTCCGCATCTGGATGGCTTTCCAAGGGAAACTCGACGCTCAAAAGCCGAATCTTTCCCGATGCGATATACGCCTGATCGAAGGTGGGCAGGGTATGTTTAGCGAAGTCAATACAGAAAGGACACTGGGGATCGCTGAACTCGACGAGAACGAAAGGAGCCTTCGCGGAACCCTTCGTCTGTTCAGGAACGAAAGGCAGCGTCATCTTCTGGTTCACGTTCGGCGGCTGAGAGGGCGACCTGCTCGCCCCTACCGGCAATGCAGCTCTCTGCGAAGCGAGTAGGTTCTTGACCTCTTCGACCTGCTTCTGCAATGCAGTCACTTGCAGCCTCAGATCTCGAAGGTCAGAAGCTGAGACCGTGACAGTCTCAGAAGATGGCCGATTTTGGGTGGCCTGAGCTACCGTTCGTGGCGGACGTGCACAGATGACCAGAGCGACTAACGCAAACCGCGCCAGGAGACGACCACTTCTCAACATAGGCTTCGTCCGAGTAGGTATTGAATTGCAGGCATAGCATTGCGGTGACTCGAACTTATTGTCAATAGCAAATCTTCTGTATCGAAACAGAAACGAGTTTCAAAGACTCCTAACGGAACTCGCCCACGATGGGAACAGAGGTTAGAAAGACATTGCCTACTCCACAGTCACACTCTTCGCCAAGTTTCTCGGCTGGTCCACGTCGCAGCCTCGGCGGACGGCTATGTGGTAGGCGAGGAGCTGGAGGGGGACTACTTCGAGGATGGGCAGGAGCAGCTCGTGGGACTGCGGGATGTAGATGACGTGCTCGACCAGACCATGATTAGCCGATCATTGCACATTTAGCAACGTCGCCACCCAATACAGGGGTTGCTTCGCTACGGCCGCAAGGGCGCGGCCTTCGGTCGAGATGACAAACGCTTTCTGTTTACGGCGCCCGGGGCGTGACGTCCTCCGTCCGGTTCGCCTCAAGGTTTGGGGTTCGCCAGCCCTGGGTGGGTGGGTAGAGGTGGAGGAGGGCTTCGGCTTCGTGCTGGACGGATTCGGTGGAGAGTTCGCCGGGGATGGGGTGGTCGCAGGCTGGTGGGCGGTAGGCGCTGTAGAGGATTCGGGCGCGGGGGTGGCCGATGGGGAGCCAGTCGATGGGGGCTCCGGAGGGCGGCGCGATGATGACGAGCGGAAGGGCGACGGCTCGGGCGAGGTGCATGGTTCCGGTGTCGAAACCGACACCGAGGGAGGCGGCGGCGAGGACGGCGGCGAGCCGAGGCAGGGTGGTGCGGCCGGCGAGGCTGACGGTAGGGATGTCGAGCGGGCCGCGGATGGCTTCGATGGCGGCGGACTCGGCGGCGGTGCCAGTGAAGACGATCTGGAGGCCGTGACGGCGGTGGAGCCAGCGGGCGATGTCGCGGAAGGATTCGGCGGGCCAGGTGCGATTGGGGTCGGGGCGGGTTTGCGTGATGAGGACGGCGAAGGGACGGCCGGGGGCGATGCCGTGGTCGCGAAGGATGGCGGCCGCGGCCGCAGTGGCGGAGGGGCCGGGGAAGATGCGAGGTTCCTGAAGATCCGGCTCTGGGAGGGCTGGGTCGCCGATGGCCGGGTCGCGGAGGATTTGACGGGTGAGCTCCGCGCCGTGGCCGAGGAGCGGGATGAACTGGAGAAGGTTGGTGACGCGGCTTAGCCGACGGTCGTAGCGGAGGAGCGGGGAGGCGGAGCCTGTGGATGCGGAGCCGGTAGACGCGGGCCGGGCGAAGACAGGAGCGGCGGAAAGATAGGGGCTAGTGGAGAGAAAAGCTCCGGGCTGGGTTTCCGCGTGGACGATTCCGAGCACGTTGTGTGCTCCGGCGAGCAGCGCTGCGATGTGGTGCCGGGCGGTGGTGTTGCCGGCGGTGAGGAGCGCGATGAAGGGTTCGCCGCTGAAGAGGTTGGCGCGGCGGAGGGTGCGGACGGCTCCGCGGAGGTTGAAACGGGGGTCGGGAGCGGGCAGGAGGCGTTCGACGGCGGGGTTGTTGGCGAAGATGTCGAGGGCCATGCCGCTGGCGGCGATGACGATGCGGGCGTCGGGCAGGGTGGCGTGCAGGGCTCGGACGAGGGTGGTGTCGATGACGGTGGGGCCAAGCGCGCGGTGGTGCTGCAGCAACAGGAAGTTTCGCGCTGCCGGCAGCGGCAGCGCGGCGCGCAGACGGTGCAGGTGGCGGAGAGCGGTGTAGCCGAGGCGAGCGAAACGAACTTTGATCAAGGCCCTGGCTACTCCACGGTGACGCTTTTGGCGAGGTTGCGCGGCTGGTCGACGTCGCAGCCCCGGCGGACGGCTATGTGGTAGGCGAGGAGCTGGAGGGGGACTACTTCGAGGATGGGCAGGAGCAGCTCGTGGGACTGTGGGATGTAGATGACGTGCTCGACCAGTTGCGCGATGTGGGTGTCGCCTTCAATGGCGATGGCGATGACACGGCCGGAGCGGGCGGTAACCTCCTGGATGTTGGAGAGGGTCTTTTCGTACTTGAGGACGGAGCTTGGGTCAGAGGGGTCCTGGGTGGCGATGCAGACGCAGGGGAGCGACTCGTCGATGAGGGCGTTGGGGCCGTGTTTCATTTCGCCGGCGGGGTAGCCTTCGGCATGGATGTAGCTGATCTCCTTGAGCTTGAGGGCTCCCTCGAGGGCGATGGGGTAGTGGATGCCGCGGCCGAGGAAGAGGAAGTCCTGGACGTTGCTGAAGGCCTTGGCCAAGTCGCAGCACTGGTCGTCTACGGAGCGGAGGATGGTTTCGATCTTGCCGGGGACGGCGGCGAGCTCTGTGACGAGGTGCAGGGACTGCTCGGGGGTGACCGTGCCGCGAACCTGGGCAAGGTGAAGCGCGAGGGTGAAGAGGGCGGTGAGCTGGGCGGTGAAGGCCTTGGTGGAGGCGACGCCGATTTCCGGGCCGGCGTTGGTGGTGATGACTCCGGCGGCGAGGCGGGTGACGGCGGAGCCGACGACGTTGCAGATGGCGAGGGTCTTGCTGCCCTTGGCGATGAGCTCCTGCTGGGCGGCGATGGTGTCTGCGGTTTCTCCGGATTGGGTGATGAGGAGACCGAGTTCGGTGGCGTTGGGGATGGGATCGCGGTAGCGGTACTCGCTGGCGTAGTCGACGTCTACGGGGAGGCGGGCGAGGCGCTCGATCATGAACTTGCCGGCGAGGCCGGCGTGCCAGGAGGTTCCGCAGGCGGCGATGGTGATGCCGGTGGTGACGCGGAACTCTTCGGGGGTGATCCGCATGTCGGGGAGAAAGACTTGGCCGGTGTCCAAGGAGACGCGGCCGAGGGTGGTGTCGCGGACGGCGCGGGGCTGCTCGTTGATCTCCTTGAGCATGAAGTGCTTGTAGCCAGCCTTTTCGGCCTGGATGGGGTCCCAGGTGATGCGCTGAGGGTGGAGGGGCTTTTCGTTGCCGTCGAAGTCGGTGAGGCGGATGCCGGAGGTGGTGAGGGTGGCGACTTCGCCGTCCTGGAGGAAGTACATGGTGCGGGTGTAGTGGAGGATGCCGGGGACGTCGGAGGCGAGGAAGAACTCGCCTTCGCCGAGGCCGAGGACGGCGGGCGGGCCCATGCGGGCGGCGACGAGCTTGTCGGGCTCTGCGGCGGAGAGGACGCCGATGGCGAAGGCCCCGGTGAGGCGGGCGACGGCGCGGCGCACGGCTTCTTCGAGGGAGATGGTAGGGGAGTTGGAGGCGATGACGGCTTCGTTGAGATTGGTTTCTACCGTGCGGGTGCCGGGGGCGGGGGCTTCAGAGCCGGCGAGCTCGAACTCGTCCTGGATGACGTGGGCGATGATCTCGGTGTCGGTCTCGGAGGCGAACTTGTGGCCCTTGGCGATGAGAGCGTTCTTGAGATGCAGATAGTTTTCGACGATGCCGTTGTGCACGACGACTAATGTTCCCGTGCCGTCGCGGTGGGGGTGGGCGTTTTCTTCGGTGGGGCGACCGTGGGTGGCCCAGCGGGTGTGGCCGATGCCGTAGGTGCCCTCCACCGGGTTGGTGCGGAGGATGGCGTCGAGGTTGCGGAGCTTGCCGGGGGCTCGGCGGAGTTGCAGCGGGTGGCCGCCGCCGGCGACGGCGATGCCAGCGGAGTCATAGCCGCGGTACTCGAGGCGAGCGAGGCCTTCCATGATGACGGGGACGCAGGGCTTAGGACCGATGTAACCGACGATTCCACACATAGCTAGGAGTGTAGATGCGGGTTGGGCCGGCGTGTTGTGGTGCGGTACTCCCCTGCCCTACTTTGTTGGGCAAAATCTTGAAACAATGGGAGATAGGGGTGGACCCGAGGCCAGGCAAACGCAAACGCCCGGCTCTGGTTACTACCAGGGCCGGGCGTTTGGATAGCGAGTTTGTCAAGTGGTGCGGGTTAGAAGTTGACCTTGACCGAGCCCTGGAAGATGCGTGGGCCTTCGCCGCTGGTGGAGGTGATGTAACCGAAGTTAGAGCCCGTTACCGAGGTGTTGGGCGTGCCAAGGGTGGGGTGGTTGAGGACGTTGAAGGCTTCCAGACGGAGTTGCAGGTTCAGGCTGTCGTGGATGGGGAAGATGCGGGAAACCTGCGCGTCGAACTGGTAGTAGGGCGTGGTGCGGAAGTTATTGCGCTGGACCGTACCGAAGGTGCCGGCAGGAACCGGGTTGGTGCAGGGGTTGGAGGCGGATGTGACCGCGCAGAAGGCATTGAGGTTGAGGTAGCCGCGACTCGCAATGGTGGCCGCGGAGCTGCCGCCCTGGATCTTGGTGTTGAGGTAGACGGGAACGCCGGGAACCAGGTTGGGGCGATCGTTGCCGGTGTTGGTAAGGGAGATATCCGTGCCGGAGGTGACGTTGAAGGGCGCGCCACTGACTGCGTGGAAGAGCGGCGAGAACTCCCAGTTGGAGAGCACCTGCCGAACGATCGCGTCGCCAAAGTGAACCCGGCTGGTGGCGACGACGACGAGGTTGAAGATGTTGCGGTAGTCGGAGCCGCAGGGACCATAGTCGCCGGCGATGTTGAAGGTGTTCTGGACGGAGCCACCGGCGTAGTCACCGGAGGCGTCGTTGATGTTGAAGCATCGCGAGTAGGTGTAGTTGGTGAGGAGGCTGAAGCTCTTGGAGACGCGGTGCTGGAGGGTGGCGATCATGCCGTTGTAGTTGGCTCCGCCGTAGTAGCCGACGAGGTTGGTACCGCCGCCGCCGCCCTGGTAGAAGTTGCCCTGCGCCGGGTTGAGCTGGGTGAGGAGGTAGCGTGAAGCATAGTTGCTGGTGCTGGAGCAGGGCGTGCCAGGGGCGCCGGGCTTCTGCGCGGCGGGACCGGTGAGGACGACTCCCGCGCAGCCCGTGCCGCCCGCCCCCCAGACACCGGGAACGTAGGTGGCGGGGCTAAGCGGAACGCCGAGCGGAGTATGCACGGTGTGGTTGCCGATGTAGTCAATCTGGGCCTGCCAGCCACCGGGGAACTGGTGCTGGACGCTGAGTGTGTACTGCTCCGTGTAGGAAGGATGGAACTTGGTGGGCAGCACGATGTACTGCGTCTGCGGGAAGTACAAAGCCTGCGTACCGACGGGAAGGAACGGCAGCGGGAAGGGGTTGGCGGTGACCGTGCCGCGCGACCACGGGGCGTCAAAGGAGACGGGGCCGGAAGTTGCGGTGGTGGACTGCGCAATGGTGGAGGCGAACGGCGCGTTCTGCTGCGTGCGCTGGCCGGTGAAGAAGTTCACCTGGTCGTAGATGAGTTCCGCGCCCCCACGAACGACGGTCTTGCCATCGCCGTGGACGTCATAGCTGAAGCCAAGGTTGGGCGAGAACTGCGGCCAGGAGTTCTGGGTCATGCCGGCGGGCACGTTGTGCTCGCCGTAGTAGAAGGAGCCAGCGGGCGCGTTGGGGTAGATGGTGCTGGTCTGGCCGGCGAGAAAGGCGTTCATATCGAACACGCTGCCACGATGGAAGTAATCGACCGGGAAGATGTTGGGGCTCCAGCGGAGACCGGCAATGAGTGTGAGGCTATGGGTAGCGTGCCAAGTGTCCTGTGCGTAGAGGCTGGGGATGGGAGCGCGCAATGCGTTCTGCTGGAACTTGGATTGCTCGTACGCATTGGTGGAACCGGAGCTGGAAAGCGCACCGCCAAGGAAGTCAAGCAGCGGCTCGCCCTTGCCAGAACCGCCGACCGCGACGCCATTGACCGCGGGGTTGCCGCTGAACTGGCCGGAGGTGCTGAACTGGAACTTGCCGTTGGCCTCGTAGCTGTTGGAGATGTTGAGCTGGTTGCGGACGAACTCGCCACCGATGACGATGGTGTGCGCACCGCGCACCCAGGTGAAGTCGTCGTCGAAGGCCAGGGTGTTGTCATTGAAGTGCGCGACTGAGTTCGTGCCGCCGCCGATGGTGAAGCGACCGTCGGAGATCTGCAGACCGTTGGGCAGGTACTGGTACAGGTTGATGCCTAAACTGTTGGCATTGATATCGTCCGCGGCATAGCCACGACTGTTTTCGCGACGAAGGACGCTGACGTGGAAGGAGTTGACGAGATTGCTGCTGATCGTCCAGTCTTCGCCGATGATGCCGGTGTTGACCTTCTGATGCTGTCCGGCGAGGGTGGTGGTGAAGATGTTGGTGGGGGAGAAGACGGTGGGCAGATCGTACTTGTCGTAGAAGTAGCGCGAGTAGAAGTGGTGCTTGGGGCTGATGGTCCAATCGACGCGGACAGGGATCTCATCGTCGGTCTGGTTGTTCGGGATTGCGTAAGATACCTTGCCGCAGGGATCGGTGATCAGCGACGAGGGCATGTAGGTAACCAGCTTGAGGGCGGCGGCGCTGTACTTCGGGACGGTGGCGTACTTGTTGCCGACGAGCTTGGTGCCGGTCTGCGGATCATAGAGCTGCAAGGTTCCGGTGGTGGTGCCGAAAGGGTGCGTCGTGACACCATCACCATCGCAGGCGGAGAAGTCGCCCGCGAGCATGGCCGCGGTAGGAACGTAGGCCGTGGTGGAGGCTGAGACGGCGTGGCTGATGAGGTGCTGGTAGCCGGCGAAGAAGAAGAGCTTGTCCTTCTTGATGGGGCCGCCGATGGTGCCGCCGAACTGGTGCTGATGCAGGGTGTCCTTGGAGGTGGAGAAGAAGTTGGTGGCGTTGATGATGTTGTTGCGGATGAATTCGAAGGCATTGCCGTGGAACGAGTTGGTTCCGGAGCGGGTGACCACGTTGACGAGTCCGCCGGAGTGCATGCCATCCTGCGCGCCGAGCACGGAGGACTCTACCGAGAACTGGCTGACGGCGTCAGGGAACGGGAAAGGCAGGTTGCCGTTCGCCATGTAGTCGTTGTTGTCGCCGCCATCGAGACGCCACAGGGTGGTGTTGCCCATGCCGCCGGCGATGGATACCGAGATGGTCTGGTAGGTGTACTTGGAGCCGGTGAAGTCACCGGCCGGAGCGGGAGCGGTGCCGCCGGAGATGGCGAGCAGACCGGTGATCTGGCGGCTGGCGGAGTTGAGCGGAAGTTCTTCGACTTCAGCCTGGTCGACGGTCTGCTTGAACTTGACGTCTTCGGTCTGGAGGGCGACGCCGACAGCGGAGACTTCTACGGTCTGCGTTTCAGAGCCGACGGTGAGCTTGGCGTTGATGGCGATGTTGCTGCCGACTTCAAGAACGTTGTGCGAGGCGACAAAGGTCTGGAAGCCTGGGGCCACGGCGCTGAGCGTGTAGGTACCGACCGTGATGTTCGGGAACAGATAGACGCCGGCGGAGTCGCTCTGGACGGTGCGCACCACGCGGGTGGACTCTTCTGTCAGCGTGATCTTCGCTCCGGGGACAACAGCCCCGGTGGGATCGGTGGCGATGCCCTGGATGGTGCCGGCACCGGCGACCTGTGCGACTGCTGCGTGCGCGAAAAGAAAGAAGACCAAGGTGCCAATGATCTGAAGAAGAACTGAGATCCGCTTTGTGATCGCATCTTGCTGCGGCATGGAAAACGCCTCCGAAAAAATGAAACAAGCCTGCCAAAGCCGCACGGAGCAGTAAAGACGAACGGACGGGAACACCAGGTTGCGGTGCCGCGCGGTTTGCCGACCTGTCAGACCAGCTTCTGGAAAGCGGAGGAAGTTTCCACCCGTGAAACGATTCTTGTCAAGAACCAGCATCCATGCGCTGCACGCGACAAGCGAACGCGGGCAGTGCGTCGCATTACGAAGTGACTGAAGACAGCCGAAGACCTCTGCCGATTCCTTCACGAACCGAAGCTATCGGACAAAGGAACGGTTATGACCTGGAAGCCGACAGGCGTGCCGTTCCGTTCGAATCTGGTAGCCCTCGACTCGTCCCTGCCGGGTAGATCGAGCTTTAGGCGCGATGGAAAGCTCGACCCCAGGGGTTCCGTGGCGGCATCACGGAAGGCAATTCAGTCAGTCCGCCTTCGGCTCCCTTCCAGCCTTCAGCAGAGGGGTTAGACGGGCAAAAACCGGGCAGTCCGAAATCCATCCAAATCTACCCCGTGGCTGAAGCCCCAGAAGCAACGGCGAAGCAAACGCAGATGCGACAAACTGAAGCGAAGCGGATTCGGCCTCGAACGACTCTTCGCTGACGGGGCGGGGTTCGCGGACCAGATTGTACGAGGATGCAGTTGACCGCCGGGCCTGCGAGTGGATAGAACTTACGCGAAACGGTTTCTCAGGAGGAACGTTGACTGTTCGCAAGGGTGTTCGTGGTGTGCCGCTGCTTGTTCTCGGCGCGGGTGTGATGGCGGCGGCCTGTGCGGCGCAGGCACCCGGCGCGGATGTGTTCGGCAACTGGCCGAAGGGGACCTCGCCGAGCGAGGTTGGGCTGGCGCTGTCTCAGCACTTTGTGACGAGCCCGCACCAGTACACGCCAACGCTGCACTACTCTGAGGCGGCTACCTGGTATGGCGCGCTGACCATCGCGCAGCTGACGCACAACGATGGGCTGCGCGGGGAGTTGATCCACAAGTTCGAGCCGATGATGCCCGGAGGCAGCGACCTGGCCCGCGTGCCGGTGCGGCACCATGTGGATGACTCGATCTTTGGGATTGTGCCGCTGGAGATCGCGATCGAGATAAAAGACCCGAAGTACCTGGCCGAGGGCGTGCGGTGGGCGGACAGGCAGTGGGAGAATCCGCAGGCGGATGGGCTTTCGGCGGAGACGCGGTACTGGATCGACGACATGTACATGCTGACGATCCTGCAGCTTGAGGCGTACCGCGCGACGGGCGATAAGAAGTACCTGGACCGCGATGCGAAGGAGATGGTGTCGTACCTGGACAAGCTGCAGCAGCCGAATGGGCTGTTCTTCCATGCGCAGGATGTGCCGTTCTTCTGGGGGCGCGGCGATGGCTGGGTGGCGGCGGGCATGACGGAGATGCTGCGGAGCCTGCCGGAGAATCATCCGCAGCGGGCGAGGATTCTTGCGGGGTATCGCAAGATGATGGCGGCGCTGCTGCGCTACCAGGGCAAGGATGGGATGTGGCACCAGTTGATCGACCATGAGGAGGCGTGGCCGGAGACTTCCAGCTCGGCGATGTTTACGTTTGCGATGGTGACGGGCGTGAAGAACGGGTGGCTGGATGCGGCGACGTATGGGCCGGCGGCTCGGCGGGGATGGCTGGGGGTTGTGGGGTATATCGACCAGAACAACGACATCACCAGCGTGTGCGAAGGGACCAACAAGCTGGCCAACCTGGACTACTACCTGCAACGCAAGCGGCGGACCGGGGACTTCCATGGGCAGGCCCCCGTGCTTTGGGCCGCGGCGGCTCTGCTGCGGTAGAGCGCTGCGTGAAGGATAGAGGGCCGGGCCGCCGGCCGGGCCCTTGTGTGCTGAGCTTCTTATGCTGAGCTTCTTGCAGGACCACTTGGTGCAACACTGAAGTGGGATCGCGCGACGGGACGTCACCGGGCATGCTGGGGTGGAGCGCTGGCTAGCCGGTAGTTGATGCGCCGACGACTTGCGCAACACGCAGGAGGACGCCATGGCCGCCCCGATGCATCGTGAACCCGCGACAGAACTGCACTCGCGGCTAGTATGGAGCCGGGCCGGGCGACTGATGCTCTACATCCTGCTGATTGCGCTCATCTTACTGCTTCTGCCCGCAGGCGTGCACACCTAGAGGGAGCGCCTGCGATCTCTCGCGGGACGACACACTTCACCCCTTCCAACGAGCGTCGCGTGGCGTGGCGAAACCGACTGAAGTGACGATTCACCGGGTTACTTTTCTGTTTCCAGGTAGACGATTTCGATTCTCGGGTTAGACTGAGCGCGTAAAGCCTGCTGACTCGCTTGCACGAACTTCCTTCCGCATGCCTTGCATGACGGCCTCCGGAGATTTGCGAGCAGCCGCTTTCCAGGGACCTTTCTTATGCCTCGCTTGCTTGACTCTGTTCTTCATAAACCGATGGAGCTTTCCGGCGGCCAGCTTCGCAGCCTGCTTCATGCCCCGTCTGATCAAACGGACAGCGCGGCGAACAAGCCAGCCAAGCAGCCTCGCATCCTGGTGGTGGATGACGAGGCCGTGATCGCGGACACGATTGTGCTGATCCTGAACCGGAGCGGGTTTGTGGCGCAGGCCGCATACAGCGGCAGCCAGGCAATTGAGGCCGCAAGAGCCCACTGCCCAGAGCTGGTGCTTTCGGACGTGATGATGCCAGCGATCGATGGCGTGGAGACGGCGATCGCGATTCGTGAGCTATGCCCGGATACGAGGATTGTGCTGTTTTCCGGGCAGGCGGCGACGATCGAGATCCTGGCGAGGGCAGAGAAAAGGGGCCATACGTTCGAGCTTCTCCCCAAACCCATACACCCTACTCAACTCATCAAGCACCTTCGCGAATCATAGCGAGTCAGCGAGTTCTTTGGATTCTCGCGGAAATGCTACTCTCGGCTCATGCGACGCATATTCCTTGCACTGACTTTGGGAGTTTCTTCCTTCACCGCCGCTGCGGCTCAAGACGCTACGCTTACGCTTCTGCAACGGCTGGCGGATGCTCCCGGACCTCCGGGGTATGAGGATCCGGTTCGCGCGATTGTGGTGGAGCAGATGAAGCCGCTTACGTCATCGCCGCTGCGGTATGACGGGATGGGATCGGTGGTCGCGCAGCTTGGCAATGCCGGGCCGAAGATCATGGTGGATGCTCATATGGACGAGCTGGGCGGGATGGTTCGGCGGATTGCGCCGAACGGCATGCTGACCATGCAGATGCTGGGCGGGTGGCTGGACCAGGCGCTGCCGGATCAGCGATGGATCATCCTGGGCAGCAAGGGGCCGGTTCATGCGGTGACCGGCATCCGGGATGTGCACGTGGCGACGCCGGCTGAGCGGACTGCCGTGATTCCTCGCGACAGCGAGTTTCTGGACATCGGCGCGAAGAACCCGGCCGAAGCCAAGGCGATGGGGATTGAACCGGGCGACCCGGTTGTGCCGGACTCGCCCTTCATGGTGCTGAATGGGTCAGACAACTACCTGGGCAAGGCGTGGGATGACCGCATCGGCATTGCGGTGATGCTGACCGCGATGCAGCGCCTGGCGAAGCTGCCGCACCCGAACCAGATCTTCTTTGTGGCAACCACGCAGGAGGAGATTGGGCTGCGCGGGGCGCGAACGGCGGCGAATATGGTTCGCCCGGATCTCGGGCTGGCGCTGGAGGGCGGCATTGCGAACGATACGGGCGGACATGCCGAGGAGACGCAGGCGCACCTTGGCGGCGGGCCAGGGATTTTCCTTTATGACAGCTCGGCGATCCCGAATCGCAAGCTGGTGCGCTTTGTCCAAGACACGGCGAAGAGCAACAACATCCCTCTACAGCTTGACCTGGTGCAGGGGTATGGCGACGACTCGGCAGAGATGCAGGAGTCCGGGACGGGCGCGCCGACGCTGAACATCGTGACGCCGGTTCGGTACACGCATGCGCATAACGGCGTGGTGAACCGCGGGGACTTCGATAAGACTGTGGACCTGATGGTGGATTTGCTGCAGCGCCTGGACCAGAAAACCGTGGACGGGATTCGGGACTTTGCGCCTGCGATGTAGCAAAGTGTCCGGGTAAGAGCCTCCACCTATCGCAGCAGCCATAGCAAACGCAAAGACGAAGCAGGAGCAATGACGAACAGAAGGGCCCGGACAAAAGCCCGGGCCCTTCTCAACAAACGACTCCATCAAGACCATTCGCTGGCGCAACTAGCGGGCCGTGCCGCCGAAGACGCGCCGGACTTCCGCGATGAAGGCCTTTGCTCCGGCGGGGGTGGGGACGGCTCCGTTCAGGATCGATTCATAGGAGTGATCCTTGCCGTAGTACTCGGCTGTGTCGTTGCCGTTCTGGTTGACTTCGTCACCGTTCAGATCGACGCCGGCAAACAGGCCCTTGTTGCGGGAGTAGGTTAAAAAGCCCGAGTTGGCGAGGACTCCTGCTTCAGCCTTGGAGTCACGACCAACAGGGCCGGCCGCGACGGCAATGTCTCCGCCAAGCTTGATCTTTTCGTGGAGGAGCTTGTCGCCGCTTTCCTTGCTGACGCCTACGAGGACGAGGTCAGTACCCTGACCGCCGGCCTGGAGGCCGAAACTGACGCCGCTCATGCGGATGAAGACCGGGGCGCTCCATCCCTTTTGGCCGACATAGCAGGTGGCGAGGCCCTGGCCGTACTCACCGCCGACGATGAACGCGCCTTTCTTGAAGCTGGGGACCACGATGACGCAGCGGGCCTTGGCCGCGATATCGTGGGGAATGCCCTTATCAGGGACCCCCGCGATTTCATGAAGAATGCCGGTGGCGGCGTTAATGCGCTCCTGGATCTTGCCCTGTGCCTGGGCGGAGAAGGTTGTGGTGAGGCTGCCTGCGAGAACTGCCAGTGACGCCACGCGTGCGAAGAATGTCATGTTTCCTCCTGTAATCCTTTCTGGGACGGGAAGTATGATGCGTTCGGCGGCGGGCGCGTTCACTCAGTGTCTTGCGTTCTCCAAAGGACAAGAGTCTTCGAGATGTGACGGGAGTCTTCGAGAGGAGAACTCGCGTCCAATCTGGCGAGACGGATACGCCAGAAAACCGAGGAGCTACCAGCATGAGTCATCACCTTCCCATCGCGATCTATTACGAGCAGCCGCACTGGTTCAAGCCGCTGTTTGCGGAGCTGGATCGCCGCGGCACGAACTATGTGAAGCTGTTTGCGCCGGAGCACTTCTACTCGCCGGAGGACCACCCGGAGGACAAGTACTCGCTGGTGTTCAACCGGATGTCGCCTTCGGCTTGGAACCGCGACCATGGGGACCAGATTTTCTACACGCTGGGGTTCCTGGAGCACCTGCAGTCGCGCGGCGTAAAGGTGATCAACGGCTTCAAGGCGTTCAGCTCCGAGTTGAGCAAGGCCGGGCAGCTTGTGTTGCAGGAGAAGCTCGGGCTCGCCTATCCAAAGGCTCGCGTGATCCACCGGCCGGAACAGGCGATTGCGGCCAGTGAAGGGCTGCGCTGGCCGATCGTGGTGAAGCCGAATATTGGCGGGTCGGGCGCCGGCGTGAAACGGTTTGACGGAATGTCGCAGCTTCGGCACGCCGTGGAGGCGGAGCCAGGTTCGCCGGATGCTCTGCAGTTCGGGCTCGATTCGACGGCGCTGGTGCAGGAGTTCATTCCGGCGCAGGACGCGCACATTGTCCGCGTGGAAGTGCTGAACGGAAAGTTTCTCTATGCGATCAAGGTGCACATCACGGGCGAGACGTTCGACCTTTGCCCGGCGGACATTTGCCGGACGACTGCCGGGACCGATCTGAACCGCGCGGCTTGCGCGATCGATGCACCAAAGAGCGGGATCACGGTGGAAGCATTTACGCCTCCGGCGGAAGCGATTGCGGACGTCGAGCTGCTGATGAAGCACTCGGGCATCGATATTGGCGGCGTTGAGTATATGACCGACAGCCGCGACGGGCAGCGCTATTACTACGACACGAATGCGCTTTCGAACTTCGTGGCGGACGGAATCAACGTGGTAGGGTTCGACCCCTTCGCGAAGCTGGCCGACTGGCTGGAAGCGGAAGCGGGGCTGGAGCTGAGCGTTTTTACAGGCAGCTCTGCGGAGAAGAACGAGGCGTTGGCGGAGGAGCTGGTATAGCGTCCCCCGGGCTTGAGCAGCCTAGCTTGATCGTTGGGCGGGTTGCGCGGAAAAACTCGAGCATGGGGAAGCCCATGGTTTTGTGCAGCAACCTAGCCATGAAAGGCGTGGTGGTTTCACCGACGCCGATGACCGAAGGCGCGAGCTTTCGAGAACGTCTACGTGGGGCCGCCGGAAAGCGCCTCTTGAGGTAGATCGCGGAGATGCAGTCGCGCTGGCGACGACGAGCACGCGGATGTAATTTATGGGTTGCTTCAAGTATGCATCCGCTCCAATGCCTACGAGGAGTGCGGCTTTCCAGCGTAGATGCTGGGAGGCGGCAAACGACGGGGCACGCTTGCCGGGGTTCGAGTACCAGCCGTAGAGTTTTTGTGGGCTCGAACACGTTCGACGGCGTGTTCTTCATCGCATACAGCAAAGACCATGTCCCGCCACGCGTTCATGCGTTCTATGGCGAAGCAGAGGTTCTCCTGGAACTGAATTTCGAGCACAAGTAGATTCGGCTGGCGGATCGAAAGAATTGCATCAGGCCAAAGAACGCGAAGCGTTCCGACGTTAAGCATGTTCGCAAGACTGCGAGCAAGTTTGCCGATGAGATCATCGCAGTTTGGGAAGGGGCTCAACCGTGAGCGCATGGACGACCGAAATTTCGGACTTGGATATCGATATAGCGTTGGCAGGTGCGGTGGATGCTGAGCGATCACCCAGAGCCGTTTCCGCAGAGTACAACCAGCAGTTCGACATGGTCGTCATTAAACTCGATGACGGGCGGCGGCTGCTTGTGCCTCGTGAAGACCTCGAAGGGCTCGAGAAAGCGACAACTGAAGAACTAGCCAAGGTGGAGGTGCGGTGGGGAGCCGACATCGGCTGGTGGGATCTGGACGTTCATCACCACATTGAGCTTCTGCTGGAGCGATACTCCGCAAAGCGCCCCGCCCAAGCGCGCCGGGAACAGGTTGCGGCATAGGCAGCTCCTATCTAGATTCTGGTCTTTCGACGGGCTGGTGGGCGAGACAAGCCAGCATGTAAGTGGGACCTGCGCCCGGTGCTAGTACCCTGTTCCCATGCGCTATGGTTTCTGGCTTCCGGTATTTGGTGGATGGCTTCGCAACATCGACGATGAAGGCATGCCCGCTACGTGGGAGTACACGCGGGCTTTGGTGGAGCAGGCGGAAGAACTTGGCTACGATCTGACGCTGATCGCCGAGCTGAACCTGAACGATATCAAGGGGCCCCAAGCGGACTCGCTGGATGCGTGGACAACGGCCGCGGCGCTGGCGGCGGTGACGAAGAAGCTGGAGCTGATGGTCGCAGTGCGGCCTACGTTCCATAACCCCGCGCTCTTGGCCAAGCAGGCGGCGAACATCGACCGCATCAGCCAGGCGAACTACGGTGGGCGGCTGACGCTGAATGTGGTGAGCTCGTGGTGGGCGGACGAGGCGAAGAAGTATGGCATCCCGTTCGACGAGCACGACGACCGCTATGCGCGGACGAGTGAGTGGCTGGATGTGCTCGATGGTTGCTGGTCCCAACAGGGGACAAGCTTCGCGGGCCGCTTCTACGACTTAAAGGAGAACCTGCTTTCGCCGAAGCCGATGCCGACGCGGACCTATTCGCGGGCGCCGGAGGGGCTGACTCGGCCGACGGTCTATGCCGGAGGCGAGTCGGAGACGGCGAAGAACCTGATCGCGGCGAAGTGCGATGCCTACCTGATGCACGGCGACGATCCGCGGACGATTGCGGCGAAGGTGGATGACATGAAGGCGCGGCGGGCGCAGCATCCGGAGCTGCCGCCGATGATCTTTGGCGTGACCGGATACTGCATCGTGCGGGATTCGCAGGCAGAGGCTGAGGCGGAAGTGGAGCGCATTACGGCTGCTCCGAACCAAGCGACTTCGCCGGCAGGGTTTGCGAACTTCGGGCAGTGGACGACGGGGTCGAAGCTGGAGAAGAAGCTTTCGCTGCGGGACTACTCCGTGTCCAACCGCGGGCTGCACTCCGGGCTGATCGGCACGCCGGAGACGGTGAAGCAGCGGCTGGCAGACTTCGAGGGCGCGGGATGCTCGCTGGTGCTGCTGCAGAGCTCGCCGCAGCGGGAAGAGATGGCGCGGTTTGCGAACCAGGTAATGCGTTAGATCAGGCTGCTTTGTTTCTGTGCGTGATGAAGGCATCACTGGCGAGTTCAACGCGGTTGCGGCCACGGTGCTTTGCGGCATAGAGCGCGGCGTCGGCTGCGTCAATGAGGTCGGTAGCCGCTGCAGCGCGGCTGGAGAACGTGGAGACACCGGCCGAAATGGTGATGGGGCGCTGACGCCAGCCGAAGTTCGCGACCTTGATACGCAGGCGCTCAGCCATGGCCAGTGCGTCACTCCCGTTGGTGTTCGGAAGCAGGATGGCAAACTCTTCTCCGCCGAAGCGGGCGACGTAATCCTGTAGACGAGTGTGCTGGTTGAGCAGGTGAGCCAAGACTCGCAACACGTCATCGCCCACGGAGTGGCCGAAGCTGTCGTTGAGGCTCTTGAAGTGATCAACATCGAGCAGGATGAGCGAAGCGGGCGTACTGTCTGTTTCGGCCTGGGCGAGACGAGCGTCAAAGGCTCGCCGGTTGCGGAGCCCGGTGAGGCCGTCCGTTGTCGAGAGTTCGGTGAGCTGCTCGTTGGCTAACTCCAGCTGAGCATGAGAGCGCTGCAGTTCGATGGAAGCCTCGCGCTCGTGGCTAATGTCGAGCGAAAGGCCGCAAAGCAGGCGCTGGCCATTCCGGTGCTGGCCGCCATCGATGCGGAACTTGTGGGTGCGCCAATAGATCGTGCTTTCACCGGGGCCGGGAGACGCCTCTTCGATCGTTTCGGGGACACCTGACTGCAACACGGTGTGATCGACCGCGTGGTAGCCCTCGGCAAACTCTTTCGGGAAAAGGTCGAAGACGTTCTTGCCGATCCACTCGTTGGATGACAGCGCAAAGCGCTCCGCGAACATACGGTTGTAATAGACGAAGCGGCCCTCTTCATCCTTGATGAACGCGATGGTGGGCGTGTGATCCATGAAGGCGGTGAAGAGCGTGGTGCGCTCGCGCAGCTCGCGCTCCATGCGCTCCTTGTCCCTGATGACTTCGTGGAGGAGCGTGATCTTGGCGCGCAGCTCCAGTTGCGCGGTAACCTGGCGGCCGAGGGCGACGAGCGCTTCGGCTTGAGCGAGCGTTAGACAGCGCGGCACGGTGTCCGCGACGCAAAGGGTGCCCACGGTGTAGCCGTCAGAGGTATTGAGCGGCACGCCCGCGTAGAAGCGGATAGCACTGGGACCGGTAACGAAGGGATTGTCGCGAAATGCTTCGTCAGCCAAAGTATCCGGGATGATCAGCGGCGTGGAGCGGCCGATGGCGAACTCGCAGAAGGCTCCCTCGCGGGGCAGTTCGCAGACCGGCATGCCGACGCGGGCCTTGAACCACTGGCGGTCACGGTCAAGCAGGTTGACGATGGCGGTGGGGGTTCCGCAGATGGTGGCGGCCATGCGCACGGCTTCGTCGAAGGTGTCTTCGGGGGGACTGTCCAGGACTTGCAGGTCGTAGAGCGCCTGGAGGCGTTCGGTTTCAAGCTGGTGGACGATGGGGTCGAGTGCGCTCGGGGCCAAGAAACTATTCCTCAACTGCTGGCTTCTGTGATCTGCTGCGCTGCCGGGCTGTTGCTGCTCTCGATTGCCTAATCGCGTGCCGCACTGTGACGTGCGGGGGACCACTGCTACCCCTTGATGATGACGAAACCAGACGGGGCTTTCGATTGCGCGGAAGTGTTATCCCGGGGTGCTGCAAACGCTATTGATTCTCCCCCGGCGTTTACAGGGGCTAGCAACTCGCCTACCCTGTTGGGCATGCCGTCTTTCGATCGCCGACGTTTTGTGCAACTCTCGACCGCTGCCGCAGCCGCCGTTTCCACGCGCTCGTTCGCGCAGACGCTTCCTCCAGCCGTGACACTCACGCTGCATCCAGACAAGCCGGGGGCGACCGTTCCCGCGAACTTCATCGGGTTAAGCTACGAAACGCAGCAGCTCTCCGATCCGACGTTTTTCTCGCCGGAGAACACGGGGCTGATCGCTCAGTTCCGGGCTCTTGCGCCGCACGGGGTTTTGCGGCTGGGTGGGAACACTTCGGACTACGGCTTCTGGAAGCCGGCAGCAAGCTCAGTCATGCCGCCGCGCGCTCACCGCGAGTACAAGGTGGGTGATCCTCCGCCGGACCTTTCGTATGCGGTGACGCCAGAGGCGGTACGGAACCTCGACGCGTTTCTCCAGGCGACGGGATGGACTTGCCTGTACGGCATCAACCTGGGGACGAACACGCCGGAGCTGGCCGCGGCTGAGGCCGCGTTCGTGACGAAGACGCTGGGGGCCCGGCTGGAGTACTTCCAGGTGGGCAACGAGGCGGACCGCTTCGGCTCGACGATTCGCGACCCGAAGACGTGGGGCGTGGACGCGTTTCTGGATGAGTGGATCCGGTTTGCGCAGGCGATCCTGAAAGCCGTGCCGACGGCGCGCTTCGGGATGCCGGATATCGCCAGCAATGCGAAGTGGTTTGAGGGCATCGGCACGCGGCTGGCGACTCCGGAGATGGCTCCGCTGGCGAAGCATATTGAGTGCCTGACGCACCACTACTACATCGGCGGGCCGCCCTCGAATCCTGACATGACGATTGCCCGCATCCTGACGACGGACCCGAAGGTGCGCTCGGTGGCGAACACTGTTTCGACGGCCGCGGGGAAGCTGGGCACGAAGTGGCGCATGACCGAGGGCAACACCTGCTATCGCGGCGGCAAGCCGGGGGTTTCCGACGTATTTGCGGCGGCGCTGTGGGCGGCAGACTACGCGCTGACTCTGGCCTCGCTTGGGTATGCGGGCGTGAACCCGCACGGCGGCGATGGGCAGATGGTGGCGAACTCGCTGGGAGGCAAGCTGCCGGGCGAAGAGCTGATGCCTGACCCGAGCGTGCCGCATGCACGGCCGTTCTACACACCGATTGCCCACGTCGGCGAGACGTACGTGCTGGAGCCGGTGGCCTACGGGCTGCTGTTTGCGGGACAGTTTGTCGGGGGAACCTTCGTGCCGGTGGACTTCAAGCCGGGCACGGTGAACGCGACTGCCTATGCAGCCAAAATGCCGACGGGTCAAATGCTGATTGCGGTGATCAATAAGGATGCCGCGCAGCCGCTGCATATCGACGTACCCGGGTATAGCCTGGCGAGGCGGTTGTCGGCTTCAGGGCTGGATGCACATGCGGCGCGCTTCGATGAAGCTTCGAGCTTCCGCGAGGTGAGTGTGGTGGCGCCGGGGAGCGCGGTGATTTTGCAGTCGACGAAGGGGTAAGCGCGCACGAGCGAAGGCGTAGCGGCGTGGCAGCGGAATGGCAGATGCTATTCTTCCGCCACGCGCTTCCCTGCCTATTCTTTCGTTTCGCAACGCCCGCTGAAGGACGCATCGCATGGCATCCGGCCCTCCGTTTTCTCCGCCTCCTCCTCCCTATGATCCGCAAGCTCCTTACGGCACGCGTCCCGCTGATGGGGAGTCGCCCTACCAGTGGCTGCCGCCGGCGAGTTTGCCGAGTGGCGGCTGGCAGCAGGAAACGCAATCCGGGCAAGGGAGCGGCCGGGCAGCTATGTATGAGCTTCGCCCGCTGAGTACCGGCGAGGTGCTGGACAGGACGTTTTCGCTGTACCGCTCGAGGTTTCTGCTGTTCGCGGGGATCGCTACGGTGGCGAGCGTGGCTCGTCTGGTGGGCTCGGCGGTGCAGCTTGGTGTGCAGCAGACGGCGCTGCGGCATGCCGGCAACCGGCACCAGGTGCTGAGCGCGCTGGTGACGTTTGGAGCTTCCGCCCTGTTCCTGATGGTCTTTGCGATCACGCAGGCGGCAACCGTGTGGGCGATGGGCGAGGTGTACCTGGGCCGCAGCGCAAGTGTGGGTGAGGCGCTGCGTGTAGCGGCGAAGCGCTGGGGGCGCTACCTGGGAATTGCGCTATGGCAGATTGGCAGCGGGCTTTGGCCGGCACTGGCGGTGGGTGCGGTGGCCGGGGGGGTGTTCTACCTCAACCGCAAATCGTTTGGGAGCCTTGGTGAGGTTGGCGCGGCTGCGCTGATCGTCGTGCTGGTGCTGCTGGCGTTCGCGGTGGGCACGATCCTGTATCTTCGCAACCTGCTGGCAGTTCCAGCGGCGGTTCGCGAAGATTTGGGAGTGCGGGCGGCGATGCGGCGCAGCAAGGAGCTGTCGCAGGGGGCGAAGGGCAAGCTGTTCCTGGTGCTGCTGATCGCGGGCGCGCTGTATATGGTGATGGCGATGGTACTGGGAGTGTTCGTCGCCATTATCGCGTTTGGCGGGACAATGGCGCGCGGGGGGACGTCTCCGGCGGGGCTCTTCCTGGTGATCGGGATCGTGTCGCTGGTGGTGGCGTTTGTGGGGTACACGCTGATTTCGCCAGTGATCCTGATTGGGGTGTCGATGGTGTACTTCGACCAGCGGGTGAGGAAGGAAGCGTACGACGTCGCCGTGCTGCTGGGCGAGGAGATTGGGCCCGCCGCAGCGGTGCTTCCTCCGGTGGCGTTCGCGGACCCGCCGGTGGTTGAGCCGGAGAGTGGGGCTTCCGGGCTGTGAGGAAACAGCTTGCGATGAAGCAGCTATCGCTCCTTTGCGCTCTTGGGCTGATTCCCTGCTGTGCCCTGGCCCAGCCCGAACACTCGCGAGCGGAGCTACGAGACGAAGTGACGCGAATGCGTGAACTTGTGGCGGCGTGTGAAGGAGCGGCTGGGCATCCGAACGCGGCGTGCGATGCGGAGGCTGCTCCCGCAGATGAGTTGATCGCCGCGGAAGGTGGGCAGGCGAAGTTCACGCTGCGCTGGGAGTGGCTGCACGATGCGCTGGACCGGGCGAAGAGCGCCAACGCGGGCGACCGGCAGGAGATGATGCGGGCGAGCGCGACCCGGCTTGATGAGTTAGAGCAGGAGACGGGTGGCGAACGGGTTACGACGCCTGATTTTGCGCGAGCCAGGAGCGCGGCGGATCGCGTTTTGGAGCGGCCGGAGTTCGGCGACGTGGAGCCGCCTTCGCTATGGGACCGTTTCCTGGCGAGGGTGTATTACCTGCTGGGGCGGCTGTTTTCGGGCGTAGGAAAGCTGGGTGAGAAGGCTCCGTGGCTGGGCAAGGCGGCGGAGTGGCTTTTCTTTAGCGCGGCAGCGGTGGGGCTGCTGCTGTTTGTGCGGCGAAACTTTCAGCGGCAACGGCTGGAGGCGAGCCTGCGCGGCGAGCAGGCGGTGGTTTCGGCGTGGGGACGGGCGGCTACCGACTGGGCGGCGATGGCGGAGGCGGCTGCAGCCAACGGCGACTGGCGCGAGGCTGTGCATTGCCTGTACTGGGCGGCAATCGTCAGGCTGGAAGGCAAGCGGGCGTGGCGGCACAACCCGGCCAGGACGCCGAGGGAGTATGTGCGACTGCTGAAGCCGGGGAGTGCGCAGCGCGAGTCGCTCGGCGGGCTTACGGGGCTGCTGGAGCGGAGCTGGTATGGGTTGCGGCCGGCGGCCCGGGCCGATTATGAACTGGCTCGCGGATGGTTTGAAGGACTGGAAAGAAGTGACGGGAGCGAGCGCGCTTGAGCCAGGCCGACAGGAAGCGGGATCGCAGGCTGCTGCTTTGGCTGATGGGCAGCGTGTTTGTGCTGATCGTGGCGATCAGCGTGCTGACCCCCCGACGCGATGAGCAGGACAAGAGGCCGACGGCGGAGAATGCGGGATCGGCGGGCGCGAAGGCGGCCCTGCTGACGCTGCAGGCGATGGGCAGGAACGCAGTGGCGTGGGATGAGCCTGCCGACCACATAGGGCGGCTGGATGCGGCGCGCTCGACCCTGGTACTGGCGGAGCCGAACGTGGCGATGGTGGACAGGCCGGGACTGGTGAAGGCGCTGAAGAGCTTTCTGCAACACGGTGGGCGCGTGCTGCTGACGGGTGCGGGCGAAAGAGCGCAGTTGCTGACGGGGGGCAGGACGGAGACTCCCGCAGCGCTGGCACCGAAGTTCTGCGAGACGACGCCGGAAGGGCCGGGGCCGCTGGCCGCGGCAGGAAGCGTGCAGATGGCGTTTGAGGGAAGCTGGGTGGCGACCGGGCCGCAGTTTCGCGTGGAGCAGCGTTGCGGCGGGAACGCGGTGGTGGTGCGGTATCCGGTGGGTGCGGGCGAGGCGGTTTGGTGGAGCTCGGCGACGCCGCTGACGAACGCCGGGTTAAGACGCGATGCGAACCTGAAGCTGCTGCTGGCGAGTCTGTATTTCGATGGCGGTGACGGACGGACCGTGTATTTTGACCAGTACTACTTTGGGCAGCATGCGACGGCCACTCCGTGGACCAACGACAGCCGTGCGCTGTGGGCGATGTTCTGGCAGTTCGCACTGCTGTTTGGGCTGATGGTGTGGAGCTTCAGCCGAAGGAAAGGGCCTTTGCGAATGCCGGTGGAGGTGCCGCGGTCGTCGCCGGTGGAGTTTGCGGAGAGCATGGGCGGACTGTATGCGAAGGCTCGCGCGACGGGGCCTGTGGTGGAGGCGGCGCAGCGTCGGCTGGAGAGCGTGCTGATGCGCGAAGCGGGGCTGAGCCGCGAGGTGGTTCGCAGTGGGCCGGAGGCAGTGGGTGAGGCGCTGGCCTCCCGGTTTGGCGGCGATTGGGGCGAGGTGCGGAAGGATCTGGAACGGGCGGTGGCGGCTCGGGATGAGGCGCTGTCGGCGGGGGATGCGTTAAGGCTGGTCCGCGCGATGGGCGAGGATGAAGAGCGGCTTCGTGCGATGCTGGCGGCTGGGATGTCGACGATGAGAGACAAAGAGTTGGTGGGAGTGGGAGAGGAGTCTTCAGGACGATGAGCGAGCAGAGCGATCTGGATATGCAGGGGATCGATGGAAGCGTGGCGGTGCCGTTGGCGGACCTCGAGCAGGGGAGCGCGGCGGCGGCGCTGTTCCGGCTGGGGCAGGAACAGATTGGGCGGGTGATCGCCGGGCAGGATGAGGCCGTGGCGCAGGCGCTGATGACGGCGCTGTGCGGCGGACATGCGCTGGTGGAGGGCGTGCCGGGCGTGGCCAAGACGCTGGCGGTGAAGACGCTGGCGCGGTTCCTGGCGCTGGACTACAGGCGCGTGCAGGCGACGCCGGACATGATGCCGGCGGACATCCTGGGGACGAACGTGTTCTCGCAGAAGACGGGAGACTTTGCGTTCCACAAGGGACCGGTGTTCACGCAGTTTCTGCTGGCGGATGAGGTGAACCGGATGCCGCCAAGAACACAGGCCGCGCTGCTGGAGAGCATGGAAGAACGGCAGGTGACGGCAGATGGCGAGACACACCTGCTGGACCCGATGTTTACCGTGTTCGCGACGCAGAACCCGGTGGAGTTCGAAGGGACGTACCCGCTGCCGGAAGCGCAGCTGGACCGCTTTCTGCTGAAGATCAAGATTGGGTATCCGGCGCTCCAAGATGAGCGGAGGGTGCTGGAGCGGCACCATGCATCGCATTCGGCTACGGGGCTGGCCGATACGCCGATTAAGCCGGTCAGCTATGAGCTGCTCCTGCGGGCGAGGGCGGAGATTCGTGCGGTGCGGGTGGAGCCGGCGATCTTCGATTATCTGCTGGCTGTGGTGCGGCGGACGAGGGAGTGGCCGGCGGTGTCGCTGGGCGCGAGCCCGCGTGCGGCGGCGAGCCTGCTGCTGGTGGCGAAGGGTTATGCGGCTCGCGAGGGGCGAGACTTTGTGATTCCTGACGATGTGAAGGAAGCGGCGGTGCCTGCGTTAAGGCATCGGCTGGTGCTGCGGCCGGAGGCGGAGCTGGAAGGGTTCGATACGGACCGGGTTATCAGGGATGTGCTGGCGGCCGTGCAGGTGCCGAAGTAGGGCTAGGGTTTAGGGCTTAGAAAGGCGAGACTACCGAGCCAGTTACACTGGCTTGGCTCTTTCTTTGAGGCTTCACAGATAGCGTTCAGTTTGCAGGGGGAAGACCGAGGTTGCTGAACGCAACACGGCCCTGCTTGCAGGCAGGGCCGTATCTCTCAAAGAAAGGAGGAGGACATCATGCGGCTACGTATGACGTTCAGCCTCGCGGTTCACTTGCCCTTGCGGTGGATCGCAGTGCTGTTCTACCTGATGCGGTAGAACGGTTGCAACCTCTTGCGGCGGTATGGAGCCCGCCGCAAGCTAAAAAAAGCTTACACCTGCCTGGTTCGTTCGTTCTACCGATTTCTTTGTGCAAACTCTGATCCCACAACCCGCAAGCGCGACGTCACGACCTATTGGCCGGGTTGGACGTTGGTGGCGGTTTGGGATGACTCCGCTGGCGATGTACCTGCTGGCGGCGGGGTTTCTGATGGCTTTGCCGGCGTTCTGGCATCATCGGGCGATCTGGTTTGTGCCGGGGTGGGATGGGTTGGTGTTGCTGGTCTGGCTGGCGGAGGCAGTGGGGCTGCCAGCGCCGGAGCGGCTTACGGTGACGCGGGCGTTTCTGGATTCTCCGCAGCTTGGGCAGGACACGCGCGTGGAGCTGCGTGTGCGGATGGAGGCCGAGCGAGTGCTGGATGTGCGGTGCGTGGATGATCTGCATCCGGCGTTGATCGCTGAGCCAGTGGAGCAGCGGATGAAGCTGTTTCCTCGCGAAGACGTGGCGAGCGTGACGACGATTTGGCCTCGCGAGCGTGGGGATTTTGTGCTGGGGCGCGTGTACCTGCGGATGCAGGGGATGCTGGCGGAGCGGTGGTGCGCGGCGCTGCCGGTTTCGGCGCTGCCCTCCGGGGCTGAAGCCCCTTCTTTCGACGCGGAGTTAACGGCGGGGCTGAAGCCCCGCCCCTTCAATGCTGGGCAGAGGGTGCGGGTGTTTCCGGCGCTGGAGGAGAGCCGCGACCGGACGCAGTTCTTTCTGCTGCGGGCCCGGCAGATTGCGCAGGAGAAGCGAAGGCTGCGGCTGCGCGGGGTGGGGCGGGAGTTCGAGAGCCTGCGGGACTACCAGCCGGGCGACGAGTTTCGGAATGTAAGCTGGACGGCTACGGCAAGGCGCGGGAGGCCGGTGACTCGGCAGTTTACAGTGGAGCGGTCGCAGCAGGTTTGGATCGTGCTGGATGCGGGACGGCTGAGCAGGACGGCACTGGAGTTAAAACGCGACGCGAAGGAGTTCGTGAGCGAGACGGAGCAGGAGCAGGGTCGCGCGCATCGGCTGACCGTGACTCAACTGGACCAGGCGGCGACGGCGGCGGCGATGCTGGCGCAGGTGGTGAATGGGTCGGGCGACAAGGTGGGGCTGATGGCCTACGGGCGCGGCGTGCAACAGATGCTGGGGCCAGGGCAGGGTGCGGGGCATCTGCGCGTGATGATCGACCTGCTGAGCCGGACGGTGAGTGAGCGCGCAGAGGCGGACCACCTGCATGCGATGGCTCGGCTGAAGAATGTGCAGCGGCGGCGCGGGTTAATCGTGTGGGTGACCGAGATGGCCGACCAGGCAGGCCGGCCGGAGATCGTTGCCGCGGCGGCGGAGTTGGTGAGGCAGCACCTGGTGGTGCTGGTGCTGCTGAAGCATCCGGAGCTGGACGCGGTAGCGGCTGGTGTGCCGGAGACTCGGGAGGGGATGTACGCGCGGACCGCGGCGCAGGAGATGCTGGAGCGGCGCCGGGCGACGGTGGCGCAGCTGGAGCGGCAGGGTGTGCTGATCGTGGAGACAAGCGCGGAAGAGGCGGGCGTACGGGCGATTGGGAAGTACCTGGAGGTGAAGGCGGAGGGACGGCTGTAGGTGCGCGGCAAGCACACGTGCGTCACGACATCGCTACCGTTTCGCGGCCGCCCTCGCCCAGCCACCAGCAGAGTGCTGTGAAGAGGACTGCGCAGAGCGCGAACTTAAGCGCGATGGGAGCGTGCGAGGGGTCGAGGAAGGCTTCGAGGCTGGCGGCTACCAGCAGCATGGGGATGGTACCGCAAAGGAGCTGGACGGCTTCCTGACCGGCGAGGGCCATGGCGTCTCGGCGGCGGAGCAGGCCGGGGAAGAGGATGCCGGCGCCGAGGCGGAGGCCGGCGGCTCCGGCGAGCATGATGCTGGGGATTTCCAGCGCGCCGTGGGCGGCGACGAAGCTCCAGAGGCTTAGCGACATGCCGTGCTGCGCGCAGACGGTGGCGACGAGGCCGATTTCGAGGCCGTTGAAGAAGAGGAACCAGAGCGTGCCGAGACCGAACGCGATGCCTCCGGCGAAGGTGTAGAAGCAGACGGCGATATTGTTGGTGGCGATCTGGGAGGAGGCCTGCGGCTCCGCGCTGAGGATGCTGTCAGTCCACATCTGGTGTTTGCTGATCTTCTCCATCATGGCGGGGCCGAGGAGCTGTGGGCCTCGCTCGGGATGGAGGGCGATGAAGAGGCTGGAGAGCAGCGCACCGAAGAGGAAGATGCCGGTGGCGAGAGCGACGTAGCCGGAAAGGCGGCGGAGAAGGCGCGGGTAGCCGTGGGCGAAGAAACGCCAGATGCCTGCGGGCGACAGGCGGCGGCCGGAGTAGACGAAGTTGTGCGCGCGGCTGACGAGGCGGTTGAGGTACTGGTCGAGCGGGCCGTGCGGAGCTTCTGTGCGGGCGGCGCTGAGATCGGCCGCTGCCTGGCGGTAGAGCAGGCCAAGTTCGCGGAGTTCAGGGCCGGGCAGCGAGCGGACGCCGGAGGATTCGGCCTGGCGGAGAAGCGCGTCCAGGCGGTTCCAGTTATCCTTGCGGTGGTCGATCCAGTAGGTAGAGAGCATACGGCTTTGAGATCACAGGGCGGGAACGAATGAGCACGTTTGCGCGGGAGAACTTTTCCGATCAGCTTAGCATCGAGACGCCGGAAGGCGTGGCGCTGCGCTTTCCCGTGGCGGGCATGGGGAGCCGCGCGATCGCGGTGCTGATCGATCACCTGATCCAAGGCGGGGCGTATGGTCTGATCGCCTGGGGACTGTATCTGCTGGGGTCAGCGGCGGGCGAAGCGAACAAGGTCTCGCAGAATTTGGATACAGCGGGCAAATGGTTTATCGCCGGCGTTGTGCTGGTGCTGTTCTGCATCTGGTGGGGTTACTTTGCCCTGTTCGAGGCCCTGTGGCGCGGGCAGACTCCGGGCAAGCACATCATGAAGCTGCGCGTGATCAAGGATGCGGGACGGCAGATCACGTTTTTTGAAGCAGCGGCGCGGAACCTGATGCGGGTGATCGACTACCTGCCGAGCTGGTACGTGGCAGGGGTGATCACCATGGCCTGCAACAAGCAGAACAAGCGGCTGGGTGACCTGGTGGCAGGGACGATCGTGGTGCACGAAGGGCGCGAAGAGCAGCCGATGGTGGTAGGCAGTGGGTTCCTCGCACAGACGGCGCAAACCCCTGCGGATGGATGGGCTGTGGCTTATGCGAGAGAAGCCGTAGCAGCGGGAGGGATGTTTCCTGCGGACGCGCTGGCTCGGCTGGGGGCCAGTGACTTGCTGGTGATCGACAAGTTCTTTGCGCGGGCGCTGGACCTGCCGATGGAGACTCGCGCGAGCATGGCTCAGCGAGTGGCCGCAAGCCTGTGCACGAAGATGGGCGTGCCGGTGCCTGAGGGAAATCCTGAGCGGGTCCTGGAAGGAATTTCGAGCGGGATGAGAAGTGGTGGGAGACGGTTCTAAGTTGTACGTTCTACGTTGTCCGTGAGGGGCGTCAGGCGTGAGGTCTCTTTCCCGCAGAACTTACAACGTACAACTTAGAACGTTTTTCAAAAACTCCTGCTGTTCCTCGACTGCTTGCCAACCCATCCAGGGTTTCGCCTTCGGCAAGCGGATGAATCCGGTCTTCAATGCCTTCGCGCCGCGCGGCGGCAAGGAGGCGGGGAAGCGGCTCGGACATGGGCTCACGGCCGAGCCGGAAGGTGCCGAAGTGCATGGGAATCATCGTCTGCGAGCCCAGGTCCTGGAAGGCCTCGAGGGCCTCTTCGGGGCTGGTGTGCACCGCGCGGTAGCTGTCCGGTGAATAGGCGCCGATGGGCAGCATGGCGATCTCGGGCTGGAGGCGGCGGCGGATTTCGGTGAAGCCGTTGAAGCGGGCCGTGTCGCCGGAGTGGTAGAGCGTTGGTGTGCCGGGAGCGGCGAGGACGTAGCCACCAAACCCCCGGTGGGTGTCGCTGAACATGCGGGCTCCCCAGTGCCTGGCGGGGGTGGCCGTGACGGTGAGGCTTTCATGCCGGGCGCTGATTTCGGTGGACTCCCACCAGCGGAGTTCGGTGATGCCGCGGAAGCCCAGATCCTTGACCAGGTCTGTGACGCCATTGGGAACGATGGCGATGGGAGCAGGCAGGCCGCGGCGGCGCATTTCGCGCGTGACGGCGCGGAGAGACGGCCGGTTGAGGTGATCCATGTGCGCGTGGGTAAGCAGCACGGCGTCAACGCGCGGCAGCGTGCGGACTAGCAGACCGGGGCGGCGCTGGCGGCGAAGCAGGATCAGGCGCTTGGAGAAAACCGGATCGATCAACAAACCCAGGCCGGATGTCTGGATGAGAAAGGACGAGTGGCCGATGAAGGTGATCGCCGTTTCATCCGGTGCGATCGTGGGAGCGATCCGTGGCTGGCCGGTGAGCGGCTGCGCGTGACTTTCGCGGACGAGGCGGTAAAGCTGGCCTAACTTGCGGAGTGGGAACGGAATGCTGCGTGCCATCACCTAGAACTGATGATTGCGAGAGACGAAGGACGCAACGCCTGAGTGCGCCTGGCTCTTTCAGAACCCATTTCGCTCGAGTGTACTGGGCGGGCCTTAACGAAAGCTGGTTCGCACACAGGGCAACATGCCGGCGGGAGAGGTTCGCCGTGCCGCCGTAGATCGTACTGCACTACTGAATCAGATGAATTACATGAATCACATGAATCACAGCCCCTGTGAATCACAGCCCCTGAATCGGTACCAGGCCGGGTCATGGCTTTGTATTTCAAGCCATGGCCGTTACCAGCCGGTTCGGGCTTCTTCAGTATGGCGTTCTCCCCCGCGCCTCAAGCAACGGGTACCTCAACCTCTCGCGAGGACTCTGCATCCTAACCGAGACAGGCCCACGTCCGGGCCCGAGGAGGATCGCGGGCAAATGAACGAAGCCGAAAAGCAGCAGGCAGCAGAACAGACGAAAGCGAATTCGCAAGATCATCGCATTGGGCACGTAGACCCGATGGCGCAGCGGGTTTGGGACCACGTGTCGCACACGCCGGTGCACAACCTTTGGGACTTTCAGGGCGCCTCGCCGAAGGTGGTGATGCAGCGCACGTTCAAGTCGTTCCTGGACGACAACATCGTGTCGCGCGCGGCGGAGCTTGGATACTACTTCCTGTTTGCGCTGTTTCCGACTCTGGTATTTGCCTCGAGCATCATGGGATTGGCGGCGAAACGGGCGTCGGCTGTGTACTCATCCATGCTGGAGTACCTGTCGATCGTGATTCCGCACTCGGCCTACCAGATGGTGATCGACACCTTTAACCAGACGACCCAGGCGGCCAGCGGTGGGAAGATCGTGTTCGGGCTGGCAGCCGCGCTATGGTCGGCGAGCGTGGGCTTTGGCGCGATTCAGGACACCGCCAATATTGTCTACAAGGTGAAGGAGACGCGTCCCTACTGGAAGGCGAAGCTGGAAGCCATGCTCGTCACGCTGCTGCTGAGTCTGGTGATCGTATCCACGCTGGGCGTGCTGCTGACAGCGGACTTTGTCACGAAGCGCGTTCGGCTCTTCCATCAGGACCATTACGTGTTGAGTGGCGAAGTTGTTCTGGTGAAGGGCGTGTCGTGGCTGCTGGTGGTTCTCTTCCTGATGCTGCTGTTCGCGATCATCTACTACTACGCGCCAGACGTGAAGAACAGCCGCTGGCGGTGGTTTACGCCGGGAGCGGCGATCGGAATCTTCGGCTGGGTTGCGGCTTCGCTGGGGCTGCGCGTGTACCTGCACTACTTCAACAGCTATTCGGCGACGTACGGATCGTTGGGAGCGGTGATCATCCTGTTGACGTGGTTCTACATTACCGGCTTGATGTTGCTGCTGGGCGCGGAAGTAAACTCCGAGATAGCAGCGGCGGTGGCTGAGAAGACGCTGAAGGAGCAGGGCGTGATTCCGCAGCACGCGACTACGGATGCGGAGCACCCGATTGCATGCGAACAGGCAGCTTAAGGTCAGAAGCTGGAAAGGGTGCTTTTATACAGAGCGTCGAGTTGTTTGGCTACTGAGTTGAGCATATACAGATGGCCGTTATACGCCTGTAGAGCGCTGTCCATGGCTTCGAGCTGGCTCGGCGTCATCTTGTCGATGCCTGGACCGTGCGAAAAGAGCGAGCCAATGAGCGGAGCGGCAGTATCAACCGTGACGTCCTGTTCCCTTGAGAAATCCGCCTGCAAACTGTAGACGTCAGCGAACTGCTTGCTTTCGGAGTAGGACATCAGGCCGAGCGCGCCATCGGTCTGCGCGGTCGTGTAGCTTGCCTGGTTCAAGGTCACGCCATTGAAGTTGATGCCGGCTTTCTTCTGGTCACCGACTTTATGTAGAACGTCGAGCAGCTTGTTGTTCTCCGCTATCTGCTGCTCGTAGAAGGGCAGGAGAGACTTGAGGCCTTTCTGATTCTCAGCGAGTTCGCTGCGCAACTCGGCTTCAGCCTCATGCACGAGGTGGCGGTTGTGGATGTGCTCGACCGTTTTCTCAAGCCCGAGCGCGATGAGCAGACCTACCGTGATGGTGAGCAGGTGCAGGAGAAAGTCGCGGACGTAGTGAATGGGCTCGTGAGGCGGATGAACGTCCATGCGGATTATTGGAGCACAGACGCGCTACTTCGTCATGGGCTTCAGGATGTCGTCCATGCGGGCGGGTGTGCCGGCGACTGGCTCGAACTGCGGATACTTCTCGCCGTCGTGGTAGTCCATGCGGATGACCTTGTAGTAGCCGGTGTTTTCAACGATGAACTCGATGGCCGGACCTTTGCCCTTCGCGTCCTTGATGGCAGCGCGGAGCAGTTGCCATGAGTAGCTGCGGCCGTTGACGGCGATGATGTGCATGCCGGGGCCGAAGCCCGCTTTGTCGGCCAATCCACCAACGATGACATCGGCGACACGGCCATCCTGCCCGACCTGCAGGCCGAGCGAGTAGCGCGTGTCGATGCTGCTCGCTTCATTTTCGGCGAGCTGCGACCAATAGTTGGGCTTGTCCGTGTAGGTGAGTTTGTAGCCGCTGAGCGCGACGATGCCGGCCAACTCCGGCGCGGGATAGTTGTTGGAGTCAAGACGCTTGCGGAGGAAGCCAGCCCAGTCATTGGGGACGATCGCGTTCAGCGCGGTGACTACATCTTCAAACGTGTACGGGACGACCTTTGGCGCGGTGTTTCCGCCCACACCTTCAAACAGAGCGGCGAAGTCGTTGAGGCTCCTGGCCCCATTGGTCTTCTGGCGAATGGTGAGATCGACTTCCAGCCAGAGGAGCTCGCCTTCGTCGTAGTAGTCGGTGTCGCGGCGGTAGTTATCGTAGGCCCCGCCGGTGTTGTAAAGTACCTGCGCCATGGTGGCAGTGTCCTGCAGGTCGCGCCAGGTGCGGCCGGGGCGGATGTTCGTGAGATAGCCGGCAATGGTGGCGAGCCGGTCGCGGTAGATGGAGTCCGTCCAGATGCCGCAGCGCGCGGTGAGCACGTCACCGAGGTACTCGGTGAGACCCTCGTAGACCCAGAGGAGTTCGCCCTTCATGGGCTCCTGGAAGTTGGGTGTGGCCAGGCCGGCGGGGCGGCGATACTTGCCGTTCCACGAGTGCGTGAACTCGTGCGGAAGGAGCAGGCCGTCGAAGATGAACTCGTTGTCGTCGGTGAAGGTCTTTTCGGCAACGCGGTCGTCAGAGGACTGGTGATGCTCCAGGCCGAAGTGCGAGACCTGATCCGAGAGCGTGACGAGAAAGTGATACGCGCCGTAGTGGCGCGACTGGTAGAGCGCACCGGTTTCACGGACGAGCTTGGAGAACTCGTCGATGTGCTCCTGCGTGAGCGCGATGTCCTCAGGCCCGTCGCCGGCGAGGTCGAGGAAGTGCTGCGGCTTAACTTCGGTAGCGAGGGGAATCTCGCGGAACCAGCGGCCGGCGAGTACGGGAGAATCGACAAGCTGCTCAAGCGTGACGGTGTGGAAGGCGTTGAGCGTGCGGTCCGGGCTGGAAGCATGCTCGAGCGCGGTGCCGTAATGCCAGTCCGCGGGAACCCTGATGGCCGGCGTCACCGTGACGTCGCTGGCGTTAGCGCCTGCGGGGTAGACGACGACAGAGTTCCAGCTAAGCAGCGCGAGGTTGGCGCTGGTGCTGGCACCGGCAGAGAAGCCCTGCGCGGCGGCGGTAGCGAGGAAGTCCATCCTGATGTTGAGCTGCGTGACGCCGGCGGGGACGGTAACGTGGTAGGCGTACATGTCGACATCGTCACGCTCCCACTTGACCGAGGCGCCGCTGGGCGTTGCGATGACGAAGCCTGCCTGGTTGTCGATGGGGCCGGTGGGGCCATGCTCGCCGGGGATCCACTTGGGATAAACGATCGTCATGGGTCCGGGATGGACGGGCATCGTCTCGGCGGCATGCAGGATTTTGCGGGGGGCGTCGGTGAGATCGACAGTAAGCGTGATGGGGGCGGCGGACTGTGCGGTGGCTACCGGAACAATGAGGCAGGAAAGGGCAAAGAAAGTACGCGCGACAACAGAGTTCATGCTGCTTGTATTTTACGCGGGAAGCGCTAGAGGCCAAGAAGCGGGACGCCTTCAGCGGTGGCGGCGGCGCGAAGCTGGAGGTCCAACGTGGCGAGCGGAAGGCGGCGGCGCATCGCGATTTCCAGATAGGTTGCATCGTAAATGGTGAGACCGTGCGAGGTTGCTAGCCTCGCTGTAACCGTCCAAACCATCTGGTCAGATACCTCGTCTGTGTCGATTGGAAGAATGGCGAGATCAGCGAGCGTCTTCTCGCGAAAGGATGCGGTGACTCGGCCCGCGCGAATACCTGTTTGAAGACCGTTCGCGACTTCGTAGTACCAGAGCCGCGGAACCCATGCGCCGTGCTCTTCAACCCTGACGAGAAGTTCGTGAAGCGAAGCCGTGAGTTGGCCCGGCAGAAACCACGAGAGAGCACTGGAACTATCGAGAACCAAACTCAACGCCGTCCCTCATCTCTCCATGCCAGTATTTCCTCGGTGCTCATCTCCAAACCGAGGGCTTCAGCACGCTCTCGAATGCGGAGTATCGCCGCCCTGACCTCTTCGAGATTATGGCGACGCTTCGGCTCACCTTGGGTGGTCGCCTCCAGCGTAAGCTGCAGACGCGCGAGGGGCGAACCATTGCGTGTAATCAAAACATCCTCACCCGTTCCGACTTCCTGTAGGAGATGCGGAAACCACATTCGCGCGTCCTGTTCCTCGATGGTCCTCATTCGGAACCTCCGTGAGAGTTAGTGTAGCGCCGGGGCTCGCAGCGTACTCACTTCCGGCATGACCCTATCTCGCCAGCTTTCCCAGATCAGGCTGGTCTTCAAACGCTGCCAGTCAGCGTCGGGGAGAGCCATTAGGTCGGCTCTCGGGATGCCGGGAAGGCCGGCGCCCACGGCATCGAGGCCGCCTTCGCGGTCTTCACGAATGTAATTTTTGGAAATGTCCACATTGTTGGCGTTGATCCAGGTGCTGATGTGCGTCGTACCCTGGGCGGCGATCTTCGCGCCGGTGTTCCAGAAGGCGAAGCGGAGCTGCTTATCGAGCCACTCGACGCCGTCGAGATTAACCCATGACGTGCGATGGTTGATGCCTGGGTAGAAGACCGTGGTGAAGAGATTGGCCTGGGCGGCGGAATTATTGGCGAGGAGCTTTGCCGCGCCCGCCTTTGCCTGGTCGAACCAGTCCGGGCCGTGGTGCGGGATATCCATAACGGTGTCGCTGCTGCCGTTCATGATGTACATCGGGCCGCGCATGGCCTGCAGCGCAAAGATCATGGAAGTGCGGTCTCCTAGGACCGTGAGCGCCTTGTAGGGCGGCGACTGGCAGGGCAACGGATTGCGGTCGAAGTAGCCGCCGATGTTGTCATAGACGCCTCCGCCGGAGAGCAGGACGGCGTGGACGCGGGTGTCCCAGGTGCCTTCGAGGCCGGCGATGAAAGCTCCCATGGAGTAGCCGACGGTGGCGATGCGTTTGGGATCGACCTCAGGCTGAGCGATGAGATAGCTGACGGCCTGGGCGAGATCTGTCTGCATGAGCCCCGCGACGCGCCGTCCCCAGTGCTGCTTCCAGTCGGCTTCCGTCCAGCCTGGGGGCGTGGGCGGGTAGACATCGTGTGGGGCGGGGTTATCGCGGCTTTGACGTTTGCTGTTGCGCTCGCCTTCGCCGATGGGGTCGTAGGTGACAACGACGGCTCCGGCTTTGGCGAACATCATGCCGCTGTAAAAGGCGTACCAGGAGAACTTGTCACCGCCGTGCCCGTTGACGATGACGATGCCGGGGAGCTTGCCTTTCCAGTGCATGACCTTGGGGTCGGGCCGGTAGACGATGGCGGGGACGAGCATCGCGTCCTGCGTGGTGTAGGTGACGCGGTCGGCAAGGACGCCGGAAGTGGGCGAGAAGGTGCTCCAGACCCTGGCGTTGAGTGCAGGGAGTTGGTCGGGAACGTCGAGCGCGTGGCGAATCTGCGTGCGTGCCGTGGCGGCTTGTGCGGCCGTGAGCGGCTGCGACGCGGTTTGTGCGGAGACGATGCCTGAGGCGGTGAGGGCGAGGACTGTGAGGGCGCATCGCAGGCGCATGCAGGAAACCTCCAACGGGGGTTAAGACCCGGCGCTCCAGTGTATCGACGCGGGACATGCGTGCGATGTTTCAGCGACAATGACGGGCATGGGTTTGTTTGGCAAGAAGCTGAAGCAGGAACACAAGGTGATGGGGCAGGCGGAGCGCGCGGGCGGAGCGCTGCTCGAGGAGTATCACCGCGCGACCCCGGAGTGCCCGGAGCCGAAGCGCTGGCACATGTATGACTCCATGACCGCCGAGGCCGAAGTGCTGGAGTTTCTGCGCACGCTGGTAACGACGATCAAGCCGGAGCTGATTGTGGAGACGGGCGCCTTTATGGGCGTGAGCACGGTGTGGATGGCCGAAGGGCTGAAAGCCAATGGCTTCGGCAAGATCATCAGTTGTGAACTGGACCCGGTGGTGTTTGCGAAGGCGCAGGGACGCGTGGCGGCGTCCGGGCTCGCCGAGTGGATCGATCTGCGCATGGAGTCGTCGCTGGAGATGAAGGTGGAAGGGCGCATCGACCTGCTGTTTGGCGATAGCGACATGCCGGTGCGCGAGAGCGAGGTGCGGCGGTTCCTGCCGCAGATCAACCCGTATGGGCTGATCCTGCTGCATGACGCGAGCTCGCACCTGAAGGTGGTTCGCGAGTCGGCACAGCGGCTGGAGGCCGAAGGGCTGCTGTCCTGCGTGTATCTGCCGACTCCGCGTGGGCTGGTGGTAGCTCAGAAGCGTGAAGGGCGCGGCTAGCAATGGTGGCCCTGCAGGGTGATGCGGCGACGATTGCCGCGTTCTTAAGAGAGATTGGGCTTACGGTGCGACTGGCTGCGCTGGAGGACACCTGCTTTCTTCCCGGCGTGACGCTGGAAGACGACGGCGTGGTGGTCGACCCGGAGAAGCTGCTCTATCCCGGCGATCTGCTGCATGAGGCTGGGCATCTGGCGGTGATGACGCCGGAGCGGCGGGCGTCTGGCGGCGGAGATGTTGGGACTGATATGGGTGATGAGATTGGAGCGCAGTGCTGGTCGTATGCGGCTGCGGTCCATCTCGGGCTGCCGCCGGAGACTGTGTTCCATGAGCACGGCTACAAGGGGTCCGCGCAGAGCCTGATCTCGCACTACCGTGATAGCCACGTGGGGGTGCCGCTGCTGCAGTGGATGGGCTTGACGCTGGATCGGCAGAAGGCTGAAGAGGCCGGCGTGGAGCCGTATCCGCATATGCTGCACTGGCTCAGGGAAGCGTCGCCGGATGCGCGCTTCTAATCATCACCCGAAGCTATCCCGCAGATAGAGGTAACCAAGGTTGCCAGTACCCACCTTGATCACGCCATATCGCCTGTTCAAGGTCTAGGTCGATCATCGGCTCAAGTGACGGATCGAAACCCAGCAAGGTGCTAATTGGTACAACCCTAACCTCGGTCTCGGGTGTATCAGGGCCAGAACCAGCGAAGGCTTCCCATCCCTCAAGCTCCCAGCGTGCAACCTCAGTAATCGAGAAATAGCGCGGCAAGGAAGAGCAGACTGCTGCTGAGGACCCAATGGGAGAGCGTCAGAAGGCACGGAAACATGCGGAAGCTCCTGGCGACAGTTGGGACGGGAAAGTCGAGCCGGGCGGAGTGTAGATCAGGCGCGACGGGGTTGCCACCCGGCGGTTATCACCCGATGGAACTTTCGTTGCTGCATCGCGAAAGCGGCCCGAAGTGACCGAAAAGGCCTGCGTTTACCTCGCGCGACGAGCGTGACGAGAGAAAGATGCAGGCCTTTCGGGTACAGCGGTTCGGAAAGCGAATTACTTTGCTTCAGGCTTCTCCAAGTGGCCGCCGAACTCGTAACGCATGGCGGAGAGGAGCTTGTTGGCGAACTCGGCGTTGCCGCGCGAAGTGAAGCGTGCGTAGAGCGCCGAAGACAACACCGGCGTGGGAACGCCTTCGTCGATGCCCGCCTTGATGGTCCAGCGGCCTTCGCCGGAGTCGGAAACGCGGCCTCCGAACTTGGACAGCGCCGGGTCTTCAATGAGGGCGGCGGCGGTGAGATCCAGCAGCCAAGAGGCGATGACGCTGCCGCGACGCCAGACTTCGGTGATCTCCGGGAGGTCAAGGTCGTACTGGTAGTGCTCGGGGTCGCGCAGCGGCGTGGTTTCGGCGTCAATCTCTTCCAGGTGCTTGCCGATGTTGGCGGCCTTGAGGACCGCGAGGCCTTCCGCGTAGGCAGCCATCATGCCGTACTCGATGCCATTGTGGACCATCTTGGTGAAGTGGCCGGCGCCGTTGGGCCCGCAGTGCAGGTAGCCTTCTTCGGCGGTTCCCTGCCCTTCCTTGCGGCCTGGGGTTCGGGCGATGTCGCCGATGCCGGGAGCGATGGTTTTGAAGATCGGGTCGAGGTGCTCGACCGTCGCGTCAGAGCCGCCGATCATCATGCAGTAGCCACGCTGCTCTCCCCAGACGCCGCCGCTGGTGCCGACGTCGACGTACTCGATCTTCTTTTCCTTCATCGCCTTGGCGCGGCGAATGTCGTCGATATAGTAGGAGTTGCCGCCGTCGATGAGGATGTCGCCTTCATCGAGATGCGGAGCGATCTTCTCGATGGTTTCGTCGACGTAACCTGCGGGGATCATGAGCCAGATGGCGCGCGGCTGGGTGAGCTTGCCCACCATGTCCTCGAACGAGGAGGCCCCGGTGACCCCCTTGGTCTGGGCCAGTGAGTCGATGGCTTTTTGTGACGTGTCAAAGACGACGCATTCGTGTCCGTGAGCCGCCAGACGCTTGACCATGTTGGCTCCCATCCTGCCGAGCCCCACCATTGCTAATTGCATGCGATTTCTCCCTTGCTGAGTCGCTTCTGCCTTCTAAGACGGCGAACACGCTCTTAGAGGTGGCTGGGAAACATAATCAGGACGCGACGAAGGCTCGCACCCTTAACGTGGCGCACGAAGCCGCGTACCGGATGGAGGCGGATGGCATGTGGCCTTCCAACTACGATCGGGCTAAGGGCAGTGCGCTTTGTTACGATTTGAGGAATTTCTTCACCATTCCATACAGAGAAGCCCCTAGGAGAGAGTCCATGGTGGAAGATCGTTCCGCATCCGATACGAAGACCATAACAACCGTGGTGACGACCCACCGACGTCCTTGGATGGAAAAGTGCCAGACCCTTGTACCGGTGATCTCGCCAATCATTGCGGTGCTGAGCTTTTTCAGCGGTACGTTCTTCTCGGCATATCAGGTCAAGAAGAGCTCGCTTAGTGCCGAAGACAGCGAATGGCGCCAATCTTTGCAGAAAGCGACGTTTAATGAGGCGGACATGATCCCAAGTGCGTTCCTGCTGGAGAGCTTCTTCAAGTCGCCGGTTTACAACTATCGCGAACAGGCACGCGCGCTGCAGCTTATCATGCTTGACCGCACCTCACAGCCAGAGGTTTTCGACCTGATATTCCAGAACATGCTGCGGGATGCGACCTCTCGAGAGGTGGCGGATCTGCCCTCGGCACAAGACACGATCAGCGATATTCTCGGCGTGGGTGCGACGCTGGACGAGCACGTAAATACTATTTATGAATCCGCTTTTCCCAGTCCAGCCCAGCGCAGTCAGACACATATCGATGTCTTCCTGAAAGATCCGAAGCCGTTCTTCACTGACTCCGCAGATGACAAGGCGCGACTCAACCGGCTTCTCCTGCTGATGTGGGAACTCGACACATTCAGCAACGGTATGAATTGCGTCTGGAACACAAAAGATTCCGACTGTCCGCATTTGAAGATGGATATCCAGGGGACTTCCGGCGTGTTCCTGGTGAATTACCCCTTTCCGTCTTCTCCAAAAGAGCCGCACTTTACGAGTTACAGCACCTGTGCGGTGCATCACGCCATGGATGGCGGCTACTACTGCGACGAACCCTCGTCGTGAGGGCCTTACCCATTGGCATAGAATGGCCGGACACGCATGACTCTTTATGTAGCGGTTCTGGGCATCATTGTGGTGACGCTGCTGGGCGTTTCCCTGGCGCGGCTGGGCAAAGTAAAAACCAAGGCCGACTACCTGGTGGCCGGGCGCAGCCTGAGCGCGTTTGTGCTGGTGTTCACGCTGCTTTCCAGCTGGATCGGTTCAGGCTCTCTGCTGGGCGGCGCGGAAAATGCGTACAAGCACGGGTTTGCGGCCTTGTGGCAGTCTGCGGGAGGATGGATCGCTCTGGCGCTGATCTACTTCATCGCGCCACGGGCGCGGAAGTTTGCGCAGTTCACGATTCCCGATCTGCTGGAGGCTCGCTACAACCAGGGGGCGCGCGTGCTGGGCGTGATCGCGGTGTTGTTTACCTATACGGCCATCACGAGCTATCAACTCATCGGCGGCGGGGACATTCTCCACCTGATCTTTCCGCAGGTTGGCAGCCTCACGGGGCGGTACATCCTGGCGGCGTTCGTGATCGTGTTTACGGCCATCGCGGGCATGGGCTCCGTGGCGTACATGGATGTGGTGATCGGGCTGCTGGCGGCGACAACGCTGATCGTGGCGTTCCCGGTACTGCTGCACATGGCCGGCGGCTGGGGCGGGCTGCACTTGGCGCTGCCGACGACGCACTTCCAGCTCTTCAGTGACCAGGGCGGCTTGTGGGCGCTGGAGCTGGCGCTGCCGACGGGGCTGCTGATGCTGGGCAACCAGTCGATGTACCAGAAGTTTTTCTCCGCCAGGAGCGAGCGCGATGCGACGCGGGCAACCGTTGGTTGGATCGTCGGGACGGTAATCCTCGAGACAGTGATCGTGGGCGTGGCGGTGGTGGGTTCGGCGCTGTACCGCACGGGCGAGGTGGCGGACCACCCTCGCGAGGTGCTGGCTTATACGGCAACGCATGCATTCGGTGGATCGGGGCTGCTGTCAGTGCTGGGCGCGCTGATGGTGGGAGCAATCTTTGCCAAGGTGGTTTCGACCGCCAACAACTATCTGTTTTCTCCGGCGACCAATCTGGTGAACGACATCTTTGTTCGCTACATCAAGCCAGGGGCCAGCAATGGGCAGGTGCTGCTGGTGAGCCGGCTGATGGTGGCTCTGCTGGGGGCGTGGGCGCTTTGGCAGTCACTGGGGACGACGAGTGTCCTGGAGATGAGCCTGTACGCCTACACGATCTACTCGGCGGCGCTGACGCCCGTGATCCTGGCGGCGTTCTTCTGGCGGCGGGGCACCGCCGCTGGCGCGGTGGCAAGCATCGCGGCGGGCACGGCGATCACCCTGGGCTGGAAGCCGGTGCTGGCGCCGCACATGCCGGCGTTCCTGGCGCAACGCGACGCGATCTTGCCTGCGCTTGTTGCTTCGCTGCTGTGCCTGTTCGTAGTGAGCCTGCTGACGGTCCCGCCGAGCGAGCAGCAACTGCGGCCATTTGAAACGTGAACGCTCCACTTCTGCCCTAGGCATTAGCAGGGTGAAACGTTTTACAAAAGGCTGGGCAGCCAATCACAGGGGAGCATCGCTCTAATGCCCGCAGGTGGAGGATTCTAGCTTCCGCCGCCGAAGGAGTGTAAGCAATGGCTACCCAACCCCTCCCTGCCACCGATAGCGCTGCCGAACTGCACGAGTTGATCGGTGACGATGTAACGGCGACGTTTGAGAGCGACCCGACGTTTGTCGATTCCAACCCCACTGGCTCTGCTTCGAGCGACAACCTGGAAGAGCAGCGCCCTGGCGCTGGGAAGGAGTTTCAGGCTGAAGATCTGAGCGCGGCGCCATCTTCCAAGGGTGCCGGGCCCGATCCCGACGAAGAAGACGAGTTTGCCGACGACGAAGACGACGAAGATGAAGACGACCTCGACGATGAGGACGATATCGAAGACGTCGAAGATGATGATGATGACGAACTCGACGACGAAGAAGATGACGACGAGGACGACTTCGAGGACGAGGATGACGACGAAGACGATGAGGATGAGGACGACGAGGACGAGGTGAAAGCGTCCTCGTCTTCCGCCTCAACTGCCGACTCAAGCATGCTCCGGGCAGACGGCCTGCTGGGTTATGAGGATGAAGCGGATGACGCGGCCAACAAGGTCGATCGCGTTACGGGCGACGTGCAGCGCGAGCGAGCCGAAGCCCGCAAGTTGAGCTATGACCCGGATGAGAACCCCGACGATTCCTACGCCGAGGTGAATCCGGAAGCGGAGCGCGAGGAGCAGGACGACTCCAACATCACCATCCGGCCCGTCAAGCCGGTAATGGACTTCGGGGCTATGTCCGGCGTCTCGTACGGGCCGTCCCGCGCGGCGGTATAGGCATCCGCTGCGAGCATGCACCCCGTGGTGGCAGGGACTGCATCCAAACCGAACGTGAGCTACGAACTGGAAGTAACGGAACGGTCCTTATGGAAAGGCCTGCTGGCGGGTGCCGTCGCCGGCCTTGTGGCGACGGCGGCGAAGTCGCTGGCGGAGAAGATCTACCCGCCACGCACACATGGTGAGCCTGAGCCTCCGGAAGTGCTGGCGGAAAAGATTGCGGGGCATCCGCTGGATGATGAAACCAAACACATCGCCGCCGAGACGATTCATTGGGGTTTTGGTGCGCTGACCGGCGCGGCCTATGGCGCGCTCGCGGAGTTTTATCCGGCTGCGACAGCCAAGGAAGGCGCGACGTTTGGCTTGGCCCTGATGTCCCTGACGCACGAGAGCGCGCTGCCTTCCATGGGGCTCTCCGCGCCGCCGGAAGAGCAAACCGGCCGCGAGCACAAAAGCGAGGCAGCCAGCCATTTGATCTACGGCACAGTGGCCGAGCGGGTGCGGAGTATCGTGCGGAAAGCTTTGTAGGACAGGAAGCAGCGAACAGGAAACAGGAAGCAGCAGGAAGTAGCCGCATTTTTGGCTACTCCCTACTTTTCGGTCTCCCAGCGCGCCACGATATGGAGCCAACTAGGGAAGTCCTTCGCCTACGGCTCAGGATAACGCCGGAAAACGATTTTTGCTGCTTGCTGCTTCCTGCTCGCTGCTTCCTGTTCCTCTACATGTTGCCGACGCCGATGTCGGCCTTCCTGGCTTCAGGGTTCTCGGTATCCAGATAGCTCTCAATGGTGCTTTCGAGGATCCCTTTGGCAGACAGGATGAAGTCGATGGCATCACGTCCGGCGCCCTGGCCTCCGGGTAGCGGGGTGGTCCAGTGGGCCATGGACTTGACCTGCGGACGAGCGTTGGCGACGGCGATGGCAAAGCCGACCTTGCGCATCACGGGTAGATCGATGATGTCGTCGCCAACGTAGGCGAGATCGTCCAGCGTGCAGCTTTCGTCAGCGAGGATCTTGTTGACCGCGTCCATCTTGTGGTGCTGGCCCTGATAGACGTGGTCGATCTTGAGATCGGCGGCGCGGATGGCAACCACGCGCGACTGTCGCTTGGTGATCCAGGCGATCTTGATGCCGCCCAGCCGGGCGATGGAGGTTCCCATGCCGTCGTGCGCGGAGAAGCTTTTGACCTCGGTTCCCTTGCCGTCTTCGTAGGGGATGATGGTGATGTCGCCGTTGGTGAGGACACCATCGACGTCGAAGATGAGAACACGGACGCGGCGGGCGCGGTCTTCAGGAGTCATAAGGCAAGGGTATAGGGCGCAGGGTTCAGGGTCCAGAAGCAGGAAGCAGGAAATGAGTCCCGGCGTGCGTCGGCCATGGGTGCTGGGCAAAGCGGAAGGCCGACGATGCTTGATCGCCGGCCTTTCGCTTTCCTGATTTCTGCTTTCTTTTACCGCCAGTGGCCTTCTATCCATACATAGCCACCGCCGCGTTTGGCCCAGTGGCCAGGGATCCAGCGTGCGTGGGGATGTGGGGCTTCGGCGTAGGCTCCGGGAACCCAGACGTAGTGTGCGCCATCCCAGCGATGGTAGCCGGGCTGCCACACCCAGCCGGGATGTGGGGGAGGTGGAACGACTTCACGAGGCGGGGGTGGCGGAGGACCAAGGCGGACAACTACCTGAGCTCCGGCGGCCACAGTGGCTCCCAGCATGAGAGCGCAAGCAGCGGTCAAGAGGTACTTTTTCATTCCGTTCATCGTACTTGCTCCTGAGTGGGGCACTGCCCCACGGTCTTGAGGAGTTCAGACGGCATCAGCAGGAGGAAGTTGTGGTGACCAGCGCAGGAAAGCCCCGAAAATCAGAACCTTCGGGGCAGTTTTCCGTGGGTACAAACAGACGCTACGCGATTGAACCGGAACTTGTTTTCTCCGCCTGCATGGAGGCTGTGAACCGAGCGGCGAGTACCGGCAGGCCAAACAAGATAGCCGAGAACGCGGCCGTGGACAGCAGGTCATTGCGATAAAACGGCAGGGCGTTCCAGTAGCAAAGCGCGAGGCCCGCGGCCGTGTGCTGGTACATGTGTCCCAGCCAGACCATAAAGTTGCTCAGCAGGAAGAAACTCGTAGCCGAAGCAAAGACTCCGGCAGCGACACGGAGCGCGGTGACCTTGTGCAGCAGGCCGGAACCGATGAGAGCCGCAGCCGCATACCAGCACCAGGTAACCAGATAGCTGCTGGGATGGAACGGAAAGCCGTAGACCACGCGAGTGAGGTAGATGTCCGTGACGGCCATGACGACCGCGGCGACGACGGCTTCGATGCGCGGACGGCGAGAGCCGAAGAAAAGCAGCCCGGCTCCTACCGCCGTGATGTTCACGCCGTGGACATGCAGCACAGCGAACGGCAGCAGGCGGCTGAGAGCGGCAAGAACGAGGAGGAGGTAGGCGAGCATGCTGCTAGTTTACTTCCCGGCAGTGCGACAGAGAAGTAATTAATCGCGTCGTTGGCTATCTCGCTGGAAGATCGAGCGAACGGGTCAGGGCTCTCGGCTGGACCCCTGGGCTTTGCCGTTCATGATTTCGCGGACGACCCTTCTTTGGGCGTTCAGCTCGACGATGCCGGTGAGTGGCGGTCGACCTGAAGAACGCATCCACGGCATGTCGCCCATGAAACGCGGGTCTCGGAACGTGACGACCGTGGCGACTTCCGGGTCGTCCTCCAGATCGCCCTGATCGCGGGAGGCCCGGCTCTCTGCGGTGACGCCGATCAGCGGCATGGGCGACCAGTCAAGGTAGGCTCGGCCCAGCGTACTTCTTTCTGCGGCGAAGAGGGCGAGCGACGGGGGAGGCTTGATCTCCGCAGCCTGCTGCGGGACGAAGGTGCCGGCGCGCAGGTCAATGGTGCCGAGTTGGTAGAGCGGACCGAAGTCCGTAGCGCTATACCAGCGAAAGGGGCTGATGGGGTCCGGGCTGATGCTGGTTCGCTGCGGCCGGAGCGTCGTCACCGGGACGTCCGGCAACGGCTGCGCAGGGTCGGCAAGAGCAGCAGGGGCGGCAAGAGCGGCAGGGCCCGAGCCGGAGAGCGAGTAGGTTTGAGCGAGAGCCAGCTGCTCGGCGCGACCGTGCTCCACGAAGCGCCAGCCCCACAGCCCGCAAATGCCGAGCAGAGCGGCGAACGCCCAACCGCACGGAGCGAAAGGCTGGCGGCGGCTCCCCACCTCCGAGCCGACCAGCCGGAAGAGTGGCGGCAGTATCAGGGCAGCCAGCAGCAGCAGGAACATGGCGGGGTCGAAGATGAAGGTGATCGACGCGGCGTACCAGCGCGGGTTGAAAGGAAAGAAGGGGCGGATGCCGTAGTTGTTGGTAAAGTCCAGCCAGAGATGGCTGAGCAGGGCCAGCAGGGTGAAGAGGTAGAGCAGGCCCCAGCGCACGGGCGCGGCTGTCAGCGGCCGAAACAGGGCAGTTTGCCCCGGGGCGAGTTGGAGGGGCTGCTTCGTGGCGCTCGTGGTTCGCCAGCGATGCAGCAGGTACACTCCACCGACGATCAGCGCGGCTTCAAACGGAATCCCGAGAAACGTATGCGTGATCCCGCGATGGTGCTGAAAGCCGGCCACCGGGCCGCGAAGAGACCAAAGCGTGTCGATGTCGGGAAACTCTGCGGCGACGGCCATGGCCAGCGTGGTGTAGGCCGCGCGGCGGTTGAGCCCGGTTCGCGCCAGGCAGGCCCCGGTGAGGATGTGAGTGACCGGCTCCATGCGCTACCAGCTTAGCCTGCGCAACGGAAAGACGGCTGGCGATCTCGCCAGCCGTCTTCCGTGCGGGGAAGCGTGACGCCTCAGCGGCGGGCGACCTGGGGCATTTCGACCACCGGCGCGGGCTGGCGAGTGGGAGAACTGAACGCCAGCAACTCAGCCGGCGCCAGCATGTCCGGCGTAAATCCGGCAATGGCGACCCGTCCTGGCTCGTCGCCAAGAGCCTGCGCAACACGGTTCCAGAAGAAAAACTCTGAAGTGGTCGGCAAGGTGATCATGCGGCGGGCAGGTTCAGGACGCGCAAAGTAAACCGACCAGGTGACGGCAGCGCCCATGCAGCCGAGCGTCCCGATCAACTGAACGGCGGAGTATGGCGACTGGGTCCGCGGGTCTCCAAACCAGTTCGACGCAACAAGATCGGTAGCGGCAAGCATACCCAGACCGAGCAGCATG
>CBDAPS010000008.1:0-264675 GCA_965198545.1 Granulicella sp. | reverse complement strand
ACCAGAGCAGCAGGCAATCTGCTCCATGGCTGTTGAAAGGCATCAATTTTGCACCGCACCTGAACTTCTTGATCGGACCGACCTCAGCAAATAGGTCCTTCAGCTGAGTCTCGGTGATGTCATAGGGCAGGTTGCCGACTGCAAGCCGGCCGGTGCAGGTCAGCGCTACTGTAGGCGGTGCTAAGCTTGAGAGGGAGAAGGGGGGGGGGGGCGTCCGAAGGACACTGTGCACAGGCAAGTATGGTGGGAGGAGCGCACTGAAGCACGTGTGCGTAGGAGCTCGCGACGGCGGGATCGGGGCACTCATCGCAAGCGGATGCAGCAGGTACTAGATGTCAATCCGCGCGTTTCGGCGGGGAGCAAAGCGTCTGCTGACTTAAGCACGGCAACGGCTCGCAATATCTAAGGTCGAGCAGTTACCATGTGAGCTCAGCAAACATACGTGCCGTCAAATTTAGCTCGAGTCTGGAGTTTACGAAAGCTTCCGGACGATCAACATGCAGAGGCCTCCTTGACCTGCTATCAATACATCCACCTGTTTTACTGTGCTCAAGCGACAGCCTTGTGCAGCTCAGCCAGAGCCCGGAGCCCGCCTAGCCCCCGTTTGCGCTTACACAGCGCACATAGAGCACGGGACACCCGAGATGGCGTCGAGCTGGGACTTCTTCCGGCAGCAGTTCGAAGCGGCGAGCGCACAGGCACAGGCAGCAGCAACGCAGGCTTCGAAGCTAGCTGAGGTCGTCTCCGCTCAGGTCAGTTACCTTGCCCCCGACCAACCCCTCCCCCTCCTCGGCGCGCACCCTCCCTTAACCCCTGCCTGCACCGGTCAGCCCCGCGGGGCATTCCAGCACCTTGGCGGAAACCATGCTCATACATCGTACATCGCGCGCGGCTTCAGACGGGGTGTCCTCACCTAGAGCATCCAATGCTGCCATTGATGCAGGCCGGACGTGCTCCGTGCAAAGTAGACCATGGCCGGCATCTTGCAACCGCGCTTGACTGTCGCATTGTGTGCAACATCCTCCGTGGCCGCGCAGGTGTCGGAGCAGGGCAAGGTTCTGGCCGAGCAGGCGTCATCGTACAGCACGGTCGCGGCGGAGCGCGCTACTCAAGTGGGAAAGGCGGCGGCGGACTACTCGGAGGGCGCGCGCAGCCAGCTGGCTGGGCTGCAGCTGCCCGACTCGCTAACCAACCTGCAGGTGGCTCAAAACGCTGACAAGCAGCCGCAGAAAATGTCTCCCCAACGAGTACATGGACGCACGCTGACATGCAGCTGCACTGACTGTTCTGCGGAGCTGCTGCTGAGGCCCAGTGACCATAACCTCCTCTCGGATTTGACCGCACGACATATGCGCAGGCACCCTTGCTTTCCACTGATGTCCGTCTACTGGTATTGCGTTGTGTAGAGAGCCTCCCATCAGCGTGAGCCAAGTTCTTTGGCGCAAGGTGCCCATGCTGACTACTACGTTCCTCGACTTTATTACAGCTGCCAACGGCCATCGGCGGCGGCGCGGCGGGCGCGGCGGACGAGGAGCAGCCCAGCGCCGCGGAGCTCGAGGCGTACGGCGTCACGCCCGACTTCCGGGACTTCATCCGCAGCCTGACCTACAGCACCTTTAGGTACCGATTGTCGGGCAGGTTTTGCGTTCGGAGTAGGTTCACAAGTACGATAGTCATGAAAAGCAGAAGCCCAAGCATTGCCATATGACTGGAGACGCGCGTCCAACTAGATTTTTTGTCTTTATGTGGAGATCCTAAAACCGTATATATATATTCGTTATGGTAAACCTTTAATTTTAAAATCAGTCTTTTTTCCTAAAATAAAATTTCATTCATTTTAAAAACTGACAAGATCATGTCTCAGCTGTCAGCCGCTGGGTACGTATTGTCGGAGCAGTAAAGGTTCGGACTTCCAGAGCCCAAGCTGTGGCGCGCATGTGGCAGCCAGTTGCTGACGTAATCAATCCCGAGGTAGCTCTATGTCAATGCCAGAGCGCACCTTGTTCTGTGCTTGCGGATCGAACTTGTAAAAATAGCTGGGCATGAGGCTGTAGTGCTGTTGCTGAGACGCTGCCGCTGACCCATGTGTAAGCTGCGTCCCGTGGATGGACTGCTGGGGGGTGCTGCGCCATACCAACCGTACTGCTCCCTGGCGCAGGGATTTCCCGCCTGACCAGATTCCACCGCTGAGCGCGATCAGCGGGGACACTGCACCGCCAGCGGAGGGGCAGCGGACCGACATGGCGTCGTACCTGAACCCGTGGCTGGCGCGGCATGCTGTTCTGGTCTGCAGCAGCGTGAAGGTGCAAGTCTCAGTCATGCTGTTGCAGCTGAAGCTCAGATGGGCAATGTCAGCATCGGACGGTTGGCAATGACGATCATATCACGCAAGTGTCGCGCTCGGCCTGCTAGGAGCACGAATGCTTTTGTGGTGTCGCAAAGACTGTCATGCAGAAGAAAACTCTAACATCTGCCGGAACTTGCTACTTGGGAATGCAGAGGCAGCCGGCACCGTGCCCCCGACACGCGTCACAGTGTTGCTCGAACGCAGTCTGTTTGCTGATGCGCAGGAGATGAACGAGCTGCGCTTCGTGTTGGTGCCAAAACGCCTGACCGACGAGCAGTTCTGGTCTATCTACTTCGCGCTGACCCGCGCGCGGCTGCCCAAGGAGGCCTTCGACACGTCTCTGCAGGCGCCGCCGCAGGAGCCGCCCAAGCCAGCTGCCATCCAGCAGGTGCGCTTGCAGGGCAGCGGGGATCCCGGCCTCTGAACCCACTGGTACCATCCTGTCGTTCGCACGTTGGCGCTGGCCCTAGCCCTGAACCTGACTCTGTCTTTGGAGTATGCAGAAAAGGATCCTCATTTTGACGCCGAGCTCATCCCAGTAGCAGCAGCTTTGCGACCGGACACCCCCAAGCGTGCAGGCGTCGACGGGCTTCCCCAGTCTGGAGGAGTTCAGGGCCAGTCTGGAAGACTTGAAGATCACGGTTAGGCCGGCAGGCCAGGCGGGAGACGGAGCAGCAGCTGCAGGTGAGCGGGTCACGCTTGTTACTGAGTCGCCTCAGTGGGCTCACCGCGTGGCTTGCACGTCCCTGTGTGTGCTTCACCCTTTGCTGCTGTCGTCGTCCGTCCAACTAAGCACGCCTTGATCTCACGTGTTTGTGTACCCCTCACCCCAGCCCTAACCTTGCTGACCCTCATCCTCGAGCTAAACCCAGTTTGAACCCTCACCCTGATCCGCGTTCAACCATGTCAACCTCTCAAGACGAGCCGCTGGTGTCTGCAGGCAAGCAGGACTGGCTCAGCGCGCTGGTTTGCGGGTTTGAGGTGGACATCCCTATCGAGAAGCTGCAAGAGAACACCATTGGTGCGATACTCGTGTATCGACCCACGTGCAGCACACGTGCCTCCTGCGGAACCCCGGCCTTACTGCAACGTCTACCGCCATATGCAGCTCGTTCTGGCGACCAGACGTCAGACAGCCGCCTGAGCATCCGAGCGAACACTGTCCGCTGACACTGCACCCTCGAACCCCACCGCGCCCCCCGACCCTGATCTTGTCCCGCCCTATTCCGGCCCCTAATCTGGGTCTGACCCTCACCATGACGGTACACCTGCTCCCCATCGTTTTGTCGTTTCCTGTCCCTGGCCTGGACCCTCAGCAGCTACATACATATGCTCTCACACCCCGCACATTCATCGAGTTCAGTCGGGATGTCACGTCCAATCCTCCATAAACTGTCGGGGGTGTGGTTCTCAACTGCTGTTTACGGTCCCAAGTTTACAAACCCTGACCCGACCCAATTTTCTCCATGACGGACCTTGCTTGGACCCTCAGCCTTGATCATGGACGTTGAACCCCGACTGCGGATTACCAGTTCTCATGGGTCCGGCGCAGTCCTGGGCGCCGGTGCAGCGATCACCAGCAAGCTGGCGCAGCTCCAGGAGACGGCGCGCAGCTTGGCGGTGCCCGACCATGTGCGTGCCAACATCAGTGCCAACCTCGCCAACGCGCGCGACCTCATGGGCCTCGGCGACGGCGCGGGTTCGGACGCCGCGGGCGGGTCCGCTGGACCTGCGGAGACGCTGCGGGCTTCACCCGGTGGGCTGGAGCCGATCGCAGAGCAGCCCTCCGCGGGTGGCGGCGCGGGGCCGGCCGCCGCCGAGGCAGCGCCAGACAGCGGGTCTGCCCTTTCTTCGCAGAATCCCTGCCCCAATCCTGACCGAGCCGACTGTCAGAGACCTCAATCTTGCCCCATACCCTCACCTGACTCTTACCTTCACTCTGACTCGTATCCCAGCCGGGCCGCGTGCTGATACCATCCAATTGCGGCTTTCAGGAGCTGGGCCTGGCTGAGAAGCAAGAGCAGTGCGCCGCCAGCGGCTGTTGCAGTCAGATTCCTGCTAGTGCGAGGGTCTCGCAGACTTGCACATACAGATTCCGTCTGTGGACAGCATCCACATTATGCAGGAAGAACCCCTGGCACACTGCTGATTGTGACAACGTGTGTCGTGACGCCGTCCCGTCCGTGCTCCCCAGGGAGGCGTCAGGGAACGGCGTCGCGGCCGATGACGCCGCCGCACAGCCTCTGCTGCGGACCGGCAGCGGCGGCGCGGATGCTGCCGCTGAGCTGGAGATGGAGGCGGACCCCGACCTCGAAGCATACCTCAGGGTGCGATGCGTCAGTGGCGTCGAAGTTCCGCATCACGCAGCTCCCTTGTTACTGGTACCGGGCCTCAGCACGGGTCCGGCCGTTGCAAGTGTCAATGGCAGATGCTGCGGCATGGTGAGGGCCCGAAGGAGCTTTGTCACTCTTGCCGAATCGTGCACTGATTTTAGTGGTCTGTCTGCTGATTGCTGATATAGGGTGAATGGCACACATCTCAGAAGGCCCAGTGCCATTGAGACCTTTGGTGCACTGAAACACAAATACGTTCACTAGATAAACAACCATCAGTGGCATCAGAAGCAGCGGTTGAGACGGTTGTGCCTGCTGCGCAGGACCTGAGCAGAGAGGCCCAGGAAGGGGATGCGCCGGGCACGCCCGCCGGGTCGGAGACACCCGGCGGCTCAGACGACGGTGACTTCGACAAGTACCTGCAGGTGTGCGGACCGTGCGCTCGCTGGTGGCGAGGTCATATTCAAGCACGAGCCGTGAAGCCGTGCAAACCCTCCGCGATGGCTGTCGAAATTGCCAAGTCAGTCCATCAGACGCAAATCGTTTCATGCTGCCTGCTGCCATGTCAGGCCGATCGTGAAACCATTGCAGACGTTGAGTGACACCGCACAGCACAGTTACAAGCTGCTCCAATGGTGCTTCAATGGTAGAGGAGCCGATCACGCATGAAAATGTGCAGGAAATCAACAAGGAGTCGGATGACAATGGCGGTGGCAGCAACGGCGGTGACGAGCACTCGGAGAACAGCAGTGAAGCTGCGGACTTGGACGATTACATCAGCACCCTCCAAAGAGGGGAAGACGCTGGTCCGGAGGGCAACTAGGCGCTGACATGCGTGGGTAAGGAGGAGATGCGGACACCTCAGCGCTGCCAGCACGTGACAGATGTTGACAAGTATTTGTTTTTGGCTGAGCTCCTGTAAAGACACGCTCCTGAGGCAATCGAATCTGTACGTCGTCAGTTGTGGCAAACACGCGACCTGACAAAAGGTGGTCAAGTGATGGATGTATCTAGGATGCAGCAACGTGCAGCAAGCTGCCAGGAATAGCGCGCTCCGGAGATCTGTGACCCTGAACAGGGGCTGCTGTACACTGCTAGGCGAAGTGCACAGCAGTGTGCCCCTGGTCTGCAAGTCGGCACTCCCGTCGAACACCAAGACGCTCAAGTCTTCTTTGCCTTGAGATCCACCACAACCTCCTCGAGCTTTGTCCGGCACCCATTGAGGATGAAGGCCGCGCCAACAGTTCGAACCGCACGAGGCGCAAAGCCCGACCACAGGCCGAGCAACCCGTTGGCAGCTAGCGCGCTTCGCAGCGTGCTCCTGACCGTCGCGTACTCCGGCTTTGCCTTTGGATCCACGAACGCCTGCCGGCAAATAACAAGTAATTGAGGCACGTGTGTGGGCAGGTGCTGGAGACATGGGTGGGGCGCACAGGCTTGTACACGGAGATACACATGCTTCGGCGGGTATCTTGACCGCCACAACCAGCACTGCGGACAACAGAGGTCTCAGATATGATGCGACAGTCAATGCGGTCCACGGGTGGGCCTGTGTCAGAGACGACGTGATAACACACCTGTAATCGCGTTTTGAGGGTGTCTGGCGGCTGAGAGGCTATCGCTGCACACAAGCCGCCGGTCACACCTGCGCAGCGCGCAGAACAGAAATGCATCGTTCGGCGATCCATCGACTGCTGATATCGTGGGACTCCAGCACCCAGCTGTATTGTGCACGCTAGCACCCTCATCAGCTACTAACGGACGATAGCTGACAATTTTTCTGACCAGGCATAAGAAACTCGCTGCAGCTTCGCTACATATGCTTGTAGACAGACCCACCCTGCGCATGCGCTTGTCGCGTCATCACCTGACACGAGCAGCGGCGCTGAAGCAGGGTAGTCCGCCATCCACGGCGCTTCTTTGAGCGTCGTGTACAGTACCGGGACGATGCCCAGGTAGCCGGCTGTGTACAGGCTTTCACGCGACGCAGTCATGGTCTGCAGCCATGGGGGGTCAAGCATCAGGCTCAGCATCATACCAGGAGCAGCTTGAGGTCCGGTCCTGTGAGGCCTGGGGTCGTGCGGAACGTACAGCACAGGGCTGGGCCGACGTCACACAGCAACCGCTACTGGCACGTTGCCGCCCAGGTCATGCTGCTTGTAAGTCACGACCATAGTAATAGAAAGGCTCCGGGGTTGGATTTAGCTCAGGCTCTGGTTCCTAGCCAAGGCCACGCCAAGTCAGGTCCAGTGTCAATGACACAGCTACTACTGTGCACAAAAACCCTGTGTGTTCCACTTATCTTGACCAAAATCCTACACCTGACCCTGACCCTGGACCTTGCCCTGGCTTTAGCCGGAAGTCTGCCCCAGCCCTAGCCCTGGCCCTACTCCAAGCCCTGGCCCTCGCCTGAGCCGAAGCGCCAGTCACGTGCTGAGAGCGACCTCTCACCAGGCCGCGGTACATGCCGGCGAGGCCCCGCTCCCGCACCAGCCTCGCCGCCGTCTCAGCCAGCCCGCCGCCGTGCTTCTGCTGCTGGATCATGACGAGCTCCGCGGGGCTGCTGATGAGCGCGCTGGCTGCGCCCGCCGCAGCCGCGGACGCAATCTGCGCGCCCTGCGAACCCTCCACGCCTGCACACGGGTCCGAGTCAGGGCCTGAGTGTGTTGCCCGCCGAGCATCGCTCCAGGCCTGCATGTGAGCCAGGGTTGCGGGGTCGGTCTTCCTGAGAAGCGGTTGCAGGGTCGCTGCACATCAGACAGCATGTTCACGAGTTCCCGTGTGAGACATCTCCAGGATTACCAGCAAGTGCCAGAGGACCCTCAGTCAAGGCGTCCGTCAGCTGGCTGTGCAACATGGCGGAGCGCTCGTAAGTGGACTGCCGATGCTATTACAGCAGGCGGATGACGTGTGCTTTGCGAGTCAGAGGCGCACCAGTCAGCTTGCAGGCGGCCTGATGGAACACCTGGTACGCGCCGAACTGCACCGCCGTGATGGGCGCCATGCTGCCGGCGTTCACCTGCGAAGCTCACCCTGGTCACACCGCGAAACAGGTTGCGTGTGCAGCACACCGGGGTTTCCCAATCGAGCCCCGCTTCAGGGTGGCCACCGCGTCAATAGCATGGGCCGGAGAGGCTTCCTTCCTCCTACGTTCGTCCCGGAAGCAGAGCATGCCGCGCCTTGAACCCAGCCCTGACCCTGACGCCTGTGGAGACATGTTACAATGGCCCGCGCGCGACGCATGACCTTGGCAGCCATGCCTGTACAACATGAGTCGGTGGTAGGACGAGATGAGCACGGCGATACGCTGAGCAGCCGGTGAAGATCCAATCACGAGCTGGAGTATCCAGCGCGATAATGGAGATCGAGTGGGAACTCACCAGGAGGCCGCGGTAGAGGCCTGCCGGCGTGCGCGGGATGGCGCGCCCCTCCTGGATGGCGTTCTTGACGGCCACCGTCGGCTGCATGACGCACACCTCGAAGGTGCCGGAGACCGCGCCGATGGCCGTCATCTCCAGAGACGAGAGGCGTGGGGTGGCCATGCTGGCCGGCGGATCGGCCTGCCTCCCGTGCCGGTCGTGGAGCTACAGCGGCATCGTGCTGGGAGCGCTCTGAGGTGCCGCACGCGACAAGAGGGCGACCGGCTGTGTGCGGTCAAGATTGTGCCGCAGCGCCTATTCGAGTAGCGTGTTCCGTCATAGCTGGGTGCCCTGCAGGTGTTGATTTGCAATGTGATCGAGGCTTTCAATGGCTCTGCTGCTTTCCTGTTGCATGTCTCCAGGGAGGCAAGAAGCGCAGGGAGCTGGATCTTCAGCTCGGGAACTTCACTGCAGCGATTGAACCACGACAAATTTGCTGTTTCACCGGCTTGCTAGGTAGAGCGAAAGGGTAGATCCGTCGTAAGGTCCACCGCAAACCGTCGGCATGGTTCGGAGCCGAGAGTCGGCGGGGACACGGCCCCGGTTATGATGTCGTATACACAGAAGACTCACGGCAGCGATAGCGAGGAATGACCACAGTTTTGTTCTTGCCTTCCACCGTTCTTGGCCTTTTTCAAGGTGCCGGATGGTCGAGCGCCAGGTCCGCCAGCATCAACGGATGGCCAGCTGAAGCCCTCAGCCTCCCGGTGCCGGACGACCCGGACATGGACGTGACGGGCCTACTCGGTCTGTCCAGCCTGCCGACCGCGGTGCTGATGGCGAGAGCCCCATCCGTTCTCGACGTCTGGTCCGATAAGTGGTGCGCCCCCGCATCATCTGCCCGGGTGGCGGCCCCGCCGCAAGACCGGATCCCGCACTCGTCGGCCAAGCCAGCACCTCGCGGTACTTGTTGTTGATCTCGGCGAGCAAACAGTGCCGGCTTGCACGTGCTGCGCACGAGCAGGAACGCGCGACATTGCAGAGGCCGGTGTGAGTGGAATCGCACGCCCATTGTCGGCAAGCAAGCATGCGTGTCTTAAATGCCCCCCCCCCCCTCCTTTCCACCTTGAGGGTACGGGACTAGAGGCCACGACCTTGCACAGCTGTAGTACTTCCCTTTCTGCAGCACATGGTCTGCTGTTTCGTTGCCTTGCAAGCGGTTTGAAGGGTGGGACGTCACGCAGGCTCGACCACAGCACCCCTGTCGAATCATCAACACATCATCCGAGCGTTTCCGAGTGTGAGTGTATGCTCGCCGCCCAATCGAAACATTGAGTAATCTGTATCCAAGTTGTGTTGGTGCTGCCGCAGGTTTGGGTCTCTGAACACAGTCAGCAGTCAGTACAACGACAGCTCAGGCAGCGCCTCGCCGCAGGAGCAGCGCCAGCGCGAAGCAGCCGCCACCATCAGCAACGCAGACGCGGGCCGCCGCTGGCGCCCTGAAGGGGGCGGCGACGGCAGTGGCGGCAGCGGCAAGCGCCGCGGGCCCGCCGCGGGCTCCGCTTTCGGCGGCGACCCCGTCCACAGCGGCAGCTCGCACAGCTCCAGCAGGTCGATCGCGACCACTGGCCGGCTGCCGGAGCACCTCAGCCTGAGGCGGCGGCCGCAGCAGCATCGGCGGCGCAGCAGCACAGACGGCGAGGAGACACCGACCGCTGCGGCCGGCGACTTGACTTCGACGCTGCTTCCGCAGACCCCCGAGTGGCTTCGTGACGGGAATCTCTCGGTCAGCGAGTCCGGCCTGGAGACGCCGCACCATGCGGATGACCCTGACCCTGGCCAGGGCACCCTCCGCGGGTCCGGGTCCGGGTCCGCGCCGTACTGGGAGTCAGCGTCAACCGCGCGGCGGGCGCCCGCGCCGCAGCAGCAGCAGCAGCAGGCGAACGGCCATGCGCGGCAGGCGCTGGAGAACGGCGGCTCGTGGGGCGGCCGCCAGAAGCACTTCGCGCGCGATCCGGGCCCGGGTCCCGTGGGTCCGGATCCCGCGGCCGCGGGCTCAGCGCGCATGCGACGCACCAGCAGCGACGCGAGCTCGACGACCGCCAACCTCAGCGACCGGGACGGCGGCGGGCGCGTCTCCTCTGAAGCCTCCGCCCACGGGCTCTCGCCCACCTCCGCAGGGACCGTGGGCGCACACGGCAGCAGCCCCGAACTGCGCGTGCTCGGGTCGCTGCCCACCGCCATTCCCGGGAACGCGGCTCCGCGGAACCACGCGGTCAAGCAGCCGGCGGCGGCTACGGTCGGCGTCGAGAAACCAGCGATGGACGCCGTGCAGCCGCCGGCAGACGATGACCTCGAGAGAAACGCAGCCTGGAGGTGAGGATTCGTGATCACCAACCCTGAGTCTGGAGATCAATCCTCTCGTAAACGACAGCATCCGATGTTTTGACAGGTCCCATGCGTCCGCCGTGTGTTGCAACTGGCGTCATGCAGCGCCCAATCGCTGCCTGCAGGTGTACGCCTGTCCAACTTGCAGCAGCGGCTTGACACGGTTTCTGTCTGAAATGCAACAAGCAGTACTTCCGTTGCACATCGTTTGTCATTCCACCCGCAGGCACTTACGGCCGCCATGAACGTCCCGGCTTATATTGTCTTCTGCGTCCGGTGCCCTGATGGTATGTCCTCGCACAGGTGGCGGTTCGGCAGGCGGTGGCGGGCCGAGCAGGCCAAGCAGCTAGACCCGAATTACGGTCAGGAGCCGGGTGACGAGGACACGTGGGACGCCGCCCTCGGGTGCGCAGCCTCCTGTGATCTGAGACGGACAATCATGCGTTCCAGAAGTCTGCAGGCCCGATGTGCCGTGCAAATACGCTGGTTGTTTGTCGACCTTCACAACAGCATCCGCTGATCTGTGCCCTCGCTGACCGCTCAACCGATCGTGAATGCTCTGCGGTACCTGTGCTCGTCTCTTGTGGCTCACCCTTGCCCTCGTAGTTGCTCAGATAAGCTACGATACCATTGATCGACTGATTTCTGACCACTGCGCAGGTACATGGACGCATGCGGCGCGGGGTATCACCTGCAAATCGCGCGGACGACGTCAGTGGATAAAACGCTGGGGCACAGCATCATGGGCAGCAGCCAGATGCTGCTGGACGACAGCTTCACCAACGACGTGCGCCACCGCTTCGTTGCCTGTGCTGCTCTGTGTAAGCCCCCTGTAAGCCCCCTCGTCGCAAGGGAGCACGACTCACCACGTTGACATTGGCGGCACACAAGGCGACTGGGTATCTTGCGCAGCTGCAGAGGTGCACATCTGCGCAGTTTCAACAGTGTGGCACAGATGCGGGTCTGGGATGACCAAATGCAATGACCAAATGCAAGCCTCTCGTGTGTTTGGGCTGGGGTGCGCCAGGCTGACCGCTGCTGCTTGGTCAGCTTACAACCTGTCAATGCGGATGTCGGATGTCGCAGGACACACCGTTGGCGGACGCAGCGGAGTTGGATGCGACGAAGCGCATTGGCGCCATGGCCAAGAAAGCGCAGGCATGGTTCCCATCGACTTTGCTCCACGTCATACTCACCTCAGTGTTGCGGACATCGCCGAGTGGTCTGACTGTAGCGAAATGTCTATTTGCGGAGGCAATCAAGTGTAGGGTGAATGTTTCTTGGTGCCCAGCTTCCCTCTGGCACCACAATCAGCGGCTGGCTTGTGAGCCGTCGGTGCTGCGCGCAGGAGCTGATGCTGCACCAGCAGGAGATCGAGCGGCGGGTCAGCCAGCGCTGGGGCGACGTCTCCGCCGCGGGCGCCTCCTGGGCCGGCCAGTACCTGCCCACCGTTGAGGTCCGTGCGCCGTGCCCTGGCAGCAGACTTGAGTTTTTTAGCTGTGATCGTCGACACATCTTTAATCTTCAGGTGTTATGTCGCTGGTACTCATGACAGACTTTCTGCTGTTAGCAGGGCTCATCAGCGATCCTGCTCTGTTGCGGGGAGCATGAAAACGCCACTGCTAGTGTCTGTGCAGTCTTCCGACATCTCTCTTCGCGACCCAGACCGGCCTTCTTGCTGCCGATCCTGGGGTTTTGTCAAGTTAGTTTAATGCGTTTTAAATTGAGCTTCACAAATGAAAGTGATTAGGCGAACATCAGATGTTTGCTGGATTGAGCCTATTGATGAGCCTCATTGGTAGAGTATCGGTTCTGTGAATCGAAATTTATCGGTTCAATTCGTTGCTTTGCGCAGATCGACACATACGGCTGCTTCGCGTTCATCCTGGTGAAGGTGGCGGACCGGTCGGGCGTCAACAAGCTGCTGGTCCGTGGCAAGAACCACAGCAACGAGCGCCAGCTGCTGCAGGTGCGGCCGCCTGTGTAACGCCGCCTGTCATCTGTTGGGTGGTAGTAGCAATATACCTACCAACATCCCGGCTGTTGAAACTCCTCATCCCCACCTGAGAAATGACAACAACAAAAAGCAAGTTGATATCACAGCTCATTGAATTATATGATATTTCAATATAAAATCGACCCATACTCAGTTTCTCAATTGCATGAAACTTTTCGACCTGTGCGGCCGCGCAGTTTGTGTACTTTGGGTTGCCTCATGGCGCGGTCATCTACTTAGGTTGCAATCTTGTCGAATCCGGATTGACGGGAATCCGGTCCATGCGATGCTTTGAGAATGCATAGCAGATTGTTCCTGTGGATTCGTGAGTCTTTCAACCTGCAAATAACTTCGACTTGTCCTCGACATCTACTGCCCTGTAGACACGCACGGTTCCCTGGCACAGGCTATGCACACGGAGGTGGGTCAGGTGGTGTCAGTGCGGCGCGTGCCCTCCGTCGCGACGGAGCTCATCGGCAGCGGCATCATGGAGTGGAGCCGTGAGCGCGACCGCTATCTCAACGTCTCCGAAGGTGCCGCCCGTGCTTCTTGTCAGTCGCTGGGTCTCCACATTGATGCGGGCAGTCCCCAGGGGTGGTTCCTGCACTTTGCACTCCGTTTCGCTGCATTGGGTGGCGCACGTTTTGCCTTGTACTCGTTGTATGCCATGCGTATAGCTCAGCATTGAGTGTTATCAGCTTCCGTTTCCGGTAACCACGGCTCTGGAAGCGACTGACTTTGAGCTTCGAATGCTTTGATATGCTTGATTGGACACCTATGCTTCTTGGGGTTTTCATAGATTCAGTGTCCTGTTAGGCAAGCAGGTGACTCTGCCGGCCGATCAGCTGTGTTTTCGCACATGTCGGGAGATTGTAAATTCCAGCTTGCTGGCCTGCAGTTGTGCGTCTCCAACATTGCCATTAGTCCTGACCCTTACCCTTACCATCTCAGTGTCTGGAGACCATTCCAAACATCTCGGTCATATTTCAGACATCAGTGAGAAGACATCATTGAGAAACCAAGCAGAGCTCATTCAATGAACATGACTGAAATATAGTTGTGTTCATACATTTCTGCTGTTTACTGACGGCTATGCCGGAGTGCAGGGCGGGTGGTCATGGGGTCACACACCAGCGTGCAGACGCGCGGTGACGTGGCGCGGCTCGCCGGCGCCCTCACGCGCTGCTCGCTGCCCATGCACTACCACATCACGGTGGAAGGACAGAAGCTGATGTGAGACCCGCCGGCGGCTGCCGGCGCGGCGAGCGTCAGCCTCTGTTCGCACCCTAAACGCGGCGTGGCGAGGGGCAGAATTGTTGCGCCCTGGCCGCGGAGTTTGGGGCTTCCGGGCTGTCGCCGAATTGGCCGCCTGGACCTCGGCAGCGATGCCAGCGCCAGAGATAGAGAGGAGTGATGTGCAGCATTCACAATTGACAAAAGACAGTCGCGCAAGCAGTTGGAGACACCAATGGCGCAAGCAGTGGTAGTGTGAGCGCCAGTGAGTCAGCTGTTGCTGATCGGGGACGCACGCTGCGTGGAGTGTGTCTAAGCTCTGGGACGGCACTGAACTGTCATTGCATTAGCAGCTCAGCACGTTGGGGCGTGTGCACAGCGCACCCTCGCGTCAACTTGAACCCACCGAGGACGATAGAGGACGGTACTGCAGAGCAGATCGTTGGCGCTAGTCATGACAAATTCAGAAGTGGTTTGTTCTTCGCTTGCCAGGCATGCCGGCGGCAGCAGCGGGAAAGCGCATAGAACGCTTGCACAGTGCTGGCACGTCGTGCGAAGCATAGAGCTTGATGTCTTGGCATCAAACTGGCGTCACAAACACTGTTACAGAGCGAGATGCACGGAACTGAATAAAGGTGCAGCAGGGGCTATGTAGATACTCTACTACAGACAGACTGGTTTGTGATTGCCACATCAGGCATATGTCCGCCCGTACATGCCCATTTCAGAAGTAGAGCCAAGCCTGCAGAGCGTAGCTGCTAATCTGTAGAAAGGATGACCCCATCTTCCCCTGTAAATCCATCTCCTCGTCCGAGCTGCCGCTGAACTTTTAACGTGCCTGCTTGCCGCCTGACGGCACTCGTGCAAGCTGCCGTTGTAAAGCCTGAACAGTAAATCTGTTGGTGCATTCCGATGCCCAAATTCATCACATCACCAACTACGACTTGACACTAGCCCACTGGCTCCACTGTCAGAGCACGCTATCATGACAAGCCTGAACATTGAGCGTTCGGGTGGGTTTCAATGGCCCACATGTTCCCGTCAACTCTCTTGACGTTGGCAGCAGACTCATGGCGACACTGTCGGAGCACAATCAACTAGTGCGTACTCATTTCAAATGCATAACCACGGACGCAGTCCTCTACTTTCCCACCTCAACGGGAGCTCGCGCTGCCGACAGGCTTTCCTTCATCTGAACCTGTATGCAGCCCAGTTCACAAGACTAGGATGTCGGACACTTCTGCTGCCGTGGAGATTTCCCGCAGTGTATGGCTGTCCAGTCCTGCCGCCATCACGCCCCAATTTCCCCCGTGCGGCGGGGCTAAGGATGTACCGGCGAAGCGCAGCAATTGCCGTCGGTAGTGCGCATCTGGTCATATCTGACTTGACATCCGGTGCGTGGGTAAGCGCAGATGAAGCTAGAAGACATGACGCGTACATCCGTGTCACAACTGCGCGGAGTGCACATTGAACCCGGCACTCGCCATGCGAGGGGCGCTGTGTCAGCACGCCGTCGTGGAGCAGATGCCGTTGCAGACGGTTAAGGAGCCTTCAGGGCCTGCGGCAGCGGCAGTCATCGCGGTTGGGTATCGGGCGTTGCCACAGTCATGTTGGTCAGCTTACCAATCGGCATTGAAGCCCTTACAGTTCAGCACTGCAGCGGTCAAGCACCGGAGCTTGCAGCAGGATGCAGCCATCGAGAGCGTCAGGACTTGTCGCCCGATGTCGATATGCATCACTGAGCGTCGATGGCTACTGAGCCGTCTCATACGCAGTGATTGGTCCTGTTGGAGGTCGTCTATATAAAGCTGATCAGGAGAAGACGCAGCCAAATCAGGGCGCGTAGCAGGGCATAGCAAATTGCTGGACCGGCCACTCACCATTAATTTGTCGATTCTTATTTCGAGGAAAAACTTAACCAGCGTAAACAACAACGAGCACTAACGCGCAGCCACCTTCGACTCTTTGCCTGGCTGAGGAGCGTGTGGGACATGCCAGGGCGCAGATCGATGCGCCTTCAGCAGGCTGGCAGCATGAATGCGCGCAGGTGTAGAGAAGACAGGGGAACCATGATCACACAGGCAGGAAGGCCAATACTGAAGGGCTCAGCCCATGAGGGATCGCAGGGTCAGGGTCAGGGGCTTTCCCAGAGATCGTTCGGACGCACAGCAGTACGAGGTGAAGTCTGTGTCGTCGCCGGAGCCGCTCTCGACTAGCACGCAGGTGTTGGGGAGCACGCAGCACTGGTCGCTGCAGTAACCGACAGTGTCTGGGTCTGGGCAGCAGACCGTCGACGTCGCGCCGGTCGCTGGTGACACGCACAGCCCCGGGCAGCACTGTCCGTCGCAGAACCCTTCGGAAGTCGGCCCTGCGGCGGAGCGCAGCCGTGGGTGGGCCCTGCAGGGAGTGCAAGCCGGCCGCACTGACGCGCATGGACGACCGAGCGCGTGGACGTGGTGGACATGTAGAATCAGTAGCTTATGGGTGCAAAAAGCACCGGACCATGACTCTGGCTTGCAAGACGCTGCTCGCAGGTGCCATGCCAGACTCGCTGCTGCTCTTGTTACCCCTGCACGTCAACATCGCTGCAACAAAGGCCGACACTCTATAAGGCGTGCTCGGATGCTCACGTTGTGACGTCGAAATGCACACTGTGTTTCTGTCGCTTAAGCTTGCCAGCGCCAAGATGCGCAAGCCGATGCCACGAGCATCGTCACTGGTGTCATGTGCAAGGTTAACAGGAGCCAGAGTGGACGTTACCGCAACACTTGTCCTCCCGGCCAGTGTCATAGTTGTACGTGCAGAGTCCGTCGAAGTTGGTCATGGGGCATGGCTCTCCGCCACAGCACAGCTGTTCCTGGTCCGAGCACTGCCCTTGGCAGTAGCTCACCGATCCCGGTGGACCTGCGAACAGCAGCACATAGATGAGACCCCAGCGCGGGGCGAAATCCCACCTGTGCAGCTATGTAGCGTGGCGCTTCTGCAGATTCCCTGCAGGCGTCACCTGGAGTTCCATGCCGTGCACTCTGCGCTTCTTGAAGGGAAGTCATTCCTGAGCAGGTCTGGTTTTTGCGCAGCCGCCCGAGACTGTCACCGTGCAAAAAGGTGCACAACGCTGGGGGCTGCCCCGTCCCCTGACAAGCACGGCACCTGGGACGCAATGGCGTCTGCAACCATGCGCCACATCGAGAGAACAAGAATGCTCAGCCAGAACGGTGCGGATGCTCAGCTCATTTAGCGCCGGTATGCAGCAGTCCATCTCGGACTGAGAGAGATCCGCATCATTCTGAATGAGCAAGCCTCGCTTCTTAATGGTGCGCAGATAGTGTGCCGTTCATGAAGTGCCTGGGGACGGGTTGAGGTTAAGGCTACGGATGGGTCAGGGTCAGGGTCAGGGTCAGGGTCAGGGTCAGGGTCAGGGTCAGGGTCAGGGTCAGGGTCAGGGTCAGGGTCAGGGTTGGGTCTAGGGTCAGGTTGAACTTTTGCTACTATTGCAGCCCTGTGCTAGGTGCACAGCGTCCAGACGGCAGCTCATTGCTGCTTCAGAAAGGGTGAGGGACACGAGTCATGTGCTCAGGGTTCGCTGCGGACAGCGCACAGCAGTACTCCGTGCCGTCGGGGCCGTCGTCCGGGTTGAAGATCGTGACGTTAGCAGAAGGGCCTGCGCAACAACAGGTCGGGTGTCAGCAGCGCACCGCTCATCAGCGTCATGGCCTTTGTGCAGCACCAACTCATGCGGCGGTGCCCCTCAGTCTGACCGGTTGGGTCGTTTCAGGATGTTCGTGCCCACATGCTTGGGGACTCACACGCTCGGAACTGGACGTCCATGTTAAGGGCCTCAAAAAATCGGGGCTGCTCGAAGCGGTGACAGGCGCCCGTGCGGTGGGGGGATGCGGCGCTCACAACAGGTGTACGGTCCTTGTTCTGGTCCGACGCAGTCCCCCTCGCAGCACGCGCCGTCGCAGAAGAACACGACGTCCGGCTCGCAGCACGCGCTATCAGAGAAGATGTCCAGGTCGGTGGCGCACGTGAGCCCGTCCGGGCAGCACTGACCGGTTTCAAAGCAGTACTGGCTGGAGAAGATGTCGCCTGCGCCGCGAAAGCAGCATGTCGAAAAAGGATCAATCTGCCACCAGCAGGTCGTTCCCACGCCGCTCATCGCACACGTCTTACCAGGGGACCCTGTCAATTGCGCTGATGCGGATGACACTGTGTACCTGACTGGCGTTTATGCCACAACTCTGGCTTTGTCTGCAGAAGTTTTCACCTCCACTATGACTGTATGCACACCGGCACCAGCTCGGAACGCGGTCACATATTCGAGCTGCTCTGCGATGAGGATCAGACGCGACCGGCGCACTCACATTGCACCGGAGGCGGCGGGGAGTTGAAGATGCCCAGCTCGTAGGGCGGCGGGGGCGCAGTCACCGGCGACCCCTCCGTCAGCTGCGCTGCGCCGAGCAGCAGCAGGACCGTCGCAGCGACGGTGAGGCGGATGCGCGATCGGAACAACTGCCTGATGGGGAGCGGCCTCATGTCCACAGGCAGCTGGTGCGGCTCCGCCCTCTGACACCCTGCAGGCGGGGTTGTCCCGCACAAGCGGCTGAGCCGGCTGCCTCACGCGATCCCTGCGCCGCGCCCCCAAGGATACCTTCAGCAGCGCCAGACCTTGTGGATGTGCGTTTGAACGGCGCGGGAGACCACCAAGCGAAGTGTTGGGGGAATCCAATGAGCTCCATTGCGGACCGGTCCTCATCATTATGAATGGCTGTATACGTATGCAAGCAACGATGGAAGCGAACCGCAACATTGCCAGTGTGTGGTTGATAGATAGAAAGCAGGTACGAAACAGCGCTGGCAGACTGCAATCCCGAATGGAGGGAGACACGCAAGGCATCAAACGTTCCCTGGTCAATCTTGTTGGCGAGCTTTCGCCGGCGCACGTTGAGGACATGACACACCTCCACAGAAGCACACTCGACAAGACGTGATTACTTGCGGTTCGCGCAGACTGTCTTTGCATGCGTTAGGCTGCGGCGTCGCAGCGGAAGATGCCAGACGCACGTGCAGAGCTGGTTCTGGAGCAGCGACAAATTGTCAAGGCGCCTGCTGTCTCGATGTGGATTGACAAGCGACTTGATCAACTTTCAGCGCATATTGTGCAGCGCAAAAACACAGCTCACTCGAGGGTCTGCAGGATCGCAGTTTGCAAGACTGAGTAATCTGCTACACATGCGCATGCATCATGGCATTGCTGTGCAATGACGTTGATCAGCTAGCAGTCAAAAGCATGCTGCCTGAATGCATTGCGACGGCAACAGTTTCGCTGCAGCAGAATGAATGAATGAATGACAACGCCAGCGCGGGCGCAATTTGAGAGGCACGAGGCCTATGGCCTGTTCCTTTCGAGTGGTCCAATCCCGACACACAGCAATGAAAGTCCGATGAGTCCACGCAGTCATGCGCAGCAACATGGCAGGCTGAAGACACAGAGTCACAGTCACCACAGCTGAGCGCAGCATTGTCAGGTAGCATTCAACTCAGGCACACGCCAGTTGCGCCTGAGAAAGCCAGCTACACGTTGGATGCTTCCAAAACAACCGTGCGAAGTGGGGAGCTGCGTTCTGTGGCGCATCAAATTGTGTTCGCTGAATGCTGCACTGCATGGCATGTGCAAGACTGCAATGACACTGGTTGAGTGCCTCATGTGGGATTGCCACGGAGTAAAGCAGACTGTTGCGTCCATACTATGTGGCAACTAGCAGTGCTCAGGCAAGAGTATCCGCGCCAGGCTTCACTGCGGAGGCTCGTCACGAAGGCACGCCGATCTTGCGGCACAGCACCAGTGCGCTGCGACCACTCTCCAACAAGCCTTGGGCCTAGCATGGCGATCTTTACAGCCAGTTGCAGGCACAACGTCTGCGTTCATGCAACACAAGTGTGAGTCGTCACGCAGGCTATGCTATGGTCTGCCGTGGGACACTCGGTGTGCTATCTTGGTCGACCATTTTCCTGGACCTTCACGCCCACGTCGGCGTATTCATTCATTCATTCATCCAGTCATTCATTCATAGTGTCATCAGCAATCGAAACTTAGACTTGCCGGTTACTTTACGCGCAACATGAGACCATCATGTGGGTGTTGTATCTCTGCTGCTGCACGTTCCGAGTCACGAACGCCCTGGCGATCCGAACGGCCTTCAGCCCCGACGAATACTGGCAGAGCCTTGAAGTCGCTCACAGGCTGGTGTTCGGGTACGTGCAGACCCCCCCCCCCCTCCCCAGTTCGTTACCCCTGCCGCTCCCTCTGCCATCACCACCTCTACCGCCACCATGCGCTGCATTGCCTCCTGCTACGTTGCGTCTGCACTCATCGTCAAGGTCGACCACGTTGGAGTTTCTACAATCGCAGTTATGGGCATCTCACTTGGGAATGGGCTGCTGGACTACGCGGCTACACGCACCCGCTACTGTTCGCGGTGCCCTTCCAGCTGTTGGCCTGGCTCCGGATGGACACCCCGGCCGCGCTGCCAGCTTCCGCGCAGGTCCTGCAGGGCGCAGTGGCCGCTGCGGCGGACGTGTTCGTCTTCAGGCTCGCACGGTCGCTGTTCGGGAGGCAGGCCGCCAGGTGCTGGCCTTGTCCCGGGGAACTGTCAGGAGGAGCGGTGCTTTGACATGTCAGGCGCTCGGCGCTGCCACCATACAGGATCGTCGATGTTGCCGGAGTTGATACGCTCTGCACAACACCCTTGGAGGCAGGCAGTAACATCATCTGATCGCATGCCTTCCCCTGCCCCTCACTCACACCCATGGAAGGCGGAGGTGTTCGACAGTGCATCTGCCCTGCTGCCACAGCTTCTGCCCCTGTCAATCGAGATGCTGAGCGAGCAAGCTCTGGATTCCGCAGGCGGAGCCTCTCTAGTAAGCCGTTCTCCTGGTCCTCGTCAGCCCCATGCTCTGAGCGAAGCCCTGATGACGGTCTTGCTGCTGAAGGTGGACGCTCGCTTGCCAGCTGTTCTCCTGGTTCAACGCGTACTGCCTGGTACGCACGCTGTCCAACTCGGCGGAGGCTGCGTGCACTGCCGTCGGCGTGTGCCTGTGGCTTGAGAGCCGCGGCGCCGTGCGGCGGGCTGCAGTTCCGGGCAGCGACGACCAGCGGTCAGCGAGGAGGCGCCTGCGCAGGGCGGCGCTGGCAGCGGCGGGCGTCGGGACAATGATGCGGCCGTCGTCAGCAGCATTCTGGGTGCCTCTAGGTGACCCAGATGACAGTGACCTTCATGAGCCGGAGCAGGCATCTGCATGGGGGCTGCTCCATGCGTTTGTTCCGGCTTGTGTTGCCCCGTGAGCTGGAATGATTGCTGTGGCAAGCACACAGCATGCTGTCGCTCGTTGCGGTTCGATTCCTTCATCTGTAGTCTGAGCTGGTGTCCCAAGTGACCCCCGGCCTGTGAGGTCATGAGCTTTTCCAAAGTCCGAACCCTCGCGATCAAGTCAGATGCAGCCTTGACCCTCACACCAGACCAACACTCTAAGCTGAACCTGCTCTAAGCCAGTCTGCCTGCTGAATTGGATGCTGAGTGACAGACATGCCACCCAGCAGCTGTACAAGAGCTGCTCGTCGCTGAGGACCCGGTCAGCTTCCTGGTCCGTGATGCCCTGCCGGTCGCAGCCGCCTGCCTCGGGCTGTCGACGGCCATCGACCGCGTCTGCTATGGTCGGTGAGTGTTGTGGTTACCATCGGGGACAATGATGCCTGGAGCCGACATGAGTTAAGCACACCCTCTGCACGTGTGATGCGAGTGGAGCGGCATGCCTGCTTGGCTCATGCATCCGTGTTGCTTCCACACAGTCAAAAGGACAACGAGCGAGTACCCACCTGCCATGTATTTGTGCATAAACCTGCTTTTCAGCCTGCCAAACATCTGACGACGCCGACGCCTGCATCCTTCATGAGACTGAAGGGTGTCCTCACTCGCCGTGCATCTGCTGAGCGGGCGCAGCGGACGCAGGTGGGTGCTCGTCCCGTGGCAGTTCTTGAAGTTCAACGTCCTCGCCGGCGGCAGCGGGCAGTACGGGCGCCACCCCTGGCACTGGAACCTCACCGCCGGCCTGCCCACGGTCGCCGCCACGCTGCTCCCGCTGGCGCTCGCCGGCGTCGCAGCCACCCGAAGGCATGCACTGCTCGTGCCCTGCCCAGGCTTCGGGCCTGTACCCCATTGAGCTCTGATGTAACTCAAGTTCCCACCAAGGCACCAGAGAGTGCTGTGGGTGTTCATGCGCAGGGCAGGGCTGTGTACACGGCATATTGCTCTGAGTCAGGGTCTGCTACTCTGTCAGGATCCGCACTGCATGCGGTCCCTGTGCGCCGTGTGCTGTTGATCTCGGCAGACTGGAGGACTGTGTCCGCGCGCACGAACTCAGTGATAAGAACATGCATGGCTGGGACGTTGGCTGCGCTTGAACAGGCACTTGTCGTTTAGCATCGGCTCTGCTGTTAAACTGTGTCTGTCAATGTACGAACAGCCTGTGTGCGAACAGCCTGTGTGTAATCAGCAGGTTCGAGCTCGCGTGGCTGGTGGCCTGGTCGCTGCTGCTCAACAGCCTGCCGGCCCACAAGGAGTTCCGGTTCCTGCTCCCAGCGCTACAGCTGCTCATGCCCTACGCCGGCGCGGCCCTAGCGCTGCTGGCGGATGCGCTCAGCCAGCGTCCGCGGGGGGATAAGCCGGCAACCGGCGCGAGTGACGGCAGCGCGAGCATGTCTGCGGAGGCAGGAAGACCCAGTGCTGGGGCAGGAGCTGCCGGCGCTGATGCCGGGGATGGCGATGCCAGACGAGACAGCGTCCATACTGCGCTTGCGAATCTGGCCAGCACTCGCGGTGGAGAGGGAGCGTCTTCAGGGCATCTGCTCAGGCAGCGAGCGGTGATAGCCAGCAAACGGCAAGCAGGCCAGGACGCGGAGCCCCAGCCGTGGTGTACTTCACAGACACCGCCAGAGGGACCGCAGCGGACTGGCAGGTCGCGGACACTGACGTATGCCGCGGCGGCAGGGGCGGTGCTGTGCTTGCTCGCTCAGCTGCTGGCGGCAACGTATTTCTGCCTCGTGCACCAGAGGTGGGGACTCCTGTGGGGTCCGTACCCTCGCCGCGGCGTGTACACTGTTGGCAACGCACACGTCTGCCACGCTTGTGACCCCATGCCGGACCTGGGACCCAGTCCCCTCGCATGCATCACCTGAGCACCGTCCTTATGCCGCTAACGAGCGGCTCATTTGTCTGACGTGGCTGCCAGGGGAACACTGGACGCTATCAAGCACCTGGCTCACAGCGGCGCGGGCAGCACCGCCGGGCGCCGCGGCCCCATCGCTGCTGTTCCTGACCCCCTGCCACGCCACGCCGCTGTACTCGCACCTCCACGCGCCGGTGGCGGCGCGGTTCCTGGACTGCTCGCCGCCCGGCTGGGGTCCCCCGGTCGCGCGCCTTACGCCGACAGCCCCCCGCGGCCTCAGCAGCGGAGTGCGGGAACAGAGGCACACTGGGTTGCACAGGCGGAGGGGCCATCGCCGGAAGAGATCCTGGACGACTTGCCGCCCGGTCGCAGCCGCAGTGCGATGTGGATCCCAGCCCAGCCCACCCGACGGCACCGGCACCTCGTCAGCTGATGCGGACCGCGCCGCGAAAGGTACCGGTGAGGCGGATGCAGTCGGAACGGTGAATGAGCCGGAGCCCGGCGACATGACCGCTGCGCCATTGTTGCGGAGGGGCCAAGCAGGGTAACGCACGGTGCACCGTCTGAGGTGACCAGGTCACACTGCAAGCTGGAGTCGGCAGACATCGCCGCTACGCCCGCCAAGTTCAGCAACGCAGAGGGAAGGAGCGAGCGGCAGCTGTTCGAGGCAGCGCCGGAGGCCTGGCTGAGAGCGCACTACCCCCCAGACCGCGCCGCCGCCTTGCTGCCGTCGCATGTCGTCTTGTTCAGCAATCAGCTGGCACACGTGGAAGGCTGGCTAGCAGAAGGGCGGTACCGTCTGGACCGAGATTTTTTCCACACGCATGTTGCTGTCGATAATGGTCATGAGGCCCGTGTGTTCGTCTTCACGAACATCCAACCTTGACGAGCTCCGGCGGGATTGTGCGTGCAATGACTCGCCGCCAGTCTCTGTCGTGCCGCTTGGTGGCTGGTGAGCCCGTGACTCGACCTGTATGACTGGACGGCCAGCCTATGTGTCGACCTCCGCTTTGGGCATGGCATGCTCGTACGCCTCTGCATATGAGAGACGTCGCGGCGACTTCTGCAGCTGTGCGTGAGCGACAGTGAACAGCTGCTAGACAAGGCAGGGAAGGACTGGTCTCATAGGTGCCATAACGGGCGACGTCGTTGCATCGGACGGTCGCGAATGACAAGCGGCTTTCATCCGAACTTCCTCTGTTTGCGCCCCGTGTCTGCTAAGGGGTCGACGATGAGGGCTTGCCGTAGGGGATGCTCCGATCCAGGCCGGCGACCCGGAACTTAATCTGCGATGGTCATCGGCGTTCGTACCTGTTGAAGGATGCAGCGACAGTGCGGGGAACGCATGACGTCCCGGAGTCACAGGTGAGGGCCGCCTGCTGGCGGGTCGGTCATGTGCGAAAGTGGCCTGAACGCCTCTTCGCCGCTGTGCCCTCCACTGCGCGCTAAAGATTGTAGAAAATAACTGCGGGCATGAGCGCGGGCTGCGGATCGCTGCCACGTCGTCTGATGCTCTTCCTGCAATCTGTCTCGTCCAGACTGCTGGGTTCACGGCGGCGTTATGGTGTCACGCGTCTATTGACGCTTGGCGCCTGAAGGGATGGGTAGGTCAGTGCCCGATGGCACTTGAGGGGCGTGCTGCAGCGGAAGCGTGCTGCGGTACCTGGCTGGCGCAATCCTGGGCCGGGAACCTGAGTTACAGCTGGACACAATGTGCCGTTGGGTCGTTTTAGCTTACTCGGCTGCTTGCAGGCCGGAGCGGGCTGCGGGACTCCTTCTCGCAGCGCTGTGCCTAGCCGCCTGCCTGCAGCCAGCGCTGTGTGGCACACGTGGCGGCGGACGCGGAGTCTGGGCACGTGAAAACAGCCATGTGAGGGCCCTCTGGTGCCCGCTGTGCTGTTAATGTCCGTCCGTCCCCAATGTGCAGCGAACCCCCATCTTGCTCGAGTGATGACGTAAACCCGCTGGTGCCATTATGCTTGCAGGCGCAGCGCAGGCGAGAAGGCGCCGATGCTCTCAGCAGAAGCAGCGCAGCAGCGGCCTCCTGGCAGCGGCTCGCACAGCCAGCCAGGCCCCTCCTTCAGCAGGCAGCCGCGGGGTCAGCCATCAGGCGGCGACTTGCGCAAAGCGCGCCTTCTGTGCGAGCAGCCGCCAGGGTTGCGTCGCACTCCACCGTGGCGGTGAACAGCTTCACGACTGCTGCAGCGGCGGCGGCAGTCGAGCCGACGAGCTTTGCCAGGTCTGGCAGTGCAGATCTTCGATGGGGCGGACTCCAGCATGCCGATAGCTGCCACCAAGGTCCCCGTGGCATTCAACGTGTCGCCGTGCCTGAACTACAGCAACATCAACAGCGTCAAGAACGGGCTCAACGTCTCGAGCGGGCTCATCGGGCCGCTATTCGCGCTCGCTGGCAAGACGCTCAACTTCGACCTGCGCTTCACAGGTAGGTCCCGGTGCTGAAGCAACCCTGCTCGCCAACTTGCTGCACGGTCGCTGCCCACGCGCAGCAAGCGCAGGCCAGGTTTACCGGCTGCGGCATAAAGGTTTTACAAACGCAGACAACCCTATTTTTCAATTCGTTGAATTTAAATAAGAAAACAAGAATTTTCAGGTACACCAAAATTTTAATCGGCTCACAGCACGTCCACCTGGACGCGCACAGCAGCCGTTCACCCACATGCTGGTGCATCACAGTTTGTGTTGCATCGGTTGCAACCCATCATGACTGATGTCCATTAGCGCGCCACATAAAGAGAAGTTGGCAGATGAAGAACGCGGAACGCTGCTGCACAGGCACCCTCACCCTCACCCTCACCCTCACCCTCACCCTCACCCTCACCCTCACCCTCACCCTCACCCTCACCCTCACCCTCAACCCTCACCCTTATCCTAACGCTGCTGCACAGGCTTCCTCACGCTGACCGCGAGCGCGCCGGCGACGTACATGTTCAGGCTGGGCAGCGACGACGCCTCGTATCTCGTCATCGACGGCACACCGATAATGACAAATCTTCAGGGTGGGGCTCCCTGGGTCCCCTTTCAAGCTCGTGCATCAGCGCACGGTAAACCTTGGGTGCCTGCCAGCATGAAGGATACCAGTGGCCGGTTATGATCTCCGGACGCAATCTTTTGCTCGGCTGGAAGCCTGCAGTCGCTTCTGCTGTATGACTACATGGCCTTCCGTCACGGAGACTGTGCACCAGCAGAAGCCTTCATTTCGGCAATTGATGAAGAACCGTTCTGCTATCCAAATTACTCTGATGTGTGCTGCAGGTGGCCAGGCTGGGCAGCAGATGCCAGCACCAACAAGCTGCAGAGCGTGAATTGTATCGAGCACAAAACCGACATGCTGTCCGGTGTGTGGCTGGCAGGGTTTCATGGCCTGCAATGGGCGACCGCGACGATGCACCTGGCACCAGGGCTGCACACCTTCCAGCTGGACTACAGCCAGAGCTCGGTCCCCAACCTGCCATACGGCAACGATGCTGCGCTGATGCTCCAGGCATGCCCCAGAATCAAACTCCTGCAAACTGTCGAGTTTTCGGGTTCCCCAGGTGGCTGACTCATGAATTTTTAGACTCAGCTTTGCCACCCACCGGAATGTTGTCATCACTCTCTGCGGCGCTGTGACTGCAAGCACATCACACCATGATAGCACGAGTCATTGAGTAGGACCAAGCTGGACCGTGCAGCAGATGCACTGCACGACCTGCACAAGGTGAACGGCGTGGCCCTGTGCCCGCACCAGCCAAGCGGCGCCAGGATCCCTTATCAGCGCTGGGTCTGTCTTTGTCAGGAGGCAAGGTTGGGCGTAGGTTGACATCTCATTAGGCTCATATCTGTCCGTAACGAACGGGCTGCTGAGGAGGCAGCATCGGCCTTACACCCTGCTGTCAGCATCACTGTCCTCCTGGACCTTCTGGGAACCCTGCTTTGTCCCGATGCAAAACCCCGTGCCGATGCAAACCCCGTCACCGCAGATCTCGGCGCCCAATGGCACCGCTACGTCCAGTACGCCCCTCGCGCCGGCGTCAATGTTCTCCTACTCGCCGGCCTCGATCCCGGCACCGCCCGTGCCCCCGCCACCGTCGCCGCCACCGCCCCCCTCGCCGCCGCCGCCGCCGCCCCCGTCGCCGCCGTTGCCGCCCCTGTACTTGGAGCCCGGCCTGACGGTCGAGGTCTTCAACACCGCGTACATGATCATTCCGGTGATCCTCCCGCACGGCCAACGACCCTGCGCCTGTCCCTTCGAGGCTGTGATGGCTTGCAATCCCGTCACGATGTTTGCTGATGTGTATTTGATCTTCTCCACCCTCGTCTACCAGTTCGTTCCCAATTAGGTTACCCACAGCACTGTATGTCGTACAACGTTTACAGCTGTTTTTCCCAAAGACTCTGCCCAACGCTAAGATGGGGATTGGTTGCTACCTTGCATCCCGCTCTATGGTCGCAGAGTAATGTAGTGGCCAACCGGGTGATGACGACATCGGAGCTGAACTTCCCGGATGCGAAAGACACCGACTCAGCTGCACCGCTGTTCGAGATGGCGCAGTCGATCAACGACTTCTCGCTGCGCTTCACCGGTGAGCAGCTCGTAGCGTCAGAGAGTATTGGTTCAAGGGCTTAGGCCCACTGCCCCTCGCATGCCACCTCTCAGATGTACACGCCACTGTGCGCACCAGTTGGTGAGTTGAGGATGTGCAGGTGCCAGCTGCCACCCACCGGGACTGATTTCCTGCTCGAGCCTTACGTCAAAGCCACTCTGTCTGGCGCGCTAAGCCAAGGTTCATGAGTCATCATCTCGATATCACAAATCCACTGTGTCTGGCGGGTGGTAAGCTTAGTTTCAGGAGCCGTCGTCTTATTGACCTTCTGCATGAAACAGCAAGTGGGAAAGGTGCGCCAACGATGGCGCAGTTGACCAGGACACGTCAAGAATTCAGTCTGACAGGACGGGATGGCTAGACCCTAAATGGATGCCGACCAGCAGTAGCAACTTCTGCCTTTTATTCTGGCGCAGGGTACATAACAATGCCGCCAGCCGTCACGACGCAGTGGACGTTTAAGCTGGGCAGCGACGACGGCTCGATGTTGTACGTTGATGGGGCGATGCTAATCAACAACGGAGGTGCGCTGGCAGGACATTATAGCAGGGTTGAGGCTCGAGCCCTTCGCACTGGGCTGCTACGACAGTTCAATGCACTCATGCACGCGAATTTTGCCTGTGTACGGCACGTGGTCGCATGCTGATCAGGTTACTTTGGTGATAAATCACGCTTTTCTTCCACAGTGCTTCTGAAAGCTCAAGCTCCGAGCCTTCCTGATTGCTCACGCTCGCATAATCCCAATGCAATTTCATACGCTGTTCGTGCTAATGCGCTACTGTCATAGCTAAACCTGAACACGAACGCTAATTCTAGCTTCAACACAACAGTCACCCTGATCCAATCCTGAGTCTGATCCTACACGTAGCCCTAAATTGAGACTGACTCCAGGGTTATCTAACCCGTCACCCTAAATACTGCGCAGGGAGCCATGGGTTTGAGTACAAGACTGGCACTGCCACGCTGTCGCCTGGCCCCCATGCGCTGCTCCTCCAATACTACCAGCGCAACTCCGCGACCCCGCTGAGTGAATACGGAGGCCTCGTGCTTCAGGTCTGCCCTTCGCCCTGGCCCAGTCACGTGCCATGTTGCGCCCGTCACCCTGATCAGTGCCCACGAACGGACCCTAGCCCGAACCTCAACTCAACTTCTCTGGCGTGTGCCTGCCTTCGACTGTAGTGTTGAACATGACAGCGCTGCTCCGGCTGCTGCTTTTCGCGGTTCGCCCGCTCTGGACCGTGTGCATCAGCCTTGCAGCTGGTCGTGACGCTGCTGGACCCATCCCTCACAGTGCCCCGTGAAACTGAGACAGTTTGTATACCCTTGTCGCTACTATCATGCAACAGCCATGGCCCGGCACAGCACAAGCTGCCTGCCATGCCCAACCTGCAGTCAACAAAATGAGGTCTCGCGGTCGCGGCGACGCTGGCCAACAATGCTCGCTGAAAGAACCGAAATACAGCAGCCCTGCCATCTGACGTCTTTGTATTGGCCGCCATTGAATTTGTATCCCGTACGTGTTGCAGGCCGGGCCAGCAGATGGCAGCACGCCCGTACAGACCGTCAGTTCGTCGAGCCTGTCGCACGATTCACAGGTGGTGCCGCCCGTTGCTTCGCCGTCACCCTCGCCGCCGCCCCGGCCGCCGCCCCCTCCCCCGCGCAAGCCTCCGCCTTCTCCGCTCCCACCCAGTGTCTCCCTGCCTTCCCCTTCGCCACCTCCACCACCACGCAAATCGCCGCCGCCCCCCCACCCCTCTCCACCGCCGCCGCCCCGCCCCTCTCCACCGCCGCCGCCCCCCCGCCCCTCTCCACCGCCGCCGCCCCGCCCCTCTCCACCGCCGCCGCCCCCCCGCCCCTCTCCACCGCCGCCGCCCCGCCCCTCTCCACCGCCGCCGCCCCCCCGCCCCTCTCCACCGCCGCCGCCTCGCCCCTCTCCACCGCCGCCGCCCCCCCGCCCCTCTCCACCGCCGCCGCCCCGCCCCTCTCCGCCGCCGCCGCCCCGTCCCAGCCCGGTGTTCGTCCCTGTCCCCTCACCGCCGCCGCCCAGGCCCCCTCCGCCGCTGCCGCCCCGTCCCAGCCCGGTGTTCGTCCCTGTCCCCTCACCGCCGCCGCCCTCTCCCCGAGCTCCATTGCCTCCCTTGCCTCCACCGTCGGTTCTGGAGAGACTCCCGCCATCGCCGCCGCCGCCGAAGCCCCCGCGCCCCCCACACCCTCCCCCTCATCCCCCGCCGTCGCCGCCGCCTAGGCCGCCGTCGCCGCCGCCGCCGCACCCGCCCCCGCCGCCCCCAAAGCCGCCGAAGCCGCCGCACCCTCCCCCTCCCCCGCCATCGCCACCCCCCCCGCCCGTCAGCTTGACAGGCAGCTTCGGTCCCATCATCGACTTCCCCATCGTCCCTGTGGCAGCGGCCCTGGTGGGTGCCAACTATGACAAGGTCCTGACCTGGTCCGCGTACAACCCAAACGAGTTCGATGCGGTCTCCCCCCCTGACATTGGGCGGACGTGGACGGCTCTCCTGGACCTTTCCTCGATGAGTATGACGACAGTCCTCGTGAACAACACTGACCACGACATGTTTTGCCCCGGTGCGCGCCACTCGGTGGTAACCACTCTGTAGGACCCTGTCCGACAATGAGTTTTATAAGGCAGCTGCTTAACACTTGCTTTTCGTGCTGTCTGGGGTACTATGGAGTACTCTTACAGAGCAGCGCGCTATTTGCCGTAGACTTGAGCCAACAGCCACATGTTCCCGAATGCTGTCCCCACTTGCCTCAGCCTGCTTGCGACGCACACGCAATACTGCCATTGATGTGCCGCTGTGCCATTGTCCAGGTCTGAACCGGCTGGCTGATGGCCGCCTGATCGTCACGGGCGGTGACAGTTACTTCAAGACCAGCTTGTACGATAATTCCGACAACAACTGGACTCCGGATGATGACATGAACTGGGGGAGAGGCTACCAGGTGAAGCTCAGGCCCAACCATACCATGCCACAGACCCACCATGTCAGCAATGGCGGCTTACACTCGAGAAAGGCTGTCAGCATGTAGTGAACCGTCACTTTAACGGAGGTTCCCGTTGGGGACGTCATGATGTGGATTTCGCCAGCAGTCAGTGCCCCTCCCTCAGCCCGCCGCTGCCCTCCATCTCTAACCCCCGTCGTGGCTGCTCCCTGAGCGTGCCGCTGTACCGTCTTGCTGCCTCATGAGCTATAGTGCCCCGTCATGCGTCCCTGAACACCTCAGTACGCGCATGTCTGGCAGTCGGTGATGCACGCCAAACAATGCAGCTGTAAGGTGGCCTCACAACCCCTTCCTGCAGGCGAGCACGCTGCTTTCGGACGGGCGTGTTTTCACCATCGGTGGCTCATGGAACGGCAACATCTCACTCAAGAACGGGGAGGTCTGGACCGAGGGTGTAGGGTGGAGCATTATCAACGGGGCCAAGGTACGTGCACCCCTGACTCTGACACCTGCGTCTCAGATGCCGCAGCAAACACTATCAAATCTCTCGCCAGCTCTACACGGGTCATGTTATCTTGAACTGGACAATGCCGTTTTCGCTTATTCTGCGGGGCCTAGTTGAACCTCACGTGCTCCCATCGTGACCTTTGCTGCGGCGGCACACCTGTGCTGGGATCGGGTGACCGTCTGACGCATTCGACATTGGACTTGGCTGCAGATCAACCCCATGCTCACCGCCGACAATCAGGGGTTGTTCCGTGCGGACAACCATGGCTGGTTTTTCGGATGGATTAACGGCACGCTGTTTCAGGTGCGCCGATGCGCTGACTGCTCTCTTAGCGCAAGCATGCCTGCGCGTGCGCAATTGCTCTCATGATGCGCTTGGATCAGGCTGGCCGCTGGCAGTGTCCCTTGCACAGCGTGTGTCAAGGCTCCCATGCAGAAGGGTAACGGCATGGTGTTTGGTCACATAGCGTAGGGCACGGACACATGCCGTTGGCTATGTCCTTACTCATGCATGGCTAACCTCTTCAAGGATTTGCTCGCAGTCCTTCCCGCCAAAGCATGTGGCACGTGCGTCGCCGTGACGTTGGCATGTGCGCAGGCCGGATTGTCGATGCATCATGTTGATGGCTGCATCGTTAGGCTTCACGCTGAACACTCCACTTGTGGGGTCCGAGCGACCGAGCGAGTTCCAGATATTCGTTTGAGAAAAACACGGACCTCTTGTGTGGAGTCAGGCGGGGCCAAGCAAAAACATGAACTGGTACGACACCGCTGGCCAAGGCAGCGTGCACGCCGCGGGCACGCGGGGCGATGACACAGATGCGATGAATGGCAACGCGGTCATGTACGATGCTGCAAACGGTCTCATTTTGACCGTCGGCGGCGCTCCGAGCTACCAGGCACGCACCAGCATGACCCCGCTCCCAGTACCCTGTCCCATCATCGACTCTTAACCTGACCAACACCAACCCCTGTCATAAAAACCCGGGCTCGTATAAGTCCTCAAGCAATGCGAGTCTTGGCCTGATAGCCCATCCCTGAGTTTGATCTTTTACTGATCCTGGCCGTGAGCTTGGACCCATCTCAATACCCTGAGAACCCGAGGGAAAACACCGCCGTTTGCAGAGACGTGATTTCGCGGATAACTCCCACGGTGGCCGCTGGGGTTACATTGAATCAACTTCAGCTTCACCCTGCATAGCGGCAGCTCCCGAGGTCGAGTGTGAGATCGGATAGAACGGGATTGGACAGATTGGTACAACAGTGGCTTGAATGAGGATACTCTCCTGCCAAGGGCACGATGTCGTCTCAGCAGCGGGAGGTGTGGAATCCAGGGGACTACGCACTCCGAGACTGGAAACCTCGGTGTGTTTGTGAGTTGAAGGGAAGGATTCATCACTCAAGACAGGTCTTCTCAGGCGGTCATACCTTGCATTTGCAAGGGTCAAAGCTCGTGCAGAGTGCCTTGTCGTCAGATTCCTCTCAGCCATGTTGTCTTCCGCGGCTTCAATAACACCCGATAACTGGTCGTGAGCTGTTCTTCTTGTGCGCAGAACTCGTATTCGACGAACAATGCTCACGTCATCCAGATCCCGACAGCCGGCTACAAAGCCAACAATCAGCCTGTCACTGTGAAGTCGGTCGCGCCAATGTCCTTCACACGAGGCTTCTGCAACAGCGTTGTTCTACCGGACGGCACGGTAGCCGTTTTCGGTGGACAGGTGAGCAGACACGATAGCACATGTCAACATAGCGCAACGTTTCCACACGTGCGCCTGCAGCTCTGGAGGACTCGTAAGGTATGGTGTGACAATCGGTTTCGTGATCTTAGGCTGAACACCCTGGTGATCTCGGTCTGCAAGTCTGGTCTGCGGCCAAGTGCAGCGCAAGCACGACCTGCAGTTGACGCTTGAACCAACCGAACCGGCTTGTTTTGCCAGGCGTACGACGTCCCATTCTCGGACCGAGGATCAGTCTTCAACGCAGAGCTCTGGGATCCGGCCACGGAGACCTTCACGATCATGTCTGCAGCGAAGACGCCGCGCAACTACCACAGCGTGGCGGTGCGCACCAGCGTCTCCACCACTTCACATGCCGCCATGACCATGACCCTGGCTTGAGCAGGCCTCGCACGTTGAAAGCATATGGCGGTCCAATGATCAACCTCTGCATGGCCCTATCCAGTGTCAAACCTCGCATGTGGCTCGCATGTCATCGGCCCCTGTCTGCGTGAGTGCAAACTCGATTTTCGTGAATTGTGAACCCTTGCCTTGTCTCCCGGGCATTCTCTGCTCACCTATATGTGCATGTTGGTTAGCCTGCGACCTCCCCGACTGTTGAGCACCTGACAGCCATGAAATTATTAAGCTAGTAGGGTATCGGGTGAGGGTGAAGATACAAGCTGAATTACAGCCGACAATGCCCCTGTCGCTGCGCAGATTCTGCTGCCGGACGCGACCGTGTTCACTGGCGGCGGCGGCCTGTGTGGCACCATGTGCGCTGACTATGATGGCGCTAACCATGACAATGCCGAGATATTCTCTCCGCCGTACCTGTTCAATCCGGACGGGTCCCTGAAAACGAGGCCCGTCATCCTCAACCCGGCCCCCGGGTCGATCACCATGGCGTCGTGCAACACCGCTTTGATGGTCACGATGGACTCGCCGGTCACCGCCTTCTCGCTGATTCGCGTCGGGTGCGCCGATGCTGCTGGGGAGCCTTCGGATCTCGAGTAGGAGGGTGGCAAAGGAAGCAAATGCATATGGTTGGACTTCACCATGACAGGGTTGCCAACAGCGTGTCCATGTACTTTGCCTCATGTCCTGTTGACACTAGGCAGTCTGTGTCCATTGCCGTCCAGCTGCTCAACTCCTGCAGGCTTCGAAACTTTGAGCCCACAGGCACCCCCTTCTCTTTGCCCTCGTCGCAGGTCAAACACGCACAGCGTCAACACAGACCAGCGGCGTATCGCGCTGAACGGGACCACAACTTCCGGCTTCGAGTCCTACACCTACATGCTCGATAGGCTGCCGGACAACGGGGGGGTCCTGCTGCCGGGCCCCTGGATGCTGTTCGCAGTCAACGGCGCGGGCGTGCCCAGCGTCGCCGTTAACGTCATGGTCAACATCTGCTGACGCGGCGGCCGCGGGGCTCAGAGCAAAGCGTGCGCGTGTGGCGCAAGTCCGCGTCCGTCGCCCTGGGCGGCCCCTGTTGCGCTGCAGCGGTGTCTGTCGTTGATCATGCCGCACGCCAGTGCAATGGCGTACAGGTGGCAGTCGCGGTCAGCTGGCGTGGCACCTTCCGGGCTGATGTGCCCAATCTTACCCCTGGCGGCCAGTGTCAGAGCGCACCATAGATAAGCATTACAATTACGTGGTCGGGCAAGGTGGGACGGATGGATGCATGTGCCCAGGGGCCACTCACGTGCTTCACAGAAAGTGCTGAAGCACGTGGGATGCCCCGTTTTGCTCCGGGCGGCGCCGAAAGCAAGGAAGACGCCTCACAAACGAACGCTCAACAACAGCGTTATACCGCTGCAAACCCAGCGCATATCAGCTCCGCCAAAATATAGAGGGCTTCTACTACGGTTTCTGTGATCAGCCTTGCTGTCAAACAAGCAAGCCAGGTGGCGCATGCGTGCCGCATCCAGGGCAAAGCATGCAGACTACCTGCATAAAATGCGTCCAGTCAAAACGCCTAACATCCAACACTGGTTTCGCAACCCTCTTCCGCTTTGTATCAGCAGGCCTCGGCGGAACTCGTCCGCTCTGAAGAGTCGATTTCATGTCCCCTTTATGTGTGTAGTTCTTCTGCTGACGGTAGTCCCGTTGCTTTGCTGCGGCAAAGTGTGCGCATGACGCGCAGAACTAGATGTTATTCCCAAACCTCCGACTCTGAGCCCTCTGTGAGAATCGCTGGCTCGCCATCGTTGGTTCTCTGTCTGCAGCTGACACACTCATGCTAAAGTATTGGAGGGAAATGCGCAGGATGATGGGGTTGAAACTCTGTGGCAAAAGCATGGTGTGGCATTCGCGTTACCTGACAGGACGAAGGTGATTGAGGTATGTGCGGCATATGTAAGGATGCAAACCTCATCGCGCAGACATGTGAACACCTGCCGTCAAACGTCCGTTTTGGGCCTATACTTGGGGAAGCATGTCTTGATCACCGATGACACGGTGTCACTCGTGGCAGGAGTAGAGAAATACATCTAACTCCTGCGCAGTCAGGAAGGTGAATGCCCTGCTGTGAAGAGGCCTTTGCGCAGACTTCTCGCGCACGAGCCGGCGTGACGCTGCCCAGCATGCCTGCAAGCAGTCTGCAAGCATGACAGTCCCCGGCGGGGTCATCGCCAGCTCGGCTGCCGTTTAGCAAGGCTGCTCTGCAGAGGGCTATCGACGTGCACAGTCAGTGTCTCTTCTGGACGGGCCGTGCTGCGGCTGGTGCCACGATAGGCGTGTGTGCCGTGCTGCACACGTACTCAGACCATTGTGCCTGGCGGTCTGCTTAGTCATGCCGCAAGGGCTTCGGCAGCACGTGCCATCCCGGCTAGGTCGATCGCTGCTTGCTGCACATTCTCTTGTAACCGCTCTCCCGGTTAGTAGCATTGCTAGCAGCTTCTACTGCTAGCCGGCAGAGTCTCATTCACCGGAACAGTTACTGCTTTGGCATCCGCAAAGCTCTCTACAGTGATTGTAAGCCACAGTGCACCAGCGCTCAAAGCCATCCCCCACCCCTCGGCCGTTGTACTGCACCTGCAATGGGGCTCAGCTCTCGCGAGAACACAGTCTACACTGTCCTCCTCGGCGGTGTCGGTGCAGCCGCCGCTGTCTACCTCGCACGGCGCGTGTGGTATCGCCGAGAGCGACCCAAGGCACTACCCCTCCCATCCTCGCAGCTTTCGCCGGCCCCCCGTGCACTCTTGCAGGAACTTGCATCACCGTTTTCTCGTAGGTTCTTGCCAGTCGTGTCGGTGAATAGGCGACAGCCTGGCGCAGGTCGTGGACAGTCCGCTGCGGGTGGGGATCGTTGGGACCGGCTGGGGCATAAAGGTATGCGCTGCTGCTTACGGGCAAGGTCAGCAGGCAAACCATGGATTTCCACCACTCAGCTCGCCTGTGTGCCTTGCCGCGCATCCGCAAGACTTCAGGGCTGATCCAACAAACCTCTTGGCCTCAGAGCAAGGTTCTCAAGGGTTCAGGGTTCAGACGGAGATCCGGTGTGCGCAGGTGCAACTTCCGCAATTCCGCCATGAAGGGCTGTCGATCACAGCCCTCTACTCGCGGAGCATGGACAGGGCGATCACCCTGGCTGCGGAGGTGCGATCAGCATGAGCTGTTGCGCGAACACAAGCAGGTTCTGTACTCTCAACGCTGCACACCAACACCCTTGCATCACAACAGGGGCTGCTTCAGCATTTGCACGGAAAAGGCAGAAGTCAGGCGACACGAAGTGTTCCTGTGGTCCGCAGTTCTCGTAACGTCTCTCAGTGACGAGCTACTCCAGGCTGACAAGCTGCCGTCCCAGAAGACTCGTGGTGTGCCTGCGCAGCATCATGTGCTGTACCCATTCGATGACGTAGCTGCCATCTGCAGATCTGATGCGGGTGGGTGACCTTACCACCGTGTCCTGATGCGCCTGGCGGCTCCACATGGCGTTCAGCGTACTTGCGTTGAGTTCATACGAAGGCTAGCATATGTGCAAAACGGTCGTGCGCATATGCACTGCAGCTGCGCCGAGGGCTTGCCCCCTCCGTGTACATCTGAGTCAAAGACCAGCTTGTCGATAGCAACCCACAGCGCCACATCCGAATTCATTCAACAATGTGATGCGGAACACACCGTGCATATGCAAGTGCTGACCGTAGTGCTCAGGCCCTGGCTCTGTCGATGTAGTGGATCTGGTGTCCATCGTCACACCGTGCCACCTGCACGCCGACCAGTTCATCGGTGCGTGCTGATCCTCGACTGTACGGGTGCTGCCGTTGGTTCATCCGAGTACATCGGACTCTACATGTTGACCTCCTGATGCTAGTGGGGGCTGAGTCAGTTGCATCGTCTGTTAGAGCCGCTGTGTTACCTGTCACGCCCTGAATGAAAACCCACATGGCAAGATTCAGCACCAGGGCCGAACTCTGCGACCGAAAAGCCTCAACCCTGGTCACAGTCCTGCCTCATGACTCATACACTGGCGGCAGACGCCATGGAGGCCGGCAAGCACGTGCTCGTCGACAAGCCCTTGTGCTTGGACGGCGACGAGGGGGAGCGGATGCTGGCGGCGGTGCGGGCGCACCCCAACCAGGTGACGCCGAGCGTGATCCCGACTGGCTGCTGCTGCAATGGTCGGGTCCGTCATCTCCGTTGGGCTGGGGGCCAGGGTCAGGGTCAGGGTCAGGGTCAGGGTCAGGGCGAGCTACAACTCGTGCCAGACATACGTTCCGAAAATGACCCTGGCCCAATGCCCGCCCTGAACGTGACTCTGTCCTGCTTCACGACGCAGGTTGCCGTCGTGGACCACGAGCTGCGGTTCACGCCGATGCTGCTCACCGCGCGGCGGCTGCTGCGGGAAGGCGTCATAGGGCCGGTAGGTGCCGTCTCCGGCCAGGGAACAGTGCTGCGCTACCGGGGCAGGCAAGGGTCAACATCACGTTGCAGATCACAAGCATGCTGTTCGGATTGCTTTTCCCCCCTGTGCTGGCCGAGCGGCCCGTGCACATACACGGGCAGTGCACACAACGAAGAAGACCAAACGCGGAAGACTCTCTGTTGTCTGGGACATGAGGTCGTGGAGCTGGCACAGGTCGTGGTGGCACCACTGACAGGCTCAAGGCAGGCGGAATAGGGGTTTAATTTATTGCTGACCCTGACCCTGACCCTGACCCTGACCCTGACCCTGACCCTGACCCTGACCCTGACCCTGACCCTGACCCTGACCCTGACCCTGACCCTGACCGCATCCTTCATCTAGGTGCGATCGATAGAGGTGGCCATACTAATGCCCGGGCGCTCCACCACGGCCTGGGACTGGTGGTCCGACGCGGCGTGCGGCGGCGGCATGGCCGGCGCGGTGCTGTCTCACGTCACCGACGCCCTGCGCTTCATGCTCGACGCGTGCGTTCGGGTCCTTCCGTGCCCGACGGCCTATGAGCTTCCATGTCCACCTTCTCAGAACCCCAGTATTGGCATTGCGTTGTGCGGTGCTCAGGCACGGTCTGAAGCTTTTGCGGTTGGTGCTCGGCGCGCACGAACAGAGCCATGTGCTGATGCCAGTGCCTTGCCATCGTGATCCTAGATCAATCGCAAGGTTGACTGGTCTCGAACTTCAGAGGGACAAACGCCATAGCGAGCGACACAGCCCTGCGCTCGTGCCGATGGACACCTGCGCTGTTTTCCAATGTATGGTTTGCCTTCTCTCACACAGCGTGTAACCTGTCCATGTCCATGAATGCTGGATCCAAACTTCACCACACCATCAATGCGTGCCTTGCAGCAGCCACGGAACTACCCTTCGCTGCGATCAGGTTGCCGAGCAGTGGCTCCTCAACCCAGAACGCGTTTACGTGTCCGAGTGCCTGACCCTTGGCAACTGCCACCTCAGCGTCGATTGTACACGTCCAGGGAGGTGGGCGAGGTGTCCGCGGCCCTAGCGACGACGGTAAAGGAGCTGCCGGACAACGCTGACGGCGGGCGCCCCCGCGCCGTCACGGCCGATGACTACGCCTCAATACAATACCGCCTGGTGCCGCGGGAGGGCAGCGAGGCGACCCCGGCGTTCGACGCAGCCCGCCTCGTGAATGTGCGCTTCTGTACATGACGTGAAGTATCTAGTTGACAAGTGTCATCTGCAAGCGTGTGTAGCATAAGATAGTGGAGGCTGTCGTACCAAGCCAATATGTTGACTCGGTGAATGTATAATATCTGCATTGGAAGCTGCTCAACCTGAAGCTAGTCTGCGTTATTCCGCAGTCGAAATTCCTTCAGAGGACACATATGCGGCCCCTGCTTGGGGGCTCGCAAAGATGCTCAACCTCCGCTCAATGTGTGGAATAGCATACGTTATTCCCGCTAATGCCGCTGTTTCAGCACTGCTGCCGTCCACTGCCCTCACCGATTTTGCACGTGGCGTTCCTCGCACGCAGGCGCATGCCACGGCGGCCATTTGTGGCGACGGCGGCGTCGGCCTCTTCCACGTGGGCGGCACCCGCGGGAGCCTCAAGCTCGACATCGCGACCAGCTCACTCGCGGTCTCCGTCGGTGGCAAGGTGCCGAGGGTATAAGGGTTTACGCTGACGTCAGGGTCAGGGTCATTTTGGGTCACGGTCACTTTGTCGGGGTCAGGCTCAGCTGTCACCCACTGTTTTTGGTCCATGAGCACGCCGTGCAGGGTGGGCCCGTTTTCGGTCTGCCAATGCCGTCCGTTGCCCCCGTCCGATAGTTGCCCTGTGACATAAGCAGGGGGACCTTCACCTGTGTCTAGCAGGTGTGAGCACCTGCGGTTCCTGACATGAATGATGACCACGCCGCTGGCCCTCGCTCTGCCCATGACCTCGAAGTTTTGACACCAGTCTTGATCCTGAGTGTGTCCGTGCCCAAACTCTGCTCATGACCCTGACAGCAATGCCGAAACCAGCTCATGCGCGGCCGTTGCCTCATGTTGCTCTCTGCAAAATGCGTGCGCGAACCTGCTTGAGCCTGATGAGGCGCATGGTCGGCGCAGCCGCACCCGGCGTCGCTGAAGGGCATCGGCAGCGCCTTCCGCGTGGTCGGCACCCGCGCGTTGGCGACGGCGCTGCAGGACGCGCTGGGCCCGAAGCAGGTGCGCGTGCCCCCCTTTCCAGCTGTCTCATGCCTTCTGGTACGGCGCTGGTGCCGACCTGGCTACGGTACGCTGGGGATAGGCTTATGGCTGGGGTAACGTTAGGGTTCAGGCTAGGGCTAGATCCAGAACGAGAGGTACACTTCTAGCGCCTGCCCTCCGTGGTCTCCTCCCTGCATAGCATGGTGTCCGTCATGAAACAACGGTCACGAAGGGAGGCTCTCGGTCTGAGGTGGCCATGCCCGAGACACCGCAAGCATTGCTGGCAAGGGCGTCGGCCGAAGTGGTATCCGACGCCGTGCATGCTCCCGTTCGTGGCCTACTTTGTTGCTCCGCCGACCTCTTCTTGCGCCCTTGGCGCCCTGACAGTCAAGGTGGCTGGTAACACCACGCCACCCTTGCATTCCGTTTATTCCAGCGCTACTTCTTGTTGTCAGTGTGAGTTTTGACACAGTGCTACTCAATGGCTCTGCCCTCACACTCAGCCGTGATTCAGGATGCCGCGGCACTGGAGCCGGCATGCACGCTTGCGGAGGGCCTGGAGACGCAGTATGTCCTGGATGCGGCAAGACAGTCCTCGTCAAGCGGTGGAGGCTGGGTCGCACCCAAGCGCGTGTTAAAGGCTTGACGCTGCTGTTGAGTGCGTAAAACAGGCAGCCGCACCGCTGCTGACGTGCCTTGACCTTCCCAAGAACTTGCGTAGCCTTTAATCAAGCCCCAAACGGCGCGGGACATGTATTACAGGTGCGGTCCGCTTCTTTGTAAGTTTGGCACTTGCATAAGCTATAAAAGCAGCACCACGCGCATGTGCAATTCATGCTGGGTCAAGAGCTGCTGCGAAGAAATGAGAGACCCACCGCACAGATTACAAGCGCGGTGTTGCATGACCAGTCAATGCCGCAAGCAGCGCTCAGGCACGTAAAGATGTCAGTTGCCTGCCAATAGCACGAGATTGGTTGTGAACCTACGGACACACAGCAAAGGTACTGCCTTCGCACAAAACACAGACGCACGTGCCAGCTATTGAAAGAGCAAATGGCACAGTTAAGAATAGCCTCGGTTGCTCAGGGTGCAGTTGGTCATGTCACTTCATAGCATCAAGGTGAAGCGCACTGACGGGTTACTCACACACAGCTGTTCTGCATCTCGATCAGGTGTCATCACACTCATGCTTCCTTGTGTGGTGGCGTGGGTTTTACTGAGCAGTACAGGTTTTGCTGCCCGAGCTGGCGGCTGCCGAAGTACAGCATGGCATGAGCGACTAGTGGCGCACAGCGCAGCGGCAAGCGCTTCCTGTCGCAGGCGCAGGCGTCGACGTCACGCACGAGTCAAGCAGCTCTGCTGGTCACGCCGCTGCTGCGCGCTTCTCTTTCGTGAGCTGGTGGCTGATGTCCCAGAGGCGGGCCGCCAGCTGCTCGTCATCGGCCGCCCGCGCTGCCTTGCACGGCCTGTTGTTCTTGATGAACTTGCCCGCAACCTGGCGACACTCGGATTGATCACCGCTTCACCGCTGTGCTTGGCAATGCCGCTGCAGGATCACTGGTCAGCTTCGCAAGCAAGCAGCTTACATTACACCCTGACCATGGCCCTGCCTGGACAATTGCCCGAAGCCCGAGCATGGCCCTGACTGCGTTCGCTAACTCCTGATTCACTACACATTCCTCTAAACCCCACATTTGGGTCCTGCAACACCCAATGCAGCGGGTAACAAGCACCCGGAGGCCGTCGGCTGCAAGACCGACCGAACACTGATCGCTTAGCTGCTGGAGTCTTAAGAGCGCACAACACCATACCCGCCGCGGTTTGCGGCATCACTGAGAAACGGAAGATTGGGATTGCTGACAATAATTGATGAGCTTTCAGCACACCAGTACTGTCGCGACCTGAGTCACACCTGCTCAGCCGGGGCCGTCGCCGCGCAGATCATCGTCTCGGCCGCCGTGCGAGGTGGCAGCATCAGCCACGGGATGGCGGCCGTCCAGAGCGGCCGCAGCAGCGGCTGCAGGAGGCCGGGCAGCAGCTGCAGCTCGCCTGCCAGGTACCTGCGCGCCAGCTCCGTGTCCAGCACGCCGGGGTCGACCGCCACCGCGGTGTTGCCGCTGCCGTCCCTGCCAGGCAAGGGTCTCAGCACTGAGGTTCAGGACGCCCGCTCTGTTTGGATGTGCATCAGGAGGTCGATTTCGAGCAGACTCATCTGCATGTCCATATGCGTCTCGGATTGCGGCATGCACGCAAAGGCTATGCCGGTAGTGCTCCATGCATGAACAAACATCGGTGCGCCAGTCGTTTTGCTGCCCTCCTGGCACCAGGTCGCGAGGTCGACTCCCGAATGAATCAGAAGTGATACTGGTGCGAAGTGATACGCTAGCAACACAGCAAACGCTGGCGCGCCCTCAGCCGTAGACTCTGCAAGGAGAATGTGGAGGCGCCGTCAGGCTGCAGGCCATGCCCTCCGTCACCTGTCACCTGTCGAAGCGACGTTGTAGCTCCTTCGCGGTGATCACGGCGGCGAGCTTCGTCGCGGCGTACTGACCGAGCGCGTCGTAGCGGCGCTCAGCCTGGAGGTCTGAGAAGTCGAGGCGGCCGCCTCGGTGGGTCAGGGAGCTAACCATGAGGACCCGTGTGCCTCCCTTCGCTGCCGGCCTGCATTTGACGATGGTGAGGTTTATGGTATGGTCAGGCCCAGGGTTGAGGCGGGGTCGCTTCAGAGTGAAGACAATGAAGCCGGGGTCAGGTTGTAGTTCGGGTCGAGGTTGACTTCCACCCTGAAATCGAAGGGTGTGCAAGGTGACAGTGAGGGTCATATGCAGGAGTCAGTAATGTGCAGAGTGCAAGGCTCGTGCACCGAGAACGTCGCGTTGCTGCTGCTGGCAGCTGCGCATGAGCCGTGGCATCTGAAAAATGACTGACACGGTGAAGTACCCTTCGAGCGGCGGACCACGACAGCGCTGACCGGGTTAAGATGCCATCTTCAACGGCGCGTGAACCGGCGCAAGCGCACACGTGTCAACTTCATCTGAAGCGGCAGCACCGGGGGTGCGCCGCCTCAGCGCTGCGGCTTCGGGCTGCTGCTGCTGCTGCTGCTGCTGTGGCGCCAGCAGCAGCGTCGTGAGCAGCCAGTGGCCCAGGTAGTTGCCCTGCGAGGGACGTGACATCGCCATGTGGGTCCCAGCAAGGCTTCTCTTGCAGTGCCAGCGGCATCTTGATATGCAGCTAACGGCCCTGCAAATGGCCTGCAGTACAAAATATGTTGAGGGCACCTGCAATGTCAAAACCTATAGGTCGTAGCTTTCCGGCATGTCATGAGCGCAGACAGAATAGAGATGGGGTCACTCACATGGTCAGGGACTTAGGGAGGAGGGTCAGGGTTTCAAGGTTTTATGATGAGGGTCGACACTGACTGGATGACCCAACTGAATTTCGTTTCCCCGTGCAGTCCTAGAGCCTGTCAAGTGCCCTCCAGCGCGGTTTGCTCAGCGCTGCGCTGACCTGGAACTGCATCTCGAGGCCGTCGGCGGTGACGCGCCGTGGTCCGCCCATGACGCCAGCGTTGCAGACGAGGAGGCTCAGGGCAAGACGCCTCGCCGCAAACTCCGCGGCGAACCTACATCGATGCAAGTGATCACGAGGACGTGGATTGATCATTACGAACAGGTTGGCCACCACAAAATGCAGGACGGCTGCCGAGGGATGAGTCTCACATGTCAACTTTGCGGGACATTCCTGGCATCGGAGCAATGCCGATCGTCATCAGAGTCACTCGGACCGGTGTCAGTGCGAAGCCAATTGGATCAATGACATGGACAATTGCCGATCGTACTTTTTTCATTTAATATTAAATCTCTGTATTGATTAGGCGCATTTAAGAAAAAACAACAGGGCTGTAGACGGACCGTCGCACGCTGGCCAGGCTGTTGAGGTCCAGCTCGGCGACCTCGATTCGGCCGCGCATGCAGCCGGGTAGCGGCCGCACAGCTGCTTTAACCTCCTGCACAGTGTCCGGCCCTTTGCACAGTCAACAATGCGTGACGATCTCCGCAGGCAAAGGCGCAGCCACCTAGCCTGTTCGCCGCCTCTGCTACACACATTGACTGAGACCTTCTCACCGCGCTCTTGCGGGCTAGTCACTCAGGGTACAGAGCTCATCTGAACACAGCAAGGCCATAAGGGGTCAAAGCCACTCGTGCGAATTCGGCTGCGCGCGGAGCCAACCACATCCCTGCAGAGACGGTTGCAGATGGGCGGCCAGCAAAGGGACAGTCATACTTCTTTGCACCTGCGCATCTGCTGTGCTCCAACTGCCTGGACCGTTGGCAGCAACCCTGGTCAATTGCGAGCTATTGTAGGCGGTTTGTTTGAAACGCATCTAGATGCTGGGCATGATCGTGGTATCGCAGTATCGCACCTCGGCAGCCGCGCCGCCCCGATGCAGGGACCGGCACGCCATGATGACGTGAGCCCCTCGGTCCGCCAATGCTTGGACGGTCGCAAGGCCGACGCCCGCGTTGGCTCCAGTCACCACACAGACCTGCAGCGTCAAGCAGGCGCTGCATCGGTGGGCGTATGGCGTCCATAGCTGAGTGTTCAGTTTTCTCTCTCTCGGACTGGCTGGGGGACAACGACACAAGGCGTGGCCGGAAATGGGGATTTTGCCCCCCGGGGGGGGGGGGGGGTGTGAACAAACGGCACACCTGCTCGTTGAGACAGCAGTTGCTGCTCGCCGGACGTCGGCCTGGCAGCCATTTTCTGAGGACGTTCTGTCGAGCATTGTCCAGCAGCTCGAACGACCCGGTGAAGCGCAGCCAAAACACTCGCAAGGAGTCCCGCCAGGCGTCCGACATACTGTCTGTCAGTGCTGCAGCGACCCGACCGTGACTCGGATAGACTTGCAGGGAGCCCAACAAAACGGTGAGCCCGACTGTGACTGTATCTTCGACCCCGTCCGGCAACTGTCTGTCCACGGTCAGCTCGGCGTGTCTGCTGGCAAGCCTCGAACACGTTTGCGGCGCCATGCCGAGGGCGCCGCCACCGCAAGACCGGCCTTGAGGACGCTCAGGCGCCGCTGGATCTCGCGCGTCATCTTCTCGCTCACCGCGAGCTTGTGGCGAGCCTGCCCCAGTTGCTGCTCCGCCCACTCCACGTCTTCCTGACCATCGCAGGTGCCGTTGTCATCAACACAGGAACACGACTTTCCGGCCAGACACATCCGATTCCGCTGATATAGGCGTTGACACAGAGCAATTCTCGACAGGTTTGCCGTTGTTTTGATTGCTGCTTAGTCCTGCTCGGTACGCTGTAGTAGAATATGAAACTGCTGGTAAATCCTGCCCGTCATACCGCAGCAGAAACATTGCACAGCGGTTTGCGCCGCGCACCCTTGCAGTGGCGATGCGGGATCGCAGGTGCGACACCTGGAGCTGCGTCATGCCTCGCACCGGCCTGCTTGGCGCGGATCTACTCTGCGGCTGCTGCACTGTGGCCTCCGTGGCCCTCCGCAAAGCGGACCCCGCTGTCGCCGCCTTCGCACCCAGCAGCACCATTAGAGTCACGGTCAGAAGGCACAAGGTTATGGCGAGCCAGGCATGAGTCCTGCAAGCTGTCGAAAAAGAGGCGCGCCTGTGCGCAGCACATTCTGGTGAGCAACATTTGTCCTCAAATGCAGTGTTTGTGTAAACCTCACCAGTTCGCGGCTGCCAAACAGGGACGTCTGTTGCATGGCGTCGCTGCGGACGGTCTCCAACCTGCGCGTCACGAGCCTCAGCACCGCCTCGCGCGGCATGAGCCTGCGCTGGCCGTGACAAGGCTTTCTTGAAGCAGGACCCGCGGAGGGCACGACGGGGGCATTATACCAGTCTAATCGCGCCACACACTGGTTGCTCGGTCAGTGACTAGCTCCAACAAAAACCTGACATGCTACTTATAGTGTGCGCACAGGGCGACCGGCGGTAAAACACATGTTTTTCTCTTGATTGCTTTGCGGCAGCGCTGACACCGACGGAGCAGCAGCATGCAGACAGATCGGCAGCGAGCAAGGGACGTGCAAAACGAGCTATGCTATGGCACGGGCAGACGGACCTGCACAGCCTGATACGACGCAGAGCGATGCAACACCTTTCGCAACGCCCCTTACCCTTGATTTGATTCGACATTGCGCAAGAGTCTGCTGTTTCCTGGGATCGATGTGGACAGCTATCTCAAACCTCGAGCGCACGACCACACCTTTTGGCGTGCTCGCGGAGGACCTGCTCTTCATACAGCAGACAGCCGCGGCGCCAGTCGGTCTCCGTCGCTCCTCTTTCCCCCTCCAGCCTTGGCCCGGACACCAGGGGCTTCTGCCTCAGCAGTATCAGCAGCTCCGGCGCGGCCACGCTCGCCCGCCGCGTCACGCCGGCGAGAACGCTCACGGCCGTCTGCGCGCGCGCCGACCGCTCGAAAAGGTGCGGCGCATTCCGGACTTCGCCGTGCAGCCGTCGGCAGGTCGACGCCACGGCGCAGATGTCGCGCGCCTGCCGGAACATGACACGAGATGGATCGAGACTTGAAGTGTGGAACGCTGTCGTCGCCGCCGAGCTCTGTCCCCAAACGGTGGCGATGCAATCGTTCGTGGTTGGTTGGGACGGCATGACCGCAGCGCCACACTTCGCCAAAAAAAAACCGTGAGCCTAGGGCCACTGCATGCGCTCGGAGGCAGCAGGAACCTCTTTGCAGTGAGGCGGTGTTGTGCGCACCTTCAGCTCCTCAAGGATTTTCAGCAGGACGTCCTGCTGCATGGTGGACAGGGTGCCCTCCGCGGGTGCGGGGGGCTCCGCCATAGGGGTGTCTTCGTCGCCATCTAGCTGTAGTAAGCGGCGTTTCCGGCGCAGTTGCGACGGTCTGCCAGCAAAGCACACCCCGGGGGGCATTGGTCAACAAGACACTGATGTCGAAGCCGGACAACGGATGAGGGGCCAGATGTGACGCGGAGGGCACAGATTGTCCTGCAGACCCTCCAGGCCGCAACCGCTTGTGCCGCTTGCCGCTTACCGCATGGTCTTCATGCGGCTACACTTGTGCGCGAGCGTTTATGTGACAAGCACTGACGTGAACATGCCCGCCATCCCCTGCCACAAGCGCCGCTCCGCGCTGGGGCCGGGTCCCCGGACGAGGTCCAGCTCACAACGCAGCATCAGCAGATGCAGCGCTCGCAATGAGTGCGTGGGAGGATAATCACATCGGGACCCATTGCTTGGTTACGCCAGGCCGCGCTTCGTCGAGGAGGAGGAGCCAGGCATTCCCGCAGGCAGACAGACACCATTGCCTTGCATGTCATGCATTGACGTCGGGTTGCACCACGGCGCTGACGGCCGCTCCATTTTTGAAGCCAAGCTTGCCCTGCAAATATCATTGCCTGAAGGCTTTTGCGCACTCCCAATTGGCGTCGCGGACCTGTCACATTCTTGCTGCCGCAAACGTGCCGCCGCTGCTGCTGCTGCTGCTGCTGCTGAGTGTAGCAGACCATGGTGGGGCATGACGTGACAGCTTTGCAGCATCGAGCTATACGATCAGCACAGTCTGGACGCCAATCACAACATCAGGCCGGGGATGTTACAGCATTTAAGTTTTCGATAGCAGCTGCCCGAGGACCGTAACACTCTTGTTGCAGTTGCAGTACTACCACCGCGTCCACTGCTCCAGGTACTACTATATAAAATAAGCGACACCCTCTATCTCAGCTTCGGCAGCAACAGGTCCGACTGAGTCAGCGGACGGCTTTGCCTGAAAGATGGAAGTACGATTCATGTGCACTGGAAGTACTCATATGTGCTGAACAGCCGCACACCTGCAGGTGTGAACCGCCGTACATGCACACTCACAATTACAATCGAACTGAATATGCGAAAAAAGGTACCAACTCAATGTTCGAGGTAAACTGTGATGTTGCCGCTCCTTCACCTGGCAGCTGCAGCCTCTGTCACTGTCGACACTGACAGTTCAGCTGGGCACCACCATACAGCCTGTGCGGCACAGGTCAACAGCTACCGAACCGTGGCCTTCGCAAAGGCATGGCAGGACCCAACAATAGCGACTCTTGATGCGCATCATAACGACACAGACTTACTTGGCCGTTTGGTCTACTCCTAAGCAAAGCTTCGCGCTGTCGCCAGTGTCCTATCCAGTGTCCCCAGTGGACACGGCTAGGACGGCAGCGGTTGCTATGGCACACGTGGGCACTCGCCGCGTCCCTGCGGACGACTGCCATCCGACAGCTGAGTCTTACATTGCAGTGCCGTATGCCTGTGCTGAGGTGCTGCCACGGTACGCTAGAGTCCCGAGACGCGCCATCAGTGAGCAGGCATGCACTCCGGCAAATGTCTTAGCACATTTACTGCTTGAATGCCGCCCTGGAAGAAAGAGCGTATGCGATCGCCCATTCTAGCTATATGTCAGGGCGATCGCCGGCCCTGACCGCCGGCCATGATTGAGTGGCCCGCCTGACGCCCGCTGGTATCGCCAGCGGTCGCCGCGTCAGGTGGGCCACGATGGCGGCTTGACCGCCGGCCGCACGCGCAACAGCGTGCCTGTTTTATGTGGCTGTGCCCTGGCCCATGGTGACCCTTGGTTACTTTCGCACACGTTTGGCAGACGGAGCAAGGCCCGTCATTGAAAGCAGCCACTGATGTTGCCGACGCCCAGGCTGCAACACTCATGGGCACAGCGCGCAGCGGGCTGTTGGTCTCATGCAGCCCGACATGCGTGCAAGCATAACAGCTGACCCTTATTGGCCACGTTCGCTGACGGTACAATACTGGTGGTCGATCACTACGACTCCTGCGGCATGCTGATTGAAGGGCTGCAGAAGCACAGCCGCCGGGGAGGATGGCCGAGATGCGGAAGAGGGTGCAGGCGCCGTTACTTGCCCAGCGCCGTTACTTGCCCAGCGCCAAGTCAGCCGACCATGATGTTGACGGCAACGCTGGGCACGCCGTCCGCGTTGAGCGCGAACAGCAGCCACGGCCCCGCCAACAGGATGCCTGCATTTGTCGGGAGCGGCCCCAGCATGCAGCTCGTGCAGGGGGAGGTGGCAGGCGTCAGCGGCACGCGTCGCTGGTCAGAGTCGATGCTGTGCGTGGACGTCCTGCAACAGCGCCGCAAAGAGGTCAGACCGTCTCAGCTTCGGCGCCGACGGTAAGGCTACCACCAGCTAGACTCCAGAATGAAGCGTCGCAGGAAGGTAGGTTATATCAGATGTTTGACCAGCCAGGGTTTTGTGTCACGTGTTGAGCGCAGGGTTCAACGCACGGTGTCATTTGCCCAGGCGGACTATGTTCGTGCACCTCAGCTCGGTCACGGGCTGACGTTGTAAATGCCTTCATCCCAGATCAGAGGCACTAGGCCAGTGTGCACCAGTCATCTGCGAAGACTCTGTCGTCACGAGGCGCAAAGCGCTATCACAGAAGCCGCACAGATGATTGCGATGCAAATCCGACTCAGCAGCGCACCCGGCGCGGATCAGCGAGAACGCAGTCACGTTCGAGTCCGTCGTCACCATCAAGGTGGCGCCATACGTCGCCGAGCTGGGCGCGCTGGTGATATTCGGGCGCGTGGCCAGGGTCTCGTCAGCGTTGAACAGGTACGGCGGCGAGAATATCTCGGCGTCATTATGGTTGGCTCCATCGGTAAGGCCGCAGGTGGTGCCGCACAGGCCGCCGCCGCCGGTGAAAACGCGTGCGTCCGGCAGCAGGACCTGCACAGCCTTCGATGGCGTCTTGCGAAGAAAGCGTGTGTGACCAAGGTCAGCTGAGGCTGAAGCAGTGTCAAGCAAGGCTACGTGCGTTCAGTAGGTATCACGCAGAGGTCAGGGAGACCTTGCAAGTATGTCCTACAGAAGCCCACCACCAAGCCGCTGCGTGCTTCAGCGCGAAGAGAGAACGTGCATCCTCAACAGCGTCAACCGAGGCTGCGGTGAGTGCATGCACACTTGGTTCACCATCGTTAAGTTGGCAGCATGCAGACAGACCGTTGCGCACCGCGACACTGTGGTAGGTGCGTGGCGTCGCGCTCGACGCCATGATCGAGAACGTCTGGGTGACCGGGTCCCAGATTTCCGCCGCGAAGACTGCGTAGGTGTCGCTGAAGGGCACATCGTACGCCTGGGCACGTGCCACAGCAGCTGGTAAACAGGGCGGAGATAGCATAGCGAGCATAAAGAGCTGACATTGCCTGTCTAGCGGACACAGCTGAGGCGTCATCTTGCTGTTAGTGTCATGAATGTCGATACGGGTACGGGGCAGGGTCAGGGTCAGGGTCAGGGTCAGGGTCAGGGTCAGGGTCAGGGTCAGGGTCAGGGTCAGGGTCAAGGTCAGGGTCAGGGTCGTCTCTGCTCACCTGACCGCCCAACACTGCGACCGTGCCGTCAGGCAGGACGACGCTTTTGCAGAACCCGCGCGTGAAGTGCATTGGCGACAGCTGCGTCACGGTAACAGGCGGCCCGAGGTGCCCCGCCTCCGGTATCTGGATCAGGTGCGCGTTGGCCGTTGAGTACGAGTTCTGCAACAGACAAGACATCGCAGTCAAGCTCAGCGACGGCATGGCAGGGCAGGTCACCGTTGATCTGATCGATCCTGCAGACCTGACCCTGACCCTGACCCTGACCCGAAATGCTGGCAACTATGTGGACTGTGTCCGCTCAATCCTGCGAGCGTCTGGGATTGCATGTAGGATGGGACCACGTGTGGCGGTGTTCACAAAACGCTCTGAGCTGATGAGAGTCGTACAAGACGCAGCATGGACTAGAGTTCACTTCGATCTTACTCTCTGGCCCTGCGCAGTGCGTCGAGCGTGGCTGGGTATGCATGACAGCCTAAGTGCCTGGACGCGCGGCGTCCGGCACCTTTGCCTGGGGGTGCGTCAATGTGAACCAGTTCAAGCAATGACAGGCATCACTCGGCCCTCTGCCATCGGGAAACGACCTCGACCCTGAAATCTTCCAAGGCGGTCCGTTCTGCCCATCCCCTGCACTCCGACGCCGCGCGCCTGGTAGTTCGGGGCGCCGCCGACCGTCAGGATCAGGCCCTGCACCGCGTCGAACATGACAGCATTGCCGTTCATGGCGTCGCCGTCGCCGGTACGGCTGCCCGCCGGGTAGTAGCTGCCGTTGCCGTTGGTGTCGTACCAGTTCATCGCTAGACTGGGGCCCGCCTGTCACAGACACTGCTCAGGTGTCAGGAACGGGTTCGCATACGTGGGAAGAGCAGCCTTGCTCACGTGACGGATGCTGTGTCATTACGAGCATCGCTGTTGACACAAGAGAACGCTGTGTGCCCTAAGAAAGCAATCCTTGAGCCGGGCTCGACCCTGAACACGTAGCATGGTACTGAGCTGTACAGGCTGACAGTACGAAGTGCATTGCTTGCGCACCTGAAACAGCGTGCCATTGGTCCAGCCGAAGAACCAGCCGTGGTTGTCTGCCCGGAACCATCCCTGAGCGTCGTTGGTGAGCATGGGCGCCACCTAAGTCGATCACCGTCTGATCAGACACGAATGACATACACGCAGAGCACTCGAAGCAGAATATCACTTGTAGCCAACTGCAGGGAACATAATGGATGGGAATGCAGGGAACAGGTCCAGAACCCGAGCCCACCGGGCAGCCTGGAAGCAGTTGCCAGCCCGCGGATTCGCTCCAGATCTCGCCATTCTTGATGAAGATGCCGCCATTCCATGAACCGCCGATGGTGAACACGCGGCCGTCCGACAACACCGTCATCGCCTGCCGCGGAGCCCACATTTTGCTAGCATTGGTGGAGCTGTCGATAGCCTGATCCGCTATGGCTTGTAGTGTACGGCGTAAATGCTCCGTTGACGCATCTGGAATGTTTTGGCACGATACTGTTGGGGACAGATGTCGATGAAGGGTCATGCAACGCAGCGTTCCAACGTGGATCCCGTGTGGGCAGTGACAGGGCTGTGGAACCACCTGGTAGCCCCTGCCGATCTGCAGGTTGGTGCTCGGCGTCCAGGCATTGCTGGTCGTATCATAGATGCTGGTCTTGTTGTATGTGTCGCCGCCAGCCACGATGATGCGGCCGTCCGCGAGACGAGCAACTCCTGCGCAACACGCGGACTTTCAGTCAGGCAGGACACCAAGGTGTGCGACGAGGCCACGGCGGTCAATCCAGTGGCGGTGTTAGGCCATGATGGCCGAGATGCGAATCAGGAGCAGGAGACGATCCGAAGGAGCGTCGCAACCCATCGGTGTACAATACCCTGACGCTAACGTAGACGTAATTCAGCCTTAGACCCGCCGGATCATGCACAGGGCTTCGGCGGCAGACAGAAGTCGCCACAGTCAGTGAACACTGTTCACTATGCAATTTTCTGCAGGCTGGCTTGCACCCTGTTTTTGACATGGGGTAGATCGCACCCGGGCAGAACATGTCGTGGTTCGTGTTGGTGACGATGACCTCCGTCACACTCATGGTCGCGAGGTCCAGCAGCGCCGTGTACGTCTTACCGATGTTGGCTGTCGCATCCCAGTTGTCTGGTTGATACGCAGACCAGGTCAGGACCTGGTCGTAGTTGGCACCCACCAGGGCTGCCGCCACGGGCACGATAGGAAACTGGATGAGATCGGAGAAGGAACCCGCGAAGTTTTCTGGGGGTGGAGGAGGGGAGGGAGGTGGTGGAGGAGGAGAGGGAGGAGACGGCGGCGGTGGCGGCGAGGGCGGCGGAGGCGACGGCGGCGGGGGCGAAGGCGGACGGGGTGGGCTTGGAGGTGGGTGCGGAGGAGACGGCGGCTTTGGCGGGTGCGGCGGCGGAGGCGACGGCGGCGGCGACGGAGGGTGCCGAAGTGGTGGCAGGGGAGCGGGCGGGGGAGGTGGCGGCGGGCTAGGCGAGATGCGCACGGGAACAGATGGGCTAGGTGGCACTGGTGAGGGAGGTGGTGGGGCAGGTGATGGAAAGGGTGGAGAAGGATGTGGGGGCGGATGCGGTGATGGAGGAAGAGGAGGAGGAGGAGGAGGAGGAGGTGAAGGGTTGGGTGGAGACGGCGTTGGCGGAGCCGGGTTGGGCGGCGTCGTCGAGGTAGGTGTGTACGAGAAAACGCTAGTAGGAACGACCACCGCATGCGAGCTGCCGTTCGCCATCGTCAGGACCAGAGCCGTCAGTCCAGAGGCCTGAGCGTAGAAAGGACACACCCAGGTCAAGCCCACGAACTCCTCTGCAGAGATGCTGTCACGGGCATGCAAAGTCTGGCCCTAGACTGCCGGAATGATACGTTCAGCAGCAGGAATGCACAACGCAAACGAGGAGGGCTGGAAGCTGCTTCAGTCAACGAGCAGCATGACCAGGCAACCAGCAGGTGACATTGATAGTCCACGGTCGTCCAGTACACGGAGGCGAACGGGTTTCTGCCAATCCGCATGCTGTCCACCACACGGACTGTTTTTTGGCACAATGCCTGGATTCGACACACACCTGGAAGTAGTCGATCTCGATGCTGTGCACGCCCGGCGCCACCTTTGTTGCCGCGGTGACAGTGCGGATCGAGTGCACCCCTGCCGCAGCAAACATTGCCCGTGTCCAACCGTCTGCAGAAAGCCGCTCTGCCACCATGCATGTCTGCTCACGTTGTTGTGCATCGAGAGATAGTGATGCGAGGTATATGAAACCGTCAGCCAGTCTGGATGACGTCAAGGTGTGCACAACATCCGAATGCGAGAGTCTGGCTATGCTACCAGCTGCACCAAGCGACGCCAGTGCACTGACTGCCTGCCTGCATGCATGCCCTCACCTGCCCCTCCCCTGCACGAGGACTCCAACCTTGCGCTGTCACCTCAACCCTCACTAAGCCTTGGTCGTGATCTGTATGCATTGCGTCTGATCCCCGGCGTTTGCCCTCACTGCATATCACATGCGCGCACCGCTGTCGTTAACAAGCGCAGCACCGCCATCGATCCACAGCGCCGCGCCATCGTCGCTCGCCAGAGAGAACGTGTAATTTGTGTTTGACGCTGCGCCTTGCAGCGTTATGTAGCCTGCGGCATCACGCTTCCGCATACACGTCCTTGACAACACGGAGCGCTTGTTGCAGTGGCCAGGGGCTCAGGCTGAGCGATCTCAATGCCGCTGATACAAGAACAAACTGACACGACGAGATGGTCATCCTGCCCTTAGTAGCGAACATGCATCGGGGGTTCCTGATGATGTCGATGGTGTGCATGCAGGACAGCAGTATAGGTCTGGCCCGAAGAGCTCGACAGCAATCACTGCCCGAGCGCTGCTGCGCGAACCCGTCAAGTGGTCCTCAGCCTCAACGTCACGCTGCACTGGTGACGCTTGACAACGCGCAATCAGCACAGGGCACGGGACAGCGCACCAGTGAACCGCAGCGCGAGGCCTGTGTGCGCGGCTAACAGGCAGGCAGTCATTCCAGTAGTTACGGCGAGGTTGGCGGCGTAGCTGCGGGCTCGGCGCCGGAGCAGATGCTGGAGCGGGCCGAGGATGAGCATGCCGACGGCGACGGTGGCAAGTGGGCCTCGGAAGAAGCCCATGGCGGTGCCGGTGAGGTCGAAGAGGTGGCCGAGTGAGAGGTTGTAGTGAGTGGGGTCGTTGTTGAGCAGGGCGTAGAGGTCGGCTCCGGCGGGTGGGGTGTGGGCGGTGATGGCGAAGTAGCCGCAGATGAACGCGACGATGAGGCCGAGGGGGACGAGGAACCAGGCGGACCAGTGTTGCGCCTGGATGGGGGCACGGCCCTGGTGAGCGTCGGCTGCGGCGAGGAAGGCACCGACGAGGAGGGCGAGCGCGGGGAGCGCGGGCAGGTGGTAGTACTCCTGCCGCGAGCTGAGAGTGAAGAAGCCGAGGATGATGCCGGCCCAGAGGAGGGTGGTTAGGGTGGCGTCCTTGCAGGCAACAGGGAGCAGGGAACAGGGATCAGCGTTGGCCCGGCTGGTCTGGCGAAGCATGGTGAAAGCGTTGCGGAGGGCGGAGGGCAGGAAGGCGGCCCACGGCAGGAGCCAGATGGCGAGCAGGAGCCAGAAGAGGGGGATGGGGACCTGGCCGTAATCGTGGGGGATGCGGCGGCCAAGGAAGCGGGCTATGTGCTCGTTGTAGAGATAGAACCAAGCCCAGCCGGCCTGGGCTGGGAGGCCGATGCCGGGTGGCATGGGAGATGGGTGGATTGCGGAGCGCGGCGAGGATGTGCCACGGAGCCGCGATCAGCAGGAAGACGGCTGTCGCGGCGAGGATGTGAAAGCGGCGGAGGAGATGGAGTTCGCGCCGGATCACAAGGAAAAACAGGACGAAGGCGAGTGGGAAGACCAAGCCGATCAAGCCCTTGGTGAGGACGTCGAGAGCAAGCACGGCGGCGAAGGCGAGAGAGGGGAGTAACGCACTTGGAGGCTTCCCAATAAGGGTTGGTGCTCCGGGCAGACTACGGAGATCCCTAGCTCCGCTCAGAATGAAGCTCTTCTCCCCTTGGTCCGTTCGTTCCATTTGATCCTTAGCTCGGTCGCGGGCTATCAGGAAGAGGTGGACGGAGAGGGTCATCCAGAGGGCGATGAGGATGTCGGGGATGTAGAAGCGGGTGTAGAGATACGGGCCGATGGAGGTGGCGGTGGCGAGTGCGGCGTAGAGCGCGGCGCGATCTGGATGCTTGGTAGGCGAGATCGCGGCGTAGAGGCGCAGGCCGAGCCCGTATACGGCGAGGAAGAGGGCCAGGACGCCGAGCGCGAGCGGGAGGCGTGCGGCCCAGTCATGGATACCGAAGAGGTGCATGGAGCCGGCGGCGAGCCAATACATGAGCGGCGGCTTGTCGAAGAAGCGGATGCCATCGATGGTAGGGCGTGACGAAGTCGTGGCGGGCTAGCATCTCGCGCGCGATCTGGATGTAGACGGAGTCGACGTCGTCGAGCAGAGCCGGGGGTGAAAAGGCCGCCGAGCTGGAGGATGAGCCAGGCGAGAACGATGAGCGCGAGCGAGCGCGGGCGCCAGAGGCGGCGCGGCGCTTCGTGAGTGTGTGGGGAAGTTGGGGTCATCGGGCTTCGGTCTGGCTTCCTTGAAGATGGGCGGGTGCAAATGCTGAAGGTTTCTCCACTCCGCTTCGCTCCGGTCGAAATGACGGAGTGGTGAGGTGCTCCGGTCGAGATGACGGACGTAAGTGGCGCGATGACAGACGTTAGTGGCGCGCCCGATGGAACGGCAGACGGCTGCGCTGCGTCAAGTGGGCGATCGGTGAGGAGCGCTTTGCCGGAGCGTTGGAAGAGGACGATCCTGCGCGGACCCAAGAGGCGGTCAGCGGTCTCGCGTTGTTCTTCGGGGACGAACAGTAGCTTACGCGGACCGCTACCCCAGGTGGCGGCCAGTTGGGCGGAGGTGACGAAGACTGGTGGGACGTCCGGGAAAGTGCTGCCGAAGAGCATCGAGGAAGTGCGGCCGTCGACTAGCTGGACATCTTGTTGCAGGTAGAAGGGGATGGAGGAACCGTAGGACTGGTCGCCGAGGAGGAGGATTTGGGTGTAAGGCGCGATCTGGTGGGTGGCTTCGAGGTGCTGAATTTGAGCTGCGAAGGCTTGCGAAGAGAGCATGGGGGCGAAGCGGACCAGAGCGACGTGGGCGGCCATGAGGAAGACGGCACTGGTGGTCGCGATGGCTAGGATGGCCTGGTGTGTGCGCTGCCTGCGGGCCAGAAGCAAGGCTGCCCAGGGACCGATGAGGAAGGCTGTTGCGGCCAGCGCGGCAGGGAAGCGCAGAGCGGCGAAGGAGGCTCCGGTGAGGTCGAAAAAATGGCTGAGCGACAGGGTGTAATTGCCGATGGCTCGGCGGCTGAGGACTGTGCCGATGTCGGGATTGAAGGCAAGGTGGCGCGAGGTCCAGAGGCCGTAGGCCAAAGCGATCGTGATCAAGGTTCCAGTGAGTACGAGGACGAGGAAAGAGGCGCGGAGCGAACGCGGTGACTGATTATTTGCTGAGACGGCAGCGGCGAGAAGCATCAGCAGTGGGAGGTACACGGGGAAGGTGTAGTACTCCTGATTGGTCGAGAGCGAGAAGAAGACAAGGATGAGCGCGGAGAAGCTGGCCAGCAGGACGACCGTGCACTTGGCCGGCGTATTGGCTTCGAGTAGATGGTGGCGTTTGCGCCAGAGCAGAATGGCGGCGGTGGGAGTAAAGAAGCTCCATGGGAAGAGCCAGACAAGGTGCAGGAACCAGTAGAGAAGCGCGGGGAGCTTGTTGTAGTCGCGGGGGGTGCGGCGGCCGAGGAAGCGCAGGAAGTGTTCGTTAACGAAGTAGAACCAGAAGAAGCCATGACCGTTGGCTCCCCCGGTGTTGCGAAGGCCGGCGAGGATGTGCCAAGGAGCGGCGACGGCAAGGAAGAGTAGCAAGCCGGTGATGGGACGCAGAGTTCGCCAGTTGCGCCAGGTTCGGGTGAGGGTGAGATAAAGCCCTGCGGTGCCCAGCAAGAAGACGATGGCGATGAGGCCCTTAGTGAGGACGGCGAGGGCCATCGAAAGCCAAAAAAGGAGCGCGGGAGTCAAGGAAGAGCGGGTCTGTAATGGTGCGGCCAGTCTCGCTTCGCCACTCACGGCGTGGTGAAGCTCCGCCGTGAATGAGCCACCCGGTGGTTGCGGTTCCAAGGCCAGGTGAAGGGCGTAAAGGCCCAGAGCCAGCAGGAGAGAGAGCAGGGCTTCGGGGATGAAGATGCGGGTGAAGAGGAAGACGCCTGTGCTGGTGAGGACGAAAAGGCCGGTGTAAAAAGCGGCTAGTTGACCGAAGCTGCGTCTGGCCCATGTGTAACCCAATATGGCGAGGCCGAGGACCGCTAGTGCGAGCGGCAGGTGGATGGCAAAGGCGTTCTGGCCGAAGATGCGAAGGCTTGCGGCGGCGATCCAGTAGGAAAGTGGGGCTTTTTCGAGGTAGCGGATGCTGTCGACATGGAGCGTGACCCAGTCACCGGTGCGAAGCATAGTCTGCGCGGCCTGGGCGTGGGTAGCGTCGGCGTCGTCCAAGAGCGGCGGGGTGACCAGCGAGGAGGCGAAGATGGCCGCCCAGAAGAGCAGGAGAGTTGCGACTTGCCAGCGCTCGCGACGGCTTGGGGCTCGAGTCTTCAACGGGTTGGCAGATGTTGGTGAAGGCAAACGTTCGCGGCGCTTCGAGCGAAGTACAGGGGTCTCTCCACTACAGCCTTCGGCCTCCGGTCGAGATGACAATACATGGAGGACGCGCGCCGGGTGAGATGACGAGATACGAAGGATGCGCTCCAGGTGAGATGCCAAGATGTACGGGGTTCACTCCGGTCGAAAGGACGGGCTTCTTTGCCGGTGTTGGTACCAGAGCATCTCAACACTTACAGGGTATCGCGGCATGTAGAGTCATTACTGTTGAACTGGCTGTTGTCTCCGAGGGAAAGTCCGCTATGCCCACGTTTGCTGCAATCGACATTGGATCAAACTCCTGCCGGCTAGCGATTGCGCTGGTTTCGCAGCACAAGCTGAAGACGCTGCACGAAGACCGTGAAGTGACTCGGCTGGGCGAAAGCGTGTTCGAGACGGGCGTGATTTCGCCGGAGGCGATGACGGTCACGATCAAGGCGCTGAAGCGCTTTCATAAGGCCGTACAGCAGCACGTGGTGGACCAGGTTCGAGTGGTGGCGACGAGTGCGATGCGCGATGCACGGAACTCGGACACGTTTCGGGCGCTGGTGAAGTCGAGCACCGGGTGGAACGTGGAGATCATCTCGGGGCTGGAAGAAGGGCGGCTGATTCACCTGGGGATCGTGACGCATGAGCCGGACGCCAAAGGCAAGTGCCTGATGTTCGACCTGGGCGGGGGGAGCTGCGAGGTAACGTACTCCGATGGCGGGCGGGTGAAGGAGATGCTGAGCCTGCCGCTGGGCGCGGTGCGTTTGCAGCAGGAGTTTCTGCGGAGCGATCCCCCGGCTAAGGAAGACGTTGCGGGGCTGCGGAAGTACATCGACCGCGAAGTGAGACGGGCCGAGCGCAAGATGCTGGGCGCGAAGGTGGACCTCGTGCTGGCAAGTTCGGGCACGGCGGCTGCGCTGGTGGAGGCCAGCCGGGCGCTGCATGAGGAACTGGGCAAGAAGAAGCGCGCTGCGGCTGTCAAGACCGGTGGTCCCGGGGCGCGGGGGGCGGCGAGGTCACGCGTCAGCCAGATGCTGGAGACGGACACAGTGGCCGTGCGGCGCATGGCGGACCGGCTGTTGAAGATGAACAATACCCAGCGTGCGGCAGTGCCCGGCATAGGGCCGCGGCGGTCGGAGATCATTATTGGCGGCGCGCAGGTTTATGCCACGCTGCTGGAGAAGCTGGGGCAGCCGGGGTTTCGGTATTCGCCATGGGGGCTGCGCGACGGGCTGCTGGCGCAGATGCTGGCGGATACGGATGAGCGGGCTTCGGTTCACCGGACAATCGAGGCGGAGCGGTGGGAAGGCGTGTTGCAGGTTTGCAAACGCTACGGCGTGGACCCGAAGAAGACCGAGCCGGTGCGCGAGCATGCGCTGCAGTTGTTTACGCAGTTGCAGCGGGTGCATGAGCTGCCGGAGGAGTACCGGCTGTGGCTGCAGGCGGCGGCCATGATGAACGAGGTGGGCAAGTTCATGAATCACCAGGGGCATCACCGGCACACGCAGTACATCATCGCGAACTCGGAGATGTTTGGGTTCAGCATGGAACAGCGGGCGATTGTGGCGGCGATCGCGCGCTATCTTGGCAAGAGCCGGCCGGAAGCGATGGACCGGCCCATGCGCGCGGTTCCGCTGGAAGAGCACACGCACGTGATACGCGCGGTGGTGCTGCTGCGGCTGGCACAGGCACTGAACCAGGACCGGGCGAGTGCGGCTCTGCGGGTGCAGGCGAAGGTGTACCCGAAGCGGGTGGTGCTGGAGCTGAGGCCGCCACGCGGTGGGGCGGAACTGGAAGCGTGGTCGGTGAGGAAGGAAGCGGACTACTTCCGCGAAGTTTTCCGGCGCGGGCTCTTGGTAGAAGTGCTGTAGACGGAGCGGATAAGGCGAGGATCAAGCAGGGATTGCAGGGTGTAGACGCCGCGAGCTTTTCCAGAGTCTGTGCTAAGGCGCGCGATGGTGCCCTTCCGCAGCCGGATGTGCGGGTTGCCGGAGTCGTCATCGTTTCCGGCCAGGATCTGCGAAAGGAAAGCCGTGAGGTTGGGATTGTGGCCGACCACGAGCACGTTTTCCGACTTGCTGACTTCGTAGAGAAGTTTCTGGAACTGCGGGAAGGTGGCGGAGGGCGCGAGGGCGTTGGAGATAAGAATCTTGCCTTCGTAGCCGGTCTCCGTGGCAACAAGCTGGGCGGTCTGCAGGCTGCGCTTGAGGGGGCTGGAGACGACCAGATCGTAGCTGATCTTCATGGCGTTGAGGATCATGGCGAGGTGGAGGCAATGGTGCTTGCCATCCTTGTCGAGCGGACGCTTGACGTCGAGGAGCGGGTTGAGACGACGGGTTCCCGCGCTGGCGTGGCGAAGAATGCTTAGGTTCATACGGTCGTTCTTGATCCCGTGAGCGAAAGAGTTCGCGGTTAGAGCCGGTCAGTTGGGCTGTGTTGCGGCGGGGCTGTGTTGTGGCGTGGCGGGTTCATGGTGGAAGACGCCGGGATCGGGCTTCTCGAGGGAGGGCGCTATCGGCTCGGGATCCGGCAGAGGATCGCTCACGGCTGGTTGCTGTGACTCTTGGTCGTGGGACGCCATACTGGAGTGGATGAAGGCTGGGACAGGCGGGTTGTGCCGATGAGCCCTGTTGGGATTTTCTGCTGGTTCGTAGGCCCAGAGTTCAGAGTAAAGCAGGCCGCGCAGTTTTTCGTGGCGGGCAAGGCAGCGGAAGCCCGCGTGGGCCAAGGCCGCCTGGGGGTCGGGCAAGGCTGTAACACGCAAGCCGGTGAGCAGCCGGAAGGCGAGGTAGAGGGTGCGAATGTACAGCCGGGCGGGGCCTCGCAGCAGAGGGCTCGAGGGGATGGCGAAGTCAGAGACCAGCCATAACGCGCCGGGTTGAACGGAAGCGGCGATCCGGGCGGCCAGCGCGTCGACCTCGGGCTGCGACAGGCAGTCCAGGAAGAAGTGAGTGACGACAAGGTCTGTACCGGGTGGGATAGGGGCTTGCTGGGCAGGCGCCTGGACGGCTCGAAGGCGATTGGCGCCTGTGTCGATGCAGCGGCCACTGAGGAGACGGAGCATGGCGGCGCTGGTATCCACCGCGGTGGCTCGAAGCGCGGGGTTCCGGATGAGCAGACGGGCGAGGAAGCGGCCGTCGCCGTCGCCGAAGAGCAGCGCCTCGTGGCTGTTTTGGAGCTTGTCGAGGTGCGCAAGGCGGGTTTGCTGGAGGAGCGGGCCGAGGGTGAGGTATTCAGCCCAGCGGTAGATGCGAGCGACGCGATCGAAGTTCGGCTTAGAGACCCGCGTGGTCACCTGAGCACCGGCAAGAGCGCAAGCGGTGTGAGAAGGCAGAGATCGGCGGCAGCCCGGAGATGCGTGGGAGAGAGCCGAGCGCGGGAGCGACTCAACTGGTGCAAGAGCAGGACGCTGCCGGCGCAAGCGAATGCTGGGAGAGCCGTCAGGCGTAAGGTGCTGGCTAGGTATGCGAATGGGAGTGCGAATTGGAATGCGAACGCTGCCACGACCAGGCTGGCAGCTACCGTGGCAAACGTCAGGGTATGAAGATGGCGTCCGGCCCAGAGCGTCGTCCAATGGGCGTCGTTGGCGGATGCAAGGCGGCCGGCAGCAGGATGTTCCCAGGCGAAGATGTAGAGGCAATTGAGGCCGCAGACGGCGGCGAAGAGGATGGCCTCCGGCAGGAGGACGGGGCGAAGCCACTGCGCACGGGCCACGGTGGGGATGAAAACCGCAGCGGGAAAAAAGATGCCGACGGCAAGCTCTTTGGGCAAACGGACGGTGGCAGGTGGAAGGTGGATGAGGAGCAGCCAGGCGAAGAGGAGCACGCCGAGTAACAGGTAAAGGTGGATCGCGGCGGGAGGGATATCGCGGATGAGCAGCGCCAAGGCTGGTGTGGCGAGAGCCATGCCTACGAGAAAAGCGTGAATATGCCTGGCGTGGAAGTGATGACGGGCTTCGAGCGACGCCAGCGCGCGCTGAGCGTGCATCGAGCAGGCGGTCGGCGGCGTAGAGCACCCAGACGGCCAGGAACATGGCCGCAGGGGCCGACCATGGGAGAGCGACATGAGCCGTACGGGCGATGAAAACAACCCAGAGGGCGGCGACGCTGGGGGCGTCCAGCGAAAGAAGATGCCAAAGGACGAGTAGGGTTGCGGCGGCTCGCCGGAGTGGTAGGGCGGATGGGACGGCCCGGTGTGGGGTTGCGGTAAGGGTGCCGTGCGTTGCCGCCGAGTGAGTGGAAGCGGGCATTTATGCCGGGCCTTTTGTTTGTGGGACGGCCCAAAGGCCCGGGTCGATGTCCGGGAAGATGTTGTCGGTGGCTTCGATAATGGCGAGCCGGGCCTCGGCCTCTGGCGGGAGGGACTGACCCTCGCTGACGAACTGGCAAAAGCTGCGAAGCTGGTTGAAGGCGTCAAGATGGCCGCTGAAGCGGCCTTCGGCGTAGTCCCGGGCCGCGCCGGTGGTGATGAGGAACTGCCAGTCAGAGGACTGGAGCAGGAGCAACTCGCGGCAGAGTTGTTTGGTGAGGCGAACGCCAAGATCGGTGGCGCTGGATTGGGAGGAAGAGCAGAAGTCACGAGTGAAAAGCTCGGCGGCGTAAAGCTCTGAGTAGGTCCAGGCTGTTTCGTCGTTCAGCCAGGATTCGTTGCCTCCGCCCGCTCCCCAGGAGCCCTCGGGCATGGTGATGGCTTGCTGGGCAGGGTAGCGGTCGAGGTAGCCAGCAGCGGATATGAGTCCCAGGTCTGTAGCGTGCTGGTGGAGAACGCGAATGACAGCCTCAAGCCAGTGAATCCCTTCAAACCACCAATGGCCGAAGAGCTCGGCGTCGAAAGGGGCGCAGAGTAAAGGCGGATTGGCCTGCCCGAAGCTGGGCGCGAGCGACTCCCAGACGGTGTGGACAAAGTGGCTGGCGTGCTCCTGAACACGCTCGGCGGCGCGCTCGCGGTTATACGGCTCTTTGGCATCCTGGCCGGCGTCATTGCCGGTGACGCGCCAGTAGCGATGGCCGCCGGGCCAGCGCTTCTTATGGAAGTCGAGATAGAAGTTATCGCCCGGGTAACCTGCGTCGCCGGACCAGACCTGAAGGCCGGTATGAGGGTCGCGTGCGAAGACGATGGTTTGCTTTGTGTCGGCGTTGCTTTGGACCAGGTACGGGCGGTACACCGAGCGCGGGTTGGCTCCCTGGGTGGATTCGGGCTGACGATGCTTCTCGTAGGGTGACGGAATGCGGGCGGACTGCTCGACGAGGTGTGTGTCTACGAAGAAGAAGTCCAGGCCTGCCGCGGAGAGAGCCTGTTCGATACCAGTGCGTGGGAAGGTGGTTTGCGCGGGAGCCTTTCCAGCGGTCTCCACGGGGAACGACCATAGCCCTGCAGGGCGGTAGCCGCACTCGGGAATCCAGATGCCCCTAGGAGCCCGATCAAAGTGGCGCTGATGAGTGGTGACGGCGGAGTGGATCTGGGCGCGGACACTTTCGTCCGTGCCCAGCAGCGGCAGGTAGGCGTGGGTAGCCGCGCAGGTAATAACGTCGAGCATGCCCTTGTCCGCGAACTTCCGAAAGCCGCTGACGATGTTGCCATCGAGGTCGCGGAAGTCTTCGAACGCCTCCGTGTAGAACTTTTGCCAGAAACGAGACATTTCGGCGTAATGAGGCTCGCCGGTGGTGAGAAAGACGGCCTCATCTTCGCGAGCGGAGGCGATCTTGCGCTCAAGATACTGCGGGAATTCAGCCTGGAAGACGGAGTGGGTGAGCTGCTCTAGAAGGATTGGAGTGAGATTCAGGTTGCAGCGGACGCCTATGCCATCCCGCTCCAGGCTGCGGAACATGCGCAACAACGGAAGGTAGGTTTCCGCGGCGACCTCCAACAACCACTCCAGGCCGTGGGGCCACGTGCCGTGATTCACGACATACGGCAGATGGGCGTGCAGAGTGAGCGTAAGGTAGCCGGACGGAGTTTTGGACAAGGCAGGCAATCGATCAGGTCTCTTTTTGAGATCAGGGTGTGGCTGAGATCAGGGTGCGGCACAGGCGTTTCAAGCGATGAGGGTTGGACCGGCGAGGGCGGTCGCGAGTTTCAACCACCAAGCCGAAGATCGACGATATAAGAGATTCGGCGGGAGAGGTTTGGTCGCAGAGCGAGTTTGATAGCAAAGAAGCGCCGCGAGACGAGCTCGCGGCGCGGCCGAGCCGAGAGGATTTAGCGTGTCTGGAGAGCGGGCTCGGAAGGCTCGTAGTTGGAGGGCTGTTCCGCAGTCTTCACGGTGAAGCTGTTTGCGGTGCGGAAGCGGATCACGGTTTCGGACGGGATGGTGACCTGTTGGCCGCGGGTGAACCCCTGTACCGCAGCTCCGCCACCCCCACCGGCTGCCGCGCCGATGGCCGCGCCTTTGCCACCGCCGAAGATGCCGCCGAGAACCGCGCCGATGGCAGCACCGCCCCCGATCTTCTCCGCGGAGTTTTTGCCGCGGTTGTTGCCTTCGACGGTGTAGGGCTCGGTGGTAATTTCCACCGCGTTGCGGTGGCGGCTTAGTGACGTGAGCGAGATCGACAGAATGGAGTGACCCTTGAAGTGGCCGGCGTCTTTGGCGTCAGTGACCCGGCCGGAAACCGCGGAGCCCGCGGGAATGACGACGAGACCGCCCTCGACCACCTCGCGAGTGACCACGCCGGAGAAGCTTTGGCCGATCTGCGCGGTTTCGCTGTCGAGCATCTGAGTGATGCGCACCGGGATGGACGTTCCGGCGGGAACGGTTACTTCACGGAAAGCCGGTGGCGGTGGCGGCGCAGGCGTGTTGGACGGCGGCGGCGGCAGCGGAGCCCTGGTTGCGATGGCCTGGCGCTGCGCGGGAGTCGTTGGCTGGGCCACGGTGGGAGCCGAAGGGGTGACCAGGGTGGGAGCCACCCGAACGCCAGCGATGGTAAGGCTGTTGACAACTTCCTTGACTCCCTTGACCTTGGCGGCGTCTTCTGCGGCGACGGAGCTGGCAGTGTCATCTGAAACGTTTCCAATGAGGGTGACGACGCCGTTCTGCACGGTGTCTTGAATTGGCTGCTGGGCGATGGCGGAGTCCGCGGCGAGGGCGTTGTGGACGTTGGCGGTCAGGGTTGCGTCATCGACGGTTTTATTGCAGCCAACGGCAGCGAGAAGGCCAACAGCGGCGAATGAGGCAGCGATGCGGGGGAGGCGAAACGGTGGGGGCGTGCTCATCATGATCTCCGAGTGTATGAAACTTCTGAGGACTCTGAGGCTTAAGATGCAAGTCGCAGCGTTTTTGTGATGAAGCGAGGCGCTTATGTGTATCGTTGAGCGATGGAGACGCTCCAGCGGGAATCGTTAGTTGGCCGTATTCAACAGGCCGACACAACCTGCGTTCCGCCGCTCGGCATCCACCACACCTGAGCGCAGTTTGCGCAAAGTTCTAGGTCACAATAATTCAGCAGTACACAGCTGTAACCAGTGAGGAGAAGGCAATGGCAGATAACGATAGCGGCATCGGTGGGTTTGGGTGGTTTCTGGCGGGTCTGGGTATCGGGGCACTGGTGGGCGTGCTGTACGCGCCGAAGGCCGGCAAGGAAACGCGTGACGACCTGGTAGCGGGCGCTCTAGAGGCTCGCGACAAAGGCGTGCAGTACTACAACCAGGGTGTTGAACAGGCCACACAGTACTACCAGCAGGGCAAGGATACTGTCGGTCAGTATGTGAGCAAGGGCAAGGAAGTGGCCTCGCAATACGTGGATCAAGGCAAGGAAGCCCTTGACAAGGGCCGCGGACAGTGGACCGAGTACGTGGAGAAGGGCAAGGATCTCGTCCAAAACCAGAAAGATGCGGTAACGGCTGCCGTGAGCGCGGGCAAGGAAGCTTACGTGCAGACTGCGAATCCTCCGGCAGGCGAGAGCGCCTAACGCCTGGAGCGCTGGAAATGCACGCGGGGCCGGTGAACTGCCGGCCCTGTTGCTTTGCCCAGCGAGCTATGCTGGATATCGCCTAGCTCCGTCGTCAACGCTCGCTTTGCACCAGGAGAAAACCATGTCGTCCCTTTCCACGTTTGCCTTGTTCTTTCTGCAGCAGCCGGTCCACGCTTCGGGTACACAACTCGATCTGCTCACGATTTTCGTCGGGATCATCGCGCTTTTCTTTTTCCTCCTCATGGTCGGGATGGCCATCGGCGCAATCTACGCGATGAAGATGGTGAAAGAAGTCAAGGCGAAGGTGGAGTCTCTGGAGAAGCGCGGCGAAGCCCTGATCGCACAGGCCACTGCCACGGCCATGCCTTTCGTCGACAAAGCGCATGTGATCATTGACGATCTGACACCCAAGATCCAAAGCGTGACTTCCGATGTGGAAGCCATGTCGAGAACGGTGCGCGCCAAAGTGGAAGAGATCGGCGTGACCGTAAGCCAGGTGAACAGCACGGTGCAGGACACAAACAGCAAGACGCGGATGCAGATTGCCCGCGTAGACGGTATGGTGACCAGCGCGCTCCAGACGACGAACGAGGTTTCGCAGAAGATTCAGCACGGGATCCGTGTTCCGATCAACCACGTTGCCGGCTGGGTGGCGGGGTTGAAGACTGGCCTGGAGACTCTTGCGGCACGCTCGCCGTTTCTGAAGGGGAAGAAGCCTACGAGTCCTTATGACCTGTAGTGACTTGCTTGTGCTTCGCGCTCGCCGACAAAAGCAGGGGTATCTCTACTCCGTTTCGCTGCGGTCGAGATGTTAAAACAAACATCTTCCCGCAGTGATGAACTGAAAGGTAAAGGCCCTCGCTGCGGCGAGGGCTTTGCTTTTAGACGATCCAGCCGCCTCCGGCTACTTCGTCGCCGATGTAAAAGACGGCGGACTGGCCGGGGGTGATGGCTCGCTGCGGGTTGTCGAAGGTGACATGGACCTGGTTCGGGCCGGTGACTTCCAGTGTGGCCGGGGCGGGCTCGTGACGGTGGCGAATCTTGACGTCTACGCGGATGGGCTCGGCGGGCTCCGCGACGGAAACCCAGTTGAGGCGGTCGGCCGTGAGGTCGCGGGAGTAGAGGTCCGAGTCCGGGCCAACTTCGACCTTGTGGGAGTCAGGATGAATCTTCAGAACGTAGAGCGGCTGAGGCGAGTTGAGACCTAGGCCCTTGCGCTGGCCCACCGTGAACTGGTGGATGCCGGTGTGGGCGCCAAGCGTCTGGCCGCCGGTGGCGACGAGCTCGCCGGCGCTGTTGGGAAGTTCGCGCTGCTGTTCGTCTAAATAGGCGCGCAGGAAATCCGAGTAGCTGCCGCCGGGGATGAAGCAGATCTCCTGCGAATCGGGCTTCCCGGCGAGTTCGAGGCCCTGCTCGGCGGCAAGGGCGCGAACGGCGGGCTTCTGCATGTCTCCGAGCGGGAACAGGGTGCGGGCAAGCTGGTCCTGGGTGAGGCCGAAGAGGAAGTAGGTCTGGTCCTTGGAGCGGTCGGCGGGACGGGAAAGAATCCAGCGATCGCGCTCCGGGTCGAACCAGTTGCGTGCGTAGTGGCCGGTAGCAATGCGCTCTGCGCCGATCTGTCGGGCGGTCAGGAGGAGCTGATCGAACTTGAGGTGGTTGTTGCAGAGCGTGCAGGGGATCGGGGTGCGGCCAGCGAGATACTCGGAAACGAAGGGCCGGACGACCTCGTCCTCGAAACGCTGCTGCGCGTTGACAAGGTAGTAGGGGATGCCGAGTTGCTCGGCTACGCGGCGGGCGTCATAGACGTCATCGATGGAGCAGCAGCGTCCCTGCACGGTTTCCGGCATGCCCTCGCGGCCCGCCAGGCGGCGCTGGTTCCAGAGCTGCAGGGTGAGGCCAATGATGGTGTGTCCCTCGGCGCGCAGCATGGCCGCGACGGTGGAGGAGTCCACCCCGCCGGACATTGCGACCGCAATAGGCGTGCCTTCGTGCTCCACGGAGAGCCGGGATTCTGAGAGCCGGGATTCCGAGGGCCGGGATTCGGATTGAGTCACGTCTGTCTGATCCACCACAACAGATTCGATGATAGCGGGTGGTGTGGCGGCTCAGTGCGGTACGGCCGCCGGGGTTCAACGTGCCGCAGGAGTGGCGCGGTAAACTCGATGTGGCGGCTGCATGTCCTCGGAGCGAACCCAACAGAACACGATGGACGGGCGGTGGGCGCTACCCTTTCTTGGCGTGGCGTGCGCGGTGAGCGTGGGCTCGATTTACTACAACCAGCCGCTGCTGCTGGTGATGGGCGAAAGCCTGCACCAGACCCCGCAGAGCATGGGGCTGGTGGCCGTGGCTACGCAGGTGGGGTACGCGGCAGGCATCCTGAGTTTTGTGCCGCTGGGCGACATCAGCGATCGGCGCACGCTGATGATGCGGATGTATGCGCTGGTAAGCGTGGCGCTGTTGATCGCGGGGACGGCGAAGACGCTGCCGGTGATGATCGTGGCCAGCGTGCTGATCGGACTGATGGCGGCGGTGACGCACATTGTGCTGCCAATGGCTCCGGAACTGGTGCCGAGTGAGCGGAGAGGCCAGGCAATCGGCACAGTGATGACCGGCCTGCTGCTGGGCGTTCTGCTGGCAAGGAGCTTTGCCGGCTGGGTGGGCCGCGCGACGGGATGGCGCTCCGTGTTTTTTGCGGCGGCGGTGATGAACGTAGCCTTTGTGCCGATCCTGGCGCGGATGATGCCGAAGCGCAAGCCGGCGCAATCCATGACATACGGAGCGACCATGCGCTCCCTGTGGACACTGTTTCGAGACGAGCCGCTGCTGCGTGAGGCAGGAGTGATCGGCGGGCTGACGTTTGCGACGTTCAGTTGCTTCTGGACGACGCTGACCTTCGTACTGAGCAAGCACTATGGGCTCGGTCCGGGTGTGGCAGGAACGTTTGGCGTGGTGGGTGCTGCGGGCGCGCTGATGGCTCCGCTCGCGGGAAGGCTTTCCGACAAACATGGAACGCGCTACGTGGTGACGGTGGCTGGCGCGCTGATGACCGTTTGCTATGTGTGGATATGGGGCTCAGAGTATGTGCCGGTGTCGACGGCCTGGCACATGACGCTGCTGGTGGTGGGCGTGCTGCTGCTGGATGCCGGCATGCAGATGAACCAGGTAGGGAACCAGACGCGCATCTTTGGGATCGCGGAAGATGCGCGCAGCCGGCTGAACACGATCTACATGACGATGTACTTCGTGGGCGGGGCGATCGGCTCTGCGCTGGCCAGCCTTGCGTGGTCGCGGTGGGAGTGGAACGGTATATGCGCGCTGGAGGTAGTGCTGATGGCCCTGGCCGGGTGGAGGCATGCGACGGGGTTCAGCCGGAAGCATCCGCAACTGGTGGCGAAGACCTCAGCGCATGTGGAGATTGCGTGAGCAAAGACCGGCAGGCAGCGGCTCTGATCCTGGTTCGGGTTAGATATTGGACGAATTGGATTATCGAACCTTGCTGATTGCCGCGGGGTTGATCACTCCCGAATGCTGAATGAGCATGTTGCCCGTTGCGTTCTCGTGTATTCCATCGGGGGTTGAGTACATCGGAGGACCGGCGGCTGTTCCAGGCACGGGTCCGACGGGAAACTTTTCGAGATGCTTCGGGTCCAGCCCAGCGGCGACGTCGAAGTACCCCACTTCACCGGAAATTCCCGACCGCACTAACTGATTGAATTGATCCGGATTTCTGATGGCGGTCTGGTTGGCCAGTGTTGACCAGGAGTCTGTTGAACTGGTCTCCGCCGGCAGGGTGGTCCCAAAAGTCGGTCTGCCTGAAAGTGTTGCCAGAGTAGAGCGATCTGCGGCTATCTGCGCCGCCGTTCGTGGAGGTGTGAGGTCGTTGATTCCGTATTCGTCGATGACATGGGTACAGAACTGGAAGAGTCGCGATCGATTTACCAGGTGGCTTACAGCGCCTTGCGCGGCTTCGCCCACGGCTCCCAGATTCGAATACGCGTAGGAGGGACCGATGGACCGCGCGATTTCGCCAACGTCCCCGCTCTTATCGTTGACCTCATCCTTGTACCCGACGGCCCGGCTGTCACCGATGATGCACACGGAAGGTTTGGTCGTCGGGGCGATCAGGGCGGTAGGTGACATCCAAAAGCTATTCGGTGTGGTCACGATATTGCCGCCGGCAACTGCATCGTGAGGCGTGCCTACTCCCGATTCGAACTGCTCTCTCGATAGATCGAAGATTGCCGTAGCCGGGAAGATATTCACTCCGGTGGGATTGATGTACAGCATCCTTACCCAAAACGTGGCTCCGTTGGGAATGGCAGGCCCGCAGGGATCAGTTGTTGCGTCCTCGTAGCCAGATACAGTGATCGACGGTGAGCCCCCAAAAGAGCAAGGCGTGATCGTACCGGCGGGATACTCCACGGCAGCCTTGTATGTGCCGGAGCCTAATTGGGTTTCGCCGCCGTAGTACACAGCGTAGTTCCCCCAGACTACCTGCAAAGAACCAGCAGCGATATTTTCCCTTGCGATGTGGAATGAGCGATTCATGAACCATGTCGGTGAGGAATCGGTAAGGTAAATGTCCTGAAGAACAAAGCCTCGGGTCGCTACAAGGCCCTTGTAGGACGCAGGAACGCCGCCCGGACCGATGCCGCACCCAGACAGCCAGACCGCACAACCGAGCAAAATGCCCGAAAGTGTCCGCTTCATCTCGCACCTCGGAGGAGGCATGTCCTGAAGGATGCAAACATGCTGTTGACGTTAGGACTTACAGTATTCGGGATCCTGCATCTTCGCAACCAGAAACCAGAATGAGTCTGCGAGGGCTAGGGAGAACGTACACTCGTGCGGGGAGGGCCGCTCTGATTGTGCGTCGCCGCGAGTCCTGCGGAGGATTGGCAACACCGCAGACACTACGTACGGATTTCGGGGAGTGCGCCACGCCTATCAGCCCGATTCCGCAGCCATGCGGGTGGTGGGCGCGGCAGGTCTCGAACCTGCAACCCCCGACTTAGAAGGTCGGTGCTCTATCCAGTTGAGCTACGCGCCCGAGTGTGCCGGCTCAATGTGTCGAGGGCACTCACGCTTCGTCGATTGTAGCGGAGCCGCGTGCCGGCTCGAGGTCGCGGGCGCGGAGAAGGGCAACGATATCGTCCAGAGCGGCGGCCCAGCGGACGCGGGCGGATTCGCACTCCGGACCAATGGCGGTGACGTAGGTCGTGATGGCAAAGCCTTCCAGAGCGCCGTTAAGGTCCAGCATGGCGGGACGCAGAATGAACTGGACCCCTGCTTCGGCGTGAGCGAGTCGCGAGGCGCGGCGGACAAGGCGGTCGAGGCGGTCAGTTTGCTGGTGAGCCGAGGCGAAGACCTTGCGCTCCCGCCAAAGGAGATCAATGTAGCCGGAGACTCCGCAACGGGCTTCGTTCGGGTCGACGTCGAGCTCGACAGCGAGGAGCGCAAGATCTTCCGCGCTGGCTGATTCCAGCTTCCAGGCATCGCACTTGGCGGTAAGGAATGGAGAGCGGGTGGCGTTGAGCGAGCGCAGGGCGCGACCGAGGGCGGGCCACTGCTCGGCTTCGTGAATCTCGGCGAGATCGTAGGGCTCATTGCGGAGATTGACGAAGTGCGCGCCGGTGGCAGGATCAGACCACGGGACTACGAGGGTGGGGGCGTCGGCGGAGCACTCGGCGGACCAGTCGGCGACCATAAGAGCTAGGGTATCGCGATTAGGGCCGTAACGTTACTAGATCGCGTGGGCAAGAAGAAACTGGAGGGCGCTTTGTTCAGCCCAGTAGCCGTCGTTACCGTTGGCTGGCTCGGGGTTGGCGAGGAAGGCGCAGTGGCCGCCGTGCTCGGTTTCTAGCAGCGTGATGTTTGGGTTCTGGGCGATGGCGGCGCGGGTTTGCGGGAGCAGGCGGATGAAGGGGTCGTCGCAGGCGTGGATGATAAGCGTGGGCGTGGCGATCTGGTGGAGCACGCGCGCGGCGGCGGCGCGGTCGTAGTAGTCGTCGGCGGATTGGAAGCCGGAGTAGAGGGCGGTGATGCGCTCGTCGTATTCGCGAATGGAGTGGATGCCGGCGGCTCGCTGGGGGTCAAAGGCGCGGGGAAAGAGTAGAGTTTTGCGGCGGTAACGCTTGAGCAATGCACGAAGGAACTTGCGCTCATAAAGGCGGTTGGGGAGTTCGTGCAAGGCGTCGGCGGAAGCGGCGAGATCGGCTGCGGGGGAGACGGCGACGACGCTGCGGAGTTCAGCAGGAGCGGCTTCGCCGAGGTCTCCGGCGAGCTTGAGGACGAGGTTGCCACCCATGGAGTAGCCGATGAGCGAGACCTGCTGGAGATGCTCGCGCTCAACGAAGAAGCGGAGGACTCGCTCGACGTCACTGGAGAGGCCGGAGTGGTAGAGCGTGGGCGTGAGCTTCGGCATGTCGAACTCGGGCGTGCCGCCGCAGCTTCGCATGTTCATGCGGATGACGTTGCAGCCCGCAGCCCAGAGCTTGCCGGCGTTGCCGATGACGTACTGCGAGCGCGAGGAGCCCTCAAGGCCGTGGAGGATGATGGCGGTGGGGCGGTTGGCGCGGACCTCCGCAGGCTGCCAGTGGCACTCGCAGAGCACTTGGCTGGAGATCTGCGTGCCGTGAGTTGGGGCGACTTCAACCAGCTCAGGAGTGGCTGGCGGGAGGTGGTTTGGGCGCGGGAGGAAGTTGCCGAGGACGGTTTGAATGTGGCCGTTTGCCATCCATTTGCGTGGATGGAATGGCGGGAAGCCCTCAGGCAGCGGCGCGGATGGGCAGTCGGGAACCGCGGTCATTGGCTACCTGCCTCTGCTGTGGCGCGGGACAGGCGATTGGCGCTGGCGACGAAGGCCGTAGCGTTGAGAGCGCCAGTGGGCTCGTCTTCGTGCTTGAAGTAGGCGAAGACAGCGCCTTCAGCGGTGTGGGGGAGCAGACGTTTGGCGAAGGCGGAAACCTGTCGCTGCGTGTAGCCGCCGCTCTTTCGCAGACGATAGTAGCGGAAGTCTGCTGTGGAGATATCAGGGGTAGTGAGGGTGTCGCCTTCGGCGACGCAGAGGGCGGCGTTGTGAGCGCGGAGCAGCTGGTAGGTGTTTTCGCTGAACCAGGACTCGTGGCGGAATTCAAAGGCCACGCGGAGGCCTTGCAGTGTGGGGGCTGCGAGGAGGTCGACGAGGCGGCCCTGATCCGCTTTGAAGTTGGGCGGTAGCTGGAACAGGATGGGGCCGAGGCGGCCGCCGGCGGCCAGCATGGGCTGGAGGGAGGCAACGAACTCGGCTACGGCGTCGTGCGAGTTGAGCAGGCGCTGGAAGTGGGTGATGCGCTGCGGGGCTTTGAAGCTGAAGAGGAAGCCTGGAGGCGTGGCAGCGATCCAGCCCTGAAGCTGGGCAGGCTGGCAGAGTTCGCGGAAGGTGTAGTTGACTTCAACCGAAGTGAGGCGCGCGGCGTAGACGTGCAGGAAAGCTCGCGAGGGCACGTTTGCCGGGTAGAAGCCGGGTTTCCAGGTGGGGTAAGCCCAGCCGGACGTTCCTACGTGAAGACGAGGGGGTGAGGAAGCGAGGGACGTGGCGGCAACGGCTTGGAACTTATTAGATTTGGGCGATCGCACGGCACGCGGCAACAGCAGCTCCCACTTGCCCGGAGGAGCAAAGGTGTGGATTGGAGGAGGGGAGGTGATTGGGGCGGCTAGTGGGGTTCGAACCCACGACATCCGCTGCCACAGAGCGGCGTTCTGCCACTGAACTATAGCCGCCGTATCTAGAAAATTATAGCATCCAACAACAGAGGAAGAAACGAGGCGAAACGATGGCGTGGAAGACAGCCGAACCGGAGATTCTGAGACCTCCGATGGTAGGCGGTAGCAGCGGCGCGGGTGTGCGTGGGCGGTTGGGACGCGCGGGCCAAGTGTTTCGCGACGAGAACCTCGACATGCTTTCGCGGGTGCTGGACACCTGGTTTCGCGTGCCCGGAACGAATATCCGCTTTGGACTGGATGGGATCGTCGGGTTCATTCCGGGGATCGGAGACTTCCTTGCCGGGCTGGCGAGCTGCATTATCGTGGTGGCCGCGTATGCGCGCGGCGTGCCGATGGTGACAGTGGCACGCATGGTCGCGAACCTGGCGATTGAGGTGGTCGTCGGCATGGTTCCGGTACTGGGAAACCTGTTCGACATCGGATGGCGGGCGAACCGAAGGAACTATGCGCTGCTGGAGCGGAGCCTTGCGTTTGGCAAGCGCGATACGTGGCGGGACTGGCTGTTTATGGGTCTGATGGCCCTGGGGCTGGTGACGATGGCGATGCTGCCGTTCCTGCTGCTGTTGTGGCTGGGCGGGTCGTTGCTGCATCGGCTGCACGCGCCGGGATGGCGGTAGACTTTGCGCTGATTGCGCCTGCATTGGTGCGATAGGATAGACAGGTCGGGGCGTAGCGCAGTCTGGTAGCGCATCTGCTTTGGGAGCAGAGGGTCGGGGGTTCGAATCCCTCCGCCCCGACCAGTTAGATCGCTTAGGAGCGCGGTATCGACGCTGGGCTGTTTGTTAGAATCACTCGAGTGCTCGATCTTAATCTTTGCCACGTCGATGATCTTCTGAGCCAGCGCAGGAGTCTCCGCAAGACTCTTGCAGCCGCGACGGAACTGAAAGATATTCGAGTAGCCATCCTTGGGGGCTCAACTACACACGAGCTGGTCAATTTTGTTGAAATATTACTTCTGGACTCTGGATTCCGTCCAGTGTTTTACCAGTCAGAGTACGGACGCTATTACGAAGACGCGGTACAAGATCCCCAAGCTGTGATCGACTTCAAGCCGGATCTGGTTGTCATTCACACCTCCTACCTGAACATCCGCAATTTTCCGCCGGTAGGGTGCTCAGAAACCGAGTTCAACGAGCACGTTGAAGCGGAAGTCCGTACCCGCGTCGAGATGTGGGATTCGCTGGAGCAAAATCTCGGATGTCAGATCGTCCAGAACAACTTTGAATGTCCGCCCTACGCCGCGCTGGGTAATCTGGATGCCGCTGCGTTTGGAGGCCGGACCCGCTTTGTCATGCAGCTGAACGTTGCACTGGCGCAGGAAGCGTCTCATCGCCCCACGGTCATCCTCCAGGATGCATGGAGCTTGTGCGCGAGGGTAGGGCTGTACAAGTGGTTCGATTGGAATCGCTACTGGAACTACAAGCTGCTGCTGACTCCGGAAGCCAATCTGGAAGTGGCTCGATCCCTGGCTGCGATCATCCGCGCACTGTATGGCAAGAGCCGAAAGGTGCTGGTGCTGGACCTGGACAACACGCTTTGGGGCGGCGTGATCGGCGACGACGGCGTCGACCGAATCCAGATTGGCCGTGAGACTCCAGTTGCGGAGTCGTACACAGCGTTTCAAGAGTATTGCCTGTCTTTGCGTAATCGAGGCGTGTTGCTGGCCGTCTGTTCCAAGAATACCGAATCCATCGCGAGGTCGGGCTTTGAGCATCCCAGTTCGGTGCTCAGGCTTGAACATTTTTCTGCATTCAAGGCGAACTGGGAACCGAAGCACGAGAACATTCAGAAGATTGCGGACGAGCTCAATCTGGGAGTCGACAGCTTTGTATTCGTCGACGACAACCCGGCTGAGCGGATGATCGTACAGTCCCAGCTTCCTCAGGTGGCTGTCCCAGACGTTGGCACCGAGGTATCGCAATTCGCTGAGTTCATCGACCGTGGGCGCTACTTCGAAGCTGTTTCACTTTCGGGCGAAGACCTGCAACGGGCGGCTCTCTACGCCGACAACTCTCGACGGGTGGAGCAGCAGCAGAAGTTCGCGAACTATGGCGAGTATCTGGATTCGCTGGAGATGACGGCTGAGATCGATGGCTTTGCCCTAGTCTATCTCGAGCGCATCGCGCAGTTGACTAACAAGACGAACCAATTCAACCTGACGACCAAGCGATATACTCTGGCCGAAATCGAAGCGATTGCACGCGACGCCGACTGTATAGCCTTATACGGCAGGCTGCGTGATCGTTTCGGAGACAACGGACTGATTTCGATCGTCGTGGGGTGCCGGGACCATGGCGATGAACTCCACATGGACCTGTGGCTGATGAGTTGCCGGGTGCTGAAGCGGGACATGGAAGTGGCGATGCTGGACGCGCTGGCGGACCGAGCCCAAGCCGCCGGTGTGAAGGCGATTGTGGGTTACTATCTGCCGACCGTCAAAAATGGCATGGTCGAGGATTTTTACCGAAAGTTAGGCTTTGAACCCTACGAAGGCAGCCAACGCACCCTGCCCCCAAACGCCACCGCCTGGAGGCTCGATCTCGCAGGATACAAGCGAAAGAACAAACACATTCACGTTATGGAGTTTTCGAATGCCTAGCCTTACGCCAGAAGGTGTCCTAGCGGACATTCAGCCCATCTTCCGGGAAGTCCTCAACAATCCTGCGGTTACCGTGACGCGAGGATCCAGCGCAAACGATACGCCGGGATGGGATTCGCTCGTTCATCTGGAAATCATCTCGATGGTTGAACGCCGTTACAAGGTACGGTTCGGTGTCGGCGAGTTACAGGATTTGAAAACTGTAGGCGACTTGGTCGATCTGACAGTCAGTAAAGCAAAGTAGGTACAAGAATCCAGACAAATGCCGCAGCTTCAGCGGTAAGGGATCGCCGTTGGCTCCTCCTGTCTCAAGTTTCACAGGTCTGCGGAGGAGGTGGCTCGATAAAACATGATCTTTAATACCTTTGTCTATTACTTTGCTTTTCTGTTTCCCTCGGCGATCCTCTACCGTTGCTTAAGCCCAAAGGCCCGGCCCTGGATCATTGCAGTCTTCGGGAGCCTGTTCTTCCTGTACTTCGCCTACACCATGGCTGGAGTCGCGGGAGCCCTCTGCCTGGGTATTTTTATCTGGGAGTCCATCACCAGCCGCTTCTATAAACGTGATTCCTGGTGGTGCGTTTTCGGCATGGTCCAGAGTGTTCTGTTTCTGGGCATCTTCAAATATTGGAACTTTTTCACCGGCCTCGTCTTCTGGCACCACGCGAACCCGCTGCGATGGAGCGGCGCCTTTCTGCCGCTCGGCATCTCCTTTTTTACGTTCGAGTTTTATCATTTTGCGTGGGACCGCAAATACAACCGCACTGAAAGCGGCACTCTGCCGGAATATCTGGCGTTCATTCTCTTCTTTCCAACGATGGTGGCGGGTCCCATCAAGCGGTACCAGGACTTTCTGCCAAAGCTGCGCCAGGAGCCAAAGGATTGGACCGGAGACTGGGAGATCGGTGTTACCCGCATCCTCACCGGGCTGGCCAAGAAGTTCGCGGTCGCGGACCTGCTGGGCGCACTTACAGACCACCTGAATGCTCATGACATTCCGCTGGCCCGGCGCTCCGTGTTATTGCTCTGGCTGTTCGCTTATGCGATCAAAATCTACGCTGATTTTTCGGCCTATTCGGATATTGCGATCGGTTCGGCACGTTTGTTCGGCATTCGGGTTCCGGAGAACTTCGACTGGCCGTACGGCCGACGCAATATCCAGAAGTTCTGGCTGTGCTGGCATATTTCGCTGACTCGCTGGCTGACGGACTATGTGTTTCTTCCGGTAGCGCGCTTCCCGTGGTGGAGCCCGCCGCTTTACCTCGCCACCATTATCACGATGCTCGTCAGTGGGCTATGGCATGGTGCAGGGCTGAACTATATAGCCTGGGGGCTTTATCATGGCCTGCTCCTGGTGGGCCACAGGATGTGGAGAAGCTGGAAGGGACTGCCAAGCGAAAAACCCATGCCAGTCTTCTTCAGCCGCGTACTAACGTTTGTCTGCGTGCTGATCGGCTACAGCCTTTTCTCAATGAATCTCCACACGATGCTACTCTTCTATCGGAGGCTGCTCGGTTGATGCTTGCGCACTTCAGAGAATCCGCGGAGTATCTTGCCGGCGAACGCGATGGGGCGCCGGAGCCTCTTCGTTCAGTTCCGCCCTGGGTGTCGCGGACCGCAGTCTGGCTGATCGCGATCGCGCTTATCTATATCTTCTGCGGTCAGTCTTCAAAGTTTATCTATATCGATTTCTAGGCCATGCGCACTCATCCCCTCTTCGCCGCTTCGGCAATCTGTGTCGCAATGCTGGTGCTCTTCAACGTTGCACTTGTTCCGTGGAGTCAACGGCTCCCCTATCGCCGCAAGCTGGACGCCATTCAAAAAACAAGAGATCCCGACATACTATTTGTCGGAGATTCGCTGCTGGATACGCGCCTCAATACCGCGGCGCTGAATCATGGGGCTGCCACTCAAGGGCAATCGTTTCGACCAGTCAATGCGGCCTTTGTTTCTTCACTTCCACCGGATCAAGCCCTATTGGCGGATTATGCCTCGAAAGAACATCCTGACATCAACACAATGGTCGTTGGAGTCATGGACTTTCTCCTGACGACGGATGTCCGCTTGCGTCCGGTGGACCTCACTGGCAATCACGAAGTCGGTGTCTACTCATGTTTTCCGGTTTCCCTAGTCTCGAAGGTTAACCAGTGGGGACCAACAGACCGGTTAGAACTGCGCTTGCTGCGTCTTGCACCCATGTTTGCTCATCGCAGAAATGTCTGGCAATACGTCGAGAAGTTACGGCGCAATCTTGCACAGATGGGAATGCCAGCCGAAGCCACCAACAAATTTGGCCGGGTCGCCGACATGGTTGCGCTGGAAGCCAATTCGAGCGCCGACTTCGATCAACAGGCGCAACAATTCCTGAACGATCCCCATTTCAATACAAGCTACGAGCAGATCTTCGCAATGGCGCAGCAGAAGCACATGAAGGTAGCCCTTGTGATGATGCCGATGTCGCTAGAACACCGCGAACGCTTCTACTCGCGAGCGTCTTGGCATGAGTACCTCACCAAAATGCGCGCGCTGGCGAACCAGCGAGGATTCACGGTGATCGATGCCAGCGAGTGGCTTCCAGACCGGGACGACTTTATAGATCACGTTCACATGTCTGACGCGGGCGTGACTATCTTCTCTGATGAATTGGGTCATCAACTCGCGGACCTGAGACGCAAGTAAGCCGGTTACTCCCCAACCCTCAGCTAGATTCCCGTGATGTTGAATCCACAGTCCACGTAGGTGACTTCGCCGGTGATGGCGCTGGCGAGGTTGCTGCAAAGGAAGAGTGCGGCGTTACCCACTTCAGCCTGATTGACATTCCGTTGAAGCGGGGCGCGCTCGGTTGTTTTGTCCAGCATCACCTGAAGATCTCCGATTCCACGAGCAGCAAGCGTTTTAATTGCACCAGCAGAGATGGCATTGACGCGAATGTTCTTTGCGCCGAGAGACGCGGCCAGATACCGTACAGCGGCTTCCAAGCCTGCCTTCGCGACGCCCATGACGTTGTAGTTGGGAAAGGTGACCTGCGAGCCGAAGTGGGTCAAGGTAAGAATGGCGCCGCCTTCCGTCATAAGCGGTACCGCTGCGTTGGCTACTGCAATCAGTGAGTAGACGCTGATGTCGAGTGCAAGCGCAAAGTCCGCGCGCTTTGTCAGTAAGAAATCATTGTGCATCGCTGCAGCGGGCGCGAATGCTACCGAATGCACCAGCGTGTGGATGACAGGGAAGGCTTCCTTGATCTGGGCAAAAGCGGTTTCGATCTGCTCGTCGGAGGAGACGTCGAGCTGGATGGTGCGGCCCTTGCCGGCCTGGCCGAGCGAGGCGATGAGCTCGTCCGATTCCTTCTTCAAGCGCTCGGACTGGTAGCAGATGACGAGCGTGGCTCCTGCGTTGGCGAGCGACTCTGCGATGGAATAGGCGATGCTGCGTTTGTTGGCGACGCCGAGGACTACGGCGACCTGGCCCTGCATGTTGATCATGGTCTTTTCTTACTCCTGCCGTAGGGAAGGATAGCAGGGCGAAGCGCGGGAAAGCAGAGTACGCAAATTGGGTTCCCAGATTACGCAGACAAGGTGAGGCGGTCAGCTGGCCTGGGTGTCCATGATGAGCTCGAGGGCTTCCCAGTCTTCTTCAGGGATGCGGAGCGCGGCGGCGGCCACGTTTTCTTCCAGATGCGCGATGCTTCCCGTGCCGGGGATGGGGAGGATGACGGGACTGCGCTGAAGGAGCCAGGCAAGCGAGATCTGGCTGACAGTGGAGTTGTACTTGGCCGCGAAGTCGGCCAGCGGGTGGTTGGCGCCTTCGCTGGATCTTGATCCTGACTGGGATCCTGACTGGGACCCGGATTGGGAGAGCTTGTTGAGGCTCATGGCGGCGCTGCCTCCCATGGGGTACCACGGCAGGAAGGCTACCCCGTGTTGTTCGCAGTATTTGAGAGCGGGTTCGCTTTTTCGATCGGCGAGGTTATAGCGGTTCTGGATGCTGACGATGGGAACGATCTTCTGGGCCTCGACGATCTGCTCGGCGGTGACCTCGGAGAGGCCGATGTGGCGGATCTTGCCCTGCTGCTGTGCGTCCTTGAGGGCGCCGAGGGTGTCGGCGAGTGGAACGGTGGGATCGATGCGGTGGAGCTGGTAGAGGTCGATGATCTCAAGCCTGAGCCGGCGTAGGGACATTTCGAGCTGTTGCTGGAGATAGTCGGGACGGCCGCAGGGCTTGGCTTTCGATGGGCCCTGGCGGGTGAGGCCTCCCTTGGTGGCGATGACAAGATTGGATGGGTAGGGGTGCAGGGCTTCGGCGATTAGCTCTTCGGCGATGCCAGGGCCGTAGGCGTCGGCGGTGTCGAGAAGCGTGACGCCAAGCTCGAGGGCACGGCGAAGGACGTTCCGCGCGTCTTCGCGGTCGGGCGGCTCACCCCAGGCTCCCTCGCCGACGAGGCGCATGGTGCCGTAGCCCATGCGATGGACGGCGAGGTCTTCGCCGAGCTGGAAGGTGCCGGAGACGGTGGCGGAAGGGGTGAGGGCGACGCTCATGGGCTGTTGGATGCGGAAGGGCTGGACTTGCTTGTGCCTTCGGCACTCGCTTCGCGAAAACATGGGGTCTCTCCATTACGCAGGACGATAAAGCCGTCCTGCTCCGGTCGAGATGACAAGCCGTAGCGGCGACCCGGTGTCAGCTGTGGAGGAGCCAGTCGAATTGAGCGTCGGTGAGCGGGACGACGCTGAGGCGGAACTGGCGGAACATCAACGAGTCATGGAAGACCGGCGCTTCGCGGATTTCAGACAGGGGCTTTTCGCGCTTGAGGCGCTTGCCGGCTTTGAGGCGAACGATGGGCGTCTTGCCGTTGGTGGGATCGAGCTTGACCGAGACGATCGTAGCGGTTCCAATCACGGCCTTACCCACGTTTGAGTGGTAGATCACGCACTTTTCACCCTTCTTCATGTTGCGAAGGGTGATGAGGGCCTGCGGGTTCTTGATGCCGTCCCATACGGTCTCCTTGTCGCGGAGGAGATCGTCGTAGGAGTACTTGTCAGGTTCGGACTTGAGGAGGTAGGGCATGGGAGATGTACGTTCTACGTTGTACGTTTTACGAGCGGGTTAGCGGGTTAGCGGGTTAGCGGGTTAGCGGAAGAGATCAGCCGCCGAGATCCAAGAGTTGTACGGGGCCTAGTGGGCGTTGGAGGAACTGGCTGCCTAGACGCTCAAACTTTTCTACTGAGTCTGTGGCGTAGCAATGGAATGTGGCGCTGGTTGCTGTTGGATTGTGTGCGTTGGCGCTACCAAGCATAGCGGCTGTGGTTTTTGCAGTGGCACTTGCAGAGTCTATGACGAAGGCCTGTGAACCTAATTCGCGGAGCGTGGCGGCTATCGGTTCGGCGATGAGCGGATAGTGGGTGCAGCCGAGAAGAACCGCGTCAGGTTTGCAATCTTTCAGGGCTTCGGTGAGATAGATGCGAAGGACCTCACGGGTGACGGCGTGATCGGTCCAGCCTTCTTCCACCAGCGGGACGAGCAGTGGGCAAGCTTTTTCGGTGGCTCGGAGACCGCGGCGTTCGCAGGCTTGCCGGTAGGCGTGCGACTGCACCGTGGCAGCGGTGGCGAGAACCAAGACCTCTTTGTTCTGAGGATTCCTGCTGGCTGCGTCGACGACGGGATCTATGACGCCGACTACTGGAATGCGCACGCTGGCGGTGATCTCCGGCAGGGCGAGAGCGGTGGCGGTGTTGCAGGCGACAACGAGGAGGTCTGCACCTTGACGCTCGAGGAAGCGGGCGCTTTCGACGGCGTAGCGGGCGATGGTGGCCTGGGACTTGGCTCCGTAGGGCAGGCGGGCGGTGTCGCCGAGGTAGGTGTAGTGGGCGTTAGGGATGAGCGGGAGCAGGGCGCGAAGGACGGTGAGGCCGCCGAAGCCGGAGTCGAAGACGCCGATGTGAGGGCTGGTGCTCATTGGCCCGGAGCGGTGGCGTCGATGGCCTGGGTGGTGTCGCGCGAGGGGTAGGTGCGGAGGAGATCGGCATGGCCGGCCAGGGTTTCGCGGGGCTGGCCATCTACAAGGAAACGAACCTGCTCGATTTCCGGCAGGTTGGCGTGCAGCGTGCCAATGATAGAAGCGATGGTGAGTGATTCGGTTTCGACGCCGGAAGGATGGGCGTTGACGAAGGTGCCGCGGAGATCGATGACGGCGAGTTCGCCGCCGGGCGCCTGAGGCTCGAGTGTATCGGGGTCCTTGCTGGGCACGAGGAGTGTGGGCGTCATGGAGCCTGCAGCGCCCGTGGCTGCGTTGGGGTCCGGTGTATGGCCGACGAGGGGTAGCGGGACGAGGAAGACCTCGTTGACGGCAGCGCCGGGAGCCAACGGGTGGGGTGAGCCGGGCAGAGCGTACTCGTTGACGAGGTGATCGATCAGAGCGCGGGCACGGGCGGTTGCCTCTGTGGGGATGGCGAGCTGGCGGTCGGTTGGGCTGACGTTACCGTCGCTGTCGTTGGCAAGATCAAGGGTGATGGTTTCGGGTGCGGTGTTGGGCGCATCGATTGGGGTTTGGTCGACGAGTTCGCTGACGCGGTCGCGCGCTCGCTGACGGCTGACGAACAGGAGAATGCCCATGGCGACAATACAGCCGACTAGGCTCCAAAAGAGGATGCGCTGGTGGCGTGAGGTCATGGCTGGAGTCCTGGCGGCACGTTGGGAAGGGGCTCGGCGGGGGCCTGCGTTTCTGTATGAACGACCGGGATGGGCACCACGCGGTCAGGCGGCTGGGCCTGGTTCTGCCAGAAGATCATGGCGGAGGCTATGGCTGTGGCGACCTTCTGCTGGTAGCCGGCGTCGCTGACGCTTTCCTTGTCGCCGGTATTAGGGGCGAGTTCGAGGACGAGGGCTGGGCAGGTGAGGGAGTCGAGCGGGCGGATGGAGGCGCGGCTCAGGACGAGCGGGACTTCGGCGCGGCCGATGGCGATGCCGAGTTGTTTCTGGAGAGCTCGGCTGCTGTTGACCCAGGAAGCCTGTGCGGTGAGCCAGGGGACAAGCGCCGGCTGGAGCGGGACCGGTGCAAGCTCGGAGCTGTAGAGATGAACGCCCTTGCCGGAGCCGGTGGCGTGCAGCAGAAGACACGCCACCGGATGCAGGTGGTTGGCGATGCCGGCGCGGTCGTCGAGCTTGAGCGGCGTGGCGGCGTCGGCGGGGGCGGCCGAGTCGTTGTCGCGGGTGAGCTGGACGTTGAAACCCCGGGCCTGAAGGAGCGAGCGCAGGCGGTTGGCGAAGGCGAGGTCTACGTCTTTCTCTTGCAGGCTGTCGGAGATGCGGGAGCCGCCGTCGACCCCGCCGTGTGAGGGATCGAGCACGATGGTGGTGCGGCTGAAGGGTACGGAGGCTGTACCGGCGGGCCGACTGGGCACAAGTGCTGCGGGAGGCGTGGCGCTGGGTCTGGTGGTGGGCTTGGAGGCCGGCTTCGGTTTGGGTGTCTGCGGGGCGCCGGCGCCGGTTGTCGCGTCCGTTGTGATGGCCCGATGCGGGTGAACGACCGTGGCCTGGCCTGTGCTGCCGGAGGCTCCGGTGGCGGATTGACGCGGCGGGGGGACGACGGGCCTGGGGCGAATAATCGGTGCGGGGGGCTGCGTGGCGTCAGGCGGCAGGGCTGAGGGCTGCTGGGCTATGGGCTGCTGCGCGGAGGCAGCGGCGCCGAAGAGCAGGGCAGCCAGAGAGGCAGAGAGAAGGTAGTGCGAGGACTTCAATGTTTGGCGTTCCGAGGATGCTGCTGATGATTCTACCCGGCGGTTGAGTCCGGGCGTCTACGGTTTCGACGGTAGACTGGAGCGCATGCGCGTGTTCGGGATCGACTGCGGGACGGAGTTCACCGGCTACGGCGTGGTGGAGGCCGACTGCGAGTCTCCGCAGCCGAAGCTTAGGCACCTGTGCGCAGGTGCTGTGAAGCTGAACAAGAAAGACCGCACACCACAGCGGCTGGCTCAGGTGTATGCCGAGCTGACCGCTCTCCTGGAGCTTTGGCAGCCGGAGATGGTAGCGATCGAGGAAGTGTTTTTCGCCGCGAATGCGAAGAGCGCGCTGAAGCTGGGGCAGGTGCGCGGGGTGGCCCTGTTGGCGGCCGCGAACTGCGGGCTGCCTGTGGCCGAGTATGCTCCGCTGGCTATCAAAAGTGCGGTGGTGGGGTATGGGCTGGCGGCGAAGGAGCAGGTGCAGTTCATGGTGACTCGGCTGCTGGAACTGAACTTCGTGCCCGAACCCGCAGATGCGGCAGATGCGCTGGCGATCGCGATCTGCCATATTCATCACGCGCAGACGGCTGAGGCGTTGCGCCGGTGAGGATTGCATTCGCTAAGGTTGTGCTGCATGCCGTCTCGATAAGCGTTGCGATCGTTCAGCAAGGCACGGCGGAATTGCCGCTGCCGAAGGGAACGCAAGTGGAAGACCCAATTGCAGTACCGGTGAGCTTCTCTTTTACGCCGCATATTCCGGGTGAGGCCGCATGGAGCATCGAGGTTCTACCGGACCGGACAGGGACGTATCGGGAGCAGGCAGAGAATGGGCCGCATCAGCCGATCACGGTAAGCGAGGCCGTTTGGAAGCGGCTGTCCGCGGGAAACACTACAGTCCGCGGCGGCCATTGCGAGACGAAATTGAAGGGCATCGCGCAAACCGGCACGAAGACGATTTCTTTTGTTCTCGGACCGTCGGCGCCCGTTAGCTGCACGTTTAACTATTCGGATGATGAACGGCTGAACGATGCGGCTTCGGCGTTTCTTGCGGTTGCGGAGACCATTCGCGAAGGCGCGAAGCTGCAGCGCGACCACCGCTTCGACAAGCTGGCGCTGGATACGGACATCGAGACCCTGGTGAGTGAGGTTGCGGCGGGACGGGCGCTGGAGCCGGGGAACATCGCTTCCGTTCTGCGCTCGCTGGCCGAGGACGAGCGAGTGATTGACCGAGTGCGGCGCAAGGCTGCACGGCTGCTTCAGGATGCCGGAGTGGATGCACCGGCGCTGCCTGACAAGCCTCGGTAAAGCGTAGCCATGTCTTCGAGGGAGACGGCTTCTGAGCGTGCCTGTGGGGCGAGGGCCGCGGGCCAGCCCGATTGGATTTCCGCCGGCCTGTACCCGGCTACGCGGAGATTGTTGGCGAGAGTTTTCCGCTTCTGCGCGAAGGTGGAGCGCAGGAATCGATTGAAGCCTTCGGGCTCGACGCCGAGTTCTGCGAAGCGCGGGGCGAATTGCAGGCGCAGGACGGTGGAGTAGACGTCCGGTGGCGGAGAGAAGGCTTCCGGCGGCAGCACGAAGAGCGGCGTGGCCTGCGCGTGCATTTGCGTGAAGGCGGAGAGCGCGCCGTACTCGCTGGAGCCAGAAGCGGCGGCGATGCGGCTGGCGACTTCGCGCTGCATCATCACCACGGCCTGGCGGATCACGCCTTCGCGGGCGGCGGCGTAGAGATGAAGCAGGATGTCCGAGGTGATGTAGTAGGGCAGGTTGCCAACGACATCCAGAGGCGAGGGCTCAGGGCTCAGGGTCCTGGGTCCAGAAGGCGAAGACGATGTGAGCGCAGCCAGGTCAGTTTGAAGGATGTCCTGGTTGTGGATGGTCACGCTTTCCTGGTTACGGTAGCGGAAGGTCAGTTCGCGGGCGAGGGTGGGGTCGAGCTCGATGCAGTGGAGGCGGGCTGCGCGGGCGGCGAGGTGTTGCGTGATGGCTCCGTGACCGGGGCCGATTTCCACGACGGTGCGAGCGCTGATGTCTCCGAGAGAGTCGGCGATGCGGAGGCAGGCGGACTCGTCGGTGAGGAAATTCTGGCCTAGCTTCGGCTTTTTGGGCATGCGGGTGCTCACCCCCGGCGAATGTGGCGCTTCCAGCGAAATGCGGGGATCCTTCGCTACGCTCAGGATGACCATTCTAGTGGCGAGTTCGACGATGACGCGGAGGAACCGCGTAGCATCCTAGCGTGGGAAAGACTAGTGCGGGAAAGATTTGTACGGAGGTTGGCAAGCGATGGAATGGACGCCAGGTGGTGACACCAGCGATGTGGAAGACCGGCGCGGAGATGGCGGCGGCGGTGGCGGCTTTGGTTTTGGAGGTGGTGGGGGCGGTTTCGGCGGCGGTGGTATCGGGATCGTCGGATTCCTGGTGTTGCTGGTCATCAGCCTTGTGACCGGGCATAACTTCCTTGGGAACCTGATGGGCGGCGGAAGCGCGCCGGTGCAGCAGGGGCCGATGAGTGATGGATCAAGCGGCTACCGCTCTGGCGATGCGCCTGCGCACGGCCAAGTGGGTAAGGATCGCGATACGCAGTTGATGGTATTCACGCTGAACGACGTGCAGAAGTTCTGGCAGGGATATTTTCAGCAGATCGGCAAACCGTATCAGCACGCCAAACTAGTGGTGTTCTCCGGGTCGACCTATTCGGGATGCGGCGGCGCGGAGGCTTCGACGGGCCCGTTTTATTGCCCGGGCGATGGCAAGGTGTATATCGACGAGAGCTTCTGGAACGAGCTGAAGAAGTTCGGTGGGAGCACGGCGGACTTTGCGCAAGCGTATGTGATCGCCCACGAGATGGGCCATCATGTGCAGGATGAGTTGGGCGTGGAACACAAGGTGACCCGGCTGATGCAGAGCGAGCCGGACCAGAAAAATCATTTGTCCGTTGATCTGGAGTTGCAGGCGGATTGCTATGGCGGGGTGTGGGCTCATTCCGCGCAGGAGCGGCACATCACCGATCCGGGCGATGTGGATGCTGCACTAAGCGCTGTGGCGGCTGTGGGAGACGATCATCTTCAAAAGATGGCCGGTCGCGCGGAGAGCCCGGAAAGCTGGACGCATGGATCCAGCGCGCAGCGGCAGCAGTGGTTCAAGACCGGGTTCAGCAGCGGGGATCCGAAGCAGTGCAACACGTTTGGCGGGACGATGTAGCTACTGTGCCGTCCTGCGGCGGCGCCACGGCTGGAGCACGGTGTAAACCGGCACGGCTGTGGCGTTTTCTTTTGCACTGGCGATGAGCTTGCGCTGCCTGAGCCAGGCGACGGACGCTTGCGTGGAACTACGGGAGAGGCCGGTGCTTTCCGCCAGCTCTGCGTAGCTGATGGCGACGGGTTCAGCGCGGCGAGACTGCTCTCCGGTGAGCCAGAGGTAGACGAGAAACGCGGCGGGCTTGCGATCATGGCCGGTAAGGTCGCGGAGAAGCGTGTCGAGAATGTAATCGTCGATGTGCGGCATTCACCTCTACCGATGAGAAGTATAGCTTCGGGTGGACGATTGTGTTGGGCTGACGGCCTTCTCTATGCTCAGCGGCATGGAGGATTCAACGATGATTCGTGGAATCAAGTTTGTGAGTGTCCCGGTGCGGGATCAGGATGCCGCCCTGGCGTTCTGGACCGAGAAGTGCGGCTTCAAGGTGACGACGGACCAGCCTTTCGGGCCGGGTGTGCGGTGGATCGAGCTGTTGATCCCGGGAGCAGATACTGGACTTGTCTTGTTCACGATGCCTGGTGATGAGGCACGTATCGGGACCGCGCAGCCGATGTCGCTGTGGTGCGACGATGTGTTCGCGACGGCGGAAGGGCTTAAGGCGAAGGGCGTCACGTTTTTCAAGGAGCCGAAGAAGGAGCCTTGGGGGACGAGCGCGATCTTTGAGGATCCAGAAGGGAATCGGTTTGTGTTAAGTAGCCGCTAATTTGACATTTGACAGTTGCAGATGACTGTCATAGAGTGACAGTCATCTGGAGGAGTATGGCGCTTGCTTCCGATATACGCAGTCTCGCTGCGGATAGGTACATAGGTCCGGCAATTAAGGCAGGTAAATCACAGTTTTCAATTGCTGTTCGAGACTTAATGAAGGATGCCCGAGCCAGAGGCATTTCTACAGTGCAGAGAACGCCACCTTTCTGCACGTCCATCCAGACTCAAGACTTCCTTGATGAGCATGGCTTAGAAATAACGCGAGTGGACGGACCTCCCAAAAAGCTTAGTACAACGGTCGTCGTTCATTATCGTCTTCGCGGAAGCTCTCGTAGCAGCAAGGCAAATGAAAGCGCGAGTGAAACCCCAGAAGAGCGAGCTTTCCGTTTGACCGAGCAAATTCGAGGATTGATGAGAGATGAAATCGCACATCATGGCGGGGCGGAAAGTTATCTGCGGTGGGTTCGTGGGGAAGATGAGGAAGCAGCATGAGTCGGGTCTTCTGGGACTCGATGCTTTTCATCTACTTGGTTGAGGATCATCCCACATTCGCGCCAACCGTTCGCCATGTGCTCGGTCGATGCTTTCGTCGCGGTGACAGTCTGCACACGAGTCACCTATCTGTAGCGGAGACGTTAGTGGGGATTTTGCCGCGTAGCGAAAAAGAACAAACGTTCCTGGCTGCCATCCACGACATGGGCTTTCATCGGGAGGAGTTTGGAACTGCTGCTGTGGAGCCGTTTCGCGCCATAAGGAGCAGTTTCGGAATCAAACCTCCCGATGCAATGAATCTCGCTTGCGCTGCGGCATTGCACACCGATATCTTTCTTACGAATGACACTCAGCTATTGAAGAAGCAATTGCACGTTCCCGGAATTCAGTTTATAGCGGACTTTAAGAGTGCTCCGCTATAGCTTTGCGCAATCCACCGGCGTTCCAAAATATAGGAGTTTTCTCCGCTACGCAAGATGATATGGCTGTCCTGCTTTAGTCGAGATGACAAACGTTTTGGGCGAGCTCTGGAACCTGTCCGAAACAGCTATTGCAGGATGATGAGTTCGGAGTTTTCTTCGCGCCCGGTCGCCCCAGCTTCGCTGAAGAAGCGCACGATCTTGGCGGCAGTAGCTTTGTTTACGACGGCCTCGAGAGCGTCGGGGCTTTTAGCGGTGGCTTCTTTGAGAGCTCTGACGCTGCCGAAGTGCTCGATGAGGCGGCGGCGGGTGGTGACGCCGACACCGGGGATTTCGTCGATTTCGCTGGTGCGGTCGCGCATCTGGCGGCGCTTGCGGTGGTAGTTGATGGCGAAACGGTGGCTTTCGTCGCGGATCTTCTGGATGACATGCAGGACAGGTGAGCGACGGTCGAGGACGACGGGGTCTTCTTCCTGGCCGTGGACGTAGATGACCTCTTCGCGCTTGGCGATGGAGGCGAGCGGCTGGCTGGTGAGGCCGAGTTCCTGGAGGGCGTCAGCGGCAGCATGGAGCTGTCCGAGGCCGCCGTCAATGAGAATAAGAGAGGGCAGGGGCTTGCTGTCGTCCTTGCTCGGCTTCGCACCTTCTGCGTTGGGGCCGAAGCGGCGGTAACGGCGCAGGATGATCTCGCGCATGGAGGCGAAGTCGTCCACGCCGCTGACGGTTTTGACCTGGAACTTGCGGTAGTCGGCCTTCTTCATGGCGCCTTTTTCCCAGACGACCATGGAGGCTACGGTTTCAGCGCCCTGGATGTGCGAGATGTCGAAGCACTCGATGCGCTCGGGTGGCTCGGCGAGTGTGAGGGCGTCTTGCAGGGCTTCCTGCATGTTGCGGATGCTGGGCTGGAGAACGCGGAAGCGCTGGTCGTAGGATTGCTTGGCATTCTGGCAAACGAGATCGACGAGGGAGCGCTTTTCCCCACGCTGCGGGGCGAGAATCTCGATCTTATGGCCGCTGCGTTCCCGGAGGGCGTCCGCGAGGAGCTGGCGGTCGGGGAAGTCGACCGGGACGAGGATGGTTTTGGGGACGTAGCTCTGGTCAAGGTAGATCTGCTTGAGAAGCGCGGAGAAGAAGGAACTGGGGGAAAAGGAGAGCTCAGGGCTTACAGCCCAGGTTCCAGAAGGCATTCCACTGGAGATCGTTGGCGCCTCGGTGTTGTCTCCAGTTGCGAGTGGAACGTTTTGAGTTTCCAGTTCGGGATCAGTGCAGCAGTCGCTGATCGGCTCGCTTCGGGGCAGGTCGATTTCGAAGGGTGAGGCCAAGACGGAGTGCTGGTCGGATGGTTGGGTGTCGGCGAAGACTTCTGGCGCGGAGTGGGTGGGTTCGGGTTCGAGGCGTGGGTCGGAGGCGATGTCTTCGGTGTCGAGATCCTGCTCGACGGGGCTGTCGGTGACGTCGGATTCGAAGTCGGGGAGGTCTTCCCAGAACATGTCGCGGCGATCGACGATGCTGCCGCCGCGCATGTGGAAGAGATTGACGGCGAGCATGTCCTTTTCGAAGTGGAAGCCGAAGACATCGGCGTCGTTGGAGTCGGCGGAGGCGATGCGTTGGCGTTCACCTGCCTGCTGCACGGTGGCGATCTGGTCGCGGAGGCGAGCGGCCAGCTCGAACTGCATGTTCTCAGCGGCAGCAGCCATGCGGACGGTAAGGCGAGATTCCAGCTCGCTGGGTTTGCCGTCGAGGAAGAGCTGGACGTCACGGATGACCTGTTTGTACTCGTCGGTGGGGATCAGGCCTTCGACGCATGGGCCGAGGCAGCGCTTGATGTGGTACTGGAGGCAGGGGCGCGGATGGTAGCGGTTGAGGTCGACCTTGCAGCTTGGGATGAGGAAGCTGCGGTGGACGACGTCGACGAGACGATGCGCGAGGTTGCCGGGGAAGTAGGGTCCGAAGTAAGCGCCGCCGTCCTTGCGCAGACGGCGGGTGACGAAGACCTTGGGGTGGCGGTCCTGCAGGGTGAGCTTGATGTAGGGGTAGGTCTTGTCGTCGCGGAGGAGGATGTTGAAGCGGGGCTTGCGCTGCTTGATGAGATTGTTCTCAAGCGCGAGGGCTTCGTGCTCGTTGGCGACGGTGATGTATTCAATGTCAACGGCTTCGCGCATGAGCGAGCCGGTCTTGGCGTTCGCTTGCGAGGCCGCGAGGAAGTAGCTGCGAACGCGGGCGCGCAGGTTCTTGGCCTTGCCGACGTAGATGATGACGCCTTCGGCGTTCTTGTAGAGATAGCAGCCCGGACCAGTGGGCAGCGTGCGAATTTTCTGGTGGAGATCCATGCGGGCTGGAGGGCGAGCCTGCGCTGAGGCCCGTACTCACCAGAATAGACGCGAATGGAGAGGAGGAGATTCCGACGTTCAGGGTTGGCTAGGACTCGTCGTGCGTGCGAAGAACCCGGTAGACCAGCCAGAGGAGCACCGAGGTCAGGGCGACCCAAGCGAACTGATACCAGTAGAAAAACGGGAAGCCGAGGAGGGCTGGCGTTTGACGCGCGTAGAACTGCGGAAAGCAGAGGCCGGCGTAGGGAAGCAGGAGAAGAATGCCGATGGCCACCCGTGCGCCAACGGAGCGATGCTGCTGCGGGCTTTCCAGAGATGAGGGCGCCATGCCGTGGATAGTAGCACCAAGAACGACTGCAATGAAACGTGTTTGTGACGACAGAGCAGTATGATGGCCGATCCGTTTGCGTGTCCTCAGGCAAGGACGATCGGAAGCGATACCCTAGGAGGGTGAGCGAGACAGGATGGGATGAGAAAGCGCAGGCCGCGGCGGCTGATTCCGTGCGCAAGGCCGCGGCAATCATGGCGCGGTTGCGCGGGCCGGATGGCTGTCCGTGGGATCGCGAACAGACATTCGACACGATCAAGAAGTACACGCTGGAAGAAACCTACGAGGTTTTCGACGCGATCGAGCGGCGGGACTGGAATGACCTTCGCGATGAACTGGGTGATCTGCTGTTGCAGGTTCTGTTTTATGCGCAGATGGCCCAGGAAGCCGGGTACTTCTCGCTGCAGGATGTTGCGGAGAGTCTGAGCGCCAAGTTGCTGCGGCGGCATCCGCACGTGTTCGGCGATGTGGCTGCGGCGGACTCGGATACCGTTTTGCGGAATTGGGAGGCGATCAAGCGCGAAGAAAAGCTGGGCAAGGGCGTGGAGGAACGCTCGCTGATGGATCAGATTCCCAGAACGATGCCTGCGACGATGGAGGCGAACAAACTAGGATCGAAGGCTGCGAAGGTGGGTTTCGACTGGCCGGACGCCACGGGATTGTTTGCCAAGATGGAGGAGGAGTTAGCCGAGTTGAACGTTGAGGTGAATGCTAATCATCGAGTGAACACCGAAGCGGAGTTTGGAGACCTGATGTTTACCGCAGTGAACCTGGCGCGGCATCTCAAGGTGGATACGGAGAGTGCGTTGCGAGGGACCAACGCGAAGTTTCGCAGGCGCTTTGCGGCGATGGAAGATGCGGCTGGCGGCACGAGTGCTCTCGAGGCGCTTTCCGGTGACGACAAAGAATCTTTGTGGGCGAGTGTGAAAGTTGCGGAGCACACGAATACCGGGACGGCTGAAGAACGTATGGAGAGTAAGGGTTGAGTACGACGCAGGATCACGAAATCCGGCTGGAGAAGCTGACGAAGTCTGCACAGTTTGACCAGTGTGTTGCCCTGCAAGACACCGTGTGGGGCTATGAGCCTTCAGACGCGATGAGCCAGAAAGTGTTTCTTCTGGCCTCAGAGATTGGCGGCCAGGTGATCGGCGCCTTCGAAGGCGACGCACTGGTGGGATATGCCATGGCGTTGCCGGGAGTGCGGAACGGCCATGCTTATCTGCACTCGCACCACCTGGCGGTGCTGCCGGCGTTGCGGAACCGGGGAGTTGGTCGAAGGTTGAAGCTGGCACAGCGTGAGGATGCAATCGTTCGCGGGATCGAGCTGATGGAGTGGACGTTCGACCCACTGGAGATTCGCAACGCGCATTTGAACATTGCGAAGCTGGGCGCGGTGATTCGCAGATACAGGCGTAACTTCTATGGGTCTTCCAGTTCTCCGCTGCAGGGAGGGCTGCCAACCGACAGGATTGTGGCGGAGTGGTGGCTGAAGTCAAAGCGCGTGGAGCGAACGCTGCGGGGCGAGACGACAGTGTTCGAGGTGAAGGAGCAGGTGACCGTGCCGGCTTCGATCTACGAGTGGAAGGCTTCGCCAATGTACCGCGAGGCGGCTCGCAAGCTGCAGGCGAGCAATGCGGCCGTGCTGGAAGGCGCGTTCGCTTCCGGATTGACGGTATTGGGCTACAAGCGCGGGTCCGAAGGAGATGGAACGTTCCAGTTGGGGCATTGGGACGAGTCTCTGGGCTACTAGAGCAACATCAACCTTGTTGAAGGTTCCGAGGAGACGCATGCAGATCGAGGCAATTTCTTTACGCGAGGTTCAGATGCCACTGGCGCACCCGTTTGTCACGAGTTTCGGGGTGACGACAGGACGACGCATTCTGCTGGTTGAGCTGGAAGCGGAAGGTATCAGCGGTTGGGGTGAGTGCGTGGCGGGCGAGCATCCGTACTTTTCCGAAGAGTCAGTGGACACGGCGTGGCCGACTCTGCTGGAAGAACTGATGCCAAGGCTGCTGGCGGCGAACCTAGAGCATGGACGGGATTGCCCGGCGGTGATGGCTGCTGTGCGAGGCCACAGGATGGCCAAGGCCTCGCTCGAGAATGCGGTGTGGGACTGGGATGCGCAGCGGCAGGGTGTTGCCCTGGCGAAGCTGCTATGCGGCGACCATGAGCCTCGGGAGCGCATTGCCTGCGGAGTTTCGATCGGCATGCAGCCGACGATGGAACAGCAGCTTGCCACGGTGGAAAAGGAAGTGAATGCGGGGTACCAGCGCATCAAGCTGAAGTGCAAGCCGGGCTGGGATGAAGCGATGTTCGAGAAGGTGCGGGAGCGGTGGCCGGACATCCTGCTTAGCTGCGATGCGAACTCGGCTTACACGCTGCACGATGCGGACAGGATCGCGGCATGGGACCGGTTTCGCCTGCTGATGATCGAGCAGCCGCTTTGGCATGACGATTTCTTCTTCCACTCGCATTTGCAAAAGAAGATGCAGACAGCGATTTGCCTGGACGAGTGCATCCGCAATCGGCGCGATGCGGCGGCAGCGCTGGAGCTGGGCAGCGGAAAGATCCTGAACATCAAAGTAGGGCGTGTTGGTGGATTCAGCGAGGCCATTGCGGTGCATGACGTGGCCCTGGCGCATCATGTACCGGTGTGGTGCGGGGGAATGCTGGAAAGTGGCGTGGGGCGTGCGCAGAACATCGCGCTCTCGTCGCTGCCGAACTTCAAGCTGCCAGGGGATGTGTCGGCCTCCAAGCGGTATTGGGCGGAGGACATTATTGAGCCCGAGGTGGATGTGAGCGCGGAGGGTGAGATCGTGGTGCCGACCGTGGCAGGCAGGGGTTACGACGTTCGGCGGGAGCGCGTGGAGGCGCTGACAGTACGGAGCGAGACGATGCGGCGGAACGGCAAGGTCAGCGTTGTGGTGAGGTGAGCACGGAAACTGCAAGCAAGCTAGCGTGTCTGGATCGGCATGGAGAGCAATGTGTGTACTGCATCCTGAACAGAGAGGGGCGCGGGAAGCAGCCTGAAGTCAGACGACGTCATCGTGGTGTTCTCCGGGACGGTCTTGAAGAGAAGCTCGCGAATGACGACGTGCTCGTCAAGATGCGAGTAAGCCCAGCGGTCGGGGGCGACTTCTGTCTGTTCAAAGAGGATTGTTCCGCCCGCATGAATCTGGGCCAGGACCCCCCAGCCGAAGTTCACAGGCTGCAGTACGCGGGCTTCGGCGCGCGTGAGACGGCCGGTGCGCTGGTCGATCCAGAAACGACCGGCGATGCCGGTGAGGATTTGCGAGACGGTGGTGGGCGGCTTGAAGTTCGGGTCTGGCTCATAGTCGATGACGACCTGCGGCGAGGATGGTGAGGCTCCGGGAGGCTGGGGCTGACCGGGCGTGTAGCTGAGCCGCATGGCGGTGGGAAGCAGCTTGACGAGGCCGGTGGAGTAGCCGCGCGCGGAGGCGTCCTTGCTGTGGTGGCGAACGAAATCCCCAGGGGATTTGAGGATGTCCTGCAGGCGGCTTTGCTCCGCCTTGTCTTCTTCGGCGGTGATGGGCTGGCCGTTCCGCTCGATGAGGCGGGCGACAGTGCCCTGGCGGCTTTCGATGACCTCCCGCGTAGTGTCGCCCTTGGCGTCGATTTTGCGGGTGCGGTAGCGGAGCGGGAATTCACCATCGTTCTGGATAATGGATTGCTCGTGAAGCGATGCCGCCTGAACCCATTGCTGTGGCGTGCCGGAAGGGGAAGGAGCTTGCGCGGAAGCGATGAAAGCCCCTGCGAAAAGGCAGAGGATGGCACAGGGAAGCCCGGTGGTAAAGAAACCCGGTCGATGTTGTTTTTGTGCTAATAGCGGGCAGGTGGGCAAGCAGCACGTCCTCTTTGTTAGCTTAGACGCAGAGGTACCCACGGCGGACGACTCCACGGGGAGCGATCGAGTGGCTTAGCGTATAGTTCGGCTCAGCCGGATGTGAAAGAACTGACAGGGGAAAGGCAGCAGAGAGTATGGCTCCAGAAGCAGGCAAAACGGTCATTGCACGGTCCACCACAGTTACGGGCGAGATTACAGGCGACGGCGATGTGCAGATCGACGGAACGCTAGACGGCAGCGTGAAGGTGACCGGCGCGCGGATCATCGTGGGGCCGGAGGCGAATGTGAAAGCGTCGCTCACCGGCCAGGAGATCGTGATCGCGGGCCGCGTGGAGGGCGAGTTGCGGGCCAGTGGGCGCGTGGAACTTCGGAAGGCTTCGACGACGCTGGGCAATATATTTGCGCCCCGGCTTTCCATCGAGGACGATGCCGTGCTGCGTGGCCGAGTGGATACCACCCAGACCGGCAAGGTACATACCGAAGCGGCAGCCACGGATAATCAGCCGAAGGCCTAACAGCTGTCAGCTGCCCGAAGTATGCTTCAGTAGCACGCTTGCCTGGCAAATTTAGTAAGAGAGTTCCAGTTGTGTTCACGGGAGGTTTTGCATGCGTGGCCTGTTCAAGCGATCCGGAGGAGACTCAGAGCTCGCGCCGGTAACCCGGCACTCGCGTGGATGGGGTGAGTTGAACAAGTTTCTTGGCAGCAGGGAAGGGCTGCGCATCCTTGACTTTGGGTCTACCTCGCCGGCGAATATCAACTATCTGACCGAGCTTGGCCACAGTGTGTACATGGCGAACGCGGTGGCGGATGCCGCGGCGCCCGAGCTGCGCAAGCCTGCGAGTGAAGGCACAGCAGCCGAGTATGACGTGGAGAAGTTTGTGACGTCCAGCCTTGCATTTTCAGGGAGAACATTCGATGTGATCCTGCTCTGGGATACGGCTGACTATCTGCCAAAGGAAGTGACGGCGGCGTTCTTCAAGCGCATCAACGAAGTGTTGCAACCGGGAGGGCGGCTGCTGGCGTTTTTCCATCCGAAGACGGAAGGGCAGGAAGCCGTGTTTTCACGCTACCAGTTGACGCCAACGGATGATCTTATTGTGCTGCGGACAGGACCGTATCCTGTGCTGGGGAGCTACCAGACACGGCAGATCGAGCAGTTCTTTACGGGATTTGCCGAGATGCGATTTTTTTTAGGGAAAGACAATATCCGCGAACTGTACGCAACTCGCTAGAGCATTTGTCTGGAACGAAAAAGAGAGGCCTCGCGGCCTCTCTTTTTGAAATTTGCTAGACGACTTACTTCGTTTCCTTACGGCGATCGGCCCAGCGCTTCTTCATGGCGTCAGCGATACGCTTGCGGCCCTCAGGGCTGAGCTGGCGCTTCTTCTTCGAGACGGATGCGGTGGTTTTGGCGACGGTAGTTGCGTTCTTGCTTCCCTTGGGCCGACCGCGCCGTGGCGCTGCCGACGCGGTGGCTGCCGAGCCTGCCACGCCTGAGAGGGCTGCGCGAATCTGTTGCAGCCGAGCGATTTCGGAATCCAACTCCGAAAGGATACGATTTACGTCCATTCCATCTCCTGTTACAACAAATGCCGGAAAGCAGCTCTAGGTACGACGACTATAGGTAATAGTACGACTTTGCGTACGGTTGTGCGGCTAGGGCAGTCACTCGGCGGTGTTACTCCTGAGTCCTATTATGAAGGCGAGAGTCGCGGGGCAGAACGATATTTCGAGTGCTAGACTTAGCTCGATGCGAGCTTCCATACGCGCAATCCCTGCACATTTATGGGGGCTTTCTCTCCTCTCGGCAGCATTGCAGATACTGCCTTTTCCTGTCGCAGGACCTGTGCCGCTGTGGCGACGTACATTCGCCTGGTTTTGCCTGACGCCGCTGCTTTGGGCCTTGTTGAGCGAAGACAAGGATGGGCGGGCACTCGCTCCGAAGCAAACCACGGCTCTGAGCTATCTCTGCGGCGTTCTTTGGTATCTCGGCAACTGCTATTGGATTTATCCAACGATGCACGTTTACGGCGATATCGCTGCACCTGCAGCGTTCGGAATCTTGATTCTTTTTTCGCTGTATGTCGGGCTTTACCACGCTTTGTTTGGCTACTTGATAGGAATTCTGCGTGGCTTGGGGCGCCAGTGTGTGCTTTGTCTTGCGCCAGTGGTCTGGGTTGGAGTCGAACTTGCTCGAGCCCGAATCACAGGGTTCCCCTGGGACTTGCTGGGGAATACGCAGGTGGAAAATCTCACGCTGACTCGGATGGCTCCTTGGACTGGAGTGATGGGCTTGTCGCTTGTAGTGGCGCTGGTCAATGTGCTTTGGCTCGTGCGTGTCTCGGTTAGCCGGAAGTCGAGCGCTCATGGCGCGATCGCCGCGGCGGTGATCGTTGCAGGCGCGACGGTCACGACGAAGTACGGAGCACCAGCCTATGCGAACTACACTGACGCGGCGGTGCTGGTGCAGGATAACCTGCGGGTTGGGGCGGAAAGGACTGGTCCTGCTGAGAGCAAAGATGCCCTGCTAGCCTCGCTGGCAGACTTTTCGAAGCACCCATCCTATTTCGCACCAACGCACAAGATGGTAGATGGCTCCTGGCCCGTGACCACGGCAAGCCATGATCAGGAACTGCGCAAACCGAACCTGGTGCTCTGGCCCGAAGCCCCAACTGACTTCATGGACAGCGATCCCAGCTTCCGTGGCACTTTGAGCCGGCTAGCGCGTGATAGAGGCGCTCCGGTGATTTCGGACGCAGTGGCAGTGCTTCCACCAGCGCCGGGAGAGCGGACGCCACGCTATTTCAATGCGGCGAGCTTCTTCAGTGCGGATGGCTCCTATTCCGGGCACTATGCCAAAATGCACCTGGTGCCCTTCGGCGAGTACACGCCGTATAAGCAGATATTCTTCTTTGCGGGGCACCTACTCGATAATGTGGGCGGCTTTACCCCGGGACAAGAGCGAACTTTATTCCATACGGGCGGTCACAGCTACGGAACCTTTATCTGCTACGAATCCATTTTTGGAGATGAAATTCGCGAGTTCGTAGAGAACGGAGCGGACCTACTGGTGAATGTATCGGATGACGGCTGGTATGGCGACTCGAGCGCTCCCTGGGAGCACCTGGACATGGTGCGAATGCGGGCTATCGAGAATCACCGCTGGGTGCTGCGGGCGACCAATACGGGTGTCACTGGATCAATCGATCCGTACGGGCGCATGGTGGCCCAGATGCCCCGACATGTAAGGGGAGCGGTGCTGGCGCCGTTCGGGTATGAAACAGATTTGAGTTTCTACACGAAGTATGGCGACTGGATTGGGTGGCTTTGCGCGGGAGTGACGGCGGGCCTGGCGGCCGTGGCTTTGCTGAGGCGGCGGCAAGTACACTAGAGAGTATGTTGAACGATCTGGAATTTGCTTACTCCCCGGTGCGCGAGAAGGTGCGTGACCTGCGGGAGTATCTTTGACGCTCCCCGCCTCCGCAACGAGCTCAAAGTCATAGAAGAGAAAGTTTCCGACCCGAGCATCTGGGCCGATGCTGCGCGTTCACAACCGCTGATGCGCGAGCGCAAGCGGCTGGAAGAGCAGCTTGGCTATGAAGAGGAACTGAAGCGGCGCACAGACGACATTGAAGCCTACTTCGAGCTGATGCGCGAGGGTGAAACCTCGCTGGAGCCGGAGTTGCAGCGGGAGATCGAGTCGATCTCCTCGTACACGGAGCAGCTTGAGTCGCGAACGATGCTTTCCGAAGAGAGCGATCCGCTAAATGCGATCGTTACCGTGCATCCGGGAGCGGGTGGGACGGAAAGCCAAGACTGGGCCGAGATGCTGATGCGCATGTACCTGCGCTGGGCGGAGCGGCAGGGCTACAAGACGGAAATCAATGAGCTGCAGGATGGCGACGAAGCCGGTATCAAGTCGGCGACGTTCACCATTACCGGCGAGTATGCGTTCGGCCTGCTTTCGGGGGAGACGGGCGTGCACCGGCTAGTGAGGATCTCTCCGTTCGACTCTGCCAAGCGCCGGCATACGAGCTTTGCCAGCGTATTCGTTTCGCCGGAGATCGACGACAGCATCGTGATCGACATTAAGCCGGACGACCTGCGGATCGACACGTACCGGTCCGGCGGCAAGGGCGGGCAGCACGTGAACACAACGGATTCAGCTGTGCGTATTACGCATCTGCCGACCGGGATCGTGGCGGGATGCCAGAATGAGCGCTCCCAGCACAAGAACAAGGAACGCGCGATGAAGATGCTGCGCTCGCGCTTGTACGAGTTCGAGATGGACAAGAAGCGAGCGGCCAGCAAGCAGCTTGAGGATTCGAAACTGGAGATCAATTTCGGCTCACAGATCAGGAGCTATGTGCTGCAGCCGTACCGGATCGCCAAGGACTTGCGCACGCGGGTGGAAGTAGGGGACGTGGACCGCGTGCTGGATGGCGAGCTGGAGCCGTTCATTCGCGGCTATCTGCGGATGCGCCGCGAGGGTGGGGTGCCCGCGGCCGCAGTAGACGATGACGTGTGACGGCGATACGGCGAAGGGTTCTGGTTAGCGGGCTTTGCCTTCGAGCCAGCGGTGCAGCCAGCTGACGTGCAGATTGAGGACGAGCGAGGTGTAGCTGAGCATCTCGTGGCCGACCCGCTCCGCGGTGCCGACTTCATCGAGGTGGCCCAACTGGGCACGAGGCGAGGTGTAAATGTCCAAACCGGCTCGGCGGCACAGCAGAGCGATGCGGAAGAGGTGGGTGCCGTCACTGACCACGACGATGTGCTGTAAGTGATTCTGCTTTGCGATGGCGGCGAGGCGTTGTACCTGCTGCTCGGTGTCGACTGAGTCGGTTTCCGCAATGATGTGCGCGAGTGGTACACCGTTGGCGAGGAGGTAATCGCGGCCAACTCCGCCTTCGGTCTTGCCGGAGTCCTTGTCAGCGCCGCCGCCCAGCGTGACGATCACGGGAGCGATATTGCGCTGGTAAAGCGAGAGCGCCTTATCGAGGCGAGCACGGAAGACTGGCGAGGGACGGCCCGCGTACTCTGCCGCACCAAAGACGGCAATGGCATCGGCCGGCTCAGCGTTGTCGATGGCCGCAGTGGCGAGGATGGCGTGGTGGACCCAGGCAAACCAGCAGGCAGCCGCGATCAAGAGGAGCGCAAAACTCCACGCGAGGAAACGACTCTTTCTCGGGGTCGTGCTGGGATTGTCCTGGCTCATGCGTCATGGCAAGTATGCGGGCGCGGGGCGTGTGAAATCAAAGGCACATGAGGTTGGATGCGACCGAAAAGATCAGGATGGTTCTAGCCGTGCAGAGCGAGCGCGATCTCATGGGTGGGGATGGCTCCCTCGCGGAGGATCATCCAGTTGTCGGGACCGCCGCTGAGGTCCACGATGGTGGTGGCGACGCTGCGGACGGTTGGGCCGCCGTCGACGATCATCGGGATCATGTCGCCGAGCTGGTCTCGCACGCAGCCAGCATAGGTGCATTCGGGGAAGCCGCGCAGGTTGGCTGAGGTGGCCGTAATGGGGAGGCCGAGCTTGCTGACGACGGCGCGGCAGATAGCCGTCTCCGGCACGCGAAGAGCAACATTGCCGGTTCTAGCGGTGACGCGGAGGGGAAGCTTGGTGCCGGCCTTGACGACGATGGTCAAGGGGCCGGGCCAGAAGCGCTCTGCGAGGGCGTCGAAGGCGTCGTCAAGGTTACGGGCGAGTTCGTAGGCCTGGGCGGTCTCCGAAATAAGCAGGCTGAGCGGCTTATGGCGGGAGCGGGACTTGAGGTCGTAGATCTTGTCCACAGCGCGGAGGTTCACGGGATCCACGGCGAGGCCGTAGAAGGTGTCCGTGGGAAGGGCGGCGATCTCACCCTTCTCCAGGCAATCAACGACGCGTTGGATCAGTTCGGGCTCAGGGTTGTCGGGATGGATGCGGAGGAGTTCTGCGCTCAATGCTGGCTTCCGTTCATTCTTTGCTGCTTCATCGCTTATAGCATGGAGTTTGCATGAAGCTGCCTCCGATGATCGTAAGCAAAACAAACGCCCGAGTGAAGGCGCTTCGCTCGGCCTTCAGTGGGCGAGCCAGTCAGCATGGCGAACTGATAGGGATTGAAGGCGTACGGATGTTGATGGAAGCCGTGAAATCCCAAGTGCAGGTCGACATGATCTATATTCGCGAGGGAGCCGAGGATTTGGTCCACATATTGCCGCCGGAGGTGCTCAATGCCGCGCCGCTTGCGATTCTACGCGGCGATGTCTTTGACGAATCGCTGGACACGCAGCACCCGCAGCCAATCGCGGCGACCTGTGAGATTCCGCAACCGCGGGAACCGGTTCTCGAGCAAGACGAAGGAGTGGTTCTGGTGCTGGATGGACTGCAAGACCCTGGCAATGTGGGCACGCTTATCCGATCCGCGGAAGCATTTGCGGTGCGCCAGGTGTTTCTCACTCCCGGCACGGCCAACCCCTGGAGCCCCAAAGTGCTGCGTGCTTCGGCGGGCTCGGTATTTCGCGCGCCGCTGGTGAGGGCGCCGCTGGCGGAGATCAAGCGTATGGCGATCGAGTTGGATATGCCGCTTCTGGGGGCCGTAGCGCAGTCTGCCGGAGCGAACATCGTGACAGGTTCCGATCTGAGACCCCCATGCGCCCTGATGATTGGCAACGAGGGCAATGGGCTGAGTGCTGAGGCCTTGAGGCTTGCCGACGCGCTTCTGTACATCCCCTGCCTGACGGAATCACTTAACGCGGCAGTTGCCGGTTCAGTCCTGCTGTATGAAGCACTTCGTCAGCGCATCGTTGAAGCGGCTGCGGGAGTGGAAGCGGGCATGCCTACGAGGGTGATGTGAGTCTCTTCGACGTCTCCCGGCCGGCGGCTGGCGGGGTGAACGCGGCTGCGCCGCTCGCGGAGAGGATGCGGCCCCGAACGCTGGATGAGTTCTCTGGGCAGCAGCACCTGCTGGGGCCGGGTAAGCCGTTGCGGGTGCAGATTGAACGCGAAGAGCGCGGCGAAGCGAACTCAGGCGGGCAAGCGGCTTCGCTGATCTTCTGGGGACCTCCGGGCGTGGGCAAGACCACACTGGCGAAGATCATCGCGCGGCAGACCTCGGCAAACTTCGTGGAGTTTTCGGCGGTGCTGAGCGGGATCAAAGAGATCAAATCCGTGATGGCCGACGCCGAAAAGGCGCAGAGCTATGGAGCACGGACGTTGCTGTTCGTGGACGAGATTCACCGCTTCAACAAGGCGCAGCAGGATGCGTTTTTGCCGTACGTGGAGCGCGGGTCCATTCGTTTGATCGGCGCGACAACGGAGAATCCGAGCTTCGAGGTGAATGCCGCGCTGCTCAGCCGGTGCCGTGTCTACACGCTGCGCGCACTCGGTCAGGACGACGTGCTGGCGCTCTTGACGCGGGCGCTGAATGACAGCGAACGCGGTCTGGGCGCGATGGGTTTGGAGGCCGACGAGACAGCGCTGGATACGCTGGCTAGTTACTCGAGCGGCGATGCGCGTAGTGCTCTGAATGCGCTGGAGGTGGCGGCGCAGTTGGCAGCGGGGCGCGGGGAACGGCTGCTGACCAGCGAACTAGCGGCTGAGGCGCTGCAGCAACGAGTGCTGTTGTACGACAAAAAAGGGGAGCAGCATTACGACCTGATCAGCGCGCTGCACAAGAGTGTGCGGAACTCGGATGCGGATGCATCGTTGTATTGGCTGGGGAGAATGCTGCAGGCCGGCGAGGACCCGATGTTCGTCGCTCGGCGCGTGGTTCGCATGGCGGTGGAGGATATTGGACTGGCGGCGCCCGAGGCGCTGAATCTGTGCCTCAGCGCGAAGGATGCGATGCACTTCCTGGGGCATCCGGAGGGCGAACTGGCGCTGGCGCAGGCGGTGGTTTACCTGGCACTGGCACCGAAGTCGAACGCGTTGTACACGGCGTATGGCGAGGTGCTGGCGGACATTGAATCGCGACCCGCCGAACCGGTGCCGCTGCACCTGCGCAATGCTCCGACAAAGCTGATGAAGGAGTTGGACTACGGCAAGAACTACCAGTACGCCCACGACGTCGAGGGAAAGGTAGCGGCCATGGAGTGCCTGCCGGAATCGCTGGCAGGGCGGCGTTATTACCAGCCGACGAACGAGGGCAAGGAACGCTTGCTGGGGCAGCGGATGGAGGAGATCGCGCGGTTCCGGAGCCGGAGTGGGCAGGCCGACCCAAAGCAAGACGGGGATGTATGATCTCCAGCAAGCGGACGTCCTTTGTGGACTGCTCGAGAAGATTGTCTGGAGCCACGTCAGAAGGTTCGGGTATGTTCTCCTTCGCGCCGAGTCAGGCGACGGAGGAGCGGTTGCGTCCGGCGCGCTTGGCGGCGTAAAGAGCCTGATCGGCTTTAGCGAACCATGTCTCGACGGTCGCGCAGTCGTCTTCGAGAGTTGCGACACCGAAGCTGGCGGTGATGCGTAGCGGTGGGTTGTGCTCGATGACAAAGGCCTCTAGCGCGAGGCGGAAACGTTCAGCTGCAGCTACGGCCTGCATAAGATCGGCGTCGCCCAGGAGCACCGCGAACTCTTCACCACCAATGCGTCCGACGAAGTCACTGGCGCGTGTCAGAGACCTCAGCTTTCCGCCGACACCCTTCAGGACGAGATCGCCGGCGGGATGGCCGTGTGTATCGTTCACGAGCTTGAAATGATCGATGTCGAGGACCACCAGGGCGCTGGAGCGCTTTTTGCGGGTGTAGCGTGAGATGGCCCGTTCGAGTTCGAGAGTGAAGCCACGGCGTGTGGCGACGCCGGTCAGGTGATCTACCTGGGCGATTCGGCGAAGTTCCATTTCTCCCATAACGAGTGCTGCCAGATTCTCCAGGATGCTGATCTGCCCGGCATCGAAGTTACGGGGTTTGGTATCGATGGCGCAAAGCGAGCCGATGTTGTAGCCATCCGGCGTAACGAGAGGTATTCCCAGGTAGCTTACGATGTGTGGCGGCCCAGTGACCAAGGGGTTCTCCGCGAAACGCGGGTCGAGCCGGGCGTCAGGGATGTTGAGAGGGACGCGCGCCTGAATGGTGTGCGTGCAGAAGGAGATGTCGCGGGCGGTTTCGTTGATATCGAGACCAACACAGGACTTGAACCACTGACGATCATCGGTAACAAGCGAGACGGTTGCGATGGGGACGCCCAGGATGGTTTTGACCAAGCCCGTGATGCGATCAAAGGCGGGCTCAGGCGCGGTGTCCAGCACTTCATATGCCTTGAGGGCGGCCAGCCGTGCTGGCTCGTCTGTAAGTTTTTCTTCGGAGTGCGAGGCGCGGGGATATCGGGCTTCCACGACACCGGCGGCAGGGCGCCCGATCTCCGGGATCCGGGTATCGAGCTTTTCGTCGAGATCCTCGAGATTTTCAGGTCGTTCCATTGTGCCTATCATTCTTAGACCACCATCGCCTTGATTGCACGCAACAGTTCGTCCTTATAGGAAGACACGACAACAGCCACGCTGGTTTCAATCTGCGTTTCGGTCATGCCCACGGACTGGAGGCTCATGATCAACCGGGCAAGATTTTCACGATGCCGATCCAGGCTTGCCTGAAGCGGTTCCGGCACAAACAAATCGGAGAAGGGATCGATTCTGATCCACTCCGCGCGAACTTCCACTTCAGCCGTCATGCCGCCTCCGGACGAGATGCGAGGTCTTCGTGGGCGGTAAGGGTTCCGTCCGTTGATCTCTGTCCCTGGCTTTGACGGTATCGTGGGGCAGCGGGGTGGAGTATAGCGCGAAGGTGGGAAGATACTTTCGGAAGTGACCACGACGCGATATCGCTGCCGTGCGCAGAGAGCCTCTGCAGCAACATCTGTCCATGTGGGCAGAATCTTGAAAGTTACTGGCCGTACTTCACCGAGCAGCCGTAGCTGCGGGTAGTGGCCGTGGTGACAGGCTTCCCTGCCATGGATTCAGTGAGAGCCGCGGAGACGTAGTTGTGGGCCGCGTTGAGGGGTGGAGGGGTCGGTTGAGGGGGCGTCGTCGATGGCGCCCTGGTAGATGAGCTTGCCGGATGGATCGATCACGAACATGTGGGGCGTCGTCTTGGCGCCGTAGAGATGGCCGATGGTTCCGCTTGGATCGAGAACTGCCGCCGTAGGCGCGGCGTTCATCTGCTTGAGGTACGCGTTTTCTTCAGCGGGTGTGACGTTGCCCTGCTCGCCGGGAGCAGAGGAAAGGATGCTGAGCCAGACGACTCCCTTGCCGGTCCATTCCTTCTGGAGCTTTTCCATGTTGCCGCTGTTGTAGTGCTTCTGCTCAAAGGGGCAGCCCTTATTAGCCCACTCGAGTACGACGTACTTGCCTCTGTACTCGCTGAGGGATTCGGCCTTGCCGTTGGAATCGGTGCCGTGGAAGTCCGGGGCGACTGTGCCAACCTTGACCTGGGCAAGAAGCGGGGTGACAGCGAGGGCGAAGGCGGCGGCGAGGAAGCGAGAGCGAGTCATCGGAAGTACCTCCGTAGGGCGAATCGTACTTGCTTGCCTACAGGGTAGACCTGAGCCGGCTGGAAAGAAAGCTTGAACGCGGCGGAGACAGCGGTTGCGCGGCGATTCACCACGTTGTTGTGAACGATTCGCGGCTAGCTACTGCTTGGAGTCTTTTTCGACGGCTCGGAGAACGAGATCCTTGCTTAAGAGCTCGGGAAGGACGTCCGGATTGGAGTTCGTGCCGGCTGGATAGACAACATAGGTGGGAACGCCGCTGCGATTCAGGAGGGAGAGCTGGCGAGTGATATCCGGGTCGTAACGGGTCCAGTCGGCCTTGAGAAGCTGGACATGGGCGGCGGTTAGGGCGGACTCCACATCCTTCGAGCGAAGGACGCTCGCCTCGTTAAATTTGCAGCTCAGGCACCAATCGGCGGTGAAGTCGACGAAGACAGGCTTGCCGGAGGCACGGGCGGTGGCGAAGGTTTCGGGCGTCCAGGCCTGCCAGGCGAGGGTATCCGCCTTAGGCTTGCGGAGTGGGAGAGTTACAGCGAAGACGATCAGGAGTACGGCGGCGATCGCTGAACCCCAGCGAGCCGGCCACTTGCCCAGTGCCCATCCTGCGATGGCGAGGACGAGGAATGAGGCCAGCAGCCAGACCAAGCGGTCGACTCCGGCGTTAGCGGCACCTGCGTAGAGATGCCCGAAGACCCAGGCGAGCCAGATGGCGGTGCCGAAAAGTGGCAGCGCCGTGAGCTGCTTGAGGTACTCCATCCAGACGCCGGGCTTGGGCAGGATGCGAGTCCACTGCGGCTGGAGCGTGAGTGCGAGGTAGGGGAGCGCGAGGCCCAGCGCAAGCGCGCTAAAGACCAGGAACGTGAGCCAAGCGGGCTGGGCGAGAGCAAAGCCGACGGCGGCTCCCATGAGCGGGCCCATGCAGGGAGTGGCGACGACGGTGGCGAGAACGCCGGTGAAGAAGCTGCCGGTGAGGCCCTGCTTCTGGGCTAGCTCGCCGCCTGCGCTGGTAAGCGAGAGGCCAAGCTCGAACTGCCCGGCAAGCGAGAGGGCGAGGAAGAACATCATCATCGCCAGCACGGCGACGAAAGCAGGGGATTGCAATTGGAAGCCCCAACCGAGCTCCTGGCCGCCGGCGCGGAGGACGAGAAGCACTGTGACGACGGCCCAGAACGAGATGAGGATGCCCAGGGTGTACATCAGACCGTGCAGGCGCTGGCGGCTTCGTTCCTCGCCTGAGGAGTGAACCAGGGCCAGGCCCTTGAGGAACAGCACCGGAAAGACACACGGCATGAGGTTCAGAAGCAGGCCGCCCACGAGCGCGAGGATGACGGCGCTGAAGAGGGTGATGCTGCTGGCGGTGTCGAGGCTGGAATGTTTGCGGTTGCTGCCTTGGAGGGTGGTGGGGAGGGTGCCGGGGGTTATGGGAACGGTGAGGTCGTAGGCCTGGGTGTCGCCCACCTTCAGGAGGCCGTGGAGGCTGGTGGGGACGGCGGTCGCGGTGGGGTCGACGAGGAGGCGGAGGGTGACGCCGTCGGAGAGCGGCTGGATGACCTGGTCGGCGGGGTTGTTGATCTGGGTGGGGTCGAAGGGGTAGAACTCGGCGTCCAGCTGGCGCTTGCCGGTGTGCACGGTGAGGTCTATGGCTGGGGTGGGACCTGTGGCGGAGGAGACCTTGCCGGAGATTGCGCTGGCCTTCATGGAGGCGGGTAGCGGCTGCGGGAGGTTGTTGACGGCCTCGCCAAGTGCGCCTATCGCGGGCGCTGCGGGGACAGGGCCGGATACGACGTTGACGTCGAGGCCGAGGTGGGCACGGCCGGGGATGCAGGTCTGCGAAGAGCAGACGAGCCAGTTGACGTGGGCGTCGAGGTGGGCCTTACCGAGTTTTGTGTCTGGAATCGCGGTGAGGGTGATGGGGTAGGCAACGTGGTCTTCGTAGCCATAGTTCATCAGCGGGCCGAGGGGTAGCCGGGAGGGGGGAGGGTACTGGAGTGGACCGGCGGTGATGCCGGCGGGGAGGGTCCACTTGACGGAGGGGGGCTCGCCGGAGTCACCGGCGTTGACCCAGTAGACGTGCCAGTGTTCCTCAATGGTGAAGACGAGGCCTGCCTGGAGCGTGCCGCCGGGAGCGATCTGCTGGCCGAGACTGGTGAGTTCGACGCTGAGGTGCAGCGCTTTGACCGGGCCCGGCGTGCCGTCGCCGACCTCCGCGTTCTGGGCGAGGGCACATCGACCGACCGCCAGCGTGAGGAGCATGGCGACGATGGCGAGTAGCGAAGAGCGGCGAATAGGCATCTGGGTCATTGTATGAGGGACTCGTCGGGGAGTTGTCTGGCGGAGAGACGCCCCTCCCGGCAAACTTTCGCAAAATCTTCTTTTCAGGGGAGTTAACGGCAGACCTGCCGGTACTTGGTACGGCGGACTGTGCGTGTTGGGCGATCGGCGCAGACGTTTGGGGCGTGATGTTGTCAAGTAGATTGGCAATCAAGTTGAAGGCCAAGGCGGCCAAGCTAAAGGCCGAGGCGGCGGTGTTCGATGAGGATGCAGCGATCCATGACAACGTTGATGCCCGAGGCTTCGGCTCGGGCGGCGGCTTCCAGGTTGACGATCCCGAGCTGGACCCATAGATTTTTGAGGCCGAGCTCGATCATTTCTTCGACGATGGCGGGGATGGCGCGCGGAAGGCGGAAGACGTTGACCACGTCCGGTTTTGCGGGAAGTTTTGCGACCAAGTCGGCCAGCGACGGAAAAACGGGTTCAGCAAGGATCTGGCCTTCGACGGCGGGATTGACGGGCAGAATCCGATAACCATTGGCTTGCATGTAGGCCGAAACGGAGTGACTGGGCTTCATGGGGTTGTCGGACAGGCCGACAACGGCGAGGGAGCGGGGAAGTTTCTCACGTCCCCCGAGCATATCGAGTATTACTTCGGGTTCGTTCATCCGTCTTTTCCCTCAGTTACAATCAGATGGTTGCGCGAGCCAGCACGGCTCAGGCGTTTGGAGCAGGTTTGGCAAGGGTTGGTAAAGAGCGTTTGACGTATCCGCAGAGCGAACAGAAGAAGAACAGGCTGAAGAGCGGCGCCGGAGTTTCCGCGCTGGGACTGCTGCTGGCAGGCGGTCTGGCGGGCTGCGGAAATCAGTACCGCCCCGTGGTGAGCGCCATCAACCCGGTGGGACCGGCGTCACAGCCTCAGAAGTTCGCGGTGGCGGTGAGCAACACGTCCAGCACCGTAGTGCCGAACCAAGCCGGACTGGTGACCTTTGTTGACTTTTCCGGCGACACGATCCTGTCCACACCGTCGATCGTGAGCAATCCGAGCTACTTCGGACTGGATTTCAGCGGTGTTTACGGCTACACGGTGAACACGGCCGGGGTGCTGGAAAACTTCGCACTGAACAATCCCGTCAACTTGATTACCAGTGACATTGTGCAGACGCAGCTTGCCGCAGGCGCGCTGCCGGCCAGCATCACGGCGTACACGGTAGCGGGAACGTCAGACATCTTCATCCCGGAGCCAGGTCTGAGCCAGGTGGCCGTGCTTTCCAATCCTTCCAGCCCATCGCTGGTGCAATCGCTGAGCACGGGAACGGGCTCGAATCCGCAGTATGTGGTGGGAGCGGACGGTGCGGAACGCGTGTATGCGATCCTGCAGGGCGGCGCCGGTGTTGCTGCGATCGAAGGCACGCCGGTTTCGATTTCCGCGACCATCCCGACCGGGACAACGCCTGTGTATGGCGTGATGACGCCGGACACTCGCCGTGCTTTCATCCTGAACAAGGGATCGGGAACGGTGAGCGTGATCAACGTGGTGAACAACGCGCTAGACAACGTGAATCCCACGGTGACGCTTCCGAGTACGCCGAGCGGCGGGGCGCCGAACCCGGTGTGGGCCGATATCTCGCCGAGGCTTTCCAGCGTTGTCGGTAACAACCAGCTGGTGGTGGTCAACCAAGGCAACGGTACGACCCCGGGCACGTTGACGATCATCAACATTCCTCTCTGCAACCAGACAGCACAGGCCAATAACCCGAACTGCAACACCGCCAACCCGGTGGATGCGACGGGGTTCGGAACGATCTTCAAGACGGCGACCGTCGGTGTGAATCCGGTGATGGTCTCGATTCTGCAGGACGGTTCGCGAGCGTACGTGGTGAATGCCGGCAACAGCACGACGCCGGGCTCGGTGAGCGTGGTGAGCCTGACGACCGGCCTTGTGACCGCGACGATTCCGGGCGACAACACGAGCACCGTGGCGACGTCCGTCTGGGGTCATCCGAACTCAGTGGCAGCGACCACGGGCCAGCCGACGGGTAAGGTCTATGTAACCTCGGGCGACAGCCGCTACCTGACCGTGATTCGCACAGATACCGACACCGTGGATACGCATGTGACGCTGCAGGGCACGGGCGTGCGGGTGATGGTGACGGCTCCGTAAAACACAGGAAGTAGCCAACAGGAAGTAGCCAGTCTGGCGCCTGTTTGAGCCGACGGCTTCCTCATCAGGAAGGATTTTGACAGAAGAGGCCCGCATTTGCGGGCCTCTTCTGTTTGCCTGATGGTTGTGATTGCGTTAGCGATTTCGCGTGAACTCAGAAGGGTACCTGACCAGAGCGCGTTGCCGGCACCAACATCTTCCGCGACGATCCGGCAGCCGCTTCTTACGGGGTTGGGGAAGCCAGATGCTGGGCGGCGGTCACAACACAAGCCCGGCGCAGGCTTCGCTCCGTTGAAGCACTTCCATCCGATCCTGTGACCATGCTCGCCAACTGGGGTACGGCAAACCACCACGCTGCCAGTCCAATGAGTAGAAAGACCAGCTTTGCTGGATCAAGATCGTCATTCAGCGTGCCGTCCCGTTGCGCCTGGGCAAACATCGCAACCGTGCGCTGATAGTGAGCCGTGCGAGCCGCCTCGTTGACGGCTGGACCCTCGGATAGACCCTCCCAGAGCAGAAGCCGAACCAGTTGAGGATGCTCGGCATGATAGTCGAAGATGCAGCCCGTATATTCCCCGATATTCTCCAGGCCGGGAGCGTTTGCTCCGAGCGAGATAGCGAGCTTTTCCAGTTCCTCGATGAGCACCGTCTCAAAGAGTCGTCGTTTGTCCCCGAAGTAGTTGTAGAGCCTTTCTTTGTTGATTCCCGCGCGAGCTGCGATCCGTGCCATGGTCGTACCGTCCGGACCATGTGCGGTGAACTCCGCGCATGCCGCTTGCTGCAGACGACGACGTGTTTCCTGTGTATCCCAAGCCATGAACCGATCCTATTTGAATCTCCAACGTAGAAGTTGGAATCTCATATATATCCAACCAAAGCGTTGGAATTGGATGAAGGATCATCGGCTTTGAGGGGAGCAAGCATGTCGAGAAGAGTTGAAAACAAGGTTGCGCTGGTTACGGGCGGAACAAGTGGCATTGGATTGGCGACAGCCAAACTGCTCGCAGAGGAGGGAGCCAGGATCTTTGTCACAGGGCGAAGGAGTCCGGAACTCGCAGCGGCGATCGAGCAGATCGGTCATGGCGCTGTGGGCATCCAGGGCGACGTTTCCAAACTGGAGGATCTCGACCGACTGTTCGCGGTGGTGAGAGAGCAGGCGGGGCGGCTGGATATCCTGTTCGCGAATGCCGGCACGGCTGAACACCTCACGCTTGAGCAGGTGTCTGAAAGCCAGTTCGAGGCCGGGTTCTCCGCGAATGTCAAAGGCGTGTTCTTCTGCATGCAGAAGGCTTTGCCATTGATGCCCGACGGGGCGGCCGTTGTTCTGAATGCTTCCATGTGGACGATCAAGGGAATACCTGGGTTCGGAGTCTTGAGCGCGAGCAAGGCCGCGGTGAGGAGCTTGGCGCGGACCTGGGCGAACGAACTCAGGGAACGGCGGATACGCGTAAACGTCGTCAGCCCAGGCCCAGTACATACTCCTTCGATTGAGAAGGCGACAGGTGGCCGGGACAATGCCGAACGACTCCTGTCGGAACTGTCGAAAGACATCCCTCTCGGCCGCCCCGGCAAGGCCGGACGAGATTGCAAAAGCCGTTCTATTCCTCGCCTCAGACGATGCCAGCTATGTGAACGGCGCTGAACTGTTCGTTGATGGGGGCATGGTTCAGATCTAGCGGCGACTCTTCCTGCAAGAAGCATGTTCACTCCTCCTGAGTCGGTTTCTCTCGGAACGATGGTGCCCGGGCGTCCTCAACTGACGAGAACAGGCCGATGCGCTCACATGGGAAGGCCTCGACACTCTTCGTGCGGATCTGGAGCGAAGCTCCTGGGTGTCGAGATCCAGCGCGCCTTGCCAACTTCGAGGGACCATTGCCGGGCTCGGCGGCTAGGCCGTGTAGATGGTGAACCTGCTTGTGCCTGCGGCACTCGCCGACGAAATGCGGGGGTCTCTCCACTACGCGCTTCGCGCTTCGGTCGAGATGACGAGCGTGGAGGGAGCGCTTCGCGCTTCGGTCGAGATGACGAGCGTGGAGGGAGCGCTTCGCGCTTCGGCCGAGATGACCAGAGTGGAGGGAGCGTTTTGGGGTCGGGATGACGAGCGTAAAGGTGACGCTCCGGTCGAGATGACGAGAGTGGAGGGAGCGCTCCCTTCGAGATGGCAAGCTCTACAGAAGGGTTCAAGGCTAGCGCGGGCTGAAGCCCGCGTTCTTGTGTTTTTTGGTTCTTAGGGCGGGACTGAAGTCCTGCCCTGACGAAACACAGCCTGAACGATCTACGTGCGAGAGGTGCCGAGCAGGAGGATGGGCAGGGTGGGGGCCTTGGGCTCGGTCTTGTCATCTTCCTCGGTGACGCCGAAGCCGCTGATGGAGATCAGCTTGGGGCCGGTAGGCAGGATGACGTTGGCGTTGCCGGCGGCGTCCGGACGGAAGCTGGCGGCGGGGACCGGAGCCGCACCCTTAGTAGAAGGGAGCAGCCACAGTTCGTAGACCTTGTAGGGCTTTAGCGGCTCAAGATTGGTGGCGACGAAGACGAGGGCGCCACGATCCGGCAGGTAGGCTGCCTGACCCTCAGGATGAGGCTGCTTCGCGCCGGGGTCTGTGGGCTGATGCATGGCTACCTTGAGTGCGCCGGGGCCGGTGAGAGCGGAGACCGCGGCCTCGGAGGTGGAGGATGACTGCTGAAGCGCGGCAAGACTGGCCTGCGTGGAATTGAGCTCGGTCTGCGCCTGACGGCGTTGCTGGAACTGGAGACCCGCAGCCATGGCGCAGGCAGCGGCAACGGCCCAGCCCATCCATGCCGCCCAGTTGGCGCGCCTGGCGGATGACTCACGAGGCTGTATATGAACCACGTTGCCGGGAGACGCCATGGGAGCTAACGGGGTTGCAGGGGAGGCCGGCGACTCTGCTGCCGGTGCGGCGCGCTCCGCTTGTACAGTTCGTCTTTCCGAGGCGACAGCCTGGAGAAAACGTTCGCGGGCATCGGCAGGCGGAGCCTGTTCATCGACGGAAAAAGACATCAGGGCGAGGTCGCCCTGGATGCGGCCTACTTCAGCGCGGCAGTCTTCGCACAAACTAAGGTGGGAGAAAGCAGCAGCGGCCTCATTCTCCGGCAGGAGTTGCAGAGCAAACAGGGCCAGGTCTTCTTCCGACATGTGGTTCGCCATGTTCATGCCTGGAACGCCTTTCTAAGAGTCAGGAGCGCGGAACGGATGCGCGTCTTAACGGTGCCGAGCGGGTCGCCGGTCAGCGCGGCGATTTCGGTGTGCGTCATGCCTTCAAAGAAGGCAAGCTCCAAGGTTTTGCGCTGCTCGGCGGGGAGCTGGAGGATGACCTCATGAGCGCGGATCATCATGGTGTTGCGTTCTGCTTCCACGGCAAGGTTGCCGGCCGCCGGCAGATTCATTTCCTCGACGACCTCGGTGGGGCGGCGGCGGCGAATGACATCGATGGAGCGATTGCGAGCGACGACTGCGAGCCAGCCGCCGAGAGAGCCTCGTGTGGCGATGAAATGCTCGGGGTGTCGCCAAATCTGCATGAAGATCTCCTGCAGGATGTCTTCCGCAGCGGAGGGGTCACGGAGCACGCGCAGGGCTACCGAGTAGACCACCTTGGAGTACCGGTCATAAAGGACCGCCATGGCTGCTTCGTCGCAGCGCCGCACTTTTGCGAGCACGTCTGCATCATCCTGGGAAGGACTTTGTGCCAACGGCACTTCGGACTCCCTACTCATAACAACGCACCGGCCAACAGTTTAGATTGCTCACGAGAAATACCACCCAAGTGTACGGCAAGGATGGTGACAGGTCATTGCCGCGCTAGTCTTGAGATGCATGAAGGTGCGTCTTGACAAACTGCTGGTGGAACGCGGCTTAGCGGCGTCTCGCGAACGGGCGCAAGCGCTGGTGCTGGCTGGACGTGTGCTGGTGGACGAACAGAAGATCGACAAGCCTGGCTCGCCGGTAGCGGAGGACGCGGCGATACGGATGCTGGGTGATGACCTGCGCTATGTGAGCCGCGGCGGATTGAAGCTGGAAGGCGCGCTGGAGACCTGGGGGATCGATGTCGCTGGGCTCGCGTGCGCAGACATTGGAGCTTCCACCGGGGGCTTCACCGATTGCATGCTGCAGCGTGGAGCGAAGAGTGTGCTGGCTGTCGACACCGGATATGGGCAGATGGCTCACAGGATTCGCGTGGATGAGCGGGTGACACTGCTGGAGAGGACCAATGCGCGAACGCTGGCCGCCGGCTCGCTGGCTGCGATGAGTGGGCACGAGCATGTTGTGTTCTTCGCGATGGATGTCAGCTTCATTTCAGCGACGCTGGTGCTGCCTGCTGTGCTCCACGGCGCTGGCTCCAGTGGGTGGCGCGTGGCGGGGAAGCGCGGTGGTGCTGGTGAAGCCGCAGTTTGAAGCGGGCCGCGAGCATGTGGGCAAGGGCGGCATTGTGCGCGATCCGGCGGCGCAGCAGATGGCGGTAGACAAGGTGAGAGACGCGGTGCGGGAGTCGGGTGGTGAGGTGGTGGCCGTGATCGATTCGCCGATCCTTGGGATGGAAGGGAATCGCGAGTTTCTGATGCATGCGCGGTGGGGGTGAAGCGCGGCGGATTGTGCAGGTTGATTCCTTGAACCGCGCGAAAGGGTGATGGCGCGGGTACACTTAGCTCGTTATGCCCAAAGTCGCCATCATCTCCAAGCCGCAGAAGCCAGAGCTGGAAGGCATTCTGCCTGAAGTGATTGCGTGGCTTGATGAGCATGGCTGCCAGTACCTGCTGGACCCGGACAGCGCTACTTACCTGAACCGCGTGAACGATGCGATAGAACGGCCGGACCTGCCTGCTGAAGGGCCGGATGTGGTCCTTTCCCTTGGTGGCGACGGCACGCTGCTTTCGGCGGCACGTGCGTTCGCACAGGCGGGTACGCCGATCATCGGGGTGAACCTGGGCTGGCTGGGCTTTCTCACCGAGACTCCGCTGAACGAGATGTACGAGACGCTCGATGCGTGGCTGAGCGGGCACGCCACGATCGATACGCGCAACCTGATGGCTACGGAGCTTATCCGTGACGGGCGGCTGTTCCGGCGCTGGGATGCTCTAAATGACGTGGTGCTGGCGAAGGGAGCCATCGCGCGCATCGGTGAGTTTGCGATTGAACTCGATGGGGAGTTTGTGGCGAGGTTTCGGGCGGATGGCGTGATCATCTCCACGCCCACGGGATCTACGGCGTACACGCTGGCGGCGAACGGGCCGATCCTGATGCCGACCGTGGATGCGATGGTGCTGACGGCGATCTGCCCGCACCTGCTGACGATCCGGCCGATCGTAGTGCCGGGCGGTTCGCAGATTGGCGTGGTGATCGATTCGGTTCCTCACGAGACGTACATCACGGTGGATGGGCAGGAAGCGCTGGAGTTGCTGCTGGGCGACCGCATCGTTTGCCGACGCAGCGAACTTTGCGTGCGGCTGCTGCGGCTGCATGCGAATGGCTTGTTCAATGTGCTGCGAGCAAAGCTCAGCTGGGGCGAGCGGTAGAGATCGACGGCGGCTAGGCGCGCAGGTGCTGAGATGCGATACCGGAGCGCGAACATCCTGACACTGAAGCTGTAACGTTACTGACACTCCAGTGGTACAACGGCGGGCATGCACGGGGCATGTGGAAGCGGTGGGTACCGACGTACTCTAAGCGAGTAGTTCAGTTACCCTTTGCAGCGACAGAGTGTCCGAAGACACCGGCCGCAGGTACGCGGGTCAGCTACTGCCATTCCTGGCGGAGCTAAGCCAGGCGGCCTCACGGTAAAGGGAAAATGGCTGCCTCACTTTTCGCCAGGAGATTTCTCCGATGCCGTACTTTAAAGCCTTGCGTCGCGCGTGTGCGCTCGCCACTGTTCTTGCTACCTCCGTTGTGAGCGCGAATGCCAGCCAAGGGGGGAAGCGTTCTTCCGATCTCGTCAAGCTGGCGCAGCAGGCTCGTTCTGCCTCAGTCATCATTCAGTACAAGGCCGCCCCGACAGCATTGGACCTTTCCGTACTGCAGTCGCTGGGCGCAGCGACGCCGGTTTTCATGAGCAGTATCAATGCGCTGCAAACCACGCTACCGCTCGTAGTGGTCGACGTTCTCGAGTCACTTCCTAATGTGAAGTACATCAGCTTAGATCGCGTGCTGAGCACGAGAGCGATCCCTCCCGGAACCGTCTCGATCGCGACCACCGGTGAATATACCGCCGAGCCGATCAATGCGCCCGCTGTATGGTCGCAAGGCCTTTTCGGTACCGGCATCGGTGTGGCCGTGATCGATAGCGGGATCGCACCGGTGAAGGACCTGCAGGGCACAAAAGGCTCTCGCGTCCTCTATACACAAGACTTCACGGTGACGACGACCACGAACAAGGCAACGCCTGCGACCGATCCTTATGGACATGGAACGCATGTAGCGGGGCTTATCGGAGGAAATGGCGCTGCTTCATTTGGCAAGCCGTTCTTCCGCACCTTCGTTGGAATCGCTCCCAACGTGAATCTACTGAACCTGCGCGTGCTGGATGCCAACGGACAGGGAACCGACACGGAAGTCATCCAAGCTATCGAAACCGCGGTTGCGCTCAAGAGCACGTACAACATCCGCGTCATCAATCTGTCGCTGGGGCGCCCGGTGTTCGAGAGCTACCTTCTCGATCCGCTCTGCCAGGCCGTGGAGCAGGCGTGGAAGGCCGGTATCGTGGTGGTGGCCGCCGCGGGCAACGACGGCCGCGACCTCGCTCTGAACCTCGAGGGGTATGGCACTATCGAGGCTCCAGGCAACGATCCGTACACGCTGACGGTGGGCGCCACCAACACGAGCAATACCGCTGCTCTGAGCGATGACGTGATGGCCAGCTACAGCTCAAAGGGACCGACCTTTGGCGACCACGTGGTGAAGCCCGACCTGGTCGCCCCCGGGAATCTCGTGACGAGCCTGCTGGCGCCGGCCAACAACCTCCAGTCAGAGAATCCGACTTTCTTCACGCCCCTCAGCTTCTACCAGACGGGCGCTCAGTCCTCAACGCCATCGCCCGCCTACATGCCACTGAGCGGCACAAGCATGGCGACGGGCGTGGTAAGCGGCGCCGTGGCGTTGCTGCTGAACTCGACTCCTTCGTTGACGCCGGACCAGGTGAAGGCGATCCTGATGCGTAACGCCAACAAGAACGTTCTGCCGGCGACGAGCACGGTGACCGACGGCGGCGTGACCTACACGGATCACAACGATGTTTTCACGCAGGGCGCTGGCTACCTGGACATCGCCGCGGCTGTGACTGACGCGCAGTCGGGCACGGCTCCGCTGGGAACGGCTCTTTCGCCGCTGGCTTCGTTCGATCCGGCGTCCGCGACGGTATCGCTGGTGACGGACAATACGGCTCTCTGGGGAGCTACGGCCCTCTGGGGTGCGAGCAATGTGTATGGCGCGGGCGCGTTCGTGCTCGGTAACACCGCCCTTTGGGGCGCGAGCATGGATACTGGCAGCACGGCTCTGTGGGGCGCTACGGCTCTGTGGGGTGCGGGCAGCAATGCTGCCAGTACGGCTCTGTGGGGCGCGAACGATCCGCAGGGCTTCACGGCCCTATGGGGCGCGACAGCCCTTTGGGGCGCGGCGACTCCGCAGGCGGCTACCGCGCTATGGGGCGCGAGCACCACGAGCGGCTCGACGGCCTTGTGGGGCGCGGGAGTCACCAACGGCAGCACGGCGCTGTGGGGTGCGAGCACTATGAGCGGCAGCACGGCGCTCTGGGGAGCTTCGGCCAGCGCGGACAAGTAGCCTGAACTCGTAGGGAGGGAAGAGCCGCAGCAAATGCCGCGGCTCTTTTGCTTGTGGGAGCTGGTTAGCTGGTTAGCAAGTTCGCAAGCCAGGTGCTTAGGAACGCTTTTGAGCGCCGAAGTAGAAGCCGATGATGGTGCCGACGATCGTGCTGATGGCTGGGAGAACGACCTGCATGGCGTCCTTGACTCGCGCCCAACGGGCATCCGACGCAAGGAATGCGGCCAGGAGGTCTGTCATGAGCACCGCGCCGAAGACGAGGGTTGCAGCTAAGGTAACGCGGCCGCGAATCTTTTCCCGCTCGGGTTCTGGATCGTAGGGTGCCTCTTCAAAAGGGCCTATACGAGCGACGGGATCCGGCATTAGAGGATTCGCTTCAGTTCCGTGAACTTGCCGCCTGATTCCACGAGGAGCTTCCGGTCTGGATCGTGAACCGTATCAGCGATGAAATCGGCGATGTTAAGGCTCTTGTCCAAGGCAGAAGCCAAGTCGTTTGCACCCAGTTTTTCCTGGAGCGCACGAAGTCTTGCTGTGATTACGGGAGAAAACTCTGGGAGGGCGGTCTGCGCGGTGGCCACGGTTCACCTCAAAAAAAACTTACCACACACTTTGATGTATTTGCCGGCTGCCTGGAGTTCATAGAATGCGGGAAAGGACCTGGTTGGTGAGCAGCGCGGCGAGATAGGCCATGCCCGTCATATAGGCGAACTGGAGGGCGGGATACTTCCAGGAGTTGGTTTCGCGGCGGACCACGGCGAGGGTGCTGGTGCACTGCATGGCGAAGGCGAAGAAGACGACCAGTGCGATAGCTCCTCCGATGGTCATGTCGTGGCGGAGCGCGGCCTGCAGACTGGCGGCGTGGGTTTCCGGATCGACGCCGTAGAGCGTGCCGAGGGTGCCGACGATGACTTCGCGGGCGACGATGCTGCTGAGCAGGCCGATGCCGATCTTCCAGTTGAATCCGAGAGGGCGGATGACGGGTTCGATGAAGTGGCCGATGTGGCCGATAACGCTGTCTGTGAGATCAGAGAAATGGCTTCCGTGGAGCGGCAGGACGCTGAGCACCCAAACCAGGAACGTGCAGGCGAGGATGACGGTGCCGGCTTTCTTGAGGAAGAGCATGCAGCGGTCATACAGACGCAAGGCGAGGCCGCGCGGGGTGGGCCAGCGGTACTGCGGGAGCTCAAGCACGAAGGGCGCGGGGTTGGCCTTGAGGACGGACGAGTTCAGGAGCTTCGCCGTGCCCAGCGCGGCGAGAAAGCCGAGCGCGTAGAGACTGAGCATGACCGCGGCGCGGAGGCCGACGACGTGTCCTAAAAGGCCGCGGTTGGGCACGAAGGCCGCGATGATGAGGGTGTAGACCGGCAGGCGCGCGGAGCAGGTCATGAAGGGCGCAACGAGGATGGTGGCGAGCCGCTCGCGCTTGTTCTCAATGGTGCGCGTGGCCATGATGGCCGGGACGGCGCAGGCGTAGGCGCTGAGCAGCGGGATGAAGGCTTTGCCGTTGAGGCCGATGGCACGCATGGCGCGGTCGGCAATGAGGGCGGCGCGGGCTAGGTAGCCGGAGTCTTCGAGAATGCCGATGAAGAGGAACAGGAGAAGGATCTGCGGCAGGAAGACGAGCACGGACTGCACGCCGTTCCAAAGGCCGTCGCGAAGTAAGGCACGCATCCAGTTATCGGGCATGGCCTGCGTGATGTAGACGGCAGCGGAGGTGAGGATCTTTGTCAGCCAGTCGGAAAGGGGGGCGCCGGCGAGGAAGATGAGCTGGAAGACGGCGATGACGACGACCAGGAAGATTGCCGGCCCGGCTACGCGATGCAGCAGGACAGCGTCGAGGCGCTTGGTCCAGCGCGGAGCTTCGGGGGCCTGGTAGCGTGTGCGCTGCGAGACCTGCATGGCCCACTTGCGGCTGGCTGCCGGGCTCTGCAACACAGGGAGGCGCAGGGGCTGAGGAGCGGTTTCTACCGGCCCGCCGAACTGGTGGAGGAAGCTCTGGATAAGCTCCATGCCGGTGCCGCGTGCGCTGGAGACGAGGGCGACGGGGTGACCGAGCTCCTGGGAGAGAGCGAGAGGATCGAGCTTGCCGCCCTGGGCTTCGAGGAGGTCTGCCATGTTGAGCAGCACCATGGTGGGCAGGCCGAGGGAAAAGACGGTCTGCGCGAGCATGAGCTGGCGGTTCATGTGCACGGAGTCTAGGACGAGAAGGACCACGTCGGGCGCGGGAACGCCGGGCATGCGGCCGGTGAGGACGTCGACGGCGACGCGAGCGTCTTCAGAGTACGTGGCGAGCGAGTAGATGCCGGGGAGGTCGATGACGGTGAGGTCACCGCGGCCGATGCCCTTCATGCGACCGGAGTGGTGATCGACGGTGACTCCCGGGTAGTTGGCAGTCTTCTGGCGGAGGCCGGTGAGGCGGTTGAAGAGCGTGGACTTGCCGCAGTTGGGTGGACCGATGAGAGCCACTGTCTTGAGGCGGCGACCGGCGACCGGCTCAGGCGTGTCGATGCGGAAGTCTTCAAGGACAGCGGTTCCGCCGGGCTCACAGCAGGCGCTCACTGGGCAGCCCCTTCGGAGACTTCCGCGACGGTGATCTGGATATGGCGGGCGGTTTCGGTACGGAGGCCGACTTCCACGCCGTCGACACGATAGACCGTGGGATCGCCCGCGGGAGCGCGGCGGAGAACCTTGATCCCGGCACCGGGAAGGAAGCCAAGATGAGCGAGGTGATGGCTTACATCTTCCGGCAGATCAACAGCTTCCACCGTTCCGGATTGCCCTACTTTTGCTTCGTTGAGTGCCACCACGCTTGAGCCTTGCCTCGAATCACGACGCTTCGAAGTGAATCACGACTTGAAGAGTCCTAATTCACTATACGCGCGCTTGGTTGGGCAAGTCCTTGCGAAAGATCAGACGCAGAACCTTTAAGGTGAGGCTTTGCTTTCTAGAGCAGTGCGAGCCACGGATTCAGGAGGGTGATGCCCAAGTCTTCGAAGTCCGAGACGTCGCGGGTTACGAGCGTCAAGCCATGTTGGAACGCGGTAGCAGCGATAAGACCATCCGACATACCGACCGTCTTTCCCTTGCGTTTTGCGGCGATGGTCAGCTTGGCCCATCGCTCGACTATGTCACCAGTTACGGGAAGCAGGTTCCCTGCAAACCAGTTCGGCAAACCAGTTGCGAGCCAATCTTCCAGGTCGTTTCGGCGCCTACCGGAAGGTAAGTCTTCGATCCCCAGGCGAAGCTCGCCAAGCGTAATGACACTTGTGTAAAGGGAAAGCGGATCAGCCGCCCGGAACCAATGCATTACCGCCGCGTCCGGCTTCGGACGTGAGAACTCGGAGATGGGGTTTGTATCAACCAGATAGCGGGGCATCGCGGATTACAAGACGACTGTTCGCGGCAAATCTTTGCTTCTTGTGACAGTCAAACCGGAACCCCACAACGGCGAGTTCTTGAGAAATTCTGTGAAGTTCGGCTTCTCTACTTCCGGCGCAAGCTCGGGCGATACCGCGCTGTCTTCCAGAGCTTGCCGAAGCATGTCCTCGACGGTGCGGAAGAGACCTGTGGACATACGCTCGTTGATGAGCGCCTGCAGTTCGGGTTGATGAATCTCGATGTTCAAGCAGCCCATCCCGGCTTCGCTGCTTGTCTCAACCCCAGGAAATTGTTCAACACAACAAGGAACTTGGGGGAGTTATGGTGCGCCCGGAAGGAGTCGAACCTCCGACCTACTGGTTCGTAGCCAGTTGCTCTATCCAGCTGAGCTACGGGCGCACATTGCAGAGAAGCAACTTGATAAGAATACCCGATTGGGGGGATGAGGACAAGCCTCCGCTGTGGAGGCTGAGCTTGAGGTTCGGCGTCAGGATTGTCAGGATCAGGCTGCTGGAGTTTGGGCTGGCTCCGGTTCGGGGACCGGCGGGATGAGCGAGACACGCTCGACGACATCGAGACCGGCGCGGCGGAGGAGCTGGTGCACGGTGGGCTCGGTGAGGCGGGTGGCGTCGTACTCAATGCGGACGGTGCGGGCGCGCTCGTCGGTGACGAGGCCGCGGATGCCGTACACCTCGCGCACACGGGCGAGCGCCATGGCGGCAGCCTCAGTGGGCGGGGTGTCGTAGCGGTAGAGGACGTCCAGTTGGGTCATGGGTAGAGGATAGCAAGTTAGCTGGTTAGCGAGTTAGCTGGTTAGCGAGTTCGTGAAGGCTGCGGCGCTAGGCGGCAAGCTTGCGCAGGAAGTCTTCGATTTCCGGCGAGGTCCAGTCCTGGGGGCCTATGAACTTGCGGCGGACGATGCCGGATTTGTCGATGACGTAGGTTTCCGGCGGGCGGACAGAACCGTAGAGCTCGTTGGCGTGCATGGCGGTGTCGTTCACGGTGATGAAGTCGGTCTGGTGGAGGGTGAGGAAGCGGGTGTAGGCGGCGTGGTTTTCGTCAAACGAGACGCCGACGAGGGCGACCTGCGGGAGATCGCGCTGGAGAGCGTTGAGGCCGGGGAGCTCGGCGAGGCAGGGCGGGCACCAGGAGGCCCAGAAGTTGAGTACGACTACCTTGCCGCGGAGTTGGGCGAGGTCGACAGTGCGCTGGTCGTCGGTGACGGTGAAGAGCGGAGCGGGGCGGCCGACCTGGCCGGGCTGCTGGCCTCGGTCGCAGGCAGTGGCTGCGAGGAGGCTGAATAGAACGAGGCTGGAGAGGGTTCGGCGCACTGATTTCTATAATACGAAGCTGGCGGTGAGTGGGTGAGCAGAGCGGAAGACCAAGTCGGAAAAGGCGGGAAGTTCAGTCCGATCCTCGGGTTGCCGATGGACGACGAGCCGGTGCGGCTTGTGTCTCCGCAGGTGGAGGAGAAGCCTGCGGAGGAAGAGCGCTGGCCGCTGCGGCTGACGGTGATCGTGCCGGCGAGGAATGAGGAGCGCAACCTGCCGGTGTGTCTTCAGTCGCTGCTGCAGCAGGATTCCGCGCTGTTTCCGCTGGGGGAAGACTGGGAACTGCTGGTGGTGGACGATGGGTCGACCGACCGGACGCGGGAGCTGGCTGAGCAGGCGTTTGCGGGGCGGGCCGGAGCGCAGGTGCTGGCGGCTCCACCGCCGGACACGGCGGCGATGACGGGGAAGTCGAATGCCTGCTGGTTTGGTTCGCGGCTGGCGCGGGGGCGGGTGCTGCTGTTCACGGATGCGGACACGATCCACGAGAATGGCAGCCTGCAGCATGCGCTCGGCGAGATGGAGAAGTACCGGGTGGCGCTGCTGAGCTACTCTCCGCGGCAGATTGTGGTGGGACTGGCGCAGCGGGTGCTGATGCCACTGGTGTTCAGCGAGCTGGCGACGGTGTACAAGCCTGCGGAGGTGAATGATCCGGCGAAGCGGGTGGCGGCGGCGAATGGGCAGTTCCTGATGGTGGAGCGGGCGGCGTACATCGCGGTGGGTGCGCACCGGGCGCTGGGGCGGTCGGTGCTGGAAGATGTGGACCTGGCGTACAACATCAAGCGGGCGAAGTACGGGATTCGGCTGCGGTACGCGCCGGATGCGGTGAGCACGCAGATGTACCGCGGGTTTGCGGACATGGTGGAGGGCTGGACGAAGAACCTGGCGCAGTTGTTTCCGTACGCGCTGGGGCTGGCTGCCTGGCGGTTTCTGGACATCCTGCTGCTTTGCCTGCCGGCACTGCTGTGGATGCTGCCCTGGCTGGTGTTCTGGCAGCAGGCGGTCATCGTGCTGCTCTGGCTGCGGACGCTGCTGCGGTTCTACCGGAGAGCGGCGCGGTCGAACTTCGGCTTTACGAATACGGCCATTTCACCCCTGGGGCTGCCGCTTTTCTGCTTTCTGCTGGTGAATAGCTGGATGCGGCATAAGCTGGTGAAGCAGGTGGAGTGGAAGGGCAGGGAGTACCGGATTGGGCGGTGAGTGGCGGGCAGCCTTTAGCTCTTAGCTTTTAGCTGTTAGCTTTCGGGTTTCATTCCTGGCGTTCAGCATGGCCTTGACGTGATGCAATCGCATCGCTGGCCGGTTAGAGGCATCCAAGGTTAGAAGCATCCAAATGGATTGGTGATTGAGTTCTTACGATGATTCTTCTTACGCGCAAAGCCGACTTCGCCGCTGCTCACTTCTACTGGAACGACGCGTGGAGTGAGGAGGAAAACCTGCGCGTGTTTGGCAAATGCAGCAACCGGCAGGGACATGGACATAACTACACGCTGGAAGTGACGGTGAAGGGAAACATCGACCCGACTTCCGGCTTCGTGGTGGACCTGAAGCTGCTGAAGGATGTGATGGAGAGCGAGGTTATCTCGGTGTATGACCATCGGCACCTGAACTACGAGGTGCCGGAGTTCAATACGACTTTGCAGCATGCTGGAATGCAGCATGCTGGAATGCAGCATGCTGGAATGCGACTTGCTGGAATGCAACCTGCTGGAGTGCAACCTACCGCGGAGAACATTGCGATTGCGATCTGGCGGAGGCTGGATGGCAAAATTCCGAATGCGAAGCTGCAACGGGTTCGGGTGTACGAAATGGCCGACCTGTTCGCGGACTTCTATGGGGAAGGCGCTTGAGCGCGGCGGGCCGTGGACCGGTTGCGCACTTCAGCCGGCGGTACCGGTTTTCAGCGTCGCACCGGCTGCATGTGGATGCGCTGAGCGCGGATGCGAACCGGGAGATGTTTGGCAAGTGCAACAACCCGTTCGGGCATGGGCACAATTATGTGCTGCAGGTGACGTTCCGCGGGCCGGTCGATCCGGCTACGGGCATGGTGACGAACCTTTCGGATCTGGATGCCTTCACGCACACGGAAGTGCTGTCGCAGTTCGATATGGCGAATCTGAATACGCTTCCTTGCTTTCGCGACGAGGTTCCGAGTACGGAGAATGTGTGTGTGGAGCTTTGGCGGATTTATGCGGCGTACCCCCATGCGAAGCTGCAGCGGATTCGCGTGGAGGAGACGGATAACAATTCGTTTGATTATTTTGGCAACGGCTTGGCGTCGATTCGCGAAGATTGAAAGAACGGAACGGAATGAGTACGAAAGAACCAGTTGAGAACGCTACCCCGGAACGGCCGGGTGCGGTGCCTGCCCGGGTTGCGGCTGAGGCGGCGCAGATAGAGTTAGCCCAGGCCAGCACACAGCAGATATATGCGGAGTTGTTGCGGCGAGTAGGTGAGGACCCGGCACGCGATGGGCTGCTGCGGACTCCGGAGCGGATGGAGAAGTCGCTGCAGTATTTGACCCGCGGCTACAAGCAGAGTGTGCAGGAAGTGCTGCACGGCGCGCTGTTCGATGTGGACTATGACGAGATGGTGATCGTCAAGGACATCGAGTTTTATTCTCAATGCGAGCACCACCTGTTGCCGTTCTTTGGGCGCGCGCACATAGCGTATGTGCCGCGGGGCAAGGTGATCGGGCTGAGCAAGATTCCTCGCATCGTAGACGTGTTTGCGCGGCGGTTGCAGGTGCAGGAACGGCTGACGCGGGAAGTGGCTGAGGCGATCGAGGATGCCATTCAACCGCAGGGGGTGGGCGTGGTGATGGAGGCTCAGCACCTGTGCATGATGATGCGCGGGGTGGAGAAGCAGAACTCCTCGACGGTTACCTCTGCGATGATGGGGGTTTTCAAGTCGCAGTTGCAGACGCGGAATGAGTTTTTGAGCCTGATCGACCATAAGAGCCGGTGAGGGGCCGCTGTACGTTGTCCGTTCTCGGTTGTACGTTCTCCGTTGTACGTTGTAAGTGAAGGCGTTGGTGGGTTCGTTCTTTGCGGCTCGCTGGTGAAGGAGTGAGTGCGTGAACGGGTTGTTGGTGCTGGACAAGCCAGCGGGGTATACCTCGCATGACTGCGTGAACCTGGTGCGGCGGGCTACAGGTGAGAAGTCTGTGGGACACCTGGGGACGCTGGATCCCATGGCCACGGGCGTGCTGCCGCTACTGCTGGGGAAGTACACTCGGCTGGCGCAGTTCTTTGGACAGGCAGAGAAGTTCTATGAGGGGACGATCCGGTTTGGGTTCGCGACTGATACGTTCGACTTTGAGGGGACGGCTGCGGGTGAGGCGGTACCTCTGACTTGTGAGCTGGACGAGTTGAGGGCGCTGGCATCGCGATTTCATGGCGAGATGGAGCAGATGCCGCCGGTGTTTTCCGCGAAGAAGATCAACGGGGTGCCAGCGCATAAGCTGGCTCGACAAGGGAAAGAAGTGCCGGTGAAACCTGCGCGGATCATGATCCATGGGTTTGATCTGACAGGGCTTGAGGGCGATATGGCCAGCTTCACGATGCATGTGTCGGCGGGTGGGTATGTTCGGTCCGTGGCGCATGAGCTGGGGCAGCTTGCGGGATGCGGCGCGCACCTCGCCAGTCTGCGTCGTACACGGGCTGGAGCATTTGGGCTGGAGCAGGCGATCACGATGGATGAGTTGAAGGCGCTGACGCCAGCGGAGATCGAGGCGCGGCTGCCGCATCCTCGGACGCTGCTGCCGGAGATGCCTGCGGTGAGCGTGGACGATGCGACCGCTGGGCGGCTGCGCAATGGAATGACGGCGAATGTGCCGGAGTTTTCTTCGGCTTCGCTGGTGAAGGTGTTTGCGGGGCCTCGGCAGTTGGTGGCTATTACGAAGCGTGTGGCGGGAACGCTGGTGCAGCCGAGTGTTGTGCTGGGGTAGAGGCAGGAAGCAGGAAACAGGAAGTAGGAAGTAGCGTGAACTCGCTTAGGCCTGCGGCGCTCGCCGGCAAATGCGTTGATTCTTCGACTGCGCGCTTCGCGCTCCGCTCAGGACAACGAGCGTTAACGATTGCCCGAACCTAACTGGACACTACGTGCGTCAGCAGACGGGGAGCTTGGAGGAGCCTGCCTCCGCACCTGCCATGGCGTAGGTGGGGCGAGCGTCTTCGGCCATGATGTGATGGACAAGGTCCGGCACGGTGACCTTGAACTCGGGCGATCCCGCGGGTGAGAGAGTCTCGGTTAGTTTTTGTGTGCGGGCAAAACCGGAGATCGCGAAGAGAGCGGAGACGACGTCGGGGTCGAACTGCGTGCCAGCGTGTTCGGACAACTGGTCCATGGCCTGGGTGTGGGTCATGCCTTTGCGGTAGGCGCGGTCGCTGGTCATGGCGTCATAAGCGTCGGCGACGTGAATAATGCGGGCGTCGAGCGGTGTTTCCTGACCGGACTGCCGCTTGGGATAGCCCGAGCCGTCCCAGTTTTCGTGATGCAGTTCGATGGCGGGAAGGTATTTCGCAAAGCCCTGGACCCCCTGCAGGATGCGGCGGCCGATGAGCGGATGCTTCTTGATGGTGCGGAACTCTTCGATGGTGAGCTTGCCGGGGTGCTGGAGCACCGAGTCGGGAATGCCGATCTTGCCGATGTCATGGAGGAGTGCGCCGACGCGGAGGCGTTCGATGTCGAGCTCAGACTGTTTCATTTCCATGGCGATGGTGCAGGACAGGTCGCTGACTCGCTTGCTGTGGCCGGCGGTGTAGCCATCGCGGGCATCGAGCGCGTTGGCGAGGGCGTAGATGAATTCGACGTACGCGTTGTGGAGATCGAGTTGGGCTCTTTGCACCGCTGTGGCGGCGCCGTCGTAGCTGCCGGCGAGTTCGCGGATCTCGCGGATGTTGGGAACGCGGCCCTTGAACTCCGGCAGCTTGCCGGTGTCGCCGGCCTGGCGTAGGTGGGAGACCATGAGGGCGATGGGCTGCACGATGGCTCTGGACCAGACGAAGCTGCAGGCCAGCGTGATGGCGAGCGAGAGGATGGCGAAGACCTCAAAGATGTGGCGCAGCTTGGAGGTGACAGGCCTGACGACATCGTCTACGTTGATGAGGCTGTAGAGCTTCCAGCCGCTTGGGTTATCGTCCTGCACGATGGGCAGGGTGAGCCACTCGACACTGTTGAGCTGGACGTAGCACTCACTGTGCTGCGGGCACTGCCTGAGGCTTTCGACGATACCGGTGAGGCGAGACTTTTCGACGTCGGACTGCATGACGTAGCCGTGATGCAGGAGAACGGTGGAGGTAGAAAGCGCAGAGAGCTTGAGGCGCTCACCGAGGGTGACACTGCCGATGACGTTGCCGTGGGACTGAAGCTGAACGGTGCCGGTCTGGTAGGGTTCGCCGCGGAAAAGAACAAGGCCACCCTCTTCCATCTGCGGGAAGGCGAAGAGGGGAACGAGCTCGGCTGAGCCGTTGCCAGCGCGAACAGCGCCGGCGAGTGGAGTTCCGTCCGGCGAAGACACCATGAGGAAATCAAGGCCGGCGTGCACGCCGAAGTTCAACAATTCAGATTGGAGATCGTAGCCCGCAGCGGCGGAACTGCCTGCATGAAGGGTTTCGTCAGTCTGGAGCGCGCTGGGATCAAACGGGGCAGCGAGCAGATCAGCGTTGCTGATGAGTTGCGGCGCTTTGCTGGGCTGGAAGGCCATCACGGCGTTCTTCAGGTCGTCGTTATTACTGAATGCCTTGAGGAGTTGGCTGTTTTGGTGGGAGTTTTCGTCTCGAAGTTTGGCGATGCTGCGTTCGTTCTGGCGCAGGGATGTCCGCAGGCCGATGCGAACGGTGTTAGCGACAAAGAGCTGCACGATGAGGAAGCTGACGCCCAGGACAAGCGCCATGGGAACGAAGGTCAGCAGGAAGGCGCGAGTACGAAGACGCATGCTTACGCTCTCACCGGATATTGATGGGCAGCACGTGAAGGGGCAGCCCATGGCCTGGCGGCGGATTCGAGCAGTGAAGCGAGGAAGACGTCACGAAGGATGGCGTGCGTGAAGATGCTGGCTCGGGAGAGCGGGACAGGGTTCAGTGGGGCAGCTTGTGGCATGGCGAAGGCTCTTGCTGCCGTATCGTGCTCTGGGCAGCCTTTCGTGAGCAGCGCGGGAGTGTGTCTCCCTGGCTGCGTGCTTGGTTTTGTGCTGCTCAGGTTTTGTGCTGCTCAGAGTGCTTGTTGCTCTGTGCAGGTCTTCGCTACTCACCGTATCCAAACGGCGAGGGTCACTCCATCCCACAGGGAGGGAATTACGCCGTACTACCGTGGGTAACGTGACGATGGTTCGACGTAGCTGGGCGGCCCTGATACGCGCGAACGATTTGCATAGGCGTTGTGGCTGACCAGTGAGCCGGGCTTTTGGCCCTATGTTTTCTCTGCACATGCAAACCCAGCCCTTGCGGTCTGGTCTGGTCTGGGCTGGGCTGGGCTGGGCTGGGCTGGGCTGGGCTGGGCTGGGCTGAAATGAGCCGCGCCGCTGGCGCTTCAACCTGATCGACTTACTTGTGGAGGAGAGGGGTGATGAGCTTTTCCACGTTGATCGCAACCTGCTTCGCACCCTGGGCGGTGGGGTGGATGCCGTCCGGCTGGATGCTGCCTTCAACGCCGTAGACATCCTGCAGGAGGAAGGGCAGCAGCGGAACGTGGAACCTGCGGGCGATGGCGGGGTACATGGCGTTGAAGCGATGAATGTAGTCGCCACCAAACTGCGGGGGCAGCGTGATGCCGGCGAGAGCCACTTTTGTGCCGCTGGCCTGGAGGCGGCTGACGATCTCGGTCAGGTTGCGTTGGGATTCCTCGACGGGAACGCCGCGCAGACCGTCGTTGCCGCCGAACTCGACGATGACGATCTCCGGACGGCGGGCGATGACGCGGGAGATGCGGTTGAGGCCGTCCTTGGTGGTCTCGCCGCTGATACCGGAGTTGACCACGCGATAGTGGTAGCCCTTGGCGTCGAGATTGGCCTGGAGATCGTCAGGGTAGCTGCCGCCGGGGTCGATGTTGTAGCCGGCGGTGAGGCTGTCGCCGAAGCAGTCGATGATGGGCAACGAGGACGTTGCCGCTGCGGGCGTGGATGGGGGAGCCACGCTGGTAGGCGCGTTGTTCATAGAGGCGGTTTCGATGGCCGGCTTGGCTCCATCGGCGTTGCAGCCGAGCAGGAACAACATGAGAGCAAAAAGCGTAGGTACCATGGAGGAATTAGATGACCGGCGCACACTCCTATTTTACCGAGGCATTCTCGCGTTGACCGCATTGGCTTCCAGCTCCTCAATACCCGGCCCTCAGGCTGGGACTCAGACAATTCTTGCGGTACAGGCGCTGCGCAAGTCGTTGCGCACGGGCGGGACGCAGGTGGACATCCTGAAGGGACTCGACCTGAGCTTCCAGCGCGGCGAATTTGCCGCGATCATGGGGGCTTCAGGGTCGGGGAAGTCCACGCTGCTGGGGCTGCTGGCGGGGCTGGACAGTCCGACCTCTGGCGCGGTGCTGCTGGATGGACAGGACATCAGCAACATGCCGGAGGACAAGCTGGCGCAGTTGCGGGGACGGCTGATTGGCTTTGTGTTTCAAAGCTACCAGCTCATCCCGACTCTGACGGCGCTGGAGAACGTGCTGCTGCCTTATGAGCTGAACGATACGGGCGGCGACCGCAAGACCGGGCTGGAGCGGGCTCGGCAGTTGCTGGTTTCGGTGGGGCTGGCTACGCGTTTGGATCACTATCCGATACAGCTTTCCGGCGGGGAGCAACAGCGGGTGGCGCTGGCTCGGGCGTTTGTGCTGCGGCCGCTGCTGGTGCTGGCGGATGAGCCCACGGGGAATCTGGATACCGCGAATGGGCAGCATGTGCTGGAGTTGCTGCTGAACCTGAATCGCGCTGAGGGGACGACGCTTGTGCTGGTGACGCATGATCCGGCGCTGGCAGCTTATGCAACGCGGCGCGTCGTGCTGCGCGATGGCCTGGTGATTACGGACGAGCAGCAGGCGCCGGCGGAGTTTGTTCCGGCTTCAACAGTTTCGGCCCAGGCCTAGGCGAGGAGGGAACAACGATGCCCAGCCTTAGCTATGCCACCGCGAGCCGGATCGCCGCGCGGGAGCTGCGATCTTCTCGCGGGAAGTTTGCGTTTGTGATTTTGTCTGTCGCGATCGGGGTGGCGGCGCTCACGGGCGTGCGCGGCTTTGCGGCGTCGTTCCGGTCGATGCTGCTGCTGCGGGCGAGGTCGATCCTGTCAGCCGATCTCAGTGCCCGCCTAAACGCTGAGCCGACGGCCGCGGAAAAGGCGGCGCTGGCGAGGCTGCCGGCTCAAGGCATGCAGTCGACCGAAGTGGTGGAGTTGCTGTCGATGGCATCGGCTCCGCCATCGCTCGATCCGCTGCTGGTTTCGCTGAAGGCTGTCGATCCGGCAAAGTATCCGTTCTATGGCGAGGTGGTGCTGGATCCGGCTATACCGCTGCGGCAGGCCCTTACAGGGGATTCGGTTGCGGTGGGATCGGATCTGCTACTTCGGCTGCATGCCAAGGTGGGCGATGGACTGAAGCTGGGCGACCGTGTCTTTCGCATTTCGGCGGAGGTGGAGGATGAGCCGGATCGCTTGTCGGGAAGCTTTTCGGCGGGGCCGCGAGTGCTGATCACCAACGACGCGCTGGCGCAGACAGGGTTGCTGGCGCAGGGCTCGCGGGCTACGCGCCGGTACTTGTACACGCTGGCAGGACCGAAGCAGGGTGCGGCGGCCTCCGACGCCGAGATTGCGGCTTTCAAGAAGCAGCTCGAGGGCGCGATGCCGGATGCTTCGGTGCAGGACTATCGCGATGCGAGCGCGGCGCTTAGCAAGGGGCTGGACGGCGCGACGGGTCTGCTTTCGCTGATGTCGCTGGTAGCCCTGGTGCTGGGTGCGGTGGGCGTGGCGATGGCGATGCGCGCGCACCTGGCGTCGCGGCTGGATTCGATTGCGATCATGAAGGCGCTGGGGGCGAGGTCAGGGCAGATCATGAAGATCTACCTGCTGCAGACGCTGCTGCTGGGGGTGCTTGGCGGTGTGGTGGGGGTGGTGCTGGGCCTGCTGGTGCAGATGGCGTTTCCGCTGTTCCTGGCGAAGCTGTTCCACATCCAGCCGGCGTTCCATGTGGACGGCAAGGCTGTGGCAGTGGGCCTAAGTACAGGCCTGCTGACAACGCTGCTGTTTACTTTGCCACCGCTGCTGGATATTCGCGGGGTGAGGCCGCTGCTGGTGCTGCGGCGCAATGTGGAGGCGAGCGACGATCCGTTTTCGTCGAGGCTGCTGCGCAAGGCGCGCGAGTCCGGTGTACAGATTGTTGCCGTGCTGGTGATCCTTGTTGGGCTGGGGCTGGTGGCGTACCTGGTGTCGGACTCGCGGCAGGTCGGCGCGATCTTCGCGGTCGGGCTGGCGCTGGTGCTGCTGATCCTGCTGGCAATGAGCGCCGCCCTGTTGCGACTGCTGAAGCTGTTCCTGGCGGGGACGCGGCTGCATCTGCCATCGGTGCTGCGGCATGGTCTGGCGAATTTGTATCGGCCTGGTAATCCTTCCGCGGCTCTGCTGGCGGCGCTGGGTTTGGGTGTGATGCAGATTACGGCGGTGTACATCACGCAGCGTGCCGTGGTGAGCCAAGTGGCCGTGCTGGCGGCCAACAACCTGCCGAACATGTTCCTGATCGACATTGCGCCGCGTGAGGTGGATGGACTTCGCGAGCTGCTGAAGCAGCAGCCGGGAGTGCGTGGAACTCCGGAGCTGCTGCCGGTGGTGAGTGGCAGGATCATGGCGATCAACGGCACTCCCGCGGCGAAGGTGACGATCGAGCATATGCCTAAGCGGGCGTTGAATTCGGTGAGCCTGACTTCGCCGCCGACGACGGATGCTCCGCCTCCGGGGGACAAGGTGGTGGAAGGCACGTGGTGGACGGCAGAGCAAGCAGCAGATGCGGCCTCTCATCCGGTCGTCGCGTTGCGCCGCAACCAGGCGACACGACTGCATGTAGGTGTGGGGCAGACGATTACTTTCAATCTGCAGGATACGGATGTGACGGCCACGGTCGTGGCGCTCGTCGACGCTGACGAGCAGCACGCTTACTCAAGAGCTGAGTACATTCTGCCTTCGGCAGCACTGGGCGGGTTTCCAGCGGTCTGGTACGGCGGTGTGCACTGCGATCCGGCGGCGACGGCTCCGCTGGAGCGTGTGCTGTACCAGCACTACCCCACGATTACGGTGATCAACGTGGCGGCTACACTGGAGACGGTGCGGCAGGCGGTTTTGCAGATCACGCGGGTGATCCAGTTCCTGGCGTCGTTCAGTATCTTCGCGGGGATCGTGATCCTGGCAAGCGCCATCGCGGGCACACGCTACCGGCGCATCCGCGAGGTGGTGGTGCTGAAGACGCTGGGCGCGACGAGGCCGCGGATCGCGGCGATCTTCTCACTGGAGTTCGCTGTACTAGGGCTTGTGGCTGGCCTGGTGGGGATTCTGTTCGCCAACCTGATGGCCCGCTTTGTGCTGGTGCGTGCGCTCAAGTTCGAGTACACGTTTGCCTGGGGGCTGAGCCTGGCGGCGCTGCTTTGTACGGCCGCGCTTACCGTGGCAGCCGGGTGGCTGGCGAGTCATCGAGTGCTCGGGCAGAAACCTCTCGAGGTGCTGCGTGAAGAGTAGTACGGTGTAGAGCGGTGCTGCGAATGGCGATAGCGCTGCCGTGCCAGAGAGTGAGTGGGGGCGTTCCGACATGCACGGGCAAGGGAATGCCGTTTGGCGGAAGGTGAGGGCGCGCCGCGTGACTGGTGCGTTCGCAACGGGGTATTCGGCCGATCGCGGCGGGTTGAAAGTGGTAATCAGCCGCTTCGTTCCAGCTCTTGAGGGTTTCACCGCAAAGGCACACAGCGGAGTCAGAACAGACCCGCCGCAAGGGCACGTGTACGACTTCCCACCGGCGGCCGCACACGCAATTTATCAAGTTCAACATGCACCTTATGGGACTACAAGAATCAGGGGCAAGATGTCCCGTTTTGTTCTCCCCTGAACTTTGAAATTCAAAACGGTATCGCCGGCGATATCGACGTTAGCGCAAACGATCAGCAATTATGTATGTCGCTCATAGGAAGCGTGATGTGGGCTCCGAGGTTGACCCGAAACTTAACCCGCCGTACACTCACTAAGGCGGCTGATTGTGGCTCCCGCCGAGCCTGCGGCTGCCGCTACTTTCCTGAAGTAGCCCAACCTGTGTTGCCCCCTCGTTCAATGGTAGGACTAGCGACTCTGACTCGCTCAATCGGGGTTCGAATCCCTGGGGGGCAACCAACAACTTAGCGTAGAACCCGCGCCAGTCGCGTGGATTCGATCACACCCACGCCCAGCGCGGGTTTCGTGCGTTTGGGATACTTTTACCCTGATGCCTTCCCTTTACCTCCGCACCCTGCAATCCGGCCCTCTGTACAACCATGCCGACCGTGTGCAATCGAAGGAGACGATCCGATGATCCAAGCTAATGTCCGAGTTTTACGCAAGGTGATCCTGGCGATCACCGGCACCGACATCGCCGACGATTCCCGCGACAAGTACACCGACCAGGCTCGGCCTTCGCGCTGATCCAAGCGGTATGCGCCGGCACCACCGTCGCCGATGCGGCCGCGCACTGCGCCGTGAAGCACAGCCTCTTGAGTGGCAGTATCCGCTCCAGGCTCAGCGCGGGGGTTTCGTCGTCATCCAGGACGGCGAGGATCTGATCGCCAGCTTCGTTCACCCAAACGGCCGACATGCGATGTCATCGGCGCGGCCTGGGCTGAAGTTTCTGCCGTTGACGCAGGTCAAGCGCGCGTGGAAGGTCTGACATTACCAAAACAGGGAAACGAAATCTAGAACTTCAACTAAATCTAGAATTTCAACTTATGATGGGGCGCAGGCGCACGAAAGCCATGTTGGTCAGCGGCGCCTTTCAGACCATTCTTAGGATACGCACCAAGACTTCCATAGGTGTGGGAAAGGTCGCGCGCATTTGGCCGCATACCCTGCATTTCCGCTCTACCAGAAGTCCACCTTGTGCGAAGACTAACCTTCAACGGCCAGCCTTTGTTATCGAAATACTTGTTGGTGTCTGTCAGCCAGAGTGTAAGACCTGCTTGGCAGTCCGTGCATGTTCCTTGCGGGCCTACCATCTCGACCCTGATTTCGTCGCGTGAGTAGCCGCCGTTTTCAAGAACGTGCTCATCGAGGTACTGGTCCAAGATCCGATCGACCGCATCGAGCATGAACATTTCGCCGTCTCGCGATTTTCGCCATGCTCGGTATCGCTCACGCTCGTAAGCGTAAGAACTTTGCGGTAACTCCCGTCTTTCTCGTGCGGCTGTACTCGTGGCAGGAACGTAGCCGAGCGTACCGTAGCGGCCACTGAACGCCATTGTCCTTACAGTAGATGCGTCGCCACCGGTTTGAATCGTTTCCTGGATAATTTGCGAGACGTTAGCCTTGCGGACAAAGTAATTAAGCTCGTCTTCCGAGTCGATACCCATTCACACCTCTGGATTGTTGGGCTTTCTTGTTGGTTGAAATAGTAGCACCGGCAAATCAATTTCCAGCTTAGAAGAAACCACTTTGGTTTACAGCCGCCCATTTCGGGCGGCTTTTGCACTTTCAGGACATTCCCGAATGAGCAAGGCACTTACAGATGCGGCCGAGCTGGCCGGCGCCGTGGACATGGGCGCGCTCGCGTTCTTTGACCCCGCCGTGCTTGCACTGCCTGGCTACGGGAACTTCATGGTGTTGCTGGGCATGACAGGCCTGGCTACCGAGTTCGGCGTGATCGTCGATGCGATCACGCAGAACCGCGGTCAGAACATCGTTCTGGATCTACTGATGGAAGGAGTGCGTCCTTGTACGTAAGAATCCGCGATGTGGAGGCGACAGGACAGACGGTCGTGAGCTTCATGTGGAGATCACACTAACAAACAAATCCGCACTTGCTGAAATGAGCGCATCGGGGATCTAGCGCTACTTCAAACTAGTCCCTGCGGACACGCATTGACCCAAACCCAACGTAGAACTTTTTGGGGATAAATTAGCCAACTGGTCTTGTAGCAGCGAAAGCCTGTTTCTAGTCGAGATGAATGACAACTTTACCGATGTTTTTTCCGGACTCCGACGCCTCATGAGCTGCGACAATCTGATCGAGTGAGAAACGAGAAGCGATGGTGGGTGTGAGCCAACCCTCCCTCAGACCCACTGTAGTTGCCGCAATCGCGCTCTCATGCGCCTCCTTCGACATCACGTAAACGTCCACAAAGCGGATGGTGGCGTCGAGAAACAAAAGAGGCAGGAACGGAATGGTTGGTTCTGGCTGAGTATCTGAGGAATACGTGGCAATCACACCGCCCACTTTGAGGAGCTTGATGGAAGAGGCAAGTGTCTCGCCAAAGGCAACATCCACGATCCTGTCTACGGCTGGAGCACCTACGGTGTTCGTCGTCTCCTGGATTCGACCCACCACATCTTCTTCATGCCGGTTGATCACAAGATCCGCACCCGCGGCTCTGGCCACGAGCGCTTGCTCGGGACGGCTGACGGTTGTGAAGACCCTGGCTCCCGCCGCCTTCGCGAACTGGATAGCATGATTACCAACAGAGCCCGCGCCACCGGTCACGAGGACGGTCTTGCCTTTCACCGGACCATCCGCGAATACGCAACGGTGCGCCGTCAAAGCCGGAACGCCAAGACATGCGCCCACTTCAAACGAGACGTTTGCCGGGAGTTCGATCGCATTCCCGCTTGGAACGACGACGTACTGTGCGGCACACCCAGCTTTCCCTGCGACCAGAGCTTCGTAAATCCACACTCGCTGTCCGAGTCGGGAGGAAGGGACGCCCTCACCTACTTCCTCGATAACACCGGCTCCGTCCTGGTGCGGAATCTGCTGCATGTTTCCGGGGAGCAGAGGAACGCGTGCTCGCCGCTTCGTGTCCGATGGATTCACACCGGTTGCGTGCACTCTGACCAGAACTTTCCCGGGTTCTACGGCGGGTTTTGCAAGCTCACCGACGATCAGCACATCCCGTGCGCTTCCGTTTCGTTCGTACCATGCAGCTCTCATGACAGATCCTCGTGTTTATGACTTGGTTGTTGAATGGTGTTTTTGCACAAGCGCTACTGACTGTTTGCGCCGGTCAACCGAAGCAGCGTCTGCGTGATTGGGTGGGGCAGGGCATACTCTTCCGCTAGCCGACGGAAGAGTCCAAGGTCCTTGGCTGGGATCGGGGACGCGTTGATGACATGCTTTTTCTCAGCAATGGCCGCGCCGTAGCTGCGATAAATCGGCGAAGGAAAGAGTGTCTCCGTGAGCATCTTCACCGCGGCCGTTGCGTCGACGCCCGCACTCTCCGAGATGGCAAGACCCTCCACCAGGGAGCGGGTAGCCGAGATGATGAGGAAGTTTCCGAGTTGCTTGATCACGGTGGGAGTTCCTGGCTGTTCTCCCATATCGAAGAGTGCAGAGCCACCCATGGCGGTAAGCACGGGCTTTACGCGGTTCCTTGCGTCCAAGGGAGCAGCATAGGGAATGGCCAGTTGGCGTGCTGTGACTGCCTCAGGACGACCGAAGACCGGAGCCTCCACATACGCTGAACCATGGTCTGCATGGAGCTTCGCCAGCCTCTTCGCGGCCTCGGGTGAGCCGGTACACATACCGATATGGATTCCACCCACCATGCGTGCAAGGAAGGCAGGCGTCACAAGACTTTCGGTTGTGTCAGAGTCCCAGAGGACCGACACAACGATGCGACCCTTATCCGCTAGCTGCAAAGGATCACTTGCTACCTGCGCTCCACGCTCGGCGAGCGGCTCAGCTTTGGTCCGGGTCCTGTTGTAAACGGTGAGAGGGTAGCCGCTCTCCAGCAGATTGACGGCCATGGGATAACCCAGTTTGCCGAGTCCTATCCATCCAATATGCTCGCTCAACGCAGGCCTCACTTCAAAACACACAGTTGACGTTAACGTCATGTTCTGACTAAGAGTAGACCTATTTCGCTTGCTCGTCCAGCCAGCCCTCAAAGCGCCGGATGTGCTCCATCAGTTCGGAGCGAAATTGTTTGAGTGAGGCCAGCTGCTTGTCGGTCTCGGCAAGGTGACTACGAAGCATCTCCAGCACCTTGATCTTGGCTCTCCTGCCGGTGGGATCTTCAAAGTAGAGGTGAATTACCTTACCAATGTCTTCAAGACTTAGACCAAGAGCTTTCAACTGGTCGATCTTTTGAAGGCGTACAACAGTCTGTTCGGGGTAACGATGCTGGCCGGTGCCCTCGCGCTCTCCCGGAGGGATCAGTCCAAGGCCTTCGTAATAGCGGACAGTGCGCGGAGTGACTTTCCCAAGCCTGGCGAGGTCTCCAATGCGCATCATCTGTTTCACAGGATCGATCATAGCTGCCCGAAGTACCGATGTTGCGGGTGAGTCCCTTCACCCACCGAAGTCATCATCACTGTGCAAACTAAGCAGCAGACTGGATATAGGGATCGTACGTGCGGATCGGTGAAGTGGCAAAGCAAAGTGGCATCGCCGTCAAAGCTTCGCCTTCTATGAAGTGCGCGGACTGCTGCCTTGGACGCAACGCCTCACAACGGCTATCGAGATTCTCCTTCCGTGGAACGCTGCATGCCGAAGAAGGAACTATTGTCAGGCCGGGGCTTTGTACATGCGGAGGCTCGTGCCAGCGGGACAGTCGGTCTTTTCCTTCCATATAGGCTGGAACGTGTGATCCAGGTACATCAATCGCCCGTTGAGCGTTACGAGTATATGGGCAGCGTCGAATGAGTCCATCTCGTCGTACTGCGGCGTGAGAACAAGCTTTCCGGTGAGATCGATGAGCCCCCACTTTCCGTCCTTCTTTACCGGGCAGAGGTCTTCGCTGAACTCCCCTGTCTTCTCCCAGACAGCAGGCAGCGCTACGGAGCCATCACGGCGGATGAAGCCCCATTTGCCGTCCATCAGAACCGCACAGACGCCTGCGTTGAAGCTTGTGACGGTGTCATACCGGAACGGAAGAATGGTAACGCCAGCTTTGTCGATGAAGCCCCACTTGCCATTGAGCTGAACCGGAGCGATTTCGTCGCTGTAACCATGAACGGTGTCATAGATGGGCTGGATGACGAGTTTCCCGGTCGGGTCGATGAAGCCCCATTTCCCGTTGACTCTGACACGTGCGCGCCCGTCCTGGAAGCTGCGCGTGAGTTCGAATCGCTGAGGGAAGGCCTCACTTCCGTCAGGGCGGATGAAGTGCCACTCGTCGCCCACGCGAACCGGGCTGCAGTTGTAGCGAAAGTTGCGAGCTTCGTCGTACTGCGGCACGATGGATTCTTTGCCGCTGCGATCAATGTACCCCCAGCGCCCTTCGCGCCGCACCGCGGCCCAGTCGGACGCAAATGGCAGGGCTGCGTCGTAGCGGGCGGCAACAGCGAGTTTGCCGGAAGCCTCGATGTATCCGAAAAGACCGCATACGTTCACAGGAAGCAAAATACGGGTTCCTTGAGCACGCAGGCGAAAACAGCATGCCAAAGCGGAAGAGGAAGCAAGGCCAACGAACGAGCGACGATTGAGCAAAGGCATAGTGACTCTCCTGCAGGCTGTGGAAGGCTGACTTAGAAGGTTCCGCGAAGGCTCAGTTGACTCACCCGCTGGGTGGCTGTACCGGTTGCGCCTGCGTTGATCTGTGTGGTGATCTGCCCGAAGCTGGCTGTGTTGAAGACCGCCGCCGGCGCGCCGTACTGAGCTCGGTTGAACAGGTTGAAGACATCGGCACGGAAGTTGAGGGCAAAGCGGTCCGAGGTGAAAAGCCCCTTCTGCAGCGCGATGTCTGCCTGCCAGGTTCCAGGGGCGCGGAGCAGGTTGCGAGGCGCGTTCCCGAACGTGCCGGCAGCTGGAACAGCAAACGCCGCAGGGTTGATGTAGTTTTGCGGTGTGCGACCGCCGGGCGGAATCAGGGAAACACCCGGCACGAGATTCGGGCGCTGCGGTGCAGTCGTGTCGCCATCCGGCAGGCTTGCTGCTGTGCGTGAAACCGTGACGTTGACAGGCAGGCCGGTGCGAGCAACCGCCAAGCTGCTGAATTGGAAGTTTCCGAGCGCATGACTGAGGAAGCCGTGGTTGAGAAACTGCTTTCCGCGGCCAAAGGGAAGCTGGTAAACCACGTTGGCGGTGAAGGAGTGGCGGATATCCTGATCGCTGTTGGCTCGCTCACAGATGCGGCAGGCAACGTTCTCCGGGTAGTCGGTCTCTCCACCGGCGTTGTTCCCGACGTTTGCGCCGTCGTCAGTAGAGTGGGACCAAAGATAGGTGGCGTCAAATACCAAGCCCCCCGAGTACGACCGGGTGAGGGACGCGACCAGCCCATGGAAGTTGCTGTTGTCGTCCGACGTCTTATAGTCCACCAGACCAAAGTTGGTCAGCGGAGCCAGACGGGTAACAGGATTGAGAACATTGACCACCGTGTGATCGGGCAGATGCGCTCCATGGCTGCCGATATAGCCGAGGTCGCTGACGATCCCGAACGGAAACATCTGCTGGACGGACACGTTCCACTGATTCACCTGTTCACTCACGCGATTGCGGTCGAGCCCGCGTGGCGCGTTGGACGCGAGTGCGGCAGAGGTAAGCACGGGAGAAAGCGGAAAGCTGGGCGTTCCGAGTTGTGCGGCCGTGTAGGAAAGCCTTTGGCCGAGGTTGCTCAGAGGCGCTATCAGATCACCCAACTGCGACTCTCCAGAGTACAGGCCGTAGCCAAGACGAAACACCGTCTGGTCACGCAGGAAAGACGGAGACCAAGTCAGGGCTACTCGGGGCTGCAGGTCACCATGATCGGGGTTGTAGAAGGAAAGGCCGGCCTGGCAGTACCCGGCAGGACAGCTTCTCGGGTCAAAGGGCAGGTCGTGCCCGTTCACGCCGGCGAAATTGCCGAATGAGTCATAGCGAAGTCCGAGGCTGAATAGCAGGTTGCGAGAGAACTTGTACTGGTCTTGGAAGAACAAATCGTACTCGGTCTTGCGTGCGTCCTCATTTGGCGTACGCGCGAGGAACGTGGCCGCGCTCAGGCTGTTGTTCTGCAGGTTTGTCGCGCTCGTCGCGGCGTACTGTGTTTCCTGCGTGCTGAGTAGATCAAGCTGCACGCGCCGCGCTCCCCCACCGGTCGTAATGCCATGCTTGCCGAAGACGAGATTGACCGTGTCTACCACGGAGTAGGCGGTCGATCCCTGGATTTGCTGCAGCGTGTCATGCAGTGTGGAGAAACCCGCAACAACCAGTTGGAAGGGAGCAAGACTGTTGTTCTGCGCGTAAAACGGGGTCCTGTTGACGCTCACTTCGGCGTCGTTGACCAGGTTCTGACGGAAGGTATGCAGCACCGACAGCACAGCGTTCTTTGGGTCCTGCTGGGAGCTTGTCGTGTCACCCAGATATCCTGTACTGTCGCCGTTGGGCACCACGAGGCGGGCCTGATCCAGGTTGTAACGAAGGTAGGCCGAAGTCCTGGGGCCAAAGGTTTGATCGATGCGAACAAGGCCGAAGTCTTCATTCTGGATGTTCCTGCCGGAGCTGTTGAACTGGTACACATTGGCGGTGGCGGTGGGTGTCTGGCCGGCAGGGTAGTAGGCCAGCAACGGCGCAACCGCAGGGCTCTTCGCCAGCGTAGCTGCCAGGTACGCGGGACTGGGCACAAAGCCGACCAGGGGCTGGGCAATGACCTGTCGGAGACCTTCATAGTTGAGGAAGACGAAAGCATGGTCCTTCACCAGAGGGCCGCCCAGACTGGCCCCGAACTGATTCAGGCGCAGCGGCAACTGGCTGCTCGAAAACAGTGCGCGGGCGTTGAGCACGTCGTTGCGAAAGAACTCGTAGGCGCTGCCATGGAATTTGTTGGTGCCTGTTTTCGAAACGACATCGACCTGACCACCCGTTGTGCCACCATACTGCGCGGGGTAGACCGTGGAGAGAGCGCGAAACTCCGCAATGGATTCCGAGGAGAACTGCACGCGCAGGTCGAGCTTTTCCGACTGGCGAAGAATGCCGGTGGCATCCACCCCGTCAAAGGTCACCTTGTTGTCGTCGATGCCGCGGCCAGCAAAGCGGATCGTAAGCTGGTTGCCGCTGCCGGTGTTAACGGCGCCCGGCACGAGTAGTTCCAGTGCTGCCCAGTTCCGACCATTTATGGGAAGGTTCTCGATCTGCTGCGTCGAGATCACGCCACCAACGCTCGCGTCATCCTTGTTGAGCGTTGCTACGGAGACGTTCACCGCAATAGTCTGCGCTGAACTTTCAAGCGCGAGTTGGATATCCGCTGTCCTTACTTGGCCAACTTGCAGCACGACCCCCTTCAACACCTTCGTTGCGAAGCCGGGAGCCGTCACGGTGACGTTGCAGGTTCCAAGCGGCAGCCCGCTGAAGGTGTAATCCCCGGCGCGGGTCGAGACAACGGATTGGCGAAAGTCCGTCTGCGGATACAGGACGCTTACCGTTGCACCTGCAACAAGCGCTCCTGAAGGGTCGGTCAATGTTCCCTTGAGGTTAGCGCGATCGATCTGACCCGAACATAGCGCAGCAGGAAGAATCAGGATCAAGAGGACGAAAGTGAAGATATGTTTCAGTCGAATCATGGCCGTACTCTCCTGACTGCTCGCGGCGAAGCGTTCAACGACTCACCATCTGCCGACGCTCTGCGGAGAGCAGCAGGTGATGGGCATTTAGAACACTGCGTTGCGTTGAAGCGATCTTAGGGAAGCTGTCTAAAAACAATCTAAAGATCAAGGGCCGTCACAGAATATTCACAAAGACTCCCGATACTGCTGTCATGCGAGTCCTTATCGTCGAAGACAAGATACGGATGGCTTTACTCCTCCAGCGTGCCATGCAGCGCGAAGGCTACATAGCACTCGTGGCGAATGATGGAGAAGCCGCAATGGACATCGTGCAGCGCACACGTCTCAATGCCATTGTGATGGACGTCATGATGCCGAAGCTGGACGGCTTCAGTGTCCTTGAGCGCATGCGCGGTTCGCAGATCAACGTGCCGACCATCCTGCTCACGGCCCGTGACGCCAGCAGCGACATCGTGCATGGCCTAGATCTGGGCGCGGATGACTATCTCACGAAACCGTTCGATCTGGCTGTCCTGCTGGCACGCGTTAGAGCGCTCGTAAGGCGCCCGGCAGATCTGGTGCAAGGTCCTCTTCGTAACGGCGATCTCGTGCTACGCACGGAAACACATCAGGTCGAGTTTGCTGACAGGCAGATCAGCCTGACCCCAATGGAATTTGTTCTCCTTGAGGCATTGATGCAGCGCGCCGGGCATGTCGTTCGCAAGGAAATCCTGGCGGAGATCGGCTGGGGCGGAGATGACGACTTCAAAGAGAGCACTCTTTACGTTTTTATGCGATCGCTGCGCAACAAACTCCACACGCAAGACCGGCCACATCTGCTGCATACAGTTCGCGGAGTGGGGTACATGCTGAAGTCCTCGACCGCTGCATGAGACGTCTATCCATCAGCCTGCGACTGGCCGCTTGGTATGCATGCATCCTGGCTGTCGGGTTGGCTGTGTTCGGCGTGGCTATGCGATTCGTGCTCGCAGAGTCCATGCTTTCGTGGAAAGACAGAACCCTGCAGATGCGGGCCACGCGTATGGAGGCCGTTTTGTCAGCTGCTAGCCTTGAAGCCCAAAGCACCGTCGACGCCCGCCTGGAAGAGCTCGCCGGGGTTCTCCCGGAAGGGGAGTGGATAGAGATCGTTCGCCCGGATGGAGAAAGAGTATTCCCTCGGGCTGAGATTTCGCCCGCATCCACTGCCGCTGGGACTTCGTGTCAGGTTGGCTCTCTTCGAAACATCACCGTAGACAAAGAACATTTTCGTCAGCTTTGCCAGCCCGTTCTGTACGCCGGCCGTCCAGCACTCCTGCTTGTGCCAAGTCCCCTTTTTGAAGACCGCATCCTGCTACGTAACTTCACCTGGGGCATGTACAAAGCAGTGCCCCTTATCCTGCTTGTCTCCGGATTGGGCGGCTATATGCTCAGCAGGCGAGCGCTTCGGCCGGTAGATCTCCTGATAGCGGAAGCCCGTGCTGTGACAGGCCGGGACCTGAGCCGCCGGCTCACGGTGCCAGTTGCGGGCGATCAGTTGAGGCGGCTTGCCGTTGAATGGAACGACTTGCTGACCAGGATCGAAGAGGCTATGGTCCGCATGACGCAGTTTACTGCGGATGCCTCCCATGAGTTGCGCAGCCCGCTCGCGTATATTCGCACGACAGCCGAATACAGTCTCGGGAACCCCGATGCGGATGAAGACTCCCGCGAGGCATTTCGCGCGATCGTGGAGGAAGCCAGGATGACCGGTGATCTCCTGGAGAATCTGCTTACCCTTGCACAAGCAGACGCAAACCAGTTGCCGAAAAGAATCGATCTGGTCGACGTGATGATCGCGTCGCAAGAAGTTTGCAGGCACTTCATGTCAGCACTGGATGAAAAAGGCCAACGATTGGACATTATGACACCTGAGGACGTTAGCCCGGTCATTCAGATGAACGCTCTTCATCTACGCCGAGTGCTGACAGCTATCGTGGACAATGCGATGAAGTACACCGCAGGAAAGGGCTGCATATCTATTCGCTGCGAACGGAAAGACGATCTCCTTTTGAGGATCGTCGACAACGGGGTGGGTATAGCACCGGAAAATCTCCCGCGGATCTTCGATCGCTTCTTCAGGGTCGATCAGGCACGTTCCGAAATGAGAGAAGGTGTCGGGCTTGGCTTGCCCATTGCAAAGTGGCTGATGGAACTCTATGGAGGGCGGATCCTTGTAGAAAGCAAGCTCGGCGGTGGAACTATCGTGACACTGGCGTTCCCCGGTCGCATGTGCGGGAATCAGCTGCCTGGGCCTCTGCAAGGCCACTTCGGAGATCATTAACGCTTCACAGATGTGCGCCTAGGACATGTTCCGCAATGGCTTCGTCCATGCCGTCAATCCCCATATCTAAGAACGACTATTTGCTCTGTGTCCTTGCATGTATGGTGTATGTCTGACTTCCAAGGCCGTGGTCCTACTAGCGGCTCGCGAAGGGCATGTGATCCGTGCGCAAGGCTGTGTGGTCGTTCATCATCACTGCGGAAGGATCTAGCCCGCGGGCCGTCTGGAACGCTGCGTCGACGCTCTGTCAAGAACGGCATGCGATAAGCCAATCCAACACTCTCTTCGTGCGCTGCGAAGGCCGCTTCTCCGAAAGCGAATCCGCCGAAGCGCTCTGATTGGACGAGAACAGGCCATATCGCAAATTGCACCTTCGGAGAACAGGCGGCTAATGCGGTCGTTTACGGGCCCTTCCAAGTTCTGCTTGCACCCTAGGTACCGCTCGGTTGTCAGAACGGAGCCATGGCCCAGAAGGAACTGTATTGACTCCAGTTCTCCGCCATTCACATGGCAGAGCTTTGCGCAGGTGCGCCGAAGATCATGAAGTGCGAGGTAGTCGAGCTCCCGGCGCCGGGCACAGCTTCGGACCGCATACCAGACGACGTTCTCGGAAATGCCGATCCCCCATTCGGTTCCGTGACGACTGACTGCCTTGAACACTCGACCCGTCGTGACTGATGCAGCGGTCAGCCACCTGTCCATGGCTTCCTTCACCCAGATTGGCATGGGTACTGTTCGGACGTGATTGCCCTTGCCGGACTAGGTCGACGATAGCCTTGTCGCATTTCAACATCCTCTCTTCGCAAGGCCGACAACTCGGCTTGGCGCAGACCGCAACCAAGCAGGATCGATATAAACAGCCTGCGTAAGCGCGGAACCGGTTCTCCCGGCCGAGCAACTGGGAGGAGAGCGAGTCCCTCCGTAGCGGTTTTTGTCGCGTTGGCTTGATCCCCTTTGGCGTGGTAAGCCTGTGCGAGAAGCAAGAGAAAGTCGGCTTCACGATGATGCGTCAACTCGACACCGGCCCTGGCGAGGCTCACAGCGGTTGTGAGATCCATCACGGATGTTGGATGGGCATTTAGCTCGGCATCCACTGCCGCAGCGATGTTGTTTGCGGTTGCCGTCGGCCCCTGGGCTGCATGCAAGAGTATCTGCAGCGAGTGCTGCGTTGCAGTGGCTGAATCGGAAGGCAAGCCAAGCTGGTTGCGGCGTGCGAACTTTCCTGCGAGGTAGCGGAGATTGCCCTTGCGCGCCTCGACAGGGCGGTGGTGGAGGTACGCATGAAGGTCGCTGGCCAGAGATCCGACCGTCGCATAACGTTCCTTTGGATCTTTTCGCAGAGCTCTGAGTAGAATGCTGTCGAGATCAGCGTCAATCTTTCCAAACGGAGACGTGGTTGCACTGGGTCGCCGTGGCTGTGTGTTGCAGATCACGCGAACGAGCTCTTCGGTGGAGAAGTTTCCGAACTCGTACGGGTGGCGGTCCGTGAGCAACACGTAAAGCAGGATGCCGAGCGAGTAGACATCCGACGCGACAGAGATCGGCTGTTCGAGCACTTTCTCCGGGCTGGCGTAGCGCGGCGTGAAGGTGCGGAGGTCGGACCTCGTTTCGTGTCCAGTAACGCCTTCGGTGAGAGGTTGGATGATCTTTGCCGTACCGAAGTCGAGCAAGCGCGGACAGCCGTCTTCGGCAACCAGGATGTTCTCAGGCTTCAAATCACGGTGGACGATCAGGTGGCCATGGGCGTACTGCACCGCTCCGCATACCAGCAGGAACAGCTGCAAGCGGTCTTCGACGCTTAGTGATCGCTTGCTGCAGAAATCCGTGATTGAATCCCCGGCGATGAACTCCATGACGAGGTAGAGCTCGTCCGCTTCGCTGACTCCTCCATCCAGAAGCCGTGCAATATGAGGATGTGCCAACCGAGCGAGAATCTGTCGCTCGGCCCGAAAACGTTCGCGGAAGAAGCTGGACGCCAGCGGCGTATCGATGATCTTGATCGCCACCTGCTGCTCAAACTGACCGTCTGCGCGATGGGCGCGGTAAACGGCGCCCATCCCGCCACGTCCGATGAGCCTGTCGATGATGTACGGGCCGATGGCCGTGCCAGGCAGGACACCGTCCATGTCGATGCTCAGCCGATGAACTTCTTCTGCCTCGCATGCAGCGAGCAGCGAGCGAAGCTCCGCCATCAGGGTGGTGTCGTCGCCGCACCGGCTGGTGATCAGCGCGGTGCGTTGGGGTTCCTCAGCCCCGAGAGCTTCGTGGAAGATGGCTTCGGTCTTCTGCCAGCGCTTCTTCATCGATCATCTTGTACCCTTTGCCAGAGGTAAAGCCGTGGAGTGCTTCTCAAGAGTCTGCGGAATTCTGCGGCGATCCCCCTCACCAACTAGCCGAAGGCTTGACAGCGTCGGGGTGGAGTCGACGGTATAGCCAGGCCCGCACGAACTGTAGATCGCGATGTACGGTAGCGTTCGACTTGCCAAGAAGCTCGGAGGTCTCATCCACCGTGCAGCCGAGGAAGTAGCGAAGCTCTACAACCTGGAGCCGTTCCGGGTCCAGCTTTTCAAACTCTTCCAGAGCGACGTTCAGCTCCAGTACATCCGGACTGCCAACTTCAACCCACGGGATGTCGGGGCTGAGCGGAACATGCTGAATACCCCCGCCGCGCCGCTGTGCCTGCGTCTCACGCGCATGGTCGATCAGGATCAGCCGCATGACCTTGGCGGTAAACCGTCGCTACAGCCGGCAACTTCGCCTTCCTCACCAAATTCAACGCCGCCGGCTCCGCCCTGCTTTACTCCTCCATTCTCGGCCATGCGTCCACGCCGTCTTACAGCGATCCAACGCCTTACGCGTATGCGGTCGCTCTGGACGCCTCCGGCAATGCGTACATCGGAGGAAATGCAGGCCCAACCCTCTTCACCACGGCGGGCTCGTACCAGCCAGCCATCAGCACCGCCATCGGAACTCATGCCTTCGTCGCGAAGTTCGACACCGTCGGCCAGAAGCTGGTGTACAGCACCTTCCTCTCGGGCACTGCCAACTATCCCGACAGGGTGACCGGCATCGCCGCGGACGCATCCGGAGACGCGTACGTTGCGGGACTTACCCAGGAGTGTTCTTTTCCCACGACCGCCGGCGCGTACCAGGTGCAGGCAGCCAATGCTCCAAGCGTCAGCCAGCTATGCAACGCCGGCTTCGTCACCGAGCTGAATCCGACCGGCAGCGCGCTGGTCTGGTCAACCTTCCTGGGCAACAATGCTTCGGGCAACAACAACGCGAACCTGAACGCAATTGCACTTGGCCCGGACGGTTCTGTCTACGTGGCAGGCCAGGAAAACGGCGGAGGCTATCCCGTCGTCAACCCGGTCCAGACGCAGACGAACTATGCCGCCGTGGCTTCCATCTCGCGCCTTTCCGCCGATGGCAAGTCCTTACTCTTCTCGACCACGCTCGGTAGTGTTGCTCAGCAGACTGACCTAGCCACCGGGATCGCAGTCGATACCGCCGGCAACATCTACGTCTCCGGCCAAACCAACGGCAACTCCCTGCCTGTAACTGCCGGGGCGGTTCAGACCTCGAACAAAGGTTCGACGACAGGGTTTGTGGCGAAGATAGCTCCGACAGCGATGACCACAACCACGCTCAGCCTGCCCACCGGCGCGGTAACCGCGGGCCAGAGCGTCAAGCTCTCGGCCAGGGTGACTGGCCAGGCAGGCAGCACGGGCACGCCGACCGGCACCGTCACCTTTCTTAACGGTAGCGCCACGTTGGGAATGGGAACGCTCGACAACACGGCAACCGCCACCTACACGGCTGCCAGCCTCAATGCAACGACCTACATGATCACAGCCAGCTACGCCGGTGATACGGCCTTTAGCGGTAGCGTATCCACTGCCCAGAACCTCGTCGTCGCAACCGTGACGCCGACGGTGACGCTGACGGCGCCGTCGACGGCTGCGGTTGGAGCTTCGGTGACACTCTCGGTCGTAGTCGCGGGCACTCCGGGAACGCCGACCGGTACCGTAACCTTCAAGGACGGCGCCACCACTCTCTCAACGGCAACCCTGGCCTCAGGAGCAGCCAGCTACTCGACCCCGACTCTTGCCGCCGGGCCGCACAGCATCACGGTCAGCTACTCAGGCGACAGCATCTTCGGAACTGCGACTTCCGCCGCCTCCACCGTCACCATCAACCCTGCTCCGGCGATCAGCTTCGCAACTCAGCCGGCATCGCTTACCGTCGTACACGGCTCCTCCGGCAACATCGTTATTACTGGCACGCCGGTTGGCGGCTATACCGGGACTGCGACCTTCGCTTGCGGAACATTGCCAGCGGGGGCGTCCTGTCTCTTTGCTCCTGCAAGCCTGATCTTTACCGGAAACAACACGGCAGCAGGCACAACCCTGACGTTCGGTACGGTCACAACCGTTGCCGCGCTGGAATCGCTGCCAGGGCGCAAACCAATAAACCCAATATTTGCAGCACTCCTCCTGCTCCCGCTCAGCTTTCTGCCAAGAAGAAAGCTAATGCGCGGCGGCATCGTGTTGCGTCTCCTCATCCTTGCCTCTGTGGCGAGTCTGGGAGGATGCAGCAGCAGTCCGAAGAGCCCAACCACAGTCCCTACGGCAGCCGGAAGCTACACGGTTCCTGTGACGATAACCGTCGGCACAGCCGTATCAACGCTGAATGTGTCTGTCATCGTGCAGTAGCTGCCTGAGGAAAAATGGCGGTGAAGTCTGATTGTGACTGCAGACTTCACCGTCATCAGGCACTCGATAAGGATGGACGGTCTGGGTCGTTGATAGCCGCGGTAGCCCTTGGTCCACCTAGCCTCATCAGTGACTCTGGCGCTGGCAAGTTCAGCGGGGATGCCTCACAAACAGACGACGCGACGTTGGAGTGCGTTTGACGGTGTGGAACGCAAGGCCGACTAGATTCGTGTCCCGGCACTCGAATCCTTCGCTCGGAGCTCCGCTTCCCGCAGCTTGATGCATCTCGTGTTTTGCCGTCAACGCGGAAGTATCCCTTGGGGGCGCAACCAACACGCGTGGCGTGCTGATTGCCGATCATTGCGGCTTCGCGTCGCTTTGGCCCATCGTGTCGAACAGGCACTGCGAGCACATAACATTGACTTCACCCTTGTGCTTTGCCATGACTTCCTGGGTCGAGGGCGAAAGCCAGGCCGGCTTTCCGCAAGCGCAACGGTACTGCTTCGAGCCGATGATTCCGGCGGGTCCGAGATGGCTTCCCACTACCGTGAGTGGTTCGCCATCGTCCTTGAGTGATTCGGTCGATTTGATCCTGCCCTGCTCGACCAGTTCCCCCAGACGCTCTGCTGCGTCCGGGTTTTCGCGCAGGAATTTGCGGATCACTTCCCGTTCCGTCGGCATGACGTCATCCCCCTGGATGCAAATGTACGACAGGTGGCCGGGAGCATGCTGGCCGTCTGGGAGGAGGGCTAACGAAGCTCGGCGTTTCTTAGCCACTGGAAGGTCCCACCGGCGTCGGCGTGAACATTTGTCAGGCGCGTGGAGTGAACGATCTCCGTGCTTGGGTACCAGAGCGGGATGGATGGCAGTTGATCGGCGAGGATCTTCTGGACTTCAACGTATTCTCGACGGCGCGCGGCCTGATCTGTTTCGGCGGAGGCTCGATTCAAAAGAGCGTCAACCTGCGGTGAGTTGAAGTGGCCGCGGTTCGCGCCTTTTGGCGGCATTCGGGAGCTGGCATAGGCGTTGCGGAAGATGTCCGGGTCTTCGTTGGCTCCGATCCAGCGCAGGATGTACATCTGGAAGGCTCCCTTGGTGATGTCGGAGTAGAAGGTGCCAAACTCGGCGGAGCGAATTTCGACGGCGATGCCCGCAGATGCAAGTTGCTGCTGGATGGATTGAGCGAGCAGCCGCGTGGTTTCATCGGTGGATGTTTTCAGGGTGAAGCGCAAACGAATGCCGTGGGCGTCGGGGTAGAGGCCGGCGGCCTCGAGTAGCGCGATGGCTTTGGCGGGATCATGGGTGTATTGCGGAAGGTCGGCATCCCCGGCGCGCGCCCAGTGGCCGGGAGGCAGCAGCGTATCGGCAGGGTGTGCGGCACCACGCCACAGGGCTTCGATCAGCTCGGGGCGGTTCAGTGCGTAGGCGACGGCCTGTCGGATGCGGGCGTCTCGAAGCACAGGATCGGTGACGTTGAAGTTGGCGTAGATGACCACGGAGCTGGGCACGACTTCCGTACGCAGGCCGGGTACGTTGCGCAGGGCGTAGACCTCGTCGAGAGTAATTGCGTTTGATTCGGCATCGGCGGAACCCTTCTTGAGCTCGAGCGCGGTGGTGATGTTGTCAGGCACCACGTCAAAAAGGATGCGCTCGATTTTTGGCGAGCCGGACCAACAGCCGTCGAAGCGCTGGAGGACTACATCGCGGTCCTGCACCTGGCTGACGAAGCGGAAGGGGCCAGTGCCGGTGGGATGCAGGCCTTCGTCGCGTCCCGCGCCTTGTTCTACCACGCCGAAGAGGCCGTCGCTGAGGTTGAAGAGCAGACCGGCATCGGGAGCTTTGGTGTGGACTGTGACGGTGAGCGGCTCGGTGACTTCGACGCTGCTGATATCGGCGAAGGCTCCGCCTTTCGCCGTAACGAGAGAGCCATCGGTCATGCTGCGAATGGACCAGGCGACATCGTCGGCGGTGAGCAGCTTGCCGTCGTGGAAGTGAACACCGTCGCGGAGATGGAAGACCCAGGTTTGTGGATCAGGGCGTTCCCAACTGGTGGCCAGCATGGGCTGCAGGTTGAAGTGCTCGTCCTTGCGGACGAGGGCGTCATAGATCAGCGCTCCGACGCGCTCTGCCTGGGCGTCGGTGCCCTGGCGGAGGTCGAGGTTGGTGGGAGAGCTTTCGATCAGGAAGCGGACTGTGTTGTCGCGTTGCACTGGCTGCTTGCGGCAGCCAGTGAGCAAACCTAACTGGGCGACAATGAAGGCGCACACGAGCAGCATGCGAAAGGGCATTGGGTTCAGTCTAGCAATCGCGTAGTCGATTCTCCAGAACAGGTATGGCGATGCGAGGCTTACCTGATCGCGTCCGATCCGCAAAGTGTCTCAAAGCCGCAGCCATAGCCACGGTGGCTTGCGGAATGTCTTGACGCCTCGCTTTCCGTCCTCCATGCTTGTGCCATCTCCAACCGAAGCAAGGACGTGACCAGATGGAAAGCTCAGCTCCTTCCATAGCTCCATCCATAGAGCAGATCAAAGGCGGCATGCGCGCCGTGTGGATTGCCGGCGACTTTGGCAGGATCGCCAAAACGATGACGGCGCCTTCGGATGCGTTTGTTGACGGACTGCCTTTGCCCGCCGAGGGGACTGCGTTGGATGTGGCTTGTGGGACCGGCAACATCACCCTTCCGCTGGCGCGAAAGGGACTTACGGTGACAGGGGTAGACATCGCGCCCAACCTTCTGGAGCAGGCTCGCGCGCGGGCGGTATCCGAGGGGCTTGCCATCCAGTTCGATGAAGGCGACGTGGAGCAGTTGCCATATGCCGATGCCAGCTTCGACGTGGTGACGACGATGTTTGGGGCGATGTTTGCTCCCCGGCCTGAAGTGGTTGCGAAGGAGCTGGCGCGGGTGCTGAAGCCGGGCGGGCTGCTGGCGATGGGGAATTGGAATCCGGAGAGCTTTTCAGGGCGGATGTTCCAAACAAATGCGATGCATGTGCCTCCGCCTCCAGGCTTGCCTCCGCCGGTGCTATGGGGAGATGCGGAGACGGTGAAGGCGCGGCTCTCCGAGAGTTTCGAAGATATTCAGACGGAACTGATACCGGTAGACTTCGATTTGCCGACGAACCCTGCGGGCGTAGTCAACTTCTTCCGCGCTTATTTTGGGCCCACCAAGGTGGCGTTCAGCCGACTGGATGAAGCGGGACAGCAGGCGCTGGCGGACGACCTGGTAACGCTGTGGACCGCAGCCAATCATGCGGAGAACACGGACGACCGCACGCTGGTTCACAATGAGTACCTGCGGGTGGTGGCGAAGCGGAAGCCGACCGGCAGCTAGCGGTTGCGGCGGATGATCAGCGTGCCGGCCAGGAACAGAGCGGCACCGGCTCCACCCAGCAGATAGATGGCGTGACGATACGCTGACTGGACCTGGGGCGGAGTGGCTCGCGTGCCGTCTAAGCATTGCGCACAGCCTTGTGCTTGGGCTGGTGCGGGCCCGAAAACGAAAGGAACGGCTGCCAGCAACACGAGGCAAAGGCGCTTCACTGGCAGAATTCCAGCAGGCAGAAAAGCGCGATCCAGAGGGCTCCCATGGCATGCCAGTACCAGACGGTGGCGTCGACCACGACCTGACGGGTGGCGAGCTGGCGCGAGCGTTGTAGTGCGATGAGCGCGTAGATCAGCGCACCGATCCCGACAGCTACGTGGGCTGCATGCGCGACCGTGATGATGTAGAAGAAGTGCGTGCTCGGATTGGCGGCGTAGCGGTGGTACTGCGGGTAGAGCTGCTTCCAGGCGACGATCTGGCCGGCCACGAAGAGCAGGCCACTAGTGAGCGTGATCCAAAGCCACACGCTGGCGCGGCGGGAGATGGGACGGCCAAGACCGAACCATTCGTCCATGATGTCTTTCTCCCGGAACATGCTATGGCGGGCGACTTCCGCGGCTGCGGAGCTGAGTACCAGGGCGGCAGTGCTGAGCCAGAGGACCGAAGGGAGCGCCGTGGGCAGCCATTCGTTGATGTAGTGGTCGTAGGCGTCAAAGTGGCCGGAGGAGCGGGTAACGAAGAACGCGCTGACCAGCGCGATGAAGAGCATGAGCACCGCGAAGAGAGCGAAGAAGACTCCCATGCGGACCTGCGAGAGGCGTTCACGCGGGCCGCGGCGGCCCTGCGGGCGGGCGTCCCAGTTGTCTCCGTCGCCGTTGCCGCCGGTTCGCTTGTCGATTGGAGGTTGAGGCGGGCGGCGGCCGGAGCCGTGGTCGCGCTCGTCTCCGTGATGACGATCCGGCCTGCGGATTTCCGGCGGTGTGAGGACGCTGGGCATGATCTGGTGGCGCGCAGGCGAGCAGGCGGCTGAGTCTCAGATTACTCCTGTGTGGGGGAGGATGCTGGACTTGGCTCCCACTGCGCGTTCATGGCATCGCCATTTTCACTGTAGTGGCATGGGCCACGGTAAACCACGAGCGGGGCGTCCGGATGTATCGCGTCGGGGTCCATGGCACCGGGCGCCCACTCCATGGTGGTGGCGAGCCACGGGTTCGCCTCGGCTGCCGCCCGCGAGCGCCATGCTTGGAATACGGCGATCAGGAAGGGAAGTTGGGCGAAGACGGTGAAGAACGCGCCGTAGGTGACATGCGTCTGGATGGGAGCGGCGTGGGCCAGCAGGGCGTTGGCCGCGGCGGAAGGGCCGGTGAGCTGGGCGTAGTGGCGGGGCTCGCCCGCAAGACCGGCGAGGTGCATGGGGAGGAATGTTGCGTAGGCTCCGAGGAACGTGCCCCAGAAGTGCAGTTTGCCGAGCGGCTCAGAGAGCGTGCGGCGGAAGACGAGCGGGAACCAGTAGTAGGTCGCGCAGAAGAGGCCGAAGACGCCGGCCATGGCCATGATGAGGTGGAAGTGGGCGACGACGAAGAAGGTGTTGTGGAGGTACTCGTCAAGGATGGGCTGGGCGAGAATGGGGCCGCTGAGACCTCCGGTAATGAAGAGCGAGACGAAGCCGAGCGCCCAGAGCATTGGCACGTTGAAGTGCGGGCGCGAGCGCCAGGTGGTGGCGATCCAGCTAAGGACCTTGGCGGAGGCGGGGAGCGCGATGGCCATGGAGGAGATGGCGAAGGCCGAGCCTGCGAAGGGGTTGAGGCCGGCGACGAACATGTGGTGTCCCCAGACGACGATGCCGAGCAGCCCGATGAGGAGCGTGGTGGCGATCATGAGGCGGTAGGCGAAGACGGGTCGGCGCGCGAAGTTGGCAAGCACCATGCTGGTGAGGCCCATGCCGGGGAGGATGGCGATGTAGACCTCAGGGTGGCCGAAGAACCAGAAGAGATGCAGCCAGAGGAGGGGCGAGCCGTCGCCGGAGTGGTGGAGCAGTGTGCCGTTGACGAGATCCTGCGCGGGGAGGAAGAAGCCGGTGTGCAGGTGGCGGTCGCAGGTGAGGAGGATGATGGCGGCGAGCAGGACCGAAAAGGCAATCACCGAGAGTAGTGCTGCGGTGAACCAGGCCCAGACGGTGAGGGGGAGCCGGATCCAGGTCATGCCGTCGCAGCGTAGCTTGACGATGGTGGTGAGGGTGTTGACCGCGCTCATGGTGGAGGAGATGGCGAAGAGAGCAATGCTGGCCAGCCAGAGGTCCATGCCGAAGCCCTGGCCGGGGCCGGCCAGCGGTGTGGCGGAGAGCGGCGGGTAACTTGTCCAGCCGGAGATGGGGGCGCCCGCCGGGACGAAAAAGGCGGCGAGCAGCGTGAGGAGCGCGAGAGCCGTGAGCCAGAGGCCGGCGGCGTTAAGGCGCGGGAAGGCCATGCGGTGCGAGCCGATCTGCGCGGGCAGGATGAGATTGCCGAAGCCGGACTGCGGAGCGACGGTCATGACGAAGAAGAGCATCAGCGTGCCGTGCATGGTGACCAATGCGAGGTAGTCTTCGGGCAGGATGGGACCGTGTAGCGGGATGATGCGGTCGGGCCAGGTAAGGTGGAGGCGCATCAGCAGCGAGAGTGCTGTGCCGATAGCTACTGCGATTAGCGAGAGCGCTATGTAGCCGAGGCCGATGTGGCGATGGTCTGTGGTGAGCAGGTGTTTTGTGGCGCGCTTGAGGGAAAGCGTTGACGCAGCGAGCGCGAAGGGCGCGGCATTTCGCGACGGCGTTTGTGGCGCGCTCACTGCTGGGCTCCGGCTTGCTGGTGTTCCTGTTGTGCGAGCCAGGTGTCGAAATCATGCGGCGGGAGGACTCGCAGGGTGCTCTGCATGCGGTAGTGGCCGGAGCCGCAGAGTTGGGTGCAGAGGATGGCGAAGGTGCCGGGGGTTGTGGGCGTGAAGTGGATGTGGACGGTCTGGCCGGGAATGGCGTTCTGCTTCAGGCGCATCTCGGGGATGTTGAAGCCGTGGATGACATCCTGCGCGTGGAGGGTGAGGTCTACCTCGCGGCCAGCGGGGAGGACAAGCTGACTGCGTACGAAGTCGTCGGCGCCAGCGGTGTCGGATGGAACGATGCCTAGCGGATTACCCTCCCCTGGGGCTGCGAGGTCCAGGCGCGTCTGGCCGAAGTGGGCGTCGCGGCCTGGGTAGCGGAAGTACCAGGCGAACTGCATGCCGGTGACTTCTACCTGCATGGCCGCCGGATCGGCGCCGGTGTAGCGCTCGGCGGCCCAGAGGCGCTGGGCCCGGATGGCCAGGAAGGCGAAGAGGATCGTCAGCGCGGCCAGCGGGAGGTATTCAAGCGTGAGGCGGTGCAGCGGGCGGTGGGCCCGGCGGCGGACGGCGAGGCCGAGGAGAATGAGCAGGTGCGCCAGCGCCAGCAGGGCGAAGGCGATCCAGAGGTTCAGGAGCAGGTGGCGGTCGAGCGCAGTACCGTGCAGCGCGGCGTTGGCGGGAAGCAACCAACGGAAGGGCTGTGCGGACGGCATGGATTGATTGTAGTTAGTCAGCAGGTTAGCGAGCTAGCAGGTTAGCGCGTCAGCAAGTCAGGCCGAACTGCCACTTACTGCTTCGCGCACCATGTTGAGGAAGAGCGCGTGGACGCGGGTGTCCTCAGAGAGTTCGGGGTGGAAGGTGGCCGCGAGGATTTGGCCCTGCCGGATGAGAACGGGGTCGCCGTTGCGGGTGGCCAGCGTTTCGATTTCCGGGCCGAGGCGACTGATGCGGGGGGCTCGGATGAAGACCATTTCGAGTGGGCCGCCGGGCAGGGGAGTGTCGGCGTTGAGGATGACCGAGTCGTTCTGGCGGCCGTAGGCGTTGCGCTCTACCGTGATGTCAAGGGCGGCGAAGGAGCGCTGCGTGGGGTTGAGGACCTCGCTGGCGAGGAGAATGCAGCCGGCGCAGGTGCCGAAGACCGGTTTCGTATGGCAGAAGGCGTCGAGGACGTCATAGAAGCCGGCGCGCTCGAGGTGCTTGAGGAACGTGGTGGATTCGCCGCCGGGAAGGATCAGGCCGTCGAGTCCTTCAAGGTCTTCGGGTTTGCGGACGAGGCGGGTTTCGGCTCCGAGTTCGGCGAGCCGGCGAGCGTGGACTTCGAAGGCGCCCTGCAGGGCGAGGACGCCGATCAGAGAAACTCCGGACTCCAAGACGTCATTCGGCATAGAGCTGAGTATAAGAGGGTCGCGTTGCGAGTCCGTGTGGCCGCCGGGGTGTGCTATACGAACGTATGCCGCGAGTCGCAAATCTGCCGGACCGCCGGTTACGCATGTGGCAGCGCGATCCTGAAGCTCGCCCACACTTTGCCGTGTGTCTGCTGATCGCGGCGGCTTCAGCCCTGGCGGCTCTGCGCCCAGTGTGGCTCGCTACGTTGACACCGGGCTGTGTTTTGCGCCGCCTTACCGGCATACGCTGCCCGTTCTGCGGCATGACAACGGATTTTCTCGCCATGTGGCACGGGCACGCACCCAGCCAGAATCCGTTCTCACTGCTGGCCGCGGCGGTGATTTATCTCGCGTACCCGGCAGCCCTGGTGTATACCCTTCGTACGGATCAACTTCACCTGTTCAGCAGCCGCAAACTACAGCTTGCGTTGCTGTGTGTGGTGAGTGTGATGTGGGCAGCAAACAACTCCGCAAGGTAGGAACGTTCGAATGCATGCAGTGATTTATCTCGTCAGCATCGTGATCAATGCGGCCGTGGCGTACTGGGTGTACCAGGACGCGCAGGGCCGTGGGGATACATCCGCCGTCGTATGGGCTATTGGCACGTTCTTCTGCTGCCCCATTGTGCCGATCATTTACCTGGTCATGCGTGGGCGTCGCGCGTAAAGGGGACTCGTAGAAACAGAGCGCCGCGTCCCGAAGGGACGCGGCCGCTTTGTTCTGCATGCAAGTCCTACCAGCCGCGGTCCTGCATGCGGTCCTGGGCTTCGATGGCGGCAGCGGCGAGGCCCTTCATGCTGCCGACGATGGCCTCGGAGGCTTCGGCGAGGATCTTCGGGTCGTTGTAGTGCAGGGTGGCGAGGACGATCGCCTTGGCGCGGCTGACGGCTTCGGCATGGTCTTCCGGATTGCGGGGCGTGCCCACGTCGGCCTTGGTGCAGAAGCCAATCTCGGCGTCCTCGTCGCTGAAGTTGCGGACGTCAAGCTGCTCGGCGCCGGACTTCATGAAGATGCCGGAGCCGACGAAGACGGTTTCCGCGCCAAGTTGCATCATCAGGGCGGCGTCAGCGGGGGTGGCGATGCCGCCGGCGGAGAAGTTGGGGACGGGGAGCTTGCCGGACTTGGAGACCATGCGAACGAGCTCGTAGGGCGCCTGAAGGACCTTGGCCTGATGGTAGAGCTCCTGGTCGTCGAGCACGGTGAGCGCCTTGATCTCGCGGGTGATATGGCGCATGTGCTGCACGGCGTGAACGACATCGCCGGTGCCGGGTTCGCCCTTCGTGCGGATCATGGCCGCGCCTTCGGCGATGCGGCGGAGGGCTTCGCCAAGGTTCTTGGCGCCGCAGACGAAGGGCGTGGTGAAGTCGTGCTTATTGATGTGGTGCTGCTCGTCGGCGGGGGTGAGGACTTCGGATTCGTCGATGAAGTCGACGCCGAGATGCTGCAGCACCTGCGCCTCGGCGAAGTGGCCTATGCGGACCTTGGCCATGACGGGGATGGAGACGGCGGCCTGGATTTCCTTGATGAGCTTGGGGTTCGCCATGCGGGCGACGCCGCCTTCGGCGCGGATCATGGCCGGCACGCGCTCTAACGCCATGACAGAGACGGCACCTGCTTCCTCGGCGATGCGCGCCTGCTCGACGGACATGACGTCCATGATGACGCCGCCCTTGAGCATTTCGGCGAGGCCGGTCTTGAGGCGAAGGCTGGAGGGGACAGAGGTGCCGTTGGTTGTCATGAGGTGCTCCCTGCATGCTAGTCGGGACATGCTCCGCGAAATACTAGTCTATCGCAGTGGTGGGTTGGTTCACTGGTTCGTGACAGGAAGGCATACCCCAGGGGCTGAAGCCCGGTTTTTGGCTGGCCTGTGAGACCCGAGCCTGAAGGCTCGGGGTACCTAGATGCAACGGCAAGAACAACGGCAAAAGCAAAGGCCGACTGCAAACGCAGAGGCCCTGGGAATGACAACGAATAACGGCAGAAGTCAAGACAAATGCCAGCGATAAGGCGCATCTTTCCTGGCGACCTATCCGCGGGCTGAAGCCCCCTGCTACTCCGCTTCGCGTCACCCAACCCATTCCGTCAGCCTCCAATCATTCAGATGAAAGCGGAAAGCGTTGAAGCTACTGCTGGCTGCCTTCATCGTCGTCTCCAGCTGTGGGAGCGGAGGCGGGCGGGGTGGATGGAGTGCGGACCGTGGGGTACCTGATGCCTAGCTGGTCGAGGTAGGTGGGGTATTTGGCCGCGTCGTAGTAGAACTTGCGCATCTCCGGGCGGTATTGGTCCATGGTGGCCTTGTTAAGGAAGATGGAGGGCTTGTCCGTGGAGCGGAGGAAGGGGATGTACTTCTGGTCCTTGGTCTGGACGTTGTTGAAGTAGTCCTTGGCATCGGCCAGCAGTTTGGGCTGCGTCATGAGGTCGTAAAGGTTGAGGGCCTGGACCTTGGCCCCGGCAAGTGTGCCTTTGTGCGCGATGGGTGTGGCCATAGCGATGCCGTTGGCCCAGTTGTGGCCGGGCAGGTTGGGGATGTTGGCCGGGTAATGGAGCACGATGGTGGGAACGGTCCAGGAGACGTCGCCGATATCATCGGAGCCGCCGCCGTAATATTTCTCGGGGTCGTTGGGTGTCTTCAGTTCTTCGAGCTTGTCGGCGAGGCCTTTTTCAGGGACCTTGAGCTCGTGCTGGAGAGCCTTGGCTAAGGTCTGGTCGTCTGCCGACCAAGTGGGAAGGCCGATGAGTTTGGCGTTGGCCGTGGCTTGTTCGGCCATGGGCTTGTTGAAGAAGCCGGGCCAGGCAGTGCCGATGAGGCTGGAGTCCCACTTCGTGTCGGTCATGGTGGCGGCGCCTGTGGCCATGTGGTCGCCGGTGGCCCAAAGATCCTTGATGTGCTGGTAGTCGGTCTCGCGGAAGTAGTACCAGACGGCGGCGCTTTGCGGGACGACGTTGGGCTGGTCTCCACCGTTGGGGATGACGTAGTGCGAGCGCTGCTGGAGGCGAAGGTGCTCGCGGCGGAAGTTCCAGCCGACGTCCATAAGCTCGACGGCGTCGAGGGCGCTGCGGCCGCGCCAGGGGGCTCCGGCGGCGTGGGCGCTTTCGCCGTGGAAGTTGTACTGCACGGAGACGAGGCCGCTGGTGTTGTAGCCGCCGTAGGAGGCTCCGAGGTTATCGGCTACATGGGCGAAGAGGACGGCGTCGGTTCCCTTGAAGTAGCCATCACGGACGAAGTAGGCCTTGCTGCCGAGGAGCTCTTCGGCGACCCCGGGCCAGATCTTGATGGTGCCGGGGAGGTGGTGCTCGATCATCGCCTTCTTCACCGCGAGCGCGGCGACGATGTTGACGGCGTTGCCGGAGTTGTGGCCTTCGCCGTGGCCCGGAGCGCCTGGGATGATGGGGTCGTGATAAGCGACGCCGGGCTTCTGCGAGGCCTGCGGGATGCAGTCAATGTCAGAGCCGAGGGCGATGACGGGCTCGCCGCTGCCCCAGGTGGCCATCCAGGCGGTAGGGATGCCGGAGATGCCGCGCTCTACCTTGAAGCCGTTCTTTTCAAGCAAGCCGGTGAGGTATTTGGAAGTTTCGAACTCCTGAAAGCCCAGCTCGCCGAAGCTGTACATGGTATCGACCATGACCTGCACGAGCTTGGCATTGCCCTGAACGTCGTTGAGGATTTCCTGCTTGATAGGGTCGAGTTTGGCAGCGGGAGGTGTTGCAGCAGGCGTTGCCGGTGCGGGAGCCTGGGCGGTAGCAGGCAACGAGAGGATCGCGGCGAGGAGAGCGGCGGATATGGCTGCGGAGTTAGCGGCGATTCTGGGACGAAGGTGCATCGGGACTCCTGGTTTGGGCAGCGGCAGCTTCGGAGTGGCGTGTCCGGCCAAACGAAGATGAAAGCTCTGCATGTGCAGCTCGTTCCATCTCAGTCACTTCAAGGTCTTAGCTCAGAAGTTGGTGGGTGATGGGACGCCTGCGTCGGCGAGGCGAAAGTTCAGGGGTATGCCGCTACCTTATCGCATGCGGCGAGATCGCCCAAGGATTTTCAGGTGAGGAACTGCGATCTTCGAGAGGTATTTGGCTGGATTGCGCCTGTCCGCAGAAAGTTCCAGCGGCCGGGTGAGGGGTTTTCGGGAGTTCCTGCGCAGTATAGGTAGGTGCTTTCGGCGGGGTCGTGGCTTTCGCACGTACTTCGGGCACCGGGATTGCGAACCGATGGGGAGTCACCATGCCCTTTGTGTTCACGGAGGTTACCGGACGTGAGGCGTACGCTGGAAACGAACTTTTCTAGAATGGACCATGGCGCGACTGAAGCAGGGTTTGCGCCGCGGATGCCACAGGCGGAACCGTGGCGCGTGCTTGCGGGTGGGCGAAAGCCTGTGCCGGGGACGCGGTCAGTACCGGGCAGTAGTTCAGGGTTACAGCGGCAAAGCACGGCGGGGACGAGACGGGTCATGAGTCAGACCAGCATCGAAAGTCGGGAAGAACGCGAAACCCGAGCAGAGCGCGAAGACCGGCGGCTGAGTTCGTGGAAGGAGATCGCGGCCTACTTCGGCCACGACCAGCGCACGGTGAAGCGCTGGGAACATAGCCGGGGTCTGCCGGTGCGGCGGCTGCCGGGATCCCGGGGACACGTATTCGCGCTGGTGAGCGAGGTGGAAGCCTGGCAGCGCGGAGAACTGGTCGCAGAAGAGATCGCGGCGCCTGCCGCGGCCCCAGAGATCGCGGCCACAGGGATCGCGGCCCAAGGACCAGCCGAAGGGATGCCCGAGACTGTGTCGCAAGCCGAGTTGATTGTAGCCAGCGAGACGCTGGAGGCAAGGGTGCCTGAGGTTAGAGAATCAGCTGCTACGGCGGGTGTTGATCCCGTTGTGGGGCGTGCCGAGAGCAAACGTCGTTTGAGTCGTTGGCTAAGTCCGGGGTGGACGCTTGCCGCCACGGTGGGTGGATGCGCTGCCCTCCTGCTGGCCGTTGGGGTTCCGAGCCTGGCTCGGCACACGGTGCGGGCAGAGCACCACCGTGCGTACGTGCCCTCGCCGAAGGCGAGGGAACTCTATCTGCAGGGAAGGTTTCGATGGAGCAAGCGGACTCCTGAAGATCTGAAAGCGGCGATGGAGGATTTCCAGGAGGCCGTGAAGATCGATCCGGGGTACGCGGCGGCCTACGCAGGGATCGCGGACGCTTACGCGCTGGGGCCGCAGTTCGCGGGGCAGTATCCGGCGGGAGTTTTGTCGCAGATGCTAGTGATGGCGCACAAGGCATTGGCGCTGGATTCGAATTTGCCGGAAGGCCATCGGGCGCTGGCGTTTGCGGAGTTCTACTGGCGCTGGGACCGCGAAGGCTCGCGAGCGGAGTTTGAGAAGGCGATTGCGCTCGCTCCGCAGGATGCGGTGGCTCACCTTTGGTATGCGAACACACTGGCCACGGAGGGCCGGGCGGACCAGGCGCTGTCCGAGGTGGAGAAGGCGCGCGAACTGAATCCAACGGAGCCGGCGATTGTAGCGGACAGGGGTTGGGTGCTGATGAAGGCTGGAAGGCTGGAGGAGGCTCGCGCCGTGCTGGAAGCGCTGGAGAAGACAAACCCGGAGAACCGGATGGCTCCTCTATGGCTTTCGCAGATTGCGCTGGAAGAGCACCGGCCGGAAGAGTTTGTGGCGCAGCTCGCTATGAACGCGCGGCTGAGTGGAAGTGCAGCGGCGCGGGATCGGCTGGCGATGGCGCAACAGGGACTTCGCGCGGGTGGTGAAGAAGGAATGCGCCTGGCGCTGGCCCGGCTGGCGATTTCGCAGGCAAATGAAGGGGAGCTTTCTCCGTACGAGGCTGCCGCGGAACTGGTGGCCGATGGCCGCAGTGCGGAGGCCGTGCCCTATCTATACAAGGCGCTGAGTGACCGGGATGTTTCCGCACAGGCTCTGCTGAATCCCCGAGAGTTTGCTCCGCTGCGTGGGTCGCCGGCGTTCCAGGAAATGCTGAAGCGGCTCGGGAAGCCGCTGCCGGCGTCTGCGGCTTAGACGATCAATCGTGAGTGGACACGGCGGCTTGGATGGTGGGCTGCTGGCGTAGTTGGGTGGCGGTTTGAGCTAATTGCTTGTCGATGAGGTCGGTGTAGGCCTTGGTGCGCTGCAGCCCGTCGACGCGGTCGGTTTCTACGTAGATGACAGGGGCTCCGAGGATGCCGCGGCGCGTAGCTTCTTCGTGGTCGTTCTCCACGCTGAAGGCGGCGGCGGTGAGAGCCTTGTCGAAGGCTTCGCGATTGAGGTGGAGGTCGTCGGCGAGCCCGAGCATCATGGAGCGATCGAACGTGTAGCGCTGCTGGGCGAGAGCGTCAAACATCGGCCAGAAGGCGTTCTGCTGCTGCGCGGCGAGGAGAGCCTGCGCGGCCAAGCCGGAGTCCGGGTAGTTGGCGAGTGGGAAGGCCTTGTACAGGATGCGTACCTGCTTTGGATACTGCGCGGCGAGGGCGCGGATGAGCTCAGCCTGCTTCGCGGCCAGCGGGCTGCGGACGTCTGTGAACCATGTGAGGGTGAGGGGCGCGGACGGGTTGCCGAGAACTCGGACGGCGCTGGGGGCAGTAGGCTGGACGGCGGTGGCGAGGGTTGGGTGGGCCTGGCCGGCGTGGGAGTTGGCAAGGGCGGTGAGCTCGGGGAGCGAGCGCACGCCGCTGACGGCCTGACCGTCAATGACGAAAGTAGGCGTGCCGGTGACCCCGGCCTTGATGCCGAGGGCGCGGTCGGCGGCGATCTGCCCGGCGTAGGCGTGGGTTTTGAGCGCGTTGTCGAAGGCGGCCATGTCGAGGTGGAGCTGCTCGGCGTAGCGGCGGAGATCGTCAGGCTTGAGCGCAGACTGGTTGGCGAAGAGGAGGTCATGCATGGGCCAGAACTTGCCCTGGGCACCGGCGGCGAGGGCGGCTTCGGCGGCCAGCTGGGCGTCAGCGTGGAAGTCGAGCGGGAAGGCGCGGAAGACCCAGCGAACTTCGCGGCCACGCTCGGCGATGAACTGTTCCATGGGCTGGACGGCGGCGCGGCAGTAAGGACACTGGAAGTCGGTGAACTCGATGATGGTAAGCGGGGCGTCGTCGGCGCCGCGCGCGGCGGTGGGCGCGGTGATGATGGCGGTCTGGATGGCTTCGGGAAGAACGGGGCTGGCAGGTTCCGTCGAGGTGACGACGGTTGCAACGGCGTTGGTCTCTTTCGCGATCGCGTCCTTGATGGCGGTGTTGAGGGTCTGCTCAGTCTGGAAGCCTACGAGGACTCGGCCGTTGAGGAAGACGGTGGGCGTGGAGTCGACGGCAAAGGCGTGGCTTTCTTCCATGTCGGCGTTGAGCTGAGCGGCGATGGGAGCGGAATCGAGGTCGCGGGTGAAGCGCGGGATGTCTAGATGAAGCTGGCGGGCGTAGGTGAGCAGGGCGGCGCGGCCGAGGTGGGTCTGGTTGCCGTAGAGGAGGTCGGCCATTTCGCCGTAGCGGCCCTGGCGGCCGGCGGCGAGTGCTGCGCGGTGAGCAAGCGGGGCATCGGGGTGGATATCGAGTGGGCTTTGCTTGACGATGACGCGAAGCTGGCCGCGGAAGCCGGGCTCCAGCTTCTGCAGCGTGTAGTACATCTGCGCGGAGTACGGGCAGGCGAAGTCGGAGAATACGACGAGCGTGGCGGGAGCATTTGCCGGGCCGTAGGCGCCCAATGCAGAGACGTGTGGCGCGGCTGGCTTCGCGGTGGCTGGCGACGTGGGGCTGGTGAAGGCGCGCGCGGACAGGCTGGCGCAGGCGAGGGTGAGGATGGCGGCTTGGTGAAGAAGTTTCATGTGCGGGTCGGGCTTGCTTAGGGCCGAGCTTTTTGCTTGCTGGAAGTGGTGGCGGCTGGAGTGGCTGTCGCAGAAGCGAGCGACGCGGTGCTGGAGGAGTCGGTTGCGGGTTTCGCGCCGGCTGGCGTGGCGGTGAAGGGATCTTCCGAGTTCACCCAGGAGGCGGCCATCCTGCTCAGCATGTTGGGATCGGACGGGAGGCCGGGAAAGCTCCACTGGATACGATCTCCGCTGAGGGCGTAAAGCATGGGAGTGCCGCGTGGCTTAAGGGCTTTGAACGCAGCACCGTTCGTGTCTTCCAGCCAGGTGGCTCCGTTGATGGCGGAGAACTGGGCGCGTGTGGCGTCGAGACGGTTGCTGTTGTGCGTGTTGCCGCTGTCGGCGACAACGATGACGAGCTGCGTGCCGGATTTGAGCAGGGCGTTATCGCTTTCGGCGATCGTCTTCAACATGCGGTCACAGGGAGCGCAGTTTTCGCGACGGTAGAGGAGAAGCCAGTGCTTCGGCTGCTGGAAGGAGGCGATGCCGGAGGCGGTGCCGTCCAGCTTGGTGACCTGGAACGAGGGCAGGCTATGCAGCGGTGCGTGGTCGTGGAGGCCGCCGCTTTCCGCCGTGCTCACGGAGACGAGGCCGGCGGGGCGGGCGGAGACGGGTTTAGGAGTCACGCGGCGGACGACCGGCTGGGCGTTCTGGGCGGTGAGCGCGACGGGAAAGAAAGCAACGACGAGTGCGTAGAAGATCCAGGATGGAAAAGGGAGACCGGCCGTTAGCTGAGCCATTAGAAGGCACCTCCCGCGGTGGAGTTCCTGGAAGCGACTGGTGAGCTCACGGATGGGAGGGAAGGAATCGGCATGGGATTGGCTGGGCGGGACGGGATCGAGGCTACCGGTCCTAGACTGCGCGTGTTCTGCGGTGAAGTGTAGCTGAGTGCGCTGAAGGCTGAGGGTACCGGCTGCAGGCGAAGCAGCATTGGAGGCGGCGTGAGCCATGCGTGGTGCGGGCGGGCGCCGCCGGTTGCGGGGATGTTGACGTTGAGGGTGAGATTGCCGCCGAAGGGCAGGTTGCCGGTAGCCGTGCCAAGCTGGTTGCCGTTGCTGTCGGTGACAGTGAGGGTGACCGTTCCCGGAGCGATCCCAAAGAAGTAGAAGGAGCCGTCGTCGCCGGTGCTTTCGCCGTAACTGGTGCTGGTGTCGCCGGTGCTGGCCGCGTTGATGTTCACGTTAGCGAGCGGGTTGCCGTTCGAGTCGTAGACGACGCCGCTGACGTTGCCGTTATCGGTGATGCCGAGGTCGACCTCGATCGGTACGGTGACGTCGGTGATGGTGCCGGTGACCGGATCAGGCGTGGAGCCGTCGGACAGTGTGGCGCTGGCAATCACGGTGCCGGCTGAGAAGCCGTTGACGCTGTAGAGGCCGTTCTCATCCGTGGTGGCGTTGGCGGTCTGGCTGGCCGCAGATTCTGTTACCGTGACGACCGCTCCCTGTGCCGGATTTCCGTTGCTGTCATACACAGTGCCGAACACTACGCCTATGTTTGCGGGAGGCGTGGGGGGTGCGCCGATGTTGATGACGACCGTGTCGCCGCTGTGGGTGAGGACCCCGTTCGCGGACTTGCTGGTGCCATCGGGCAGCGTGATATAGACGGTGATGTTGCCAACGGGAATATCCGTGGCGATGTAGTTGCCGTTCGTGCCGGTATAGACCGCTGTATTGAAGCCGCCACCATTGCCGCTGGATTGGACGTCGAGCTCGGTGTTGGTGACGAGGTTGCCACTGGCGTCGTAGACGGTGCCGGTGACCGTGCCCACCGCGCCCAGGGACACCTTCAGGTTGGTAAGGATGCTGGTGTCGGTGGGATGGTGACCGTCTGTGTGCCGGTGACGTCGTTGCTGTCTGTAGCGGTAAGGACGACGGTGCCGGTGACCGGGCCGCTGATCTGGAAGGTGCCGTTGGCATCGGCGGTGGTGCTGTAGCTGGCGTAGTTGCTGGGCACCGTCTGCTGCACATAGACCGACGCGTTCGGCACGGGGGTGACGCCGTCGTAGAGGTAGACCGTGCCGCTGAGGGAGGAGACCTGCAGGGTCAGGTTCTTGGTATCGACCTGGCCCTGCGTGGTGATGTTGCCGGTGGCGGTGGCTGTGGGACCGCCGCTGTTGAGCCGTCCGGTGAGTGTATAGCCGCTGGCACCGACCTGAACGTTCGTGAAGCTGTAGCCCTGGCCGTTGCTGGGCGATGTGTAGTTGTCGGTCCCTGTATCGATGTCAATGATGTTGACGCTGTAGCTATCGCGGATGACGGTTGTGCCGTCGGCAGCATAGACCTGGCCCTGGACGGTGCCGGTGGGCGAGGTGTTGATGGTGACCTGGACGGTCTTGTTATCGTCGCTGGGCTGGACGGTGAAGACCTTGGAGCCGGCGTTGAAGCCGCCACAACAGACGTACATGCGTGCCGTGAGTGTGCCTTCGACGACGCTGGTGAAGGTTGCCGTGCCGTCAGTGCCTACGTTCTGGTTGTAGTTCTGGGTGCCGTCCGCGCTCTTGAGACCGATGCTGCCCGAGGTGTACGGCGTGCCATCGGCCTGCAGCGCGGTGGCGTGGACGGTGGCCAAGCCCGGGAAGCGGAGGTTGACGGTGAGCGTCTGGCCGTCGCCGGGCACCTGCTGGTTATTGGCCGTGGCCTGGATGGTGCGGCCGGTGTTGTTGTTGGGCAGGTTGGCCACGAGATTGATGCCGCGATCGGCCGGAACGGGGAACTGGGCGTAGTTGCCGGCGGAGTCGGTCTGCGGGCAATTGCCGTACTGGTTCACAGTGTCCGAGAGGCAGACGTAGGTGCCAGCGGACGGTGTGCCGTCCGCGTTGGTGAGCGTGCCGGAGATGGTGCCTACGGGCGTCAGCGTAGCGGCGAACTGCTGGGTCGCTCCGTTGGCGGTGAAGTTGCCGGTAGCCGTGGAGTAGAAGTTCTGGTTGGGGTAGAAGGCGCGGATGGTGAACGCGCCCGTGGGAACGTTGGTGAAGGTGTACTGGCCGTTGCCGTCCGTCACATTGCTGGCATAGGTAAAGGTGGTGTTGGTGGCCGTGGCGATCTCAAGCTGAGAACCAGAGCCGACGCCGCCGTTGGCGAACTTGACGGTGACGGTGAGGCTGCCCTTGCCGAGATAGGTGAGGGTGACGGTGGAGGTGGTGTCCTGCGAAACCGTGGTGGATGCCGTGGCGGTGTACTTGGTGCTGGCGTCAGTGGATTGCAGTGTGTAGGCGCCGGTCGGCACGGCGGTGAAGGTGACGGAGCCGTTGCCGTCGGTGACGCCGCTGGCGTACTGGTAGCCCTGGGTGTTGATGTAGACGCTGGCACCCACCGCGGGGGTTCCATCGAAGTTCTTGACGAGCGCGACGATGTTGCCGGTGGCGGGTGTGGACAACGTGAGGCTGGTGGTCTGGTTGGCGGTAATGCCGACGCCGATGCCATTGTTGCCGGTGAGGGAGTAGCCGCCACCGCTGGGGCTATAGGCCGTGACGCTTAGCTGGATGTTGCCGGCGGGAAGCGTGAGCCAGCCGAACTGGCCGTTCGAGGTGAAGTTCTCGCTGGTGCTGCCGGAGTAGGTGCCATTGTTGTACCAGACAGCGTAAGCATATCCGGAACCGATGGTGGTTTGGCCGGTGGGTGTGACCAGGCCGCTCAGAATACCGGTGCCGGTGAAGGCAAGGTTCTGCTGCTGCGTGGAGCTGGAAGAGATGGTGCCAGTGGACGAAACCGACTGCACACCGGTGGCAGGATCGATGGCGAAGGCGGCGTAGCCGGTTTGCGGCTCCGCGGTGGCGCCGTACACTCCGTTCGATCCGGTGGAGCCAGCGACGCCCCAGCCGTAGTACACGTCGGTACTTTCCACGTAGACCAGGGGATTGGGAATGGGGTCTGGCCGTCGCCTGCGAATACCGTTCCATTGAGAACCGCGCCAGTGGCGGGCACGGAGAGGGCGGTGAGCGGAGTGCCGGGGATGGCGAAGTTGACTACGGTTGCGAGATCGGTGGGCGAGAGACCAACGAGGGCTTCCGAGGGGAGTTGCACGAGGCGCTGCGCGGCGGTCTTCGCGGTGCCGGAGGCGTTCTCCTGGGCATCGAAGAAGAGGAAGCTGACAGTGGAGTTGGCCGGGACGGTGACAGTGTTAAACGCGACTGTTTCGGTGAGGTAATAGTAGTAATTGTTGTTGCCCTGGAAGCCGCCACCTGTGGTGGAGCTGACGTTGCTGGGCGCGATGGCCGCTCCGGTTCCGGCAAAGACCTTGCCAACGGCGGGCTGGGTTTGAGGCCAAGGCTTCGTACCGCTATCGTCGTCGTCGACAATCCACTGGGTAGTCTTGTCGAGGGTACTGGTGCCGTTGGAGTTGGAGTTGATGAAGATACCGCTGTTCAGGTCATAGCGCTCGGTCCCGCCGAGGGTGACCTGCACGGTAATAGGCGCAGAACTGGTGTTCTGCAGCACGTCAAAGTGGCGCGCGAAGTAGCCATCGGAGGGCACGTAGATCTTGCGCGTGACGTTGAGACCAAACACGTTGGGCTGGTTGATTTCGATCTGGCGGCCGCCGAGCGATTGCAGCGCGGTGGTGGGGACGCTGGAGTCTCCGAAGGTGAAGATGCTGCCGTTGCTGGTGAAGATGAGCTGATCGGCCTGAGAGAAAGCGGACTTGAGGTTGATGGTCTGGTAGAAGGTGCCGGCGCTGCTGATGTCGTAGGGGTAGCCGTCCGCGTCGTTGAGCGTGATGGGCAGGGTGACGGAGCTGCTGACGATCTGGATGTCGAGCTCGACGCTGGAGCCGTCTGTGCTGAGCGTGGTGGTGCCGTAGCCGGCGAGAGAGGAATCGAGGTTCTGGACGGTGACGGCTACAGCACCCACGGCAAGGTTCGAGATCGAATAGGTGCCATCGCCGCCAGTACTGATGTTGGTGCGGACGCCGATGGTGCTGTTGTTATCCACCACGAGCAGCGGTGCGTTCTCGAGGACGGTGCCGTCGACGTTGTGAACGACGCCATGGACCGTGCCGATGCCGATGAGGGTGAAGTTCTGCGTAACCACCGAGCCGCTTGTCTGAAGGTTGACGTACCCCGTGGTGCGCAGGACGCCGTTGGCATCCGTGACATGGACGAGCTGGTACCCGAGAGAAACGGAGTTGATCGTGTAGGTGCCGTTTGCGGCAGATACGGCGGACGGTCCTCCAACGACGGCTACGGTGATGCCGGACGCCGGTGTCTTGCCGTCGACACCATAGACGATGCCGGTGACGGTGCCGACCGACTGCAACGTGATGGTGACCGTCTGCGTGGTTCCGGCGGGCAGCGTGCCGGACTGGTAGGCGTTGAGGCCGGTGACGGGGTCGGTGGCGCTGAGGTTGTAGCCACCTGCGTAAATGCTGGTGAAGGTCGCGGTGCCTGTGGAGTCGGCGGTGGCGGTGTACTTCTTGCCCTGGGTCTGATTCTGGACGATCACGGAGGCATTGGCGACGGCCTTGGAGGTGCTGTCGACGACCTTGACGACCAGGGTGCCGTAGCCATTGAGGGTGATGTTGACGGTGCGGATCTGGCCGTTGGTGGAGATGGAGCTGCTGGCCTGGCCGAGATCGTTGTTGCTGAGGTTGTTGGCGTAGACCGTGAAGCCGCCGATGGGGACGCTGGCGTAGCTGTACTTGCCGTTGGCGTCAGTGGTGGTAACAGCGCTGCCGGTGAGCGGCGCGGGGGTAATGGTGACCTGGATGCCGGTGGCGGGCGTAACGCCGTCTCCCTGGAAGACGGTGCCGGTTACGGCGCCGACGGCGAGCAACTGGAGGTTGATGGTGACGGTTTGACCGGCCAGCGGCAGGGAGCCGTTGGCGGTGCCCTGCAGGCCGCTGGCGTTGGTGACTCGGAGCTGGATGGTTCCGGGCTTGACGGCGTTGAAAGTGTAGTTGCCGCCGGAGTCGCTGGTGGTGGAGAGGGTTTGCGTGCCGCTGCTGGTGGTGCTGGTGAGCGTGACGACGAGACCGGCGACGGAACTGCCGTCGTTGGCGGTGATGACGCCCTTCACCACTCCGGAGCTGACGAGCGCGAGGTTCTGCGTGGTGGCGGTGTTGGTGGCGACGACGATGCTGGCGGTAGCGGAGGCGTTGGTCTGCGGATCGTAGGAGTCGACCGTGTAGCTGCCGGTGGGGACGTCAGTGAAGAGGTAGCGGCCGCCGGTGTCGACCAGGGAGGTGAGGGGCTGGTTGCCGTTGGAGCGGAGGTAGACGGTGTCGTTGGTAGCGAAGGAGCCGTCAGGCCGGGTAACGGTGCCCTGCACGGTGCCAGCGGTGCCGATCGTGATGTTGAGCGTGGTGGTGTTACCTGCCGTGACCGCGCCGGTGCCGACGCCGGTGAGCTGGGTGTTGGTGACCGCGGCGACGACCGTGTAGGTGCCGGCGGGCAGGCCGGTGATGGTGTAGGTGCCGTCGGCGGCGATGGGGTAGGTGAAGGTGGTGAGGAACGCGCCGCCGCTAAGGGTCACCGTGCCGCTCACGTTGAGTACGGTCTGGTTGCGCGAGACCGTGCCGGTGAGAATGCCGGTGTTGCTGAAGGTGATGTTTTGCGCGGCGGAGGTTGCGCCGGAGGCGAAGGAGCCGCTGAAGTTGGGAGAGACCGCGCCGGTGACGGGGTGGGTGGCGTTGACGGTGAAGTTTTCCGCCGGGATGGCGATGCCCCCGTGTGGAGCCGCCCTGCGCGCCGGTGAACTGGAAGGCTCCGGTGCCGTCGGCGCTGGTGGTGTAGAGGCGGCCGAAGATGGGATCCACACTTTGCAGGCTGACGCCGGCGCTGGGGATGGCCGTGGTTTGATCCGAGGCGTAGACGAAGCCGGAGACGGTGTTGGTGAGGCTGGGCAGGGCGGCGACGGTGGAGGTCGCACCTGCCGGGACTGCGAAGTTCGGGATGGCTGCGACATCGGCAGCGGTCATGCCGGTGAGGGCTTCGGGCGGGAGCTGCAGGAGGCGGGCGGCGGTGGCGTTGGCCCCGGCGAAGCTGTTTTCCTGCGAGTAGTAGTGCAGGATTTCGACGGTCTTGCCGGCGGGGATGGTGACGGACGGATAGGTGTCGACGAGCGTGCCCATGGAGGCGTCTGGCGCGGGCGTGTAGACGGAGTTGGTGCCTTTGAAGGCCGCGCCGGGGCCGTCGAAGACGTCGGCGAAGGGCGCGAGGCAGCGGCAAGTGAAGCCGTAGGTAAGGAAGGGATCCTGGTCGAGGGTGGGGCCGACGGTGACCCAGTAGTCAGGGTTGGAGGGATCGGTTGAGTTCAGGAGCGTGTCGCCGGAGGACGTCGAGATGATCTTGGGCGCGTCGTACTCGCTGGTGAGGACGCCGTTGGGACTGGTGACGATGACGACCTGGTGGAGGTAGCTTGTGAGCTTGACGTCCACCTTGATGTCGGAGGTGGTGGGGTTGGTGAGCTGCTCGATATAGCGGGCGAAGTAGGCGGTGTTGGGGACGTAGACCTTGCGGGTGATGTTGAGGCCGTCGACGTTGGACTGCGAGACGGAGAACTGCTGGCCGGCCAGGTCGAGCGTGCCGTAGGGGTAACCGGCGAAGGGGGTTTCAGTGCCGTTCTGGACGAGGCTGAGCGCCATGCCGTCGACGTGTGTGCCGTCGCCGCCGAACTCGTTGAAGTCGAAGTAGGTGGAGGTGGTGAGGGCACCGCGGGCGCTGATCTGGTAGACCTGTCCGTTGGCATCGAGGAGATTGAGGCCGGCGGGGACGGTGGCGGAGGAGAGCTGGATGTCGGTGGTAAAGGTGCTGCCGTCGCCGGTGAGGGTGCCGGTGGCGGTGCCGTAGAGCGTGCCGTAAATGGTTCCGCGCGATTGGGCCGCGGCGAGGTAGCCGCCGTCGGGCACGTTGGGGATGGTGTAGAGGCCGTTGACGTCGGTCTGGGTGCCGTAGGGGTTGCCGTCGCCACCGCGAGCGCTGGTAACGGTGACGGGGACGTTGGCGGCGGGCGTGCCGTCAGGGTTGTAGACGTGGCCGGTGACGGTGCCGCGGCCCACGATGACGAAGTTGGCAGTGACGACCTGGCCCTGCGTGTTGACGCTTACGTTGTTGTTCTGCGAGAGGATGTTCTGGGTAGCGTCCTCGACGTAGACGGTGTAGGAGCCTACAGGAACGGTGGTGATGGAGTACTTACCGTTGGCGTCGGTATTGGCATGCTGGCTACCAAGGATGACAGTAAGGCCGGGGATGGGTGTAGTGCCGTTGGCGCCGTAGACCGTGCCCTGAACGCTGCCCGCAGGTTGAAGATTGACTGTCAGGGTCGCCTTGCCGTTGGGCGTGACGGTGACCGTCCCTTTGCCGGCCAGGTTGGTGGCGGGATTGCTGGCGTTTACCTGGACGGTGCCGGCGAGCTGCTGCGAGAACGCGATCGTGCCGTCGGAGCCGGTGACTCCCGATTGCGACGAGGGAAAGAGGTTGGTGCTGGAGGTGCTGATGTTGACCACGGCACCGGAGACAATCGCTCCGCCGGCGTCAAGTACGGTAACGGTGAGGGAGCCGAGGCCGAATAGATTGACGTTGGCTGTGACCGTAGCTCCGGTGGTGCTAACGTTTGTGGTGGCCTGGCCGTGATCGCCGGTGGCCGAGTCGGTCGCGAGGACCGTGTAACTGGCGAGCGGCACGTTGGTGAAGCTGTACTTGCCGTTGGCGTCCGCTGTGGTGGCGTAGGCGGTGCCGTAGAGCGTAACAGCGGCTCCAGCGACGACGGTCGTGCCGTCCGCCCGGTAGATCGTGCCGGAAAGGTTTGCGGCCCCGACGAGCGTAATGTCGGCAGTGACGGCCTGACCGTCCGTGGAAATGATGGCGGTGCCGGTACCGGCGGTGTTGTTGGCAGTGTTCTGCGAGGACACATAGACCGTGCCGGCGTAGATGCCCGTGAAGGTGTACTTGCCGAGGCTGTTGGTGGTGGTGGAAAGCGACTCTGCCGAAAGTGCCGTAGTTGGACAGGTTGACAGGGAGACCGGCGACGGCGGTGTGGGTGGAGTCGTAGACCGTGCCCGTAACGGTGCCGCGGGCGATGTACTGGACGGTGAGGTTGATGGTCTGCGAGGTGGCGGTGACGGTTGCGCCGGAACGGCCGTGGTTGCCGTTGGCGTCGGTGGCGTCCACGGTGATGCCGCCGAGCGGTACGAAGGTGAAGGTGAAATGGCCCAGGGCGTCGGTGGTTGTGGTGGCACCGAGGGAGCCGCCGATGGCGACGGTGACTCCGGCGCCGACGGCGACTCCCGCGGCGTTGAGAACCGTGCCGGAGACGGTGCCGTAGGCGGCCAGCTTGACGTTGAGTGTGAGGCCGGTGGCGCTGCTGGTGAGAACACCCGCAGCCTGGCCGCGCAGTGAGGTGTTGGGGTCAAAGACGGTGACGGCGACATTGCCGGACTGCAAGCCGACGACGGCGTAGGCACCGGTGGAGTCAGTAGAGGTGGTGCGGGTGTCAGAGCCGCCCACGACGGTGACGGCCGCGTTGGTGACGGGCTGGTTGCTGCCGTTCGTCACGATGCCGCTAACCTGGCCGGAGCTTTGGCCAAGCTGGATGGTGCCGACGTCGGTAGTGCCTCCGCCGACGGGCGGCGTGGGTGTGGAGGAGCCCGCGAGTACATTGCCGCTGATGACGGCACGGGCGGCGACGACAAGGTTGCCGAGCGTGACGGGAACGTGCGTCATGACGAAGGCGCCGGTATTGTCCGTTGTCGCCGAGAAATAGGTGAGGACGGTGACGGCGCCGCCGGGGTAGGGCGAGCCGTTGCCCTGGGTGACGTGGCCGGTAACGGTGGTGGTGGCGTCAGGCACGAGCGGATTGAGACCGAGCTTGACCTCAATGCCGTCAGGGATGCCGTCGCCGTCGGTGTCGGTGTTGAGCGGGTTGGTGCCGAGACGGACTTCGTCGCCATCGCCCAAGCCATCACCATCGGTGTCGGCGACGAGCGGATTGGTGCCAGCCTTGATCTCGTCGCCGTCGTTGAGACCGTCGCCGTCGGTGTCGGCTACGTGGGGGTTGGTGCCGAGGAGGTACTCCTGCAGGTTGGTGAGCCCGTCGCCGTCGGGGTCGAGAGCGGCGTCGGTGGGATCGTAAGGATTAAGACCGTTGGCGATCTCCCAGGCGTCGGGCATGCCGTCGCCGTCGCTATCGAGCGAGGAGAAGGACGTCAGCTGGACGGTGGAAACGAGGCCGTCATACACGGAAGTGATGACGACTGTGCCGGGCCCAACGGCGGTGACCAGACCTTCGGCGCTGACGGTGGCCACGGCGGTGTTGCTGGAGAAGTAGGTGGTGCCGTTGCTGCTGCCGGTGCCGTCATAGACCTGACCGGTGGAGTAGAAAAGCTGGGTCTGGAGCTGGAGCGTGGAACCGAAGCCGTTGAGTGTGTTCTGGCCGATGTTGACGAGACCGATCTTGTTGGGCTGCGCGGTGAGACCGGCGACCGGGAGCACGGGGATGGCTTCGACGCCGCCGGGAACCAGCTTGATGGGCGCAGAAAGCGCACCTTCGACGACGCCGTTCACGGGCGGGCAGACGATGTGGACCCGGTACTCGGACCCATCGACAGGGACGTTTGGGAATGGCCCACGCACCGGAGGGGTCGATCGGCACCGAGCAGACTCTTGATGGTGGCGATGCAACCCGCTCCGGCGTAGCTCTGCGCGTGGGAAGCGGTGGAAGTGAGGGAAAGCAACGGCAGAGCCGCCAGCCCGAGAGGAGACGCAGCGAGGACGCGCCGCGCGAGTTGCCGCGCCCGGACGAGCGGGCTCGCCAACGGGTGGGTCTGCACGGGGTGTGTGTCGCTGATGTTCATCGTTGATCCGTTTACTCTGGTTTGCTTTGGTTATTTGGTGGTCTGGGTGGGGCCGGCTTCAACGACCTTGCCGCGGACGCCGTGCTCGTTGACGAAGTGCCGCTGCGCTTCGGTTTGCAGCTTGTTTTGCGGGTCGAGCGTCGCTGCGTCGGCCGGCGGAGTGTAGGTGATGGTGCCGGCCAGCCCGGGACGGAACTGGAAGAGGATGGGGTCGTTGGTGAGATCGTTGGTAGCGAGCCATTCCTGGCCGACCAGCTTGAAGGTGTTGGGAAGCGATGGGACGTTTAGGCCGGGCAGGCGAACGTCGAGGATGACGTACTGCGAGGCTGTCTCGATACGGTCAAAGAGGACCACCGTTTTCGAACGCGTGAACACGGGCCGCCACACGTTCTGCCAGAAGGCAGCGTCCTGGTGCTTTTCCCTGGCTAGAGCGGCGAGCGCCTTTTGGTCTTTCTCATCCCAGCCCTTGACCCAGTTCTCGTAGTCGCCGGTGCGCATGGCGGAGAAGAGCGCGATGAGGGCGTTCTCCGGAGTGTCGCGCTTGAACTGGGCGACCGGAATCACGGGAAGGTCGACTTCAGGGGTGTAGGTAGAGGTGGCGTAGTCGTAGAGATATTCCACGACGAACTCGCGCTGGACGCGGGCACTGGACGGGAACGTGGGCTTGGGGAGACCGAAGGTGTAGGGCCGGTCCTTGAGATGGGAGTAGTCGAACGAGCGGGCTCCGTTGGCAGGCGCGGCATCGGGCGTTGCGGGCCGCGCGACGGGGGTCGTCTGCGCGAGGAGGGCGAGCGACGGCGCGAGTAACGCGAGGGATGCGAGCCGTGCGGCGGGTTGGAGCGTGATGCTCAATCAAGATCCTTTGCGGTGTCTAGTTGCCGGGCAGGTGCGGCGTGGTGAAGGTGAGGTCGCCCGTGGTGGTGTCAAGGGTTGCGGTGAGGGACGAGTAGGGGATGGCGAAGGTGAAGCCGCCGTTGACCTGAGCGAAGTTAAGCAGCGTGACGGAGCCCTGCACGGTAATGGGGGTGAGACCTCCCGTAAGGGTGATGGTGCCGCAACCCAAGGAAGCTCCGAGCGTCAGGCCGATAGTGCCAGTGAGGTTGGCGGTGACGTATTGGTTGGTGCCAAACTGCAGGATGGCAGAGACATTGAGACTCGGGCTGATGCCGAAGGACGTACAGTTCTTCATGGCGCAGTTATCAACGCTCTTCTTGTAGGTCCCGCTCATGGTGCCGCCGAGGCGCCAGAAGATGCCGACCTTGCCGAAGCCCGGAATGGTGTAGGACAGCGGTCCGGTGGCCGGAGTGGCGACGGGCAAGAGACCGCTCTGCAGCGTGACGCCAGGGGTGATGGTGCTGTCGTCGTTCTCGACGTTCATCATCTTTGTGGCTTCGCAGCAAACCTTGGTCTTGGTGTTCTGCCCCGTGACGGAGGGCTGAATCGTCAGCAGCGGTTCGGTCTCGTCGTTGATGGTGCTGAGGACCTTGCTGATCAGCGCAACTTCCTTACTCAGATTGAGCTGCGCGTTGGCGAAGAGACCGTCGCCATTGTTGTCGACCTGCTGCACGGGCTGTACGGTGCCGCTGGCGATGCAGGTTCCGTTGCCGTTGCACTTACCGCCTATGTCGCAGTAGTTGGGAGGTGTGCAGTCGGTTCCCCCCGGTGAGTTCTGGCCGTTGCACTTGCCGTTGTTGTCACACTTGCCGGGGAGCTTGCAGGACCGTTCGATCTGGAGGATACGATCACTGCCGTCAGGATTCTGACCGAGAATAACGTTGAGGTAGTCGTGCTTGCCGCAGGCGGCGCCGGGGTTGGCGAAGGTGGCGCAGATGCAGTTGGCGAAGAGCTTGGCGGTGATGCAGGGATCGCTGGAGATGCAGCTTTCCACGCAGGAGCCGGGATCGGTCTGGGTGAGGATGTGTCCCCAGCCTGCCTTGGTGATACCGAAGCCCGCGTCACTGAGGAGCGTGGAGCCATCGGCGCTGACGTGGGCGGTGCCGGCGGAGACGAACTGCTCGAGGTCGTGGTCGTACTGGTAGAACTCGGTGACGGTGCCTGGCGCGAGCGCCTGCGTATTGGGGAACGTGACCGTGACGGGAGTGGAGAAGCGCGCGCCGGCGGGCTGGAGCGTCCAGATGAGGTTGGGGCTGCTGCCGTTGGTCGGCTCCATGGGGATCATGTTGGAGTTGACCTGCGAGACGGACAGCTTGCCGACGGTGGTGCCGTCGGGGAAGGTGACCGAGTGCGGGGCGACGGCAAAGGAGACGCCGGGCACGTTAGCCATCGTGATGGTGACGGGGTCGTCGCCGCCGACGGTCTGCGCGTTGTCGGCGTCAATGGACGGCAGGAAGATGGGCTTGTTGAGGGTGTTGTTCTGGCCGGGAAGCGTTTGGAGGACGAAGGACAGGAAGGGGAAGGTCTGTGTGCTGGTGCTGGTGGACCCATCGACAGACAGGGTGACGGTGCCGACGGGCGCTCCGGAGATGCTGAAGTTGCCGTTGGTGTCCGTGGTGGCGGAGAGCGTGGTGTTGAGCAGACGGACGGTAGCGTTGGCGATGGGCTGGTTGGCGTTGTCGAGAACCTGGCCGCTGACGCTGGTGTTGGCAACGGCTCCAGGAGCATAGCCGGAGGCGAGGAAGGTGACGGGAGCGTTCGAGGGGTCGTTGGCGAAGTCGGCCGTGACGGCGTAGTTGCTGACACCTTCCTGCTGACCGAGCGTGAGGTTAGCGAGAGCCTTGCCGTTGGAGTCGGTGGTGACGTTTTGTACGTCGAGCGTGCCATCGCCACCGGCGACCGTGTAGGTGACAGCGACGCCGGGGATGGCGTTGCCGTAGGTATCTTCGACAATGGTCTGGAGGCCTTCGGCGAGTTGCTGGCCGAGGAGGCCGCGCTGGTTTTCTCCACGCACCATGAGGATCTGCGAGGGAGCGGCGGCTGTGGAGGACTCGAAGAAGAGGGCGGAGCCGGCGGCGCCGGGAGTGGTGGCCGTGACCTGGTTGATGCCGAGCCCGACCCGCGAGCCGAGCTTGAAGAGGACGCTGGCTTTGCCGGTGGCATCGGTGTTGACGTAGAGGCTCTGCGAGATGGTGGGGAGAACTTCCACGACGCCGTCGCTGCGGGTGACGGTGAAGGTGATGGGGCGGCCCGTGACCGGCGTGCCGTTGGCCGCAAGGAGCTGGACGACCAGCGGTTGGGCTAGTACGTTCCCGACTTGCGCGGTTTGGCCCGTGCCGCTGAAGACCGCAAGCGAAAGCTGGTTGACCGGAGGAACGTAGTTGACGGTGATGCTGGTTTTGCCGGTGTTGCCGACCTTGTCCGTAGCGACTGCGGTAATGGTGTTTGCACCGGGGACGAGGGTGAGGCTGGCGAGCATGTAGCTGCGGTTGGCGACCTGCGCGGCGACTCCGTTGACGGTGACAGAGACGTCGTTGCTGCCGACCGTGCCGGTGACGATGTCATTGACGAGGCCAGCGATGCTGATGGAGGGCGTGGAGACGGTGGCGTTGGCAGCGGGCGAGGTGATGCTGACACCGGGGGCGGTGACGTCAAGGATGACCGAGGTGGCCGCTGTCCCGATGCCACCCTTGCCGTCAGAAGCAGTCGCGGTGATCAGGTTGACGCCTTCACGGAGGCTGACTCCTGAAGCGCTGAAGCTGGTGCCGCTGACCGTGGCAGCGGTGCCGTTGACCATGACGCTGAGACCGGAAGAGGGCAGCGTACCGGTGACGGTAGTGGTGGCCGTCGCGGTGATGCTGTTGGATGCGGGCGAGGTAATCGTGACGCCGAGCGCGGCGGAGATCGTGACCGTGGCTGTGGCAGTCTGGGTGACGGTGGCGCTGGCCACCGTCACCGTGGCGGTGTAGCTGCCGGCGGTGGTGTAGGTATGCGCGAGTGTGGCACCGGTGCCGTTGCTGCCGTCGCCGAAGTTCCAGGTGTAGGTGAGGGGCTGGGCGAGGTTGTCCTGCGAGGCGCTCGCGTCGAGGATGATGGCGTGGCTAGTAACGTCGGCGTAGGGGCCGCCCGCGGTGGCGGTGATGGCCTCGGCGGGCGGCGCGGTGACGGTAACCATGGCCGTCGCGTTGGCGTTTCCGGTGCCGCCGTCCGTGACGTTCAGGACCGCGGTGTAGGTACCCTGCGCTGTGTAGATATGCGAGGGAGAGGAGCCGGAGCCGGGGGCGCCGTCGCCGAAGTCCCAGGTATACATAAGCTGGCGATTGTTGGGGTTAGTGGCACTGGCGCTGAAGGTGAGGATCTGTCCCTGGGCGACGGTATAGGGGCCGCCCGCGTTGGCGGTCATGGCCGCCGCGGGTGCGGCGGTGATGTTGGCCACGGCCCCCGCGACCGCGGAGCTGGTGCCGTTGCTCACGGTAAGCAGCACGGAGTAGTTGCCGGCGGCGGTGTAGGCATGGGTGGGGCCGGCACCCGAGCCGCTGCTGCCGTCGCCGAAGTCCCAGGTGTAGGTGAGGGTTAGGTTGTTGGGGTCGGAGGAGCCTGTACTGCTGAACTGAATGGCGTTGTTGACAGTAGACGTATAAGGGCCGTTGGCGTTGGCGGTGGGCTGACCGGAGACGGGGGTGGCTGCCGTGATGGTGACAGCGGCGCTAGCAGAGGCCGAGGCTCCCAGCGAGGTGGTTCCGGTGACGGTGGCGGTGTAGCTGCCAACCTTGGTGTAGCTGTGGACCGGGGTGGGACCGGTTCCTGTGCCGCCGTCGCCGAAGCTCCAGACCAGGCTAAGGGCATAGGCTCCGGCGGTGGGGTTGGCGGGATCGGAAGAGCCGAGGGCGGTGAAGTAGGTGGGGGTGGCGGTATCGCCTTCGTAGGGGCCGTTGGCTGTGACGGTGGGTGGCTGCGGCGCGGGCACAGTGACCGTAGCGGTCGTGGAGGCGCTGCCGGTCTTGCCGTCGGTGTTGGTGACGGTGAGGGAGACGGTGTACGTGCCGGCGGCCGTGTAGGCATGCGTCGGGGCGAAGGCGGAGGACGCGCCGCCGTCTCCAAAGTTCCAAAGGTAGGCGAGGGTTTCTTTGGCGGGATCGGAGGAGCCAGTTGCTGTGAAGGTGATGGCGGTGTTGGTGGCGCCGACGTAGGGGCCGTTGATGACGGCGGTGGGCGCACTGGAGGCTGCGACGGAGACGGTGACCGCCGCGGTCGCGGAGTTGGTGAGGCCGCTGGTGTTGGTGACGGTGAGGGTCGCGGTGTAGCTGCCCGCAGCGGTGTAGATATGGGTGGGCGCGACGCCGGTGCCGGTCGTCTTGTCGCCGAAGTCCCAGGCGTAGGTGAGGGTTTGGCCCTGGGGATCCGTGGAGCCGGCTCCATTGAAGGCGATGGCCGTACCCGCGGTGCCGGTGTAGGGGCCTCCGGCGTTCGCTACCGGGTTCTGGGCTGCGGCGGTGATGGTGGCTACGGCCATGGCCGTGGCGGTGAGGTTATCCGTGTTGGTGACGGTGAGCGTGACGGTGTAGGTGCCGGCCGCTGTGTACGCGTGAGAGGGGCTGACGCCGGTGCCGTTGGATTTGTCACCGAAGTCCCAGGCGTAGGTAAGGATTTCATTTTTGGGGTCGGTGGACGCGGCTCCGGAGAACGCGATGGCGGCGTTGACAGCTCCCATGTAGGGGCCGCCGGCGTTGGCGGTAGGAGCCTGCGGAGCGGCGGCAATCGTCGCGGTGGTGTTGGAGGTGGCGGAGAGATTGTCCGTGTTGGTGACGGTGAGCGTGACCGTGAAGGTGCCGGCGGCGGAGTAGGTGTGCGTAGGCGCGACGCCGGTGCCGGAGCTGCCGTCGCCGAAGTTCCAGGCGTAGGTGAGGGTCTCGGATTTAGGATCGCTGGAAGCGGCGCCTGTGAAGTTGATCGCGGTACCCGCGGTGCCGGTATAGGGACCGCCGGGATTGGCGTTGGGAGCGGACGGCGCTGCGGTAACCGTGGCGGTGGCGCTTGCGGTGGCGGAAAGCTTGTCGGTGTTGGTGACGGTCAGCATGACCGCGTAGGTGCCTGCCGCTGTGTAGGTATGGGTGGGAGTTGCGCCAGAGCCTGTGCCGCCGTCGCCGAAGTTCCAGGAGTAGGCGAGAGTTTCGCTCTTGGGGTCCGTGGAGGCCGCGCCGTTAAAGGCGATCGCTGCCCCCGCCACTCCGGAGTACGGGCCGCCCGCGACAGCGGTGGGAGCCTGGGCTGGGGCGGAGATGTTTGCTGAGGTCGAGGCGGTGGCGGTGAGGTTGTCAGTGTTGGTGACGGTGAGGGTGACCGTGTAGGTGCCAGCCGCGGTGTAGGTGTGGGTTGGGGCGACTCCGGCGCCGGCGGACTTGTCACCGAAGTCCCAGGCGTAGGTGAGAGTTTCGTTTTTGGGGTCGGTGGAGGCTGCTCCGCTGAAAGCGACCGGGGTGCCGGTGGCGCCGGTGTAGGGTCCGCCTGCGTTGGCGGAGGGCGACTGTGGCACAGCTATGACTGTGGCGACGGCTGTCGCGGTGGCCGAAAGCTTATCCGTGTTGGTGACCGTCAGGGTGACGGTGTACGTGCCCGCTGAGGTGTAGGCGTGGGTGGGGGCGATGCCGGCGCCGGTGGACTTGTCACCGAAGTCCCAGGTGTAGGTGAGGGTTTCTCCCTTGGGATCGCTGGAGGCCGCGCCATTGAAGGAGATGGGGTTTCCGACGTTGCCGGAGTACGGTCCGCCGGCGTTGGCGGTGGGTGTCTGAGGCGCGGCGGCTACCGTGGCCGCGGTGCCTGCGGTGGCCGACAGCTTGTCCGTATTGGTGACCGTAAGGGTGACGGTGTAAGAGCCGGCACCGGAGTAGGTGTGTATGGGGCTGACACCGGTGCCGGTGGTCTTGTCGCCAAAGTCCCAGGCGTAGGCGAGGGTTTCTCCCTTGGGATCGGTGGAGGAGGCCCCGGAGAACGTGATGGCGGTACCGGCGACGCCGGAGTACGGTCCGCCTGCATTGGCGATGGGGGATTGGCCGGGCGTGGTGATCGTTGCGGTGGTGCCGGCAGAGGCCGTCAGGCCGTCAGTGTTGGTGACGGTGAGGGTGACCGTGAAGGTGCCGGCCGAAGCGTAGGTATAGGTGGGGGCTATGCCGGTGGCCGTGCCGCCGTCGCCGAAGGTCCAGGCGTAGGTGAGCGTTTCGCCCCTGGGATCAGTGGAGGCCGCGCCGCTGAAGGTAGTGGCTGTGCCAGTGTTGCCGGTGTAGGGGCCACCGGCGTTGGCTACCGGCGGTTGGGGTGCGGTGACGGTGGCGGTAGTGCTAGCGGAGGCGGTCAGGCCGTCCGTGTTCTTCGCCGTGACGGCGACGGTGTATTTGCCAGCCGTGGCGTAGATGTGGGTGGGGGCTACTCCCGTCGCTGTGCCGCCATCTCCGAAGGTCCAGGCATAGGTCAGGGGCTCGTTCCTGGGGTCGGTGGAGGCGGCGGCGGAGAACGCGATGGCCGTTCCGGTGAGACCGGTGTAGGGGCCACCCGCGCTGGGGACCGGGGGCTGGGGCGCGGTGACCGTGGCGGTGGTGCTGGCTGAGGCGGTGAGGCCGTCCGTATTTGTGACGCTGACGGTGACGGTGTACTTGCCGGCCGCAGTGTAGGTGTGGGTGGGGGCTACGCCGATGGCGGCGCTACCGTCACCGAAGGTCCAGGTGTAGGTGAGGGGCTCGCTCTTGGGGTCGGTGGAGGCGGCGGCGGTGAAGGCGATGGCCGTTCCGGTGAGGCCGGTGTAGGGGCCGCCCACGCTGGCAACCGGCGGCAGGGCCGCAGTGCTGATGGTGACGGTGGCGGTGGCGGTGGTGGCGAGGCTGCTCTGGTTGGTGACAGTGACCGTGGCGTTATAGGCGCCAGCGATGGCGTAGGCGTGGGTGGGGCTGACTCCGGTGCCGGTGGTGCCGTCTCCGAAGCTCCAGGCATAGGTGAGTGTCTGGTCCTGAGGATCTGTGGAGGCAGCGGCGGTGAGGGTGACGGCGGCACCGGGTATTCCCGTGTAGGGGCCACCGGCGTTGGCGACCGGCGGCTTGGCGGCCTGAATGGTGGCGGTGGTGGTGTTCGTGGCGGTGAGGGCGTGCTGGTCGGTGACGGTGAGGGAGACGTTGTAAGTGCCAACCGCGGTGTAAGTGTGGGTGGGAGTGACACCGGTGGCGTTGGTTCCGTCGCCGAAGCTCCAGGCGTAAGTGAGGGTATCGCCCTGGGGGTCGGAGGAGCCGCCACCGGTAAAGGTGACAGGGGCGTTGGTGTAGCCGGTATAGGGCCCACCAGCTTTGGCGGTGGGGGCGCCCGTGCCGTTGACGGGGGTACAGCCGGTGAGAAAGCTGAAGACAGCGAGGAGGAGTGCCGCGAGACCGGCGAGGAGGATGGGGGAGAGATTGGCGGCGGGCGCGACGGGGTATGTCCGAGCGCCGAAGTGACCGGTGGGAGACGACTTCTCTCTGTGCCCAGTGCTTTGCATCCGCAATAATTCCTATCCTGCCGCCCCGGTTGAGTTTCCCCAGACGAAGCAAGCGGGGCACAGCACAGGAGCGCAAGGGAAGAAAAGGCCCAAAAGGAGTGCCGGTTCTTCCGTGAGCTGCCGAGTGATCTGATTGCCTTGATTGGAGTGTGCGTTAGGGGGAGGCCTCAGGCAAGGGACAAGACGGGACATCTGAGGGCAGTTGGCCGAAATTGTTGAAAACTCATTGCGCTGTCCTGCCGTGGCTGCCTATGCTGGGCCTACGTTTCCAATGTTGAGGATGGCTATGGGGAGGCTGCTGCGGGATTGCGGGCGGGAGCGCGCACTCGCGCTGGCCGCAGCACTTCTATGTCTGGCGTCGCCGGGCACCGGAGCTCAGAGCGGTTCGGGCGGGAGTCCGCTGCTACAAAGCTATCCGCAAACTTACCAACGAGGGACTCAGATTTTCGCAGCACTCCCCCTGCCGGATACGGCGGCGCTTCGGGAGTTTCTGGAAGGCCGAGATGGGCCGAGAGTCGGTCCAAGCGTCGAGCCAAGAGCCGAAACGGATGTTCCGGGCCGGAAGGATCTAGATGCAGTGCATGGGTACCGGCTGCCGTTTGGGAACAATCCTTATAGTCCCAGCGAGGCGAAGGCCGATTTCTCCGGGTTCCTGAAGCCGACGGATTTTCCGAGTGCTCAATATTGTTCGCACTGCCATGCAGCGGTGCATGCGCAGTGGAGGGAGTCGGCGCATGCGAACTCGTTCCGGACGCCCTGGTACGTGAAGAACGTCAATGAGCTGGCGAAGGATAAGGGAGCGGAGGCCACCCGGCACTGCGAGGGCTGCCACAACCCAGCGGCGCTTTTTACCGGGGCGCTGACGACGGGGAGCACGCTCCAGCGCCCGCACGATGACGACGGCGTGACCTGCATGGTGTGCCACTCAATCCGGGAGATCCAGAGCACGCGGGGAACGGGCAGCTATGTGATGGGGAAGCCGGCAGTGCTGGTGGATGCCAAAGGAGAACCGGTCGTGGAAGCGGGCGGTGGTCTGCCGAGCGATGCCGAGATCATGGCGCACCTGGATCAGCACCGGCAAGCGGTGATGAGGCCGCTGTACAAGACGAGCGAGTACTGCGCGGCGTGCCACAAAGCGGCGATCCCGCCGATGCTGAACCAGTACAAGTGGCTGCGGACGTTCGCGACTTGGGATGAGTGGCAGCAGTCGTCGTGGTCTACGGAGACGCCGCTGCCGTTCTATACCAAGCCGGCGGTGTCGGGATGCCAGACGTGCCACATGGTGCGGGAGCCTTCGAGCGATGCAGCTTCGCCGGGGCACATGGCGGCTTCGCACCGGTGGCTGGGGGCGAATACGGCGATCCCAACGCTTTATGGGTACTCGGAACAGTTGAAGAGGGTTGAGGAGTACCTGAAGAACGACCAGATCGAGATCGACATCTTTGCGATGACGGTGGAGCACTCGGCGCCTGGTAAGCGTGAAGGCGCCACTTTGCTGGCTTCGTTCTCTCCGGGGGAACTGATCGCCCCGCTAGGAAGCAGGCCGGTTACGGTTTTGCCGGGGGATACAGTACGCGTGGATGTCGTCGTCCGCAACAAGGGGATTGGTCATGCGCTGGTACCGGAGCTCCGAGATTTTTATGAGAGCTGGATCGACTTTCAAGCCACGGACGATGCGGGCAAGTTGATTTACCGCTCGGGTGCAGTGGACAAAGCCGGGGATGTGGACCCGGAGGCGCGGAGCTATACGACGCACATCCTTGATCACGATGGAAAGGACCTGCAGCACCACGAGGTCTGGAAGATCTATGTGAAGGGGTACGATGCGACAATCTCGCCGGGGCGTAGCGATGTGATCCGATATCGCTTCCGGGTTCCGGAGGGGACGACGGGGTTCAGGATGTCGGCGGCACTGAATTACCGGCGGTTCCGGCAGAGCTTTGTGAACTGGGTGTATGACGAGCCAGCGGGAAGCCCGCAGCGGTTTCCCACGGTGACGCTGGCTTCGGCTTCGCTACACCTGAGGACTGGGATGAACCGGCCCTGGATGGCGGCAGGAACGGCGGAGACTCCTGAGCACCTGCGATGGAACAACTACGGGATTGGGATGATTGACCGGCAGCAGTTTGCGGAGGCGTCAGATGCGTTCCGTCATGTGGTGGAACTGCAGCCTAAGTATGAGCCGGGGTATGTGAACGTCGCGATTGCGGAGTACATGCGCGGGCGGTATGTGGAGTCGCTGACCTGGCTGGACAAGGCAAAGGCGATGAGTGCCGATGATCAACGGGCTGCGTACTATCGGGGGCTTTGCCTGAGGTGGACGGGCAAGTTCGACGAGGCGATTGCGGTGCTACAGCCTGTGGCGGACCGTTATCCGCGGTTCCGGCAGGTTCACCAGGAGCTTGGATATGTGCTGATGCAGCGGCGGCGATATGCGGAGGCCAGGACGCAGTACGAAATGGTGTTGCAAGTCGATCCGGATGATGCGGTGACGCACCGGTGGCTAGGACCGGTGTATGCAGCGCTGGGGGACAAGAAGCGGGCGGCGGAAGAGTCAGCCTTAGCCGCGCAGACGGGAAACGATACGGCGGCCGGATGGACGGCGCAGCGGTATTGGCGCGAGAACCTGGATGTCGCGAGTGAGGCGATGCCGGGGCATACGCACTCGGCGGCGAACAAGATGGATGACGCGGATGTGCGGCGGGTACTGCAGTTGCAGAACCCGCCTAGTTATATCTGGGTGGAGCGGTAGGGCCTTTTCCAGTGAGAGCGGTTGGGGCCTCTCGATCGAACGTATTCGCTCCGCTGGCGAAAAGCGCTCACGCAAAGTACGCCAAGGGAACGCCAAGTACGCAAAGGATCACGCCTTTGCTGCGGGCCAGCGCCAGTTGCGGATTTCGGGTTTGTCGATGCCTTCAGTGTAGGCGTAGTTGAGGCTGTCGGTGATCTGGTCCTTAAGCCACTCCTTGACGTGTGCACCGGGGGCCTGCAGTCTTGGCACACGGTCGATGACGTCGATGGAGAGATTGAAACGATCAACCTGGTTGCGGATGGCGAGCTCCAGCGGTGTGTTGATGTTGCCCTTTTCCTTGTAGCCGCGCACGTGAATGTTGGCGTGGTTGGTGCGTTTGTAGGTGAACTTGTGGATGAGCCAGGGATAGCCGTGGAAGTTGAAGATGACGGGCTTGTCCTTGGTGAAGAGTGAGTCAAAGTCGTCGGTGTCGAGACCGTGCGGATGCTGGCTGGAGGGCTGCAGACGATAGAGGTCGACCACGTTGACGTAGCGGATCTTGAGGTCAGGGAAGTGCTCGTGCAAGATGGCGACGGCGGCGAGCGCTTCCATGGTCATGATGTCGCCCGCGCTGGCTATGACGACGTCAGGGTCGACGCCGTCGTCGGTGCTGGCCCAATCCCAGATGCCGATGCCCTTGGTGCAGTGGCGGATGGCATCGTCCATGCTGAGGTAGTTGAGGTGCGGCTGCTTGTCGGAGACAATGACATTGACGTAGTCCTTGCTGCGCAGACAGTGGTCGGCGACGCTGAGCAGGCAGTTGGCATCGGGCGGGAGATAGATACGGGTGATCTCCGCGCTCTTGTTGCTGACGACGTCGAGGAAGCCGGGGTCCTGATGGGTAAAGCCGTTGTGATCCTGCCGCCAGACGAGGGAGGAGATGAGCAGGTTGAGCGACGGGATCGGGACGCGCCAGTCGAGCTCAAGCTTGGATTTTTCAAGCCACTTGGCGTGCTGGTTGTACATGGAGTCGATGATGTGGACGAAGCTCTCGTAGGTGTTGAAGAGGCCGTGGCGGCCGGTGAGGAGGTAACCTTCGAGCCAGCCTTCGAGGGTGTGCTCGCTGAGCATCTCCATGGTGCGGCCGTCGGGGGCGATGTCGGTGCCGTCAGCATCCTCAGGCTTATAGGCGGCCAGCCAAGTTTTCTTACTCGCCTTGTAGCCGTCGTCCATCTTGTTGGAGGCGTTTTCGTCGGGACTGAACATGCGGAAGTTCGTCATGTTGCGGCGCATGATTTCGGTGCAGAATTTCGCGAGGGTACCGGTGGGGGAAACCTCGGTCGCGCCTGGTGACTTGACCTCCACGGCGAAGTCCTGGAACGGGGGCAGCAGGAGAGCCTTGGAGAGCTTGCCGCCATTGGCATGCGGATTGGCGCTCATGCGACGGTCGCCTTTGGGAGGCAGATTGCGAAGCTCTTCGATGAGAGTGCCGTTCTCGTCGAAGAGCTCTTCGGGCTTGTAGCTGTGCAGCCACTGCTCCACGATGTGGAGATGCTCAGGCTTTTCCTGCACGTCGAGCACGGGCACCTGATGGGCTCGCCAGAAGTTTTCAACCTTGTGGCCGTCGACTTCCTTGGGGCCGGTCCAGCCCTTGGGGCTGCGGAGAATGATCATGGGCCAGCGGGGCCGGTCGGCCTTGCCGTTGGCACGGGCTTCGTGCTGGATGGAGCGGATCTGCTCGATGCACTCGTCGACAGCTTTGGCCATCGACTGATGCATGAGTTCGGGATCTTCACCTTCGACCACGTGCGGGTTCCAGCCGTAGCCAATGATGAGGGAGTTCAGCTCTTCGGGCGTGATGCGGGAGAGGATGGTGGGGTTCGCGATCTTATAGCCGTTGAGATGGAGGATGGGGAGAACGGCGCCATCGCGGATGGGATTGAGGAACTTGTTGGAGTGCCATGAGGTGGCGAGCGGGCCAGTTTCGGCTTCGCCATCGCCGACCATGACGCTGGCGATGAGGTCGGGGTTGTCGAAGGCCGCGCCGAAGGCGTGCGAGATGCTGTAGCCGAGTTCGCCACCTTCGTGGATGGAGCCGGGGACTTCGGGCGTGCAGTGGCTGCCTAACTGGCCGGGGAAGGAGAATGCCCGGAAGAGACGGAGCAGGCCGCCTTCATCCTGGCTCTTCTCCGGGTAGATCTCGGAGTAATGGCCTTCTAGATAGCCGTTGGAGATGGTGGCGGGCGCGCCATGACCCGGACCGGCGAGGTAGATCATGTTGAGGTCGTACTTCTTGATGGCGCGGTTCAGATGAATCCAGGTGAAGCTCTGACCCGGGTCCGAGCCCCAGTGGCCGAGCAGGCGATTCTTGATGTGCTCTGGCTTCAGGGGCTCCTTTAGCAGGGGATTGGCGCGGAGATAGATCATGCCTGCGCTCATGTAGTTGCAGGCTCGCCAGTAGGCGTTCATGAGGCGGAGTTCTTCGGGGGAGAGCGGCGTGGCCACTTCGGGCGTGCTGTTATCAGGCATGTTGGTCCTTGGGTTTCACTGGGCTTCAGGACGTTGGATGCGGAAGTCTCCTAGAGGGGAACGGAGATCCGAGGGCTCACACCTGTGTACGCGATGCTTGTTACGGATTCATTGTTACGCGGGGTTGAAGATCGCCGCAAACCTCGAAGGAGGGGCTTGCTTGGAGGAGTCGCTGTGTTCCGAAGCGGCATCCGAGTGAAGACATATGAACGAAAACGCTATCTCTGCTCCAATTCTGGTGGTGAATACGGGCTCTTCGAGTTTGAAACTGGGCGTGTATTCGTCCGCTCAGGAGGATGTGTGTTTGGAGCTGGATGGGCTGGCCGATGGGATCGGCAAGGATGGAAGTTCGCTGACGCTGCGCGGTGCTGATGGGAAGACGCTGCGCACGGAAAAGCTGACGTTGAAGACGGAGGCGGATGCGCTGCGGGTGGCTTCCGAGTGGATGGGCGAGTTTGTGAAGCAGAAGCCGGTGGCGGTGGGGCATCGCGTGGTGCATGGTGGGCCGAAGCTGACGGAGCATCAGCGGATTACTCCCGAGGTGGAGAAGGAGTTGGAGGCCTGCGTACATTTTGCGCCGCTGCATATTCCGGTGGCGCTGGAGCTGATTCGCGCGACAGAGCAGATGTATTCAGGAGTAGCGCAGTTTGCGTGCTTCGATACGGCGTTCCACGAGACGATGCCGGAAGTGGCGAAGCGGCTGCCGCTGCCCGCAACGCTTTATGACGCAGGGGTGCGGCGGTATGGGTTTCATGGGCTGTCGTATGAGTCGCTGGTGCGGAAGGTGGGGAAGGATTTGCCGGGAAGGGTGGTGCTGGCGCATCTCGGGAGCGGGGCGAGCCTGTGTGCGGTGCGGGATGGGAAATCAGTGGACACGACGATGGGGTTGACGCCTACGGGCGGTGTGCCGATGGGGACGCGGAGCGGGGACCTTGATCCGGGCGTGCTGCTGTACCTGATGCGGGAGCGCGGTCTGGGGGCGGATGCGCTGGAGAAACTGCTGAATCATGACTCGGGGCTGTCGGGGCTGAGCGGCGGGCAGGCGGACATGCGGGACCTGCTGGAGGCCGAGGCGCGAGGCGATGCCAGGGCGGCGCTGGCGGTGGAGGCGTTCTGCAGCGGCGTGGCAAAGGCGGTGGCCGGGTATGCGACGGTGCTGGGCGGGCTCGACCTGCTGGTGTTTTCCGGCGGGATTGGGGAGCACAGCGCTCCCGTGCGCGCCAAGGTCTGCTCCCGACTTGGGTTTGTTGGGGTGGAGTTGGATGGGGCGGCGAACAACGGGCACTCGGAAACCGTTTCGGGGCCCGCAAGCCGGGTCGAGGTACGGGTGGTCGCAACGGAGGAAGATGCGCAGATCGCGCGCCATTGCAGAGAGTTGATGGTGCGCTGAGCTTCAGATTGCCAGCGAACAGAAACGCGGAGAACCAATTCTGACCCGATGCACGTTCGGGTGGGGCTGTACGACTTTTGAGTGAAGAGTTGCCTTCAAAGTCACATTGGAAACGTTACCCGCATTGATTACCTTTCAGGCATGTTTGCGGCCAGCCTTCGTCCCTCCGTCCTTTCCCAGCGTTCCACTCCCGTGGCATCCTTTTCGAAGCTCCTGCAGCGCTTCCTCGGTCTCGTCGCTTTCAGCGCGTTGTTCTTCTGCTGCATGCCCGGGTTTGCGCAGGCACCTGTGGTTGTTCCGGGCTCGACAGCGGTGGGCAAGACTGCCGCGGCGGTAAATGTCACCGTGACGATGTCGGCCGCCGGAACCGGGGTGACGACCTCCGCGCTGACACTAGGCATCAGCGGCGCGGACTTCGCGCTAGCCTCCGGCGCGGCGTGCACGGGCAGCTATTCGGTGGGGTCGCAGTGCACGGTGGGCGTGGTGTTTGGACCGCTGTATCCCGGCTGGCGAAGCGGAGCGGTGGTGGTGACCGACGGCAGCGGGAACGTGCTGGGGCGCGCGTTGGTGAGCGGCAAGGCAACCGGATCGCTTTCTGTGCTGAATCCCGGCGACATCGTGACGGTTGCCGGTGACGGCGAACTGATCTATCGACAGGATGGCGTGCCGGCGACGAGCGCGCCGGTGTATCTGCCGCAGGGCATGGCGGTGGATGCGGCCGGGAACTTCTTTATCTCCGACACGAACAACGACCGGGTGCGGCGTGTTGATTTCAAGTCGGGCCTGATCTCGACGATTGCGGGAACGGGTATGCCGGGCTACTCCGGTGACGGTGGAGTGGCGACCTCGGCGGCGATTTCGCTGCCTTCGGGCATTGCTCTGGACGGCGCGGGCAACATCTACTTTGCCGACAGCAGCAACGACATCGTTCGCGAGATCGATGCGGTCACGGGGATCATCACGACAGTAGTGGGAGTTCCGAAAACGCAAGGGTACACGGGCGACAATGGCGCCGCCACCTCGGCAACCCTTTCAGCGCCGCGCGGGATTGCGTTCGACGTTTACGGGAACCTGTACATCGCGGACACAGGCAACAATGTGATCCGCAAGGTCACGCCGGGCGGGACCATTACGACGGTGGCCGGAAACGGCGTGGGCGGATATAACGGCGACGGCCAAGCAGCGACGAGCGCTGAACTGAACAGCCCATGGAGCGTCGCCATCGGGCCGGACGGCCTTCTGTACATCGCCGACCTGAGCAACAACCTGGTGCGCAAGGTCAATGCCAGCGGCATCATTTCTTCGGTAGCCGGCACCGGGACGCGCGGCTTCACGGGTGATGGCGGCACCGCGGCAACAGCGACGCTGAACGATCCGGCGGCGGTAGTGTTCAATCCGGCCGGCGACCTGTACATCGCGGACTCCGGCAACAACCGCGTGCGCCGGGTGGACACGAGCGGCAATATCAACACCATCGTGGGTAATGGGGGCGAAGCGTTTGGCGGGGACAATGGCCCGGCGCCGATGGCGAGCGTTTATGCGCCGTATGCGCTGGCTTACGACCAGGCGGGCAATCTTTATGTATCGGACATGCTTCACAATCGCATCCGCTGGATTCCGGCGACCCCGGTTTCGCTGACGTATCCGGACATGAAGGTGGGCAAGACCTCGGCACCGCAGGTACTGGGGCTGGAGAACGACGGCAACGACAGCCTGGCGCTGAATAGCCCGGCTTTTGTGAACTCGGGATTGGATTCGGCGACGACGACCTGCAACTTCAGCGGCTCGCTGAATGCAGACCAGAGCTGCAACCTGGGCGTGGAGTTCATGCCGACAACAGTGGGCGCGAGCGTACAGGGAACGCTGACGGTTCCTTCGAACGCGGGCAACGCGCCGGCGGTGGTGAACCTCTCCGGACAGGTGCTGACCGTTGAGCCGGTGACGATCACGCTGACCTCGACGCCGAACCCGAGCCTCCTGAACCAGCAAGTGACGTTTACGTCGACGGTTTCGAGCGCGGACCCAAACCTGAGCGGATCGGTGACGTTCCTCGACGGCAATACGCCAATCTGCAGCAACGTTGTGTTGAGCGGCGGCAAGGCGGTGTGCACGACTTCGACGCTGACGCTGGGCAGCCACAGCGTGACGGCCAGCTATGGCGGCGACGCGAACGACGAGGCGAAGACGTCCTCGCCGGTGATCCAGGTGGTGCAGCAATCCACCATGATTGCGCTGACGGCTTCGCCGAACCCAGCTAGCGTGGGCGCCAGCGTGACGGTTTCGGTCGCGATCACGGCTGCGTCTGGAACGCCAATGGGCACGGTAGTGTTCTACGACGGCGGCACGGCGCTCACAGGGAATGTGACGCTGGTGAGCGGCGCGGCGAGCTACTCGACGACGTCGCTGGCCCCTGGCACGCACTCGCTGACGGTGAAGTACTCGGGCGATACGAACGATGCCTCGGGCACTTCGAACACGGTAAGCGAGGTCATCAACCAAGCGAACACAACGATCACGCTGAGCTCGACGAATGCGAACCCATACGTGGGAACGCTGGTGACCTTTACGGCGAACGTGGCGGGAACCAGCACGAGCGCCCCGACGGGCACGGTTCAGTTCCTGGACGGCGGAACTGTGCTGGACACCGAGACGCTTTCCAACGCTGGAACGGCGAGCTACTCGATCGCCTCGTTGACACCGGGAACACACAACATCGTGGCGAAGTACAGCGGCGATACGAACAACAGCGGCAGCACCTCCAGCACGCTGATGGAGACGGTGCAGCAGATTCCGACGACGACCACGCTGACCTCCGACGCGCCGAATGCCCAAGCGGGAGCGACGGTTCACTTCACCGCGACGGTGGCGATCAATGGCAACGTCGCGGCCGATGGGGCGATCACCGGCACGGTAACGTTTACTTCGGGCGGAACGACGCTGGGCACGGCGCCGGTGGATTCGACCGGCAAGGCCAGCGTGGCGATCACGGTGCAGGCGGGCATGCAGAACGTGGTTGCAGCGTACGCGGGCAACACGAACTATGCAGCAAGCTCTTCAAGCGCGCTGGTGGAGACGGTAAGCACGACGCCGACGACGACGAAGCTGACGAGCTCGGCAGCAACGAGCCTTTCCGGCAAGTCGATTACCTTCACGGCGAATGTAAGCAGCTCCACGGGCGTGCCGACGGGATCGGTAACGTTCTCTGACAGCGGCAACACGCTGGGTTCGGCAGCGGTGAATGGCAGCGGTGTTGCGACGCTGACGACCTCAAGCCTTTCGGCGAGCACGCACTCGATCACGGCTACCTACGGCGGTGACACGAATTACGTGACGAGTACCTCAGCCCCGGTGAGCGAGGTCGTGAGCCTGGGTTCGACCACGCTGACGCTGGCCGGCCCTTCGACCGCGAACGTGGGCACGACAGTGACGCTGACGGGCGCGATCACGTCGAATGGCGTGACGCCAACCGGATCGCTGACGCTGCTGGATGGCGGCGCGTCGATCCAGTCGACGACGGTGACGACGAACGGCTCCTACACGTTCACGCTGAATAGCCTGGCCCTGGGAACGCACACCTTCACGGTGTCCTATGGCGGGGACAGCAACAACGGTGGGGCAGTTTCGCCCGCGGTGACGACGATTGTGCAGCAGAACACGTCAGCGACGGCGCTGACGAGCAGCGCGAACCCCGCGACGCTGGGACAGACGGTAACGCTGTCGGTGAGCGTGACGAGCAGCGGCGCAGGACTGGGCGGAACCGTGAACTTCATGGACGGGTCCACCTCGCTAGGTTCTGTAACGCTGGCAAACGGTTCGGCTACGCTGCAGACGAACTCGCTGAGCTTTGGCGACCATGTGCTGACGGCGGTGTACTCGGGCGACACGAACCATGCTGGTTCGACCTCGGCGGCGCTGACGGAGCACATCGTGGAGCCCGCTTCGGCGACGCTTGCTTCCAGCCTGAACCCGGCCACAAGCGGCCTCGCAGTGATCTTCACGGCGAAGCTGGCGACGGTGAACTCGCTGACGCCGAGCGGATCGGTGACGTTCCGCGATGGCGCGAATGCCCTGGGCGTGGTGACGCTGGATGGAACCGGCATGGCGACGTTCACGACGAGCAGTCTGGCCGTGGGAACGCACAGCATCAACTTCACCTATCCGGGTGACACAAACTTCGCTTCAGCTACGGCTACGCTGACGGAGACGATCCAGAACGCGAACACGCAGATCGTGCTGACTTCAAGTGCGAACCCCGCTACCTACGGAACGCCACTGAGCCTGACGGCGACCATCACGAGCAACGGCGGCGCGGCGACGGGCAACGTAACCTTCACCGAAGGCACGACGAGCGTGGGCAATGCGGTGCTGAACGCAAGCGGCGTGGCGGTGCTGACGACTTCGACGCTGGCTCCGGGAACGCACAACATCGTGGCGAACTATGCCGGTGACGGCAAGGCCGGAGCTTCGGTTTCTTCCCCGCTGACGGTGACGGTGTTGCAGACAACCAAGACGGTGCTGGCGACGAGCGCGAACCCGGCGCTGACGCTGGATTCCGTAACGCTGACAGCAACAGTGACGGACAGCGTTGGCGTGGCGACGGGTACGGTGACGTTCAGCGACGGCTCAGCACAGCTTGGCGTGGTGACGCTGAATGCTGCCGGTGTGGCGACGCTGGCGGTGCCGCAGTTCACCGCGGGCAGCCATCCGCTGACGGCGAGCTACTCGGGCGACGGCAGCAACTTCCCGAGCAACAGCACGCTGACACAGACGGTGAACCTGCGGGCAACCTCCACAACCATGACCTACAGCGCGACTAATGCGAACAATCCGCAACAGGTGACGCTGATCTCGGTGGTGCACTACGCTGGGACGACAGCGGCGACGGGCACGGTGACGTTCACGACGGGCGGCAACACGATCGGCTCCGCGCCGGTGGATGCGACCGGGGTGGCGACGATCACGGTGCTTATGCAGAGCACGAGCGAGCCGGTTGTGGCGACCTATAACGGGGACGCTTCGTATGCGACCTCAGCTTCGACGACGACCACGGTGACGACGGGACAGGCGACACAGTTCACGATAAGCCTGACGCCGGCCACCATGGCGGTGCAGGCCATGCAGCACGGAACACTGACGGTCAATCTGGCCTCCGTGAAGGGCTTTACGGACATGCTGGAACTGGGCTGCCTGGGCCAGCCGTATGCTTCGACCTGCACGTTCAGCAGCACGCAGATGATGCTGAAGGCGGACGGTACGGCGACGGTCACGCTGACAATCGACACGGGCAATCCGCTGGGCAGCGGCGCTGCGGCGAGCAGCGTCGGCGGCTCGGGACGGATGCTGCTGCTGACGCTGCCGATCACGCTGCTGCTGATGGCCGGGTTGTGGCGCAAAGGCGACAAGCGGCGCAAGCTGCCGGTGTTGCTGATGGCCCTGTTCAGCCTAGCGCTTTCGCTTGGAGCGACGGGCTGCGCTGGAATGTCCTCGTCGGGCGTGGCCCCCGGAACCTACACGTTCTACGTGACGGCGACGGGTAAGGGAACGGGCGCAACGCAGTCGCAAGCCATCACCCTGACGGTAACGAAGTAAAAGGAGCCGAACGATGAAGAATCACTTTCGACACATTCGGCTCCTGGTACTGACGGGCGCCGCGCTTCTCACCTCTTTCGGATCCGGGGCCAGCCTGCTGCGAGCGCAGGCAATGCCCCAGGCCACCGGGCCAGGCAGCTTTGTTTCAGTGGGCTATGAGTTTTCGGCCTACCGCAACCCCTACGGTCAGCGCAATCTCGGCGGCTACGGCGTGTACGTGGACCTGCATCCGACGTGGCGCTACGGGATCGAGGCCGAAGGCCGCACACTGAGCCTCAACTCGGATGAGGGCGTGACGCTGAAGAATTACCTGATTGGGCCGAAGGTGACGGTGTTGCCGGGGCGCATCCAGCCGTATGGGAAGTTTCTGGTGGGAGCGGGACACATCACGTTCCCGTTTGGGTATGCGACGGGTACGTACTTCTCGTATGTGCCGGGCGGTGGCGTGGACATCCGGGTGAACGACTTCGTGAGCGTGCGTGCGGCGGATTTCGAGTACCAGATGTGGGACAAGTTCGACTACGGCCCAATGCGTCCGTACGGCGTAAGCGTAGGAGTGGAGGTTCGGCTGAATCCGATGCGTCGCATGCCGAAGCACGCGTACTACTCGACCCGCTAGCGGTGATGACGAGCTGACGCAAAGGTCTCCGGAGTTTCCTGGGGCCTTTGCCGCGTTACAACTAACGAGTTGCAAGTAATGCCCGGAAGTCGTAACTCGTTGAGAAATACAGGACCGTTGGACGGTAAGCCGGGTTCAGGAGATTCACTCTGGCGGTGTAGACTCGGGGGCAAGCCGAAAAATCTAGGGGTCCGTCATTGGAATTTCAGACGTTTGATACCGCATACGTGGACCGGCTTCGTGGCGGAGATCATGCGACGGAGCAGCACTTCGTCACGTACTTCAGCGAGTTGATCGGGCTAAAGCTGCGTTCGCGGCTGCAGTCTCCCCAGGCGATCCAGGATGTGAAGCAGGAGACGTTCGCGCGGGTGTTTGCGCTGCTGCGTAGCCCGGGCGGAATCCGGCAGGGGGACCGGCTGGGCGCGCTGGTGAATTCAACCTGCAACAACGTTCTTTTTGAGCACTATCGGCAGGGCAAGCGGGCCGACCCGCTGGAAGAGGCCGAGGCGGCGACCCTTGTGGATAACCGGCCAGATGCGCTGCGCGACGTGATCTCCAACGAGACCCGGAGCATTGTGCATGGCGTGCTGGAGAAACTGGGCGAGCGGGACAGGAAAGTCCTGCGGCAGCTCTTCGTGGAAGAGCGGGATAAAGACGAGATATGCAAGGAGTTAGGCGTGGACCGGCAGTATATGCGTGTGCTGGTTCACCGGGCCAAGCAAGCGTTCAAAACACAGTACGAGCGAGGCTATGGGAATCAGGCTCGGCACCCATGACAGGGAGTGATGCTTTTGTAACGTGCTTTGTAACGAACAACAACAGCCCGTCACTATCTGTTCAAGGGGAGGTATCACCAACGTGAATCACGTAGACGCAGATCGCGAGATGTCGGTAGAGAAGTACCTGCTCGGTGAACTCCAGGATGAGGCGCGCGACCGGTTCGAAGAACACCTCTTCGAGTGCCAGCTTTGCGCGGACGATTTGAAGGCGGCCGTGTTGTTTGCGGAAGCGGCGCGGGAAGATCTGGCGGCGGAAGTTCCAGTGCGGGTCCCGGTTGTTGAGAAAAAGCCGAGTTGGTTTGAGTCGCTGTTCCGAGGGCAGTGGATGGCCCCGGTGCTGGCGGCGTGTGTGCTGTTGCTGGGGTACCTGTCGGTCTTCAAAGTGCCGGCGCTGGAGCAGCAGATTGCACGCGCGGACAAGCCGCAGATTCTGCCGAGCCTTGCACTTTCCAGCGGGGCGACGCGTGGTGCTGAACCGACGATTACAGCGGCGGCAAATGGAGCGTTTCTGCTGCCGGTAGACCTGCCGCCCCTGGACCCACAGCGGCAAGGAGCGTATACCGGTTTCGTGCTGTCGCTGTATTCTCCGGCGGGCAAGCAGGTGTGGACGCAGAGCGTGCCGGCGTCCGACGCGAATGAGACGGTGCAGATTCTAGTTCCGGCGACCTCCACGGAAGCGGGAAAGAACGTACTGCTTGTGCAAGGGGCACATGCAGACGGTCCGATGGATGAGCTAGCCAAGCACGAGTTTGTACTTGAGCTGCGGAAGTAAAGAACAGGTAGCAGCAAGGGAAGCCTCATGAACGCGAACGTAAAGAAGGCGTACTACTACCATGCTCATGCGAACTCGCTGGGCGGAACCCTGGTTCAGCCGGTGCAACGACAGGTATCCACCACTGCGTCGGCCTCGCTGGCGACGGCAGGAGGCTTTCACAACGCCCGGATCGAGCGCTTCCATGTGGATGGCCTGGTTTCGGCGGCGGTGGCGCACGTGCGAGTTTCCGGCAACGAACACGTTCATCACGTGCCGGGCGAAGACCGCAAGGAAAGGCGGAGCTGGAGAACGTTGACCGCGGCGACAGTGGAAGGCCTGAACATCCTGGAGGTGTTGACAGCCGACCGGGTGGTGGCGCAGGTTTCTATCGATCATCCGCAGGACGGAGGCCCGGCGACCGTGTCGCTGCTGGGTTCGCGCTTCGAGAACCTCAAGGTGCATGGGACTCCGGTCGAGCCTGAGATGGACACACGAGTCTTCGGGGCGGGCCGGACAGCTTCCGCGAGCGGAACCGTGAACAATTCTCCGCTGGAGTTCACGGAGCTTATTGACCTGGCGAAACGACAACATACGCAGCGAGAAAAGCCCCACTCCTCCCACAAGTCCGCGGCACGCTTCAGCCATGCAGATCCTCAAGACGATCTAGACACGAAAGGGACCGCTCTATGCTCGCTCGTCAAGAAAGTGACGGTACAGGCGCCCGCGGAGAGCTTCGGCCATATGCTGCACATTCCGGACTTCGGGAATGTCTTTCTGGGCGAGTTGCTGGTGAGCCGCTATTCAGCGCAGCTCACCATGGTTCGAGTGGAGATGGGCTGCATGGCGGAAGGCTCAATCAGCGCCTGCTCAACCCTAAACAATGGGCGCACTATGCCATAACGTTTGGGGCGTCGCTGCTACTACTGCTGGTGCAGTGCGGACACCGCGTTCCGTTGCAGCGGATGAGCCTTGACGAGTTGTACCGGTCGATCCAGAGCCGCTTTGAAGCGGGGGATTTCACAGAAGCAGAGATAGAAGCCAGCCAAGCCGCGGGTATCTCGCGGGGCGCAGGGGCCGTGTGGGCGGCGAAGTTCCGATTGCAACAGGCGCGAATCGCCGTTTACAGCGGCAAAAGTCCTGATGCGCTCACCCTGCTGCAACCAGAACTGCCGACGGATGAAGCGTATCCGGAGCTGGCAGTAGCACGGGACAGCCTCCTGGCGCTCGCCTACACGCGGACCGGAAAGGCAAAACCGGCGGAGGATTCGATCCGGCGCGCGGAACACGAGTGCCCCGATGAGCTTTCCTGCGGGGAAGCCCTGCTGTATGAAGGCGTGATGGATGTAGAGAAGGGCATGTTCGACGATGCGGAGCAAGCCTTTGAGCGGAGCATCGTTGCCGCCAAGGCCAGTGGAGACAGGTTTCTCCAGATGCAGGCGCTGCTGAATACGGCCGTCGTGGTGCTGCAGCAAAATCATTTCGAGGATGCGTTGGAGCGCTTCAATGAGGCTTCCAACATTGCAAAAGCCATTGGAGCGCGGATGGCGCTGGAGAAGGCCGAAGGAGGCGCGGGCTCGGCACTTTACCAAATTGGTGACTTCAAACATGCCCTGGCGAACTCCCGTGAAGCGGAAGCTCACGCCCGCGAGCTTGGCTCGACCATCATCGATCAAGCAGAGTGGCTGTATGACGCAGGCCTGTGCCAGTACCGGCTGAACGACCTCAGCGCGGCGCGCGCCTCCTTTGAGCAGGCCTACAGGCTATCGCGTTCCATCCAATATGACGCGCAGATCGGCGATGAGTTGACGGCGCTGGCTTTGTTGTCGCTGGAGCAGAAGGATTTGGCGGGAGCACGGGAGCGTATACGCGAGGCAAAGCTGGCCGCGCAGCAGACCGGCAACAACGCTCAGCTCACGGAGCCCTCGATTCTCGAAGCGATCATCCAGGCCAGGCAAGGAGATTCCGCCTGGGCACGGACGCGACTTCTCGCGCTGCTGGATGGAAGCGTTGGCGTGAAGCCAATGCCTTTCGAGCAGTGGCAGATCGAGAATGAACTGGCGCAACTTGCGGAGGCTGCCGGGGACCAGAACGATGCAAGCCACTGGTTCGAGCGGTCTATCGAGACATACCGTCAACAGCGCAACGATCTGGTGCAGGTGGAATCCCGCCTGCCCTTCATGGAGAATGGCGCAGGCCTGTATCTCGATTACATGGAAGAGCTGCTGCGCGAAGGCAAGGTGGAAGATGCTCTCGGCATACTCGACCAAAGCCGCGCCGCAAACCTGCTGGAAGCAGCGGACATCAAAGCTTCGCGCGAGACGGTACCGGCAGAGCGATCCGTAAGGGATGCGCGGACCGTGGCCAGCCGTCTGCAAGGCACCATCCTTGTGTATTGCCTGAGACCGCAGACCTCATATCTATGGGTAGTGACAGAAAACGGGACTTCGCTCTTTCACCTTCCGGGTAAAGAAAAGATTCTTCCCATGGTGGAAAGTCATAGCAAGTCAGTGCTTTCCTTCCGGGATGTGCTGGCACAGGAGAACGCGCCCGGCGCTGATCTCTACCGAGCCCTAATCGCGCCTGCAAGTGAATTGCTGCGGCCTGGCGGCAAGGTTTTCGTGATTGCAGATGGTGAATTAAACCAGCTGAACTTCGAGACACTGGTGGTTCCCGGCAGCCGCCCTCATTTCTGGATTGAAGACGCGGATGTAGTGAACGCGAAATCGCTGAGCCTGCTGGCCTCGAAGGGCTCGACAAGACCCGTCGCCGCTGGAAAGAAGCTGCTGCTGGTGGGTGATCCTGTGTACAACCGGGCGGAGTATGCCCAGCTGCCACATGCCACCGAAGAGGTGGCGAACGTGGCACGGAATTTTCCATCCGAACAGCGCTCGATGCTGACCCGCGAGGCTGCTACACGTTCGGCTTACCTGATGAGTCACCCCGGTGACTTCCGGTACATTCACTTCGTGGCGCATGCAATTGCGAACGACACGGTACCGCTGGATTCCGCGGTGGTGCTTTCCGCCCAGCCAGGGGAACCCGATGTGTACAAGTTGTATGCGCGGGACATCATGAACATCAGACTGCGGGCCGACCTTGTGACGATCTCGGCCTGCTATGGGTCCGGGGTGCGGTCGTATTCGGGTGAGGGATTGGTGGGGCTGGCGTGGGCATTTCTTCGCGCGGGCTCGCACAATGTGGTGGGGGCGTTGTGGGAGGTTAGCGATGCCTCGACACCGCAGCTGATGAACGACATGTATGGGGGGCTGGCGAAGGGGCAGAGCCCCGATGTCGCACTGCGCGCGGCGAAGCTGGCGATGCTGCGGCGCGGCGATGTGTTTCGCAAGCCGTTCTACTGGGGAGCGTTTCAGCTTTATTCGGGTTCCTGACACTTTTGTGTAACGGCCGGGCGGCTCCTCGCACTATGTGCGCAGGAGGTGCCCAATGGCACAATCAGAGACATCCTACCTAAGTCTTCCACTATCGGAGCGGAAGCCGCGCGCGGGCGCGAAGCTTGTCAAGAAAGCCGATCCACAGGAGCAACTCACCGTCAGCATCCGTGTCCGGCGCAAGCTGGGTGCGCCCAGCCTGCCTGATCCCACTCTTGCAGCCAACGTTCCCCACGGGCACCGGCAGTACCTCTCGCGCGAAGAGTTTGCCAAGATGTTCGGCGCGTCAGAGATGGACATGGAGCAGGTGGCGCAGTTCGGCCGTGCTCATGGCCTGAGTGTTGTGGAAACCAGCGCAGCTCGCCGCACCGTGGTGCTGAAGGGCACTGTGCAGCAGATGAGCAGCGCGTTCGCGGTAGAACTGGACATGTACCAGACCGACAGCGAAACGTATCGCGGCCGCCAGGGTGCGGTTCAGATTCCAACCGAGCTTGCCAGTATTGTGGAGGGCGTTTTTGGCCTCGATAACCGGCAGATGGCGCGGCCGCTGTTCCAGCAGAAGGAAGTTCCGGCTACCCCGGCTGCCGATGGGCCGGCGCAGGCGACTGTGCCGCTGACGCCGCCGCAGGTGGCGAAGCTGTACAACTTCCCTACGTCTCCGAACGCGAGTGGCCAGACCATTGGCCTGCTTGAGTTCGGCGGCGGCTTCAACAGTTCGGACATCCAGCTGTTCTACAACAGCGTAGGTGTGGCGATGCCGACGATCTCTTCGATCAGCGTTGACAGCCAGCCGAACAATCCAGCTGACGGCGCAGCGACGGAAGTGATCCTGGACATCGACGTGGCCGGTTCGGCTGCGCCGGGCGCGAAGATCGCTGTCTACTTTGCTCCCTGGACGGAGCAGGGCTGGGTGGATGCGGTAACGACGGCGATCCACGACACGACGCACAAGCCTTCGGTGATCTCCATCAGCTGGGGTTGGCCGGAGCTCAACACGATCGACGGCCTGACGTGGACTTCGGCGGCGATGAATGCGGTGAGCACGACCTTTGCGGAAGCAGCCGCAATGGGCGTGACCGTGTTCGTGTCTTCGGGCGATCACGGCTCTGACTGCGGACTGAATGACAAGAAGGCGCATGTGCTGTACCCGGGATCCGATCCCTACATTACGTCTTGCGGCGGCACCAGCATTTCCAACGTTTCGGGAACGACGTTTACCGAGCACGTCTGGAATGACAACGACAACAACTGGATCACGGGCGGCGGCATCAGCGACTACTTCGCGCCCCCGGTGTGGCAGGCATACGCAGGCACTCCTGTCTCAGCGAACGGCGGCAACCACCGCGGGCGCGCGATTCCGGATGTTGCCGGTAATGCGGACGGAGCCAGCGGTTACAACCTCTTCCAGAACGGGCGCAACATTGGCTCGGTTGGCGGCACCAGTGCAACTGCTCCCCTGTATGCCGGGTTGGTGGCGCTGCTGAACGCCGGGCTGGGCGAGCCTGTGGGCTATCTGAACCCGCTGCTTTATGGAATGCCGTATGGCTATGTGTATCGCGACATCAACGACGGGATCAGCAATGCCCGTGGCGGTGCGCCGGGATACAAGAGTGGACCGGGGTTTGACTGCTGCACCGGCCTGGGCGTGCTGAACGGTGTTGCGCTGGAGAATGCGCTGCGCGGTACCGGTCTGCCGATGGCGATGGCGACGTTCAACAACCGTCTGTACATGGTGTGGAAGGGCATCGAGCGGGACGACCGCGTGTTCTTCAGCTACTACAACGGGCAGACGTGGGTGCCGCAGCAGATGATCGCGGGCATCGGGTCGAGCTCGGGCGTGTCGCTGGCGGTGTACGGGAACAAGCTGTACATGGCGTGGAAAGGCATCCTGGGCGACCAGGGCATCTACTACTCCAGCTTTGACGGCAACACGTGGGCCGCGCAGAAGGAAGTGGCAGGCATCGGCAGCAGCGTTGGACCGCGGCTGGCTGTTCTGGGCAACAATCTCTTTATGGCGTGGAAAGGCGTGGAAAACGATCAGCGCATTTTCTTCAACCAGTTCAACGGCAGCACATGGACGGCACAGCAGGTTGTGCCGGGCGTGGCGACCAGCGTTGGACCGGCTGTGGTCAACCTGAACGGCTCAATCTACATGGCCTGGAAGGGAATGAATGGCGACCAGGGCATCTACTGGTCAAAGTTCAATGGCACGAGCTTTGCCGCGCAGCAGGTGATCCCTGGCGTGGGCACGAGCGAAGGGCCGTCGCTGGCGATCTACAACGGCGTGATGTACGCGGCGTGGAAGGGTATCTTCGGCGACCAGACGATGTGGTACTCGACGTTCAATGGCACGTCCTGGGTTGCGCAGAAAGAGATCCCGAACGTGTGGAGCAGTGTCGGGCTCGGACTGGCTGCTTTCAACGGCCAGCTTTACGCAGCATGGAAGGGCATGAACGGCGACCAAACCATCTGGTTTACGCACTTCAACGGCTCGACATGGGCGGCGCAGGTGCAGATTGCGGGCATTGCCAATAGCCCCGATCTGGTTGAGGCAGGCGCAGGCGAGCGGTAGGCAGCATTCAACGGAGCTTCTTCACGGCGGCTATGTGCAGAGCAGGACTGGCGGAGAGACAGAAAGGCGAGCCTTCGGGCTCGCCCTTCTGCGCTGCTGTTTGCGCTAGACGGACTGAATGGCTCGCATGAGGTCGACGAGGCCGGCGCCTTCGAAGTAGCGTTCCCGGCCGAGGCTGGTGGCGCTGTCTGTGAAGATGCGTTTCACTTCCTCGGGCTTGAGGATGTATTCGCGGCGGATGGAGAGGAAGGCGGCGATGGCTCCGGAGACGTGCGGGGCGGCCATGCTGGTGCCTGAGTCGTCGATGTAGGCGCACGGTGAGTCGGGGATGGGGCCATCGTTGGCGGCGAGATACTTGCCGGCGGCGCAGGAGGTGATGCGCTCCCCGGGGGCGACGAGATCGGGCTTGAGGCGGCCGTCTCCAGTGGGGCCCTTGGAGGAGAAGTAGGAAACGCCGTAGGTGTGGGGTGAGTCGCGGTGTGTTGCTCCCACGGTGATGGCGAACTGCGAGTTGCCGGGATCGTTGATGGTGTTGGAGAGCGTGACGGAGGTCTGCCGCTGCGCCGAGGGGAGTGTGCCGTAGCCGGTGTTGCCGGCGGCCGCCACGACGACCACACCGCTCTTGACCAGGCGATCGACTTCGAGGCAGATGGGACTCTGGCCGCAGGCAAACATCTCAGCGTCGAACTCGTAGCCGATGCTGAGGTTGATGCCGTGTACGCGCAGCAGCTTGGGGTCGCCGTTCAACTCTTCGCGGACGTAGCTGAGGGCAAGGATGACGTCGCTGGCGCGGCCTCCGCCGTCGTCATCAAGCACCTTCAAGCTGACGAGTTTGCACTGCGGTGCGATGCCGCGGAGCGCGGTAAAGTCCGTGACCGCTCGCTTTTTCATGGTTTGATTTGGCGTGTTTTCGGTGCCAGAGTCGGTGGACTCGAAAACGTTTTCGTAGACGTCCACGGTGGTAGTTCCAGTAATGCCGGTGAGGCCACCGGCGATGATGCCCGCGACGTGCGTGCCATGGCCGAAGTTGTCAGTGAGGGCCGAAGCTGAGTTTTGCGGCGACGGAGGGCCGGGGATGGTGAAGTCGCGATGCAGCTCCACGACGGAGGGGTGCGAGACGGTCTGGTAGAGCGGGTTGAGCTTGGGGTCTCCAAAGTGGATGTGTTTCGCGTCGATTCCGGAGTCGATGACAGCCCAGCAAATGCCATCGCCGGTGGCGGCGTAGGAGCGGCCGGCGGCGTCGGCCTTGATGGTGGCGACGGAGCGGTCGATGAGCGGCTTGACAGGGAAGTCGGGCCAGATTTTGTAGATGACGTGCTCGGTCTGCGGGCTCTTCTGATCGAGCTTGATGAGGGCTCGCCATTGCTCGACGCTCATGAGGCAGCGGTAGTAGGTTTTGGTGAGCTGCTTGCAGGCTTCGGTTCCCGGCTGCGAAGGAACTACTTCAGCGAAGAGCTTTTCGAACTTCTGGCCAGCTTCGCCGATGCCTGCGCCGTGCTGGAGGTTGAGCTCGATCATGTAGTATCCCGGCTCGGATTCGCTGGCGGGGAGGCCCCAGCGGATGCGCTGGGCTTTGTCATTGAGCGCGGGCGTGGCGATGGAGCGCGCCAGCGCGGGCCCTGCTCCGAGGATGCGCCGTGGCTTGTTCGGATTCTGCGTTGGCGAGGCCGTAACTGGAGGCTGAGCAGGCGGCTGGATGGAGGGATCGGATGGCGGCTGTGGGGGTTTGCTGTTGCCGGGAGAATCGGGCATGATCGGTCTCCTGTGAATGTCTGACGACGAGGTCTTGGCAGTGTGATTTGAACGAGAAACTGCTTGACTAGGCTGGACCTTACGACTATACAGAGGGGGACCTCAGAACATCTTTTCAGATATCGCGGTCTCCCGGGCCAATCTCAGGCAGTTCGATTTCACATGCCTTTTCAGGAGCGTGCGTTTTGCCGCGTCTTTCGCGTCCTATCGATCAGATCAAGCCTCACTACGAGGTGGTTGTTATCGGCTCCGGCTATGGAGGCGGCATTGCCGCTTCGCGCATGGCGCGGGCTGGCCGCAGCGTGTGCCTGCTGGAGCGCGGCAAGGAGTTTGTACCGGGTGAGTATCCCGATACCGAGATCAAGGCAGCGTCGGAGTTCCAGATTCACCTGCCCGATGGCAAGCATGTGGGAGACCGTACCGGGCTGTTCGATTTCCACCAGAACAAGGACATCAGCGTAATCGTTGGTTGCGGGCTGGGGGGAACTTCTAACCTGAATGCGAACGTGTCACTGGAGGCTGAGGAGCGGGTTTACAAAGATTCTCGCTGGCCGGTGGGGGTGCTAGCGGACATGGGCACGCTGGTAAAGCAAGGCGAAGCTCGCGCCCGGGAGATGCTGAAGCCGATCCCGTATCCGCAGGGTGAGCCGAAGAAGAGTGGAAAGCCAGGCGAGGTTTGGCCGAACCTGCCCAAGCTGGATGCTCTGCATGCTTCAGCGGACGCTATGGGTAAAGAGTTTTACCGAGTGCCGATCAACGTGACGTTCGAGGATGGCGTGAACCACGTTGGCGTGCAGCAGAAGGCATGCACGCTGTGCGGCGATTGCTGCTCGGGCTGTAACTTCGGCGCGAAGAACACGCTCATCATGAACTACCTTCCGGACGCGACCAACCATGGCGCGGAGATCTATGTGCGCACGGAAGTGCGTTGGATCGAGAAGATGGCGGAGGGCAAGTGGCTGGTTCACTACCAGATGCTGGATTCAGGCCGGGAGAAGTTCGACGCGCCGACGCTGACAGTGAGTGCGGACATCGTGGTCGTGTCGGCGGGAACGTTGGGTTCCACGGAGATCATGCTGCGCTCGCGCGACAAGGGTTTGGCGGTGAGCGACAAACTGGGCGAGCACATGACCGGTAACGGTGACGTGCTGGCGTTTGGCTACAACGGCGATCGTGTCATCAACGGCATTGGATGGGGGCATCGCTACCCAGAGCCTATGCCGCCAGTGGGGCCTTGCATCACCGGCGTTATCGATATCCGCGAGCAGGAGAAAGTTGAAGACGGGATGATTCTCGAGGAAGGATCAATCCCCGGCGCGCTGGGACCGATGCTGGCCGCGGGCTTCGCGGGAGCTTCGGCGGTTAGCGGGCATGAAGAAACGACCGGCCTTGGCGAACGCGTCAAAGAGATGGGTCGCGCGGCCGAGAGCTTCGCAGCGGGGCCGTACCATGGCGCCGTTCGCAACACGCAGACCTACCTGATCATGACGCATGATGACGGGAACGGACGCATGCACCTGGCGGATGACGAGTTGCGCGTGGACTGGCCAGGTGTGGGCAAGGAAGAAATTTTCAGGAAGGCGAACGACAACCTGTTCGAGGCCGGGAAGGCGCTGAGCGGGCGGTTCGTGGAGAACCCACTTTGGACCAAGCTAGCGGGGAACCAGCTGATCACGGTGCATCCCCTGGGCGGCTGCGTTATGGGGAACGACGCCGGCACCGGTGTGGTGAATCACAAGGGCCAGGTCTTTGCCGGCGCCAGCGGCACGGATGTCTATGAAGGCCTGTACGTCAGCGATGGCGCGGTCATTCCGCTGCCGCTAGGTGTGAACCCGCTGCTGACGATTTCGGCGATGGCGGAGCGCAGCATGGCGCTGGCAGCGAAGGATCGCGGATGGACGATCGACTACACGCTGCCTTCCGCGCCGAAGAACGTGCCGGAACCGCTGAAGGTGGGTATGCAGTTCACCGAAACGATGTCCGGCTACATCGGCATGGACGAGATGGCTGACTATGCACAAGGAGCCGCCAAGGGTCAGGAAGCGAACTCACCTCTGAAGTTCACGGTGACGGTGATGTCCGGCGATCTGGAAGCGATGCTGACGGATCAGGCGCACGCGGGGACCATGGTGGGCACGCTGATTGCTCCGTCGCTTTCCGCTGAGCCCTTAACGGTTACTGCGGGTGAGTTTCATTTGTTTATCGACGACCCGGAACACGTAGGCCAGCGGCTCATGACGTATGACATGACACTGACGGCCGAGGATGGAACCAAGTTCCACTTCAACGGTTTCAAGCAAACGCATAGCGATACGGGCCTGCGAGTGTGGCCGGATACATCGACGCTGTACATCACGGTCAGTGAGGGCGAGACGAAGACGGGCAAGGTGCTGGGTAAGGGCATCCTGCATATTCTGCCGGCGGACTTTGCCAAGCAGATGACGACGATGAAGATCACCAACGCGACGCCGAGTCAGCAGGTTGAAGGCATGGCGCGGTTCAGCCAGTTCTTTGCGAAGACGATCATCGACACCTATGGCGGGGTGTTTGCGGGGCAGAGCCTATTCGATCCGGATGCGCCTCCGCGCAAGAAGCGACCGCTGCGCGCGCCGGTGCCAGAGATCCATGAGTTCGCCGCGCTGGATGGCGTGCCGCTGAAGCTGACGCGCTTCAACGCGGGCGGCAAGGGGCCGGTAATCCTGTCGCATGGGCTAGGGGTTTCGAGCAAAATATTCAGCATCGACACGATCGACACGAACCTGACGGAGTACCTGGCCGCGCACGGGTATGACGTTTGGCTGCTGGATTATCGCGACAGCATTGATCTGCCGGCTTCACAGCAGGAGTCCACCGCGGACGACGTGGCGAAGAACGACTACCCGGCGGCGATCACCAAGGTAAAAGATGTAACCGGCGCGAAGGACGTGCAGATGCTGGTGCACTGTTACGGCTCGACTACGTTCTTTATGTCGATGCTGGGGGGACTTGAGGGTGTGCGGTCGGTGGTGTGCTCGCAAATCTCGAACGACGTGATTGCCGTGCCCCCGACGCAGGCCAAGGCCGCTCTGCACATGCCGAACGTGCTGGAGAAGATGGGCTTCAACTCTCTGACGGCCTATGCGGATACGCACGCCGATTGGGAAGGCAAGCTATTCGACGAGGCGCTGAAGTTTTATCCGATGCAATTCAAGGAGCACTGCGACAGCCCGGTGTGTCATCGCATCACTTTCCTGTACTCGAACCTGTATGAGCATGCGCAGTTGAACGAAGCGACGCATGATGCACTGCACGAACTGTTTGGAACCGCGAACATCAAGTCGATGGAACACCTGGCGCTGCTAGTGCGCACAAAGCACCTGGTGGATGCGGATGGCGGTGAGGTGTACATGCAGCACCTAGACCGTCTGAAGGTGCCGATCTGCTTTATTCATGGCGCCGAGAACGACTGCTTCCTGCCGGTGAGTACGGAGATCACCTTCAACGCGCTAGGGGAGGCGAACGGCAAGGAGCTCTACACGCGTCATGTCATTCCAGGATACGGACACATTGACTGCATCTACGGCAAGAATGCCGCGACCGATGTGTACCCCTACATGCTTCAACACCTGGAAGTCACAGCGGACCAAAAGTAAATCTTGAGGAGCAGCACTGTGAACGAACTGGAACAAGACCCCAACCGGTGGGTGCGGTGGTTCAGCCGCGTGGCTTGGCTTGGCATCGTCTTCAACCTGATCTTTGTCGTGACCGAGATCTACGCACCGAACATGGTCAACGTCAGCTTCGATGTTCCGCTGACGGTGACAACGGTCTGGAACATTGCCCACGCCGCGATGGTGCTGGGGCTGACGTTGCTATACATCCCAGCAGCGCTTTCACCAAAGCGCTATCCCGCGTACACGTGGATGATCGTGGTGTCGCGCTTTGTCGCTGTGGTGCTGTGGGCTTCGCTGATGAGGCAAGACCACGCGTTCCTCCAGGCGCTGATTCCGGACGCGACGTTCGGCATTGTCGAGGGCATTCTGTTACACATGGCGATGCCGGCAGAAGGCCGGATCAGCCTGAGGAACTTCAGCAATGGCTTGAATCTTTGGTTCGCGCGGGTTGGGGCTTCGTTCCAGAAGCCGATGGTTCGCGTGGTTACGGTGCTAGTCGTGCTGCTGGTGGCGTTCATCGGGTATGAGGGCTGGTACAACCTCATTCGAGCAGAGCCGGATCCATTGCTTGCCGACAACGCCGAGCATTACAAGTATGGGGCGATCGGGCTGGGTCAGGGGAGCCGCATTCCTTACTGGATTTGGAAAGTGATGCCGGGGATGTTCTCCGACAAGCTGCCGACGCCAGGAGCAGGCTGGGCTTCGCTGGGGATGATCTACGAGGATGGACACGATTTGCCGGTGGGATTTTCGAAACGGCATATCGGGTTCGACTCGGTAGAGCCGAACTGCTCGCTGTGCCACGTGGGACTTGTGCGTTCTGCACCAGGCGCAAAGCCTCAGCTAATTCTGGGCGGGCCTGCCAACCAGCTGGATCTGCAGGGCTGGCAGCGGTTTATGTACTCTAGCGCGGCCGATCCGCGGTTCAATGCGAGCAACGTGATCGCGGCGATCGACAAGATACAAAAGCTGAGCTTTATGGATTCGCTGTTGTACCGCTTCCTGATCATCCCGATGACCAAGGAAGGACTGATGGAGCAACAGGTGGCGTACGAGTGGCAGAACCTGCGGCCGGCGCAGGGGCGAGGACGCACGGACACATTTAACCCGACAAAGTTCAACGTGTTCCATATGCCTGACGATGGGACGATCGGCACGGTCGACCTGCCGCAGGTGTGGAACCAGCAGCCGCGCGATGGCATGCATCTGCACTGGGATGGCAACAATACCAAGGTGACGGAGCGGAACTTTGCGGCGGCCATGGCGATTGGCGCAACGCCGAAGTCGGTGATCCTGCCCAGCTTTGCGAAGGTCACGCAGTTTATTTATGCGCTGCAGCCGGCGGTGTATCCGTTTCCGATCGACCAGGCCTCGGCGGCACGAGGGCAGTTGATCTACGCGCAGAACTGTGCTGCCTGTCATGCGTTTGGTGGAGCAAAGACGGGTACGGTAACCGATATCTCGATGATTGGGACAGACAGGCACCGGTTGGATTCGTTCTCGCCGAGCCTGGTTGACCGCTTCCACTCCATCAATGAGCCGCCGTTCGTGTTCGACGCGTACAGCAAAACGAATGGCTATGCGAACGTGCCGCTGGACGGCATCTGGGCTCGTGGACCCTACCTGCACAACGGGTCCGTGCCGAATTTGCGTTCGCTCCTGATGCCGGTGAAGGACAGGCCAGTGACGTTCTATGCGGGCTATGATGTCTACGACCCGGCCAATGTGGGGTTTGTGGTGGATGGCCCGGAAGCGCAGAAGGCCGGTTCCCTGCTGGATGTGAATGTCGTCGGCAACAGCAACGCGGGCCACACCTACGGCGTGAACCTTGGCGACGCGGACAAGAAGGACCTGCTGGAGTATCTGAAGAAGCTGTGATGCAGTTTGGCATTTTTGATCGGAGATTTATGGACAGCTCGACAACCCAGGCCGCACCCACGAAGGAGATGGTTCAGTTCCGAGGGCGCAATGCTTCGCTTTGGCAATCCGCGGTCGACGAGGTGGTTGCGAAGCAGAGTGTGTCATCTTCCCCGGCTGCCGGGTTCGGCGGCCCTTTAAGTGTCTCGCACATCAAGCGCCCGCCGCAGGATCACCCTGCGGTGACTGAAGGTAACGAGATCGCGGCGCTGCTGAACGTAGGCGCGGGGGTTCCGGCGGTTCCTCCTCCCAGCGCGGCAGCGGGGCTAACGGATACGGCAAAGTTCTGCGCGACCACCGCCCTTCGTATGGCGGAAGCAAAGATCAAAGCTGCGTTTACGCATGACCAGACCGAGGTAAATCAACTGCAGTCGGAGCTCGGTACGCCCTTTGGAGAATGCGATCCGAAGTGGGGCGCGGTGCTTGCCACCTACGTGAAGAACCGGCTGGAGGCAGGACCGATCCCTTATCGCCGCTACTCGAATCTGAGCGACTTTGTGATCGATGGCCGGCTGCCGAATAAAGGCACGGTGGTTCTGATCGCAGACTGGGGAACCGGGCAGCCCGCGGCGAAGGCGCTACTGCAACAGGTAGCCAGCCATAAGCCGGATGTAGTGATCCATCTTGGCGACGTGTATTACTCGGGAACGACCAACGAAGTGCAGAACTATTTTTACGCGCTGTGGCAGCCGATCCTGGGCATTCCCAAAGTGCAGTGGGGTCAGAAGCTGACGGACCTCACCACCGGGCCGGCGACTTTCCATCTACCCGGCAATCACGATATGTACGCGGGGGGCGGGCCCTACTACACGGTGATCGACATGCTTGGCCAGCCTGCCAGTTACTTCTGCCTGCGCAACGACAACTGGCAGTTTGTGGCGATGGATACCAGCCTGCACGATTCCAATCCGACCACGGTGGACGATGCCACTACGGTCGATCCGCTGGAAGTGGCCTGGATGAAGGACAAGGTGGAAAATGCGGGCGGCCGCAAGAGCATCCTGCTTTCGCATCACCAGCTTTTCACCGCGTACGACGAGATCAACAAGCAGGCAGTCAATCCCAACCTACTGGCGGAGACCCAGGACATTCTGCCGAAGCTTACCGCGTGGATCTGGGGCCATGAACACAACATGGTGATCTACAAGGAGCAAATGAACGTCCTTGGCAGATGTATCGGCCACGGCGCTTTCCCGGTTTGCCAGGATCCTCCACAACCGTTGAAGTTCCCGCAGATTCCGGTGGAGGACGTCTCTTTGTCGCTGGATCCGACGGGGTTCTACCGCCATGGATACGTGCTGATGGATATGGACGGGCCGGAGGCGCATCTCTCGTATATTCAGTATGACGCCGAAGCCAACACAGAAAACGTGCTGTTCGAGGAAGACCTGTAGCCGAACTGGTTGAGGTCGATCGAATGGCAGCTATCATCGTTCCATGATGGCTGCCATTCGTGTTTTGCTTGTTTGTGTTGCCTGTTTCGGTGTTGTCGAAGCCCAGACAACGCCGGATCCTGTCACGACGCGGGTTCGTCAGATTGCCGCGCAGCACCATGGCGATGTTGCCGTGTTTGCCGAGAACCTGAAGACGCATGAGACCGTTGCGATTTCGCCGGACACTCCGGTTCAAACTGCTTCGGTGATCAAGCTGGCGATCGTGTACGAGGCCATGGAAGAGGTTCGCGGCGGCACGGCGCACTGGAATGATCCGATCCAGTTGAAGCATGACGAGCAGGTGCCGGGCTCAGGCGTGCTGTTGTTTTTCGATACGCCATTGCAACTGACGCTGAAGGATGCTCTCACGATGATGGTGGTGATGAGCGACAACACTGCGACGAACCTGGTCATCGATCATCTGGGGATTGAGAAGATCAATTCGCGGATCGCCTTGCTTGGCCTGAAGAATACGTATCTCTACAAGAAAGTGTTTACGCCAGTTGCTCCGGGCGTGACGCTGCCGGCGGACTTCAAGACGTTTGGGCTGGGCAAGACGACGGCTCACGAGATGGCTATGCTGATGACAAAGATCGTGACCTGCGATCTGGCAGTGCCGGGAGCACCAGCGCAGGCGGGCGATGCCACTATTTGTGCCGTGCCCCTGCATGCGCTGCATGTGCAGTTCTATCGGAGTGCGGCGCCGCGGTATTTGGATGGCATGCCCGGTGCGACGGGCGACTCGATCGCGAACAAGACCGGATCGCTGAACGCGGTACGCAATGACATTGCGGCTGTATCCACGAAGAACGGGATGGTGGTACTGGCCTGCTTTACCTATAACAACAAGGACCAGAGCTGGGGAGCGGAGCAGGAAGGCGAGATGACGATTGCGAAGATCGCTCGCGAGATCGTGAAGGCGTGGTCGCCGGAGGGGCTGGCGGCGTGGCCTAAAGCAGCGCCGGTAGATGTTGTCGCAGGAAAGTAGCCGGCGCTAGCTAGGTTGCGGCGCACCGGTAATGCGTAGTACTTCGGAAGCTTCGTCGCATTGCAACGTGTACTGGGTTGTGCTTACAGGCAGGAGGACTGCCTCCGCCATTGGCAAGCTCCACGACTCCGCGGGCAAGCTGCGTGAAGCGTCAGGTGTGAGCAGCTGGGCAGATGAGCCAAGCGCTACGAGAATCTGGAGTTGCGCTGACTTGCCGAGGTTGACGAGCGCGCCAGGCTGGAGCTGGAAGCGATCGACCGTGAAGTAGGGGCAGTTCACCAGCCGGTCGAAGGCTCCCATCCCGACGGGTTTCATAAGCCCTGCCGCTGTCTCGGATCGCGTGACGGCGAGGCCAGCTTCCACGTGGAGTTCGCGCGGGCGGCCGTAGTCCCAGAGGCGGTAGGTGACATCACTGTACTGCTGAGTTTCCAGCAGTACCATGCCGGGTCCGATGGCGTGGACGGTGCCGGCATCAATGAAGATCATGTCTCCGGCCTTAACGGGGATCATACGCAGGTGGGACTCGATGGTGCCGTCCGCGATGGCGGCTTGCATTGCGGCAGGGGTAATCTGCTCGCGAAAGCCAACAGCTACCTGCGCTCCGGGCTCTGCGGAAAGGATGTACCAGCACTCGGTTTTTCCACGCGGCTGGCCGAGGCTTGCCTGTGCGTAAGCGTCGTCCGGATGGACTTGTACCGAGAGTTTTTCGCGGGGGAAGAGCAGCTTGATGAGCAGCGGGAAGCCGTGACCGCCGGCAGCGAGGGCGGGATCACTCTGGGCGAGTTCGCCCAATGTGAGGTCAGTGCCTTCGATGTGGCACTCCTCCGCTGTCAGCCATGCCTCACCGATCTTCCTGCCGGGGGACGGGGCGGGGAAATAAGGATCGAGCGCATCCGTACCCCAGATGCGCTCGACGAATTGCGGAATCAGTGTGATAGGCCCTTCGGGGAGGGCCGAAGGCGGCGCGCTTACCAAGAATTAGCCTCCGTAGAACTATTAGCCTCCGTCGATCTACAGGCCCTTCTCAACGAGGAACAGAATGAGGTCCTTCACGCGGCTGGAGTAGCCCCACTCGTTGTCATACCAGGAAATGACCTTGCCGGTGTTGCCGACGGCTTTGGTCAGCAGGGAATCGACGATGGACGAGAGCGGATTTCCCTTGAAGTCGGAGCTGACGAGCTCTTCGTCCGTGTAGCCGAGGATGCCTTTGAGCGGACCTTCGCTGGCGGCTTTGAGAGCCTCATTGATGCTCTTGGCGGTGATTGGCTTTTCGGCGACGAAGGTGAGATCGACGACGGAAACGTTGGGAGTCGGGACGCGGATGGCGAAGCCGTCCAGCTTGCCGTCCATCTCGGGAATGACGAGCTTGAGCGCCTTGGCCGCACCGGTGGAACTGGGGATCATGCTGAGGGCAGCGGCACGGGCGCGGCGCAGATCCTTGTGGGGGGCGTCGAGCACGACCTGATCGTTGGTATAGCTGTGGATCGTGGTCATGATGCCGGAGGCGATGCCGAAGGTCTCGTGCAGGACCTTGACCACGGGTGCTAGGCAGTTGGTGGTGCAGCTAGCGTTGGAAATGACGGTGTGCTTCGCGGGATCGTATTTGTCGTCATTGACGCCGAGAACGAGGGTCAGGTCTTCGTTGGTGGCCGGGGCGGAGATGATGACCTTCTTGACGGTGGAGCCGAGGTGAGCCTTGGCCTTGTCGGCGTCGGTGAAGAAGCCTGTAGACTCCACAACGATTTCGGCGCCGACGGACGCCCAATCGAGCTTGGAGGGGTCGCGCTCCGCGAAGACCTTGAGGGTTTTGCCGTCGATGGTCAGCGAGTTTTCGCCGTAACTCACCTCGCTCTTCAGGTTGCCGAGGATGGAGTCGTACTTGAGCAGGTGGGCCAGCGTGGCGGGGGTGGTGAGGTCGTTCACGGCGACAAACTCGATATCCGGATTGCCGAGCGCGGTGCGAAAGACGTTGCGGCCGATGCGGCCGAAGCCGTTGATGCCAACCTTTACTGCCATAGGTTTGAAGATCCTCTCTGTTGGTGGGTGCGTCGGGCCGGCGGCGTGGCCGCAGTCCGGAAACGTAGCCACCACAGGGTACCAAAGTGATATGACGGTGCGATACTTCTGCACCGTTTTTGCGGCACCCGGAAATTGTGGTACAAGCAATCTATGCGCGACTGGATGCGCGAAAAGCTGATGAGACGACGTGGCAAGCGTGGGCCCAACGAATCTGAGTCCACTGGAAAGATTGGGCAGGAACTGCCCCAGAACCAATTGGCACCGCTTCGGCCGAGTTATCCCGAGCCGGTACAGGCAAGGAATAACGAGCCGCAGCCGGATGCTGAAGCAGAGATGCATGGGCTGAAATCGGAGGAGGCTGAAGCGGTCAGTGAGCCGGAAGCAGCTGAGCCATCGAGCGCGCCTCCGCAATTGTTTGTGGAGACGCAGCCTGCCGATCTCGCGACCCCTCCGGCCGAGCCGGTAGCTGTTCCGGCGCGCTCGCCCCGCGGGTATGTTGTGCTGACGATTGGGTTGCCGGGGTCGGGCAAGACGACCTGGTACAAGCGCCGTGGCGTGCAGCCGCTTTCAAGCGACATGCTGCGGACGATCCTGTTCGACGACATCACGGATCAGCGCTACCAGGGGTTGGTGTTCAGCACTCTACGCAGCTTGCTGCGTGCGCGGCTGATCGCCAAGATGCCGTGGAACTACGTGGACGCGACGAACCTGAGCCCTCACGAGCGCCGCCAGTGGATCAAGATGGCGAAGAGCTTTGGTTATGAAGTGCAGGCCGTGTTCTTCGACGTACCGCTGAGCGTGTGCCTGGAACGGAACTCCAAGCGCGACCGCCAGGTGACTGACGAAGTGATGCACAAGATGGCGGAGCGTCTGCGGCCGCCGGCCTTCAAGGAGGGCTTCGACAAGATCACGGTTGTACGGGTGAAGGGTGCAACACCGACGACGAAGGTGGAGCCGGGTACGCCAGCGACTTCGGCGGAGAACGGTCCTGAGCACGGGTCGGACAACGCTCCTGAAGCTGCTGTCGAGAGCTAAGAACAGTACCGATTTAAAGGCAGATGATGGCCACCCAGGATGTGGAGTTCGCGCAGGTGAGCTTCACGGTCGGAAACTCGACCTCCGGGGGTGGCCGCCTCCTTTTGCAAGATGTTTCGCTGCTTGTGTCAGCGGGGACAACGACCGCGCTGCTGGGGCGTAGTGGCTCCGGCAAGACTACGCTGCTGCGGACCGTGAATCGGCTGGTAGAGCCGACGGGTGGCCGGGTGCTCGTTGGTGGGCGCGATGTGGGCGTTGGGGATGTGATCGCGCTTCGGCGGGGTATAGGGTATGTAATCCAGGAGTCGGGCTTGTTTCCGCACATGTCTGTGGAGCGGAATGTGAGCATGGCGCTGGAACTGGCGGGAAAGACTCGGCAGGAGCTTGCGCCACGGGCGGCAGAGATGCTGCGGCTGGTGGGCTTGCCGGAGGATGTTGCCACGCGGTATCCGTGGCAGCTTAGCGGCGGGCAGCGGCAGCGTGTGGGGCTGGCTCGGGCGTTGGCTTCCGACCCGAAGGTGCTGCTGATGGACGAGCCCTTTGGGGCTCTCGACCCGCTCACTCGGGCAGAGATGCAGACCATGCTGCGTGACCTGCTGCGAAGGGTGGGCGTGACCACGCTCATTGTCACGCATGATCTGGAAGAGGCGCTATTCCTCGCCGAGCGGATTGTGCTGCTGGAAGGTGGGCGTGTTGTCGCGGACCTGGGCCGGGATGAGGTTCGTGGCTCGGAGAATGCGGCGGTGAAGGCTTACGTCGCGGCTACGCATCGGGATGCTGGGAGCGGCGCCGCGTGAGGGAGTTCCTGCACCGGCACGGCGCGGAGATCGGGCGGCTGACGTTTGAGCACCTGTGGCTGACGCTGAGTGCGATGCTGTTCGCGGCGCTAATTGGGCTGCCTCTGGGTGTGCTGCTGACTCGGCGTGAGGTGCTGGCTCGGCCTGTGCTTGGCGTGGCCAATGTGCTGCAGACGATTCCCAGCCTGGCGCTGTTTGGCCTGCTGCTGCCGGTTCCGTTCCTGGGGGATCGCGCGGCGCGGCTGGCGATCGTGGCCCTGACGGGCTATGCGCTGCTGCCGATCCTGCGGAATACGTATGCAGGGATTCGGAGTGTCGATCCGGCGCTGGTGGATGTGGCGAATGCGCTGGGCATGACTGGAGCGCAGAGACTGTTCAAGGTGGAGTTGCCGCTGGCGGCGAGCGTGATTCTTGCGGGGCTGCGCACGGCCACGGTGACCTGCGTAGGCGTAGCGACGATTGCAGCGGCGATCGGTGCCGGCGGTTTGGGAGAGCTGATCTTCCGCGGGGTTGCGAGCGTCGACAATGGGCTCGTTCTGGCTGGTGCAATTCCGGCAGCTCTGCTTGCGCTGGCTGCAGATGGGCTGCTGGGATTGGCTGAGAAGCGGTTCACGGTGAGGCGATGAGTAGCGAGTCAGCGGGTCCGCGAGTCAGCAAGTTAGCGTCTGGCTTGCTGCTGGTGCTTTGCGGGCTTACCGCCTGCGCTCCTCCTCGGTCTTCGCATGTGGTGATTGGGGCGAAGAATTTTACGGAGCAGGTGGTGCTGGGGGAGTTGCTGGCTCAGGAGGTCGAGGCTGCCGGGGGTGGAAAGGTGGAGCGGCGGTTCTGGCTGGCGGGGAGCTATCTGTGCCAGCAGGCGCTAGTGAGTGGGCGGATCGATGGCTATGTGGAGTACACGGGCACGGCGCTTACTGCGATTCTGAAGCAGCCGCTGCCGCCTGTGGGGCAGCGGGATGTGGCAAATGTCGATGGAACCCTGAGCCGTCTGTATGAACAGCGATACAAAGTACGAGTCGGCCCGGGACTGGGTTTCGAGGACACCTTTGCGATGGTGGTGCGCGGTGACGATGCGCAGCGGCTTGGACTGAAGACCATCTCGGATCTGGCTCGAGTCGTGGCATCCGGCCGTGCCATGCGGCTGGGTGTTGGGTATGAGTTTGCCGAGCGGCCGGATGGCTTGCCAGGCCTGAGTGCGGCGTATGGTCTGCACTTCGAGGGCTCGCCACGCACGATGGAACTCGGGCTGCTGTATCGCTCGCTCAGGGCCAATCAGGTGGATGTCGTCGCGGGCAACTCGACCGATGGTGCGATCAAGGCGCTGGGGTTTGTCGCGCTTGAGGATGATCGCCATTACTTTCCCCCGTATGAGGCCGTGCCGTTGGTGCGCGAAGACTCGCTTCAGCGGTGGCCGCAGATCGGGACGGCGATGCAGCGGCTCGCGGGCAAGGTCAACGACGAAGAGATGCGTGCCATGAATCTCGCCGTTGAACAAGCACATCAGGACCCCGGAGATGTCGTGCGGGAGTTTCGCCGTCGGAAGGGACTGTGATGATTGATGAAAAGAGCGGCCAGGAGCCGTTACCCGAGCCGTGGATGCGTGGGACGCATCCGGAGCTTGATCCTTTGCGGCGAGCGGTGATGCATGCGCTCGAACTGGCGGAGGAGGATGTGGAGCGGTGGTGTGTGGGGTTGGGAGATGCGGAGATGTTTGCGCGACCTTCTGGCCTGCCTCCCGTGGCGTTTCATCTGCGACATATTGCGCGATCGCTGGATCGGCTGCTGACGTATGCCGATGACCGGTGGCTAGATGAGGAGCAGCTGGCAGCCTTGAAGACAGAGATGCAGCCGGGGACTGCGGCGGTGGTGTTGGAGGAGTTTCGGAGGGGGCTGGCGGAGGCGAAGAAGCGGGTCTGGATGTTTTCGCCTTCGCGGTTTGGGGAGGCTCGCGGGGTTGGGCGGAAGCGCCTGCCTACGACGCTGGCGGGTCTGCTGATCCACTGCGCGGAGCACACTTCGCGGCATGTTGGGCAGGTCGTGACTACGGTGCAGGTGGTGCGAGGCATGACGGCCGGTTGATTTGGCGTCAGTATTCATTGGTTTGGGATGAGAAGGCATACCCCAGGGGCTGAAGCCCATCCTTACCGCATGGGCTGAGAGGGCCAAGGCTGGAGCCTTGGCGTACCTAGAAGCAAAAGCAACCGCAAAGGCAAACGCAGATCCCCTTCGGGGATGACAAGCGAAAATCAGCAGATTTCCCTTAGGGGATGACAAGCCAAATCGGCAGATTCCCCTAAGGGCAGCAGATCCCCTTCCGGGGACGACTAGCCAAGAAGACAGAAGCAAGAACAACCGCAACAGCTGGTCCCCTTTGGGGATGACAAGCGAAGAAAGGCAACAGCAACGGCAGGAGCAACGACGATCCGCCGGGTCTGTTGCTCCTAGCGGAGGGACGCGGTTTGCTTTAGCGGAGCGGTGTTGCCGGTGGGGGCGGAGCCAGGCTTGGCTGGAGCGTACTTGCTGGCGCACTTGGCCTGGAGCTGAGTGGCGTGGAAGACGCCGTCGCGGCCGTAGGTGCCGATGGCGAGGGCCTGGGCGTCGTCCTTGAAGGTGTCGGGCGGGGGCTCGTTGCCTACGTAGTCGACGCGGATAGTCTTGTCAAGCTCGACGAGGGTGAACCTGGCGCCGGGGCCGATGCGCTGGATGGAGCCGGGCTGGACGTTGCCGGCTACGCGCAGGTTCTTGCTGTAAGCCTTGTTGCCCATGGCCTGGAGCTCGTTGATGGTGACGTAGTATTGCTTGGCGTCACCGGCAGCGGAGATGGCCAGCCAGGCGACCACGGCGATGACGAGCGCGCCGGCGAGGATGAACTTCAGGGGCGACTTGTGTTGCTGGGGCACAGGGATAGTTTACTCGCTCCGGAACGGAAGATGTGATGACACGCACACGACCGGCGTCCGGCGCCGTGGGCTGGGCGGGAGGGCCTACCCCAGGGGCTGAAGCCCTTTCTTCGCCAGCGAAAAGAGACCCGAGCCTGAAGGCTCGGGGTACCTAGAAGCGAGTCTGCTGGAGTCCACACGCGGTGTTCACCCGCGACTACAGATAGAAGGTGACGTCGAGGGTGCGGCGTTCTTCGCTGCTTTGGAGGGCGAGGTCGAGGAGGCGGATGGCGCGGTAGCCGTCTTCGGTGGGGATGGCGAGCGGGGATTTGCCGTTGATGGCGTCGCGGACCTGCGCGTAGAAGCGGCGGTAGTCGCCGGTCTCGGACGGGTAGGTGGAGGTTTCGACTTTGACGGGCTCAGCTCGCTCCGTGGCGAGGGTGAGTTTGCCCCAGGCGGACTCGGCTTCGGGGAGCCAGGGGGCGGCGTTGGTGTCGTCGAGGTTGGGTGGCTTGGCTCCACCGAGCAGGGCTGCTTCCTGTGGGTCGAGACCGAACTTGGTGTAGCTGCCGTGGGTGCCGTGGACGCGGAAGCGGGGGGCGGGGTCGGCGGCGAGCATGGTGGCGTGGCACTCGAACGTGAGGAGATGGGTGGCCTGGCTTCCGGGCGCCGCGGCCGGGCGATCGTATTCGAGGACGATAGAAAAGGCGTCGTTGATGTCGGTCTGGTCGCGGTCGCGGCGGACAGTGGCCGTGATGCGTTGCGGGGCCCCGTAGAGGGCCAGGGGCTGGTCTACCAAGTGGGGGCCGAGGTCGTAGAGGATGCCTCCGCCGGCGGAGCCGACTTCCTTCCAGGTGTTGGGGCGCTGAATGGGGCGGAAGCGGTCGTAGTGACTGATGACCTGGCTGATGCGGCCGAGGGTGCCGTCGGTAACGAGTTTTTTGAGGGTGAGGAAGTCGGCGTCGTAGCGGCGGTTGTGGAAGGGAGCGAGGACGCGGTTCGCTTTGCGGGCGAGTTCGACAAGTTGCAGGGAAGAAGCGGCATCGGTGGTGAAAGGCTTATCGAGGACGACATGTTTGCCCGCGGCCAAAGCTCGCGAAGCGAGGTCGAAGTGGGTGTCGTTGGGCGTGCCGATGACGATGAGGTCGATCTCGGGATCAGCGAAGAGGGTGTCGGGATCTGGGACGATTTTTGCGGCGGGGTAAGCGCTGGAGGCTTCGTCGCGGCGGCTGGTGACGATGGCCGTGAGTTCCAGGCCGGGAACGGCGGAGACGAAGGGGCAGTGGAAGACCCGGCCGGCGAGGCCGTAGCCGATGACGGCGGTGCGGATATTGCTCATGGGGTAAGAGGATACCTAGAGGAGTAGGAAGTAGGAAACAGGAAGCAGGGCGGACTTGCTTGTGCCTGCGGCACTCGCCGGCAAATGCGGGGGTCTCTCCACTCCGGCCTTCGGCCTCCGGTCGAGATGACAAGCGTTGGGGGAACTGACGTAAAAGCAGCGCGTAGAAGCAGCGTTCGTGACGTACAGAGCACGCTAGCGTCCGGGCCGCCGTAAAGCACGTTTGGGGGCCGAGCGACAGACATCAGCATTGGGAGCGGAGCGACAGAAAGCATGGATACTGCGGGAGTTGTACGCAGGGTTGGCTGATTCGGACGAAGTTTTTGCATACATCGACGGGGTGGGCGCATCTGAATTTTGAAACCAAGGATTCCGTGTTCGCGAGAGCTTTGTTCGTTGAGCGATCGCGACCCGGAACAGCACCGATTTACGATGATAGATATGTGTAAAACCAGAACTCGCGCGCTTCTGAGTGGGGGGGCGCTGCTGCTGGCGGGATGTGTTGGCGTAGCCGGAGCGCAGTCCGCGTCGCCCCAGACGGGGAGCAATGGCGGATCGGCGACGGCGGGAACAAGCTCCGCAGCCGATATTGGCACGGTGAACCGGGTACAGCAGCAGTTGCAGCAGCCGGGACCGAACGTGACGCCGCAACAGGGCGGACCGAGCGATCCGAACTTCAAGGGCAGCGTGGTGCGGGGCAAAGCAACGGCCGACGTGCTCGCGCTTTCGCTGGACGATGCGATCCAGCGCGGGCTGCGCGACAACCTTGGGCTGATCCTGCAGACGTCGAACGAGAAGTCCGCGAACGGGCAGCGGTTGCAGGAGCTGCAGGCACTGCTGCCGACGGTGAGCGGCGCGGCCAGCATCACGGTGGAGCAGGTGAACCTGGCGGCGTACGGCCTTAAGTTTCCGGGGCTGAACCCGATCATTGGGCCGTTCCAGGTGATCGACTTTCGCGCGTACCTGACGCAGAACCTGGTGAACCTTCAGGCATTCGAGAATTACCTGGCTTCCAAGCACAACTTTGAAGCGACCAAGCTGAGCGCGCAGGATGCCCGTGAGCTGGTGGTGCTGACGGTGGGCAACCAGTACCTGATGTGCATCGCGGACAAGGCCCGGATCGAGTCGGTCAACGCGAACCTGGCAACGTCGAAGCTTTCACTGGATCAAGCCAATGACCAGCACGATGCGGGCACGGCTCCCCGGCTGGATGTGCTGCGGGCGCAGGTGGACTACCAGAACGAGCAGCAGCAATTGATTTCGACGACGAACCAGTTTGAAAAGGACAAGATTTCGCTGGCTCGAATCATCGGCCTGCCGCTGGACCAGAAGTTTTCGCTGCCGGACAGTGTTCCGTTCGCGATGCTAGACACTCCCGATCCGGAAGCGGCGTTTCAGCAGGCGATCAAGCAGCGCAAGGACCTTGCGGCGGCGAGCGAGCAGTTGAAGGCGGCGGAGATTGCGGTGAAGGCTGCCAAATATGAGCAGCTTCCGACCGCTCAGCTTTCAGGCGATTTTGGGGACCTGGGCACGACACCGGGACACTCGCACGGAACGTACACAGCGACCGGACAGATCAGCGCGCCGATCCTGCAGATTGCAAAGACTCGCGGCGATGAGGAAGTGCAGGCCGCGAGCCGTGATCAGCAGGCGGCAAAGCTTTCCGACCAGGTGCAGCAGGTGAACGGCGATGTGCGGGACGCGATCCTGGATATCCAAAGCTCCGCCAAGCTGGTAGACGCGACCAAGAGCAATGTGGATCTGGCAGCGGAAGCGTTGAGCGAAGCGCAGCAGCGGTACAAGGTAGGCGTGTCCGACTCGCTGCCGGTGAGCCAGGCGCTGGCGACCAGCGAGCAGGCAAACGACCAGTACATCAGCGCACTGTACCAGCACAACGTGGCGAAGCTTTCGCTGGCGCGGGCGCTGGGACTGGCGTCAAGCAACTACAAGAATTATCTGGCGAGCGGCACGGCAGCTAACGTGAACGGCACGCAGACAAGTACCCAGAGTACTCAGGGAGGGAAGTAACGGTGGCTGATACGAACGATACACAGCAAGGCGTGAACCCAGGTGGGGGACAAACCGCGCAGATCAGTGGGACGGTGCAGATTCAGCCGCAGGGTGAGGCCGCGCCGAGCGCGGCTCCGGCTCCTGCGGAGACTCCCGCGAAGAAGGGCAACCGGCGCGCGATCGCGATCGTGGTGGTCCTGGTGCTGGTGGTGTTGTCAGGCTTCCTCTACTGGCGCTCTACGTTTACCGAGGATACGGACGACGCGCAGGTGGATGGCGACCTGTACCAGGTGAGCTCGCGCGTGGCGGGGCAGGTGACCAAGGTCTTCGTGGAAGAGAACCAGGTGGTAAGGGCCGGCGATCCGATCGCCGAGGTCGACCCGAAGGACTTTGCGGTATCGGTAGCGCAGGCGGAAGCGAACCTGGCCAACGCCAAGGCTGCTTATGTGGAAGCGACGGCGAATGTGCCGATCACGAGCGTGACGGTGCGAACGAATATTTCGACGGCTGGCAGCGACGTGCTGGGCAGCCAGGCGAATGTGCTGCAGGCACAGGCCAACGTGGCCGCGGCGCAGGCTCGCGTGGACCAGGCCAGGGCGAATGCGGTGAAGTCGCAGAGTGACGTGGACCGCTATACGCCGCTGGTGGCGAAGGACGTGATCTCCAAGCAGCAGTACGATGCGGCGGTGGCACAGGCGGCATCGAATGCGGCCGCGGTTGTGGAAGCCGAGCGCAGTGTGAAGGCTCAGCAGGATCAGGTGAGCCTGGCGCAACAGCGTGTGGCTTCCGCGCAGCAAACGGCGAGGCAGAACCAGCAGAACGCGAGCAAGCAGGTGGATGTGCAGCAGGCTCGTGCACAGGCAGCCTATGCCAGCGTGCAGCAGGCGCAGGCTCGGCTAGACCAGGCGAAGCTGAACCTTGGCTACACGAAGATCGTGGCTCCGATCGACGGCATTGTTAGCCGCAAGAACGTGGCCGTGGGCGCGAACCTGAGCGTTGGGCAGGACCTGCTGACGATCGTTCCGCTGAAGAACCTGTGGGTGACGGCAAACTTCAAGGAAACGCAGTTGAAGGAGATGCACCAGGGGCAGGAAGTAGACCTCAAGGTGGACGCGCTGAGCGGACGCCACTTCAAGGGCACAATCACGCAGATCGGCGGAGCGACGGGATCGAAGCTGAGCCTGTTTCCTCCGGAGAATGCGACGGGCAACTATGTGAAGGTGGTGCAGCGGATCCCTGTGCGCATCGACTTCTCCAACCTGGACCAGGACAACAAGGATGAAGCCTTGCGACCGGGTATGTCAGTTGAACCGGACGTGAAGGTGAAGGGCTAAGCGCCGATTGGATCCACTGTGCTGACCGGGAGGCCTTTCGGCCTCCCGGTTTGTTTTGCGGCGAGTGAGTGGGAGTCCGTGGGATTGTTTGCGACTTGAGTGTTGGCCGCTCATCTACAACTTATCCGGCTTCGGGAGTTACCATCGGTTTGGTTGCCTTGAGCTGGTGAGGGGAGTTCGCTTTGCACACTGCCATCCATCTTCTGCTGCACCATGCGTATGCAGTGTTGTTCGGGTGGGTACTGATCGAGCAGGGCGGGCTGCCGATTCCGAGCGTTCCGCTGATGGTGGCGGCGGGAACGCTGAGCGCGGCGCACAAGCTGCATGTGGAGTTTGCCATCCCGGTGGTCATGCTGGCTTGCCTGATCTCGGATTCGGTCTGGTACTTTCTGGGCAAGAGGTTTGGCAGCAGGGTGCTGGAGACGCTGTGCAAGTTCAGCCTGGAAGCAGCAACCTGCGTGGTGAAGACGCAGCGGACCCTGGGCAAGCATGGAGCGCAAACGCTGTTGTTTGCCAAGTGGGTTCCGGGACTGAGCACGGTGGCGGCTCCGATCGCTGGGCAGGCAGAGATTCCTTATCTGAAGTTTGTGGCCTATGACATGGCCGGTACGCTGCTGTGGGCGAGCGCGTGGCTGTTTGCGGGCCGGTTCTTTGGGGATCTGGCAAAGCGGTCGCACGAGTTCTTTATCGCGCTGGGGCACTATGCGGTGCTGCTGCTGGCAGTGATGGTGGTGGGCTGGCTGGTGGTTCGGTATGTGCGGTGGCGGCTGTTTTTGGTGGAGCTGCGCGGGCTTAGGCTGGAGCCGAACCAGTTGCTGGCAATGATGGAAGACGCGCGGCGCGAGGGGCTGCCTGCCCCCTTCATTGTGGACCTGAGGCATGCGCTGGACTTGGAGCCGGATCGGCTGGTGCTGCCGGGTGCGGTGCGGATCGGCCCGGAGGAGCTGAAGCTGCGGCGAGAACTGATCCCGAGGGATCGGGATGTGGTGCTGTACTGCACTTGTCCCAGCGAGGAGACAAGCGCGAAGGTGGCGATGGAATTGCGGAAGCTGGGCGTGCGCAAGGTGAGGCCTCTGCGCGGCGGACTGCAGGGGTGGAAAGATGCAGGGTATCCGCTGGAGACGCTGCAATCGCTGGCTGTCGAGTTAGCGAGTTAGCGAGTTAGCGAGTTAGCGAGTTAGCGAGTTAGCGAGTTAGCGAGTTAGCGAGTTAGCGAGTTAGCGAGTTAGCGAGTTAGCGAGTTAGCGAGTTAGCGAGTTAGCGAGTTAGCGAGTTAGCGTCTAAGGGATGCTTTAGCCGCCTATGCGGAAGTTGACGGTGATGGTGGTATCGACTTCGGTGGGCTGGCCGTTGAGCAGGTAGGGGCGGTAGCGGACTGTTTTCACGGCTTCAAGGGCAGCATTTTGGAGCATGGGAGAGCCGCTGAGGACCTGTGCCTGCTCGATGCTGCCGGTGCGCGAGATGAGGGCGTGGATGACTACAGTGCCTTCGACGTGGGCTGCCTTGGCGATAGCCGGGTACTGCGGAACAATGGGGGCGAGGAGCAGACCGGCGGTGACTCCTCCGGAGACGTGGAGCGGGCCGAGGTGAGGCGCGGGCGCGGCTGGGGCTACGGTTACGGCGGCCGTGCCGCTGGGGTTGTTGCCAAAGCCGAGTGTTGAGGTAGATGGGCCGGGCATCATGGGGCCCGTGGCCAGGGCGATGGGTGGGTCGTCCGAGACATGGGAGGCCGGGAGAAGCGTGCTGATGAGTGACCGCTGGGTCGCGGGCGCCGATGGGGCCTCGGGCGCGCTGGATGTCGCGAGCATGGCGTGGATGTGCTGCACGGGCGGTGGAGGTTGTGGGGCCCTGGGCGGTGGTGGAGGAGTGAGCGACAGGGTGGGCGCGTGCATCGGGAGAAGCTCCGGGTGGAGCAGAGGCACGGCGATGATGAGGAGGGCAAGGGCTGCCTGGATGGCCAGCGAAAACATGGCGGGCCAGCGGTTGCGGCTTTGGATAAGGGCGGTGGATTCGACCAACGATCCTTCAAACATGATGCACCTCACGCGTGATGTTGCGAGTGGCGCATTCAGGCGAGGAATGCGGTTGATCGGTTAGACACCGGGCGGAGGCTTACAGTTCCCGTGGTCGCCGGTTCAGGCTGAAAGCCTTGACGCGACCGACGCGGCGGATGCGCGACGGCATTTCGGTTGGGGTAGCGGCGTAGAGGCGAGCCGGGAGATGATGGGGTGTGCAGATTGCGACGAATCTGGGGAGCAGAGACTTGGTACGGGTGGCTCCTCAGCGGATGCTGAGCGTGGATGTGCTGCGGGGCGTAACCGTGGCGCTGATGCTGCTGGTAAACGATCCCGGCGACTGGGAGCACCTGTTTCGGCAGCTTGACCACGCGGAGTGGAACGGCTGGACGCTTACCGACCTGGTATTTCCGTGGTTCCTGACGCTGATGGGAGCGTCACTGGTGTTTAGCGTGCAAGCGCGGCTCGCTCGCGGGAACTGCAAAAAGACGCTGGCGGGGCACGTGCTTTCGCGGGCGGCGAAGATCTTTCTGCTGGGGCTGGCGCTGGCTTATTTTCCGCGCATGCACTGGCATACATTGCGGCTTTGGGGTGTGCTGCAGCGGATTGGGTTGGTGTATGCGGGGGCCGGGCTGATCGTGATCTATACCCGACGGCTCCGGTGGCTGGGGCTGATCGTGGCGGTGATCCTCGTGGGATATTGGGTACTGCTGCGGTGGGTTCCGGTGCCGGGGATCGGTTTGCCGGGGCGAGACATGCCCTTCATGGACCCGACGCAGAACGTGGTGTCGTGGATGGATCGGGGTTTCAGCCACTGGACCTTGCATTGGCTGAAGATGGGAACGCTGTATAAGAAGGTGCGCGATCCCGAAGGGCTGTTGAGCACGGTGCCTGCGGTTGCTTCGGCGCTGATTGGCGCGCTGGCAGGTGTGTGGATGAGGCGCGAGCGTGTGGGCCGCATGCAGGCGGTGCTTGCCGCGGCGGGAGCCTTGGCTTTTATTGTGGGCGAGGTCTGGGCGATTTGGTTCCCGGTGAACAAGAACCTTTGGACTTCAAGTTATGTGTTGGTGGCCGGCGGGCTTTGCCTGTTGTTGCTGGCAGTGTGTTCGTGGCTGATGGACCGCAGTCCGCGCGAGACGTGGCCTGCCTGGCTGCGGGGCCTGAGCTGGCCATGGCTGGTGTTCGGGTCGAACCCGATCGCGGCGTTTGTGTTTTCGATCGTGGTGGTGAAGACGCTGCTTTACTTCCATACGGTTGGGCCGGATGGGGAGCGGACGAATATCTGGGGGCTGATCTATGAGCAGGTGTTTGCGCGCAATGGATCGACGCCTTGGACGTCGCTGGCGTTTGCGGTGAGCTTTGTGGTGGTTTGCTTTCTGCCAAACTGGTGGTTGTGGCGGAAGAGGATTTTTTTGCGGGTTTGAGGCGCGTCGCAAACATGGGCGGGGGCAGAAGCATATTCTTCGCTTCGCTCAGGATGAAAATGGATTGGGGTTGAGGTCTGAGCGGCGCGCCTATGGGCAGGGGCAAATGCGGGGGTCTCTCCACTTCGCTTCGCTCCGGTCGAGATGACGAGCTTTAAGGGCGCTTCGGTCGAGATGACGAGCTTTAGGGGCGCTTCGGTCGAGATGACAAGCTTTTGGGACGAGGAAGGTAGAGGCGGCAGACGTGGCATTTGATGGGGTTCGGGATTGGTTGAAGGCTTTGGAGCGCGCGGGGGAAGTGCGGCGCGTGAAGGCGGCGGTGTCGCCGGTGCTGGAGATGGCGGCGGTTGCTGACCGGGCGAGCAAGTCGGGCAAGGGCACGGCGAAGGCTGGTGGGCCGGCGCTGCTGTTTGAGAATGTGGCGGGCTATCAGGAATCGAAGTGCTCGCGCGTGCTGATGAACCAGTTTGGCAGCGAGAGGCGGATGAAGCTAGCACTCGAGGTGGATTCTCTGGACGAGGTGGCTGGGCGCATTGAGGCGCTGATTCATCCGGTGCCCCCGACGGGGCTGATGGACAAGTTGAAGATGCTGCCCATGCTGGCCGAGGTGGGGAGTTTCTTTCCGAAACTGGTGAACCGCCGCGACGCGCCCTGCAAGGAAGTGGTGCTGAGGGGAGACGAAGTCGATCTGCTGAAGTTTCCGGTGCTGACGACGTGGCCGGGCGATGGTGGGCCGTTCATCACGCTACCATGCGTGACGACTCGGGACCCGAAGAACGGGAAGCGCAATGTGGGCATGTATCGCATGCAGGTGTACGACGGCCAGACGACGGGCATGCACTGGCAGCGGCAGAAGGTGGCTTCGGAACACATGCGCGACCGGCTGCGGTCTGCGGCCGGCTCGGCTGCGGGCGCGGTGGAGCTGATGGCGGTGACGGCCGGCGGGACGGCGTCGGCTTCGCGGCAGGCTTCCGCTGTGCCGCAGCATGTGGCAACCAAGATTCGCGGCGAACGCATGGAAGTGGCTGTTGCGATTGGAACCGATCCGGCTACGACGTTCAGCGCGATCGTGCCCGCGCCTCCTGAAGTAGAGGAGTACCTGATCGCGGGATTTCTGCGGCGCAAGGCCGTGGAGCTGGTGAAGTGCGAGACGGTGGACCTGGATGTGCCGGCGCATGCGGAGATCGTTCTGGAAGGGTATGTGGAACTGGGTGAGCTGCGGACGGAAGGGCCGTTTGGGGACCACACCGGCTTCTACACGATGCAGGACCAGTACCCGGTGTTCCATGTGACGTGCATCACGCATCGCAAGGACCCGATCTACTGCGCGACGGTGGTGGGCAAGCCTCCGATGGAAGACACGTGGATGATCAAGGCCGTGGAGCGGATCTTTCTTCCGCTGATGAAGCTGACGATCCCGGAGATCGTGGACATCAACCTGCCGGCGGAAGGCGTGGCGCACAACCTGATGCTGGTGAGCATACGGAAGAGCTATGCGGGGCAGGCTCGCAAGGTGATGCATGCGATCTGGGGGCTGGGGCAGGCGATGTTTACCAAGTGCATCGTGGTGGTGGACGAGGACTGCGATGTGCAGGACGTGGCCGAGGTGATGCTGCGGGCGGGGAACAACATCGATCCGGAGCGGGACATCCAGTTCACGCTGGGGCCGGTAGATTCGCTGGACCATGCGAGCCGGCTGCCGAACTTTGGGAGCAAGATGGGAATCGATGCGACTCGGAAGTGGGCGGCGGAAGGGTTTACAAGGCCGTGGCCGGAAACGCTGGCCGTGCCGGAGGAGATAAAGTCCAAGGTGGCGGCGATGTGCGAGAAGTTGGACTTCTGAGGGTACAGGGGTGAACGCATGATATTGCCTGCTTTGCTGCTCGGGATGAGCATGTCTTCAAGACAGGCGTCCGTGCGTTGTGGGAACAACGTGGACCAACAGACCGCAGCCGTGCGCAGTGCGGATGGGGTTGCAGTCGCCTTGCGCTTTCACAGCGAGGACGACCATGGGAAGAACACACACCTGTGTCAAAGTGAGTACGAATTGCAAATAGTTCGTCCTGATGGAAGCGCGAGTGGAACAGGTTGGAACGACCTGAGCGACGGGGAGTGGGATCGTGCGATCACGTTCGGCATGGAAGGTTTCACTGCCGATGGTCAGCGCGCCTTCGCTCGGGTGTCCGAAGGTGGCCGCTCTCTAACGCTTGAAGTTTTGGTCTACGACCTGCACACGCATAGTGATGATGCTTTCTCTCTAGACAGTGACTTCCTCAAGAAACTTGGCCCGTGCGTGCAGGCTCTGCATGTGGAAGGCCTGACATCGCAGGGCGAGGTTGTGGTGGGAACCGGACCCGGCGGTGCATGCGGTCTTCGACAAAGGTGGCGGCTCATCACGCGACGGACGAGGTGGGGGAACAATGTCGCAGAGCCTCTCCGCGCAAATGCACAAGTCGTGCCGCTCGTGCAAGGAACAGAGATCATTGAGCAGCCCGCCGACCGTATACTCACCAAAGTGAGGTGATCAAGCGTTTTGGCGAAGGCAGAGATTGGGATTATCGGCGGCAGCGGCTTGTATGGCATGCCGGGCTTGACGGATGTTCGTGAGGAGACGGTGGAGACGCCGTTTGGCGCGCCGAGCGAAGTGTTTGTGCTGGGAAAGCTGGAAGGGCGCGATGTGGCGTTCCTGGCTCGGCATGGCAAGGGACATAGGCTGCTGCCGAGCGAACTGCCGTTCAAGGCAAACATCTATGCGATGAAGTCGCTGGGCGTGACGTCAATTTTGTCGGTGTCTGCTGTGGGATCGCTGAAGGAAGAGCACAAACCGACCGATTTTGTGGTGCCCGACCAGTTCATCGACCGGACGTTCGATCGGCATGCCACGTTCTTTGGCGAGGGCGTGGTGGGGCATGTGGCGTTTGGCGATCCGGTGTGCCCGATTGTGAGCGACGTATTTGTGAAGGCTTGCGCGGAGGTGGGCGTCGTCGGTAAGACGGGCGGCACCTATGTGTGCATGGAGGGTCCGCAGTTTTCGACGCGCGCGGAGAGCAAGCTCTACCGGAGCTGGGGCGCGGACGTGATCGGTATGACCAACCTGCAGGAGGCCAAGCTGGCGCGCGAGGCGGAGATCAGCTATGCCACGCTGGCGATGGTGACGGACTATGACTGCTGGTTCGAAGGGCACGACGATGTGACCGTGGACCAGGTGATCAAGGTGATGCACCAGAACAGCGAGAACGCGCAGAAGGTGGTGAAGGCCGCGGTGCGGATGATGCCTGCGGACCTGAGTGCCTCGCCCGCGCAGACGGCGGCTAAGTTCGCGATCATGACGGATAGGAAAGTGATTCCGGCAGAGACGAAGAAGAAGCTGGATCTGCTGTTTGGGAAGTATTGGTAGTTGATCAGCGAGTTAGCAGGTTAGCGAGTTAGTAAGTTAGCTGGAGCGTGGATGTCGATTCTTGTTGTGGGTTCGGTGGCGTTTGATTCTTTGCAGACGCCGAGTGGTGTGCGGGAGCGGGTGCTGGGTGGGGCGGCTACGCACTTCTCAGTAGCGGCGAGCTTCTTTACGGATGTGCGCGTGGTCGGCGTGGTGGGCGAGGACTTTCTGCCTGAGCATGAGCGCGTGATGACAGACAAGGGTGTGGACACGCGTGGAATCGAGCGCGCGCCGGGGCTGAGCTTTCATTGGAAGGGAAGCTACCTGACGGACCTCAATGCGGCCGACACGCTGGCTACTGACCTGAATGTGTTTGCGGAGTTTGCGCCGAAAATTCCGGCGGGGTTTGAGAGCTCGGAGTACCTGTTCCTGGCGAACATCGATCCGGTGCTGCAGCTGGATGTGCGCAAGCAGCTTGCGGGCGCGCGGATGGTGGCGGGCGACACGATGAACTACTGGATCGCGGCGCATCGCGAGAAGCTGCTGCCGGTGCTGCGCGAGCTGGATGTGCTGCTGATCAACGATGGCGAGGCCCGGATGCTTAGCGGCGAAAGCAACGGCCTGCGCGCGGCGGAAGCGGTGCTGAAGCTGGGACCGAAGACGCTGATCGTGAAGCATGGCGAGTATGGGTCTACTGCTTATTTTTCGGAGCGGAGCTTTGGCGACGGCGTGAAGCGCAAACCCTTTCGCGCGCCTACGCTGCCGCTGGATGAGGTAGTCGATCCAACGGGCGCGGGCGATTCGTTTGCGGGTGGGTTCTATGGGTATGTGGCCTCACAGGGAAAGCTGACGCCTGAGGTGTTTCGCACGGCGATGTTCTATGGGAGCGTGATGGGATCCTTCGCTGTAGAGCAGTTTGGGACGGAGCGACTGCAGCGGACAAAGCGGGCGGAGATTGACGAGCGGTTTGGGCATTTGCGAGAGATATCGCACCTGTAACGCAGTGGTCAGTCATTAGTGGTTAGTGATTAGGAAAAGCAAAGGCTGGTTTGTTGGCGCGCACGATTGAGAGACCGGGTGGGCAGTTTCGGCTGCCACGAGATCAGCGGCGCTCGGCTGCGCCGGTTTGGGATCCGGAGGCGGTTTCGCCTACGAAGCGTGGCGAAAGTGTGCCGTTCTTTGCGGCGGGTGTGGTGCTGGGCTTCTTTGCGATGCTGGTTTGCTATCGCAAAGGGTATCTGCTGCTGTATGGCGATGCGGTGGCGCATCTGGCAATTGCGCGGCGGATTCTGGACGCGAAGTGGCCGGGGATTGCGCAGCTTGGCGGCGTCTGGCTGCCGCTGCCTCATCTGCTGATGCTGCCGTTTGTGCAGAGCATCCCAATGTGGCAGACCGGGCTAAGCGGGGCTCCAATGTCGGTGCTGAGCTTTGGAGCTACAGTGGCGGGGCTGTGGCGGCTGGCTCGGCGGATGATGCGGCCTCGTTGGGCCCTCGTGGCGGCAGCGTTCTTCGCGCTAAACGCGAACATGCTGTTCCTGGCGGCGACGGCCATGACCGAGGCGCTGTTTCTGGCGCTGCTGGTCTGGTCGGTAGTGGCTACGGTGGAGGGCGTTGCTGCGCTGCGCGCGGGGAATGCCAGGCGGGCGAATGCGCGGATGGTGCTGGCCGGGCTGTTGATCCTGGGGCAGGTATTTACGCGCTATGACGGATGGGTGATCGGCGCGGCGATTTGGTGCTGCTTTGCGTGGGCTGTGTGGAAGGCCGATGCGGCGGTGCGGGCCAAGGCGCGGGCGGTGTTCGGCTTGTTCACGCTGATGTGCGTGGCGGGGCCGGTGCTGTGGTTCTGGTACAACGCGCATTTTGAAGGCGACTGGCTGGATTTCATGCGCGGGCCGTACTCGGCGGCGCAAATCGAGCGGAGGACGGCTCCTCCGGGACAGCACTATCGTGGATGGCACAACATGGGCTGGGCGCTGCTGTTTTATACGCGCACGGCGCAGGTGGATGCAGCGTTCTGGGAGACAGGATTTGGTGTGATGCTGGTTGCGCTGTGGGGAGCGTGGCGGCATGGCAGCGAGTTGGCGAGTGAGCGAGTCAGCCGGTTGGCGAAGGCGCTGCCGGGATCAGGATTTACGCTTCTGCTTTGGGCTCCGCTGCCGTTTTATGTGTACTCGGTGGCTTATGGGTCGGTGCCGATTTTCATTCCCCAGCTTTGGCCGCACTCGTACTACAACGCGCGGTATGGGATGGAGCTGCTGCCGGCGCTAGCTGTGTACCTGGCGTTTGCGGGCGACCGCTTCGAGGGGTGGCTGCAGGGTGGCGTGGCCGCGTGGCAGAAGATCGGGGTTCGGGTGCTGCAGCCGGTGACGATGCTCTTGTGCGCGTTGAACTGTATCGGCATGATGTACAAGATTCCGCTGGTGCTGAAGGAAGGCATCGTAAACGCGACGACCCGGGTACCGTTTGAGCATGCGCTTTCGGGCGAGCTGGAGCAGATGCCGTATGACGAGCCGGTGATGATGGCAGTCAGTGCGCACGTGGGCGCGGTGCAGGTGGCCGGGCGCACGCTGAAGAGCATGGTCAGCGAGAACGACGAGCAGACCTGGGAGCTGGCGCAGAGGGATCCGGCGCACTGGGCGGCGTATGTGATCGCGATGGCTGGGGACCCGGTGGACAAGGCCGTGGCGGCGCATCCGGAGGGCCTGCAGGAGCTTTCGGTGATCTGCACGACGGGGCAGCCCTGCGCGAAGGTGTACCGGTCGACGGAGTGGACCGGGAAGCAGCCGGAGATTCGCTAGCGGCCACGTGAGAGGCGTGTTGTGAAGGCCGAGTGAACTCTGCTGGAGAAAGCCACGCGGCTGCGGCCGCGTGCATCACAGCGTATGGATGAAAGAGTTACCCGACGCGTGAACGTTCCGCCGGGACCCTCTTTGATCCTTTAAGCCCTTGAGAGATGAGGGTGAACACAACCGAACCAGCAAGCGTCCCTACTCGAATGGCTCTCGCCATTCGCCAAGCTAGACGGCGTGCGCTCGTAAAACACAATTTCAGGAGCAATATCATGGGACTCTTTACACCGGATCTGACCACACTGCGTGAGCTGTACACGACCAAGCTGAAGAAAGCCCTGAACATGGAAACACTGATCGTCGAAAAGGGCCTGCCGACGATGATCGAGAATGCGACCAGCCCTGAGCTGCAGAACGCCTTCCGCACACACCTGGAAGAGTCTCGTGAGCAGAAGCAGCGGCTGGAGGACATTCTGCGCTCGGATACGGGCGAAGTGGACGATGTGAGCTGCCCGGCAATCAAAGCGCTTATCTCTGAAGGAAGCTCCGATGCGAGCGACGCTAAGGATGCGACGCTGCGCGATGTTGTGCTGATCTCCGGTGGCAACGAGATCGAGCACCACGAAATCGCGGTGTACGGCACGCTGATCAACTGGGCGAATGTGCTGGGCGAGGCCCGTCACGCGGCAATGCTCGAGAAGTCACTGGCAGAAGAGAAGAACGCCGACAAGTTGCTGACGCAGTTGGCGGAGCAGATCAACGTGGAAGCGCCGGTTGCCTAGGTGCTCTGCGGTTTGAGAGGGGCTCGCACCTGCCGGTGCGGGCCTTCTCTTTTGAGTAAGCAAGGTGGATACGCGCGTCTGAAAGGCCGCGAAATGCACGCGCCCGACGGGTATGCTGGTGCGGATGGTGGAGCCGCTCAGCTCGCAACTACATATAAGCGCCTGGACGCAGGTGCTGCTCTCGTGGCCTTCGGTGAAGCGACTGCTGATGGCGTGCGCCATGGGCGGGCTCGTCGGGCTGGAGCGCGAGCGGCGGCATAAGGACTCCGGGTTGCGTACGAACATGCTGATCTGCATGGCCGCCGCGCTGTTCACGGAGATGAGCGAAGTGCTGGCCGGGGATGGGCCGGGAGCCAAAGGGCAGGTGGCGGCGAACATTGTGCAGGGTGTGGGATTTTTGGGCGCGGGACTCATTCTGCACGGGCGCAGCCGGGTGACGGGGCTGACGAGCGCGGCGACGGTGTTTGTGGTGGCGGCGCTTGGAATGACGTGCGGCGCGGGGCTCTACCTAGAAGCGCTGATCGCGACGGTGCTGGTGCTGGCGGCGCTGACGGCGATCGGCGCGTTCGAAGACAAGCTGGGGTGGAAGCGCTTTCCGATGCTCTATGAGGTTCGCGCGGACGTAGGCACAAAGCCGCCGCGCGATACGGTCGGCGAGGCGAAGGCTGAAAGACTGGCGGAAGCTTCGCAGGCAGCAAGTCACCGGATGTATTCGGCGATCATCAAGGCAATGGACCGGCTGGGACAGCGAATGCACGTGCTGGATCACGACAATGTGGCGGGGTTGGAGCGAGTGTCGTTTTCCGTGCTTGCAACGAAGAGGGAACATCAGGGTCTGCTGAAGCAACTGCGCGAGGATGATGCGACAGATCAAGTGGTGGTGTTCCGCGATCTGGAGGACGAGTGAGCAGGGCGAGTGAAGTTGATTTTGTGAAGGCGCATGCGTGTGGGAATGATTTCCTGATCGTGGAAGAAGAGAACGCCAGTGGGCGGCATGCGGCGATGACGAAGGCTCTGTGCGCCCGGCATACGGGTGTGGGCGCGGATGGGATCGAGTTTTTGGAGCGGCGGGCGGATGGGAGTTTGTTTCTGCGGCTGTTTAATGCCGACGGCAGCGAGGCGGAGCTGAGCGGCAATGGGACGCGGTGTGTGGCGGCGTGGCTGGCGGAGCACTACGGACAAGAGTCTGTGGAACTAGGGACGCATGGCGGTGTGCGTCGCTGCCGAGTGGTGCGGCGCGAGGGCGCGGTTTGGTGGATTGAGAGCGGCATGGGTGTGCCGCGGGTGATGCCACGGAAGATCGAAGTTGAGGGCGTGCCGGGTGTGGTGGACGGTGCGATGGTGAATGTGGGGAACCCGCACTACGTGATCTTTACCGAGGCGGAGGATTTCGGCTGGAACGGGATGATCTGGCAGGAACTGGGAGCGAAGATTAGCGTGGATCCGATGTTTCGGCATGGGACGAATGTGGAGTTCGTGCGGGTGCTGGGACCGGACCGGATTGCGTTCCGGATCTTCGAGCGCGGGTGCGGGCCGACGATGTCTTCGGGCACGGGAACGAGCGCCAGCTCGGCGGCGGCGGTGACTTTGCGAGGCATTGAGCGCAAGCTTACGGCCGAGGCTGAGGGCGGGCCGCAGATGGTCGCGTGGGAGAGTGCTTCGGCGGAGTTGATGCTGACCGGGCCGGCGGAGATCATCTGTACGGGGCGGGCTCGGTTTGGGGAGCAGCTTGCTTAGCGTGGCGCCGCTGCGGAAGGGCAGCCGCGTGGCGGTTGTCTCGCCCGCTTCGGCGGCGAAGGCGGAGCGCGTAGAGCGCGGGTGTGAGCGGCTGCAGGCGTTTGGGTATGAGCCGGTGATGATGCCGCACGCGCTGAGCCGCGGGCCGCTGTATTACGCGGGGACAGCGGAAGAGCGTGCAGCGGATTTGATGGCGGCGTTTGCGGATGCTTCGATGGATGGGATTCTGTGCACGCGGGGCGGGTGGGGCTCTGCGGAGTTGCTGCCGCTACTGGATGCTGAGGTGATTCGCCGGAATCCCAAGGTGTTTGTTGGATATAGCGATCACACTTCGCTGCAGACGTGGATGTGGAACGAATGCGGGCTACCGACGGTCTATGGGCCGATGGTGGCGGCGGACTGGTGGAAGGCGGACGGCGTCGACGAAGCGAGCTGGCGGGCCGTTGTTGAGGCCCGCGGCGAGTACGTGTTTGGCGAGGCGGATGGGTTGCGGGTGCTTCGTAAAGGCCATGCCGAGGGGCGGCTGCTGGGTGGGTGTCTGGCGATGCTCGAGGCCGGGTTGGGGACTCCGTATACGATGCGGGTGGACGAGCCTTGCGTGCTGTTCGTGGAAGACATTGGCGTGAAGCCGTACCAATGGGACCGGATGCTGCAGCATCTGCGCTGGGCCGGGTTGATGGAGAACGTTTGCGGCGTTGTGCTGGGAGATATGAGCGCGAACGTTGAAGCGCATGAGATGCCGATGCTGGAGGAGGCTTGCCTGCATGGGCTGCGGGAGTTCGACGGGCCGGTGGCGATTGGGCTGCGGTGCGGGCATGTGGGGAGTGGGAACAGGTCGTTGAGGCTGGGCGGCATAGCTGAGCTTCGATGTGGGGCGGCGGCTACGCTGGAGACTCGGTAAAGCGGGAACGCAGATTGCGCAGGTTCGAGGGCGCAGATTACGCAGAGAAGACAGAGGCAGGAACTTGGGGAAGCGAATACATCTGATTGGGATTTGCGGGACGGCGATGGCTTCGCTGGCGGGGATGCTGCGCGAACATGGGCATGAGGTGACGGGGTCGGACCAGGCGGCGTATCCGCCGATGAGCGACCAGCTTCGAGCGATGGGTATCGCGATTCGCGAGCCGTACGCGGCGGTGAACCTGGAGCCTCTGCCTGATCTGGTGGTGGTGGGGAATGCGATTTCGCGCGGAAACCCGGAGCTGGAGCGCGTGCTGGATGAACGCATCCCGATGACGAGCATGGCGGCTCTGATTCATGACGAGTTTTTGGAAAATCGCGAACGGCTTGTGGTTTGCGGGACGCATGGCAAGACGACGACGACGAGTATGCTGGCGTGGATACTTGAAGTCGCGGGAGAGCAGGAAGCAGGAAACAGGAAGCAGCAAGCAGGAAGTGCGAAAGACTTTGCGCCTAGCTTTCTGATTGGAGGTGTGGCGGAAAACTTTGGGACGAGTTTCCGAGTGAGGGCTGGGGGCGGCGGGCCTTTTGTCCTGGAGGGCGATGAGTATGACACTGCTTTCTTCGATAAGGGACCGAAGTTTTTGCACTACTTTCCCGATGCCGCGATTTTGACTCATGTGGAGTTCGATCATGCGGACATCTATGCCGATCTGCCTGCGGTGAAGACGGCGTTCAAGCGCCTGGTGAATCTCATTCCAGGGCGCGGGCGGGTGGTGGCGTTCGACGGCAGCGAGAACGTGAGCGAGTGCGTGGCGAAGGCGTTCTGCAAGGTAGAGCGGTATGGGTTCGCCGAGAGTTCGATGTGGCGTGTTGTGGGCCTGGAGCAGGAGGGCATGGTCTCAACCTGGACTCTGCTGCGAAATGGCGTTGAGTTCGCGAAGCTGCAGATGCCGATGGCGGGAGCACACAATGCGCTGAATGCCACGGCGGCGGCGGCTCTGGCTGCCGGGCAAGGAGTTCCGGCGGAGGCGATAGTCGAAGCGCTGGCTACGTTCAAGAGCGTGAAGCGGCGGCTGGAGATTCGTGCCGAAGTTGGCGGGGTGACGGTGATCGACGACTTCGCGCACCACCCGACGGCGATCCGCGAGACGCTGAAGGCTCTGCGGGCGGCGTATGCGGGGCGGCGGCTGTGGGCGGTGCTGGAGCCGAGATCGAACACGCTGCGGCGAAATGTGTTTGAGCGGGAGCTTGTGGGGAGCCTTGGGCTGGCGGATGAGGTGGTGCTGGCGGCGGTATTCAAGAGCGAAGCGATTCCGGCGGCGGAGAGGCTGGAGCCGGAGCATGTAGTGGATGCGCTGCACAAGGCAGGCACACCAGCGGTGCTGTGCGCGGATGCGGACGCGATCGTGGCGGAGATCGTGCCGCGGGCGAAGGCGGGGGATGTGGTGGCGATTCTTTCCAACGGCGGATTCGGTGGGATTTATGAAAAGTTGCCGCAAGCGCTCGAGAAGTTGCCGCAGGCGCTTGAGAAGCTGCCTTGAGCATTGGAGGCGTGGCAAAGGTGCCTGCCGTAACCGCAGCGCGGTAGACTTGGGCAGTTGAGCGGCTCTCAGGAAGCTGCTTTGGAGGGACGGGATGTACGCGCAGGCGGAGAAGGAGCTGGCGGGACTGCTGGCGAAGCAGGTGTATCCGCAGTTGACGAGTGTGCCGGGATACCAAGCGCTGCTAGTGGCGGGCAAGCCGGATGCGGGAAAGTGCGCGGCTGCGGCCGCGAACGCTGTGAAGAGGCTTTCAGACTCCGGCGGCGTCCGGGAGTTCGGGTCGCGGCAGAAGGTGGAAGCGAAGCTTTGGAGCGGGCAGCTATGCCGTGGGCTTGGCGCGGTGGGAAGCGGGCGTGTGGACGGGCCCTGGTGGTTTGAAGCCGAACTGGTGAAGCGGTGGGAGCGGGTATACGCGGGTGAGATGCCGGCCAAGCGCCGCGACAAGGTGATGGAGGCGCTGCGGCCAATGCTGGCCGTGTGCCATGACTGGAACGACATGCTGCGGCTGGTGACGATGACGGTCCAGGCTCCGGGAATCCCGGTGCTGACCGGGCAGGGAACGCCTCAGCCGCTCTTCTCGAAGAACTCGCCGAACTATGACGTGAAAGAGAAGGTGGTGTTCATCGGTGGGTTTCAGCAGGTGTATGTTCCGTTCGTGCCGGTTCAACTCGTCGGCAACTACGCGTAAGGTTCGATATGTTTGCGGTGTTGCGGCTGTTGTTCGTGTGGATCGTGCTGGGTGTACCGGCAGCGCTGGTAGGGATTCCGTGGTCGGCCCTGCGCGGCAACTTCGAGCGGATGTACTTCTGGGGCATGGGCATCATCAAGCTCGGGCTGCGGGCCGGTGGGGTGCGGGTGCGCGTGGAAGGCAGGGAGAATATTCCAGCCGGGCAGGCGTGCATCTTCATGAGCAACCATGTGTCCAACATGGACCCGCCTGTGCTGCTTCCGGAGGTACCGTGGATGACAAGCGTGTTCCTGAAGCGAGAGCTGATGAAGATTCCTCTGCTGGGCACCGCGATGCGCATGGGCAAGTTTGTGCCGGTGTCGCGCGGACATAACCGCGAGGATGCGGTGCGGAGCGTGGCGGCCGCGAAAGAGGCGCTGGCGGCCGGGTTGAACATTACGGTGTTTCCGGAAGGGACTCGGTCGCCGGATGGAAAGCTGCTGCCGTTCAAGAAGGGCGCGTTCTTTCTGGCAGCAGAGACAGGGGCGCCGCTGGTTCCGGTGGCATTGTTCGGCACAGCCGCGATGATGGCGAAGGGAAGCCTGAAGGTGGTGCCGGGCGAGGCGGTGGTAAGGTTCCTGCCAGCGGTGTTTCCCGCGGAGTACCCGTCGCGCGAAGAAATGATGGAAGCTGTGCGGGAGAGGATTGAGGCGGCGCTGGCGGCTGGGGCTTGAGCTTTGTGCTTAGGATCACGCCGTCCAGAAATGACGGCAATGTCACTAGGCAATGCCGCTACTTGATGAAGGGGTTGTAACCGTCGGCGCTCAGGCGAGCCTTCATGGCTTCGGCGTCCTTTTTGGTGCTGAAGGGGCCAACCTGAATGTGGGTGAGCCGGTCGCCGGACTCGGTGTGGGCGACCACGCTGTAGCCGCGGGCGCGTAGGGCGGTGACGAGAAGGTTGGCGTCTTCCTGGTGAGAGATGGCGGCCACCTGCACGACGTAGGTTCCGCTTGCCGAGGTTTGCGGCATGGGAGCTGCGGCTGCTGCCGCGGCCACGGGTGCTGGGGGCGGGGTGGCAGGCTTGCTAAGCGCTACGGAGGAGGTCGTGGTGGCGGGTTCTATGTCGGTGGGCGCGACAGGCGCTGGCGTGGGCGTGTGTGCCGCGGTGGGAACGGCGGTCGGAGTAGTAAGAGCGGGGGCACCGTCTTTTACGACGATGTCGGGCGAGGCGCCTGCATAGGAACCGGCTGATGGTTTAGCGCCACTGCCGTTCGTGCCGGAAACGATGGGAGCTGTGCCGTCGGCAGAACCGGCAGCTACCGCGCTCTTGCTGGTGCTGCTGCCCAGCTTGTAGCCGAAGCCGAAGAAGGCCCCGAGGAGCAGCACGAGGCCGAAGAAGATGCCCAGAATGGCGCCGGTGCCGAGCGAGACTTCACGTTCGGCGGTTTGGTCGATCGGACGGCGCGAGGGGATGATGTCTTCGTCATCCTCGTCGAGGCGTCGGCTCATGATGGGCATGGCTGGAGTCCGTTTAGAAGCGGAGATAGAAGCCGATGGTCGGCTCGATGGTGTAGCTGTGCTGAAGGATCGTCAGGTAGTTCTGGCCGTAGTCGGGGTCAAGATAGAACGCCTGCCGGAGGCCTACACGGGCTCCGAAGTTGTGTAGCAGGTCTTCCTGAAGGCCGACGGAGTAGTAGTAGGTAGCGCGGGCCTGGGTGGTGAGGCCCTGACCGCCGCCGCGGGTGGGCGTGAACTTCGTGGTCCCGGCACCGACTGAGGCGTAGGGTTGAGCGCCGAAGATCAGGTGGGCCGGGGTGACGATGTATCCCAAGGTGAATTCGTCCGCCGCCGTTTGCACACCAAAAGGAGTATGCGAGTAGTTCTCTGTGTAACGGGCGTGGAGCCAGTTGAACTCGACGCCAATGTAGGGCTTGGCGATGTAGCGGAGATTGGCCGTTGCGCCGACAGTGTTCGAGGGCGAGATGGAAACAACCCCAGGGTAGTTGCTGGCGTTGGGCGGGACGACCGCGCCGGAAACCAGATGGTTGAATACGCCGGCGGCGCTGACGCCGAGGTCCATGCGGCTCAACTGTTTGCTGAGAGGCGTTTGCGGAACGTCCTGGGCGCTCATACCGAGTCCGAAGGTGCAGGCGAGGGCAAGGACGACTAACGAGGACGAACGAATCAAGACGGTGAGGCTCCAGTGCGCGGTGTGCGCGCTCATTTCAAGTCTAAACCCTTGTTTTGACGAGCGCGCGCCGCGATGGTGGTGAGGAAAGAGGTACCTATGCCGAGAAAAAGGGCGCAGGGGATCGCTACAAGCGAGCGCGGGCCGGTGGAGGCGTCGCGATGGAAGCCAAAGAGGAGGGCCGCTGTGGCGAGGAGGCCGAGGCCGAGGTGCCTGCGGGTTCGCGTGGAAAGGACCAGGAAGGCGATGCCGAAGAGGCCAGCGGCGAGGTGGGCGGGGGGAAGGCTGCCCTGGCGGATGAGGCGTGCGGCTGCGATGAGGACGAGGGTTACGCCGGTGGCTCCGGGAAGGATGAGGCCGGGGCGGTTGAGCTCGATGTAGATGAGAAGGAAGCCGACGGTGAGAACGAGCAGGGCGGTGTCGGGGGACATAGAGGCAGTGGTTAGAGAGTAGTGGTTAGTGCGGCGGGCGTCAGGTGTTTTCCGAGTGCATGCCAGGCGCTTCAGGCGAAATGCGGGGATCCTTTTCTTCAGGGGGCTACGGTTTGGCCGCGAGTTTCGAGGGTTTGGCGGAGGGCCAGGGCGGCGCTGTTTTTTGGCTCCAGGTGGAGAGCCTGCGTGACGTCCGAAGCGCTGGCGGAAAGGTTGTTGGCGGCGAGGTCGAGGCGAGCGAGGACCAGGAGGGCTGGGGCGTTAGGGGTTATCTGGAGGGAGGCGTCGGCTTCGGCGCGAGCCGACCTGGCGTCGCCGCTGTTCTCGCGGATCTGAGCGAGGCCGGCGTGGGCGGTGGCGTTTTTGGGGTCTGAGGCTATCGCAGAGACGAATTGCTGCTCTGCTTCCGGAAGAAGGCCCTGGCCGAGATAGCCGTAGCCGAGCGTGGTGTACTCCGCGGAAGCCTGTGCGGGAGGCAGTGTGGCGAGACGGACGGCGCGAACCTGATCCAGCTGGAAGGCAGCCTGGCGGTAGCCGGCCTCGGCGTAGTTGCGGCGAATGCGCTCGGCGGCGGTGAAGCCGGAGTTGGGGTCGTTGGTGAGGCGTGAACCGGGGGGCAGGGCGGCGAGAGCGGTCTTGAGTTGAGCAGCCTCGGTGTCGCTGGCCTTGAGGGCGAGGGCGGCGTTGACCTCGCGGATAGCTCCAGGAATGTCGCCGCGATGGGCGAGGGAGACGGCAAGGTTGTAGTGGTAGTCCTCGTCGTTGGGATCGCTGGCGGTGGCCCGCTGGAAGTAGGCGGTGGCGTCCTTACCCTGGCGGCTGAGGGCGACGGCCTGGTCGTTGATGACCTCCGACAAGGGGAGGCGGGCTGCGACAAAGGCGAAGGCGTCGGCAGCGGGAGCGTACTGGGTGGAGTTGAAGCGAGCCAGGCCGAGGTAAAAGTTGGCTTCGAGGGCCAGTGGGTTGTCAGCGGGAACTTTGGCCAGGGTGGCCGCTGCCGCTGCGTAATCGCGAGCGGCGTATTGAGACTTGCCGAGCGCCAGAAGAGCGGACGGATAGCTGGGAGCCTGCGCGATCGCGGCCTGGAGGCGTTTGATTCGTTCGGCTTCCGCGGTGCTGTTGGTGCCGCGGATGTAGTTTTCGAAGGCAGCGAGGGGGACGGCGCCGCCGGCAGAGAGAAATGTGCTCTCGGCGACGCTGAAGTGGGGCTCGATGAAGCGGGCGATGCGCCAGGCAATGCCGTTTTCGGCGTCGAAGAGATGCCCAAGGTCGCCGCCGTCTTCAATGGGAGCGGAGAGGCGGAGCTGATCGACGGTGAGAACCTGCGCCTGGATGGAGATGTTTTGCCCGGAGACGTTGTAGCTGCCGACGACGACGTAGTTGGCATCAAGCTGCTGGGCGATGCGGATGGTGGTGGCGCGGGACGGGCGAAAGTCAGCCGGAAGGCCGAGATGATCGAAGGCGAAGAGACGGTCATCGTGCGAGATGGCAAGAAATCCGGCTGAGTTGAGGCGTTTGCCGACGGTATCGGGGAAAGAGTCACCGATCCAGTTCAGGGAAGGGTTGCCGGAGCGGTTGTCAAAGGGCAGGACAAGGACGACGCGACCGGTGGGAGCTTCCTGCGCGCGCGCCGCGACAGGAGCGAGGGGAAGAAAAAAGCTGGCGAGAAGGCCAATTGCCGGGAACAACCGCATCGTGTCCTGATTATAGGCTTCGCGCCATGCACCAAAGGTAGTGCGAAACGTTGTGGTTGGGGTAGATTCTGGTTACCAGGATCTACGACCTTTGTTCAGAAAAAATCACATTTTGATATCAACCAATACGAAAGGTATGCCGATAGTAACCATCACAGGAGAGCATGAAGCAGGGGTGACACGATGGAATGCAGGCAATGTGGCGGCAATCGGTTTCGCAGAATTCCCCGGACGGCTTTCCTTCAGGAAGCTGTGAGCAAGCTCGGCTTTGCTGCCTGGGAGTGCCGGGAGTGTCACAAGATCTGCGTGGTGCGGCACCACGGGCTGGCGATGGTGATGGAAGGCGGGCCGTACGCCAACCCGAAGAGCGTCGACCGCCAGCACGCTCCAGTCGCCCCCCTAACATCGCGCAGCGAGACTGAGACGGGGCGCCCTGTGCCGTCCTACTCGAATTCGAGGCCTGTTCCGATCCGGTGATTCGAGGTCTTTAGTCCAAGAGGAAAATGTTGAAGGCCGCAGGCATATGCCTGCGGCTTTTCGTGGCGGAGATACGGATTCCTAGACGCGGCTTCGGCGGGCAATGGCGGCGTCGAGCCTCGCGAACAGGGACGGCAGATCGAGAACGATGGGAGTGCCGGGCACGGTGAGTTGGTTCTCGGAAACCAGAGACGTACCGGCTTCGCCGAATGTGTAGGCGATGCGGCGGATGGGATCGATGAGCCAGATATTGGGGACACCCATGTTGCGGTAGTCGGTGAGCACGCGTTCCGCGCGGGAAATCCGATCTTCAGGGGAAAGAACTTCTACGCAAAGGAGTGGGCTGCGTGTGACAACTTCTTCATGAGGGTCGGCCGCGCTAAGAACAGTTATGTCCGGAACCCGCACTCGCGTGGCGCTAACCCGCACACGCTGCTCGATCACAGCGTCTATGTTCCAATCGATTTCGTTTTGGCTGAAGAGTTCGGTGATAAATTGTTGCGTTTTGCTGTGCGAGTATTCGCCCACATTGCGCTCCTCAAGCTCACCGTCTACGAAGTGAACATCGGGATGGTAGCTGGTGCGCAGATACTCATCCATGGAGAGAAGCACGGGAGCGGTAGCCATCGATGACCCTCTATGTGGAGTATGCGCCGCGTCTTCGACGTACTTCAACTACTTCTTGCCGAAGACTTCTCCCATGCGGCGGATCTGGGCGCCTACGTTGCGGAGCTTTTCTTCCATTCGCTCGTAGCCTCGGTCCATATGGTAGACGCGGTCCAGGATAGATTCACCGTCGGCTACGAGAGCTGCCAGGACCAACGCCGCGGAGGCTCGAAGATCGGAGCACATGACGGCGGCGGACTGAAGCCTGGAGCCTCCGCGCACGGTGGCGGAGCGGCCATTGACGGTGATGTTGGCTCCCATGCGGTTGAGCTCGCCGACGTGCATGAAGCGGTTTTCGAAGATGTTTTCGGTGACGATGCTGGTGCCTTCGCACTGGGTGAGCAAGGCCATGAACTGGGCCTGCATGTCGGTGGGGAAGCCGGGGTATTCCTCGGTGGTGATGTCGGTGGCGACGAGCTTGCCTCCGGAGTGGACGCGGACGTTTTCCTTGCCGACGTCGAACTTGACGCCGCACTGCTCCAGCTTGCCGAGCAGTGAACCGAGGTGCTCGGGGTTGCAGCCGTCGACGTTGAGGTCGCCGCTTGTCATGGCCGCGGCGATGAGGAAGGTGCCGGCCTCAATGCGGTCAGGGTTGATGCGGTGGCGTGCGCCGTGGAGTTTTGCCACGCCTTTGATGCGGATGGTGCCGGTGCCTGCGCCTTCGATCTGCGCGCCCATGGCGTTGAGCAGGGCGGCGAGGTCGGTGACCTCGGGCTCGCGGGCGCAGTTTTCGAAGAGGGATTCGCCGTCGGCAAGGGCCGCGGCCATGAGGAGATCTTCGGTGCCGGTGACGGTGATCTTGTCAAAGACGATGTGCGCGCCCTTCAGGCGGGTGGCGCGGGCTTCCAGGTAGCCGTGCTCCTGAGTGATAGTGGCTCCCATGCTTTCCAGCCCCTTGATGTGGAGATCGATGGGGCGGCCGCCGATGGCGCAGCCTCCGGGCATGGCGACCCGTGCCATACCGGTGCGGGCGACCAGCGGGCCGAGCACCAGCGAACTGGCGCGCATGGTCTTGACGATCTCGTACTTGGCGACAGGGTCGGAGAGCAGGGCGCACTTGATGTGGGTGCGGTGTTGCGCCCGGCCGTAGCCGAGTTCGACCTCCGCGCCCATACTGGCGAGCAGCTTGCGCTCGGTTTCGATGTCCTGAACCTGGGGGATGTTTTCGAGGATGACTTCGTCTTCAGTGAGGATGGCGGCGGCCATGCAAGGGAGCGCGGAGTTCTTGGCTCCGGAAACCTTGATCGTGCCCAGAAGGGGATTGCCGCCGCGTACTACAAACTTGTCCATCCCCTCAGTGTAGAGACATGGCTAGTGTGGAGAAGGGTGGGTCGCGGAAAGGTGGCAGCGGTGAGTAACTCGGTTGATTCTGCCTGGTTCCGGCTACGGTTTCGCTGATGCTGCGCCGATGGGCAGGGCGAAGGCTACGAGGGAGTCGCCACGGGCACCGGCGAGGCCGCCGTGGCCTCCGGCGGCGATGACTACGAACTGGCGGCCTTGCAGGGTGTAGGTCATGGGAGTGGAGCGTGCACTGGCGGGAAGCAGGCCGGCCCAGAGTTCCTGGCCGGAGCCGGCGTCGAAGGCTCGAAGGCGGTCATCAACGCCGGCAGTCAAAAGAAGGCCACCGGCGGAGGCGATGGGGCCTCCAAAGGCGGGTGTGCCGGTGTGCTGGCCGGGGATGCGGGTGCCGAGCGGAGTGTGCCAGAGGATACGACCGGCGTTCAGGTCAAGAGCGGTCAGCGCTCCCCAGGGCGGAGCGATGCAGGGAAGGCCTTGGCTGTCTACGATGGGTTCGCGCTCAATCAGGAAGGGCGAGCCGAACTGTTGCGAGAGCTCGTAGCCGAAGTGATGTTCGGGATGCTGCATGGGATAGAGAACCATGGGGATGGCGACCGCCATGAGCGCGAGAGCGACCGCTACCGGCCAGCCGCGGGGAATCCAGGGACGCTGGGGGGCGGCCCGGGGACTGCGTTTCCAGCGCTGGTTGAGCTGCCAGAGGATGTTGAAGACGAGCACCCCGCCGCCAAGGGCTAGCCAGACTGGAAAGTCGCGGATATCAGGCTCGTTGGCGTGCCATACGGAACTCCAGGTCAGACGCTGAACGAGGCGGATGCGGAAGGCTTCCCGGTTGACGTTGGCGTAGAGGACGCCGGACGGGCTGATGGCCGCGCCTCCCCAGTTGACACCTCCAAGGTTGCCAGGAAAGAGAAGTGTTCCGTGCAGGCTGACGGGAGTGTAGGGGCCTTCATAGCGCAGCCCAGCCAGCTGGCGACGGCAGGACTCGGCGTCCGCGGCGGGGCGCTGCCACGGATTAGGGTCGTCGCCTTGCGGGTTGAGCGAGGTGAGCGGCGGCAAGGCGGAGATGGGCTGAGTGGCCGAGGTTTCTTCGCCAGGGACGTCGGTCTGGGGAACGGGACGCTCCGGGGCGGGAACGAGCGGGAGGCCGGTGAGGCGGTCGAGGACGAAGACCTGCGCGGTCTTGGTGACGATGGCCAGCGCGGGGATGTTTTTGTGCCAGGTGAAGAGCACGGGCTCGGCAGGGATGTCGTAATCCCAGATGTCGTGGTGGACGTCCTGGAAGGCCCAGACTTTTCCGCCTGTTCGGGCGTCGAGGGCCACTACGGAGTCGGCGTCGCGGTTGTCGCCCTTGCGGATGCCGCCGTAGTAGTCGGGTGCGGGACTGCTGGTGGGAAGGAAGACGAGGCCAAGGGCGGGGTCGGCGGAGATGGTGCTCCAGACATTGCCCGCGCCGGTTCGAGGATGGGTGGAGTCTCCCCAGGGAATGGGCTCCCACTGCCAGAGCTGGCGGCCGGTGACCGCGTCGAAGGCGCGAACGAGGCCGCTTTCCGGGCCGACCTCGTGGTTGTCAGCGACGGACGAGCCGACGACGACGACATTGCCGACGACGGTGGGCGGGGAAGTGAGGCCGTAGCCTCCCCAGGCGCGGAAGTGGACGCCGGATTTGAGGTCGACCTGGCCGTGGTTGCCGAAGCCGTCGCAGAGGACGCCGGTGTGGCCATCGAGGGCGATGAGGCGGGCGTCGAGCGTGCCGAGCAGGACGCGGAAGGCGCAGGGAGCGTGGTCGGCCTCGTTGCCCCAGAGGGCGACTCCGCGCGAGGTGACGATCATGTCCCTGCGTTCAAGGATAATGTTCGGCTCCCAGGTCCAGCGCTGCCGGCCGGTGACGGCGTCGATGGCGAAGACCTGGTCGAACGGGGAGGTGAAGAAGAGGGTGTCGCCGGCAAGGACAGGCGTGGCTTCGAAAGAGGCCTGTGAGTCCGCGAAGCGCGGCTTGTCGAGCGCGTGGGTGTGGAAGGTCCAGGCAGGCTGGAGGCTGATGACATTGCGAGGAGTGATCTGCGTGGAGGCGGAGAAGCGTCGGCCGCCGGGGTCGCCGCCGTAGGTGGGCCAGCCAGCAGTTTGTGGGCGCGCCGGCAGAGGCAGGATGGCCAGGCAAACACAGAGGATTCGCAGAAGAGGACGTGGCAGGCGCATGCAAAAAGCCACCGGCCAGACTGGCTTGGGGCTGTTGCCAGTCTAGACGGTGGGTTTCGGGAAGAGTATACGACGTTAGGCTGCGGAGGGTGTGGTTCCGCCGGGCTGACCGTGGAACTGGCCGCGACCGTGGTGGCGCATTGCCTTCATCTGTTCCTGCTGCTCCGGCGTGAGGATGGAGGCGAACTGCGAGCGCTCCTGCTGGTGGATGCTACGCATCTGCTCGCGCATCTGGTCCGGGGTGAGCGAAGTGTTGGCGCGCAGGGCGGCCATCTTCTGCTCGCGGTCGGCGAGCAGGGGCTCGATCTTGGCGGTCTGGTCGGGCGTGAGGTTGAGACGGCGGCTGAGCATCAAGGCCTGACGGTGCGGGTCAGGCGCGCGGGGGCCGTCGTGAGGGCGGACGATCGGGGCGGGCGGCTGCTGGGCAGCATCGGGCGCGGGCTGCTGGGCGAAAGCGATTGAGCCGGCGAAGGCGAGGCCGAGAGCGGTGGTGAGAGCGAGGCGGTTCATGGGAGGCTCCTGAGCTTCGGCGTGTTGGTTGCCGTTGCTGTGTTGGTAGACACATCTCGCGCGCCGAATGTTGCGGTTCTGGCCGGACTGGCGAAAAGCTTTGACGCAGCGGGCGCGATGAGCGCAAAGGTACGCGACGGCTTCTGTGGCAGGTCTAAGCGGTAGAATGAGGGCATTCTTCGACTGGGTGTTTGGATTTGGCGGAGCAGGGCAAAAAGGCGTTGACGTTCCAAGAACTGCTATTCACTTTGCAGCGGTTCTGGGCGGAACAGGGTTGCGTGTTGCAGCAGCCGTATGACTTGGAAGTAGGCGCGGGGACGATGTCTCCGGACACGTTTTTGAGGGTGCTGGGGCCGAAGCCGGTGTGGATCGCGTATGCTCAGCCCTCGCGCCGGCCTGCGGATGGACGCTACGGCGAGAATCCGAACAGGCTATTTCGGCACACGCAGTTGCAGGTGATTCTGAAGCCGCCACCAGAGCGTGTGCAGGAGCTGTATCTCGCCTCACTGGAGGCAATCGGGATCGATCTTGCCGAGCACGACATCAAGTTCGAGGAAGACAACTGGGAGTGGCCGGTGGGCGGCGCGTGGGGCGTGGGCTGGCAGGTGATGCTGGACGGCCAGGAGATCACGCAGTTCACGTACTTCCAGCAGTGCGGGGGCATGGACCTGGACCCGATTTCGGGTGAGATTACGTATGGGCTGGAGCGGATCGCGCAGTTCATGCAGGATAAGGATTCGATCTACGACATTGTTTGGTCGCGCGACCCACGGACAGGCGCGGAGATGACGTATGGCGATGTGCGGCTGCATGAAGAGCAGCAGTTTTCGGCGTACTCGTTTGACTATGCAGATGTGCCGAGTCTCTGGAAGCATTTGGATCTGTATGAGGCGGAGTGCAAGGGGCTGCTGGGCAGGTTCAGCGAGTTAGCAAGTCAGCAAGTCAGCGAGTCCGCGGGACTGGACGTGCTTCGGTTTCCAACGATGGGGGCCTATGAGCTGGCGCTGAAGTGCTCGCACACGTTCAATCTGCTGGATGCTCGCGGGGCGATTTCGGTGACAGAACGGGTGGGAGTGATGGCTCGGATTCGGAGTTTGATTGTGGGTGTGGCGAAGGTTTATGCGGAGCAGGAACGGTTAAAGGCTGCGGTTGTTGGTGAGTCCGTAGATTTGCCATTGGCTTCTGTGTAGCTCTGACGGACAGCAAGTCCCCCGTTCGGCTTCGCTAAGAGCAGGCTCTTCGGGGATGACAAGCGAAGCGATGCAGGGCAACTGCAACAACAAATGCAAACGCGGATCCCCTTTGGGGATGACAAGCGAAGAGAGCAAAGGCAACAACGGCATGGCTGAATTTCTGCTGGAGATTGGGTTGGAAGAGGTTCCGGCGCGGATGATCGCATCCGCCGAAGCGGAACTGTTGCGCCGCGTGGTTGCCTTGCTGGGGCGTGAGCGGCTGCTGGGTGAAAGGATTTCGCTGGAGAGTGGGGCGAAGAGTTTCTCGACGCCTCGTCGGCTCGCGGTGTACGTGGCGGACGTGCTCGCTTCGCAGCCGGACCTGAGTGAGCAGGTGACCGGGCCGGCGGTGAAGATTGCCTACAAGGACGGGCAGCCGGGAGCGGCGGCTGAGGCGTTTGCGCGCAAAAATGGCGTGGCCGTCAACGAACTGAAGACGATCAGCACGCCGAAGGGCGAGTACATCGCCGTGGATGTGGTGAAGAAGGGCCGCAACGCGGCGGAAGTTCTTCTGGCGGAGTTGCCGAAGGAGATCGCGGCGATCTACTGGGCGAAGAACATGCGCTGGATTCCGGGCAGCAACGAGAAATTTGTGCGGCCTGTGTTGTGGATGGTTTGTCTGCTTGATGACACCGTTGTACCGGTGGAGTTTGCGGGCAAGGTGGCCGGGCGCGCGAGCTTTGGGCATCGCGTGCTTTCGAGCGGCGAGGCGTTTGAGGTGGAGATTCCGGCGAGCTATGCGGCGCAGCTTGAGGGCGAGTACGTGCTGGCGGATGCGGAGGCTCGGCGGCACCAGATTCGGAAGGCGCTGGATCATGTGACTCGCACGGTGCCGGGTGCTCGTTGGCGCGAGGACGAGGCGCTGGTGGATGGGGTGACTCATCTGACCGAATGGCCCGAGGTGCTGCTGGGGAGCTTTGCGCCGGAGTATCTTGCGCTGCCCGAAGAGGTGCTGGTTACGGTGATGCGCGATCACCAGAAGTACTTTGCGGTGGAGGGAAAGGATGGCAAGCTGCTGCCTCACTTTCTGACGGTGCTGAACATCGCTACGGATGCGAAGTCGGCAGGGATCATCCGGCAGGGCAATGAGCGCGTGCTGCGGGCGCGGTTCAACGATGCGCGATTCTTCTGGGAGTTCGATCAGCGGGTGCCGCTTGTGGAGCGCGTGGCGCTGCTGGAGAACGTGACGTTCCAGAAGGACCTGGGCAGCTACGCGGCGAAGAGCGAGCGGGTGCGTGGGCTGGCGGCTAAGCTGGCAGGGCTTGCGGCCGAGCGTGGGGCTGCTCTGGATGCTGATGCTGTGGATGAAGCGGCCCGGCTGGCAAAAACTGACCTGACGACGGAGCTGGTAAAGGAGTTCACGGAGTTGCAGGGCGTGATAGGCGGCTTGTATGCCAAGGCGCAGGGTGCGAGTGATGCCGTGGCTGATGCCATTTACGACCAGTACCTGCCGGCTTCGGCGGATGATGCGCTGCCTCGCTCAGCAGAGGGCGCGGTGCTGGGTGTGGCGGATCGTATCGACAGCATTGCCGGGATGTTTGGGCTGGGGTTACAGCCAACGGGGTCGAAGGACCCGTTTGCGCTGCGGCGGGCCGCGAATGCGATCGTACGGATTCTGGCAGAGAGCGGTGTGCCGCTGCTGCTGAGCGACGTAGTTGGCGCTGCAACGAGGGAGCATGCGCTGGAGGCGCAGCTCAACCTGTTCTTTGGCGAACGAGTGGACTTCTATCTGCGCGAGGTTCGCGGACAGGCTTATGACGTGGCGGCTGCGGTGCGGATGGCTGGGGCGGACAATCTGGCCGATCTGCTTGCTCGTGCCGAGGCTGTGACTGCGGTGCGCGGGGGCGGGGCAGGCGACACGTTCCTGGCTGTGGCGGCGGCGTTCAAACGAATGAGCAACATCCTGGAACAGGCCATGGACAAGGGCGAAACGCTGAGCATGTCGCCGGATGCGGCGCTTTATGTCGATCCCGCGGAAGGCGAGTTGGCGGTCGCTGCGGAAGCGGCGGCGGATCGGGTGGCAGCGTTGGCATCCAAGCGCGAGTATGAGCCCGCCCTGGTGGAGATTGCCGGGCTGCGGCCGGTGATCGATGCGTTCTTCGAGAAGGTGATGGTGATGGCGCCGGAGGCGGCGGTGCGGGCGAACCGGCTGGCACTGCTTTCGCGGACAGTGCGGGATTTTTCGCGGATCGCGGATTTTTCGCAGATCGTGGTGGCTGGGTAGTTCGTGCAGTCAGTTATGGAAGCAGCGTGATCGACTCGGTGCGAGGTGCGCCTTCGCCGAGGGTGAGGATGGCCAGCGTGACCGGCAGCGAGAAGCGGCGCGGGCCGGCGCTGCCGGGGTTGAGGTAGAGGACGCCGTTGCGGAGCTCGGTGCGTGGCTTGTGGGAGTGGCCGTAGATCACGATGCCGACGCCGGCGGCTTCGGGCTTGATGTCTAGGTCCTCTATAGCGTGGACCATGTAGATCAGCGTGTCATTCAGCTCAATGGCCTCGTTGGCGGGCAGTTGGGCGCAGAGGCCTGACGTGTCGATGTTGCCCCGGATGGCTGTGAGCGGAGCGACGATGCGCAGGGCTTCGAGGATGGTTGGGTCGCCTACATCTCCGGCGTGGAGGATGTGGTCCACGCCCTGAAGCGCGGCAAGGGCTTCCGGGCGGAGGAGGCCGTGGGTGTCGGAGATGACGCCTATGCGCATGAGTGGTTGTCCTTCAGCAGTGGTGGCGATACGGACGGACTACGAAGACCCTTCGCCTTCGGCTCAGGATGACGGCATTCAACAAACAACTAGCTATCGAGCTACCTAGGGAGACTCCCTAGAGGAACTCCCTAGAGAGACTCCGAGGATTGGTTGCGGGGGTCCAGCCAGTCGCGGAGACCGTCGCCGAGAAAGTTGAAGCTGAGGACGCAGAGGGCTACGGCGGCGGCGGGGAAGGCGACGAGGTAAGGCGAGTCAAAGATGTGGGAGCGGGCGTCGTTGAGCATGGCTCCCCAGGTGGGGGTGGGTGGCTGCACGCCTAGGCCGAGGAAGCTAAGCGTGGCTTCGGCGAGGACCGCGCCTGCCATGCCCACGGCGGACTGCACGAGCAAGGGCTGGACGATGTTGGGCAGGATGTGGCGGCCGAGCAGACGCAGCGGGCCTGCGCCGAGAGAACGCGCGGCCTGGACGAATTCGCGTTCTCTGACGGCGATCACCTGGGCACGGACGAGGCGGGCATAGTTGACCCAGCCCGAGAGCGCGAGGGCGAAGATGAGGTTGCGGAGGCTGGGGCCGAGGAAGGCCACAAAGGCTACGGCGAGCAGGATGCCCGGGAGCGCCAGGAAAGCATTGGTGAGGTAGATGTTGACGAGGGTGTCCGCCGCGCCTCCGGCGTACCCCGCGAACGCGCCGAGGACGAGGCCGACAGCCAGCGAGAGCCCGACCACGGCAACGGCTACCGTAAGCGAGACGCGGGCACCGTAGAGGGTGCGAGCGAAGACGTCGCGGCCCAGTTCGTCCGTGCCGAAGAGGTGGGCTCGGGACGGCGGCAGGAGGCGGGCGCGAAGATGGAGCGCTGCGGGGTCAGCGTGGGCGAACAGCGGAGCGCCGATCGCCGCAACCAGGAGCACCAGCGCGATAGCAGAACCGGTCCACAGCAGGGGATGCCGCAGAAAGGACGAGCGGATTCGGCTGGGTGTGCCCTGATTTCCACGGGTCATGTGCTTGTGAGGCTATGATACGCAACGGTTTGCTGAGGGTATTCCGGCGGCTTCCTTGACTTTCACAGGGGGGCACATAAGACTGGATCAGAGACAAAGGTCACCATGCGGGTTTGGCTAGAAGTTCTCTTCTGGCACCGTCCGGATTGTGCAAAGAAATCGGGTCCCTGGGAAGCAGTCATTTGCCGGGCGGAAGCGCGGCCGGACGGGAGTAGTTAGATGGGTGTTTCAGGCCGCAAAGCAGTCGTCTGCGGCGCCGGTGGCTTTATTGGTGGACATCTGGTGAAGTCTCTCCAGAAGCAGGGAATCGACGTGGTTCGCGCCGTCGACGTGAAGCCTGTGGACGGTTGGTACCAAGCAGCGGAAGGTGTCGAGAACCTGTCGCTGGACTTGAAAGAGAAGGAAAACTGCGATCGCGCGGTGGAAGGCGCGGAGCTGGTGTACCAGCTTGCCGCCGACATGGGCGGCATGGGCTTCATCGAGAACAATAAGGCGCTGTGCATGCTGAGCGTGCTGACCAACACGCACATGCTCATGGCGGCGAAGGATGCCGGTGTCCAGCGATTCTTCTATTCGTCCTCAGCGTGTGTCTACAACGGCGAGAAACAGACGACTCCCGATGTGGTGGCTTTGAAGGAAAGCGACGCCTACCCGGCGCTGCCGGAAGACGGCTATGGCTGGGAGAAGTTGTTCAGTGAGCGGATGTGCCGTCACTTCGAAGAAGACTTCGGGTTGGTGTGCCGAGTTGCCCGTTACCACAACGTCTATGGCCCGTACGGCACCTGGAATGGAGGTCGGGAGAAAGCCCCGGCGGCGATCTGCCGGAAGGTGCTGGAGGCCGTGAACTCGGGCAAGCTGGAGATCGAGATCTGGGGCGATGGGCACCAGACGCGCAGCTTCATGTACATCGACGACTGCGTGCAGGGCACGCAGATGATCATGAACAGCGGGATCGATGAGCCGATCAATCTGGGCTCAAGCGAACTAGTGACGATCAACCAGCTGGTCGACATGGTGGAAGACATCGCCGGCGTGAAGCTGGAGCGCAGGTATAACCTGAGCGCGCCGAAAGGTGTGAACGGCCGCAACAGCGATAACACGATGATCTGCGAGAAGTTGGGATGGGAACCTTCGATCCGGCTGCGCGACGGGTTGGAAAAAACCTATCGGTGGATCGAAGGCGAGATGGCAGCGGGTTCCAGCGGTAAGTAGAGGTGGGTTCAGGCAGGTGAAGCCTCGAAAGGAGCAGGCAGCGTGCAAATCCTCGGCATTGAGTTCTTCAACGGCACCGCGAAGGAAGCCGTGGACAAGATGAGCCACGGCGGCCTGCTGGTGGTGCCTGCCGCTCCTGCGCTGCGTGCGCTGGAAGAGGACCGCGCCTATCGCGAAGCCCTGCTGCACGCCGACATGGCGATCACGGACTCCGCGTTCATGGTGATGGTGTGGAACCAGGTGACGGGCGAGCAGGTACGACGGCTCTCCGGACTGGAGTACCTGAGGGAGCTGCTGGCGCGCGAGGAAACCCGGCGAGCAGGTAACACTTTCTGGATTATGGCGAGCCAGGCCAGCGCGGAACGTAACCTGCTTTGGCTGGCGAAGCAGGGAATCAACCCTCGGAAAGATTGCCTGTACATGGCTCCCATGTACACCCGGCCGGCGCAGGACCCGGAGCTTTTGGCGCTGTTGGAGAAGCTTCAGCCGCAGAACATCATCATCAACATTGGCGGCGGCAGCCAGGAACCGCTGGGACTCTACCTGAAGCAACACCTAAGCTACCGGCCTGCGATCCACTGTACGGGCGCGGCCATCGCGTTTCTGAGTGGCGACCAGGTGGTGATCCCGAGGTGGGCGGACCGGTTCTACCTGGGGTGGCTGTTCCGCTCGATGTCCGCGCCGCAGCGGTATGTGCCGCGGTATTGGGGGGCGCGCAAGCTGGGCTCGCTGATCGTGAAGTATCGGGATCAGCTTCCACCGCTGAATACGGAGATGACGAACCCGCAGGCGGTCAGTCCTCCCCCTCAGCCGCACTGCGAGCCCTACGCCCGACCCTGACACTGGGCCAATACCCCGTTGATGGGGCGCAGCTTCCGGCAAAAAACCGGGTTGAAGCAGACATGAAGCGCTTTGGGCTAATCGCGATGGCTTGTGCCCTGGCCGTGATACGTTGTGGGCTGCCGTTAGAGGCGCAGAGCGACACGCGATCCGTGGCAGAGCAGTATCTTTTTCAGGCGGCGAACGCGGAGCGGGCGCAGCGTGGGCTGCCAGCGCTGCAATGGGATGAGGCGTTGCATCGAGCGGCGATCAACCACGCGATCGAAATGGCGAGGCGGCGGTCGATCTCGCACCAGTATCCGGGTGAGGCTGAGCTGAGTGAACGAGGGCAGCAGGCAGGGGCTCACTTCAGCGTGATCGCCGAGAACGTGGCTGAGGCTCCGACCGCGGTGCGGATCCACGACGCGTGGATGAAATCAGAGCATCATCGCGAGAATCTGCTTGACCCGAGGCTGACGTCGATTGCGATCAGCGTGATTCTGCGCGACGGAGAGCTTTATGCGGTGCAGGATTTCGAGCGCTCCGTGGCAGCATTGAGCTATACGGAGCAGGAGAACGCGGTGGCGGCGCTGCTGACGGCGGCGGCTCCGGTGCAGCTGGTGGATGACAATGCGGACGCGCGGCGAAGCTGCGAGTTGGATACGGGATATGCGGGCTCGCGGCGACCGTACTTTGTGATGCGTTTTACGTCCGGCGACCTGGACCGGCTGCCCGATGCGCTGCGGCAAAGATTGGCTACGGGGAAGTATCGGCAGGCGGCGGTTGGGGCATGCGCTCTCCACGAGCGGCAGGCGTTCAGCGCGTATAACATCGCGGTGCTGCTGTATCCGTAACTTGTTTGCGACTTGTTTGCGGATTTGTCAGTGGTCGCAGCGGTTCAGTGGGTTCGGAGACCTTTGACCGGCCCCACGCTATTTGCTATAAACGATGAAGCGGCAGCCTCCCGGTTGCCTTTGCCAAGCGCCGTCTCGCCCGAGACCTTCGCGCATATGATCCTGAGTAGCTCAATGGCAGAGCATTCGGCTGTTAACCGAAGGGTTGTAGGTTCGAGTCCTACCTCAGGAGCCATAAACACCATAGCGGAGATGCCATGAGTCCCACGTTTCAGGAACAACTGATGGCCCTGCCGGTTCAGCGGGTCACTACGGTCATTCGCGTCAACCTGTTCTTGGACGATTTCAATGAAGCAGAATCGCAGCTAATTGCTTGGGTGAACGGCAAAGCGTCGCCATACGAAACTCAGATTACATCAGAGGAAGGCAAATCACAGCTTTGCGCGTGATCGGTTCCGAATCGATTTCAGCCGGGGCGACGGTGTGTTGGCTCTGCACCTGGAGGAACCCGACAATTCCGAGGTTGATCGAATATGGAATTGCGATTTCAGTCTGGAGCGGTCGAAAGAGCGGGTTACGTTCAGTACGCGGGTGAACTTCCGGCAGCCTCAAACCGTCAACCGATTTCCGGCCTCACGTGCGCCGAGACTTCTCGGAGATATAGTCAGCAGGGCAAGAGCGTCTGACGTTTGGGAACTCTCTCCTTCTGCCCGTGCGATCTCCCCAAGCGACATTCCGTTCGTCGAAGAACTTATCGACAGCACCGCTCGCACTCTCCCCGTTGTTTTGATAAGTGAGGATCTTCAACGGGGACCGATAGTCGATGTGGCGGCCGTCGCTCGGCTCCTCACTGGCACCGCACACGTGTTGCATTTGACCCCGGATAGTTCTTGGACTTTGACGAGAGACTGGGGCGCGGATTGGTCTTGCTATGGTGGCGGAGTGCGCTGCTACAACGCAGGCATTGATCGTCAACGCGATGAGAAATTTCGACATCGCTTGTGGCTGCCCACGACTATAGAACGGATGGAGGCCAAGTCTCGCCAGAGCTTTTTGAACGAGTGTGTAAGCCACGGTATTCAGGCAGCTCACCGCTCGGTTTGAACCATTCCCACTATTCACTCCAGAAGTTCTACGAAGAAACCTTGAAGAGACGCTGCAGCATCCCGATGCCCCTGCAGAAGTTGAACAGAGTTTGGTGGTAGCCCCAGTCGCCATCGAGCCGCTGCTTGAAGTCGAAAGCGCCATTGCATCGGATCTGGGGACCGTGCTTGAAAGAAAGCGATCTCCAGGAACTGATGTTGCGGGTCGAATTTGCGGAGACAAGAGTCAGGGAGATGACCGCGGCCCTTGAGGAATCAGAACAGGCGCTGCGGGAGGCGCGATCTGCACAATCACTGGCCGAAGTGAAGCGGGATGAAGCCGAGGAAATGGCTAAGCTCTCGCTTGAAGACAATCAAAGCCTCACTCAAGAACGTGACATTTTGTTGAGCGATGGTGAAACGGAGCCGTCGGACGCATTGAAACCACTTTGGGCGGCATTTGGTTCATTCAATCGCGCCTCCCAAAACATTGCGATCCAATTCAGACAGATGGAACGGGATTCGCTACGCGCTGACCAGCTTCAAAGTGAATTTGGACGAAGCACGTGCGGAAATTGCGAAACTTCATGCCCGACTGGATTCAATCGAACTTCGCAAATCCGATACATCGGCACAAGCCGACGTCCGCCTCGTTCAGGTCTGACCGGCACTTGCTTCGAAGAACCCGCCACTCGCCGCATCGCTTGTAGCTTTAGAGGCAGCTTGGAATGATCGAATCATCGTTCTTCCTGATGCCATTGCATCAGCTAAATCATCTGCTGACTTTCGTCTAGGCGAGCAGGCATTCGACCTGCTTTGGAGACTAGCCACCGACTATTGGGTGACGGTGCAAGAGGGAGGAGACGTGAAAGCAAGAGGCGTTTTTGGGAGCAATTATGCGGCTCAAGAAAAGACGACCCTCTCAAAGTCGGGTGTCACGAGACGAACATTCGATGTTGACGGTGAATCTGTTTTCATGGAGCAACACCTGCGTATAGGCACCGCCGACAATTCCTCTGACACACTCCGTATTCACTTTTGTTGGCTATCAAAATCCAAGAGGATCGCAATCGGCCATTGCGGATGTCATCTAGATTTCTAAAAGTTTGTGCTAGCGAAGTTCATTGACGCATCAAATTTCCGATTTGGTACGAACTGGTGAGCGGCAAACGTGGCATCACAGGAGTTCCTCGAAGTGCCGTATCCTCCTGTCCCGAGAGCCTTACCATGTGACACTCTGGAACCTGGCCTAGCAACTGTCTACAATGGGTCATTGTCAGACTCCTGCTTTTAGACTGCCTCGTAGAGCAAGACTCTGTATCTGGGAGCCTGAATGCCTGATCCACGTGAACTGCTGGTTTGTCTGCTGGACTATATCAAAGAGCAGACGAAGGAAGTTGACCCAAAGGGATACAGACTCGCGTCTTCAAAGGGTTTCCTCCGCAACAGAGGCGATTTGGCGGGCCTACCGGGAGTGGAGTTTGACATCCGCCTGGTTGGAGACCATGTGTGGCTCCGTGTGCCTAGGCTTGCCGCCGAACCGCCACCCGATCCACCCAAGAGTCATAAGAGCCTCCTCAAGGTTAGTTCAGACCCAACGGGCGTTCCTGCCCTATCTCGATGACGCTGCACTCACGCGGCTCGTGAATCGGTCGATACAAAATCTCAAATCTCAAGGCTCGCCGAGCGACGAGGAAATTGCCCGGTTGGAGACACAGCACAGGGGTAATGCCGCCCAAGTGTTGGCGACGTACACCGTGGCTTGGAATTCGTGGGCCGCTGCGGAGCAGCCACGTCGCCTGACTATTTCGCTATACGGTGACCTCTTTATGCTGATGCACCAGATGGAAGCTGAGCAGACCAGCAAACCGCAGGAGCTCATTTGGGGCATTGGGGTCTCGTCATGGGAGCTTGAGACTGAAAAAGAGCGAATTCCATTTCAGTACCCGCTTCTCACTCAGACGATGGAAATTGCCATCGACGATCAAACGATGTCGATCGATCTACGTCCCCGTGCTACCGATACCCGGGTTGAACTTGACGCTTTTGTTGCGTGTCAGGTTGTCAGTGCTATTGAGGTTGAGCGAGCTGCGGTTGCTCATTTTGCCAAACACAAAGACAGTCCAGTCACTCCCTTTGACCCAGGAAGCTATACCGATGTTTTGAAACTTATTGCCGGGAACCTAGACAGCGAAGGTGTGTACCGTGAAGTTGCGGCATCGGGTGAACTCGTCCCGTCTCCCGGTAAGCATCTTGTCGTCACAGACGCTTGGGTTCTAATGTCCCGTCCTCGCGCTATCAACTACCTCTTTGATGATTTGAAGAGGCTACAGAACAAGTTGGAGGATGGCTGTGAGATTTACGACGGACCGCTCTCGCTGGTCACGCCGCCGTCAGACCAGCCAATTGAGTTCGAACCCATCAGCTTTCGGGGGCTGTCTTCCCGGGGAAGCAGCGGTACCGGTGGTGCTCCTGAAGAACTCTACTTCCCCCTGCCATACAACGATGAGCAGGTGACGATTGTGCAACGGCTGAAGCGCGCTGCCGGTGTAACTGTTCAGGGGCCACCGGGAACCGGCAAGACCCACACCATCGCAAATGTCATTTGTCATTACCTCGCAACGGGCAAGCGTGTCCTTGTTACTTCGCGAGGTGAAGCTGCTCTCGGTGTCCTGCAAGAGAAGATACCTGAAGAGATTCGCGCTTTGACGGTTTCGCTGCTTACAAGCGATCGGGAAGGCATTCGACAGTTCCAAGGCTCCATCGAGGCGATTCAGCATATGGTATCCCAAATCAACCCGGAACTGACGCGCCAAGAAATTGCGCGGATTCAAAGCTCGATTGATCGTGCTCACTCGGAGCTAATCACCATCGACCGCAAGGTCGATGGGATTGCCCTTCAGCAGCTCTCGACGATCGAAGTTGACGGAGTACCGATGCGCGCCCAGGCGCTCGCGGAGTTGGTGCTTTCGGGGCTTGAGCGGTTTGGCTGGTTTGAGGACTCCATTACCCTCTCCCCTGACCACGCGCCTCCTCTGTCCTCAGATGAAGCCGGGCGACTCAGGGAAGCTCGCAGGAGGCTTGGGAAAGACCTTATATATGTGCAGGCGCGTGTGCCTTCCGCAGATAGTTTCCCTTCGTTATCAAATCTCGGAGACCTGCATGATGTGCTTGTGAAGAGGGAGAGTATCGAAAACGAGGTTCGCAAAGGCGATCTACTGCCCCTCAAAGACAATACTCCAGAGGTTCTGGCTGCGACGCGCAAACTGCTCGCATTCACAGATGAAATGCTCAGTGTTCTCGGCGAGTTGGAGGAGTTTGGCAATGAATGGCCTTTCGAGTTGCGCGCTAAGTGCCGGCAATCGTCATTCGCGTCGGAATGTGCCGCGCTGGAATCCCTTTTTGATGATCTTGACGCACTTATCCATGCGCGAGCTGAGTTCCTGAAGTCTCCAATTGTGTTTCCCGAAGCAGGATGGAACGATCCGAAAACGGTGGACGCTGTTGCCCGTGCTGTTGATACCGGCAAACCTTTCGGTTTTGTGTCGCTTGGTGCCTCCGATGCCAATGGGCATATTGCGGCGATTCGTATCGAAGGTCGTCCGCCCTCGACTTCCGAGGATTGGACGAAGGTGCATAGATGGCTCGGACTTCATCTGCAAGTCCTCACCTTCAATACGCGGTGGAACGAGCTGCACCAACTCCTTTCTGTGCCGTCTCTCAGCGGAGGCATCGCCGGACTTCGTCAGCTTGAGGTTGTCGCGACGACCGCCCTAAAAGCCCACACGCTGGCGACCCATTTTGACACTCACTTTTTGAGAGGTACACGGGATGTCTTTGAACGGATGCCTCAGACATCCTCTAGCATCACACGCGCTGACTTGGAATCCGTTCGTCAGCAGTTGTTGCGCCATCTGACCTTCGCCGAGATGTCCCGAGCAGCAATGCAACTGAGCGACTTTCAAGAAAAGCTCGCGGGCAAGTCTGGCCCAATATCGGATGCCCTTCGGCTGTTTGTTGAAAAGATTCTGGGCAACGGTGAATTGCCCAGAGAACGTGTCTGCGGCTCAATATGCAGAACTCATGGAGGAGTTGCGGCGCATTGCTGCGCTTGCCAATGATCTTTCATTCGTTCATGATTCCGCGCTACGGCTTGAAGCAGCAGGGGCTCCCAAGTTAGCCGTAAGCGTTCGGACTTCACCCGTTGCAGAATCGGGCGAAGATATCGTCTTTCCGACGACGTGGCGAGACGCATGGAACTGGGCTCGTGTGCGTACCCATCTTGACGCGATTGAGGCCAGGGATGAGCTCTTGGCTCTTGCGAGAGGGAGGCGCGAGGTAGAGACAGGGCTGGCGCGTTTCTATCAGGAGATGGTCGCCAAATCAGCCTGGCTGGCGACGAAGAAAAACGCGACCCCGAAAATCTTGCAGGCTTTGGCTGGATATGCGACAGCCATCCGAAGGATCGGTCAGGGGACTGGACCGAATGCCACTCGCTATCGGCGCGATGCGCGGGAAATGATGTTCGACGCTGCGGGCGCGGTGCCTTGCTGGATTATGAATCACCACCGAATCTCTGAGGCTATGCCCGCCGACATCGGCGCATTTGATTTGGTGATCGTTGACGAAGCGAGTCAGTCGGACTTGTGGGCTTTGCCTGCCATCTTGAGGGGCAAGAAGATTCTAGTGGTCGGTGATGACAAGCAGGTATCTCCAGACGGCGGATTCATCGACAGCAGCCGCATTCAAGAGCTGCTAGACCGATTCCTTGTCGATCAACCCTATAAGTCCGAGATGACGCCCGAGAAGTCGCTCTATGACCTCGCCGCACGAGTATTCGCCGCCGATCAGGTGATGTTGCGAGAGCACTTTCGTTGTGTGCCCCCAATCATCGCGTATTCAAACCGTCACCTTCTACCAGAATCAAATTCTTCCTCTGCGGATTCCTCGGGCCTCCGAAAGAATCGAACCGCCATTGGTTGACCTCTATGTAGAGGGCGGTGTCAGGGACCATCACGACCGAAACGATTGTGAAGCGCAAGCAATCGCAGATGAAATCGAGGCAATCCTAAAAGATGAAAGATTTGCAGGCCGGACGATTGGCGTCGTCTCGCTTCTGGGAACCGATCAAGCGAAGCATATTGATTCTGTTGTGAATCAGAGATGTGAGGCAGCAGAGCTGCATCGCAGGAAGTTCCTGTGCGGCGACGCTCGCACGTTCCAAGGTAGTGAGCGGCACATTATGTTTCTGTCCCTGGTCGTAGACCCCTACGAGTTGCAAAGCGCTTTCAGGCAATATGTTTGACCAGAGATTCAATGTCGCGGCCAGCCGTGCGCAAGACCGAATGTACCTCGTTCGTTCCGTTACCGCGTCCGACCTTTCAGACAAAGATCTGAGGATGACATTGCTGTCGCATTTCGATAAGCCGCTCGTCATGAATACGGAGGAGACAGCGCGACTAATTGACCTCTGCGAATCAGGATTTGAGCAACAGGTTTACACGGAGTTGAGTACTAGCGGCTACCGGGTCATTCCGCAAGTCAAGACTGGCGCGTATCGAATTGATATGGTGGTCGAAGGTGCGGGCGATATCCGTCTTGCCATTGAATGTGACGGGGACGAATTTCATGGGCCGGATCGCTGGCAGCATGATATGAATCGGCAAAGAATCC
>CBDAPS010000007.1:0-19767 GCA_965198545.1 Granulicella sp. | reverse complement strand
GCCTCGGCCAGCCCTGTACCTTTGCTCTTCGCCACGCGCTCATAGATCGCCAGCGCCGCCGGGGCTTCAGGAGTCGTCGCCGCCCAGTCCGCCGGAGGATTCAGCAGCTCCGTCCGCAGCCGCGCCCGCTCGCCCTCCAGAGACTTGATCGCCGCCTCATTCCGAGCCGTTGTGTCTGACCCGATAGCCACTGTCCGGGCCAGGGCCGCTTCCGCCTGCGTCAGCGCCGTCTCACGCCCGCCGACGGTGGCTTCCAGCTCTTCGGTCCGCTCCAGCGAACCAAACTCTTCCTCTTCCAGCTTGGCAATCGCAGCCTTGGTGAACTCCAACTGGTGCTCCAACGCCGTCACCTGCGCCGCGCTCGTCGCCTCGTCGAGCTGCCGTTGCAGCCGCTCCAGCTTGCTCTTGTGCGCGGCCACGTCCAGCTCCTGCCGCCGCCGCAGAACTTCCTCGTCGGTCAGACCTTTCCTGGTAGCCGCCAATGCCTTCTGAGCAGCGTCCAGTCCCGCTTTCGCCGCCGCCGTGCGCTTGGGCAGTTCAACCAGCTCCGCGCGAAGCCGCTTCAAGTCGAGATCAACCGCCTGAAGCAAAATAAGATTCTGCAATGTCATAGCAACATCCGATCACGAACCATTGAAACCAGAAGCCTAGTATGCATCCCACCTCGCTCCCGTCGCTCGAAACCTGCCCCTGCGGCCTCACGCTTCCGGCGGTCGGGTCAGGTAACCAAGGAGGCCCGACGCATCGCTACATGCTCTCCAGCCCATCCTGCTGGCAGGCCTACGGCAAACTCCTCTCGCGCGAGTACGAAGACCCGGCCCGCTGGGCTACCCACCGCTACGCCGTAGACGCCTATGCTGTCCAGCATCCCGGCGCAGACACCCCGCAGGCCCGCAACTCCGTCGGCGTCCACCTCTCGCGCCTCTGCCTGCTCTTCGAGCGTGGTTGGCCGCTGGAAAGAGCAAATGATGCCATGTTAGCGATCACGGCTAAGAAATTCGCATATCCTTGGCTTACTCCACCGACGCGCCTCGCCGGCGCTACCGTGGCAGACGTTCTCGCAGCCACGGACGCCGAGGCTCACAGGTCCGCCGTCGTCCGCTGGGCAGAAGCCGCCTGGGTCCAGTGGGAAGAGCATCACGCAACCGTGCGGAGTTGGCTTCAACGCCTGCCGTAGCAGGGTGGCATCGTAAGGAAGGAGCAGGGAATCATGGCAACGGAACACGCAATCGATCAGTCAGTGGGCCTCCAGGGCGCCAACCGCCGTCACGACGTCATGACGATCCAGGTCCTGCTCAACAACCACGCCTCCGCCATCAGCCCGCGGCCGAAGCTCAGCGTCGATGGCGTCTGCGGCCACCATACGGTTGACGCCATCTCCGCCTACCAGCAGCGCGTCCTCCACATGGTTCACCCGGACGGCGTCATCTTCCCCGGGGGCCGCACGCTAAAGGCGCTGCTGGAAGTCTCCACCGTCAAGCATCGCGACGTCGTCACAGCGGTCCACCAGACACAGAAGCTGCAGTCTCCCTCGCTCGGCCATGTGGCCAACGTCACCCAGGTAGCGCCGCTGCCCAAGCCACTTGCCGAGAAGCTGGCCACGCCCGATACCCACGCCCCCGTCGCCACCCAGAAGGGCCACAAGTACACCGATAGCCCTCTTGAGCTGCCCAAGACCGGCACGGCGGTCAACCCACTCGCCCTGCCTGACCTGCTCAAGAAAGCCTGGTCAGATCTCAACGACGACGGCGCCCGCCTGATCACCGCGCAGTACATGGGCGAAACCACCGGCGGCAAGAACTGCTGGAACTACAACCTCGGCAACGTCAAATGCACCTCCGCGGGGCGCAAAACCCACCTTCACCAGTACCTCGTTGGCGTTTGGGAGTACTACTCCGCCGCCAAGGCCGACTCCGAAGTGAAGACCAACAGCAACGCCCGTTACGCCACCGAGGCCGAAATCAAGTCCAAGGTCGGCAAGGAGTCCGGCGGCAAGCGCGTGGTCTTCTACAAACCGCCCGACATCTCCTGCTGCTTCCTTGCCTACGCCAACCTTGGTGACGGCGTGGTCGACTTTGCAGAGCGCTACAAGCACATGAACAAGCGTTTTCCTACGCTCATCACCGTGCTCAACAAGGGAGACGCTGCCGGAGCCGCAAAAATCCTCCACCAGGCCAAGTACTACACCGCCGACGAGAGCAAGTACGCCGCCAGCATGAAGCGGCAGAAGGAATTCCTCGACAAGGTCCTGGGCAAGAAGTAGACAACATCATGAACAAGACCCTGCCTACGGCCGCCGTGCTCACCACCGTCCTGGCGTTCACCACCGGTTGTAAGAAAACTGTGCCCGCCGACGCAGGCAGGCCCCCGGCCACATCCGCCGCTTCCCCGCCTGCCCGCGTCCCCATCGCGCCGTCTCCTGCCACCTCGGCCTCGGAGTGGACCCCCATCGTCCACGGCATCCCCTACCAGCTCAGTCTCAAGTCCGGCGTCTTCGGTTTCTGCGACGACTCTGGCTCACAGACCCTCGATCTCGCCACCGGCAAGCAGTCTGCCGGAACGGCCACCTGCGATCGCTCCCACGAAGCTGTGCAAAGCAGTTGCGATAACCGCGTCAAAATCTATGGCGACACCGATGCCGGCAACGACGATCTCAGCGTCGGCGACCACGACTACACCCTCCGCGGCCACTCCCGCGAGTGCGACCTCGACGGCTCGCTCCTCGTTGTCTCCACCGCCAACGCGGTGCAACTAATCGACTTCGCCGCTAACAAGGTCGCCACGGTCGACTCCCACGGCGGCGACAAGGCCGTCCTCGGCTCCGGCTGGGTAGCCTGGACCTCCCTGGACCTGAACCACCCTCTACGCCTCGAAACCACCACCCAGGCCATGTCCACCGCCAAGCCCGCCAAAGCCTAGCCAACACTCCCGTTGCGCTCCGCCGGCGGACCTCCGCGTCCGCTGCGTCGAAGCTTTCCGCCCGCCCTCGCCAACAAATCCCCGCAAAATTGCGACGGATTCCCCACACCGGGAATCTGATTGGGCAGACTTTATGGCCACGGCGACACTAGACTTCCCAGACGACCAGAATCCCCGGCCTGCACCCCAGACGGTGCTCGCACCCGCTGTCCCCTGGCGACCGCGGGTCAATCCCTGGATCGTCGCCATGACGGTCACCCTGGCCACCTTCATGGAGGTCCTGGACTCTTCCATCGCCAACGTCGCCCTGCCGCACATCGCCGGCGGGCTCGGCGCCACCCAGGACGAAGCTACCTGGGTCCTCACCGCCTACCTGGTCGCCAATGCCGTCATCCTCCCCGCCGGCGCCTACATGACCACCTTCATCGGGCGTAAAAAGTTCTACATGATCTGCGTGGCGCTCTTCGGCATCAGCTCCGCGCTTTGCGGCATCGCCCCCACGCTGCCCATCCTCGTCTTCTGCCGAATCCTTCAGGGCATTGGCGGCGGCGGTCTTGCCCCGTCAGAGCAGGCCATTCTCGCCGACACCTTCCCGCCGGAAAAGCGCGGCCAAGCCTTCGCCATGTACGGCCTGGCCGTGGTGTGCGCTCCGGCCATCGGCCCCACTCTCGGCGGCTACATTACCGACAACTTCGACTGGCGCTGGATCTTTTATCTCAACGTCCCCATTTGCCTGCTCAGCCTGTACCTGACGCACCGCATCGTCGAAGACCCGCCTTTCATCGAGCAGGAAGTCGCAAAGAACAAGCGCGAAGGCATCAAGCTCGACTTACTCGGCTTCGGCCTCGTCGGCCTCACCTTCGGCTCGCTCGAGTTCGTCCTCGACAAGGGCCAGGAAGACGACTGGTTCGGCTCGCACGTCATCACGTTTTTCATCGTCACCATGGTGGTCGCCTTTGTGCTGCTCATCTGGTGGGAGTTGAAGCTCCAGCGCGACGGCAAGAAGCCACTGCTCAATCTCACGCTCTTTACGCGGCGAAGCTTCGCCATTAGCTTCGTCCTGATGTTCGTGCTCGGCTTCTCGCTCTACGGCACCACCATCCTCATCCCGCAGTTCGTGCAAACCCTGCTGGGCTACACCGCCGAGCTCGCCGGCCTGGTGCTTTCCCCTGCCGGCCTCATGATGATGGCCATGATGCCGGTGGTCGGTGTTCTTTCCGGTAAGGTCGATCCCCGCAAGCTCCTCGCCTACGGCTTCACCATGCTCACCCTCAGCCTGCTCTACATGAGCAAGCTGAACCTCGGCCTCAGCTACGGCCAGCTCGTCTTCATGCGCTGCTTCCAGGCCAGCGGGCTCGCCTTCCTGTTCATCCCCATCAACACGCTTGCCTATGTCGGCGTAAAGCAGACCGAAAGCAACGACGTCTCCGGCCTCACCAACCTCGCGCGTAACATCGGTGGCTCCGCCGGCACGGCCTTCATGGCTACCATGCTTGTCCGAAGAACCGCCGCGCATGAAAATGCCATGAGCCGTTTCTTCACCAGCTCCAGCCAGGTCTTCGTGGATCGCGCCAAGATGTTCGCCGGCATGTTCGCCGGTGGCAACGGCGCGAAACCCGCGGAGGGGGGACCCAGCCTGGGAGCGCTTCACATGGGCCAGGCCTACATCTACAACCAGCTCCACCGCCAGGCTGCCACGCTGGGCTACGTCGACATCATCGAGTACCTGACGGTCTTCTGCGCGTGCATGCTCCCGCTGCTGTTCTTCATCCCCAAGCCGCCAAAGAACGCAGCCGCCAGCGCCGGCCACTAGAGCCATGCGCTACACAAGAGGGGCGAGCCGCTGGCTCGCCCCTTCTGCATCACGCTGAAACACCATCCAAGACACTACTTCGTGCGGTCGCACACCAGCACCTGCTTGCCTTCTGTGCCATGGTTCTTCCCAGGAAGCGGCTTAATCAGCCGCGACCATCTGCTCCGCCGCCACCGGAGCCTCATACCCAATCAGGTTCAATAGCGGCACGGTGATCATCGTCGTCACCAACGCCATCACCACCAGCATCGTGAACAGCTCCGGCGAAAACACGTGCGCGTTATACGCGATGTTCAGCACGATCAGCTCGATCAGCCCGCGCGCATTCATCAGCGCTCCCAGCGCCAGCGACTGCTTCCATGGCAACCGGCTGAACCTCGCTCCCAGCACCGCTCCGCCCACCTTGCCCGCAACGGCCACCACGAGCACCACCGCCGTCCAGAACCAAACGCTCCAGCCATGCAAAAGATCTAGCCTTGTCTTCATTCCTGTCAGCGCAAAGAACAGCGGCAGCAGCAGCACGGAAACGATCATGTCCAGCCGCATGCGAATCGCCTGCTGCCATGCCGGCACACGAGGAAAGCATACCCCCGCCATGAACGCGCCAAACAGCGGGTGCACTCCCAGCGCATCGGTAGCCGCGGCAGACACTAGCACAAACACCGCCGTCAGCCCCAGCGCTTCGTACGTGAACGGCCGGCCCTTGAATCGCCACGCCATCCACTGGCTTAGCGGAAAGAACACGCCCAGCATCAGCGCCACATACACTCCTAAACCGAGGAAGCGAAAGGACAGTGCCACCTGCGGCCCCTTGCTCGGCACCAGCGTCAGGGCTACCGCCAGCAGTGACCATCCGCACAGGTCGTCGAATGCCGCGCACATCAGCGCCGTCGTGCCCAGCGCGGTGCCCTGCAGTTTGCGCTCTTCGATAATGCGCGCCAGGATCGGGAATGCTGTGATGCTAAGCGAGATACCGAGAAACAGAAAGAAAGGCCATCCGCCAACATGCTGAGGAGCAAATCGCCGCCGCAGAGGATGAGCCACTACCGCCGCCATGGCAAAGGGAGCAAGTATGCTCATCGCGCTCGTCAGCGAAGCCGCGCCCTTGTTCTCGCGCAGTTGCTTCAGGTCCAACTCGGACCCAATCAGGAACAAAAACAGAATCAGGCCGATTGTGCTCAACACATCGAACGGGCCCAGCGAGCTCGTGGGGAAGATTGCGGCCCACGTATGCGGCGCAATCCGCGCAAACACTGAAGGCCCCAGCACGATGCCGCCGATGATCTCGCCGATCACTCGGCTCTGCTTCAGTGCCCTGGCAACCCACCCGCACAGCAGCGTTACCAACAGCACAATCGCGATCTGAAACATCAGCAGCGTCACAGGTCTATGCTTTCACGTCCCACGCGAGACCTCTACCTACAGACGTGGTCATCGCGTCACATGGCGCAACTTGGCGCACTTTGCGTTGAAGCACTTCGCCAGCCCCACCTCAGCCCTCCATCAACTCCCGCAACCGCAAAGCATTTGCCGTCGCATGCCCCATCGCCGTGTTGTCGAAGATCACCCACGTCTCCACAGGCTTCTTCGCTGCCGCAAGCCCCTCCGCAAACTTGCGCAAAGACTCCTCCCCGTACTCCGAGTAATACGTCCGAGGAGCCCCATGCAGCCGCCAGTACCGCAGCCCTGCCCATCCACCCGGCCTGCCCGCCAGCGCTGAGCCCTTCGGCGGATCGGCCGCCACTCGCGCCACCTCGAAGCCCTTCAGCAGCCGGTCCACCGGGGCCGCAAACCAGCTCACGTGCCTTGGCTCCAGCACCGCCGCGCCCGCATGAAGCTCTCGAAACGTCGTCAGGAACTCATGCGCCACGCCTTCATCGAAGGCAAGCGAAGGCGGCAACTGGATCAGCAGCGGCCCCAGCTTCTCACCCAGCCCCATGCACTCATCGAGAAACCGCTGCAAAAACGCACCGGTATTTACCAGCTTCGCTGTATGCGTCACCGTCTTCGGAACCTTCACCGCAAATCGAAAATCGTTGGGAGTAGAAGCCGCCCAGCGCTCCCACGTCTTCCGCATATGCGGCCGATGAAAGCTGGAGTTGATCTCCACGCACGAAAGCACGGAGGCACATCGCTCCAGATGCGACCCCTCCGCCGCAAAGTGGTGCGCATGCTGCTTCGGCAGCGTCCAACCGGCCGTCCCAATGTAGAGTTTTGCCACGCTATTGAGATGCGCAGGGCTTGCCCTTGACCACAAAACGCAAAAAGAGCCCGGCTCTGGTAAGCCGGGCTCTCTTTACGATTCATCCTCGCCTTAGCTATGCGTCTGCTTCACCGGGAACGGGTTGCGCTCCTCGAACTGCACCTGGTGCCAGTAAGGATAAGCAAGCTTGGTCTGCGAAGCCGTATCTAGCCTTCCAATCTGCTCCGGAGTCAGCACGATCTCCGCTGCCTTCAGGTTCGCGCGCAACTGTTTCTCATCCCGCGCCCCGATCACCACGGTCGCAATCGTCGGCCTTGCCAGCACCCAGGCTAGCGCAAGCTGGGCATTGGTATAGCCCGTTTCCTTGGCCAGCTCATCCAGCGCATCGACCACCTTGTACACATACTCTGTGTCTGGCAGCGGCCCCGCATCGGTCACCATCTTGCTCTGAAGGCGGCTGTCTTCCGGCAGTGGCTGCCCACGCCGAATCTTTCCGCCCAGCCGTCCCCAACCCAGCGGAGACCACACCAGCGCACCGACACCCTGGTCAGCGGCCAGCGGCATCAACTCCCACTCATAGTCACGTCCCACCAGCGAGTAGTACACCTGGTGCCCAACATACTTCGCCCATCCATACCGCTCGCTCGTCGCCAGCGACTTCATCAGGTGCCAGCCCGAAAAGTTCGATGCCGCAATGTACCGCACCTTGCCTTCGCGAACCAGCTTGTCCAGCGTGTTCAGCGTCTCTTCCACTGGGGTCGCCGCGTCGAACGCATGCATGTGGTACACGTCGATGCAGTCCGTGTTCAGCCGCTTCAGCGAGCCCTCAATGGCCTGCGTAATGTGGTACCGTGAGCTTCCGGAATCGTTCGGTCCGGCTCCGCTGCGAAATGTCGACTTCGAGGAGATCAGCACATCCTCGCGCTTCAGGTGCGCGATGGCCTTGCCCAGCACCAGCTCGCTCTGGCCGTCGGAGTAAATGTCGGCGGTATCGAAGAAGTTGCAGCCCGCCTCCATGCAGATGTCGATCAGGTGAGCGGCTTCTTTGTCCTGCGTTTCACCCCAGCTCTTGAAGAACTCATTCGAGCCGCCAAACGTCCCCGTCCCGAAGCAAAGCTCAGGAACCTTCAGTCCCGATCGACCAAGAAAACGGTATTGCATGAAACCTCCAAAAAGCGATTGGTTGAAGGGAGTCTTAACAGACGACGTCATCCTGAGCGGAGCGAAGGATCCCTGTAGTTCGCTCGGAGCGGCAATGCATCTTCAGGAAAAGCCCTACTGACCTTTTGGATGCTCCGTGCGATTCATCGGCTCTGCAAACTTCCCATCCAGCCCCATCTGCTTCGCCGCCGCATCCAACGCAGCCTGCATCCGGAAGAACACATGCGCAGGATTAGACCCCGGAAAGAACCGCACCATAATCTCACCCGGGTCGTCCACGCCTTCATCCCTGCCCGCGTGATAAGGGTATCCAAGATCCTGCATCAGGTGCAGCGAGCCCTCATCGCCGCTGGGATTCCCCTCGTCCGCCACAATCCCGAAGGCCGTCCTGCCTGTCAGCCGAGAATGCACTGCGACGAAGTCTCCCATTTGCACGCCGCGCCGCCTGGCCACGGTCCCGCGCACCACGTAGTTGATCTTCGTTGCGTCCACATAGCGCAACGGGTCCGCCTCGCGAGTCCGCGCCGGATCTGTAAACGAAGTCTGCGAAATGTAGTACCCCGGATAGGGATCGCCCGGCCCCTGCACCACCGGAAGATTCGGATTGTCGTCATCCGTCAGGTAGCCCACAATGGGCGCGCCCGGCCACGCACGATAGTGCGCATCGCTCAGCACATCCAGCGTCTTCTTGCCGCGCGGCCCATAGGCATTCGGAGCGCCATCCACATCCACGTCGAACCGCTTGGTCGGCAGATCGAAAAATGCCTCATCCGGCTTCACAGTCGCAGCATGCTGAGCCGTCCGGCTGGCCGCCTGCGGCGTCGGCTTCCCACAAGAAGCCAACCCCAGCAGCAGCAAAACTCCAGGTGCCACAAACCTCATGCCAACTAGGACGCTGCCCAACCCCACAAGGTCAGTTCGGCGCTAAGCAACCCTCACAACGTACAACTTGGAACGTACAACGCCCCTAAGGCGCGACCGGCAGGGGCAGAGTCGGCGTACTGGTCGGCGTAGCCAACCCCAGGAACATCACCAGGTTGTTCTGGTAGAAGTTTGAAACCCACAGATTCCCACTCCGGTCCGGTATCACCGCATAGGGTTCGATCAGGTTGGCATCCAGACCTAGCCCCGTGCTCGGAGAAATCGCCGTGCCCGCCGCCGGCTCACCCGCCACCGTGCCCGACGAAATCGCTGAGAGGCTGCTCCCGTGGTAGTTCGCCACCCACACCGTACCGCCTGCGTCCACGCTCAGGTGCGAGGGGTACGCTAGCCCTCCCGCCGTTACCTGGTTCACGATCACCGCGCCCGCAAACGAGATCGCACTCACCGAAGAGTTGAAGTAGTCCGACACCCAGACGTTCCCCGCCGGATCGGTCGCCAGCCCCTCCGGTGCCACGCAGCAGTTCACGTTGCTTGCCGCGCCTCCTGCTAGCGCATGCGTCACCGTGCCACTCGCGTTATTCGCCAGCCACACTCCCCCGGCGCCGTCCGAAGCCCCAGCCACCGTGTACGCGCCATACCCTGAGCCCAGCCCTGTCGCGACTGGAGCATTCGTCGCCGTCGAATACTCTGTCGCCGTGCCGTTCGCATAGTTCGCGATCAACACATTCCCCAGCCGATCCGCTGAGATGTCGTACGGAAAATCAATCGAGCTGTCGTAGAAGTTCGTTCCGCCGTTGCCGCTGATCACCGCACCCGGCGAGCTCATTGCACTGCCCTGGAACTTCGACACGCTCCCAGCCTTGTTCGGAGACGATTCCTCGTTCGTCACCCAAACATAGCCGCTCGTATCCACCGCCAGCCCCAGGCTCTCGTTCAGCGTGCCCACCCCAAAGCCGGAAGCATTCAGCAGCGCACCCTGCGGCGTAACCGCGTTCAGGATTCCGTACTTGCCCGCCACCCATACATCGCCCTGCGCATCTACGTCCAGCGCCGTCGGTGCGGCCAGCAGGTACGTGCCACTGGATGGAGTCGCCAGCGGCACCGTCACGCTCATAGTCCAGTCGTTCGGAGCATGCGTCAGCGTCGTCGGAAACGGCGGTGTCGAACTGATCGTGTTCCAAACATCCTGCACATGGTGCGCCGGGTTCTTCACGATATCCAGCAGCGCCGTTATCGTGTCCGAGGGCATGCTTCCGCCCGCAGGCTGCGCCGCCGCAAACAGCGGCGCACAAGCAGCCCCGCCCGCCGAGTTGACGCACGAAGCGATCGCATCGGCCAGCGCCAGCAGCTTGCCCGTCTCAATCGTCAGCCCGATCGAACTCGTCGCCGGATTGCCCGTCGTCGTGTTCGCCAGCAGCCCCGCATCCAGGAACGCGTTCCGCAGCCCGGCCGCATTTGTCGCGCTGGCGCCCACATTCGCTGGCCCGGTCATAAACGGCGCCAGCGCCCATGCCGCCGCCGCTGTCGTGATCTCATTCACCCAGATGAACTGATTGGCCCCATTCGACAGCAGCGTACCGCAATCCCCCAGCGCCGCGATCATCGCAATCGACGTGTTGTTCGTCCCGGCAGCCATTCCCGGATTTCCGCCCGTCGCCATCAGGTACACCTGGTCCGTCGAGCTCTGGCAGCCATAATCTCCCGTGATGCTGAAGAACCCAAACTTGTCCGTCGTCACCGCGGTCGTCAGCAGCGGAACCGCCGCCGATCCATTCCCCATCTTGCCCGCGCGATAAAGCTGGATCGTCGCTCCGGCCACGCCCTGCTGCCCGCCCATCGCCTTCCCACCCAGCGCCAGCGACCCGGTGGTCGAGGTGTCCACCAACCCAACCCCGCACCCACTCATCGCCAGTCCCGCCGCAACCAGCCCGGCCAGCATCGTCACGCGCCGTAACTGCGGGTCAGAAAGCCAGGTCCGAAATACGGGGAGCAGGGAAGGGAAATAGGTTCGCATCGGAGTAGCCTCAGTCTACGCCGCCCGCGCTCACGGACAACGTAGAGCGCACAACGTACGACGCCCTCCCACTATTCACTCGCGCTCCGCTCTTGCTACCCTTTGCTGTGGCACAAACGCAACAATCCCCGGCCCCCAACATCCCGCTCCGTCTGCCCACCGGCCGCCGCCCGGTCATCGCCGTAGACATGGACGAGGTCATCGCCGACGCCCTCGCCGAGCACCTCCATCGCTATAACCGCGACTTCGGAACCACACACACTCCCGCCGACCTCTACGGCCGCAACCTCTGGGACCTCATCCCCGAGGATCACCACGACGCCATCGCCGGCTACATGCTGTCCGACGACTTCTTCGCCGTCCTCGACGTCATGCCCGGAGCCCAGCAGGCCCTCGCCCGCCTCCAGTCTCGCTATGACGTCTTCATTGCCACCGCCGCCATGGAGGTCCCCACCAGCTTCACCGCCAAGTTCCACTGGCTCGCTCGCCACTTCCCCTTCATCCCGCCCTCGCATATCGTCTTCTGCGGAGATAAATCCATCCTTCGCGCCGACTTCCTCATCGACGACAACCCCCGCCAACTCCACCGCTTCGAAGCCCGCAACGCCCAACCTGCGCCGTCAGAAGCGAACCCCTTCCACCCGCAGGGCATCCTCTACACCGCTCCAGCTAACATCCACGTAGTCGGCTACCGCCGCGTCAACACCTGGCACGACATAGAAACCCTCTTCCTCGGTTAGTGCAAACATAGTTTGGCTCTGGCCACCCGTCATTTCGACCGAAGGCCGCGCTTTACGGCTGTTTGCGGCTGTATGGAGAGACCCGCATTGCTCCTGACCATATCGCGCAGTGTCAGCTCTAAACAGCAAAGCGCCATGGCCCACTTTGCGGACCATGGCGTACCTGGCGTTGAAAGCTTTCCAGCGCCAGCCGTAACGCTTACGGCAAGTGCCAAACAATCCCCGAGCTCACCTGGATCGGTGGATTTGACCCAAACTGACCCTTCGGCCGGTCATACCCCACCTCGGCCACGCGCCAGTCGAAGCTCTCGCTCACCCGCCAGTCCAGTCCCACCAGGGCCGCCAGCGCGCCGCTCGTCTGGTCCTGCCGCACCGTCGCCACGCCGCCCCGAAAGCACCCCAGCCCAGACACCCCTTCCGCATACGGGGTCAGCTTGCCATGGCTCCATTGGGCCCTTGCCCCCGTCGCCCTTCATCCATCCGCCGGTCGCTGTAACTGCCCGAGGTCGTATCGCCAGCCCTCGGGTAGTAGGCTCGGCCGTTGCCTTGGGAAAGGCAAGCAGAGCCGACCTACTCGACATCAGCTCCCTAAGCTCACACTCAACGGACGTTTATCTGGCGGGAGAAGCAGTCCTCCTGGTATCAACTTCTATCTGTGTGTACTAGGCAGAGCGTGGCTTCGTCTGTCCCCGAAACATGGCCGCTTCCGCCGCTCTCCGTTTCACCAGTCCGTCAACGACCTTGCCGCCCGCGTGTACCCACAGCCCGAACTGCACGGCAGCTTCTTCAAAACTTTCCTGGTTCAAATATCGCAGCAGACTGGAGGTCGTAAGAGCCCGTGTCCCGGCGTTGAAACAGAAGTCCACCAGCGCATCGAACTGGCTCTGCCGGATTGGTACGGTCACCACGCGGTTTACGCAGGCGACGGCCCCGGCCACATCGGCTCGCAGTAGCGCCTCCGCTTCGAACTCGGTGATCCTCTTTCCCGGCGTCACGTCCGTGCCGGTATGGCCGTAGCCAATCGTCCAAACGCCCGCGCAGTCCTGGTACGCGTCCAGCCTCAACCCCTCGAACTGCCGCGTAAGCGCCAGTCCATCCTCGCTATAGGAAAATCTCCATCCCATCTTCCTGCGCCTCCTAGCGCACAAAACAGCTAGGGCCGCCCGGCTTGAGTCCAATCCGGGTGGCCGATCATCGAATGCGGTTGGCTGGCTCGCGCTAACCAGTGACGCGTGCAGCCGGGTACACTTACGCTGTCAGCGGCTCCCTGCTATCCCTTGGCAGCCGGCGTCGCCACCGCACACAGAAACGGAGCACATTTCCTTGGCAGACACGATCTATGACCTCGCCGTCGTCGGCGGCGGCCCCGCCGGATACACCTGCGCCATCCGCGCCGCTCAGTTCGGCCTCAAGGTCGCCCTCATTGAAAAGACCGACAAACTCGGCGGCACCTGCCTGCACTGGGGCTGCATCCCCACCAAGTCCATGCTTTTCTCGGCCGAAGTCTGGGACCACCTGAAGCACGCCTCCAGCTACGGCATCGACGGCGTCGACAAGCCCACCCTCAACTGGGATAACCTCATCAAGCGCAAGAACGACATCACCATCAAGCACACCAAGGGTCTTGACTTCCTGATGAAGAAGAACAAGATCACCGTCGTGCGTGGTCACGGCCGTCTCACCGGTCCGGCCAAGGATGGCGTTCTCACCGTCGAAGTCACCGACGAGGACAAGGCCTCCAACCGCGGCCGCGACGCGCAGGCTGAGGGCTACACCTCGCAGACCAAGTCCTCGGTCAAGGCGAAGAAGCTCGTCATCGCCACCGGCTCTGACGCCCGCATGCTCCCGGGCTACGAAGCCTCTGACGACATCATGACCAACATGCAGGTGCTCACCCTGCCTGCCATGCCCAAGTCCATGATCGTCATCGGCTCCGGCGCGGTCGGCGTCGAGTTTGCCTCCGTCATGAACAGCTTCGGCGCTGAGGTCACCATCCTCGAAGCCCTGCCGCGCATCGTCCCTGTTGAAGACGAAGAAGTCTCCAAGGAGCTCACCCGCCAGTACAAGAAGCGCAACATCGGCATCAACACGGACTGCAAGGTCAGCAAGATTGAGAAGACCAACGACGGCATGAAGGTCACCTGGACCGATCCCGCCGGCAAGGAGCAGTCCAAGGTCGCCGAAAAGGTTCTCGTCGCCGTAGGCCGTGCGCCGCGCACCTATGATGCCGGCCTCGACAAGACCAACATCAAGCTCGACCGCGGCTTCGTCCCCGTGAACGAATGGATGGAAACCACCGAGCCCAACGTCTACGCCATCGGCGACATCGTTGCCGGCTTGCCTCAGCTTGCGCACGTCGGCGCCATGGCAGGAATCGTCGTCGCCAGCAAGGCCGCTGGCAAGTACGCCCGCCCTGTCCGTAAGGATCGCGCGCCAGGCTGCACCTACTGCGACCCGCAGATAGGCTCCGTGGGCCTCACCGAAGCACAGGCAAAAGACAAGGGCTACCAAGTCAAGGTCGGCAAGTTCCCCTTCGTCGGCAACTCCAAGGCCACCATCCTTGATGCGCACGACGGTTTCGTGAAGGTCGTCTCCGATGCCAAGTACGGCGAAATCCTCGGCGTCCACATCATTGGCCCGCAGGCTACCGAGCTGATCTCTGAGTGCGTCACGGCCATCGAGCTCGAAGCCACCGTGGAAGAGATGATGTTCACCATCCACGCTCACCCAACACTCTACGAGGCCTTGCTTGACGGCTTCTCCTCGGTCGAAGGCATGGCCATCAACGTCTAACGCAACCACGCCCGCAACAAAACAAGGCCGCTCGCTCGAGCGGCCTTGTCTATCTAGAATGATCGGCTCTGGCGAATCTCAACAGAAGGCGCGGCATCCGACAATCCATGAACGCCGAAGCTCGCCCGCCGTTTCCGCCTTTCACACTAGAAAGCGCCCCGCAGAAGGTTCGCAAGGCCGAAGACGCCTGGAATACCCGCGATCCTAAGAAAGTTTCTCTCGCCTATACGCCGGACAGCCGCTGGCGTAATCGCGCCGAGTTCATCAACGGCCGCGCGGAGATCGTCGTCTTCCTCACCCGCAAGTGGCAGCGCGAGCAGGACTGCCGCCTCATCAAGGAACTCTGGGGCTTCCGCGAAAATCGCATGGCCGTGCGCTTCTGCTACGAGTGGCACGACGCAGCCGGCCAGTGGTTCCGCTCTTATGGCAACGAGCTCTGGCAGTTCGACGCCGATGGCCTCATGACTCATCGACACGCCAGCATCAACGATCTAGCTATCGCCGAAGCCGATCGCCTCTTCCATTGGCCCCAGGGGCCTCGGCCTGCCGACCATCCAGGCTTAACCGAACTGGGGCTGTAGACACGCGGAGTAAACTCAGAGCGAAGAGGTGGCGATGCGATACAAGGTAGAACTCATCAAAATCCCCAAAGGGCACACCGTCGGATGTCCGGACCTTCCCGGCTGCTGGTCTGAAGGCGCGACTGAAGATGAGGCGCTCGTCAACATCCAGGACGCTATTCGAGAGTATGTGCTCGCTCAGCAGGAGATCGACAAGCTGAAGGAAACGCGATATGTCGAGGTTCTCGCCTAGTAATGGGGCGCATTCCCGGCATCAACTTCCAGCGCGCCATTCGCGCGCTGGAACGGGCAGGTTTCTGGATCATTCGTCAGAGCGGTCACGTCGTTCTCCACGATGGGGTCAAAACGGTTGTCGTGCCTCGAAACAGCCCGATTGCACCGGTCACCATGTACAAGATCCAATCCGCGGGTCTAACCGAGCAGCAATTTCGCGATCTTCTATAGTCCAGGCGAATGCTCCTCCACCTCCTCCAACTCGGTCGCATCCCCTACTCCGATGGCCTCCGCCTCATGGGCCAGCTCGTCGACGCCCGCAAAACCGGCCTCATCGGCGACACGCTACTCCTCATGGAGCACCCGCCGGTCCTCACGCTCGGCCGCAACAGCACCCGCGCCAACATCCTCGCGACGGACGAGCTCCTTGCCCACAAGGGTGTCGAAATCCACGAGATCAACCGCGGCGGCGACGTTACCTACCACGGTCCCGGCCAGCTCGTCGGCTACCCCATCTTCGATCTCCGCGGCGACGCCGCCGGCCTTCCCGGCAAAAAGGGCCCATACCTCGGCCCCGTCGACTTCGTCCGCCTCATGGAAGAAGCCCTCATCCTCACCTGCAAGGACTTCGGCGTCCCCGCCCAACGGATCGCCGGGCGCACCGGCGTCTGGACCTTGGCGGGAGGCAGCATCGCCGAAAAGAAGATCGCCGCCATCGGCGTCCACGTCTCCCAGGGCATCACCTCGCACGGCTTCGCGCTCAACGTCACCACGGATCTCCGCGACTTCAACTGGATCGTTCCCTGCGGCATCATCGACCGCGGCGTCACGTCCCTCGAACTCGAATCCCCGCAGGAACCCCCGCCCACTCTCGCGGAAGCCTCCAACCGCGCCGCCGCCAACTTCGGACGCGTCTTCCAGCGTCAGGTTCTCGCATCGTCCTCTGTGGAGGAGTTGCTGTCTCTCGAACACGCATCATCCTGACCGGGGGACGGCAAGCGGGAAGAACCCGCGTTCGCTCCTGCCTCCAGCCGCTAACCGGCCAATTTGCGCCAACCATCCCTCATCGTTCGTATAATCCACAGTTGCGCCGTACTAACGCTTCGCCGGAGACCTTGCAATGCCGACTGACGTTCTCATGCCCCAGATGGGCGAATCCATCACCGAAGGCACCCTGACCAAGTGGCTCAAGCAGCCCGGCGAAACCATCGCGCGCGATGAACCCCTCTTCGAAATCTCCACCGACAAGGTAGACGCCGAAATCCCTTCGCCCGTCGCCGGCACACTCGGTGAGATCAAGGTCGCAGAGGGCGCCACCGTCGGTGTCAACTCGGTCGTCTGCACCGTGAATGAAGGCGGTTCCGCATCTGCACCGGTTCCCGAGTCCGCCTCTGCTTCGCCCACGAAGGAAGACACCGTCACCCCCTCGGCGGAAGCCACCGCCATTCGTGACACCGCCGCCAGCTCCATGCGCCGGTAGGCAAAGGCACGGATGTCCTGATGCCGCAGATGGGCGAGTCCATCACCGAAGGCACCATCACCAAGTGGCTCAAGAAGGTCGGGGACACCGTCCAGCGCGATGAGCCGCTCTTCGAGATCTCCACCGACAAGGTCGACGCCGAAATCCCCTCGCCCGTTGCTGGCGTGATCGGCGAGATCAAGGTGAGCGAAGGCGCCACAGTCGGCGTGAACTCGATCGTCTGCGTCGTCAATGAAGCCGGATCCGGCAGTGCTCCCGCTGCGGCCGCTCCCAACCCGGAATCTGCCGCGCCGTCCGCGAGTGCACCGCCCGCCGGTCCTGGGACCGACATCCTCATGCCTCAGATGGGCGAATCCATCACTGAGGGCACCATCACCAAGTGGCTCAAGAAGGTCGGCGACACCGTCCAGCGCGACGAGCCCATCTTCGAAATCTCCACCGACAAGGTCGACGCCGAAATCCCCTCGCCCGCCGCCGGAACCCTCACCGAGATCAAGGTGCCGGAGGGCTCCACAGTTACCGTCAACACCATCGTTGCCGTCATCGGTGGTGGAGCGAGCGCTTCCGCCCCCGCGCCCAGCGCTCCGGCTCCCGCAGCCACTCCTGCCGCTCAGCCCGGTGCCCCGGCGGCCTCCGCTTCGCAGGGCGAGCCGGTACGCTCGTCGCCGCTGGTCCGCAAGATCGCCTCCGAGAATAATGTCGATCTCTCCACCGTCTCCGGCAGCGGCGCCTCCGGCCGCATCACCAAGCAGGATATCCAGGGCCACCTCGCCGGTGCCCCCGCCAAATCTGGGCCCCAGTCCACGTCCCAGTTCCAAGGCCAGACCACCGCGGCCTCCACGCCCGCACCTGGCGCCGCCACCCACGCAACGTATGCCCAGGCACAGTCCGCACCGGCAACCACCCAGCCCGCTAAGGCCGCCGCTGCCCCAACGCCGCAGCCCGGCGAGCTCGTCCCCATGTCCAAGATGCGCGCCATCATCGCCAGGCGCATGGTGGAATCCAAGCAGACCAGCGCTCACGTCCACACCGTCTTCAAGGTGGATATGACCCGCATCGTTCGCCTTCGCGAAAAGGAAAAGAACAAGTACGAGCAGCGCAACGGCGTCAAGCTCACGTACATGCCGTTCATCACCCGCGCGGCCGTGCAGGCGCTCCGCAAGCATCCCATCGTCAACGCCGCTACCGAAGGCGAAGCCATCCGTTACAACAAGAACATCAATATCGGCATCGCCGTCGCGCTCGACTGGGGTCTCATCGTCCCCGTCGTCAAGCAGGCCGAAGAGAAGAGCTTCCTTGGCATCACGCGCGCCATCGTCGATCTCGCCGACCGTGCTCGCAATAAGAAGCTCGCTCCGGACGAAGTCGCCGGCGGAACCTTCACCCTTACCAATGCCGGCATCTTCGGCGAGCAGTTTGGCACGCCCATCATTGCCCAGCCGCAGTCAGCCATCCTCGGTATCGGCGGCCTCTTCAAGGAGCCCCTTGTCCTCGCTGACAAGGATGGCAATGAGTCCATCGCCATCCGTTCGGTCCAGCGCTTCACGCTCGGCTTCGATCACCGCATTATCGACGGCGCCGACGCCGGCAAGTTCATGGGCGACTTCAAGGCCTACCTCGAGAACTGGTCCGAGGACATCGGCTAGTTCGGCAACAAAACACAACGGGCGGCAGATCATCAGATCCGCCGCCCTCTTCTTTTCCGATGCTGCTCTGTGTGTGATGCGCTCTGTGTCGCGCGGGCGTCATCCTGAGCGTAGCCAAGGATCTCGGTAGTTTGCCTTTGGCAGAACGAGAGCTAAGGGAAGGTCGCTTGCGCCTGCGCCGGCTTGTCTACAGCTTCTCCAGCAACGCCTTCGCTACCTCATTTTCCCTTGTGGAAAGCGGCGCCTCCGCCAACACAATCGGTTCCAGGTAGCGCAAGTTAAGGTTCGCGATCTCACTCGCCAGTTGGATGAACATGTTGCCTGGAATCGGCTTCCAGTACTTGGCCGTGTTCGTCTCCGGCCACTTGTGTTTGTGCTCTTCAAACTCTTCCCTGAGAAAGCGCTGCGGGTCGGCCAGCACCAGCGACTGCAGCGTGCCGTCACCCGTCAGCGTCTTCTCGCGCACGCGCCCCTGGTACATCACACCATTCTTCAGCAGCACATCCGCGTGCAGTTCGTGCCGCGCGCTCGGCAGCAGCATCCCCGAAAGCAGCAGGTGCCATGTCGCCACTCGCGAAAGCACCACCTTGTTCAGCAGCCACACCAGAGGTCTGAAGATCGGCTTTGAGTTCAGATAGGCAAAGTTGCTCAGGCTAAAAGCCAGCAGAGAGGCGAATGTAAAGTCCGTGAGATACAGTCGCCACGCTACGCTGAAGGCTGTCCAGCGCATCGCATGGAAGCTTACGAAGAAATCCTGAAAGTGATCCTGGTAAAACTTCTCGCTGTACAGCCCTGAGAAGAACATCTTCAAGTCCGCTGAAGTCGCGGACAGGTGCACAAACGGATCGATCCAAACCCATAGCAGAGTCACCGACCACGGCATGCTCGCCCAGATCAGCGCCCGGGTAATCTCTTCCGCGCGTGTCTGCACCAGGTTCTTGCGCTCGACAGCCAACCCAAACACCCAGCGCGAAACAAGCTCCGGCCCCAGAAGGAACACAGCAGCGGTCAGGCTGAAGACAAGGGTAAGCATGGGTGGACCTCTGGAAAGCCAACACGTATACCTGCCTGTTTAGAATACGGCTAAGGCGAAGAGAAAGCGAATACAGATTATGCAACCATGACCGGCGGGAACTTTATAGAGGAAGTTCTTTTAGGAGACGGCCGCCTGCAAATCCGAAAGTGACACCCGCACCATGCCAATCGAAGTTGGGATGCGCGCCACCGAGGAGTCCCTCAGTTCCCGCGCAATCTCGTCTTGGTGGTTCGCCATGTAGCGAAACACTTCGGCGCGAACCAGGGCCGTGTTCTCCTTCGCGTTC
>CBDAPS010000006.1:0-7085 GCA_965198545.1 Granulicella sp. | reverse complement strand
TGACGCCGGGCGCGAGCTTCCAGGAAGACCTCGGCGCGGACTCGCTGGATGTCGTGGAACTGGTGATGCAGTTCGAAGAAGCGTTCGACATCCAGATTCCCGATGAGGACGCGGAAAAGATCAAGACGGTGAAGGACGCGGTGGACTACATCGAGAAGAACCAGAAGGGCAAGTAAGTCATGCCGGAGCAACGTCGCGTCGTCGTGACCGGCATGGGCCTGATCTGCGGGGTAGGCAGGACTGCGCCGGAGGTGTGGGAGTCCCTGGTAGCCGGCCAAAGCGGCATGGCCGAGATCACGCAGTTCGATCTCACCGGCCATCCCGTGCGGTTTGCGGCTGAAGTCAAAGGCTTCGACGCACACCAGTTCATCGAGAAGAAAGAAGCCCGCAAGATGGGCCGGTTCATCCACTTCGCGATGGCCGCGGCCCAGGAGGCGATGGAAAGCTCCGGGCTGGAAGTTACCTCGGAAAACGCCGAGCGCGTGGGCGTGCATATCGGCTCGGGTATCGGCGGATTCGACATCATCGAGCGCGAACACACGGCGCTGATGAATGGAGGGCCGCGAAAGATTACGCCGTTCTTTATTCCGGCGTCGATCATCAACCTGGCGGCGGGCCATGTGTCCATTCGCTGGGGAGCCAAGGGGCCGAACGAAGCGACGGCTACAGCGTGCACCAGCTCGGCGCACTCGATTGGGGATGCGTTTCGCATCATCCAGCGCGGCGATGCCGACGCGATGATCGCGGGAGGCACCGAGGCGGCGATTACCCCACTCAGCGTGGGGGGATTCGCGGCGATGAAGGCTCTTTCCACCCGCAATGACGATCCCACCAAGGCCAGCCGGCCGTTCGACGTGAACCGCGATGGGTTCGTGGTGGGCGAGGGCGCGGGCGTGCTGATCCTGGAAGAGCTGGAGTTCGCCAAGGCTCGCGGCGCGAACATCCTGGCCGAGATCATCGGCTACGGCATGAGCGCGGACGCTTTCCATATGACGGGCATGGCTCCTGAAGGCGAAGGCTGCTACCGGGCGATGAAGCATGCGCTGAAGGTGGCAGGGGTCGAGCCGGACGAGGTGGACTACGTGAATGCGCATGCCACCTCGACGCCGCTGGGCGATGCGCTGGAGTCGAAGGCGATCGAGAACGTGTTTGGTGAGCGGGCGCTGAACCACAAGCTGCTGGTCAGCTCGACGAAGAGCATGACCGGGCACCTGCTGGGTGGCGCGGGAGGATTGGAAGCGGGCATCACCGTGATGGCGATGCAGCGCGGCGTGATTCCCCCGACCATTAACCTGCAGGAAGTGGACCCTGCCTGCCGGCTGAACTACGTTCCGAACACGCCGCAGGAGCATACGGTGAACTGTGCGCTTTCGAACTCGTTCGGGTTCGGCGGCACGAATGGCTCCCTGGTGTTTCGGCGGTTCAACGGATAGCAGAGCATCGTGAATTATGAAGAAAGCCCGGCTCCGGCCGGGCTTTTCTGTCGCCTGAAATGCGCATCCTAGAAGGGCGAGAGGCTAGGAGGTTCGAAAGAACTCCCTGCCTGATGAGGAGAGAAACGAATGGCGCATCTGAAGGTTGGCGAAGAAAACGGCTCGCCGGTGAGCATCTACTACGAGGACCGCGGGTCGGGGAAGCCGGTGGTGCTGATCCATGGCTGGCCGCTGGATGGCGGCTCCTGGGAGCGGCAGAGCTTCGCCCTGCTGGCGGCCGGGTACCGCGTCATCACGTATGACCGCCGCGGCTTCGGACGGAGCTCCGCGCCGAGCGAAGGCTATGACTACAACACGATGGCCGGCGATCTCGACAAGCTGATCGAATCGCTGGACCTGAAGGACGCCGCGATCGTCGGCTTCAGCATGGGCGGCGGCGAGGTGGCTCGCTACCTAGGCAAGTACAACCAAGGCCGGGTGACGAAGGCTGTTTTCATGAGCTCCATTGCTCCGGCGCTGCGCAAGGATGGCAGCAACCCAGACGGCGTGGATTCGAAAGTTTTCGACGGCATCAAGGAGCAGATCGAGAAGGACCGCTTCGCGTTCCTAGAGAACTTCGCGGCGATGTTCTACAACCACTCGCTGCTATCGAGCACGCACACCTCGGACGCGCTGCTGCACCACTTCCAGCGGGTGGCTAGCCTCTCCAGCTATGGCGCCATGCTGGCATGCGTGGATGCATGGCTGGAAGACTTCCGCGACGACCTGAAGGGTATAGAGATCCCAGTGCTGGCCATTCATGGTGACTCCGACAAAGTGGTGCCGATGGAGGCCAGTGGGTCACGCATCCCGGCTCTGATTCCGGGCGCGACGCTGCATGTAGTGGAAGGCGGGCCGCACGGACTGAACTGGACGCATGCCACCGAGGTCAACAAGGCGCTGTTGACGTTCCTGAAGTAGGCGGCTCGATGGAAACGTAGAAGGCCCGGCGGGATACCGGGCCTTTCCATTTGCGCCGGATGACGAACTAGCCGAAAAAGACCATCGGCAACACCTTGAAAACACCGATATAGAGAAACCAGCAGAGCAGGACTGCCCCAGCCGCGGCGCCGGTCTTGATCTTCGCCACACGCGAGACGCCGATAATCTGCAGGATGACGATCCAGACGCTGAAGATGTCGAGAGAGTTCAGGAAGGCCGACACCACCGGCGAAGCTCCTTCCACGAAGTACCCGACGTTGGTACCCGCCGGATTAATGGGGTTGTAGTTCTCCGTGCCTACGTTGGCGAGCATGAGGGCGAAGATCACAAGATCGAAGACGAGCAGCGGAAGCTGCGAGTACCAGAAGACGGCGACGAGCTGCATGTACCTTGCGCTGCCGCCGAACGCGAAGTTGGCCAGCGCCAGCAGCAGGCCAGCCGCAACGAAGCCGCCGATCAGAAGGCCGATTGGAATGGAGTAGACGTTGTTCTTCTGCTGCTTCGCCATGGAGGCGCGGATTTGCGCAGCCTGCTCCTTCGGGGCATTGTCAATGCGGGCCTGCATGGCGGGCATGTGGCGGAGCATGCCTTCGGCCATGGCTTGCGAACCGATCTTCTGCGTGGTGTAGAAGATGGTACCCACCCCGAAGAGGATGACGAGGACGGCAGGCAGCCACCAGGTGGCGCTGCGCAGCAGATCGGTGAAGGTTTTGCCGGGGGCGACGAAGGTATCGACAACACGCTCGGCTTCGGAGAGCGGCTTGAGGGCGAACGGCAGGGCAGAGGTGGACATAAAGACTCCAGGCGAAACTGCTGAGGTGAGTGACGGCAGTGTATCGCGGAGTCGTATTCCTGTCGTGTGGGGGCGCTAAGGTTTGGTAGAACGCCCGAATGCGTTCAGCATCTCCAGCGCGAAACCTATCCCGCGCCGCGTGTCCGGCTCGCGAAGCTTGCCAAAAAGTTGCCAGAGCGACGGCGGCTCAGTCGCCTGGTGTTGTGGCTCAAGGGGGGAGCCGGGAGCGCCTTCAATCGACTGCGCCATGCGCTGCAGCACATCCGGGTTGAACGCAGCGACAATTCTGCTGAGGGCCATCGCGTTACGGACCAGGGCAACAGCCTCCTCCGACTTCGCGGCCACAGCGAGTTTCTCCGCGATGATGTCGCGACCGCCCATCAGGCCGTGCAGGATTTCAAGCAGCCCCTGGTCGTGTGCGGCCTGCAGCAGGTCCCAGGCGCCCAGCAGCGCTTCCGCGTGTTCGCGAGGCGCAGCCTCGACGCGATGCATCAGTTCCTGGTGGACATCGATGGGGGCGGGTTTGAACGCTAGGGGGACAGCCATGGAGAACTCCGTTGTACGGTGTACGTTCTGCGCTGTACGGAGAACGGCGTTGACGGTAATGACGACATAGACATAGAAAACGTACAACGTAGAACTAGACGGGCTTCGTTGTCTTAATCTGCACCAGTTTGTCCTGCGGGCTGGTACCGGGTACGTGATAGTCGGCGCGAGCCCGCTTCTTTTCTACCTCGACGCCTGTGGTCGGGGTGCGGTGGCCGAAGCGGAAGTTCTTGCGTGGAAGCGGAGAGTCTCCGAGCTCCGGAAGCGCGGTCATCCGGACGGAAAGCTCCTTGTAAGCGGGGGTATGCGTGGCGCGGTCAAGGTGCGAGCTGGTTAGGCGATTGATGGGAGACTCCACCGAGTTCATGGACATGTACATCTGCTTGCCCTCGACCCGGCTGCTGACGAGCACCTGAACGCGGAGGCGACCGTAGGGGCTCTCGAGCAAAACATGGCGGCCCGTTTCCACACCGCGCTCGGCAGCAAGCTCGGGTGAGACTTCAAGAAAGGTCCTCGGAGTCATGTCCTTGATGCCGGCTACCCGGTAGCTCATGTTGCCCTGCTCGAAATGTTCGAGTAGGCGGCCGTTATTGAGATGCAGATCGTAGGTGCTGTTAGCCTCTTCACTCGGCGGCACGTACTCCAGCGGCCAGAAGGTCGCCTTACCCTCCTCGAGCGGGAAGGGCTTGTCGTCTTTGTACAGCAGCGGCGTATCGGTGCCGTCGGCGCTCACCGGCCAGCAGAGTGACTTATAGCCTTCGAGCCGCTCGTAGCTGACACCGGCGAAGAGCGGCGTCAGACGCGCTACCTCGTCCATCACCTCGCTGGGATGCGTGTAGCTCCACCCCCCTGCTCCGCCCATCTTCCTGGCAATCATCTGAATGATTTCCCAGTCCGGCCTGGAGTCGCCGAGTGGATCGAATGCCTTATAGAGACGCTGAATCCGGCGCTCGGTGTTGACGAAGGTGCCGTCCTTTTCCAGTGCCGGTGAGGCGGGCAGCACGAGGTCAGCGTACTTGCAGGTTTCCGAGAAGAAGATGTCCTGCACGATCAGGAAGTCGAGCATCGCAAAGGCTCCGCCGCACTCCTCCTGATTGGCGTCGGAGGTGATGGTGTCCTCGCCCTTGATGTAGATAGCCTTGAGCTTGCCATCATAGACCGCGGTGATCATTTCTCGATTGTCGAGACCCTTGCTGACGGGCAGCGTTACACCCCAGTCCGCCTCGAACTTGAGGCGAACGTCTTCGTTATCGACCTTCTGGTAGCCGGAGAAAACATCCGGCATGGAACCGAAATCCGACGCTCCCTGCACGTTGTTGTGGCCTCGCAGCGGGTAGGCACCTGTGCCGGGCCGCTTGAAGTTGCCCGTGGCCAATAGCATGTTGCAGATGGAAGTCGACGTATCCGATCCTCCGCAGTGCTGCGTGACGCCCATCGCCCAGCACACGCAGACCTTGTCCGCTGCGGCAATCTCGTCAGCCACCTGTTTGAGCGTCTCGACGGAGATGCCGGTGATTTCTTCGGCGTACTCCAGCGTGTAAGGGGTGAGCGAAATGAGGTATTCATCCCACTTATTCACCCACTTGTCGATGAACGCCTGATTGTGACGGCCGGTGTCGATCAGGTGCCTGGTGACCGCTGAAATCCAGACTTCATCGGTCGACGGCCTGGGGCGGATGTGAATGTCAGCCCGCTCCGCCATCTCGTTTTTGCGCAGGTCGGCGACGATCAGCTTCTGCCCGCGCAGCTTGTGCGAACGCTTGATGCGCGTGGCCAGCACGGGGTGCGACTCCGCCGTGTTCGCGCCGACGATGATGACAAGATCGGCGATCTCGATATCCTGGATGGTGCCGGTATCTCCACCGTAACCCACCGTGCGGCTGAGGCCCTTGCTGGCGGGGGTCTGGCAATAGCGCGAGCAGTTATCGACGTTGTTGGTGCCGATGACCGCGCGGGCCAGCTTCTGCATCAGGTAGCTTTCTTCGTTCGTGCACTTGGAGCTGGCGATGAAGGCGAGCGCATCCGGCCCATGCTCCTGGAGAATCTTCGTCCAGTTGTCATGGATGAGCTGCATGGCCTCGTCCCACTCGATTTCCACGAACGTGTCGCCCTGGCGCTTCAGCGGCTTGCGCAGACGGTCAGGCGAGTTGGTGTAGTCCCAACTGAACTTGCCCTTGACGCAGGTAGAGATGCCGTTGGCCGGGCCGTGCATCGGCTCGACCTTGAGGATGTGGCGGTCCTTGGTCCAGATATCGAACGAGCAGCCCACTCCGCAGTAGGTGCACACGGTCTTGGTTCGCTTCACCTTCTGGTGGCGCATCTCGGCTTCAATCTCGGAGAGTGCCAGGATGGGGGTGTAACCGGTGGAAGGCTCTACCTTCTTGACCATGGAGATCATGTCATCCAGCACAGGCGGGGGCAGCATGGTCATGTAGCCCGCGTGGCCGATCATGCTCTTTTCCATCAGCGCGTTGCAGGGGCATACCGTGACGCAGTGGCCGCAGGAAACGCAGGAGGAGCCCTCGATCTGCTGCCCGCCATCCCACATGACTCGTCGGGATCTCGAGGGTCCAGTCGATAGTCAGCGTCTCGTTGACCTGCACGTTCTGGCAGGCTTCCACGCAGCGCCCGCAGAGGATGCACTGGTCGGGGTCGTAGCGGTAGAACGGATTCGAGGTGTCCTGCGGGTACGGCTTGGTGCGATAGGGCCGCGCGTTGTGCTCGACTTTCATCTCGCGGGTGGCGTTGTGCACCGTGCAATTCTGATTGTTGTTGTCGCAGACCGTGCAGTAGAGATCGTGGTTCTCAAGCAGGCGGTCGAAGGCCTCGCGCTGAGCGACATCCGCGGGGTCAGAGTGCTGCAACACCGTCTGACCTGGGGCTACCAGCGTCTCGCAGGCTCGAGCCAGCTTGCCGTTGACCTCGACCATGCAGGTGTCGCACGAACCGATGTGGCCCATGGGCGGCAGGTAGCAGACCTGGGTGATGGACGTCTCCTGGCGCAGGGCGGCCGTGCGATTCAGGGCCGTGATGAGCAACTCACCGGTCTGCGCCGACGCCAGTTTGCCGTCCACGGAGATCGTTGTGTCCGGAACGAACACCGGGGGCGTATTCAGAAGCGGCTTATACGGATCCATACAGGCAAGTAGGATGCCACACGCCACGTATGCGGATATACGCCGCATCGAACCCGTTTGAGGGATGCTGTGCGCGGAAACAAAACAGGGGAGATTCGCATCGGTATCTCCGGATGGCGCTACAAGGGCTGGCGCGGTGTGTTTTATCCGCCGAAGCTCGCGCAGCGTCGCGAACTGGAGTTCGCGGCAGGAAAG
>CBDAPS010000005.1:0-632090 GCA_965198545.1 Granulicella sp. | reverse complement strand
GTGACATTGCTGCGCGCCCGCCAGTCGTCCGTCACATAGGCGTCCAGCACATTTTCGCGAAGATAGGTCTTGAACAGCGACGCCTGGATGCTGGCATTGGTAGGGAGACCGAACAGAAAGTCGGCGAATCCGGCCCCGGTGGCGGCCTGTTGTGTGCCGCCATTTTGTGTCAAGCCTTGATCCTTCGTGCTTTCCGTCGCGTATCCCGTGAACTGAAACGAGCTCAACGGATTGGAGCCTCCGATGGAGTCAGCGTGCACTCGCCGCACGTCTACGCCGTAGCGCATATTGTGTTTGTTCCAGCGATAGCTCACAAAATCGGAGAAGCTGATCGTCTGGTTCACCGTTTGGCTTGGGTTGGTGTTGGTCAGCCCGGCGAAGTTCGAGATCGAAACGTGCGGCACGCCGTTGTAGAAACGCGGATCGGCGAAGCCGCCTGTCTGGTTCGGCACGTTGATGTTCAGTGTCGTGGTCGGATCGTTGGCCGTATCGGTGAAGTAGTTGCGGGTCTCGGCAGAGCTGCGGTTCCAGTTCACGCTGGCGTTGTTGCTCAGCCGGCCGTAGCCGATGGTGTAGCCCGCATTCAGCGAGTAACCGTTCGTTTCGTTAGCCCCGCCCAGTGGAAGAAAGATGTTTCGCTGATCGGCTGCTGAGTGCGAGTAGTTGAACCCGATGTTGATATTCTGCCGTAGCGTGGGCTTCTGGTTTGCCTGGGCGTTTCGGCGCTGGCCTCCGCCTCCGCCACCTCGGGCGCCAAACCCGAACGGTCCGCCCGTACTCTGCCCGATCGTCCGTACATAACGTGAGTTGAGCGCCACGTTATTGCTGCCGGCATTGGTCACGGTCTCGTAGTTGTAGGCCGAGGGATCGGGGTTGTTGCAGTTCGAGGCGATATTGCACGCCGGATAGTAGGCATTGAGCAATTGCAACGCCGCCGCCGAGCGCGCCGTGGTCGCGTTCGCCAGGTTGTTATTCAGGATGGGATTGTGGGTTGTGGGATCGTACAGCGTCACTGGCACCAGGGCTCCGCTTACCCGCTGCTCTGACTGCGAGAAGTCGCCGGCCCGCTCCAGCGTCGTCGGAACGCGCACAGGATTGATCGCTACCGGGTTCAGATTCTTCCGCCCCGTGAGATTGATGAAGACGAACTGCTTGGTATCCGGCTTGATCAGTCCCGGAATGTAGGGTGAACCTGCAAGGCTCACGCCAAACTGGTTCTGGTAGCCGCCCGGCTTGAGCTGCGGCAACAGCGTTGGCTCCCACGGCGCGGAGTTCAGCGCGTTGTTGCCGCCGATCCAGTAGATCGCCCCATGCGGCTGGGCCGGGTTGAAGTTGCGAAACGACCCAAAGCCGCCGCCACCGCCGCCTCGTCCACCGCGCCCGCCACCACCTCCGCCGCCGGGGCCACCACCGCCTGGCCCAAAGCCCGCGCCACCCATCATGCCGCCAATGGCGCTCACGATCGCTTCCGTCGGGTCAGACCCAGGGGGCAGCATCCCGCTTTGCCGAGCCATGTCGACGCCCTGGCTGACACGTGCCCGGATCTCATCCTCGCTGACAGTGCCCAGGGCGCTCGTGGTTCCCTGCTGGCCGCTGACGTTGATGGACTCCGTCGTGTCTGCGGCCGCGCCATTGTCACCGCTGTTCAGCCCAGCCAGTGAGGGAACGCTGACATCCGTTCCTCCGCCCCCCAGCGTTGCCCCTTCTGTGTCCTGGCCAAGGCTGGAACCCAGTTGAAGCCCCTGCAATCCGCTCCCCGCGGAGCGCTCACCGTTGGCAGTCCGTGTCGCGGAGGCCTGCTGCGTTGCCGCATCCGCGGCTGTCTTGACGGCAAGCTCCAGGCCAAAATTCGACACAAAGTTCGACACCGTCTCGTTCGCCGCATTCTGCGTAGCTGCTGCCTCACCTGCTGCCGGCCCCAGCACGACTTCCTGCGTGATGACCGTGAAGCCGGTCAGCTCTGCGCGCACCACATAGCGTCCGTTCCGCGGAATGCTCATCGCGTATGCGCCGTTGATGTCGGTAGCCGTCGTGTACTTTCGCCCGGTCAGCGTGTTGGTCGCTGTCACCGAGACGCCTGGCAGCGGTACCGCCCCCGGCTTGCCCGCGGTACCTGCTACGACGCTGCCGCGAATCGTTCCGCCCTGCGCGGCGGGAGCGGCTTGCGAGGTCGCCTGTGCCGTCGCGGGCTGCAATGTCTGTGCGTGCAGGCCGTTCATCCATGCCAAGGGCATCAGCACTGGAGCGACGAAACCGATTGCGGCGCTTCTGCCGAGCGCTTTCCTGATCCGCTTGCGTGCCAAGCTGGCTCTCCTTATTGCGTAGTCCGTTAGAGAAGGTACGAAACTGCCTGTAGCTCTAGCGGGATCCTGGACCGTCAGGGGACGGCGGAGTCCCTGCGCCGCCATTCGCACCGCGGCGTCCCCCGCCTTCGCCACGCACCTGCACATTCAGCGTGCTCGGTACGAACGTTCCTGCCTTCACTGATCCCAACCCAATGACGTTGTCACCGGTCTTGATGTCGGCCAGCGTGATGCTCTCGCCACCGGTGATCGCGGGACTTCCCCCGCCTGCCTGCGCAGCCTGACCACCGGGTGCAGCGTTTGCAGAAGCACCGCCTGCACCATTCGCTCCCCCGCGGCGTCCGCCACCACCGGCAAACAGACCGCCTCCGCCTATACCGGTAACGCGCCCACCCTTTTTGAAGCTTGTGCCTTCATCGAAGCCGATGGTCTGCGCTTCGCCATCCGGGCGTTGCACCGTCATCTTCAGGTTGTCGATGTCCACCGCGGTTACTTTGCCGGTGATGTACGTCTTGCCGAGATTGGCTTTCATCTCCGCGGCGGCGTGCTGCATCTGTTTCACCTGGTCCGCGGTCAGCCCCATCACCATCATGGCGTGCAGCGACTTGGTAGGCGCATCGAGCTGGCCCATCGCCACAACCCCGTCGCCGGGCTTGAGCGAGGCGAGATCCAGCGTTTCGCCCTGCCCGCGCATCATGCGCGTGTTGGTCGTGGTCACCACCGTGACCGTCTGGCCGGTTTCGATGTTCTTCACGGAGATGTTTGGCGCGCTGACGGAAACGACTTCGCCTGCCACCCGCTGGGCGCCGGCAAATTGTCCACGCATACCGCCACCCTGCGGCGGCGCTTGAGGGGAATCCTGCGCGTGCAAGGCCATGGCGCAGCCCACGACGGCTACCGCCAGGACACTTTTTCCCACGAACCTGAACAGTTCACGCCGCATACACCCGCCTCCAAGCTGATTTGCTACGGATACAGACGGTTATTGCCGCAGGAAGACGCGGACCGGCGCAAAGAATTCCAATACGATGTCAACATGCAGGTGACGATCGACATCCCGGATGCCGTATACAGCAAGTTGCTGAGTTCCGCCGTCGAGGAGAAGACCTCAGTTTCCGATCTTCTTTTGAGGCAAGTCGCGTCTCTGGCGCCTCTCGACTCAAGGCCCGCAGGCGGAAAGCAAAGGGTCGAGTTCCCGCTGATCAGGGGCGGGGAGCCGGGCTTACTGATGAGGGAGGGCATCAATCTGAACCACGTGGCCTGGATGGATGACGACGAGATCAATGAGCTACTTGCCGGACGCTAATGCTTGGCTTGCACTTGTTCACGAAGGTCACGTGCATCATCGCTCGATGATGGCGTGGTTCGGGTCACTCGAGGATGAACTCTCTGTAGTCACCTGCAGGATCTCCCAAATGAGTTTGCTCAGGCTCCTCACACAACCAGCGGTGATGGGAACGTTGGTGCAGACGCAACGTGGGGCTTGGGCCACTTACGCGCAGACCCTTCAAGACTTCCGGGTGAGCTTTGGACAAGAACCTGTGAGCCTGAGCGCGGCATTTGAACGCGTCTCGTCCCGCGATGAAATCAGCCCAAAACGTTGGACCGATGACTATCTCGCTGCCTTCGCAACCCAGTCCGGCCTGACTCTGGTCACCTTCGACCACCAGCTTGCACGTCGTTCACCCGGCGGCCTGCTGCTCACGCTCTGACTTCAGCCTTCACCACGGCCTCGGCCTGCGCCATCCCGTGCCGTGCGTAACTTGCTTTCACAAACGCGTGAAACAGCGGGTGTGGCTCCAGCGGCTTGGACTTGAACTCCGGATGGAACTGGCAGCCGACGAAGAACGGGTGCTCGGGAATCTCGACGATCTCCACATACGTTCCCTCGGGTGAAGAGCCCGTGAGGCGCAGCCCGGCGTCGGTCAGCGCCGCTTCATACTCGCGATTGAACTCGTAGCGATGCCGGTGGCGCTCGCTGATCTCGGTCGCAGCGTACGCCTTCGCTGCCAGCGAGTCGGGCTCCATCACGCATGTCCACGCGCCCAGGCGCATCGTCCCGCCCATCTCTTCCACGCCGGTCAGCTCGCGCAGCTTGTAGATGATGCGGTGCGGCGTGGCCGGATCGAACTCGCCGGAGTTGGCCTTCTCGAGTCCCGCAACATTCCGTGCGTACTCGATGCAGGCTGTCTGCATGCCCAGGCAGATGCCGAAGTAGGGAACCCTGTTTTCGCGCGCGTAGCGAATGGCGTTGAGCATCCCTTCGATGCCGCGCTTGCCGAAGCCGCCGGGAACCAGAATGCCGTCCAAGCCCCTTCAACTGCTCGGCATAATCGGAGACCTCCAGCCCTTCCGCTTCCAGCCAGGTCACCCGCAGCTTCAGGTTTTCCGCCAGTGCGCCGTGGACCAGCGCTTCCTTCAGGGACTTGTAGCTGTCTTCGTACTCCACGTACTTGCCGACGATGCCGATGGACACTTCGTCGGTGGGGTTATACGCACGGTGCGACCAGGTCCGTCCACTTGCTGAGGTCCGCTTCGGGCGTTTGGAGGCGGAGGTACTTGAGCGCGAGGGTGTCTACGCCCTGACCGGCAAGGTTGAGCGGGACTTCGTAGATGCTGGGAACGTCGCGGGCGATGATCACGGCGGCTTGCTCGACGTTGCAGAAGGCTGCGATCTTCTCGCGCATATCGTTCGGCACCTCGCGATCGGCGCGGCACAGCAGGATGTCCGGCTGGATGCCGATGCTCAGCATCTCCTTCACGGAGTGCTGCGTCGGCTTGGTCTTCAGCTCCTGCGCTGCCGCGATCCACGGGATCAGCGTCACGTGCACAAAGCAGGTGCTGTCGCGGCCGAGTTCCTGGCGCATCTGCCGGATCGCTTCAAGGAAGGGCAGCGACTCGATATCTCCTACGGTGCCGCCGATCTCCACGATGGCGACATCGCAGTCCTGGCCGATCTTTTTCGCTGCGTTCTTGATCTCGTTGGTGACGTGTGGGATCACCTGCACGGTCTTGCCGAGGTAATCCCCGCGGCGTTCCTTGGTGATGATCTGCTCATAGATTCGGCCGGTCGTCAGGTTGTTGTCACGCGAAAGCTTCGCGTGGGTGAACCGCTCGTAGTGGCCGAGATCCAGGTCGGTTTCGGCGCCGTCGTCGGTCACGAACACTTCGCCGTGCTGGAACGGGCTCATCGTTCCGGGGTCGACGTTAAGGTAAGGGTCAAACTTCATCAGGTTGACCTTCAGTCCACGCGCTTCCAGCAGGCAGCCGATGGAGGCAGCCGCCAAGCCCTTGCCGAGTGAAGACACAACTCCGCCCGTCACAAAGATGTACTTTGCCGACACGTTCCCGCCTGTAGATTGTGAGTTTTGGTTGTGCCCGGTGTGCACGAGTAAGTATATCGCGATGGGCGAAGGGGGGTGTGCGAAACCGGTGCTACCTTGGGGCATGCCTTGGAAGGATTGGCAGGACCGTCTGGTGACCTTGCAGCGACGGGCGTACTTCTCCTTGCAGGGGCGGGCGATCCGTCGCGCTCGGCGGGAGGCTTTGCAAGCTCAGGCGAGGCCCTCCCCCTCCCACCTCATCACCGGCCAGCGGGGCGAGGATGAGGCCTACTTCTGGCTCAGGGGCCTGGGGTACACAGTCGTGGCAAGGCGATGGCGAACGGAGAGGCTGCGGGGGGATCTGGACCTGGTGGCTTGGGATGGAGACCTGCTGGTGGTCGTGGAGGTGAAAACTCTTACGGCGGCCGGCAGGGAAGAGGCCTATCGTCCGGCAGAGTGGCAGGTGGACCGGGAGAAGCGAACGATGCTGCGGCGAATGGCATCGGCGTACCGTCGGCAAATGCCGGAGCAATGGCGGGACCGGGTCACGACGCGGTTTGACGTGATCAGCGTGTACCTCCAGCCGGAGGTCGAGCCGGTGTTCGAGCACTTTCAGGCGGCGTTCGCAGCGGCGGAAGACTAGGGATCTGGCTGGAACATCCGATTGGTAGGATTGCGGTGTCTAATGCCATTGGGCGTCTGCCCGGAAGGAAGCATTGCCATGAGCCTGATCGACGCGCCGGAGTACGACCCACGGAAAGACAATCGCAACCGGGCCATCGTGATTGGCGTCGGGGTGACGGTCGCGCTGCTTCTCATCCTCAGCGTGGTTGGGTTCGTGTCGGGCAACGGGTGGCTGTTCACCAACGTTCCGGCGAAGCACCGGGTCAATGAGTTCTTCAACGCACTGGAGGCGAAGAACTATGCCAGGGCGTATGACCTTTATGAGAATGGCCATCCTGACTCCGGGTACCCGCTCAGCCGCTTCACCGAAGACTGGACGACTTACTCGCCGGTGAAGGGACCGATCACCGAGCACAAAATGAGTGTTTCGGCGACAGATGGGAAAGGGTTTCTCGGCACCGGCGTAATCGTGTGGGTGAAGGTGAACGGGAATAACGATGTGTTCATGTACGTCAGTAAAGTGGACGGCGCCATGACTTGGCCTGCCCCGCATGTGCTGGTGAAGGGGTAGCTCCAAAGCCCTCTTTCAGCGGGCGTTGACTGTGGAGAAGTCTACGAGATCCCGTGTTCTCGACCTGCGTGCATCGTCTGTGTGAGTACGCATATCGTGACAAGACGCAACCTGCGCGCCCTTCCTCCTCATCCGAGGTTGAAGGAGAACGATATGTCCGTTTGGAAACCTCTTGCTTTGTCTGCCGTCGCGGCTGTGGTGATGGCTGCTGTTCCCGTTGGAACTCCCCGCGCGAACGCGCAGATCTCGGTGAACATTGGCGGTGGTCCGCCGGTCTGTCCGTACGGGTACTTTGACTACGCTCCATACAACTGCGCGCCGTACGGCTACTACGGCCCGGATTGGTATAACGGCGGCATCTTTATCGGAGCAGGGCCTTGGTTCCACGGGCCACGTGGCTTCTACGGCCACGTAGACAATCGGTATGACCCGAACCACGGATACCACGGGCCCATGCCGGAGCGCGGTTCGCAGCAGTTTAATCACTTCCAGGGTAATGAAGCTCGTGACGGTCAGGGTCATGTCGGTCCCGAACCGCATCCCGGCGGCAGTGAGCATTCGCTCCCGGGCTTCCATGGCGGCGGTCAAGGTGGCGGAGCGCCGCGTGGCGGTGGACCGGGTGGCGGCGGACACGGACCGCGCTAGCTTCTAGAGGAACAGAAGGACCCGCTTTGGCGGGTCCTTTTCCCTTTCGTGGGTTGGGACGTGAAATCCAGACGCCCCGAAGGCACCGCTCGCTGGCCGAGTGCGGCAGACTGCGCCAGCGCCTGAACGCTTCTAGTAAGTCTTAGTAGGGCTAGTAGGGGTGCTTTAGGAACTTGCCGGTGCCCTTGGCCACCTTGCCTGTGCCTTTCACCGCGCCCTTGCCCACGTCGTAGCCTCCCTTGCCCGCGCCTTTGCCGACGGCTTCCGCGCCGTTGATGGGGTGCAGCGTGGCCACGTCGGCAGCACCTTTGCCCACGCCTCCTGCGGCTTGGCCCACTCCGCCGGCTGCACCTTTGCCATAGTCTCCGGCTCCGCTGCCGTACTCGCCGCCGGCGCTCTTGCCGTGGTGTTTTGTTTGCACTTGGGTCTGCTGCTGCTGAGGCGGTGGTGCCTGGGTTTGAGCATGAGCCGTCAAGCCGGCGGCAAAGGCGGTCGCGAAAAGAATGTCGGTAATTCGCATAAAAGCTCCTTCTCACTCTGATGCTTGGGAAAGTACGCGCGTTAGGGGAACACACCCGGCTGAAACTGAAGGCTCGTGCCGCAAGGCAGAGGCCCGTTTTCCACCAAACTGCCTCGATTCACGCATTTTCCCCGGCCTCGGCAGACGTACTCTGGCACTGCGGCGCTTTCGTGAACACGCGATGAACGCGCCGCTCTCTCGAACCCAGAAAAGACGCCCCTTCGCTGAGCTTTCCACACCGAAACCCCAGCAAAACGGGAAAAAGCCGAAACGGTGTCCCACCTAAGTGGCACAAAAGGCAGTACCTATCTCGATACCACTAGATATTGTGTCGAAACGCTTGACTCACCCTAGATAGGGCGGTACTTTCGATCTCACGACACTGGTGCAGCGCCTGCTGTTGGGGCTCACACCTCCCGCGGCCCACCGCCGGAGCGTAGCCCTCTTGCGCCCGCCAGGACCCTCACAGACCCCAAACGGCTGTCCGGCTCTTCGAGTTTTCCTGTTCTGTTTCCCACCCGGCCCTGCGCCGGGCCCGCAGTCGTCTTCCAGTTGTTTTCATCCAATCTTCTGTACGAGGTACGCACCGCCGCCATGCCTGACACGACCCGTTCCGCCGCCCACACTGAAGCCCCCACCACGTCCTCCGCCGGTGCCGCTACTGCCAGCGCGCCGTTCCCCAAGGGGGCCTCAAAGTCCAGGGGCCTCACGTTCAGCCGCTACTTCACCAAACCCGGCGTGAACCCCTTCGACGAGGTCAAGTGGGAGCTCCGCGACGCCGTCATCCAGGACTTCAAGGGCAAGCTCATCTTTGAGCAGAAGGACGTCGAAGTCCCCGCAGACTGGTCCATGACCGCGACTAATATCGTCGCTAGCAAGTACCTTCACGGCCAGGTCGGCACCCCCGAGCGGGAAAAAGGCGTCCGCGACCTCATCTCCCGCGTCGCCGAGTCCATCCGCGACTGGGGCAAGCGCGACGGCTACTTCGCCACCGCCGCCGACGCCGACATCTTTTTCGCCGAACTCACCCATCTCCTCGTCAACCAGAAGTGCGCCTTCAACTCGCCCGTCTGGTTCAACGTCGGCTGCGACCGCCTCGAGCCCAACTCCGACGCCCAGAACTGGCACTGGGACAGCGCCTCCGGCGAGACCGTGTTCTCCCGCACCGGCTACTCCCGCCCGCAGTGCTCCGCCTGCTTCATCAACTCCGTCGACGACTCCCTCGACTCGATCCTCACCCTCGCCAAGACCGAGGGCATGCTCTTCAAGTGGGGATCAGGCGCTGGCTCCAACCTCTCGAAGATCCGCGGCTCTATGGAAACCCTCAGCGGCGGCGGCACCGCCTCCGGCCCGCTGAGCTTCATGCGTGGCTTCGACGCCTTCGCCGGCGTCATCAAGTCTGGCGGAAAAACTCGCCGCGCCGCCAAGATGGTCATCCTCAACGTCGACCATCCCGACATCGAAGACTTCATCCAGTGCAAGGTGCAGGAAGAGCGCAAAGCCTGGACGCTCATGGCCGCCGGCTACGACGGCTCCGGCCCTGACAGCGAAGCCTTCACCAGCATCTTCTTCCAGAACGCCAACAACTCCGTCCGCGTCACCGACGAGTTCATGCACGCCGTCGAAAACGACCTCGACTTCTCCCTCAAGGCCGTGAAGGGCGGCACCCCCGTCAAGACCTTCCGTGCCCGCGACCTCATGCACCAGATCGCCGAAGCCACCTGGCAGTGCGGCGACCCCGGCATGCAGTACGACACCACCATCAACCGCTGGCACACCAGCAAGAACACCGACCGCATCAACGCCAGCAATCCCTGCTCGGAGTACATGTTCCTCGACGACTCCGCCTGCAACCTGGCCAGCTTCAACCTGATGAAGTTCCTCACCCCCGGCGGCCAGTTCGACATCCCCGCCTACCGCCACGCCATCGCCATCGTCGCCACCGCCATGGAGATCATCGTCGACGCGGCCGGCTACCCCACCGAGCAGATTTCGCGCAACTCGCACGACTACCGCCCGCTCGGCCTCGGCTACGCCAACCTCGGCGCGCTCCTCATGGACTTCGGCCTGCCCTACGACTCCGACGCCGGCCGCGCCTTCGCCGCCACCGTCACCTCCATCCTCTGCGGCGACGCCTACGCCCAATCGGCCCGCATCGCCGCCGACTGCCCCCCACTCGGCGCCGCCACCTCGATCACCAAGTCCACGGGAGTCCAGGGCGGAGCCTGCCCCGGCTTCTACGCCAACCGCGAGCCCTTCCTCGACGTCATCCGCATGCACCGCGCCGAGGTCAACAACATCGACAAGCTCCCTCAAGTCCTCGAAGGAGCCCTTCAAGGTCATCGGCCTCGACCGACCTCAAGGCCGCCGCCCAGGCCGCCTGGGACGAAGCCCTCGTCCTCGGCGAGCAGTACGGCTACCGCAACTCCCAGGTCACCGTCCTCGCCCCCACCGGCACCATCGGCTTCATGATGGACTGCGACACCACCGGCATCGAGCCCGATCTCGCCCTCGTCAAGTACAAGAAGCTCGTCGGCGGCGGCATGATCAAGATCGTCAACAACACCGTCCCCGGTGCCCTCTTCAAGCTCGGCTACAAGGAGTCCGAGGTCGAAGCCATCGTCAACTACATCGACGCCACCGGCACCATCGAAGGCGCGCCCGCCCTCAAGCCAGAGCACCTCGCCGTCTTCGACTGCTCCTTCAAGCCCGCCAAGGGAACCCGCACCATCTCCTGGCAGGGCCACGTCAAGATGATGGCCGCCACCCAGCCCTTCCTCTCCGGAGCCATCTCCAAAACCGTCAACCTCCCCAACGACTGCTCCGTCGAAGACATCGCCAACGCCTACACCGAAGCCTGGCGCCTCGGCCTCAAGGCCGTAGCCATCTACCGCGACGGCTCCAAGGGAACCCAGCCCCTCAACGTCTCGCGCCCAGACTGACAAGGACTCGAAGGGCACCGGCGACTCCAAGGCCACCCCAGTCCGCCGCACGAAGCCGGCAACCGCAGCCAGCTCGCCGAGCTCCTCGCCGCCGAGAAGTCCCTCACCGCCGAAGCCCAGCAGGAAGCCGCAGACAGCGAGAGCAGAAGCTCGCCGCCGCCCAGGCCCAGCTCGACATCTTCCTCCACGCCGCCACCCAGAACAGCGCCGACGCACCCGGACTCCGCCGGCCCGCCGCGCGCCGTCCGTCACCGCCTCCCCGCCGAGCGCGCCAGCATCACGCACAAGTTCCGCATCGCCGACCACGAAGGCTACGTCACCGTCGGCCTCTACCCCAACGGCTGCCCCGGCGAAATCTTCATCCGCATGGCCAAGGAAGGCTCCACCATCTCCGGCCTCATGGACAGCTTCGCGACAGCCGTCTCCATGTGCCTCCAGCACGGCGTGCCGCTCAAGCTGCTCTGCGAGAAGTTCGCGCACACCCGCTTCGAGCCCTCCGGCTGGACCGGCAACGAGCAGATCGGCTTCGCCAAGTCCATCATGGATTACCTCTTCCGCTGGATGCAGCTCCGCTTCCTCTCCGGCGAACAGCTAACCCTCTTCGCCGGCCTCAACACCCAGCCCGGCGCCGCCCCCACGGCGTCCTAACGCTGTCCTCCTTGTTGCAAGCGAAGGATCCCCGCATTTTGGCCCCCGCCCACTGCCATCCCCGTAGCCGGAGCGGTGGTGAGCCCCGACAACACCATCATCCCCACCCTCAACGGCAGCGCGAACGAGCCCACCTCGCTCCTCGAAGACCCAACCCAATACAACGACCGCCGAGCCCCCCAAGGAGCAATCGCCCCCGACCTGACCGCCCGCAGCGGCATCGCGGACGCCTCTCCTACTCCCTATTCCCTACTCCCTAATCCCTTAGCTGATCGAAGACCGCGGCCTCTACCACACCGCCTCGGCCATGAAGAGCCTCTACGACATGGGCGACTCCCCAAGCTGCTCCACCTGCGGAGCCATCATGACCCGCAACGGCTCCTGCTACCGCTGCATGGAATGCGGAAGCACCAGCGGCTGCAGCTAGTCGTAATCACGTAGTTGCGATGTGCTGCACTGATCAACAAAACCTCACCTCGCCGTCTGTACAGCAGAGGCGAGGTGATCAAAGTTCTATAGAGGAACAGATTACGAATGCCAAATCCAGCAGAGCAATTCGAAGGGCTTGTACTAAATGGTGAGTGGAAGGTCGGCCAGCTACGCAGACGTAATCCAAATGCCACAGGAGGTAACTTCTGTCAGACTTATACCGCTCAAAATAGCGACGGTGACGTTGTATTTGTGAAGGCCTTGGACTTTAGCCCTGCCTTCATCAGAGGGGCTGACCAAACTAAGCTGCTGCAACAGATCACCGAACTGTTTAATTTCGAAACCGACATGCTCGATTTTTGCGGCAGCAGAAGCATGGATAGGATCGTTCGAGCTGTAGGAAGCGGCACGGCCGATGTAGATAACTCCACTTTGGGGCAGGTGCCTTTTCTCCTCTTCGAGAAGGCAGATCGAGATGTACGGGCTCAAATGGACCAACCCGCATCGGGGCACGATCTTTCGTGGAAATTAAGGGCGCTTCACCACATTGCGACCGGTCTCAAGCAGCTCCACGGCGCGGGCGTCGTGCACCAAGACCTGAAGCCGTCCAACGTCCTAGTTTTTTCGGCGGATTCCAAACATCAGATCAGCAAACTCGCAGATTTGGGAAGAGCGTCTCGCGCCGGTTCCTATTCACCTTTCGATAGCTTATCTTGGGCTGGCGATCCCAATTACGCTCCCCCCGAGGTTAACTATTCGTTCATAGAACCAGATTGGACTCAGAGACGAATAGCATACGACCTTTACATGCTTGGGAGTCTTGTCTGCTTCATGTTCACTCGGACCACTGCTACTGCATCATTGTGGATATTACTTCCAGCCGCATTCTGGCCACCACACTGGATGGGCACCTTTGATGAAGTCCTCCCATATTTGTCGAACGCCTTCAGTATGTCCATCCAAGAGTTTGGTAATCAACTCCCCGCAAAGCTACGAGGCGATCTCACACCAATTTTTGAGCAGCTTTGCGAGCCTGACCCAAGGAAGCGAGGCTATCCAGGTAAGCCTTTGAACAAGATTGCTTTAGAAAGATACGTTACACGTTTTGACGTTATGGCGACGAAGGCTGATCTCGGCAGATACGCGGGGGTTTAGTGGCGGCAATTCTTGAAAAAGTAGATCGCAACGTCATCCCTCGCTGGAGAAGGTTCGCCACAACGGTCACACTCGGGGAACTTACCGAATCCGGGACCACACGAATTTCCTCAGAACTCGCACCTGATCTGACAAGCCTCGAAGAAGCGTGGCGAGGGGCAGGTTCTCTTTCATTCGCTGGGGCCATTTACTCTCTGCATCCTGTCTTCTGGAAGCAAATGATACCGCCAAAGAGGCCGCTCATTTCGTTCTGGAGCAGCAAAGCGGAGATCTTCCCGACAGTCCGCTAACGAAACTCGCTCGTTTAGCACTTGAAGGCAGGCCATCCAGCGCAGAGGCCGCAACCGTCCTTCATGCTCCTTCGAAAGAAGAAGCCCGTCAGCTAGTCGGTACACACAAAAGTGCGCTCACTGGACGTCCGCGAAATGCTGTTCTGTGGGTAGACCTTGCCCTGCTCTACGCGACGCAAGGTCAATCAGACAAAGCTCGCAGAGCTATGACTATCGCGCTCTCCCTTGCTCCAGAGAACCGCTTCGTACTTCGATCAGCTGCTCGGCTGTTCATTCATTTGGGAGAGCCCGACAGAGCACATCGAGCGTTGCGCACCTCACGCTTGATGCGATACGACCCATGGATCATCTCAGCGGAGATAGCCACTGCAACGTCCGCTGGATTCATTTCCTTCGGGATCGACCAGGGCGTAAGACTTGCGTCAAGCAACGATCTCCGCCCAAGCGAGACAACAGAGCTTTCTGCTGCTATCGCGACGCTCGAGTTGCATACAGGAAGTGTAAGGAAAGCAAAAAAGAATCTAAGACAAGTTCTTAGGGAACCGAACGAAAACAGCTTGGCACAGGTCAAATTTCTTTCTCGCGAACTGAAGGCAGATTTTTGACGGATTTGAACGTAATCGACTTCCGAATTGAGCGAACTTACGAGGCACTGGCATGGGAAGCGCATGCTAAGCGCGACTGGAATGCAGCGGCCGCTAACTCGATCAGATGGCTCCGAGATCAGCCATTTTCTGGCCGGCCAGCCTTGGTTGCTTCTCACGTCGCATCAGTCCTCTTGGGCGACTATGAAGCAGCAATAAAGCTTGCGCGTTTCGGCTTGGATGCAAATCCTCAAGAGCATCTCTTGCTCATATCCCTCGCGTTCGCTTATGCCAGCTACAACAAACTCGAAGAGGCTAAGAGTACTTTACTGCGCATTCGGGGAACGACGACACATGCCGTAGAAGTCGCGCAAATTGCGAATCGTGGCCTCATTGCGTTCCGTGAAAATCGACTTGAAAGCGCTCGCGTTGCCTACGAAGAAGCGGTGCAGAAGGCAATAGAATACGACCAAGACATACTTGTAGCAAGCGCTTTGACATTCTGGTTGCAGGAAGAAATTAATGCCAATACGACGAATGTTGTGAACGTTCTTTCCCGTGCGGAGGCCGCTGTGAAACGCCTGGACAGTCAGGAAACTGAGATCCACTTCATTCTCGAGCGCGCGCGCAAAAGTATAGTTCGCGGATAGATATCTAATACAGCGCGCCCACCACAACAATCCCGTGTGGCAAACCGGAAGGGCACGGCTTCAGCCCATGCCGAACAATCCGCCCAAGAGACGCCTTTACCGCACTACCGAAGGCCCTCAGAGACCGCCGCCCATGCGCTCAGCGCAGCGCATGGGCGAGCAGAACCAGGATCGCTGCACCTATCAGGATCGCAATAAGGGTCACGGCATACTCCCGAAGCATGGAGGTCTTCGCGGGCGTATCGTCTGTCCTGTGACCTCGAATCAGGCGGGCGAGCAGGAAGCGGGTAGGGGTCGGGACGTCTCTGGCGGATGTCGGTCTCTTCGGAATATCGTTCAGTCGGCATGATGAGGTTTGTGCATGCGTTCCTGTCTCTCTTCAGCGAGTTCGCGCAGCCATTCCAGTAGAGAGCAGAAGTGAGTAAAAAATCCGTAGAGAAACGGTAGGGAAGCCGTTGAATCTGAGCGGATCGCCATGAGTGGGTTCCGCTCTGCCGAAGGCCGGAGTGCCGCGCAGCAGAACGACTGGTTTGCCTTCCGCGCGGCCGGCAACCCCATCCGCACCCGCCGTATACTCTCCCCATGGCTCTGACCCTCGATCCCGCTCTCGAACAGCGCATCCAGCTAGCCGTCGCCACTGGTTTCTTCCGCGAGCCGTCCGAACTCCTCGCCCACGCCCTCGACCTCGTTGAGGCCGAACAGCGGAGCGGAGACTGGCTCTTTCAGAATCGTGATGACATTCGGCGCAAGATCGAGGAAAGCGTCGCCGCACGGAAACGCGGCGAAAGCTACTCTCCTGAAGAAGCGCACGCCATCCTCGCCGAACGGAGAGCCGCCAGAGTCCGTCAGGCTGCATGAAACACCGGCTACTCTCTCCAGCGCTCGACGACCTAGACAACATCGAGGCGGCGGTGACGGAAAGATTCGGCGCTGCTGTCGCCGCGAAGGTCTACACAGATCTATTCGACCTTTTCGATTTGCTGGCCGATCACCAGCATATGGGCATCCTCCGCCCGGACCTTACTGGCGAACCGCTCCGCTTCTTCAGCAGCGGACCAACTGGATCATCTACGAACCCGGCGATCCCATGCTGATCCACCGCATCTATCCTGCCGCCCGCGACCTGCGGAACTTCCGTTAAGAACCTGAAGCTTCCCGCGGAACGACTCTCCCCCGCGCAGACAACGGATACACGGCCTCTACTGCTTCACCGCCGTCGTCAGCGAGACGAACGTCTTGTCGCACGCGCCACCGCTCACCAGCAACGAGACCGCCACCAGCGTAGAAGCGGCGGTATCGGCTTCCGTCCCGTTCATCAGCACGGTTGAGCCGTCGTCCATCAGGAACTCCATTAGTGCCTGATTGCCCGTCAGGCTCGCTGCCGGAAACCCCGCACTTGTCTTCACCGTTCCGCTCTTGAAGCACGAGATGCCCTGCACCTGCAGGCTCCCATTCAGCACATTCTGGTCGTTCAGCCTGTCCGTAAGCCCGTTGATGCTCGCCGCCCCGCCCTGCGTGATCGACGCCGAGAACGTGACCGCCGTTGAATTTCCGTTCCCAGCTCCATTCCCAGCTCCATTCCCAGCTCCATTCCCAGCTCCATTCCCAGCTCCATTCACCGTCCCTTTTCCGGCAAACGTGCCGTCCAGGTCGGCAATCTTCTGCGCCGTAAACGTTCCCGTCTGCGCCGGGGGAACCACCCCATTGCAGCTGGCCAGCGGAGCGGACACCGTGTACGTCCCCGACCACACTCCACCCGCCGTCGCGGGCACCGTGCCCTGCACCACAACCTGGTGTTGCGTGTTGCTCCCACCAGCACGTCCGTCAGCGTGAAGCTTCCATCCGCCGCGACCGTGGCACTCGCCAGCCGGATGCCACCCCCGACAGCCCCGGTAAACGCTCCGCTGCTGCCTCCGCACGGAAGCTCCATGGAGCCGTAGCCCGTCACCTGCCCATTGAGAATGTCCAGATTGAGGGCAAGCCCAAAGGGATAGCTCCCACTGCCCAGGAGATTGCTGAGCGGCATGGTTCCCGCAATCAGCCATCCGCCTCTCAGGTCGGCGCTCGTCCCTTTCGTAGAACCCGTGCTCGTCGACCCGCCGCCTGCCGCCATGGTGCCGCCGCACCCGATCAGCAGGCCGCTCACACACAGAACAACAGAAGCAAGAAGACAGTTGCGAGCTTTCATCTCGCGATCATCCTCTCATTCGCTTCTCGCATTGTCACGACGTACTTGGTGACGACACCTGGCGGAACTGCTTCGATAGCACGCCCATCCTATCCAAAACTCAGGTTCCTTTCACCGCCTCGCAGCTAAACTGAAAGCAGGATGTACACCGTAGCGGCCTTCTATCGTTTCTTCGCATTGGCGGACCCGCAGGCCCTTCGCGACGAGCTGCACCAGGCCTTCGCCGCCACCGATCTCCGCGGCACCACGCTGCTCGCGCCCGAAGGCATCAACGGCACCATGGCCGGGTCGGAGCAGACGATAGAACGCTTCCTCAGACTGCTCGAGCAGCGCACCGGCCTGGAGCGCGCAGACGTGAAGTTCTCCTCCAGCGAGCAGCCTCCGTTCCGCCGCCTCAAGTTCAAGCACAAGCGCGAAACCATCACCTTCCGCGCCGACCAGCCCGTCGACCCCACCCGGCCCGGCACCCACGTCGAACCCGCCGACTGGAACACTCTAGTAGCCGACCCCGACGTGCTGCTACTCGACACCCGCAACACCTACGAAACCGAGTTGGGCACCTTCACCGGCGCGGTAGTCCCGCCGCTTGAAACGTTCTCAGACTTCGCCGCCTGGGTCAGCGAGAACCTCGACCCCACCCGGCACAAGAAGGTCGCGATGTTCTGCACCGGAGGCATCCGTTGCGAAAAGGCCTCGGCGTACATGCTGCAGAACGGCTTTCCCGAGGTCTACCACCTGCGCGGCGGCATCCTGCGCTACCTCCAGGAAACTCCCGACTCCCAAAGCCAATGGCATGGCGACTGCTACATCTTCGACGAGCGCGTCGCGGTCAACGGCTCCCACCTGCGCCCCGAAAAGCAAACGCCCGGGGCGGCCAATCAATCCAGGCGCCGCCTTTGACCCTTTTCGATCGAGAAGGAACGCTCCCACGCGGGCCCCGCGGCGTTCTGACGATAAGATTGCCCTTGGCATGAAATCTTCCCAACCCAGCCTCCTCCGCTGGATCGCCCTCTTCAAGCTCGTCAAGGCCGTCATGATGGTGGCCGTCGGCATCGCCGTTCTCCGCCTCGCGCACAACCACTCCGAGGCTACGCTCGACAACATCGTCGAGCGCTTCGGCATCGACCCTGACCGCGCCCTCATCGACCGCGCCATCGGCAAGCTCGCCAACGTCTCGCCCGAGAAACTCCGCGCTGCCGGCATCGCCAGCTTCTTCTACGCCGGTCTCTTCTTCACCGAAGGCTTTGGCCTCTGGCTCCGGAAACGCTGGGCAGAGTGGTTTACCACCATCATCACGTTCTCGCTCGTCCCGCTGGAACTCTACGAGCTCCACCGCCACCCCACGGCAGGCAAAGTCGTCGTCTTCCTCCTCAACATCGCCATCGGCATCTACCTCATCGCCCACATCCGTAAGGAGCGCGCCGAAGACCACACGGCGTAACGTCGCGCAACATCGCATACACGGGCTTTGAAAGCTCTCCCGAACACCCGCGCGCCTGTAAAGTGAACGTATGCATCGCCTTGCCGCAGCTCTCGTTCTCAGCCTGCCTCTAGCCGCCCAGCAGCCGCTTCCTCCTGACGTCACCGCCGCCCAGGCCGCCGTCTCCGCCACAAGCATCCGCGCCTACGACAAGTTCCTCTCCGACGACCTCCTGGAAGGCCGCTACCCCGGCCAGCGCGGGGGCCAGACCGCCGCCGCCTACATTGCCACCCAGTTTGAAAGCTTCGGCCTCGCCCCCGGTGGCGACAACGGAACCTTCTTCCAGCAGGTCGACTTCACCAGCGTCAAGGCCGACCCCGCCGCCACCACCTTCACCCTCACTCCCAAATTCGGCTCGCCCCTCACGCTCCACTACGCCGACGACTTCGTCGTCTTCAACGAGCAGCTCAAGCCCTCCGCCACCATCCACGCTCCCGTCGTCTGGGTCGGCTACGGCATCACGGCCCCCGAGTTCCAGTGGAACGACTACGCCGGCATCGACGTCAAGGGCAAGGTCATCCTCTGCCTCGTCAATGACCCGCCCTCGCCCGACCCCAGCTTCTTCGGCGGCCCCACCCTCACCTACTACGGACGCTGGACCTATAAGTTCGAGCAGGCTGCCCGCATGGGAGCCATCGGCGCCCTCATCATCCATCGCACCGACCTCGCCGCCTACGGCTGGGACGTCGTCCGCAACTCCAATACCTCCGAGAAGACCTTCCTCACCCATGACGGCCGACCGCACGTGCAGGCCGCTGCGTGGATTCAGCTACCCGTGGCGGAGAAGATATTCGCCGCCTCTGGCACCACCTTCGACGCCGAGTTCGCCGCCGCAGGCAAGCGAGGCTTCCACGCCCGCGAGCTCCCCATCACCCTTGACGCCACGGTCACCAGCACCGTTCGCACCTTCCAGTCCCCCAACGTCATCGGCCTCCTCAAGCCCACCACACCCCAGCAGGCGAGTTCAAAAGACCAGGCCGTCATCTACACCGCACACTACGACCACCTCGGTGTAAAGACCGATGCCAAACCCGGCGAAGACGCCATCTTCAACGGCGCAGGAGACAACGGCACCGGCACCGCCATGATCCTCGAAATGGCCCGAGTTCTCGGTCAAGCGCACGTCCATCCGCCACACACCATGATCTTCGCTGCCGTCACCGCCGAGGAGCAGGGCCTGCTCGGCTCCGCCTACCTCGCCGAGCACCCACCCGTCCCCATCGGCCAGCTCAATCTCGATCTCAACTTCGACGAGATCCTCCCCTTCGGCCAAGGCAACCAGCTCCACGCTGGCGGAGCCCAGCGCACCAGCTTCTACCCCACGCTCGAAGCCACCGCGAAGGAGTTCGGCTACACCATCCCGGCCCCTCGGCCCGATACCGGCGGAGGCTACTACCGCTCCGACCACTTCTCCTTCGCCCACGCCGGAGTTCCGGCCTTCTCCATCGGCCAGGGTGGCGTCTACAAGGGCCACGACGAAGCCTGGGCGAAGAAGGTCTCCGCCGACTACGGTAAGAACGACTACCACAACGTCTCCGACAACTTCCACGACTGGTGGGACTTCACCGGCAACGCCACCCTCTGCCGCCTGGGCATTGCCCTCGGCTGGCGATCCCTGACCGCCCCGCCCATCACCTGGCACTCCGGCGACGAATTTGAAGCCGCCCGCAAAGCCAGCCAGCAGTAGCCGCCACACTGCGCCCATCACGCTCCTTGGCGGAACTTGGCGCAACTTGGCGTACATGGCGTGAAGGCTCTCCCCGGCACCGCTCCGATGTCCGGGGAAAAGCTGCGAACCCCAACAAACCAGAATCTCCCCTTCTTCTCATGACGTCTAACTCCTGCTCCAACAGGAAGAGAGACAACGTCATGGCAAAGGTAGTTCTGATCACAGGCGCAAACAAAGGCATCGGTTTTGAAGTAGCCCAGCAGCTAGGCCAGGCGGGATTCACCGTTCTGCTCGGCGCGCGCGACGCCGCCCGAGGCGAAGAAGCTGCGGCCAAGCTTCGCAGCGAGGGCTCCAAAAACTCCGACGTCCGCTATGTCCTCGCCGATCTCGACCACGCCCACGAAACAGCCACCGCCTTGGCCGCCCAAATCCAAAAAGACTTCGGCCACCTCGACGTCCTGATCAACAACGCCGGCGTCTTCGACATGACCGGCGCAGACGGCCCCGCAAGCACCGTAAAGACAGCTGCCCTGAAGCGCACCTTCGACATCAACTTCTTCGGCACCGTCGAGTTCACGCAGCCGCTCTTGCCCCTGCTTCGCGCCGCGGAAAGCGCGCGCATCATCAACGTCTCCAGCGGCCTCGGCTCGCTCGCCCTCAACAGCGATGCCACCTCGCCCTTCTACGCCGCGAAGCCGCTCGCCTACAACGCGTCCAAGGCCGCGCTCAACATGTTCACCGTGAACCTCGCCTGGGAACTGCGCGACACAAAAATCAGGGTGAACTCCATCTGCCCCGGCTTCACCGCAACGGAGCTCAACAACAATACCGGCACGCAAACCATCGAAGAAGGCGCGGAAGCCATCGTGCGCTTCGCACAACAGCCCGACGACAGCCCCACCGGCGGCTTCTTCCACAAGGACGGCTCGTATTCCTGGTAAGAGTCTCTATGCGGCTTGAGAGTCGTTAGATACGGACATTCAGGTGTTGCTTCGTACTCAGTTTTATCCCCAGGAAAAAGCACTCGCTCAAACGGCCTGCAAAAACAACTTCCGTAAACGGCGTTTACAGGACCAATCATCCCTCTGACTAGGGTTCGCGTGATTTCATCTCGGCCAAGGCTCTGCAACAAGATGCGTGCCACATTGACATATAAGACGTTTTTTGTCACGATGTGTTGAATGGTTGTCAGGCTGACACAGGATGAAGCTGCCACTCGAAAGTCGAAGGTACTGCTTGCCGCACGCTGGTGCTTTCTCAACTTCGGGTATGCAAAGACGGCCTTCGAGGACATTGCGAAGAAGGCCAGCCTTTCGCGCACCTTGCTCTACCGGCTCTTTAAGAACAAAGAAGAGGTCTACCAAGCGGTTTTTGCCGATTGGCTGCTCTCCCGACAAGCCGCGGCGAAGCTGGCCGCAGAAGAGCCAGGTAGTTCCTACGAACGCCTGATGAAGGTTTGCCGCCTTATGGCGCTTGAGCCCTGGGCGGAGATGGTAGGCACCGCCATGGGAAGCGAGTTCCTTCAAACCTGTGCCCTGATCGATGCCGAGAACGATGCACTCTACCGCAAGATCGTTCACCAATGCATCGCCACCATCTTAGGCGACCGGACAAGCGCTGAGGTCTTTCTACTCGCATTGGAAGGATTGTTCGCGGATCAACCTTCGATGGACGTACTTGAACAACGCACGAAGGTGCTTGCTTCGCGCTTTGCCCCTTCCACTGGAAACAAAGGATCGAAGTGATGAAGAATCTGCCTACCAAACAGGAACTTGTTGTCGTTACGGGTGCCTCCAGCGGGATCGGCGCTGCCACTGCGCGCGAACTTGCCCGGCGCGGGTTTCATGTGCTCGCGGGTGTCCGGCGCAGCGACGATGGCGATGCCCTACGCGCCGCAAACCTGGAACCCCTTCTGCTCGACATCACCGACGAAGCAGGTATCGCAGCACTCGTGCAGCGCATTGCCGATGATCCCGGGCGTCGTCGGTTGCGCGCGCTGGTCAACAACGCAGGCGTGGCGGTGAATGCGCCGCTAGAAACCTATCCACTCTCAGATTGGCGGCGCCTGTTCGAAGTTAACCTCTTCGGCCATGTTGCGATGATGCAAGCTCTGCTTCCCGCGCTCATGGAAAATCGCGGCACCATCGTCAACATCTCCTCCGTAGGGGGCAAGGTAGCCATGGCAACGTATGGCCCCTACGCGGGTACGAAGTTCGCCCTTGAAGCGGTAAGCGATTCTTTGCGCCGCGAACTGGAACCGCTGGGTGTGAAGGTTGTCGTGATTGAACCTGGCGCTGTGAACACCAGAATGCTCGGGCAGGTCTATCGTCGTGGCGAACAGATCATTCAAACGATGACAGAGGAGCAGCGGGGACGCTATGCCGCGCTAATGCATGCGGTTGTTGCGCAGGCGCAGGCAGCGACTGCCGGAGGAGCGTCTCCCGAGGACGCAGGCCATGTCATTGCAAACGCGATCGCCAGCAAACGACCTCGGACTCGCTATACGATCGGTCGCAGTACCGCGATCATCGTCCGACTCATCAGACTCCTGTCAGATCGCATGCTCGACCGGATGCTGGCCAGCAATTTGCGTCCATACATGCGAGCAGGCACGAACGTTACACAATAAAGCTGAGACCGTGCTTAGAAGGGGTCTCAATGAAGTACCGGGATGTCGCATTGTAGGAAGTAATGCTGCCGGGTCTGGCGTAGACAGACCTGCACCACGCGCTAAGCTTTCCTTGCATGCCCTTCGTCAGCCTCACGCGTCTGCGTATCCGCTCGTTCCGCTTCCTGCCGCAGTTCGCCGTGCACGCACTGCGCTCGAACGCGCAGATCAGGCACGCAGAGGGTTTCCTCGGCGGCGCACTTCTCCCAGACCGTAGCTTCACCTTCTGGACCATTACCGCCTGGGACTCCGAAGTGAGCATACGAGCCTACATGATCTCCGGCGCGCACAAGCAGGCCATGCCGCACCTCATGCACTGGTGCGACGAAGCCTCGGTCGCCCACTGGATCCAAGCCGAAGCCGCCCTGCCGGCCTGGACCGAGGCCGACCACCGCATGCGATCTACCGGTCGCCCTTCGAAGGTCAACCATCCCAGCCCCAGCCACGCCACCCTCACCTACCGCGAGCCCCGCACAACCGGCGCCGCCCCCATCCACCCCGTCAAGAAGGCATAGCGTCCGCTAAAGGCGGTCATCACTATCATTGTTTGCTTTGCTGCGGTAGCTACTCTCGCTGGGGGTAGTCTCTCTTGCTGCGGTAGTCGTTCTCGTTGCGATAGTCGCTCTCGTTTGCTGTATCGCCCTAGCTGCTGTAGTTGTTTTTCGTTGCTGTAGTTGCTCTCGTTGCTGTAGTTGCTCCGTTGCTAGAGTTGCTCTCGTTGCTAGAGTTGCTCTCGTTGCTGTAGTTGTTCTGGCTTCTAGGTACCCCAAGCCTTTAGGCTTGGGTCTTCAGGCAGGGCGAGAAAAGGGCTTTAGCCCCTGGGGTATGCCTTTCTGTCCCGGCCCAAAGAGATCGTTCCGGCCGATGATGCCGCACATCACATTCTCGAACACGCTTCCCCAAACCACGCCGCAAACGCTTCGGGAAGTCGACGCATCCTATAAAGCAGGAGCTTTTGCGATGCGATCCATGAACCTGCTTCTCGCGGCCGCCCTCACCACAGGCTTTACAGCTTTCAGCCAAACCCAGAACCCACCGCCTCAACAGCCCCAACCGCAGGTCCAAACCAAGCACCACGGTAAAAGCGCCGGAGGGGAGTACGGCAGCGGAGCCGGAGACTACGGCAAGGGAGCCGCCGGCGGCGTCGGCCAGGCAGCCGGTGGAGTCGGCAAGGGAGCCGCGGACGTAGCCACCCTCCACCCCGTCAACGGCGCAGAAGCCGTAGGCAAAGGCGCAGGCAAGGGCGGGTACGATGTCGGCAAGGGAGCCGTCAAAGGCACAGGCAAGGTAGCCAAGGGCACCGGCAAGTTCCTCAAGCACCCTTACTAAGCGCAGGGACGAATGCGGCGGGCAAAGCCGCCTTGGCGATTCGCCGCGCAATCTTCGCGCCCGCGCGTTCAGGCTTTTCCCGTTCCACTGTGAACTCTGTGTCTGGAAATTCTGTCAAGCATCAAAACTGGCCGGCCTGTGCTAACTGCTTCAACCGCAATGGCTTGCGGGCGCCAGATACTTGCACAATAATTTCGCGGACCAACTAAACTAGAAGAACGCAAAAGGACCCGCCAAAGCGGGTCCTTTTCTTCCTTCAGGAACTGGTACTTCATCAGGAGCTAGCGAGGTCCACGCCCCCCGCCGCCGCCTCCCGGTCCACCACCACGCGGCGCTCCACCACCACCGCCATGGAAGCCGGGAAGCGCATGCTCTCCGCCGGCATCATGTCCGGGGTTACCGATGTGACCCTGTCCATCCCGGGCCTCGTTGCCTTGAAAATGATTGAACTGTTGCGATCCACGGTCAGGCAGAGGTCCATGGTAGCCGTGGTGCGGATCGTACCGATTGTCCACATGTCCGTAAAAGCCGTGCGGTCCGTGAAACCACGGTCCGGCACCAATGAATAGGCCGCCGTTGAACCAATCGGGGCCGTAATAACCATACGGCGCGCAGTCATAAGGCGCGTAATCAAAGTACCCATACGGGCAAACCGGCGGCCCGCCGCCGATGTTCACCGAAATCTGCGCATCCGCGCGGGGAGTTCCAACAGGAACGGCAGCAATCATCGCAGCCGCAAAGGCAGATAAAGCCAGAGGTTTCCAAACGGACATATCGAATCTCCTCTACCTTGGGATGTGGAGGAGGGATGGGCGGGTTGCGTCTTGTGACGATATGCCCACCCGCACCTTTCGCCGAATTTCCCGTGTAAGTAGTTAGAGGGAGTCTTGGTCTACCCTCAAACTCCCTCGAATCAGGATTTTGCGCAGGAAAGTATGCGGGAGGGGCTTACCCCTTCACCAGCACATGAGGCGCAGGCCAGGTCATCGCTCCATCGGCCTTGCTCACATACATGAACACGTCGTGATCGCCATTCACCTTCACCCACACGATCACGCCGGTCCCGAGAAACCCCTTGCCGTCCGTCGCCGAAACACTCATCTTGTGCTCGGTGATCGGCCCCTTCACCGGCGAGTAGGTCGTCCAGTCCTCGGTGAACCGGCTCAACGGATATCCCGAGTCAGGGTGCCCGTTCTCATAAAGGTCATACGCCCTGGCATAGTTCTTCGCCTCCAGCGCATTGAAGAACTCGTTGACCCGATGCTTCGCCGGCACGTTGGTAAACAGCCACCCGTTGCCCGACACGAACCCAACAACGCTGAGGATCAGAAGCAGCGTGATCGTCACCCCAACGCCGATGATGATGGCCCGGTTGCGATTGTCCTTCCGTGGGTCGTACTCCGGCGCGTCGATCAGGCTCATACGAATGCTTCCTTCCGGGCGTGCTGCCCTCTGGCATTAGACACCGCAATCCTACCAATCGGATGTTCTAGCTAGGACGTCTACTCTTCCACCGCCGCGAACGCTCCCCGGAAGTGTTCGAACACCGGCGCCGCTCCTGGCTTGCCTGGCGTACCTGGTTCCGGCGTACCTGGTTGTAGATAGACGCTCACCACGTCGAACCGCGTCACCACCCGCTCCCGCCACTGCTCCGGCATCTGCCGGCGATAGGCCCAGGCCATCCGCCGCAGCATCGCCCGCTTCTCCCGGTCCACCTGCCACTCTGCCGGACGATACGCCTCGTCCCTCCCCGCCGCGGTGAGTGTCTTCACCTCCACCACGACCAGCACATCCCCATCCCACGCCACCAGGTCGAGGTCCCCCCGCAGCCTCTCCGTACGCCACCGCCGCGCCACCACGGTGTACCCCAGCCCCCTCAGCCAGTAGTACGCCTCATCCTCCCCCTTCTGGCCGGTGAGGAGGTGGGAGGGGGAGGGCCTCGTCCCAGCCTTCAAAGCAGCCCGTCTCGCGCGCCGAATCGCCCGCTCCTGCAGGGAGAAATACGCTTGCCGTTCCAGGCTCACCAGTCGCTCTCGCCAGGGCATGCCCCAAGGTAGCACCGGTTTCGCACACCCCCAACCACCCGCCGCGATATACTTACTCGTGCATACCGGGCACATCCAAAACTCACAATTTAAGGGCGGGAACGTGTCGGCAAAGTACATCTTTGTGACGGGCGGAGTTGTATCTTCACTCGGCAAGGGTTTGGCGGCAGCATCCATCGGCTGCCTGCTGGAAGCGCGTGGACTGAAGGTCAACCTCATGAAGTTTGACCCGTACCTCAACGTCGATCCCGGAACGATGAGCCCGTTCCAGCACGGCGAAGTCTTCGTGACCGACGACGGCGCCGAAACCGACCTGGATCTCGGCCACTACGAGCGCTTCACCCACGCCAAGCTATCGCGTGACAACAACCTGACCACCGGCCGAATCTACGAGCAGATCATCACCAAGGAACGCCGCGGCGACTACCTCGGCAAGACCGTCCAGGTGATCCCCCACGTCACCAACGAGATCAAGAATGCTGCCAAGAAGATCGGCCAGGACTGCGACGTCGCCATCGTCGAAATCGGTGGCACAGTGGGCGACATCGAATCGCTCCCCTTCCTCGAGGCCATCCGCCAAATGCGCCAGGAACTCGGCCGAGACAGCACCTGCTTTGTCCACGTGACCTTGATCCCGTGGATCGCCGCCGCGCAGGAGTTGAAGACGAAACCCACGCAGCACTCCGTCAAGGAGATGCTCAGCATCGGCATCCAGCCCGACATCCTGCTCTGCCGCGCCGACCGCGAAGTACCAAATGACATGCGCGAGAAGATCGCCGCCTTCTGCAACGTCGAGCAGGCCGCCGTTATCATCGCCCGAGACGTCCCCAGTATCTACGAAGTTCCGCTCAATCTCGCCGGCCAAGGCGTTGACACCCTCGCCCTCAAGTACCTCCGCCTCGACACCCGCGAAGCGGACCTGAGCAAGTGGAAGGACCTCGTCCATCGCGCCTACAACCCCGCCGATGAAGTCTCGATCGGCATAGTAGGCAAGTATGTCGAGTATGAAGACAGCTACAAGTCGCTGAAGGAAGCCCTGATCCACGGCGCGCTGGCAGAGAATCTCAAGCTGCGTGTCACCTGGCTTGAAGCGGAGGGTCTGGAAGCGCCGGACTACGCCGACCAGCTAAAAAGCTTCGACGGCATCCTCGTCCCCGGCGGCTTCGGCAAACGCGGCATCGAGGGCATGCTGAACGCCATCCGCTATGCCCGCGAGAACAAGGTTCCCTACTTCGGCATCTGCCTCGGCATGCAGACTGCCTGCATCGAGTACGCGCGAAATGTTGCAGGACTCGAAAAGGCCAACTCCGGCGAGTTCGATCCCGCAACGCCGCACCGCATCATCTACAAGCTGCGCGAGTTGATCGGCGTGGAGGAGATGGGCGGGACGATGCGTCTAGGAGCCTGGACCTGCGTGATGGAGCCCGATTCGTTAGCAGCGAAGGCGTATGCCGCGACCGAGATCAGCGAGCGGCACCGGCATCGCTATGAGTTCAATCGCGAGTACGAAGCAGCGCTGACGGATGCCGGCCTGCGCCTCACAGGTTCCTCACCGGAAGGCACTTACGTAGAGATCGTCGAGATCCCCGAGCATCCCTTCTTCGTCGGCTGCCAGTTTCATCCGGAGTTCAAGTCCAAGCCTCTCGAGCCTCATCCTCTGTTTCACGCATTCGTGAAAGCCAGCTACGCGAGGCGCGGTTTCGCTCAGGCCGAAGCCGTCGTGAAGGCTGAACTCCGGGCATAGCTTTGGAGCGTCCTCGCAACGCAGCCGCGGGAAATCTTCTCCTGCGCCGCGTCTTCCTGCGGCAATATCCGTCTCTATCCGTAGCAATCAGCTTGGAGGCGGATGTATGCGGCGTGAACTGATAAGGTTCGTGGGGAAAAGTGTCCTGGCGGTAGCCGTTATGGGCTGCTCCTCGGCCTTGCACGCGCAGGACACCCCTCCGGCACCGCCGCAAGGCGGCGGTATGCGTGGACAACTTGCCGGAGCCCAGCGAGTGGCAGGAGAAGTTGTTTCCGTCAGCGCACCGAACCTCTCCGTAAAGAACATCGAAACCGGCCAGACCGTCACGGTCGTAACCACAACCAACACCCGCATGATGCGCGGACAAGGCGAAACGCTCGATTTAGCCTCATTGAAACCCGGCGACGGCATTGTGGCGATGGGCCAACTCGACGCGCCGAGCAAGTCTCTGCACGCCATGATGGTGATGGGCCTGACGGCCGACCAGGTAAAGCAGATGCAGCACGCCGCCGCCGAGATGAAGGCCAACCTCGGCAAGACCTACATCGCCGGCAAAGTGACCGCCGTGGATATCGACAACCTGAAGATGACCGTACAGCGGCCGGATGGCGAAGCACAGACCATCGGCTTCGATGAGGGCACCAGCTTCAAGAAGGGCGGACGCGTCACCGGCATCGGCGGCGGCAGTATGTTCGCCGGGGGCGGACGCCGCGGTGGTGCAGGCGGAACAAACGGGACTTCCGCGTCTGGCGCGCAGGCTGCGCAGGCGGGCAGCAACACGCCGGCCATCACCGGCGGCGAAAGCATCACGCTCGCCGACATCAAGGTCGGCGATAACGTCGTTGGGCTCGGCTCGGTCAAGGCCGGTACGTTCGTTCCCAGCACATTGAACGTGCAGGTGCGTGGCGAAGGCGGCGGACGCCGCGGCCCGAATGGCGGCGCAGGCACGCAGCCGTTTCCTGACAGTCCAAAGCCCATCTAGAGTTACCGGCAGTCTCGCACCTTCTCTTACGGAATAAGCAACAAGGAGAGCCAGCTTGGCACGCAAGCGGATCAGCAAAGCGCTCGGCAGAAGCGCCGCAATAGGTTTCGTCGCTCCGGTGCTCATGCCTCTGGCATGGATGAACTGCCTGCACGCGCAAACAGCGCAGCCCATGACAGGAGCGGCGCCCACCACTGCCGTTCAGCAGACGGCACAGGCAAGCGCGCAAGCCGCTCCCGCCGCGCAAGGCGGAACCATTCGCGGAAGCGTGGTCGCAGGCACCGCAGGCAAGCCCGGCGCGGTCCCCCTGCCGGGCGTCTCGGTGACAGCGACGAACACGCTCACCGGACGCAAGTACACCACGGCGACCGACATCAATGGCGCCTATGCCATGAGCATCCCACGCAACGGCCGCTACGTAGTCCGCGCGGAGTTGACCGGCTTCACGCCCATCACGCAGGAAGTGGTTCTCGGGCCTGCCGCTGCTGAGGCAGCGTCTGCGCAGAACGCCGCGAACGAGAAGGTGTCGAACTTCGGTCTGGAGCTTGCCGTCAAGACAGCCGCTGATGCGGCAACGCAGCAAGCCTCTGCGACGCGGGCTGCCAGCGGCGCGCGTACAGCAGGCACTGGTCTACAGGGTCTTCAGTTGGGTTCGAGTCTTGGCCAGGACACCGAAGGCGCAACGCTCGGCGGTGGCGGAGCCGATGTGAGCGTGCCTTCACTGGCTGGTTTGAACAGTGGCGATAACGGCAGTGCGACGGAGGCAGCGGACGCAATCACCGTCAGCGGACAGCAGGGATCGACCACCGCGCTGGGTACCGTCAGTGAGGATGAGATCCGGCAACGTGTCAGCCAGGGCGTGGACATGGCACGGCAAGCAGGCATGCTGCCCCCCGGCGGCGATCCGACGGAAGCGATCGTGAGCGCGATTGGCGGCATGATGGGCGGCGGCGGATTTGGGCCTGGTGGGGGTGGTGGCGGCGGGCGCGGTGGACGAGGCGGCGGCGGGTTCGGCTCATTCCGCAACTTCAACCCGGCGCAGCCACATGGCGCGATCTTCTGGACTGGCGGCAACAACGCGCTGAACTCCGCGCCTTGGGAGCCCACGCTTCTGCCGCAGCTCAAGCCCAACGGCTATCAGAACCAGTTCGGCGTAAGCCTGGCGGGCTCGCCCTACATCCCAGGCCTCATCAAGCCCAACACCAAGCAGTTTGTCTTCATCAATTTGACCGGCCGTAAGAATCTGAACCCCACCGCGATCAACCCGGTGCGTGTGCCTACGGCTTTGGAGCGCATTGGAGACTTCTCGCAATCGGAGGAGCGCGTAAGTGGCCAGCTTGTGCCGGTTCAGATCTACGATCCAGCAACCGGCGGAGTGACGCAGTTGGCCTATAACGGCACCGCGAACAGGATCAATCCAAACCGCATCTCGCCCCAGGCACTTCAGTTGCTCAACTCGTTCTACCCAATTTGCAACGTACTGACGAACTGCAACAACCCCGATCCCTCCGCTTACAACTACGAAACAGTGACGAATGCCGGCAGCAACAATGTGGCACTCAATTCACGGTACGTCCGCACGATAGGCCAAAGCACGGGCGGCCCATTTGGGGGACGCGGCGGAGGTGGCGGTGGACGGGGCCGCAACGCCCAGGCAAATCAGAAGCCCACGCTGCGGCAGAACATCAATCTCGGCTTCAACTACTCGCACTCGGCGGCGGATCTGCGGAACATCTTCCTTCCCTTGGGTGGGGCGAACGAGACAAATGGCTACTCGCTCAATGCGGGCTACACTCTCGGCTACGGCCGGCTGAGCAACAACGCCAGCGTGAACTGGAACCGCAGCGCGACGGAAACGCGCAACTACTTCACCAATACAGCGAATGATCCAACCACCGCTCTCAATATCAACGTGCCCAACCAGACAGGTGGCTTTGCTGATCCGGCTTTCTACAATGGCGTGCCGCACGTCGCCATTTCGAACTTTGCCGGACTGACCAATACAAATCCAAGCCAGTCGATCAATCAAACCATTAGCTTTTCAGATTTTGTGAGCTATCGCTGGAACAAGCACAACATGCGCTACGGCGTCGACGTGCGACGCATTCACGCGGATTCGATCGGTGGCTCGAATCCCCTGGGACAATTTCAGTTCACCGGGTACAACACGGAAAACAAACAGGACCTTGGTGGCACGACCCAACAAGCGGCCACAGGATCAGGTCTTGCTGATTTTCTTCTCGGCGTTCCGACCAGCACAAGTATTCAGGCTTCGCTATTCAAAACCTACCTTCGCGAGAACGTGCTGGATGCCTATGCCACAGACGACTGGCGGCTGCGCAGCAACATCACGCTCAATTACGGTATCCGCTGGGAATATTTCTCGCCCTACGTGGAGAAGAACAATCGGCTGGTGAACCTAGACCACAACGCGAACTTCACGGCTGTGGATCCTGTGCAGCCCGGCCAGATGGGCACCTACCTAGGAGCCTTTCCTCGCAGCCTTGTGAATCCCGACCGAACCATGTTCGCTCCCCGCTTCGGTGGAGCGTGGCGTCCGCAGCCCAAGAGCGCTTTCCTCAAGGCACTCACGAAGACAATGGTCGTTCGCGGCGGCTACGGCATCAACTACAACACCACGCAGGTCACGACTTTTGCGAAGCAGCTTTCGTTCCAGCCGCCCTTCGCGGCCACGGCCACGAACACCATCAGCACGTGCCCTTCCCTGTCGCTCACGAACGGTTTTCCGAACGGAACTACGGCATGCGGCGGCAAAGCCATCCAGAACAATTACGCGGTCAATCCGAACTATCGGCTCGGCCTGCTTCAGATCTATAACCTCAACATCCAACGCGCCCTGCCCGGCGACATGATCCTGAACGTCGGCTATAACGGCTCCAAGGGCAGCGACCTAGACATTGAATATGCCGCGAACCAGAACGGCATCATGACTCTTACGCCAAACGCCTCCGCTTTTCTTTACGAGGATTCCGTAGCAGGTCTGCACTCCAATCAACTGGCAATCTCGCTCAACAAGCGTCAGTACAAAGGGTTGGCTCTGGGCTTCAATTACCAGTACTCACACTCCATCGATAACGCATCGGGTGTCGGCGGCACAGGCAGTTCCACGGCGCAGAACCCGACACGACTGGACCTCGAAGAATCTAATTCCGCTTTCGACGTGCGCCACCAGGTAACGGTCAACTTCACCCTGCAATCGCCCTTCGGGCCGAACCGGCCCTTTCTCAATAAGGGCGGCTTCATGTCCAAGGTGCTGGACGGCTTCATCCTGAGTGGAAATGGCACCTTCGCGACAGGCACCTACTTCACGCCGCAGTACAGCGGCACTGCCGCTCAGGAACTAGCCGGTGGCTACTACACACCACGACCCGATCGCGTGTTTTCCCAATCGATTGCTGGATCGGGCAAGCTGCTGAACTTCTTCAACACGGCAGCGTTCGTTCCTCCGACAACCGCGACCAACTCCGGAGTTATCTACGGAACGGCCAGCCGCAATTCTATCCAGGGGCCGGGCACCACGAGTGTCTCTTCGTCACTCTCGCGTCTGGTTCAGCTTGGCGACACACGATCGTTTGAGGCGCGCGTCACCGCAGCGAACGTCTTCAACACCGTGCAGTACAGTTCCATCGATACAACGGTGAACTCGGCGACCTACGGCCATGTGCTCAGCGCGGCGAGCATGCGAACGTTGTCATTCACAGGCCGGTTCCGGTTCTAGAGAACACAAGTAGGTTCAGGGGTTAGTATGCAGCGCACACAACATTGGATAGCAGCAGGACTGGCGGGCATGCTGGCCGGGAGCGCCCCGGTGGGTTCGTTTGCGCAGGCACCGGCACAAACAGCGACGCCCGCTGCGCAGACGCTCGCGGTGCCTGAGCAAAGCGGCCCACAGCAGGATGGCCGCGGCGGCTACCACATCAATGTAAACGTCAACACCGTGTTGACCAACGTGGTGGTGCGCGACAAGAAGACCGGGGAAGTCGTGCGCGGGCTGAAGGCCTCAGACTTCACCATCGTTGAGGACAAGAAGCCGCAGCGCATCTCCAGCTTCGACTTTCAGGACGTGAATGAGGCTGCGGTCCTCGCGGAAAAGAACACCACCTCCGGCAAGGCCAGCGTAGCGGACCTGATCGAACACAACTTCGCCGCCAACTCAAGTGCGCTGCGGGATCACCGTCTCATCGTGATGTTCTTCGACCTCAGTTCCATGCAGGACGAGGACATCGACCGCTCCGTGGACGCAGCGCTGAACTATGTAAACAAGCAGATGCAGCCCGCCGACCTGGTGGCCGTGGTGAGCATGAACACCGGCCTGAGCATGGATCAGGACTTTACGAACAACAAGGACGCTCTGCTGCGGGTGATCAAACGCTACAACGGCGACGATGCGAGCGGCTTCGCCAATGGTGGCACCACGGGAAGTACAGATGCCTCTTCGGATAGCGGCTCCAGCTTCTCTGCGGACGACTCCGAGTTCAACAGCCTCAACACCGATCGCGAGATGTTTGCCATCCGAACAATCGCTCAGAGCCTGGAGCGCGTGGACCAGAAGAAGTCTATGCTCTATTTCTCAGGCGGTCTGACCAAGAACGGCATTGAAAATGAAGCCAGCCTGCGCTCCGCAACCAACGAAGCCACCAAGGCCAACATGGCGATCTACGCCGTAGACACGCGCGGTCTACAGGCACTCTCACCGGTGGGAGACGCCAGCCAGGGCAGCATTCGCGGCAACGCCGCGTACTCCGGCGCAACGACGCGCCAGCAGTTCAGCGCCAACTTCAGTTCACAGGAAACGCTAAGCACTATCGCCACCGAAACCGGCGGCAAACTCTTCAGCGACTCGAATGACTTCGCTCCCGCCTTCCAGCAGATCCAGAAGGACACCGAGGCGTATTACATCCTCGGCTTCAAATCGACTAACCTGGCGCACGACGGCACCTTCCGCCACCTGACGGTGACCAGCACCCGCAAAGATGTGAGGCTTGAGTTCCGGCCTGGCTACTACGCCCCTGCCGACTTCCAGCACCAGAAGACTGAAGATCGCGAACTCGCGCTGACGGAACAGATGCGCAGCGATGTCCCGGCCACCGACGTCGCGATTTACCTGCAGGCCCTCTACTTCCGTGCCGCCCCAAACAGTATTCCCAGCCAGCACGGCGAGTTGGACTACATCCCGGTCAGCCTAGTGGTGCCCGGCTCGCAGATCCCATTCGCGACGGTGAAGGACCAGAGCAAGGCCAGCTTGGACGTTCTGGGAAATATGAAGGACTACCAGGGGGTGACGGTAGGCACCGTCCGCGACACGGTCAAGCTCGCCCTCGATCAGAATCAGCAGGTGCAGAAGCGAACCATTCAATACTCCACGGGATTTGTACTCGCACCAGGAAAATACCACCTGAAATTTGTGGTGCGCGAGAACCAGACCGGGGCCATGGGAAGCTTCGAAACAGACATCCAGGTCCCCGATCTTCGTAAGGTTTCGATGAAGATGAGTTCCGTCGTCCTGGCCAGCCAGCGCGTTCCAAACCCGCGTAAGGACAGCCCAAATCCACTCATCCGCGACGGTGTGGAGTGGGTGCCGAACGTGGCGCACGTCTTCCGCCAGGACGGGCACCTGTACCTGCTGTACGAGGTGTACGATCCGACGCGGCCCAAGGGCGAACCCGAGCCAGCCGCCTCTCCCGGCCTGACGCGGCGCGGTGGCGGAGGTGCTGATGTACTCACGTCTATCGAGTTCCTGAGTGGGGGGACGAAGGTGTACGAGACCAAACCGGTGAGCGCCACGGAAGTAAACGACCCGACGCATAACGGTGTGGCGTTCCAGTTCGACGTACCTTTGGCCGATCTGAAACCGGGCACGTATGTGTGCCAGGTAAACGTGATCGATAACGCGGGAGGGAGCTTCAGCTTTCCGCGCTTGGCGGTCAGGGTGACGCCTGGAGTCGCGACGATTCCTGCGCCAGCTGCGCCCAGCGGCGGTCACTGATGGCAGCCGTTGATATCACCGGCGCTCGCTAAGCAGTTTTCAAGGAAGTTTGCTTGACTAGCGTGAGTGGCGGGAGCAAGATGATGGCCTCACCAAACGGAGGCCTGCGATGCGTGGCGGCTCGTTCCTGTTGTCTTCACTTCTGATTCTCGGTACTGCATCTTTGGCCTGCGGTCAGGCTGAGCAACATGCGGCTTTAACTTCGCCGGAGGAGCGAGCAGCCTTGCATCGCAGCTCGGACTGGGATGTGATCGCCCCCCATCTGCCAGAGCCGAAGACTGCGACAGCGGCGCAGTTAGAAACCGCGGGGGATGTGCTGCGAGCGCGGCGCTTCCCTGAGGACGCGCTGGATTACTACGGATATGCCATGGCGCGGGGCGGCAACGTAAGTGAACTGCTGAACAAGATGGGGGTGGTGCGGCTGGAGCTTCGTCAGACGGATCTGGCGCGGCAGATGTTCCTGCGTACTGTGAAGGTAGAGAAGAAGAATTCGGCGGCCTGGAACAACCTGGGGGTGACGGAGTACTCGGCGCACAACTTCCGGGCGGCGATCAGCGACTACCAGCGCGCGGCTAAGCTCGACAAGCGATCGGCTGTATTCCACTCGAACCTGGGCATGGCGTACTTCGAAAGCAAGGACATGGAGAGCGCGCGGACGCAGTTCGCGATGGCGATCAAGCTGGACCCATCCATTCTGCAGGGTGAGCGGGACGGCAGCGGAAGCACCGCGCATGTTCTGGGGACGACGAACTACGGGGAACTCAGCTTCCAGATGGCGGAGCTGTATGCGCGGGAGAAGAAGCCCGTGATGATGAAGCTGTGGCTGTCAAAGGCTGCTGAGGCAGGGTTCAATGTGCGTGGCGAGATGAAGAGCTGTGCTGCGCTGCTGCCTTACGTACATGATCCCGAGATCGTGCAGATGCTGTCGAACGCGGCTCAACTTCGGGACAAACGTCTGGCGCAAAATGTCGCGATTCCAAGCCTGGGCGCTGCACAGCCTCAGGTGAATTAGCGGGTACCCTACCCCCATCCCATTTGTTGCGCAAAGTCCTCGAACGATGGGACTTAGATTCAGACCTCAAAACACTCTCAACCACGCCACCGCTCTGCGGTGGCGTGGTTGAGAGTGTTTTGAGGGAAGGTTTTGTCAAGTGCCTAGCGGTAGGGACAGTGGCGGCAGCCGGAGTTGCAGCAGTAGCCCCGGCGGAGGTGGTACTGCTCCGTGAAGACTACGTAGGGGCCTTCCATGTAGGTGTCGCCGGGCTGGAGCTCGAGATCGGGTAAGGCGGCGGGTGGCTCGGATTCGCTGGGGGGAAGCGGAGTGTGATCGCTCATCCGAACAGGCCCGGGGCTGGCTGTGGAGTGGATGGACGCGTGGGTGTGGTGCCCGCGCGGAGCATGTCTACGATGCTGCGTGTGCGTTTCGAGCGGTTGGGGATGGGCTTGGCGTCGGCATCTTCTGAGTCTTCGGCCAAGGCGCCGTTTCGAAAGCGGACCTCCTTGCCTGGGCTGGCGGAAACTCGATCGCCGGGGACGAGGATGCCCACGAGGTTGAGCGGGTCTGCAGCGGCGATGACGATTTCCTCTTCGTTGGCACGAGTGATGGCCTGGCGGCGGGCGGTGCGGAGGCCTTCGACGGCTTCGGGCAGGGCGAACTGTTCGCCGAAGGCTCCCGAGACGAAGCGGCCTCCGCGGATTTCGCCACGGGCTTCGAGGCGGCGCAGGACGGGGGCGAGGTCACGCCATTTGGGGGCGTTGGATTCACGGGTGAGGAGCTCGCGGAAGAGAACGCCGTAGCGGCAGAGGAGGATGCGGGCGTGGGCGTCGAGGGCGGAGTCGTGAGCCCGGGCGGCGGCGATTTTCTCCGTGTTTGCCTGAGGCGTTTGCGGCGCTGCGGGCGAAATGCGGGGGTCTCTCCACTCCGGCCTACGGCCTTCGGTCGAGATGACGGACGAAGAGGGTCCCGATTGGGTTTCGCAAAGGAGGGACCAGCGGCCGGCGGTGGTGCGGGCGGCGGCTCGCTTGCGGAGGCTGACGGCTGGGGTCTGGGCCAGGGCGGCGGACTTGCGGCGGGGGTCCATCATGGCTCGGAGCTGGTCGAAGCCGTCGGCGCTCGCGAGGCCCGCGGCCGCGAGCTCCCAGAGAGCGGTGCTGACCTGGAGCTTGGTGAGGTTGCTGTCGCGCTGAAGGTCGGCGGTGAAGGCGGCACCCTTTTGCTGGAGGAGATGGCGAAGATGTTGGGCTTCCGGCGAGAGAGTCTGGGCAAGCGTGGGTTCGTCGGGGCATTTGGCAGCGAGGAGGGATGGGAGCCAGGTGGCGGACTCGCGGAGCCAGAACGTGATGGGGGCGGCGGAGGTGGGGATGACGCGGCGCGTCCTCGCCTGGGTTGAAGGAAGCCATACCTCAGGGGAGAGAGCCCCACTTCTTTCGGGAGCTTGAGAGACCCGAGCCTGAAGGCTCGGGGTACCTAGAAGCGGATTTGTGGCGGCACTGGCGTCCTGCGAACCCACCCGTGACGATGGAGCCGTCACGGATGGGGCGCCCGAAATGTTTTGCGGAGCTTCGACTTCGGACCAGGCGGGGTGGGGGGAGATGCGGCCCCAGGCAAGAACGCCGGCGAGGCAGAGGTTGTCGAGCCAGCGGGGATCGTAGTTCTCTATGCGGGCGGGCAGCAGGGTTCTCTCCCACTCGACGGCGGGAGCTTCGAAGCCTTCCAGTTGCTCGATGGCGCCGAGGACGCCCTCTTCGCCTTCCAGTTTCGGGTTCTGCTCGGTGGCGGGAGCGACGTGGTGCCAATCCTGCAGCCAGCGGTTGAAGGTGGCGGCGGAGACGGGTTCGACCTGCTTGCGCAGCGTGGTCATAGTGAGGCGATGGATGCGCTGAAGGATGCGCCGTTCGCACCATTCCATTAGGAATGGCTCAGCGTCTGCGGGCCTGGGAGCTTCGAAGGAGCCACGCATGGCGAGCCCCTGCATTTCCATGGCGAGCAGGGATTGATGCAGGGAGCGCGGGTGCAGACCGACCAGCGCGGCGAGGCCGGCAGCGGTCGTGGGGCCGAGGAGTTGGAGCCAGCCCTGCACGAGTGCGGTCGTGGCGGCGTCGCGCGGGGAGATGGGCTGGGCCGGGCGGTATTCCGTGCCGGCGAGGACGCCTTCTTCGCGCGCTGGGGCGATTGATGTGGCGGGGAGTTCGAATTCAGGCCAGAGGAGTTTTGCGTCGGCGAGGCGCTCGGTGGCCAGCCAGGCCGGCCCGGTGGGAAGCGTGATCTGGTGGGCCCGGCCTTGCTGGGCGAGGCGGGTGAAGAACAGGGGCCAGTGTTGGAGACTGCGCGGTTTGGTGGCCGCGAGGCTTGGGGGCGCGCTTGTGGCGGTGTTGAAGGTGGGCCCTGACGGGCTACCCTCGGGGGCTGAAGCCCGATCCGTAGACGGGGCTTGTATGTATGGGCTGAAGCCCATACCTAACGAGGCGTTGGCCTCCAAAGGAGCATTCGGCTCATCCAGCGAAGAGCCCGGGGCTAAAGCCCCATCGTTGCAGGGCTCAGATTCAGGGGCCTGAAGGCCCCTGCTCCCTCCCATGGACTGACGGGAGAATGTATGGGCGACATTTCCCTCAGGGGCGAAAGCCCGGTTTTCACCGGGAGCCTGTACGTATGGGCTGAAGCCCATACCTGACGAGGCGCGGCTTCCCTGAGCATCTGGCGCAGTTGATCCTTCTTCCAGACCGAGATAGCTGAGTGGCAATGCGGTCAGGGAGAGGAGGAGATCGTGGAGTTCGTGGTCGTCGCGGATGTCGGGCCAGAGCTGGTCGCGGACGGTGGCGATGGCTTCGGGGTCGAGGCGGCCGGCGCCGGCGGTGACTTCGTCGGGCAGGGCCCGGCGGAGGTTGACGGCGCGGGTGCGGCGGGCGGCGGCGTCTTCGGGATCGAGGAAAGCGTAGGGCATGGCGTTCACGAGCTCATGCGCGAAGACGCTTGGGATGGGGGTGTCGACCGCGAGAACCTTGATCGCTCCCGAAGCGATGTCGCGGAGGACCTGCTCGAGGCCTTCGATGTCCATGGCCTCGGTGAGGGTGTCGCGCATGACCTCGCGGACGAGTGGGTGGTCGGGGATCTCGATGTCTCCGGTCATCGTCTCCGGGCAGGCGGAGGCGTGCGGAAAGACGCTGGCAAGAAGGTCGTCTGAACGGGAGCGCTGGATCTGCGGGGCGACTCGCTTGCCCTTCGACATGCGGAGCAGTTGGAGAGAGCGGCCGGCGGCCCAGCGCCAGCGGTTTTTGAAGAGCGGTGACGGGATGCAGGCCTGCTCGAGGAGTTCGCGGGCAGTGAACTCGGTGAGGAAGCGGAAGACGTCTTCGAGCGGGAAGCTGTGCTGCTCGGCGAGCGAGATGTTGATGCCGTTGTCGGTGGCGGCGGCCTGGAGCTCGAAGTTGAAGCCGCGGCAGAAACGCTTTCTCAGTGCCAAGCCCCAGGCCTTGTTGAGGCGGCCGCCGAACGGGGCGTGGAGGATGAGCTGCTGGCCGCCACCTTCGTCGAAGAAGCGCTCGGCGATGATGGTTTGCCTGGTGGGGACCGCTCCCAAAGCCGCTCTTCCGGAGACGACGTAGGCGATGAGCTGACGGGCGGCGGATGGGCAGAGGTGGCAGGTTTGCCGGAGCCAGGTCTGTGTCTGGTGGAGCTGGCGTTCGGGGCTCGCGTTGTACGTTGTACGTTTTACGTTGTACGTAGAGGCGGTTTCGGCATCTTCGTTAGGACGCGCGGAGTTTGTTGGCGCTTCGGGCGAAATGCGGGGGTCTCTCCACTCCGCTGCGCTCCGGTCGAGATGACGAGCGGTATGGGCGCTCCGGTCGAGGTCAGCAACATCCGCAACATCGTTCAAGGCCGGAAGAGCGGGTTCGGAGAGGTAGCGGAGGTCGGTGGGTCTTACATTGGTGGTGCGGCGGTCGATTTCGGCGCGGAGTTCGCTGACTCCGTCGCTGAGTGCGGCGGTGCGCTGGGGAGCTTCGCCTTCCCAGAAAGGGATGCTGGGTGGGGCTCCGTGGGCGTCTTCTACGAGGACCTTGCCTTGGGGATCGATGCGCTGGATTCGCCAGCTTGTGTTGCCGAGGAGGACGACGTCGCCGGGAGACGAGTCGACGGCGAAGTGCTCGTCAAGCGTAGCGATCTGGACGTTTTCAGGCTGGAGCATGACGGCGAAGAGCGAGGTATCGGGGATCGCTCCGCCGTTGCTGATGGCGATCATGCGGGCGCCGCGGCGCGGATGGAGTTCATTGTGGACGCGATCGCGGAGCAGGTAGGCGCCGTAGCGGCCACGGGTGCTCTCGATGCCGTTGTGGAGGAGGTCCACGACCTCGTCGAAGACAGTGCGGGTGAGGTCGCGGTAGGGCCATGCTCGGCGGACGGTGGCGAAGAGGGCGTCCTCGTTCCAGGGCTCGGCACCGACGGCGGCGACGATCTGCTGCATGAGGACGTCAAGGGGAGCCTCAGGGATTTCGAGGCGGTCAAGCTCGCCGGCGGTCATCTTGCGGAGGAGGGCGGCTTGCTCCAGCAAGTCGTCGCGGGTGGTGGCGAAGAAGCGGCCCTTCGGGATGGCTCCCCGCCAGTGACCGGCACGGCCTACGCGCTGCATGGCGACAGCGACGGCGCGAGTGGTGTTGATCTGGCAGACGAGGTCAACGTTGCCGATGTCGATGCCGAGCTCCAGCGAGGCGGTGGCGATGAGGATCTTGATCTCGCCGGCTTTGAGGCGCTGCTCGGCGTCGAGACGGAGCGTGCGGGATAGAGAGCCGTGGTGGGCGGCTACGGCGTCGGGGCCGAGGCGCTCCGTGAGTTCGAAGCTGAGTTTTTCGACGAGGCGGCGGGTGTTGACGAAGACCAGCGTGGAGCGATGCTGATTCGCAAACGTGGCGAGCTTGTCGTAGATCTCGGTCCACATGGCGGTGCTGGCGATGGAGCCGAGTTCTTCGCTGGGGACTTCGACGGCGAGGTCGAGGGTGCGGCGCTGGCCTACCTGGATGATGGTGGCTGGCGGTCTGGCTGGGTCGCTGCCGGTGAGGAAGGAAGCGACTAGTTCTATGGGGTTTTGGGTGGCGGAGAGGCCGATGCGCTGGGGGGCTTTTGTGGTGGGGCCGGCGAAAGACTTCAACGCCATGTACGCCAAGTTCCGCGATGTTTCGCCATGTTGATCTGCGGCCAATGGAGTCAGGGTGTTGTGGTTGCAGACTAGGGCTTCGAGGCGTTCGAGGGTGAGGGCCAGGTGGGAGCCTCGCTTGTCGTCGGCGATGGCGTGGATCTCGTCGACGATGACCGTGCTGACGCGGGTGAGCGTTTGCCGCGACTTGCCCGCGGTGAGCAGGATGTAGAGCGACTCCGGCGTGGTGACGAGGATGTGCGGCGGGTGTCGGAGCATGCCGGCGCGGTCCTTGGCGAGAGTGTCGCCGGTGCGAACGCCGGTGCGGATTTCGGGACACATGTAGCCGCGCTGGCCGGCTAGCTGCTGGATTTCGGCGAGCGGCGCGTCGAGGTTTTTCTGAACGTCGTTGGAGAGGGCCTTGAGAGGCGAGACGTAGACGACGTGGGTGTGAGGCGAGAGGCGGCCTTCGAGGGCGGCGCGGAGCAGGCCGTCAATGCAGACCAGGAAAGCGGCCAGGGTTTTGCCGGAGCCGGTGGGCGCAGAGATGAGGGTAGGTTCGGCACGGAGGATGGCGGGCCAGCCGGCGATCTGAGGCTCGGTGGGGCTGCCGAATTTGTTGAGGAACCATTCCTGCACGAGCGGGTGCGCCCAGGCGAGAGCTGGGTGAGTGAGCGGCGGCCGGCTTGGGGCTTGGCTGTGGGCTTGGCTCTGGGCTTGGCTCGGGTTTTGGACGATCTCGGCTGGCCCGGCGTTCATGGGGAGATTGTAGCGCGGGCTTTTGCGGTTTGTTCGCCTGGTAGGCGAGGGTACAGGTTTTAGGGTCTAAGCGCAGAAGGCGGCAGCGGGTGCGGCCTTCAGTCTGGTTTCGTGCGATGCAAGCGTGGCGGGAAAACCTTCAGGGAGGTACAGGCGTTCTGCGTAACGTGACGCGGAGGTGGGATTGCGAGGGGCTACACTCGTTTCACAACGCACGCTGAACCGAGCGACTACAGGGCATACCGCACGCAGACCCAGAAGGCTGACTACACCGAATATGGATGTTGTTTCAGGCCGGAACAAGCCGGCCAAGAAGGTTGTGATCGTGGGCGCGGGGCCGGGTGGGCTCGCCTCGGCAATGCTGCTGGCGCGGGCCGGGGCGGACGTGACGATTGTGGAGAAGCATGGCCGTGTGGGCGGACGGACGGCCACGCTGGAGCAGGATGGCTTCCGCTTCGACATTGGGCCGACGTTCTTTTTGTACCCGCGGGTGTTACGGGAGATCTTTGCGGCGGCGGGCTATGACCTTGACCGCGAAGTGCCGATGAAGCGGCTGGACCCGCAGTACAAGCTGGTGTTTGGGGCGGGCGGCGAGCTGGAGGCGACTCCTGACGTGGCGCGCATGGAGCAGGCGATTGCCAAGCTGAGCCCGCATGACGCGGTGGAGTTCCATAACTTCATGACGCGGAACCGGTCAAAGCTGGAGAGCTTTTTGCCGTTTCTGCAGCAGCCGTTCGAGGGTTGGAGCGATCTGGCCAAGCCGGCGATGCTGAAGCTGCTGCCGCTGCTGAAGCCGTGGCTCTCGCTCGATGGCGATCTCCGCACGCACTTTGAAGACGAGCGTATCCGGCTGGGGTTCAGCTTTCAGTCGAAGTACCTGGGGATGAGTCCGTTCCGGTGCCCTTCGCTGTTTTCGATTCTTTCGTTCCTGGAGTATGAGCATGGGGTGTTTCACCCCATCGGCGGCTGCGGCGCGGTGACGGCGGCGATGGCTCGTGTGTGCCGCGAGATGGGTGTGAAGATTCTGCTGGATGAGCCGGTGGAAGAGGTGCTTGTCAACGCGGGCAAGGCTTCGGGCGTGCGGACGAACCAGCGGGCGCTGAAGGCCGATGCCGTGGTCATGAATGCGGAGTTTGCCGAGGCGGCGAGGAAGCTGATCCCGGCGAAGTACAGGCGGAAGTGGACGGACCGGAAGATCGCGAGCAAGGAGTACTCGTGCTCGACGTTCATGATGTACCTGGGCGTAGAGGGGCTGTATGACGATGTAGCTCACCACACGATCTACCTGGCCAAGGATTACAAGCAGAACCTGCGGGATATCGAGGAGCAGCATATCTTGTCGGAGGAGCCCTCGTTCTATGTGCAGAACGCGGGGGTGACGGATGGGACGCTGGCGCCGAAGGGATGCTCGACGCTGTATGTGCTGCTGCCGGTGACTCACCAGAGCGACAAGGTGGACTGGGATCGCGAGATGCCGCGGTTTCGCGAGCTGGCGCTGGACCAGATCGAGAAGATCGGAATCAAAGGCGTGCGGGAGCGGATCGTGACGGAGAGCGTGATGACTCCTCCGGGATGGCGCGATGAGTTTGGGCTGCACCTGGGGGCGACGTTCTCGATGAAGCACTCGCTGGGGCAGATGCTGCACCTGCGGCCGCATAACCGGTTTGAGGATGTGGCAGGGATGTATCTTGTAGGCGGCGGTACGCACCCGGGCTCGGGGCTGCCGGTGATTTTCGAGTCGGCGAGGATCAGCTCGCGGCTGCTGCTGGAAGACCTGGAGCTGGATGCCTCATGGAGCAGGACGCCTCCGATCGCGATACCGAAAGACTTGATGCAGGTCGCGTCGTGAGTTCGGCTGCTCCAGCTGCGTGGGCTTGTGGTAGGTGCGGGGCAAAGGATTTGGCGCAGGCTGGCTGGGCGTCGGTACCGGTGCCGGATAGAATGCGGGTGCTGCGTGGGGCTCGGCACCGGATGGCGGCGGAGGCAGAGCGGTTTGTGGGGGCGATTGCTTCTGGATCTCCGGCGCTGCCGCGGACTGGGGCGGATACGATCACGGCGGAGTTGATGCCGCTGCTGGATGCCTGCAGGTTTCTGGAACGGAATGCTGCTCGGGTGTTGCGGCCGCAGAAGCTGGGCTGGCGAGGGCGGCCGTTCTGGCTGCGGGGCGTGGCGGCAGAGATCTATCGCGAGGCGCTGGGCGAGGTGCTGGTGATCGGGCCGGGGAACTTTCCGCTGTTTTTGCCTGGGGTGCAGGTTCTGCAGGCGCTGGCGGCTGGAAACAGCGTGGTTTGGAAACCGGCTCCGGGTGGACGTGCAGTGGCGGAGATGGTGCGGGATGCGCTGGAGGCGGCGGGGCTGCCTCGTGGCTTGCTGCGGGTGACCGAGGACTCGGCGGAGGCAGCGCGGGAAGCGATCGCGCGTGGGCCGGCGAAGGTGGTGTTCACCGGGTCGTACGACACGGGGCGGGGCGTGCTTGGAGAGCTGGCGAAGACGGCTACGCCAGCGGTGATGGAGCTTTCCGGCGCGGACGCCGTCGTGGTGATGCCGGGGGCCGACTTACAGCGCACGGCGAAGGCGGTTGCGTTTGGGCTGCGGCTGAATGGTGGGCAGGTTTGCATGTCTCCGCGGCGGCTGTTTGCGGAACGCGAGACGATGACGCGGCTCCTGCCGCTGCTGGAGCGGGAGCTAGCAGGTGTTCCTGCTGTTGCGCTATCGGGCAGGACGGCTTTGCTGTTACGGGAGCTGTTAAACGAGGCTCGGGAGCAGGGTGCCGAGGTGATGGGTTCGGTCGATGAGGGGGCGCAGCGGCCCCTGCTGGTGCGAGGGGCTCGGGTGGAGATGCGGGTGGCGCAGAGTGATGTGTTTGCTCCGGTCCTTTCGCTGATGGAACTGCCCTCGCTGGCTTTGCTGCCGGAGGCTTATGCGGCCTGTCCTTATGGGCTGACGGTCGCTGTGTTCTGCGGGCGCGGGGAAAAGGCTCAGGCGAAGGCGATTGGGATGTCATTGAAGGCTGGGACGGTGCTGGTGAATGATCTGATCGCGCCGACGGCGGATCCCCGTGTGCCGTTTGGGGGGCGGGGGGCTTCGGGGTTTGGAGTGACTCGTGGGGCTGAGGGGTTGCTGGAGATGACTGCGCCGAAGGTGCTGCTGGTGCGGCGGGGCGGGGTTATGCGGCATCTGGAGGCCGCCAGTGATGCGGATGCGCCACTGCTGGCGAGCCTTGTGCGCGTGGTGCACGGCGGGACCTGGCGTGAACGGTGGACCGCTATGCAGTCCGTAGCAAAGCTGGGACGTAAGCGCGGGGCGGGCAAGGACGGCGAGTTGTAGATTCTCGCCAGCTCTAAATATGGGGTCTCTCTACTCCGCATGACGATGAAGCCGTCATGCTCCGGTCGAGAGGACAAGCTTTTAAACCGTGGCCGAGACACCACTTCGATCGAGATGACAAGCTTTTGAGTTTCGCAGGAAAAAGGGAAAAGGGCATGAAGGTTGGGGTGATTGGGTCGGGACTGGCGGGGTTGAGCGCGGCTTGTACGCTGGCGGCTCGCGGCCACCAGGTGACGGTTCTGGAGAAGAATGAGTGGCTGGGTGGGAAGGCCGCGCAGTTGAATGCGCAGGGGTTTCGGTTCGACATGGGACCGACGATCCTGATCCAGCCGTCGGTGCTGCGCAAGGTATTTGCCGAGGCCGGAAAGAAGCTGGAAGACTACTGCCCGATGGTGCGGCTGGACCCGCAGTGGCGGTGCTTCTTCGAGGATGGCAGCGTGATCGATCTGCTGGACAACCAGAGCACGATGAGCGCGAACCTGGAGATGCGCTGGCCTGGGATGGGGTCGCGCTACACGAAGCTGATGGACCTCTCGCGCGACCTGCATGAGATCAGCGACAAGTTCTTCTTCTGGAAGTCAGTCGGCTCGATGATGGACACATTCGAGATCGGCGGCGCGTTCGACGCGAAGGTGCTGAAGGACGTGATGCGGATGCGTCTGGGCAAGACGGTGGCCGGCACGATCCGCGAGTTCATCCCGGACGCGAATACGGCGCAGATGCTGGACCACATGGTGCAGTATGTCGGCTCATCTCCCGATGCCAGTCCGGCCATCCTGACGGCGATCGGGCACATGCAGATGGAGGAAGGAATCTCCTACCCGATGGGCGGCACGCGCGCTGTGCCGGAGGCGATGGTGAAGCTGGCGCGTGAGCTTGGCGTGGTGTTCCAGACGAATGCCGATGTGGAACGGCTGCTTACAACCGGCGGAAAGCATGCGAAGGCGACCGGCGTGGAGCTGGTGGGCGGCGAGCAGATGTTCTTCGACGCAGTGGTGAGCAATGAGGACGCGGTACGGACGCATCGCGAACTGCTGGCGGGGACGGAAGCGGCCAAGCACTTCGATCATGCGAGGAAGTATGAGCCGGCGTGCTCGGGCGTGGTGCTGTACCTCGGGCTGAACAAGCGCTATGACCACCTGAAGCACCATGACTTTGTGTTTTCGCGTGATCCCGAGGAAGAGTTCCACGCGATCTACGAGGAGGGTGTACCGGCTCCCGATCCGACCTGCTATCTGGCCTGCACGGCAGCCACAGACCCGACGAGCGCGCCTGAGGGCGGCGAAGCGATGTATGTACTGGTGCATACGCCATACCTTCGGCCTGGGCAGGACTGGACAAAGATGTTTCCGGGTTATCGGCAGGTGATTCTGGACAAGCTGAAGCGGACAGCTGGGTGCCATGACATCGAGGAGCGCATCGTGTTCGAGAGCGCGCTGACACCGCGGGACATCCACGAGCGCTATCGCGTGCTGAATGGCGCGATCTATGGCATCTCGTCGCATGGACGGTTTACCGGAGCCTTCAAGCCAGCGAACCGCAGCAAGGAAGTGGACGGGCTTTATCTGGCGGGAGGCGCGGCGCACCCTGGGCCGGGCATGCCGATGGTGATGATGAGCGGATGGATTGCGGCGGATTCGCTGGATCAGGACGTAAAGAGTGGAGCGCTGGCAGCGTAGGAGGGTCTCCGTTGTCCGTTCTCCGATGTCCGTGATTCGTTATTCCGAATGACTGACAACCGAGAACGGACTACTGAGAACGCGACCGTGAACAGTTCAGCGAGAATCAATCTATGCCCCCAGGTTCTGAACTGCCGAAGATTGCGCCGCTGACGCTTTGGTATTTGAGGCGGACGGCTCGGCGGTACTTTCGGAAGCACTTTCGGTCGGTGATGGTGCAGCGACTGAATCTGCTGCGCGAGGCGCGTGGGCCGTTGATTGTGTACGGCAATCATTCTTCCTGGTGGGACCCGCTGTTGATGCTGCTGCTGGCCCGCGTAGCACTGCCAAAGCGGCGGCACTATGCGCCTATGGATGCAGAGGCACTGAAGCGGTACCCCATCTTTCGCAGGCTGGGCGTGTTTCCGGTAGAGATGTCAACGGCGCGTGGGGCTGCGATGTTTTTGCGGATGAGCATGGCGGTGTTGGAGTCCGGTGGCGTGCTTTGGATTACGCCGCAGGGGCGGTTTGCGGATCCTCGGGTTCAGTCGCTGGGGTTCAAGCCGGGGCTTGGTGCGCTGGTCGCGAGGATGCCTGATGTGACTCTGCTGCCAATGGCGGTGGAGTACACGTTCTGGGATGAGCGGCTGCCGGAAACGCTGGTGCGGCTTGGTGAGCCTGTACTGGTGAGCGATGGTGCAACGCCGGAAGAGGCAACAGCCGAGTTGGAAGCCGTGCTGGCGGCGGAGATGCAGGCGTTGCAGCAGGCTTCCATAGCCCGCGATGCTGGGGCGTTTGAGGTGGTGGTGACCGGCGGGCGAGGAACGGGCGGGGTGTATGCGTTGGGACGGCGCGTGAGGAGCTTGTTTGGTGGGAAGCGCGTTGCATTGGATCACACGCTGCGGGAGGAGTGATGCAAGCATGACATCTCTCGCTTGGATAAGAAGGCATACTCCAGGGGCTAAAGCCCGATTCTGCTGAGGCTGAGAGACCCGAGCCTGAAGGCTCGGGGTACCTAGAAGCAACAGCAACAACACGAGCGAATGCAGTTCGCTTAGGCGTTATCTGGCAGTGCCCACTCCGATGCAGTCGTCTCGCAGATGGGCGCGTGGGACAATGACGAGCGATGCTGTTGCTTACGGTGCTGGGGCTGGCGTTCTTCTGTTCGGTGGTGCCGGCTGTGCTGTTCTGCGTGAACTTGCGGCGGTATAAGCAACCGCCCGATGTGGGCGAGCACGAAGGCGAGCAGGCGCACATCGCCGTGCTGATTCCGGCTCGGAATGAAGAAGCGAACATTGAGGCTTGCTTGCGGAGTGTGCTGGCAAGCCGCGATGTCGAACTCGACGTGCTGGTGATGGATGATGCATCTACTGATCGCACGGCGGAGATCGTGAGCGCTATCGGCGCGGAGGATGCGCGGGTGCGACTTCTGCAGGGTGTGGCGCTGCCGCCTGGATGGAACGGCAAGCAGTTTGCTTGCTGGCAGCTAGCTCAGGCGGCGCAGAGTTCAGGCGCTTCCCTGCTGGTGTTTCTGGATGCCGATGTTCGGCTGCAACCGGAGGCGATTGCTCGGATGGCGGCGTTTCAGCGTGAGAGTGGCGTGGCGCTGGTGTCAGGGTTTCCAAGGCAGATCACAGTAACGTTCCTGGAGTGGTTGCTGCTGCCACTGATCCACTTTGTGCTGCTGGCGTTTCTGCCGATGGGGCGGATGCGGAAGTCGACCCTGCCGGCGTTTGCGGCGGGGTGCGGGCAGTTTCTGATGGTGGAGCGCGGGGCGTATTTCGCGAGCGGCGGGCATGCGGGGATTCGCGAGACGATGCACGATGGGCTGCGGCTGCCCCGGCTGCTGCGGGAGCATGGGTACGGAACGGACCTGGCGGATCTGACCGAGCTGGCCTCCGTGCGGATGTATAGCTCCGCGAGCGAAGTTTGGAGCGGGCTGGCGAAGAATGCTACCGAGGGGCTGGCGGCTCCGGGACGGATTGTGCCGTTGACGGTGTTGCTGCTGTTTGGGCAGGTCGTGCCTGTTTTCTATGCTCTGTTCTGGGCATGTGTGTATGGCTGGGAGTTTGCGACTACGGCTCGGACGGGCGGGGTTGCCAGGAGTGGGTGGTGCGGGCTGGTGACCTGGGTCGTTGTTGTTGCTTGCTTAGGGAGTTTTCTGCCGCGAATGTTGGCTGTGCACCGGTTCCGGCAGCCGCTGAAGTCGGCTTTGCTGCATCCGGTGGGGATGCTGGTGCTGCTGGCGCTGCAGTGGCATGCGTTCGTACGGAAGGTGCGTGGGAGGCCGGTGGGTTGGCGGGCTCGGACATATGGGCCGGGTGAATCCTCTGGGTCTTCCGGCTAGCCAGCATGGGCGGGAGCTGAGCCCTCCGGTGACGATGAGGCTGTTACGGCTGGGGCACCCAAACATCTGTGCTGGCATCAGCGAGATACAGGGGTTTCTCCACTTCGCTTCGCTTCGGTCGAGATGACAAGCTGTGTGGGCGCTTCGGTCGAAACAACAAGCTTTCCAGATAGACCAGAGTGTCTAGCAGCTTGCTACACGCCCTTTTTGCGGGGTTCCCAGATGAACTTGTGGATCTGCAGGCTGAGGCGGGCGGGGAGGCCGTCGTCGAGCATCCACTGCACGAGGTCGCGGGGGTCGAGGGCCATGTTTTCGGCAGTGCGGGCGTCGCTGGGCTGCTTGTTGAAGGCGGGCGAGAGCAGGATGGCTCCGCAGCGGGATTCGAGCGCGTGCGTGCGGATGAAGTCGCGAGCGAACTCGTAGTCGGCGCGGTCGGAGAGGACGAACTTGACCTCGTCGCTGGGGGTGAGGGCGTCGAGGTTTTCAAGCCGGAAGGTGTGGGCCATGCCAGATGCTGGGCACTTGACGTCGACGATCTTGTGGACGGCTTTGGGGAGGTCGGCAAGGGGACGCTCGCCGGATGTTTCGATCATGAGCTGGTAGCCTGCGTCGAGAAGGCGCTGCATGAGTGGGAGGAGCTCGCGCGCCTGCAGCATGGGCTCGCCGCCGGTGAACTCGATGAGGCGGCAGGGCTGGAGAGCTTCGATCTGGGCAACGATGTCGTCGTTGGAGAAAGGCTGACCACTGGTGAAGGTGTACTCGGAGTCGCACCAGGAGCAGCGGAGATTGCAGCCGGCGAGGCGCACGAAGATGCACGGGACGCCGGCGAAGGAGCTTTCGCCCTGGACGGATTTGTAGAGCTCGATGAGACGCAGCGAACGAACATGTGTGGCCTTGCCTTCTTGTGGGGTCACGTGGTCTGCGGCTACGAGTTGGGAGAGAACTTCGAACATGGATTAGGGAATCACTGTGACGCCCGCAGCAAGAGCAGCGGCACGCATTTTCTGGTCGAAGGTGGCTAGTGGCTGCGATTGCACGAGAGCAAGCTCTACGAAGGCAGCGTCGTAGGCGGTGAGGCCGAAACGAGCGGCTGATGCAACCAACAAAGAGAGCGGAACGGCCGCATGAACGTGAACATTGAGGAGCAGAAACGCAGTTAGGACCTTTTGCATCTCCGCGGGCGTCAGGCGACCTTTCCGGATGCCTATGTCCAGCTTGTTAGCGACCTCAAACGGCCAGATCGCAGGGACATCGACACCATCCTGTGCCGCCTGCGCGAAGAGTGCTTGCGAAACGGCAGTCTTCTCGTCGGCAAAGGCCCAGCTCAGGGCTACGGAGCTGTCAACGATCACCGTCTACTCCTCGTGATCGTTGATCCACTCACGCCAGGGCCTACCGTTTCTTCCGGAGGTAGAGTTCCCTTGGGACAGGAGATTCTGCAGGCTTTCAAACGCCGCCATACGCTCCGCAATTTTCTCGGGCGTATACATATCTTCTTGCCGACCCGTGAGTTGCAGCTTCTGATCGCCGATCGTTCCGAGTTGTTCTGACGTGCTCATGATGCCTCCTCTCACAGCTTTGCGTTCTATCCAGTGTAGCGCGCGGAGCTGGTGTCGGTTTCGAAGACGGTGCAGTCCTTGACGTAGACGCGGCCTTGGGTCATTTCGTGGAGCTGCGTGGCGGTCTGGTCGTAGAAGTACTTCGCCAGATTTTCCGCGGAGGGGTTGAGCGTGGTGAAGGGCTCGAGGTCGTTGATCATGCGGTGGTCGAGGTAGTCGACGGTAGGCTTGAGGACCTGCTTGAGGAGCTTGAAATCGAGCAGGAGGCCGGCGTCGTCGAGCTGCTCGCCAGCGAGCGTGACAAGCACTCGGTAGTTGTGGCCGTGCGGGTTTTCGCACTTGCCGTAGTAGTTGCGGAGATAGTGGCCGGAAGAGAAGCCGGCCTGCACGGTGATTTCAAACATGAGGCAGTGACGTCCAGAAGAGCAGATGCGCGGCCCGAGGGCCAAGGATCATTTTATCGGGAGGCCCTTATTCCTGCGGGAGGCCCTTATTCCTGCGGACGGCGTCGGTTGCGGCGCTCTCGGTCGAGTTGCTCTTCGGTGCGGCGCTCGGCCTGCTCGAAGAGGCTGGACATGACGCCGCCGAGGGCCGTGACGAGAGCAACGAGGAAGAGGGCGATGCCGGTGGTGCGCCACAGGGCGGAGTCGCCGGGGGAGCCGGGCTGCTGCGCGATGTTGGTGAAGGACAGGATGACGGAGACGACCGCGAAGAAGGCGAGGGTTCCGGCGAGGATGTAGAGGTTGCGTCCCATGGGGCTGCGTTCAGGATACCGGTTCGGTCGCGAAGAAGCGCTCGACCTCGGCGATGTCGTCGGTGCGGCGGTAGGCGGGGAGGGAGTCGAGGAAGGTGCGGCCGTAGCGGGCGGTGCGGATGCGGGGGTCGAGCAGCATGAGGACGCCGCGGTCTGTGAGCGAGCGAATGAGGCGGCCAAAACCTTGTTTCAGCGTAATGACGGCCTGCGGGACGGAGAGGTCGCGGAAGGGATCGCCACCGGCGGCGGCGATGGCCTCCGTGCGGGCGCGCAGGATGGGGTCGGTGGGGACAGCGAAGGGGAGCTTGTCGATGATGACGCAGCTGAGCTGCTCGCCCTGGACGTCTACACCTTGCCAGAAGCTGGAGGTGCCGAAAAGGACGGCGTTGGGGGTTTCCCGGAACTGCTGGAGGAGGACGTGGCGCGGCGCGGAGCCGTGCAGGAGCAGCGGAAACGGGACCTGCGAGAGCAGACGGTCGTGGAGCTCGCGCATGTGGGCGTAGCTGGTGAAGAGGCAGAAGGCGCGGCCACGGGTGATTTCGAGCACGCGGCGGATCTTCTCGGCGGCCTGGCGGGTGAAGTCGGGGTGGCGGGGCTCGGGCATGTTGGCGGGCAGGTAGAGCAGGGCCTGGGTGCTGTAGTCGAAGTGGCTGGGGACGACGAGCTCTTTGGCGAAGGGGACGCCGAGGCGTTTCGAAAGGTGCTCGAAGCCGGGCTTGCCGTCAGCGGAGGCGACGGTGAGCGTGGCCGATGTGAGGATCACGCTGGGGTAGTTGGCGAAGAGCGTCTCGGCGAGGAGCGTGGAGACGTCAATGGGTGTGGCCTGGAGATGGGTGGTGAAGGACTGGAAGGTGGGCTCGGGTGGCGCGGGTGGGGCGTTTAGGTCCTGAACCAGAGATGTGCCGCGGGGCTGGTTGCGGGCGGCGTTGCGCATGTTGGAAGTGGCGCGGCGCTCAATCCAGAAGACCTGGTTGCGGTCTTCGGATTCAAGCAGGAAGCGCATGTGGGTGCGGATGTCGGCGGCACGCTTCTTGAGCCCGGCGGCTTCGTCGACCTCGCGGAGGCGGTCGAGTTCGGCTTCGAGGCGGACGAGGGCGTTGGAAGCGCCGAGGTAGGCGTCACCGCGCTGTTCGAGGAAGTCGGCGCGGTCGGTGAACTCAAGCCGGCCGAGATGCGAAGGCGGCGCGGGAAGTGAGCCGAAGAAGAGGCGCGAACGCTCGCGCAAGGTGGCGGTGGAGCTTTCGATGGCGGAGGTGCTGACTCCCTTGGCTCGGAGCATGGACTCGGTGTCGCGAGCGAGCTCGTCGAATCGGGCGTTGGAAAGCGCGATGCCGAAGTACTGGCTGGCGACGTCTTCAAGCTCGTGGGCTTCGTCGAAGATGACCGCGCCAGCCTCGGGGAGGATGCCGGCGTCGGGGGCTCCGGCGGCTTGCTGCTTGATGCTGAGGTCGGCGAAGAAGAGATGGTGGTTGACGATGACGATATCGGACTCAAGCGCCTTGCGGCGCATGCCGGTGATATAGCAGGGCTCCCAGTTGGGGCAGGTCTGGCCGAGGCAGACCTCGGAGCGGGCGTCGAGCTTGTGCCAGAGGGCGGAGGACTCGGGGAGGACGTCGACTTCGGCGCGGTCGCCGGTGGCGGTGCGGTTTTCCCACTGCAAGATGGCGTGGAACTGCCCGATGTCTTCGAGGCCGGAGAGGATGGGGTTGTCGCGCAGGGCGTAGAGCTTCTGCTTGCAGATGTAGTTGGCGCGGCCCTTCATGTAGCAGACGCGCAGGGGGCCGAGGAGCGACTCGAGGAACGGGATGTCCTTGAAGAAGAGCTGTTCCTGGAGGTTTTTGGTGCCGGTGGAGATGATGATGCGCTGCTTGTTTTCGCGGGCGCGGCGGAGAGCCGGGAGCAGGTAGGCGAGAGTCTTGCCGGTGCCGGTGCCGGCTTCGACGATGAGGTGGCGCTTGTCCGCGAAAGCCTGCTCGATGGCTTTGGCCATGGCGTACTGGCCGGGGCGGTGCTCGAAGGCGAGCGAAGAGCGGGCGAGGATGCCCTGAGGGTTGAAGAAGTCGAAGAGGCTGGGAAGGTGTTCTTCGGCGTCGCGGTCGCGTGGCGTGGCGTTGCGAGCTTGAGCGGATGATGCGGGTTGGGTCAGCGAGGCCACGGGCTAGCTTATGATAGCCGCCGTTTCTTCGCCTTGCCGAAGAAGGGCCGCACCCGCAAGCTCCCAGTTCGCGTGCGGGTCAGACTTAGGAGGCTTGCGTCGCCCTTTCGGGCGGTTTCGGGCTGGGCTCCTCGCCGGACTTTACGTCATCCGGAACCGCGATGCGCTCGAAGTCGGAAGCGAGCTTTGCGAGCGAGGCAGCGACATCAGCGCCGGAAAGCGGCTTGCCGTGGCCTGGGGCAACGGTTGAGGGATTCAGTGCGGCCAGCTTGTGGACGGACGCCTTGGCGGCCGCCCAGTCCGATGTGAAGTAGGCCGGCGGACCATGCAGTTCGGGATCACCCGGGAAGTTGGCGGCGAAGAAACTTTCCGGCCGGGTAGTGCAGAAGGCGTCGCCGACCAGCAGCGTGCGATCCCGTTCGCGGAAGAAGCTGACGTGCCCAGGAGTGTGGCCGGGGGTGTGCAGCAGAGTCCAGCCGGGAAGCTCCGCGATGGATAGCTCTGCGCCTTCTCCTGGCAACGCTTTTAGCCGTTCCCCCAGGTCGATGGGGCCTCTGGGCAAGGTGGGAGACAGGAGCGGCATGACGCCGCCGCCGGCCTTCCAGTTGGGCGCGGGATACTCGAGCTTACCGGTGAGGTAGGGGAACTCGAGGGGATGGGCGTAGACCGGCACATTCCATTGGTCTGCGAGATCCTTAGCGGCACCGACGTGGTCAAAGTGGCCGTGTGTAAGCACAAGGGCGTTCGGGGCACCACCGAAGCGTTCCGAAGCCCATTTGGTGATGCGCGATGCCGATCCGAGCGGGATACCCGCGTCAATCAATGTCCAGGAGCCATCGTCGTGCGTGACGGCGAATACGTTGACGAAGGTGATCTTCAAGCCGCTTAGCCCCGGCGCGATACCGTCCATCGGGACTACCTGATCCTCTGCGATCTCAACCTTGTCCATGTCTCCGAACTCCTGCGAGCTTGGATGCGAGATTGAACGAGGGAAGGTGATCCGCTTACCTCAGCGGATAACGATGCTCGTTCCGCCGACGTGCTCGCTGGCCGGAGGCCTGCTCGATGGCTTGGCCATGGGGTACTGGCCGGGCGGTGCTCTTCAGCGTTGCGATAGCGCGGCGGGGCGTTGCGAGCTTGCGCGGAAGATGCGGGTCGGGTCAGCGAGGTCGCGGGCTAGCTTCTGATGTCCGCCGTTTCTTCGCTTTAGGGCTGAAGTGTTTGCTAGAGTTCTGGCAAGCGCTACAGGTATATGTCTGGAGGGTTGATATGGCAAAGGCACCGTTGATCTTTACGTTCTACATGGCCGCTCCCATCGAGAAGGTGTGGGATGGATTCGTTTCCAAGGAAGCGAACAAAACGATCTTTATGGGTGCGGTGTTCGACGTGGACCTGACTCCCGGTGGCGCGATGACCTGGTCGGGACCGGGCAAAGACGGCAAGCCGATGCGCTATGTGACGGGTGAGATTGTGCGGGCGGAGGCGCCGAAGCTGCTCGAGTACCGGTTCGGCATGGGCGATGGGGCCGTGATGTCGCATGTGACGGTGGAACTGACGCCAGAGTCGGAAGCGGTGAAGGTGGTTGTCACAAACGATGGGTGGGCGGAGGATGATCCGGCCTACAAGCAGAACGCGGATGGATGGCCGAGGATCCTTTCGCGGCTGAAGACGCTGCTGGAGACTGGAAAGACGTTCCGGCCACATTGAGTTTCGTTTCACATTGTTGCCGCGCCGGACGAAATACAGGTCTCTCCACTCCGCTTCGCTCCGGTCGAGATGACAAACCCTTTGCATCGCCGGGTAAACATAGATTTCAGACGACCGGCTCGCGCTGACCGGAACGCCAGCTTCGGAAGGCGGCGTCGAGGATGTGCTGGTTGCGGACGCCTTCCGCGCCGGGGCCGGCGAAGGGTTCTTCTTGATCACTGCCGCGCATGGCGCGGGCGAAGTTGTCCATCATCAAGGCGTAGGCGTCGGCGTTGTTGAAGCGGCGGAGGTCGACCAGTTCCCCTCCCCGGCGGAGGGTGACGTCTACGGGCCAGTCAACGGTCATGCCGTTCTCGGCAAGCAGCGTGCCTTCGCTGCCGACGACTTCCAATACGGTGCGGTAGGCGGCTCGGGCGGAGACGCTGACGCTGGCGATGATGTTGGCGGTCATCTCAAGCTGAAGGTTGGCAGAGGCTTCGACCGGGCCGGAGCGCTCGTCCTGGGTGGCCAGCGTGGCCACGCTTTGTACGTCTGCGCCGAGCATGTAGCGCAGGGTGTCGATGCAGTGCACGCCGACGTCGCCGATAGGGCCTCCGGCGGCGAGCGTGGGGTCGGTGATCCAGGTGCGGCGAGAGTTCTGGGCGGCGTAGTTGAACTCGGCGTGGGCGGTGCGGACTTCGCCGATCTCGCCGGCGGCGATGCGGGTGCGCATCTCGTTGACGGAGCGCGCCCACCGGTAGTGGTGGGCTACGCCGAAGAGGACGCCGGCCTTGCTGGCGGCAGCGAGCATGGCTTCGGCCTGCGCCGTGGTCGCGGTGAGCGGCTTTTCGCAGAGAACGGCTTTGCCGTGGGCGAAGGCGATCTCCGCGTCTTCGAGATGCACGGCGTCGGGGCTGGTTATGAAAACGGCGTCGATCTCGGGCGAGGCGCAGAGGGCTGCGGCGGAGGCGAAGGCTGGGACGCCTGCCTGCTTGGCGGACTCCGCGGCCTTGGCAGGGTCGCGGCGGTAGAGGCCGGCGAACTCCGAGGCTTCGCAGCGCGCGAAGGAGGGCAGCAGGCGGTACTGCGCGTGCAGGCCGTAGCCGAGGATTCCGAAACGGATGCGATTGGTCATTGGTGTCTCCGCAAGGGCCATGCTACCGGAATGGGCCGAGGATGAATGGGCGGGAGCGGAGCCCACGCGTGACGATAAGACCGTCACGAGTGGGGCACCCAGGCATGTTGGGTTAGCACAGAAAGAGCCCATCCTTGATTGTTGACGATACGAGTCGTTTGTCTGCCGGGGAATGGGCGGGAGCGGAGCCCACCCGTGACGATAAGACCGTCACGGATGGGGCACCCAGCGGTTTGAGTGAGATGAATGAGAACGCGGCCGAAATCCTCAGCGTGCGACCATAGAACTGAGGCAAACGAGCATGGCACCGCGAGGCGAACAGAAGAAACGCTTAGGCAAGAAGCACCGGCAGGCGAGCACACGGCCGAAGCTGGGCAAGGCTCCGCGGGCGGGCGCACGGACCGGAGCGCAGATCGCGGGGGCTGCGCCGAAGCAGCGGAAGTCGATTTCCGCGAAGAAGGCTGCGGCGGCGAAAAAGGCGCTGACGCCGAAGCGTAGCCCCGAGTTCGAGCACAAGGTGACGCTGAACCCGGGCAGCCGTGGTGCTAAGGGCGAGACGCAGATTCCCTCCGGGCATGACAACAGAAAAGACAGAGACAAAGACGGGCGGCGCGGGCACTCGGGTGAGTATGACGGGACTGAGCGAGAAGAACGCACACAGCCGAAGCTGCGGCTGGGCGGGGCCGGCAGCCGGCATGGCGAGCGCGAAGATCGCGAGCTGGAGCAGCTTGCCACGGAGATGGCGCGGGCGAGCGAAGCGCCTTCCGCCGAACTGGCGGAGATGCCGCTGGTAGCTATCTGCGGGCGGCCAAATGTGGGCAAGTCGACGTTGTTCAACCGGCTGACCGGGACGCGGCGCTCGATTGTGGGTGATGAACCGGGAATTACGCGCGATCGCATTTACGGCGAGGTGGAGTGGAACGGGCGCACCGTTCGGCTGGTGGACACGGGCGGCGTGGTGCCCGACGATGAAGCGCTGATTCCGGCGGAGATCTTCCGGCAGGCGCAGGTGGCGCTGGCCGAGGCGGATGCGATCATCATGGTGGTGGATGGGCGCACCGAGCTGGCTGCGCCGGACGTGGAACTGTCGCGGCTGCTGATCCGCAATGCGCATGTGCGGCCGCTGTTTCTGGCGGTGAACAAGATGGATTCGGCGGAGATGGAGGCGGCGGCGGAGAACTTCCGCACGCTGGGCTTCCGCAACGTAATGCCGATCAGCGCGGAGCATGGCTCGGGCATCGGCGATCTGCTGGACGAGGTTTGGGCGGTGCTGCCGGAACCCTCAGCCGAAGAGCCCGCTGAGGTGATGGAAGGCTTCGACGACGAGGCGGATGAGGATGAGGGAGGCTACCTGGCAGACCGCGCCGTGCTGGACCCTCGGGCGATGCGCGAGGCGCTGCTGGAAGGCGAGGCCGCGACTGAGGATGAGCCGGCGGGCGTGGATGCGCCGCCTGTGGGCGAGCCTGATTATGAGGCTCCCACCGCACCAGCAGGACCGGGCCGGCGGCTTCGCAGCCATGGCGAGCACATTTCGCGGGAGACGAAGATTGCCATTATCGGGCGGCCGAACGTGGGTAAGTCGACGCTGCTGAACGCGCTGACCGGGACGGATCGCGCGATCGTTTCGCCGATCGCCGGGACGACTCGGGATGCGGTGGACGAGGTAGTGACGCGCGACGGGCATGACTTCCGGTTTATCGACACCGCGGGCATCCGGCGCAAGGGCAAGACAAAGCTGATGGCTGAGAAGCTCAGCGTCATCATGAGCCGCAAGCACCTGGAGGCGGCGGATGTGGCGCTGCTGGTGATCGACGCGACGGAAGGCGTGGCGGCGGCGGACGCGAACATCGGCGGCTACGCGCATGAGAGCGGGCGCAGCGTGATCATCGTGGTGAACAAGTGGGACCTGGTGGCTCCGCCGAAGAACCTGCTGACAGCAGATGGGATGCGTCCGTTCGATGGCAAGCCTCCGGCGGACAAGAAGGCCTACGAAGAACAGGTTCGGTATGCGCTGAAGTACCTGGACTATGCTCCGCTGCTGTTTGTGTCAGCCGCTGAGAGCAAGGGGATCAGCGAAGTGTTCAAGAAGGTGGAACTGGTGGCGCGGGAGCGGCGCAAGCGCATCACGACGGGCGAGATGAACCGGTTCCTGGACCGCATCGACTTCCAGCGCGCCAGCGTGCCGATGAACCGGCGCGTGAAGATTTATTACATGACGCAGGCGGCGGTGGCTCCGCCGACGTTTGTGCTGTTCACGGACAGGGATGTGAAGCTGCACTTCAGCTATGAGCGCTTCCTGGCAAACGAGATACGGGACGCGTTCAAGTTCATCGGGAGCCCGATCTGGTTCAAGGTGAAGGCGAGGAATAAGAAGAAGACGGAGTGAGCCTACCACCTGCGTCGCCTACCGCACTCTACTGAAGGACGTCGCTGATCGCAGTTCGCAAAGCAGAGATATCCGGTACTTGCAGCGTGCCTAGCCGCTTGATAACGAGCGTCTGCTCAATTGTGGCGAAGACAGGCTTGATCGCAGAAGGTTTCAACAGACCGGCCTGCTGCCACTGCATGATCCGGACTTCGCCCTAGTCGCCGCGCCACGTATCTGGCTAGTGGTAGCCATCACGACAAAGTCGGGCTTCGTACGGTTGTACTGGTAGCCGCTAATGACGACCGTAGGCCGCTGTTTAGAAGCTGCCTGATTCGTGAAGGGAAACCTCACAAGTACGACATCACCGAAGGTCCAGGGTGTCGAATCAGTGGGCATCGTAGACTTCGTCGTCAGGATTGTTCCAGACTGCGGCGAAGGAGGCTTCTGAAAGAGGACCGCCGAGGCGCGCTGCTGCGCGGTCCGTCTCGCACTCCTGCAGGGATTCGACGAATCGCTCCACCGCCACAAGCTGCAGCGTTGTGAGCGTATGGAGTTTCTCGGTCAGGCGGTCAGCAAGTTGTTGCATCGCTCTTCCCCTCGGGACGGATTTCTAGTTTATCGCGATCCTGCACCTAGCCAAGTGATGGTGCCGAGCGAGCGCACGAACCTACTCGCGGCGGTAGTCTCCGCTTTTGCCGCCGGATTTGCTGAGGAGGACGATCTCGCTAATGCGAATGCCTTTGTCAAGTGCCTTGGTCATGTCGTAGACGGTGAGGGCGGCGATGGAGGCCGCAGTCATGGCTTCCATCTCGACACCGGTGCCTGCTACTGTGGCGGCGGTGGCGGTGATTTCTACGCCGCCAGGGACGACGGTGGCAGTGACGTCCACAAAGCTGAGCGGCAGCGGGTGGCACATGGGGATGAGGTCTGCGGTGCGCTTGGCGGCCATGATGCCGGCGAAGCGGGCGACTTCCAGAGGGTTGCCCTTGGGGTTCTGCGGGAGCGCAGCAAGGACCTGATCGTTGAGCTCGACGAAGGCCCGGGCGACGGCTTCGCGGCGCGTCGAGGACTTGGCGCTGACGTCGACCATGTGGGCCTGGCCAGAGGCGTCGTAGTGGGAGAGCTGGTCGCTCAGGAGACGCTCCGCTCTTTGCGCCAGCACGACCAGTGCATCACCATGGCGGAGAGAGACACGGCCGCCAGGATTGCATGCATGCACGCGAGACCGGTGTGGCGCCCACGACGAAAGTCTTCGATTGCAAGCACCAGCCAGATGGCACTCGTTAGGGCATACAGAGCCGCCGCCGACCCCGGTGGGAGGTTCGAAGTCGACTTCTCTTCCGGAGTGAAGAGGGTTGTCACTGCGGTCATGCTAGCGCAGGAGGACGCGGACGGTCGAGCCGGTGGGAAGTGGTGGATGCCCAGCGGGCAGGACGGCGAAACAGTTGGCGCGGGCGTTCGCGGCGAGGTCGCCGGAGCCTTGCCAGGGGACGAGCCTGATGGTGGCCGAGTGCCAATCTGTTGTCAGCGTGGCGGGAAGGAAGCGAGTGACTCTGGTGCCGCTGCGGAGGTCTTCGGCGAGTCGGGCTTCGAGGAAGCGCGGGGCGACGTCGGTTTGTCCGGCAAGGGCTCGCAGGAGTGGGGTGACGAAGAGGCGGAAGCAGACCTCGGTGGAGACGGGATTGCCGGGGAGGCCGAAGAACGGTTGTACGTTGTACGTTCTGCGTTGTACGTTCTTGCGTTCTCCGTTCTCTGTTCTCTGCTGTCCGTTCGCCGTCGAGTACTGTTCGTGGATTCCTGGCAGAGCGCCGAAGACTAACGGCTTGCCGGGCTGGATGAGAGTGCCGGTGAAGTGGAAGCTGGCGTGGTGGGTAGTCAGGACTTCTTCGACGAGGTCGTATTTGCCCATGGAGACTCCGCCGGAGAGCAGCAGGAGGTCAGCGGTCGAGGCGGCGGCGAGGCGTGCTTCGAGGTCTTCGCGCGTGTCGTGGGCGATTGGAAGCAGGATGGGCTCGCCGCCGGCTTCGCGGACCAGAGCGGCGAGGGCGTGGGTGTTGGAGTTGCGGATCTGCCAGGGTTCAGGGACGGCGTCGAGTTCCACCAGTTCGTCGCCGGTAGCAATGATGGCGACAGTGGGCTTTGCGTAGACGGAGAGGCTCGCGAGGCCGCAGGTGGCGGCGAGGGCTATCTCCGGAGCGGCGAGGCGGCGGCCTGGGGCGACGAGTTCGGCTCCCTGACGGGCTTCAGCGGCGCGGGGGACTATGTTCTCTCCGGGGGCGAGAGTGCGGCCATCGGCTGGGCGAACGGTGTCATTGGAGACGAGCGCGTGCTCGTACATCAGGACGGCCTCGGCCATGGGCGGAACCGGCGCGCCGGTCATGATCTCCAGGGCTTCGCCTGCGTTGATCGGTGTGTCTGTGGGGCGCTCGCCGGCGCGGAGGCTGCCTACCAGGCGAAGCGGAGCGCCTGAGGTGAGGTCGGCGGCGCGTACGGCGTAGCCATCGCGGGTGGAGCGGGGAAATGGGGGCTGGTCGCGCTCGGCGAGGATCGGCTCAGCGAGGACTCGGCCTGGGCTCTCGGCTAGCGGGACGATTTCTTGTTTGCTGGGTAGCGGGAGAGTCTGGGCTTGCTGGAGGACTTCGGCCAAGGCGTCAGGGTAGGAGAGGACGCGCTCTTGAACCGGGGGCATACGCCTAGTGTAGCGGGCTGATTCCAGCCACCGTGGTGCGTTGGCGGACATCAGGTGGAGCGTTGACGGACACCAGGTCCCCTGTGGGGATTGACAAGCTAAGAAAAACAAACGCAACGGCAAGAGAATGCCCGGCTTCGCACATTGCGAAGCCAGGCGTCTCGGTAAGCAATGACTCTGGGTTACTTCTTGCCGGTGGCTTTGTATTTGTTGACGACGGTCTGACCGAGGCTGGCGAGAACCTCCTTGACGGTGGGAGCGAACTTGCCGTCAGGAGCCAACTCGAGGTACTTCTGGTAGGCTTCCACGCAGCCCGGAGGCGGTGTGAGCTTGCCGTTGACCAGGGTAGACTTGCCGATCAGCGACTGGCCCTTGATGTAGTACGGATCGGCGCGGTTGGGATCGGCGGCGATGGCCTTGTCGGCGGCGGCGCCAGCTTCGGTGGTGGCGTTATTGTTGGCCAGGATGGCGGCTTCATTGTTGTAGTACATGCCGGCCTTGGTGGGATCGAGCGTCGCAGCTTTATCGAAGGCAGCTACGGCGTCCGGCGTCTTTTTCTCCGTGGCGAGCACATTGCCGATCTGGTTGTAGGCCACGGCCTGATCGGCCGGAACGGGCTTCTTGGAGGCGGCGTTGAGATCGGCAGCCTTCTTGAAGGCGTCCACGGCGTCGGAGTAGCTCTTCATCGCCTGGTCGTCGCTGGTGACGAGTTTGTGCTGGGTGGCGTCATCGTGGGCGTAGTGATCGCCCTGGACCTTGAGCGCATCGCCGTATTCCATCCAGAGGATGGACTCGTCGGGCTTGGCGTCGGTGGCCTGCTTCATCAGGTCGACGTCTTTGCTAACGTCGCTGTAGGCCGGCGGAGCAGCGGCGGTGAGATCAGCACGCACCGTCTTCAGGGTGTTATTCAGCTGACCGATGACCTTGTTCGCGTTGTTTGCGGCGGCGTTCTTGGCTCGAAACTCCTCGACTTCCTTTTTGCGCTCCGGGGGAAGAGCATTGATGAAGGCCGGACGGCTCATGTCGAAATCGATCGTCTTCGCCTCGCCCGCTTTCCAGGACTGGGGCACGGCGACCTGGACGTTGTTGGGATCGGAGACGAAGTCGACGCTCTTATTCTGGCGGAAGAGGACGACGTTGTACTGCGTGCCGGCTGGGATTCCTTCGCCCTTGTAGTTGCCGTTGGCGTCGGTCTTGAAGACGAACGGGTACTTGCGGGCTTCAGGAGCGGCGGAAAGGTCCGGGGTGAGTCGGACTTCGCCATCCTTGATGGGAGCGCCGACCTCGTCGTTGGCCTTGCCCTGAATGGTGCCCGTCGCCTGCTGAGCGCGCGAGGGAACGGCGATGAAGGTGGTGAGAACCACCGCGACCGACATCAATGTCTTTTTGAGAGTTGTCATAGAAGGTCTTCTTCCGCGTTGCAAGAGTTTGGAGAGCGGCCTAACGGGCCGCGTACGGTATCGGATCCTGGACGCCAGCTTCGGCAAACGCGCGCAACCGAAGAGCACAGCTTTCACAAACGCCGCAGGCCTCCGTTTCGCCTGAGTAGCAGGACCAACTTACATGGAGCGGCGCACCGAGTTCAACCCCAAGCTGTACGATCTCGCGCTTGCGGAGATGAATGAGCGGTGTTAGCACCTGGATGGAGCCGTCGCGGGTGCCGGTACGGATGAGCTGATTGAAGGCATCATAGTAGGCCGGGCGGCAGTCTGGATAGCCGGAGCTGTCCTGCTCGACCGCGCCGATAAAGATGACGGTTGCGCCCAGAACTTCGGCCCAACTGACCGCCGCGGAGAGGAAGTGGGCGTTGCGGAAGGGGACGTAGGTGACGGGAACGTCAGCACCGTGGCGGTCCGCCGTGTCTTCGGTTGATTCCGGAGCGGCATCCGGGACGGCGATGGAGCTGTCGGTGAGCGCGGAGCCGCCGATTCTGCGGAAGAAATCCGTGCGGAGGGTGAGCAGATCGCGCAGGCCAACGACAGCGGCGACCGCCTCCGCAGAGCGAAGCTCGCGGGCTTCAGTGCGCTGGCCGTAGCTGATATGAAGGCCGTAGGTGTCGTAGTCGCGCGCGGCGAGCGTGGCGCACACGGTGGAGTCCATACCGCCGGAGAGGCAGACTACGGCGCGGGGTCTCGGCGGGACGGCGGAATCGCTGGAAGAACCTTGGCTCAGACTTTGGCTCAAAGTGGGCGGGACTCCGACAAGGCCTCGGCTGCGGTGACGTCTGACATCTCCGAGGGAACTTCGAGGATGGAGCGGGCGGCTGCTTCGTCGGACGCTCGAACCTGGAGGCGGGCAGAAAAGGCCACGGGAAGTAGGCTGTTGGCGTTCTCGCCGTGAACGAATGAAGTGATACCCGAGGCATCGAGGGCGGCGCGAGCCATGTCGGCTTCCGCCGGACCGGGGAAGATGCCTATGGTCACGAGGGTGTCGTCAGGGCCGTCGGGAAAGGTCGCGGATTCGTCGGAGAGGCGGTCGAGATTGTCTTGCTGTTCGCTCATAGGTTTTTCAGATGCTTACTTCAACTCCACCGACTGCAGGTGGAAGGTGATGGTTCCCCAGAAGAGGCGAGCCTGAATCTGGACGGGCATATGGCGGGCGTCATCGGTATACCAGACCCAGATATGGCCGCGGTTTTTGACGATGCCTTCGTCGGCTGTGGGTTCAACCTTAAGAGCCTGGAAGGTGCCGGCGGGGGTCTTGATCTCTTCGCGGGCTTCCACCTTCATGCCCACCGTAACGGTTCGCATGGAGTCTGCCAGCGGAAAACTGATGGTTTGACCGACGGCCAAGGGCTGAGACTGGGTGTAGAAGATGGCTGAGAGCGAGTCCGTAACGCAGGCCGGGATGTTGGCTTCCTTGTGGGTGGCGGTTCCCTTCACCAGGTTGCGCTCGTTCTGGGTCTGTTTGCCGTGTTCGTAGTCGAAGATGAGGTCCGTGGCGATCTTACGGCGGTTTTCCTGGATTTGCTTGGTGAAGCCGGTCGAGCAGCCGGTTTTCGTATTGATGCCGGACTGGAAGCGGTCAACCACCGGGAAGAGCAGGTTCACGGCGCCGCTGGTATCGGCGTCCGCGGAGATTTTCTCAATGCCGCCGGGGGCGGCGTCCAGATGGAAGACGGCCGTTCCAGCGGTGAAGACGCGCCAATCCACCGAGAAGGTGAGGGTTTCGTGCTCGGGGTACTGGAAGCCGGGCTGCGGCGCCTGGAGGACCGGGATGGTCACCGGCTGGGGCGGCGCAGTGGGCTTGGTAGAGAAAATTTGGGCGGTCGCGGGCGAGAGGACGGGGCTGGAAGGCAGGCCCAGTACGAGCAGAAACGCAGCCGCGAGACGTGCCGATCGGTTCAAAATCGAGAGTCTCCTGCGGGGGTATCGGGAAAGCCAGCTGCCGGGCCCGTGGTGATGAAGCGAAGCCGTGCGCGGCCAGCCATGGCTCACCGCTGCAACCCGCTGAGACTAAGACGCGCCCCGGTGCCAAAACAGCAGCCGCAGGGCAAGAGCGGCGTAAATTGCAAGCGCGCCGATAAGAGCATTGTACTCGCGATGGTGGCGGTATTGCCCGAATCCGAAGCTGCCGGCGCCGGCGTCTTCGCCCGGGAAACGGGCCGGAGTGAGGCGCGGGAGCAGGCGCGGAACACGGTCGGCGTAGGCATCAAACGCCGGAAAAACGGAGCGGAGATAGGCTTCTTCGCTCTTGATGGTGGGGACGTAGATGAGGAGGAAGAGCGCCACCAGCAGCACGCCGAGCGGCCAGCGGCCAGCCGCGACGGTGAAACCGAAAGCGATGACGATGGAGCCAAGATAAAGCGGATTGCGGACGAAGGCGTAGGGGCCGGTGCGGGTGAGTTCAGCGTTTTTGCGGACAAAGCCGGCTGCGTAGCCGCGCAGCCAGAGGCCGGGGCCGACGAGCAGAAGGCTGCCTAGCAGGCTGCGCGGCGACGGGCTGGCAAAGACGAGGAAGACCGCCGCCGTAAGGAAGCCGAGAGGGACGCGGATGCGGCGGGCGATCTTCTGCCAGCCGGTTCGGGTGGTGCTTGAAGCCATTGCTTCCATTGTCGCAAACGGAGAGGCTTCAGGGGTTAGGGCTCAGGGTCCAGGAGGGCTCAAGATTCACTTCCAGGGCTGCCTGGAGGACTTCGTCAGCTGAGATCTTAGCGAGGCCGGGGTCGGGGGTGGCGGTGTGTTTGTAGCTGGTGACGGAGGACGGATGGCGGAGGATCCGCTTTGGGCCGGGACCGTGTGGGCCGTTTCGGGCGGGGTCGGTGGGGCCGAAGAGCGCGACCAGCGGGATGCCGAGTGCGGCGGCGAGGTGGGTGGGTCCGGAGTCGCCGCAAACGACCAGTGAGGCCCGGCGAACAAGTGCGATGAGGCCGGCGACGTTGCAGACGACCAAGCGCGCGGCGCCGTTGCTTTCTGTGACGATCTGTTGGGCGAGTGAGTCGTCTTGGCGGTGGGCGTTGAGCGCGACATCGAATCCTTGAGCGCGGAGTTGATGGGCCAGAGCGGCGAAGTGCGAGGCTGGCCAGCGTTTGGCAGCCCAGCCTGCTCCGGGAGCCAACAGCGCGAGGCGACGGCCTGCAGGCGCTTCTTGGGCGGCCCAGGCGGCGGCCCAGGGCTCCCGGGGAAGCTGTGATGTGGGGCCCGTGGTGCCCGGAGAATCCGCGGAGCCCGCGCGTGATGATGATGCCGTCACGAGCGGGGCACCCAACTCTGTTTCCAAGGCTTGGGCTTGGCTCAGGAGGTCGATTCCCTGCTCCACGACGTGGGGGGCGCGGCGGGGAAGCTTGTGGGTGTAGAGCCAGGCAGCCTGCGGCTCGCGGGGATCGGCGTACCCCGCACGGACCGGCGCGCCGGACATGCGGGCGATGACGGCGGAGCGGAGTGTGCCCTGCATGTCGATGGCTATGTCGTAGCGGGCGGCGCGGAGGTCGCGGCGAAGACGGCTGAGCGATTGGAGTGTGAGGAGAGAGAGTGGCGAGCGGGTCCAGAGCCTGGTTTCCGCGAGGTGGATGCGGTTCACGATTGGGCCATGACCTTCGCTGTTGACCAAGAGCGGCTGCCAGCGGGGATCGACCACCCAATCGATCTGCCATCCCGGTTTGGCGGCGCGAAGTGCGGCTACGGCGGGCAGGGCGTGCAGGACGTCGCCGAGAGCGCCCACGCGGACGATGAGGACCTTCAAGCCAGAGCCTCGGCGTGGGCGTGAAGGCGGGTTTCGAGGGCTCGGAGAACAGGGGAGCTGTAGATGAACTCGGCTTCAAGCTCAACGACGGCGACGGGGCCGATAGCGTCTTCCAAACGCCGGCGGGAGACGGGGTCCAGCTTGACGGCATCCTTTTCCGTGGTGATGAGGCCGGTGGCACGGAGTTCACTGGCGAAGTGGATGATCCCGTCGACTTCGTTGGAGCCGTAGGGGGCGTGGTCGCGGAAGGTGACGGCGTCGATAACCCCGCAACCCGCGGCCTTGAGCATGGCGACGAAATTTTCCGGCCGGGCGATGGCGCAGAAGGCAAGCGGCCGAAGGCCGGCGGCGAAGATGCCGAGTTCGGCGGGAAAGCGAAGCTGGCGGCGGAGGGTCCAAAGGGGGGGGACTTTTCCGGCGTCGCGGAAGAGAGCGTGGATCGGTTCGGTGAGCGCCTCCGCTTCGTCTTCGCGGAGAACGATGGCGTGGGCGCGATGGAGCGCGGTGAGTGGCTCGCGGCGGTTCCCGGCCGGCAACAGGGAGTCTCCGAAGTCCACGGCGGTGACAAGAACGAGGTCGAAGTCGCGCGCGAGTTGACGATGCTGGAAGCCATCGTCGAGGAGGTGAAGGCGGCGATTGGCGGCGCTGTTCAGATTCGGCCAGAGGCTACCTTGCGTATCGTCGCCTTCAGCGGCCTGCCCGGCGGCAAAGCGGTCTGAGGCGACCCAGACGGGCATGCCGGAACGCGCGGCGAGGAGAACGGGCTCGTCTCCGAAGGTTGCGGCGGCGTTTTCTGCTTGTGGATCGACGCGGAGAATGCCCTTGCCAGCGCGGCCGTAGCCTCGGGAGAGGATGTCAGGCTGCCAGTCACGGTCGGCGAGCAGCCGGGCGAGAGCGAGAACGACGGGAGTTTTTCCAGCTCCCCCGGCGGAGAGCGAACCGACACTGATCACAGGCCAGTCAAGCCTGCGCGCGGTGAGGATGCCTCCGCTGCGGAGGCTGTTTTCCGCGGCCTGCACGGCTGCGTAGAGAGGCACCAGGGGCCAAGCCCAGGGGCGGCGCGCTGAACTCAGGCGGGGGGCTCCTACGTGCGAGGCTCATCGCAGGGTTCGCTCCTCATCATCTTCGCTGCGCGCGGCTCGCTTTGCGGAGTTGTGTGGACGCCTCTCAAGGAAAGGCAGGATAGCGTCCAGGGTGCGGTGAGTGGCCCCCCGCTGGCGCTCGTAGACGAGGCAGCCACGCTCACCCAGAGCTCGGGCCTGTTCGGGCCGGGCGAGCAGCCCGGCGATGGCGTTCCCGAGGTCGCCGGGCTCCGTTCCTTGGAGCAGGATGATGGCGTCGTCGGCCTGAAGAGCGGAGACGATGTCTCGGAAGTTGGAGATGTGGGGACCCATGATGACGGGGACACTGAAGCGGGCGGCCTCGAGCGGGTTGTGGCCGCCGTGCGGGAGGAGACTGCCTCCGATGAAGGCAACGTCTGCGAGGCGATACAGGGCGGCGAGGTCCCCAATGGTGTCGACAACCAGAACGCGCTCATGGATACGGTATCCCTGCGGACCGATGAGCAGATCGGTGGCGCAGACCATGGTTCCAGCCTGGGCGGCGAGCACGCCGGCCTCAGCGAAGCGCTGCGGATGGCGCGGGGCGAGGATGAGAAGAACATCAGGGCGGTCAGTCCAGATATGCCGGCGCATGGCATCGAGAACAATGCCTTCTTCCGGCGTGGTGCCGTAGTGGACGGTGCTGCCGGCGATGACGACGGTGCGGCCCGCGGCGCCGGCCCGGACGGCGGCGGTGAGCGGTGTCTCCTGCGGCGAAGGCGTGTCGTACTTGAGGTTGCCGCTGGTAGAGACCGAAGATGCGGGCGCGCCGAGCTGGATGAGACGGCTGCGGTCGTCTTCACTTTGGGCGAGCCAGAGGCTGACGGGGCGCGTCATCCGGCGCCAAATCTTTTGAAAGCGCATGGCTCGGCGGAACGAACGGTCGCTAACTCGGGCGTTGATGACAGCGACGGGGATTGCCTTTCGGGCGCACTCATGGAGCAAGCGCGGCCAGAGTTCGCTCTCCGTGAGGATGAGGAGCTCCGGCTGGAGCGCGTCCAGCCAGGAGCGGACGGCGCGGGCAAGATCAAGCGGGAAGTAAAAAACGCGGTGGGCTCCGAAGCGCTCGCGGGCGAGCTGCTGGCCGGTGCGGGTGGTGGTGGAGAGGACGATCTCCCAGCCGGGGCCTGGGCGGGTTTGCAGTTCGGCTTCGAGCTCGGCGATCAGGCTGGAGGCGGCGAGGACTTCTCCGACGCTAACGGCGTGGAGCCAGATGACTCGCTTCCCGGCTGCAAGGGCACGGAGCGGTTGGGGCACGACGCCGAGGCGCTCGGCAAGGCCCTCGCGGTAGTGGTCGGCTGTGAGCATGCGGAACAGCCACCATGGCGCGGCCAGCAGCAACACGGCCAGCAGAACGGCGCTGTAGAGAACCATCACGCGCGGGCTCCGTGCGCTTTCAGGGAACCACGGGGCTTTTGAGATCCGTGGAATTCGCTGTCTTCGCAGGACTCGCGGAAGTCGCAAGGCGCGTGAAGCTCGACTGGGCTTTGCGAAGGCTCCATGGGCAAAGGATAATTGAGGCTGCATGAGGATGGCATTGAGACACGGAAGAAGGTCGCGGCGAGGAAGCGGGAGCCGGCGGGTGGCCGTCGCAGTCATGATCTGCGCTTCCCTGCTGGCGCGGGCGGAGAAACCCAGAAAGCCGACGCCGGTGAATGCCGCGGCGACCTATGCCCTGCACGAGGCGCACGCGGCTGAGCACGTGACGATCGCCGTGCAGCCGGGCGATACGAACGAGACGAACCCGGATACTCGGCTGGATTACCTGCACCATGGGTACATGCCGCTGCGGGTGATCGTGACCAACGACAGCGACCAGCCGGTGAACCTGGACGAGGCGCGCATTTTGTTTGTGGCGGCGGATAACAGCGTGACGAACTCAGCGACCGAGGATGACCTGCAGCGGAGACTGTTTACAACCAAGCAGGTGCAGCCGACCAAGGTACCGCTGATCCCGATCACGATTCACCATGAGCAGGTGGACTCGAAGATTGTGAAGGACATGGACGACTTCGGGTTTGTTTCGACCACGGTGGCTCCGCACACGACCGCGGCTGGATGGTTGTTCTACAACGTGCGCGACCTGGACGATCCGGTGCTGGAGAACACGACGCTGGAGCTAAGGAAGCTTCGCTTTATGGATGCGGCGGGCAAGCCGGGGAGGACGCTGGATACGTTCGAGATCAAGCTGAAGCCGACTCCCGCGGCGAAGGATGACGCCAAGGCCAAGGACGCGGCCACCGCAGGGAAAGACAAGGATAAGAGCAAGGTGAATGAGTTTGTCCCGGGGATGCCGCAGGTGATGCGCTGAGCGGCGCCCGTTCGCTGACGCTGCGGCCTGCTGAACCTCGCGATGTGCCGACGATGCTGCGGTTTATTCGCGAGCTGGCGGAGTATGAGCGCGAGCCGGATGCCGTGGTGGCTACGGAGGCCGACCTGCTTCGCGATGGGTTCGCGCTGGCGGCAGATGGCGTGACGGTGCTGGAGTCTCCTGTACGGTTTCGGGCGGTGATCGCGGAGTGGGATGGCGAGGCCGCGGGCTTTGCGCTGTACTTCACCAGCTACTCCACGTGGCTGGGCCGGCATGGGATCCGGCTGGAAGATTTGTATGTGACTCCGGAGTTGCGCGGGCGCGGCATTGGCAAAGCGCTGCTGCAGCGGCTGGCGCAGATTGCGGTGAGTGAAGGCTGCGAGCGGCTGGAGTGGGATGTGCTGGCATGGAATAAGCCGGCGATTGACGTGTACCACCGCGTGGGGGCGTGGGTGCAGACGGAGTGGCGGATTATGCGGGTGGCGGGCGATAAGCTGAAGGCGCTTGCGGGTAACGGTTCGTTGGCTGGGTTGGCATCGGTGGAGCCCACGTGTGACGGTGAGGCTGTCACGAGTGGGGCACGCGAAATTCCTGACTCGCCGAACGGGGTTTCATGAAGCGGGTGCATGTGATCGGCGGCGGGCTGGCTGGGCCGGAGGCTGCTTTGCAGGCGGCCCGCGCGGGTTGCGAGGTGGTGCTGAGCGAGATGCGGCCGCTACGCTCTACCGAGGCTCACCAGACAGCGGACTTTGCGGAGCTGGTTTGCTCGAACTCACTGAAGAGCGAGACGGAGAACTCGGCGCCGTGGCTGCTGAAGCAGGAGATGCGGCGGGCTGGGTCGCTGCTACTGCAGGCAGCGGATGCGTGCGCGGTGCCGGCAGGCAATGCGCTGGCGGTGGATCGCGTGGAGTTTTCGCGGCGCGTGGCGGAGATGCTTGCCGAACAGCCGACGATCGAGGTTCGGCGAGAGGAAGTGACCCGGCTTTACGAGGACGATCCGGAGACGATCACGGTACTGGCAAGTGGGCCACTGACAAGTGGGCCGCTGGCGGCTGAGTTGCAGCGGCTGACCGGAGCGGATCACCTGGCGTTCTATGACTCGATTGCCCCGATTGTGGATGCGAGCACGATCGACATGAGCAAGGTGTACATGGCGGCCCGGTGGGATAAGGGCACGCCGGACTACATCAACTGCCCGTTCACCAAGGAAGAGTACGGGCTGTTTGTGGATGCGCTGGCCGAGGCGGAGAAGATCGAAGCCAAGGCGTGGGAGGCTCTGCCTGTGGATGGTGAAGTGACTGGGCTGGAAACGCAGATTCCCTTCGGGAATGACAATAGAAAAGCGCCTGAGACCATGCACTACTTCGAGGGATGTTTGCCTATCGAGGAGACGGCTCGGCGAGGGCGGGATACGCTGCGGTTTGGGCCGATGAAGCCGGCCGGGCTCACCAACCCGAAGACCGGGCGATGGCCCTATGCGGTGGTGCAGTTGCGGCAGGAGAATCTGCGGGCTGACAGCTACAACCTGGTGGGGTTTCAGAACTCGTTGAAGTACGGTGAGCAGGCTCGCATCCTGCGGATGATTCCGGGGCTGGAGAACGCTACCTTTCTGCGCTATGGGCAGATTCACCGCAACACGTATCTCCATGCGCCTTCGCTGCTGACGGAGACGCTGCAGCTGAAGGCGCACCCAAGTGTGCTGGTGGCTGGGCAGCTTTCAGGCGTCGAAGGGTATACGGAGTCGATTGCGGGCGGGATGATGGCGGGGCGGTTCGCGGCGATGCTGGCCCGGGGGCAGCGGCCTCTGCATGCGCCTCGGGCGAGCGCGAACGGGAGCCTGCTGCACTACATCACGCACGCCGAAGCGAAGCGGTTTCAGCCGGCGAACATCACGTTCGACCTGCTGCCGCCGCTGGAGGAAGAGCTGCGGAAGAAGATTCGGGACAAGAAGGAGCGGCACCGGATCCAGTGCGAGCGGGCGCTCGAGGCCTGGGATGCCTGGCTGGCGGGTTAGTGCCGGCGCTTGGCATGTGCGACGTGGCTGGCGAGAGCCTTGACGCAACGTGCGCGGAGGGACGCCAAGTTACGCCACGGAATCCTCGCTAATGTTAGCTTGCCGAGGCCAGGGCGACGGCGAAGCGTTCGTGTTCGTCCTTGAGGAGCAAGTCGATGCCGAAGCCGGCTGAATTGAGAAGCGTACGCAGGCTTGTCTCGGTGAACTTGTGGCTGTTTTCGGTGTGGATGGTCTCACCCTTAGCAAAGTGAATGGTGCGACCATCGATGTTCACGGATTGTGAGGCGAGGCTTTCGAGGTGCATCTCGATGCGGCTGGCGGTCGCGTTCCAGCGGGCGCTATGAGCGAAGCAGTCAGGATCGAAGTTCGTTCCGAGATCGTGGTTGAGACGAGTGAGGACGTTTTTGTTGAAGGCAGCGGTGATTCCCTGCGCGTCGTCGTAGGCGGCGATGAGTTCCCGCACAGATTTTTTCGGGCCGGGGGCGAGATCGACGCCGAGCAGCAGCGAGTCTCTGGGTTGCAGGCGGGAGCGCAGATTGCGCAGGATACCGGTGGCTTCCGTGGGAGAGAAGTTGCCAATGCTGGAGCCGATATAGAGCGCGAGCACCTTGTGGTGGGCGGGCCTATGGATGGTGTAGGGCTCGGTGATGTAGTTGGCGACTGTGGGTTCTACGCGAAGGCCGGCAATGCGTTGCGTCAGATCCTGTGCTGCGAGCTCGAGAGCGCTTGGGCTGATGTCGATGGGCTGGTAGAGAAGATCGGGCTGGTTGGCGGCAAACTCGCGGAGGAGAACACCGGTCTTGCTTGCCGTGCCTGCGCCTAACTCGGCGATGGTGACCGGGGACACGAGGTGGAGCGGGAGACTGGGGCCATGCTTCTCGAAGATGGCTCGCTCGGTGCGGGTGGGGTAGTACTCAGGGAGTTCGGTGATCTGCTCGAAGAGGTCGGAGCCGCGCTCGTCGTAAAAGAGCCACGGGGAGAGGTTTTTTTGCTGACCCTGAGGCTTGTTCAAGCCGGACAGCGCTTCGTGCAGGACGGCTTCGCGCAGGGCGGAGACAGGTGCTTCGGTGGTCGGCAAACGGGTGGGCCCTGCGCTTTCGTTACGTTCGTCTTCGTGACTGGTAAAGATGTGACGGAGCGAGATAGTGTTGCAGATTTTTGTGGTGGTCGTGTGAAGGGAGTTTTCAGGTGGTCAACGCGCGCAGCTCCTGCCGGGGAATGGGCAGGGGCAGAGCCCACGCGTGACGACGAGGCCGTCACAAGAGGGGCAGCCGAGTGTTGAGTAGAAAAGCTAGCTGGCGCCGTCGCGAGCGAGGCGGAGGCCGCTGAACTGCCAACGGGTGCCGGGCGAGAAGAAGTTGCGGTAAGTGGCGCGGATGTGGGTCTCGGGGGTGACGCAGGAGCCTCCGCGGAGGATCATCTGCGAGCTCATGAACTTGCCGTTGTACTCTCCGAGGGCTCCGGGCAGGGGCTTGTAGCCGGGGTAGCCGGTGTAAGGCGAGGAGGTCCACTCCCAGACGTCGCCGAACATCTGCTGGGCGGTGTGCGCCGAGGCCGGGGCGGCACTGGCCACGGTGGGGTGGAGGGCACCGGAGTCGAGCAGGTTCCCTTGCGGCTGTTGCTGGGCGGCCACGAACTCCCACTCGGCTTCGGTAGGCAGACGGTGGCCGGACCAGCGGGCGTAGGCGTCGGCCTCGAAGAAGCTGAGGTGACAGACGGGGGTTTCGGAGAGCTCGTCCAGCGTGCGCCAGCCGTGCAAGGTGTAGATGGCCCAGCCGGAACGGGAGGATTGGCCCGCAGGATTTCCCTTGCCGACGCGATTCCAGTAGAGCGGAGCTTCCCAGCCCTCCTTGCGGACGGTCTCCCAGCCCTCGGAGAGCCAGAGCTCGGGCCGGCTGTAGCCATCTTCCTCAAGGAAGGCAAGGTACTCAGCGCAGGTGACGAGGCGCGAGGCGAGACGGAAGGGCGCGATATAGACGTTGTGGCGCGGGGTCTCGTTGTCGAAGGCGAAGGCTTCGATCGCCTTCGGGTCGGGCGTGATGCCGATCTCCGCGACTCCGGGCCTGTGCGGGTAGCCGGGGGAGAAGTTCAGCCAGTGCAACGGCGGAGCCATGCGGGTGGCGTTCGCCTCGCGGTCTTCACGCTCTTCGCGGCTGGCGCCGGCCGCGTAGGCAGGCTGCAGCGGATTGGTGAAGAGGGCGTGCTTGATGTCGGTGGCGATGAGTTCGAGGTGCTGCTGCTCATGTTCCAGGCCGAGGACGATGCGACGCAGGGCGTCATCTTCCGGCGTGGTTTCGAGCAGGCGCGCGGTGGCGGCATCGACGTGGCGGCGGTAGGCAAGGATGTCTTCCAGCGGCGGCCGCGAAAACGAGGCGCGCAGCTTCTTTTCCGGGCGCTCGCCGACGGCGTTGTAGTAGCTGTTGAAAAGCCAGCGAAAGTCAGGATGGAACGACTGGTACTGCGCGATGTACTCCGAGAGTACGAAGGTTTCAAAGAACCACGAGGTATGGGCGAGGTGCCACTTGACCGGCGAAGCTTCGGCGCAGGACTGCACCATGAGGTCTTCCGGAGTGAGCGGCGAAGTGAAACGGAGCGTTTCGCCGCGAACCTGGCGGAAGCGGGAGAGGAGCCGGGCGGCGGCTGTAGTCTGCTCGGTCAACATGGTGACTGTGTCTCCGTTCGCTGTGCTGTCTAGCGATCTGTAGGGATCTTCAAGGATCACTGAAGCTGAAGCAGGGGCCGCCCTCAGGGGATAAGATGAGCGTGGCCTGGGGAAGCTGCATGAATGAATGCCGGCGCCTCGAGCGGCCGGAGTCTATGGGGAAAGATACGGCGAAGACCCTTTCGACGCAACTGGTTTCCGCAATCGTGGGGCACGCGCTTTGACCGGGTGGAACAGATGGCAGGTTATCGTCTAAAGGAGAGATGGCGATTCCTTACGATGATGGCCGGCGGGACTCCTCCGGCTTTGGTGGCTTGCTGATCGTGCTGCTGGCACTGCTGGTGGGAGGGGGCGTGCTTGCCGCGTTTCTGCACAATGCGCGCTCTGGAGTGGCCGGGCGGCTGGCGGGGCTGATCGTAGGGCGACCGCTGAACATCGTTTCCGCGCCGATGGTAGTGGACCGCGTGCAGCGGCTGAACCGGCTGGAGACGGTGGTGTACTCGCTGGACACGGTGGTGGAAGGCGCGGAAAGCAGCCCGGTGCTGCCGGATGCGCTGGCCGGAGACAAGATCCTGATGATCGTGAATGGATCGACGGTGGCGGGCGTGGACCTGAGCAAGATCAAGCCGGAAGATGCACAGATCACGGAGACCTCCGCCGGGCGAACCATTCACCTGACACTCCCAGCGTCGCAGGTGTTTTCGACAGCGCTCAACGAGCAGAAGTCTCGGGTGTATGCGAGGGACACGGGGCTGTTTGTGAAAGCCGACCCGTCCCTGGAGTCGCAAGTGAGGCAGAAGGCGCAGGCGCAGTTGCAGGAGGCGGCGCTGAGCGACGGAATCCTGGATGCGGCGTCGAAGAATGCGAAGTCGACAGTGACGAGCGTGCTGCAGGGGCTGGGGTTCAGCAGCGTGGATGTTCGGTAAGCAAGTGCAAGTGCAAAGGCAAATTCGGGGGTCTCTCCACTGCGGCCTTCGGCCTTCGGTCGAGATGACGAGATTTATGGATTGGCCCCCGGTCGAGATGACGAGATTTATGGATTGGCCTTCGGTCGAGATGATGAGGTTTATGGGTGGGCCTCCGGTCGAGATGACAGAATTGATGGGGCCTGCGGTTGAGATGTCGTGCCTGGTCGGGCGTGGGAAAGGCATCCAAGAGTTGTGCCGTTGACGATCGATCAGGCTCCTACCTCCACCGGAGAAACAGCGAAAGAGTTGCAGCCGCCAGCGCAGCAGTATGCGCGGAAGCCTGCGCTGCCCGCGCTGACCGGCATACGCACGTGCCTGGCGCTGACGATCCTGCTGTTCCACTTCACGCCGGCGGGGCTGCGGTGGGCGGCGCATCCGGCGATTTCGCTATACCCGATCGTCGATATCGGGTTTGTGTTCGTCAGCTTCTTCTTCCTGATTTCGGGGTTCATCCTTTCGTACAACTACGACGGCCGCCCGGACATGAACGCGGTGGACTTCTGGATGGCGCGGTTTTCGCGGCTGTATCCGGTGTACCTGTTCACGCTGATCGTTTCGATTCCCTTCCTGGAGATCGAGTGGCATGCCCGCTCGCACAGGCACTTCTGGGAAGGCGCGATCCTGACGCCGCTGCTGCTGCAGGGCTGCTTTCCGCACCTGGCGACGTTCTGGAACACGGTGACGTGGACGCTTTCGTGCGACGTGCTGCTGTACCTGGCCTTTCCTTATTTGTTGAAGCTGCCGTGGCCGCGCAAGGTGTGGATGCTGGTGGTGCTGCTGCTGTGCTTGTGGCTGCTGGGCATGGTGCCGCACACGGTCTATGTGCTGCGCGATCCGGACCACTTCGGACGCATGGCCAATCGCTTCGATGACGGAACGTGGATCAATGTGCTGAAGTACACGCCGTGGCCATATATCTGCACGTTCCTGGCGGGGCTCACGCTGGGGAAGATACAAGCTCGTTCAGAGCGCATGAGCGTCGGAGTGCGGACGGCGGTGGGCACCGCCGGGTTCGCGGCGGCCTACGTGATGGCTTATCACGTGACGCCGCGCATTCCATATGTGCTGGTGCATGGTGGGCTGCTGACGCCGGTGTTCTGCTGCATCATTGTGGGACTGGCCGGGCCGACGCTGCCGGCGAAGATCTTTTCGTGGGGACCGCTGGTGGCGATCGGCAGCTCGACCTACTGCCTGTATCTGCTGCACTTCAACACGTTCCTGCTGATCCATATGCATCACCTGCCGGAACGGCTGCATGTGGAGCGCTTCGATCCGTGGATTTCCTACGCGGCCGTGGTGGTCTTCGCCATGCTGGTGCGGAAGTTTGTGGAGCATCCGGGGCAGCAAGTCGTGAGCGGATGGTGGAAACGGAAGAAGCAGGAACGGACGAACAGGACGCAGGACGCAGCGGAAGCGCTGCCGGTGGCGAAGGCCGATCCGGTGGCGCCGTGAGGCGAAGGAGTGCGGCCGCTAGTTGCTGCTGATCTCCTGCTCCACAGCACGGATCTCGTGGTCGTGCATGGCGATCTCGACGCGCTTGGCTCGCCGCGCAATGCGTGGGTTGGTGATGATCTGGCCGCCGCGTGCAGTGACCGCGATGACCACGCCGGCAGAGATCAGGACCAGATTCTTGATGATGTACTGTCCTTCAAAGGTAGGAACCAAGGGAAAGCGATACCACGTCTCGTGGCGGAGCAGGACGAGTGGCAGAAAGGTGCCAGGCATCTGCAGAAACAGCAGGCCGACGGCGGCGCGCAGGAAGCGGCCAGAGAGGAAACCGAGGCCGATGACGCACTCCCACACACCCAGGATGTGCAGCAATGTGGGCGCGCCGATGTGATGGAAGGTAATGGTGATCAAGATGCGCTCAGCCAGCGCATCGATGGGAATCTTCAGGGGGAACAGCTTGAGGATCCCGAACCAAAAGAAGACGGCTCCCAGCCCGACGCGTGTGGCAACGACGGCTGCATGCGCGGTGGTTTCGTAAAGACGGTTTTCCGCCTGGCGCAGGGCTTCCATGGGCCGGGAGGCAAAGATGCGATGGAGACGGCCAAGGGAGCCGACGCCGGGCAGCAACGGAGGCGGAACAACGGTAGCGGAGCCGGGGTTGGACATGGAGCCTCAGGCACTCTCGAAGGAGGTGCTTTTCGCAAGTCGGAAGTTACTTTCGGGTGGCGCTACTTGATCTACGGTTTCTGCGGCTTCCCGGATGGGTAAAATTCGAGCTTCTTTAGCAGACACGCATTTCCCCGTTGCTTTCTACCGCGTCGACGTTCCCGTTTCGCGCCAGCTGTTTCCTCTTCAGCCGAGGCGATAAAATAGCGAAGTGCCTGACCTTCTCGCCAACATGAATCCGCAGCAGCGTGAGGGCATTGTTTCCGTCGATGGGCCGGTGCTGCTGCTGGCTGGTGCGGGCTCGGGAAAGACCCGCGTCATTACGCACCGGATCGCTTATTTGATCCAGGAACGCGGGGTTTCTCCGGACGCGATCCTGGCGGTGACCTTCACCAACAAGGCCGCAAAGGAGATGCAGGAGCGCGTGGAGAAGATCCTCGGGCACTCCTCGCTGGCCAAGCCTACGCTGGCGACGTTTCATAGCTTCTGCGTGCGTGTGCTGCGCAAGGATATTGAAGCGCTGCAGGTGAACGGCAAAGGCCTGACACGGACGTTCGCGATCTATGACGAGACCGATCAGCAGGCGGTGGTGAAGAGCGCGCTGAAGCGGCTGGGGGTTGATGACAAGCAGTTGAAGCCGCGCGTGGTGCTAGGGAGAATCTCGTGGGCGAAGAACCACATGATCGACCCGTCAGAGTACTTCCTGGCTTCGACCAACCCACTGGAAGAGAAGATTGCGCACATCTTCAAGATCTACAAGGACGAGCTGAACAAGGCGAATGCGCTGGACTTTGACGACCTGCTACTGGAGACGGTGCGGCTGCTGAAGAGCTCCAAGGAAGTGCGGGAGCGCTACAACCGCAAGTACAAGTATCTGCTGATCGACGAGTACCAGGACACGAACCGGCCGCAGTATGAGCTGATGAAGCTGCTGGGCAGCCACGGCAATGTGTGCGTGGTGGGTGATGAGGACCAATCGATTTATTCGTGGCGCGGGGCGGACATCAAGAACATCCTGGAGTTCGAGAAGGACTTCCAATCCTCGAAAACGATCCGGCTGGAGCAGAATTATCGGTCGACGCAGGTGATTTTGGAAGGCGCGAGCTCGGTGGTAGCGCAGAACCTGCAACGCAAGGGAAAGAACCTGTGGACCTCGCGTGAGGGCGGGTCGCTGATTGGGTACTACGAGGCCCCGGACGGCGAGAATGAGGCGCTGTTCATTGCCGACCGGATACAGCAATATCTGCGCGAGGCGGGGCCGAACGAAGACCTGCCGCGGTGCGCGGTGCTGTACCGGACGAACTCGCAGTCGCGGCTGGTGGAAGAGGCGCTGCGGCGGTATGGCATCCAGTACCACATGGTGGGCGGGTTCAGCTTCTATGACCGGTCGGAAGTGAAGGACCTGCTGAGCTACCTGAAGCTGGTGCAGAACCCGCATGACTCCATCGCTCTTGGGCGGGTGGTGAACTCGCCTCCGCGCGGCATTGGCAAGACGACCATGGACACGCTGGAGCGCATGGCTCTGGGCACCGGGATGAGCACCTGGGACGCGATTGGGCGGGCCATCGAGGACAAGCTGCTGCCTGCGCGGGCGCTGACAGCGCTGGCCGGTTTTCGCAAGCTGATTGAAGATGCCCGGGCGATGATGGGGCCGGGGTTTGCGGAGGCGTTGGTGGCGGATGCCGGAGGAAGCAGCGAACAGGAAGCAGGAAGTAGCGAGGTTTTCGACGGGGCGGAGGATGTTGGGTTCGATATTGAGAGCCTGGCTGCGGGCGCGGAGGGCCAGAACTCTTCCAGCGATGAGGACGATTCGTTCAATTTTTACTTCGGGGCGTTGAAGACGCCGGCGCCTCCAACGGTGACCGCGAACGATGCGCGAAGTGAGTTCGATACGAGCTTCAACTTCGGGTTCGATTTCGGACCGAGCGAGGAGATTAGCACGATTGCGCCGGAAAATGCGGTCCCTCCTGAGACCATCGATCTCTTGTTTGCGCAGGCGCAAGACAATGAAGCTGCGGAGAAATCTCTGGATCTGTCTACTCGTGCCGAAGCTGCTGATCCAGCCTTTCCCGGTGCGAAGGGCAAGAAGCAGCCTAAGATGTCGCACAGCCTGCTGCGAGGGCGGTACGGGAAGGACGAGATCCCTGAGGATGCAAGCGCTTCCGTAAAGCCGAGCTTCCTGGCGGCGGCGAAGACGGGCTACAACCCGTTTGCGCCGATACCGCTGGAGGAGACTTCCGCTGGGAGCAGAATTCGCGAGGCGGATCGGGCTCGGCTGCAACGGATTGTGGATGCGCAGGGCGGCGATCATGAGAAGGCGAACGAGGCCGATGCTCGGGCGTTTCGCAAGCCGGGCGATCCGGCGACTTTGCCGGAGCTGATCAAGTTTCTGAACGATCGCTCAGGGTACATTCGCGCGCTGGAAGATGAAGCGACGCCGGAGAGCTTCAGCAGGATTGAAAACCTCAAGGAACTGGCGAACGCAGCGCAGGATGCGACCTCACGCGGCGAGACGCTGCACGAGTTCCTGGACCATGCGGCGCTGGTGAGCGATGCCGACCAATACTCGGCTGAAGCGCGCGTGACGCTGATGACGCTGCACGCAGCCAAGGGGCTGGAGTTTCCACTGGTGTTTCTGGCGGGCATGGAGGAGGGGCTGTTTCCCCACTCGCGCACGCTGACCGACCCGACGCAGATGGAAGAAGAACGGCGGCTCTGCTACGTGGGCATGACGCGGGCCATGGACACACTGTTCATGACGCGGGCGCGGTACCGGCGGCGGTATGGCAATGACTCGCCCGAGGCCAGCGTGAAGTCGCGGTTTCTGGAAGAGGTGCCGTCGAAGCTGATGGAAGACCTGACGCCACCGAGCTATCGGGATACGGGCGACAGCTACGGCGGGGCGTACGCGACTCCGTATCCGCAGCGGCGGCGGTTTGGGCAGCAGGATGACGGCGGCGAGAGGCACTACAGCTACGAGGACGAGTCGCAGGATTCCGCGACGATGCAGTATGCGAAGGATCGCTTCTACGGCAACCGGCCTTCCAGTAGCGGCCCGCTGAAGTTCGGGACAGGGTCGGGCGGGCTGGATAATACCGCGGCATTTTTCGGCAAGAGCGGCGGAAACGGCGGGTACAAGCTGGGAGAGAAGAAGTATCCGGCGCGGCCGAAGATGGACATCCCTGAGCCGACCGGGCGCACCGGACTGGGCAAGGGTGTGAAGGTTCGGCACCCGAGGTATGGCGAAGGAGTTGTAGCGGCGCGCGAGGGAGACGGCGCGGACGCGAAGATTACCGTACAATTTAAAGGCCACGGCGTGAAAAAGCTGGTGGAGAAGTTCGCCCAGCTGGAGCGGCTGTAAAAGCGGCTCCGGACGCCGGCAAAGTTTGGAAGCACCGGGCCCTCGCGGCCCACCTCATCTCAAGTTTTTAGAAGGAAGTACGAATATGGCAGAGACAACGGAACTGACTCCCGAAGAACGCAAGAAAGCCCGGGACGAAAAGAAGAAGGAAAAGCGCGCCGCGCGCAAGGCAGCCCCTCCGAAGGCTAAGCGGACGACTCCGCGCGGCAGCAATAAGCAGAAGTTGAAGAAGCTGAGCCGCGGTCAGTCGAAGCGGTAAGCAGAGCAGTAAAAGCAGCAGGCAGGGCTTCGGCCTTGCCTGTTGCTTTTGCGTTCCGTACTCAGACTGAGTACAGTCGTACTCAAAACCAGTACATCATTAGTCGCAGAGTGCATGACCAACAAGACAGGTCGTGAAGCAATTCACAAGAGGATCGTTCGAGTGTCAGAACCTTCTGAATACAGGCAAGATGTGTATGCAGTAGAGCACTACTTCTTGGGCACCTTGTCGCTGCTCGACTGGCCTGCGGCACTCTACGCTGCTTACAAGCGGCTTTGGCTACTTGCCTCCGTGCTCGCGATTTTAGGATTACTAACGGGTGCGCTTGGATCTAAGTTTCACCCGGACATTTCCACGCAGGAGCTTTCAAAGGGATCAAGGAAGATCGAATCGCCTCTGTCGCAGTCGGAAGCCTTCTTTTTAGCTGCCAAGGGTATGTTTCAAATCTCGCTGGGTGCCTTGATCTGCATTTGGCACTATAAGAATTGGTCGGCCGGACTAGTAGCGTTCCCACTTTCCATGATCGCGCTTTTGGTCGTTCTGTTCGCGATGCTAATGGTGAACAGAAAGTTAGTGAAACGAAACTAGAACAAGGAACGTTTTCGCTCATGCGGATGAGTCGATGATCGCTCGTGCAGCTTTTCGGCTATGTGATTGCTTCGCCCGTTCTCAGTGAGTTCAGCGACACTCAGTTCCCCGTACAATCGTCACACTCCATTCATCTGAACGAGGACAGGACACTGCCCCGACAAATCTTTGCCACGAAGTCGATCGACAAGCTTATCGCTGAATCGGAAGAGCCGGAGAACGCGCTGAAGAAGACGCTGGGGCCGGTTTCGCTGACGGCGCTGGGCATCGGCGCGGTGATCGGTTCGGGCATCTTTACGGTGATCGGGACGGCGATTGGCGGGAACCCGACGCAGAATGTGTCGTGGGCGAAGTCTCCGATCATCGACCTTGTGTTGGGCCTGCTGCATGGGCATGTGGGCGCGGTGGCGGGACGGCCGGGAGCGGGGCCAGCGCTGGCTCTCTCGCTGGTGCTGGTAGCGCTGGTCTGCGGGCTGACAGGCCTTTGCTATGCCGAGTTGGCGAGCATGATCCCGATTGCGGGGTCGGCCTACACGTACACGTACGCCACGCTGGGTGAGTTGATTGCGTGGATCATCGGCTGGGACCTGATCCTGGAGTATGCGTTCAGCAACATGAGCGTGAGCGTGGGCTTCGCCGCGCACGTGGTGGATTTGCTGGACTGGTTGGGGATTCACCTCGATCCGCGATGGCTTTCGCCCGCGTACCTGCCGCTAGGGCTGCAGGATCTGGCCGGCAAAGATATTTTCGCTTCAGGGTGGCACTTCGGGTTCGATATCCCGGCCTTCATCATCGTGCTGCTGCTGACGGTGATCCTGGTGCGCGGCATTCGCGAGTCGGCCCGCACGAACAACATCATGGTGTTGATCAAGATCGCCGCCATCCTGCTGTTCGTGATGTTTGGGATCAGCTTCATTCATCCATCGAACTACCATCCGTTTTCTCCCAATGGCTTTACGGGAGTGCTGGCGGGTGGATCGATCATCTTCTTCACGTACATCGGGTTCGACTCGGTTTCGACGGCGTCAGAAGAGTGCAAGAATCCTCGGCGCGATGTGCCGATCGGGATCATCGCTACGCTGGTGATCTGCACGATCCTATACATCGGCGTGGCTCTGGTGCTGACGGGCATGGTGCCGTGGCAGACGATCATCGGCGACAGCGCGGCGCCGGTAGTGAATGCGTTGAAGCGGGTGTCCTTGATGCCGGGTGGGCATCGTCTGCATATCGTGCGGCTGTTTGTGCTGCTGGGCGCGCTGGTGGGGATGATCTCGTCGATACTGGTGTTCCAGCTTGGGCAGGCTCGCGTGTGGTTTGCCATGAGCCGCGACCGGCTGCTACCCGATGCGTTCTCGTCCTTGCATCCTCGGTTTCGCACGCCGGCGTTTGCGACGTGGTTTGCGGGCATCCTGGTGGCAATCCCTTCGGGGCTGTTCGACGTGGGATCGCTGGCGGAGATGTCGAACATCGGGACACTGTTTGCGTTTGTTCTCGTGTCAATCGGCGTGCTGGTGCTGCGGCGTAAGGACCCGGACCGGCGGCGTGGGTTCCGTGTTGCGGGCGGGCCGGTGATCCCGGTGCTGAGCACGCTCTTCTGTGTGCTGCTGATGGCCGGGCTGCCAGCGATTACGTGGGTTCGGTTCTTCGTGTGGCTGGCGATCGGGCTGGTGGTGTACGGGTTCTACAGCAGGAAGCGGAGCGAGTTCTACAAAGGCTAGAGCTATGATGGCCAGCATGCGACTGCGCGCGTTTCTGCTGTGCCTCCCGACCGCTGCCCTTCTCTGCTGCGCCTCCTCGCGAGACGGAATACAAGCTCAGAAGGCGAGCACCTCTGCCGCCCTGCCGATGTGTACTCCGGACCAGCTTTCGCTAGGAACGGATGATGAGAACGGCAACTTCGATGGCATGTCACACAGCGGAACGCTGCTGGTGGTGCGGAACCTGGGAGAGGCGGCCTGCAGGCTGCCGGCGGTTCCGCAGATCACGCTATATGGCGCAAGCGGGCTGCTGAACGTGACGTTCGCCATGCCCGCGGCTATGCGGCAGGGGATGCATCCAGGGCCGGTTGTCTTGCCGGTGATTGTGGCGGCGGGTGCGGAGGTAACGGCGAATCTGCGGTGGGTTTCGAATGACGTGTATGACCCGGGCGTTTGCGTGACGGCAACCTCGCTGCATCTGAAGGTGGCGGGCAAAGACATTGCGACCGCGACTTCTCATCAACTATGCGGGCAGAAGGGTAAGACGATCGAGGCGGAGATGAACCTGCTGCGGCCTGATCCGGTTTATAGGCCGGGCGCGGGGTCCTAAGGTTTGTGACGCCACAGGCGAGTACAGGGCTCTCCACTGCCGCCGCAAAAAGCGCGGCCTCCGGTCGAGATGTCAAGCTTACGTGTAGATGGGCGAGAATGATGATGAAGGAAGAGGGTCATGGCTGTACTGCTTGAAGCGATCAACGTAAAGCGCAAGATGCTGTTTGAGTTTGAAGGCGCGCCGTATGCGTGCATGGAAGCCGACGTGTCGAGCCCGACGGCTCGGGGTGGGCAGACGCTGGTACGCCTGAAGATGCGCAACCTGCTGACCAATGCAGTGTTCGAGAAGAGCTTCAAGGCGAGCGACAAGTTCAAGGAGCCGGATGTGGTGATGGTTCCGGCCTCGTACCTGTACACCGATGGCGAGAGCTTCTACTTCCTGGACCAGGACAACTTCGAGACGCTGGCGCTGCGCGACGAGACCGTGGGCAGCGCGACCGACTACCTGCTGGAAGGGCTGATCGTGCAGTTGCAGAAGTACAACGGCAACCCGATCAACCTGCAACTGCCAGTATTTGTGGACCTGAAGGTGACCGAGACGGAACCGCCTTCGCGCGATGTGGGTTCGAGCGGCGGCGGGACCAAGCTGGCCACGCTGGAGACGGGTGCGACGGTGAGGCTTCCACTGTTCATCAAGGAAGGCGAGACGGTGAAGGTGTCGACCGAAACGGGGGAGTTCGCGGGGCGAGCATGATTCGCCTGACTTCAGCGGAACAGGCGTTTATCGAAGTGAAACGGAACGGGCGGTTCCGTCTTGATCCTGCCGGCGTCTGGATGCCGTGGGTTGATGAGTACGTTCCACTCGCCATCCACAACCACTGAAGGAACCGGTAGCGTGAGCGAGCGCATGGACGCGGCCCAGTCCGCACCAAACTTCTGCAGCACTGGATTGCTCAAAGTCTTCCAGTCTGCTGGCAGCATTTTAAGGACTGCCTGTTTGTTGAGCTCGAAGTCCACCGGGTTGAGCGGTTCGGCCAACACGCGGACGAAGTCGGCGGGCTCCTCATGGATATCCAGATGAACAAAGACTTCAAGAATAGCCAGAGACAGCGAACTCGAGGTATAAACCATCGGCACGCCGGAAGGGTTCCAACGCCCTCCGGTGATGCTGGCGCCTTCTCCGCTGAAAGCGGTGGCACAGTAGCGCTGCTTGCACAGACGCCAGACGTTCATCAGCTATAGACGCCATAGGCGATGCGGCCCAGGATCGTCTCCACGGCTCGCGCGCCTGCATCGGTGTCGAGCATATCGAGCGGCACCTGGTCGTCCAGAACTCGGTTCGGATGGCGCAGCCAGGAGGCAGCCTTGGCAGAGGTGCCGAGGGTATCCAATGCCGTGGCGTAGACACGGGCCAGCCGGATGGCTCGATCGCTTTCCTCTGCGGAGAGCCGTTCTTTTTTTGCCATACGGCGGCTCAGGGTGCGATCAGAGATGCCTACGGCGCGGGCGATGGACGTGCGATCCATGGCCATGTCGCCCGCGAGCTTGGTGAGGGACGCAATCGGAAGACCCTGACGCGTGAGTTGGATTAGCTCTGCGTCAGATTGAATCTCCTTCCTCAGGAGACTCTTCCCGCCCAATACAGCTGCGATCGCTATAGCCGTCATATGCCAATTGTCCTCCGGGAGCCGCCACTTGGCAATGGCTCTTCCTGATCGGATGCATCGAACCCGGAATGAGCTTTACGTTTCTGACAGCCGAGTGGCGCAAGCTGGTGATGGCGCAGTATGAGGTTTCGCCGGAAGTGCTACTACCCCGGTTGCCGCCTGGGCTGGAGCTGGACTTGTACCAAGGCCGGTGTTTTGTTTCGCTGGTGGGGTTTCTGTTCGACCGGGTACGGATTCTGGGCATGCCAGTGCCTGGGCATACCCGGTTCGAGGAAGTGAATCTGCGGTTCTACGTGAAGCGAAAGCTGCCGCCGGAGCGGGCCGCGCGAGAGAGGACGATTGAGCCAGGGTATCGGCGGGGAGTGGTGTTTCTGAGCGAGATCGTGCCGAAGCCGGCGATCACGCTGGTGGCTCGAGGGCTGTATGGCGAGGCGTACTCGACGGCTCGAATGAGGCACGACTGGAGCACAGAGGGGCCGGATGGGCGGGCCGTGCGCGCGGGAGAAAAGCCGCTGGAGGTGAACTACGACTGGAAGCACAGGGGGCTTTGGCAGACGCTGGGGGTGCGGGCTGGAAACCGGTTAGAGGCGATGCAACCGGGGTCGCTGGAGGAGTTCATCACGGAGCACTACTGGGGATACACGCCTCGGCGAGCCGGCGGGACAGCCGAGTACGCGGTGGAGCATCGGCGCTGGGAGGTGTACCCGGTAGAGGCGCATCGGATCGCCGCAGATTACGGCTCGCTGTATGGGCCGGAGTTTGCCGGGTTGAGCGGTCGGGCACCAGATCATGTGCTGCTGGCGGAAGGTGCGCCGGTGCGGATTCGGTGGGGTGGGAGCGTTCCGTTGTAAGTTGCACGTTCTACGTTGTACGTGCGGTGGGCGACCGCGACCTGAGGGCTGGATTTGCGTCTAATCTGGTAAGGGGAGCCTGCTACTTGGAGCGCTCCGGAAGAGCTGCGAAGGATCATGAGAACCATCGACGCGACACAGGGAGTACGCATCATTGACAGCAAGGCGACGGCTAGCCTGCTCTCGAAGGTGCTTTGGATCACGACAGTAGGATTTGTTTTCACGGCGGTGGGTGCCTATCTTGCGCCGCCAACGCTGATCGGGCTTGGGCTGTTCGGGCTGGTGCTGAACATTGGACTGGTGATCGGCATCCAGGCAGCTTCACGGCGGTCGCCGGGGTTAGCGCTGGTGCTGTTCTATGGCTTCACGCTGCTGATCGGTTTTGAGATCGGGCCTCTGCTGCAGATGTACCTGCGCATGCCGAATGGTCAGCAGGTGGTGTTCGAGTCAGCCATGACGACGGCGCTGGGCATGGGCGCGATGGCGCTGATCGCGCAGGTGGCCCGGTTCAACTGGCAGAAGGTCTACTCATACCTGTTCTTTGCGCTGATCGGCTTGATCGTGATCGGCGTGCTGAGCATGTTTGTCCACTTCATCCACCCTGGGGTGTATGCGTGGCTGAGCCTGGTCATTTTCAGCGGACTGCTGCTGGTGGACTTCATGCGGCTGCGCGATACGGGCGCGATGTATGCGAGTCCTGTGCCGCTGGCGCTGAGCATCTACCTGGACGCGCTGAACATCTTCCTGATCCTGCTGCAGTTGTTTGGCAATGGGAGTGGAGGCAAGGACAGGCGGTCGGGTAGCTGGTAAGGGAGCGTGTTAGCGCTTCGCGTTAGCAAGTTGGCGAGTTAGCGTGTAAGCAGGGGTTGCTCAAAGAGCAGCCCTGTTCGTCTGCGGCCGCGGGGGTGGACGCCTCTGCTTCGTTTGCGCCGCTTTCAACATCCTGGGCTGCATGGCCACTACACTGGAGCGATGGCTCGTACAAAAAGCCGGAAGATGGAGCAGCTTGGTCTGGCGGGGTCGCATGATCCCGAAACGTGGCTGCGGAACCTGCCCAAGGCGGAGTTGCACCTGCATCTGGAAGGATCCATCACGCCGGCCACGCTGATGGAGCTTTCGCGCACGAACGATACCGTGCCGCTGACACTGGATCAAGCATGCCGGGTATATGACTACACCGACTTCCCTACCTTTCTGATGAGCTTCAAGGCTGTGACCGAGCGGCTGCACAAGCCGGTTGACTACGAGACGATCACCTACAACATGCTGCGCGACCTGGCGATTCAAGGCGCGAAGCATGCCGAGGTGTACCTGAGCATCGGCATCCTGTATCGCTTTGCGCGGCTGGACGTGGATGCGGTGATGGAAGCGGCGGAGCAGGGTCGCCGGCGCGGGGAGCGCGACTTCGGCGTGAGCCTGCTGTGGATCATCGACGCGGTACGGCACTTTGGCGCAGAGGAAGGCGCGAAGGTGTTTCAGAAGGCGGCGGCGCTGCGGGAGAGCTTCCCGGCGATTGTCGGCATTGGGATTGGCGGGGACGAAGCGCGCGGCCCGGCGCACGAGTGGCGCGATGTGTATGCCGAGGCCAGGGCTGCGGGGCTGCACCTGACGTGCCATGCGGGCGAGTCCACCGGGCCGGAGAGCATCTGGTCGGCGATCAACATTGGCGCGGAGCGAATTGGCCATGCCCTGAGCGCGGCCGACGACCAGGACCTGGTGGACGTGCTGGCCGAACGGCAGATTCCGCTGGAGCTGAACATCACCAGCAACCTGCGGACGGGCTGCTGCCCCGCCCTGCTGGAGCATCCTGTGCGGCGCTACTTCGAAGAGGGGCTGATGGTGACGCTCAACTCCGACGACCCACCGTTCTTCGGCGCGAATCTACTGGATGAGTATCTGCTGGCTCATGAGCAGTTCGAGTTTTCGCTCGACCAACTGCGGGAGCTTGCAGCGAACTCCGTGGAGGCAAGCTTTTTGCCCGCCGAACGCAAACTAAAGCTGCTGAGTGAAGTGGAGCGGTACGGCTGGTAGTCACTCTGACAGGTGATCAGGCGTTTCGCGCTCCGAACGGTATGCTCAAACGTGTGGCTTCCGCTGACCGATTGCGTCCTTTGAACGAGATGCTTGCCCTGGCCGGATTTGCCCTGTGCGGCATTGCTGCCATCGGCTGCGTTCCGGCGAACGCACAATCCAACAAGTCCCTTCCGGAATCTGCTGCCTCACAAAGCGAGACGGGTTCCGGATCGCTCACAGGTTTGATCACCGACGCGGACGGCGGCCTTGTGGAAGACGCCGCTGTCACTGTCACGATCAACAAGGAAACTCAAACAACAACTACCGGGAGCGACGGCCGCTTTCAATTCGCAGCGCTGCCGGCAGGATCGTTTCACGTGGTGGTGCTTGCGGCAGGACGCGCACCGGATAGTGAGAACGGCAAGCTGGCGGCCGGGCAGATGTTCGATCTTGGTACGGTGGTGCTGCATGCGTCCGCGGATGTGAGCATCGAGGTGCTTTCGCCGCATGGCATGGCGGAAGTGGAGGTGAAGCAGGAGGTGCATCAGCGCGTGCTGGGCTTCGCGCCGAACTTTTACGTGGCGTATGAATTCAACGCACCTCCGCTGGACGCGCGGCAGAAGTGGGAGTTGAACTGGCGGACGCTGGTGGACCCGGTAAACATCGGGCTACTCACCGTGCAAGCGGGGGTAGAGCAGGTGACCGGCGCGTTCAGCGGGTTTGGGCCGGGGCCGGCGGGTTATGGCAAGCGGCTCGGGGCGGCTTCGGCGGACTTCGCCATCGGGAACTCGCTGGAGGGATGGATCCTGCCGATCGTGTTCAAGCAGGATCCCCGCTACTTCTACATGGGCACAGGGAGCAAGAGCCACCGCTTCTGGTACGCGGTCTCTACAGCAGTAATTGCCCGCGGCGACGATGGCAAACGTCATCCGGCTTATGCGAACGTGCTGGGGGCGCTGGGAGCGGGAGCAGCCTCAAACCTGTACTACCCTGCGGCGAACCGGCAGGGCGCCGGGCTTACGTTCGAGAACGCCGGGCTCTCCATCGGATTCGACGCAGTGGGCAGCGTGCTGCAGGAGTTGGTGCTGAAGCACGTGAGCACGGGGACGAAACGCCGGACGCAGCCCTAAGCAGCCCTGGCGAGCTAACGATTCTGCCACGTGGCGGGGCGCTTCTCCAGAAATGCCGTCAGACCTTCGTGCTTGTCCTTAGTTCCGCAAAGCGCGCCGAAGAGTTCGGCTTCAATTTCAAGGCCGCTTTGCAACGGCAGATCCTGGCCACGACGGACGGCTTCCAGGATGCCCTGGATCGCTTTGGGAGCAAGACCCGCTATGAGCTCCGCGAGCCGCTGCGTGTGAGACATCAGCTCGGCGGCCGGGATGACTTCCCCTACCAGGCCAAGACGGAGGGCCTCCGCAGCGTCGATGACGGCGGCGGTGAGCATGAGGCGCAGCGCGGCGCTACGGCCAATGAGCCGTGGCAGCCGCTGCGTGCCGCCATAGCCGGGAATCAGGCCCAAGCGGGCTTCCGGCAGCCCAAACTTCGCGGTTTCCGAAGCCACACGCAGCGTGCAGGAGAGAGCCAGCTCCAGGCCGCCACCGAGCGCGACGCCGTTGATGCAGGCAATCGTGACCAGGCCACAGCTTTCTATCTGCTGAAAGACCTGCTGACCTCGTTGCGAGATGGCTCGTCCGCTGTCAGTATCCGTGGCAAGCAGAGCGCGAATGTCCGCACCGGCGGCGAACGCGCGGTCGCCAGAGCCGGTGAGCAGGAGAACCCGGACCGCCGGGTCGTTTCTCAGCTCGGCAACGGCGTGTTCCAGTTCACAAAAGCTTTGCGAGTCCAGCGCGTGGAGGACTTCAGGCTTATGCAGCGTGACAGTGGCGACCGCGCCTGATCTTTCCAGCCGAAGAGTGGAGTAATCCATGCAGTGCAAACCCCGTTGAGGCCAAGTCTAGCCCATGAGTTTGCCTGTGGATCGAACGGCAGCTACAGGGGCATCCTGTCGCCGATACCCAGGTGGAAGCAGAAGGCGACAAGAAGGACGAACCACAACGATACAGCCGTGCCTACTGCAACGCCCGCGCGGATCTTTGCAGCGTGGCTCCAGGTGAGACCGGAGACAACGCAGCAGGCAAAAGCCAGCATAAGCACAGTAAAGCTGTAGGCCATGCGGGTATCCGCCAGGTTGGTGGCTCCCGGCAGCGTGGGGTTCATGAGCATGAGTACGGAAAGATAGAGCGCCAAACAGCCAGCCACGAAGATGGATAGCGAAACGCTTTTCAGCATGGTCATTGGAATCAGCCTCTGGTTGAATCTCCGCGAGAGGTACGTTCGGGTAGCAGAGTATGGATGAATGCTACGGCAAACGACATAAGCGGACTAGCGAACGTTGGTGACTTTACTCTGCAAAATGGTGCTTGGACTTCGGCACTAAAGTCGCTATCTGGTTGCGGTTGGAGTCGACGCTCCGGCCTTGGGTGTGCTGCTGGGCGCAGGGGTCGGCGGAACGTAGGGCGGTGGTGGCTGCACCCCTTCGGCGCGCAACGCATCATCGATCACACCGAAGATGAAGGGGACCGGAACCGCGCCGTCGATCTTGTCGCCATTGATGAAAAGGGTAGGTGTGGAACCCAGGCCGAGACCTTCACCCTCCGTCAGCATGGGCTTAATAGCTTCCGCATCCTGCTTCTTCACACAGGCGTCGAGCTTCACAGTGTCGATCTTCTGGAACTTGCCCTGCTCCATGACGAGGCTGTCGAGCTGCTCGTTGGCGCGGGCCTGGGTCTTCTCGGCCTTGGCGTCCTTGGGATCGGCGCCAAACTCGCCCGCGTGGGCGTGGATGTAGTCAACTTCGTTCCAGTAGCCAGCCGGAGACTGAGCAGCCAGGCAGTTGACGTCAACCGCGGCGTGCATGGCCCAGGGGTGGATCTGGGCGAGCGGAAAGTCCTTGTAGACGAAGTGAACCTTGTCGCCATAGCGCTGCGTGATGAGCGGGAAGATGCTGGCGTGGAGCATGGCGCAGTAGGGGCACTCAAGATCGTCAAAGCCGACGATGAGGACGGGAGCCGTGGCCGGGCCGCCACGCGAAGGGCGGTCGGCAGGCGACAGCGCTATGCGAGGGTCGGCGGCGATGTCGAATTTGTTGAACTGTGCGATGGTCTTGCCATCGTTGGAGACAAGGAACGTCAACGGACGCGAGCTTTGCTCTTCCACGGTGAATGTGACTTCGATCTTGCCGTAGCCGGTGACTTCGGACGCGGTGACCGTGCTGATGTGGATGACGGCGCCGGGGGGGATATTGGCCTTCTGGCGCAGCATGACTTCCACACGGCGGGCGTCAGCGAGCGGCAGAGGCTTGCCGGTGCTGATGGCTTCGGCCGGGCTGCTGTAGGCGCCCGACGCTGCGGTTGCGGAGGCGGCAGGCTTCTGGGCGTGGCAGCCAAGGGTAGCGGCGAAGGAGGCGGTGAGGACAGCGCAAGAGAGGAGGGAAAGCGGGCGAGGGAGGAGAGACACGGTGATCCTATTGTCGCAGAGGCGTTCTCATAGTGAGACGATCTTCACGAGCCAACGCACTGACGATGAAAGCTAGGGAAGTTGAAACGAGATGACCACCAAGCCTGGAACGCGCTGGAAATCGCGAAGGTTCTGCGTAAGCAGAGAACGGCCTAGCGAAAGTGCTGTGGCTGCAATCAACGAATCCGCAAACGGCAGGGTGTTACCCGCCCGCATCTGCTCGCCACGAATTCGCGCTGCCGTTTCCGCGGTTCGACGAGTAGATGGTTCCCACATCCAAGGCAGCAAAAAGCGCAGAGATGTACTGATGGCGACTGGCTTTGCGGACTGGCGACTCCGCCCGGTAAATCCCGTACAAGAGTTGTGTGTAGACCACGGCCGAAACAGAAAGATTTTCGCTCTGCGCGACCCCCTGTAATTTCGCCAACGTCTCGCGAGGTGAATAACCGCCACGCTCGAGGTAGATAATGGGGCCGGAATCGACGATTACTCCGCCCACGGGTCTCTATCGTGGGCACGGTTCTCTGCGAGAACCTGATCCATGTCGCTTCCCCACTCGTCATCCATCACCACATCAGACCACTTCTTGTGGGGATCGGCGAGAATCACGCTTAACGGACGGAAATCTGTTCGAACCGTGCGAAACGTTCCATCGGGGGCGGCGTGCGCCAGCGCGACTCTTTCCAGGCGAAACGCTTCGCCATCACCTTCAAGAATGACGCTGTTGCCAAAGCGTGCCTCCTGCAGCGCGCCTTGGAGATCGCTGAGCGGAATGTGCAGAGTAGCAGCCATATTGAAAGAATACTCCGCTTGAACTAACGCGTCGTGGCGCTGAGCAGGAGTTTGCGTTATGCCAGCCCGGTGCTTTGCGCCTGCTCGTGGGCGTGGTAGCTGGAGCGGACCAGCGGGCCGGACTCAACGTGGCGGAAACCCATCGCGAGAGCTTCGTGCTTGAGGAAGGCGAACTCGTCCGGGGTGTAGAAGCGGCTCATCGGCAGGTGATCGCGCGAGGGGCGCAGGTATTGGCCGATGGTGAGGATGTCTACCTTGCGGTCGGCGAGGTCGCGGAAGACGGCGAGGAGCTCGTGCATCTCTTCGCCCATGCCAACGATGATGCCGGTCTTGGTGACAATGGCGCCGTCAGGGTGCTCGCTGGACTCGCGCTTGGCTTCAGCGAGGAAGCGCAGGGATTTCTCATAGCGCCCACCAGACTTGGCGACGCGATAGAGGCGAGGCACGGTTTCGATATTGTGGTTCAGGATCTCGGGGCGGGCGGCGACGACCATTCGGCGGGCTTCATCGACACCCTGGAAATCAGGGGTGAGGACTTCGACTTGGCAGCCGGGGGCCTGGCGGCGAATTTCGGCGATGACGTTGACGAACGCCTGCGCGGCGCCGAGGTTGTCGTCGTCACGGTTCACGCTGGTGATGACGGCGTGTTTCAGGCCGAGAGTGGCGACCGCATAGGCGACGCGGGCGGGCTCTGTATGGTCGATGGGTTCGGGCCGGCCCTTGGGTACCGCGCAGAAGCCGCAGCGGCGCGTACACAGGTTGCCAAGCATCATGAAGGTGGCGGTCTTGTGATTCCAGCACTCGCCGATGTTGGGGCAATGCGCACTTTCGCAGACCGTGTGCAGGTTCAGGTCGCGGGCCAGCTTCTTGAGGGCATGGAAGGTTTCGCCCACCGGGGCGCGGGCCTTGAGCCATTCCGGCTTGGGAGCCGGTTTACGCGGCGTGAGGTCGATCTGAACCAGAGATTCAGGCGGCGCTGTAGGCGTGTAAGCGAGTTGGCTGAGCGGAGCCATCGGCAGTGTCGATTTTATACGGCGGCGCAGAACATTCGCTCGTTTACCGCATATAGGGGATGCTTACGGTTCAGCGAGGTGATGTGATGGGCGCATTCCAAGCCCAGGAGCTTACCATGCTGCACCGCCAGTTCTTACCCACTCTTGCCCTCAGCCTCGCCGCGCTTGCGGCACTTCCCTGCCGCGCCCAACAGCCGGGCGGAGAAGGCAGCCACCCAAAAGCCGGCAGCAACTGGGAACGCGTGAAAGCGCTGCCACCGAAGACCAACGTTCACCTCACCACCGATCAAGGCGGGAAGACCTGCCATGTGTTTGCCGTGAGCGACGACACATTTACCTGCGCCAAGGGAAGTGCGGCGGGAGATGTGATCCAGCGGGCGCAAATCAAGCACATCAAGCTGACACACTACGGCCGCTCAACGCTGACGGGGGCCGGGATCGGCGGCGGGATCGGAGCGATTTCGGGAGCCATTGGCGGCCGGACAAAGCCGTGCCCCGCTGGCCAGGGTTTCTGCCTGAACGGTATCGGCATTGGCGCGGGCGGCGTGGCGGCGATCTTCGGGGTGGCCGGAGGTTTGCTGGGAGCGGCAATCGGAGGGCCGCTGGATATTACTCGCGGCAGCGCGATCTATGTGCGGCCTTAAGACTCTTTGCCGACGGAGGTGCGCTAGTGAACGCGCTCGCGCACTTCCGTCCGGCTCAAGTAGAGGAAGAAGACCAGCGCGAAGAGGCCCTGCACAATGTATGGCGGGATGTGGGTACGGTGGAAGCCGTAGAAGTAGCCCAGGGCCATCACGAGCGAACCGCCAGTGACGAGCGCCCATCCCCAGCGCCTGAGCCGGAACAGGCCGAAGACTCCGACGACGAGCAAGGTGCAGATACCGAGGATGCTGTACTTCGCTCCGCCAAGGCCGTACTTACCACTGATAGCCGCGAAGGCGTTCATCATGGCGAGCAGCAGCAGGTACATGGCGATCATGGCCATGCCGGGAAGCATGCCGCGGGCTTCGCCAGTGGGAACGCCGGGCAGGCGGCGGTCGCGGAAGCCGAGGTCTTCGGCGGGAGCGACGTTGGGGTCGACGAACGGATTTCGTTTGGATTCAGAGTGTGACATAGCCCTTCCTACAGTGTATGCAAGTAGGCGATCAGATCGTCGAGATCGCCGGGGCTGTACGCCGGGCTGAGAGTGGGCTGCGCGGGCATCATCTTGCGGCCCTGGAGCACGGTGGCGGTCACGCGATCGTCGTTGGCCGGAGCGCCGCTGGGCAGATACTGTCTTTTGAAGAGGCCTCGGAGCGAGGGGCCGTTCATTGGCTTGTCGACGCGGTCATAGTGACACATGGAGCAGTGCGCCATGAAGACGCCGTGACCGCGCTGCTGCTGCGCGTTGAGTTGATCCAGCGGGACGGGCGGCGGGGTGCCGTGGCAGCCGGCGAGGAGTACGACGGCGAAGAGAGACAGCGGGGCGAGAGCCTTGGCAGGCGTACGCATCTGGGCTGCCTTTTGAGATGCTGTCTGGGATACCGCCTGGGCTACCATCAGGGGCTACTTGGCGGAGTCGCGGAAGATCTGCTCGGCGAGGTAGTTTTCTACCTTGGCCTGGTCACGCAGCATTTCAAGGTAGGCGGCCTTGAGAAGCTGCGAGCGGCTGTCCTGAAGCTGGCGGCGAATCTGTTGCTGGACGCGCGGATCGTTCAGATCTCGCTGACCGGCGGCAGCCTTTTCGATCAGCCGGAAGATGGCGTAGCCCTGGACGTGGGCGGCATCAGGGAACGGGATGATATCCGTATCCTGCCCGGCATGGAGCTTGCTGATCGCGTTGAAGACATCAGGATTCGACTTCAGAGACTGCTCGGCGATCATGCCCATATCGCCGCCGTTGGGCGCGGTCTGGGAGTTCTCCGAAAAGTTCATGGCCAGCGCACCGAAGTCGTCCCCGGCGTCAAGGCGGTTCTTGAGCGCCTGAATTTTCTTCTTGGCGTCGGCTTCGCCGTTGGCCTTGGAGTTCTGCAGATTCGGGTTGGCGCCGTTTGGGGCAGGCCCGTTGCTCACGATGATCTGCGCGAGGTGGAACTCGTTGTCGGGCAGATTGAACTCGGCCTTGTGCGCGTTGAAGTAAGTTGTGACATCCGCATCGCTGACCGTGATCTTGGAGTTGATCTCCTTGTTCAAGAGCTTGTTCTGCGTGAGGGAGCGGCGGATATCGTGCTTGACCTCATCGATGGTGAGGTTGGAAGCCTGGAGGCGCTTGTTGAACTCTTCCTCGGTGAAGGGCGCCTTCATCTCGTTGAGCTTGGCATCAACCTCATCGCTGGTAGCCGCCAGATTCATCTTGGCGGCGCGCTGCTCCACGATCTGCGAATCAATGAGCTCGCGAAGCGTGCTGAGCTTGAGCGACTCAGCCTGGTCAGGCGATGGTTCCGTAGGGGAGCCGGCGGTCTGCGCCTTGTAGGCTTTATCGAGCTCAGTCTGCTGAATGGGGTGGCCATTCACCGTGGCCACCACGCCGTCCTTGGGACCTTTGTGGCAGCCGCTGAGCAGGAGCGCGGACGCGAGCAGGAAGATGGCGGGGCGGGACGGAGTCTGCATCAGGAGATATCTTTCGCGGCTGCGGGAAGGGAGCAGCAGCGCCGATATCAGTCTACAGGAATTGGGAGATTGGCTTGCGGCTGGATCAAAACGTGGAGCCGCGGCTGGTGGCCGATATAGAGCTAGTATGCCCGTTGATACATGCGGGACATGCGGTCATGCCAGCCTAGTTTTTCGTCGTCCATGAAGGACCACAACAGGCCAATTCCCAGGGGGCAGGCGGCTAGCAAGGTCGCCAGCACGCGGAGGCGCATGGCTTTGCGCGTCGGGTTGTCGTCGCCGAAGGTGCAAAGCGCGATGCGGGCCGCGCGCATGCCGGGCGTGGACTCGCTGAGGGTGAAGAACAGCACCTGGTAGAGAGTGGCGAAGATCAGCAGGGTGCCGCCGACCGCCGCAACCAGCAGCGGCACGGGAGCATGCTTGAGACCGGAGCCTCCCATGTGGAAGGCGACTTCAAGAAAGCAGGCGGTGAGGATTGCGAGGCAGGCTGCGTCTACGCCGCCCGACATGAGGCGCTTGCTCAAGGGCGCAACCTGCGGCTGAAGGTGGAACTCGGCCTGGGCCTGAGCCGGGGGAGTGTGCCGGGCGACCGTGGTGGCCTCCAGCAGAAGCTCCTGCCAGACCGGCGCTGAGGTGGGTTCTTCGGAGGCAGGCTCAACGGCAATCTGCTCGGCTTCCACCTCAAAGATCCGCAGCTGCGGCTCGAGTTGCGTTTCCTCGCGCAGGGGGCCTTCCGCCAGGCGCGGGCGCGCCTTACGCGGCGCGATCAACTGACGCGGAAACTCGATCAGGTTGGCTGGGATGGGCGTCGTCTCGATGATGTGATGCGGGGCCATCTGCGCGCCGTGGCGCAGTTCGAGTTCCTGCTCCAACTGATCGAGTTCGTAGGGCTCGGCGAAGGCCGGCTCCGCAAAGCGGCCGCGGTTGGGCCGCAGCTCGCCAGGGCTGGGCTTGGGCTTTTCCAGGCCGTCGTAAAGCCGGATGGTGAGGCCGCCAGCGGAGATTTCCGTAAGGGGGCGAGAGGGCTGCGATACCTCCTGGGGAACCTCGGTGACGGCGAGCGGCGAGGGAACCTCAAAGAGATCGGCTGAGCCGATGCGTTCTTCCGGCTCGCGGATCAGTTCGCGGGCACCGAGGGCAATGTCGGCGAGAGCGTGGGCCAGTTCTCCGCGAGCCTCGGTGCGTGCTTTTTCGAACGCCTGCTCGCGAGGGCCGGGCTCGGTCTGCTTCCACTGCTCCAGCTCTTCCAGCAACTGGATCTGCACTTCGGCGACGGCGCGGACCTTGCGGTTGGCGACTTCGGCTTCGGCCTGGGCCTGCTGCAAGGCACGCTCAGCCTCGGCGGCGAGGTACTCGCGATAGCTTTGGGTCTTTTCATAGCGCGCGGCGACGGCGTCGCGGACGCGAGAGACGCCGGCACGCGCCGCGTGGCGAACTTCTTCGCGACGCTGGGCGGTTTCTTCGGCTTCCTGCTGGGCCTGGGCGGAGCGCCGGCTGCGGTGCCGGGCGAGGCGTTCCGCTACGGTCTGGCGCAGGGCCGCGCTGCCATCGGTGCCCGTTGCCTGCAGGGTGAAGGTTTCGGTGATCTCTTCCTGTGCGGCGCTGGTCATGCTCTCCGAAGTGCTCCTAAAGTGTGGTCCAGTGCCCGGAAAGGCGCTTGCGCGACTTTCCCCACCCAAAATCGTCTAATCTCTCACTCGTGGGCGGTTTGCGGCAGGCAGTTGGAGAAGCGGGAAAGAACGACCGAACCCCGTTTCGTATTGCCCCAGCGCGCCGCCGAACCAGCCTTCTTGTCTTGTGTATCATCGCAGCGGCTGGATCACGCAACCAACTGCATGGCCAAGGGGTGACGAGCGAGTTACCTCCGAGCGCTTTTCGCGCAACGCAGGCATCTGCATCCGTCGGCCAGACGTCGCTGAAGGCCAGCCAGGACTCCCTTCCACAGGATCTGCCACAAGCCCCGAACACCCTTCTCTCCCCGGAGCAGCTGCCCCGCGCGCACGAGTTGCAGGGGGCGGTGCGGCACGTTTCCATCGACTCCGGGCTGGAGTCAATCCACGGAGACAACTACCAGCTTTCGGAGGACGTGGTGATCCAGTACTCCGGGCGGACGCTGAAAGCCGACTCCGTGACGTACAACAAGGCTACCGGCGAGATGCAGGCGCAGGGGCATATCCGCGTAACGGATTCGACCAACGACGAGTCGATCCAGGCCACCCGCGCGGACTACAACCTGATTACGGGTGTCGGCACGTTTTATGACGTTTCCGGCTCCATCGGCATGCACGTGGGCCCAGGGCTCCAGACGACCTATACCAACAGCAATCCGTTCCTGTTTTCCGGCCGGATGGTGGTTAAGACGGGGCCGGAGAACTACGACATCTACGACGGCACGGTGACCTCATGCCTGCTGCCGAACCCGGACTGGCAGCTTTCCGCAGCGCACTTTTCGCTGAACGGCAAGCAGGCTCGCGGGAAGAACGCGACGTTTCGCCTGCTGGGACTGCCGGTACTGTTCTTTCCGTTGGTGACGCACCCGACCAACGTGAACCACCGGCAGAGCGGCCTGCTACCGCCGGTGATCGGGTTTTCGAACTCTTCGCGCGGCGGCAGCAAGGGAGCGACTATCGGCGAACAGGTGTACGTCACGCTGGGCCGGTCGGCGGATCTGACGGCGGGGTTCGACTACTACTCGCAGCGAGGCTTCGCGGAGAGCGCCACGGCTCGCTACCGCGGCGTAGGCGACGACTTTGGCGCAGCCCACTTCTCTGCCCTGCAGGATCGCGGTTATGTGGACACCACGACCGGCCTCTACGTAAACCAGGGCGGCGAGGACGTGACAGCCAGCTTCCGGCGCAACTTCACGCCGCACCTCCGCGCGGTGGGTGACGCCGAGTACCTGAGCTCGTACATTTACCGCGAGGCGTTCACCAACAACTTCAACCAGGCGATCAGCTCGGACATCACGTCGATCGGCTACCTGGTGTACCAGAAGGATGGCTACTCCGCCGATGGCCGGGCGGATCGCTACCAGGGGCTGAAGCGCGTTTCCACAATGACGCTGAATGGCGCGGGAGTGGAGACGACCACCCCCAGCCAGGAGATCCACATCTTCCATGCCCCGTCGCTGGACTTCACCGCGTTGGAGCACCGCATCCCCGGCACGCCGCTGCTGTGGAGCCTGGAGGCTTCTACCGCGGGGCTGAAGCGCGTGCAGCCAAACTTTACAAGCGCCGGCACGACAGAGCGGCTGGACCTGCGGCCGGAACTGTTGCTGCCGCTGGCAGGCGGCGGCTGGCACACGATGAGCAGCGTGGCCGTACGAGAGACCTTCTACTCACGCTCTCGGCAGGCGCCCTACCCGGCGAATGCAGCGCCGGTGGAACTGACTGCTCCTCTGAACCGGGCGGATGTGGACATCAAGGTCGACATTCGTCCGCCGGCGTTGGAGCGGACGTTCCAGGTGCCGGCGATGCTGCGAAAGGTGATGGGTGCCGAGGTTCGGCACACGATCGAGCCGGAGATCACCTACCGCGATACGAAGGGGGTCGATAACTTCCTGGGCGTGCTGCGCTTTGACGACATCGACCTGGTCAGCAACACAAACGAGCTGGAGTACGGGCTGACGCAGCACCTCTACTTCCGGCCCTCGACCATGCCGCGAAAAAAACCGAAGGTAAAGCCGGGATGCCCGGCGTCGGAGAGTGTATCTGCGGAGACGGCAGAGAGCACGGAGCCGCAGGACGGCTCCGCGGAAGATGCGCCGAGCCAGGCGGCGATCCCCGATGTGCTGCAGCCCTCGGCGGACTCCGGCACGGACGCCAATGGGATTCCAAGCATCTCCGCGAACGCCCCGGACTTGCCCATTCGGACACACGCTCACCACGCGCGCGAGTGCGCCGAGCCGGTGGAAGCTTCGGCCAGGCAGCAGGAGTTGTTTAGCTGGAAGCTGGCGCAACGGCACTTCTTCGATCCCACCTTTGGCGGCGCGGTGCTGCAGGGCAGGCGCAACATCTTCGACTCCACGTTGTCGCTTTCGGGCATCGCCTTCCTCACCGAGCCGCGCAACATCTCACCGTTGATCTCGCGGTTCCGCTATCGCTCGTCAAGCCACACGGATGTGGAGTGGGATTTCGACCTGGATACCGGAGCTTCCAAGTTCACGAGCACCAATCTCTTCGTGGACGCGCATGAAGGGCCGATGTTCGGCGGCTTTTCCTTCGCTTACCTGGACGCACCGGGGCGCTTCAATACCATCTCCGCGACGGGCGCGCTGACGGGCTCACCGACTTCGTACTTCTCGCAAACACGCTTCCTGCTGGGCTATGGCACGCCAAGCCGTGCGGGCTTTTCGACCGCGGCAAACTTCGGCCTGGACTTGAACGCGGGCAGCATGCAGTATGCGGCAGTGCAGTCCAGTTACAACTGGAACTGCTGCGGGCTTTCGGTAGAGTATCGGCGGTATGAGCTGGGGGCGGTGCGCGATGAGAATGCCTACCGCTTCAACTTCACGCTGGCGAATATCGGGAGCGCGGGAAATCTACGCAGAACGGAACGTCTGTTTTAGGTTCTCAGTAGTCCGTTCTCCGTTGCCCGGTAAGAAGCGGCCTCGGCATCTGAGGACGGACAACAATCAACGGACAACATTTTATGACTGGCACACGCATCGACAAATGGCTCTGGGCGGCTCGGTTCTTCAAGACTCGCGCGCTGGCAGCGAAGGCTTGCGAGCTGGGACGTGTGCATTCCAATGGACAGCCGGCAAAGGCCTCGCGCGAGGTGAAGCTGAACGATCTGCTGCGTGTAGTGAACGACGGCGGCGAGTTCAGAGTAAAGGTGCTTGCGCTGAGCGAGGTGCGTGGACCGGCTTCGGCAGCTCAGGCGTTGTATAGCGAAACGGACGAGAGCAAGGCGGCTCGGGCAAAAGCGCAGGAAGATCGCAAGCTGATGGCCCAGTGGGAAAGGCTGCCGGACGCAAAGCCGACAGGTAAAGACCGGCGGACGTTGAGCAAGTTCAGGGGCAGAGGATAAGCGGAGTGGTTAGTGGCTAGTGACTAGTGGCTAGTAGAGCTTCGTATCCCTACAAGCTCTAACCACTCATCACTAGCCACTGTTTTTTGTACCTCTACCAGCGTGGAGTAGAACGTCGCTCCGCCGCCAATGTCCGTGAGGCGCTGGCTGGTAAGAGCGTTTACGTTGATGCCTCCAGGCGAAAGTTTGTGCCAATCCAGCCGGGCGGCGACGACGCCGGGGGCTACGCGACTGTCGCCATTCTGAGAAACGCGGGCGTGAAGCTCGATGCGGCCGCGGTCGTTCCAGATGCTGACCGTGTCGCCGTCAGAGACGCCGCGAAGGGCGGCGTCGGCCGCATGCATGTCTAACACGCCTTCGCTCTTGCGCTCCATCTGCTGATGGCCTTCGAGGTTGGCGAAGGTAGTGTTCATGTAGTTGTCGGCCTTGCGCGGCAGGAACTCCAGCGGGTAGCGGGCGTCCGCGCCGGCCGACATCGTTGATTCCTGCGGTGGAACGAAGACCGGCAGCGGGAAAAGCTCGGCCTTGCCGTGCGCGTGGCGAAACCATGAGGCGTCGCTAAACGGCAGCACCTCGCCGCTCGAAGTCAAAGGCAACGCCAGAGGGATTTGCTTTTCCTGTTCGAGCCGCTCTCTCGTCACACCTTCAAACCATGGATGCTGAGAGCTCAACGCCTGCTCGATCAAGTCGTCGTCCGTGTCGTGGAAAGCGGCCTCGGGGAATCGCATTCGGCGGCCGAGCTCGGCGAAGACAGCGACGTTGGTGCGGGCCTCGCCGAGCGGTGCTATGGCGGCGTCAGAGATCTGCGCGAAGTAGTGGCCGTAGGCGCCCATCAGTTCCTTGTGCTCAAGGAACGTGGTGGCGGGGAGCACGATGTCGGCGTAGTCGGTCGTGTCGGTGAAGAACTGCTCGTTGACCACAGTGAAGAGGTCCGGCCGGCGCAGCCCGGCGAGGACACGCTCGGAGTCCGGAGCGACGGCGGCAGCGTTGCAGTTGTAGACGAAGAGGGCTTTGACCGGCGGGCTATCAAGCTCGTTGAGCGCGTGGCCCAGCTCGTTCATGTTGACCATCCGCGCGGGGCGGCCAAGCGGGCTTTGCTCCATCAACTGGGGCATTTGCAGCCTGGCAGACGCGAACGGGAAGGCTCCGCTTGTCGAAAGCAGGAGTCCTCCGCCGCGCTGCTTCCATGAGCCGGTGATGAGCGGCAGCATCGCGACGGCGCGAGCGGCGGTGCCGCCGTTTTCGCTGCGCTGGATGCCGTAGTTCATGCGGATGGCAGCGGGGGCTCGGCCTTGGCTGCCGGCCTGGCCGTAGCGGCGGGCAAGCGCTTCGATGGTAGCCTGCGGAATGCCAGTGATGGCCGCGACGCTCGCGGGTGAGTGCTCAGGCCGGAGCGCGTGGTCGCGGAGTTCTTCCCAGCCGTTCGCGCAGGTACGCAGATAGTCTTCGTCCGCAAAGCCGTCGCGGAAGAGAACATGCATGAGGCTGAGCGCGAGCAGGCCGTCGGTGCCGGGGCGGATGGCGAGGTGCTCATCGGCCAGCGCGGCCGTGCGGGTGCGGAAGGGGTCGATGACGACCAGATGCGCGCCCGGCCTTTCCGGAGACCCGCGGCGGGCCTGCTCGATGAACGGCCAAAGGTGGATGCTGTTGCCGTGGACGTTCGCTCCCCAGACGAGGATGAGGCCGGCGTGGGCGAAGTCCTGCGGCGGGGTCCCGAGGCGCGTGCCGTAGACCTGATTGAGCGCCGTGGCTCCCGCGCTGGCGCAGATCGTGCGGTCAAGCTGCGAGGCGCCGAGTCGATGGAAGAAGCGGCGGTCCATGGAGCCGTAGCCAAGCTGACCGATCGTTCCCGCGTAGCTGTAAGGCAGGATGCTTTCCGGGCCGTGCTCGAGGCTGATTGCGGCCAGCTTCGACGCAACTTCGTCGAGGGCTTCGTCCCAGGAGATGCGGTGAAAGGACTCTGGTTCACGACCTTTTGGGAGTGGGCCTTTGGCAACGCCGGGCTTGCGGCGCATGGGATAGAGCAGGCGCTCCGGCGAGTAGACGCGGTCCAGGTAGCGCGCCACCTTGCCACACAGGAAACCACGCGTGACCGGGTGAGCCGGGTCGCCCTGCACCTTGGTGGCGCGGCCCGTCAGCTCATCCACGGTGACGAGGACGCCGCAGGAGTCTGGGCAGTCGTGTGTGCAAACAGCGTGGACCTGACGCGTCGGCATCCTACGATTCTACGGGCGTAACCAAACTAAGGAGATTCGGAATGGGCAAGTTCGAAAACGTCAGGGGCAAAGGCGGTGCAAAGGCGAGGCTGCGGGGAGCAGCGTGGCTCTTTGTGGGCTGCATGGCGATTCTAGGGGAAGCTGGGCTGGCGGCGCAGAGTTCGCCAATGGCAGCGGCTACAGGGCTGCAGCTCCAGGTGGATGAGAAGTCAGTGGACCTTACCCGGCCCGCCGCGATCGAGTTGCACGTCGCTCTGGTGAACACATCGCCGAAGCCGGTGCGCGTTTGGCCGGGAAGCGAGTCGCTCGTCGCCGCGGGCAACGGGGAGCAGTCGGGACGGTGCGACAGCCCTCCGAACGACTCTGCCCGGCTGGAGGCAGCGCCGCAGATGCTTGCGCCGGGTGGAACGTATCGCGAGACGCTGGCTCTGAACGCCGACGTGTGCAACTGGCTGCGTGGGGCGAAGGCTGTGAAGGTACAGCGTGTGTTCTCTATTCCGGACGGCACGCAGATGAGCCTGGAGAGCCAGCCTGTACCCGTGCAGAACGCCGGTTCCGAGCAGGACTCGGCAGCGGAAGCGATTCGTGCCGTGATGACGCAGCAGGCTGCGGATTGGAATCGCGGTGACCTGGACGCCTTTGCCTCGGGATACAAGAACTCGCCGGACATCCTGTTCATGGGCCGGAAACTCAGCCACGGTTACGACGGCATGCTGGCTGCCTACAAGCAGGGCTACGGGAGCCGCGAGGCGATGGGGACGCTGAGCTTCAGCGATCTCGAGGTGCAGCCGCTGGATGAGCGGTTCGCCACGACGACGGGGCGTTTTCACCTGGAGCGCACGACCGCCGGCGGCGGCAACGCCGATGGCTACTTCCTGTTGGTGCTCGAAAATACTGCATCCGGCTGGAAAGTGGTGCGCGACGATACGACGGCGCTTCCAGCTGGCGGACAGCCAAGTGCGAAGTGATGATGCCGTGACATCCGGTGGCATGGGTAAGCCGTACTATGGGTGCACGACCTCCTGAATCGAGGGCCCCTATGCGTCTTCGCACGGCTTTCCTTTGCTTAAGCTTCTTACTAGCTCGTCCCGTGACTACGGCGACAGCCCAGTCTGGCGACCAGCTTTACACGGCGACCCGCCTGCAACTGGACGTGACCAAGGTGCTGGTGGCCCAGGAAAACGCCTGGAATCGCGGCGACCTGGATGGGTATCTTTCGCACTACAAAGATGACGCAGAGACCGAGGCCGTGCTGGCCAGCCCGGCTCGTGGGATCACGAATATTCGCGCGGCGTTTCATGCGAACTATCCCAATCGCGAAAGCATGGGACAGATCGAGAACTCCGAAGTGATGGTGCGGGCGCTGGGCGAGAAGTTCGCGCTCGCGACGGGTAAGTATCACCTGATCCGCTCGAAGAAGGGCGGAGGCGAGGCGGTGGGCACGTTTCTTTCCATTATGGAGAAGACGGACGCGGGCTGGCGGATCATCTTTACCGAGAACACGTAGGGTGGGCATTTACTCTGGGCAGAGATGACTGACGAACGTGCGGCGTTGTCCCTGCTGGAAGCTCATGACCTGGTGAAAGAGTATGGCGCGACGCGGGTGGTGGATCGCGTTTCGTTGACACTCAGGCGCGGTGAGACGCTCGGCGTAGTGGGCGAATCGGGCTCCGGCAAGAGCACAGTGGCGCGCATGCTGCTGCGGCTGGTGGAACCAACCAGCGGCGAGATTCGGGTGAACCTGCCCTCAGACGAGGGCGCGGGCATACAGAGCTATGACCTGCCCCGGCTTTCCGGGCGCGAAATGCGGCGGATGCGGCGCAAGCTGGCGATGGTATTCCAAGACCCCTACGCCGCGCTGGACCCGAGAATGACTGTCAGGCAGACGCTGGAGGAGCCCTTTGCGATTCATGGCGAGAAGCCGCCGCAGGGCGTCGACGCGAGGCTGCGAGAACTGCTCGCGGAAGTCGGGCTTGAGGAAGCGGCGCTGCCTCGCTATCCGCACCAGTTTTCCGGCGGGCAGCGGCAGAGGATCAACATCGCGCGGGCGCTGGCGCTGCGGCCGGAGTTGCTGGTGCTGGATGAGCCGGTGAGCGCGCTGGACGTGTCAGTGGGAGCGCAGGTGATCAACCTGTTGCGCGACCTACAGCAGCGCTACGGGATGACGTGCCTGTTCATCTCGCATTCGATGCCGCTGGTGCGCTATCTCTGCGACCGCATCCTGGTGATGCAGAAGGGCCGCGTTGTGGAGACGGGAACCTGGCAGGAAGTTTGCGAGACGCCGCATGAGGCGTACACGCAGCAGTTGCTGGCGGCCACGCCGGAGATGCCAGCGACGTTATAGGCCCTGGCGATCGGCTTCGCGGTCGCAGACGTTGCGCAGCCAGGTCCAGGAGTAGAGGCCGGCTTCGTGGCCGTCGTTCCACTTGAAGCGCAGGGCGTACTTGCCTACCGGCTCGACCTCATTGGGCCGCGGCGGAGCCTGGTACATGGGGAAGGCTGTTGTGGGCTTTGGCTTGGGCTCGCCGGGGGCGCGGCCGTCAGCGAGGCGCTCTTCATGGCACGTGGCGCAGGGGCAGGCGGCGCGCAGCCAAGCGAAGCTCCATTCGCTATGGTGGCCGTCGCGCCAGTCGATGCTCATGCCGGTGCCGCCGGTCTTGTCGATGCGGACCTTGGCGGGGCGAACGGCGTCGCCGGTGAGTTCTGGCTCGGATGGCCGGGCGTCCGCGGCGTTGACGATGTCGAATCCGTTGTGGCTCATGCGATGCCTCTTGCCTGCTTCCAGAAGAAGTATCCGGCAATGAGGCAGCCGGTGACCACGACAAAGGCGCGGAGGACTTCACCATTGACGCGGCGAGTCATATGCGCGCCGAGATAGCCTCCCGCGCCGGCGAAGACCATTGCGAGCAGGCAGTCATGCCAGATAACGGCGCCGCTGACGATGAAGGTGATGATGGCGCAAAGGTTGGAGAGTGTCGCGGCCAGCACCTTCATGGCGTTGAGCGCATGCATGCGCTCCATGCCGAAGAGCGCCAGGATCGTCATCACCAGAAAGCCGCCGCCCGCGCCGAAGTAGCCGATGTAAAAGCAGACAGGAAACAGGCAGAGAGCCAGCGGAAAGAGCGGGATGTGCGGCTCGGGGTGGGGCTCTTCGCTGGCGTGCCGGGAGCGCGAGCGCATCCACTTGCTGAGCGGGCCGCTAATGCCGAAGACCAGCGTTCCGCCGAGGATCAGCCACGGAATCATATGCAGAAACGTGGTCTGGTTGGTGTGCAGCAGGACTTCCGCGCCGGCGACGCCGCCGAGCACGCACGTGATGGCAATCGTCGGCAAAAGGTCACGGCGAAGATCGCCGCGAAGCGCCGTGAGCGAGGTGAGCTGGCCGGGCCATAAAGCGACCGTATTCGTGGCGTTGGCCTGTACCGGCGGCACGCCGATGCCGAGCATCGCGGGGAAGGAGATGAAGGAGCCGCCGCCCGCCATGGCGTTCATTACGCCGGCGATGAGCGAAGCCAACATCAACCAGGCGTAGCGAAGATGTGCGGGAGAGGCGGAAAACATCCTCTCTCAATTGTATCGGGGGAGTACATTGTGACCTGCCCGTTCGGCTTCTAAGCTGCCTCGGCCTTCTGCTCCTGATAGTGGCCGATGTGGTCGTAGAGCTCTTTCGGGAAGCGGAGTGTCTTGTAGACGTTGCCGCAGTCGGGATCGTCCGGATTGGGGATGATCGGGAACTCTTGCTCGCTTTGCCACTCGAGAATGCGGTCGCGGCGGGGCGGGTTGTAGTCGCGGCCTTCGACCTGGCGGAGCATCTGCGTGGCCTGCTCCTCGGAGAAATCGGGGTCGCGGGTGAGTTCGGCAAGAACCTCGTCGTCGGTGAGGAAGTGGCGGGCGACCATGGCGAAGACCAAGCGACCGTAGTGGCCGATGTCTGTGCCGGACTGCAGGGCGTTCAGCAGGTGGGCCATCATGGCGTCTTCGCGCAGGGCTTCGACGCCGCGCTCAACTGGGTTGCCGGCAGCGTGGCCGGCGGGCGCTGGAGTGGCGGGCTGCTTGGCTGGGTCCTGCGAGCCAGGTTCGGCCAAGTGTTTGCCGGTCTGCCTCAGTTTGGCCAGTTCCGCTTCCGCCCGGTCAGCCCGCTCGACCGCGTTCTGCAATGCTACGCTCTGCTCGTCCATGATCGGTTCGTCGAGTACTACTTCGCGCTCTGCCATTTTCGCTCTCCATTCGCCTTTCTTGAGACGGGCAGAGGAGGTTTTGCGTTGCCTTACGGCTGGCTCGCGAAAACTTCCCGCCATGTCCGCCAAGTTGCGCCATGTTTCGCGATGACACGCTAGGCGGCGGCGATGATGGCTAGCGCTTCGTCTACGGTGTTTGCGACCTTGAGGATGTGGCGGTTGCCGCGCAGCATGCCTTCGCGCTCGCAGACATCAAGGAAGGCAAGCATGGTGTCGTAGAAGCCGAGCACGTTGATCAGGATCACGGGCTTGTTGTGCAGCTTGAGCGTTTGCCAAGCGAGAACTTCGAAGAGTTCTTCGAACGTGCCGTAGCCGCCGGGGAGGATCAGGAAAGCACTGGCGAGCTCACCCATAAGGCGCTTGCGGGTGTGCATGGTGTCGACGACGTGGAGTTCGGTGATACCGTGGTGCGCGACTTCGAAGTCGACCAGCACGTGCGGGATGACGCCAACGACTTTCCCACCGGCGGCAAGCGCGGAGTCGGCAACGGCTCCCATGCAGCCGACTTTGGCTCCACCGTAGATGACTCCCCAGCCGCGAGCGGCCAATGCGCTGCCGGTTTCTTCGGCTGCGGCGCGGTACTCGGGGCGGGCGCCTTCGGCGGCGGCACAGAAGACGGCGACGCTTTTCTCTGGTGCGGTGGCTTGCGGGCTGTCTGAGCTAGTCGGCATGGCCTTCAGGATACAAGTGCCCTGCGTAGTCCCAAGGATCGCGGCACGCGATATCCTGCTCTGGCGTCCCCGCCCCTCCAGGAGTCTCTGCCGCATGGCCCGATCGAAGCGCCAGACCATCGTTTGCCTGCTGACTTTCTGCGCGGCTCTGCTGCCAAACCAGGGGCGTGCACAGGAAAAGGGCGAGCCGGGGAAGTTCGATTTTTACCTGATGAACGTGGCGGCACCAGGGGACTTCTGCCATGTGCCGGGGGCGGGACCGGCCTGCAAAGCTCCGCGGAACTTTGTGCTGCATGGGCTTTGGACGCAGAACAACAATGGGACGTACCCGGTGAACTGCTCTGGAGAACAAGGGCCTGCCGACTACAGCCGTTTTCTGGACCTGACTCCCGATCTTCCGTTGCTGCAGCATGAGTGGGAGAAGCATGGGACATGTTCGGCGGTGGGGGTGAAGCGATTCTTCGAGATGGAGCGGAAGGCTTATGGAATGCTGCGGCTGCCGGAGGACGTGAAGCGGCCCAGGGCCGAGAGCACAGTGGACACCGAAGCGGTGCTCAAGGAGCTTTACCGCATCAACGTGAGTTTCCCGCAAGGCAGTATTCTGCTGAGCTGCAAGGCAGGTGTGCTGACAGCTGTTGAGGCTTGCTTCAGCAAGGATCTGAAGCCGATTCGATGTGAGGCCCTGCGGAGTTGTAGCGAGCCCAAGGTTCGCATCGTGCGGGCGGCGGATGCGGCGGGGGGCTAGAAAGTGCCATACGAACCGGAGCTTTCCAAAGCTACATCCTCGGCGCAGACAGGAGAGCATATCCCAAGGGCCAAAGCCCGAGTTCTCGCTCAACCCGGGATGTCCGGACTAAAGTCCGCAGCTATCTCAGAAGCAACTGCAACAGCAATGACTCTGGCGATGCTGGCGCCCGCGGTGTATTTCGTCGTCATCTCGATCCACTGGCCGCTGGCGCTGGATTCGCCGATCATGCACTACGTGAACTTCCTGATGCGGCATGGGATGCGGCCTTACACGGACATTACGGACAACAACATGCCGGGGGCGTACTACACCGAAGGGCTGGCTATGCGGGTGTTTGGGGACGGGGACCTGGCGTGGCGAATGTATGACTACTTCCTGCTCCTGTTGATGTTCGTTGCGCTGGTGATGATTGCACGGCCATACGACTGGCGGGCCGGGGTGTTTGCCGGGGGTATCTTTCTCGCGATCCACGGGCCGGAAGGGCCTAACTTTGCCGTGGAGCGCGAGCAGGTGATCACGGTGCTGCTGGTGGTGGGGTACCTGGCGCTGTTTGCCGCTGTGCGGCAGCGGCGGCCCGCTTGGCTGCTGGTGTTTGGCTTGGCGGGGGGCCTGGCGGCTTCGATCAAGCCGACGTTTCTGCCGCTTTCGCTGGGGCTGATGGTGTTGATGGCGATTGTGCTGCGGCGGAGGCGGATCGCGATGCTGCCGTATCTGCTTTGGGGATTTGCCGGGCTTGCAGCTGTGTTCGCTTACGATTTGGGCTTTCTGCTGCGCTATCACGCGGTGCAGGGTTTCGTGTTCATCCTGCGCGAGGTGCTGCCGGCCTATGGGGCGCAGCGGCGTGTGCCTCTGCATGCGCTGCTGACAAGCTTCGATCACCGGTTTCTGCTGCTTTGTTTGCTGGCGGTTCCGCTGGCATGGATGAACTGGCAGCGGGCCGGGGAGTGGAGTTGGGAGCGGTGGGCTCTGCTGCTGGGAGCCGGGTTTGCGGCGCTTTCTTACGTGGCGCAAGGCAAGGGGTTTCCGCACCATCGCTACGCGATCCTGGTGCCGGTGCTGCTGTTGATTGGGATGGAGTTGATGCAGGGGCTGCGGGGGGTTCAAAGCTTGGGGGCGGCTCGCTGGCTGGCCGTGGCTTGCTCTGTGTTTGTGTTGGTCGTGATGATTCCGCGGCAGATGCTGGCTATGCACCGGGTGGTGGTGGACCGGGAGTTTACGAGTTCGCTGGAAAGTGACTTGCGGCGGCTTGGCGGTGCGGTTCCGTGGATACGCTGCAGGGGAAGGTGCAGTGCTTCGACCTGGTGTATGGGTGCCTGAATGCGCTGTATCACCTTGACCTGGTGGAGAACACGGGTTTTACGGGGGATCTGCTGCTGTTCAGCAGCGCCGACAACGCGGCGACTCGGTACTACAGGGGCAAGTTCTGGGAGGAGGCTCGGCGTGACCCGGCGGAGGTGTTGGTGGTGAGCAACCAGTGGCTGGAGCAATCGGATTCTTACGGGAAACTTGATCGCTGGCCGGAGTTTGCGGCTTACCTTCGGCAGAATTACACGCTCGTCGTGGAGCGGCGGTTCGCGATGCGGGAAGGCGGGCCGTTGCCGCCGGGCGATACGAGTACAGCGGAGCGGGATTCGTACCGGATCTATATCCGGAAGGGCTCAGCCCTTGCGAAAGCTGCAAGTGGCCTGAGCGGGGCGGCTTAGGTGCGACGCTGGGTTGCGGCGCCCAGGATGGCCCACACTGGAGCCAAAAACGTAAGCGCCCACCCGTACCAGACCGGTTGACCCACCGGCGGGTGAACCAGGAAGAGCGCACCAACGAGCAGGATCACCGCCCCCAAGGCGATCCCGTGCTCCACGGGACGGTATCCGGCCAACTTCGCCGTGACGAAGCCGCCGACAAGGGCCGCTGCAAAGCTGTAAGCCACATTGATGACGAGGTAGCCGGGCGTGGGATGGTGAGATTGCAGGTGCAGAGCTTTCACGAAAATCACGGTGAAAACGAGCACGACAACGAACATGGTCCCGTACCCGGCTACTACAGCAAGCACGCTACGCAGAGCTCTTGGCATGTACATGCCTCCCATGACTTGCAGGACGAGGCCCAAGAATACGCTTACGCGGTGACGAGGGTGCCTAGTTTTTCGCCTTTGACAACGCGGCAGATGTTGCCTTGTTCGCGCATGCTGAAGACGATCATGGGGAGGTTGTTGTCCTTGCAGAGGGAGACGGCGGTGGTGTCCATGACACGCAGTCCCAGCTTGAGGATTTCCATGTAGGTGATCGTCTCGAAGCGGGTGGCGTCGGCGACTTTCTTGGGATCGGCGGAGTAGATGCCGTCGACAGAGGTGGCCTTGAGGAGGACTTCGGCGCCGATCTCCATGCCGCGGAGGCTGGCGGCGGTGTCGGTGGAGAAGTAGGGGTTGCCGATGCCGGCGGCGAAGATGACGACGCGGCCTTTTTCCAGATGGCGGATGGCGCGGCGGCGGATGTAGGGCTCGGCGACCTCGTGCATCTCAATGGCGCTCATGACACGGCAGAAGTGGCCGGTTTTCTCGATGGCGTCCTGCAGGGCGATGGCGTTGATGACGGTGGAGAGCATGCCCATGTGGTCCGCGGCGACGCGGTCCATGCCGATGGCCTGCTCTGCGACTCCACGGAAGAAGTTGCCGCCGCCAACAACGATGCCGACCTGGCATCCGGTTTCGCAGACGTCGGCGATCTCTCGCGCAATCTGGTGGATGAAGACGGCATCCACACCAAAGCCTCGACCGGCGGCCAGGGCTTCACCGGAGAGCTTGAGCAACACTCGCTTGTACATAGCCAAGTGCAAGTGTACAGGGAATGGGGGACTGCCTTCGCGCGAGGGATGCGGTACGATGGCGCGGAAGACTACACACTAGGGATCCATTGATGCGCCGCTCTCGACAGGTACTTGCCCCGCTGCTAGCCTCCACCGCCGTTGCCCTGCTAGCTGGATGCCGCGGGCCTGAGATGCAGCGCTGCGTGGATGAAAACAACCACGTGGTGGACCCGGTGTTCTGCAAGGACCTGCCGCCGGGGAGTACGCAGCCGCTGTACAACGGGGGCCACTCGGGCGGAGGCGTGATTTTCGTTCCCCACACATATCGCTACTACTACGGCGGCGGCGGCAGCTACGTGCCGGGATCTTCCGTGAGCGGCGGCGGGTTCGCGCCGGCTTCGGGGCATAGCTACTCGACCACGACAGGGACGGCGAGGGGCGGGTTTGGCAGCAGCTTTGGCGGCGGCGAGGGTGGCGAAGGCGGCGGGCACGGCGGCGGAGGCGGAGAGTAGCCATGCAGAGGCATTCGATCCAACCGAGGAAAAACTGGCAGAGCACCGTGGAGGCGCAGGGATTGACGTTCCATACTCCCGAGGCGCTGCCTCCGGGAGCGAGACCGTATTGGGATGAGAGTGCCTGCTATGAGTTCTCAGCCGCCGAGGTGGACACGCTGGAGGCCGCTGCGAACGAGCTGCAGACGATGTGCCTGGCGGCCGCGCAAAACGTGATCGACAACAAGCGGTATGCGGAGCTGGAGATACCGGCCGAGGCTGTGCCGGCGATCGAGTGGGCGTGGAATGAGGAGCCGCCGGCACTGTATGGGCGGTTCGATATGTTGTGGGGTGGCGCGACTTCGGAACAGGCTCCGAAGCTGCTGGAGTACAACGCGGATACGCCGACCTCGCTGCTGGAAGCCGCGGTGGTGCAGTGGTACTGGCTGAAGGATGTGTATCCCGGAGCGGACCAGTTCAACTCGCTGCACGAGAAGCTGATTGCGAAGTGGAAGGACGTGGCGAGCTATCTTTCCAAGCCAATCTACTTTGCCAGCGCGGACTTTCCCGAAGACCTGCTGACGGTGGCCTATCTGCGCGACACGGCGGAGCAGGCCGGGCTGGCAACCCGGCAGATGCTGATGCAGGAGATCGGGTGGAACGAGCGGCGCGGGGCCTTTGTGGACGCGGGCAAGTATGAGGACCCGATCCGTTCGATGTTCAAGCTGTATCCGTGGGAAAGCATGATGGAAGAGGGATTCGCGGAGCAGTGCCTGCGGACCTACAAGCAGATGCGATGGATGGAGCCGATCTGGAAGATGCTGCTTTCGAATAAAGGCATCCTGCCGGTACTTTGGGAGCTGTATCCGAACCACGAGCTTCTGCTGGAGGCTCACTTTGTGGGGGCCAGCAGCGGATGGCAGCCAGCGGCCGGGTGGGTGAGGAAGCCTCTGCACTCGCGCGAGGGCCAGAACATCGTTCTGGCGAAGCCGGATGGGGCGTTGATCACCACCGACGGGCCGTACACGGACCGGATGCAGGTGGATCAGCGGCTGGGGCCGGCGGTGTTCTTTCGGGATTCGGCGGGGGCGGCACGGTGGCCTGTGCTGGGGCTGTGGATGATCGACCAGGAGTGCTGCGGGATGGGGATTCGCGAGGATGCGGGGCCGATCACGGGAAATCTCTCGAGTTTTGTGCCGCACCTGTTTCGCCCGTGAGACCAGGGCACGGCGCGTGCGACGCTAAGTGGGTCGTCGAGGGTCGTTGAGGGTCACGGAGGGTCGTGCGGACTTACCTGTACAAGATCATTTCGGACCGGGGCGGGGCGCCGTGCGCGCCCATGCCGCAAGGTGACGAGCCTCACCTGCTTACCCTGGCGATCTGCAAGCCGGCCATCCGCCGCACGGCACAGCCGGGCGACCGTATCCTGGGGATTGCGAGCCGGGTCCTGGAGTTGAAAGAAGGCTACGCGCCGGCGTCGGTGATCTATGCGGGAACCGTAGCCGAGGCTGTGCCCGCGCGGGAGTATTACGCGCCAGACTCGCCCTACCGGCACCGTCCAGACTGCGTGTACCGCTGGCAGGCAGAGGACGACAGCTTTGCGCATTGCGGAAAGAGCGGGCTGCATGCGCACCCGGAGCACATGCGCAAGGACCTGGGCGGACGCTTCAGCGGGTATCCGAACGGCCGCGTGCTCGTGCTGCGGGACTTCCGCTACTTCGGGGCCGGAGCGCGAAGCATTCCGGAAAGCCTGCCACGGCTGCATGGGATCGTAGGGACGCTGGGGCAGGGACACCGGGTTTTCGACGAGGGAAAAGATGCCGCGATGGACGGCGAGCTGAATACCCTCTTTCGCCTGCTGCAGCGGCGGCGCGGAACAGCTTCGCCGGCGGAGGTTGCGGGCGACACCTACGATCATGTGCTCTCGCCGGCGGCACAGAGCGAATGCCGGGCGTGCGGCCCTGGATTGGTTGGCACGCGGTATCCTGAAGGAGAGAAGCGCGGGCGCTGTGCCTAGCTGTTCGTCATCCGCCCGCGCACATGGAACCCGAGATGCCGCTTTACGAATATGAGTGCACTGCGTGCCGCCGCCGCACAGAGAAGATCCAGAAGTTTTCCGACCCTGAGCTGACCGAGTGCCCGTTTTGTGGCGAGCGGCTGGAGCGCACGCTGACCGCGCCCGCGGTTCACTTTGCGGGCGGCGGCTGGTACAAGGACCTGTACTCGTCGGCGAAGCCCGCGGCAGCCGGCTCGGGCGAGAGCGGCGCTGGGGATTCGAAGGGCGAGGATTCCAAGGGTGGGGAGTCTAAAGGCGGGGATTCGAAGGCCGGCGGCTCCGAGGGCGCGGGATCGAGTGATAAGGCGGCGACTCCGGCTGCCGCCCCCGCGGCGTCCACGCCTGCGCCGGCGGCGAAGTCAGGGTCCTAGACGGAGACGCCGACATGACGTTTTCGGCTCTCCCTCGCAAGTCGTAACCGTCTGTCTACACAGCAGCCGAGGTGCTGCGCTATGATGCAGGGGATGAAGCTGGATCGCACACTCCGCAGGCTCCGCCACACGGTGGAAGACACCATGGACTACGCTGAGAAAGAAGGCCGCCTCGTTCTGCGCAATATCGGCTGGGTTTCGGCCGGAATTACCGTTCTCGCTGTGAGCGTGGTAGTGGGGCGCGAACTTCGGCAGCGGTACAAGTTCAGCCGGCGCACGCCGTATGACCTTTATGCGCACTCGGGCGACAAGCACGATGTGGAGTTCGGCGTCGGCGTCTAGCTGACGATCGCTCCGGGACGCGACGCCAGGGAGTGCATTCCACGGCGCGGACGCACCCTGGATGCACAAACCAAAAGCAAGAAAGATCAGGCTGCTGGTATGCGGGTGACGGCAGTCCGAACACCTGCCGGGCGCGGTTCCGGAAAAGCCGTAACCGGGCGGGGGTTCTTCTTTTCCGGCGCCAGGCCAATCGTCCATCGCAGCGACGCGATGGACTCGATGACCTTCACGGCGCCAAGAGCGGTGAAGTAAACGACCACCGTCCAGACAGCCCAGAGAAGCACGTGAAAAACCGTGCCCGGGTCTCCCCGGAAGAAGCCCACGTGCACGAACTTCGCGAGGATTACGTTCGCACAGTAGAGGACCAGAGGCTGCAGCAGGTAGAGACCGAAGGTGTCCTGGCGGACGTCCATGGATTTTGGAAAGAGGCGAATGCTGGCCTTGGCAATCAGGAAGACCGCGCACAGCGAATACAGCTGGTTGGTGATGCGAATGGAGTTGCCCGGATCATCATGGGGACAAACCTGAGCAACAAGCCGATACTCCGCGACACCACATAGCCAGAGAAGCGCCATGGCTGCAAGAACGGTTGTGTACGACGTTTCCGAGAGAACCCTTTTCAGGCCGGAAAAGTGCTTTGCGCAAAAAGCCCCCAGCCAGAGATAGAACACAAAGCCGAGCCATGCGCTTCGGTGCGATGTGGGCAGCCAGCGGAGATACACGTTCGCGGCGTAGAAGAGCGAGGCGAGCGCCCAGATGACGCCGGAGACTTTCTCTCCCACCAGCCTGCGAACCAGCAGCAAGCAGCACAGGGAAAACAGGAGATTCGGGACAAACCAGTAGGGGCTGTCCAGCGCAAACCCGATCCAGCCGAGAACAACGTGGGAGGCGTTGACGCCGAACGTGATGGGGGTGCGGCCGTGATGGACGTTGAGATAGACCAGGGCGGCGCAGAAAGCAGAGAACCAGCATAGCCACGGCAGAAACACACGCTGGAAACGCTTCTGCATGTAAACCTTGCCGCTCTGCCGGTCAAGATTGGAACCCAGCAGAAATCCAGAAGCAAGAAAGAAGGCGATGGAGCCGAATTTGGAGAAGCACAAACCGAAGGCCATCGCATTCCAGGAACTCTTTGGCAGGACCGACTCCGCTCCCACAATCGTGTGCTCGAAAAAGAGAGCCCACATCGTGATAAAGCGGATGTTGTCGACGAAGAGAAAATCCGATCCTGCTGCCAATAAAGACGGGCGGGAGCTTACCTGAGTGCTCATGGGGGCCTTCCTCCGCGGGGCTTGGAATGCTCCGGATCGAAGAGTTCTCGAGTTACCGGGCGAACCATCCGCCGGAAACAGGCAACAGTGGGTCTCTCCCTTCCAAAATGAAGGAAAGAAGGAGGAAAGACTTACCGGGGCAGTTACCGTGTACGCAGTTAATCAGCAACCGTGTGTCAGGTTGAAGAGCAAACCGGTAATTGGAAAGAAGGAAATGCCTTCGGGCGTTTCAGTGTGGAACAAGCCCAGAATGGGCCGCGATTTCTACATACTGGTGTCTGGCTCGTGTTACCCATCGGTGAGCTCCTGGCACCATGGTTCTCCAACCGATGGGACACCCGCAATAGCTCTTCCGGGTATATGCGATGCCCTCTAAGTAGCGTTTCCGAGCGTACGTGGTACGCAGAAGGGCCAAGCAAGAAAAGGCGCCGCTGCATGAAGCGGCGCCCTTTCCAAATTGGGAGCTATTTGTGGGAGACGGTGAGGACGGCCAGCGTCAGGACTTCCACGCCGGTGCGGATGGTGGGTTCCGGTACCGGCGCGAAAAACGGCGAGTGGTTCACCGGCACGGATGTGCCGTGAGCCCTGGCGTCCTCGATTGCCTTCGGGTCGGCTCCGCCTATACCGAAGAAGACCGAGGGGACACCGGCTTCGATGAAGGCCGAGTAGTCTTCGCTGGCGGTGCCTCCGGGAGCGGTAGCGGGTGTCACCGTTGCCTTGTTGCCAAGCGCCGCCTGGATGACCGCGCTCACTCGTGGCGTGAGGGTTGGATCATTGCGCACGGAGGCGGTGCTGCTGAGGTAGGTGATGGTCGGCTCCGGGGCGCGGGACATGAGCGCAATGCCTTTGGCGACCCGGACTACGCCGTCGTTGAGCAGTTTGTGAGTCTCGGGATCGAAGGAGCGAAGGCTTAGCTTGAGCACTGCCTTGTCGGGGATGATGTTGCCGACGGTGCCTGCCTGGAAGCTGCCCACGGTGACCACGCCGAAGACGAGGGGATCCTTTTCGCGGCTGATGAGGGTTTGCACGTCGGTGACGAAGTGCGCCCCCATGATGACGGGGTCGACGCTTTTGTTGGGCATGGAGCCGTGCGCGCCGACGCCGTTGAAGGTGAGGACGATGGAGTCGGAGGCCGAGGTGACCACACCTTCCTTGATGTTGACAGTGCCGAAGGCGGCCGGGCCGACGTGGGCAGCGAAGCCGATGTCAGGTTTGGGAAAGCGGGTGAGGAGGCCATCGTCTAGCATGGCCTTGGCCCCGGCGGCGACCTCTTCAGCGGGCTGGCCGATGAACATCAGCGTGCCATGCCACTGGTCTTTCATAGTGAGGAGCGTAGTGGCCGTGCCGAGCCACCACGCCATGTGCGAGTCGTGGCCGCAGCTGTGGTCGGTGAAGGTGGGCTTGCCTTCGAGCTGCTGCTGCTCATGGCTGGCGTAGGGCAGGCCGGTCTTTTCTTCCATGGGCAGGGCGTCCAATTCGGTGCGAACCATCACCGTGGGGCCGGGGCCGTTCCTGTAGATGGCAACGATACCGGTTTTGCCAACGTGCTCGGTGACCTCAAAGCCGAGCTTGCGCATTTCGCCCGCGAGCAGGCCGGCGGTGCGATTTTCCTGGAAGCTGATTTCGGCGTGCTGATGGATGTCCTTGTAGAGGCTGTCGAGATGCGGGTACTGCTTCGAGAAGAGGGAGTCGATCTGCTGCTTGGCTGCGGCAACATTGAAGTCGGTCGCCGCCGGCGCGGTTTGTGCAGGGCAAGAAGCGGCTAACAGAAATGTGGATGCGGCGAGAAGAAGGGCAAGTCTCAAAGGAAGACCTCGTTTTTGATTGGAGTTGGCTCCGCCGCGGGTACGAACGGGGCTGTTGATTTGCCGGAACATTTTCAGCTTACAAGCAGAGCAACGCCCAAGGGCGAGTGGCTAAAAAGACTTGCTGCGGCCAGGCTCAGGCGCGATGATGGAAGCGTTCTCCGGAGCTATTTCTTATGAACTTCGCATGTCGCGGACCTGCGACCCCACACCGTGACGCCGGCCTGAAACGATTGGCGATCACTGTTCTCATGGCCGGGATGGCCGCGGGTGCGCAGTCACCAACGCGACGCGCGCCAATGCTGCCCCTGCAGTATGGCCTCCCGGTCACGGGGGAGCCGTTTTCCGGCGTGCGTGTGCTGGAGTTCGAGCCTTCCGACGCTACGGGCAGCGTGCGGCCGGTGCATGGCGAAGAGAAAATCTGGCGCGACTCCGCGGGACGCACGCGCTCGGAGATTCGCTACAACGGCCAACTCGGCACGGTGGACATCCTGGATTTCGTGACGAAGAAGCACTACCACTGGGCAATGGGCGACAACATCTTCTCGACTTTGCCCATGCCGGAGCCGCGCGCGGGAAGCACTCCGGTGCGTACTGAGCCGCCGCTGGATGCAGACGCGCCGAAGATCGAGGGAGTGCCTACACGCCACAGCCACGATGTGCGGGGAGACAACGAGGATTCGCGAGAGGTGGTGGAAAGCTGGTACGCGCCCTCGCTCCATTTGGCAATGCTAACGATCGTGGATCGTCCTGCCTTTGGCAAGACGACCTATCGCTTTGAACATGTGGAACTCCGAGAGCCTGACGCAGCTTTGTTCAAGCCACCGCAAGGGATGAATGCTGTGGACCCGAAGGCACCGCCGCCTGTGCCAACAGCGGGCACTGCGCTGCAAACGCGTCCGTCAGGTTCGGGTTCTCCCCCCACTGATCCTCGGATGGAAGCAGGCCAACCCGCCGCGCCAGAGCCCGGCTACAAAAGCGATCCGAAGTTTCAGAAAGCGATTGACGCGGCGGGAGAGCGCGGACTGGCCAGCGATGAAAGGCTGGCGCGCTGGAAGAAGACGTTCAAGCTTTCCGATAACCAGTGCGTGGACTGCTTTCGGCGGGTCATCGCTCTGCAGATGTCCGCGCAGCAATGGAAAGATGCTGCGAACACCGCGCGGCAGATGAGCGCTGTTGCCGTTCGGCCGAACGATAAGGGGTACGCGCAGGCTTCGCTTGGAAGCTGCCTGATGAATGCCAATAACGGGGCGCCCAAACCTGACCAGTTGCAAGAGGCCGATGCGACGTTTACCGCAGCGCTAGCCATTTCTCCGCGCAGTGCCCAGGTCATCTACTCGGAAGGACGGGTTCTTTCCATGCTGGGCCGCGACGCGGATGCCAAAGCGATGTTCCAACGCTATCTGGACAGAGTGGGCGAGGCGGACAGGTACCGGGCACGCGCCGAACACTTTGTCGAGAATCCTCACCTGGCGTCGCTGCCGATGGCGCCGCCGTTTACGCTGACCACCGCAGAGGGGGAGCAGATCAGCCTGGACGAGCAGGTGGGCAAAGTGGTGCTGCTCGACTTCTGGGCGACGTGGTGCGGCCCTTGCAAGCAGACCCTGCCAGAGATCCACTCGATCGCGAAGAAGTTTGCCGGGCAGCCGCTGGTGGTGGTGAGCATCAGCTCGGACTCGAACGATGTCGCGTGGAAGGACTTCATTTCCAAGAACGATATGTTCTGGGCACAGTACCGCGACGCCGATCACGCGTTGAGCAATGCATACGGAGTCAGCGCGATTCCGCGCTTCTTCACGATCGACTCCGACGGCGTGCTGCAAAGCGTGAAGGTGGGTTCTGGCGCCGACGTGGAAGGCGACCTGAAGAAGCTGGTGAAGCGCGCTAGCCAGGAGGCGAGCCGGAAGGCCGCCTCCACGGACAAGCCCGCGGGTGAAGAGTAAGAGGCGAGGGTTACGCTACCCGTATACTCGCGGCATCCTCTTTCGATTTGTGCGGAGCTTGCCTTGCGACTTGTTCTTTCTGCCCTCGTTGTTGCGATCAGCGGCTGTGGCCTCGTGGCCCAAACACCGGCCCCGCCCACTACCGCGCCCCCTGCCGGGCCAACGACCGCGCCCACTATCGACCAGTCGCTGGAGATGTTCAGCGTCAGTTCGCCGGTGATCTCGCCGGATGGCTCGCGGGTGATCTATTCGCAGAGCCGCACGGACTGGGAGGCGAACGCGTGGGAGAACGATCTATGGATTGCTTCCGTTGGTTCGGGGATGAAGGCGGAGCCGCATCGCTTTTCCGCACCCGTGAAGTCGGCGGGCGATGCGGCGTGGTCGATGGATGGGCGCTATGTGGCGTTTTTATCGAACCGGCCGGGCAGCATTCCGAAGTCGCCGGCCGATAAGCAGCAGATTTACGTGGCTGCGGCGGATGGCGGCGAGGCCATTCAGTTGACGCACTTCGAGAGCGGCGTGAGCCACTTCGAGTGGTCGCCGAACGGGAGGAGCCTGGTGTTTGCCGCTCCCGATCCTGAGACGCAGGCGCAGAAGGATCGCAAGGAGAGCTTTGGCGATTACCACGTGATCCACAGCGACTACGTGATGACGCACCTGTGGAGCGTGGAAGTGCCGGCCGATCCGGCGATGACGCATCCGACACCGGTTCGGCTGACGAGTGGCGCGTTTAGTGTGGGCGGGTTTCGCGTCTCGCCGGATGGGTCGACCGTGGTCTTCTCCGCGCAGCGCGATCCCGACCTGATCTCGGGTTTTTCTTCCGACATCTACACGGTGACGGTGAACGGGCACGCGGTGAAGAAGATCGTCGACACGGCGGGGCCGGACACAAGCCCGATCTGGTCGCCGGACGGGAAGCAGATTGCGTTTCTTACCTCGAATGCGGCCCCCAACTTCTTCTTCAGCAACAACCGCATTGCGCGGGTGCCGGCGGATGGAGCTAACGGGATTGCCAAGCCGGTGATCCTGGATGACGCGTTCGATGAAGACGCGCAGCTTGCGGCGTGGACCGCGGCGGGCATTTACTTCAGCGGCTACCAGGGGACTACGGCGAGGCTGTTTCTGCTGGACCCTGAGACGAAGGCGGTAACGCCGGTGAGCCCGGACAAACAGTTGCTTGGGCAGCCTTCGATCTCGCCGGATGGGAAGCATCTCGCTTTTCGAGGAGCCATGCCGAACACGATGCCGGAGATCTACACGGCGGAGTTGGGCGCGGGCGGCTGGTCACCGGTGAAGGTCACGAACTCGGGGGCGCAGCTGGCGGCGTTTTCCGCTTCGACTCGCGAGGTGGTGTCGTGGAAGTCCAGCGACGGCGCGACGATTGAGGGGATCCTGCAGAAGCCTGCGGGCTTCGAGCCCGGGCGCAAGTATCCGCTGCTGGTGGTGATCCATGGTGGGCCGACAGGGATCGACCTGCCGTATGACGCGCCGGATCGCTACTACCCGACCGAGCGGTTCCTGGCTCGCGGGGCTTTGGTGCTGCATCCGAACTATCGCGGATCGGCAGGATATGGCGGCAAGTTTCGCGCGCTGAACTACCGCAACCTTGGGCTGGGAGATTATGCGGACGTGATCTCCGGCGTGGACTCGCTGATCGCCAAGGGGATGGTGGATCCGGCGAAGGTGGGGTCGATGGGATGGAGCGAGGGCGGCTACATTTCGGCGTTCATCACGACGTACAGCGACCGCTTCCAGGCGGTGTCGGTGGGCGCGGGGATCAGCGACTGGTCGACCTACTACTACAACACCGACATCACGCCGTTCACGCGGCAGTACCTGGGCGGCACGCCGCAAAGCGACCCGGAGATTTATCGCAAGACTTCGCCGATCAGCTACGTGGCGAAGGCGAAGACGCCGACGCTGATCCAGCAGGGCAGCGTGGATGCGCGGGTGCCGGTGGCGAACTCGTTTGAGCTGCGGCAGGCGCTGGAGGACAAGGGCGTGCCGGTGAAGATGGTGCTCTACAACGGGTTTGGCCATCCGGTGAACAAGCCCAAGCAGCAGCGCGCGGTGATGGAAGAAAACGAGCTCTGGTTTGGGCACTACATCTGGGGCGATCCGCTGCCGGCGGACCTGACGCCTACGGTGAAGGCGAAGAAGGATGAGACGAAGCCGGATTCCAGTGGGAGCAAATAGGCGTTAGCGGCCGTTGGGGCCTGGTTTGCATTAGGGGGCCGCTCCCGTTAGCATCTGTTTCAGCAGAGACCGGCCTGCAAAGCAGGTAGGGCGAAATTACGCTGGTTGAACCAACATTCATTGAACCAGGGGTTCGGCTCGTATATATGGCTCGGTGTGCTATGTCCGCCAGTCCGGAAAGCCTAAAGAGCCACGGCTGATCCCCGAACGTCTTAGGACGGGTTCACCGGCGCTTCGTTTTACGGCCCAGCGGGTCGGTCTTGCTACTCTTCTGCTTCTTTCGGCGCCCAGCTTCGCTGCGTGAGTTCCGCCACTTCAGCGAGTACCCTAGAAGGGTGGCGTTTGCTTTCGACATCCTGGCCCTTGCGCTGCCCGCGACCCTGCGGCTTGGGGGAGTGCGGTTGCCTCTGTTCGGGGTGATTGCTACGGCGGGAATCCTGGTCGCGCTGGCGCTGGGAGATCGGACGGCGAAGCTGGCCGGAATTGGGCCGGTGAAGCTTTGGGATGCGGGCGTGTTTGCGGTGGTAAGCGCGTTTTTGTGTTCGCGGCTGCTGCTGGCGGCGTGGAATCCAAGGATTTTTCTGCGGCATCCGCTGCTGGTGCTGGCGCAGCCTTCGGTGTCGATTGGCGGGTTGCTGCTGACGGTGGCGGCTACCGGCCTCTGGCTGCGGCTTAAGGGCTTACCGATTCTGCGCGTGCTGGACGCGTGGGCAGTGCCTTGTGCCGTGCTGGCGACGATTCTGCAGGTGGGGCACTTTCTGGAAGGCACGGATGCGGGTACGCCCACTTCTCTGCCCTGGGGTGTGGCTGCGGTCAGCTATAAGGCGGTGCGGGTGCATCCGGTGCAACTTTACTCGGCGTTGGCGTTTGGGGTGCTGACGGTTTGGCTGTATTGGGCGCTGGTGCGGGCTTCTTCAGCAGAGTTTGCAAAGCCCGGAGGGGTGGGCGCGACCGGGCTGGTGGCTGGCGGAGCGGTGTCCTTTCTGCTCAGCTTTTTTCGCCAGCCGTATGACAGCTTTGGCGATGCGTGGCTTGATCCGGCTCAGTATGCGGCGCTAATGGCCGTGGTTCTTGGTGCAGGGATTTGGATGATTTCGTTGCGCAGGCCATCTCGGCCGTTGAGTTCTGCGCCGCTGATGGCCGTGGAAGGACTTTCAATCGATGCCCAGTAAGAACATGTTGCCTAAGGGCAAGCGCCGCCAGACGGTGAAGCACGAGTACCGCGCGCATCGCACCTTGATCCAAGAGCGCGAGGCCGCTGCCAAGGCAGCTGGAGAGCTGGTGCAGCCCGTGGTGGCTGAAGCGTTTGATACCGCCGACTGGGCCGAGATGGATCTGCCTCGGTCGGGGATCATTACGACGGGGGCGAGGGGATCGAAGGTGGCGGAAGAGGAAGAGGAGCCGCCCCGGTATAGCGATCCGCGCCTGCTGGACGAGAAGCCCAAGGTTGCGCTGCCGGAGACTGCGGTGGAGCAGTTAGGAAATGGGCTGCGTGCGCTCGTTGTGCCTGCCGAGGCTGCGAGGATGCGGCTGGATGCGTTCCTGGCCAAGGCGCTGCCGGATATTTCGCGGGCGCGGGTTCAGATGCTGATCGACGCCGGGCAGGTGAAGTTGGACGGTAACGTACCCAAGGCCAGCCTGAAGCTGGAAGGCGGCGAGCGCGTAGAAGTGGAAGGCGAGCCGCAGCCGGAGCCGCTGCGGGCTGAAGCTGAAGACATTCCGCTGAAGATCGTTTACGAGGACAAGGACCTGGCGGTGATCGACAAGGCAGCGGGGATGACCGTGCATGCAGGGTCGGGATCGGCGGAGCACAATCGGGGGACGCTGGTGAATGCTTTGCTGTTTCACTTCGGCAAGCAGCTTTCGACCGAGGGCGGGGCGCTGCGGCCGGGGATCGTGCACCGGCTGGACAAGGAGACCAGCGGGCTGATCGTGGTGGCGAAGAACGATCTGGCGCACCGCAAGCTGGCGGAGATGTTTTCCGAGCGCAGCCTGAGGAAGGTGTACATCGCGCTAGTGCATGGGGCGCTGAAGAGCGACGAGGGCACGGTGGACCTGCCGATCAGCCGCGACCTGAAGAGGCGCAACCGGATGACGACCCGGCGGACGGCCACGTCGCCGTACCTTTCGGTCACGGGGCCGGGGTATCCGGGCCTGGGAGACTCGGGGCCCCAGGAGGATTTCGAGGACGAGGATGGGGCTGGTCATTCGGGGCACGGCGATGGACGTGCGGGACCGGCGCGGATGCAGGCGCGCAACGCGGTGAGCCACTACCGCGTGCTGGAACGGCTGAGTACGCCGTATGGGGCGTTCACGCTGGTGGAGGTGCGGATCGAGACGGGGCGGACGCACCAGATTCGCGTCCATATGCAGGCGCTGGGGCACCCGGTGGTGGGCGACACGCTGTATGGCGCGCCGGAGCACCTCCATCGGCAGGAGATCAGGACCGGCAGGGCCTCGGGGCCTGCGAAACGAAAGGCTGTGAAGGACGTCGAACCGGCAGGCGAAGCTCCAGTACTGGCCAGAAATTTTCTTCACGCTGCTGAACTTGATCTGAACCAGCCTCGGACGGAGAAGCGGCTGGAGCTCCGGGCGGCGCTGCCGGAGGAGCTGGAGCAGTTTCTGCGGCAGCTTCGGGATGCCGTCTAGGTAAGAGGTCTCCGTACGACAGAAAGCCACGGAAAGCGCGTAGTTGATACCATGACAGGCATGGATTCCAGCAAGTTTGAGCGAAGGTCCGCCGCGGTCTGGGCCGCCCTGCTCGCAGTTGTTTTCGGTGGTCTCGGGCTCGCAGCCCATACGCTCGCAGCGCAAACGCCCGCACCCGCTTCGCCTTTGCCCGCTTCCCCTACGCCCGGTCCGCAGACGCCCGTTCCGCAAACGCCCGCGACTGCGGATAGCAGTGCGACTCCCCAGACACCTGCTGCCGCGCCTGACAATGGGCTTCAACAGAGGCCAGGCGGGGATGAGAGCAATCCGGGGTTCACGATCACCAAGACCGTGAACGAAGTGAACCTGATCTTCACGGTGACGGGCAAGAACGGCCACTTCGTGACGGGATTGCAGCAACAGGACTTCGGCCTGTTGGACGATGGGCGTCCCCCGGCGCGGGTAAGGGTCTTCAAGCAGCAGACCAACCTGCCGCTGCGGGTGGGCGTGATGCTGGATACGTCGAGCTCGATCCGGCAGCGCTTTGAGTTCGAGCAACAGGCGGCGACCGATTTCTTCCTGCAAACGATGCACCCGGCGGACCGCGCGTTCGTCGAGGGCTTTGACGTGAACGTGGATGTGTCCCAGGATTTTACGAACCGCGTCGACCTGCTGGATACGGGAATTCGCAAGCTGCGGCCTGGCGGCGGCACGGCGCTGTTCGATTCGCTGTACATCACGTGCCGTGACCAGATGCTGACACTGCAATCGAACGCGGCGGTACGCAAGGCGCTGGTGCTGGTTTCCGACGGCGACGACGACTACTCGCGAGCGCTGGAGAGCGAGGCGATCAAGATGTGCCAGCGGGCGGAGACGATCGTGTATACGATTTCGACGAACGTGGGGCCGAGCCGCGACAAGGGCGACGACGTGCTGCAGCAAATTGCCGATTCGACCGGCGGGCAGGCGTTTTATCCACGCCGGATTGAGGATGTGGCTATCGGCTTCCAGAACATCGAGGAAGAGCTGCGCAGCCAGTACTCGCTGATCTATGTACCGGCGGACTTCAAGCACGATGGCTCGTTCCGGACGATCTACCTGCAGGCACGGGGCGGGGCGTATAACGTGCGCGCCCGCAAGGGGTACTTCGCGCCGAAGGAGTAGAGCCTTCTGAGAGCGTCAGGAGTAATATCTGGACTGAAAGGGCGGTGTCCGCATGGTTTGGTTAGAAGCATTCCTGGACGGCGTGACCGGGGTCGGACTGTTCGGCAAGCGGCTTTGGCCGGGTGCGCCAACCGAGGTCATCGATTCGCGAACCTTGCCAGAGTTCATGAAGTCGCTAGAGGTTCCTCAGAAGCTTCGCACTTCCCATCTTTCACGTGCCTCTTTGGAAGGCGCTCTATTGCTGAAACAAGCCACCGCAACGAGAACTCGCTAGAATGCCGGATGCGCCGCGGAGCGTAAGAAGCCATCAACAGACTTCGCTCGTGCTGAATCCTGAGCAGTTAGAGCTGTTCGCTCTCATCGATAGCACCTTGCCGGCCTTGATTGTGCAAGGGCATCACGATGAGCTAAGACGCCGGTTTCTTTACGCAGTCCTCACTTTGACAGCCGGCCTCCTGTCTCTCCTCAGTTTGATAGTGGCTTTTGTTTACCTTGCCGTGCACGGCCATCCCGAAGCAGCAGCGGCCATCTAGGCGCTGGCGTTCTCGGACTTGTCGGCGGGTTCGTTCGTAGCCGCCTCTGAGTGAAGCAGATGGATTGAAACATCTCTGCCGCAACCTTCCCTCGGGGTGCTGGGTCTAACTCTGCAGCGAGGATTGCCCCGATGAAGCTGCGCCTGTTTTTGCCCGCTGCCCTTTTGCTCCCTTCCCTGTTTGCGGCAGCGCAGGAGCCTGCGCCGGTATACCGGCAGCCGCCGGGGGTAGCGGAAGCGATTGCCAGCTTGTCGTCGCAGCCTGCGACGCACTCTGCGGTGACGCTCGACCGTGACATGATCCAGGGATTTTTTCCCGATCCGAAGGCCGTTGCGGCGTTGAACTCCATTACGTTTGAGAACTACCGCTATCCGCAGCCGGTCTTTTATATCCCGGAAGAGATGCACGCGCTGGTGGACGCCTACAACGCGGCCAACTGGCATCACCTGGTGATGTCCAACGTGACGCCGGGACAGGCGGCCTCGCCTGAGCAGCCGATCACGGATATGTGGCTGCATTTTCGCGGGGCGGAGATCGATGGCTGCACGGTGCTGATCCGGGCGCACAAGCAGATGTCCGTGATCCAGGTTTCGGGAGTGTTCCGGCCGCTCGATCTGGTTCACCTGGGCGGGCATTTCGGGATTCCGAAGGTGGACCCGAATGCGGTGATGGTTCCGGCGCCGCCGGGACGGTAGGAAGTGGGACGGTAAGAGCTGAAACGGCCGGCTCCTGCGGATAGTAAATACTCGGAATTTCGCGGAAAATCCTTCGGGATCGGGTGGCCCCGTTGATATTCTGATGGGTGTGAACGTCCGCCGTGCTGCCCTTCTTCTGCCCCTCGCCGTGTGTCTTGCCGGCTGCCATGGAACTTCCCTCCCTTCTGCCGCGACTGAACAGGCCAAAGCTGAGCAGCGCGCGCAGCAGAACGCGCTGGTGAACAGCGAGCGGGAACAGCTGAACGCCATCCCCCCGCCGGCCAAGAGCAAGTTCATGGCGATCCATACGATGGAGAGCTGGGAGAACCCTTCGCTGACGATCCAGCCGGACATGGTGACGCTGCATGTGCTACTGGCCGATCCGATTCCACAGGCGGGCGCGGGCGGCATGCTGCGGCCGATTGGCGCGCGCAAAGAGGACCTGAACATTTCGCTGAACAAGCTGGGGGATGCGATTTCGAGCATACCGGCGAGTTCGTGGCCCTACGGGCGGGTGATCGCGGTGGAAGAAGCGCACAAGACGCCTGCCGCTGGGCTGCCTGCGGTGCGGCGCAGCATGGAAGAGGCCGTGCGCGGGCTGAACGATCTCGGCGTAGTGGCGTACGACCTAAGCGAGGGAAGTCTGAGGTAGGGCGAGGAAACAGGAAGCAGCAAGCAGCCGCGAGTCAACCTGTCTTCTGCTGGTGATTGTTCTTCGTTCTCCGTGGTCCGTTCTCCGTGCTTCGTGCTCCGTTCTCCGTGGTCCGTTCTCCGTGGTCCGTGCTACGTGCACCGTGCGCTGGCTGCTTCCTGATAGCCTGTTTGCGCACCCATGCCTTTGCATCGCACAGCGTTCACGGTTTTCTGCGTCTTCTTTGTCCTGGTCACTCTGCTGGGGTTCTGGGCTGGGAGGTGGCGCCGGCCTGCGGCAGGTCTGCATACGCTGGAAGAGTGGGGGCTGGCGGGACGCAGCTTCGGGACGTGGATTACGTGGTTCCTGATCGGCGGCGATCTTTACACCGCATACACGGTGATCGCGGTGCCGGCAGCGCTCTATGGCGGCGGAGCCAACGGCTTCTTCGCCGTGCCGTATGCGGTGATCGCTTATCCCTACATGATGGTGGTGATGCCGAGGCTGTGGCGTGTGTGCCAGCAGCGCGGGTATGTGACCCTGGCCGACTTTGTGCGCGGCCGCTACGGCAACCGGCCGCTGACCATGGCTATCGCGCTGACCGGAATCCTGGCTCTTATGCCGTACATTGCGCTACAGATCGTGGGCCTGCGCGTGGTGTTCTCAGCCATGGGCCTGACTGGCGAACTGCCGTTGATCATCGCATTTCTGATCCTTGCGACGTACACCTACTCAAGCGGTCTGCGTGCGCCTGCGATCGTGGCCATCGTAAAAGACGTGATGCTGTACATCATGATTGCCGCGGCGGTGATCGTGCTGCCGATGAAGCTCGGCGGATATGCGCATATCTTTGCGGCGGCGGATGCGGCGCTGAAGACACACACGCCTTCGGCGAGCATTTTCCTGAAGCCGCAGCAGTTTCTCGGCTACTCGACGCTGGCGATCGGTTCGGCGATCGCGCTGATGCTGTATCCGCATAGCGCAACGGCGATCCTGAGCGCCAAGAATGAGAACGTGGTTCGCCGCAATGCCGCGCTGCTGCCCGCCTACAGCTTCGTGCTTGGGCTGATCGCGCTGCTGGGCTACGCCGCGCTCGCGGCCGGTATCGTGACCAAGGACACCTCGTCTGTAGTGCCGCTGCTGTTTCTGAAGATCTTCCCGGAGAGCTTCGCAGGGTTCTGCCTGGCGGCGGTAGCCATCGGCGCCCTGGTGCCGGCGGCGATCATGAGCATTGCAGCTGCCAACCTGTTCACCAGGAACCTGCTGGGCGAGTGCCGCCGCACGCCGATGACGGCGGGAGCCGAATCGAGCACGGCCAAACTTGTTTCCCTGCTGATCAAGTTCGGCGCGTTGGCCTTTGTGCTTTGGCTGCCGAATGCGCTGGCTATTCAGCTGCAACTGCTGGCAGGCATGTGGATGGTGCAGTTGTTCCCCGCAGTGGTGCTGGGAGTGTTTACGCGATTCTTCAACGGGTGGGCGCTGCTCCTTGGCTGGGCCGTGGGCATGTTCGCGGCGACGCGGATGGCGATGGAGTTGCAGCTGAAGGGGTCGGTGTACCCCGTGCATTTTGCGGGGCATGTGTACCCGATGTATGCGGCGATCCCTGCGCTGCTGATGAACCTGCTGTTTGCGCTGGTGGGGACGCTGGTGGCTCGGGCGATGAAGCCGACGCCGAGCGCGGAAATGGTCAGTGAGCCGCTCCGTTCGGCTTGAGGCGCAAGAAGGCTCCGGAGTAAGCGGGAACGGAGAACTCTGGGTATCCAGGAATCTCCATGGAGAGCTCGGCGGCTTTCCACTCGTCGATCAGTTCGTACCCAAGAGCGAAAAGGTCATTGAGCAGGGCGGTGCGGTTGTAAAGGCGGCAGGCGAGGCGAAAACCGCTGGCGGCCTGCACCGCGGCGGTAGGCGAGCCTTCGACCAGCGGCGTGCGGTTGATGAGGATATATGCGGGCGGGGCCGTAAGCTGCGCGACCATCTCCGGCAAGGGCTGCTCGAGGTAGTGCAGCGAGCCGGAGACGAGGAGCAGGCCCACTCCACTCGCGTCCTGCCAGTTTCCGGTGAAGTGCAGGGCGGTTGCGCCTCGTTCGCGGGCGATCTGTTCGCCGGCGGCCATGTTGGCGGGGAGATCCTGCACCGTCCAGCGGAGGCTGGAGGGCAGATCCAGGTAGCGCGAGTAGCAGTAGAAGAGGTTGCCGGCGTTGCCACCGAGATCGAAGACACTGGTGAGCCGCGGCAGTAAGGGCCGGATGTGGAAGAGCGCGGCGTAGTCGCTGGGGCGAGCCTGCGCGGCGAGCTCGAGATGGTGGCGGACGTTGGTGAGACCTTCGTGGCCCTGTGCCGGGAAGGATGCAACGGCGGCTCGTGCTTCTTCCAGCGTAGCGAAAGGGCGCCGGTAGCCGAGGAGAGCGCGGTAGAGCGGCGCGGCGACCGGCAGGCGCTGCGCCGAACGAACGAGGCTGCGGCCCAGGCCGAAGCGGCTGACGCCCTTGACCAACTTCGCGGCTGCGGCGATCTGGCGCTCGCGCGGCATGTCGGGTTTTCTCCTACGGAAGAGTGTACGCAGGCGAGTGGTTCGGCAACCTGTCTGACGGGATACACTGCCGGTGGTGTCAACGTGTCTCGGGATCGATTGCGGAACGCAGGGCACGAAGGCCCTGCTGGTGGATGGGCAGGGCAAGGCGCTGGGGCGCGGCTATGCAAAGCATGCGCTGATCGAGCGCGCCAATGGCGCGAGGGAGCAGGAGCCGCGGTGGTGGGTGGACGCTCTGCGGGTGGCCGTGAAAGCGGCTGTGGCCCGGCGCGGCGCTGAAGTGGTAGCTCTAGGTGTGAGCGGGCAGCAGCATGGACTGGTGGTGCTGGACGAGAAGCTCGAAGTCATTCGCCCGGCCAAGCTTTGGAACGATACGGAGACGGCTCCGCAGAATGCGGAGATGATCGCGAGGATGGGCGGGCGCGAGGCCTGGTTTGAGCGGTTCGGGATTGTGCCGCTGACGGGCTACACCCTGAGCAAGCTGCTTTGGCTGCAGCAGAACGAGCCCGAAAACTTTGCGCGTGTGCGGCACATCCTGCTGCCGCATGAGTACCTGAACTTCTGGCTGACCGGTGAGCTTCGCGCGGAGTTTGGCGACGCTTCGGGCACGGCGTTCTTCGATGTGCGCAGGCGAGCGTGGGCGCGTGAGGTGCTGGATGCTATCGACGGCGATGCTGGGTGTGGAGATGGGCGCGGAGACGGGCAGTTGTTCGCGGCTCTGCCGGCGCTGATCGGTGCGGATGAGATTGTGGGGACGCTGCGGCCGGAAGTGGCGGCCGAGCTTGGACTCTCGCCGGAGTGCGTTGTTTCCGCCGGCGGCGGCGACAACATGATGGGGGCGATCGGCACTGGCAATGTCCGCGAGGGTGTGGTGACGCTAAGCCTAGGCACATCGTCCACGGTGTACAGCTTCAGCAACGGACCGGCTCATGATGCGACGGGGAACGTGGCGCCGTTCTGTTCGTCTTCAGGCGGGTGGCTGCCGCTGGTGTGCACGATGAATGCGACCAATGTTGTCACCGGCACAGTGGAGCTGCTGGGCAAGACAGTTGCGGACATCGAGCCAGCTCTTCAGAGCACGCCGCCGGGCGCCGACGGGCTGGTGTTTCTGCCATTTTTGAACGGCGAGCGTACGCCTGACCTCCCGACGGCGCGGGGATCGCTGCAAGGTATTTCGGCGACGAACTTTACCCCGGCGCATGTGATTCGCGCGACGGTGGAGGGGGTGAGCTTCGGCATCCTGAACGGGCTGGACCTGGTGATGGAGGGAAAGCGGGCCGAAGTGATTCAGGTGATCGGTGGCGGAGCGAAGTCGCGAGCGTGGCGGCAACTGCTGGCCGATGCTACCGGCGCGACGATCCAAGTGCCGAGCGAGGAAGAATCCGGCTGCCTGGGCGCTGCGATGCAGTCGATGGTGGCGTGGAGCGCGAAGGCGGGGACGCCGCGGAGCTTTGCGGAGGTTGCGGAGATGGTGGGCGTAAACGATGCCGCTACGTGCGTGCCTCGACCGGAGTTGCGGGCCGCGTATGATCGCGCCCGGGCGGCGTATCGCGAAGAGTTGAAGAAGCAGTATCCGGCTGCGTCTTAGGCCGCGGAAGAGTTTGAAGGAGGAAGTATGTCTGAGACCGTTTGGAGCCAGTTCCCTACCGTGAAGTACGAAGGACCGGAGAGCGAGAACGCGCTGGCGTATCGCTTCTATGACGCGGAACGCGTGGTGATGGGCAAGCCGCTGAAGGAGCACCTGCGATTCGCGGTGGCGTACTGGCACTCGCTGGCGATGACGGCCAGCGACCCGTTCGGCGGGCCTACGATCCAGCGGCCCTGGATGGGCGCGGGCGATGCTAGTCGACAACTTGCCCTGGCGAAGGTGAAGGCCGATGCCGCGTTCGAGCTGTTTCGCGTGCTCGATCTGCCGTTCTTCTGCTTTCACGATGCAGATATGGCTCCGGCGGGCGAGACGCTGGCGGAGACGCTCAATAACTTTCACACAATGGCCGATTATCTGGCCGAGAAGATGACGCAGTACAAGACCAAGCTGTTGTGGGGAACGGCGAATCTGTTCTCGCACCCGCGGTTCATGGCGGGAGCTTCGACCAATCCCGACCCTGATGTGTTTGCGTGGTGCGCGGCGACGGTGAAGCACTGCATGGACGTGACGAAGCAGCTTGGCGGCAGCAACTACGTGCTGTGGGGTGGCCGCGAAGGATACGAGACGCTGCTGAACACAGACATGAAGCAGGAACTGGAGCAGATGGGGCGCTTCCTCTCACTAGTGGTGGAGTACAAGCACAAAATCGGGTTCGACGGGCAGATCCTGATCGAGCCGAAGCCGAAGGAACCGACCAGCCACCAGTACGACTTCGATGTGGCGACGGTGTTCGGCTTTCTGAAGCGGTTTGGACTGGAGAACGAGGTTCGCGTGAACATCGAGGCCAACCACGCGACGCTGGCCGGGCACAGCTTTGAGCATGAGATCGCCACGGCAGGGTCGCTCGGCATTCTAGGCTCGCTGGACATCAACCGTGGGGATGCGCTGCTGGGCTGGGATACCGACCAGTTTCCCAATGACCTGTGGACGATGACGATGAGCATGTACCACGTGATCAAGGCGGGTGGGCTGGGCAAGGGCGGCTGCAACTTCGACGCCAAGGTGCGGCGGCAGAGCTTTACGCCGGAAGACATGGTGCATGCGCATGTGGGCGGCGCGGACCTTTGTGCGCGGGCGTTCCTAACGGCCGGGAAGCTGATCGAGGATGGCAAGTACGATGCCTTGCTGACCGAGCGCTATGCGGGATGGAAGATGCCCGAGGCGCAGGCCATGCTGAGCGGCAAGATGTCGCTGGAAGAGATTGCAGCGAAAGCGGAGTCGGGCGCAATCAATCCGCAGCCACGGTCGGGTAAGCAGGAGCAGATTGAGAACCTGCTGATGCGGAGCATTTATTCGGACAAGCTTTAAGGCTATTCGGACAAGCTGTAGGCGGGCCAGAAAGACGAAGCGCGGGAGCCGAGGCTCCCGCGCTTCGTTTGTGTCGTGATGTTTCTTTACTCCTGAGGAGCGAGCAGGAGGTCGAGATCGACCTGGCCGAGCATGTTGGCGTAGACCTCAGGCGGCAGCATGAAGTAACGGCTGAGCTGGGCGGCGAAGTCCTTGTTGACCCGGAAGGTAATGGGGCCGGAGGAGATCTGGCCCATATGGAGCGGGAACGGGAACGCGGAAGCACCGGTGAGAGTGGCCACCGCGAGCCGGCCAACGGAGACGCCGTCCACCGTGACGAGTGCGGTGATCTGCGGGCCGCCTACCAAGCTGTTGACCAGCGCCATGCGCTGGAGCAAAACGCTGAAGCCGCCGATAGAAAAGCGCACGCCGCCGTTGCTCTGGATTTCGCCGGTGGCGTTTTGCAGGTCGACGACACCGCCCTGTACCTGGAACTCAGGCATGGTTTTGCTGGGTTTTTCATTGCCGATGTAGCTGATGGAAATGCCTTGGTCTTTGAGCTGGCTTGAGAAGCTTGAATCGAGCGAGAAGGTGAGAGTGCCCGCGGCGACGACGGCGGGACGAGGCGTAGCGGCGTGCAGGGTGGCGCCCATCAGCGTGCAGGTGAGGGCAAGGGCAAGGGTACGCAGAACGGACTTCATGAATCTCCTAGGGGCCTGGTTGGGACGTATGCGCTCCAGCCGCGTGGCCGCCGCTCGAGCGCAGATTCACAGTAGCCGAGGGAGATAACGAACGTAATAGCACGAAGAGGCAGTGCGCTTCAAACTTTGGGTGCAGGCGAACTTTGAGGCAGGCTTAGGTCAGGAGCGGGGCGACGGCTTCGCCGCGGATATCGCGGCCGGAGAGCCAGAAGATGACGTCTTCCGCGATGTTGGTGGCATGATCGCCGACGCGCTCCAGATTGCGTGAGACCAGCAGCGCGTTGAGCGCCTGACGAGTGGTTTCGGGGCGCTCCTGGATGACCTCGGTGAGATCGCGGAAGGCGGCGCGGTTGAGGTCGTCGACTTCGTCGTCCAGCACGAGCACGGAGCGGGCGAGCGCTTCATCACCTTCGACGAAGGCTCGCAGCGAGCGGCTGACCATGGCGGAAGAGAGCGTGGCGAGACGGTGGATGTCCACTGGAAGATCGGCGGCGGGCCAGTGGCTGGCGTCCTTTCCGAGGCGCGCGATGTGCACGGCCTGGTCGCCGACGCGCTCCAGGTTGGCGTTCATGCGCAGCACGGCGAGAATAAAGCGGAGGTCGACGGCGGTGGGCTGCTCGGTGGCGAGAAGATAAACGGCTTTGCCGTCGATCTGCCGCTCCAGCTCGTTGACCAGGCGATCGCCTTCGATAACGGTTTCGCAGAGGTCCACTTCACCCTGGGAGTAGGCCTCGACGGCACGCTGGATCGCCTGCTCCGCCATGCCAGCCATGGAGAGCAGCGATACCTTCAACTCGTCGAGACTCTGGTGAAACTTGATGCGCATGGAGCGAATCCTGTGATGCTCTTCCGGCTGACGCGTGCATTCCCAGTCAGTTTATGAAAACGGTATGACGAGAGAGTAAATTCGCCCTGCGGCTGCAGCACAAATCTATGCAACTTTGTAGGGATGCGAAGCTGGGTAGATACCTCGCAGCGAGTCAGCGAGTCAGCGAGTCAGCGCTAGACGATTCCGGTGCAAGCAGTTTCGGCGCGCAGGGTAGCGTGAAGATGAACGTGCTGCCGCGGTTGAGTTCGCTTTCGCACCAGATGCGGCCGCCCTGTGACTCCACCAGGCGGCGGGCGATGGCAAGGCCGAGGCCGGTACCGCCGGAGTCTCGGGAGCGGGCCTTGTCGACACGGTAGAAGCGCTCGAAGAGGCGGGGCAGGTGCTCAGACGCGATGCCCATGCCGAAGTCGCGCACGCTGAAGCGGACGGCGTCCGACTCGTCAGGATCGACCTGAGCCATTACTGTGATACGGGCCCCGCCGGGTTCGCCGCCGTAGCGAGTAGCATTTTCGATCAGGTTGCTGAGCACACGGATGACTGCGTCCGGGTCAGCCGTCACTTCGGTCTCGACGACAGTGCCAAGGCTCACCTGCGCTTCGGAGTCGCGCAGAGCGCCGGCGATGGCTTCGAGTGATTCGCGAACAAGCTCTGAAGCTTTGACGGGGATAAGGCGAGGGATCCTGTCGCCGGAATCAACCCGCGCGAGCACAAGCAGATCCTCCACGAGGCGGTTCATGCGGGTGGCGTTTTTGTGGATGGTGTTGAGAAAGTCGCGGGCGGCGTCGGGATCGAAGGTGCCTTCTTCGGCGTCTTCGAGCATGGTTTCGGCGTAGCCGGTGATTGAGGTGAGCGGTGTGCGCAGCTCGTGAGAGACGTTGGCGACAAAGTCTCGCTGAGTGCGCTCCAGTTGCTCGACCAGCGTGACTTCGCGAAGCACGGCAACGGCGCCACCGTGGGGCATGGGTGCGGCGCTGACCGCAAACGTACGGCCCGGAATGACCATGGTGGCGCGACGCTCGCAGGGGGCGTGATCGCGCAGGGCCGACTCTACGCAGCCAAGGACCTGGGGGTCGCGGATGGTCTGCACCAAAGCATGGCCGACGCGCACGGCGCCGCTGGCCGGGGTGCCGGGGAGCAGCTTGCGCATGGGCTCATTGGTCCACTGGATACGGCCCGCCGAATCGACGGCGACGACGGCGTCCTGCATGCTGTCGAGGATGCTTTCCATGCCGGCCTGGCTGTCTTCGGCGGTCTTGAGCCGCTGCCGCGCCCGCTCGGCGGCTCGCTCGGCGCCGGCAGCGAGACCTTCAAGTTCGGCGAAGCAGGGCCGTGGCAACTCCGGCTCTTTCTGGCCGGCGGAGCGGAGAGCGAGCGTCAGCGGCTCAAGAGCGTTGAGCAGCATAGCCCGGCACCAGAAAGTGACGCCAACGATGATGGCGGCACTGATCAGCACGCGCGGCGTGAGGTCGGCGAGGAACTCACAGGCGAGCAGAATGCCCAGCGCGCCGAGGCCAAGGCGATACGCGAGGGCCCACCACAGGCTGCGTCTCATGCTGCCCCTATGCGGCAGGGCCCGTGTGCCTTGTTGCCTGCCCTAGCGCGCAGCTTCCGCCTCCGCGCTCGCTTCTTCGCTGGCCGGCGCGAGGGACTCAGGGCTGGAGGGCTTGGGGATGTCGAAGCGGTAGCCCGCGCCGCGCATGGTGCGGAGGTAGCGCGGAGCTTCGGGATCGTCCTCGATCTTTTCGCGGATGCGGCGAACGTAGACATCGACGCTGCGGGGCGTGACGAAGCGGGAGTCGCCCCAGACGGCATCCAGGAGCTGATCGCGGCTGAACATGCGGCCCGGGTGGCGGGCGAGATAGTCCAGTAAGCGGAACTCAGTGGAGGTCATCGTGACCAGCTCGCCCCGCACGCGCAACTGCATGGCGGTGGAGTCGATCTCGATGTTGTCGATGTGGAGCGGGGCCGTGGGAGCGGACTCCTCCCTGGGCGTGCTGCGGCGCAGCACGGCGCGGACGCGGGCCACCAGCTCGCGCGTGCTGAAGGGCTTGGTGACGTAGTCGTCGGCGCCAAGCTCCAGGCCGCGGACGCGATCGGTTTCCGCGGCGCGGGCGGTAAGGAAGATGATGGGAACCGACTTCAGGCTGTCATGCTCGCGCACGCGGCGGCACACATCCAGGCCGCTGCCGTCGGGCACCATGACGTCGAGCAGGAACAGGTCGGGCCTTTCCCGCTCAGCATCGGCCAGGATGGAGCGGCCGGTACCGAAGGCGCGAACAGTGAAGCCCGCCTTGGCGAGGTGGTAGTCCACGAGCCGGCTGATATCCGGGTCGTCCTCCAGCAAGAAAACCGTCTGACGCATGCCTCTCCTGCCGCGGCCACAGCCGAGGCCCCTTCAGCGTAGTTCAGCAGCAAAGCCCGATTGCGACGACTGGATGAATTTTAGCGCCCCGGTAACAATCCGGCTTATAAGACGAACGACCAGCCAAAGCGTTCGGCTTCAGTCTTGTACTTTGTAGCCGTGATGAAGGCGGCGAATTGCGCGTTGGTGACCGGGTAGGCGTCGATGCGGAACGGCGCGACGGCGACGGGACGGACAGGACCTTCACCGTCGTTGGGGAAGCCGTGAGGGTAGTCCGTGCCCATGAGGAATGTGCCGCCGGGGCGACGATCATGCCTTGGAGCAACGGCGCGGAGGAGGATGCAAGGGGAGAAGCAATCGGCTGCGGAGATTCACCGGCTCGCGCGGCGCTGGGGGCGCAGCACGGCTTTGGGCCGAGCGGCACGGGCTCTTCGGGCATGGCGGGCTCTTCGGGCATGGCGGGCTCTTCGGGCATGGCGGGCTCTTCGGGCATGGCGGGCTCTTCGGGCATGGCGCGAGCTTTCCAGTATTTGCAAGCTCGCCTTCAAAGGTAGTGGATCTTCCAGCGAACCACGGAGAGCCTTCGCTTCGTCTTCCTCAGCGACCGCGGCTGCCACTTGATGACGCGCAATGCGGAGTACAAAGGAGCCCGCACAACAGCTCCAGCGCGTTGGGCCTTCCCAGAGGTCGAGAAAGCCGCCACGGTCTGCGGCCTTCACGGGTTCGGTGGCTACTGCACGGGCATGGCCGCCTGGGCAGCACGTCGCGCGGCTTCCTCCTGCGCCATCGCCGTTCTCAGCGCGACGAACTCGGGAAGGCTGACCTCCCCCTTGTACGCCATGGCGTAGTGGCGCGCCCAGGCCCTTGCCTCGGAAGTATCTTCCGGCGACTGGCTTTCCGCGGCGATCCAGTAGCTTTCGGCGGCGAGATAGTAGGCGCGCTGATTGCCGGCGTCAGGTTCGCCATTTTCACTTGGCGCTTCCGAGGACGTGCTGGACGGGCTGGCATGCAGCGTCGCATTCCTGGCATACGCCTGTGCTTTCTCGAAGTCTTTCAACAAGAGGCAAGCCTCCGCGATGTCGCAGAAGAGATCCCGCCCTGGGGCAAGCTCAGCGCAGGGAGCCATCCATTCCTCGACGCTCCTGCCGAGGCGCGCCTTTGCTCCCTCATCCTGTAAATCTGCTTTGGCCAATCCAGCCGGGCGTCCGTCTTCATCGTAGAGTGATGCGCCACTGCCGCTTATCACCCGCAACAACTCCACACGGCCAATCGCTCGCAATGCTTCCACCCACATAAAGTCGACGATGCGTTCATCACGGGCAATCAGTTGCTTGCCCCGGAGCTCTTTAAGACTGCCGATGAGTTGTTCGCCAATTCCAATCAACATTGCCGCGCGGTCGGCCCGAAGGACCTCCCACTCTTCCCGGGTGTATTGCGCAAAGGCCGACAGGCAGGCTAACTCCGCACAGAGCCTTAACGGCTTTACGAGGCTCGGTGCTGTTCTGACGGGATCATCCGTTGCTTCCGGCCCCTTGGTATCGGGAGCCTGCTTTCCCAGCAGCTCGACGATCATCAGGACGCAACGGCCCGGATTTCCCATCTGACGCCACAGGACAGCCTCGTTGTACTCGGCCTGCTGCCGGAGGAAGATCGTTTCCGGTGAGCCGGGCCAGTCCTGCAGCTGGCGGAAGCAGAACAACGCGGCGATTCTGTCGTTTTCGTCGCCGGTGAGTGACCTGGCAACACCTTCCGCGAGGAGCACGGCCTGCCGGATAGGATCAGTGATCTTTACGCTTTCGGCCTTTTCACACTGCTTTGCAAGTTGGCAATGAAGCGGGATGGATGCCCGGAAGAACGCCAGATTCTCAGCCGCCTTGCCGAGCGACGCAGCGCGTGTTTTCGCCGCAATGCCGCAGCCCGGAATGGTCTCAGCAAACTGCGTGAACTGTGCAGCCCCCTGACGCAAGGCGGCGAAGCCGTCGATCTGCTCATTCGACATGCCGGGATACCTCATTCGCAGGAGAAACTTCAGCGCAGCCCTTTCGGCGGCGAGCTGAACACAGTCGATGCCTTCCGTGAGGCCATTGGATGTGGTGATCGAGATGGTTTTCGCGCCGCCACCACGCGCGGCCAGATGGATCTCAACCATGTTGCTCGTTTTCTCAACCGCGCCGGTGATTTTCGGCTTGTCGGAGTTGGACCAGTCCGCGAGAGCCATGATGACCCTCGCGACGGATCCAACGTCAATGCCGGCGGCGGTCTTGAGTTGCAGGTTCTGCAGAGCTTCATTCAGGCGAACGTCGTGGTACTGCCACTCGGCAGTAAGATCTGCCGCTCCCGGAGCGAGCACGATGTGCTCCGGATTTTCATCGTTCAGAAAGCCGGTCAGGAGAGCGGGCTCGTAGATTGCGGGCGGAGTCGGCCGCAGGAGCAGCATCCTCGGGTCCCATATCTGCTGCTCCAGCTCTTCTCCCAACCGTGCGAGAGCATCAAGGAGCGCGTCGGTGGCTTTCGTGGCATCCGCCGAAGCAGCCTTCGTGGCATCGTTCGAGCTGGCCGCGTCTTTCAGCGGAAGCAGGCTCCAGATCGTCTTGCTGCGTCCGGCTTCGGACTTAGCAAGTTCGGGTTTACGCCGCGCCTCTTTCCTTTGCAGGACTTTCTTCTGCGCCGCGAAGAAGAGCAGCAACAGCATCCAGCCCATGGTCAGCACGACAACAACGAACACCAGTTCCCGGAACCATGAGGGAAGCAGCCCCCAAAGAGCCGCAAGCGTGGGCCTCTGGGCACGATTCACGATCTTCCTGGCGCGAGCCCGCTGGAGCGGCGTGCCATAGGTGAAGGCCCACCGTGAGGCCAACGCGCTGGCCTCAGGCTTCTTGTCGATCATGAGAAGCTCTTCAGCCTGGTCCAGGTCATGCTCAATCGTCTTGTCGACCACTCCCTTCAGACAGGCCATCGCATCGGCGTTTCCGCTATCGAGCACGAGGGCGGCTTCGCAGCTCGCCTTGGCCTCCGGGAACTGCCCCAGCGACAACTCGTCCTTGCCAAGAAGAGCCTTCTGCTCCGCCAGCTTTGCGGGATCTGACGGGCTTTGAGTGCCGCTTGCTTGTTGAGGCGGGGAGACCTCGGCGTGCAGCCTGGAGAGCAGTGAGAACGAACCCAACCCAAGAGTGAGCAGGAAGACGGCAGTCCTGATCACGATCGGTCCGCCGGTTTTGCAGGACTGAAACCAAGGGCGCTTGCATCATGCCTGGCGTTCTGCCTCGCCAAAGCCTTCTTCCATGCTGAAGTGGCCATCAAGAACCTCACGTTCCGGGCAAACATATCTTCGAGGGGAGTGCTCCCGATCATAAAAGCTTTTGGGAAAAGCGGCTGCCGTCCGCATCCCTTTCGGATGGTGTCGTTGGCGAAGTCATCGTTGCAGACAGGTCCAGCCAGCTTGTCTTTGCGGAGTGGTCTTTGCGGCGCTTTCTCTGCGGCGCTTTCTTTGCGGAGCGTTCTTCGACGGCCCGAGCATGTGGGCCTCCCGGCGCGGGGCGCAGGCCGCTTTGCAAACGGGCCGCCGTCACTGTTTAGGCGGTTCCACGACGAAAAGCCTCGTCTGACGCGATTTCCTGCTTGCCTGCGCGGCACATCTAGGTTACGGTGGGATTGGAATCTCTTCCCTAACCAGTTAAAAAAGCAAAAGGCCTCACCTCACCGAAACGGAAGCGAGCTGGATGACATTTCCCGGCTGATCCCAGCTTCTCCGTAGCTGTTTCGCCTTTATCCCGTTCGAACCCATCCATGGTTCGCCGCAGCACCCGTGTATTCCCAGCCGTTATTGCAGCAGGAGGATTTGAGAGATGAATCGAATTGCCGAAGTTTCCCGCCGTAACTTCATGCGCCTGATGGGCGCGGGCGCGGCTGCCGCAGCCACGCTGCCCAGCCTTGCCCAAACCTCCGCTGCTCCGCAGCAGCGGCTGGCCTCCTCCGACACGCCCCGCCGCGGTGGCATGGGCGGGCCGATGCGCCAGCTTCCTCCGGATGCGGTGATCATCAGCGCGAACGAGAATCCGCTGGGGCCGGCACAGTCAGCCTTGGCAGCGGTTGTGGCGACCGGACCGAGCGGCGGCCGCTACGACAAGTTCGGCGTGGCGAACGCAACGGTAAAGACGCTGAGCGACCAGTTCGGGCTGAAGCCCGGCTACGTGGAACTCTATCCGGGTTCCGGCGGACCGCTGGACATGGCGCTGATGTCGAACATCAGCCCGAGCCGCGGGCTGGTTTGCGCCGATCCAAGCTACGAGCAGGGACCGCGCGCCGCGCAGGCGGTGAAGGCTCCGTGCAAGATGGTGAAGCTGAACAGTGCCTACGCGCATGATGTGAAGGCCATGCTCGCCGCCGATCCCAATGCGGGCGCGTTTTATATCGTGAACCCCAATAACCCGACGGGCACGATGACGCCGAAGGCCGACATCCTCTGGCTGCTGAAGAACAAGCCGGCTGGCTCGGTACTCATCGTGGACGAAGCGTATCACCACTTCTCGACCGACGAATCCGTGATCGACCAGGTGGCTGCCGACCAGGACATCATCGTACTGCGGACGTTCTCGAAGATCTACGGCATGGCCGGCGTCCGCGCGGGCTTTGCCATTGCCAGGCCCGACCTGCTGGAAAAGTTCCAGACGATCTCGCCGGACATTCGCCTGCGCAACGTGGCCTCGGTTTCGCTGCTGGCCGCCGCTGCCGCGGGCGCCAGCCTGCGCGACCCGACGCTGGTACCGACCCGGCGGAAGATCAACACCGACATCCGCACCGAGACAATCGAGTTCCTGGACAAGAAGGGCTACACCGTGCTGCCGGGTTCGCAGGCCAACATGTTCATGGTGGATGTGAAGCGTCCAGGCAAGGACTTCACGAACATGATGCTGAAGGAGAACGTCGCCATCGGGCGGACGTGGTCCGCGATGCCAACCTATGTGCGCGTCACGGTGGGCACCGCGCCGGAGATGGCGAAGTTCCAGACCGCGTTTGTGAAGTGCATGGATATGCCGCCGTCTTCGACGGTGACCGCATCGCTGCACTCGGAGCTGTACGTTCCTAGCGAGCTGCACCGGATCTACGCGTAGCGGTTTTCGTTCCCTTAAAACAGGAAGGCCCGGCGTTTTCGCCGGGCCTTCTGTTTTGGCTGTGATGTTGTCTTCGGGCTTGCCTTCACTTAAGGTGTCGCCGGAAGCGCCATGAGGTAGTGCACCAGATTCTCCAGGTCGCCGTCTGCGATCTTTCCCTTGTAAGAGGGCATGGGGTTCGGGGTACCGGTGCTGGTCTTTGCGGGAGGGGCGACGATCGCGGAGCGAATCTGATCCGCAGAACGCCTTGCGCCAACGCCGTTGAGCGAAGGGCCTATGTCTCCTCCATCGCCGTTGACGCGATGGCAGAGGGTGCAGTTGTTATCAGCGAGGATTTTCTTGACTGCCTCGCCGGATGGAGCCGGGGCCGCAGCGGGTGCTGGGGCAGATGCAGCGGCCTGGTGTTGCGTGGTGCTTGAGCCGGGCGTGAGGCGGAAGAGGCCGCCCGCCTTATCGTCTTCGACGTACCAGAGAGCGCCATCGGGAGCCACTTCCAGATCCCGGACTCGGTGACCCATGTCCCAGCGCTCGCCGGTCTTTGCCCCGCCCTTGCCGTCAAAGGTGAGGCGAAGGATCATCTCCGATGCGAGGCCGCTGGCGAAGCCCGAGCCGTTCCACTGCGGGAACATAGCTCCCTTGTAGAAGATTAGGTTGCCGGGAGCGATGACGGGAACCCAATAAATGACGGGCTTGGCGAGGTCCGGCCGGGTGTCCGGGCTGTCGATGGGGACGCCGTTGTAGTTGTGGCCGTAGGAGACGAGGGGCCAGCCGTAGTTTTTGCCGGGCTCGATCAGGTTCAACTCATCGCCGCCGCGCGGGCCGTGCTCAAGCTCCCAAAGCCGCCCGTCAGGCGCGAAGGCGAGGCCGTATGGCGTGCGGATGCCGCTTGCCCATGTTTCGGCGGGTGTAAGGTTTGGGCCAGGAAAGGTATAGGTGCGGACCACTGGGGCAGTCTTGGCCTTTTCCGTGTCCGCGGGAGGATCAATGATGGGCACGGTGGGCGCGCCGGTCTTGCCCGCCATGGGGTTGCCGGGGGCGGGCTTGCCATCGAGCGTCAAGCGGAGGATCTTGCCGAGCGGCTGGTTAGGATCCTGCGCGGGCGTCATGCGCTGGCGATCGCCCACGCTGAGGTAGAGGAACTTGTTGTCCGGGGAGAACGCGACTTCCGCACCGAACTGCCCGCCGCGACCCCGTGCGCCGTCACGCCAAATGACCTTAAGGCCTTCGAGGCTGGCCGCGCCAGCGGCGATCTTCAACTCCGCACGCGCGAGGGCGAGGCTGGAGCCGCCGTCACCGGGCTCGGAGTAGGTGAGGTAGACGCTGTGGTCCTGGGCATAATGCGGTGAGAGGTAGACGCCGAGCATGCCTCCCTGCCCCTGCCAGAGAACGGGAGGGACGTTGGCGACGGGAGTCTTTTCTCCAGCCTGCGTGACCAGCTGGAGGGTGCCGACCTTCTCCGTGATGAGCATCCGCCCGTCGGGAAGGAACGCGATCTTCCAGGGAAGGTTCAGCGTTGCGACGCGTGTGACGGTGAAGGGCAGGTTGGGGTCGGACTTCTGCTCGCCCGCGTTGACCTGCGCGAGTGAGGTGTTGGGAACGATCGCCAGGATCAACCCCGCGATGGCTAGCAGCTTCATCAAGTGCTCCTCTTATAAACAGACATCTGTGAGACGGCGCAACCGCGCACGCAGACGCCTGCGGGCGCGAATCTTCGTGAGAAGAGTATCGCGCACGGAGGGAGAATGATTTTGGCTGGGGGTGTTCGCGTCTACTTGCTCTTGACCGCGATCACTTCGATTTCAAGGAGCGCCCACGGGGCAGCCAGTGCGGCTACCTGGAAGGCAGAGCGTGCCGGCTTGTTGGGCTGGGCCGCGGTGCCGAAGAACTTGACGTACTCCGACTGCATGCCCGCGAAGTCCAGCTTGCCGGTCTTGGGGTCAGGGCCGAGAAAGACGGTCATCTTCACGACATCCTTCATATCCAAGCCCTGGGCTTGCAGCGCCTTCTGGATCTTGGAGAAGACGCTGGCGGCCTGGGCCTTGGTGTCGCCATAATCGGCGGCTGTGCCCTTGGCGGCGTCAGCGGGAGTGACGGGGTCAGCGAGCTGACCGCTGAGGTAGAAGGTGTCGCCTGCCCATACGCCGGTGGCGATGGCGGCCTTTTCGGTCTGGATGTGCTTGACGGAGGTCTGGGCCTGGCTTCCGGTCGAGGCCGCGCAGATGCCGGTGAGAACGAGAGCAGTGAGGCAGAACGTACGAACGATTCGCATGGCAATCTCCTGTGGTGGTATTCCTATGTCGAAGCTCTAGGCGAGGGCGAAGTCCTGCGCTGTGCCGGCGAGGCGTGCCGCTTTCACCTGGTCGCTGAGCAGCTGCACGCCGCGCAGCGCACTGACGGCCGCGCCTTCCTGCCAGGCGACGATATGGCTGACGTGGTCGCCGATAAAGATGATGCGGCCGTCAGGCTGGATCATCGTTTCATAGCCGGGGTTGGACAGCGTCTGCGAAGCGGCGGGCGAGGTGGAAGCGCCGGTGGTTTTGCTCTGCGCAACGCCTGGGGCCTGCTGGGTGGTGCCTCCAGCGCCGGGCTGCGTGGTGGCGGCGTTGACGACCTGCGGCGGTGCGGCAGAACCGTAGCTGCGAATCCATGAGCCCTCGTTCCAGGGCACGCGGCCCCAGCCGACGTAGAGCGGCTTCTCAAGCTCCTTGCCGTGACCGGGATGGAGGCGCTCGATAGACTTGCGGCTTTCCTCGTACTTCTGCGGGATGGGCAGCTTGCCGAAGGGCAGGTTGGTTTCGTCGGTGTACCCGCTGACAACGACGCCGCGCTCGGAGAACATGCCCGCGGACGGAAACCAGATGGGGCTGCAGCCGGTGTTGACGAACTCGAGGCCGCCGTAGATGTTGTAGTCCTGCTCCCAGAAGCGGCGCGACTCCCACGCGACCTTATAGGCAGCCGCGTAGGTGCACTCCGCGATCACCTTCTTGTAGGGCGCGGCGAGGTCGTTGGGGATCTTCTTCATGGTGGTAAGCGGTAGGCCGCAGAGGACATAGTCCGCTTCGAGCTTCTTCTCCGCGCCGTTTTCCTTGTACATGACGGCGACGCCCTTGGCAGTCTTGCGAATCTCCGTGACCGGCGCGTTGTACTTGACAATGCCGCCAAGCGACTTGGCGAAGGCGTAGGGGATGCGGTCCATGCCGCCTACGGGCTGGAACATGGTGGCCTGCATATCGAACTGCTGGTCGAACAGCATGCCCTGCCAGAAGTTTTCATCCAGCAGCGTGTGCATGTCCACAGGCTCATAGAGCACACCGTTCTCATCGCCCGCACCGGCGAGTTTGGCGTAGCCCGCGCGCTCGGTGCCCACGTACTTGCCTGCGTTGTCCAAAGGGCCGTACAGACGCAGGAAGGCGAGCATCTTTTCGCGGTCCTGCGCGTTGAACTCCGCGTCAAGCCCGCCGCTGCTCATGCATTTTGTCAGCAGCTCGCTGACGTGGCCGCGAGCGTCGTTGATGACGCGGCGCATGGTGACGGGTTGGCCGCCATTGGCGGCGTCGTTCTGCAGGTGCGCGGAGTTGGTGAAGTTGACCTCCACCTGCAACTCCACGCCGAGTTTGCGGCAGTAGCCGAGGATGTGCGGATGAATCGACGGCAGGCGCGCGGGACCGAAGTTCTGGTAGTGGCCTTCATCCCAGGTGCAAGTCTGAGAGGAGCCGTCGTTCAGCGTGACCTTGTCGCCGGGACGCACCGTCCAGTTGCGCCCGCCGGGACGGCTGCGAGCCTCCAGCAGCGTGACGTCATAGCCCAGAGCGCGGAGCTCGTACGCTGAGACGAGACCGGCGATGCCGCCGCCGAGCACGGCTACCTTGATGCCCTTGCCGGAGCCGGGCGCGGCTTGGATCTCCATGCGTGGAGCAGCCTTGGCTTCCATGAGCCCGAGGCCCTGCATGGCGAGAAAGGTGGCGCTGTAACCGCCGGCCTGGCCGACACGTGTAAGAAAGTCCCGTCTGGTAAAGCTCATGCTGCACTGCCCTCCGTTTACGAAGTGGTGATGCACCGGCGGGCGTTCGCAAGCCGAGGCTCTGCGAAGAAGGCCGGTGACATCAGCTTGTGGTATCTGGCCCGGTTAGAGCAGAGATACGGGTGCGCAAGACGCACGCAGGTCGCCGAGGAACATCAAATTGCAACGTTGATATTGAGACTGTATCACTGCCAGAGAGACAGGAGAGGGATTTACGCGCGGGCGCCTGGCTGCCGGAAAGCCGGCTGGCTTTGTTCCACCAGCTTTGTGATGCGAGCTAAGCAGCTACGGAAGAGTGTTCCGCATGCTGCGCGACTACGCTGGATGGTTGATCCTGCCCGAATCGCTCTACGGTGGCACGGTCGCGGCCCTGCCGCTTGGCCCGATAAAGCAGCGAATCAACCATGTCCATCAGGTCGTTCGCAGAGCGAGTCGCCAAGGACGGGGGCACGCACAGCGCACCGGCGCTCATCGTTACGGTCAGTGGCCCGGCCGCGGTCTCGAACGCTTTGGAGCGAATGGTTTCGCAGATGCGCTGGGCGCGAATTTCCAGGTTGGGAGCAGCGCATCCCTTCAACAACAGCAGGAACTCCTCGCCACCGTAGCGGCCAACGGAGTCATCGCTGCGCACCGAGGCTTCCAGCCTGCGTGCGACTTCGCGAAGGACCTCGTCTCCCACGGGGTGACCATAGGTGTCGTTGATCTTCTTGAAGTGATCGACATCGCAGAGGATCAGCGACGTGTGTTCCTGGCGGGCGATGGCCTGCTTCAACGCAACAGACAGATCCTGCAGGATGGCGCCGCGATCAAGCAACTGCGTGAGCGCGTCGTGGGTGGCGCGGAAGCGCATCTCTTCGCGCGCATCCACGAGGCTGTCCTCAAGATTGAGGATGCGCATGCCGGTGCGCAGGCGGGCGCGAAGCTCCTCGGTGTGGCAAGGCTTGGTCAGGTAATCGTCGGCGCCCGCCTCGAGACCGGCAACGAGATCGTCCTTGCTGTCGCGCGAAGTCAACAGGACCATGTAGATATAGGCGCGGCGCGAGCCTGCGCGAATGGCCTGGCAGACGCCGGGACCGTCAACCTCGGGCATCATCCAGTCCAGCAGGGCCATGCGCGGTCCCGCTTCGTCCAGCATGATCGCAACTGCTTCTGCGCCGTCCTTTGCGGTCACCACGTCATAACCGCTTTGCAGCAGCATCTTGCGCATCAGGGACCGCGAAAGCTGGTCGTCATCTGCTACAAGAATCTTCACGCAGCCTTCTCCTTACATAGGTCTCCAAGGGTTGCCATCACCTTCGGCAACTCCGATTCCAGCTCCACGAGCAGGCTGGGCACGTTCTCCAGACGGCCTGCGCCGCCTTCGGCTTCAACCTTTGCGGCCAGCGAAGCAGCCTGTTTCGCCGATAGATTGGCTAACGCGCCTTTGAGCGCATGAGCGGAGCGCTTTACGCCTTCAGAATCTCCTGCGCTGAGCGAAGCCCGGATCGCCGCAAGCTTCTGCGGGTAGTCTTCGCGGAAGATCTCCAGCAGCTCGGCGATGAACTCGACATCGTCCTCCACGCGCTCCAGGAGTTCCTTGACGTCGACTGTATCGCCCCTGGCCACACTGATCGGCATGGTGGTGACTACGCCTTCACCCTGCTTCTCCGCGGCGTAACGATCCAGCACGTCGTCGAGCTCCTGCGGCTTTATGGGCTTGGAGAGGTAACCGTCCATCTCGGCGGCGAGGCAGCGCTCCTTGTCGCCCTTCATCACCAGCGCGGTCATGGCAACGATGGGCTGATGCGCACCGTCCTCGCGGCGTTCTCGCTCGCGTACGCGGCGCGTGGCCTCAATGCCGTCCATCTCGGGCATCTGCACATCCATCAGCACCAGGTCGTAACCGCGGTGCTCCAGCGCCTGCACGGCTTCACGCCCGTTGTTGACCACGGTGACGGTGTGGCCGCGCTTCTGCAGCAGGCGAACGGCGAGCTTCTGGTTGACCTCGTTGTCTTCCGCAAGCAGGATGTCCAGCAGGCGGTTTGGCGGGAGTTCGGCACGAAGGGTTCCCTGCGTGATCATGGTGGGTTGCCTTTCTGCTGCTGCCGCAGCGGCTGCCGCGCTCGCGGCTGTCGAGTGAAGAGCCCGCACGATCGCTTCCTGAAGTTCTCCCTGACGAACAGGCTTCAACAGGTACGCCGAGATGCCAAGCTCCTGGCAGCGCGCCGCATCGCCGCGGTGGCCTCCAGAGCTGAGCATCATGACGGTGGCGTGGGAGAGAGCGCGGTTGCCCTGCATCTCCTGCACGAACATGAAGCCATCCATCGACGGCATGTGCATGTCGGTCAGGATCAACTGGTAGGGCTCAGAATCCGTGAGGGCTTCCTTGAGCATTTCGATGGCTTCTTCGCCGCCGGCGGCGGCGTGAGCCTTCATGCCCCAGCCTCGCAGCAGGCCCTGCAGAATGCGGCGGTTGGTCTTGTTGTCGTCGACGATGAGGACCTTGGTCCCAACCAGCTTCTGCAAGGAGATCGATAGAGCCGGCTGCTGCTCCAGTGGGGCTGCGACCTGCATGGGCATGACGACGTGGAATTGCGAGCCTTTGCCGACTTCGCTTTCCACCCAGATCTTGCCGCCCATGAGTTCCACCAGGCGACGCGAGATGGTGAGGCCGAGGCCGGTTCCGCCATAGTGGCGCGTAGTAGAGGTGTCGGCCTGGCTGAAGGAGTGGAAGATGGTTTCGAGCTTCTCTGGGGGAACGCCGATGCCGGTATCCGACACGACGAGGTGGAGCAGGCGTCCGTCCTCGTCGTCGCCCTCAAGCTGAACCGCGACCGCGATCTCTCCCTGGTGCGTGAACTTGATGGCGTTGCCGACCAGGTTGGTGACCACCTGACGGATGCGGACAGGGTCGCTGATGACCGCTTCCGGTACCGTGTAGCCGATGTCGGAAAGCAGTTCCAGGCCCTTTTCGTCGGCACGCAAAACCAGCGTCTTCAGCGTGGTTTCGAGGACTTCGCGGATATCGAAGCGGACGTCTTCCAGCTCGATCTTGCCGGCCTCGATCTTGGAGAAGTCGAGGATGTCGTTAATGACGGTGAGCAGTGAGTCCGCCGAGAACTTGACCGTCTGCAGGTAGTCGCGCTGTTCGGCGGTGAGCTCGGTTTCAAGCGCGAGGTCGGTCATGCCGATGACGCCGTTGAGCGGCGTGCGGATCTCGTGGCTCATGTTGGCCAGGAACTCGCTCTTGGCGCGGTTGGCGGACTCGGCCGCGGCGCGGGCGTCTTCCATCTGGCGCTCGGCCAGCTTGCGGCCCGTGACGTCATGCAAGAAAGCGGCGAACATGCGTTTGCCACCGACGGAGACGGGCGAGATCGCCATCTCGGCGGGGAATATCTGGCCGGACTTGTGGTGCGCATTGACCTCAATGCGCCCCTGCAATGTGCTGCCGTCTTTCTCGCTCAGCAGTTGCATGAAGCCGCCGGCAGGAAGACTTTCGCCCTCCAGCTGCAGCACCTGTTGCACGTTACGGCCGATAACTTCTTCGGACTTCCAGCCGAAAGTGGCTTCGGACTGCTTGTTCCAGTCCGTGATGGTTCCCCCCTCGGTGAGGCCGATAAAGGCGTCAAAGGCGGCGCCGATAATGCGGCGATAGCGCTCTTCGCTGCTCTCCATCTCCTGCGCATGAAGCGAGAAGCGGCGATCGACCATGGCCGACAGGAAGACCAGGCAGAGCATGACGATGGTGACCAGCGCGATGCTGACCGCGCCAAGGTCAGAGATGTTGATGGCGTGCGTCAGGTGCACCGGAGCGGAGGTGACGCGATAGCTGGCGGCGGCCATGCCGATATAGTGCATGACCGGAATCGCGAGTCCCATCAGCAGGGCGCTCGCTCCTTTTTGCCACGTCCAGCCCTTGACGATGTGGCGCGTGGCATAGGTGATCCGCAGCGCCACCATGGAGATGACAGCCGCGACCACTACCGACACGGTGACCAGAACCGGGGAATAGACCGTATCAGCAGGCATGCGCATGGCTGCCATGCCGATGTAATGCATGCCGGCAATGCCCGCACCCATGACGACACCACCGCCGACGGTGGACACGGCACTGAGGGTTTTGCGGCTGACCATGAAGAGCGCCAAGCCTGATGCGAAGACCGCAGCGACCATGGAAAGCAGCACGGTGGGCCAGTGATACAGCACCGGCATGGGCATGCGGAAGGCCAGCATGCCGATGTAGTGCATGGACCAGATGCCGATTCCCATGGCGAATGCGCCGCCGCTGAGCCACATCCAGCGGCTGGACTCCTTGCGGCTGGAGTTCACACGGCCGGCGAGATCGAGCGCGGCAAACGCCGACAGCATGGCGATCAAGATAGAGAGCACTACGAAGGTCACATCGTAGTGACCCGTCATCATCGAACCAGCGTTCATGACACCTCAGATCAGGGAGCGCCAAAGGGCATCTCTCACCTGTTACCAGAGGGTCATACAACGGGTCCGGGCTGTCGATGACACGAAAGGTTCAGAACGATGTCGCTAACGGTCAACGACTTGCTGGCGAAGGGACCGAGCGGACGTACTTGTCATACCAGTCAAACCATCGCTGGTAGCGGTCTCGGATGAAGCTGGGACGGGTGAATCCGTGGAACTCGCCGGGGTAAACGACCAGTTCTGCGGGAGTGCCTACGCTCTTGAGCGCCTGGTACATCTGCTCGCCGCCTTGCACGGGGACGTTGAAGTCCTTGTCGCCTCCCATGAACAGCGTCGGCGTCTTGATGCGGTCGGCGTGGAGAAACGGGTACGACAGCTTGATGTAGAGGTCCGGGTTCTTCCACGGTGGGCCTAGTTCCGTGTCGTACTGCAGGATGTACTGATCGATCCCGTAGAACCCGAGGATGTTGCCGGTGCCGGCTCCGCTGGAGGCAGCCTTGAAGCGCGTGGTGGAGGCGATGGTGTAATCCGTGAGGATGCCACCATAACTCCAGCCGCCCAAGCCGAGGTGGTCCGGATCGACGTTGCCAGTAGCAATAGCGGCGTCGACGGCGGCAAGAAGATCGAGGACTTCCTTGTGCCCCCAGTCGGCGTTGATGGCTTCGCTGTAGGCGTGGCCGCGGCCCGTGCTGCCGCGGTAGTTCACGTTGAGCACGGCGTAGCCATGTGCGGCGAAGAGCTGGCGCTCGATATTGAAGCCGTGGGCGTCCTGGCTGGTTGGGCCACCGTGAATGCGGAGCAGCATGGGAGCTTTTGTGCCGGGTGTGTAACCCAGCGGCATGGTGAGCAGCGCGTGGACCTCGCTGCCGTCCTTCGTCTTCGCGGAGAGTTCCTGCGTGGGCGCGAGGGCAAGGCGAGCCATCAGCGCGTCGTTGTGGCCGGTGAGCTTGCGGAGCTGACCGGATTCGAGCGCCCCGCCTTCCAGAGCATAGATCTCCGGAGCGGCGCTATCGGTGGACCAAAGCAGTGCGGCGTGCCCGGCGGCTTCGTCGAGGCCGGTGGCCGTCCCCTGCCCCTGCGTGAGGCGGGTGACGGCGCCGTCCTGCAGCGACACCTTGATGAGGTACTGGTTGCGGTCGTCCTGAACTTCGCTGAGCAGATCCCCAGCATCGGTGATGACGGGCGCGCCGGGCCAGTTGTCGAGCTTCGGAGCGACGATACGGGGCGTGCCACCCTCAGCGGAGACAACGGCCAGTTGCGGCATGTCATAGATGGAGTAGTGCGGCGTGAAGCCCTGGCGATAGACGATCTGTTTCGAGTCGCGCGTCCAGGCGAGCGGACCTTCGTCGCGTCCGGTGAAGGTGGTGAGCTTGCGCGGGGCTGAGCCGGGCGCGGAATTGACCACGAAGACGTCGCTGTTGTTAACGCGGTCGGGGTCGGGCTCGGTCTGGTTGCTGGTGTAGGCAATCAGCTTGCCGTCGGGGCTCCACTCGCCGCCGCTCTCGCCATAAGCCGTGGAACCGGTGTCCTTGCCTGCGGTCAGCTTGGCGAGCTTCTTCGTGGCGATGTCGAACAGGAAGAGGTGCGCCTGTTTGTCGCTAAGGAAGCCCTGGATGTCCTGCTTGAAGTGGTAGCGATCCAGCACGATGGGCTTTGGCGGCTTCGGCTTGGCGCCGGGGGCCGGCTCGGGTTCTTCGCGGGCCTGGATCGTGAGCAGAAGCTGCTTGCTGTCCGGCGACCAGCGGTAGTCGCGAAGCTGGTCCTTAATGTTGGTGAGCTGGAAGGCTTCACCGCCGCGGCGATCCAGCAGCCAGACCTGCGAGCCCTTGGCTTCGCCCTCGCGTCCAGAGGTGAAGGCCAGGTATTTACCGTCCGGGCTCCAGCGTGGGCTGCCTGCGGACTCCTTGCCGTAGGTGAGCTGGATGTCCTGCTTGCCGTCCCAGCTCACCATCCAGAGCGAGGTGATGTTCTTGTCATCGCCGGAATCCACCCGGGCGAGCGTGTAGGCGATCCATGCGCCATCGGGCGACAGCACCGGAGCCCCAACGCGCAGGAGCTTGTCGAGGTCGTCAAGCACCATGCCCTTAGGGCCGGTCGCGGGAGCAGGTGCTGGAGCTTGAGCGACGGTGTACGCGCCGAGCGGCAATGCGCATAGCGCGGCGAACAGAACGACTTCTGACGATTTCATGGATTCCTCTCGACCAGTTTCGTTAGAGCATCGGCTTGCCGTCAGGCCCGGTGGGCGTCTTCGGCCCATCTCCTGACGGCTGCGAGGATGGCACTCCCGGGCCGGGCCCCGGCAGGGCCGGGTTGCCGGAGGCGGGCTTGGGTGGCGTGGGCAGATGCTGAAGGTGGTCGAAGTTCATGATGGCGTTGAACACCAGCGGATAGCTGCCGACCGTTTCGCCGCGGTACACAGGGTTGTTGCCGAAGAGGAGCACTTCGCCCTCGCCAAGATGCGCGACAACGACGATGGCGTGCTCTGCGATAGAGCCACCCTTATCGAGAAGGCCGGAACGCAGCAGGTCTTTTGCTTCGGCGAAGCGCAGGACTACTTCAGGCCGGAGCTGCGCCGGGATGACGCTGGGGTTGTTGCGCATCTGCTCTTCGTTGAGCGGACGCGCTTCCCACGGCTTGGTCTGGGGCGGGATGATGGGTGCTACGGCAACGCGGCCCTGCACGAAGTCGTCATCGCCCACGCTGCCGCGACCCGTGGGGCGCGCCTGGTAGGGGTCCATCAGCATGCGTCCGCCGCCTGCGCGACCGATGGTGTTGCTGACGTTGAAGATCATGCCATCGGCGCTCATGACGGGCAGGTTTGCGCCGTAGCCCCAGGCCACCGGGTGCTCCGGCGAAACGATGACCGATTGCAGGACGCTGCCGACCACGCGAGCGTCGGCATGCGGCGCGACGCTGACGCCGGGAGCCAGTCCGGTATCGACGGCGAACTGCGCGGTGTCTTCGCAGGTGATGAGCAGGCCGCCGCTTGAGACGAACGCCTTGAGGTGCTCCAGGCCGTCATAGCCCATGCCTGGGCGGATGTCGTCGGTCTGGTCTGTGTTGCCGAGGTTGGGAGTGAGGTCGGTCTTCTTCCACGGCATGGCATTGCCGTACATCGGCGTACCGGCGATCAACTGGTCACTGGAGGCCCGGCCTACGGGCGCAAAGATGATGACGTCATACTTGCTGCGGAGGTCGAGCTTGCCCGCGTTCTGCGTGCTGATGTAGTCGAACGGGATGCCAGCCTTGTCAAAGGCATAGCGCCACCAGCCCTCGGTCTGCGTGGCCTGCCAGGAGTGCATGAAGGCCACACGCGGCAGTTTGAACGGGTGCGTGGCCACACTGGGAGCGCTCGCCAACTGCACGGCATCGAGCATCTGCCCCTTGAGCGCCGCGCTGAGCGTGGCATCGGGGGTTTCCGTAATGACGAGCGAGCCTGCGGGCAGGTGCTTGCCGTCGGCGTCAAAGGGCTTCTCCGCGACGGCGATGTGCTGCCCCTTGAGCTGATAGGCGAGGCCGAGCAGGTTTGTCTGGCCGGTGTTGGGCACCACATAGACGCCGCCGGAACCAGCGACCTTGCCGGTCAGCGTATTGGGATCAGGGAGCGGAGACATCTTGCTGGTGAGGAACTTCGCATCGGTCACACGCACGCTCTTCACGTTGAAGAGCTCGGTGAACGACCAGCCGGTATCGTCGTAGGGGTGCTTCTGCGGATCGTCCGGAGCCCAGTACTGGCGATCCAGCAGGGCATCGGCGACGCGGGCGTAAGGCTGATCCATGCGGACCAGCGCGCTGCCGGCGGGAAGCGTGACGGTGACCGCTTTCTCACCGCGCTTGGTGGCGGGAATGGTCACCGTTGTTTCGGCCTCCAGCTTCTGCAGCTCGACGTGCTGGAGCTTGAGGATGTTCAGAGCTGCGCCTGGCGGTTGGCTTCGGCGGGGTTGGCGGGCAGCACGTAGGCAGCAGGTCCTTCCACCGTGGGCTTCAGGATCGTCCGCTTGCTCTTCTTGTAGTAGTTCTCAACGAAGTGGTGCGTGTTGCGCGAGAAGTAAGCGAGTGTGGTGAGCAGCGCGCTTTCTTCATAGTTGTTGTTGTCGCGCTGCGACCACGTAAGCACCGGAGGCGGCGGATTCTGGCGATACCAGGTCCGCGAGTACTGCTCCGGAGTGAGGATGCGCTTTTCGGTGTCCGCTCCGCCGTTTCCAAAGGTTTCATACAGGCGGCTAATGCCGTTGTGCATGCCGGCGAGGAACATCAGGTAACCGGGGCTCCATGTATCGAAGTCGCCATGTGTGAAGACGCCGGGCATGTTCATGCTCTGCATCTGCGCGGTGTTGTTCCAACCGAGCTCCTGCCACTCGTCGGCGAGAATGGGATCGATCCATGCGTTGTAGGGGCCGTCGCCGATGGTGTTGTCGTAGAGCAGCGGCACCGACTCATGCAGATCGTGCAGCACCTGCGCGTGCCAGTCGAGAAAGGTGTTGAGCACGTTCTTGGTGAGGTCGAGCGTCATGCCCATGGCGTCGCGGTTGTTGTCATGCGCGACGTAATGGCCCCAGTAAACGAGCCGCGGCCAGTCCTTGCCGGGGTTGGCCTTGTGCCACTTGTAGGTGTCCACCTGGCGATCGCGACCGTCAACCTCGACCACCGGGGTAATGAGCACGATCATGTGCGAGCGGATGTATTTGATGTAGGGCGAGTCATCGACAGCCAGACGGTAGGCAAGCTCCATCAGCGCGGTCGGCGCGCCGGTTTCCGGAGAGTGGATGGTGCCCGTGATGTAGTAGACAGGGTACGACGCGTCGATCAGCGGCTTGGCCCTGGCGTCATCCATGCCGATGGTGCGCGGATCGGCCAGCTTGGCCAGGCGCTCGTCGTTTTCCTTTTGCGTCTTCAGCAGGCTTTCATCGGCGATGGCCGCGGCGATCATCTCGCGGCCTTCTTCCGAGTGGCCGATGGTCATGACCTTCACGCGCGGCGAACTGGCTGCCAGCATGCGGAAGTACTTGTAGACATCCTCCGCGTAGGGCAGCATGTCCGGTGCGCCGGCTACATCACCGAGCACCTTCATCGGCGTGGGAACGGTCTTCGACGCAGGAAGATAGTTCACCAGCGGCGAGGTGAAGTCCGGGCCGGTGGTGTACTGCTGGATCTTCGCGGTGTAAGCCTGGTCGATGGGCTGCTGCGGGTCGCGCGCCATGGCGGAGTCCAGCGGCGAGAGCGTGGCTGGGACTGAAGGCGCGGTTTGGGCGGAAAGGCCGGAGCAGGTGCTCGCTGCGAGCAGGAGAAGCACAAGGCGTAGGGAAGCGCGTTTCATGGAAGCATTCTCTCCAGACAAATTTGCTGCGCCGCTGTGTACCGCGTTGGGCGGCGCGTTGCGATGGCTTGTGGGGTACCCGGTAAGCGTCTCACGAACGACGATCGGCCGGACGAAATCTTCTTGCTGCTACGGCTGGTTCGGCGGGATCTTTCCGGCGAATCCATCGGCGATGAACTGCAACATGTGCTCGCGTGCGATGACTCCATGCCAGGGCTCCGTGCTGGGGCGGCCGGCGAAGTTGCCGCCGAGCGCGCCGTGATCCTCGCGGGGAAACGACAGCATCTGCACGGGCACGCCTTCCTGACGAAGGGCGCGATACATCTCCTTGGACTGCCCCTCGGGATCGGTAGTATCGGACTGGCCCTGCAGCAGGAGGAACGGCGTCTTCGCCTTGCCCGCGTAGGCCAGCGGGCTTTGCCGCCAGGCGCTTTCAAAGTGCAGCCAGGGCTGACCGGTGTACCAGCGGTCGCCGTAAGAGCCGGACTCCGTACCGTACTCGCTGAACTGGTCAATCACCGGCGCACCGGACACGATGGCTTTGAAGCGCGTGGTCTTGCCTTCAACGAAGCCGGCCATCTCACCGCCGTAGCTGTAGCCGATGAGCGCCATGCGGTCAGGGTCGAGCGGCGCCGTGCGCAGGGCTTCGTCGACACCCATCATGATGTCGAGGAAGTCGCCATTGCCCATGTCGTCCTTGTTGGCGGCTTCGAACGCGAGGCCGTAGCCGGTGCTGCCGCGTGGATTGGTGATCAGCACGGCCCAGCCCTGGCCGAGCAGCAGGTTGGTCAGCGGCGAGTAGGCGTCAGTGAACTGGCCGCGCGGACCGCCATGCACGTTCACCACCAGCGGGACCTTGCCCGTGGCAGCTTGTGGCGGCAGATACAGCAGGCCTTCGATGGTGAAGCCGGCGCGCTTCCAGGACAGCGGTTTCGACGCAACAGCCGTCCAGCTTGCGGGCACGAGCTCAGGCTGCACCAGCGCCTTGCCGGGCTGCGAGAGTGAGGTGGTGAAGTAGACCGATGGCGGCACGGTGCTGGAGCTTGCCACGTAAACCCAGGCATGCTCTTTCGGGGCAGCACCGGGGTTAGGACGAAGGCCGCTGATGACCGGCATTCCAAAGTCATAGGGAGTCACTTTGCCGGTCGCGAGGTCTACGCGCGCAGGAGACTCGTGCATGCCGTGGTTCAGACTCACGATGGCGGTCTTGTCATCTTCGGCGACCTCCAGATCCTGTGGTGAAAGCGTGCCGTCCTTCAGCCCTCCGGTGAGGTTGTGCGTCTTGCCGGAGACCAGATCGAGCGTGAGCAGGTCGGCGCAGCCCTGCGGTGCATCCTGCTCGCACTGCGCGAAGAGCACGAGGTGCTTGCCATCGTGGGTGAAGGCCGCACGGCGCGTGGACTCAGGCAGGCCGCCGACCTTCGTCTGCTCTGTGGGGTTGGCGACGGTGACAACCGTGCCCAGAGCCGAGGGACCAAGATCACGCAGGCGAGCATGAGTCAGCACCAGAAGGCGAGAAGAATCGGGGCTCCAGAAGGCGCCATCGGGATCGGTAAGCGTCGGAACTTCCGTGAACTTCCAGGTGCTGGTGCTGAGCAGATAGAGGCGATGCTTCGGCTCATCGTGCTCCACCCAGACGACGTCCTTGCCGTCACGGCGGTCGCGTGTGCGGGCGGCCGGGTCAGGGTCGGTGGCGACGACCGCGACGGCAGAGCCATCTGGCGAGATGCTGTAGGAGCCTACGTCGATGGCGGTGGGCTTTTCACCTGCAGCCGGTGCGCGTTCCAGCGTGACGGGCGAGGCCTCGCCACCGGTTAGCGGCAGGCGGAAGATCTGCGTCTTTTCGCCGCGCCTGGCGAGGAACAGGATGGTGCTGCCATCGGGCAGGTACTCGGCTGATCGCTCGCCCGCGCCGCCGGCGCGTCGGCCTTCGGCTGGAGTTGCGCCAGAGGCCGGCGTGCTCTCAGAGAACGTGAGCTGGCGCGGGGCGGAACCATCGACGTTGAGCAGCCAGATGTGCGAGCGACCGCCTTCGGCGGTGCTTTCCTGCACGGAAGCGATGACATGCTGGAGGTCCGGCGAAGGCTGCGGCGCCGAGATCACGCGAAGGTGGCGGAGATCTTCATTGGAGGGAAAGTGTTGTTGCGCGGCCAGCGTGGCAGCGAGTGCGAGAGGAAGACAGAAGACTGCGGCGGAACGGATCATGCGGGCGAAGCCTCACAGGAGATGCCCTGCTTCGGCGAGAGACACCGAAGCAGGGCGATGGGGAAAGACGCTAGAACGCGTAGCGCAGCGAGAACTCCTGACGGCGCGGCGTAGTGAGCGTCGCGCTGTAGTTGCCGAAGGTGGTAGAGGTGGGGTTGGTGCCCAGGTTGCGTGTGTTGAAGCGAACTGCATTGGTCACGTTGTAGACCTCCCACGTGAAGCGAATGCTCTGGTGCTCGGTAATGGCGAAAGGCTTCGACAGGCTCGCGTCCACACCGAAGTTGCCATCGCCGCGATAAGCGTTGCGCTGCCCTGCCTCCCCTGGATAGGGCAGACGAATGTAGGGTCCGCCGTTGCTGATCGTTTTGTTAATTGACGCAGCGTTTGCGAAAGCATTCGGCGTGTTTCCACCGGCTGCCGTTGCCACATTCACCGTGCTCGATTTGAGGTCAGACACCTTCACCGAGTAGCTGCCGATCTCCCAGTCTGTGGTGTAGCCCCCTTCGCCGATGGAGAAAGGGAAGCCGCTGGTCCAGCGAGCGACCGAAGCTAGCCGCCAGCCGCCGAGCGCTTCCTCAGTCAGCTTGCCCCCCTTGTTGGCAAACATCTGTCCTTTGCCGAAGGGAAGCGCATAGGAGCCATCGAAGGTGATGAGGTGGCGGGTGTCGAAGTCGGAAACACTGCGGGACTGCGACGGGATATAGGAGTTGGTGAGATAGCTCCCCGATCCGCCCAGCGTCTCGTTGGCGCGCTCCGTATCCGAGCCCATATCCAGTGAATTCCCAAGCGTGTAACTCAGGTTCATCTGGAAGCCGTGGGTGAACGGATGCCGCAGGATGAACTGTCCGGCGTTGTAGGACGACGAGCCATTGGATGTCCAGGCATAGAGGCTGGCGAACTGCTGCTGCCAGAAACGGGAAGCACTGGGAGTGCAGCCATAGGCCACACCGCCCGGCCCGCTGCAGTAGATATCGATGTCGGCCAGGGCGGTTGTCTCGCCGAGAACGCTTCGATACGGCGTGAACTCGTTGCAAAAAATGTACTGCGTAGCGGTGTGCTGAGTGTTCGGGCAAGTGGTTCCCCGCGACGTGTTCTTCAGGTAGGGGAACACGTTTTCGAAGAAAGGAATGGCCGCGATGGTAGCCGCGTGATTGGTATTGCCGCCCGCTGCATCGACAGCGGCCGCCATCTGCGCACCAGCCTGGAAGTAGCTGGTGCCGGATGCCGTATCGAAGAAGTTCACCGGCGTGGTGAGGTCGGATTGCTGAAGGAGCTTGCGTCCGAGGCGTCCGATGTAGTCGGCTTCCAGGGTGAAGCCTCCCGGAAGCGAACGCTGAATCGAGAAGCTGTAGACCTCGGCGTAGGGGGTCTTCAGTTTGTTGTCCACACCCCAACTGATCGAAAAACCGGCGGATCCATTGGTCAGGGCATAGCTGGGCGGCGCGTACGGGAAGGTTTGCGTGGGCGCACCGGCGGCGACATTCAGCGCGGGCAGCGCCGTACGGCTGGTGAAGCGCGGAGCCTGTTCCGGACCGAGCGTGCCCAGCGGGCTGGTGATCTTGGAAGCCAGGCCAAACGAGCCGGACTGGTTGAAGGCATTGATCACTCCCTGGCCGAAGTGATCGAAGTAGAGCCCCCACGAGCCACGAATCGAGGTCTTGCTGTCTACTGCGTACGCAAAGGAAAGCCGTGGCGCGACGTTGCCCTTCTGCTTCGCCCAGTAGCCCGGCCGGCCATAGACGGGCCCATTCGGAGCAAAGTATAGCGTCGGCTCATATACCTGGCCCTGCGATGCGGAAACCTGCCGCTGCCTGAAGAATGCGTCCGTGTCGATCGTCGGAGCGGCAGACTGGCCGTTCGAATCATAGGGCACCTGCAGGATGGTGTGGTGGATGCCCCCAGTAAGGGTGAGCTTGGCGGTGGGTCTCCAGGAGTCCTGCACATAGTACTCAAACTCATTGGAGATGAAGTGGCGATTGACGGGAGCGCCCTGGGCGAGAAGGCTGCCCGTGCTTCCGCCCGGGTTCACCTGGTAATTGATGTTGCGCGTCAGGGAAGACTCCGCGCCCACCAGGTTGCCGTAGGCATTGAGCCAGTTGGACTGGAACGCCGCGCCCACCGCGGGGTACGCCGTGCCGTTGATCGTCGTCGCCGTGAGCAGGGGCAAGCCGCTGGTAGAAAGTCCCTGCGGGTTGGTCGTGCCGGCATCCCAGGAGTTGGCATCGGTGCTGCTGTTGTTATGGATCAACCGCCAGATGGCGCCGAACTGCAGGTTGTGCTTGCCCACGCTGTAGCTAAGCGTGTCGTTGATCTCGTTCACCGGGACGGTACGAATGGTATTTCGGCTTTCAGAAGTTGGGGTCGCAATGAAGCGCACGTCGGTGTAAGAGCCCTTACCCAGCCCGGAGGTCGCCGTACCCTGGCGGATATACCCATAGCGGAGGTCGTTTACCAGATGAGACGTAATCGTCCACGTGTCGCCCGCTGCTATGCCCTTGCTGTTGTCTTCCGTCTTGGTAGCCGCGGGCAGACCGGGAAACTGCTGCGCAGAACTGGCCACGTCTTTCTGCAGATTGCCGCGCACGAAAACGTGGTGCGAAGATGTGGGCGTCCAATCGATCTTCAGGATGCTGGTGTTGTGGGAGTACGGCGTGGGGGAGGAGAAGGTGTAGGAGCCCTCATTCAGGGTGTCACCGACCGTGGTGCCGTTCGCAACCGGAAGCTGCGCAAAATAGTTGAGAATCGCCGCATTGGGGCCGGGCCCGTTGGGGCAGGCACCGCTCGCGACACAAGGCGTATCCAGTGTTGCCACCTGTGCTGGAGTGAGTGTGTACGTGTTCTTGTTCACGTCTTGATATTTCAGGATCCCGGCTGCATAGGAAGCAGTCGGCACTTCCTGGGTCACCGTGGTGCTCTCGTGAGTCCGCTGGCCCTCATAGTTGAAGAAGTAGAAAAGCTTGTCCTTGAGGATGGGACCGCCGATCGTACCGCCAAAGGTGTTGCGGCTTAATTGAGGCGGCTTGTTGGGTAGGCCGCTGCTGACTTCGGCACGCTTGTTGAACCAATCGTTGGCGGCGAAGTAGCGATTGCGGAAATACTCGTACAGGCTGCCGTGCAGGTTGTTGGTGCCGGACTTGGTAACCAGCGTGACCTGCGCGCCGGAAGAGTGGCCGGCATCGGAGTTCGCGCTCGCGGTGGTCACGCGAAACTCTTCGGTGGAGTCCTGCGTGGACCGCAGCACGCCGGTGAAGGCATAGCCAAAAGTTTGATCGTTATCGTCCAGGCCGTCGAGCGTGACGTTGCCCTGGTCGGAGCGGGCTCCGGCAACCGCACCAAGACGGCTATCCTGCACGGCTGAGGGATTGCTGGCGGCTGCGTTGTTGTCGAAGAACAGCACGCCGGGCTGGAGGCTCAGGAGGTCAGGCACGTTGCGCGAATCCACCGGGGTCGCTTCGATCTCAGCGCTGCTGAAGGCGTTTCCCAGCGTCGCATCGGTGAAGTTCAGCGTGGTCGTCGCGGTCACTTCCACCGTTTCATTGGAGCCGCTCACCGGCAGTGTGAGATTCACCGTGGCCGGCTGGCTCACCAGCAGCTCTGCTTCCTTGGTCAGCGTGCCGAAGCCGGGCGCTGTGGCCGTGATCGTGTAGTGCGAAGGGTCCAACTGCTGGAAGTCGTACTCGCCGTTCTTGGTAGTTTTGCGCGTGACGCTTTTCTTCGAAACCCCGTTGGTCAGCGTCACCATTGCGTTGGAAACGAGCGCGCCCGTCGGGTCCGTGACAGAACCGCGAACAGACGTAGTGGCGTTCTGGGCCCATGCGGCTGTCGCCATGAGTAGAGAAAAGCAAAGTACGAGAAGCTTGCGCATCAGAGTCCTCCGGGAATTGGGCTTCGAGTGGTGCGTGGTGTTTCTCTGCTTGTTGTCTTCTTGCTTGTTGTCTGTCTGAAGAGCTTGACGAAGCTACGGCGTGGATGCGCCTCCTCGGCGGGATCGTGCGCCGTTGGCGCCGCCCGCGTTGGCGGGCGGTGCTGCGGGGGGAGCGTTCTTTGCAGCGGCAGTGTCTGCGCTATCAGCAGGGGCATGGGCTGAGGCAGACTCCACTGGCATCGGTGGATCGTCAAAGCCATACAGCGCGTTGAAGAGAAAGCGGTAGGTGCCGTGCGCCTGGCCGCGCTGCTGGGGCTTGAAGCCGTAGAGGAAGATGCGGCCGCGGCCGAAGCTGACCTCCAGCGCGGCTATCTTGTCATGCAACACTTCGCCGTGGATGATCATGCCGCTTTCCAGCAGGTCACCCTGTTTTGGGTAGCGAGCCAGCACCGCGCCCTTGAAGCCCGGCAGCGTCTCGAACGCAGGGCTGCGCTCGAACATCACAACCGGCTCACCAGGAACACCGTAGTTGATGGGCAGATCAGGGTGCTGCGTCTCAATGCGCAGCAACGATCCAGCGCAGTAAAACTTGTCAGTGGGCATGCCCTGCACCACGTTCTGCACCGGCAGCGAGAACAGCGGGATGAGCGCCGAGGCTGCCTGGTTCATTGCCACCAGCGTGCCGCCGGCGCGCACGAACTCGCGCAGGTTCTCGGCGCCGTCCTTCTCGATGCCGCCGGCATACTGGCCCGGAACGGTGCCGGGGCGGAAGCCGTTCATCAACTGGTTGGCGTTCATGTCGGGCAGCACGATCACGTCATACCGGCTGCGCAGGTTGGCGGAGCGGATGTCCGCGTTGTAGAGGCTCTTCGCGCCGAAGTTATAGTTCTCGAGGATCCACCGGGTCCACCCTTCGTCAATGGAAGCGTTCCATGGCCGGTAGAGGCCGATGCGCGCCTTCTTCAGCGCGGTCGTATGTTCGGGGGCGGATGGGATCGCTGCTGCCCCAACGGAGAACTTCGAAGTCAACTCATCCATCGCTCCGCGGCTCAGACCGCTCACGACGAAGGCGCCTCGCTCATTCCCTTCAGCGGTCTTCACGGAGTCAGCAGCGAGCGAAACTGTAGCTCCTTGCGCCAGGGCGGCGTTGACGATCTGGAAGGCGTTGTTCGGTTTGTGGCTGATGGCAAAGACCGCGCCACTGCCATCAATGGGAGCTTCCGGCAGCGAGACTTTCTCCACGCGAGCCATCTTCTCGCGCTGATCAGCTTCCATAGGATCGGAGACCACATCGACGGCCACGCCCATCTGCAAAGGCAGAGTCCAGCCGGTGATGTCGTACGGCAGGTGCGCGCCGGCTGCAGTCTGGTCGCTGGCTGCGGCCGGATACACCTGCCGCTCCATCAGCTCCTTGGCCATGGGCGAGAAAGCCTGGTCCATGGGGATGACCCACGAGCCCACCGGGTACTTGATGCCGTTGGCCTGGAAGCCGCCCCTGGTCTGGTAGACGTCCAGCCCGTTGTCGATCATCTTCTGCGCCAGCAGGCCTGCTTCCGGCGTATCGGCCTGCTTGCTGCTGATGACATAGGCAAACGGCGGCTCCGTGCGCTTCTTGTTGTCGCGGGCGGTCTGGTAGCGGTTGTACTGCAACGCCTCATGGTTCTTCGCGGCGAGGTCCAGCACCGACATCGACCCCGCCACCATGTAGTCGACCGCATCCTTCAGCCGCCACCAGCCGCCTTCCCACGGCGTGGTGTACATGCTCAGCGAGCGGAGGTCGCTGTATGCGGGCGGGAACTCATCCACCGTGTAGAAGCGCGGCGTGGCGTAGCGGTACAGCGCTGTCTCGGTGAAGAAGGAAACCTCGCCACGGAACACGCCAGCCCAGTCCGTAAAGCCCGCATACCAGTTATCGAACTGCGTCTCGGAGATCGCTCCCGGCATGTTGTGCTGGTCCAGGTACGCCGCCATGTTGGTGCCGATGACGTTCAGCCAGCTGCGTACGTAGGGGCTTACGTTGCCGGAGATCGGGTCGGCGAACGGTGGGATCCAGATGCGCGCGGGAAAGGGCGCCGTCTGGTGCTGGCAATAGAAGATGTCCGGGCTCCACTCGATCTCGGTCTTCGCGACAACCTGCTCTTCCTTCATGTTGAGCATGAAGCCATCGCGGTTGTTGTCGTGTCCGACGTACTCCTGGTAGAGCCACGGCAGCGGGGCCACCTCGTACTTGGTGCCGACGTTCTTGCGGTACCAGTTGACGATCATGTCCTGCCCGTCGGGATTCAGCGTAGGCCACAGCACCAGAACGACGTTGTTCAGGATGGCGTCGATCTCAGGATCGTTCTTCGCCGACACCAGCTTGTACGCCAGCGCGATGGAGTGCTGCCCGCCGGCAACTTCCGACGAATGGAGACCGCCGTCGATGTGCACGATGACCTTGGACTGCCGCGCCAGCGCGAGCGCCGAGGTATCGTCCAGCCCATCGGCGAGGGCGAGCTTGCGGGCGTTGCGCTTGTACTCGTCCAGGTGCGCGAGGTTTTCCGGCGAGGAGATCACGGCGACCTCGATGTCGCGGCCCTGCGTGCTCTTGCCGACGGTGACCATCTTCATGCGGTCAGTGCTGCCGGCGAGGGCGTGGAAGTACTTGACCGCGTCTTCATAGGTGGCGAGATAGAAGTCGTCGCCCGGCGTGTGGCCAAGCACGGAGCTGGGCGTGGGGGCCTGCGCATGCAGGATGGCCGGCGATCCGGAAAGGGCAGTCAGAACAGTCGCAACAGCCGCGAGACTCAGCATTCCGCGAAACGTCATCGTGAAAAACACTCCTGCCTGTAACCCGTTGAAGGGCTAGGAAACCGCCGCGCAGGCAAGCACGGTGGACTTCGGGGTACAGCACGAAAGACAGCCCGGCCGGAGAAGTGGACTAGCGCCAGCTTTCCCGGTGACGTGCAAAATCGCGGAGCACGAGTTCTGGGTGAACTCAGAGGTTCGAGCTCACCCGCTTTGAGTGTGTGATTTGAATGTACCGTGAATGCCGCGTTTCAGGAAAGTAGCAGTCGTCCGCTACTCGCCCAGGCGGCTCCTCACGAAGAGCTCACGTATCCTGAGCATCGATGGTTTCCGCGCTCCAGCTTGCCCTGCTTTCCTGCCTGCTATTGGGGTTTCGCCACGGCTTCGACTACGACCACCTCGCCGCCATTACGGACATCACCAGCGTGCAGCGCAACTGGCGTGAAGGGATGTTCCTGGGCATGCTGTACGCGCTGGGCCACGCGCTGACTGTCGCGGTGCTGGGCGTCGCCGTGTTGCTGCTGCACCTCACCATCCCGGCCCAGCTGGACGCCGTAGGTGAACGGCTGGTGGGAGCGACTCTGATCGTGCTCGGCATCTATGTCCTGGTCGCGATGGTTCGCACCCGCGGAGCCGGCTCCCACGCGCACGTCTCGCGCAGCCGCATGGCGCTTCTGGTCTCCGGAGTGCAGCACGTCGCCTGGCGTCTACGGAGACTTCGCGATCGCGATCTGGAAGCCCCCGAAGCCTTTCGCTTCCGCTACGACCGTGGTTCTGTGTTCGTCGTCGGCATCATCCACGGCCTCGGCGCCGAAACGCCTTCGCAGCTCCTGCTGTTTCTGCTGGCCGCTAATCTTGGAGGCACCGGCAAAGGCCTGCTCGGTCTGCTTGCGTTCCTCGGCGGTCTGCTGGCAATGAACACGCTGATGACCGCGAGCGCCTCCGGGCTGTTTGCGGGCAGCCGTGCGAGGACCGGGCTGCGCGCCGGACTGAATATCCTGACCGCCGTGTATAGCACCGCCATTGGCAGCATCTTTCTGCTGGGCTGGAGCGACCGGCTGCCGGCGCTCATCCGTTAGCCCGCTGGCCGCGCCTACAATGGACGCTATGAGTCTGGGAGAGAAAGCCGCGAAGCTGAACGCCGCCCTGGAAGCAACCGGGTCTCTGCTGGTCGCGTACTCGGGCGGCACGGACTCCGCGTTCCTGGCCTTTGCCGCGCAGCGCGCGCTCGGGCCAAAGATGCTGGCCGTGATCGCCGACTCCGCTTCCCTGCCGCGCCGCGAACTGGCTGCGGCGCTCGCCTTCACCGCCGAGATGGGTATTCCCACGCGCATTTTGCAGACGGAAGAGCTCGACAACGCCGACTACCAGCGTAACGACGCACAGCGCTGCTTCCACTGCAAGACCGAGCTGTTCGCCCGCATGGAGCAGCTTCGGGAAGAACTGGGCTTTGCGCATATCGCATACGGCATGAACCTGGACGATCGCGGCGAGTTTCGCCCCGGCCAGCGGGCAGCGGCCGTGCAGGGGGTGTTGGCCCCGCTCGTCGCCGCCGGACTTACCAAGGCAGAGGTCCGTGAGCTGGCTCACGAAGCCGGGCTTTCGATCTCCGGCAAACCCGCCAGCGCGTGCCTGTCTTCGCGCATCGAGTACGGCCGCCCGGTGACTGCCGAAAACCTTTCCCAGGTGGAGCGTGCCGAGGATGCGCTCCACATGCTGGGTTTCCCGCAGGTAAGGGTGCGGCATCACGGCGAGTTGGCCCGCATCGAGATCGCACAAACCGACCTGCCGCGCGCCCTGTCGCTCCCGCTCTTTCAGCAGATCACGGTGATGCTGCGGGCGCTGGGCTTCCGGTACGTCACGCTGGACATGGAGGGGTACCGTTCCGGCTCGATGAACGATGTTCTGCCTGTGTCGGCGCTCACAGCCGCGCGATAATCCGCCGCATCTCACTCCCAGGGCACCTCGCTCAGAAATCGTTACGGACTGACGGAACTCATGCGGATTGCTTATCTCGATTGCTTTGCCGGGATCGCCGGAGACATGTTTCTCGGGGCGTTGCTTCAGGCCGGCGTGCCCGCGGAGGTGATGCATGAGGCCACCGCCGCGCTCAACATCGGGGCGAGCCTGCGGATGGAGACCGTGGATCGCAGCGGAATCTCGGCGATCAAGGTGCATGTGCTGGAAGCGGGCGAATTGGCCGAAGCCATGCACCAGGCCGAGCCTGTTTACTCACGGCAGCCGCTGACGCAGCACCTGCATAAAGGCGGCCATGCCGCGGAGGAAGCGGACATCCATGCCCCTTCGCCGCAACATAGCCATTCGCACGCGGAGGGCCGCTCCCTTAGCGTTATTCGCGAGCTGATTCAGGCCGCGCCGCTGAACGCGAATGTGAAGGCCACCGCGATTCGCGCCTTCGAACTGCTGGGCCACTCCGAGGCCAAGATTCACAATGTGCCGGTTGATTCCATCCACTTCCACGAAGTCGGGGCGGTGGACGCCATCGTCGATATCGTCGCGGCCAGCGCGGGCATTCACCATCTCGGGATCGGCAAGTGGTACAGCTCCCCGGTAAACGTCGGCGGGGGCATAGTGCAGTGCGCGCACGGAACGTTTCCCGTGCCCGCGCCGGCGACGGCTGACCTGCTGCGCGGTGTGCCGACGTACTCCGCGCACCTGCGGAAGGAGCTGGCGACGCCGACCGGCGCGGCCTTGCTGCGAGCGCTGGATGCGGAGTTCGGCCCGCAGCCCGCAATGCAGGTGGAAACGATCGGCTATGGCGCGGGCACGCGCAACCCGGACGGCTTTCCAAACGTCCTGCGGCTGAGTGTCGGACGGTCGAGCGAGGGCCATACGAAGCCGGATGCCGATCTTGTCACCGTGCTCGAAACAGCGCTCGATGATCTTTCTCCCCAGGTGATTGCGTACGCTGCCGAAAAGGCTTTGGCTGCCGGTGCGCTGGATGTGATGCTGACACCCGTGGTGATGAAGAAGGGACGGCCCGGCACGCTGCTCACGGTGCTCTGCAACCCCGCCGACAGTGCCGCGCTGCAAGCCCTTCTGCTGCGCGAAACGAGCACGCTGGGTATTCGCATGCGGCAGGATCGCCGGGCCTGCCTCGATCGCTCTCACACGGAAGTGCCAACCGCGTTCGGTCCCATCAGGATGAAGGTGGGAAGCGCCGGCGGCGAAGAGCGGAACGCCGCGCCGGAGTTCGAGGACTGCCGCAAAGCAGCTGAGCGCCACAGCGTTCCTCTCAAGCAGGTACAGCAGGCGGCCATCGCCGCGTACCGCAATCGGGGATCGGGAACCGAGGGCTGAACACGATGACCCGCAACAGTGTTCTGGAGTTGATGGCGCAGGTGGAACGCGGGGAAGTAACGCCCGCTGCCGCCGCCGACCGCCTGGCGGGCATGCCGTTTGAGGACCTGGGCCACACGCGTGTGGACCATCACCGCAGCCTGCGCGGTGGTCTTCCGGAGGTGATCTACGCCGCAGGAAAGACCCCCGCGCAAACACTGGCGATCTTCACCAGCCTGGCGGCAAGCGGCGTCAGCGTGCTGGCCACTCGCGCCGACGAACCCACTGCCCGGACCGTGCTCGGCAAGTTCTCCGATGCGGTCTACGACCCCATCTCGCGAACGGTCTCGCTGCGGCAGGCAAGCTCCGTGCCACCTGTCGGCCACATAGCCGTCGTATGCGCGGGAACCAGCGATCTCCCTGTCGCCGAGGAAGCAGCAGTTACCGCCGAAGTTTTCGGCGCGAGTGTCGTTCGCCTCTTCGATGTCGGCGTCGCCGGGCTGCACCGGCTGCTGGCCGTACTCCCCGATCTGTCTTCAGCCAGCGCGGTCATCGTCTGTGCGGGCATGGAGGGAGCGCTTCCCTCCGTGGTGGGTGGACTGGTGGGCGTGCCGGTGATCGCGGTGCCTACATCCGTCGGGTATGGCGCGTCGTTCGGCGGCGCGGCCGCGCTGCTGGGCATGCTCAACTCCTGCAGCCCCAACGTCAGTGTGGTGAATATCGATAACGGCTTCGGTGCGGCATACATCGCGGTCCTCATCGCCCGCGCGTCCGCGCAAGCGGCCGATTGAGCGACGACAAAGCGCAAACACTGCTCTCCTGCATCCCAATTACTGAACGTTTAGAACGCCGCGTGCTCGCGGAGGAGTACACCTACCCATGGAACGCAGAGAATTCTTGAAGTCGGCTACAGCAGCAGGAGTCTCAGCAGCCGTGCCTGCCGGTGCCGAGGCGCACACGGCGCCGAAAGGCTCACCAGTGAAGCGGCCTGAAGTCGCAGGCATGGTCTACCGGGAACTGGGCACCACCGGCGAGCGCGTCTCCGCCATTGGCCTCGGTGGCTTTCACATCGGCAAGCAGAAAGATCCCGCGGAAAGCATCAAGCTCATCCGCGACGCCATTGATGCGGGCATCACCTTCATGGATAACTGCTGGGACTACAACGACGGCATCTCCGAAGTCCGCATGGGGCAGGCGCTCAAGGACGGCTACCGCCAGAAGGTCTTCCTGATGACCAAGATGGATGGCCGCACAGCGGAGGAATATACCAAGCAGCTCGAGCAGTCACTCGGCCGGCTGAATACTGACGTGCTCGACCTCGTGCAGTTCCACGAAATCATCCGCATGGAAGACCCCGACCGCATCTTCGCCAGGGGTGGAGCTATCGAGGCCGCGATGAAGGCGCGAGATGCAGGCAAAATTCGCTATATCGGCTTTACCGGCCACAAAGACCCCGCTGTACACTTGCGCATGCTGGAGGTCGCCAAGAAGAATAGCTTCCACTTCGATACCGTGCAGATGCCGATCAACGTGATGGACGCGCACTTCCGTTCGTTCACAAAACAGGTGATGCCGGTGGCGCTGGAGCAAGGCATCGGTGTGCTCGCCATGAAGACCTTCGGCGATCACTACATTCTGCAGAGCGGCACGGTCCAGCCCATGGAAGCTCTGCACTACGGTCTGACTCAGCCTGTATCCGTGGTCATTACCGGTATCGACAGCACGGCCATTCTTCAGCAGGCGCTGGAGGCCGCGCGCACCTTCAAGCCGATGACCGAAGCGGCTGTTCGTGAGCTGCTGGCGCGCACGGAAAGCGCTGCCAGCGAAGGCAAGTACGAGCTGTTCAAGACGTCGAGCCACTTCGACGGCACCGCCCAGAACCCCAAGTGGCTGGGCCAGGAGTTGACCGGAACGGCCTAGATGCTACCTACGCGGCAGGGCTGAACGCCATCGCGCGCCGATCGCTCAGTTCGCGTATCAGTGCGTCCAGACCGCCGCCGAAGCCGCCACCCTGTTCGCCGCCGGGCGTTTCCGGCTGGGCCGCAGGAGCTTGAGGCTTCGCTGCCGAAACTTCATGCCGCTTTGCCAATTGCGCGGGGGAAACCACCACGGGCCCTGTAGGCACGATGCTTGTTAGCGCGCGCGGCTCAGGCACGGCGATGCGGCGAGTACGAATCATGGTTGATTTATTCCTGCTTCCCTTCGGCCGTCCCCGGCGCTTCGCGGGGGACGCGACGCTCTCCGCAACTTCGGGAGGAGCGGTTTCCAGCGCCACCGGCTCGGATTGCGGCGCCGGTGGCGGCTCTTCAGCAACCGCCGCGCTGGGCACGGCTTTCTCGTGGTTGAAGTCTGTCCTGAACTCCGGGGCGGGGCCGGCAAGAGCGGCAATCTTAGCGCGGGCGGCTATCAGGCGGGCAAGTTGTTCGTCCACTTCTCGGACGTATTTTTCCAGGAACATGTGCAGAAACAGTCTACGCTTGATGGGCACACAAACACTGCCTCGTGAGGGGACAAGGACATAAAGATTGTGGAGATTTCAGAGTTAAATCGCCAATTCGGTCTTGGCGGAGCCATCCGCTTCGAGCAAGAGCGAAACCTGGTGCGGGCGCGCATCTCGACGTCGGGCTGCGATGCAGCGCTGTATCTGCAGGGAGCTCACGTCACACACTGGCAGCCCAGCGGAACGGCGCCTGTGATTTATCTCAGCCGCAAAAGCGAGTTCGCTCCCGGCAAGCCGATCCGGGGCGGCATTCCGATCGTGTTTCCGTGGTTCGCCAACGACAGCAAGAAGGACCGCTTTGACGGCCATCCGGGGCCGAGCCATGGCTTTGCCCGCATCCAGAACTGGACGGTAGAGTCGGCCACTCATCATGGCGAGGATATCCACCTGCGTCTCATGCTCGGCCCCACGGACATGAGTCGCTCCATGGGCTTCGACCACTTTCAGCTGGCGCTGGAGATGAGCTTCGGCGCCACGCTCCAGTACACGCTGACGGTGCGCAACGATGCCGCGACGCCGTTGGCCTTCGAAGAAGCGTTTCACGCGTACTTCCACGTGATGGACGTCCACGAGGTCACGGTGAGCGGACTTGAGCCAACCGCATACATCGACAAGACCGACAACTTCAAGGTGAAGCCGCCCGCCGGCGCACCCATCCGCTTCACGGGCCCGACGGATCGTGTCTATGCGAACACAGAGGCCGCTCTCACCATCCACGATGGCCTGCTGCACCGCGATCTGCTCGTCGAGAAAACCAACTCGCACACCACCGTGGTGTTCAATCCCTACAAGGCGATGCCGGACCTCGGCGAGTGGGAGTGGCACGAGATGGTCTGCGTGGAAACCGCCAACGTCGGGAGCAACGGCATCACGCTGTCGCCGGGAGCTTCACAGCAGATGAGCATGCGCGTCAGCGTCATCCCGAAGCCTCCAAAACAAGCTGGAGAGTAACCATCGCAATCCCACGCTTCAAACCGCTGGAGCGTACTCTTCGCGACAGGGAATAAAGACGTCGAGCGCTTTGGTATCCTCCAGCGCAAACGCCTGGTGGTCGAGGCGCCCGGGAACAGGAATCAGTCGCCTGCCTTCACCTCGGAGCGTTCGCCTGGATAACCCGAACGCAAGGCGCCCGCGAACCACGTGAACGAGCTGCTCATGCGGGTGACTATGCTTTGCCCCGGCCCAACCCTTCTCCATGGTGTGGCGCACCAGCATCATGTTCGGCGTTCATAACATCACCTGGCGGCGCAGCCCCGGCTCCGGCGTCGCCGTGTTCGTGCTGTCGGAAGCAGTCACTTCAATCGTGTTCATGATCGTCCTGTCTGTCTTGTCCTGCCTCTCTTACTGCCATGAAACAGGAGCGGCCTTGGCTGGAGGTGCAGCCGTGCAGGGGTTGGGGCGCTCGGGTGGGGTGGCGCCGGCAGGCAGCATGAACTCTGCCACGGGAGTTTGCGGCAGGGTGCTGTTGCGGGCTGCGAGCACGCGGGCGTTGGGCACCGGAGGCGGAGGCATGGTGGCCGCCGAACAACGCGGCACCATCGAGTCAGTGTTCGCCAGCGAGAAGAGCGTCAGCGCTTCTTCCACCGCGGCCTCGCGCAGATCGGGCTCGTAGATGCGCTCGTACGTGTCGAAGCTCGTGTGGTGCGTGTACGTGTTGTAGTCGAAGGGGTCCTGGCTGTAGCCCACGCCCGGCAATCCTGCGTTGTTGAACGAGGTGCTGTCCGTGCCGCCCGTCTGGCGGCCAACCGTCGGGCTGACCTGGTTGAAGCCCCAATCCTTGAACTCGCCCATGGCTGTCTGCACCATCGCAGCCGCCTCGGGTGGGCCGAAGACGCTGGCTGCGCGCGGCTTGCCAGTGCCGTCGTCCAGGTTCAGGTACGCATCCAGTTTGAACCACTCCGGCTTGGGATTCTCCGCGCTGCCGAAGTGCTGCGCCACATACGCAATGGACCCGTAAAGGCCTTCTTCTTCGCCGCTCCAAAGCGCCACACGAAGCGTGCGGCGGTGCGGCAGCTTCAGCGTCTTGATCAGTCGCAGCGCCTCCACCGCCACCGAACCGCCTGCCGCATTGTCAGTTGCGCCCGTCGCAGGATTCCACGAGTCGAAGTGCCCACCGGCCATCACCACTTCATCGGCCTTATCGGTTCCCGGCAGCTCGCCCACCACGTTGTACACGGTGCGTCCGGCGGGATAAAACTCGTTCTTGATGTTCAGCTTCAGCACGACCGGAAGATGATCAATCGTGCTGGTTCGATAGATGCGGCCATAGTCTTCGTTGCCCATCACCAGCGTCGGTAGGTTGGGGCTGTTCGGGTTCTCGTTATAGCCCGCGCTTGATTGCTGCAGCACGATGCCATACGCGCGCCCGGAGTCCGTCACCTTGGCTAGCGCACCGTTGGCGATCAGGAACTTGCTCACCTGCCCGTTGATCTCGATCGCGGTCAGGCCCGGCGGTGGTGCGGGAGCTTGAGCGCCCCGAGCGCCCGGACCACCCGGGCCACCCGGGCCGCCGAAGCCGCCTCCACGCGGCTGTGCCCACGATTCATCCGTGCGGCGCAGCGGCGCGGGCACAAAGTTTTCCGGCACCTGGATGTGCGGGCCGTAGAGAATGATGGCGCCGCGAACCTTGTCCTTGATGGAAGCGAGATAGGCGTCGAGATCAGCCTGCGTCACCGGCTTGTTCTCGCTCGGCTTCGCCGCCGGCATGGGCGGAGGCGCACTTCCGGGATTCTGAATCTTCGCCAACTCCTCGGGCGTTGGCCCCTGCTGGCGGCCACCAAAGCCGCCGCCGCGGCCGCCAACCGCAACGGGAAGAGGCTGAGGTGGTTCCACCACCAGGACCGGACCCTGCACCGGTCCGTTGGTGCCCGGGGTCCATGCCATCGCGCGCACGTTCAACGGCTGCTGAAAGGGGGAAACGGTGTTCGCTTCCAGCTCGTAGTTCTGCCAGCCGGGATGATTGAAGTTCCAGGCTTCGAGGTGAACATTCGAGAAGCCCCAGTCCTTCATCTGCTTCACTGCGAAGTCTTCCGCCGCCTTTAATCCCGGCGATCCAGTCAGGCGCGGGCCGTAGACATCGGTCACTTCATGCAGCCACCACATGAGTTTCGAGTCGTCGGTTTCCTGCGTGCGCAACTGCGTGTTCACGTCGGACAAGCCGGGGGCCTGGGCTATTGCCGGAGCTACAGCAAGACAGCAGAACGCGAGCGTGTGAACCACGTGCCTGGGCATAAGGAAACTCCTCAAAACGAAATATCTGAGTGCGCGAAGGTTTATCGTACACCGAGGCTGCGGCTTGGCAGGCCGCCTTCTCGCGAAGAAGATGGCTACAGCGTGTCCACCTTATCGCCATGAAGTTTTGCCAGACAGGTGGCCACCAGCGCCGTCCAGCCCGTCTGGTGGCTGGCTCCGCAGCCTCTTCCGCTGTCCCCGCAGAAGTACTCGCTGAACAGGACCAGGTCACGCCAGTGTGGGTCTTCGATGTAGCGGCGCTCCTTGCCATGAGCCGCGCGGCGGCCGTTCGCATCGCGGAGAAAAAGGCTGGTAAGCCGGCGCTCCAGTTCCTCCGACACTTGCAGCAGGTTCATCAGATTGCCGCTCCCGGTGGGGCACTCCACCTTGATCGCGTCGCCGTACACCCGGTGGTAACGCTCGAGCGAGCTGGCCACCAGATAGTTGATCGGGAACCAGACCGGGCCGCGCCAGTTGCTGTTGCCGCCGAAGAGCCCGGAGTCGCTTTCCGCGGGTGTGTAGCGGACAGTGAGGTGCTCACCCCCTAGATCGATCTCGAACGGGTGCTCCAGATGGTAGCGGGAAAGCGACCGCACCCCGTGATCGGAGAGGAACTCCGTCTCATCCAGCACGCGGCTCAGCAGGCGAAGCAGACGATCCTTGGGAACCAATTCCAGGAAGTGGGAGCCATTCACATCGGGATCGGCGCACTCCGCCACCGTGACGTAGCGCGCAAGGTGCGGGCGGTGCTGAAGAAACCAGTTCATGCGCTGACGAAAGCCCGGCAGCTTTTCCAATTGCGACTTTCGCAGAACCGCCATTGCGAAGATCGGCACAACCCCAACGATCGACCGGACCTTGAGCACTTTGGGCTCGTTGTCCCGCTTTGCCAGATGATCGAAGAAGAAGCCGCTTTCTTCGTCCCAGAGCCCATGCCCGTCGAAGTCATTGATCGCTTCGATGATCGCGATGTAGTGCTCAAAGAACTTGCTGGCGATGTCCTCGTAGGCGGGCCGCGTCTGCGCAAGTTCGAGCGCGATCTGCAGCATGGAGGAGCAGAAGAAGCCCATCCAGGAAGTCCCGTCGGCCTGGTTCAGTTCCACTCCATCGGGAAGCGTCATCGACCTGTCGAACACCCCGATGTTGTCCAGGCCGAGAAAGCCTCCGCCGAAGAGATTGTGGCCGCTGGCATCGTTCTGGTTCACCCACCAGGTAAAGTTCAGCAACAGCTTCTGGAAAGCACGCTCCAGGAAGTCCGTATCGAACTTGCCGGTCTGTCCCCCGATCACGCGGTAGACGTGCGCAACTGCCCATGCATGCACCGGCGGGTTCACGTCAGAAAAGTTGAACTCGTAGGCGGGTATCTGGCCGTTGGGGTGCAGATACCACTCGCGCAGCAGCAGGAGAAGCTGCGCCTTGGCATACTCGGGATCGATGGTTGCCATCGGGACCACGTGGAACGCCGTGTCCCAAGCGGCAAACCATGGATACTCCCAGCTATCCGGCAGCGAGAGAACGTCCCGCGCATAAAGGTGCGCCCACGGGTGATTACGCCCTTCCAGCCGCTCCTTGGGAGGCGGCGGAAGTGCGGGATCTCCGTCAAGCCACCGCTCCACAATGTAGTAGTAGAACTTCCTGGTCCACAGCAGGCCCGCGTACGCCTGACGCGCCACGTTGCGCTCGTCATCGCTGAAGGTCTTCGCGAGCCGGTCCGAGTAGAACTCATCCGCTTCTCGCTGGCGCTGCGCAAAGCACGCCTCAAAGTCAGCGATGCTCAGAGGACTGTCACCCGCCTCGCTCTCGCTCACCAGCCGCAGGCGATACACGACACTTGCTCCGGCAGCAATCGTTTGCCGCAGATGGAACGCAGCCTTGGTGCCGGTTTGCGCCGGGTTCACCGCCGCCTGTTCCCCTTCCACGACAAAGCGATGAAACGCATCCTTGCTGTAAGGCGAACCGCCCTTCGCACCCGGCAACACGCGCTCGGAGTTCGACTCGTTCTCCGTAAACAGGATGGGCGAACCCGCTGCGGAATCATCCTTCACCATGCTGAAGACAAAGGTGCCGATCATTGCCTGGTTGGCCAGCAGCATGTCTTTGCGCCCTTCGTCGACCCGCATCCATGGGTGAGCCTCCTGGCTTGGGTCGGGCTGCGCATCCCGGTTCGGGTCGCGCCATGACCAGTTGTTGCGAATTGTCAGCGTTGGGAGAACGGTCAGTTCTGCGTCTTCCGGTCCACGGTTCGAGAGGCTCAGCCGGATCAGCGTGTCATCAGGGGATCGCTTGGCATACTCCACCTGCACATCGAAGTAGCGCTCCTCGTCGAAGACGCCGGTATCGAGCAGCTCATACTCGGAGTCCCCAAACCCGCGGCGCGCGTTCTCTTCAATCAATTGCTGGTACGGGAAGGCTCGCTGAGGATATTTGTAGAGAGCGCGCGCGTACGATCCTGTCGGCGTGGCGTCGAGGTAGTAATAAAGCTCCTTGACGTCTTCCGCGTGGTTGCCCTGCTCGCCCGTCAGGCCGAACAGCCGTTCCTTCAGGCAGGCATCCTTCCCGTTCCACAGCGAGGTGGAAAAGCACAGCCGGCACTCGCGGTCGGTCCAGCCCAGCAGGCCGTCCTCGCCCCAGCGATACGCACGATACTGCGCCATGTCGTACGTGAAGGATTTCCAGGTGTCGCCGTCAGCCGAGTAATCCTCGCGCACGGTTCCCCACTGCCGCTCCGGCAGATAGGTTCCCCATCGCTCCCAGTTCTTCTCCCGGCTTGCCGCCTGCTCCAGCCGCGCGTGCTCCGCTGTCCGTTGGCGGTCCTTGTCTGGCTTCTGCTCCTGCTGCTCAGGCAAAGCGATCTCCTCCATCTGCTGTCAGCATTTGGATGCTGTCATCCGACTTCTGAGTATCGCTTTCTTCATCTGGCAAACGAATCGGCCCGGAAGGGCTCTACGGCGTGGGCTGATGCGTAGCGAAAAAGCCCAGCAGACTCTGCGGCGCGTCGTTGCCGAACATGATCCCCTGCATGCGCTCCGCCTCCGCCAGGCCTCGGCTCCGCTGCCCGCGGGACGAACGATGGCAAGGAACTCATCGAACAGCGGCGCCGCTAGAGCGAATCCGCCACAAACCCAGCTCGCTGCATGGCGATTCCAACTTCAGGATTCCCCGCAAACGTCTTCCACACGAACCCGCTCCGCAGGTTCTCCGCCATGATCACGCTGATGCCGAGATCGATGCCGAGCACATCCGGGTCATACCACTGCGCGTCCGGGTGGAACGCATCGCAGAAGCCGTAGCGCCCCCAGGCTTTCGCGCCATAGTCTTTTAGCAAGGCCCGCTGCACGCGGAGGCACTCCGAGGGAAGGAACGGCAGCGATCCAGCCGTCGCGTTCGGCACCACCGAGCCATCGACCTTGCCCAGCATCGGCGGCCCACCCCAGGCCGTGTAGCCATGCTCTGAGTCCGACGCGCTCACGCCCCAGTAATCCTCTGAGTAGGGCTTGCCGAGGCTCAGGCAGAAGGCCTCGTGCGCCTGCGTGGCCAGCACCGAGTTCTTGAAGTAGTTCGCATACTTGTCGCGCTTGTTGCGGAAGTCATACCAGGCATGGCTGTACTGGTGAACGAACAGCGGATCGGTAGACCCTATATACGTAACTCCCTGAAAGGTCTCCGTCGGCCGCGTCCACGCATCCCAGCATGCCGCGTCGATCGGATGTGTGGGCGAACCCATCGCCAGCAGGTACAGCATCATGTGTTCGCAGTAGTGGTTCCAGCGCGATGTCAGAAACTCATTGCGCCGCAGCCCCATGGAGAACGTCTTGCCGCCGTCCAGCATCCACGGCCAGTCCACGCGCTCATAGATCGTCGTGGCCAGGCGCACGATCTCGGGGTCGGCATGAAAATACGCACGCGCCGTCAGCACGCCGCACATCAGCAGCGCCGTGTCGATCGAAGAAATCTCGCTGCCCTGGTAGGGGTAGCCCGTTTCAAGATCGTTGAAGTGCGAAAAGAAGCCGTGATCGTTCGGCAGCACATTGGCGTGGAAGCGCAGCGTGCGCCGCACCTGCTCAACGACTTGCGCATGGGGTTGGTAGCGGCGCTTGTCCGCGATGCACAACGCTGTAAGGCCGAAGCCCGTAGCGGCGATGCTGGCCATTCGCCGCTTATCCAGCGAGCCGAGCGCGCCCTGAGAGTTCCACAGCGCGCGATCCAGCACTTGCCCGGTCTTCGGGCTCGCCTGCTCATGGAAGAACAAGCAGCCACGCCGCTGCATGTCGTCCAGGAACGCAGCGTCCGCGGCTGCAACGGCGCTGCCAACGGGAGAGGCAGCGGAGGCAGCCTGCGCATGCGCCTCTGGAGAGCCAAAAAGAGCACGGGGCAGCAAAGCTGCCCCGGCCATCAGTTGCATTGCACATCTACGGTTTAGCCGTTCAAGACGTTCCATAAACCTACTTCGCCATCACCACAACAGCCAGCCCGTGTGCAGGCACTGTGAGTTGTAGATGACCGCCATGCAGCCGCAGATGCTCCGCCGGAGCCATCTGTCCCGCGGCCTGCAGTTGCTTGATCTGCTCCTGCGTCAGGTCGCCGGACGGACGGCCCATGGCATTGAACGCTTTCACCACATTGCCGTGATCGTCGTCCACGCGATAGACATCCAGTGCCGCGTCGGCCTTTACACCTTTCAGTTCCACGTCGAACGTCTTCGCCGGTCCGGCGGGTCCAGTCGCCATCGTGTAGGTGGGGCCGGTGCCCGTGGGAGGTGCGTAATCCCACAGCGCCAGAGCAACGCCGCCATCCCTGGTGGTCGTCGCCAGCGCCGACTCCGAAGGGAGTGCGATACGCCGGTCGCCGAGCATGTGCAGAACGCGGAAGATGTTCAGCGTAGCCTTCGGAATGTTGTCCGCGGCAACCAGGCCGAAGCCGCCGTAGAACGGCGAGCGCACCACGCCGCCTTCCTCGAACACATCAGAGAACGCCCAGTAATCCATGCTCTCGGTCAATCCATCGCACAGGCGAATATTGTTGGCGAGCCATGGCCCCATGTAGGGGTCGTCGGTCACATTGGGTTCGTTCGCATAGCTGGCGCTGTACTCCGAGAAGATCAACGGCAGCTTCGGCAATGGCGAGGCCGCTATCTCGTCATGCACCTTCTTCACGGAGCGGTAGACCATCGTGTCTCGCGGGATCTCCTCGTGCGTGCCGAAGACATCCTCCGCCTTATCGTTCGCATACACATGCGTAGACACGAAGTCGATGGGCACATTCTGCGCCTTGACGTGCGCCAGGAAGGGCGCGACCCACGCGGCTTGCGCGGTCGATGGCCCTCCCACCTGGATGCGCGGCGAAACCGACTTCAGCGCGCGCGCCGTGTGGTCGTAGAGCTCGAAGTAAGTGGACTGCCTAGGATTGCCGCCCCAGAAGTCCAGGTTCGGCTCGTTCCACACTTCGAACTTCCAAGTGGCAACTTCCTCAAGCCCGTAACGCGCGACGAGATGTGCTCCAAGCGCACTGATCATCGCGTCCCACTCCTTGTAATCCTTGGGAGGCGAAACGACCGGCTTGTACCAGAACGGTTGCAACAAGTTCGGGTCTGCCGCCATCTTCTTCGGCATAAAGCTCAGCTCGACAAAGGGCCGCACGCCGTTGGCCAGCAGGCCGTCGTAGATCTGATCGATGTAGTTGAAGTTGTAGGTGCCCCTGTCGAGCTGGGTCGTCTCCTTCATCTGCGCGAACGCGATGGTACGGCGATCCGGATCGTATAGCCCAACCTCATCCATCAGGATGCCGTGGAAGCGGATGGACTTGAAGTCGGTAGCCTGCTTCACCGTGCGCAGGTCGTCGCGGTAGCTCTGGCGAAGCGAAAGGATAGCCCGTCCCGACCCAAAGGTCTGCTCCCAGAAGTGGGGAAACGGCGTGCTGGCCGCGTGCGCGTCCACTTGAATGTGCTCAGGCGTGCTCGCCTGTCCGTGTGCGATCAGTGCAGGCAGAAGCAACAAGGCCGCGCCAGTGCGCAAGGTCGTGCTGAGTTTGAAGCGCATTTCGATCCTCGTTGGGAGTGGTGCTGATGGAACACCGCTGGCATGCGATACATTCCGGGTGAAGAAAAGGCAGGGTGCGCCTGATGAAAGGAGCACCCTGCTCTGCTGCTTAAACGGGGATCTCTGCTTAGAAGCTGAAGCGTCCCTGCATGGTAATGGTGCGTCCGCCCAGGACACTGGTGTCCTGGCCGAAGTTGGAAGCATTCACATTGGTGGAGATGCTGGTTGGGTTCAGGTTCAGGATGTTGAACAGGTTGAACACGTCGGCACGAATTTCAAACTGTGCGTGCTCGCCAGTGATCTTGTTGTTCGGGATTCCAAAGCCCTTGACCAGAGACATGTCCACATCGTGGTAGCGTGGCCCGACGAACACGTTCCTGTCCGATCCCGGAGCGCCCGGCAGCGCGAGGTTTCCTGCAGGATAGCCGGTGGCATTCGACCACTGGATCGCCCGCTGGAAGTTCGGCTGGTTGAAGTACTTGTTCGTATACGCAACTGCCTGCGCGGTGCCGTTCACGGTCTGAGTGTTCGTTACCTGGCCGTTCAGGATGTTCGCGAAGTCGGTAGCGTTCAGGAAGGCGGTATTGCTGTGGTCGTTGCCGGCGCCGCCAAGATACTGAGGACGCAGGTTGTAGTAACCGCACTGGCTGCAATACAGCGAGTTGCTGATGCCGTAGTTCGGTGAGAACGGGAAACCCGTATGGAAGTTGAAGATGCCGCTCAGCGACCAGCCGCCTGCGATCTTCTCCAGCAGGTTGTTGCCGTGGAAAAAGACCGGCTGCCAGAGACCGAAGGCCTTGAACGATTTGCCTACGTTGAAGTCTGAAGGACCATAGGAGTAGCCGGAGCCCTCCGGGAAGTAGGGATCCTCATAGTACGGCCCCGACCCATCGGTATCCATGCTCTTCGCCAACTGGAACTGAGCGTCCAGCGAGAGGTGGTGCACCATAGGGTGCTTCACTTCCAGCAGGAGTGCATTGTTGTTGGAGCTGCCCACATTGGTCCAGAAATCGCCGCCGGTCACCAGCGGGTTCTCCGCGTAGCCTGCGACGACCGCCGGAGCGAGCGGGTTGGCATGGTTAATCAGGTGGCGGCCTACGCTACCCTGATACTCCACCGAGGCTACGAGTTCCTTGCCGAACTGGTACTCGGTGTCGAGCGAGTAGTGCTCGACGTAGCTGGTGGGGAGGTTACCGTGGCCGTCGCCAACAATGATGATGTTGGCGCTGCCCGCCGTGGGTAGACCGTTGGCGTTATAGGAAGTGATCGTGTTCGGGTTCGAAGCGTAACCGGCCAGCGACGTCGGGCTGCTCGAAACGCCGTAGAGGATCCGGTTGCCGTTCGCTCCCGGTGTCGACGGGCTGGTGTACGTAAAGGTGTCGTAGTTCGCAGTCGGGGGGTTGAAGCCGGAATTGGCTGTGATGGCGATCTCTTCCTGGTTGAAGTTGAGACCATATCCACCACGCACCACCAGCTTGTTGTTGAACATCCCCGGTGACCAGTTGAAGCCGAACTCCGGTCCAAAGTTGCCCTTCGGCGCGTTGACGAGCCCGCCTCCGGTTGCAATCGACAACCCGGTGTAGGTCGCGGCGCCCGTTCCAAGAACGACGTGCGGAAGATTGTTCTGCTTCGCATAAAGCGCGCCGAAATAGGAGTAGCGCAGACCGGCGTTCAGCGTGAAGTTCGGCCGAATCTTCCAGCCGTCCTGTACAAAGCCGCCGAACATGTTCTGGCGGTCGTCATTCCGCGTTCCACCCGGCAGACCGGTCACACTATTGAAGGAACCCTGTTCTTGGTAGGGAGCGTCGTTGAGAAAGTCCCAGATGTTGTAGAAGCCGTAAGTCGGCCGCCCAACGGGATCGTTCAGGTAGTGCAGTTGGGTGTATTCGCCGCCGAACTTGATGGTGTGCGGTCCCAGAATTTTGGTGGCCACATCCTTGTAGCTGTAAGTCCACTGGTTCAGGATGCTGCCCACCGAGGTACCGAACTGGGTCAGGCTCGCGTTCGGCGCGAAGGTCACGTTGTCCTGGGGAAGACCGACAGGCTGCTGCGGGTTGTCGGCAACTTCATTCCAACGCCAGCCCGCGGCGTTCGCACGAGCCTCGTTGAGAAACGTTGGCGAGAACGTGTGGTTATAGATCACCGCGAAAGCATCGTTGATCTGGCTGTGATTGAACTGCTGGTAGCCGCGCGCACCGCCGTTGTAGGAGGAGTTGCCGATCGGCACCCAGTAGATCGTGAAGGCGAGGTGATCCTTCTTGGTCACGTCGCCGTCCATGCGGCCGTTGAACTGCCGATAGTATGAAGTGGTGGGAACGCTGGTGACGAAGTAGCCCACGTCCGCTGTTCCATCCAGCCCGCCGCCAACGCCGGGGTTCACTGCCGTGCCGGCAGAGGTCAGATCCTGCTTGCCAACGCCCGTCTTCAGCGGCGAGCCGATGTCCAGGCCGGTTGCGAGCGTCCGGCAGTTCACGCCTTCCTGGAGACCGACCACGCTGCAGGTTTCACCGGTGGTCACCTGCGTACCGATCGGCGCGTTGCCGGGGAAGCTCAGGTACTGCGTTGCGATCGGACCCTGGTTCGTAGACGAACGGAACGCGCTGGTTTCGTACCAGCCGGTGCTCTGCGTGGAGGAGCTGTTCGGGGACGACTCAAACGCGAAGAAGGCAAACAGACGGTCCTTGAGAAGGGGACCGCCCAGGCTGCCACCGTACTGGTTAAAGCGGGCGGTATCCTTCACCGTGGTTCCGAACGGATTGCCATTCACATCCTTTGGCAGGCGCGGGCGCGCGTTCAGGCCGGGACGATGCAGCGCGATGAAAGCGCTGCCGTGCAGTTGGTTGGTTCCGCTCTTGGAGGTAACCATCGTCTGCGCGCCTGAGAAGCGACCGTTTTCGGCGTCGTAGTCATTGGTGACGATACGCACGTTGTCGATGGAGTCTTCGTTCGGCGTGATAACCGTCGTTCCGCCCCACACCGCGCTGACCGTGCTGATGCCGTCGATGCTGATGCCGTTGTTCTGGTAGCCCTGACCGTTGGCGTTGGACTGAACACCGTTTTCCGTCGGGAACTGCCCGGAAGCGCTTGAGCCGCCAGGTCCCTGGTTGCCGGGGTTGGTGCGAACACCGCCGCCCTGGCCCTGCGCGCCGTCGCTGATCGTGCCCGGGACAAGCTGCGTGAGCGTGAAGACGTCGCGGTTGAACGACGGCAGGTGCTGGATGTCGTTGGCGCTGATTGTGCCGCCTATATTGGCCGTATCGGTGTCCACAGCAGGCTCGGTGGAAGCGTCGACCGTTACGGTTTGGCCCACATCACCAAGGTTCAGCTGAACGGCAAGCGAGTTGGACTGTTCCGGAATGAACTGCAGGTCGCTGAAGACTTTCTTCTGAAAGCCGGTCATTTCCACGGTAAGCGTGAAGTGGTCGGCAGGCAGGGCGTTAAAGTTGAAAACGCCGGACTCGTCGCTCTTGTGAACGGTCGTCTGGTTGGTCGCGTTGTCTTTCAGCGTGAGCGTTGCGCCCGGAACCACGGCCCCCTGCGGGTCGGTCACGGTGCCCTGCACCGAGGTGCGGAACTGGCCGTGGGCCGCGCCCGCCGCAAGGGCAAGCGCCGCGATGGGCAGAACCGTTTTTGCGGAGCGGCAGATCGACCCTGCCATGCTTTCCGCAATAAGTGAAATTTTCTTCATACTGCCTCCAAGAAGACTCAACGCAGACGTCTACGCATCTGCATACCTGTTTAGGCAAACGTTTGAGCCGTTGGCAACTATGCTCCGTTGCGCGTTGTCATGTCAAGCCCGCAACGCGAATAAAGAAGGGAGGTGTCGCCCTGTGAAAGACTGAAGTTGGTGAAGACCCCAGCAGACCATGCCGCTAAGTCGCAGCCCGACGGAAAACGTCCGCCGCCCGCCTCCCTGGCAACGCTCTCCGCGCATCTTGGTCTCTCCGCCGCAGCCATCTCCCGCGTACTCAACGGTGCTCCTGCCGCGAAGTCCATCCCCAAGGCCACGCAGGACCGCATTTTTGCTGCCGCCCGCGAGTTCAAGTACCGCCCCAACGCGGTGGCTCGCTCCCTGCGTCACGGCCGTTCCATGACCATCGGCGTGCTGGTGCCGGAGCTCTCGGAAGGCTACGCCACGCTGGTGCTCGCGGGCATTGAGCAGGCCTTGCTGCAGGCCGGCTATGTCTTCTTCCTGATCAGCCATCACCATCGCAGCGAGCTCATTGAGCGTTCCGAGGCGCTCCTTGTCGAGCGCTCCGTCGACGGCATGATCGCCGTCGACACCGTGCTGCCCGGCCACGTCCACCTGCCCACCGTCACGGTGTCGTGCCCCGACGAACAGGAAGGCGTGATGAACATCGTGCTCAATCACAATCGTGCCGCTGAGCTCGCCGTGGAGCACCTCGCCGGCCTGGGCCACCGTCAGCTCGCGGTCATCAAGGGCCAGGAGTTCAGCTCGGACACGGAGCCAAGGTGGCAGGCCATTCGCCGCGCAGCCACGCGTTTCGGCCTGCACCTGGACAAGAAGCTCGTGGCACAGCTCGAAGGCGATGCGCCCACGCACGAACCCGGCTACTACGCTACGCGCCGCCTCCTCGCGGCCAGCACTCCCTTCACCGCGCTGTTCACCTTCAACGACATTTCCGCCATCGGAGCGATTCGTGCCCTGCGCGAGGCTGGATTGCGTGTGCCCCAGGACGTCTCCGTCGTCGGCGTGGACGATGTGCAGTCCGCCGCCTTCCAGAACCCCGCGCTCACCACCGTTCGCCAGCCGCTCAGCCGCATGGGAGTGCTTGCGGCGGAAGCGTTGCTGCGCCGCATCGCGCAGCCCTCTGAGCTTTCAGACCATTTGGCCGGCAAGCAGCTTGTCGTCGATCCCGAGTTGATTGTGCGCGGCTCTACTTCGGCTCCGGCGACGAAGGAAGCCTCTGGCCGGAACCGCTAGAGCACTTGTGGTTGCCCATGTTCTATCCTTCGCGAGGAGCTTGCCTCCGGGAGTGATGGGACACATGAAGACAGAACGGCAAGGTTTGAACAGGTCGGCCTCTGCGGCGCGAGCGCAACAGCAGCAGGCGATTCGCCCAGGGTTCACAAAAGCAATCGTCATGGCACTGAGTGCCTGCCTGGTGCCTGCATTCCAAGCAATCCACGCGAATGCCCAGCAGATCACGCCCTTGCCGAACGGCGTCAACGCCCACTCGGGTGATGTCACCATGAGCGTCACCGCACTGCGCAACGATGTGCTTCGCGTGCGCCTGTGGCGCGGCGACCACGCCCCCGAAGACGCATCCTGGGCCGTGCTCCCGGCCTCGCGTACCGCCAGCACGCCTGTCACTGCCGAAAAGAACGGCTTCACCACCACCCGCCTGCGAGTCGCTATCGACGATCACCTGCGGCTTACCGTCTCCGATCTGCAGGGCAACGTGCTCCAGCAGGATGCGCAGCCGCCGGTGTGGAACGGCGACGCCTTTACGATCAGCAAGCACCGCACCTACGACGATCACTTCTTCGGCCTCGGCGACAAGCCCGGCCCTCTGGACCGTGGCGGGCAGGCGTTCACCATGTGGAACAGCGACATGTTCGGCTGGCAGGAGTCCACCGACCCGATCTACAAAAGTGTGCCCTTCTTCCTGGACGTAAATCGCGGCCGCACGCTGGGCGTGTTCCTCGATAACACCTGGCGAACCAACTTCGACTTCGGCCGCGCCAATCCCGACCAGTACACCTTCGGCTCGTTGAACGGCCCCGTGGACTACTACCTCCTCTATGGCCCGGAGCCTCGCGACGTGGTCTCCACTTGGGCATGGCTTACCGGCCCTACGCCGCTGCCGCCCATGTGGGCTCTCGGCTACCAGCAATCGCGCTGGGCCTACTTTCCTGAAAGCCAGCTGAAAGAAGTCGCTGCCCGCCTGCGGGCCGATAAAATTCCGGCAGACGTCCTCTGGCTGGACATCGACTACCAGCATAAGAACTGGCCCTTCACCGTTGACGATCAGGCATTTCCCAACTTCCCCGGCATGGTGCAGGATCTGCGCAAGGACGGCTTCCATCTGGTCGTTATCGCCGATCTTCACGTCGCCAAGCAGCCCAACGCAAGCTACGCGCCCTATGACTCGGGAGTCGCCGGCGATCACTTCGTAAAGAATCCCGACGGCTCCACGTACACCGGCACCGTGTGGCCGGGGCCTGCCGTCTTCCCTGACTTTACGCAGGCCCGCACCCGCGCCTGGTGGGGTTCGCTCTACGCCACCTTCATCGCCAACGGGGTCGCAGGTTTCTGGGACGACATGAACGAGCCGGCCGTCTTCAACGTGCCCTCCAAGACCATGCCCGACAACGTGCAGCATCGCATCGACGAGCCCGGCTTCGCGAAGCGCACCGCCACGCATCTCGAAATTCACAACATCTACGGCATGGAGAACTCGCGCGCCACGTATGAAGGCCAACTAGCGTTGCGCCCCAACGAGCGGCCCTTCACCATGACCCGCGCGAGCTTCGCCGGCGGCCAGCGTTACAGCACAACGTGGACCGGCGACAACAGCTCGACGTGGAATCACCTTCGCATGACGGTCCCCCAGATCGTGAACCTCGGCCTCAGCGGCTTCTCCTTGACGGGCGCCGATGTCGGTGGCTTCGCGGGTTCACCGCCGCCTGACCTGCTCACCAAGTGGCTTGAGATTGCGGCGTTTCAGCCCATCGACCGCGACCACTCCTCCAAGGGCACGCGCATGCATGAGCCCTGGGTCGACGGGCCTGAGCAGGAAGCCATCCGCCGCAAGTACATCGAAGAACGCTACCGGCTGATGCCTTACCTCTACACCGTAGCCGAGGAAACCTCGCATGACGGTCTGCCTTTCAATCGCCCGCTCTTCCTGGAGTTCCCCCACGCCACCGACGACGGCAGCCCCTTCGATCTGACCACCGGCGGCGCGGAGTTCATGGTCGGCAGCCGTCTGCTGGTCGCGCCGAACCCCTCGCCGGAAGAGGTCGCGCCCTACGAGGTCCACCTGCCTCCCGGCACCTGGTATGACTACTGGACCGGCGAGCAGTACACACGCCAGAAGCCTGCCAGCACCCTTGACCCGGAGCAGCGCGACCGCATCCTTGCGCAGAAGCCGTTGATGATCAAGCCCACCGTGGCTGACCTTCCGGTATACGTTCGCGGCGGCACGATCCTGCCCATCGCTCCTCTCACGCAAAGCACCACCGAGGTGCCCCAGGGTCCTTTGACGCTCCGTGTTTATGTCCCCGCTACGGGTTCAGGCCCAGCCGCTCCGGGTGTAGACGAGCCCTGCGGGGGCGAGGTCTACGCCGACGACGGCCATACCTTCGACTACCGCCACGGCGCTTACTCCCGCCTGAAGTTCACCTGCAAGCTCGGCCCCGATGGTTCCCTGGCAGTTGACATCGCCAGGCCCGAAGGCAAATGGAAGCCTTGGTGGCATGAGTACCGCGTGGAGCTGATCGGCTGGACGCCCGGCAAGCGGGAGGCCACCATCAACGGCCACTCAGGCGCGCTGTCCCAGACGGACCCAACCTCCTGGGGCATGAACGTGCCGGCAACAGCAGGGGCGATCCACGTGGTCGCGCGCTGACGGTCGCCTACTGACGGAGCAGCGCCCAGGCAATCACCGTTTCATCCGGCGGCAGTTCGCGAAGGAGCGCTTCTTCCAGCTCATGATGCTTGAGGTGCATTTCGCCAGCGAGGATCTCCTGCTCACTTGCGCCCACGTAACACAGCTCGCACATGCCGATCCCCTCATCGTTCTGCACGGGCGGCCCAAACACCCGGCAGGTCAGCGGCCTTACTTCGTAAAGCTCGCATCGTCCCGTCGCGGGGTCGAGCACCGGGCACGGCCCATCGGCTTCGGGCAGATCGGCGAAGGCATCCCACGCCTCGTCCTCCGGGCCGAGCACTCCGGTCGCAGGATCGCCCGGAAAGGAATTGTGAAGCTCCTCAACAAGCGCCTTTGCCCGCGCGAGAATCGTCTCCGCCCGAACGGGTTCTTCACGCTCCAGTGCCTGCAGACCTGTACGCAGCCGTTCCGCATCCAGCGCCGAGATGCGAAACACTCCATGGCAGCAGGGCGTGCATCCTGGATGACAGTACAGCCACGACGTGCCGTCGGCCTTCCGCGCGCGCGCACCGGCGTCCGCCAGCGAGGCGTCCACAATCTGCACAAGTTCGCTGTCGCGGCTTGGGAGCATGCACCCATTCTCCGCCAGAGACCTTTGCGCAGAGACGGATGAACCCCCGGCCAGGCCGGGGGCTCAAGGTTGTGTCGCCACGAGGTTCTTGCGGCGCGAATCCTGATCGGTTGGCAGCGGAGTGCCTTCCGATCACGGAAACACGTCCCGGCTCACGGTGTTGCGCAGGTTTTCAGGTTATTTTTCTCTCGACCCCGCGACGCGACGCCTGCGGCTTGGGACTCGACACCGGGAGCAGCGGCGCCGGGCACACGGCAGAACCTGCGGGGATCGAGGCCCCTCATCGCCTCCCACGCACCCGTGTCCTAAGCTGTTACTACATGGGTATCGACCAGGCATTATGGAGCCCCCGCCACCGAACGGCCATCCTCTCGCTGAGTGCCGCGCTGGTTCTGGGCATTGCGTTCGCGGACTGGTCCACCGCTCCGTTTGTCTCTTTCGGCTTTCTTTATCTGTTCCCGGTCCTGCTTTCAGCAGCCTTCCTGCCGAGGTGGCTTCTCGTCGTGCTTGGGGTGGCGTGCGCGGTCCTCAGCACGCGCTTCAGCAACCTGCCGCTCTCCCCCGTGCGTATCGCCTTTGAGTCGCTGGCGCTGGTCGGCTGCGGTCTCTTCGTGCACGAGCTCTCGCGGAACCGCCGCCTCGCGGAGAGCAATCGTGAGCAGTTGCGCGTCTTGATCGGTACCAGCCCGGCAGCCATCGTTACGGTCGATCACCAGGGCCTGATCGAGCAGGCCAACGAAGCAGCCCTGGCGCTTCTCCGGCCCAGAAACGGTGCCCTCATCGGCTCGCCCATCGCCGCGTTCGTTCCTGAGCTCCACTACGCCCTGCGCCTGGAGGCCGGTCCGCAGTTCCGCAGCGCGCTCGAGTGCCGTGCGCACCGCGGCGACTCCGATTCGTTCCCGGCGGAGATCTGGTTTTCCACCTACACCGACGGCAAGAACCCAAAGCTCGCTGCCATCATCGCGGACATGAGCGAAGAAGCGTTCACGGATCGGCAACCTCCGGAATCTGCCGGCGCGCCGAAGATCGAACTGACCCCCCGCGAACAGGAGATCCTTTCCTTCATCGTTCAGGGGCTCGCCAACAAGGAGATCGCCGACCGGTTGAGCCTGTCCGAAAGCACCGTAAAGAATACCCTGCAAGGCCTCTTCAACAAGACCGGAGTTCGAAGCCGTTCCCAGCTTGTGCGGGTAGCGCTCGAGCAGTTTCGCAGCCAGATTTAGTGCGGAAAGCGCACAGGGCGCGTCGCGGGGACGCAAGTCATCGTCCTACAATCAATCAGTTAGGCAGTTAATCGAAAGATTTTGCCTGCCAACGCGAAAACTCTGCCACTTTGACATCGAACGCTCATCTGACCGCTTCATAATCAAAACTTTACGGTAGTCAGCCGCTCGCCCTCTGCGTCGCAACGCAGCGCTCAGACCGCTTTCAGAGGAACCTTTCGCTTGCAGAAGCAAAATCAACGTCGCGCCTCACAGACGCAAAACGGCTGCCCTTGTCTGACGCGGAAACTCGGGATCGCGCTCTTCGCCACGGCCCTGGTCTTCAGCGCGGGGTGCCGCTCCAAAGAATCGGCAACCCGCGAAGCGGAGGAGGCTCCCCCAACGACCCCGGCCGTCGTGCCCGTCGGGCAGGCGGACCAGATTCACGTGGGTTCCGAAACCTCTTTTGCGACGGTAGCCGTTGCTTCCCGTTCCGCGTTCTCCAGCCTCGCCGTCACCGGCCAGGTTCAGCCTGACGTCTCGCGCGAGGTTCCCGTCCTCTCCATCGCCAACGGCCGCGTCACGGCGCTCCATGTTGGCCTTGGGGACTTTGTCCACAAGGGCCAGCTCGTCATGGAGGTCCAGTCGCCCGACGTGACCAACGCCTTCAGCACCTACCTGAAGGCCGTTGCCGACGAGCAATTGACCAACACCGTGCTCACCCGGGACAAGCTTCTCTTCGACAAGGGAGCCATCGCCAAGAGCCAGCTTGATGTCGCGCAGAACGGCGAAACCGATGCGCTAGCCGACCTCCACGGAGCCGAACAGCAGCTTCATATCCTCGGCGTAGACAAGAACCATCCCGGCGACTCCGTGAAGGTGTATGCGCCCATCACCGGCATCGTCGTCGCGCAGAACACAACCACCGCGGGCGCGGCCGGCCTCAACGTGGCGGGAGTCGCCGGTTCGCTCACCATCGCCGACCTGTCCCACATCTGGGTGGTTTGCGATGTCTATGAGAACGACCTCGCGCAGGTACATCTGGGCGAAAAGGCGGACATCCGGCTGAGCGCGTTTCCTGCCAATGTGCGTCAGGGCACCATCTCGGATATCGGTGCGGTCCTCGATCCTTCGCTGCGCACGGCCAAGGTTCGCATTCAGGTCCCGAACCCTGACAATCTTCTCCGCATCGGCATGTTCGCCACGGCAACCTTCCACGGCTCGACGCCCCAGACGGTGCTCGTCGTGCCTTCCACCGCGATCCTTCATCTGCATGACAGCGAGTTCGTCTACGTTCCTGTCTCGGGCAAGGGCAACTATCGCCGCGTCACGGTAAAGACCGGCCAGACTCTGCCCGGCGACATGATCGCCGTAAGCGGTCTCCAGGAAGGCCAGCAGGTCGTTCTCCAGGCGCTCGAGATGCAGGAAGCGACGGAGCAGTAAGCGATGATCCGTAAGCTTGTCGACTTTGCGCTGAACAACCGCTTCATCATTCTCACGCTCGGTGTGCTGCTCTTTATCTGGGGCGCGATTTCGTTTCACAACCTCCCGGTCGAGGCGTACCCCGACGTCGCCAATAACTATGTCAGCGTCATCGTGCAGTGGCCGGGGCGCGCCGCCGAAGAGATCGAGCAGCAGATTACCGTGCCGCTGGAGATCGCGCTCGCCGGTATCCCGCACACCGAGCATCTCCGCTCCGCCTCCCTCGCCGGACTGTCCAGCATCACCATCATCTTTGACGACGACAGTGTCAACGACTGGAACCGCGAGAAGGTGCTGGAGCGCCTCACACAGGTCACGCTGCCCAACAACCTCCAGCCGCAGATCGGCACGGACTGGAGCCCCGTCGGCCAGATCTACTGGTACACCCTGGAAAGTACCAACCCACAGTACGACACCATGGCGCTCAAGTCGGTCCAGGACTGGACGCTGGAAAAGGAACTTCGCACCGTTCCCGGAGTGGTCGACGTGTCGAGCTTCGGTGGCCCCACCCGCGAGTACCAGGTCATCCTCGACCCCACTAAGCTCGTCGCCTACGGCCTGAACATTGCGCAGGTGAAAGCGGCCATCGCGGCCAACAACATCAATGCCGGCGGCTCCTTTATCGAGCAGGGCTCCCAGCAAATCAATGTCCGCGAGGTCGGTCTTCTCCAAACCACCGATGACATCGCGAAGATCCCGCTCAAGGCTCAGAACGGCACGGCTCTCACGGTCGCCGACGTCGCGACCGTCGTACAGGGCCCCAAGATCCGCCTCGGACAGATCGGCAAGACGATCATCCGCCAGGATGGCAAGCTCGCCGACAATGGCGATGCCGTGGAAGGCATCCTCCTGTTGCAGAAGGGAGCCAACTCCGATGAGACGCTGGAAGGCATTCACGAAAAGGTCAAGGAACTAAATGAACACACGCTGCCTCCCGGTGTGCGCATCGTTCCCTTCCTGGATCGCTCTGATCTTCTGCACCTGACGACGCACACCGTCCTTCACAACCTCACTGAAGGCATCATTCTTGTCGTCATCATCCTGTTCCTGTTTCTCGGCAACCTGCGCGGCGCGTTCATCGTGGCGCTCACCATTCCCTTCGCCCTGCTCTTCGCGTCCATCTGCCTTGACCTCAACCACATCCCCGCCAATCTGCTCTCGCTCGGCGCGCTGGACTTCGGCATGGTCGTCGATGGAGCCGTCGTCATGGTGGAAAACATCGTCCGCCACCTGAGCCACCACCGCCGCCAGGACCTCACCGTCATGGAGCAGGTTCGCATTGCGGCGCATGAGGTTCAGCGGCCGGTCTTCTTCGCCATCGGCATCATCATCACGGCCTACCTGCCCATCTTCACCCTGCAATCGGTGGAAGGCCGCCTCTTCAAGCCGATGAGTTGGACGGTCGCGTTCGCCCTGCTCGGCGCATTGATTTTCTCCATGTTGATCGCGCCCACAGTAGCCAGCCTGCTCTTCCGCAACGGTACTTCCGAATGGGAAAATCCCCTGCTGCGCTGGGTCACGGCGCGCTACCGCGCGCTCGTCATCTGGCACATCGAGCGGCCCCGCATGACCGCGGGAGGCGCCGTGCTGGCGCTCATCATCTCGGCCGTCCTCATCTGGTCCGGAGCCATCGGTTCGGAGTTCCTTCCTCATCTCGATGAGGGAGCCATCTGGGTACGAGGCACGCTCGCTCCTTCCGCGGGTCCAACAGACAGTCGAAACGTCGCCGACAAAGGCCGGATTCTTCTCGCCGCCTTCCCCGAGGTGAAGCAGGTTGTCAGCCAGATCGGACGCCCTGACGACGGCACCGACACTACCGGTTTCTTCAACACCGAGTACTATGTCGACCTCAAGCCCAAGGAGCATTGGCGTCCCGTCTTTCGCCGCAACAAGGAAGAGTTGATCGGCGCCATGAACCGGCAACTCGAGCAGATCCCCGGCGTCATCTGGAACTTCTCGCAACCCATCTCCGACAACGTCGAGGAAGCCGTCAGCGGCGTCAAGGGCGAGCTCGCCGTGAAGCTCTACGGCGACGACCTGCGCACCCTGGAAGCCAAGGCCAACCAGATCGTCGGCGTCATGTCCGGCGTTCGCGGTGTCGCCGATCTTGGCTTGTTCCGCGTCATCGGACAGCCCAACCTTAACTTCGTCGTCGATCGCGAAGCCGCGGCACGCTACGGCATCAACGTCTCTGACGTGCAGGACGCTATTGAAACCGCGGTCGGCGGTAACGCTGTCACGCAGGTCTTGCAAGGCGAAGCCCGCTACGACGTCACCACGCGTTATGCCGGTCCCTATCGCGCCACGCCTGAGGAGATCCAGAACATCCGCATCACTTCGCCTTCAGGCGAACGCGTCTCGCTCGCGCAGTTGACGAAGATGGAAACCACCGACGGCGCGGAAGAGATCTACCGCGAAGGCGGCCTGCGCTACGTAGCCATCAAGTACTCCGTACGCGACCGCGACCTCGGCTCTACCGTGGAAGAGGCCATCCGCAAGGTCAACAAGGACGTCAAGCTCCCGCCCGGCTACAAGCTCGATTGGGCCGGAGAGTACGCCAGCCAGCAGCGCTCCACGCGCCGCCTGCTCATCGTCCTCCCGCTCACCATCCTCATCATCTTCATCATCCTGTACAGCATGTTCCACTCGGCGAAGTGGGCCACGCTGATCCTGGCTAACGTAGCCATGGCGCCCATCGGCGGCCTCCTTGCGCTGCTGCTTACCGGGACACACTTCTCCGTCTCCTCCGGCGTCGGCTTCCTCGCTCTCTTCGGCGTCTCGGTGCAGACCGGCATCATCATGCTGGAGTACATGAACCAGTTGCGCGTCAACGGCCACAACCCGCTGGAAGCCGCGGTCGAAGGCGCCGTGCTCCGTCTCCGTCCCATCCTGATGACGATGCTGGTCGCCACGCTTGGCCTGCTGCCCGCCGCGCTCTCGCACGGCATCGGCTCCGATTCGCAGCGGCCGTTCGCCATCGTCATCGTCGGCGGCCTGCTGGGAGCCATGATCATCAACATCTTCCTGCTGCCAACGCTCTACGTGGCCACGGCCCGGCCCGGCGACGTCCTGCCAGCCGTCGATGCGGAGTTCGAACAATGACCTTCACTCCTCTCAGATTGCCTCACATCGCCCTCGCGCTTGCCTTCAGCACGGGCGTCGCCGCGTATTCGCAGGCCGCTGGCGGCGGAGCAGGCGCGGGCGCGGGAGGCTCCGCAACGGCAGGGGCCACAGGCACCGCAGCCGCACAAGGTGCTGCTGCTGGCCAGGCTCCCGGCGCTCGCGGCTCTTCCCAGTCCGCCGGCACACAGGACGTCTCGCAAGCCGCGCAAACCTACGCCGCCGGTTCCGCGCCCGCGCTCGATCCCCGCAAGCCGGCGCCCGCCTCCCCCAACGCGCTCACCTTGAACCAGGTCCTCGACCGCGCGCGGACCCGGAATCCCACGCTGCTGGCAGCCGGGGCCAACCTGCGCAGCGTCCGCGCCCAGGAGATCCAGGCAGCCGTCCGCACCAATCCCTACCTCGGCGTCGCCGGCAGCAACGTCAACGAGGGCAGCACTGCCGTCAATCCCTACCAGTACTCCGTGCAGGTCTCCCGCCTCTTTGAGCGCGGCAACAAGCGCGGCATCCGCATCGAGAACGCCAGGGCGACCTCGACGCAAACCGCTGACCAGCTCGAAGACACAGTTCGCCAGACCCTGTTGCAGGTGAAGACCGCCTTCACCCACATGCTCTTCGCCAAACAATCTCTCGTCCTCGCGCAGGCGCAGCTCGCCGACTTCCGGCATGAAGTCGACATCGCGCAGGACCGCTACAAAGCGGGCGACCTGGGCAAGCTGGACTTCGAGCGCCTCGATCTGCAGCTCGGCTCCTTCGAGTCCGACGTCGCCAACGACCAGATCGCCTATGAACAGACTTCCGCGCAGCTTCAGACCCTGCTCGGCATCGCAGACCCGGCACCCACCTTCGAGATCGCCGGAGACATCATCCCGCCGCTGGTAGCGCAGACTCGCGATCAGCTGGCAGCCACCGCCCTGCAATCACGCCCCGATCTCCGCGCCGCACAGGCGGGCGTGAACGTCGCCAACAGCGCCTACCGTCTCGCCGTCGCCAACGGCACCACCGACCCCACGCTTGAAGGCGAGTACGACCGTGGTCCCGGAGAAAACTCCTTCGGCTTCAACGCCAACATCCCCCTGCGTCTCTTCGATCGCAATCAAGGCAACAAGGAAGTCGCGAGGCTCTCCATCGACACCGCGCGGCTCACAGCAACCGCCGCGCAAAACCAGATCCTCTCGGATGTCGCGCAGGCATGGAGCGGTTACACCCGCGCCCGGGCCATGTCGGATCGCTTTGGCAACCACTACCTCGACGAAAGTGCCGACGTGCTCAGCATCGCGCGCTTCGCCTTCGACCACGGCGGTCTCACGCTGATCGACTACCTTGACTCCTTACGCGATGCCCGCACCTCTACTTCAGACGCGCTCAACGCCTACCAGCAGACGTGGTTAGCCATCCACCAGCTAAGCGCGGCCACGGGGACAGAACTTCTCCCGTAACTTCCATAGCCGCTTTCGCACGCTATCAATTGCTCGACGGCGCCTGAACGTGATCCACGACGATCACTTCCACCGTTTCCTTGTGCTGAATCATCTCCAGCCCCAGGTCGCCCTTCAGCGCGGCTTTCAGCACAGCAGCCGGATCGGGCCGCACGCCCTCGGTGCGCACCATGTCTACATAGGGTGTGAAGTCCATCGTGAAGTCGTAGCGGCCCTGCAGCCCGGTATCGTCTGTCAGCGGCGCCCCCAGAGGATCGGATAGGTAGTCTGCCCACTCCTTCATCGTCATCGACTTCGCCACCGTGCCCGTGCGGTCGTTCTGGTGCGACGCCTCACCATCCGGAGCCGCCGCGGGCTTCATCTTGATGCCGCCCTTCGCCACTGTCAGACTGTAGACGCGCATCTCCTTCTTCTCGCGGTGGAACTGGAGCTTGAACCGCTCGGCCAGCAGCGCCCGCATCATCACTCGCGTCTGCTCAGGCGTCGCATCGGGATCCATCTTCGCCAGGATGTCGTAGTGAACATCGGTCAACTCGGGCGGCCCACTCACCAGCCCCATCGAAACCCCGTAAGCCCACTGGATGCACGTGCTCACGGTCACATCGGTCATCTGCAGCGTGCCACGCCGCCACTCCGTGCTGCCATTGCGCTCGTACTTCACCGGAGCTTTACTCAGATGAATGCTCGCCGTCTCAAACTCCGCCTGCGCAAGAACAGGCTTCGACACAAGAATCATCAGCCCAAGCAGGACTGCCACAAACACACCGCACTTCACCGCACGAACCTTGCGCATAACACTCCAAACGACGTTTTCCTGATGGAGGACGTACGCGACGCGAGCAAGCTTGGTTCCCTTCCAGCGGCTTTTCGATTCACTCGAGCCGCTATGGCAGCAGAGGCACCTGATGCTGCACGAATGTTCTTACCGAAGCGACCACGCGTCGAAACTGTTCGCGTTCTTGCGACGTGAGCGGAGCGCCGTGGTCGTAGCGCACCAGAACTCCAAACGGTGTGAAGCTTTGGAGTGGCATTCCGAAGTCGGGAAATAGTTCGCCAAGGTCTTCCAGCCGCTCGATCAACTGGTCGAGATCGTGCGTGAAAGGATATGGCTTTCCATGCGCAGCGATCAACGCCTTCAGCAGCTTCTCGATGGCTTGCTGCACATGGAACTCGAAGACAGCATCGGACACGTCGAAGGCTAGCACGGCCTCATCTTCAGCAGATTTGATGAATAACAGCTCGACCTGCGGGTTCGCTGCCGCGCTCATAAAGCCGGATCCCTTCTCGATCGATGTTGTAGTGCACGCTACTCACCCACGGTCGAAACCGGTCGAAGCGTTCTTTCGCCACGGGAAGCAGGTCGACGGACAGACGTAGGCCACGCAAAAGCCCAGGAGGAATTCCGCGCACAGCTTCCGCTTCCGGTATATCGAGAATGACTGCAAGGTCCAGATCGCTGTCCGCCCTCTGCTCCCCCCGCACGCGCGACCCAAACGCGATAATCGCCAGCGGGTCCACCGCAGCCACAATTCGTCGCACGGCTTCCGCGACCTTTTCTTCCGTTACGCTCCAGTCAATCTCTACCTGTGCGGCGGCAGCCATCGCATCACCCTCGCTTGAAAGGCTTTTCCGGTTCAAGTATAGTCAGGGGTGCAGACGAATTCCGTTCTGCCATGTACCCGCCGTGAACGCACCGGCAGATGGCGGAAAAGAGGAGTGGGCCGGCGGCCCACTTTTTGTTTGCGCTGAAGTTTCTCCCGTCCCGGCTCCCGGTGATGCCGCTCATAGAGCAATGGCACCCGACCTCGAGCCTCCCGCTCCACAACCCGCACCACGAACCCTGCAAAATTCAGCAGCACAGCAGAACCATGGCCCTTCCGCTCGACCAAATTCGCGCCACCGCCGCCCGCGTCGCCGCCTCGCACGGCCTTGATCTCGTCGACCTCGAGTTCGCCGGCTCCGGCAAGCACCGCTCCCTGCGCATCTTCGTGGAAAAGGACGCCGCCGGCCGCGCCCGCATGAAAGAGCAGGCAGAAGCTGCCGCCGCGAATCCCGACACAGACGAAGCTGCCGATCCCGATACCCTTCCGGCGCCGCTGCCCAAAGGCGTCCCGCTCGAAGTCCTTTCCGGGGTCACCCACGAGGACTGCACCGTCTTCGCCAGCGACTTCGGCACCGTGCTCGACGTGGAAGACCTCGTTCCCGGCGCCGAGTACACGCTGGAAGTCAGCTCCCCCGGCCTGGAGCGCAAGCTCCGCGGCGCCGACGACTACCGCCGCTTCACCGGCCTGCTCGTCAAGCTGCAGACCTTCACGCCCGTCGACGGCAACCGCCACTTTACGGGCCGCCTCACCGCCTTTCAGAACAACACGCTCGCCCTCGACCTGACCGCCGTCAAACAGAAGGGCAAGAACAAAAAGGGTGTTATCCCGGCCCAAACCGCCACCATCGACCTTTCCAACGTCGAGAAGGCGAACCTGGTAGCAGAAATCTAGCTTTAGCCGCTAACGCTTAGCTTCTTAGCTAAAGGCTAAAAGCTAGCAGCTAATAGCTCCGCACTCCGCACCACCCACAACTGAATAGACAAGGAATCAGAAACAACATGGCAAGCGCACTCTACCAATCCATCGAACTGCTCAGCCGCGAAAAGGGCATCGACCCCGAAATCGTCGTCACCGCCGTCGAAGACGCCATCGCGCTCGCGACGCGCAAGTACTACAAGACTCAGGAAGCCATGCGCGGCGAGCTCGACAAGGAAACCGGCGAAATCCGCGCCTATGTCTTCAAGACCGTCGTCGAAGGCGAAGAGCAGGTCGAAGATCCCGAAAACCAGCTCACGCTGGAAGCCGCCCGCGAGCTCGCTCCGGAAGTCGAAATCGGCGGCGAACTTCGCTTCTACAAGGACACCACGCCCCTCGGCCGCATCGCCGCCCAGATGGCCAAGCAAGTCATCTTCCAGAAGGTTCGCGAAGCCGAGCGCGACACCGTCTTCCAGGAGTACGGCACCCGCGCCGGGGAAATCCTCACCGCCACCGTCAAGCGCCTTGAGCCCATGGACGTCATCTTCGACCTCGGCAAGACCGAGGCCCGCATGCCCAAGCGCGAGCAGTCCCGCTTGGAGCAGTTCGCCGTCGGCGAACGCGTAAGGGTTGTACTTCTCAGGGTCGACCGCGCCGCCAAGGGCCCGCAGGTCATCGTCTCGCGCGCCGCCCCGGCGCTCGTCCAGTCGCTCTTCCAGTCGGAAGTCCCGGAAATCTACGACGGCACCGTCCAGGTCCGCGCCATCGCCCGCGAAGCCGGCGAGCGTACCAAGATCGCCGTTGTCTCGCGTGATAAGGACGTAGACCCGGTCGGCGCCTGCGTCGGCATGAAGGGCATGCGCGTGCAGTCCATCATCCGCGAGCTGCGCGGCGAGAAAATCGACATCATCGAGCACTCCGAGGAGATCACCACCTTCGCGGAAAAGGCTCTGCAGCCCGCCAAGGTCTCGCGCGTCAGCATCATCGACCTCACCGACAAGCAGCTTGAGGTCATCGTCGACGACACCCAGCTCTCGCTCGCCATCGGCAAGAAGGGCCAGAACGTCCGTCTCGCCGCCAAGCTCCTCGGCTGGAAGATCGACATCAAGAGCGAGGAAGAAAAGCGCCAGGAAGTCGAGCAGCAGATGCAGGCCATGTCCGGAGGTCCCACCACTCCGATCGAGCAGATCACCGAGCTCGGCGACACCGTCATGGAGAAGCTCATCGCCGCCGGCATCACCACCATCGAGGCGCTGGCTGACATGACCGAGGAAGAGCTCGGCGAGGTCCCCGGCATCGGCGAAAAATCCGTCGAGCGCATCGCTTCTTCAGTCCGCCACTATTTCGAAGCCCTTGACGCCGCGGCCAACGCCCCGGCTGAAGGCTCCGCAACCGAAACCCCTGTTCCCGACGCCATCCTTGCCGAGGGCGAAGAAGCCGTCGCTGCGGGTGCGGCATCAGACGAAGCTGGAGACGAGGTACACAGCATGACCAGAACCCCTGAAGAAATCCTGGCCGAACAGGGCGCGGCCAGCGGCAGCGTGGAAGAGATTGACACCCTGTCCACCGAGGACATCGCCGAAGCCGAAGACCGTCAAAGCCGGTCCGACGCCAACGACGATGCCGACGCCCGCGAAGAGCAGATCGAAATGGACAACGACACCGTGGACACGCTGGTTGACCAAACCGACGACGTCTCCAGTGAAACGATCGACAACGACAGCACCGACCCCGGATCGCGCGCGTAATGCAGCGGCCCGGCACAACCTTGGGTAGTCCGGGTCTGGATTCTCAGACCCGGAAAGCCACAGACGCTCACGGCAGCACGGGGCTTCACCGCCTGATTGCTGCAAAATTCAACGTTTCAGGGGATAATACCCTTGCACCAATTTTCGCTACGAATGGGGCAGCTATGACCAGCTGAGCACGTAGAGGAGCGGGTGACGAGGGGCAACCTAAGCCCCGTCAGCCCGAAAAGGACCGGAAAACAAATAGATGAGCAAAGTTCGCATCAACGATCTTGCCAGAGAACTGGAAGTCAAGAGCAAGTCCATCCTGGATGCCTTGACTGCGGTAGGCGTTACCGAGAAAAAAACGCATTCAAGCTCCATTGAAGAAGATGAGGCCGAAAAGGTCCGTGGCTACCTCACGCGCGGTTCCCGGTCATCAGGAGCTTCCCGGCCCGCTCCTGAGCGGAGCCCGCTGGGTGTGAACCTGTCGCAGGCTGCCAAGCCCGGCGACGCTCTCAAAGCCATCCTCGAGCGCAAGCAGGCTGAAACCGCCGCCAGGTCCGCTCCGCCGCCGCAAGTGGCTCGTCCCGCCGTGGCCAGCCCGGCTGTTGCTGCCGCCGCGCGTCCCGGCGTCGTGACTCCGCCTGCGGTCGCTGTTGTTCGCCCGGCAGTAGCACCGCCTGTCGCCCCACCCGCAGCCGACGCCGCGCCCGCTATCGCGGTAGCGGCCCCTCGGCCTGCCGTGGCCGCGGTTTCGGCTCCGCCTGCCGCCCCACCCGCGCAGCCGGCCGTTCCCGCCCGTCGCATCATTCTGCCGCAAACCGGCCCGCGCGTGACCAATGTCGTCGCCCCGCCGCGTCCGGCTCCAGCCATAGCTGGCCGTCCTCCAGCCGGGGGTGTAGTTGTAGCCCGTCCCGGAGCCCCCGGTGTCGGCGCTCCCGCCGTTGCCTCTGTTCCCCCATCGGCGCCGGTCGTGGTCAGGCCCTCGGCTGTTCCGCCGCCGGCTGCTCCTGCTGCCGTCGCTCCGGTGCCGCCGCCGCCTCCTGAACCTGTCGCCGCGCCGGAACCGGTCGCCGCAGCTCCCACCGGTCCCCCCGTTCCCGCTCCGCGTCGCGTCATCATGCCGCAGACCGGCCCGCGTCCCACCTACACGGCCGCTCCAGGAGCCGCCAACGCAGCTCGCCGGCCCATCTTTGAGCGGCCCCGCCCAGGCGGAGCCGGAGGACCCGGAGGCGCAGGCGGTCCCGGTGGTCCCGGCGGCTACCAACGTCCCGGCATGGGAGGCCCCGGTGGTCCAGGCGGACCCAGTGGCCCGGGCGCACGCCGCCCCATGCACCCCACGCGTTCCTTCCCGGGGGGTCCCGGAGGGCCTGGAGGCCCCGGTGGCCGTCCCGGCTTCCCGCCTCGCCCCGGCTTTGCTCCGCGTCCCGGCTTCCCGGGCCGCCCCGGCGCGCCCGGCATGTTGCCGCCGCCCGACGGTGGAACTCCCGCCGGTGGCCGTCCTGCACGTCCGGCGCAGCGTGGCCGTGGCGGCCAGCGCTACACCAAGGACAAGGAAGTCGCCATCAAGGGCTACAACCCGCGCACGGGAGCAGCACAGATCCCCATGGGCGAGCTGCCCATCACCAAGCACATCACGGTGACCGAAGGCATCTCCGTGAAGGATCTCGCCGAAAAGCTTGAAGTTCGCGGTAAGGATCTGATCGCCACGCTGCTCATCCGCGGCGTCATGGTCACCGTCAATCAGACGCTCGATGCAGAGCTCGTCAAGGACGTCTCCCGCCAGTTCGGTGCCGACGCCACCGTGATTACGGTCGAAGAGCAGCTCGAAAACGAAGCCATCGAAGGTCTCATCGAGAACACCGAAGGCCTCGTCGAAATCGTCCGCTCGCCCGTCGTCACCGTCATGGGCCACGTCGATCACGGCAAGACCTCGCTGCTGGACGCCATCCGCTCCACCGCCACCGACGTCGTTGACGTCGCCAGCGGTGAAGCCGGCGGTATCACCCAGCACATCGGCGCCTACAAGGTCCGTATCACCAAGCCGGACTCGCCCGCTTTCGGCCGCGAGATCGTCTTCCTCGATACCCCCGGCCACGAGGCCTTCACCCGCATGCGCGCCCGCGGAGCCAAGGTCACCGACATCGTCGTGATCGTGGTCGCCGCCGACGACGGCGTCATGCCCCAGACGCTCGAAGCCATCGACCACGCCAAGGCCGCCAAGGTGCCGATCATTGTCGCCATCAACAAGATCGATAAGCCGGAAGCCGACCCCAGCCGCGTGACCACGCAGTTGGCCACACGCGGCGTCCAGGCTACTTCCATGGGAGGCGACACCGAGTTCGTCGAAGTCTCCGCCAAGAAGCGGATCAACCTCGACGGTCTCGAGGAGATGATCTGCCTGGTCGCCGACACCAACGAGCAGAAGTCCCAGCCCGACCGTCCCGCCATCGGCACGGTCATCGAAGCCAAGCTCGACCGCGGCCGCGGCGCCGTCGCCTCCATCCTCGTCCAGAACGGCACGTTGAGAACGGGTGACAGCTACATCGTCGGCAACACCTTCGGCAAGGTGCGCGCCATGTTCAACGATCGCGGCCAGTCCATCACCGAAGCCGGTCCCTCCACCCCCGTCGAGATCCTCGGCCTCGAGTCCATCCCCGACGCGGGAGACACCTTCCTCGTCATGGCTGACCGCGACCGTGCCAAGGAAATCGCCAAGTACCGGACCCTCAAGGAGCGCGAAGCTCAGCTCGCCAAGTCTTCTCGCGTGTCCCTCGAAGGCCTTGCCGAGCAGATCAAGCAGGCCGGCGTCAAGGACCTCAACCTCATCCTCAAGGGCGACGTGCAGGGCTCGGTCGAAGTGCTGGCCGACTCGCTCAGCCGCATGTCCACCGAGAAGGTGCGGGTCCGCGTGCTCCACTCCGGTGTCGGCGCCATCACGGAATCCGACGTGCTCCTCGCGTCGGCCTCCAACGCCATCATCATCGGCTTCAACGTTCGTCCTGAGCGCAAGGCACAGGATCTCGCCGATCAGGAGCGCGTCGAAGTTCGTCTGCACTCCATCATCTACGAGCTCCAGGACGAGATCACCAAGGCCATGTTCGGTATGCTCGACGCGGTCTACAAAGAGGTCTACGCCGGCCGCGCTGAAGTGCTGCAGGTCTTCAAGATCACCAAGGTCGGCCAGATCGCCGGCTGCGTGGTTCGCGACGGCCTCATCAAGCGCGACAACCAGGTGCGCGTCCTGCGCGACGGAACGGAAGTCTGGAAGGGCAAGATCGCCTCGCTCAAGCGTGTCAAGGATGATGTCTCCGAAGTTCGTCAGGGCGTCGAGTGCGGCATCGACCTGGCCGGCTACAAGGACATCAAGCAGGGCGACGTGATCGAAGCCTTCACCACGGAGAAGCTCGCCGCTGAACTCGGCCTGAACACTGCCGAGCTCAAGCGCCAGCAGATGGCCGAGTTGAAGGAAGCCAAGGAACGCGAAAAGGAGATCGAAGCCGCAGGCGTTCCTGCATAAGCCCTATCAACCAGCACTCACCGCAGCCAGGCCGGGATCACTCCCGGCCTTTCCTGCGTCTGCTCACGCCATGCCGCAGACGCTCGGCTTCAAAACCGGCAAAGGTATCCATTCCTCCGACAGCCAATCTAGGCGAACATAAGCTAGACCACTTTGTCACTGAGGAGATGTCTTGGAAGCAACGGGCAACAAGAAGCGCATCGCTCTGTTTTTGGATGGAACCTGGAACACGGTCAACGACAACACCAACGTCTGGCGCCTGAAATCCCTCTGCGCGCAGTCCCCCGATCAACTCGTTTACTACAGCGCTGGAGTCGGCACGGAGCGCGGCGAGCAGCTCTCCGGCGGCATGTTCGGCATCGGCATCAACGAGGAAGTCACCAACGCCTACGAGTGGCTGCTCGAGCACTACGAGCAGGACGCCCAGATCTTTATCTTCGGCTTCAGCCGTGGAGCCTTCACCGCCCGCAGCCTGGCCGGCTTCATTTCCAAGTGCGGCCTCCTCAGGCCCGGCTCTCCTGTGTCTCTCAAGCAGTTGTATGAGCGCTATCGCCTCGGCACAGCCAAATCCATCCTCACGCTTGACCATGCCGCCGACACCGGGCTTTCCCTGGAAGACAGCCAGTTAAAGAAATACTCGCGTGCGGTTCCCGTCTGGTTTCAGGGCGTCTGGGACACAGTCGGGGCCCTTGGCGTTCCGCTGCCCTTCGCCCCCAACGTCAGCCGGAAAGACTTCGCCTTCCTCGAAACGGACCTCCACATCAACGACACGCACGCCTACCACGCGCTCGCCATCGACGAGCACCGCGAAGCCTTCGCTCCGACACTCTGGCAGAAGACCACGCAGAAGCAGGGCGACAACTATCCTCCCCGCGCGCTCGACATAGTCGAGCAGCGCTGGTTCGTCGGAGCTCACGCCAACGTTGGCGGTGGGTACGAATACGACCTCCTCGCCCAGGTTCCGCTCGCATGGATCATGAGCAAAGCCGAGCAGCACGGGCTCGTCTTCAAGGACACAGTCGTCCTCGACGGCGATGAAAATACCTGCCCCATCCACGACTCTCTCAAGGAGATGGCGCATGGCATCTACGAAGTCCTCACCCTCGGCAAGCACTTCTACAGGACGATCGGCGCCGACCCGGTCGACACCGCAAGCACCGTCGTCACCACGATCAACGAAACGGTCGACGCAACGGTCTTTGATCGTTGGCGTTGTGACTCCACCTACCGCCCAAAGAACCTCCAGGATTGGGCGACCCGCCACGGTGTCGACCCTGCCGCTCTCCACCAGGCAGTTCACGCCAACGACGCAACGCCCGCCGTTTCCACCACGCCAGCTCCAGCCCCGCCGGCACCAGCTTCCGCCTGACGAAGCGAAACTCCGCAGCCTCTGCCGTCTCAACAAACACGCAGCAAGGCCCGCGCAAACAGCGCGGGCCTTCTTATGTTCGTACCCCAAGCAACCCAAAGTTGCCGTCAATCTAAAGCTAACCCGCTAACCCGCTAACCCGCTAACCCGCTAACCCGCTAACCCGCTAACCCGCTAACCCGCTAACCCGCTACTGCGTTCGCCAGCGCTCGTACATTCCCACGAAGGCTTCGCCAAGCGACACTGCCAGGCTGGGAGCGTCGGTAAGCTCGCCGGCTGCCATGATGCCTCGCTGCTCCCGGCGTAGCCGCGTGCGCAGCTCCACATCCTTTGCCAGCCCACGCACGATGCGGACATACTCATCCTGGTTCCCGGCGATCCACTCCGGCCAGCCGAGCGTGCGCAGCACCGACGCGCTCATCCGCCCGCCGATCCAGTCGCCATCCAGCGCCACCAGCGGAACCCCCATCCACAGTGCGTCGAACGCCGTCGTCCCACTATTGAACGGCACGGTGTCCAGCGCGATATCCAGCCGGTTGTAGAGCAGCATGTGCCGCTCATGCCCCGCAACATACGGGATGAACTCCACCCGCTCCGTCGCGATCCCACGCGCAGCCAATCTACCAAGAATGCGCTCTTGCGAGTCCCCATCGTGCGTTCCGCGATCCTCCAGCAGCAGCTTCGCTTCGGGCACCGCGTGCAACACCCCAGCCCAAAGCTCCAGCGTCTCCTCCCGCACCTTGGCATACTTGTTGAACGACCCCATCCAGACCGTCCCGGAAGCATCCGGCTCCCACTGATCGCACGCTAGCGAGTCGTCTCCCCGGTAGCAGACCGCGATTCGCGGCAGCCGCCACAAGCCTTCGCTGAATCCGGCCTCACTGGCCACCGGGGCGTCCGGGTCCGAAACGAACCAGTCCATCTCCGTCAGCCCGGTCGTTCCCCAGTACCCGATATACGTGCATTGCACGGGCGCGGCTCGCCGTGCAAACACACCCAGCCGGTTCCCGGCCGTGTGCCCCGAGGTGTCCATCAGCACGTCAATCTGCTCCCTCCGGATCAGCGCGGTCGCGGCCGCGTCGGAAACATCACAAAGCGGAAAGCTGGCGTCGGCTAGCGAGAGAAGATGCTCTGCGCGAGCATCTGACCGGCGCGCCGTCGGAAACAGCGTCACGTGAAATCGCTCGCGGTCCAGGCTCTGGAGCAGCGGCTGCAGAAACTCCGCCACGGCATGCGATCCCAGCTCCGCCGAAACGATCCCCAGCCGCAGCTTGCGGTCTTCGAGCGAGCATGCGCGAAACACTCCGCCGGACCTGCCCGCCGCCTGCCGCGCCAGCTCTCGCTCTTCCGTCGGCAGTATGGCCGCTTCCCAGCCGCGTGCCAGCTCCAGTTCCTCGTCCTGCGGCAGATCATGGGCAAACGCGTGCAGGTAGAGCATGTTGCTGTACACCGCCGCCGGCTCCCCACCCACTCCTAACGCCTGACGGTAAGCGTCTCCGGCTTCCGCAACCCTCCCATGGTCGCGTAAAGTGTCCCCCAGGTTGAGCAGAGGCCGCGCATCGCCGGGACTGGCTGCTATCGCACGCGCATACGTCGTCTCCGCCAGGGAAAGCTGGCCGCGTTCCTTGTAGGCGTTCCCCAGGTTGAGCAGCGCGTCCGCATCCTCCGGCTTCAGGGCCAGCGCACGCTCGCAATGTTCAATGGCTTCTGCATAGCGGCCTGCGGCCACCAGCGCGCCGCTCAGGTTTATGTGCGCGTCGGCCAGTGCGGGATCGTTCCGGACGGCTTCCGCCAATGCGGCCACTGCCTCGCTTTGCCGTCCCAGTGCCAGGAGCGAACTCCCCAGATTGCTCAATGCCGGTGCATACCCTGGCTGCACAGCGAGCGCCCGCTGCAGGCACGTAACCGCGCGTCCGTGGTTTCCAACCGCCCTGAACACCGCCCCCAGGTTGCTGATGGCTTCAGCCGCATCCGGGCGCAGTTGGATCGCGTGAGTAAGGCTTCGTGCTGCATCCTCGTAGCTGCCGGTTTGCGCCAGTGCGCTCCCCAGTTCGAAATGCGCTGCATACTCGGTCGGCTCCAGTGCAGCGGCCCGGCGAAAGTGCGCGATCGCTTCCCTGACCCTGCCCCGCTGCTTGCAGGCCACACCGGCAGCGATCTCCACCGCGGATGCAGGGACAGCCTTCGATCCACCTGCCGCCCGGAGTGTCGGCTGCCCAGCAACAGCAGCTTCGCGAAGGCAGCACCGCTTGAACTTTTTGCCGCTGCCGCACGAGCACGCCTCATTACGCCCGGGAGGCTTTGCGGACGTTAGCTGTAGTTGACCGGAAGTCATGGTGTGTCGCGAGAGGGCAGCAAGCCTAAGTCTCCGGCGCGCTCGGTTACCAACGGAATCGCACAAATGGGTAACGTCCAGTCCTTCGTGCAGCTGGATTTTTACAATCAAGGACCGATCTGGTCCGATTTGAGGTATGCTGCTGGATATAGGACTGGATTGGTCGCAGCTTGAGGGAGCTTCGAGCGACGCGCGTGTATTGATGGCCGCGCGGAGACAGGGACGGATGGCGCGTGAGGGCGAGCCGGCCACAACTCAAAGGAAACACCAACATGAAGAGCAGCACGAAGAGCCGGGCGCAGTGCGCGCCGGAGAGCCAGAACGGCCGGGCCGTGAACCAGCCCGGTTGGAAGACGATTGCAGGCGCAGCGGTCTTATCCGCGGTAGGAAGCTTGGGCGCAGCCGCCCAAAACATCAGCAGCAACGAAGCCGCCGGCCAGAACTCTCAGCAGGGTCAGTCAGCAGCCGCGGAAAACGAGCACGCCCAGGGCGGCCCGGTCGTCGCCGGTCAGAAGCGCTTTGACATCGCCCCTGGCGAGCTCACCTCCGCGCTCGAAGCCTACGGCCACACCGCTGGAGTGCGCGTTCACTCCAGGCTGCCCACCGACAAGCTCGCAGGCTTCCAGACCAGGGGCGTACAGGGTGTCTACTCCCCTGCCGACGCGCTCAACGCCATCCTCTCCGGTACCGGCCTCGATGCCAACTTCGAGGCCCCCAACCGCGTCGAGATCAGCATCCGCGGCAGCGAGCATGTCGACGTAAACGCGAGCGTCGCCGCCATCGGCCTGCAGCAGTTTTCGCAGCCGCTGCTCGATACCGCCCAGACCGTCAGCATCGTTCCTCAGTACATCCTCAGCGAGCAGGCCGACACCACCCTCCGCGACAGCCTGCGCAACGTTCCCGGCATCTCCATCGCTGCCGGCGAAGGTGGTTCCCAGGGCGACAGCCTTACCATCCGCGGCTTCAACGCCCGCAACGACATCTATCTCGACGGCATTCGCGACTTCGGCTCCTACTACCGCGACAGCTTCGACTACACCTCCGTCGACGTACTCGAGGGTCCAGCTTCGGTCGAGTTCGGCCGCGGGTCTACCGGCGGTGTCGTCAACCAGGAAACCAGGCAGCCGGCACTCCAGCGCATCGCCACCGCCAACGTGCAGCTTGGCACCGATGCCATGCGCCGCGGCACCGCCGACTTCGATCGGCCCATCCCAGCCGTTCCGGGGGGTACGGCATTCCGCGTCAACGTTGTGGGAGAAGAGGCCGGAGTTGCGGGACGCGACATCACCGAGACGCGCCGCTGGGCAATCGCGCCAGCCCTCACCTTCGGCTTGAACACCCATACTCGCGCAACCATCAACTACCTGCACGAGTTTGAAGACTCTACCCCCGACTACGGCCTTCCCTACTTTGGTGCCGGCACCCCCGCGGTGCCTCGCTCTACGTACTACGGGCTGGCGAATAACAGCTATCTCAAGACGACTCCAGATATCCTGACCGCCCGCGTGGATCACGACTTCGGCTTGCACGTCACGCTGGGCAACGCGCTCCGCTGGGCGAACTACCCACGTAACTTCGCGATCACCGAGCCCCAGATCAATAGCACCGGCACTGTCAATTACATCAATGCCGACGGCAGGAACGCGTACGAGGGTCCGAACACGCAGTTCCTGGTGACCTGCGCCATCGCCGCCACCGCCGCGTCTTCGTGCTATCCCGTCAATACGCCGCTCAGCCAGGTTCAGGTGCTGCGCAACCAGATTGCCGGCTTCTCCACCGAAGACATTCTGTGGGACCAGCTCAGCGCTTCCCTGCGCTTCAGCGTCGCGCACATCGCCAACAACGCCACAGTGCTGGTGGAAGGCGGGCGTGAGCGCTCCAACCCGAACCGGCCTGCGTACACGCTTCCGTACGTGTCCGCTCTCAACCCCAACCCCTACGATCCGTTCGCTCCCTCCGCCACCTATCCCGGCGTCACCACGCACGTCGCCTCGCTCAGTTACGGCATCGACTTCCTCGACACTCTCGAGCTCACCCGCTGGCTCGAGCTTTCCGGCGGCGTCCGCTTCGATTACTTCAGCACCACCGCCACCGCGCCGGCCAACCTGCTCGCCAAAACGCCTACCGCTGCTGTCTTCGCCGAGAGGCTGGACAAGCAGCCCACCTACCGCGCCGCCATCGTCGTCAAGCCTCGCCCGGACGGCTCCGTCTACTTCGACTGGGGAACGTCCTTCAATCCAGCCGCGGAATCCCTCTCGCTGAGTGCCAACAACGCCACCTCAGCGCCCGAGTACAACCAGACCTTCGAGTTGGGAGCCAAGTGGGACTTCTTCAAGAGCCACTTGAATCTGAACGGTAGTGTCTTCCGCACGGAAAAGCTGAACGCACGCGAAACAGATCCCAACAACTCCAACAACGTCTTGAATGCGGGCAGTCAGCTCGTGCGTGGCGTGCAGATCGGAGCTTTGGGACACCTGCCTCAGAACTTTGACCTCATTCTTGGCTATGCCTGTCTCGACGGTCGTGTCGAAAGCTCCGTGCTGAATGCGTCACCCTTTACGGCAGTCAATGCTGCGATGTACACGGCCTATCAAACGGCTCTCAAGACCAACCCGAACGCGGTGCTTGATCCTCGCTTCAACACCGCGCCGTTCTACATCAATCCAGCCGGCTTCGCGCTCGCTAATGTTCCGAAGAACAGCGGCAACTTCTGGTTCACGCACCGTCTCCCTTACCGCTTCACCGGCGGATTCGGCGGGAACTACGTCGCTGCGCGCCGCGCCAGCTCGGTAGCCACGGTTGGTGTCTACAGCACGCAAGCTTCCCAGGGTCTGGGAGCGGTTCCAGTGGCTTTCAGAGCCATCCCGGGATATACGCTGCTCAACCTCATGGTTCGCCGCCCCATCACCGAACGCATCGAGGCGCAGGTCAATATCAACAATCTCGCCAACAAGTTTTTCATCGACCAGCCGCACCCCATGCACCTGATCCCCGGCGAGGGGCTCAACGCGCAGGTCGGCGTCAACTACAAGTTCTAACCCGCTGCACTGTTCTTCGTTTACAAGGGGGCGGGGCTGGTAGCCCAGGGCTTCAGCCTGGCTTTCCCCGCTGTTTTCCTAACTCGATAGATCGCGGCTTTAGCCGCGGAGGGAACGTTGGCAGCGATGCTGCCCACGCTCACACTTAGGTTCTTCCATGCTGTTGGTCATCCCCGAAGTCTTTCCCAAGCCGCAGGTCCGCGATCTTCGCGCCCGCCTCGACTCCGCCGAGTGGGTCGACGGCAAAGTGACCGCCGGTTTCCAGTCTGCGCAGGCCAAGCACAACTCGCAGATCCCCGAAGAGCACCCCATCTCCAAAGAGGTCGGCGAGCTCATCCTCGGCGCGCTCGGCCGTCGCAAGCTCTTCCGTTCCGCCGCACTCCCGCTCAAGGTCTTCCCTCCGCTCTTCAACCGTTATGAAGGCGGCCAGACCTTCGGCACCCATGTCGACAACGCCATCCGCATCCACAAGGAAAGCACCGGCCGCATTCGCACCGACCTCTCCTGCACACTCTTCTTCTCCGAACCCGACGAGTACGACGGCGGCGAACTCGTCATCGAAGATACCTACGGCTCCAAGTCCGTGAAGCTGCCTGCGGGCGACATGATCCTCTACCCCGCTACCAGCCTGCACCACGTCAGGCCCGTCACCCGCGGTGCCCGCGTCTCCAGTTTCTTCTGGCTGCAGAGCATGATCCGTCAGGACGCTCAGCGCACCCTGCTCTTCGATCTCGACAACGCCCTCCAGCGCATCACGCTCAACGAGGATCCCGAGGTCAGGCAAAGCACCGTACAGCTCACCGGCGTGTATCACAACCTCCTCCGCCAATGGGCTGAACTCTAGCCGCCCGCCACAAGCTTCCGGCGCAACTCACCGCACCGGACAACACGCCCGCGCCACCCTCATGGCGCGGGCGCCAAGTTTGTAGTGTCTCGTAGATCGCCCAGAGCTATCGGAGCGTCGGAGGATCCCATGAAAAGACAGAGTTCGTACTGATCAATTCTCGCTTGGCCTTTCAAGATGGTCGATGACGATCACCTCGGCAGGTCCTTTCACCGCATCCATCTTCAAACCGAGTTGTTCCCTCATGGCCGTAAAAAGCGAAGGCGGAGCTCCGGGCTGCCCTTCTGCAGAAAGTTCATACGTCCACTTCAGAATAAAGTCGTACCGTCCCGCAAGCCCGGTCCTATCCACCACTGGCCTGTCTTCGTAGATGTTCATGTTGTTCGTGAACTCCTTCATCGACATGTTCGTGAACCGCAGCGTTCGCTGCGTGCTGTCACCTGAGTTGCCGGCGTTTACAGGCTCTCCTGGTTTCGTCGGTGTAAGCAGCGGTCCACCTTTGGCGATAGTCACCGCATAAATCGGCATCTCCCGTGTTTCGCGATGCAACACAAGATGAAAACGTTCCGCCAGCAGTCTCTTGTACATCTCTCGGAGCTGGTGAGGGTTGGGTTCCCCGGGCACATCAGGCACTCCGCTGATGTCGTAGCGATCTTTGTTCAACCATGCCGGCCCCCCAACGGCCTGCCGAGGCTGGATCTCATAGACCACGGAAAGAATGTCCAGAAGAGTCGCCTGTTTGCACTCGATACGATGCCCCTCCGAATCGAAGCTCCATCCTTGCGCCGCTCTTGGATCATTTGGATCGCTCGGGTGAATTTTGGCGAATTCGAAACTAGGATTCGCATCCGCTGCCATGGGCGCTTCTTTCTGAAACCCGGCAGCCACTCCGGGTGCTTGCGCCGTCATGAAGGCTGACGAAAACATCAGCATCATCGCGCAAGCCGGCAAGAAAGTACGCAACGCGCATTCCAGTCTCAAGTTCACCCCTCTCAAAACCGAATCAGATAGCTCGCCTTCAGGAACAACTGCCGTCCATCCGCCAGGTAATTACTGCTCCGCCCAAGGATCGGCTGGTCCGGATTGCACCGTCCACCCGTCCCCGGCATCCTCTGGCAAATCGTTCGGTCCAGGTTCTGCAAGTCGCTGTTGTAACCCAGGTAGATGGCCGTTCCCGGATGCGGCAGCCACGTCAGCAGCGCCTGTGTGCTCAATTCCTTCGTTCGTTGCAGCGAGGTCAGCGCCGGGTTCACCAGCACCGAGTCGTACTCCACGATCACGCGCGCGGAAAGCGCCTGCGTGAACTGGTAGTTCAGCTTCGTCCGCAGCGTCTGGTTCTCATACACATCAGCGCCCGTCTTCGTGTCGTGGTCCCGATCCAGCAGGTACGTGTTGTCGATCGTCAACGGACGAATCGGCTGCACCGTTACCAGTGCCTGCACCGTCTCCTGCCGCAGCGCCGAAGGAGGCGCGCCCGCAACCGGGCTGTAGTTCACATACCCGCCGTGGAATGCGTTGATGTTGAAGTTGAGCTGCGGAAGTGGCGCGCTCCGAATCACAAGCCCAAGCTGGTTCTCGGCAATGTTCTTGTTCACCGCAAGCGGGTATCCATCTTGCGGGCCAACAGTATCGGAGTTGATCGACAGAATCGGAGCAAACGTGGTGTTGCGCGCGAGTTGAATGAAGGGGTCGAACTGCAGATCGCGAAATACGCGGTTGCCGTGGTGGTCCCACGCCCAGTTAATGCCGTTCTCCAGCCCGAACGTCTGCACCGTGCCGGCCTTCCGGAAAAGGAAGTAGTTGGCATGTTCGTTGCCCTGCCGAATGTTCGTCGTGGTGATGAATCCTGGCAGGCTTTGAAAGCCCGTGCTGAAGTCCTGGTAGTTACTGCTCAGGATGAACGTCTGCCCCTGGCGGTCCAGCTCCACATAGCTCGCCGGCCCGGCAGAGTAGCTGCCGCCTTGCCCATTTGCACCCGCGGCATTGTGAGTCGAGCTCTCCACCATCTGCCCCTGCGAGGTCCAATGCTCATTCAGCCGAGCCGTGTAGTCCAGCCCGCCAACGCGGTTGTTGCTGCCTGCAAACTCATAGTCCGTAAACAGCCCGCCAACGCTTGATCCCTTGCCGAGATCCTGCGTCACGCGGCCCACGCCGAAGAACGCGCGCTTCTTGTACTCCGGGTCGCCCTGCTCAAAGCCTTCGCCTTCGCTGCGGTCGTCAATCGCCAGCAGCCCGACATTCGTTCCGCCAATCTTGCCCGTCACCCGCGCCCCAAACTCCGGATGAACGATGTTGCGCGTATACAACAGGTTGATCGGTGTCGAGAAGTAGTTCGCATTCTCCAGGAAGAACGGCCTGAGCTCAGGAAAGTACACCGGGTACCGCTGGTTCACCGTGAACTGCGGTTGGTCGCTCTCCACCTGACTGAAATCCGGATTGATCGTGGCGTCCACCACGATTGAGTCCTTGATGATCGCCTTCGCATCGCCGCCCGCCGTGCCCTCAAAGTGCCGTGAACTGAAGTAGGGATTGAGTGGGTCGCGCTGGTCCAGCGTCTTCTCGCTCTGCAACAGGCCGTATGGATTCAGCTGCAAATTGTGCGACCCGGTTACGCCCTCAATGCCGCGCAGCGTTCCTTCCTGCGTCAGCGTCCCTTGCACGTTCTGCGCGATGTGCGGCCAGTGGTCGCTCTCGCTGTTGCGCGGGATGGAGCGCGTAAACACCACGCCCCACTGCTGCGCCCCGGCGCGAAAGCGCAGGCTGCGAAACGGGATCGCAAACAGCGTCATGTAGCCCTGCGAGGTCACGCGCCCGGCAGAGTCCCACACCTGGTCATAGCTGTAATCCGTGCCGTTGGTCTCCGTGTAGGCAGCGTCCGCCTGCACGCCCATCGGGTTTAGCTGAAACAGCACCCCGCGCCGATGGTCCTGAAACGGGTCCAGCAGGATCGACACGTTATCGTCCGTCGTCACATTCTCCCGCCGCGCCAGATGCGTACGAATCAGCTTCGGCTGCGTATCGAAACAAAGAAACACCACATACAGCGTGCTCGGCGTGTACCCAAGGTAGACTTCCGTCTTCTGCGTTGGGGGCTGCCCATCCTTGGGCTGTGTCTGTGTGAAGCCGCCGATCTCCAGCACCTGGTCCTTCACGGCCTCACTGGGCTTCATGCCGGCAAAGTCCGCCAGCCGCAAGGGAGCCTTCAACAGCGGAACTTTCAGATCGGCAGGCCGCTCAGCCTTCGGCACCGCGTCCGAGGTCACGGTAGGCTTCCCCTGCTGCGCTTGCCCCCAAGCCCCAATGCTGGCCAGCAACAAAATGGCTCCCACAAAGCCACACAATACCGTTTTTCCCTGCCCGACCCAACTCACGTCCGCACACCCACAATCCTGTTCGCAGCGCAGACGGTTCTGCCCACGCAAACTTCTTTGACTCTGTCATCTACGGAAACGGCGCGAACGTTGTTCCCGGATGCAAAACCTGGGCTTGGTCCATGGCTGGCAGACAAACCCAGCGATTCCACCCGAGGCCTGTCGAAGATGGTTCGGTTTGAAAAACCTATGCCTGTCGGTCAGCAGCATAGGAGCCGATTGGTTCAACGAACGGTTCCACCGCAATGCGCTCGTACCGTACTTCGAGCACCTTCAGGCGTTCCTCGCCTCCCGGCGCATGGAGAACGACGCTGTCTCCCTCAGCCGACCTCATCAGGGCGCGCCCCAGCGGCGAAACCCAGCTGATATGGTTACGGTCGAGATCCACCTCGTCTGTACCCACAATGCTCACCTCGCGTTCCACTCCAGCGGCATTTTCATACAGCACGGTAGCGCCAAAGAATACCTTCGCCTCCTGCAGCTTCGACCTCGGGGCTTCCGGGTCCACCACTTCCGCGACCTCAATTCGCTTGGAAAGAAAGCGAATCCTTCCGTCGATCTGCCGCAGCCGCCTCTTGGCATATTGATAATCCGCATTTTCGCTGCGGTCCCCATTGCTCGCGGCCCACGCCGCCACCTCCGCCACCGCCGGACGATCTTTGTTGAGCAGAAACTGGTACTCCTCTTTCAGGCGCTCAAGCCCACCGGGAGTGATGTAGTTCCTTACAGGCGCCCCGGGAGCATCTGGCTGTGGTGTTCTGGTAAAGCCTTTACGCATTGCTTTATTTTCTCAGCGCAGAATGAACTAGGGAATCTCTGATCAAGGTTTCATAGCGTAGACCTCAATCTCTTTTGTTGTGCTTCCCGGAGGGAATCTGCGTTTCGCCCGGCAGTAGCGACAACTCTGGAGGACTTGATCAGAGCCTCCTGGATCATTCGCCATCCATGTCGCGAGACATCAGGCTGTATTCAAGTTCTAGAGCGGTGAGGGGATGAGTGGCGTGACCCCGACGGACTGTTTCGGCGTCGACGTTGGTAAGGCCGGCGTATTGGACATAGCCTTGTTGAACCAAATCGCCGATCGCGCCGACGGCATCCTCGATAGGCACCGCTGGATCCTTGCTCACCTGATACAAATCGATGTGGTCCGTCTTCAGTCGCTTCAAGGAATAAGCCAACGCGTTTTTCAAAATCGAGGGTCGAGGCTAACAAACGTACCGTCCGGACCACGTTGCGCGCCCGACTTCACCTGAATGAACGCCTTACCGCGTTGGCCGCGCAGGGCCTCGGCCAACAAGATTTCATTGTCCCCCATGCCGTAGAAATCGCCCGTGTCGAATAGGCTCACTCCAGCGTCGAGTGCGGCAGCGATCGTATTCAAGGCCTCATCCCGATCACTGTATTCGTAGAATTCCGACATGCCCATGCAGCCCAGGCCAAGCGCCGAGACCAGAGGTCCATTCTTTCCTAAAGACCGCGTAGCAAGGGTCGTATCAGGGGTCATATCATCTCTCCTGTTTCTGTACAACTGCTGACAAGGGCCCGCACCGTTCGGCAGAGCTTCGTCGGACGCACTTATGGAAGCGGCGCGATCCCGGTAAGAGTGGCACTCTCCCGCCAAAGCTCTTCTGCTAGATCCTTGTCGTATGACTCCACCGACGAAGGGATTTCACGCAGCCCTTCGAAATACTTACCGTTCGTTAAGACCAGTGCGGGGTCGACGATGAGGCGCGCCAGTGCCTTTCCGGACTCTTCGGGCGTGTGTATGTTCTTCACCAGGAGCAAGCGCAACAGGGGAATGATTCTTGGCAGGATGTTGTGCCACGCAAACCGAACGACGGCCGGATATTCACGAGCAAGCCCGGTCCCCGGCATCAATCCTGGATCGAATGCGTTGACCGTGATGCCTTCGGGCAGCCGAAGCGCCAGACCATAGGTGAAATAGACGTTCGCGAGCTTTGTGGTCGAGTATCTTCGGCCACGATCCGCTGCTGCGTCATCGTTCGCCGCTGCGGGCCCAAGGTCGCCCTTGGCGAGAGCCGTTGGCATATTCCACGCAGGCACCGGGACCGCCATGCTGGCAGGCACCTTGGCCAGTTCTGCGGGATCATGGACGCCGCTGGCGACGACAGCAATTCGCGCCGGCTTCTCCATCAACGGCACCAGCAGATTGACGAGAAGGTAATGACCAAGGTGGCTCACGCCGAAGGTCGACTCGAAGCCATCAGCGGTGAACGTCCGTGCGCCTTGCACAGCGGCGTTGCAGACGAGACCGTGCAGGGGAGGAAGTTCCGCAGCCTTAAGCCTGTCATCCAGCTTCGACGCGAACGACCGCACCGAGGCAAGCGACGCCAGATCAAGCGCCATCGTCTCTACTTTTGATCCGGGTCGCGCCGAGTCACGCAGCAGCTCAACCGCCTTCTGTGCTCGCCCCCGGTCGCGGCAGGCGATAATCACATGCCACGGCGGTGACGCGGAAAGCAGTGCACTCGCGCATCCGTATCCCAGACCGGAGTTACCGCCGGTGACAATTACCGTCTGCCGGGGCAGTAACGCAGGCCCCGTATCATCGTTATTTGTGCGCGTTGGTCCCATGCTGGTCTTCTGTGTCAAAGCTCATCCTCACCTAGTGCTTGCTTCAAGGTAGGAGGAATAGCCGAGAGAGCGGTAGTCTGAAACGACACGATTCTTGCACGATACTCTCAGATCGAGGCGGCCACCTTGCATACGGCTTCTGAGCCAATGAATTCTCCGGAAGCGGACGAACGAGGACAGCGTCTCCTGTCAGAACTCCGCCTCCTGCTGATGCAGCAGGCTACGGATCCGTTCCGATCGACGCCGGTTCCCGGCCTCACTCTCGCACGTTCCGCGACGACTTCGCCTTGCATGATTTCCGGGCTCTATGCGCCAATGGTCTGCATCATCGCGCAAGGCAGCAAGCAGGTAGTGGTAGGAAACTCGACTCTTGACTATGACACGGGCAAATACCTGGTCAGTTCCGTCGATCTACCCGTGTCAGCGCGGATAACGGACGCAACACCGGAGAATCCTTACCTGGCTGTGGCGCTTGTTCTCGACCTAAAGCTGTTAGCAGAAGTGGCGTTGGACTTGTCGAAGGGGAGCGAAGAGAGGAGCCTGCATCGCGGGATCGCCGTAGGCTCTCGCTCCCTCCAATTGCTGGAGGGATTTGTAAGACTTCTACGCCTGCTGGAGTCTCCTTCGGAGGTCGCTCCCCTTGCCCCCCTGATCCTGCGCGAGATTTACTATCGTCTTCTTACCGGACAACAATCTGCTTTCGTGCGCCAGATTGCCCTGACCGAAAGCCGGCAACCACAGGTGCTCAAAGTCATCGATTGGATTCGCCATCACTACGCGAAGCCGTTGCATATCGATGCTCTGGCGCGGCTGGCGAGCATGAGTCCGGCATCTCTTCACAGGCAGTTCAAGGCGTTGACCGCGATGAGCCCACTGCAATATCAGAAGCAGATTCGTCTGCAGAAAGCTCAGCAAATCATGCTTTCGGAAAGCAAAGATGCGGCTTCTGCAGGCTATGAAGTAGGTTACGGTTCACCATCACAATTCAGCCGTGAGTATCAACGGATGTTCGGCACGCCGCCGCATCGACATATGCATCGCATGAGATTGCTGGAACGGGCATAGGTACGATGTAGGACTGGCCTTAGTGCGTCCCGAGAAGTGGGCTTATCGTCCGTAACCTCAGCGAACTTGCACCGATTATGATCGGCCACAAACTTCAGCAATGTCCCACTGGAATCGTCTGCTCCTCTTGGATGAAGTGGCCGCACTCAGAAAACAAGCGCCGACTCCCACCGCATGATCCTTCACCTGGCCGCCAGGCCGCACTCGCTTGCCGATGCCGAACCACCGTAGTTCTCACAACCTGTCAACCCCCAAACCTCGCAACTCCAACAAACGAAGCCCACTAAACTTGCACGATCATTTTTCCGAATCTCTAAAATGGAAAGGAGAGACACCATCCAGTCCGGCTCCGAGCGAAGGCATGGTCCCGGCCCGCACACCAGCTGCTTCCTGCTTCCTGTTTGCTGCCTCCTGTCTTCAGGTCCACCCCTAACCCGCTTGGTTTGAAGATTTTGCGCAACAAAGTCAGGGGGGAGGGATACCCTAACGGCATGGACCTTGAAGCCCTGCAGCAAGCCCTGCGCGATCAGCATCTCGACGGCTGGCTCTTCTACGACCATCACCACCGCGACCCGATTGCCTACCGTGTCCTCGGCCTGCCGGAGACCTTCACCTCGCGCCGCTGGTACTACTTCGTGCCCGCCCACGGGGAGCCCGGCAAGCTCGTCCACCGCATCGAGAGTGGCAAGCTGGACAGCCTGCCCGGCAGGAAAGCCGAATACTCCGCCTGGCAGGAGCTCGAAGCCAAACTCGAAGCGATGCTGCAAGGCGCCACAACGGTCGCCATGCAGTACTCGCCGCGCAACGCCATCATGTACGTGTCGATGGTCGACGCAGGTACGGTGGAGCTACTCCGCAGCTTCGGCAAGGACATCCGCAGCTCCGCCGATCTGGTCAGCCTCTTCGAAGCCGTCCTCACCGAAGACCAGATCGCCACGCACTTCGAGGCGCAGCAGCGGCTCGACCAGGTCCTGGCTGCTGCATGGCAGCACATCGGCAGCAGCGTAGCCTCTGGCCGCAATACCTCCGAGTGGGAGGTGGTCCAGTTCATCCTCGAAGGCTTCCGCCGCGAAGGCCTCTGGACCGATCACGGCCCCAACTGCTCCGCCGGCCCGAACTCCGCAGACTCCCACTACGAGCCCACTCCGGAGACCTCACGCCTCATCAAGGCCGGTGACTTCGTCCTCATCGACCTCTGGGCCAAGCTGAGTGATCCATCAGCCCCGGCGGATCCGCCGCGAGGCCGAGCCGACGCCGTCTGGTACGACATCACCACCACCGGCGTAGTAGGCCGCGAGCCCACCGAACGCGAGCACCTGGTCTTCAACACCGTGCGCGACGCCCGCGACGCCGCCATCACCGCCATCGAGCGCGCCTACGCTGCCAACCGCCCTCTAGCAGGGTGGGAGGCCGACGATGCCGCCCGCTCGGTCATCCGCGAGGCTGGCTTCGGTGACTTCTTCACCCACCGTACCGGCCACAACATAGCCACGGAACTCCACGGCAACGGTGCCCACCTCGACAACCTCGAAACACACGACGAGCGCCTGCTGCTGCCGAACACTTGCTTCTCCGTCGAACCCGGCCTCTACTTTCCCGGCGAGTTCGGCGTACGCAACGAGATCAACATGGTCACCCGGAGAGCTCAGGGCAACCACGGCCCACAAGCCCACGTCACAGGCCCACGCCAGGACCAGCTCTTCCGCCTGTAACTGTTAGAATCGACCACGGAATGGCAACAACCTCGGCAACTGAAGCCCAAATCGCACAACGCATCCCCGGCGAGAAATCCAGCCTTCCAGTCATCGTGCTGCTCGCTGGTTGGCTCATCCCCGGTGCCGGTCACCTCATCCTCGGCAAGTGGATCCGCGCGGCGCTGCTTTTCGTATCCATCCTCGGCATGTTTCTCGTCGGCCTCAGCCTGCAGGGCAAGGCCTACTCGCCCTCCACCGACGACATCCTCAACCTGCTCGGCTTCGTCGGCCAGATCGGTCTTGGCGGCCTCTACTTCCTCATGCACTTTGCCGGCTGGGGAGCCGCCACGGTCACCTTCACCGTCGGCGACTGGGGCACCAAGTTTCTGCTGGCTGGTGGCTGCCTGAACCTGATCGCCGCGATCGACGCGCACTCGCTCGCCAACGGAAGGAAGGCGTCCTGATGCTTACGCACTTCCCCGCCGTCCTGCTCTTCGCGCTCTTCACGTCTGTGGTCTTCGGCATCACCCAGCGTGCCGAGCCGAAGATGATGATCCGGTTCGGCGTCTTCTGCTTCGTGCTCTTCGTCGGCGGCACCGTCGTGGCAAGCTGGCTGATGTACGCCGTCAAGCACTAGCTTCTACGGCCTGGAACCGAATCCTGCACCCAGGGCTGGTGTGCCTGAAGAACCCGAACTTCCGCTTGCGCCGCCGGTGCTTCCGCTCGCTCCGTTGATGCTGTTCCCCAGCCCCGTCGCCGAAGTCGATCCCGCCGTTCCAATCCCACCGCCACCCAAAATATTCGACTTCGCATACAGCAGCTCCATGCGAGGATCCCACCAGAACTCCTCGCTCTCATACGTCGTCTGCCCGTTCGGATTCAGGATGGATTCTCCCGTCCTCGCCGTAGCGACACCTTCAATCGGCCCACCAGCCGAGTCACCGAACATCCCCGTATCGGAACTGCTGCTCGAGCCTGTCGAACCCGAGCTGCCTGTCGCTCCTGAGGCCCCTAGAGTTCCAGAAGTCTGCGTGCGCGTTCCCGCGATGCTGACCGGCCCATTCGTACTCTGCATTCCCTGTGCCGACCCCAGGCTCCCCGAACTCGCCAGTTCCCCAAGCTCCTGGCCAAAAAACACGTGAATCTTCGTTTGCGGCGTATGGATCAGCCGCCAGTCTGATTTGCCCGTGAGCGGATCGATGTACCGCTGCCGCAGGAACCGCACCGTATTGTTCTTCTCCAGCGCATCCATCGTCGGCGGATACGCTGCGCATTTGCAGGTACGCTGATACAGCCGAATCGCCCGCACATATTGATCCGCGCGATGCATGCTTTCCACTTCCTTGTCGCGCCGTATGTCCCGCGCGATCACCGGAGCAGCCACCGCCAGCGAGATCAACACCACCGCCACCATCACCACGGCAGCCAGCAGCAAAAATCCCTCCTCACCTGTCTGCTCAGCAGCAGAGCCGCGGTGCAAGGTCTGCGAAACTCGGTGCGCGCGATTCACAAGGCGTCTCAGTTCATCTGCAGCGGCAGCGACTGCGTGTTGTTGTTTGTCAGGTCGGTCACGATCACGCTGTTGGCGTTGATCGCCCCGATCTTGTACTTGCGAGCCACGATATCTCCGGCTGCTGCAAGATACACATCGTCACCGCTCAGCAGGAACACCTGCTTCAGACCGCTCGGCCGGGTCGCCGTGCCGAAGAACTTGAGGTTGATAGGCGGCGGCGGTGGAGGCAATGGCGGACCTGCAGGTGCCGGAGGAGGCGCCGTGGTCTGCCGTGGATTGATCACCGGCAGGTTCAGCGGCTTCTGGGCGGCCGGCGGCGTATAAACCGCCGAGAAAATGTTGCGGCCCGTGCCCGAGTACACCAGGCTCTCCGTGCGCAGCATGGCCGCTTCATCCAGCGTAGGGTCCAGGCTCGAGTTCGCGCTCGCCAATTTCTTCGCCTCCACCCCGGGAGCCGCGCCGCCGGGAAGATTCGTCGGCTGCTGCGCGCGAGAGTTGCCCGCGCCGGTGGTCGCCACGTTGGCCTTCACAGGAGCAGCGATCGTCGTACTGGGCGGTGGAGCGTCAGGCCCGCCAAAGAACGTGTTGTAAATGATAAACAGGCATACCAGCGCAGCCGCGCCCATGGCTCCAGCAACGATCGTCTTCTTGCGATTCTCCGTGCCGGCCTTCATCATGCGCCTCCGGCCGGCGACTCGTCCGGCATGGCGTCGTTCACAGGCGCCAGGTCTTCGCTTTCATTGCCTCTGGGCAGGCGCAGGTAGGTAGTCATTCTTAACCGCAGGTTCACCTGCCCGGTCTGCTGGCCGGTCAGGTTGATTCCGTTGATCACGAAGAACATCTTGTCGCGCTCAAGCGAGTTGATGAACTGCACGACAGGCCGGTAATCTCCAGCGATGCTCGCGTCCATCTTCACTTCAGTCAGCTCATTGGAACCGCTCAATCCCGGAGCGTGAATCAGTTGAATGCGGCTTAGCCGAACATTCTCCTGCTTGGTGAGCGCGTGCAGCTTCGCTGCGATCTGCGAGTCGGCATACGGCAGACGTCCGGTATAGAAATCATCAGCCTCATGGGAAGACGTAACCAGCTTCTCGTCCAATCCGCGCAGCGGAGCCGCGGCAATCTGCGCGGCGCGAAGGCTCGCCAGCTGGCTTGCGAGGGCATCCGCATTGCTCGCGCCCAGCGCCTGCCAAACCAGGAAAAGGTGCACAGCGCAGTAGGCCGCAATCACCAGCAATGCTGCGACTCCCGCAAAATGCAGGTTCACGGCCGTCAGCAGCGCGCGGGCCTGTGCGGTCAAACGCGGCAACCGTCGTACCAGCGACGAGCTATTTGGCGACGGCACGGCCACAACGGTACTCATGGCTGCCTCCGCATTCTGGCTGGAGCGGTTGGCTGGACTATCGGCTGACCCGGCTGGTACGGCTTCAATACGACGCCATGCCTTCCGGAGGTATCGAACACAGGAGAGCTCGCTGCCACGGCATTTGCACTCGGTGCAATGTCGACAGCCTTGACAACCTTCGCCTTCGGATAGGCCACGCCTTCCGGCAGAGGATTGTAGGTAGCCAGGATGTCGAACTCCACGCCCGCAGGTAAGCCCGTTACGCCGTTCGATCCCGCGGCATTCGCGTTGCCCTGCTGGCCTTCCTTGGCCTGGCTTACTTCCGTGGAAAGCCGTGGCTGCAGAAAGCGCTTTGAGTGTTCCAGGTTGCGCAGCAGAGCCACGGCCCGGTCGCGGTCCCCTGCCACGCGCAGTCGTATGCCGACTTCGCCATCAGCGCTCACTTGCGGCTCGATCGACGTGACCTGAACACCGACCGGCAGCACGGTTTCCAGATCCATCATGACCGCTGTCCACGAAAAACTCTTGTGTAAGAAAAGGGCATTCAGAAAATGCGCCCGCTCCAGTGCTTCGGCATTCCGCGGCTGCTGCATGCGGCGTTCCGCGCCAGTGCGTTCCTGCTGCACGCGGATCGTCTGAGCCTTCACGGCGTTCACCTGGGCTTCCTGTGCGTCTACCTTCTTTTGCAGCACGTGCGACGCGACCGCAAGCCCAACCGCCATCACCAGCAGCGAGGCCATGATGATTCGCAGCCGCAGGAAAAACGGCCGAAGCTCCACAAAGGGGCGTGTCGCGAGATTGACTGAAATCTTCATGCGCCTAGCCCCGCAATGCCCCCATCACACCCGCCAGCCAGCCGCGCGGCACACTCGAGGACGTAGCGTCCGCGGCCAGCGCCGCCGGTTCCACAAACTCACGAACCTGCAGCCCGTCGGCGCCACCTATCCCTGTCACCTGCAGCGCCCGGCGCAGAGCTTCAGCCCCCAGAGGACCCGCGCTCAGCACGCGCTGCGGTGCGGTCGAAAGGGTGTCCTCGAAGTAGGCCGCCGCCACGCTCACAGCTTCGGCCACATCCTGCTGGTGCGAGTCTCCCAGCGAGCGAATGCTTCCGTTTACCGTTCGAGCAACCTCGTCTGGATGGTAGCCGTTTGTGGACCCCGGCATGGATGCAAGCGCGGATGTCAGCCGCCCGCTGCGGTCTTCTGTCAATGTCCCTACCGAGGTCGGCGCATAAAACTCCGAGTTGTGTGACTCCGCGCTCAGATCGGCCAGTACAGTCGGCCCGGCGTAAGGCGAGTTGCCCACCGGCGCGGTCTCACGTGTCTGCACATAACTGTCGTACGAGTCGGTCGTCTCCGAAGCATAGACCGGAGGCACAGGGAGCTCGGTGATGCCATCCTCGTTCTGCACTGCAGTTTCCGCGTACTCACGGTCGGCGTAAGGATTGCGCCCATGCTCCGGCAGCGGTTCCTGCGCCGCCCACTCAGCCAGTGTGTCTTCCTCGCGAACCAGCGGAAGCGCTACAAGTGCGCTCGCGTCGGCACCGTTACTTGGCTCAAACAACGCGGGCGGCATATTCGCTGGGATGATCGGCCCGTGCTCTTGCAAGTCCACGCTGCGATGCAGCAGCAACAATCCCTCGCGCACAATCGCGGTTGTAATCCCAAGGCTGTTCGCGTTCACCAGCAGCGCCGCAGGCTCGCCATCGGCGATACCCGCCAGAGCAGCCAGCGTGCTCGGCAGCACCGCGCCCGGCTCGAAGCCAGCCTCGCGCACGGCGGTCTCGTACTCGGCCAGAACGTCGCGAGGAATCGCCACGGCCAGCACACGGACAAGAGTCTTGCCATGGGTCATCACCTGGAAGGTCACCATGGCATCATCTGCCTCGAACGGCAACAGCTTCTTTAGGCGAAAACGTACCAGCGGCAGCGCCTCGCTCAGCTTGCTCGGCAGCGACTCGAACTCCAGCAGCAGCACTCGCACGGCGGCATCTGGAATGATCAGCGTCATCTCCGCCCCGCGCGCGTTGCCTCGCAGCCCCACGCCTTCCATCACCTTGCGAACCGCCGCAATCACCGCAACCCGGTCCGGGATGTTGCCCGGTTTCAGGCTCGGCACCACCGCTCCGGGCCCCAGGTCAGCCTTGGCCACCGCCGAAAGCGCCGCCACCGCCGCCGTCGACCGGCCTGCCACCACGCCCTGCGAGGTGATCTCACAGGCCACGCGAGGACGCGCTCCGGAAGCTTTGGGAAGTAGGTTCATGTTGCTCTATCTAGAGTACCTTGCAGGGCGGCAGGATGGGCGGTGCTGAGGGGTTGGACGCAGGCAAACTCGTGTCGTTTGTTCTAAACTGCAGCGGGACACAGATGAGCAAAGGTCACTGCAACTATCGAGTCATCTGGTCCTCAGAGGACGGCGAGTATGTCGGCTTGTGCGAAGCGTTCCCGTCGTTGTCGTGGCTGGCAGATACAGAAGAATCGGCGCTAGCCGGTATCAGAAAGACTGTAGAAACCGTTTTGATCGATCTGCGTTCCACCGGAAAGCATCTCTGAACAATCGACGATTAGGGTCATTTACGTCTGCGCGCCGAGCTCCGTTTGGCAGACGTTCGACGCAGCCTTTGTAAACGCTCCCAGATATTTCCACCCATCCGATTACCTAGGATAAAAGCCACGACGAGTGCACACATTAGAAGAGCTGCGGCAACTAGTCCGCCGCGCGGGTAAAAATACTCGACTGGCGCAGCTAACACATCAAGCGAAGCACTTCCAACTAGAAAAGAAATGATCAGCTTCGGAATGTGAAGGTATCCAAACGGCATCTGACAAATCCTCTTATTAGTGTCCTTGCATTACGGGGCGCGACAATTGAACGAATTAGTTGAGCGCATGTTGCAAACCAAACTAATAAGCCTCCCGGCGCCGGGAGGCTTATTGTGCTCGCCTACGAGCCTAGCGGACAGTGTCACATCTACTGCCCGGTCAGATGGTCCCCCGGCGGATGCAACAGCTCACTTATATCCGAGCTGTAGTCCTCGGTCAACACAATTAACCAGTACGCTCGCTCCCGCAAAACGTACCTCCCGCTAGCGCCCCGTCTCGATGAACGTTACCTTGTTGATCTCGCGCAGCGTCGTAACCCCCGCCCGCACGCGCTCCAGCGCCGAATCCCGCAGAAACGCCATGCCTTTCTCGCGGGCCTTCTTGCGAATCTCCGAACCCGGCCGCTTTTCCAGCAGCATCTCGCGGATTTCGTCGTCGAGTTCCAGCAATTCATGGATCGCCGAGCGCCCGCGATACCCCGTGCCGCCGCACTCAATGCAGCCCGGGCCTTCCTTGAACACGACATCGCGCCACTCGTCCGGATTCAGCCCATTGGCTTCCAGTTCTGCGCGGTTGTAATACACGTCCTGCACGCAGAACTCACATACCTGACGCACCAGCCGCTGCGCCAGGATGCAGTTCAGCGCCGACACGAAGTTGTAGGGCTCCACGCCCATGTTCAGGAAGCGCCCCAACACGTCCACCACGTTGTTGGCGTGGACGGTCGTGAACACGAGATGCCCCGTCAGCGCGGAGTTGATGGCGATCTGCGCCGTCTCTGCGTCGCGGATTTCGCCGACGAGAATCTTGTCCGGATCGTGGCGGAGGATGGAGCGCAAGCCACGCGCGAAGGTCAGGCCCTTCTTCTCATTCACGGGAATCTGCGTGATGCCGCGAATCTGGTACTCCACCGGGTCTTCAATCGTGATGATCTTGTCTTCTTCGCTCTTGATCTCGTTTAGCGCGGCATAGAGCGTAGTCGTCTTGCCCGATCCCGTCGGCCCGGTGACCAGCACCATGCCGTAGGGCTCCTTGATATAGCGCCGGAAGCGCGTCAGGTCCTTCTCCGCGAAGCCCACTACATCCAGTGAAAGCTTGGTGAACTTCTCCGACATCGACTCCTTGTCGAGCACGCGGAGCACGGCGTTTTCGCCATGCACCGTCGGCATAATGCTCACGCGAAAGTCGATCAGCCGGCCCTTGTAGCGCACGCGGAAACGGCCGTCCTGCGGGACGCGGCGCTCGGCGATATCCAGTTCGCTCATGACCTTAATGCGGCTCAGGATGGTCTGGTGATGCTCGCGCGCGATGGGAGCCATGGCCTGTTGCAGCACCCCGTCGATGCGGTACTTCACCAGCAGCGAGTCGTCGAACGTCTCCAGGTGAATATCGCTCGCGCGCCGCTCCAGCGCGGTAAAGATCGTCGTATCCACCAGGCGGATGATCGGCGAGATATCGTCGTCCGCCGTGAGCTTCTCGATCGAGATGTTCTCGTCCGAGTTCTCGTCGCCCACCACGACGTCGAACGCCAGTCCCTCAGTGGCCTCGTCCAGCACGCGCTGGCTCTGCTCAGTCTTCTTCAGCAGATCCGTGATCTGGCTCAGCGTGGCTACGCGCGTTACTAACCGCGTGCCCAGAAGCCCGCTGATCTCGTCCAGCACCATTAGCTTCGAAGGGTCCGCCACCGCGATCGCCAGCTTGCCCTGCGCATCCTGCTCCAGCGGCACGAAGTTATAGCGGAACATCATGTCCACCGGGACACTCTTGAACAACTCATGCTGGATCTTGAAGTTCTTCAGATCGACAAACTCGGCATGGTAGCGCCGCGCCAGAATCTGCGCGCGCTCTGCTTCCGTCAGCGAATCGGGACTAAGCGGAGTTGCAACGGGAATGGTGGCCATAAACGTGAGACTCCAATTACAAAGGTCGGTTTACCAGATACAAGGCACTTCGCCGGACTTCCGGATGGATTCGTCCGCAGTCACCAGCTTGTATCCGTGCACCAGCGCGGTAGCGGCAATGATTCGGTCGGAAGGATCCTTGGGAAAGTTTCGTGAGAACTGCACTGACCGCTCTGCGATTGCCGGCGTGATGGGAAGTACCTTGAAGAATTTGCAGACGGTTTCCAGGAACTCGCGCGGTGTAGTGCGGACGCTGACGACTCCACGATGCATCATCATCGCGAGTTCCCAAAGCGTCTTGTCAGAGATATACGTAGCACCGCTTTCGCGCCGGGCGTCCCGGATCGCTTCCGTGGCGCTGCCAGTCAGCATGCTGGGGCTCTGAGCCAGCCAGAAAACAATCTGCGTATCAACGACCATCAGAACTGCGCCGCAGAGCGCGCCTCAAATTCTTCAAGTTCTTCATCCGTGTACAACGGTGAAATGACGTCGCCTTTAATCTCCAACTTACCTTCATAAAATCCAAAGATCGGATCTTCATCGGAGAGCGGCATGGGCATGACACGCGCTACAGGTTTCCCGTTCCGGGTAACCGTGATGTGTTCGCGCTTTGTTTCTACCTCGGTAAGCAGCGACAGGAAGTGCGCTTTTGTCTCTGTGGCTCCAAGCGTTTTCATAAGCGACCTCCGGTGACCACTCTAACATGGTCATTTTTAGCCGCCCACCCCACCGCCGCCACCCGTCGCTCCACCCAGGCTAAAGATCGGCAGGTACAGCGCAATCAGGATCGCCACGACGACCACACCCATAAAGATAAGGATCATGGGCTCGATCAGGCTCATAATCGCCGCCAGCGACGTCTGCACATCTTCCTCGAAGAACTCGGCCACTGAGTTCAGCATCTGCGGCAGCGCGCCCGTGCTTTCGCCCACTTCGATCATCTCGATCGAAAGCTCGGGAAACACGCCGGTCTTCTCCAGGCTGTTGCTCAGGCCTTTGCCCTCGCGCACCGTGTCGACCGAGCTGTAAACCGCCCTCGCAATCTGCTTCGAACTGATGGAGCGGGCGGCGGTTTCCAGGCTCGGCACCAGCGGAAGACCGCCCGTCAGCAGCGTGGAAAGCGTCCGCGAAAACAACCCGACCTGGTACTTCAGCCACACACCGCCCACGAACGGCAGCGCAATCCGGATGCGGTCTACCGTCGACATGCCCGTCTCGGTCCTCGTCCAGCGAAACGCCAGATATCCGAGCCCCGCCAGCACCAGCACCACATAAATCCCATAGTGCTGCGCGTTCTGCCCGGTAGAAAGTAACAGTACGGTCAACCCTGGAAGTTGCGTTCCCAGTTGTGTGTAGAGGTCGGCAAAGCGTGGCACCACGAACGTGATCAGGAAGACAAACAACCCGATTACCATCACGACCAGAAACGCTGGGTAGATCAGCGACGCCCGCAGCTTCTTGCGAAACGTCAGTGCCACCCGCTGGAAGTCCAGAAAGCGCTGCAGCACTTCTTCCAGGTTTCCCGACCGCTCGCCGGCCAGCAGCGTCGTCGTATACACCACCGGGATGTTTCCCTGCGCCTCGAACGCCGCCGAGATCGACTCGCCCGTCTTGATCCGCGAAGCGACGTCCTCAAGCTGTGCTCGGAAGCCGACATCCTTCTGCCGCTTCGCCAGCAGGTCCAGCGAACTCAGGATCGGCAACCCGGCCCGGATCAGCGTCAGAAACTGCTGGTTGAAGACCAGGAACGTCTCCATTTTGATCTTCTTTTTGGCCGTGCTCACCAGCGCCGAGCGCGCCTTTACCGAGTAAACGAGATAGCCAGCCTGCGTGAACCGCGCGCGCAGTTCCTCCGCCGAGGCGGCAGCGTGGTTCTGCTCCTGGATGCGGCCGCGGTCGTCGGCAAGGCGGATGGTGAACTCGGTCATGAAAAGGCTGCCTTCGTCCATCTTAGACGGGCAGCCTTCCCGTTAGTCTGCGGCAGCCGCGCCGCCCGGATTGAACTTCCGTGTCAGCCACGCCGCCGTAGCCGTCGCCAGCGTCACGACGCCCAGCACGAGGAAGCAATCCATGAAGGTCAGCAGCCCAGTCTGCGCCTGCAATCCGGCGTAAGCCATCGTCGGGGGGCGCCCGATAATGAACTCCGCCATCCGCAGCGACGACGGCACTCCGGTTCTGCGAAGGTCGCACGTCAGGGTTTTACGGGGTGGAAGGAGCGGCTTCGCGAGATCGTTCGCGAAGGCAGGCGCGACGGAGAAATCGCTCGCTCCGTCAAAAGCCGTTACGTGGCAAACGCCATCATCGCCACACTGGAAGGTGCCTGATAATCACGTCTTCTTCGACAGCATTGGCCCCTTGATAAGCACTGACGCGTAGGCTTATCATTCGGATCTTCGCGCCGATGATTCTGCTGCGAATACATGGACTGATCGCCCGTAAGCAGCACATCGAAACCTGCTTCTTCGGCAGCACCTAGCAAATGGCCGTTGGCTAACTCGTCCCAGTTCATCTGGCGAGCTGTCAGAGCAAGATGTTCGTGCAGTTCAACTTTGGCTCCAGAAGAGTTGAAAAAGGCAGGCCAGCGGCCTGCCTTTCGCTCTTCTGGGGCAAAACCTACACGCTGAAGCTTGACCCGCAGCCGCACGTGCTCTTCACCTGCGGGTTTTCGAACTTGAACCCGGCGGCTTCCAGTGTCTCCACGTAGTCCACCGTGCAGCCGTTCAGGTACATCGCGCTGGTTGCGTCCACAAACACCTTCAGGTCTTCGAAGCGTACAACCTTGTCCATCATTCCGGCGGCGTTCTCAAAGCTCATGGAGTACTGGAAGCCTGAGCAGCCGCCACCCACCACGCCAATGCGCAGCCCGGCCGGCAGCGGATCCTGCGTCGCCATAATCTCCTTCACCTTGGCGATCGCGGAGTCCGTCAACACCACCGGCGCCGTTGACTTGGGCGCTTCGACAACTTCGAGCGGAGCGACATTTACTTCGGGGGTAACGGCGGCAGTAGCCATGAGAGATCTCCTTAGTGTGGCCTCCCAGCGAGATTTCTGGGCAGCGACGTGAACACTATCTAGTGTAGCGGGCCGGTTTCCGCGCCACAAGCGCGACACGCAACTCCGCCGCAGCTATCTGATGCCGGCGGCTTCCGCAGGATTCCGCCAAAAGCACTCGGCAACGTCTCCCCGGCTGTTCCCTCGGGTCACGGCGGAGCGGGTGGTAGCCTTTCCACCATGCGCCGCTTTTCGCCCGCCCTTCCCGCCTCGCTGGCCGCGATGGCCCTCCTCCTCACATTCTCCGCTGCCACCGCGCAGCGCGACGGAGGCGGCAACGCGCCGGGCAACGTCGCTATTTCGCCTGATGGAGATCTTCTTGCCTGGACGCTGCGCAGCCGCGAGGGAGCCACGCTCCACCTGAACTCGGTGAATAGTCCCGACCCCTCGAAAGAGCGCCTGATCGCGCCCAACGGCGCCACCAACTGCGCCAACTCCGCGCCCGTATGGTCCCCGGACTCGCAAACCCTGGCCTTCACCTCCACCTGCACCAGCAAGAACGAGGAGCCCGGCCAGGAGCAGATTTTCCTCTGGTCCCGAGCCTCCGGCGAGGTCCGCCAGCTCACCCACGTCAAAGGCAACCTGCAGCATGCCGCCTGGTCGCCTGACGGCAAGTCGATTGCCTTCCTGTTCGTCGAAAATGCGACCCGTTCGGCCGGCGCGCTCGACGCCATGAAGCCGTTGGTCGGTGTCATTGGCGAAGATACCTTTGAGGTGCAGGGCGTCTACGGCGTGGAGGTCACCTCCGGCAAGGCAGGCTGGATTGTCCCCGCTGCTAATGACTCCTACGCCTACGAGTTCTCCTGGGCGCCGGACTCGAAGCAAGTGGCCGCCGTCACCGCCCATACACCCGGCGAAAACAACTGGTGGGTCGCCAAGCTCACGGTGTGGGAAGCCGAGCATGAGCATCCGCATCCCGGCCGTGTCGTCTTTGACCCCACCACCACAAACTCCGCCATGCACGGCCTGCAGATCGCCGTTCCTAGCTGGTCTACCGATGGCAGGCACATCGCCTTCATCGGCGGCCTGATGAGCGATCAGGGCTCCACCGGCGGCGACGTCTGGGTCATCGACAGCAAGGGCGGCGAGCCAACCGACGTCACCCCCGGCATTAACGGCACCCCCGTCTGGGAGGGCTGGTTCGACGGCCATTCTCTCGGCTTTGTCGAGGACCGCAGCGGCCATACCGTGCTGCAGGCGTGGGACACCAACACGAAAAAGCCTGCCGCGCCCGAAACCGATCTCGGCGAAATGTCCGTCTCAGGTGGGGCCCTGAAGGGCGCTGTTACTTTCTCGGGCAAGACCGACACAGCCGCCTTCGTGATGAGCGGCATCGGCCACGCACCCGATATCTGGCTGGAATCCCGCGGGAAACTGGTTCAGTACAGCCACATGAACGACAACGCCAAGCCCGGCGCGCGCACGGAGTCAGTCGAGTGGACCAACGAAGGCTTCCACGTCCAGGGCTGGATCACCTACCCCGCAAATTACGACCCCGCAAAGAAATACCCGCTGATTGTCACCGTCCACGGTGGCCCGTCCGCCTCTTCCGGCCCTGTTGGAGGCGGCCAGTGGGCGCAGCAGGGGTATTTCGAGTTCCGGCCCAACCCGCGCGGCAGCTTCGGCCAGGGCGAAGCCTTCACCGCCGCCAACCGCAAGGACTTCGGCTACGGCGACCTCCGCGACATCCTTGCCGGCATGGACATGCTGGAAAAGAAGTTCCCCATCGACCGGAACCGCGAGGGCCTTACCGGCTGGAGCTACGGCGGCTTCATGAGCATGTTCGCCGCCACCCAGACCAACCGCTTCCGCGCCATCGTTGCCGGGGCCGGAATCTCTGATTGGCAGAGCTACTACGGAGAAAACTCCATCGATCAGTGGATGATCCCGTTCTTCGGCGCCTCCGTCTACGACGACCCGACGGTATACGCGAAATCGTCTGCAATCAGCTATATAAAGCAGGCCAAAACGCCCATGCTGATCATCGTCGGTGACCGTGATGGCGAGTGCCCCGCCCCGCAGAGCTTTGAAATGTGGCATGCCCTGCGCGACCAGGGGGTCAAAACCCAACTCGTCGTTTACCCCAATGAGGGGCACGGCTTCCGCGACCCTGCCCACATCAAGGACCGCGCCGAGCGCACCCAGAAGTGGTTCGCGGACAATATGCCGGCAAAGTAGAAAAACCGGAAGCAGGAAACAGGAAGCAGCCAGCTTTCTGCAGGATCAGCCTCTATCGCCTACCGATGACTCAGATGACTCGATGGAAGTCGCGGTACCTGGGTCATCATCCATCCTGCTACTTCCTGTTTCCTACTTCCTGGGTTTCCTCCCCATTTGCCCCAGCATCCGTCCAACACCTAAACTGTCTACTGGCAGTGTCGCCGCCGTTTGGGCGTTAGCGAGACCGTGCAGCCGATGCGTTCGGCAGCGCGGGGAGGTATAGGTGCGTCGGTTTTTCGGTCTTCTGGCAGTTCTTTGTTTCACTCTTCCTTTCAGCATGGGTGTCGTCGGGTGCAAGCACGCGATGGCGGTCACCTATTGCCCCGGCTTCAGCGACTCCGGCCCCGTAGCCGGCCAGATCACCACCATCTCTTTCAGCGGCAACCTCACCACGGTCGGTGAGTCGCTGAACTATGGCCAGATCGGCTCCTCGCTTTCAGCCACCGCGACCGACTGCTTTGGAAGCTCCGTTTCCACCGCCGCGTTCACCTACGGCACCAGCAACATGCAGTTCGCGGACATCAACCCGACCACCGGTCAGGTTTGCGGAGGCACCTGGAATCGCAACACCGGCGGCGGTGTTGCCGATTACTCCGTGTGCAACCCGCCGGCGGCTTCTGTTACCGGCACCAACGCCAAGCCGCTCGTGGCCTACGTCACCGCTTCCGCCGCGGGAGCCACCTCGAACCCCATCCCGGTGTACATCCATCCGGTCGTCGGCAACATCACGCTCGGCTCCGCCACGACGAACTGTACGACCGACCCCAGCACCAACTGCTGCCCGGCCAACAATACGCTGATCTCCACCACGGTCTACAGCGGCCTTTCCTGCGTTTCGCAGAACAAGACCGCGCAGCTCGTCGCGCGCGCGTTCGATACCGCCGGCAACAACATCACCTGCCAGGTCGGCCACATCACCTTCACTCCGCAGAGCTCCAGCAGCGTGGTCACCATTGACGCCAACGGCATCGCCACGGCTGTCCAGCCTGGTTCTACCACCATCCTTGCCAACTCCTCCAACTCCGGTTCCGGCAGCACGGCGGGCTTCTTCTCCACGTGCCCGCCTGCCTCCATCTCGCTCAAGAACAACAACTCCAGCAGCCCCTTCAGCGTGGCGCTCAACAACTCGCAAACGCTCACCACCACGGTGCTGGATACCAACGGCAATCCGCTGTCCGGCCTCTCGCTGGAGTTCGTTTCCACCTCGCCGCAGACCTTGAGCGCTGGCTCCAACACGGTCACCGCCAACTTCCCCGGGGCCGCGACGGTCACCGCGATCTGTCAGCCCCCAAACTGCAATACCTCGCCCTTCAGCCAGATCGGGTATCTTGGTAACGGCAAGCCCGTCACTTCCAACGGCCTCACGGTCAACACCACCGGCACCAGCAGCAACCAGGTGATCGTCGCCAGCACAAACTCCTTCTTCTTTTACTCCGTGGACTTCACTACAGGCAGCGTCGGCGCCACCTACAAGCTGCCCTACCAGCCCAACTCCATGGTCATCACGCAGGATGGTTCCACGCTCTATCTGGGCAGCACCAACGTCCTGATGTCCGTTTCCACTTCTTCCGGATCGGCGTCAGCGCTCGGCACCATTCCCGGTGTCGTTCTGGCGGTCTCTCCTGACAGCTCCACGCTCGTCATTGCAGACGCCACTCGCGGTACTACCTCGCTGTACAGCTCTACCGGCGCGCTGCAAAGCACCTACGCCGGTGTGGGTACGCGAGCCCAGTTCACGCCGGACAGCACCACCGTCTATATCGCCGCCGGCAACACCATGCTCGTTCACTCCACCTACACCGGCTGGACCAGCACGATTGTTCCCGTGAACTACCAGGACGTGGCGGTCACCGTGCCTGCCGTTGGCGCCTACTTCGCGGCAACCACGGAGACGGATGGCCGCAGCTACTGCGCAAGAACGACTGGCGCGGCAGCTTCCAGCCCCCCACCCGCCACAACGAATGTTTTCTTCCCGCTAGCGGATGCCAATGCGTCACCCACACAGCGGATCGCCGCGACAAACGATGGTGCTCACATTTTGGGACTCGCCACAGACGGTAGCGTGGCGACATTGCAGGATCTCGCCACTACGCTGCCTGCCTCTGCAGGCGTCGGTGCTGCTTGCCCGGTGGCGGATCCAACCACCGGAACTTCGACGCCGGTAGCGTTTACCAGCGTATCCTCGCCTGCCACGCTGACCAGGATCACCGCTTCTGCGGTAAACGGAGTCATCCCAGCCTCGAACTCCACGTTAGCGTTCGTCACCTACACCGGTACCAGTGGCCAGCTTCCCTACTATGTTCCTGCGACCAAAACCGTCAACTACGTAACCCTGACGGGCACCGCCACGGCGCCCGTAGCCGGGGCCTTCAGCAGCGACAACAAGACGTTCTATGCCACCACCTCCGGCGACAACGCCTTGCATATCCTCACCGTCAACGGCACCACGGTCACGGACAGCAGCACCATCCCCCTCAACCTGGCGCCCATCAATGGGACCGGCACAGCCGTTCCCAACCTGATCGCCCAGCACGTCAAGCGTGCCACCAGCTAAACCGCCTTCAGCAGAAAGCAGAAGAGCCCGCCAACCGGCGGGGCTCTTCTGTCTTCACGTACAACGTAGAACGTACAACTTACAACGGCTTCTCCAGCCGTTTCTCCAGCAACTCCCGCCCCACGGCATCCAGCACCCCATTCAGGAACGTGATGCTTTCCGACGCTGCATAGCGCCGCGCGATCTCCAGCGTCTCGTTGATCACCACCGCCGCCGGGGTCTTCGGAAAGCCGATCATCTCCGCTACCGCCGTGCGCAGCAGGTTCCGATCGACCACCGCCATGCGCTCCAGCCTCCAGTTCTGCGCATGCTTGGAAATCAGCGCATCCACCTCCTCTTCGCGTTCCGTTGCCACGCGCTGCAGGTCGTCGGCAAATCCCCGAATCTCATCTTCCACGTCATCGCGCGAGTCCCAGAACAGCCGGCGCACATCCTCCGGTTTCTGCTTGCCCAGGTCGCCCTGGAACAGCATCTGCATCGCTAGCTCGCGTGATTTTCTTCGACTACCCATTCCTTGCCATTACCTTCCTGCTCTCTTGATTTCTCTACTTCGCGTGCTGCAGCTTGGCTCCCAGCGATGCCATCTCGACCGCCGCCACGCCAGCTTCAAATCCCTTGTTGCCGGCCTTCAGCCCGGCGCGGTCCAGCGCCTGCTCCAGTGTTTCGCAGGTCAACACCCCAAACGCGATCGGAACACCAGTCTCCTGCTGAGCCTGCCCGATGCCCCGGGCGACCTCCGTGTAGATGGCCTCGTAGTGGGCCGTCTCGCCGCGCAACAGCACGCCTAGCGTCACGATCGCCGCAAACCGCTTCGTCTCGGCCAGGGTGCGCGCCGCCGAGGGAATCTCCCATGCGCCCGGCACACGAACTACTTCCACGTCCCCCCTGCGAGCCCCGGAACGATAGAGCGCATCGAGCGCTCCCTGCAGCAGCCGCTCAGTGATTACTGCATTCCAGCGAGCCACCACGATCGCAAACTTCTTGCCCGCGGCGGAAAGATCACCCTCCACGGCGATCGGCCGGCCATGCAGCGGGTTCTCCGACTCCCAGAAACTCACCGCGAATCCCGGAGCGAACTCCGCCGTGAATAGCCGCGAACCCCAATCCGTCGGCGAGACCGTCGTCAGCCGCGCCAAAGCCTCTTCTGTACGGTAATTTCCGACCATGAAGTTGCGGACAACGGCATAGACCGCGTCCAGCCCGGTCACCTCAACCAGCAGCGACGAACGCGCCGGTACGCGTCCGGTCGCAAGTTCCAGATTCCCTAGGGGAGCCAGAAACGCCGCTCCCTTGCCGGTCGCGTCGTTCCAGCCACTTCCTTCTTCAAACCCAAGCGAGCGAAACAGCGCGCCCAGCTTCAAGAACACGTCGTGTGAAGGTACTGCGGCTACCGTGGTGAGGCCCTTGATCATGCTTCGATTGTACGGGTGTTCACCGCCTGACCGGTACACTGGAAGCGTTGTGCCCGCGCGCCTTCATCCTTTCTTCCCGGAGTCGTAGTTGAAGATCGTTCTTGCTGAAAAAGTCTCCCCCGCCACCCTCGCCATCTTGAAAAAAGAGCCCGGCTGGGACGTCGTCACCGCCGACCAAATCCCGGCTGGCGGCCTTCCCGCAGCCCTTGCCGACGCCGACGCCCTCATCGTTCGTTCCGCCGTGCAGGCTGATGCCACGCTGCTCGCCGCCGCGCCCAAGCTGCGCATCATTGGCCGCGCCGGTGTGGGCGTCGACAACATTGACGCCGTCGAAGCCACACGCAGAGGCATCGTCGTGATGAACACCCCTGGCGCCAACGCGGTCGCCGTCGCCGAGCTTACCTTGGGCCTCATGATCTCACTTGCCCGCTCCATCCCCCGGGCCAACGGCGGCATGCACCAGGGCAAATGGGATAAGAAGTCGCTCCAGGGTTCAGAGCTGCGCGGCAAGACGCTCGGCATTGTCGGCTGCGGTCGTATCGGACTGGAGGTCGCTCGCCGTGCCCGGGCCTTTGGCATGACGCTCATCGGCTACGATCCGTTCATCGCCCCCGTTATCGCCCGCGAAAACAACATCACCCTGGTCTCCATCGATCAGGTCTTCTCCGAAAGCGACTACCTCTCGCTCCACGTCGGTCTCACGCCGCAAACCGAAGGCCTCATCAACGCGACCTCCATCGCCATCATGAAGCCCGGCATCCGCATCGTGAACTGCGCGCGCGGCGAACTCATCGTGGACGAAGCTCTCGCCGAAGCCCTCAAGACCGGCAAGGTCGCCGGAGCCGCGCTCGATGTCTTCCGTCATGAGCCGCTGAAGGACTCGCCCTACTTCGGAGTTGAAAACGTCCTCCTCAGCCCGCACATTGCCGGCTCCACCGACGAGGCGCAGGAGGCCATCGGCATCCAGCTCGCCAACCAGGTTCACGATTACCTCAAGCTCGGTGTCGTTCAGAACGCGGTCAATGTTGCCTCGCTCAGTGAGGAGGAGTATGCCGAACTCGCGCCCTACATCGAAATGGCCGTCCGTCTCGGCCAGCTTCTCGGCCACGCCGCCGGCGTTGGCCCCAGCAGCGCAAGATCGAATCCAGAACAGGGTAGCGTGGAAAGCATCTCGCTCACCTACAACGGCCGTCTCGCCCAGCTAAAGACTGAGATGATCCGCAACGCCGCCATTGCCGGCGTACTGCACGGTGCCGATGGCGTCAACCGGATCAACGCCTCTGCCGCAGCCGCGGAGCGTGGCATCCGCGTTCAGGAAGACAAGCGCGAGCATGTTAGCGGCGGCACCGGAGCCACGCTGCGCCTGTCGCTCCACTGGTCCCGCAAGAGCGCGGGCGGCGATCAGTCAGGCCCTGTGCAGGGAGACTGGACCGGCCTCGCTACCGTGCTTCACAGCCGTTCGCCGCGCCTGCTCAGCTATGACGGTATCGACATCGAAGCCGAGCTCGCCGGAACCCTGGTCATCATTCGCAACCAGGACGTCCCCGGCGTCATTGGCCGCGTTGGCACCATCCTCGGCGAAGAGCAGCTCAACATTGCCAGCTTCGCCCTTGGCCGCGGAGACGCAGCGACCAAGACTCCCGGCCAGGCGCTGGCTGTTGTCCAGCTCGACGTTCCCGCCGAAACAGAAAGCAGACTCGAAGGAGCGCTCAACCGCCTCCGCGAGGTGGAAGCCATCAAGAGTGTCCGCCTGGTAGAGCTCGGCAAGCTGTAAGTTGCGCTCCTACGCAAGCCACAGGCGCTCACTCTGAGCGCCTGTGCCCTTGCCCTAACCACTAACCACTAACCACTGCCTTTAAGGCATCTTCGCCCCACCCGCCACCCACGCCGTCACCGTCGCAATGTCGGCATCGGAAAGCTTGCTCTTCGGCGGCATTGGCATGGGGTCGTCAGATGGCCCCTGGTGGCGAATCAGCTTGATCAGCAAGGACTGGTCAGGCCGGCCCGGCACAAGCACTGAGCCATCTTTACCGCCCTTCATCATGCCGGACCGCGTATCGATCTGCAGGTTGCCGCGATGGTTGAGCCCTCCATGGCAGCGGTAGCAGTTCGTTCGCAGGATGGGGACCACCTTCATGTTGTAGAACTCAACGGTGTTTGGCTCCGGAGCCGCCTGCGCCTGCACCGGTTGCGAGCGCCAGCAGAGAGCGGCGACGATCCAGGCCGCAGCCGCACAAGCCAGCAAACCCTTTCGCCAGCTTCGCAACGCCTGTCTCTCGCCCATCGTCCGTTTGTCCCTCGCCCACTCGCGTTCCGCTACCTGTAGAACCCACTGTACCGCGCACAGGTTGCGCCTTCATGCAGGCGGCGACTGTTGACTACCTGCGCACGAACCATCGTCGCCACTTACCTCAAGGCCTGGGTACCCAATACTCTGAAAAAGCTCTGGTGGCTTCGCGGCCTCCTTTACATCTTGTCTCATGACCTCACGGCGAGCCTTCTTCAACGGCACGCGTGCAGCGCGGCTTCTTGCCGCCTTGCGCAGGAACGGCGGGTCAGCGGCCTTCATGGTCGCCGGCAGCCTTCTGCTGCCTGTCTGTGCGGTGCCTGCCGCCTTCGCGGTGACACGCGTCAACCACACGCACCACGCTTCGGCTCCCAGTGCCGGGCGAGCGCAGGCCCACGTCGTTCACGACGAAGACTTCCGTTCTTCGCGAGCCCCAGGCAAATCCTCCAGCCGTAAAGATCGTCACATCGCCGAGTCCTCACGAACGGAAACCGGGGAACGCGCAAGCCGTGATGCCCGCTCCTCCGCAGCCCACAGGAGCGCCGCAACACCCCGGCACAGCCGCGACAGCGAAGACTCCCGCCACGCCTCGAAGGCGCCGGCCAAAGCGCGGGCGGGACACAAGCGCCACGACGAAGAGCCCATCGACGATCCGGTTCCCGTTCGCCGCGCCGATGCTCGCCACGGCAGGCACGAACTTCCCCGCGAAACCGCGCCGGCGAGGAGCCACGGAACCTACGCCGAAGCCGCAACACAGAAGCCAATTTCTGGGAACTCGCACCGGAGCGAGCCTATACCCGGCAGCTCGCGATCCGTCGCCGCACGCATGGACGCCGTGCGCACGGATGCCGTACGCACAGAGAAAGCCGATCTCGTTGCCGAAGATCGTGAGCCCACGCCAGCCCCTGGCGCACCCGCCGTGCTGCCCGTGCATAATGGCACTCCCGGAAACGTTGCCCGCAACCTTGCTCGCCGCTCCGGGCACAGTACATCTACGTCACCTACGGCTCCGGCAGGCCCCGGACCGGCGGCTGAAAACCTGACCGGCGTTTCGCAACCCGATGACGACGAGAGGCTGCCGATGGGCAGCCCCGCGCGCCCGTCCCCTCTCTCTGAGTCAGCTCGGAGGCAGGCCGCGGTTGCGGCGGCGTTCGCTCGGCCTATGGTCTCGGCTCCGTCGAGTCAGCCCATGCAGTCAAATACCGGAGCAGTCGAAGGCTTCGGCAGCGAAATCGACTTTCGCTCACCCGCTACTCAGCCTGGCACCCGCCCCGCGGCCCTGGCTCCCATAGCTCCTCCGCGCGGCACTCCCGCCGAGCAGGCGCTTTCGCTACGGGAAGCCGCCGAGGTCGCCAGCAAGCCCATGTTCGTCCCGCTCTACAACCGCGACGGCAGGCTGCTCGTTCCTCCGCCGCTCAAGGGCAGCCGCGACATCCTGGTTCATCAGAACCAGATGGCCGATGACTCAGGCCTTACCCGGATTCAGGACGACGCCGACCTCGCCCGCATGCGCCGCGCCCATCTCCTCGTCGACCTGGAAGACTCGGCAAGCCTGCGCATCAATGAAGGCCTCCCCGAGAACCGCCGTGCCGCGCGCCCCTGGGCCGTACGCTTCGCCAACGACATCGCCAGTGCCTTCTACCAGCACTTCGGCGAAGCCCTTCAGGTCAACTCTGCCGTACGCACCGTCGCCTACCAGCTTCGCCTGCAGCGCACCAACGGCAACGCCGCCGCGGTCGATGGCGAAGGCGCCTCCCCGCACCTTACCGGCCAGGCCCTCGACTTCGGCAAGCGCGGCATGTCCGTCGCGCAGATCGCCTGGATGCGCAGCTACCTGATGCCGCTCATCGAGGCAGGCAAGATCGACGTGGAAGAAGAGTTCCAGCAGGCTTGCTTCCACATCAGCATCTACTCCACCTACGTGCCCGCCACACACAAGCGTGTCCCCGCGAGAACGGAACTGGCGCAGGCCCCTCGTCCCGCTCACACTCACAGTGCCGCGGCTGACGTCGACAACGACATGCACTAACCCGCACGCAAACAAACAAAAGCGGCTGCCAGTGGCAGCCCCTTTTCGCTGCTTCCTGTTTGCTACTTCTTGCTTTTGTTCGGATTCGGGGGCACCTTCGCTCCTTCGCGCCGCTTCTCGGAAAGCGCAATGGCGATAGCCTGCTTGGGATTCGTGACCTTCCTGTTGCTGCGCCCACTCTTCAATTGACCGCGATGCATCTCGTGCATCTCGCGCTCCACGCGTTTCCCGACCGAAGGGTCATACTTCCGTCCGCCGCTCCTCTTCGCGGCGGTCTTCTTGGTTGAGGACTTCTTCGCCGGACTCTTCTTCGCGCTCGTCTTCTTCGCAGAAGCCTTCTTCGCGCTCGTCTTCACCGTGCTCTTCTTGCTTGCACTCTTCTTGCTTGCGACCTTTTTCGTGGCAGCCTTCTTGCTCACTGCCTTCTTCGGGGAAGCCTTCTTGCTCACTGCCTTCTTCGGGGAAGCCTTCTTGCTCACTGCCTTCTTCGGGGAAGCCTTCTTTGCCGAAGACTTCTTGCTGCTCGACTTCTTTGCGGTTGCCATTTGGGTAAAACCTCCCGCAGTGTTTGAGAGCGCGTGCACCGACTTCGTTGCACGCAGCTATCCACATCGAGCCATGCGCGCGTCCCTTGCAGCGCACTCGAACCGACAACTCAGAACCTTCAACTCGCAACTGGAGAGATCATCAGGCTGTCAGAACAGGCATCAAGGCACAGTGCCGCGGCGGAAGCCTAGCGGCTGCGCACGCGCGACCACAGCCCACGCATCGCAGCCGCCAATCCCAGCAGTCCCAAAGCCGCCCACAGGTAGAGCCAACGATGATGCGTGCGCTCCAGCGTGCCGTTCTGCCACGCCGCGTAAGTCGCCTTCAAATCATCCGCAAGCCCCGGAACAGTCAGCGAATCGAAGCCCTGCTCGTTCGCCTCTACCGGCAGCGAGCCAAACACACGTTCCGGCTCCGGCTTGTGCCCCGCGCGATCCTTCGGGATTGCCTCCATCAGCGCATTCACTTCCGCATCACGAGGATCGTCGAACAGCGCTGTATCCGCCGTGTTTGGAAACAACGTCGACTTGCCCATCATCTTCCTCTCGATCGCCGAAACATTGTCCTGGCACACCCCCAGCGCATAGTAGCCGCCGAACGGAAGCTCGGGTCTCCGCGCATGCTGATGCATGTAGGCCAGCGTCATCAGGCCAGTGAGCCGCGTCACCTCAATCGCATCCGCACCCGTATAGGTATGCGCGTTGCGCTTCTGCACCCAAGCCTGATCGAGCGTGTCCATCGTCCGCCACTCGGCTTTGCCATCGATGCCGAAGTACCAGCTGATATCGGCATTGATCTTCGGCCCGCGCACATGCCACTCATACTCCGCATGTGCCACCGGGATCAGCAGTGGCCTGCGCCTACGGAACCATCCGCCACTCTTCGGCACTACGATCTGCGTGTTCAGCCAGAACGGCATCATCACGTCCTGACCCTTGTAATGAAAGTGCCCGAAGTTCGCGAAGTAGCGCGCGTCCTGAACCATGATGGTATGCCCACTTTGCGAGAGCAGCTGGAGCAGTTGCTCTGGTGTATCGAGAGTTTCTTCGCTCCATTTCGCGACCAGCGGATCGCGATCGTTCACGAACGCTGTCCGCAACCTCACCTGGAACGGCTTCGCTCCCTCCAGCTTGTTCACCGCCAACCGGTTAAGCACATCTGCCAGCCGCTGACTCTCCGCATGTTCCGCGGCTAACTCATTCGGCCCATCGCCTCGCACCACGCCATCGCCCAGCGTCGTCTGGTTCACAGCGTTGTTGTAGGGCGGCAGCATCGAAGGCTCATCCAGCGATACCGTCTGCTCCTTGTCCAACGCGTACGGCCCAAGATCCAGAAACACCTTCGCCTGCTTCTCATCCAGCGCCGGTGCAGCCGAACCCGGATGCACCGCGCTCATGCCTTCCAGCTTCGGATTCTTCCCCGCGAACTTGTCCACCACGTCGACGGTCGGGTTGACCTCCCGCATCGTCCACCCGGGAAAGCGGTCCAGCCCCTGCCAGTCCTTGCCGAGGATGCGCTTGCGAAGTTCATCCACGAGCTTCGGCGTCATCAGCGCCGGCCCCTTCTTGCCGCCCGTGTCGAGCTGCGCCAGCAGCGCCTGCGTAAACCCAGGCTGCGACGACAGCTCCCGCATCATCTGCGATAGCAGCACGGTGTTGGGCGGCATGGGGGACTCAGGCACAGTGTAAGTGTTGTGGCAGCCAGAAAGGAACAGAAGCGTCAGCGCCGTAGTTAAACGACGCAAGCGTGAGAGCGGCATCGGCTTCATGAGCCGTTCAACTTTTCGGCTGCGCGCGCGGCATGCTCTCCGCTCTTGCTTCTTTGGTTGTCATTCCCGAAGGGAATCTGCTGTCCGCTCAGTCTCGGAACAATCTTTTGGCCGAACTCCAGAAACAGGTCCTGCCACGTTGGATTGAGTTCTTCAATGAGCGCGATCTTCTGCGCCCGCGTCCACTTCTTCAACTGCTTCTCACGCGCGATCGCATTCAAGACGTACTGGTGATGCTCAAAGTAGACCAGCCGGAAGATTCCATACCGCGCCGTGAAGCTGCCGGGTACGAGGCTCCGGTGAGTTTCTGTGCGATGCATCAGGCCATTTGTCATCCCGATATAGAGGGTGCGCGAACGGCTGGCCAGAATGTATACCCAGAAGTCATACTCGCGCCGCGCCATGGCGAAATGCTAGCAGGCGCGAAGCGTTCCCACACGTAGCTCTACGGTAGAGAAGCAGATTCCCTTCGGGAATGACAACCAAAGGCAACGAACGTCAAGTGGTTGCAAGGTCGTGACCTCCTCTACGCCGCGTCCAGCTTCTTCACCACCAGCTCATTCAGCACCGCCGGGTTCGCCTGCCCCTTGCTCAGCTTCATCACCTGTCCCACAAAGAACGCCGCTACCGTGCGCTTGCCACCCTTGAACTGCGCAACCTGGTTCGGGTTCGCCGCAATCACCTGATCGATCATGCCCTCAATCGCAGATGTGTCCGAAATCTGCTGCGGCTTGTCACGGTCATACACAAACGCGAAGTCGCGTCCCTCGGCAAAGCACGTGTCCAGCAACTGCTTCAGCTGCTTCGAGCTGATCTCGCCAGCCTCCGCCAGATCAGCCGCCAGCACGATTCCCTCCAGCGTCACCGGGCTCTGCCCCCACTTGATCTCCGCTGCGCGTAGCCGCATCGTGATCTCGCTCAGCATGATGCTCGCTACGCGCTTGGCGCTCTTCGCCAGCTTGGCCGCGGTCTCAAAGCGGTCGGCAAATGCCTGGTCGAAAGCCAGCGTCGCCGCATCCTGAAGCGATAACCCGTACTCATGCACCAGCCGCTCGCGCTTGGCTTCCGGAAGCTCCGGCAGGTCCGCGAAAATCTGCTTCTGCCACGCCGCATCCACGATCAGCGCCGGCAAATCGGGCTCCGGGAAGTACCGGTAGTCGTGCGCCTGCTCCTTGCTGCGCATGCTGAACGTGCGGCCCTCGGCGTTGTTCCACAGCCGCGACTCCTGCACCACTCGCCCGCCATCCTCGATCACGCCAATCTGCCGCTCGATCTCGTACTCCAGCGCCGCGCGGATGTAGCGGAACGAGTTCACGTTCTTCACTTCGGCCTTGGTGCCGTACTGCGTTGCCCCCTTCAGCATCACGCTTACGTTGGCGTCGCAGCGCAGCGAACCCTCTTCCATATTGCAGTCGCTCACGCCCGTGTAGAGCAGGATTTCCTTCAGCCGTGTCAGGTACTCGAACGCCTCTTCCGGCGTGCGCAGGTCGGGTTCGCTCACGATCTCCACCAGCGGCGTGCCGCAGCGGTTCAGGTCGATATAGGTACGCGTGTTCGAATCTGCAAACCCATCATGCAGGCTCTTGCCCGCGTCCTCTTCCATATGCAGGCGCGTAATGCCGATGCGCCGATAACCCGGCCGCTCATCCGCGTCTGGGAACTCTTCGGTCTCGTTCGGCACATAGATCGCGCCAAACTCAGCCAATGGCTTATCGAACTGCGAAATCTGGTAGCCCTTCGGCGAGTCGGGATAAAAATAGTTCTTGCGTGCGAAGATGCTGCGCTCGTTGATCGTGCAGCCGATCGCTTTCGCCGCCAGCGTGGCCAGTTGCACGGCCTCGCGATTCAGCACCGGCAGAGCCCCCGGCAAACCAAGGCACACAGGGCAGGTATGCGTGTTCGGGTCGCCGCCGTACTCGTTCTTGCAGCCGCAGAATGCTTTGCTCTTGGTCAACAGCTGCACATGCACTTCCAGCCCGATCACGGGCTGATACTTCGCGAGCACTTCAGGGGATATTCCTGCAACGGCGGGCATAGACATAGATTTTACCAACTGCGCCCTCCCCCGATCCCGCAGCGCATCTCACCTGAGCAGCGCACGAAGGAGCCGAATGCCCCAGGACAGCATGACCACCCTGCAGGATGACCAGCAGGAACAGCAGATCGGCTTTGAAAGCGGCAAATCCGGCAGCCAGGCCGATCCCTCGGAAGCTAACGGCGAAGAAACCCCCGCCGAAAGTGCCGGCAACGACGCCGCTCCGGAGTCGCTGCAGAAAGATCTCGCCCGTCCCTCCGCGGAAGAGATTTACCAGCAGGTCGCCCGCAACGCGCAGGCCGAACTGAAGCGCACCAGCCTTTCGCTGGCCATCTCCGGCTTCACCGGCGGCACCTTCATGGGGTTCTCCGCGCTCGGCGTCGGCCTTATCCTCGCCACACTCGGCCACACGCCCACCACATATGTCCTCTCGCGCATGTTCTATCCGCTGGGCTTCATTGTGGTGATTATCGGCCGCTCTCAACTCTTCACGGAAAATACGCTCTATCCAGTCGCGCTCGTCCTCGCTGAAAAGCGGGAGTTCTGGAACACGCTACGGCTGTGGGCCATCGTCCTGCCGTGCAACGTGCTGGGTGCGCTGGCTTTCGCCGGGCTGATCTCGCTCACGCCGGCAGCTTCACCGCATCTTGTCCAGGCTATTGCGGGGCTTGGCATTGATGCCGCGCAGCAGCCTGCCTCCACCGTCTTCTGGACCGGCATCATGGGCGGCTGGATCATCGCGACCACCGCATGGCTCGTCTCCAGCTCGCACTCCATCACGGGCTCGGTCATGATCATCTGGGTCCTCACTTTCCTCGTCGGCCTCGGCAACTTCGCCCATTGCATCGCCACCTCCGGAGAAGTTCTCGCCGCCGTGCTCACACACCAGCTCCCCTGGCTCGCATACCCTCGCTGGTTCGGCGCCGCGGTGGCCGGAAACATCTGCGGCGGTGTGTTCATGGTCACGCTGCTTGAATACGGTCAGGCGATGGTCGGCAAGAATCTCGAACAGGAAACCGAGAACGCCATCAAGTCCGCCGCCAGGTAGAACAGCACGCCTCGCCCCACCCGGCTCGGGGCAAACATCCTTCCATCCACGAGCAGGTAAACACGAGCAGGTAAACTAGTCCTTGCATGATTCTTCCCTTCGTCCGTGACTTGCTCGCGGACATGGAAAGCTCTGAGGCCTTTTCGCGTGTGCGCCGCCATCTTGCGGGCGGCGCGGGCCGCAGACGTGTGTCCGGACTCACCGCGACCGCCCGCGCCCTTTATCTTCCCTACTTTGTCCGCGCCGCCGCCTCCACCTCCAGCGCTCCCACGCTCGTCCTCGTCTCGGACAACAAGGCCGCCGAGCTTCTCCACGCAAACGTGCTCGCTGCTTGCGATCTCACCGGCATCCTCACCCGCGACGAAGTCCTGCGCCTCCCCGCCCACGATGTTCTGCCGTTCGAGAACGTCTCGCCACACCCCGAAATCCAGGAACAGCGCGCCACCGCGCTCTGGAAGCTTGCTAACCGCAAGGCGAAGCTGGTCATTGCTCCAGTCGAAGCAGCGTGCATGCGTCTCTTTGCGCGAGATCACTACACCGCGCTCGCGCTCCACCTGCACAAGGGCGAAGAGCACATGCCGGACATGATCGTGGAGCAGCTCACCTCCGTCGGCTATACCCGCGTCGACGTCGTCGAGCAACCCGGCCAGGTCACACTCCGCGGCGGAATCCTTGACGTCTTCTCTCCCGAGCAGGACCGCCCCGTCCGCATCGACTTCTTCGACACCGAGATTGAATCGATCCGCCGCTTCGATCCTGACACGCAGCGCTCCAGCACACAGATTGAGTCCGTACTGCTCCTGCCGCTTACCGAAATCCCCATTACCAGCAAGGTGCTCGAAGCTATCAACGCCCGCCTCACCCGCAGCGGCACAGCCGCAGGCGCGGCGCTCGAAGGCGGAGAAATCCCCGCTGAGCTGCAGACTCACACCAGCGTCGGCAATGCCACTGTCTTTCCCGGCTGGGAGTTCTACGCGCCCGTAGCCGGAGCGAAATCTTCTTTGCTTGAGCTGATGGGCCCACAAACCCGCGTGCTCACTGAAGAGCCCTCCATGATCGAAAACCAGGGCGAGCGCTGGTGGCAGAAGGTGGAGCAGCGCCACGACCGTGCTGGCATCGGCAACCTGGTGCGTCCCGGAGATCTCTACATTTCGCCGTGGGAGTTGCAGGACGCCCTTCGCGCCTTCCCCGGCTGCGAGCTCGACCAGCTCGGAGCCGTGGACGTCCTCGACTCCGACCGCTCCGACGCCTCCGAGATCGAGTTCGCCACGCGCCCCACCATGCGCTTCCACGGCTCCATTCCCGCGATGCTTGATCAGCTTCGCTCGCTCATGGAGAACGAAGCGCGCATCCTCATCGCCGCTCCCAATCAGGGCGAAGTCGAGCGCCTGGCCGGCCTGCTGCAGGAGTACGGTGTCCCCTACCGCATCGGCTCGCGTGCCGAGCAGCAACAGGGAGTCTCCACCACCGTCTACTCAGAAACGAGCTACCTCGCCGGCGACCTCCGCACGCCCGTCATCGTGCGCGCCGCTGTCGCCAACGGCGTGCAGGTTCTCGATCTCGACCGCAGCACCGCGCGCCAGCTCGTCGTCATTGGCGCCAACGACATCTCCGACGACGCAGACGTCAGCGCCCGTCCCGTCGCCAAGCGGAGCAAGACCGCCGCCTTCATCAGCGATCTCCGCGACCTCAAGCCGGGTGACTACGTCGTGCACGTCGAGCACGGCATCGCCCGTTACGACGGCCTTCGCATCCTTGAAGACAACAAGCCCCAGGACCCCAACGCGCCACCGCCGCTCGAGCTGATGATCCTCACCTTCGCTGAGGACGCCAAGCTCTACGTCCCGCTCACGCGCCTCGATCTCATCCAGAAGTACCGCTCCACGGACACTGGCCCCGCGCCGCAGCTGAATCGTCTCGGCAACCCGGCGTGGAGCAAGACGAAGGCCCGCGTCAAGAAGGCCATGGAAGACATGGCCGAAGAGCTCCTCAAGCTCTACGCGCAGCGCAAGACTGCGGTCGGCACGGCCTTCTCACCCGACAGTAACCTCATGCGCGAGTTTGAAGACGCTTTCGACTTCAACGAAACCGACGACCAGCTCAACGCCATCGCCGACATCAAGCAGGACATGGAATCCATCCAGCCCATGGACCGCCTCCTCTGCGGCGACGTCGGCTATGGCAAGACGGAAGTCGCCATGCGCGCCGCCTTCAAGGCCGTGCAGGACTCCAAGCAGGTCGCCGTCCTCACGCCCACCACGGTTCTCTGCTTCCAGCACTTTGAAAGCTTCAAGCGCCGCTTCAGCAAGTTCCCCGTCAACGTCGAGATGATCTCCCGCTTCCGCACCGCCAAGGAGAAGAAAGAAGTTCTCGAAAAGACTGCCGAGGGCAAGGTCGACATCCTCATCGGTACCCACGCCATCCTCTCTGAAAATATCCGCTTCCAGGATCTCGGCCTGCTCGTTGTCGACGAAGAACAACGCTTCGGTGTGAAACACAAAGAGCGCCTCAAGAAGATGCGCGCCTCCGTCGACGTGCTCGCCATGTCCGCCACACCCATCCCGCGCACACTGCACATGAGCATGCTCGGCCTGCGCGACATGAGCGTGATCGAGACCCCGCCGCGCGACCGCATGGCCATCCAGACCGTCGTCGCCAAGTTCGATGAAAAGCTCGTGCGCACAGCGATCGAAGTGGAACTCGAACGCGGCGGCCAGGCCTACTTCGTCAGCAACCGAGTCGAAACCATCTACGAGATGGCCTCCATGATCCGCGAGTTGGTGCCGGCGGCGCGTGTTGTCGTAGGTCACGGCCAGATGCCCGAAGCTGAACTCGAGCGAGTCATGCTCGCCTTCATGAACGGCGAGTATGACGTACTCTGCGCGACATCCATCATCGAAAATGGCCTCGACATCTCGAAGGCCAACACCATCATCATCAATCGCGCCGACCGCCATGGCCTCTCGGAGCTCTACCAGCTTCGTGGCCGCGTGGGCCGCAGCAACCGCCGAGCCTATGCCTACCTGCTCATCCCACCTGAGCAGCAGCTAACCGAGGTCGCCCGCCGCCGCCTCTCCGCGCTCAAGGAGTTCTCTGACCTCGGTGCCGGCTTCAAGATCGCCGCGCTCGATCTCGAACTGCGCGGCGCCGGCAACATGCTTGGCGGCGAGCAGAGCGGCCACATCGAGGCCATCGGTTTCGAGATGTACACCACCATGCTCGAAGAGGCCGTCAGCCGACTCAAAGGCGAAGAGCAGAAAGAGCGCTCGCAGGTCGTCGTCAACCTCGGCATCTCCGTCCGCATTGACGACGTCTACATCCCTGAAGAATCGCAGCGCCTGCGGATGTACAAGCAGATCGCCGGATCGCAGACAGAAACGAATCTCGCCGAAATTCGCGACGAGCTTCAGGACCGCTACGGCACCCCGCCTGAAGGCGTCCTGCACCTGCTGGCCGCTGCCGAGATCCGCCTGCTCTGCGAGCGTCTCGATATCGCACAGCTCGAACGCAAGCGCGTAGCCATCGAACCCGCGAAGCCTGCTCAGGCTCAGAAGTCGGGTGCCCCTTCCGCGACAGCATCATCGTCACGGGTGGGCTCCACGAGCGCCGGTGCGCCACCGCAACGCTCAGGCTCGCTGGGCCTTCCCACGCGCGCCAACACTCCTCAGCACGGCCAGGCACGCGCCTCCGCCATCGCGAATCTCAACGCCCCCAATCGCTTCGGCGGCCCCGCACTCGCAGGACGTCACGGTCAGGCCCCGCAAACCGCGGCGCTCAACTTCTCAGGCCGCGCCGCGCTCAACAACCGCACAGAGTCCAACGCCACAAAAGCCCTCCGCGAAACAGCAGCCGTGCGCCCCGCCAATGCACCCGCGGCCCAGGCAGGCAAGATGCAGGCCATGCGCGACATGCTCTTCATCACCTTCTCGGAAAAGCTTCACGCCGCTCCCAGCGAGCCCGGCAAGGGGGTCAACGTCGGCACGCTGATGAAGCTGGTCTCCCGCCACGCCAAAAACGGCGCACAACTCACGCCGCAGGGCGTCCTGCGCTGGCCGCTTCCTGACGGCCAGGCGTCTACCGTCATCGTCGAGGCCCGAAACCTTCTCGGCATGCTCTCAAGTTCGTCCGAAGCCGTGAACTAAGCAGCCAGGGAAGCTATCGGCGCCGCAGGAGCGCAAAGAGCAGGACGACTAAAAGAATGACGCCAATGCCTGGGAATAGGAAGAAGTGCCCGCCCCCACCGCTGCTGTACCCGCCAATGAGGCACCCGGAAATCAGCGGCGTCGCGAGCAATGCTGAGAGAAGCAGAAGCGTGCCTGCTGTCTTATGTTGAAGCTGTTCCATGCCCTGTGAGATGCAAGAGTCCTCCGCGACACCCGCAGCCTCGCTCTGCGATACTTCCTTCCATGCGGCGAACTCTCCTTGCTCTAGCCTGTGCCTCTCTCCTTGCGTCGTTTCCTGCACCCGCCCAGCGCGTCGGCGCCGCCCAGACCTTCAACGCTCTGTCTGAGCAGTACTTCGACCAGGCGTTCTTCAAGTACGCGCCCACGGCCGGCACCGCCGTCGGCTTCCACCAGTACGACGCGCAGCTTGAGGACTACTCCGCCGCCAACATGGCCCGCGAAACCGCCGCGCTCCACGACTGGGAAGAGAAGATCACCGCGGTTCCCGCCGATGGCCTTGACGCCGCCCAGGCCGCCGACCGGCAGATCCTGCTCAACAGCATCCGCCTCAACCTGCTCCAGATTGAAGTCATCCGTGACTGGGAGAAGAACCCGGACAGCTACTCGTCCGGCATCACCAGCTCCATCTTCACGCTGATGGAGCGGGACTATGCCCCGGTTAACACCCGCCTGCGCGCCGCCATCGCCCGCGAAAAGCTCATGCCGCAAGTGCTTGCCGACGGCCGCAAAAACCTCAAGAACCCGCCGAAGATCTACACCGAAATCGCCCTCGAACAGGTAGACGGCCTCGTCAGCTTCTTCCAGCACGACGTCCCGGAAGCGTTCGCCAGGGCCGACGACGCCCAGGCCAAAGCAGAGTTCACCAAAACCAACGCCGCCGTCATCGCCGCGCTGCAAAGCTACGGAGCATGGATGAAGTCCGACCTGCTGCCACGCTCCAACGGCGACTACAAGTACGGCGCTGGCACGTTCTCGAAAGCGCTCGACTACGAAGAGATGGTCGACACTCCACTCGACAAGCTGCTGGCCGTTGGTCTCGCCGACCTGCACAAGAACCAGGCCCAGTTTGCCGTAGTCGCCAAGCGCATCGACCCTAACGCCACACCCGAACAAGAGCTGGCTGCATTGGCGAAACAGCACCCCGAGCCCACCAAGCTGCTCGACGCCTTCCACGCCCGCTTCGACTCCGAGATCGCCTTCATCCGCGCCAAGCACATCATCACCATCCCGTCCGATGTGCAGCCCACGCTGGAAGAAACGCCGCCCTTCGAGCGCGCCACAACCCAGGCCAGCATGGACGCGCCCGGTCCCTTTGAGACTCACTCCACCAAGGCGCTCTTCAACGTAACGCTCCCTGATTCCTCGTGGAAACCCGAGCGCACCGAGGAGTACATGGCCGCCTTCAACACCGGTACCATTGTCTCCACCAGCGTGCACGAAGCGTACCCAGGCCACTACGTCCAGTTCCTCTTCCAGAACGAATTTCCGTCCAAGATTCGCAAGCTGATCGGCGCCAACACCAACATTGAAGGCTGGGCCCACTATTGCGAGCAGATGATGCTCGACGAAGGCTATGCCCAACCCGGCAGCGCACCCGGCGCCTCATCCGACCAGAAGACCGCCGACCTCATCCGCCTCGGCCAGCTTCAGGATGCCCTGCTCCGCGACGCTCGCTTCATCGTCGCCATCCGCATGCACACCGGCGTGGGCGGTGCCATGAGCATCGAGCAGGCTGAAGACTTCTTCGTCAAGGAGGGCTACCAGTCCCGCCCCATCGCCGAGGTCGAAACCAAGCGCGGCACGGACAACGCGCTATACCTCTACTACACGCTCGGCAAGCTCGAGATCCTGAAGCTCCGCGAAGATATGAAAGCAAAACAGGGCGCCGCCTTCAACCTCCAGCAGTTCCACGACGACTTCATGCGCCAGGGCCCCGCCCCCATCAAGATCATCCGCAAGGCCATGCTCCACGACAACTCACCCGTGCTGTAGATAGACGACCGGTGGTATCTTCACCTCATGGCGTTCACTACCCAGATCGAGCCTGGCGGTCGCATCACGCTTCCCCCTAACGTCCTGGAAAAATTGGACCTGCACGAGGGTGATGACATTTGGGTAGACGACGGAAGATCAGAAGACGAGCCGACGCTCAGCGTAGAAGCAGCTCCTGTTGGAGTCATGCTTGAAGAAGACGGCCTCCTGGTTTGGGCATCCCCGGGCCCATATGAGCCCGGTTTGGACCGTCAAGTACTCGAAGCAATACGGACTGAGCGGGATCTGCAAGCGCTTGGCGTAGTTGCTTTAACGCTTGACTGAGTTCAGTGAATACAGTGAATTTTTTCGACACATCCGTCCTTGTGCCCGCCGTTCGGGTGATTGACCCTCGGCATGTCAGGTCCGCTGCTTTGATCAAAGCGGCGGACCCGGCGACAGATGCCACTGCAGCGCACGCCCTCACGGAACTCTACTCATCGTTGACCAGATTTCCTGGAATGGAGAAAGTGCCCCCAAAGCCGGCGCAAGCGTTCGTCGCCCAAATGAGCACCAAACTCTTGGTTGTTTCGCTCACCGCGATTGAAACGCTGGCTGTGATCAGAGACGTTGCGGACGCTGGGATACCCGGTGCCATGGTGTACGATGCCATCATTCTGGCCTGCGCTAGGAAGGCAGGAGCCACGGCAATCTACACCCACAACATCAAGCATTTCAGCCGGATCGCGCCGGACCTCGCCTCGATCATGCGCGAAGCGTAGCCGCGAGCCGTAACCAGGCTTTTGCAACTTCAGTCCTCCCTTCCCCGTTACCAACTCGCCATCGCATCCCCCTGCGCACGCTGCTAGCATCGATAGGTTGGAACAAAGGTACTGTAGACACAATGGCTCCGTTGAAGATTCGTAAGGCCGTTTTTCCCGCCGCCGGTATGGGGACTCGCTTTCTGCCTGCCACCAAAGCCACTCCCAAGGAGATGTTGCCCCTCGTTGACAAGCCCCTGATCCAGTACGGCATTGAAGAAGCCGTCGCCGCGGGCTGCACGGAGATCATCATCGTCACCGGCCGTGGCAAAACCACCATGGAAGATCACTTCGACCGCTCTGTCGAACTGGAAACCTCGCTCGAGGCACGCGGCAAGACCGAGCTCCTCGATCTGATCCGCCCGCTGCACAATCTTGCGCACATCACCTACACACGCCAGGCAGAGCCACTCGGCCTCGGCCACGCGGTGCTTCAGGCCAAGGCCCTTGTCGGCGATGAGCCCTTCGCCGTAATCCTCCCGGACGACATCGTCGACGCCCCCGAGAAAGGCTGTCTCGCGCAGATGGTCGAAGCCTTTCAGAAGACCGGCAGCACCATCCTCGGTTCGGAAATCGTCGAGGGAGACGCCATCTCCTCCTACGGCTGCCTTGACTGTTCGCCGGTGCCTGAAGACCCGCGGCTCTGCGCCGTTCGGGACATGGTCGAAAAACCGAAGCCCGGCACCCAGCCCAGCCAGAACGCCATCATTGGCCGTTACATCCTCACGCCGCGAATCTTCGAAATGCTGGAAATGGTCAGTCCCGGCGCAGGCGGCGAAATCCAGCTGACAGATGGGATCAAAGCACTTCTGCAGTACGAGAAGGTCTACGGCTTCATCTATGAAGGCAAGCGCCACGACGCCGGCGACAAACTGGGCTTCCTCAAGGCCACCGTCGAGTTTGCCCTCAAGCGCGACGACCTCGGTCCCCGTTTTCGGGAGTGGCTCAAGCAGCAAACTTTCTAGGACTTAGAGCGGACAGGTGCCGCTGCGAACACGGCTCACGCCGCGTTCTGCGCCCGCCGGTTCCCGATCTCCAGAAAGCATTGAATCAGCGACAGCGCTGCCGGGGTCACTCCAGGCAGTCGGCTGGCCTGCCCGATTGTTAGCGGGCGCACACGGCTCAGCTTCTCCTGCATCTCCCTGCTCAGGCCGCTGACTGCTTTGTAATCGAAAGTTACAGGGATCGAACGAGCCTCATCCCGGCGCAGGCGATCGATGGAGCGCTGTTGCTGGGCCAGATAGCCGGCAAACTTGATGGTCGTCTCCACGGTCTTGAGTTCGTTGCGGACCCAAGCCGGCACCACGAAATTCTGGTCAAAATCGACGGCTTCGAGTGCGAGAATCCATGGTGCGAACACGGCTGCCGCACGCATATGGGGAAGCAGGAGCGGAAGCAGCCGGTCGAGCGAAAACTCAGGGCGCTTGAGCAGTTGAGCAAAGCGGTCCCCGCGAACGACCGGGCTCGCCTTCTCCTCTCCCTCGTCAGGGCTAGCGTCCAACTGGGCTGCTTCCGCTTCGGTGAGCTTGCCATTTTCCAGCAGCGCGGTCAGCGCGGTCGCGCGCGTCTGCTTCGCCTGAAACACATCCCAGGCGCGGTCGTCGATCAGGCCGAGGTCGCGGCCATGCGGGGTGAGCCGGACGTCAGCATTGTCGATTCGCAGGTGAAGCCGGAACTCCGCCCGCGAGGTGAACATACGATAAGGCTCATCGGTGCCCTTCGAGATCAGGTCGTCAATCAGGATGCCGATGTAGGCTTCCGTGCGGTTCAGGGTGAAGGAGGCCGTCGCTGGCTCAGCGGCGTCTTCGCTGACGTACCAGCCCGCTGACTTGCTGACTCGCTTTGCCCAGAGCGCCGCATTGATTCCCGCCATCAAGCCCTGGCAAGCCGCTTCTTCATACCCTGACGTGCCGTTGATCTGCCCGGCAAGATAGAGCCCGTCGAACGCCTTCACGCGCAGCGTGCGATCCAGTTCCGTGGGGTCGATGGCGTCGTACTCGATCGCATACCCGGGCCGCAACATCTCGGCGTTCTCCAGGCCGGGGATTGACCGCACCATGGCCGCCTGCACTTCCATTGGCAGCGAGGTGCTCATGCCGTTGATATACACCTCGTGCGTGTTCAGGCCTTCCGGCTCCAGAAAGAACTGGTGCTGCGCCTTGTCAGGGAAGCGGACGATCTTGTCTTCGATCGACGGGCAATAGCGCGGCCCAATGCCTTCGATCTGCCCGGTGAACATCGGCGAGCGGTGAACGTTCTCGCGGATAAGCTGCAGCATCTCCGGAGTGGTGTAGGCGATGTGGCACGAAACCTGTCTCAGCGGCGGTGTCCATGTCGGCTCGCCGTCGGCGGGAGCGCTGCGGAAGCTGAACGGAGTGGGATCGCTGTCGCCGGGCTGCTCTTCAAAGCGCGACCAATCGATCGTGCGACCATCCAGCCGTGGCGGCGTGCCGGTCTTCAAACGCGTCTCGCGCAAACCAAGCCGCTTCAGCGCCTCTCCCAGCAACACGCTGGCGGGCTCTCCCGACCGTCCCGCTGTGTACTGCTGCTCCCCACAGTGGATCAGCCCATTCAGAAAGGTTCCGGTGGTGATGATCGTGGCAGCCGCGCGTACCGTACGTCCATCGCGAAGCTTCACCCCGGCAACCCGGCGCGCAGGCGAATCTTCAACCAAATCGCTGACTTGCTGACTCCCTGACTCGCTAAAAACCACGTCCACGACTTCCGCCTGCTTGATAAACAGGTTCGGGATAGACTCCAGCTTCTCGCGCATCTTCACGCGATAAAGCGCCTTATCGCACTGCGCGCGAGGACTCCACACCGCAGGACCGCGCGAAGTGTTGAGCAGGCGGAATTGGATGCCGCAGGCATCGGCAACCTCGCCCATGATGCCGCCGAGTGCGTCGATCTCGCGGACGAGATGGCCCTTGGCCACGCCGCCGATCGCGGGATTGCAGGACATCTGCGCAATCAGGTCGAGGTTCAGCGTGAACAGCGCGGTGCGCAGCCCCATGCGCGCGGCCGCCGCAGCCGCTTCGCAGCCCGCATGGCCCGCGCCCACGACCAGCACGTCGAATTGCTCAGAAAAACTCACAGGAATAGTTTAACGGGCTTCGGCTTAGCGGGTCAGCGGGTCAGGCGTTGAATTGGCGCAGATGGTGATCGAGATGTTTGTACACCATCGTGGACCACTGGGCAGGCGTCAAGCGACCGAAGAATGCATGCGGATGATCCGTGCAGCCGGCCGGGCCGCCTGCAAGGAAGCGATCATAGGCAGCGAGAAGATGGTCGCGCGAGGCTTCGAAGCTGGCGTCAGAAGCGACTACGAGCCCGGGAACCGTGGGCGAGTTGCGGCGAAAGGGTGTGCCTTCCTTTAGCGCAAGAGGCTTGACGATCGGTCCGAGGATGCGGCCAATCAGCATGCGCGGAGGCTTGGCTTCACCCGTCACCATCTCGATGCCGCGGGCGCAGTGCTCCAGCATCTGCGCGGCAGACATCGTTCCCCACTGGCGCGGGCTGTCGGCCGTGACGGACTCGATGCGCTGGCGAAAGCGAGCTGCGGTTGCGCGATCGAAGATGTCTTCCATGGAAGGCGACTATAAGACGCCATTAGGGAAGCCGCAAGCAGATTGCTCACCGATCCAGATCTCCGCGACTCATGTGCCGGAGACAGAATGGTCTATCGCAAGGCTAGTTCTTCGTGTTCACGCGATTCCAGATTCCATCAAAGGTGACGTTGAAACCGCCACACAACTGATTGTCGACAGCACGGAAGGTTTTGCTAGCGAGGTCGTATTTCAGATCAAGGACGCAATCTGGCTGCACCCCATGATCGAGGATGTGGAGAAATGGTCCCATAGCGATGGCGTCGCCGCTCACTTGGCCCGAATGCACATTGTGCGCGACGTTGGTGTAATAGGCCTTGCCCTCGACATGGATCTTGCCGTGGCCTTCTGCGCTGCGCGTGAGGATCAGCCGGTCGCTGTGCATGCCGGCGTGGCGGATGACCCAGGTTCCGAGCCACTGCTGCGTCGTGATGGCGGGAGTCGACGGCACCGGCGCCAGCCGATCCGTTGGAATCCAGCCGGACCATCCGCCGACCCTGGCACACGTCCAACGGCCCTGTGTCGCACCGGGGGCGATGAGATCGCCTTGATACTCGTCAGGTTTCGCAAGGTCGAGATATTCAGCGTGGCAGGCGGCGGCTTCACTGCCCTTCTCACCACAGTGAAACGCCATAAGGACCGGCGCTGTGCCATTGAAGACACGCAGGCCGTCAAAGTTGAACAAGGCAGGTGGCTTGCATTCGACCGCAGGCAGGTCCGGAGGGAGTGGAGCTTCCTTATTCTGGGCTTCCGTCACGGTACCCGCGAGAAGGAAAAAGGCGAACCATCGGACAGATCTCGGAAGCAAGCTGAAGAACATGGGAGCCCCTGGGAAGTTCGCAAGCTCTAAACCATGCGAGTTCGTCTGCCTAGAGTAGCGCATCACGTCCTCTGACCTGTCGGATACTCAAAAGTCGTCTTGTCGTTACCATGGCTCACTGAGCATAACGACGTTTACCGTTACTGATGGGCAGGCGCTTGTCTGGATGTGCTGAACGTCACAGACTGCAGGATGTCGTTCAGGTGCCTACGAAGAGCTCGAATTTCTATGGCGGTGAGGCTGCGACTCTTCTGGTCATCCGTTCCTTTCGCGATCTCATCGAGTTGCTCCTCGAAGAGGTAGCACGTCCCACCCCGCCATGTGGCGTACGCCTCCTGGCTCTCGGTCTTCATCATCCCGGCTTCGCCTGTGGCCAGGTGAAAAAAAGGCACGCCGTTCAGGGTCAGATGTTCTAACCTCCCAATGTCCCGGTTGGTGAACAAGATCGATTCGCATTCTGGTCGGGTCACAGCCTGCTGCCGGCGGTAAAGGAACTGCAGCCCTGTCAGGGTCGTGTGTTCGTAATAATTGCCTTGCGGGCTAAAGCTGAATACCGCTTGCACAGGCTCACCATTCGGTGCGATTGCTGAGGGAAAATACGAACCGGCAGTTTTGGAGAAGGTCCACACCGCTGGATAGTGAAGGCTGATGCCCCCAACATCGTCCGTATACGACTTCATGGGTACTGAAGCAGATCTGATAACGGCATGGCACAGGGAACCCCGTGCCGATGACATCAAAACGAAAAACGCCAGAAGTCCCGCTGTCCTGATCATCAAAGCCACCCTATTCAGTGTCGCCGAATGCACCCAGATCCGAGTTTACCTTTGCTGAAGCGGTGACTTGGTAACGAAAGGTTCGCTTGTCGTCAGCAAGGGCGTTGAAGCGCGGCATGCTGTGTGCGGGCGCACTGACGGGCAGCTAGGATGAAGGCATGTTGAGTCTGAGCCCCGTTGAAGCCCGTGTCGTCGGTTGCCTGATCGAAAAGGAGATCACCACGCCGGAGTATTATCCGCTGAGCTTGAACGCGCTGGTGAACGCCTGCAACCAGAAGAGCAGCCGCGAGCCGGTGATGTCGCTGAGCGAAGCCGACGTCCGCACCGCGCTGTTCGAGCTGGAGAACATGAGCCTGGTGCGCGTGCTGGCCGACGGCCGCGTGAGCAAGTTCGAGCACCTGCTCTACAACAAGCTCAACCTGAAGCGCCCTGAGATTGCCGTGATCTGCCTCCTGCTGCTGCGCGGGCCGCAGACGCCGGCCGAACTTCGCGGCCGCGCGGAGCGGTTGTACGCGTTCGACGACAACAACGCCGTGCAGGACACCCTGGAACGCCTCGCCAACCGCAGTGATCCGACGCAACCGCTGGTGCGGCAGTTGGCGCGGCAGCCCGGCTCGCGGGAAGCGCGATGGGCACACCTGCTGAGCGGCGAGCCTGCCGAAGCCGCGGTCATCAGCGTCCCGGCCGCCGCCGGTGGAGGCCAGGACAGGATTGCGGCATTGGAAGCGTTGGTGGAAGAACTTCGGCAGAGAGTGGAAGCACTGGAAGCTCGCTAGCTCCCATTTGACGATTCTTGCCGTCCATCAAAGCACCGGGGAAAGGACTATTCTTCCCGTAGCAAAATTTCACCATTTTTCCGAGGCTTTGATGACCTTTGTACCGAGATGTGGATGGCGAGCCGCCCTGTCCGCCAGCCTGTTCGCAGCAACCGCACTTCCTCTTGCAGCACAGAAGCATGGCGCGAAGCCGGCGGCGCAGAAGCTGCCGACGATCGCCTACGAGACGTACACCCTGCCCAACGGGCTGAAGGTGATCACGCATGAAGACCATCGCCTGCCGCTGGTCGCGGTCGATCTCTGGTACCACGTCGGGCCGCTGAACGAGAAGGCCGGCCGCACGGGCTTTGCGCACCTGTTCGAGCACATGATGTTTGAAGGCTCGGAGCATGTCGGTGAGAAGGCGCACATCAAGTACGTACAGTCTGCCGGCGCGACAGATGTGAACGGTACGACCAGCTTCGACCGCACGAACTACTTTGAGACGGTGCCTTCGAACCAGTTGGAGCTGGCGCTCTGGCTGGAGTCCGATCGCATGGGCTTTCTGATGGAGGGCCTGGATCGCGAGAAGCTGGGCAACCAGCGGGACGTGGTGCGCAATGAGCGCCGCCAGGGCGAAGGCCAGCCTTACTCCGCCATGCGCGAAGAGATGTTCCACCAGCTCTTTCCGGCGGGGCACCCCTACTACGGGAACGTAATCGGCTCCCACGCAGACATTGAAGCCGCGCGCATTGCGGATGTGCGCGACTTTCACCAGCAGTTCTATACGCCGAACAATGCCTCCATCGCGATTGCCGGTGACTTCAACCCGGCCGCTTTGAAGGCGCTGCTGACCAGGTACTTTGGACCGATTCCCGCCGGCCCGAAGGTCGAGCCTGTGACAACGGAGAACACGCCAACACCCACGATCACAACGCAGAAGCGTGTCACGGTGACCGACACGGTTCGCCTGCCGGCGATGACCATCGCCTGGCTGACGCCGCCGAACTTCACGCCGGATTCCTACCCAACCGATACCGCGCTGTTCGCTCTGGGTGGCGCGAAGGCGAGTCGGTTGGACCAGGCGCTGGTTTATAAGAACTCACTGGCGCAGAGCGTGACCTGCTACAACTACTCGCTAAAGCTGACCGGCATCGCAGCCTGTCAGGTGACCGCCAAGCCCGGCGTAAAGCTGGAAGACCTGGAAGCGATCGTCTGGAAAGAGATTGCCAGGCTGCAGTCGGAAGGCCCGACCGCGGAAGAAGTGGAAGCGGCCAAGGCCGGCAACCTGACAGGCACCATCACCGGGCTGCAGCGGCTGGGCGGCTTCGGCGGCGTGGCGGATACGCTGAATGAGTTGAACCAGTACACCGGCGACCCCGGGTATCTTCCCAAGGAAGTGGCGGCAGAAGAGGCTGTGACGGTGGCATCGGCACAGGCCGCGGCCAACAAGTACCTGACCAAGAACTCCGCCGTGGTGGTGTACTGCGAGCCCGGCAAGAAGGTGCTGAACGATGTGCCGCGCAGCCCGGCCGATACGGACGCGACGGTAAAGATCACCAACCCGTACACGCCGGAGTTTGAGACCGCGCAGAACTGGCGCAAGACCGCACCCAAGCCCGGGCCTGCTCCGGCTGTGCACCTGCCCACGCCGACCGAGTTTACGCTGGCCAACGGTTTGAAGGTGTACGTGGTGGAGAACCACAGCCTGCCGGTGGTTTCGGCGGACCTGGTGTCGCGTGCAGGCAATGAGAACAATCCGATCGGCAAGGGTGGTCTGGCCTCGCTGACTTCCCAGACGATGGGCGAAGCCACGACCACCATGAACCTGACGCAGTTAGCCGAAGCGCAGGAGCGCATTGGCACGCGCGTTGGTGTGGGCGCGGGCATGGACATGGCCAGCGCCGACATGACCGTGCTGACGCCGCACCTCAACGAAGGCATGGGCCTGCTGGCCGACGTGGTCCAGCACCCGGCATTCGCCCCGGAAGACCTGGACCGGCTGAAGAAGCAGCGGCTGGTGCGCATCTCGCAGGAGACGGACTCAGTGAGCGCGATAGCCGCGCGCGTGGGGCCGAAGCTGGTCTACGGCGATCAGCCGTATGGCGCTTCTCCCACGGGTACCACGGCCAGCGTGACCAGGCTGACGCGCGACGACGTGACGGCGTTCTACCAGTCGCACTATGCGCCCTCTGACTCTGCGCTGGTGCTGGTGGGCGACGTAACGATGGAGGGCGCGCACGCGCTGGCGGACCAGTACTTCGGTAAGTGGACCGGCAGCGGAGTGGCGGCCATCGAGATTCCGCCGGCTCCGCGCATGCAGCCTACGCATGTGGTCATCGTGGACAAGCCGGGAGCCCCGCAAACGGCGCTGGTGGCCTATGCGCTGGGCGTGCCGGAAGGCACACCGGATGACGCCATCCTGCGCGAGATGAACTACATCGTGGGCGGCGCCTTCGGTTCGCGCATCAACATGAACCTGCGCGAGGTGCATGGCTACACCTATGGCGCGAATACCAGCTTCCAGCAGTACCGTGCCGGCGGCACGTTCCTGGCGTCCAGCCTCGTGCGCACCGACGTGACTGGCCCGGCGGCCAAGGAGTTGATGGGTGAGCTGCTCCGCTTCCCCGATGCTCCACCGACCGATGCCGAGCTGACAGCGGCCAAGACGGCGAGCATTCAGTCGCTCCCAGGACGCTTCGAGACGACCGGTGCCACGGCGGGTTCGATTGCGCAGATCTTCACGTTCAATCGGCCGCTGGACTACTACAGCACGCTCCCGGCAAAGTTCGAGGCAGTGACGCCGGTGGATGTGCAGAACGTCGCGAAGAAGGACCTGCACCCGGGTGAGTTGATCCTGGTAGCGGCCGGTGATCGCGCCAAGATTGAACCGCAGCTCAAGGATGCGAAGATCGGTCCGGTTGAGGTGCGGGATATCGACGGCAATCTGGTGACGGCAGCGACTCCCTCCGGGACGAAGTAGCTGGAAGCAGGACAAAGGCGGCAGGCTGAGCGATCAGCCTGCCGCTTTGTCCTGCGCCTGTCTGTGGGTCCTGCGGGGCGTGGAGCGCCGCGGGCTTGCTGTATCCTCAAGGGAGCCGCCACTGCAACAGCCTTGAGCCGGGGAGCACGCCATCGCGGTTTCTGCGCTCACGCGGGGCCCTTCGAGGGAAAGAAAGCGCGTGACCAGTTCAGCTTCCACCGCCCGAGCGCGGGATCAAAACCCGCACGGCGCCGGACGCTACATCCCCATTCTCGATGGCTGGCGAGCCATCGCCATCATCCTGGTTCTGCTGTTTCACGGCACCTACAATACCGCCGTCACGGGCTCGGCGATCTTCACCAGAATCGCCGAGATCGCTGGCCGCACTGGCGCCCTCGGCGTGCTGATCTTCTTCTGCATCAGCGGATACCTGATTACGCAGCGCCTGCTGGTTGAGTCACGCCGGACCGGGATGTTCTCGGTCAAGGCCTTCTATGTGAAGCGCGCATTCCGTATCCTGCCGCCTCTGGCCGTCTATCTCCTCGTGATCTTCGGGCTCCATCTCCTCGGCTTCCTTGCTCTCCAGCGGAGAGATCTTTCGGCCCCGCTGTTCATGGCCAACTACTTCCAGGGGACCTGGTACACATCGCACTTTTGGTCGCTCTCCGTGGAAGAGCACTTCTATATCTTCTGGCCGCTATGTGTGTTGCTGGCCGGGTGGCGGCGCTCGTTGTGGATTGGAATCCTGCTCGTCGCCGCCGTAGCGGTATGGCGTCCCTGGGTGGTCATGCATACGCCAAATCACTCGGCGCTCGCCTCCAAACTTCAGCACACCGACATGCGGATGGACTACATCATGATGGGCGCGATCGTCGCCCTTCTGGTGGAGTTCTATCCCGTCACGCTGTCCTGGCTTGAGCGCCTGGGCGGTCTCTGGGGACTCCTTATCCTCTTTGTTCTTCTTCTGATCACCACCCGTCCGTCGCCCATCGATCTGCGCTCGGTGCAGGCCGTACTGCTTACGCTCATTGTCTGCGCATCGACTGTCGCCAATGCTCCCGTAACGAGATACCTGCTGACGAATCGCTTCATCCTCTTTATCGGAAAGGTTTCCTACAGCCTGTACATCTGGCAGCAGCTTTTCCTCGGGCACAGCCAGAACCACTTCTGGAGTTCTCCGTCTGCGTTGCCGGTCAAATACGGTGTGGCGCTCCTCGCGGCATACATGAGCTATCGCTTTGTGGAGCGGCCGTTTATCCGCAAGGCAAGAGCCCTCCTCGAAGCTTCCCCGTCACCCCAGGCTCAGGGCTGACCAAGATCGGCTTCTTATCCCTCGGACTCAACCAGCGCTGCCTTACTGCACGGGCGTTGTGCTGAAATGCCGGTTGAAGAAGTCCGCCGTCAGTTCGTAGGCCGTCACCCAGCTTCGGTGCATCAGGAAGCCGTGGATCTCATCCGGAAACACATGCTCTTCAAAGGGTGTGCCCTGCGCGCGTAGCGCGGCGGCCATCCTCACCGTTTGCGAAAAGTCGACGTTGCGGTCGTCATCTCCCTGCATCAGCAGCACGGGCGACTTCCAGGTCTTTACTGAAGCCATCGGCGAGGACTCAAAGGCGATCCGCGCGATGTTAGGGTCAGGATTGCCTGCGCCCGGCGCTCCTCCACCAACGCGTGCCGACCAGTCATGCACGCCATGGAAGTCCACGCCCGCCGCAAACAAGTCCGATGACCTCGCCAGCGCCAGCGCGGTCAGGTACCCGCCATAGCTTCCACCCCATGCGCCGATGCGCGCCGGGTCGACATCCGGCCGGTTGCGCAGATACAAACCCGCGCCCTGCACGTCGTTGAACTCGCTGGCACCAGCAGAGCCGTAGTTGATGGCCTCGCGAAAGTTCAGCCCGTAGCCGATGCCGCTGCGGTAGTTCACCGACAGCACAATGTACCCAAGGTTCGCCAGGTACTGATTGTTGGCATACGCGTTCGAGTAGTAGTCCATGTAGTGGTAGCCCAGCAGCATCTCGCGCCGCGACCCGCCATGAAAGAACACCAGCGCCGGATGCCGCTTGCCATCCTTCGCGTTTGCGGGCACAAAGAGCTGCCCGTGAATCTTCATGCCATCCGCCGCGGTGATGATGACCTGCTGCGGGATGACCAGCTTCGCCGCCGGGTAGTCTGCTGGAACAAGCTGCGGCGCGAGGTCGCGCAGTTCTCCGCCCTTGCCCACGAACGCTGGACGAATGGGAACCCGTGCGTCGGCGCGCAGCACGGCGACTCCGCCCGTAGCGGTCGCGACCGGAAACACTTCGATCCCGTCGCCTTTCGTCAGCTGCGTCAGCTTCTCTGAGTCCGCCGCAAGCTCCCACACGTGCCGCCGGTCGATGTCGTTCTGGTTTGAGGCAAACACCAGCGTTTTGCGGTCAGGGCTCGCCGCCACGTGCTCTACCTCGAACTCGCCGGGTGTCAGCAGCGTGGCTTTGCCCTCCGCTGAGCCCCCGCTGACCGGCACGCTGTACAGGTGCTCCCAGCCGTCCAATTCTGAAGGAAAGATCAGGTGATTACCGGGCGTCCAGTAAATCTGCTGCTCGGTCGCCAGCGGATGGAACGCACTGCCCTGCCCCTTGGCTGCGATCCAGACTTGGTGTCCCGCGCCGGTTGCGGCATCCGCCACATGGATCGACCAAGGCTCGCCTGTCCGTCGTGGACCACCACCCAACCCGGCCCCGCGTGACATGCGGATGAAGGCCACCTGCCTGCTGTCCGGCGACCACTCTGGATTGACGTCCGTCTGTGTGGAAGGATCGAGATAGGTGATCGTCCTGTCCGCGATGGAGTACACGCCGATGAAGCCATGATCACCGCGGTTGCTGGCAAACGCGAGGTACTTACCATCCGGCGACCACACCGGAACTCCCGGTGTGCCGCGAGCGTGAAACATCAGCGCGGGCTTGGCTGCGTCATCGCCTGCTCCCGCGCCAAGCGCCAGGCTCCAGATGCCGTCCTTGTTCAAATAGGCCACGGTCTTGCCATCCGGCGACACGGAAGGCGAGCGGCCCGCCGCCAGCTTGCGCGGCGTTCCACCTTCCACAGGCACCACGAAGATCGTCTGCTCGACCCCGGCCGTGATCTGCGCGGGGTTCGGATCGGGGCGGCCCGGAAACTCGAAGTCGCCGCCATGCACAAAGATCACGGACTTCGCATCCGGTGTCCAGGTGATGTCGCCGATGTCCTGCCCGTCGTCTGCCGTGTAGCTGGTGAGCTGCTTCGGAGCGAAGCCGGGGGCAGCAAGGTCGGCCACCCACACGTTGCGCTTGCCGGACTGGTTCGCCATCCACACCACATGCGAACCCTGCGGCGCGGCGTGCAGTTCAGAGTCGAAGGGCCCGCTCATCACCTGCTGCAGCGTGAATGACTGGGCCGAGAGGGCGGACAGAACTCCGGCGAAAGGGACAGCAACGACAGCCAATGACAGCTTTCGGGACGAAAGGATCATGAATACGCTCGCAGGGAAGGATGTCCTTCTAGTAATACACTGCGCGGCGCAAAGGCAGGAGCAGGGAAAGATCGCGCAGACAACAATGCCTCGCGGCCGTTGACGGAAACGGCGGCGAGGCACCCAGCGGAAGCAAATTTCTACGAGTTCAGTTCTTTTTCAGCGCGAAGCCAATCGGCAACATGCGATCCGTGGTGGTGCCCGCGCTCCACGAAATACTGGTGAGCGCGCGTAGCGATCTCCGCATGCGTAGCGGGTTGTTTAGGCGAGGCCTGCTTGGCGGCTGTCTTCTTCGCCGCGGCCTTCTTGGCTGCCGGAGCCGGGGTTGGAGTTTCAGGAACTGCAGGGGCCTTGGCTGGAGCAGTCTTCTTGGCCGCAGCCTTGGCGGGGGACTTCGCAGCGGTCTTCTTGGTAGCCATTGTCTCTCGATTTCTCTGGTTTGCGTACGGGTCTATGACCAGTTTCAGCCTAATGGATGCGGTTGCTTGCAGGCGCGGTTTCTTCTGTCGGGTACACGGCGTGGTACAGGCTGGAAGCGATCTACGCGAATAAACCCATTGCCTTTTCAAGGCTTGCAGGATCTTCCACGTTGGCCGTCACCAGCGCGCGGTCGATCTGCCGATTCAGCCCGCTCAGCACCCGGCCCGGTCCCACTTCGATGTAGTGCGTCGCCCCCGACTGCTGCAACAGAGCGATGCACTCCGTCCAGCGCACCGCGCCCGTCACCTGCCGAATCAACGCATCCCTGACCTCCGGCCCGCGCTGCATCAGCCTCGCATCCACGTTGGCAGCCACCGGAAACGCCGGGTCTTCGAAAGCCACCGACTCCAGCAGATTTGCCAGTGCATCCTGCGCGGGCTGCATCAGCTTGCAGTGGAAGGGAGCGCTGACCGGCAGCATCACGGTGCGCTTGGCCCCCGCTTCCTTGCAGCGAGCCGCTGCTTTCTCCACCGCATCTTTCGAGCCCGAAATCACTGTCTGGTCCGGCGAGTTCATGTTCGCCGGCGCCACCGTCACGCTCACGCGCACGGCAGCCTGCGTCATGGTGTCGATGTTGTTAGTAGGGTCTTCGATCGCCCCTCGTGCTTCCATGCTCTGACCTGCGGGATCCTGCGCCGGCATAGACGTCGGAGCATCGGTCATCTCGTCGGAAACCGCCGCGCAGATGTCGTTGATCTGGGCGGCTGGAAGCCCGAGTATCGCGGCCATCGCTCCTTCGCCGGTAGGCACGGCTTCCTGCATAAACTGGCCGCGCGAGCGCACCGTGCGCACGGCGTCGGCGAAGCTGAACGTCCCGGCAGCCACGTGGGCTGAATACTCGCCCAGCGAGTGCCCCGCCGCAAACGCAGCCTGAAGGTTGCGGCTTTTCAGCTCGGGCTCCAGCACTCGCCACGCCGCGACCGACGTCGTCAGAATCGCCGGCTGGGTATTCTCTGTCAGCTTCAGGTCATCTTCCGGCCCGTCGAAGATCAGCTTCGAAAGCGCAAACCCCAGCGCCTCGTCGGCTTCCTCAAAAACCGCTTTGGCGGCAGGCTGCGAGTCGTAAAGCGCCCGCCCCATGCCTAGGGACTGCGATCCCTGGCCCGGAAAGAGGAGTGCGATCTGCGGAGTAGCTGTGTCGGATTGGGAAACGGTTTCGTTCTCGGACATGACACCAAGGTAGATGCAGCCGAGAAGGAAAGCGAACACCATAAGGGCGGGATTACCAGTCTGTTCACCAACCGGCGATTCTGAACCGGTCTATGCGTGCATTACTCGATCGCCCCGGAAACAAACTGCTGCTCCGCCTGCGCCGAGATCAGCCGGTAAAGCGCGAACTGGCGGCTGGAATGCGCCCGCAGCTCAAACAAAAGGCTGGCCCGGTGCGAGGCATCCGGATCCACTGCATCCACCGGCCGCATCCAGGGTGTGCGGTCAAGATGATTGGCGTCGGTCACGCTATGCAGAGCCAGCTGCATTTCACCGGAGGGCAGTCGTTGCGCCGCCAGCGTCACGTACACCGGCGGCCCTTCCGCCGTGGGAATCTGCGCCGTGTAAACAAACGTCGGCAGACCCCCATAGCTAAGCGTGTAGCCCGTCAGTTGCTCCCCGTCCAGCAGCAAAGGAGCCGGGGCCACCGGCTTGGGCGCTTTCCCCTTCGCCGTATGCGTGGCAGCGGTATGCGCTGCCGTGGCAGGATGAGCTTTTGCCGTCGTCGTTCCCGGTTTCGCCGTGGGGGCAGCTTTCGGTGTCGCGGTCGCGGGAGCCGCCTTCGCCGTGCCGGTCGCGGAAGCCGCCGGAGACGACGTGTTGACACCGCCTGGGGTGCGCCGGAGCACAGGCGCATTCTTGTCCGGTGCAGAAGTCTCCGGCGTGCCAGCCGCGCCCGCGCCCGCCGTACCCGGCGTTGCAGGAATCGGCGTCAAGCCGGGCGTCAGGTGATTTTGCGCGAGATACGCCGAAACCTGCGCGCGCGCCAGCGCTTGCAGCTTGCCAAGCACATCCGCTCGCTCCGCGTTCGACTCCCAAGCCCGCGCGAACACGTGCGGCTCACGGCGGTTCGGGTCAGACACAGCCGCTGCCTGGTGCATATCCGGCGGCAGGGTCTTCAGTTCGGAGTCCTCTTCTGCCTCCGGCTTTTTCCCATGGCGAATGATCGGCCGGTCAGGATCGTCATTCAGAGGCCGGTCAGGCCCGGTTACCCCCGCTGTGGGAGGCGACTTCTTGCCCGTATTTTCCGGATTGCGCTTGCGCAGGCTGGGCCGTTCAGGATCGTTGTCGCTGGAAGGCTTGCTCCCGCCCCCGGAGCTTCCGCCATCAGAACTCGCGCTCCCAGAACTCGCGCTCCCAGAACCCGTGGAGTCGGAACTCTTGCTATCCGAATCGCTGCTCGTCCTCCGTCCCAGCGTCGGCCGGTCGGGATCGTCTCCCATCGGTGTCTTCCCGGAAGCGCTGTCCGTATCAGTCGTGCTCGTGCCTTTGGCGTTCGGATCTTTGGTGCTGCTGTCGTTAGCGCCTGTATCTCCGGATCTCTTCGGAGCGCTGTCGCTCTTGCTCGTCAGGTGCGGCCGCCCGGAATCGGAGTCCGGGGAAGAGGACACAATCACCGGGGGATGCGCCGAAGCATGCAGCGCCGGAGGCGGCTTTGGAGGAGCCAGCGGCGCAAACCGCCCGAACCCATACCACGCCCCCACGGGATCCTGGTCGGGCAACAAGCGTCCGGTGGTGAAGTCGGCGGCATGCTCCAGGGAAAAGGTTCCCTTCTCCTCGCCGGCCAGTTCCACCGAGTAGATATCGCCGGATTCCAGCGCGAACGGCACAGGACGAGCCATGTACAGACCGGCATCCTCAAAGTGTCCATTAATGAACAGAGAAATCGGCACCAGGCGGGATGCCTTCGGCTTGGAAAGGTCGCCCGTCCACTCATAGACGCCGATCGCGCGGGTGACCTTCTCCGGCGGGGCGATGTGGTGGGTCTGGGCAAAGGTGTGGGCGCTCGCAACGGCGAGCAGCCAGGGGGCAACGAACGTAGTGTGGCGGGGCGGCATCCGCTTCGTTAGACGCGTCTTAGGAGGGTGGGGTTCCGGCACGCTTGACACGCTGGATATACTCTTCATTAGGCCCCGGACGGACTGAAGACGCCCGAGGCTGTTGTGGTTTAAGCAGTGCCGTAAAAGAAACAACAGCACTACCGCAAGCTTCGCCAGCAGGGACATAGCTACTTCGCCAGGTACCTGCAGACGAAACCGCCTCCAGCGAACCTTTAAGGCTCGCATTTGTGCCACCTCCACTACAGAATTCGCCTCGGGGCTGTCACCCCGAGGCGTTTCGCTTTTCAGGGCGAAACTTGTCTGCCTGTAGGGTGCCCATTCAGCGACTTCAGCTCTGTAGTGGCTCCCGCATTCTCAGCGAGAAGTGGCAGGAAATGCAAGATGCAAGCTGGCGTCAACCAGGACCCGGTTAGTCTCCGGAAGCGTGGGCCGACGTGCTGGCCACCACCGCCTGGGGTCGTGGCCGGAAGCCCAGCGCCTCCCTGCCCTCGATCGCCCAGCGGCGGACCCGTCCCGGCAGCGCGTCGAAGAACAGGTAAATCACCGGCGTAGTGAACAGCGTCAGGCACTGGCTCACGATGAGCCCGCCCACAATGGTTACGCCAAGCGGCCTGCGCAGCTCCGAGCCCGTTCCACTCCCCAGGGCCAGCGGCAAGCCGCCGAGCATGGCCGCCATCGTCGTCATCATGATCGGCCGGAAGCGTAGCATGCACGCTTCGAAAATCGCCTCCTGCGGAGTCTTGCCGTGCTCGCGCTCCGCCACCAGCGCGAAGTCGATCATCATGATCGCGTTCTTCTTCACGATTCCTATCAAGAGGATGATCCCGATCATCGCGATTACTGAAAGATCGATGTGGAAGATCAGCAGCGCAAGGATCGCGCCCACACCCGCCGACGGCAGCGTAGAAAGAATGGTGATGGGGTGGATGAAACTCTCATACAGAATGCCCAGCACGATGTACACCGTAAAGAGGGCCAGCGCCAGCAGGATCGGCTCCGTGGAAAGCGACGCCTGGAAGGCTTGCGCGGTGCCCTGGAAGCCGCCGTTGATGTTGGATGGCATGCCGATCTGGATACGCGCCGCGTTGATCGCTGCCGTGGCTTCCGAAAGCGAAACCCCCGCCGAAAGATTGAACGACAGCGTGGCGGCCGGCGACATGGATTGGTGGTTCACCGAGAGCGGCACACGCCGAGTCACCATGTGGGTCACCGCGGAAAGTGGTATCTGCGCGCCCGTAGTCGATTTCACATAGATGGCGGTTAACTGGGAGGGATCCTGCTGCCACTGCTGCGCTACTTCCATCACAACGTGGTACTGGTTCAGCGGCATGTACGTCGTCGATACCTGGCGCTGACCGAACGCGTCCGAAAGCGTGGCGTCGATCGTCAATGGCGAAACGCCCAGTCGCGATGCCGTATCGCGATCGATCACCAGGTCGGACTCCAGTCCGGCCTCCTGCTGATCGGTGGCGATATCCTTCAGCTCCGGCAGCCGCTGCATCGCCGCCATCATCTTCGGCGCCCACTCCTGCAGCGAAGTCGTGGTATCCGCTGTCAGGGTGTACTGATATTGCGTGGCCGAAGAGCGTCCTCCGATGTTCAGTTCCTGCGCGCTCTGCAGGTACAGGGTCACGCCCGGAAACTTCGTCGTCTGCGGCCGCAGTCGGTTCACCACCACGTCGGCGGTATCGCCAACCTTCTCACGCTCGTCATCCGGCTTCAGGGCGATAAACAGGTTGGCCTGGTTGGAAGATCCTCCGCCCGGCCCGCCGCCGCCCATGAATGTGGCTGCGTTCTCCACGGCCCGGTCGTTCTGCAGGACCTTCAGCAGCTCCTGCATCTTGCTCTTCATCAGCAGGAAGCTGCTGTCCTGCTGCGCGCGGATCTGCCCGCCCAGACGGCCGGTGTCCTGCTGCGGGAAAAAGCCCTTCGGCACAATGATGAACAGATAGATGTTCAGCGCGAACGTCAGCAGGAAGATGATCCACGTGATTCCCTGGTGACGAAGCACCCAGCGCAGGCCACGCTCGTACTCGCGTGTAATAAAGGCGAGGTGGCGCTCGCCCATGTTGTAGAACCAGCCCTTCTTCACCTGGTCGTGCGGCTTCAGGAACTTCGCCGAAAGCATCGGCGTGGTGGTGAGCGAAACCACCAGAGACACCGCGATGGCCGCCGAAAGCGTCACGGCGAACTCGCGGAACAGCCGGCCCACAATGCCGCCCATCAGCAGGATCGGAATGAACACCGCGATCAGCGACGTGGACATGGAAAGAACGGTGAAACCAATCTCGCGCGAGCCGCGCATGGCAGCCTTGTAAGGGCTCATGCCCTCTTCCAGGTGACGCGAAATGTTCTCGATCACAACAATCGCGTCATCCACCACGAAGCCCGTTGAAATCGTCAGCGCCATGAGGCTGAGGTTATCCAGCGTGTAGCCCAGCATGTACATCACGCCAAACGTTCCCATCAGCGACAGCGGCACCGACACGGACGGGATCAGTGTCGACCGGACCTCCCGCAGGAACGCGAAAACGACCAGCACCACCAGCAGGATCGTGATGATCAGTGTGCGCGTAATATCCTTCACGGACGCACGAATCGTAGACGTCCGGTCCAGCACTACCTGCAGCTTGATGGACGGCGGAATGCTGGCCTGCAATGTCGGCAGGATCTTGAGAACGTTATCCACCGTGGAGATGACGTTCGCGCCGGGAGCCTTGAAGACAATCACCAGGATTGCCGGCTTGCCATTCAGGTAGCCGCCCGTATGGATGTCTTCTACGCCATCCACCACATCGGCCACGTCCCTCAGTCGCACGATGCCGTGTTCGTTAGCGGGCCCATACGTGCTCACGCTCGTCGTTGCGAAGTTCAAGCCTGACGCGGAACTCGCCGCCGCCGCGCTGGCGGCGGTTGTGCTCGGCCCCACGCCGGCCACGGCATTGCTGGCAATGCTCGTGCTGCTCGCCGCTGCATTGGTCTGCGCGTTCGCATAGTTGCTGACACTCGACGTGCCGGTGGAGCTCGAACTGCTCGCCGCGGCCGACGTGGTGTTTGAACTCGAAGAACTGCTCACACTGGAGGCCGACGAAGCCGGCAATCCCGTAGAGGCTGTCGCGGTCGAAACCGGCCCTTGGTTCGTCGCGATGATCAGCGGGGCATACGCCGCGGCGCCAAAAAGTTGATCCGTCGTCGAAAGCGACGTACGCTGCGTCGGGCCGTTCAGGTAACCCGTCGGCTGCATGACGTTGACGGTGCCTATGGCCGCGCGAAGACTCTCCAGCCCCAGCCCGAAGTGAGTTAGCAGGTTCGGATCGGCCTCGATGCGCACAGCCGGTTTGGCCGAGCCGCCGGTAAACGTCTGCCCCACGCCCTGCACCTGGGCGATCTTCTGCGCCAGGATCGAATCCGACACGTCATACATCTGCGGCACGGAAGCCGTTTCCGACGTCAGCGCCAGGATCAGGATCGGTGCGTCCGACGGATTGATCTTGCGGTATGTCGGGTTCGAGGGCAGGTTCGCGGGAAGCTGCGCGCGGGCCGCGTTGATCGCCGCCTGCACGTCACGCGCCGCCTCGTTCACGTCCTTGGTCAGGTCGAACTGCATCGTTACCGAGCAGGCGCCCGTCGACGACGACGATGTCATCTGGTTCACGCCCGCGATGCGTGAAAACTGCCGCTCCAGCGGTGTCGCCACCGCCGAAGCCATCGTGTTCGGGTCGGCTCCCGGCAGCGCTGCGCCCACGGAGATTACCGGAAACTCCACCTGCGGCAGCGACGAAACCGGCAGCAGTTTATAGGCCACGCAACCCGCGATGATGATCGCGATCGAGAGCAGAAAGGTCGCCACCGGTCGATTGATGAACGGCGCGGAAAAGTTCACGCCACCAAGCGGCGCGCCTTCCTCCTCGGTCTGCTCGTCCAGCTTGTGCTGATCGCGCGCGGTAGCCTGTTCATCAGGCTCAGTCTCTCCCGCGCGAGTGTTCGACCCGCCACCAAGCTTCAGCTTCAGCTCGTCGCCAGGGCGAGCGGCATCGGTGGGGGTGGTATCGCCGGGTTGGGGTTCTTCAAAACTCATAGCTAGTACATTGAGCCGGTTTGCATGACAACGCTTTCTGGGGAAACACTAGTCATCCGTATCGAGTTCACGGCCTCCGTAACGTATGCCTACAATAGTGACAAGTTGACGTTCATCAGAAACTTGGAAAATAACCGAGATGCGTCGCTCGAAGCCGACTGTTCTCTGGTCTTCTTTAACTCCAGGTCTTCTTTCTCCGCGATGCGGCGCAATCGCCAGATCCTGGCAGAAAACCTTGAGGCGGCGAATGTAATTGCTTGCAACGCGCCGGGAGCGTTCCCGCGCGATGTAATCGCGTATTTCGGCAATCTCCTTCCGCGCGGCAGGAGAGAATTTGATCTGGAACACTTAAGCATCCTCATCATCGTCGATGAGACCTGCAAACACCTCGTCTATCGTCAGAGCCGAAGATGGGTCCGCCTCGAGCGCTTTCAGGCGGCGGACACCTTCCGTATTCATCCAGTTGACAAGTTCGTTGTCAGGCAACTCTTCAAAGAGAGTGTCGGAAAGAAGTAAAGATTCCACAGTACTCATTTCCGTCTTTGTAGACGCCCGTAGAGACCTGCTGCCGAATATGGTTCGCGACGACAACCGGCACTCGCAATGTCATGACTAGCGTTTCTGATTCTGCGGTCGCTACTGCCATCGGCGTCTCCTTTCTCAGTGATCGGTCATCTTTCAAGACTACTCTTTAGCTGCCATGAGCATGCTTCCGGCTCATGATGGGGCGCTGGCGGCTCGTGTCCACCATGCATGTGTTCATACAGCGCCTTGTCCGCCTCCGCGGTCCGCAGGTACTTGCGTCCGATGCGGTCGAAGAACAGGTACACCACTGGCGTCGTGAACAGCGTAAGGATCTGGCTGACGATCAGGCCGCCGACGATCGTGATGCCCAGCGGACGGCGAAGTTCTGAGCCGGTACCGGTGCCCATCGCCAGCGGCACGCCGCCCAGCAGCGCGGCCATCGTCGTCATCATGATCGGGCGGAAGCGCAAGCAGGCACGCCTGGTAGATTGCTTCTTCGGGCTCCATGCCCTGCTCGCGCTCCGCTTCCAGCGCAAAGTCGATCATCATGATGGCGTTCTTCTTCACGATGCCGATCAGCAGGATGATGCCGATCAGCGCGATCACCGAAAGGTTCTCGCCCGTCACCAGCAGCGCCAGAATCGCGCCGACACCCGCGGAAGGCAGCGTGGAAAGGATCGTGACCGGGTGAATGTAGCTCTCGTACAGCACCCCCAGCACGATGTACACGGTGATCAGCGCGGCCAGAATCAGCAGCGGCTCGTTGGTCAGCGATGCTTCGAAGGCCTGCGCGGTTCCCTGGAAGCTGGTGTTCACGCTGGCCGGGAAGTTCAGATCCTTCACGACCTTGTTCACCGCGTCCACCGCATCGCCGATGGACTTGCCCGGTGCCAGGTTGAACGAGATCACCGACGCTGGAAACTGGCCTTGGTGGCTGATCTGCAGGCTCGCCGGATGCTCCTCGAAATGCGTGAACGTCGACAGCGGAACGTTCGTCCCGTTCGAGCTCTTCACATACAGCGAATCCAGCGACTGCGCGGTGCGCTGGAAGTTCGGCATCACTTCCATCACCACGTGGTACTGGTTCTGCTGCGTAAAGATGGTCGACACCTGCCGCTGCCCAAAGGCGTCGTCCAGCACGTTGTCGATGTTCTGCGGCGTAATCCCCAGCCGCGAAGCCGTGTCGCGGTCGATCACCAGCGTTGCGCCCAGCCCATTCAACTGCTGATCGCTGGCCACATCGGTCAGCACTGTCTTCAACTGCTTGAAGCGGTCTACCAGCTTGGTCGTGGCGTCGTTCAGCTCCGTCGCGCTCGAGTCCTCCACCGAGAACTGGTACTGCGTGCGCGACACGCGATCTTCCACCGTCAGGTCCTGCGAGGGCTGCAGATACGTCTGGATGCCGTGGACTTGGTCCAGCTTCGGCTGCAGCCGGTTGATCACAGCCTGCGCATCGGAAGATCGATCGTCGCGATCCTTCAGGTCGATCTGAATACGCCCCGAGTTCAGCGTGGAGTTGTTGGCATCGATCCCGATGAAGGAGCTGATGTTCACCACGTCCGGATCCTGCAGGATCACCTTCACCAGCTCCTGCTGCCGCTGCGCCATTGAGCCGAACGAAACGCTCTGGTCGGCCTCCGTGATCGCCAGGATCACGCCCGTATCCTGCACCGGGAAGAAGCCCTTGGGCACAACGATGTAGAGAAAGAGCGTCAGCGCAAACGTCAGCGCCGTCACGATCAGCGTAAAGACCTGGTGCGCCAGCACCCACTTCACGCCCTCGCCATACTTCGCGATCACAAACTCGAAAAACTCTTCTGACTTCTTGTAGAGCTTGCCCTGGTCTTCCTTGCGCTTGTGCTTCAGCAGCTTGGCCGCCATCATCGGCGTCAGCGTCAGCGACACCACAGCCGACACCAGGATCGTCACCGAAAGCGTCACCGCGAACTCGCGGAACAGCCGGCCCACGATGTCGCCCATGAACAGCAGCGGGATCAGCACGGCGATCAGCGAAACCGTCAGCGAAAGAATCGTAAAGCCGATCTGTTCTGAGCCCTTCAGCGCCGCATCCAGCGGGCTGTCGCCCATCTCCAGGTAGCGGTCGATGTTCTCGATCATCACGATCGCGTCATCCACCACGAAGCCTGTCGAGATCGTCAACGCCATCAGGCTGAGGTTGTTCAGCGAGTAGCCCAGCAGGTACATGATGCCGAACGTGCCCACGATCGAAAGCGGCACGGCGACCGCCGGGATGACTGTCGCCGCCACCGTGCGCAGGAACAGGAAGATCACCATCACGACCAGCGCGATGGTCAGCATCAGTTCGAACTGCACATCCTTTACCGAGGCGCGAATCGTGTTCGTCCGGTCGGTCAGAACCTGTAGATCGACTCCCGCCGGCAGCGACTGTTGCAGCTTGGGCAGCAGCGCCTGTACCCGGTCCACCACGCCGATGATGTTGGCTCCCGGCTGCCGCTGGATGTTGATGATGATCGCCGGGTGGATCTCCACGTCCTTGGCAGGAACATCCACGTCCTTGCCGTTCTGTTTCTCCTTGTGCGCCGGCGTCGCGGCCGTGCCCATCAGCGCGCCCTGGTACAGGTTCTCGGCGGAATCCACCGCGTTCGCCACATCGCTCAACCGCACCGGCGAGCCGTTACGATACGCGATGATGACGTTCTGGTAGTCCTGCGCACTCAGCAACTGGTCGTTGTCGCCGATGGTGTACGCCTGCCGGGGCCCGTTCAGCGAGCCCTTCGCTTGGTCCACATTCGCCGTGCCGATGGCCGTGCGAATATCCTCCAGCGAAAGCCCATACCCGGCCAGCACGGTCGGGTTTGCCTGGATGCGCACCGCCGGCTTCTGTCCGCCTGCAATCGACACCAGCCCCACGCCGGAGAGCTGCGAAATTTTCTGCGCCAGGATGGTGTCGGCCAGATCCTCTACCTTGATCAGCGGCAAGGTCTTCGACGTCAGCGAAAGCGTCAGGATCGGCGCATCCGCCGGGTTCACCTTCGCGTAGATCGGCGGGTTCGGCAGGTCGGCGGGCAGGTACGTGTAGGCCGCATTGATCGCCGCCTGTACATCCTGTTGCGCAACGTCGATGTCCTCGGTGAGCGAAAACTCCAGCGTCACCACCGAGCCGCCGCCCGATGACGTGGAGGTCATCTGCTGCAGGCCCGGAATCTGTCCGAACTGCCGCTCCAGCGGTGCCGTCACCGCATTGGACATCACCTGCGGGCTGGCGCCCGGGTAGAACGTCTGCACCTCGATGATCGGGTAGTCGACCTCCGGCAGCGCCGACACAGGCAACTGCTCATAGGCGACAAAGCCCGCAAGCAAAATGGCCACCATCAAAAGCGAGGTGGCCACCGGGCGGAGGATAAATGGCCGTGAAGGGCTCACTGGGGTCCGCCTCCACTACCGTTACCAGGCGAGCTCGAAGCCGGCGAGCTTGAAGCCGGTGAGTTTGAAGCAGGCGAGTTTGAAGCAGGCGAGTTGGGCGACTGCCCACCGCCCGCCGTGCTCCCCGTTGGGGTAGCCGCTCCATTCCCGCCTGCGCCGCTGCTTCTGCCTGACTGCGGGCAAACGTTTCCGCCGTCCACCAGCTTCTCCGCGCCGTCGATCACCACTATCTGACCCGGCTTCAGTTCGCCGTCCGCCAGCACGCTCCGCGTGCCCACGGTCATGTCCACATGCACATTCACGGCATCGGCATGGTTCGGTCCAGCCGGGCACGGGGCATCATGTCCGCCCTTGCCGCCCCTGCCGCCTTTGCCGCCGCGCCCGCCTTTGCCGCCGCCGCCGGCATCCGCCGAAGCCTCTTCCGCTCCACTGGCGCCTTCCGCCCCGGCTCCATTCGCGGCATCGGCGTTCGCATCGCTCGCCTGCCCCCGCTTGCCGCCCTTGCCCCCCTTGCCGCGAGCCGCTGCCCCCGGCTGGTTCGCCAGCTTCTCCTTTGGGGTCGGCCCCTTGTTCACCACGAACACGTAGCTGCCCTGTGCTCCGCTCTGGATCGCCGCCGTGGGGATCACGGTAGCGTTGGGACGCTGCCGCAGAATCAGCCGCACGTTCACGAACTGATTGGCAAACAACGAGTTATCCGTGTTTTCGAACACCGCCTTCAGCTTGGCCGTGCCGGTGGTCGTGTCGATCTGGTTGTCGATCGTCAGCAGCGTCCCGGCCGCAATCTTATGAGCATCGCTGCGGTCATAGGCTTCCACCACCAGCTTGTTGCCCTTCATCGCCGCCTGCACCTGCGGAAGCTGGTCTTCCGGCAGCGTGAAGATGATCGCAATCGGATGGATCTGCGTAATCACAACCAGCCCTGTCGTGTCAGACGCGTGAACGATGTTGCCCGGGTCCACCTGCCGCAGGCCCACAATCCCGTCGATCGGCGAAACGATCCGCGTATAGCCAAGGTTGACCTTTGCCGCCTCAATCGCCGCGCGATCGGCCGTGATCGTGCCGGCGGCCTGCCCCTGGTTGGAGATCTGCAGCTGCTGCGACTCCTTGCTCACCACGCCGGCCTGGTACAGCGCGGTATAGCGCTGGGCTTCCGCTTCCATGTTCTTCAGGTTCGCTTCGTCTTTGGCCAGGGTGCCCACGGCCTGGTCCACCGCCGCCTGGTAAGGCCTCGGGTCGATCTGCAGCAGAAGCTGCCCCTTCCTCACCGCCTGGCCTTCGCGGAAGTTCACCTGCAGAAGCTGGCCGTCCACGCGGGTATGCAGCGTCACCGTGTTGTACGCCGTCACAGTGCCCAGCGCATTCAGGAACACCGGCACGGTTTGCTGCAGCACCGGCACCACCTGCACCGGGATCGGCCGGTTGGCCGCCGCCGCTGCCCTGGAAGCTTCCTGGTCCTGCGCCTTCTTGTTGGAAAGAATGCGCCACACCACGAACGCGATCGCCAGAGCGATCACCAGCAAAATCAGGATCGTGCGAAGGATCCCGCCGCGGGTGCGCCCGGTCGTCGCCGTCGCGTGCTCCGGCAGCATGTGGTGAGGATCGGTGATCCGCTGTCCCGTACCTGCCTGCGAATTGGAAGGTGAGCTGTGCTCCTGGTCCTGGTTTGGGTTCACGGGCATGATTCGAGGGGTAGGCTCCTGCGGAAAGTGAAAGGGAAAAGTGGGCCGGTCGCGTCTGCTATCTATCTTAGGCTGCGGATACTACCTTCTTGCGGATCCTACCTTTTTACAGCGAAGGAACTTCGGAGGGCAGAGAGCCTCCGGTGGGCTCCCCGCCGTCTTGAAGCTCAGGTTCATCATAACGGGCAGGTATAGTGACGAAAGGCGCGGCCTGAGAGTTTCCGGCCCCTCCGCTCAAGGCTCAGGAGATACGGTTGGCAACGGTGCCATCACAGGCGGCCGGCTTGGAACTTGGCGGATCGCACGCTTCCGCCGCGGATGTGCCGCTCTGCGTGGACCTGGACGGCACGCTCGTAAAATCCGACACCCTGGTCGACGCCGTGCTCGTGATGGCCCGGCAAAATCCTCGTGATCTCCTCCGAATTCCCGGCTGGATCGGTCAGGGCAAGGCAAAGTTCAAGCAGCAGGTCACCTCCGCGGTGTCGCTCAACGTCGAGCACCTGCCCTACAACCGTCCGCTCCTCGAGTGGCTCCGGCAGCAGGCCGGCACGGGCCGGGCCATCTACCTCGCCACTGCCGCTGATCGCGTTCTCGCGGAACGCGTCGCCACCTACCTCGGCATCTTCCGCGGCGTGCTTGCCTCGGACGGCGAAACCAACCTCGCCGGGCAGAACAAGCTGGCGGCGTTTCAAGCCCGCTTCGGCCAGCGCTTCTGCTACATCGGCAACGCCGGTCCGGACATCCCGCTGCTAAGGGCCAGCGAGTCCCCCATGGTCGCCAACCCGACCCGTAGCCTGCGCTCGCTGCTCCAGCAGAACCCCGCGATCGCTGTCTTCACAGACAAAGCTCCCACTCTCAAAAGTTGGCTGAAGGCCATCCGCCTCCATCAGTGGGCCAAAAACGTTCTCCTTTTCATCCCCCTGCTGCTCGGCCACGCCTGGTTCCGTGCCCCGATCGCCTGCGCGCTGCTGGCCTTCGTCAGCTTCGGCATGTGCGCCTCCGGAACCTACATCCTGAACGACCTGCTCGACATCGAGGCCGACCGCCGTCATCCCCGCAAATCCCGGCGTCCATTTGCAGCGGGCGATCTTTCCCCCGTCGCCGGCGTGGCGATGGTCCTGGTTCTGGTTGGTGCAGCCTTTTCACTGGCGCTGCTTCTGCCGCACCTGTTCCAGCTTCTGCCGTCGCTGGGCGTGGATCCCCTCCTCAAACCCTATGGCTTTGCCCAGTGGCTCCTGCTCTACACCGTCACCACACTCGCCTACTCGCTGTATCTCAAGCGCAAGGTGCTGGTGGACGTCTTCCTGCTCAGCGGCCTGTACACTCTGCGCATCCTCGCCGGATGCGCGGCCACTGGCAGAACGGTCTCCACCTGGCTGGCCGGCTTCAGCATCTTCTTCTTTCTCTCGCTGGCCTTCGTCAAGCGCTTTGCAGAACTGGAAGCGCTGCAGGCGAAGGGAAGCGTGATCAGCAATGGGCGCGGTTATCTCACAACGGACATCGAGCAGCTTCGCACCTTTGGCGCCGGCGCGGCCTATGCGGCGGGGGTCGTAATCGCGCTCTACATCAATAGTCCGGAAGTCCTGGCGTTGTACCGTCACTCGACGAGGCTGTGGCTGATGGTGCCTTTGGTCCTACTCTGGCTCAGCGAAGTCTGGCTTCTCGCCGGCCGCGGCGAAATGAACGAAGACCCCGTCGTCTGGGCCCTCACCGATAAACGCAGCCTGCTTCTCGGCGCGCTCATGGCCGTCATCATCTGGCTCGCGCTGTAAACTGTGGGCGGTATGCCTCCGAAGTTTCGCGACATTCAGAAGCGAATAGAAGAGGGTTGGGTGCTCACAAGACAGGCAGCCACCGGCACTTCAAACATCCTTCGAAGCCGGGAATAGTCACACTTGCAGGAAAGCCCTCCGCAGAACCCCTGGAGGACACTTACAAGAACATCTTGCGACAGGCAGGGCTAAAGAAATGAAAGAGTACGCGGTGATCTTCGAAAAAGGACCTAATGGGTGGGGTGCGTACGCTCCGGATCTCCCCGGCCTCGGCGCAGCGGGAGATACCTTCGAAGAGGTTGAGGAGCTTATTCGTGAAGGCATCATCTTCCATATCGAATGTCTGAAAGAGAATGGCGACGTTGTCCCGGAACCTACCACTCGCGTGGCAACTATGTCCGCGGCAGCGTGATTTTCATTTTCTCTAACCGCCAGATTCGCTGATAGCTGTGTCTCCCACACCAGCGATGGGCGCATCTGATGCTGGCATTGGCAATCAGTAGAAAGAAGCACGTGAGCATTCCGCAGATCACAGATTTCTCTGAAGCATCCCTCGATACCGCCTTCAACGCGGTACGCACCGAAGCCGAACAGGCCGTCGCCGCTCCAGCCTTCGACCCCGAAGTCTTCCGCCTCGAATGGATGGGCCGCAAGCAGGGCCGCCTCAAGCTCATCTCCGACGCCTGGTTGAAGGCCGCGCCGCCTGAAGCCAAGCGCCTCATCGGCCAGCGCTTCAACGCTCTCAAAGAGCAGGTGGAGGCCGCCATCGCCGTCGCCGAAGCGGGCGGCCGCACTGGCTCAGCCTCTGCCGCGCTCGACATCTCCCTCCCCGGCATCTCCCACGCCATCGGCGCCGAGCACCCGCTCATCAGCACCATGGACGAGATCGTGCAGGTCTTCGCCCGCATGGGCTACTCCGTCGAAACCGGCCCAGAGGTCGAGACCGACTTCTACAACTTCGAAGCGCTCAACTTCCCGCCCAACCACCCCGCGCGCGACACGCAGGACACCCTCGTCGTCGCCGCGCAGGAGGGCAAACCCCTGCGCGAGCGCCTCCTGATGCGCACCCACACCTCGCCCGTGCAGATCCGCTCCATGCTGGAGAAAGACCCGCCGCTGCGTCTCGTTATCCCCGGCAAGGTCCACCGCAACGACGCCGCCGACGCCACCCACTCGCCCGTCTTCCACCAGGTCGAAGGCCTCTGCGTCGGCCCTGACATCACCTTCTCGGACCTCAAGGGCACGCTCGACCACGCCATGAAGGCCTTCTTCGGCTCGGCAGTCAAAACGCGCTTCTTTCCGTCCTTCTTTCCCTTCACCGAACCCAGCGCCGACGTCCAGATCTCCTGCCCGTTCTGCGGCGGCAAGGGCTGCCGCAAGTGCAAGCACTCCGGCTGGATCGAGCTCCTCGGCTGTGGCATGGTCGACCCCGCCGTCTTCCAGGCCGTCAACCAGCGCCGCATCGAGCTCGGCCGCGAACCCGCCTACGACCCTGCCCGCATCTCCGGCTTCGCTTTCGGTATGGGAGTCGACCGCATCACCATGATGAAGTACGGCATCGCCGACATCGGCCTGCTCTACGGCGGCGACGTCCGCTTCCTCCAGCAGTTCGCTTGAACCGGTGAAAGCCCCCACAAAGAAAGAGCCCGGCATTCAGCCGGGCCCTCTAACGTTCCCTGAAAATCCTCGTCCGTTCAGTTGCGGAGAGCGCGTCTGCTCGGAAGAGCCTCAAACCGGCGCGACATGCGCGCTACCAGAAAGATCGTGCCCCCGGTGAGCAGCAACACACCAGAGCCGGCAAGCGATAAGTACCGCCCACCATCCATCCGGCCAAGGGCAACCAGCGATGCAAAGAGGCCACAAAAGAACAGCGCGCCATGCAGCGTCAGCAAAAGCTGGATGCGCTCGACGCGCTTCTTGGTTTTCACTTCGAGAACCGAAAGGCCTGAGAGAGTAATGCAGCCGAGCAGATAGAAAAGCGGTGTCATCGTTCCTGCCTGTGCGCCCTGGGGAACGACGCTGTTCCTTCAAACTAGAAGACCCGCGTGAAGGACTCCATCCCTCCCGCAAACAGGCCCATACATCTTGTGTCCCCGCGGTAAGCCGCGGGGGTTACGGGCAAACGCAAGGGATGCGCAGGCTGGAAGCAGCCGCGGCCTCCCAGAGGCTTTGCTAGCATCAGCATCATCAATGCGATCCCCAATGCGAACAACGATGCGGCTCCTCTCCCTCACGATCTCCTGTCTGCTCGTCCCGGCGTCTCTCCTGGCTCAAATGGCTCAAATAAAGTCGCAGCACCCTCGTGACGCCGAAATCCACGACGCAGACACCAAAGCCTGGTGGCACACCACCGAAGACCTCTCCGGAGACAGCATGGAAGGCCGCGATACCGGCTCCCCTGCCTATCAGCGCGCCGCCGACTACGTCGCGAAGCGCTTCGCCGCCGCAGGCCTGAAGCCCGCTGGCGAAGGCGGCACGTACTTCCAGACCGTCCCGATGCACGAGGTCGACCTGCTGCCCGAAGGCACCAGCTTCACCGTCATCCGCGACGACAAATCGACCCTCCCGCTCCAGTTCCTCCAGGAAATCACCACCACACCCTCGCTCGAAGCAGCGGCGTCTACCAAAGGCCTTGGGGACGCCCGCCTCACCTTCCGCGGCTACTGCGGCAAAGACGCCATGGCCGACGTCGCAAAGAAGATAGTCGTCTGCTTCGGCACGCAGCGCCAGGGCCTGCCCAGCGCAGCCGAGCGAGCTTCGAATGCCAAGGCAGGAAGCGCCATCGGCCTCATCAACGTCGACGACCCCTACTTCTCCATCGAGCCCCCGCGCTGGCCCTTCGCCTACGCTCGCAACGTCGTCCTTCGCGACGGCGCCGGATCGCTCGCCGACCGTCCCGGCCGCAGCGCCGCGCCCACCATGCTCCCGGCCATGCGCCTCAGCGCCGCCGCCTTCGCCAAGCTTCTGCAAGGCACCGGCCAGGACGCGGCAACGATCCTGAAAACCGGCGGAGCCAAACAGCCGCTCGCCAGCTTCGACATCCCCGCCCGCCTCGAAGTCACCCTCCACCTCACCGAAAAAAACATCAGCTCGCCCAACATCCTCGCCACGCTCCCCGGCTCAGACCCCACGCTCAGCCCGCAGTACGTAGTGGTCGCCGCACACCTCGACGGCTATGGCTTCGGCACCCCGGTAAGCGGTGACAGCCTCTACAACGGCACGCTCGACGACGCGGCCTACGTCGCGCTGCTGATTCAAATGGCCGACGACTTCAAATCCGGCAAGCTCCCAGCCCCGAAGCGCTCCATCCTCTTCTGCGCCTTCACCGGGGAAGAAAAAGGCCTGCTAGGCAGCAACTGGTTCGTCGCCCACCCCACAGTGCCCAAGCAAGCCATGGTCGCCGACATCAACCTCGACCAGCTTCGCCCGCTCTTCCCGCTCAAAGTCCTCACCACCCTCGCCATTGACACCACAACCCTCGGTCAGACAGCCCGCGAAGTCGGAGCCTCCATGGGCATCGAGCTCCGCCCCGACCGCGAGCCCGAGCGCGGTCTGCTCCGCCGCGCCGACCACTACCCGTTCCTTCGCGCAGGCATCCCCGCCATCGGTTTTATCTTCGGCTTCGATCCCGGCAGCGACGCCGAAAAGCGCTATCGCCACTGGTACGAGGTCCAGTACCACCGCCCGCAGGACGACCTCACCCAGCCCGTCGACTTCGATGCCGCCGCGAAGTTCGACCAGTTCTTCTACAAGCTCGTCGGCACCGTCGCCGACGCCCCGCAGAAGCCCGACTTCCTCGTCCACGCCACTGGCGGCATGGTCACGGACCGCTAGGCGTTCGGCATACCATCGTCTGCAAAGGAGCGGCAGGCCCATGCTCGAAGTCAAAGCGATCACCCCGGTTCTCAACGTCTCCGACCTCGCCGCCAGCGTTGCCTGGTTCCAAAGCTGGGGCTGGAGCAAGCTGTGGGACTGGGGGAGCCCTCCAACGTTCGGCTCGGTCGGCTCCGGCGAATCTGAGATCTTTCTCTGCCACAACGCGCAGGGTGGCCGCGGACGTGGTGCGAACACCACCACCTTTCAGCACGACGGCGACGAACAGGCCGACAAAGGCGTCTGGATGTCCGTCTGGGTCACTGACGTGGACCAAGTGTACGAGCAGTGCAAAGCCGCGGGCCTGGACATCACCTTCCCGCCCACGAACATGCCGTGGGGCGTCCGCGAGATGCACATCCGCCATCCAGAGGGCCATGTCTTCCGCATCAGCAAGGGCTTTGGACCACCCGAGTAGCCCGGCAAAAAGACCCCTGGGCGCATCGTTACTGCTTCGCCACGTGCCCACAGCTATACACTCGCGAAACAAAAGCCTGCAGCATGGCGCCTTCGCATAGCATCCGGCATAGGCGACTCTCCGCACTCCCAACATGCACCCATCCACTCGCCGTCTCCACGGGCTAGACACGTTGCGCGCGCTCGCCGTGCTCGTCGTCGTGCTCTACCACCTCACCATCTTCGGTGAGCTGCCCGAGCGGCTGCTGCCCGTCACCTACTTCGGCTTCATGGGCGTGGACCTCTTCTTCGTCCTCAGCGGCTACCTCATCGGCCAACAGGTGCTGCGCAGTTACGCCGGCGGCCGGCCCGTCTCCACGCTGGAGTTCTACAGCCGCCGAGCCTACCGCATCCTGCCGTCTTACTTCGCAGTATTGGCGCTCTACTTCCTGTGGCCGTCGTGGCGGGAGTCTCCGGGTCTGCCGCCGCTTTGGAAATTCCTCACCTTCACCATGAACTTCAGCGTCTCGTTTCAGACACACGCCTTTTCACATGCCTGGTCGCTCTGCGTGGAAGAGCACTTCTACCTGCTGCTCCCCCTGCCGGTCTGGCTCCTCATGCACAAGCCTTCGCCGCGCAAAACCGCGGCCGTCCTCACCTTCACCATGCTCGGCGGCATCGCCCTCCGCGCATGGCTCGCAGCCACCTACCCGGACGAGATCTACACCCGCATCTACTACACCAGCTACTGCCGTCTCGATGGCCTGCTCGTCGGCGTCACCCTCGCCATTGTGCAAACCTTCCGGCCCAACTGGTGGAGCGCCCTGATGCAGCGCGGCCATGCACTCCTCCTCGCCGGCATAGCCTGCGTGGGCTTCGTCATCTGGCTCTTCCGCAACCGCGATCTCGGCAACAACGAAGGCCCCGCGCTTTGGGGAGTCGTCCTCGGCTTTCCGATCCTCGCCCTCGGCCTCGGCGCGATCACCGCCTCCAGCGTCAGCGCGAACGGGTGGCTCGCGCGCTGGCGTGTACCCGGCGCGCAAACCCTCGCCGCTCTCGCCTTCGCGCTCTACCTCACTCACAAAGAGGTAGCCCATCTCCTGATGGAGCGCCTGCCGAAGATCACTGCCGCTCAAGGCCCGGCGTCATGGGCTCTCTACGCCGCTGGTTGCGGTGCAGCAACCTTGGCGCTCCACTGGGCAGTAGAGCGTCCGTTCCTCCGCCTGCGCGATCACAGCGCACGCATGAAATCATCAGGGGCGCTGGAAGCGGAAATGCGAAGGGAGCCCGCCCTGTAACCCACCGGCTCCCTTCATCGCTCAAAGCCGACTACTTCTCCGTGCTCGCCTGCGGCGTCACATTCGGCCCAAGCCCAGGGTGCGGCCCATCGCGCTGCGGCCCCTGGATCTGCACGTTCACCGCGTTCTTGCCCACCCAGTTGAACAGCCACTCCGCATCGGCAGCGCCCAGGTGGACGCAGCCGTGCGACTCCACCAGCGGATTGCCCTCATGGAACGCGCAGCCGTCATAGAAGAACAGGCTGAACGGCATCGGTGCGCCGTTGTACGCGCTGCTGTGGTGCATCACGTAGCGCATGTTCGGGTCGATCGGCACATGGTCGAGGATCGGCGTAAGGTGACCGATGCGGCCCGTGGCGAAGCTGGTGATCTGCTTCACCAGCGATCCATCCTGCTTGACCTGCAGCGTGTGGTTAGGGAGCGAAACAACAACCCAGCGCCCGGTATCGGTGCTGGAGACATGGGGAGTCGTCGGTGTGGCAGACAAGGGAGCAATCTCCTGAAGAAAAAGTGCGGACAGCCTACCACTGCAATGAACCGCGTGGGGCTCCGTCGTATCACGACGGCATCTGCGCGAAACCCGTCGCACCGCACGATAAACTCTCAACGTGGATATTCTGAGCCAATGGCTGCGTTCCTTCCTGCCGGATCTGCCCGTTTCTGACCAGCAACTTGCTGAAGACCTCACCCTCCGGGGCATCGCCGTGGAAGGCATCTTCCCAGCTGGCATCTTCCCAGCTGGCATTTTTCCGGTCGAAGCCGGCCGCATCTCCGGCTCGCGCTTCGAGATGGACATCACCACCAACCGCGTCGACGCGATGAACCACTACGGCGTTGCCCGCGAGGCCGCCACGATCTACGACGTCCCACTCCAGCCGCTGACCGAAGGCATTGCCGCACCGGTCGCTGAGCAGATGGCGGGCGAAGCCTTCCCCGTCCGCATTGAGGCCGAAGACCTCTGCGGGCGCTTCACCGCCCGCGTCGTCCGCGGCGTTACAGTCAAGCCCGCCACCGGCCTCCTCGCCGCCTACTTCGCCGCCCTCGGCCAGAAGCCCATCTCCGGCCCCGTCGACGTCACCAACTTCGGCTGGCTCGCCATGGGCCAGCCCACCCACGTCTTCGATCTCGACACCCTCGAAGGTGGCATCGTCGTCCGCCGCGCCCGCGCCGGCGAGCACCTTCGCCTGCTCGACGGCACCGAGCGCACCCTCACCGCCGATGACCTCGTCGTCGCCGACGAAAAGAAGGCTCTCGGCCTCGCCGGAGTCATGGGTGGCTGGGACTCGCGCGTCACCGAGACCACCAGGAACATCCTCGTCGAGGCCGCCTGGTTCGATCCCGCCGCCATCCGCGCCAGCTCGCGCCGCCACGGCCTCCACACCGACGCCAGCCACCGCTTCGAGCGCGGCGCCGACTTCGCCGCCGCCCCTGTCGCCAACGCCCTCGTCACCCGCCTCGTCGTCGAGCAGGCTGGTGGGGAGGTCACCGGCCCGCTCACTGACGTGGTCATCCCGGCTATTGAAGCCCGCACCGCGAAGCGCCCGGCCATCGCGCTCCGTTTCAGCGAGGTCACGCGCCACCTCGGCCCCACCGTTCCTGAAGCCCCGCTGTCCCCGGCCCTGGTTGAACGCTACCTGCGAGCCCTCGGCTGCAACGTCTCGTCCACCGGCAACAAAGAAGACGCCCAATACGCCGTCGAGCTCCCATCCTGGCGGCTCGACCTCGAGCGCGAAATCGACCTCATCGAAGAGATCGCCCGCGTCCACGGCTACAACCGCTTTGCCGACACGCTTCCCGGCTGGGCCGGCGTAGTCCAGCAGCCTGCAAACGAGGAACAGCGCCGCGTCCTGCGAGACACGCTCCGTGCCCTCGGCTTCAGCGAAGCGATCTCGAGCACCTTCGTCTCCGCCGCTGAGGCCGAAGTCTTCCGCGACACGCAGGACGGTGCCGTCGCCATCGGCAACCCGCTCAGCGAGGAAGCCGGCATGCTTCGCCCCGCGCTCGCCGCGGGCATGGTCGGCATGGTCGCCCGCAACCTCCATCGCGACGCCCGCGAGGTCCGTCTCTTCGAGCTCGGCACCGTCTTCACCGGCTCCACCGCCGAAGTCATCGAGCGCGAAGGCCTCGCCATTGGCCTCGCCGCGACCGCGCGCGCCACGCCGCTCCACCGCGCCGAAGACGCTGCCTTCTTCGAAATGAAGGGCGTCCTCGAAAAGCTCTTCGGCAGCTTCACTGGAACCCTCAGCTTCGATCAAACCGGTCTGCCCGCATGGCTGGAACCCGGCCGCAGCGCGCGAGCTCTGCTCGACGGCGACTCCATCGCCGTCTTCGGCGAGCTCAGCGCCTCAGAGTCCCAGCGCCGCAAGCTCCGCCAGACCTGCGTGCTCGCCGAGCTCCGCGCTGACCTGCTGCTCCGCCGCCCACTGCGAGCCCCGCTCACCCGCGAACTCTCGCGCTTCCAGTCGGCCGAGCGCGACTTCAGCTTCATCTTCCCGGACACCGTCACCTGGAGCGCCCTCGACACAGCGCTCCAGTCCCTCGCCCTCACCGAACTCGTCAGCGCGGAACCGGTAGAAATCTTCCGCGATTCGAAGGGCAAAGCTGTCGCCGGCGGGCACTACTCCCTGCTGGTGCGCATCCTTCTCCAGTCTACCGAAGGGACGCTCACCGAGGATCAGATCGCCACCGCCAGCAGCAAGGTCGTCGAAACCCTGATCGCCCTCGGCGGCGAGCAGCGAGCCTCTTGACGGCCCACGATCTTTTATTTGTCATCCCCTAAGGGGATCTGCGTTTCCTTTCTGTTGGCAACAGGGATTCACCAAGGTTCGTCCTGCTCTCCCGCAAGCCTTATCCACTTCCCAAATGGCTATAGTGATGTTGGATTCGCGCATCGGCGATTGCCACGTGCCTTTGGAGGGCTTCCCCGCAACATGAGTACCGAGACCATTAGCGTGGACGAGTTCCAGGCGCTGGAGCAGAAGGTGCTGCAGACCGTGGAAATCATCAAGAAGGAGCGCGAAGCGCGCCATCTCGCCGAAGCCGAGCGTGACGCCGCGCTCACCCAGGTCTCCCATCTGCGCGAACAGGTAGACAGCCTCACCGCCACCAGCGAGGGCAGGCACACTGAGCTGGAAACGCTCAAGTCCGAGCGTCAGGCCGTAAAAACGCGCGTAGAACGCATGCTCGCCCAGATGGACGAGTTGCTGTAGCAGAAACGAGTTGCTGTAGCAGAAGAGATTGGCATCAAGCGGCCGCAAGGCCGGAAGAAAGGCGAAGCGGTTTTGGCAGAGGGACAGTACAGGCAATATAGAAGTGCGGCGGAGCGGTCGCGGGCAGAGCAGGCCGCCTACTCGGAGGGCGCAGTGGTAGTGGAGATCTACGACCAGACATATCATCTGCGCGGAACCGACTCCGCCTATATCGAGCGCCTCGCCGCCCTCGTCGACAGCAAAATGCGCGCCGTCGCCGCGCAAAGCTCCTCGCCGGACTCGCTCCGCGTCGCCGTGCTCGCCGCACTCAATATCACCGACGAGCTCGTCAGCCTGCGCGCCCGTTACGATTCCCTGACCGGCAGCATGGACAAGGCGCAAACCACCGTGCGCTCCCGCACCGGCTCGCTCGTCGGCATGCTCGACGAAGTCCTTGTGGAGCGCAAAGCAGGATAGGCTGAGCGCAAAGCAGGATAGGCTGAACGTAAAGCAGGATAGGCTGAACGTAAAGCGGGATAGCCTTGAGCGCAAGGCTCGCTAAGCCGAACGCAAAACGGCCTGATCGATCATCCTCAGGCACGAGAAAAGGGCCCCGGAGGGCCCCTTAACCTTTCCCAGCCGTCAAACGATCAGGCCGCCCGGCGAGTCTTCCGCGGCGAAGCCTGCAGCAGCCTCACCAGGTCTTCCACCGTTACCAGCGGCGTGGACCGAACGCCCAGGTTCGGCTCACGGCCCAGCGCCTGGGTCAGTTCATACACCGCCTGCTGAATGTCTTCGGAATCCAGGCCCAGGTCCTCGTCCAGCGCGTCTCCCGGCAGAATCGGGAAGTCCACAAGCTGTACTTCCTGCAAATAGCGGTACGTCGTCGACGTGATCTGCCGGTCGAAGCCATAACGCTCCATGTGCGAGGTAAACGTCTGCTCGCTGATCCCGTCGCGCTCCTTCACCAGCTTCTCCCGCCGGCGTCGCGCGGACACACGAAGTACCAGAACGGCAAGAAAGATACCAAGCAGAATCAGGACAAGTGGCAACGATTGATCTCGAAGCCAGGCAGACAACGAATCCGGGGTGACCATGAAAACCTCAGGGATACAACGGCGGGAGCTACCCTCTGCTTATGTCAGCTTGGGAGGGTTGCGGCTCGCGCATATGTCTCTGTCGTGGGTAGAAACAGGCTGATTATTGCACGTTCGTTGCAGCCGCAAACCGAGGAAAAACATCAAATGCATACTGTTTCTATGCCGCTTGCCCAAGAGTTCGTGCAACCTTCCATTTCGGACCTTCAAACACTCTTCGGCGACGGGAGCAGAGACGGCACGAACGACGTGAGCAACGCTGCGAGCCTGGACCTGCACAGCCTCGAAACTCTCGCTTCACATTCAGTGCGGTTACCGCGAACGATCCTCCAGGACAGCCACGGACGCACCATCACAGATCTCCGGCTCTCGGTCACGGACCGCTGCAACTACCGTTGCGTTTACTGCCGCACCGGTACGGATGGCGCGCAGTATAGCGAGTTGCCCCTTGCTGAATATGGACGAATCCTCCGGCTCTTTGTTTCGCTCGGCATTGAGAAGATTCGCCTCACCGGCGGTGAGCCCCTGCTGCGCTCCGGCCTCACCGACCTCATCCGCGAAACATCGGAACTTAGCCAAACGTTTCACCTGAACTCTCCGCTCGATATCGCCATCACCACCAACGGCCATCTCCTCGCCCCCATGGCGAAAGACCTTCGAGCCGCCGGCCTCACCCGCGTCACCGTCAGCATGGATGGCCTCGATCCCGAAACCTTCCACCGTATGACGCGTGTTCCCAACGGCTTCGCCCGCGTCATGGACGGCATCCACGCCGCGCAGGACGCCGGCCTCGGCCCCGTCAAGATCAACTGCGTCCTTATGCGTGGCCTCAACGATCACCAGATCGAGGCCTTCGCCGAGTTCTCCCGCCGCGAAGGCGTCATCGTTCGCTTCATCGAGTTCATGCCGCTCGATGAAGACCACACCTGGCAGGGCGACAGCGTCGTCCCGCTTGAGGAAATCGTCGCCCGCCTGGAAAAAATCCAGCCGCTCCGCGCCCTTCCCGCCAACCACGCCAGTGAAACGGCTCGCCGCTACACCTTCGCCGACGGCCTTGGAGAAATCGGCATCATCGCGCCCGTTTCACATCCGTTCTGCGGCCACTGTTCCCGCATCCGCGTCACGTCGGACGGCAAGGTCCGCACCTGCCTTTTCTCGCAGAGCGACCACGACATGGTAGGCCGGATGCGCCGCGGCGCATCCGACGACGATCTGCGCCAGTGGCTGCAAGCCGTCGTCGACCGCAAGGAAGCCCGGCATCACATCGGCGAGGCAGGCTTTCTCAAGCCCGCGCGCAGCATGGTCCACATCGGCGGCTGAAGGGCACCAGCATGGCACGGCAGTTCCAGGTCATCGATAACCGGCAGATGGACAACCTCCGCGTCTTCCACGAGGTCGCTCGCGCCCTCACCTCCAACCTCGATCTCCCCGCCATCCTGCGCGAGATCATGAGCAAGATGGAGGAGTTCTTCGGCCCGGAGCGCTGGTCGCTGCTGCTGCTCGATGAAGACAAGGGCGAACTCTACTACGCGCTCTCCGCGGGAATTGACGAAGCCCGCCTCCGCCACAGCCGCATCAAGCTCGGTGAAGGCATCGCGGGCCACGTCGCCACCACCGGTGAGCCGCTCGTCATCCCCGATGTCCTCAAGGAAGAGTCCTGGCGAGCCTTTGCGCGCGCCAACCCGGAGATGAACCTGCAGTCCATCGCCTGCGTTCCCATTCGCTTCGGCCGCCGTACGCTCGGCGTGCTGCAACTGCACAACAGCAAGCTGGACCTGCTCCCGGAAACTTCCATCTCGTTCCTGCGCGTGCTCTGCGACTACACCGCCATCGCCCTGCAAAACGCCCGCCACGTCAACATCATTCATCAGCTCACCATCACCGATGACTGCACCGGCCTCTACAACAGCCGTCACCTCTACGAAATGCTCGGCGAAGAGATCGACCGCAAGGGCGGCGCCCGCGTCTTCAGCCTGCTGTTTTTTGATCTGGACCACTTCAAATCCATCAACGACACGCACGGCCATCTTTCCGGCTCCGCGCTTCTCGCCGAGGTCGGTACGCTGGTCAAGCGTGTTCTCGGGCCGGAGCACGCCGCCTTCCGCTATGGCGGCGACGAGTTCGTCGTGATGCTGCGCGGCCTCAACCGTCCCTCGGCGCTCACGCTCACCACCACGCTGCGCCGCGCGCTCAAGGACACCGCTTTCCTCCACGCTGAGGGCCTCGACATTCACATGACCGCCAGCTTCGGTCTGGCTACCTTCCCTGAAAATGGCGAAACCCTGCAGGGCATCATCCACGCCGCTGACACCATGATGTACTGCGCCAAGGATGAAGGCCGCGACCGTATCGCCGTAGCCTCTGGCGGCATCACAGAAATACCCTCCCGCCGAAACTCCCGCCACAGCTAGCCTCAGCCAGGCGCAAGGTTCACAACAGCCCCCGGGCAGGCTTGGCCGTAGCTCTTGCTCTTGCCGTTGATTTTGCTCTTGACGTTGATCTTGCTCTTGCTCTTGCTCTTGCCTTTGCTCTTGCCCTTGCCTTTGCTCTTGCTTCTAGGTACCCCAAGCCTTCAGGCTTGGGTCTCTCAGCCCGCCCAACGAATGGGCTTTAGCCCCTGGGGTATGCCTTCCTTCCCCCGCCAGAACGATCCCGCCTGGCCAAAAGTTTCGACTCGGCTCAAAGCCGTGACAACCCCCAATCCCTCTCCTGCGTTTGCCGTTGCTTCTAGGTACCCCAAGCCTTCAGGCTTGGGTCTCTCAGCCCAACCAACAAATGGGCTTTAGCCCCTGGGGTATGCTCTCTTTTCATGGCCACCATCCGCCAGAAGCAGAGCACATACGCCATAACAATCTCGACCTTCCAGAAGCATCGCCATTTCCAGCGAACGGCCTACGCCGAACTCTTCATCGCCACACTCTTCCGGTATCGCGAAGCAGGAAAGTTCGCCCTTCACGCTTTCGTCGTCATGCCCGATCACGTACACATCCTCATCACGCCAGCCGTGGACCAAAGCACATCCCGCTGCATTCAACTGATGAAAGGCGGTTACTCTCACGCAGCTCGTGATCAAGCCAGAGGCGCGATCTGGCACTCCGGTCACCACGAGCATCGCATCCGCGATGAAATGGACTTTTACGCTCAAGCGAACTACATCGCAAACAATCCGGAGCGCAAACACTATGTGGAGTATCCGCACGTACATACGGCGCCAGCTTATGTCGACCGCCTCGATCCTCCGCTCACGGACCGGTAGACGTCGACAAGGATCTCGCGAACCGCCCCCTTTTGCCGTAACTCTTACTCCTGCCGCAATATGCCTGCCCCTGCCCCTGCCCTTGCCGTGCTCTTGCTCTTCCTCTTGCTGTTGCTATTGCTCTTGCTCTTGCTCTTGCTCTTACCGTTGCTCTTGCTCTTGCTGTTGCTCTTGCCGTTGCTCTTGCTCTTGCCTCCGCCATCGCTTCTAGGTACCCCAAGCCTTTAGGCTTGGGTCTCTCAGGCCAGCCAACAAAATGGGCTTTAGCCCCTGGGGTATGCTCTCCTTCCCCCCGCCACAAAGATCCCGCGTGCCAAAGTTTTCGACTCGGCTCAAACCCAAGAACAAACACCCAATCCCATGCCCTGCCGTTGCCGTCGCTTCTAGGTACCCCAAGCCTTCAGGCTTGGGTCTCTCAGGCCAGACAACAAAATGGGCTAGCCCCTGGGGTATGCCTTCCTTCCCCCGCCACAAAGATCCCGCGTGCCAAAGTTTTCGACTCGGCTCAACCCGCGAACAAACACCCAGTCCCATGCCCCGCCGTTGCCGTCGCTTCTAGGTACCCCAAGCCTTCAGGCTTGGGTCTCTCAGCCCAGCCAAGGAAAGGGCTTTAGCCCCCGTGTATGCACTCCGTCCCTCGCCCTCGGCCTTCAGCCCACAAACTCCATGCAATCAACTTCATAACCCCCGGAAGTTGCAGCGGGCCTACCACGTCTACCCCTTTGCTCTGCCGCCAACGGAGCGGTATGGTGTCAAAAGGAACTATCGTGTGCCGAAATGGCACCAGTACGCAAGCCGGGATCGTAATCGGCTGGGCGGCTGTCCACATCAGTGCCTTCCTCCCAGGCGATCGGCGCACTCTCGGCCGCGTCCCACATCTACCGCGGACCAGAGTAGCTTTCCGCAAAGAGGGCCATGAACGAGTCACCTGCATTTCTGCCTGCGCCCGTCCCTGCCAACGAGCAGGAACGCCTCGCGGCGGTCGAGTGGTCCTGCCTCCTCGATACCCCGCCCGAGCCCATGTTCGACGACCTGACCCAGCTTGCGGCCAGCCTCTTCGAAACCCCCATCGCGCTCATCTCTATCATCGACGAGCACCGCCAGTTCTTTAAGTCTGCCTTCGGAATGCAGTACCGCGAAGGCAGCCGCCGCGTCAGCTTCTGCGCCCACGCGCTCGTCAGCGATACCCCGCTCATCGTCCATGACGCCCTGCTCGACGAGCGCTTCCGCAACAATCCCTTCGTCCGCGGCGAGCCCTGGGTCCGCTTCTACGCAGGCGCTCCCGTCTTCGGCAAGGACGGCCACAAGCTCGGCACCTTCTGCATCGTCGATCGCAAGCCTCGCCCGGACTTCAACCAGGAGCGCTGGGTGGAGCTCAAGCGCTTCGCCGCGCTCACTTCCAACCTCATCGAGCAGCGCCTGCTGGAGCAGAGTCTCCGCCAGGTCAACGAGCGCTTCCTCGCCGCCAATCGCAAGAGTTCAGACGGCATCTGGGATCTCGACTACGTCACCTGGGAGATGCATACCAACGCCCGCTGGAACGCTCTGCTCGGCCTGCCGGAAAAGGACGCGAGCGGCCACTTCGAGGACTGGATCGCGCGCATCCATCCCTACGACTACGAGCGGGTGGTCACCCACGTCGCCGCGCTCCAGAAAAATACCGAGAACACCCTGGAGCTCGAGTACCGTTGCCACCACGAGGACGGCACCTGGCGCTGGCTGCTCACCCGCATCCTCTGCCAGCGCGGCGGCAACGGCGAGCTCAACCGCATCACCGGCTCTACGACGGACATCACCTCCGCCCGCATGGTCGATCCCCTCACCGGCCTCCACAACCGCAACTCGCTGATCGAGCACCTTCAGTGGCGCATCGACCGTCAGGCCGACCACCGTCGCAGCTTCGGCCTCCTCTTCGTCGACCTCGACAACTTCAAGCGAGTCAATGACAGCCTCGGCCGCAGCCGCGGCGACGCCGTACTCGTTGAGGTCGCTCGCCGTCTTGAGCAGACGGTTCAGACCGGAGGCTCTTCCGCCGGCAGTCTCGTCGCCCGCCTCGATGGCGATGAGTTCGTGGTCCTCGTGGATGACGTAGCGGCCGCCGAAGACGTCGTCACCTACGCTGCCATGATCGAGTACCTCAGCGCCGAGGAGATCGACTGCGACGGCCAGTGCGTCTTCGTCACCGCCAGTGTCGGTGTTGTCTTCGGCGGCAGCGCCGACTACTCCCGCGCAGAGCAGGTCATTGAAGACGCCGACGTCGCCATGTACCGCGCCAAGCTCCACGGCCGGGCCCAGAAAGCCGTCTTCTCCGAAGGCATGCGCGAGGAATCCCGTGCCCGGCTGCAACTGGAAAGCGAGCTTCGCCGCGCCGTCGAGAATCGCGAGCTGGAACTCTGGTACCAGCCCCGCGTCCGTCTCACCAACGGTCACATCACCGGCTTTGAGGCCCTGTGCCGCTGGCGCAGCCCCAGCCGGGGCCTGGTCCAGCCCGCCGACTTTATCCGCATTGCCGAAGACACCGGCCTCATCACCGAAATTGGCCGCTGGGTCGCCGCAGAAGCCATCGCCCAGCTCGCCGCCTGGCGTCGCCGGGGCCTGGTCTCCGCCGCCACCACCATGGCCGTCAACGTGTCTCCACGCCAGTTCCGCGAGCCCGATCTTCTCGCCTTCCTGCGCGCCCAGCTTGCCATCTTTGGCATCCCACCCGCGGCCTTCGTCGTGGAGGTCACCGAAAGCCTCCTGCTCGAAGATTCAGCCGCCTCCCATGAAATCCTCGAAGCCATCGTGGAATCCGGCATGGGCCTCGACCTCGACGACTTCGGCACCGGCTACTCCTCACTCAGCTACCTCAACCGCTTCCCCTTCCGTAACGTCAAGATTGACCGCTCCTTCGTTGGCCGCATGACCTCTGACCCGGAAAGCGTGAAGCTGGTCTCCTCCATCGTCTCGCTGGCCGGATCGCTCCACATGGGAACCATCGCCGAGGGAGTCGAAAACGAGAAGCAGGCCCGCGAGCTGCGCGAAATGGGCTGCCAGTTCGGCCAAGGCTACCTGTTCTCGCCCCCGCGCCCCTGCCAGGAGGTCGAGCGCTACCTTCGCGAGCGGATCGTCCCCGACGACTCCGCCACCCTGGCCGAGATCGTCGCCTTCCCGGCCAGGGTAGCGGCTCCCGCGTAGCCGCCTCTGAAGCAGACAAGCGCCAGGAGCCCGAACCCATCTCCCGCTAAGCTTGCTGCCAGGCCAGTCACATTTGTCATTCCCGAAGGAAATCTGCGTTTGCTCTTGCCTTGCCTTTTGATTCGAATGGGCGGGCTGAAAGCCCCGGGCCTCTTTCGCCTCGCCACAACGCTCTCGGCGAATTCCTTACTCGGCCTCCGCCACCAGTGCCTGATGAATGATCATCTTCAGATATGTCTGATATCGAAGCCCACGCTTTTCCGCCTGAACCTTCGCCATCTCGATATCCGCCTCATCAAGCCGAATCGAAGTCTTCGACGTAAGACCTCGCCGGGCCAGAGTTCCGCGTGTCAGCGTCCCTTCTCGATCGGCCTGTTGGAACTGCACCAGAAGTTCGTCTTGGTTGCTATCGAACCATTCGGCCGCCTGCTGATCGTTTTCAAACTCAGGGGTCTTCAGTGTGTCGGACATCGCTTCCAACCTTCCGTTCTGTGTAGAACGCCCGTAGCTTTCGATTGGCGGGGTACGCGGTCACTACCCGTATCTTGCTATCACGGAGAGTGATCGCAACCACCAGCACCCGGCTCGCGTCGGTCTGGCCGAGATGGACGACTCGCCGTTCGCCGTTGCGCTCTTGCTTCTGTAGTTCCAACGGTTCGTTCTCTAGCACCTGCTCCGCTTCCGCTGGGACGACATCATGCAGGCAATGTGATGAATGTTGGCTGAGTCCCATTCGTAAGCCATTGAAGTTTCCTTGTGACGCCATCCGGAAATCTGTTCTGAAAATGCACCATGTATTGCCTTCCTTTTTCTGCCGGCGTCGAACCCCGCACGCTGAACAATGTACCCCCATTGTCCGGACAAATCAATCCCGTCACTTACACCTTCCATCGGATGCATCGCCTTATCTCCCACCCCTCCCCGTGCTAAAATTCACTAAGGAAATGACCTCTCAGGCGGCCGGTTTTCCCACGTTTTCTCCCCAAAAATCTGGGTTTTAGAACGTCTCCACCTCGTGCCGCCACCCTGGAGAATCCTTGTCAACGCAGCCCATCGGCGAACCGAACCAGAACGTCCCAGTTCCTTCCACCTCCAGCGACTATACCGGCGAAAACATCACCGTCCTGGAAGGTCTCGCCGCCGTCCGCCTGCGCCCTGCCATGTACATCGGCTCCACCGGCGACCAGGGTCTTCATCACCTCGTCTATGAGGTCGTCGACAACTCCGTCGACGAGGCCCTTGCTGGCCACGCCACCCGCATCGACTGCACCATCCACGTCGACGACTCCATCACCGTCGTCGACGACGGCCGCGGCATCCCGGTCGACAACAAGACCATGCCCAACGGCGAAGTCCTTCCCGCCGTCCAGGTCGTCCTCACCGTGCTCCACGCCGGCGGCAAGTTTGACGCCTCCAACTACAAGGTCTCCGGCGGTCTCCACGGCGTCGGTGTAAGCTGCGTCAACGCCCTTTCAGAAGAGTTCGACGTCGAAATCTGGCGCGACGGCTTCGCCTGGGAGATGGACTTCTCCAAGGGAGACCCCATCTCGCCCCTCCGCAAGATGGGCCCCAGCAAGCGCCGCGGCACCAAGGTACACTTCCTCCCCGACAAGAGCATCTTCACCGTCCACGAGTACAGCTACGACACGCTCGCCAACCGCCTCCGCCAGCTCGCCTTCCTCAACAAGGGCATCGAGATCACCCTCACCGACGAGCGAGTCACCGAGGCCAAGACCGGCGAAGCCAAGACCCAGAGCTTCAAGTACAACGACGGCATCGCCGGCTTCATCAAGCACCTCAACAAGGGCAAGGCCGTCCTGCACGAAAAGCCCATCTACATGGAAGCCGAAGTCGGCCCGCTCGTCATGGAGATCTCCCTCCAGTACAACGACAGCTACTCCGAAACCGTCTTCAGCTTCGCCAACAACATCAACACCGTCGACGGCGGCACGCATCTTTCCGGCTTCCGCACCGCGCTCACCCGCACCATCAACGTCGCCGGCCAGCAACTCGGCCTCTTCAAGGACGTCAAAGAGAACCTCTCCGGCGACGACGTCCGCGAGGGCCTCGTAGCCGTTGTCAGCGTCAAGCTCCCGCAGCCCCAGTTCGAAGGCCAGACCAAGGGCAAGCTCAACTCCGACATCGCCGGTCCCGTGCAGGCCTTCGTCAACGAGCGCCTCGGCGCCTTCCTCGAGCAGAACCCCCAGGTCGCCAAGAAGATCATCAACAAGGCCATCGACGCCTCCCGCGCCCGCGAAGCCGCCCGCAAAGCCCGCGACCTCACCCGCCGCAAGGGTGCCCTCGACGGCGGTGGCCTCCCCGGCAAGCTCGCCGACTGCTCCGAGCGCCGCCCCGAAATGTGCGAGCTCTACCTTGTCGAGGGTGAGTCCGCCGGCGGCACCGCCAAGCAGGGCCGCGACCGCAAGTTCCAGGCCATCCTCCCCCTCAAAGGCAAGATCCTCAACGTCGAAAAGGCCCGCTACGACAAGATGCTGGGCCACGAAGAAATCCGCGCCATGATCACCGCCCTCGGCACCGGCATCGGCAAGGACGACTTCGACATCGCCAAGCTCCGCTACGGCAAAACCATCCTCATGACCGACGCCGACGTCGACGGCTCGCACATCCGCACCCTGCTCCTCACCTTCTTCTTCCGCCACATGGGAGAGCTCATCAAGCGCGGCAACGTCTACATCGCCCAGCCCCCGCTCTACCGCATCAAGAAGGGCAAGTTCGAGCAGTACATCAAGGACGACCGCGAGTACGTCCAGGTGATGATCAAGCGCGCTTCCGACGGCATGGTCATCACCCACGGTGACGCCGGTGCCCGCCTGGAAGGTAAGGACCTGACCAGGTACATGTCGCAGCTCTCCGACTACCTCGGCTTCTTCGATAAAGTCGTCAAGCGCTTCCGCAATGAGGACGTCACCCGCGCCTTCGCCGAAATCTTCGCCAACGAGGGCAAGGAACCCGCCCGCCGCGCCGACTTCGAGTCCCCTGACAAGCTCAAGGCCATGCGCTCCCGCCTCAAGGACCTTGAAAAAGCCTCGCAGTTCAAGGCCGTCTCCGACGTCGAAAGGGACGAGGAGCACAACCTCTACTCCCTCAGCTACACCGACGCCCAGGGAGCCACCCGCCACATCGACTTCGCCCTCGCTAACGCCCCAGAGTCTCGCCAGCTTCTCCACCAGCAGGCCATCATGGGCGGCACCCTCACCGGCCCGTTCTTAATCGACTACGCCGACAAAAATGCCAAATCCAGCCAGCCCGCCGCAGGCACCGCAGCCGCCGAAGCCACGCCCTCCCAGGCCGAGCTCGACGAAGCCGACGAGATCGAGCAGGAGGAAGGCGTCAACGACGTCATCGCCGCCCCCCCCGGCACCAAGGACGAGGTCAAGGGCGCCAAGCGCGCCGGCCGCACTGCCCAAGACCCCGCCGAGAAGCGCACCCCCCGCGAAGTCTTCGAGTACGTCATCGAGCAGGGCCGCAAGGAGTACCAGGTCCAGCGCTACAAGGGCCTCGGCGAAATGACCGCCCCGCAGCTCTGGGAAACCACCATGGACCCCGCCCGCCGCACGCTCCTCCAGGTCCGCCTTGAAGACATCGTCGAAACCGAAAAGATCTTCAGCACCCTCATGGGAGAAGACGTAGAAGCCCGCCGCAAGTTCATCGAAGAAAACGCCCTCGACGTCAAAAACCTTGACATCTAGCGAAATTCTTGTTCGGAAACAAAGAAGGGTGACGGTAAAAGCCGTCACCCTTCCTAATTGCGGAGAAGGCCTTTACACTCCCTGACGCACTATGCAATTACTATCTCTGTTTCCTTTGGGGGCTCTGTTTCACTGCCCTTCCTAACGGCTCCGCCTGAGGGGCCTCTACCGTTAACTCTCTTGCCAGATTGAGAACTTTGGTTTGGCCGGCCGGTATGGCAACTGTGGCAGTGAAGGTGAGTGTTGGGGTTCCAGGGATGTTCCTAGAAGTTACATTCACAACATAATTAGATGTACCACTATCGGTAGGTGGAGGTGCCGGAGTCGCACTAATAAACATTAGGTTATCGTTATCTATAAGAGAACTCCAACTCACTGTTCCTGTGGTATTGAGGCTGTTTACCAATTGGATCGCTGGCGCATTTACAACGCTTTGCGTACTTAAATAGGCGTCCTCTTCCCCAGTCGTATTGAATGGAAATGAGTTAACACTTTGACCATTGTCTTCTATCACTAATTGATAGAAGTTAAGAGTTGAGCAGGCATAATTGTTCTCAGCTAGCGTGCCTTGATTACCCTCTGTCCAAAACTCCTGCACACAAACGAACTGCGTGGTTGGTACCGTACGGTCCCCCATCGTGGTTCCGTCTCCCAGACGGCTAATCGGAAGAGGGTCGTTCGCGGTAAAAGTAGGGTTGTTACCACTGTTGGTAATCGCTCCATTCGGCTTTTCTGCTGGTGGAGTGGCCGCCCCAGATGGTGCGGCGGCGCATAGTCCGGGCGAATCGAGCAGACACCACCCAAGGGTTTCCGTCGCAGTCTGATTCGATCCGTCGCTAGCCGTGTAGAGATGAGCAACCGTTTGTAAGTTCCCGAGATTTGCCTGAAAGTCGCCTTCTTGAGTTTGGAAGAAATCGGCTGCTGCTGGAGTCGTCGATATCGCTACAAAGTCAGCGGAAGTCTGTGCAAACAGGAATGCTGGCGTTTGCTGGCCGGCTACGGCCACAGTTACGCTTTGCGGCACACATGAAGAAGGACTCGCCGCCTGGTCGTCATCGCCCGTACGCGGCTTGACAGAGACAAAAGGGGGACTTGCGTACACCGGGCTGAATATCGAGTCTCGACCGTGTGGATATTGCTGCATTTGACGGTAGTCAGTAGACCAGAATTCGGGGTCGTACCAGGTTCCCTGCGGACAAGAACTGGCGTCGGGAGGTACACTACTCCCTGTATCTGTTGGCGAATAAAACCAAACGTAGTGATTCGTTGTAACGGTGTATCGCCTTCCAGGAGTTACTGGAAACGTAAACTGGCACTTTTTGCCGGAATTATATTGCGCACCCAGAGTTGCGGCTGGATCGCTCGGCTGAGCCGAAGGACAAGCCCCTACATCCGTTGATGTCTTGACCACGTTACTTTGGTCATCAGTGATTGTGCAAACTTCTGAAAAGCTCTTATACAAACCTACTGTCGGGGAGTTGGAGCCATCAGGCAGGCCGTTAGCGTGCCGCAAGTAACCTGCGCTTGCGTCGGGTTACTCGCAACTATGTTAGACCGCACATAGATAACGCCATTGCTCGGGTCTTGGGCAAAAATGTGAATGGCATCAAGAAAGAAGCCGCGATCAAAAACAACAAGGTCAAAAGGGTTCGCATTTCAGCGCTGGCCCCCAATGCGCTCGCTAAGTGCGGATGTTTGCGATGATCTAGTTCGCTTAGGGTGGGTGACGGGAATCTCCGGATCTCTGGCCGCAAGATATTGATTGAGCTTTTCGAAATCCGATTCGCCTAATTGTGCTTTGAGCTGGGCAATCGCCTGATCGCATAGTTGATCTTCGCTCTGGCGCATAGCCTTATATTCATCGTCGCGCTCAGATTTGCTTTGTGCATGACTGTTGGCCCGATAGCCCTGCTCAAGTGACTCTATTTTCGGCGAGAGATCGATCAAGACAAGTCGAATCACGTGTTCTTCTTGTTTAGAGATCCTCATGTCCTTCGCCAAGGGCAATTCATCGATAACTGGATTACGCCCAGCCTTTTTATCTGCCGCGATGGCTGCCTGCTCCTGTATAAGCAGCAGACTGAAATCGGCGATTCTCTCTCGAAGTTTTGCCATGCTCACCGCACCAACTGAAAAGTTTTTTGGTGCGCCACTATCAGCAAGCGAAGCCGCAGCTTGAAGGAGAGCTGAAGACTTTGGTTGAAAACCAAACGCTGCATGTGCCAGCGCCAGCGGGAGCATTACGAGAACACTCGCGATACTAGTAACTTTCATAGTCTCTCCACTTCCAGAAAGAAGATTCATTCCTAGTAAACGGTTTTTGGAAGGTGTAATAACGTTCCCCGCATCTGGACTTCGCCGTCAAGACCTTTGTGCTCTTTTGGTGTTACCACTGTGTAAACTTTTACGCCATCAATGAAGCTTATCGGATCCGGCGTTTTTGCAGGCGCGTCAAACGTCGTTGCGCGGCATCCTGAACGGCATGTTCGACGAAGATGGCGGAGCTGCCGAGTTCTATCGCAGACAACTTAGCGACATTCGGCTCTAAATAGGTCAAAGCGCGCCCATGGCCACCAACCCCATCCCCGACGTCGCTCCCGAAGAGCGCCTTACCGGCGAGGAGAGTCAGGCTCTCTTCGAGAGCTTGCGTGGCATTCTGAAGCCCACCTTCGACGCACTGGGCGGGTCTGAAAAGTTCTTCCGTGAACTTCGCGATATCGACGACGATCCCGCGTTCTAAAATAAAGTCAGAGCATTGCCATGGCGACGAACCCCATCCCCGACATCACTACCGAAGAGCGCCCCCTAACGCGAGAAGAAGGCTGGGCACTCTTCGAGTCGCTGCGCGGCACCCTGAACGGCATGTTCGACGAAGATGGCGGAGCTGCCGAGTTTTATCGCAAGGAACGCGAATCATGGAATGAGGATCGTGCTCAATCGTGAAGGCTTATGTCGACACGATGATGTGGATCTATCACTTCGATGACGATCCGGTCTTTGGCCCATCCGCAACGCGCGCGATCCAGCAACTGGAGCGCCTCGGCAACACCGCGCTCTCCAGCCTCTTCATCCTCAGCGAGATTCTCGTCGGCCCGAAGCAAAAGGCCGATCAGTTCAAGGCGGCCCAGCTTCGCCGGTTTTTTCTCTCCTCTGCCGTCACGCGTTTGCCATACACCTTGGACGTCGCGGAACGATTCTCAGACATCCGCGCATCCACGCGCGTAAAACCACCCGACGCGCTCCACCTCGCCTTCGCCGCTTCGGCGGGCGCTGACTTCTTCGTCACAAACGATACCCAACTGCTGAAGCTAATCGTTCCCGGAATCGGCCGAATCTGCACGCCTGAGCAGCTTCAACAACCCATCACCCCTTGACACCCCCGATACAATAGAGCCAGAGCAACATGAACAGCCCGGCCACCCGCCGGGCTTTCGTCTTTCAGCCCAAAAAGCCCATGTCCGACCTCCCGGAAACACCGGTAGAGGTCCAGATGTGGGCTTTTGCTTTCAGCAACTTGCGCAACAAGTGCGCGCTAACAACCCACATTCAGGAGCAGACAACATGCACCAGCAAACCATCGTACTCATTCAGGCCGCCGAGGCCGAAAAAACCCGCTTCCAGTGCCGCCACATCTTCACCGACGGCCACCGCTGCGGCAGCCCATCACTCCGCGAAGAAAATTTCTGCTACTTCCACCACAGCACTCGCCGCCCGGTTCAGGACGTCCCCAAACGTCGTCGCAGGCAGTGCCGCTTCACCGTCCGCATGCCCGAGGACCGCACCGCCATCCAGCTCACCCTCGGCGAAGTCCTCCAGAAGCTGGCCAACAACGACCTCGACCCGCGCCGTGCCGGCCTGCTCCTCTACGGCCTCCAGATCGCCAGCCTCAACCTTCCGAAAGTAGACCCCAGAGCCGATCCCATCGAGCCCGTAACCGAGATCACCATTGATCCGACAGCCCCAACCCACGCTCCCATCGCCCCGGTCGAGGAGTACTTCGGCCCCGACGGCCAGAAGAAAGGCAGCGCCCAACTCCTCCTAGAAGATCTCGGCCTAACCACCGAAGAGGGGCGGTGAGTTCGCCTGCTAATCACCGACCACTAGCCACTAGCCACTGCCTCCCAGTCCACCCCCAACTCTTCTGCTCTGAAGACTTTGCGCACGAAAGTACGGGGTGGGCAGTCCGCCCGAAGCTGCCTTAAGCCAGCTTCGGATGCTGCAGGTAGAACCCATTCTTCACCTGGAAGGCATGCGCCAGCGCACACGCATTCGCCTCCCCATACAGCGGCGCCAGGAACGTGATCGACACTGGCGTTCCCGGCCCGCCACTGTTGTTCAGTGCCCCATCCTCGCCGTTAGGCGAAGGTGGCGCATCTGCCCCGCGCAGGCCGTTGGCCACGATCACCGCCGGCTGCCCGCACAGGTTCGTCGCCGTAAGCTGCGCCCCCGAGGAGGGCGTCACCACCACATCGTACGAGGCGAAGAAGTCCCTCATCTGCTCCATCGCCAGCCGCCGCGCGCGCGACGCATTGATGTAGTCCACCGCCGGATAGAACCTCGCCGTCCGAAACTGGTTCGGCCAGTCCCCCGGACTCTGCCCCGCCAGCAGGCTGTCCCGCCCCGACCGCGTCAACTCATCGAACGCCGCGGCCGCCTCCGCTTCCAGCATCGGCGTCAGCAAGCCGAAGTTGAACTTCGGCAGCTCGCACTCAACGAGCGTGATGCCCATACCGCGTAGCGTATCCAGCGCCTGCGTATTGAACTTGTTGTCATAGGTCTGCCGCTCCAGCATGCCTTTGCGCGCGGACACACGAGCGTTGTAAGCGTCCAGCTCCTTGCCCGCCAGCGTCTCCGAAGGAGGCCGCATCGGCGGCATGGTGGGAGCATCGAACGCGCTCTTCAGATACCCCACCCGCAGCTTACGCACATCGATCGTAAAGTCCACGTTGAACGCCGCGGGCTGCACGCTCGGATCGTGCTCATCCGGCCCGTAGATCGCCGCCAAGACCAGCGCGCAGTCCTCCACCGACCGCGCAATCGGCCCGATCTTGTCCATCGACCAGCTCAGCGCCATGGCTCCGGTCCGCGGCACCAGCCCAAACGACGGTCTCAGCCCCGTCGCACCACACCTCGTGCTCGGCGACGAGATAGACCCCAGCGTCTCCGTGCCAATCCCAAACCCCACACACCCCGCCGCCACCGCACTCGCAACACCAGCCGAACTCCCACTCGATCCCTGCTTTGAATTCCAGGGGTTGCGAGTGCGCGTGCCCGGCTTCGGCCCCCAGAGATCCCCTTGCGCCAACGCTCCCAGCGTCAGCTTAGCCACCAGCACCGCCCCCGCCGCATCCAGCCGCTTCACCACCTCCGCGTCGTAGTCGAACGTCTGGTCCATGTAAGGCCCGGCACCCCACGTGGTCGGATACCCCCGCACCGCAAGCAAATCTTTCGCGCCCCACGGAATGCCATGCAGCGGCCCCAACACCTTGCGCGCTACCAACGCCTTGTCCGCCGCAGCCGCCTGGTCCAGCGCCCGCTGCTCGGTCGTCGTGATCAGGAAGTGAAGCGTTGGATCGTAACGCTTCAAGCGGCCGAGATAGAGCTTCGTCAGATCCACCGAAGTGATCTTGCGCGCTCGCAACAACTCGCCCAGTTGCCGAACCGTGGCGAAGGCCACCTGCTCCTCGTTGCTGGCCGCAAGCGACACGACCGAAGGCGCGGGGCCAAGCTTGGGTGCCATCCGCTGGGTGTTCAGCTTCGTGCCCGGCAGAACTGGGTCCTGCACCAGCGACGGCGCAACGGCGTTCAGGAGAGGGATGCGCCGAACCTGCGCGAGGCTCTGCCGCTGGCCATTAAGCCCGTCCAGCATCGTCTTGCGCTGCTCTTCGGTAAAGCTCAAGCCGGCCAGTGCAGCCGCCTGCTCGATCATCGCGTCAGTAATCGGTGGGAACTTCTCAACGTCCGCATCTGCCGCACCGGCTCCCCGCTGAGCTTCGGCCCCAGAGGCCGACGCCAGTGCCAGCAGCGCCCCCGGAAACAGCGTACTGCCGACCCCCGCGGCAGAGGCACATGCAAGCAGGCGGCGGCGTGTGAGGTCAAGCGGAGCGGAGGCGACGTCGCCGCTATTTTCCAAGTCTGGGAGCAAGTCTGGGAGCATGAGTGATTATTTCACCAAGCCCGAACGGCCTCGGCTAGAAGTTCATCGTGACCCGAGAAAAGTTCAGATCATTTGTCACCCGTTTTGAAAGCGCTCCCGTCAGAAGGGGCAGAGAGAAGGGGGTGCGTTAGGGCGGCGTCTCCTGAGGACAACGGTGCGTGTTCCCTTCTCTCGTCTTCTCAAACCTCATCGCTTTGACCAAGTGACTTGTCGGCCGCTCAGGCTGCACCTTGTGCCCCCGGCTTAGGCTTCGCCAGCATGAACGAGAGCGGCACGCACAGAAACGACAGGTACGCGAAGTACCGCAGCACATCCACATAGGCATACAACTGCGCTTGGCTGCCGAGCGTACTGCTCGTGATTGAATATGCACGCAGTGTATTCAGGTGCGAACCCGGCCCGACATGCAGCGAAAGGCGCGCCAGCAGGCCTTGTATGTTGCGCCGCAGCAGCCAGCTCGCACCCGTAAACGAGTGCACAATGTCATTGCGGTGCGCCTGCGCATGACGCTCCGCAATGGTGTTCGCCGCAGAGATCCCGATGCTCCCGCCTATGTTGCGGAGGAAGTTGAAGATGCCGCTGCCGTTGCCGGTCTGCTTGGGCCCAAGTGTTCCCAGCGCCACCTTGGAAAGCGGAACAAAGATCATCGCCAAGGCCAGGCCGCTCACAAGGATCGGCCAGAACAGCGACGTCGGTGAGATGTCCAGCGTCAGCGATCCCATCCACAATCCGGAGATTCCGAGAACGCCGAAGCCGGCCGCCACCATGTAGCGAGGGTCCATCTTGGACACCAGAATTCCCACGATGACCGACGAAAGAATAGACCCGATACCGCGCGGACTCACCGCGAATCCCGAGGCCGTTGCACTGTAGCCAAGCAGCGTCTGGTAGAACACCGGCAACACCGTGGTCAGGCCGTACAGCACGCCGCCCAGCGCAAACACCAGCAGGGAGCCCACGGCAAGATTTCTGTTGCTGAAGGCAGTCAGGTCTACCAGCGGCTTTTCATGCCGGAACTCCTGAATGATGAACAGGGCAAAGCCGATGGTGACGATGACCGCTGCCCAGCGAATACGCGTATCGCCAAACCAATCCTGCTCCTGCCCCTTGTCGAGGATGAACTGCAGGCAGCCGATCCAGAGCGCTAGCAACCCGAAGCCTACACCATCGAACTTTCCCGGCTTGGCATGCTGGTACATCGGCGGATCTTCCAGAAACTTCGCCTGCAGTATCAAGGCGAGTATGCCCACGGGAACGTTGATGTAGAACGCCCAGCGCCAAGAGACCGCGTCAGTGAGATAGCCACCGAACGCCGGCCCGATCACCGGCGCCAGCACGACACCCAATGCATACAGGCCAAGAGCCAGCCCCTGCTTCGCCGGAGGAAAGCTTTCCAGCAGAATGGCCTGCGACAGCGGTTGCAGCGCTCCACCACCCGCGCCCTGAATCGCACGTGCGATCAGGATGAACATCAGCGAAGGGGCTATGCCGCACAGGAAAGACGCTACCGTGAACACCCCGATGGAGAACATCAGGTACTTCTTGCGCCCGAACCGCAGCGCGAAATAGTTGCTGGCCGGCAGAAACACCGCGTTTGCAACCAGGTAGACGGTCAGCACCCACTCGGCTTCATTCGTCGTGGACGCGGTGCTGCCGGCAATGTACGGCACCGCCACGCTGGCGATGCTCGTGTCCATCACCTCCATAAACGTCGCGATCATCACCGCAATCGCGATCAGCCATGGATTAGCCTTCGGCTTCCACTTACCGCCGCCGGGCATCTACTTCACCCAAACCTTTGGCTCGACGGACATGCCCGGAGCCAGCCGCTCCTCCCCCGCCTGATTCGGCCGGAAGCGGATCCGCACCGGCAGCCGCTGCACCACTTTCACGTAGTTGCCCGTTGCATTCTCCGGGGGCAGCAGGCTATACACAGCGCCGCTGGCTCCCGGCAGAGCCTCCACATAGCCGTTGAAGTCTGCGTTCAGCGCGTCCACGTGGATCACCACCGACTGCCCAGGGTGCATGTGCTGCACCTCGGTTTCTTTGAAGTTTGCCGTTACCCAGATGTCATTGGTCTGCGTCAGCGCGAACAACTCCTGCCCCGGCGCAACCTGGGTCGCCACCTGCACCTGCTTGTCGCCGATAATGCCGTCTTCCGGCGCATAAATCTTGGTGTACTCCAGGTTCAACTCGGATTGGTTCGCCTGCGCCAGCGCAGCCTGCGCGTTGGCGATGCGCACGGCCAACTGCTCCTTTTGCATCTGGATCTGCTTGGGCCGGTCCTGCTCGGCCTGGATTGCCTGCGCCTTGGACTGCTGCAGTTGTGCCTGCGCCTGTACCACGCTCTTCTGCGCCGCGTCCGCCTGCTCTCGGCGAGCGGCAACCACTTCCGCCTGCGCCGCGCGTTGCGTGGCGCGCTGGTCATACTGCTCGCGCGACACTTCTTCCTTCTCCACCAGCATCCGATAGCGCGCTTCCTCACGCGCCGCGTTGCCTTCGTTGGCTTCAGCTTCATGCAGGTTCGCCAGCGACGAGCGGTATTGCTCTTCCTGCGCCGCCAGGTTCGCCTGCGCGCGCTCCACATCGTAGTTCCGCGTCACCACCTGCGTGTTCTGGTTGACGGCCGTAATCGGCACATTGGGCGACTGCTCGCGAACGCTTGCCTGCGCCTGCGCCAGGTTGGCCGCCGCCTGCTCCTTCGCTACTTGCATGTCGCGGGGGTCGATCTCGATCAGCAGTTGCCCCTTCTTCACGCGAAACGTGTTCTCCACGTACACCGCCGAAACATGGCCGTTAATGCGCGCGCTGATCGGGTCCGTGTGGCCGTCGATGAACGCGTCGTCCGTATCTTCGTAGCTGGAAAGATAGCGCCACAGAAGAATACCCACGATGATGAAAATGATCAGCAGAAGAAAGGCAACAACGGTCCCCACCGGATGCTCTTTCACCGTGCTGACAACACGCTGCTTTAGCGGCGGCTTCTTTGCTTTCTTCTTGTCCTCGTCTCCATCCTTCTTGTCCTTGTCGTCGCCCTCGTCCCCACCATCTTCGTCATCCCCACCTTTGTCGTCGCCGCCCTTGTCGCCTTTTTTCTTCAACTCCTCCACCTGGGCGCGCAGCCGCGTCTGCTCCTCATAGAGCATCCGCATCGCAAGGTCCGTCTGTCTCTGGCCACGTTCCGGCGAAGGCTGCAGCCCATAAACGCGCGGTTGCGCGTCGCTGCCGAAGGCATTCTCATCCGTCGACTCCGACGGAAGCTGGTGATCTGGCGGTGTGTACTCCGGCGGCATGTCGGCCATTACTTGGTCCTCAATAACTGGGGTAGCGTTTGTTGTGCGTCGCCCATGGCGCGCGCCAGCGACACCTTCGCGAGATTGTGTTCAAAAAGCGCTGTAATCAGGTCGTCGTCCGCCTGCACCACGGCTTGTTCTGACTGCACCACTTCAACGCTGTCCGCCACGCCCTGCAGAAATCTATCCTGCGACTGCGCCAGCGTCTCGTGCGCCAGCTTCACGTTCGCCTGCGCCACGTTTACCTGGTCCACGGCCGAACGCAGATCGATGAACGCCTGCCGTATGTCCTGCTCCACCTGCCCGCGCGTGTCTTCGAACTCTGCCTTGCGCTGCTTCAGCGCGGCCTCTGCCTGCACGGCATCCGCATGAATGCGCCCGCCCTCATAGATCGGCACCGTCAATACGCCGGACACCGAGTACACGCCGTCGGAGTGGTTGGTCGGCGTGACGCCCGCGGCGCCAAAATCGCCGTTGATCGCCAGGTTCGGCAGGTGCTCGGCGTGCGCGGCCTTCACCGTGGCCTCCGCCGCACGCACGGCTGCGGCTCCGGCAATCAGGTCCTGCCGCTGCGCACTCGCCCGCTGCATGGCGTTTTCCGGCGTCCAGTCCATCGCCGGGTCAAACGGGTATACATCCGCTGCCTTGTAGGTCTGGTCCAGCGGCATGCCGATCACCCGCGCCAGCTTCAGCTTCTGTGTCTCTTCATCAGCCTGCAGCGAACGCAGACGCTGCTGCTCGGTCCTCAGTTCCACCTCGGCGCGATTCACGTCCACGCGATTCGCCAGCCCGGCATCGAATCGGTCCGACGCCTGCTGGTAGATCACCTGCGAAGTTTTTACCTGCGCAGCCGCGGCCTGAACCCGCGCCTGGCTCGCGGTCAGTTGCAGGTAGCTGCCTCCCACCGCCAGCACAATCAGGTCCCGCGAGTTCCGCACCGAAGCGATGCTTGCGTTCACGTTTTCGGTGGCGCCACGGAGGTTGCGGATCTTTACAAAGTCGACCACCGACTGGTTCAGCCGAACCCGCGCGTCGTAATAGTTGAACGTCGTCGTAGTTGGAATGCCCATGAGACTGACACCCAGCGTCCTCAGATTTTCCTTCTCGAAGTTCTCGCTCACACCGGCGTCGATCTGCGGCAGAAGCTGGCTCTTGGCGGCCAGCCTTTGTCCGCGGGCCTGCTGCTCCGCCGCGCCTTCTGCCAGCGCGCCCAGGTTCTGCTTCAAGCCCATGGCCAGCGCCTGCGGCAGCGTCAGCGGCAACAGTCCGTCCGTGGCCTTGCCCGCGCGAACACTGCCCGCGTACGGACCCTGCACGGTAACGGTCGTGTCGGTCACGATCACCGACGTCGTGCTGGAGCCTTCGCTCGGCCTCTGCTGAATCACAACTGGCGGCACGGTCGCATTGCCCTTGCCGGAGAGCGGCACCTGCTGAGCCTGCGTGGCAGTGGTGTTCTGCGGGCGTGAAGAGTTGGGCGTTTGCCCATGCGCAGCCAGCGCGCCGCTTGCCAGAAGAAACCCCACGGGCAGCACTCGAAGAGCCCGGCACACCGCATGGTGTGTGGAGAGCGCAAAGCGAAGGCAAACGCAGGACGACAACAAACACTCCTTGATACCGCTGCGAGCGCATGGCCGCAGGACAGGCCTTGGTAGACGCACATTGCGTGAGCAAAGCGTGCAGGTTTTGCTTTACACCGCTTTCGATGTCGAGAACCGCTTCTCCGTTGCGCTTCTTTTTCACGTTTCGTTGCAGGGTGAATGCTGCCTCCCGATATTCTTGGTTGACGTGGCTTCTTCGTTCCGTCCTCCTGCCGCCATCATCGGCTCGGCTTTCATGCCGGTCGACCTGCTCCTGCCGGACGTCCTGCGCATACTGCGAGAGCAGTCTTGTCTTGTGCTGGAAGCCGCGCCCGGCGCCGGCAAAACGACCCGCGTGCCCCGCGCTCTGCTCGGCCTTGTGCCCGGCGAGGTGCTCGTGCTGGAGCCACGTCGCCTCGCCGCTCGCTTGGCCGCCCGGCGCGTAGCTTGGGAGATGGGAGAGCCCATCGGCGAAACCGTTGGCTACCAGGTGCGCTTCGAGGAAGTCGGCGGCCCAAAGACCCGCCTTCGCTTCGTCACCGAAGGCATCCTCACGCGGCGTCTGCTATCCGACCCTGAGCTACGCGGCGTCGACGTCGTGGTGCTCGATGAGTTCCACGAGCGCCACCTCGACACCGATCTCGCGCTGGCCTTGCTGCGGCGCTTGCAGCTACGGCGAAAGGACACCAGCCAGCCACTGAAGCTGGTAGTCATGTCCGCCACACTCGACACAAGGTCTATCGCAAACTTCCTCAGCGAGGGCGACGGCGCGTGCCCCGTGCTGAAATCCGAAGGCCGCGCCTTCCCAATCGCCATAGACCATCTCCCCTACTCGCCCGAGCCGCTGGAGCGTCAGATAAGTTCGGCGCTCAAGAGGCTGAATCGTGAAGGCGAGACAGGACACGTGCTCGTCTTCCTGCCGGGCTTGGCGGAGATTCGCCGCGCCATGCGGGAGTGCGACCCGGCGGCCCGCGCGGCAGACATGCTGGTGCTGCCCCTGCATGGCGATCTCTCTCCGGAGGAGCAGGATCGTGCCGTCTCTCCCGGCAAACAACGCAAGCTGATCCTTGCGACCAACGTCGCGGAAAGCTCCGTGACTGTGGACGGAGTCACCGCGGTCATTGACAGCGGTCTCGCGCGCATCGCCGGCACATCGCCGTGGACAGGCCTGCCCACGCTTCAGGTGGGTCGCGTCAGCCGGGCTTCGGCAAGGCAGCGGGCGGGGCGTGCCGGGCGCACAGCTCCCGGGCGCGTGCTTCGCCTCTATCCCGAAGAAGACTTCCTCCAGCGGCCCGAACATGACCTGCCGGAGATCGTGCGCAGCGAACTGTCGCAGCTTTGCCTGGCGCTGCGGGCCATGGGCATCGGGCATGTCAGCGAAGTGAACTGGCTTGAGGCTCCGCCTGAACCCGCCGTGCTGGCCGCGGAGGCGCTACTCGACCGGCTCGGCGTTAGCACCGCAACGGAAGCCAAAGCCCTGGCGCGCTTTCCGCTACCGCCACGGCTGGCGCGGATGCTGCAGGAAGCGGTCGCGCGTGGCGTAGGCGATACCGGCTGCCGCGCTGCGGCCTTGTTGGGCTCAGGCTCCCGAGCGCCAGGTACGGATTTGCTCACGGCGATGGACGCGCCACTCGATCAGAGAACAGAACAGCAACTTCGACAGTTACGTCGGCTGGTGAAAACGGAGCGCAACAGCAAGTCTGACGACGAAGCCCTGCTGATGTCCGTGCTGGCCGGCTTCCCGGACCGCGTGGCCCGCCTGCGCAAAGGCATTCAGGTCCAGCTAGGCTCAGGCGTCTCGGCGGAGTTAAGCGGCGAGCCGCCTCCCTACGAGTTCATGGTAGTGCTCGACGCCGAAGACCGCAGCGAGCAGGCAATGCCAATCGTCCGCATGACGTCCCGCATCGAACCGGAGTGGCTGCTGGACTTGTTTCCGGAACATCTCCGCGAAGACACCACGCTGGAATGGAACCGCACCGGCGAGCGCGTGGAAGCGGTCAACACACTGCGCTACGACGAGTTGGTCATCGAAGAATCGCGCAACACGCGGCCCGACGCCGAAGCAACAGCCGCGCTGCTGGCAGCCAAAGCGCTTGAAGCCGGGATCGAGCGCTTCGTCGATGCAGAAGCATTAACAAACCTCATAGAACGCATTCGCTTCGCGGGTTTGCCCATGCCAAGTGTCGAAGCCGTCTTGCGTGAGCTTTGCCTGGGCCTCTACAGCTTCGCGGAACTCAAAGATGCGGCTGCGAACTTGCTCGATCTTCTCGAACAGCGCATGGACACGTCGAAGCTCCGCGATCTCGCCCCACCCACCCTCAAGCTGCCCAGCGGCCGCGTAACGAAGATCCGCTACGAAGAAGGTAAGCCTCCATCCATCGCCTCTCGTCTGCAGGACTTCTTCGGCATGAAGGAGACGCCGCGCATCGGCCCCAATCGAACGCCCGTAGTCGTCGAACTCCTCGCTCCCAACTACAGGCCAGTCCAGACCACCAACGACCTGCCCGGCTTCTGGGAGCGCCTCTATCCGCAGGTGCGCCGCGAACTCATGCGCCGCTATCCAAGACACCAATGGCCTGAGAAACCATAGCGTTTCTCTGACGAAGTTTGGGACGGCACAGAGGAAGGAGCAGGGGCCTTGAGGCCCCTGAACAGAGGCAAAAAACAAGGGGCTTTAACCTCGGTTACTCCTCAACCCAGCCACCAAAGCTTGTCATCTCGACCGAAGTGGAGAGACCCTTATACTTCGTCAGCGACTGCGAAGCAGGAGCAAGTCCACCACGAACCGAATCACTAAGCACTAAGCACTAATCACTAATCACTACTCACTAATCACTTCCCCTACTCACTTCCGCTCGGCAGATTGATCGCCGTCTCCGCGCTGCCTGACGACACAGGCATATCCAGCCCGCCTTCCAGCGTGTCGTTCTGCAGCGCGATTGCCGCGCGCCACTCTTCCTTCAGCGCATCCAGATACGCCACCCGCAGCCGCAGCGCAGTGCGCTCCGACATCAGCACCTGCGGATACGCCGCCGCCATCTGCTGGTACTTGATGACATACAGATCGTGCGCACGCTCAGCCCGCGGCAACAACTGGTCGCGATAGCGCTCCGCTTGGAACCGCGCGGATTGATACCGCTGAAGAAGTGGCTCGGCCGTCTGCTTCATCAGCAGTTGCGTCCGCGCCACCTCCGCCCGCGCTCGCGCCAGGTCTGCACTCGCCGCTTCCACATTGCCCTGGTTCCGATTCCATAGCGGAAGCTGCACTCCCGCCTGCGCAAAGCCCATCCAGCCGGCAGGCTTCCCGGCAGGTGTGGTCCCGTCGAGGAACTCACCACTCCACCACGCCCCGGCCTGCACCCTCAGGTTTGGCACGGCCTCACGCCGCGCATCGTGCAGCTTCGCCTCGGCTACACCCGCCTCTTGCTGCGAAGCCCGAACGGCTGGGCTGCTCACGACGATGGCTCCAACAACGCTGCCTGCGTCCAGCACAGGCACGTGCTCCAGATCGCCTTCAAGCCTCGCGAGTGGCTCACCCGGCCGTCCCGCAACAGCCGTCAACGAAGCAAACGCTTCGATATACTTCCGCTGCGCCGACTCATACTCCACCTTGGACTGCTCAGCTTCTACCTCGGCGTCCAGCACCTCCGGTGCATCCTGCTGCCCAAGGTTCGCCAACTCATGCGCGGTGCGAACCGCATCCCGCGCGATGTCCATCAGCCTGCGCCGAACATCCGCCTGCGCCTGCGCCGTCAATGCATCGTAGAACGCACGCTCCACATCGTTGTGTACGCGAAAAGTCTGCGCCTCCAGCCCGATCTTGTCAGCCTCCGCCTGCCGCGCATAGACTCCGCGCCGCAGAGCCAGCTTGCCTCCCAGCACAAACGTCTGCTCGGCAAACGCCCCGTTCTCACCGCCGCCATAGCTGCCGCCGCGGATGTGCTCGCCGCTGTAGCCAACGATCGGATCAGGTGGCAGCCCGGCCTGCCGCGCCTGCCCCTCGCTGCGCTTCACGATTGCTCGTGCTCCAGCCAGTGTGGGATTACCCGCCTCGGCCCACCCCACAAACGTTGCGAGCGCCAGCGCCGGGCGCTTCGCCTCTGCACCCAGCAGCTCCGGCGCGGGCAAATCGCTTCCCGTCTGCATCCCCGGCGCCTCGAACTCCTGCAAGCGATACGTGTTGTGCTGCACGCTCAGTGCATCGCTGCTCGCACCAGCCTTGCCGCCCGCAACTGCCCGCTGTTGGGCTTCTGAATCCCGCACGCTCTGCTCCGCCGCATGGGCATGTGCGTTCTCATCCTGCCCGCGCTTCATATCGCCCGGCATCTTCATTGCCGGGGCAGGCTTCTTGCCCTGAGGAACCGGAGCGCTCGGCATCGACATGCCCGGCATATCCGGCATCGAGCTCTGCCCCCACACCACCGTTGCATTCATCACCACCAGTAGAAGGACGCAAGGCAAAACGCATCTCGACGTTGTCATCATGTCCTCCTTACCCGTTCTTCCTGGCAGCGTTTACAGGCGCATCCCAAAGCGACGCATACGGATCGTTCGCACGTCCCGCCGCGCGCATGCGCTTCACGATGTCGTCGTACTTCTCCGGCGGCAGCACACGCAGAAATGTCATCATCCCCTGCATGCTCGCGCTCCACCCCGCGCGCAGCCCGTAGTTCTCCGGCATCTGCAGCATGGCGCTGCGTTCCATGTTCATCATCGGCCCTTCCATGTAGGCATCCTGCGGAAAGTTCGGTACGTTGTTCGCATTCGGCGCAACGGCACGGTTCTGCTCATCCATCGCCTTCATGCTCATGTCGCCGCTCATAGCAAAGCTCATGCCCTGCTCCATCTGCTCCGCGCTCATCGCGGGCTTGCCCGTCTTCATCGCCGCATCCATGCCGCCCATCATCGCCATATTCGCCTTCTGGCTCAGTGGTCCGTTCGACATCGCATGATCGCTCGCCCCCATGCTCCCCCCAAGATTCACAGCCGAACTCATCTGGTTCATCATGTGGTGCGGCAGATGGCAATGCAGCATCCAGTCCCCAGGGTTGTTCGCCACAAACTCCACATCGCGAGCCTGAGCCACGCCCAGCAGCACGGTGTTGCCCGGCCACCATCCCGCCTCCGGAATGCGCCCACCTTCCGTGCCCGTCGTATAGAACGTGTGCCCATGCACATGGATCGGATGATGATCCATGCCAAGGTTCACCATGCGCAGCCTCACTCGGTCACCCTGCCGCACAATCAGCGGAGTAGCCGCCGGCCCCGCCCTGCCGTTCAGCACCAGCCAGTTGAACTCCATATTCATCACGTTCGGAACTGTGTTATTCGGCAGCACCGCGTACTCCTGGAAATGCAGCACGAAGTCCTTATCGCAGTGCGGCCGGTACGGCTGCTTCGGGTGCATGATGAACGCCCCCAGCATCCCTGCCATCTCCTGCATGGCCATGTGCGAGTGATAGAAAAACGTCCCCGCCTGGTGAATATCGAACTCATACACAAAGCGCTCGCCAGGCTTGGTCGGCTCCTGGCTGATGCCCGGCATGCCGTCGAACCCGATCAGGTCCTCAAACCCATGCCAGTGAATCGAGCAAGGCTCCGGCAACTGGTTCTCGAAGATCACGCGCACATGATCGCCCTGCGTCACCTGAAACGTCGGCCCCGGCGACGATCCGTTGAAGCCCCATAGATCGAGCGTCTTATCCGGCGCAATCTTCTGCTTGATCACCTGCGCCACCAGATGAAACACCTTCGTATTCCCCTCCATCGTCCACGGCATGTCGCCGACGTCGGTTGTGATGCAAGGCGTGTTGAAAGCTGGCCCATCACCCCTATGCTTGCCCTTCGGCAAAGCGGCAGCATCAGCGGGAAGCCCGCGCGAAAGCAGGCCCGCGCCCAGCCCGGCGCTCAAGCCAAACGCCCGCTGCAGAAAACTGCGGCGATTGCTCATAAATGTTTCCTCTATTGTTTGGAAAAATGAAGCTCGCGGAGTACGCCATCAACGGCGCACATCCTCCCTAAAACTGGGCGGGTCGGCCTTCTAGACGCGCAAAGGCATGGCCGCACGCGAGCGCGGCAAGACCAGACCAACAGGCGCACCCGCAGGCACACCCATACCCACAAGCTTCCCCGCGAGAGGCCATGCCGACTCCACCGCAGCAGAAAACACCGGAGCTTGATCGACACGCAAAGAAGGTCCCGCTTGCACCTGCTCAACCTGCGAAGCAGTCCCCTGCCAGCAGAAGCAATCGCCCTCCATCGCGGTCATTGACACCATAGGATCTGCGGCAGCCGAAAGATCTGCGGCAGCCGCAAGCAGAGCACTGGCACTGTGCCCACCCATGCAGGTCATCTGCTTCGCGCGATGATCACACATCGGGCAGTGAGCTTGCCGCGGAGCACAACCCATCTGCGTCGCAGCGCGCAACGCCGGTCCACCCGCAAGCAGCAGGATCATCCACAGGAGCGCGGCATGGCGAAAAAATCGCACGGCTGCTTCTAGCATGTCACAACACTGCCGCCAGCGCCCAGTCAGCCCTCCAGCACCGCGTCGATCGCCTCCACCAGCGACTCATAGTCATACGAGCCCCGATGCTCGGCCCCATTGATGTAGAACGTCGGCGTTCCCCGCAGCCCGCTCTTCTCTCCGCTCGCAAGATCCGCCTTGATCCGCGCATGAGACTTGTGCCCGCTCACGGCCTTTGCCAGGTCCTTCGCCGAAAGCCCAAGCTCCTCCCCAAGAGACGCGAACAGTTCCTCGCTCAACTCATCCTGGTTCTCGAACAGCAAGTCGTGCATCGGCCAGAACTTGCCTTCACTGTCCGCAAACTCGGCAGCTTCCGCCGCGGGCTCGGCCATCGGGTGCATCGGCAGCGGGAAGTTGCGGAACACAAACCGCAGCTTCTTCCCAAAGTGCTTCTGCACCTGCTTTACGATCGCATACGCCTCGCCGCATGAGGGGCACTCGTAGTCGCCATACTCCACAAGCGTCGCCGGAGCATCCGCCGGCCCCTGCAGATGATCCTGCTCATCCACCCCAACCGCCAGCTTCGCCATGAACGCCCACCCTTCGGCGAAGCCTTCGCGCCTCGCAGACTTCATAGGATGCGTCCGCAGCGAATCAGCTTCTAAGCGCCCTTCGCCAGTTCCGTCTTCACCATCTCGCTCACCATCTTGCCGTCCGCCCGAATCCCGCTCGCCAGGATGCGCTGCTGCACCACGCGCATGGTCGGCCCCATGTCCTTCGGCCCCGGCCGCTGGCCGCCATTGCCGTTCGCTACGTGCTCGATCGCTCCATGGATGATCGCTCGCACATCGTCTTCACTCGCAGCCTGCGGCATATACGCTTCGATCAGCGCAATCTCCACCTGCTCCTTCTCCGCCAGCTCCGGCCGCCCGCCCTTGGTGAACTGGTCCACAGACTCGCGCCGCTGCTTCAGCATGGTCGTCAGCACCGCCTGCTCCTCCGCATCGCTCAGTGGCTCGCGCTTGTCGATCTCCTTGCTCTTCAGCGCGGCCTTCACCATGCGCAGTGTCGTCGTCTTCGTTTCGTCCCGGGCCTTCATGGCCGTAATAATGTCTTTCCCAAGTTGCTCGCCGATTACCGCCATACCACACCTCATTCGCGCTGCTGCTCGCGCTTCTAGACTAGCAAGCCCACTAGACGAACTAGAATAGACGCATATGATTCGCAAGACGCGCCTGTTCACTCCCGGCCCCACTCCCCTGCTCCCCGCCGCGCAGTTCGCCATGGCTGCGGCCGACATCCACCACCGCACCCCCGAGTTCCGCGCCCTCTACACCCGCGTCCTCGCCCAGCTCAAGCAGTTCGTCGGCACCGCCAACGACGTCATCATCCTCAGCGCCTCCGGAACCGGAGCCATGGAAGCCTCCGTCTCCAACCTCACCTCGCCCGGCGACCGCATCCTCGTGCTCTCCGCCGGCAAGTTCGGTGAGCGCTGGACCGCCCTCGGCGAGGCCTTCGGCTGCGAGGTCGACGTCGTCTCCAGGCCCTACGGCGAAACCTTCACGATGAACGAGGTCAAGGCCGCGCTCAAGCCGGATACCCGCTGCGTCTACGTGCAGGCCACCGAAACCTCCACCGGCGTGCGCCATGACGTCGAAGGCATCGCCAAGCTGCTCAAGACCGAGCACTCCGAAGCGCTGCTCGTCGTCGACGGCATCACCGGCCTCGGCACCACCCATCTCGACATGGACGCCTGGGGCATCGACGTCCTCATAGGCGGCTCGCAAAAGGCCGTCATGATCCCGCCCGGCCTCAGCTATCTCGCCATCGGCCCCCGCGCCTGGGACCGCATGGAAGCCAGCTACAATCCGCGCTACTACTTCGATCTCCGCAAGGAAAGGAAGAACGCCAAACTCGGCGAAAGCGCCTACACTCCCGCCGTTGCGCTCATCGCCGCGCTCGGCGCCGCGCTCGACTGGATCGCCGCCCAGGCAGCCACCCCTGACAATCCAGCGGGCGACCTCGCCGCCGGCCGCAAGAAGCTGGTCGACAACGCCGAGCTCATCGCCGCGATGACCCGCTCCGCCGTCGAAGCCCTCGGCTTCAAGCTCTATAACGCCTCGTCTCCCGGCGCGGCGGCTACCGCTGTCTACGCGCCCGAAGGCACAGACTCCGGCCTGGTCGTCAAGGAACTTAAGAGCCGCTTCGGAGCCATCATCACCAACGGCCAGGGCGAAATGAAGGGCCAGATCTTCCGCATCGCCCACCTCGGCTTCTTTGACTACATGGACACCATCGCGCTGATCGGCGCGCTGGAACAGGTGGTCGAAAAGAGCCTGCCACAGCTCAAGGCCCACCTCGGCCCGGTCAGCTTCGGCTCGGTCTTCGGCAAGGGCCTGATCGCCGCGCAGAAGGTCTACGCGGAGGCCGCGGCAAAGGCGTAAGCGGCTCGCTCGATCACGGCGGCGGCCACGAGCCGCCGCCATGCAGTTTCTGCCTGCTTTCCCACTGAACACACAAGCAGCACACAGGCATTCCGAAGAGCTTTCAACCTCTTTTCAAATGACACTAAGAGTCCCACCTGCAAGGAGCAGCACCCGCACGACATGGCCGTACTCGCAATGCCCGATCCTGGGGGGAACCACGGACTTCCCTCTTCCATTCACACGGAAATCACCGTGCTCGGAGCCATGCTGCTTGACGCTGTCGCCATCTCCGACGCGACAGGCCGCCTGCTTGCCGAAGACTTCGCGCTCGACTCCCATCAGCGTATCTACCGCGCCATCCTTGACCTCCTGAGCACCGGCCATGCGGTCGACTACATCACCGTAATGGAGGCGCTCTCCAGGCGCCGCGAACTCGACGCCATCGGCGGTCCAGCCTACCTCGCCTCACTGTCGGAAGGCGTGCCGCGCCACCTCAATATTGAGAGCTACGTCCGCATCCTTAAGGACAAGTCGCTGCTCCGCCAGATGCTCGGCATCTTCTCCGACGGCATGCAGCTCGCCTCCGACCAGAACGAGGACGCGACGGATGTCCTCAACTCCGTTGAGCAGCGCCTCGCCGACGTGGCCGATTCCGCCATCCAGCGCGGCTTCTCCGGCATCCCGGAGATCGTGGCCAACAGCTTCGGCTCAATCGACGCACTCTACGAGCAGGGCCGCGAAGTCACCGGCCTCGCCACGCATTACATCGAGTTCGACAAGATGACGTCGGGCCTCCAGAATGGCGAGCTCATCATCATCGCCGCACGCCCCTCCATGGGCAAAACCGCCTGGGCCATCAACATCGCGCAGAACTGCTCCGTCCGCGACAACAAGGTCTGCGCGGTGTTTTCGCTCGAAATGGGCAAGGAGTCGCTGCTGCGACGCATGCTCGCCTCGGAAGCCATGGTCAGCTCGCGCAAGTTGCAGACCGGCTTCATCCCACGCGAAGACAAAGGCAAACTCATCGCTGCGCTCGACCGCCTGATGAACTCCAAAATGTTCATCGACGACACTCCCGGCATCACCCTCGCCGAAATGCGCGCCAAGGCCCGCCGCCTCAAGCAGCAGGAAGGCGCACTCGATCTGATCGTCATCGACTACCTCCAGCTCATGACCGGCTCCGCCACCAGTTCGCAGAAAAAGTTCGAAAACCGCACCCAGGAAGTCAGCTCCATCTCGCGCGGCTTGAAAGCCATCGCCAAAGAACTCAACATCCCGGTCATCGCCCTCTCGCAGCTCTCCCGCGGCTCTGAGCAGCGCACCGGCGACAAGAAGCCCCTGCTCTCCGATCTGCGCGAGTCCGGGTCCATCGAGCAGGACGCCGATGTCGTCGCCTTCATCCACCGCGAGGAGTACTACGACCGCGAAAACGAAGACCTCAAGGGCAAGGCCGAAATCATCATCGCCAAGCAGCGTAACGGCCCCACCGGCTCCGTGCAGATGGCCTACCTGAACGACTTCACCCGCTTCGAAAACCTCGACACCATGCACGGCGAAACCGGCGGCGACGCCTACTAGCTTCTGACTCAGGTGGGATTTCTGCCAGCCTCTAGTGCTTGTCATCTCGACCGGAGCAGGACGGCTTCATCGTCCTGCGGAGTGGAGAGACCCCCGTATTTGCCGGCGAGTGCCGAAGGCACGAGCAAGTCCACCCCGCTCCCCGCTCTGTTAGCCTGACAAAATGGAGCACGGCGCCTACACCACCGTCGAATACCGTTTCGCGGACGAGCAGAAACCCATCCTCACCATGAACGTGGCTCTGGCCGGAGGCTCGGTACCTCCTATCCCGGAGACCGGCGAGGCCTTCGCCATCGAAGTAGAAGGCGTCGAGGGCCGCTTTCACAGCGGTCGCGTCCAGAGCCGCCACTACACATTCCTCGCCCCGTCCGGCGAATCCGACAATGACCTCAGTGATTACGTGGTCAAAGTTGAGGTTGTCCTCAAACGGATCCCCCCGATCGAGCACCGGCACTAACTCTCCGGCAGGCTTATCGGCTGCGAATCCAGGCCCGGCAAAAAATCCGGTGACTTCCCCGCCGCGTATACGTATAGTTCGCTTTCATCCATAAACTTTGCCGCGCCGCAGCGCAGGCAGTTTCGTACACGGAGCTGGACCACAGTGCAGAAAGAGATAGAGTGCGCGCATTGCCACCGAACCGGGTTGCGGCGAAGCGAACGGGTCGGATTCCTGCAAACCCGCATCTACCCCAGGTTCGGCCTCTATCCGTGGGAATGCCCCTTCTGCCGCAAAATTACTCTCCTGAAGGTGCGCGGAAGAAAGAAGCGGCTGAAGCAGGAAGACACGCAATTCGACGGGCCCGCTGCTTAGCCTCTGCTCTCGCTACTTGTCGAGTTCAACTGTAAGAATCTGCCCGGCCATCTTGTCGCCGGTGACTTCGGCAAAGTCGATCTTGGTCTTCATCCCGGCAAGGTCGGTACACGGATTCGTATCTTTCGGGGCAATGTACCCATATGTCGAAAGGGGCACCTTGTACATATCCGGCGTGAACAGCGTCTGGGTCTTGGCCGCCTGCTCCACATCCAGCGTGAGGATGTTCGGATACGAGCAATGAACGTTGCGAATCACGCCGCGAACCGTGCGGTGAGGCGCTGTGGGCGGAACCGCCGGCAAGGAAGGCGCGGGGTCCAGATGCGTGATGTGTACGGGACCGTCCGCGCCATGGACAGTTACATTCTCCGGGGCTGGGCCACTGCCGCTTGAGGAACGCGGAAGCGGGTTGCGCTCTGAGGCCGTGGACTCTTCATCGCCCCCGGAAGCCTTGCGCTTTGCCATCGCATCGCGGAACTGCGTTACGCTCGCGATGCGCGCCTCCAGGATGCCCTTCTCACCCTCGGTTTTCGCCACCTTGCGGGCCGCATCCAGCACGCGCAGGGCATTGTCCGCCATGTTCTGCTCCATGTAGACGTTCGCGAGGTTCAGGCGGATGGAGAGGTCCTGCGGCTCCAGCCGGGCGGCCTTGGCGATCAGCGCCCCAGCCTCTTCCAGGTTGCGGCGCCGCATACCGAACAGGCGGCCCAGGGCCTCGTACGCCGGGGCATACTCCGGGTCCAGCTTGATGGCTCGGCGCAGACTTGCCTCGATCGTCTCGTCCTTGCCCTCCGCCCCGCTTTCCAGCAGAGTCCGCCCGTAGTAGTACGAAGCAAACGGGCTGTCCGACCCCAGATCGACCGCTTCGCCGAACCACTTCGCCGCAGCGGCTTCATTCTGCTCGCGCAGTTCGATGAACCCCATCGACTCGTGCGCCAGCGCATCTTTCGGGGCTTCGCGCAGGACAGACTGGATCAGCGTGCGCGCCTCCGGAACGCGATCGTTGTTCGCCAGCACATCGGCGCGGATCGCATCCACTTCCGGCGTTGCCGTCGCGCGCGCGCTGTATGTAGATTCATCCGCAACCACCGCCAGCTTCATGGTGAAGAGCTTGTAGCTGGACTTGCCGATATAGTCGTTCAGCTGCTTCAGCAGCGCGTTGAGGTCTCCGAAGGCTCCCTGCGCCGCGGCCACCGGATCGCCGCCTTTCACCAGCAGGTTCGCGTACTCCTGCAGTTGGTGCGTTTTGTTCACGGCATCATTAATCTCGATGTAGTGCGTCAGCGCCCAGCTCTCCGAGTAGAAAACCGACCCCTTCTGCTCCTCGTGGTAGTAGGGCGAGTCGTGGTCCACGGCAAACAGCGTCTGCAGCGGGATGAGCTTGTTCTCCCGCAGGTACAGGATGTCGTCGGTGCTGGGCTGGCCCAGCCGCACATCTTTGTCGCCGATGTCGGTGTTCTGGTAGAACTCCGCCAGCCCTTCGCTCAGCCACAGCGGCAGCCACTCCGCCTTGCGCAGGATGAAGTGCGTGTACTCGTGGTACACCACCGAGTACGGGTGCTCGCCCGAAGTATCCAGCCGCAGCAGGATGTAGTTCCGGTCCTGCGTGCGCAGAAACAGGCCCGCCAGGTCGAGAGACCCTTTGCTGAGATACGCCGCCGGCTCCAGCGCCTGGAAACCCTTGCGATCCTTCAGCGCAAACACCGTGATCGGCTGGCTCGCGTTGAACGACGCATAGGGCAGCACGCTGGTAAACAGCGAGCGCATCCGCTCGAACTGCCCCGCGATCTTGCGCCCTTCTTTTTCGTTCGTGTCCGTCAGAACGACGAAGTTCGGGCTGCGGACCTCCGTCCAGATGGGTGCGGCAGCATGGGCGCGGCCTGCCAGCATCAGCAGGCAGAAAACAACGGCTAGGGCCTTGGGCATGTTGCTCGCCAGAGTATCGCGAGACGCGCCCGCTGCCAAATTCCCAGTGCAAATTCCCAGCCCCGAGTCGCAGTGACCAGCCCTACGCCACCACAGTGGCCAGTTCCAGTTGCTGGCTGCCATGCTCATCCACATGCGGCGTAAAGTGCGTCCGGCACCGAGCCTCATACAGCCCCACCGCCCCCACCACCACCAGCTCCTGGCTCTGTCCCAGCCGCTGCGTATGGATCGCCGACTGCCCGCAGACCATGCACACTGCCGACAGCTTCGTGACCTTGTCCGCCATCGCCATCAGCACCGGCACCGGGCCAAACGGCTCGGCGCTGAACGTCATATCCAGCCCGGCAAAGATCACGCGCTTGCCCAGCATCACCAGCTCGTACGCCAGCGGAACGATCTCCGCGGAAAGAAACTGCACCTCGTCCACGCCCACCACGTCAACCGTATCCAGCTTCGGATGGAGATTCGCGCGCAGCTCCTCCACGTTGGTCACCGGGCAGGCTTCATGCGTCTGTTCCGAGTGCGACGCGATATGCGCCCGGTGGTAGCGCAGGTCGATGTCCGGCTTGAAGCACGCGATGGTCTGCCGCGCGATCCGCGCACGCTTCAGCCGCCGGATCAGCTCTTCCGACTTTCCGGAAAACATTGGGCCGACGATCACTTCAAGAGATCCAGGGTTAGGCATGGGGTCGAAACTGATGGTAGCGGTTGCAGCCCGGTGGAAATGCGGTCCCAACGCCTCGCCGCAAACACGAAAGACCCGCGCGGAGAGTATGCTGGGGCCAAAGTTTCTTTCCTTCAATGAGGTGATCTGGATGCAAGTGCTACGAGTAGCCGGTCTGGCGTGTTTGGCAGTGGGCGGCACAGCCCTGGTAATGGGAGGTGCGGCAGCGTGGGGCCAAATGCCCTCCACGCCCTCCAAGCCGTCTGCCCCTTCAACCCCGTCTATGGACCCGGCCATGGGCGACAAGCTCGTCAAGCCGATGAAGGAGATGAAGGTCACCTTTATCTCGAGCACCGGCCAGCCCGCCGGAACTGGCACCCTCAAGCCAGACAAGAAGGGCGGCGTCGCGGTCAAGGTCGACCTCGAAAACCTTCCCTTCGGACCGCACGCCATCCATCTCCACCAGAACGCCGACTGCACCGGCCCGGACTTCAAGGCCGCCGGCGGTCACTTTAATCCGACGAGCAAGCAGCACGGCTTCGACAACCCCATGGGCCACCACGCCGGCGACGTCAACACCACCATCCAGGTAGGGGAAGACCACAAGGGCTCAGCCAGCTTCGTGCTCCGGGACGTCACCTGGATGCAGGACCAGCCGAACTCGCTCTTCGCCAACGGCGGCACTTCGCTCGTGGTCCATGAGAAGGCTGACGACCAGAAGACCGACCCCAGCGGCGCCTCCGGCAACCGGATCGCCTGCGCCGTCGTGAAGCCGTAGTCTCAGGGAGCCAGCACGTTAGCGAACAGGCGGCGCCGGTGGAGACACCGGGCCGCTTCGCTACTTTTTGCCCGGCTTCGGGAACCGGAGAGAAACAGGTTGCGTATGAGTGTTCATGGCGGCGGCAGCAATCCCGGTCTTTGAGCGTGGCGGCCAGCCGAACCCCGGCTGGCACAGTTTGATGAACGGCCACGTCGGCGTCCGGCCACGTACGCTACAGCCGCTCGGCGGCAATCCAAGAGCTCTGATTCTGCAAAGCGAGGCGCAGAACCGCATGCCGGAAAAGGGGCAAGGCTCGCAGGAACCCCGCCTCGCACAGGCTCCCGGACTTCCCCCGGCTACCCGTCCGGGAGTTACGACAGCGGAAGCCGAGGCCCAGGCGAGGGAGCAGAAAGCCCTGAACGGGCTGGCCCTGCGTTGCGCTCAAGGCGATGCCGCCGCCTGGAACGATCTGGCCCGGACGCAGCATCGCCGGGTGTACGGCATCTGTTATCGCTTCACTGGGGCAGCCAGCGAAGCCGAAGACTGCACGCAGGAAGTGTTTCTCAAGATGTACCGCGTGATCGGCAGCTTCGATCCCGCACGCGGGGGGTTCGGCACATGGCTCACTACGTTGACCCGCAACCTGCTGGTCGACACCTACCGCCGGGGCCGCAACGATCGCGTGACGGACTCCCTCGACGAGCCGCTCGGCGACGAAGAAAGCGGCGGAGCCACTAAGGCCGACCGCCTCCAGGGTTCGGGCCGCTCGCAGGAGCAGCACGTCTCTGGCCTTGAGCTTCGCGCCCAGATTCAGATGGCGCTCAAACAGGTTTCTCCGGAGCTGCGCGAAGCGGTTATCTTGCGCGATCTCGAAGACATGGACTACAAGGACATCGCTGAGGTTCTCGGAATCCCGCAGGGCACGGTGAAGAGCCGAATAAGCCGCGGACGAGCAGAACTGGCAAGATTGTTGAAAAGCATAGAAGGGCAGGTGATGTAACGGTGACGAACATGGGCCAATTCGACAAATTTGATGGGAAAGACACGCAGCACAAGGACACTCGTCCCGTTGCCTGCCAGGTATGCGAAGCCATGCTGCCCGACGCGGTCGACGGCATGTTGAGCGACCCCGAACAGCGGGCCTTCGAGAAGCACGTAGCCGGGTGCACAGTCTGCGCTCAGGAGCTGGAAGAAGCGCAGCGAGGCGCAGCTTGGCTGGGAATGCTGAAAGGCCATGCCCCGGAGCCCAGCGATGCGCTGCTGGCCCGCATCCTCGCCCAGACCACCGGTCTGCAGGGTACAGGCGAAAGAACCGCAGCTGCGGTCTTCGCGGAAGCTCCCGCCTTAGCTCCCGCCTTCGTTCCGCCGGTGGTTGCTAAGGCTCCTGTCTGGACTGCGACTCCCCTGCACCGGCAGCAAAAGGCCGGCTGGGCCGTTTCCGCGTGGGCCAGCGTTCGCGCAACCCTCTCGCTGGACCTTTCTTTGGATTGGATGAAGCCGCTCTTGCAGCCTCGCATGGCGATGACTGCCGCGATGGCCTTCTTCTCCATCGCGCTCACGCTGAACCTCACCGGCGTCCGGTTGAACGAACTGAACGCCTCCTCATTCAAGCCTTCCAGCTTGCGGCGTGCCGTGGCGGACCGCGGTGCCTCCGCCGTGCGCAGCTTCCAGAACATGCGCGTGGTCTACCAGGCCGAAGCGCAGGTAAACGATCTGCGCAGCAACTGGCAGCAGGATGTGCAGGATCGCGGAGGTCAGGATCGCGGAGGTCAGGATCGGGGGAGTGATGCTCGACCCGCACCGCAAACTCAGCCGCAACAAGACGCGCCCAAGCCGAAACAGGAAACACCGCAGGGTAGCAGCCGCTTGGATTTTGAACCGGTCAACCCGCAGGGTGCCGGCATGACAAGGAAGGGAGCCTGAGATGAGCACTTTTGATAATGCGACAGATCGCAATGACCCCTGGAACCACGAGCAGGCTCCCTTCGCCGGAGCGGAAACGCCCGCCGAGCTCGGCCACGCCACCGCGGAAGCATCCGCCGCCCCGCAAACATACACAGAAACGTATGCAGCCGCCGAACCGGTACCGGCCGCGGCTCCCGGCCAGTCAGCTTACGGTTCCTACGCTCCAGCGAATCCAGCTGGCTCAGCCGCAGGGCAGCCGGGCGGTCCGAACTGGGTGCCCGTTTCCGGCCCCTACGGCACGCCGCCGCCACCTCCGGGCGTTACCCCAATCATGGGCGCTCCGGGCTCCACCAGCGTACCGAACCCTGGCCTCGCCTTCATCCTCGGCCTCATTCCCGGCGTCGGAGCCATGTACAACGGCCAGGTCGCCAAGGGAATCGTCCACCTCATCGTCTTTGCCGTGCTCGTCACGCTCGCCAACGACGTCAACGACATCTTTGGCATCTTCGTTGCGGGCTGGATCTTCTTTCAGGCTTTCGAGGCCTACCATACCGCCAAAGCCCGGCGCGACGGCCTGCCGCTGCCCAACGCCTTCGGCTGGAACGACATTGGCGAACGCGTTGGTCTGGGCAAAAACTGGCCCTTCGGCCCGCCAGCGCCTACCGGCACGGTGCCTCAGGCAGCCGCCTCCGCTGCCTGGGCAGCGGCCCAGCCTGTTCCACCCGACCCTACGGTCAATCCGTACGGCAGCGTAGCTCCTAATTGGGCTGGCTACGTGCCACCCACCGCGTTTGCCAGCGCTCCACCAGTGGGAACTGCGGGCTATACCGCTCCCTACGCCGCAACGCCTGGCGCCTCTGGATCAAGCGTCTCTGGATCAAGCGCCTACGGATCAAGCTCCGTGCCTCCCGGTCAGCCCGCTCCCTATGCCGACGTCCACGCCGGCCCTCCCTACACGCCGTATGCCCCAGGCGTCGTACCACCTACCCCGTCCCGGCTGCCTGTAGGAGCCATCTGGCTTATCGGCCTTGGCATTCTCTTCCTCATCGGGCAGTGGGCTCCCATGCTGAACTTCGGCAGGGTCTGGGTTCCCAGCGTTGTGCTGGCCGGTCTTGCAGCTCTTCTCTTCGCCCGCCGCATGGGCTGGACGGGCACGAACGCGACGGTGATGTCCGCCATGCCGATGAGCGCCCGCATCGCTGGAGCCATCCGTATGCCCGGAGCCCTGTTGGCCATCGCTGTCCTTAACGGCCTGCATGAGGCGTGGATACTGCGCTGGAACCGAAGCTGGCCAGTTCTCCTGATCGTGATCGGTGCGCTGATGCTGACGGAACGCGTCGTATTGCGCAGCGCCGACGCCCTTGATGGTCCGCCTGCAAACCCGGCTGACAACTCGATCCTGGGAGGCCGGTAATGGCCTCCTACCCTCCCAATACCCCCGGTGCGCCTCCTCCACCGCCCCAGCCCAGTGCCGCAAACCCTTCACAGGGGCAGGGTTTCACCGCGTATCCACCGCCCGGCTACGCACCTCAGGATCCTCGCGCCTGGAGGGCTCAGGCGAAGGCCCAGGAGCGGCTCGCCCGCGCCCAGATGAAGATGCAGCGCGACCAGCTGCGCTTCCAGCTGAAAGCTCAGGCGCGGGCTGCACGAAGCTACTCTGTCGTCGGTCCTCTCCTGCTGCTCGGTGCCGGCGTCGTCTTCCTGTTGCTCGAAACCGGACGCCTCTCGTGGCCCCGCCTAGGGGTCTGGTACGGCCATTGGTGGCCTCTGCTGCTGATCGGTGCGGGTGCGCTCCTGCTGCTGGAATGGGCTCTCAACGGCCGCCGCGGCGCCCTGCTGGGCGGCGGTATGGTCACTCTGCTGATCTTTCTCGGCATCATCGGCTGGTCCGTCGGCGAGGCTCATCGCCACTTTCAGCTCAATGGTGACCACTTCGCGGAGAGCTTCGGGGGCTTCAACGGCTGGTCGCCCTTTTTCGGCGAAACCCACGAGGAAGACGGTGATCCGGGCAGCGCGGCAATCGCTGCTGACGGCGCCCTGCTGATCCACAACCCTCATGGCGATGTCAGCGTCACCGGGGCCAGCGAAGACGGCCAGGTCCACGTCACCGTTCACAAGGAAATACGTTCTAACAGCGACAGTGAACTCGCCAATGCGCGCCAACTGCTCCAGCCAGGCTTTACCGGTTCTCCCTCAGCCCTGCAGTTGAGCGTAGGCCAGGCGAACAGCAGCCATGCGGACCTGCAGATTACCGTTCCCAGAGGTGTCACCGTCACGGTGGATGCGGAACATGGTGCCGTCAACGTGGCCGAAATGCACGCCCCGGTGCTGGTTTCCGCGGGTCAGGGTGAAGTAAGCCTCAGCGGAATCACCGGCCCGGTGACCGCTCACATGCGCAACCGCAACGGCAGTTTCTCCGCTCATAGCGTCACCGGCGGAGTGTCGGTAGACGGCCGCGGCGGCGACATGAATCTCAGTGACATCGCCGGCCCCGTCACGCTGCAAGGCGAGTTCTTCGGTACCACCCACGTGGAGAGGGTCAACGGCTCGGTGAGCTTCGACACGTTCCGCACCCAGTTCAAGGCCGCCCGGGTCGACGGTCAGCTTGAGATCAGCAGCGGCTCCGGCGATTCGCCTTTGCAGGGCGAAGCCATCATGGGACCCGTCACGCTCCACACACGCGATCGCGTGATCACGCTGGACCGCGTGCAGGGCAGCGTGGACATCATCAACTCCAACGGCGCGGTGACCCTGAGCAGCGTGGCGCCTGCCGGAGCGCCGCTCGGCGCGATCAATGTGCAGAGCACACGCGGATCAGTGGAAGTGCGGATCCCATCAGGCTCCAGCTTCACCACCAACGCCCAGACCCACGATGGCAGCATCGACAACGACTTCGGCCTCCCCATCACTAACGGCGACGACCGTCCGGTCATGACTGGAACCGTAGGCCACGGCGGCCCATCCATCACGCTATCCACCGATGACGGCGATGTCTCCATCCGCAAAGGCACCGGCGAACCCCTGCCGGTCACTCAGGCAGGCGTGCCGACAATCACCCAGGCACCAACAAAGCCCACCCTACCGGCCAAGCCCTCCCATCCCTCCAAACCGAAGCAAAAGCCGGCGGCGGATGCGACGACTACCCTCTAGCTCTCGTTCTTACCCCTGTGGGGACTGCTCATAATTCGAAAAGATCAGCCCGAGGAGCGTTCCTTGCTCCTGGAGATAATCCTTGGCGGCGTGAGTGGGCTCCGTAGCGGCAAGAACAAGCAATCGAACTCCAGAACCTGTCAAGCCTCCGCACATCCTTTATGCACGTCAAGCGGCACAAAATACAGGAGTTACATCTCAGAAATAGCTGCACGATCATTCCACCGCTTCTCTACAATAGAACTGGACGCCTCTTTACTGGCTATTGGCCTGTTTCGTGGCGCTTGCTATCGCACCAACTTCGCAGTGCTATCTGTAGCGTGCGAAGGATAGCGTTAAACGGCTTCTTTTGAACACTTTGCGCCTAAGCCTTTCGTCTTGAATACTTTGCCCCGACAGAAGGGTCAACTGTAACAAACGAAGGAATTTGTTGAAAAGTAGGGGGTGGGCTGAGATCAGCTCTCACTCGCCAGCTCGGCCGGATTAGCCAGCCACCCGTTAGCCACCAGCGTAAACAGCAGCATCGGCACCAGCAGCATCAGGTAGAAATACCCATCCACAATGCTGTTGCAAAGAATGAACACCGTCAGCGCCACAACCGTCCAGCGCAAGGTGTCCTCAAGCGTCGAGCAGCGCCGCATGACCACGCAGCCTACAAAAAGCGCAACCATCAGTATCGCCTGGAGGCGCAGCAGCTTGTCTGGATGGATCACGTAGGTGATCCAGTAGGACAGGTTGATCGGATCGGCGATCGCATGCTCAAATCGCCCCCACTGCCCAACCGTGTTGCTCGAGATCCGCGCCAAAGCCGACCGCAGGAACGGCGCCACCAGCAGCAACATCCCTGCCGCCGCCGCCAGCGCCAGTTTGACCGACTCCCGCCACCCCCGCCGCCAGAACCCATTCAACAAAACGAATGGCAGGATGATCCAGCTGAACTGGTAGATCGCCATGCCGAGGCCAAGCACAAAAGCCGCCCCCACCCACCGCCGCCGCTGCATCAGCAAAAAAGCGCCAAACAGCGTAAGCCAGTGCGGCTGCAGGTACAGATCGTGGCGAAACTGCAGGAAGGGACAAAGCAGGAAGACTCCCAGCAGACACACCGTCTTCAGGCGATGCTCGGGAAGCGCAGCCCGGAAGGCGAATGTGGCCGCGAGGTCCAGCGCGACGATTGACGCAAAGCGTGGATCCAGCCCGGCCGCGATGAACGGCAGGTACGCCACCAGCATGCCGGGCAGGTAGGGAAAGTCATATACCCTGCCACCAACGAACATCGTTGCATAAGGGCTGATGTGGTGCAGTAGATTGGTATCCGCCCAGACGATGACCGGGAGCATGTCAGAACGCAGGTAGTTCAAAGGAAAGCTCAGGATTGCAAGAAGAACTCCGAACCCGTAAAGCCCGATGGACAGCATGAGCAGGCGCTTCGGCGTAACACCCCGTACCGTCACCAGCCCGGTAAGAAACGCCAAGACAAACAGGAAGGCAAACCCGGTCCCGGAGCGAATGCCATAACCCAAGAACGCAAAGTGTCGCGCCTCATAAGCAAACAAGACCAGGCTGGTGAGTTCAAGAACCGCACAGACGCCTAGAGCGCGCCGGATCGTCCACCAACTGGCTCTCGCCGAACCCGAAGCAAACAACAGCTTCCAGAGACTGAACAGAAATAGGCCAGTGAATGGCAATAGAAGCAGTTGATGGCGAAGCCCGCTAGGCCGGCCTGACCACCCATCTCCCACAAGGGTGACGACCACCACCGCTACGGTGAACCAGGCCGCCCGCGCCTCGACTGCAGGCGAAATCGGGTCGGTTGCGGTCGGAGGGGTGCCCGTTGCCAGAGTGGAGTCCACGCAACTTAGAGTTTACTGGAGGAAGAGTTTACGAGAGTGTATCGGGCATAGCGAGGCTGCCGTCGGTACAAAACAGGAAAAGCCCACTCCGAAGAGTGGGCTTCACTGATGTTTATGCCGGCGATGACCTAATCTCCCACACACTTGCGCGTGCAGTACCATCGGCCCGACGAGGCTTAACTTCCGTGTTCGGGATGGGAACGGGTGGGACCCTCGCGGTAAACTCACCGGCAAATTGTCGAGCTCGCGCGCGGCGCGATCACTCACAACTGAATAGATTGGGCAGCTATTTGTGTTGCACGTAGTAGCTGATAACTACGAGGCTTGTGTTGAATGTTCTCTAGAACAGCAGCGTATTGCGCTGCGCAGAGTAAATTCTATGGACAAGCCGAACGGGCGATTAGTACTGGTAAGCTACGTGTGTTACCACACTTCAACATCCAGCCTATCAACCAGGTGGTCTTCCTGGGCCCTTCATTACCCTTACGGGTTGGGAGATCTCATCTTAGAGCGTGCTTCCCGCTTATATGCATTCAGCGGTTATCACAACCGAACTTCGCTACCCAGCCGTGCCCTTGGCAGGACAACTGGAACACAAGAGGTTCGTCCATCCCGGTCCTCTCGTACTAAGGACAGCCCTCTTCAAATCTCCTACGCCCACAGCAGATAGAGACCGAACTGTCTCGCGACGTTCTGAACCCAGCTCACGTACCGCTTTAATAGGCGAACAGCCTAACCCTTGGAACCTTCTACAGCTCCAGGATGCGATGAGCCGACATCGAGGTGCCAAACCATTGCGTCGATATGAACTCTTGGCAATGATCAGCCTGTTATCCCCGGCGTACCTTTTATCCGTTGAGCGATGGCCCTTCCATACAGAACCACCGGATCACTAAGGCCTGCTTTCGCATCTGCTCGACTTGTAGGTCTTGCAGTTAACCACACTTATGCCTTTGCACTCGACGGTCGATTTCCAAACGACCTGAGTGTAGCTTCGCGCGCCTCCGTTACAATTTAGGAGGCGACCGCCCCAGTCAAACTACCCGTCTTACAATGTCCCTCATCCAGATAATGGATGGAGGTTAGGATCACAACAACCGCAGGGTGGTATCTCACCGTTGGCTCCACCGAAACCGAGATCCCGGTATCAAAGCCTCCCACCTATCCTGCGCAGCAATTGCCGTAACCCACTGTAAAAGTATAGTAAAGGTGCACGGGGTCTTTTCGTCTAGCTGCGGGTAACCGGCATCTTCACCGGTACTACAAGTTCGCCGAGCAACTCGTTAAGACAGTCGTACGATCGTTACTCCATTCGTGCAGGTCGGAACTTACCCGACAAGGAATTTCGCTACCTTAGGACCGTTATAGTTACGGCCGCCGTTCACCGGGGCTTCAGTTCAAAGCTTCGCTTGCGCTAACCTCTCTCTTTAACCTTCCGGCACCGGGCAGGAGTCAGCCCCTATACGTCGTTTTAGACTTTGCAGAGACCTGTGTTTTTGTTAAACAGTCGCCGTACGCGTTTCACTGCGGCCCCCTTCGGCTATGAACCAATGGGGGCGACCCTTCTCCCGAAGTTACGGGTCTAATTTGCCGAGTTCCTTAACAAGCCTTCACTCGAGCGCCTTTGGATATTCTCCTCGTCTACCTGTGTCGGTTTGGGGTACGGTTCCCCGTCTCTCTCCTTAGAGGTTTTTCTTGGCAGCGTGGAATCAGCACCTTTCGCTCAAAAGAGCTACTGTTTTACACCTCAGCGTTAAGCTTCTCCGGATTTGCCTAGAGAAACCGCCTTACGTGTATCAAACCACATAGCCATATGTGATCATGCTTATCCTTCTGCGTCACCCCATCGTAATAACGAGATACTGGGAGGTCCGGAATATTAACCGGATGTCCATCGCTTACGCCTCTCGGCCTCAGCTTAGGTACCGCCTAACCCTGAGCAGATTAACTTTACTCAGGAAACCTTAGACTTTCGGCGGGAAGGGTTCGCACCTTCCTTATCGCTACTTATGCCGGCAGGGTCTCTTCTCTCACCTCCACGTATCTTCTCAGTTACGCTTCGATGACGAGAGAATGCTCTCCTACCACGCACACATATGTGTGCATCCGCTGCTTCGGTATACAGTTTTAGCCCCGTTGTATTGTCGGCACCGGACCCCTTGACCAGTGAGCTATTACGCTTTCTTTAAAGGATGGCTGCTTCTAAGCCAACCTCCTGGCTGTCTGAGGGTTCCGACTTCCTTTCCCACTTAACTGTAATTTTGGGACCTTAGCAGGCGGTCTGGACTGTTTTCCTCTCGACTGTGAAGCTTAGCCCCCACAGTCTGACTGCCGAGTATGTTGTAACTGGCATTCGAAGTTTGGTTGGATTCAGTAAGCCGGAAAGCCCCCTAGTCCATCCATGTCTCTACCACCAGTCCAATTCGCTCGACGCTAGCCCTAAAGCTATTTCGGAGAGAACGAGCTATCACGGAATTTGATTAGCCTTTCACCCCTACCCTCAGCTCATCCGAGCTTTTTTCAACAAACACCGGTTCGGTCCTCCATTAGGTGTTACCCCAACTTCAACCTGGCCAAGGGTAGATCATCCCGCTTCGCGTCTATTCCTGCCAACTTAACGCCCTATTCAGACTCGCTTTCGCTGCGGCTCGCTCACGCTTAACCTTGCTGACAAGAATAACTAGCCGGCTCATTATGCAATAGGCACGCGGTCAAACATTCTCCTTACGGAGCATAGTTCTCCCACTGCTTGTAAGCGCACGGTTTCAGGTACTATTTCACTCCCCTCTCGGGGTTCTTTTCGCCTTTCCCTCACGGTACTGGTTCACTATCGGTCAGAAACGAGTATTTAGCCTTACGGGATGGTCCCCGTGGATTCAAGCAGGGTTTCACGTGCCCCGCCTTACTCAGGTACCTGCTTCGAGTCTGGATCCATTTCGCATACGCGCCTGTCACGCTCTATGGGGCCGATTTCCATCGGCTTCAGCTATAGACCAGATTGGTAACTCTACTGTTGCAGGCCCTACAACCCCCGATACACCTTAATGCAACGGGTTTGGGCTGTTTCGAGTTCGCTCGCCACTACTATCGAAATCGAGGTTTCTTTCTTCTCCTGGAGGTACTGAGATGGTTCACTTCCCTCCGTTCGCCTGCTCCTACCTATGTATTCAGTAGGGCATAACATGGGATCGCCATGCTGGGTTTCCCCATTCGGAAATCTCCGGATCAACGCCTGTGTGCGGCTCCCCGAAGCTTATCGCAGCTTGCCACGTCCTTCATCGCCTGTTTCTGCCAAGGCATCCACCGTGCGCCCTTAGTAGCTTGACCATAGAATTTACTCACACGCAGCGTGACAACCGCTTTGTGCAGCAACCTACGTTTTTTTAGTCCGCCTTCGGTGCTCTTCCACATCCTGGATTAGAGAAGTGGTGCGACCCGAATATTCTAAAGACACTCAACACTGATTCTGTCTTGCTCTATGGATCGGAAGAAACCCGAACCAGGCAAGACGCTCAGCCTTGTAGTTATATTTACCCAATCTATTCAGTTGTCAATCATCGTCCGCTGCGCATTCGGCCTCACAGCCGCGTACAGCTACTCGCTCTGAAGCGAGCCTGAGCCAATGCTCAAGGTTCAGGATCCGAAGGTTCGGATGCTCAGCCTTGGGCATGAGATTCAGTGGAGTTCTTCGTTTACTTCGAGAAGATGTGGTGGAGCTGACCGGGATCGAACCGATGACATCCTGCTTGCAAAGCAGGCGCTCTCCCAACTGAGCTACAGCCCCACGTCTCTGCAAAATTATATCGCAGAATGGAAAATGGTGGGCCTGGATAGATTCGAACTATCGACCTCACCCTTATCAGGGGTGCGCTCTAGCCAACTGAGCTACAGGCCCGGGTTCGCCGGGGCCAATCGCCCGAGTCGGCTGGCTACTGGAGCGCCCGATCGTTTTGAGATCGGGCGCCGTAGTTTCTCGAAGTATTTCGAGGACACAGTTGAACGTGCGAAGCAGCTACGCCGCTTCTGACCATCGGCTCTTGATAGACGCGATCAAGAGAAGGTTGAGTTCAGAGTTCCTCCACCGACCAAGATCGGCTTTGGATTGTCCGGCCTCATCCCGACTCGGCTTGCGCCGCCTGCAATCGCAGGACGTTGGAAATTATCCGGAACGTTCTCTCTTAGAAAGGAGGTGATCCAGCCGCAGGTTCTCCTACGGCTACCTTGTTACGACTTCACCCCAATCATGAATTACACCTTGGGCGGCTGCTCCCTTGCGGTTAGCCCACCGACTTCTAGTGCAACCCACTTTCGTGATGTGACGGGCGGTGTGTACAAGGCCCGGGAACGTATTCACCGTGGCATGCTGATCCACGATTACTAGCGATTCCAGCTTCATGGAGTCGAGTTGCAGACTCCAATCCGAACTGAGGCCGACTTTTTCCGATTAGCTCCCCCTCACGGGTTTGCAACGGTTTGTATCGGCCATTGTAGCACGTGTGTAGCCCTGGACATAAAGGCCATGAGGACTTGACGTCATCCCCACCTTCCTCCCCGTTATCCGAGGCGGTTTCGTCAGAGTGCTCAACTAAATGGTAGCAACTGAAGATAAGGGTTGCGCTCGTTGCGGGACTTAACCCAACATCTCACGACACGAGCTGACGACAGCCATGCAGCACCTATATACAGGTCCCTTGCGGGACGCCGATATTTCTACCGGATTCCTGTACATTTCGAGCCCAGGTAAGGTTCTTCGCGTTGCGTCGAATTAAACCACATGCTCCACCGCTTGTGCGGGCCCCCGTCAATTCCTTTGAGTTTCAGCCTTGCGACCGTACTCCCCAGGCGGATTGCTTATCGCGTTAGCTTCGACACGGGAGGATTGGGTACCCCCCACATCAAGCAATCATCGTTTAGGGCTAGGACTACCAGGGTATCTAATCCTGTTTGCTCCCCTAGCTTTCGTGCATCAGCGTCAGTTATGGTCCAGTGAGCCGCTTTCGCCACAGGTGTTCCTTCCGATATCTACGCATTTCACCGCTACACCGGAAATTCCACTCACCTCTCCCATACTCAAGCCCGACAGTTTCTAATGCAGACTCTGGGTTGAGCCCAGAGATTTCACATCAGACTTATCAAACCGCCTACGCACCCTTTACGCCCAATAATTCCGAACAACGCTTGCCCCCCTCGTATTACCGCGGCTGCTGGCACGAAGTTAGCCGGGGCTTCTTCTCTCGGTACCGTCATTATCTTCCCGATCGAAAGGAGTTTACATCCCAGGGGATTTCATCCTCCACGCGGCGTTGCTGCGTCAGGGTTTCCCCCATTGCGCAAAATTCCCCACTGCTGCCTCCCGTAGGAGTCTGGACCGTGTTTCAGTTCCAGTGTGTCCGTGCGCCCTCTCAGGCCGGATACAGATCATCGTCTTGGTAGGCCATTACCCCACCAACTAACTAATCTGCCGCGAACTCCTCTTCAAGCGCATTGCTGCTTTGACTCGTAAGTGTTATGCGGTATTAGCCCAGATTTCTCTAGGTTATTCCCCACTCGAAGGTAGATGATTCACGTGTTACTCACCCGTGCGCCACTTTACTTAGGACCGAAGTCCCTTTCTCGTGCGACTTGCATGTGTTAGGCACGCCGCCAGCGTTGATTCTGAGCCAGGATCAAACTCTCGTTTAATCTTGGTTTGCTGTCACTTCAGGACGGAGGTCCGAAGGATCAGCGCCCTCACTCACTCGAAAGAAGTGAGGGTTAATACTGTGAGAATGACTCAACCAAATTTCGCGTCATCTCACGACTGGCACGTTCAACTATGTTGTCAAAGATCCTGACTGCATCAGCCTAAGCTGGCAGTTTTGGATCAAGGACTCAGGCGGGCAAAGCCACAACCATGTGTCCTCGAACTTGTTTGCGCTGTGTTGACTCTGGGACGTACCGGGTGTTGTTCACCGGCCCGCTGCAGTGTTTTGCGCGACTCTCTAAGAGTATCGAAGTTTGTTATGCTTGTCAATCGCACTCGCTTCTCCCGTTTCGCTCCCACCCTCACATCCTTACCCGTCGGGGCGTGCGCAGCGGCTTCAGCGAAGAGAACTCGGTGGCAGCCGACAGGCAGCAACTTCACTCTACACAGCACAAAATCTCAAACCATCCAGACAATCGCGATAAACGCGAATGCGAAGCTCTTGGCTTCTATTGTATTGCAGTAGCTTGGGTTTGGATGCGAAGGCCTGTGGCTCTTACTCGCGGTCAAACGCTTGGACTGCGCTCCGACTTGCCATCCACGCTCGATCCCTGCTTCTGATCGGCTCCGGCGCGAAGCTCATTTGCAACTTGTTCAGAGTAACTGCTTTGGGAGAGTTTTGCAAGTCCCGGGAAGCTTTTCTCTTCAACAACTTTGCCACAGAGGGTTCAACAACCCGCCTCACTGCGACCAACTCAGAGTACGACATCCGTGCCACCCGCGCAAGGGGTATCGGAAAGAATCTTTCAATCGGCTCTTTCCTCGGCGATCCCTATGCCACTTCCGATAGTGGTTCCTGTCAGGAGTGCTATCCGAAGGCGAGTTATTCGCGCATTCTCCCGCAGGAAAGCCGGCGAGTGGATGTCTAGGTCTCTGCTCCGATTTCGACTTCGCTGCACCCTCCGCAACAGTTCAACCGGCGGGTTGAAGCTGGTGTTTACTCCCCTGGTTCCCAGTTCCCCGGCGGAATGAACCACGGATGGCACCGAACGCGAACGAATGCAGTGGAACCTCCTCCCGCCCGAAACCTATACTGCGAGTACGCACGGCGTTATGGGATCTCATCAGCCAATCCGCAAGACCGTTGCTCCGGAGATCCCGGACAAGCTGTACTTCCGCATCGGCGATGTGGCAAGACTGTGCGAGGTTCCCACCTACGTCCTGCGCTTCTGGGAAACCGAGTTCCCCCAGCTAAAACCCAATAAGGGCGGCACCGGGCAGCGGCTTTATCGCCGTCGCGACGTCGAGCTTGCACTTCGCATCAAGAGCCTGCTCTATGACCAGGGCTACACCATCCCCGGTGCGCGACAGGTCTTCAAGAACGAAACCGCCTCGCGCCCCGCTGCCGAACCCCCCACTTCCATAGCCACAGCACCGGTGCCCGAAGCAGCAGTGCCTGCAGCCGTTGCACCGCGCTCGCTCCAGCCAACCGATAGTGGCGCCATGCTGCGGCAACAGTCACGCCTGCGAGACCTGCGCGACGAGATGGTTGCGCTTCTGAATCTGCTGAGCGAGCCAGCGGCTGAGGGCACGCAGGTGCAGGCTCAAATGGCCGAGCCAGAGGTACAGGCGATGCGGCCCCGCCTGGTGCTGGAACCAAAGCCGAAGCGCGACCCGACCCATGGCACACACGCCTTTCCCGGTTCCAGGCTCCAGATCACTCCTCCGCCGCAGCGCGACCTGTTTGCGATGGAGCCCTCCCGGGACGACGACTGGCCGGAGCCGCCCGTCGCCTCCTGATGAGCCAACCTTACGACCCCGAGTCACCAGACGCGTCTGACCCGCGGGAACCATTGGACGCAGCCATTCCCATCGACGAGCGCTTTGTCGCCGCTAGGCCAGGTGCTGCCACCGATCCTGCTCTACCTGCTGAAACGGCTGCCAATTCCATACCGCAACCCACCGCGGTCCCTGGCAAGCCCGGCATGAAGGCTCAGTCAGCCGCCTCTGCCACCGTGCTGCTGATGATGAGTTCCCTACTCTCCGGCTTGCTTGCGCTGGTGCGGATCAAGTATGTGAACTCGCTCTTCGGCGCTGGCATCGAACAGGACGCCTACCGGGCCGCTTTCAAGCTTCCCGATCTGCTGAACTACTTCCTCATCGGAGGCGCGGCTTCGATCTCGCTCATCACCATCCTCAACCGATACCGTGAGCGCGGCGATGAGGAAGGTGGTGACCGAGCACTCAGTGTCATCCTCTGCACCATGCTCGCCGTGCTGGGCGCGGGTGTACTGCTGGCAGAAGTTTTCGCACCGCAGTATGTATGGCTAGCCAACAAGGGCTTCCGCGACGATCCCGTACGCTCCGCACTCTGTGTTTCGCTCACGCGCCTGCTTCTTCCGGCTCAGCTTTTCTTCTTCATCGGCAGCGTCATGAGCTCGCGCCTGCAAGTGCGCAAGATCTTCATCTACCAGGCGTTCACTCCGCTGATCTACAACGGCGGCATCCTCGCTGGCGCCTGGCTGCTGCACGGCACCGCGGGCATCTATTCACTGGCCTTCGGTGTGCTTGGGGGGGTCGTAGTCGGCTCGGCCATGCTCAACTCGCTGGGAGCGTGGCGAACCGGCCTGCAGCTCTTCCCTCGCGTGGACTTCCATGACCCGGCCTTCCGCGAATGGCTCAAGCTCAGCCTGCCACTCATGATTGGCGTCTCGCTCGTCATGTTCGACGGCATCTTTCTCAATTACTTTGGCTCCATGCGAGTCGGCGGCATCACGCTGCTCAACAACGCCAAGGACCTCTTCAACGCGCCTTTCAACGTGATCGGCCCGGCAGCCGGCGCGGCATCGCTTCCCTTCTTCGCGTCGCTCTATCAACAGGGCCGCTCGTTCGACTTCTCCGCATCCGTCGGACGTTCCGTCTCGCGTCTCGCCGCCGTGGGCATGCTGGTCAGCGCATGGATGATTGCGTTGGCCCCCTGGCTGATGGACCTCTTCCGTGGAGGCCGTTTCCACCGCAACGATGCGGTCGCCACAACCGGCTTATTCCAGGTGCTCTCCATCACGCTAGCTCTGTGGGCCGTGCAGGGCATCTACGCCCGAGCTTTTTACGCCGCCAGCGACACTCGAACGCCGGCCATCGCGGGAACCACCATCGTTCTTCTTTCGGCTCCGGTCTATTGGCTGCTCTTCCAAAGCTCAGGCATGCAGGGCCTGGCCATCGCCTCAGATTTAGGCATCACCCTGCAAACCGTCTCGCTCGCGATCCTGCTTCACCAACGAAGACTGGTCAGCCTTTTACATCTTGAGTTTGGCGAATTAGCCAAGGCGTTGATGGCTGCCCTCTTCGCGGGTTGGGCTACGTGGTTTGCCGCCCGCCGCCTGCCGCGCGTGGAAACTCACCAGGGCGACGCACTGATCATTGCCGGCGGATCAATCGCCTGGGCGATCACGGTCCTCGTCGTCCTCGTCCTGCTCAAATCAAAGCTGCCTCGGCAGGTGCTGCGCCGCCGGACAGCCTAGCTCGTAACTTAGCCGAGCTTCGCATCCTCATACTCTTCATTCCACGCAAGCTGGATTGCTTCCAGCAGGCTCTCGTTCGACTTTTGCGGATCGCCCACGAAGCCTGGCAGCTCCGTTACCCACTTGTGCAGGTCCGTGAAACGCACGGTGAACGGCTCAACGTCGGGGTGCTTTTCCTGAAGCTGGATGCCGATCTCCAGCACGTCGGTCCATTCAATATTGCGGGGCATGAGTTTCTCCTACGTCACAGTGTAGCGGCTCATACCTCACGAACAAGATTGCGTTCCCGACCCAATCCTTCGTCTAATGGGCACGTGCGCTGCCGCCAAAACCTGCTGACTGTCTTTTTCGCCGCACCGCTCTTCCTGTGCTGCCTTACGCCGTACGCGCAGACGCTGGCCCGGCCCGGGTTCACCGCCGCCACTGAATCATGGTGGCGCAACGCCGTCTTTTACCGCATCGCACCTGAGCACTTCCAGGACTCCGACGGAGACGGCATCGGTGATCTGCGCGGCATTGCGCAGCGTCTCGACTACCTGCAATCCCTCGGCGTTGATGCCATCATCCTCCAACTCCCCTTCGACGACACGGGCTTCGACGACCTTCTCGCCGAAGCAAGCCGCCGCCACATTCGCATCGCAGTTGGGTTGAACAGGCCGCCAGTTGGTGGAGCAACAGAAATACTCACGGCCACAGCCAGCCACTGGCTGGCACGCGGCGCAGCAGGCATTCTTCTTCCCGCTTCTTCGCAGGCTGCAAAGGTAAGCATGTACGGCCAGCCACGCCCGGATATGGAGTCCACGCTGTTGCAAGACCTGCGCCGAGCAGCCGCGCGCCTTCCAGGCGAGCGAGTCATCATCCCTGAAGCGCCCGACGTTTCTCCGGCAAGCGAGGCCCCAGCCTCCGGACGCGCTCCAGCGGGTCGTGCAGCGAAAGCGGGCAGCCCTCAGCTCGTACTCACGACACTTCCTATCACCGCTGCGCAAGCTTCTTCGGCAGCGGAGGTCCTGGTCGCGCTTGCAGAGCCAGCGCCCAACGGGAGTGTGCCGCTGCTTCAGCTGCCGCGGGGCGATGAATCCGCAAGCGAGGATAAAGACGCAGCTGTCGCGGCTGCCACATTGCTCTCGCAGCACGCAGCTATCTTGCTTGAGTACGGTCAGGAACTCGGCGAAACTGCACCGAACCGCATGCCGTGGACGCCGAGCAACGTAACTCCCGCGCCCGAGCCTCCTCCTCAACCCGCAAAACCGGTGGCTCCGACGCCCACCGCTAGTGGCGAGATCGTCTACGGGCCGTACCGGCCCTACGTGCCGCCTCCACCGGCGAAGCCAAAGCCCCCAGTGCCACCGCCCGGCGCGATCGTACTGCCTGATCCGGATAGCCTTCCAGGCTTCACCACAAAGCCGGATGCTGCCCGTCCCACTGACAAACCGGGCGCTCCTGCGGCCCAATCCGCACTGAGCGTGGTTCTTCAAGAGCGCGACCCGCATTCCGTGCTGAACCTCTACCGCCGCTTGCTCGCGCTGCACCACGGCAACCCAGCGTTCCGCAGCGGCAGCCTCGTGCTTCTGCACGGGAATGCAGGCGCGATTTCAGACAACACAGTGGCATGGCTGCGCCAGCCTCCCACCGGCGCACGCACCGGCACGCCCGCGATTATCGCGGTCAACTGCAGCGATGCCCCCGCTGAACTCTCACTGGAAGAGGACCTCGCCCGTCTTCACGTCGGGAAAGGCGAACTCCGATCGCTCTTCACCGGCGGTCAGATCATGGGCCGCACACGTCTGACTCTCACTCCCCACGCAGTGTTTATTGGCGAACTCGTTCAGCAGCGCTGACGCAAAACGCACCCGATCGAAGAGGGGCCGCGGAAGCGCGGTTCACCGATAACACTTCGCGATAGCCCGCGTACACTCCGGTAAACACCGCATCCCATGACCACCGGAGCGCTTCCTCACGTGCATGAACGGACATCGCACACCGCGCTGCCTCATTCCTGACCAGTTGCGCCACCGCTTCTCCAAAACGTGTCTCTGGTACGACGAATCCGCTCAAACCGTCCTTCACAATGTGCGCCGGGCCGCCATGAGGCGTCACGATGGCAGGCACGCCACTCGCCAGCGCCTCCAGCACTACGTTGCCAAAGGTATCCGTCGCTGAAGGAAACACAAACATGTCCATGCTCGCGTACGCCGCTGCCAGGTCCACCCCGCGAAGCACTCCTGTGAACGTGGCCCGCCTGCCCAGCGCACGCCGCAGCATTACGTCCTGCTCGCCCTGACCCACGATCAGCCAACGCGCAGGCACTCCACGCAGGCGCAGCTCCGCATCAATCTGCGGCAGCAGAGCTACATTCTTCCGTCGAGAGCCTGCCCACGTAACCAAGCACCGGCACATCGTCCTCCCAACGCAACCGGCGACGCTCCGGCGTAAACAGCGTAGCGTCCACACCACGAGGCATCAGCAGGCAGGGCCGCCCCGTTAGGCTCTCCAACTCGGCTGCAAGCGTTGCATTCGGCGCATAGAGCAAACGAGCAAGCCGATAGAAGCGCTTGAGCGCCTCCAGTGATGCCGCACTCGCAGCCCCGGCGCCGCGGCCCGTGCGCAGCCAACGTGGCAACCGTTTCGCCGCGTACTCATGCAGATTCGTGTGCCAGCTCGCCACCAGCGGTACGCCAAGCTTCCACGCAAAATAGGCCCCGGCAATCCCCAGTTCGCTGGGTCCCGAGATATGAATCACATCCGGTTTGAACTCGCGCAGTGCCCGCTCGATGCGCGCCGCATGACGAACAAAGAACGGATCAAACGCCAGATCCCGCTCCAGCCGGAGAGCCATCGAGCAGCGCGGCAGAGGCAGGAACCTCACGCTCGTTTCCTGCGTATCCCGCTGAATCAACTGCGCAACAAGCATTTCTTCGGCCCGCTTTGCCTTAGCCGCATGCACGCACAAAACGGGAAGCCGGTGCTCCTCCGCATACCTTACAAAGTGGCGGAAGGTATGTGCTACTCCGTTCACTTCGTGGAAGCTGTCTGGGAACAAAGCGACTCGCGGGGACAAAACGGAAGGCGGCGTGTTCAGGCTCATACCGCAACGTTATGAACTCATCGATGAAACGTTCTATTGACTCCGATCACTTAACAAACTGTCCTACCATTCACGAAACGTTCGTCAAAAGAAGCAAAGATACAGACAGCCCCGGAACTACTCAGCAGCATGTGGGTTCACCGCATTAGAAGCAGCCAGCACAGCGAAAGGAATCCCGATGCCCTACGCCTCGAGTTCGGACACGCTCCTCACTGCTCTTCGCGACGTCGCCCGGCGGCCCGCTCGCACCCTGCTGGATGCCTGGAACTGGAAAGCTGCCGCTTCCAGCGCCCTTGTGCGCGGAGGCATTTTTCTCGCCAGCAATGCACATGCCGGTGCCTTCGTCGCGCTTCGAACCCTTTTCGTCGAAGCAGTCTTCGCCATCTTCGCTTCGGGCGCGCTCGGCGCGCTCACGCAGCGGGTCCGCAAGGCACGCCCACTCTGGGCGACCATGATCTTCATCTGGGCCGTCTTGCCCATCGCCATGCTGCTTGCAGAGTTGACGGTGCACCGCCTCAGTGGCACGCCCCACTTGCGCACCGGCCTGATCGCTTCCTTCGCCGTGGCCGCCGTCTCCAGCGGCTTCACCTGGTACGCCATGCACCGAGGTCTCATGCTGGCCGGACCCCAATCCACCACTGTGAAGGAAGACCTCCGCATGCTTCCCGGCGTGGCGCTGGACTTCGCGATGCTGCCTGCGAAACTGGTCCTGAGAAAACAGGCGTTATAAGTTGCGCGTTCTACGTGGAGCGATGCAATCCGTAGATCGGAGAACGTACAACGTATAGCCTCTCTACTGCGTCTTCGCGATATCCGGTCCAAGCAGTTCTTGTGCACTTGGAGCTGGTTCTGTCGGCACGGGCCCCTCGCCGTCCACATCCATTTGACCGGTCTGCAAGTGATGAGCCGTCAACCCCTCGGTCAGTAACCGAAACGCATCCTCGGGAGTGTCGGCGAACTGGAACAACGCCATATCCTTCATCGCGATGGCGCCACGTTCGGCCAGCAGTTCGAAGTTGATAACGCCCTTCCAGTACTCCTCGCCGTAAATCACCACCGTGATCGGCTTGGCCAGCTTGCGGGTCTGCACCAGCGTCAGCAGTTCGAACATCTCGTCCAGCGTCCCAAACCCACCGGGAAACACCACCAGCGCCTTCGCCAGGTAGGCAAACCAGTACTTGCGCATGAAAAAGTAGTGGAAGTTGAAATTCAGCTCCGGCGTGATGTACCGGTTCGGGTACTGCTCGAAAGGCAGCTTGATGTTCAGCCCGATCGTCTTGCCCCCGGCTTCCCACGCGCCGCGGTTCGCGGCCTCCATGATCCCCGGCCCACCGCCCGAAGTCACCACGAACCTATGCCGGCGACCCGATAGCTTCCGTGCCCAGTCGGTCATCCTGTGCGCCAGCGTGCGCGCGTCTTCGTAATACCGAGCCATCTCCACCGCAGCCTCAGCGCGCTTTCGCTTCAACTCGGTAGTGTCCCCGCTGGTCAGTTCCGCACCACGCGCCGGCTGCTCTTCCGCGGGCGCGGGCTGTGCCGAGCCCGTGTTCTCCAGCAGCTCCAACTCCTGGTTCGCGACATCCAGCGCCCGGAAACGGGCCGAGCCGAAGAACACCACCGTATCCTGGATGCGCTGTTGGCGGAAGCGCGACATGGGCTCGTAATACTCCGCCATGATGCGCAGCATGCGCCCATCGGGCGAGTCGAGAAACGCAGGGTTTTCGTAGGCAAGTGGAGCGGCGTCGAGAGGTTCAGGCTGCGGAGGATCGGGGGTTTGGGTCGGGTCGGACATAACGCCCTATTGTCTCTCTTGCCGATTACAAACCGGCACCGCAGGGACGACGAACCAGCAAAGAAAACCTAGGGCCGGAAATCACGATAGTGAATCATCTCGCTGATGCCGATCCAGATGTCGATGATCCCCACGCCGGACACCATGCCCCGAACCCAGCCGCGCTGCGCGATGCTATCCACCAGAGGATGCGCCTGTAGCCACCCGTTCTCCGCCCACCAATGCGTGTTCCACGGCAGCAGCACCAGCAGGCCGCCAATGTAGAAACAGAACACCACCAGCACCACCAGGCTCATACGCTGCAGCCACACGGGCGCTACATCGGTGTCCTCCGTGGGCGAAACAGTGGAGGAGTTCGAAGTTTCGGAGAACAGATGTCCCTGCTCGGTGGTAGCCATCCCTTCCACGGTAGCAGGATGGGCAGCGGACTGTCTCCGGCCAGCCGCCATCAATGTTGTGGCGCGGATGTCCCGCTGGATGCCTATCACCGCTCTGCTTTCTTCTCCGCCTTATCTTCAGCCCTCCGCGTTTTACGTGCGGGCTTCAACTTCGTAGGGTCTGTGACGGCGGGACGCCTGCCTTTCAGGTCTCTGGCCATTGACTGCGTACTCTCGTCCGCACCCTGCATCGCCAGTCCGAAGTTGACATCGCCGGAGGTCCCGCTCACCTCAATGGGCAACTCCAGACCGGCACCATCTTTCTTCAGAAGATGATCCAACGGCTTCAGCAGCAGCCCTTTCCAGCCGCCCACCATCTGCGAAGCAGTCGCTTCCGTGCGGACATGCCCTTTGAACTCGAAAATATTGCCATCCATCGAGTACACACCGTTCATCAGCACCACCGCTCCCGGAACCGTGTACTTCACGTCGTTTGCGCTGACCATCCCATGCTGCAGCGAAATGTCTGCGCTCATCTCCGAGGAGGCTTGGGCCTTCGCATCGCTACTCACCGACTTCACCTCTTCCGGATGTCCCTGGGCACGAACGCTCAGGCCGTCTACCCGGTTCTGGAACTTGAGATTGGAGAAGTGCACGCCACCGATGTGGAACTTGCCCTGCAGCGACATCTTCATGGGTACGCGCTCCTGCCCAGGGGGCACATGGAGCTTCGCCTTCATCGCCAGCGCGCCGTTCATCAGCGGCGGTGAGGTCTTCACCGCCAGCCGCAGGAAGTCCGACACCTGCGCATGTGGAATATTCACGTCGAGCTGGATATCGTGACCGCCGGGCAGCTTCACGATCTTGCCCTGCGTGGTGAAGTCAGAGTGTCCAAGCCGCGCTTCCACCGGGGCCAGCGTAGTGTCTCCCGTGGTTCCGTCTACGGAGGCGTGGTATTTCGCGTAAAGCGGTACAGGGTGATTCGCCGTGTCCAACGAGAAGTTTGGAACATCGGCAGTCCCGTCCACCGCGAGGTTGTCCAGTCTTCCAGCGAAGTGCCCCGCGCCCTGCAGCGTCCCGCCGATCCCCTTGATGGTATTCAGGTCAGCGTTGGTGAAGGTGAAGTCGCCGTCCATCGGCGTCTCTCGCGGATCGTCGCTCACCCAGGGTCCGAAGTGACCGGTTGCGCTGATGTCTCCCTTGGGCTTCGCATTGACTAGGTCTGCGGTGTAAATGGCAGCTTCGTCCGGGTTCAGCTTGTGCAACTCCAGCCGCCGTATGTCGAACTCCAGAGCTTCTTTACCGGGCTTATCCGTCTCCAGGAACAGCTTCACATTTGTATCCACCACGTGCGATACGGTGAAGGCAATGCGCGGCCGGATCTTCGGGTGCACCGGGTCAGCGGGCAACCGTCCTTCTCTCGTTCCCAGCAGCACTCCGCGCTGACTATGCGGCGGAATGTGAATCTCGACACCATCGGCGCGGACTTCATCGACATGCGTGGTGTGATGCAGCAGACCCTTGAGAGTGGTGCGGAACGTGAAACGCTGAACGCTCAACAGGGGCCCCACATGGGCTTTCGGGTCGCCATTGGGGTTGTATCCGTAGGGGATTCGCAGACGGTCCCCTTCCACCTCAATCCCGCGAACCAGCGAGATGTGCAGCTCGTCGAGTTCCACCGGGCTGTTAAAACTCTCAGACAGCGTCTGGATCAGCCGTGTTCGAACGATCGGCTCCAGATGATGCAGCACATACTCGGCCACGACCGCCAAGACGAGGAGTACTCCCGCGAGAACTCCACCGGCGACCTTCGTGGCTCGCCGCCGCCACCCGCTCGGGCGTTTCTCCCCACCCGGACCTGACTCTGGCGAGTGCTGAGGAATCTGGTCGTCGGACTCAGTCACGTACACAGACTCCTCTCCTTTTTTAATGCCGTCATCTCCTGATGGACGTGCATGCGGCACGATGGTTCTGCCTGGGCCAAACAAACCAGCCGGTAGCGGCTGGTTTTGCACTTAAAGGAATGGAAGTCCCAACGACTAGCTGGCCGAAACGGTGGACTGCTCAGGCCCGGAAATGGTCTGGATGTCCTGCGGAGTCACGGGCACCGGGAGCTGGTTTCCGGACCGGCCTGTCTGGCTCGCCGGTTTGCCGGGAACCGGCACCGGCTGCCCGTTGGCATCCAGCTCGTTACTTTCCACATAGAAGTGTGTGAGGTTTGCCACGCCGAAGCTGGTTGTGATCGCCACATCGGCGGCATCGCGACCGGCTGCCATCAGGATGCGGCCGATTCGTGGATAGTTATGCCGTGCGTCCATGTCCCACCAGCGGCCGTCCAGCCAGATCTGGTACCAGGCGGAAAAGTCGCCAATGCCGGCGTACGGTATGCGAATGTCCCCAATGTAGCCGGTGACATAACGAGCCGGGATGTTCATACACCGCGTCAGAGTCACGGCCAGGTGCTGGAAGTCGCGGCAAACGCCAATGCGCTCGGAAAATACGTCCATCGCCGTCTTGGTGGACCGGGCAGCTTTGTAGTTGAACGTCACCTTGCTATGAACCCAGTCGCGAATGGCGGCGGCGCGCTCCCAGCCAGGAGCGTAGAAACCAAAAAGATCCTGCGCGATCGGCCCAAACTTATCGACCTCGCAGTAGCGCGATGCCAGCAGGAACTGGAGGGCATCCGCCGGTAACTTCTCCACGGGAACCTGCGGCAGGCCGAAGCCCTGCACATCAGGCTGTTCGCTGATGTTCAGCACGCTGGTGCCGGAAAGGCGGATAGCTCCCGCAGGCGCCACAAAGCGCGAGCATCGGTTACCAAAGCTGTCGATGTATTCCTCAACAGCGATCTGAGTCGGGTCTTCTCGCTCGCTGGCCGGAACGATGTGCTCCACCTTCAGCACCTCCGGCGTGGTCAGTTGCGGCTCCAGACTTGGGTGCACATGAAGCAAAGCAATCATTGGGGTTTGCACGGGAATATCGAACTGGATATCGTATTCGGATTGGATGAGCACAAGAATTTCCCTGCGCGCAGGAGCGCGCCAATTGGGTGGGATGCGCTTAAACCGTGCCCGGATGGTCCGCTTCGAACGCGCTCCCAGCCTGCTCCGCCGGATACCGCCCCGGCACAGACGTGAGGCATGTGACCAAACCAAAGTTATGCACCTTTGGTAACCGGTGTCGTACGCTGACGCAGCCTCAGGCTTGCGCGAGGGCTTCGCTTCGCATCTCATTGATTGCAGGGCGGTACACGCGCTTGGACGCAGATTGACTTTCGCGGGTTCTACCACTTTCGTCTAATAAGAACTTCGCCTTCACTACGCCATTCTTGTAGTGGAAGCGCTTTGCCGAGGACTATGGACGCAGGAACTATTCTTATTCTCGGGGCAGTACTTCTGGGGTTCGGCAGTGCCTGCCTGTTCCTTGTCAGTTCCATTAATCAGGGCCTTAAAGGACTTGGATGGCTGGCGGGAGCGTTCGCTTCCGGCGCAGGAGGCGCGGGACTTCTGATTGCGCCCGCGATGCCGCAGGCGATGCACTCCCTGGTTCCTGACCTGCTGGTCTTCCTTCCATTCGTGCTCTTTCAGGTCGCCGTCTCCGAGCTTCTGGGGGATCCCCTGCTCCCGCGTCTGGGCATCTGGCTGCTGAGCGCAATCGCAGCTCTTGATGCCCTCTACATCGGCCACGCCGTCCATGGCATGACGCGCGTCTCGGCCATCAGTCTTGCCGTCGCTGTGCAGTGCTTTGCCACGGCTCGCCAGTTGCAGCGCAACCGGCGCGAGCGCAAGGCCGTGATGTTCTGCGCCACCATGTTGTTCGGGTTCAGCGGCTTCAATGCGATCCAGTCGATGTTGTTTGCTAGCGGTTTGTTTCGGCACTGGCGCATCGGGCATCAACTGCTCGCCGTCAGCGGGACGCTTTATATCGCGGTTGGCCTCGGTCTTGCGTTCAGCTTCTTCTGGATGACCAACGCCTGGCTTTCCACCCATCTCGAAGAGATGGCTGCCACCGATCCGCTTACCCGCATTTTCAACCGCAGGACATTTATGCGCGCCTGTGAAAAGGAAATGCGTGCGTCTTTGCGCAGGAACCGGCCGTTCTCCATACTGATGGCCGACCTCGATCACTTCAAGAATATTAACGACCGTTTCGGCCACGAAGTTGGCGACGCCGTGTTGATCGCGGTAGTCGAGCAGATGCAGCACTCCATCCGCGGAGTGGATGTCTTGGGCCGCTGGGGTGGCGAAGAGTTTGTCGTCCTTCTTCCCCATGCGAATGAAGAGGCTGCATGGATGGTGGCCGAACGCGTGCGGTCCAGTGTTGCCCGCACCAAGTGGCCGTTTGCTCACCTACGGGACTTTGGCGGAGAAGTGCCGCAAATTACCGTCAGCATTGGCGCGGCAACCTTTGACCGCGTGGAAGACCTGGCAAGCCTGCTGCGCCGCGCCGACGAGTATCTCTACGCCGCCAAGGACCGGGGCCGCAACCGCGTTCTCCAGTGTGCCTGAATCTCACTCTTCCCTGTCTCGTTGGAAATGACTTAGCCGTCTGGCCGGTTTGCAGTATCGTGACAGCATGCTGACCTTTTTGCTGTCCCCACAGGCCGTCAGGCCTGTGGTTTCCTGCATCGGCAGGCGTTTCCGCCGGTGCTTGCCTGTGGTTTTCACTGCTTTCTTGCTGAGCGCCGCGGCGGCGCTGTCCCAGACCGCGACTCCCGCGCAGCCAAATGACGAGGAGTACACCGCAAAGATCAAGCAGTACCTGAACGATCCGCGCGTGACGACGGAGCTAGTGGACCATCTGCCCGCCTCCGCGACCGTGCCTACGCCGTTGAAGTTCTTCGGCAAGATGCCGGGACAGCCAGGCGAGCTTTACTACAGCGAAGAAATCAACAAGTACTACCAGAAGCTTGCTGAAGTATCGCCTCGCGCCAAGTTCTGGAAGATGCCGCTGAAGTCCGAGGAAGGCCGCGACATGGTGGTGCTTGCGCTTGCCGACGAGGACACGATCAAGAACCTCGACAAGTACAAGGTCGACCTCGCCGCGCTGGGTGATCCACGCAAGACGACCGAGGCACAGGCGCAGCAGATCATCCACACCTCCAAGCCCATCTACTGGATCACCAGCGGCATCCACTCGCCCGAGACTGGCGGCCCGCAAATGCTGGTAGAGCTTGCGTATCGCCTGATCGTGGAGGAAACGCCCTTCATCCAGGAGATCCGCAAGCACGCCATCGTCATGATCACCCCGGTGATCGAGCCCGACGGCCGCGACAAGGAAGTGGATACCTACTACTACAACAAGAAGACCGGCCAGCGGCTGCCCCTGATGTACTGGGGCAAGTATGTGCAGCACGACAACAATCGCGACGGCATGGGCCAGCTCCTCAACCTGACGAAGAACATGACAAGCCAGGTGCTCGAATGGCACCCGACAGTCCTGCACGACCTGCATGAGGCGCAGAGCTACCTGTACGTCTCCACAGGCACCGGTCCCTATAACCCTCAGCTTGATCCCATCACCTCGGACGAGTGGTGGCTGCTCGGCGAAACCGAAATCATGGAGATGACCAAGCGCGGCGTCCCCGGCGTGTGGACCTACGGCTTCTATGACGGCTGGGTTCCCAACTACCTTTTCTGGATCGCCGAAACTCACAACTCTTTCGGCCGCTTCTATGAGGTCCAAAGCTACGGTCCGGATGTCCAGGAGCACCTCACTCTGCCGCCAACCACCACCAGCCGTGAATGGTACCGCCCGAATCCACCACTTCCTGACATAAAGTGGGGTCCGCGCAACAACACCAACATCCAGGAATCCGCTATCCTCTTCGCCCTCAACAAGGTGGCGAAGGACCACGAGCTTTACCTCGAGAACTACTGGATAAAATCTAAAAACACCGTGGATAAAGGCAAAAACGGCCCGGTCAACGGTTGGGTAATTCCAGCTGCGCAAGATCATCGTGTCAACGCCGCGGAAATGGTCAACGACCTCCGCCGCCAGGGCGTAGAAGTCCAGACCGCCAACGCAGCATCCACCGCGGGCGACATCTCCGTAGCCGCTGGAGACTACATCATCCGCGCCGATCAACCCTACCGCACGCTGGTAGATCTCTACTTCAGCCGCCAGAACTACCCTGTCTCAAACCCGCTGCCCTATGACGACACCGGCTGGACAATGCCGCTGCAGCGCAACGTCATCGTCAAGGCCATCGGAGACAAGTCGCTGCTCAGCCAGCCGATGACCATGATCGACAAGGATCTCGCGCTCCCGGGAGTCATCCAGGGCACTGGCGATGTGCTCGTCGTACAGAACAACACGGATAACGTGCTCGCCACATTCCGCTTCAAGAACAAGGACGTAAAGATGGAAGCCGCCGAAGACGACTTCACTGTCGACGGCACGCCGGTCCACGCCGGCGCCTTCATCATCCGCGACGGCAAGAATGCCAAGGTCCGCGCCAGCATCAACGAGCTCGGTCTGATGGCGTGGGCAACCTCCGCGCCAACGGTCAAGACTCACCCACTCACCATCCCACGGATCGGCTATGTGCATAGCTGGTCGCGCACGCAGGACGAAGGCTGGGTGCGCGCGGCGCTGGATCACTATGGCGTCCCGTTCACCTATTTCGCTGACCAGAAACTTCGCGAGGGCAATCTTCGCTCGAAGTATGACGTCATTATCTTCCCGCACACCGGCGGCACTTCCGCGTCGATGGTCAACGGCATCGCCATGACCGGCAAAGATCCCGTCCCTTACAAGAAGTCCACACTGACCCCGAACTTAGGCGCAGAGGACTCCACCGATGACATTCGCGGGGGCATGGGCATTGAAGGTCTCACCGAACTGGTCAAGTTCGTAGAAGCCGGCGGTACGCTCATCACCGAGGGCTCCACGACAACCATCCTGCCTGAGTACGGCGTGCTCTCGCGCGTCACCGTCGAACACCCCACCACGCTCTACGCGCGTGGCGCGGAGTTGCTTGGCATGATCACCGACCACAAGAGCCCGATCGTCTACGGCTACACCGCTGACCAGCTGCCGGTGTACTTCAACCAGGAGCCCGTGTTGTCCGCACGCGCGGCCGCCGGCCCCGGAGGCGGTGGTGGCTTTGGCGCACGGCCCACTGTGCCCGGAGTTGGCCAGGACGTGACGCCGAACTCCACACCGCTCCACCTCGCGCCCTACTCCAACGACGGTAACCTCGCCACGGAAGCCGCTGCCGGCCCGGCGGGCCGTGGACGTGGTGGTCGCGGAGGCGGAGCGGGGAGTGGCGGAGGCGGTGCCTTTGGCGGTGCTGAAGCCGCGGAAGCAGCGCCTCGTGTGGTCATGTCATTCCCCATGCAGCCTGACAACATCCTGCTCTCCGGCGAGTTGGCCGGCGGCCAGGCGCTTGCTGGCAGGGCGCTGGCAATCGACCAGCCGCTCGGTAAGGGACACGTCGTAATGTTTGCGCTGCGGCCCTACTGGCGGTGGCAGACGCAAGGCACCTTCGCCCTCGGCTTCAACACCATCATCAACTGGGATCACTTGGATGCAGGCGCAGCCCCGCCTAGGCCCGCTGGCCGTCCGGGCGCTGAGCTGGGCAATTAACTTCACACGAAAACAAAGGAACGGCGCAGCTCTCGAGCTGCGCCGTTTCTCGTACTGCTGTCAGTAGCGCTCAGCCCTAGTGGTTGGCGGGATTGTTGATCCAGTTGAACAGCGTCTGCACGTCCGCCGTAAAGGTGGGGCCATACAGTACCTGCGGAGGATCGGTCACGATGTAGCTGGATACGCTGTTCACGTGCACAGGAGGATTCTCGTTGTTGAAGCTGGTGACCCAGGGTCCGCCGCTGCAACCATGGCCCATGTGGTCCACGCTGAAGCCAATGGTGTTTGCGGTGGAGCTTGGCGTATACACCCCTTCCGCTCCATCCATCACACTGCCATTGAACGGCGCCGGCTCGGCAGGGTAGCCGAGGACGTCGAAAATACGTCCGGCGGTGCTGGCATTCCACAACAGTCCCAGCCAGCCAAGAGCGTTGCCTGGCGCAGGGTTCGAGCCAATCCATACCATGCCGTAGTCGTGGCCGCGGTCGCCACTTGTCGTCCACGAAGTGAAAGCGCCAAGACGTCCGCAGGCAAACTTGTAGTTTGGATCGTTGCCGGCGCGGCTGCCATACGACGGATAGAACACCATGTTGGTGGACCAAACACCGCTATTGAAGACGCAGTGCCCAGCGGTGAGCAGCACGTTGGGGGAGATCAGAGCAGCCGACCCGCTGAAGCCACCGCTGCCCTGGTTGAAGAACAGGCGGCCGCAGGTACGGAATGGATACGCCAGTGGGCTGGGCACCGCAGCGCCGCCCGCATTGTTGAGGCCAAGGACGCCGTGTGGCTGGGCGTGCTCGTCGGCAGTGCCGCGTGATGCGGGAAGGTGACCGGCTTCGCCTGCCGGAGCGATCGCCGCGTGCGCCTTACCTTCCGGCTCCCTGCCGAGCGGTATGGGCTTTACCGCGCGAATGCGCTCCTCGGTCCAGTACTCAATGGCCGCATTTTCGTTGAGGTGCTCCTTCGGAGAACCTTGAATGGTTTGGTTCGTTTCTTCTGACATTGACTTCCGTCCTTTCTAGATGGAGGAAGCGCCCAGGGCCCGCGCCGGCCGAAAAAAGTGGACGACGAAGACGTTTCCCGAGGGTATGGTGACGGCTGGCAGGGTTTCATTGCATGAGCCGTTCATGAAACGTTCGTGAAGCAAGCAGATGCCCCGAGGCGAAGAGCCTCGGGGCATGGGGTGAGCTTGAAGCAGGGGAGCTACTTGGTGGCCAGCTCAGCCTGGGCGCCGGCCTTCAGTGCAGCGGCCTTGTCCGTGGCTTCCCAGGTGAAGGTGTCGCCGGTGCGGCCGAAGTGGCCGTAAGCGGCGGTCTTCTTGAAGACCGGACGGCGCAGGTTGAGCGACTCGATGATGCCCTTCGGCGTGAGCTGGAAGTTCTCGCGAACCAGCTCGATCAGGCGAGGCTCAGAAGCCTTGCCTGTGCCGAAGGTATCCACGCGGATGGAAACAGGTTCGGCCACACCGATGGCATACGCCAGCTGCACTTCGCAGCGATCGGCCAGGCCGGCAGCCACAATGTTCTTGGCGATATAGCGCGCCATGTACGCCGCCGAGCGGTCCACCTTGGTGGAGTCCTTGCCGGAGAACGCGCCGCCGCCGTGACGGCCCATGCCACCGTAGGTATCCACAATGATCTTGCGCCCGGTCAGGCCCGAGTCACCCATGGGGCCGCCGATAACGAAGCGGCCGGTGGGGTTGATGTGATACTTGGTGTCCGCATCGAGGAGCTCTGCCGGGATGACGGCCTGGATGACGTGCTCCATGATGTCCGCATGCAGCTTCTCGTTGGTGAGCGTGCTGTTCGGGTCGCGGTCTGAGAACTCGGCATGCTGCGTGGAGATAACGACTGCGTCCACGCGGACGGGCTTATGGTCCGAGTCATACTCTACTGTTACCTGACTCTTGCCGTCTGGGCGGAGGTACGCGAGCTTGCCGCTCTTGCGAACCTCGGTCAGCTTCTCGGCGAGGCGGTGGGCCAGGGAGATCGGGGTGGGCATCAGGCTGGGCGTCTCGTTGGTGGCATAGCCGAACATCATGCCCTGGTCGCCGGCGCCGCCGGTGTCCACGCCCTGTGCAATGTCGGGAGACTGAGAATTGATCGTCGAGATCACGCCGCAGGTGTTGGCATCGAAACCCTTAAGCGCGTCGTCATAGCCGATCTCGCGCACAGTATCGCGAACCAGCTTCTGGAAGTCGACGTAGGCCTTGGTGGTGATTTCACCGGCAACCACGACCAGGCCGGTGCAGGTGAGGGTTTCGCAGGCAACGCGGCTGTAGGGATCCTGTGCAAGGCAGGCGTCCAGAATCGAGTCGGAGATCTGGTCGGCGATCTTATCGGGATGGCCTTCGGTGACGGACTCGCTGGTGAAGAGGAAACGGTCGGTATTGGACAAAGCAGTGGTGCTCCTGGATGAGATAGCCGGACCCGCGCTGTGAGACACAGTACGCCCGACGACCGGCTCAACTACCGCACACGCCAAAGACAGGGCAGATTTGGCAGCTCTCCGGTCGCTCCGCCGCAGAATTGTGACATTCGAGCGAGGAACCCTCCTATTCTACCTCGCTGGAGGGATTGCATTCCGGCGTGTCTTTACGTGGAACCATGCCGGGCGACCACCCCTCCCGCCGTTTTGGCGCAAAATCTTGAATCGATAAGGGATACGGGTGGACCCTGCGTCCGGCGGGACACAGGTGTGGCAGAAAGTGCTCAGCGCATGGTCAAAACAGTTCGGCGTCCGCCGAAGCGGACGCCGAATTGCTGCTGGTTGTAGACGCTAGAACTCGTACTTGAGCGACATCTGGATCTGGCGAGGCGGGGACAGGTTTGAGGTGATTTGGCCAAAGGTTGCCGTGGTTGTCGCGGTGGCACCCGGGGCTGCGTAGGAAGAGATGTTGCCTACATTGAAGGCATCCGCGCGGAACTGGAGGTACTGCTCCTTGTAGGTGTGGAATTGCTTGAATGCCGAAGCATCCACCTGCCGGTATCCGGGCGCCCGTTCTGTGCCGACGTGTGCGGTGCCGAAGCCGCCGGTCAGTTCAGGCCCATAAGCGCACGGAACGCCATTTGCATTGAGCGGAGGACCGCCGCCCGCGGGGGGTGTCGTTGCCGTGCAGGGCAGTGCATCCAGCCCAGTACCAAACCAGTGCAACAGCGAACGATTGACAACGGTCAGCTTGTGGTACTGGTTGGCGCGGGCACCGCCGCCGTTGTTGGATTGCGAGTTGTTGGTGCTGCCGATGGTGATTGGGAAACCTGAGTACATGACGGAGGTGGCAGCTACCTTCCAGCCACCAATGGCCCAATCGACATAGCGGTTGACGTTATGACCATAGTCGCGGCCGCGGCCATACGGGATGGCGTAGGTACCGATGAAGTTGGCAGCATTGCGTGTGTCGAAGCCCGAGACGCCGTAATCGCCATGCGGATCATAGGTGTTCTGCGGGTAGACGCTGGGACCATCGACACCACCAATCCCGAAGTAGCCCGGGTTGTTGGTCATGTTCTTGGAGAAGGTGTAGTTGAAGGTGTACTCCAGGCCATGCCACTGACGCTGGCGCAGTTGAATCTGCATGGCGTTGTAGTTGGAGTAGCCTTCCGCCGATGTCTCGTATACCTGACCGCCAACGCCGACCAGCCCCTTGAACGGCTGAGTCGCTGTATTTGCCGAACCAGTAACCGTTTGCTGATTGAGCGGCACAGGAATGACAAGATGCTGGGCGAGGTTTCCGACGTAACCAATCTGGAAGGTGAACTTCGAGCTCAGCGCTGTCTGCAGGGTTAGGTTGTACTGCTGAATCAGCTCAGGCTTAATGTTTGGATCCCAAGCGTTGTACTTGCTGGCGAGGCCGCCCGAAGTGACACCAACAGTGAAGCCTTGGCTGACCTTAATGGGGGTTCCGCCGCTGGTCGCCGTAGGCGCGAGGCTGGTGTATTGATATGCCGGGATGTACGGCGGATTGGCCGTCAGGCGCTGCGCCGCACCCATGCCTTCAAAGTCGTCCGTGATGGCATAGCCGCCACGGATCACCATCTGCGGGTTCATCTGATAGGCAAACGAAACACGCGGCATGAACTCCGTGTGGAAGGCGTTGTAGAGCGCACGGTTGTTGCCGTTCTGCCCGGCGACGAGCAGGCAGGCCGGGCAGTTCTGCGGGTTCCTGACGTCAACGTTGACTTCCTTGTTGTTGACCTCGTAGAGCGGCTGATCGTATCCATAGCGCAAACCTAGATTGAGGGTGAGCTTCGGCGTTACCTTCCACTCGTCTTCCCCAAAGTACGCCATACGATAGGAGCGTTGGCCTGCGCGTCCCGCAACACCGTTCACAGCCTGAAGCTCGGAAGCATCGAGGACAAAGTCGGCAAAACCGTAGCCTTTGCCGGTTGCGGAAAGCGTTGTGTCCTTTGTGTACTGGCCGTTGTACGCGAACTCACCCATCGTGCCAGTATTGCCACCGTAGTAGAAGTTCTCCTGATAGCGCAGTATCTGTGCGCCACCCTTCACGATATGTTTGCCGTGCAGCCAAGTAACCGTGTCGCCGTAGTCGAAAATGTTATCGATGTAGTTCTGCACCACACCCAGGGTTCCCACGTTCTTTTCGGCGCTGGAAATGTTGGTTTCCGTGAAGCCGGGATAGGGGCTGGAGAATGGGTAGCCCACCTTCGTATCACTGTTTACGGGAAAGTTACCCGTGGTATCGACCGGAATGCCGGAGAGATTCGAAATGCGCGAGTAGCCTGCGCGAAACTCATTCTGCAGGTTGGGTGTAAAGGTGTGTACCTCGTTGAGCACGCCGTTCCAGAACGGATAGTCGTCGCCGCCCGGAAACTGGAAGTTGAGGATGGCCACGATCGGAAGATCGAAGGAGCCGCCATGGGTGAAGCGAGCGTTCAGGTTGTCCTTCTGAGAAGCCGTATAGTCGACGCGAATGTCGCCCTGGTTGTTCACGTAGGCAGACTTGTTGTAGCCCTGATAGTTGTTGGTATCCGGCGAGTTGGCGTTCGAGCTGGGGCGGTTCGGCAGCGGATAAAACTCGGGGTGCGCGAAGAGGTACTGAGCTACCGGGTTGAGGACCGGAAGTTGGTTATTCGTATAGGCCTTGGCCGTGTTGAGGCCGGTGGTGGTGTTGTAGAGCTGGATGTATTGGGCGGCAGGAATGGTCTGTCCAAACTCATTTGGCGCTCCCAAAAACTCGGAGAAGTCACCCGTCCTCATTCTGCGCGAGGGTACCGAAATCACCGTCTGCGTCCCAACCGTAGTATTGCGGAAACCCAAGAAGTCCGCGAAGAAGAAGAGTTTGTTCTTAATCACGGGCCCGCCGAAGGTGGCGCCGAACTGGTTCTGGTGGAAGTTGGCCTTGGCTGCGATGGGCGTGAGGTATTTGTTGGCGAAGGAGTTGGCTTGCCAGTTCTGGTTCTCATAGAAGGAGTAAAGGCTGCCATGGAACTGATTTGAGCCAGACTTAGTGACGACGAGAATTTCTCCGCCATTCACGTTGCCATATTCAGCATCGGCATTTCCGGTGATGATGCGCATCTGACCGATGGCTTCCGGAGCGGGGTTGTAGGCGATGGTGTTCTGCAGCGGCTCGTTAATGTCCGTACCGTCGAAGATGTAATTGTTCGTCTGCTGACGATTGCCGTTGAAGGAAGGCTGCGTAGACGAGGCGAACGACGTGTCACGCTCCGTGCCCTGCGTCGTTCCCAGCGAGCTAATGGTGGGCAGAACCGCGCCGGGGACGAAGATGGTGGCCGCAGCGAAGTTCTGGCCGGGCAGCGGCATGCTCTCCAAGGTGTTGGCTGTGATGGTCGTGCCGAGAGACGCATCTTCCGTCTGCAGAATCGCGCTGGAGTCAGCGCTGACATCCACCGCAACATCAACGGAGCCCACCTGAAGTTTTGCGTCGATCTTGGCGATCTGGTCGATTTCGAGAGAGAAGGGGCCGATGGACGTTTTCCCAAAACCCTGTTTTTCAACGGCCACCACATAGGTGCCGATCGTCAAGCTCTGGAAGTTATACGTGCCGCTGCGGTCAGTTTTGGTCTTTGAAACGACGCCGGTGCTGACGTTCCTGGCCGAGACTGCTGCATCGGCAATGACGGCGCCACTCTGATCGGCTACGGTGCCACGCACGGAACCGGTCACCGTCTGGGCCGACACCGCTATGCCAAACGCAACCAGAGGCAGCAGGAACACCGCCAAAAATGTCTTCGCCCAAAAACCGTTCTTCATCGTCGTGCCTCCCTGAAAAGAACTGCAAGATCAAAACGCCGCGAGTCCGAGACCCCATGCGACTACACCCGGGTAAACGCCTTTGCCTGGTCGCCGAGTTCGCCACGGTCGACCGGCTGGTGATTGAAGTTGAGGATTCCCGGAACGCTACACAAACGTTTGCCCGAAAAAGTCCGTTTCTTACCCTGAGTGAAACCTAATTATGGACTACGGGGCTGACGCAATCAACACAGGGGTATCGCCCTTAAAACGTTCTGCCCGGAAAGTCGTACGCGACGGAGGTAGGTTCCGACGTCGTGGCTTGCCTGCAACGGTGGCTCGCCTGCAACGGTGGCTTGCCTGCAACGGGGTTGCGGACACAAGAAGCAGGACGCGGAATGACAAGGAGCGGAACGATAGGATGGAGGAACCGCAACCACTGCTCGCTGCGCCAGAAAATATGCCCTCACCGTCAAGTCCGGCAGTACCGCGTCGCTTGTTCTCGCGTTCGGCGGGCGCCCCGCATGGTGAGACGTTCCTGATCTGGTACCCACTGGTGCTGGCCGGCTCCGGCCTGTCCGGGATTCTCTGGCCGCGCCCAATCGTGCTCTTTCTGGAAGTGATCATCGGGTCTGCGATCGCCTGCGTTGCGCTGATCGCCTTATGTTCGGCGCGCTCGAAGTTGAGCATCTCCAGATTGCTGGGGGCAGGGCTGCTGGAGGGCTACGCGGTGGGTGCGCTGCCAGACGCCTTTGGCTCCTTGTCCGCCGAATCTTCCGGCTCGCTGATGAATGGAGCGCAAGCCCATACCTACGCCCTGGCGCTGTGCCAGATCTTCCTGGGAGTTGCCTTCCTCTGGTTCGTCGGCGAGTTCACGGTGCCCGAGCTGCGCCTGCCCGAACTGACACCTACCGTGTTGCGTTCGTTGAAACGGGTGGTGTGGATCGGCTCCGCGGCGATCCTCGTGGCGCTGGCCAGCGGGGGAATCAACTACATGGGCGCGGAATCAGGGGCCGGCGAGGAAAGCGGGCATCTCAGCTTCCTGGTTTCCGCGCTTTATTGGCTGCTGGGCCCCGCGGTGGGCACTACCGCCACCGTATTTGCGACGGCGCGCTCGCGGGAACAGAAGCTGCTTTACGGCAGCGTGCTGTTGCTGCAGATTCTCGCGGTGACGCCCACCGGCCGCCGCAACTTCCTTTACATTCTGCTGCTGGCGTTCCTTCTCTACAGCGTCTGGAACCCAATCTTCGCGCGCTCCGGCTGGAAACTTACCGCGGCAGCCGTAACCGCCGTCATGCTGGTTTACGTTGCATGGACGGCCTTTCTTTTCCTGCGCCTGGCCAGCTACACGTTTGAAGAGGGCACAGCGATCTCGCTTTCGGAGCGCGTGGAAAGAGCGTGGGTTCTGTACAACTCGGGAGTGACCGGAGACCTGGCCACGACCTGGGAAGAAAGCGGCGTGGAGACGCGCCTGGACCTTCTTGCGTACGACATGATGCTGCTCGACGACACCGCATTCCACCATGTGGCCGAAGGCGGCGGAGCCTGGAACGAGTTCAAGTGGGCGATACCCAGCGCAGTATGGACCGGCAAGCGGATCCTGAACGAAGAGGGATATGCCTCAGAGTTCTTCAACACCAGCATTCCCGATCAGCCGAACTCCATCTTTACGGCCGGAACCATCGATTTCGGCTTCTGGGGCGGCCTTGCCTATCCTATCCTGCTTTGCTGGGTGCTTGCGGGCTTCGTCAAGCTGGCGAACAGACTGTTTCCGAAGCCGGCCCCTTATCTTTGCGCGTGCGCCATCCTGCTGATCTGCTTCCAGACCGAGTTCGAGTTGTCCAGCTACATCGTGGCGATCCGCGATACGCTGCTGTTCGGGGCGCTATTCAGCCTGCTGCTGCTCGCCATCCCGACCGTTCTGGTGCCGCAGCCTCGTTACGATGTGAAGCCCGGCTAGTACCATGCTCCTTAGGCTTGCCGGTGACCGGAACCGGCGAAGGGACTTCGCGCTTTGAACAAACTGATTGTTGGCAACCTCGTGCATCGCCCGCTTCGCTCCATCATCAGCGCGCTGGCGGTGGGAATTGAAGTCGTCATGATCCTGGCCATCGCCGGCATCATGCTGGGCATGCTGAACAACAGCCGCAATCAGACCAACGGGATCGGCATGGACATGATCGTGCGTCCTGGCGCCGGTGGCACGCTGAGCAATCTCAGCGCGGCCTCGGCGGATGTTCGCATCGCCAACGTGCTGCGCGGGATGCCGCATGTGCAGGTGGTGGCTCCGGCCAACATCAAGCTGACCATGAGCGGCAATCTCGAAAACATCTCCGGCATTGACTATGCCAGCTACAACGAGTTGCGTCCTTTCACCTTTGTGGCGGGTGGGCCGTTTCAGCAGCCGTTCGACATGATCGTGGACGACCTCGCGGCGAAGGCCGGCAAAGGTCTGCACGTGGCCGACAAGGTGAAGGCTCTCAACCACGAGTTCCGCATCTGCGGCATCGTGGAGAACGGCAAGGGCAGCCGCAAGTTCGTTCCGCTGGAGACTCTCGACAATCTAGATGGCACGCCGGGCAAGGCCGCTCTCTTTTACCTCAAGACGGAAGATCAGCCGCAGTTCCAGGCGGCGGTCCGCCAGGAGATTCTAAGCACCGACGGCCTGCAGGACTGGAACGTGCAGACCGCGCAGGAGTACCTCTCTATGTTGACGCCTGAGCACCTGCCGGGGTTCAACATTGGGCTGAGAGTTGTGATTGGGATCGCTATCGTCATCGGCTTTCTGGTCATCTTCCAGTCCATGTACACAGCGGTGATGGAGCGGACTCGCGAGATCGGCATCCTGAAGTCCATGGGAGCGAGCCGCGGGGATATCGTCGGCGTGGTGCTGCGCGAAACGGGGCTGCTGGCCATTGTCGGGGTGATCCTGGGGATTGTTGCGACGTACGCGCTGAAGGTGGGATTGCACGCCAAGTTCCCCACGCAAAACTTCGAGATGACGCCCTCGTGGGTCGGCCTGGCCGTGGTGATTGCGCTGGCCGGCGCGCTGCTCGGCGCGCTGTACCCCGCGGCGAAGGCTGCTCGCAAGGACCCTATCGACGCGCTGAGCTACGAGTAGCTTTAGGAGTACCTTCAGCGGCTGGCGGGGCGGTGGTGTACTCGCACGTCGCCCGTCGTCGCGAGGCGCTTCGACATCTTGCTGACCCTGCGCCACAGCGCGCGCAGATCGTGGTGCCTTAGCAGCTCGATGTGTGCGAACCCCGGCCACTTGTGTCTTGGCTTGAAGAGCTGTTCCAGGGCCGGCTGCGCTGCCACCGCTGATCTGCGGTCGAGGAAGGCTCCAAGCTGTTCCCTGCTGCGCGTTTTTTGGGTCTGCCACCATGCGACGCATTCGCTTTGCAGTGGGTCGATCTGCTCGGGCTCCTCGATGATGTCTTCGAGGAAGCGTCGGGCGTGGCTCCATGAACGGAATGTTGGCATGGGATGATCACCGTACTTCGAGCGGAAGTAGTCCAGCGTGAGACGGCTTTCTACCAGCGGAATGCAGCCGAGCTCCAGGGCTTCGTAGATGCGAAAGCACTCCAGGTTCGAGTTGCCCATGGGGCAGGGCGCAAAAACCGTGTCCGCGAGAATCCTGCTGTTCTCCTCGGGGGAGTAACGCTGTTTCATCCCGTCACGCGTGCGATTCCATATCGGCAGCACTGCGGGATCGTCGGCCGAGAAGAGAAGATGCGGCTCGAGGCGAGCCAACTCGCGAGCCATATCCGGGCGGCTCGATTTCGCGAGTTGACCGGTGAAGGACCAGAAGAACTGCCGCTCTGAGGCAGGCTTGAATGGCAGGCCCGAGAACAGGCTGCTCGGGTAGCCAAGCGGCAGAGTGTAGATGGCTTCCGGCAGGAAGACGTCTGACCAGTAGGGCCTAATCACGCCGCGGAAGTTGGTGTACGTCTCCGGCACGAACTCGTAGTGTTCGTCGCTCAGGTCGACGAGAAAGGCATCGAGGCCCCTGAACTTTTCAAAGTACCCGGGGTCCTGCGCGTTGGCGAATGTCTGGAAGAGAAGGACGTGATCGCCGATGAACTCATGGTCCGGATCGGTCACCTCATGCGCCAGATACGGGCTGAACATCTCCCGAATCCATGGGCCTTCGAGCGGATCGGGCGAGCGCCACACTCCTGTATAGCGCCGAGCCGGGTCGCCCATAAGTGGCTTTATCATAGCCCATGGCCCGTTCGTCGAAGGTGTCGGCTCATCCTGTTTTGCCGCGACAGACGAGTCTCGGAGTTCGATTGCTGCAAGCGCTGCTTCTGCTCTCCGGCGTGCTGTTTCTCCTGCACTTTCCGCACCTCAAAGCCGACTTCCCCAACAACTCTCCGTGGGTGGACTGGTCCAAGTACACCGATGAAGGCTGGTATGGCGATGCAGCCATTCGCCACTACCTGACCGGGCACTGGTATTGGAAGGGCGATTTCAACCCGGCGGTCGCGCTCCCTGTGTGGCCTGCGCTGGAGTGGATCTGGTTCGGCATCACCGGCGTCTCCCCAACTTCGGCCCGTGTGCTCACGCTACTGGTCTTCGCGGCTACGCTCATTGGGCTCTATCGGCTGATGCGCCGGTGCGAGCGCATGGGTAGCGCAAGCAGTGGGGCATCACCGGACCTCGCGCCCGCACTCGCCGTTTTCTTCCTTTGCACCAGCCCATTCTTCTATGTCTTCGAGCGAATGGCGATCCTCGAGCCGTTGCTCATCGCGCTTACCGTATTCGCCTTACTCGCAGCGACCCATATCCGCCCGGAGTTCCCGTGGGAGGCCGCGCCGGAAGACCGTTTGCGCAGCTGGACATGGGCTGCTCTTCTCGGCGTGCTGCTGCCGACGATGGTTCTCACGAAGACGACCGCGGTGGTGCTGGTCCCCGCGATCGGCTACCTGCTCTGGGCACGAGCGGGATTCCGGTTACGCCCCTCGCTGCGCGCTGCCGTAGTGCCTCTCGTTCTGGCTGCCGGTATATGGCTCGCCTATTTCGGCCTCTTCGTGCGGCCGCACTATCTGGAGGACTACCAGTACCTGTTCTCCGCGAATGCCTACACCGGCTGGCAGCTTGAACCGCTGGCAACCGTCATCTGGAACACGCTGGCGGACGGCATCTGGATGGGCCGCGTGCTCTATCCGCTCTTCTATCTTTGCCTGCTGGCAGTGATCTTCTGGCGTCCGAAGCTTTGGCGCAACCCGTTGTTCCCAGCGCTGCTGCTCTGGATTGGCGGCTATGCCGTGTTTCTCGCGTATCACAACAACTTGCAGCCGCGGTACTACCTGATGGTCGCCGCTCCCATTACGGCAGTTGTCGCCATGGCGCTCGATTCGCTGGCCAAAAGCGGAGACAGGCACGACACGGCGTTTGGCGATTGGCGTTAGCGCGGCCGTGGTGCTGGCGATCGCTGTGCCGGACATCGTGATGCAATCCGGCTTCCTCCTTCATCCCACGTACGACTTCGAAGCCGCCGCGCAGGGCATCAAGCGAATCGTGCTGGCCGACCCGACGCACCCGCACCTGGTGCTGTCCATCTCCGGCTCGGACCTTACGCTGATGACCGGCCTGCCCTCGATCGACGACGACTTCGGCACGCTGCCCATGGATGAACGCGTGAAGCAGTACAAGCCTGGCTGGTACGCCTCCTGGAACGAGCTCGACGATGACAAGATGGAAGCCATTACGCCGCTGTATCACCCTGTCCGTGTCGCGGCCTTCCCGGCTATGGACGACCCCGACCGCAACCTGCTGATCCTTTACAGGCTGGACCCAGCCGAGAGCCCGTCCATACCAGGCACCAGCACAAAGCGCCGGCACATGCCGCGTCAACTGGTCACGAAGATGGGTCAGCAGCCGAGTACGCAACAGCTACAGCATTAAGACGTGGCGATGATTATCGTGGTCCCGGGACCAGCACAAAGTCCTGGTTGATCCGCACCTGAGCGGCTACCGGAGCCCCGTTGAGCGTCGCCGGGGCAAAGCGGTAGCGGCCAAGCGCTTCCGCCGCGGTGGCGTCGAGACCGTAACCCAGCGGCTGGATTACCGCGATGCGCCGCGGCCCACCATCGGCCGCCACCACCAACTGCAATCCAACGGTGCCGCGAACCTTGTCCTGCTGGGCCTCTGCCGTGTACGAAACATCCGCCTTCTTCGTGGGCGCAGGTGCGGTCGCGGCCTGGCCGGAAGCATCCGGTTTGCCCGGCGTGTACAGCGTTTGCCCGGCAAGCTCATCTGGTACCCAAGGTGCCTGGGGGTCGAAGTAGTGCTGCCAGTACGGCGGCATGGACCGCTGTAAAGCCCGGTCGATCCCTTGCGAGAAGATTGCCACCAATGTTCGGCGGAAAGCTGCGGGATCGCCCGAAGCCGGCTCTGCCACCGTCAACCGCATCGTTTCGGTCTTCTGAGGATGCCGCTCCCACTCCCGCCGGTCGGGCGCGAACTTCAAAGCCACGCGCACCCCATCCAGTTCAAGCTCGCCTGGCCCTCGCCGCTGCACCTTCTGGATGTCGATGGCGGAAAGCGTCCAGTCCACCACTTTCGACCTCGCCCGAAGCTCCGGCGCGCCAGTCGAAGTGAAGGTAAGCGTGTCTTCGCCGGAGAAGCAACGGAGAAAGAGCGCCTGCCCGATGAAGCTGGAGGCCGCATCAAGGTTGGGATCAGCAGGTGCGCGGCGCTCGATAGGCGCGGGCGTCGTCACCGGCTGTTGAGCCCCGATGGACACCATCCACGGGATCGCCAGAAAAAGAAGCAACTCGCGTATACGGAGGCCCAGCCGAGAACGTGCGCGGCGTCTTTGAAACAGGCGGCGAAAGAGCATGCGGCAGTTGTACACCGCTTAGCGTAGCCTCAGAAAGCACCTCAAATCCGGTTGACTTCTTCCACAGGCCTCGATATCCTGAAGACTCGCGCAGTCCTGCGCCCGCACCTCCGTGTGCCCGGTGAACCGCTTTCCGGGTGGCAACGCTGGGGGCGGGGCATGACACCGAGGTGAGTTCTTCCGCAGCGGTACCGGCCGGCAGCATGGGCTGAACCTCCCCGCAAGCACCCACTCCCCAGCCCAGGCACCTTTCTGAGCTCTGTGCGCTTTCACAATACGTATTGCGGCTTGCGTGCCCGGCTTTTCCACTGCCGAAGCTCACCAAGTTGCGCCCTTGAGGTGGAAGCAACACGCTTCTTCTTCGTGCCCCACGCCGTACCGACGACCGAAGACGGCAGATGTAAGGAGTAAACGGTGAATCTGAACCAAACAACAACGATCCCCAGCGGAAAAGACATTCCGCGCAAATGGTACGTGCTGGACGCGACCGGACAGACCCTGGGCCGCCTTGCTTCGCAGGCCGCCAGCGTGCTCGCCGGCAAGCTGAACCCGCTGTACACGCCCTACATCGACATGGGCGATCACATCATCGTGATTAACGCCGAGAAGATTCACGTGACCGGCATGAAGGCCGACCAGAAGCTGTATCGCCGCTACACCGGCTTTCCCGGCGGCCTGCGTGAAGAAGGCTTTACCAAGCTGCTGGCCCGCCGTCCCGAGAAGATCCTGGAAGAGGCGATCAAGGGCATGCTGCCCAAGAGCAAGCTGGGCCGCCAGATGGCTACCAAGCTGAAGGTGTACAAGGGCGCCGAGCATCCGCACCACGCACAGCAGCCCACGGCGCTGGCGGCAGTGGAACAGCGCAAGGGCTAAGGGTTTCTGCTTCGCAGCACTCGGCAGGTTGGACTCGACTTCCAACCATCAGCGGCACACAGGATTCTGGGGCATAGCCCCAAAGGGATAACAACATGGCACTGGTTCAGTATTACGGCACGGGGCGGCGCAAGAGCGCTATCGCCCGCGTGTTCCTTCGCCCCGGTTCGGGCGAGTTCACCGTCAACGGCAAGAAGTTTGAAGAGTACTTTGTGACCCCGGCGCAGCGCGCCGCCGCGAAGCAGCCCTTCGGCATTCCCGACATCAACGAGACCTTCGACGTTCTTTCCACCGTAAAGGGCGGCGGCGTCAACGGCCAGGCCGATGCGGTCAAGCTCGGCATCGCCCGCGCGCTGATGGAGTTCAACGTGGAGCTGCGCAAGGCCCTTAAGGCAGCCGGCTACGTGACCCGCGATTCGCGCGGCAAGGAACGCAAGAAGTACGGACAGAAGGGCGCCCGCGCTCGCTTCCAGTTCAGCAAGCGGTAAGGACGAGCTTCTAGCTGTTAGCTTCCAGCCTCTAGCTAAGGGCCAGAAGCTAATGGCTAGAAGCTAACGACTCGAAGCTTCAGCACCACCCATCACGCAGCGTGGTGGCCCGCAGTAAATCTCCCCAACCCAGGGAATCAATCGCTTCACGTCGCATCGCAAGCGATGCCCAGAAAAGAGCTTCACATGGCAAATATCACGATGAAGGAACTGCTCGAAGCGGGCGTTCACTTCGGACATCAGACCAAGCGCTGGAACCCGAAGATGAAGGAATACATCTTCGGCGAGCGCAACGGCATTTACATCATCGACCTGCAGAAGACGCTGAAGATGTTCAAGGATGCGTCCAAGTTCGTCACCGACCTGACCTCGACCGGCAAGCTGATCCTGTTCGTGGGCACCAAGCGCCAGGCGCAGGACGCAATCGCCGAAGAGGCGACCCGCGCCGGCATGCCGTACATCAACTCGCGCTGGCTGGGCGGGCTGCTAACCAACTGGGTGACGGTTCAGAAGTCGGTCAAGCGCCTCACCGAGCTTGAGGATATGTCGACCGACGGCCGCTATGAGCTGCTGACCAAGAAGGAAGTCATCAAGCTGGAGCGCGAGCGCAAGGCGCTCTCCACGTCGCTTTCCGGTATCAAGACCATGCGCCGCCTTCCGGATGCGATCTTCGTCGTTGACTCGAACAACGAAGCCATCGCCGTCGCGGAAGCCCGCAAGCTCGGCATCCCGGTGGTCGCTGTGGTGGATACCAACTGCGATCCGACCGTGGTCGACTACGTCATCCCCGGCAACGACGACGCTCTGCGCGCCATCCGCCTGTTCACGACCAAGATCGCGGACTCGGCCTACGAAGGCACGCAGATGATCTCGGACAAGGCGTTCGCCAACGAGTTCGCCGACGTGACCCCCGTGGCCGCGGAAGCGCACCAGGCCGGTGAAGATGCCGATATCGAGATCGGCCTCGGCCGCAGCTCGGCCGGCGCTGCCGAAGCTTCGGTGGAAGACACCGAGGACGAGGACATCGACCTCAACGCAGCTCTCGGCGGCGGCATCCGCAAGCAGCCCGTTTCGGACGAAGCCACCCCGGCCGAGCTCGAGGCGGTCATCTCCGCCTAAGCACCACGCCAGAACGAACGCAAAGGCGCGGGCTTCGGTCCGCGCCTTTGTATACTACTTGCAGCGAATGGGAGAGATAGACCGGATGACAAACGTGCAGCTGTACTTTGCATTCGGAGTTCCGACGTTCACGGTGCTGGTTGGAATCGTGATTGGCGTTCTGCAGAGCAATCATGTTCTCAACCAGATCAACCTGCGGTTCACCTCCCTGGAAAGCACCATGAACGGGCGCTTCTCCATTCTTGAGGGACGGATGAACCTTTTCGAGCAGGACATGAAGACGCTGGTCAGGGTCACAAACGATCTTGATGTGCGTCTGGCTCGCCTCGAAGAGCGCACCGCACGCTAGCAAAACTGACATTCGGTTATGCAGAAATCCGCCGTTGTGCGCACCCATGCGTGATAACGAGCACAGAGAGAAGGAAGTATGTCGACGACAATGGAACCCGTAAAGATTGACGCCAAGCTGGTCAAGGAACTCCGCGAGAAGTCCGGCGCGCCCATGGGCGATTGCCTGAAGGCCCTGCAGGAAGCCAAGGGCGACATGGAGAACGCCTTCGTGGTGCTGCGCAAGCGCGGCATGGCTTCGGCCGCCAAGAAGGCCAGCCGCTCCACCAATGAGGGCGCCGTGGGCACCTACATCCACGCCGGCGGCAAGATTGGCGTGCTGCTGGAGCTGAACTGCGAGAGCGACTTCGTCGCCCGCACCGAAGACTTCCAGGACCTGCTCAAGGACATCGCCATGCACATCGCCGCGGTCGACCCGCGCTATGTCGGCAAGGACGAGGTCACGCCCGAGGACATCGAGAAGGAAAAGGAAATCTACCGCGCGCAGGCCGCCGCCACTGGCAAGCCCGCCAACATCATCGAGCGGATGCTGGAAGGCAAGATGAGCAAGTTCTACGAGGAAGTCTGCCTGCTCGAGCAGCCGTTCATCAAGGACCAGGGCCAGACCATCGCCCAGATCATCGCGACGAAGGTGGGCAAGCTCGGCGAAAACATCTCCGTCCGCCGCTTCGCGCGCTTCAAGATCGGCGACCCGGCCTACACTGTGGCGCAGGCCAAGGTCACGGCGACGGAAGAGCCGGCTGCGTAAGCTGCCTCGTTACTGCGCAGGAAGAAAGCCCGGGCAAACGCCCGGGCTTTCTTCTATTTGAACTGCACTACTTGTCGATCGTCTTCATCCCGCCGGTGTTATACCGCTCCCCCACCACTTCCTCGACAGGCATGGCCGCTTCAATCTCCGCAACATCTTCCGGCGTCAGGTAGATGTCGACGGCAGCGACGTTCTCCTCCAGGTAATGGCGTTTCTTGGTGCCCGGGATGGGAATAATGTCTCCTCCCTTGGACATCACCCATGCCAGGGCGAGCTGACCGGGCTTGCAACCCTTCTTCTCGGCAATCGCTTTCACTCGATCGACCAGCACCTGGTTCTTCTTCTGTGCCTCCGCGGTGAAGCGCGGGTAGCGCGGGTTCTCGGCGTTGCGGGTATCGCTGGCGTCGAGCTTTGAGTCCGCCGAGATGGTGCCAGTGAGGTAGCCGCGGCCCAGCGGGCTATACGGCACAAAGCTGATGCCAAGCTCACGCAGCGTCGGCAGGATCTCTGCCTCCACATCGCGGCTCCACAGCGAGTACTCACTCTGCAGCGCGGTGATGGGATGCACCGCATGGGCGCGCCGGATGGTCGCCGCAGACGCCTCGGACAAGCCGAGATACTTCACCTTGCCGGCCGTCACCAGCTCCGCCATCGCGCCCACCGTGTCTTCAATGGGCGTGTTGGGATCCACGCGATGCTGGTAGTACAGGTCAATGTGATCTACCCCGAGCCGCTGCAGGCTCTCATCGCAGCACTGCTTCACGTATTCGGGCTTGCCGCTGACCTCCCAGTAACTGGGGTCTTCCTTCTTGCGCAGATTCGCAAACTTGGTGGCTAGGAAGACCTCGTCGCGGCGGGGCTTGATGGTCTTGCCGACCAGCACTTCGTTGTCGCCAAAGCCATACACATCGGCCGTGTCCAGAAAATTGCAGCCCAGATCGAGCGCGCGCAGGATCGTCGCAGCGGACTCCGTGTCGTTGCGATCGCCGTAAAACTCACTCATGCCCATGCAGCCGAGTCCCATGCGGGAAACGACCGCGCCTTGTGTGCCCAGAGGAAACTTCGTCAAACTCATAGGAAGTTAGATTGCGGTTTGCACCCGCGCGTCACGTTACGGGCTCATCAATCCGATATTGGAATGCTGGCGAAATCTCAACCTGTGACAGACACAACCTTCGCGCACGCAGCTTTGAGGAACCACGTCGCAACGCCGTGACCGAGGCCAGGTGACCCGAAATGCGTTGCCTCGATCGCTTCCGGTGGTGTCCATCTCGTTTGAAGATAGCCAAAGCCACGGGTTTCCTATGATAGAAACTTTCGCAACTTCTTTCCGTTGCGAGTTCGACCTTTCCGACTGCATCGTTTGCATGGGAGTCACGCCGGAAGCTTGCTCATTGCATGTCGTAAAGGCACGCTCCGGAAGACGCGTCGGTCCCGGCATCACATGTCTCCAGTGCGCCAAGTTCGCCCGATCACGGGGGCGCCGCTCAGAATGAAAAGGAACATCCCCTATATGCCAACAACTCGCCTCAAGACCACCCTGGAAGCTGTAAAGGGTGGCGTGCAAAGTTTCACCATTGAGAAGGCCGTCGCGAACATCGAAGGCTGGGAAGAATACCTGTCAAAGCACGATCATGAAGGCGTCAAGAAGGTCGTGCAGGACCTTGGCAAGTTGAAGAAGGCTCTCCAGGCCAAGGAGATCGACGGCGCCGCCGTCAAGAAGCTTGTCGCCGCACTGGGCAAGGAGACCGTCGCCGTTGCCGGCGATGAAAAGAACGCCAATGCCACTCACATCCGTGAGCTCGGCGAAGCCCTCTCGGGAGCCGCCAAGTAGCAGGTTGATTGAGCGTCACGTGACCCTGCACGGGGCCGCTTCGGCGGTCCCGTTTCCCTGGGCACTGCACATGCGAGCGAGCGTAAACCCCGAACGCTTCTTCATAAACTCTTCCCCACCCTACAATGACTTCTATGCTTTCTGCCGCCGCGCGCGCGCGCCTCGTGGTCGTTCTGGTGGGCGCACGCAACCCTCAGAACATCGGCGCGGCCGCCCGTGCCATGCAGGACTTCGGCTTTTCTCATCTGCGCTTCGTCAATCCCTACACCGCGCCGTTTGAGGCCGCACAGCTTGAATCCGTGAAGTCCGCCGTAGGCGCCGCAGGTGTCATGGCGTCCGCACAGGCCTTCGACAGCCTAGCCGAAGCCCTTGCCGACGTCGGCCTCGCCGTAGGGACCACGGCCGTCGGCGGCCGAGAGCTTGCTCGCGAGGTGATTAGCCTGCAGTCCGCCGCACCGGAAATTCTCGGCGGGCTCGACACCACGGCGTACGACTCAGAACCTGACAGCGGCCTCGTTGCTCTCGTCTTCGGTTCCGAAAAGACCGGCCTCACCAATGAGCAGTTGAGCCACTGCCAGAGGCTGACCACCATCCCGCTCTTCGCGCCGGAAGGCAGCCGCCATCTCTCCATGAATCTCGGCCAGGCTGTTGCCGTCTGCCTGTACGAACTGGTACGCAGCGGCATGGAGGGAGCCCGCAAGCTTCCCGAGATTCCCCTTGTCCCGGCGAACGGCAGCGAGCGGGAACGGCTCACGCAGCTTCTTCTGCAGCTCATGGTAGCCACCGGCTATGCGCGCCGCTTTCCAGCAAACTCTCGCGAAATCGTCGTCCGCCGCCTGGCCGAGCAGCTTGGCCGCAGCCGAGACGAGGCCGTTACGTGGCTCGGGATTCTGCGTCAGGCGCTTCCTAAGCGGGACTTAGAAAGAGAATCCTAGAAGCCGGGCCAATGAGAAAACCCGCCCGAAGGCGGGTTCTCTTCGTTTCGGCCGAGCGGTCTACCAGAGTCCCCACGACCGCGACATGTAGTCCGCAAGACTCATGGTGACCAGGATGATGAAGGTGAAGAAACCGGCGCCCACCGTCATCTTGATGAGACGTGATTGATACTTCACGTGCATGAAGAAGAGGATCACGATCACGGCCTTGGTGCAGGCAATGCCGAGCGCGACCACGGGGTTCATGAAGCCGAGATCCAGGTATGCCGCTGCAACCGTGATCGCCGTGCCAACAAGCAGTGCACCAAACACCATGCAGTACTGGATCGGCGTGACGATGTGGTGCTCGGCATGCTCCGGGTTGGTGATGTTTACCGGATCGTTTGCATCGCCTTGATGGTGATCTGTGTGCGCGAGTGCCATGGGTCCTCTTTGCTGAGCAGGGCAAAACCAGCCGCTGCGAGAAGTCGCCGCTACTTGAGCGGGTGTCGGTTGATCAGGTACAGCAGCGGGAACAGGAAGAGCCAGACAATGTCGACGAAATGCCAATACAAGCCGAAGTTTTCTATGGGCGCCACGTACCCGGCACTGAACTCGCCTTTCTGAGCCCTCGCAATCAACCAGATGAGCAGGCCGAGGCCGATGATCATGTGCAGCGCGTGCATACCGGTCATCGCAAAGTACAGGAAGAAGAACACCTGTGTCCGCTCTGCCATGTCAACCGGCAGCGGTATTTCATGCAGCCCATACTTCGCCGGCTGGGTAAACATCGAGATGTCGAAGCTGGAGCCCGGAATGTGGTGCAGCTCAAACTTTTCCTTGTACTCGACGTACTTGATACCGAGGAAGGCCACGCCAAAGATGGTGGTCAGGATCAGCATGACCACGAGCATCGACTTGTTGCGCACCTCGGCGTAATAGACGCCCAGCGCCATGAAGAAGCCGGAGGTGATCAGGATCGCCGTATTGACCGCGCCCAGCGGAACACTGAGCTGGTTGGAAGCCGTGAAGAAGGCGTCGTAGTACCAGTTGCGATACAGGAGGTACGCAAAGAACAGGCCGCCGAAGAACATGATTTCGGTCAGCAGGAACAGCCACATGCCGAAGCTTCCGGCCTCGCGCTGCTGTTCTTCGGTTTCGAAATGGTGGCGGTGCTGCGGCAGCGACACATGCTCATGGATAGCCGACAGCGAGGTCGACTCATCCGTGCGCGGGTGCAGCTGCGGATTCGTAGCTGTGAGCGCGTTATCCAACGGTCGTCACCTCTTCGCGTTGCTTTCTTTCCAGCCACTCGTAGTCGTAGGCCTCGTGGTCCACAACCGGTGTCTCGATGAAATTTTCGGTCAGCGGCGGCGACTGAATCTGCCACTCGAGCCCGGTCGCCTGCCACGGATTGTTGCCGGCGATCGCGCCGTACTTCAGCGACCAGCCGAGGTACAGGAGTGGAAGCATGTAGCCAACGCCCAGCACGGTTGCGCCGGCCGTGGAAAGCACGTTCAGCACCTGGTACTCGGGAGGATACGCATGATAACGGCGGGGCATGCCGAGGTAGCCGAGGATGAACTGCGGCATGAACGTCAGGATGAACCCGATGAACGTCGTGACCGCGGCCAGCTTCGAAAGCGACTCGGGATACATGCGCCCGGTCATCTTCGGCCACCAGAAGTGCACACCCGCGAGGAACGCCATCAGCATGCCGCCCACCATGACAAAGTGGAAGTGCGCCACGATGAAGTAGGTCTCGGTCAGGTGGATGTCCATACCCAGCGAGCCGAGAAACACGCCCGTGAGGCCGCCGATCGTGAACAGCCCAAGGAAGCCGAAGGCATAGATCATCGGGGTCTCAAACGTGATCGATCCCTTCTGCATGGTGAACGCCCAGTTGAAGATCTTGATCGCCGAAGGCACGGCTACCAACATCGTTAGCAGGCTGAAGACCAGCGCCGAGTAGTTCGACACGCCCATGATGAACATGTGGTGGGCCCAGACGAAGAACCCGAACAGCGCAATCGCCACCGAACTGAACGCCACGGCGGTATAGCCGAATACTCGCTTGCGGCTGAACGTCGAGATCACTTCGGAGATCACACCGAAGCCCGGCAGAATCATGATGTACACGGCCGGGTGCGAATAGAACCAGAACAGATGCTGGAAGAGCAGCGGATCGCCGCCTTTGGCGGGATCGAAGACGCCGATTCCCAGCGTGCGCTCCAACGCCACCAGCACGAGCGCGATGGCCAGCACAGGGGTACCGAGCACCATGAGCACGGCCGCCGCGTAGTTCGACCAGCAAAACAGAGGCATCCGGAACCACGTCATGCCCGGAGCGCGCATGCGGTGGATGGTCACGATGAAGTTCAATCCGGTGAAGATGGAGCTGAAGCCGGCGATGAAGATCGCCGTCGCCGCCGTCATCACATGCGTGTTCAGGTAGTGGGTGGAAAGCGGGGTCGTGAACGTCCAGCCCGTATCCACGCCGCCCAGCACCAGCGCGGCCAGCGTAAGGATGCCGCCGGCCATGTAGAGGTACCAGCTCAGCAGGTTGATCTTCGGGAACGCGAGATCCTTCGCACCGATCATGATCGGGATCAGGAAGTTCCCCAGCGTCGCCGGCACGCTCGGCACCAGGAACAGGAAGATCATCACGATACCGTGCATCGTGAAGAACTTGTTGTAGGTGTCAGCCGCCACAAGGTCAGGCTGAGGCGTCAGCAGCTCGAGTCGAATCAAGCCCGCAAACGCTCCACCGATGAAGAAGAAGAACGTGATCGAGAACAGGTAGAGCATGGCGATCCGCTTGTGATCGCCGGTCAACAGCCAGCTGAGCAGGCCGTGCTCCGCGTTGATGTAGTTCTTCTTAGGCAACCTGGCCGTGGTCTGATCCGGCAAGGAAATAATTGAGTTCGTGGTCGCACTCATGGCTTCACCATTTCCTGCGTTGTGCCCTCGACGGGCGTTGTGGGGGCGGCAAGGTTCGAGTCAGAGGTCATCTGAGTCTGCTGCACCCGGTAATTCGACTGCAAATTCTTAATGTACTCGACCAGATCGATCAGGCCGTCTTCAGAAACCTGCCCCTGGTACGTCGGCATGATCGGCGCGAAGCCCGCCGTCACGTGCTGGCTTGGATTCAGAATAGCGTCCCGCAGGTAAGCATCGTTGACCGTTACCGTGCTGCCGTTGGTCAGCGTCAGCTTGGAGCCGTACACGCCCGCAAGGTTCGGTCCGCGAGCTGCCGCGTTCCCGCTGTGGCAGGTGTTGCAACCCATGGAAGCGAACAACCGCTCACCGTTCTGCGCCAGGCTCATGCCGCTGGTGGATTGCTGCAGCCACTTGGCATAGTCGTCCGGAGTCAGCACCGTTACCTCGCCGATCATCCCGGCATGCTGCGTGCCGCAGTACTGCGTGCAGAAGATGTGGTACGTGCCGGGATCCGTCGCTTCAAAGCCGACCGTCGAGTAGCGTCCGGGAATGACCTCGCGCTTCACACGGAAGTCGGGAATCGAGAAGCTGTGAAACACGTCCTGCGAAATCATCGTTAGCTGGATCGGCTTGCCCGTCGGGATGTGCAGGGCATTGATCTCGTGCTGGCCGCCCGGGTGCTCGGCCTTCCACATCCACTGTTTGCCCACCACGTAGATGTTCATGGAGTTAGTCGGCGGGTTGTAGATGCGGTAGTACAGCAGCGCGCCCCACACGAACACCATCAGAAAAATACCCAGCGGGATGATGGTCCACGTCGCCTCCAGAACAGTGGAGCCTTCGATCTGCGTAGCGACTGGGCTCTTCTCCTTGCGGTACTTGATCGCGAAGCCAAACACCAGCGCGCCCACCAGCAGCAGGCCGACCAGCGTCATCCCCACCAGGAAGAAGTACAACGCATCCATGTACGGCGAAATGGTGCTGGCCTCAGCCGGAAACAGCGCTGAGTTGTGCAGCCACTTCACCAGAAACTGCCATAGGACTGAGCTGATACCCATCGTTAGCCTTTATACCTTCCATCGCTCGCTGCACGGTTCACAGCTCGGTTCGCACTCCCACGCATAGCATCCCCATCCTGCGGGTCATCGCGGTTCAGGTCGTCGTCACCCTTTGGCTTGTCCCAGTTGCGGCCCAGGCGCAGGTCGCGCCGAAACATCAGGAACATAAAGCCGCCCAGGCCCGCCACCGTAACCATGCCGCCCAACTGCACGACCCGCGCCACAATCAGGGAGTGTTTGTTCTGCTGCGGATCATAGTGGTAGCAGTAGGTCAGGATGTTCGCTACCGGTGATCCAATCTTGTTGCCCGAGGCATCGATCAGGCCTAAAAGCACGTCCTTCGGCGAGTACTCCACGCCAAGGTAGTACTGCGCCAGCTTGCCCTGCGGCGTTGCAATCTGGATGGAACTGGCATGCGCATATTGATCCAGCCGTCCATCCGGCCCCGGTACCTGCACATAGCCGAAGCCAATCGCATTGGTCACCGCATCGATCGCGGGCTTCTGGCCCACCAGGAAGTGCCAACCGGATGCCGTCTCCGGACGGCCGTACCGCTTCAGGTAGAACGCCTTCTTCTTCGCCGCCAGCTCGGGTGTTTCGGTCGGGTCGATGCTGAAGACCACGATCTGGAAGTCCTTACCCGGTTGCAGATGAACCATTTCCAGCGCGCTGGTCAGGCCGTCCATCTCTTCCGAACAGAGCATCGGGCAGTTGTAGTAAACCGCCGTAATGATCGCCGGGTGCTTGCCATCAAAGTACTGCCCCAGCGTAACGTGCGCGCCGGTGTCGTCGATAAACTGCGCATCCAGCGGAAGCTGTTGGTTCAGGTGCTGCGTGACCTGCACCTTCTTCAGGACTGTCGGTAGCTGGTCGCCGGTGTTCTCGCCGGTTGCCTTGTCGCCATAGCTGGAAACCTGCGCGGAAGCCGCCAATCCAGCGGACAGCAACGCGCACACGGCAGCCACGCCAGCAGCGGCCAACCACCCGCTCCGTGCTGCCTTCCCGCTCCGCATTGTCGCCTGCTTCGTCATCGCTTTCCTAACTGGCTAACAACTCGCTAACCTGCTGCCTTCTTACTTCTTCGCTTCCATGGCTTCTTTCGACATCACCTTCTGCTCACGTGCGTCGATCGTGTCCAGCTCGTATCCGGTTCGCGCGAAGCCGCTTGTCAGGGGAGCAGCCACCGTCGGGGCGTGCTCACCGGCCATCAAGGTCTCCGGGGGGCTTGCTGCAGCCGGAGCCTTCGGCAGGCCGCGCTGCACAATCAATGCCATGGCCTGCGAGATGGGGATCCGGATGGTGCCGGCCGGCTGGTCGCTCGATTGCGAGTAGTAGTCCAGCAGCAGATCTTCGCGGGCATGGAGATCGGCGATGTCCTGGTTGCCGTCATCCGTCTCCAGGCGCGGTGTCGGGAACGCCTGCGTCATGCTGGCGAGCTGACGTTGTTCGATCGTCGCGTTTGACGTCAGGTCCTGGCGCTTTCCCCCGCGCGCCGTGTAGCCGGACTGCGAGAGGTCCGTCTTCTGCTGCCACTTGTCCGGCGCGCCGTCCTGCTTGGCGATCCAGTAGTTGATCCCCTTGCCCATCACGAAGCAGAAGATAAAAAACACGATGATGAACGCCGACAGGCCGCCGAGAAACGTAACGATGCCGCCGACGTTGACGTCCTGGATCTCGTATCCGGGGTGCTCGCTGTCGCGCTCGTGGTGCGGATGGGCAGGGACGCCCTCCGGCTTCCCCATGTCATGACCTTCGTGTCCCTTAGTGGGCATGTTCCGGCTCCAAAACTTCTTCGGTATGCGGGTCGTTCAGGCTGATCAACGGGCGCTTGCTCAGCTCGGTCAGGTAGAACACCATCCAGAACGCGATCATCGCGATGGGGACGGTGATATAAGACAGGATACCGAGGTTGCCGGCCAGGTGCAGGTTGCCGGCGGCATCCGGGAAGTTCGGTTCCGTCAGCCAGAACATATCGATCAGGCGCGCGACCAGCATGAAAACGCATAGGCCGATCATGCGGGTGCGGCTGCGCTTGAAGTCTCGGCTCAACAGGATGCAGAACGGGATGATCCAGTGGCAGATGACGTCGAGCGAACAGAAAACCCACCAGCCACCGCGGATGCGGTGCAGGTACCAGGGAATTTCATCCGGCAGGTTGCCTGACCAGATGATCAGGAACTCGGCGAACGTGAAGTAGATGTTCAACATCACGAACGCAAAGGCCAGCTTGCCCATGTCGTGCTGCTCCGTAATGCGGAACATGGACTTCATCGGTTCGTACTTGGAAAGCAGGATCAGCGTCAGGATGCCCAGCGCGAGAACCGCATAGCCCTGAGCAACGAGCAGCTGCAACCCGTAGATCGAGGAGTACCAGGTGGAATCGAGTGACTTCAGGAACACAATCACGAAGTCGGTCATGACCACGACATACAGCAGGATCGACGGGCCGGAGAGATTTTCAAACCGGGTGCGCCACTTGTCGAAGCTGGCCTGCGTCCCGCGGGCCGGGTCTTCGTCGCGTTCTTTCGACCACCTGTTCAGGATGGTGATCACCAGACCCATGAAGCAGAACACGAGGCCGGCCTCGATCCAGGCGCTCACCGGGCTCAGCATGGTGTGCTTCAGGTTGATGCAGAGCATCTGCTCCTGGCTAAGCAGGCCAGCCTTGTAGGCGTTCCAGGTTTGCTGCGGCGTGTGAAATGCCGCCCACTGATACAGGTGCTTCATCAGGAAGAGGATCGGAAGCAGCAGGAGGACCAGGAGCCACCAGGTGCGCGTCATCGCCTCCAACGGACGACGGAGGATCAGGCCCCACTTGCCGCCCGAAACGTACTGCACCATGAGGAAAGCCAGCGCGCCCCCAACGAAGTTAAAGCACGTCATATAGCCCATCAGATAGGAGCGCAGAAGGTGGTTGCGGCCTTCGTGCGTCCATGAGAAGAGCAGGATGGAGAGCACGCCAAACACTACCGCGATGATGGCGGCACGCATGCGCCACGCAAGCACGAAGTCCGGCGCCGTCAGCACAATGGGCAATGCACGGGGACCATGATGCGAATGGTGTCCGTGCTCGTCGTGATGTTCGTGGTCAGTGGCCATCTGGTCTCTTTGCCTTCAAACTTTGTTTCGCTGCCCTGCTCGATACCGATACTGCTTGCCGAATCGCGTTCTTATGGTCGAACCGCACCGGCCAGCGAGCCCGGAGCCTGTGCGTCTTTTACCTGCGAAGCGCCGCCGGAGTCGCGGGTGCCGGAGTTGCTGGTGGCTGCCGCGCTTCCATGAGCCGTGGAGCCCCCGGAACCGGCAGGGCTGCCACCGGCGGGAATGCCGTTGTCCTTGTTGTTCGGTGTGCCATAGATCGCGGTCCCGGGCAGTCCCCAGCTGTCCGCGAAGCCGGGAGGCATGCCCTCCTGGTCGGCGATCTGGTGCAGATCTTCCACGTGCCCGCCGGAGGCGATATCCGCCTGCTTGGCGTTCTGGCTCAACTGCAGGGCGCGGATGTAGGCGGCGACAGCCCAGCGATCTTCCGGCGTCAGCTGCGAAGCGTAATCCGGCATCGCGCCGTAGCCGTTGGTGATGACACTGAAGAAGTGGCCCAGCGGAGCATTGCGAAGACGGTCCTCATGGAAGTTTCCGGCCGGGCGGTAGCCGCGCATCACGATCATGCCCGCGCCGTTGCCAACGCGTGAGTGGCAAGGGGTGCAGTAGATGTTGTAGCGCTCCTGGCCACGCGCCATGGTCGCCGCGGTCAACGGAATCGGCAGACCGTCACCTTCCTTGCCGCCCTGCAGGCCGGTAAAAAAGTAGGAGTCTGCATCACTCTGCGAACGCGCCACGGTATCGATTACCTGCGGGCGCGCGGAGCGGCCATCGGCAAACAACGTGGTGCCGCGCTGCGGGTAGAACTTCGGCTGGTTGTGCATGTCCTGCCGGCAGCCAGCCAGAACCAGCACCGACGCCATCGCCGACAAACCCGAGATGGTACGCAAAACCCGCATCGACTTTCCTGTTCCCCGCTCCCTGTTCTCTCGTCCCTGCATTAGTGGTCTACCTCCACCACTGAAACCGGTGAAAACGTCTCCAGGAACTCCCGCGTAGCCGTCAGGGAGAATCTGGGGTCGAACGCCTCGAGGCAAAGGAAGAACTTGTCCGTGCTCGCGCCGGTAGCGAAGTTTGGTGCGTTGAACAACGGGTGGTAGGTCTGCGGCAGGCCGCATTGCGCCAGCATGCCGAAGGCAGCCGACAGGCCCGCAAACAGAATCGTCCACTCGTAGCCAGGGATCACGAACGCCGGCCAGCTGAACAGCGGTGTTCCGCGAATGTTCAGCGGATATCCCCAGACGTTCACCCAGACTTCCATTCCGTAGCCGGTGATCAGCCCCATGATGCCGCCCATCAGGCACATCAGCGGAACACCGGTTTTATGGAAGCGCAGCGCCTCGGCGGCCTCTTCCACCGGGTATGGCGTGTAGCACTCCATCCGCCGGTACCCATCGCGCCACGCCATTTCGGTGGCATGGACCAGCTCGCTCGGCGTGTTGAACTCGGCCAGCAGACCGTAGATCCCTTCCTGGACAGGCATCAGAGGGCCTCCTGCACGACTTCTTCAGCATTCGCGCCACCTGGCCGAACCTTGGTCTGCGGCAGCATCATTTTGATCTCGTTCATTGGAATCATCGGGGCCAGGCGGGCAAACAACAGGAATAACGTGGTAAACAGTCCCCACGTGCCGATGAACAGCATGTAATCCCACTTGGTCGCGCGGTACGTGCCCCAGCTGGAAGGCAGGTAGTCGCGGTACAGCGAGGTCACGACGATCACGAAGCGCTCAAACCACATGCCGATGTTCACGATGAAGCTGAGAATGAACAGATACGTCACGTTGACGCGGCACTTGCGGAACCAGAGGGTCGTCAGCGGGATCGCGATGTTGGTCAGGATCAGCATCCAGTACGCCCAGCCCATGGGGCCGAACATACGGTTCCACATCATGAAGAACTCCCAGTGGCTTGCCGAGTACCAGCTCATGAAGACTTCCATGCCGTAGCCATATGCCACGATCGACCCCGTCGCCAGCATGACCTTCGCCATGTTGTCGAGGTGGCGCAGCGTCACCAGGTCTTCCAGGTGGTAGAACTTGCGGATCGGGATGGCCAGCGTCAGCACCATGGCGAAGCCCGAGTACACCGCGCCCGCAACGAAGTAGGGAGGGAAGATCGTCGTGTGCCAGCCGGCCATGGCCGCGACCGCAAAGTCGAAGCTGATGGTGGTGTGCACTGAAAGCACCAGCGGCGTCGAAAGCCCGGCCAGCAGCAGCGAAGCCGACTCATACCGGATCCAGTGGCGGGTCGAACCGCGCCAGCCGAGGCTCAGAACGCCGTAGCAGTACTTCGCCAGCGGCAGCCGTGCGCGGTCACGCAGGGTACCGAAGTCAGGCACCATGCCGATGTACCAGAACACCACCGAGATCGTCGCGTACGTCGACACCGCGAACACGTCCCAAGCCAGCGGGCTGCGGAACTGCGGCCAAACGTTCATCGTGTTCGGGTACGGCAGCAGCCAGTAGCCCAGCCACGGACGCCCGATATGCAGCAGTGGGAACATTCCGGCGCAGACCACGGCAAAGATCGTCATGGCTTCCGCGAAGCGGTTGATGGAGTTGCGCCAGGTCTGCTTGAACAGCAGCAGGATGGCCGAGATCAGGGTGCCCGCGTGGCCGATACCGATCCACCACACAAAGTTGATGATCGCAAAACCCCACGCCCCGGGGATCGTGACGCCCCAGACGCCGACGCCCTTCAGCACCAGCCAGGTCACCGCGATCACCACGAGCGTGGCGAGCGTGGCGGCGAAGAACAGCCCGCCGAACCAGGCCCACGGCGTGTTCGGCGTGAGGACAATGCCGGCAATCTTCTGCGTGACGCTCCGGAAGTTATGCCCCGGAGCGATGACCGCGTACTCACCGGTGCGCGGATCGATCATCGGATCGACTACGCCGTGTGGATCGTGAATGGGACCTTGGGTTGCCATGGTTTAAGCAAGCTCCGGATTCGGGTTGATGACGCCGGCCGTGTAGGTGGTCCGCGGCCGATAGTTCAGATCAGCCAGCACCTCGTAGTCGCGCTCCATCTTCTTGCGCTTGGCTACGCGGCTGTTGGGATCGTTCATGTTGCCGAACACGATTGCATCGGTCGGGCAGGTCTGCTGGCAGGCCGTCAGGATCTCGCCATCCTTGATCGCACGGTTCGTCTTGTCGCTCTCGATCTTGGCTTCCTGGATGCGCTGCAGGCAGTAGGAGCACTTCTCCATCACGCCGCGCGAGCGCACAGTGACGTCCGGGTTGCGCATGAACTTCAGGCTCTCGGTCTCGTAGTCCGAGTACAGCAGGAAGTTGAAGCGGCGAACCTTGTACACGCAGTTGTTGGAGCAGTAACGCGTGCCCACGCAGCGGTTGTACACCATCGTGTTGATGCCTTCCGGCGTGTGCACCGTGGCGCCCACCGGGCAAACCTGCTCGCAACCTGCGGATTCGCAGTGCTGGCAAAGCATGGGCTGCATGTGCGCCTTGGGCGCGTGAAGATCGCCTTCGAAGTAGGTGTCGATACGCATCCACTGCATGATGCGGCCGATCTTCACCTGCTCCCGGCCGACCACCGCGATGTTGTTCTCCGCATAGCAAGCCGTTACGCAGCTGTTGCAGCCGATGCAGGAGTTCAGGTCGATCGACATGCCCCACTTGTTCTGCACCATGCGCATCGACGGATCTTCGTGGTCGTAGCGCCAGGCATCGGGGTAAAAGCTCTCTTCGTTCTTCGGCGACTCGCCCTGCGGGTTATATCCAACCTTGTCGACCAGCGTCCCGCTGGCGCCCTCATGGGCGAAGTCCGGGTTCTTTTCAACTTCCTCGACCGTCGCGTAGCGGATGATGGAACGCTCCAGCGCTTCATGTCCCGCCAGCGAGTAGGTGCCTTCCGGCGCCGTGTGGGGCGTTCCCAGGGCGTTGACCGCGCTCTCCGGCTTCCAGCTGCCATCCGACAGCGGACGCTCGAGATCGCGCTGCGCGTAGGCGCCGCGGTGCTCGATGTTGTGCACCTTGGTCACGCAGATGTCGTAGGTTCCGCCGGTCTTCTTGATCTCCAGGTTCGCGGCGGAGAGCGGGTGATCCGAGGTCCGGATGGCGTACGCGTTGAACCCGACGCCAGCCGCGCTGCGACCGGCTTCCGCCCGGCGTCCCTGGCCGAGATGCACGGTGACCGCGTCATCCGCGTGGCCCGGCACCATCAGCACCGGAGCGATCACCGTATGCCCCTCGACAGATAATTCGACGGCGTCGTTCTCTTCGAGCTTGAGCTTCTCCATGGTCGCCAGGCTCATCAGCGCGGCGTTGTCCCAGCTCAGGTTCGTAATCTGGCGCGGCGTTTCCTGCAGCCAGCCGTTGTTGGCATAGCGGCCGTCGTACACGCCGTTATCCGCCTTGAAGCTGATCTCGACCCCGCCAGCCGGAGCAGCCATCCCTGCCACCGCACCTGCGTTGGCGGAACCCGGAGTCTTCGCGGCGAGTGTCGTGTTTGGAATCCAGCCATCGTGCAGCGCCTTGCGCCAGCCCGCGGCGAAATCGCCCCCGCCGTTACCGGACCCGAGGTAGCTCTTGGCATTGGCGGCCACCGCGTCATGCATGCTCACGGAAGGGTCCAGCAGCGCCTGGAAGATGTCGCCAACACCCTTGCCGCCGTAGAGCGGCTCGATCATCGGCTGAATGATCGTCACGGTGCCGTCATTGGCACGGGCATCGCCCCAGCTTTCCAGGTAGTGCGCCTTCGGCACGTGCCACGTTGCGTTGAAGCCGGTTTCGTCGCGGTGCATGCCGAGATGAACCGTCACCGGCACCTGGCTGAACGCCTGCTCAAAGTAGAGGTCCACCGGGGCGTTATAGAACGGGTTCAGGCCGAGTACGACCAGCGTCTTCACCTGGCCGGCGTTCATCGCGCCCACAAGCGCCTTCAGGTCCAGCCCGGGGGTTGCCGGGATGGAAGCCAGCGACGGCACGTAGCTGACCGTCTTGCCGACCGCGCCCAACTGTGCATTCATTGCGTGCGCGGCGGCATGGCACGCCGCAGAACTTTGCGGCCCGGCGATCACGACAGCGCGTCCGCCCGACTTCTTCAGGTCGGCAACGAGAGCATTGAAGAACGTTTGCGTTTCCGGGTTGCCGGCTCCACTCGGCGCGGTACCCGATACAAGGGCGTTGGCGAAGGCGTCGATGTCGCTGGGTTTCAACGCCAGCCGGTGCTCTGCCTTGAAGCCGGTGACCGAAGGCATCGTCTCCACGACGTACATCCGGTTCATCGTCTTGCCTTCCGCGTAGCGGTGCCGCTCTCCATACGCGGCTGCCATGGGAAGGAAGCCCGGGAATGAGATGCCGCTCAGGAAGTCGGCGTCGAGCGAAAGGATCACATCGGCATCGGCGAGGTTGTACTGAACATCAAGATCCTCGCCCAGCAATGCGGCGTTCGCTGCGCGGGCCGATCCACCAACCGGCTCATACTGCACAAGCTTGGCCGCCGGGTACTTCGCCTGAACAGCCTTCCACTGGCTTGCCACGGTGGGCGAGGTGATCAACTCGCTGAGGAAGTACACGCCGGAGCCGTCGCGGCTCGCAGCCAGATTGGCGGCGAACTGCTCCTGGAAGTCCGCCCAGGAGGAACTGTTGCCGCGATACATCACGTGCTGCGAACGATCCGGATCGTACAGATCGAGCAGCGTCGCCTGCGTGATGGTGTCCAGCTTGCCCTTGTTGGAAGGGTGCTCCGGATTGCCCTCCAGCTTGATCGGGCGGAACGCGTCCGACTTCACCAGCACCGGAATCGCGCCCGTCGGGAACGGATGCGCCGTGGCAAAGTACATCGGCTTACCGAGAACGAGGTCCTCCGGCTGCTTGATGTAAGGATAGATCGGTTCATCGGGCTGCTTGGTGCAACCGGCCAGTCCGGCCAGCGCGAAGCTCGCGCCCATCACCTTCATAAAGCCACGGCGGCTGACGGAGTCAACCCACTCGCCGCTACCGGCCTGCCGCGGGAACTCCTCGTGCATCATCTCCTGGAACTCCGGCGTCTCCGCCAGTTCGTCCAGGTTCTTCCAGAAACGCTTGCCGGTCTTGCCGTCCAGCTTCGTGCGGACTTCCGCCAGCGTCAGCTTCTTACGGCCCGCGGCCGTGGCTACTGGTTCGCCCACCGGGGCGATTGACGTCACCACCTGCACAGTTCCGTTCTCCTGCATGTCATTCACTTGTCCGCTCTGCCTGGTAATCATCGGTGGCATACCTCGCAGCTCGAAAGCTCGTTCGCCGAGCGGATGTGGTACTTGTCCATCAGCCAGTGGCCGAGTTCGGTCTGATCGGTGAACTTGGTGTACTGCGCCGGAAGCATGGTCTGCGGTACATCGCTTACCGTCTGGCCCTCGCCGGTGTTGGCATGCGGGTCAAGGTTGGTCCCGGACTGAGACGCCGCCATTCCCTTGCTCAGACTCGGCTGCATGGAACTCGACTGCCCCGCGCTGCTGCCTTCACCCGCCTGCAGCATCGCCAGCTCTGGAGCGCCCGGCTCCTTGGTCACGCAGCTCACGCCCTGCGCTGTGGCTACGCCGGTGCGGATCGTGTCCTTGGTTACGGCGCACCAGACCGGCTTCACTTCGCTCGGTCCGGCCCACGCCATGTTGTAAATCTCGCTGGTCGGCCGCAGGTTCTTGGCCGGGTTGCGGTGGCAGTTCAGGCACCACTCCATCTGCAGCGTATTTTCCGCGTACATCAGCGGCATCTGGTCCACACGGCCATGGCAGCTTGAGCAGCCGATGCCCTTGTTCACATGGATCTCGTGATTGAAGTACACGTAGTCCGGAAGATCATGAACGCGAATCCAGTTGATCGACTTGCCCGTCGCCCACGAATCACGGACCGGCTCCAGCAACTGGGCGTTCGTCCATATCTGCGAGTGGCAGTTCATGCAGGTCTTCGTCGGCGGAATGCCCGCGTACGAGCTCTTCTCCACCGAGACGTGGCAGTACTGGCACTGCAGGCCGAGGCCTTCCACGTGGTGCTTGTGGCTGAACGGCACGGGCTGGTCCGGCCGCTGGCCCTGGCGCGTCACCCACGGCGAACGCTGCAACTGGTCCAGCGCGACACCGAGCGCGATCACAATCAAGCCCGTCAGCACCAGGCTCGCACGAGCCAGAGCGTTCGAACTGCGGTCAAAAACTTGCGCCATGAGAGAGTTCCTGCTTCCTCTTCTGTCACAACCAACGAGACGACGAACTTGGAGATGCTCGCCCCAGCCATCAGATCCTACATGGCTTGGAGCGCTTCCACTTCTATTCTGAAGGCGGCTGCCGCCTTGAAGCAACCAGCCCGGCCCGACAAACTGCGGTTACGAAAAGTTGAGTATAGCAGTGGATATGTCGTGCGACACCGACTTAGGTTCCATTACCGTTCAGGCTCGCGACGAGCGGCCCCGATTATCGGCGGAGAGGCGGCGCGGCGAACCCGGGCTGGCCGTCAAACTCAAAAATATCGAGCAAATGACATCATTCCGGCAGGAATCCAATTTTTAACTCCGTCCACATGGGTCCGAATTTTGCCCGAGAAGTTTAATGATCTTGCAACGAAATTGTCGGTCTCATGAAAGCTGGTAAGGCTCCTTACCTTTCCTCTGTCACCGGCCTGGCAGTTCGCGCCACCCACGCCTTCCATTCGTCCTCACTTATCTCGCTGGCAGCGGCTCGGAGTACCATCGCCGTCTCCTCGACTTCTGAACACGTCAGGGTGTATCCGTTCAACTCCAGAAACATGAGCAATGCCGCAAATGCGGAACGCTTGGTGCCGTCAGAGAAGGGGTGGTTCCGCAATAAGGACCACGCCAGAGCAGCTCCCAAATGCGGGACGGGATTTATCCCAGCATAGGCTTCGAGGTTGCGCGGCCTCCCCATCGCTGATTCAAGAGCCTTGTCGTCGCGTACACCCGAGATGCCGCCATATTGTTCGATCAGGCGGCCATGCACGTTCCGCAGAACGTCTGCACGGATGAATTCCAGACTCATTTTGCCAGCTCACGATAGGTATTGCGGTGCTCAGGCTCTGAACGCAGAAACGCTTCCACCTGCCGGGTGAACTGCTCATCGACAGGCTTCATCTGATAAACGCCCGCGACTTTCTCCATCGAAAGCATGGCGCCTTCCTCAAGGCCTGTCTCCTCGAGAAACTGCTTAGGAAGCAGCACGCCATAGCCGTTACCGATCTTGCGAACCTTCATGTTCATGCCATAGTTATAACTTCGTTATAACACCTTGACAAGAAATTTCTGGTGGCCAGTGTAGAACTTCTCCATGCCAGTCGCCCGCACCCGCAAGCTACCTTACGATCCCTTCGAGGCCACGGCTGCCCTCTCCACCGCGGACCCGAAGCTCGGCAAGCTCATCGCCCGAACCGGGCCGTTCACCCTCAAGCTCCCCGGCCAGCAGTCCCCGTTCGAGGCCCTGGCGCATGCCATCATCTACCAGCAGCTCCATGGCAAAGCTGCAGCTGCCATCCATGCGAAACTGCTCGCCAGTTTCGAAGACATCCTCGCCGCCGAAGGCATGCCGCTGGGCAGCCACCCCTCGCCCCAGCACCTGCTCGACTGCCCCAACGACCAGCTCCGCAGGGCCGGCCTTTCCGCCAACAAGGCGCTGGCGCTGCGTGATCTTGCCGCCAAAACTCTGGATGGCACCGTACCCACGCTGGCAAAGGTCCGCCGCATGTCCGACGAAGCCATTATCGAGCACCTCGTCCAGGTGCGTGGTATCGGCCGCTGGACCGTCGAAATGTTCCTGATGTTTCGCCTGGGTCGCCCGGACGTTCTGCCTGTTTCCGACTACGGCGTGCGCAAGGGCTTCGCGCTCACCTTCCAGGGCCTTAAACCCACGCAAAAGGTCACGCCCGATCTGCTCCCCACATCCGCGCAGATGGAACGCCGCGCGAAGAAGTGGGCTCCGTGGCGATCCGTCGCAAGCTGGTACATGTGGCGGGCCTGCGACCTCGCTGCCGGCAAGATCGTGCAGCCGGAGTAGCTTCAGCGCTGGAAGAAGACCTGGAAGAAGCCCAGACGATCGGCAGGTGGCGGCGTATAGAGTCCTTGCTGGATTGCCGCGTTCAGCTGCTGCCGGCAGGTGTCTTCCAGCCTTCGCTCATCAGGGCTGAGCGTGTCCTCCACAAGAAACATGGGCGAGGCACTTTGCGGCGCGGCCTGGTAGTTCCGCATGGCTGTTTCCGCCCGCAACCTGCGCGTTGCCAGAAAGGTCCTGCCCGCCAGGTCGCTGCCTACGCAGAATACGAATGTCCCGGCAATCGCAGCCTGCAGGTACAAGCGGGAGCGTGCGGACCCGCTCTCCGCCGGGCTTCTTTGCCGGAATCGGTCCAGCCCGTACTGATAGCAGAAGATCAGCAGCAGGTCGGCAAAGATCTTGTACCGCACGGACAGCGCCTGCTGCAGCCCAAACGAGATGCGGCCGTTGGTGACCACCATGGCTGTCAGCAGCGACCAGAGCATCACGGAAAAGAAGAACGGATTGCGCTGGTAATACCGCGTCTTCACGGCAAGCAGGATCACCAGGACTACCGCCAGCCCAAGCACCACGGAGAGGTAGGGCAGAGGCCGGTGATGCATGTTTTCCAGTCCGCCGCCGAGGAACGACAGCAGAAAGATAGCCTGCCGCCCAAGCGGCGCGTGCACGGACATGCCGCTCCCGGAGTAGTGGCTCAGGTAGGGATAGAGAGTCGCCGCAAAGCAGCCGGTCCACGCCAGCAGACGGCGCCATGGCCAGCCTTCGGAAGATCCGCCCAGCCGCCGGGCCTGCAGCAACAGGAAAAGGTACCCCACCGGAAATACCAGTGTTCCATTGGCGTAATCCGCGCTGGCCAACAGCCCAAAAGCGCATGCCAGCACGAAACTCCGCGCGCGGACCGCAGCCGTATCACCGGACTTCAGCAGAAAATGGAGTGCCGCCAGCGACAGCAGAATCACTGTCGGCTCCTGCAGGTCCATCACCGCCCAGTCTGTCGTCTCCGCGTAGTTCAGGCTGAACATCAGCAGGCTCACCGGAAGCAGCGGCAGATAGCGATACCTATCCGAGGCGCTCAGCGGCGTGTGCCTACATAACAGCGCAAAGACCCCCAGCAGCGACAGATTGCCCGTCCACATCATCGCCGGGAAATGGAGCCTGCCGGTCAAGGCCAGCTGCAGCCCCAGCAGCGCATGGATCAGGATCAGCTTGTACGGCCCCACCTGCGTGTGCACGATCATCCATGCCTTGGCCCCCGCACCTGTTGCGGCATGCCACTTCAGCGCAAAGGCAATCATGTACCAGTAGTCGTCAAGGATGGGAACGGCAACGAAGTAGCGCACCAGCAGCGCGTAAAACACGATCGCCGGCAGGCTGATGAGGGCGATCTGGCCCCATGCGTACCCGGGACGAACTGGCGCCTTGTGCTCTGAACCCGAAGACATGCCTAAGGCATACCACAATCCTGCGGGCCGTTCCCGGGTAGCTTCTCACTATGGGAAAACGCCTTGGCTGCCTCCTCCTTCTCGCGCTCTTCAGCGCTTTCGGCTTCGCCGTGCGCTTCGCCTCGCTGGGGCTGCCGCACAATGTCAGCAAGTACGGGGGCTCCGCGCTGTGGGCCGCGTCCATCTTCTGGCTCGTCTCTATGCTCTTGCCGCAGACGTTCATTCCACGCCGCGCAACCATCGCGCTTCTTATTGCCTTCGCCGTTGAGTTCTTCAAGCTCGTCCGCACGCCCGCGCTCGACACCTTCCGGCTCACGCTGCCGGCAAGCTGCTGCTCGGCCGCTTCTTCTCCGTGCGCGACCTGCTGGCCTACGCCGTCGGCATCGCCGTCGTTGCCGCTCTCGATCACGCCCTCTGGACGAAACCGGCAATGCCTGTACGATAGGGGCACATCCTTCCCATGGAGATTGCCAGATGACGCGTAAGCACCTTTCCGTGCTTCTCGGAGTTCTGTTTTCCTGTTCTGCCCCTATCGTCGGCCCCTGCGTCGCCCAGTCGACGGCCTCGCCGTCCGCCCAGCAGCCCATGGATCCCGACTACGCCTCCAGCGTGAAGGAGTGGACCACCAAGCCGGAGTTCTCCAGCCCGCTCGTCGACCATCTCCCGAAGTCCACGACCGTGCCCTCGCCGAAGGACATCCTGGGCCACCACATCGGCGCGCCCAAGCAGTTGACGTACTACACGGAGATCCTCCGCTACTACAACGCGTTGGCCGCGAAGTCGCCGCGCGTCAAGATCATCAACATCGGCAAGACAGAAGAAGGTCGCGACTCCGTCATCGTCTTCGTCGGCTCTGAAGACTCCCTGGCGCACCTCGACGACGACCGCAAAAACCTCGCGCGTCTCGCCGATCCCCGCGGCCTCTCGCCCGTCGAAGCCAAAGACCTGATCGCGCACACCAAGCCCATCTACACGCTCTCCGGCGGCCTCCACAGTGCAGAGTTAGGCCCGCCCGAGATGCTCATGGAGCTCGCCTACCGCCTCGTGACGGAAGACTCGCCCATGATCCAGAAGATCCGTGACAACGTCATCGTTGCCATCATGCCCGTCGCCGACCCCGACGGCCGCGACCGCTCCATCGACTGGTACTTCCGCCACAATGTCGACGTCACCGACTACGAGAAGATGACCGGCGTCCCCTACTGGGGCATGTACATCAAGCACGACGACAACCGCGACATCAACTACGCGACGCTGGCCAACCAGAACTTCCTCAAGTGGTATCTCGACTGGCACCCGCCCATCATGCATGACCTGCATGAGTCCGTACCCTACCTGTACATCTACACCGGCCAGGCCCCGCAGAACCCGCTCTGGGACCCCATCGTCTACGGCGAGCTTCCCATGCTGGGCAACTGGGATATGTCGCAGCTCACCAAGTACGGCATGCCCGGCGTCTGGAACCACGGCTACGTCGATGCCTGGTCGCCAGGCTATGTGGCCATCATGAGCACCAACCACAACGGCATGATGCGCTTCTACGAGATCTTCGGCAACGCCGGAGCCACCACCATGAAGCGCACCCTTGGGCCTCCGGGAGGAGCCGAAGCCGCCGCTGGCGGAGGCGGCGGTGGCCGAGCCGGCCGTGGAGGTGCAGCCGCGGCCACAACTCCAGCCGCAGGATCCACTCCAGCCCCCGCAGCAACCGCGGCGGCCACTCCAGCGCCAGCCGCAGCAACCGCAGGCGGTGGCGGCATGAACGACTTCACCTCGCGCACCTGGTTCCGCCCCAATCCTCCCTACAAGGAGGTGATGTGGTCCATGCGCAACAACACCAACTACGCCGAAACCGGTGTCCTCAACTCGCTGGAGTTCATCTCCCGCTTCCCGGACACAACACTCGAAAACTTCTACACCAAGAGCCAGCACGCGCTCGACGCGGGCACTAAAGACGCTCCCTTCGGGTTCGTCATTCCCGCTGACAACGAAGACCCCACCCGCGTCGCCTTTGTCGTGCACATTCTACGCATGCAGGGCATCGAAGTCGGCCGCGCCAAGGCTGCCATCAAGCTCGCTGACGGCGACTATCCAGCCGGTTCCCTCGTAGTCAAGACCAACCAGCCCTACGGCCCGCTCGCCAAGACGCTGATGATCAAGCAGGTCGATCCCAACCCCGAGCTCACCACCTACGACGACAGCGCCTGGACCATGAGCCTGATGACCAACACCGTCATCAAGGCGACCACGGATATCGCCGTGCAGAAGGTCGCCACCGACGTGGTTGACTCTCCCAACGGCGACTACACCGTGGCGGGCAAGGTCAAGGATTCCGCGTCAGCCGCGTTCTATGCCGTTCCCGATCACGGCTCGCCCAACATGGTCACGCTTCGCTACGGCCTGAAGGATGCTTCGATCAAAATCGCCGAAGCCTCCTTCAAGGAAGGCGACACCACCTACCCCGCAGGCACATTCCTCGTCGCTCCCGCTGCGGGCTCTTCGCTCAAGCCGCTGGCAACAAAGCTCGGCCTCGATGTCTTCGCGCTCGGCAAGGATCCCAAGGTCGCCACCCATGACGCCGGCCTTCCCCGCGTGGCCATCTTCAGCACCTGGACCGGCACGCAGGACGTCGGCTGGGTGCGCTTCACCTTCGACCAGTACAAGGTTCCCTACGACCTCATCTTCAAGGAGCGCGTGCTGCAAGGGAACCTTGGCAAAGACTACGACGTCATCGTCATCCCCACCCAGGTTCGCAACGCCAAGCAGCTCATCACCGACATCCCCAAGTCCAAGACACCGCTCGACTACGTGAAGTCCGACAAGTTCAAGTTCCTCGGCGATTACGGCTCCTCACCCGACATCTCCGGTGGCATGGGCGTGGCCGGTGTCGTCGAGTTCGACAAGTTCACCGAGGCCGGTGGCATCCTCGTCACCCTCGGCAACTCCAGCTTCTTCGCCCCGGACTTCGGCCTCACTCCCACGATTGATGCCGCCGCGCCCAGCGCGCGTCTCTACGCTCCCGGCCCGGTCGTGGAAGCCGAGATCCTGCACCCGGAAAACCCCATCTTCTACGGCTACTCCAGCAAAACCGTGCCCGTGCGCTACGCCAACGGCCCCCTGCTCCGCGTGCCAACGGACATGACCCGCACCAACGTCCTTATGCGCTTCCCTGGCGGCGACCGCTCGGTTCTCAGCGGCCTCTTCAACGGCGCTGACGAGATCCGCAACCGTCCCGCCCTGGTCGTCGCACCGGTAGGCAAGGGTGAAGCCGTCATGTTCGCCACCAACCCCATCTGGCGCTGGCAGAACATGGGCGAGTACCGCATGATGTTCAACACCCTGTTGAACTTCCGCAACCTCGCTCCGCCGCCCGCCCCTGCCGCTGGTCGCGGCGACAGGACCACCGAAACCGGCACCGACGGTGCCAGCACGCCCTAGCTGCTAGCTTCTAGCTCTTAGCTTTTGGCCTTGGAAAGCTAGGAGCTAAGAGCTAACAGCTAGAAGCTGCACTTCCTGAATGCTCTAATTACCAGATGAGTACCCAGCACGCCTCCCGGGCCCGCACTCCAGTCGCAAAGCCGCAACCACATCCCAATCGCTACGTCTGCGTTCACGGCCACTTCTACCAGCCGCCCCGCGAAAACCCCTGGCTGGAAACCGTCGAGGTGCAGGACTCCGCCACGCCCTTCCATGACTGGAACGAGCGCATCACCGCCGAGTGCTACGCCACCAACGGCGCCTCGCGCATTCAGGACAAGCAGAACCGCATCGTCCGCATCCTGAATAACTACTCGCGCATGAGCTTCAACTTCGGGCCCACGCTGCTCTCCTGGCTCAACGACTTCGCGCCCCACACCTACCGCATGATCCAGGACGCCGATAAGGCCAGCGCCCAGCGCTACTCCGGCCACGGCTCCGCTCTTGCTCAGGTCTACAACCACATCATCATGCCGCTCGCCAGCGACCGCGACGCGCGCACCCAGATTCGCTGGGGCATCGCCGACTTCGAATCACGCTTCGGCCGCAAGCCGGAAGGCATGTGGCTGGCTGAAACCGCCGTCTCCCGCCGCATCCTCGACCTCATGGCGCAGGAAGGCATCAGGTTTACGGTCCTCGCTCCGCACCAGTGTGCCCGCGTCCGCAAGCTCGCGCCCGAGGTTCCAAAGCAGCAGGCTGTGGCCGCTCCCCTTCTCAACGACGAAGCGGACTGGGATCAGGAGGCATGGGACAAGACAGGGCCGACCGCGGCCGCGCATCTGGAAGCCGAACAAGCTACGGTTTCAGCCGCGGCCCTGGCTGCGGAGGCGATCCCAGCAGCCACCCCCGAGACCTGGAGCGAAACTGCCAACGCCTCCGTCGACACCACCCACCCCTATACCGTTCCACTCGATGAAGGCCGCAGCATCGCCGTCTTCTTCTATGACGGCCCCTCCTCTCGGGCCATTGCTTTCGAGGGCCTTCTCGACTCCGGAGAAACCTTCGGCCGCCGCCTCATTGCCGGACTCCCAGCCGCTCCCGCCGAACCACAACTGGCCCACGTCGCCACCGACGGCGAAAGCTACGGCCATCATCACCGTCATGGCGAAATGGCGCTCAGCTACGCCATGCACTGGATCGAAGAGCAGGGCCTCGCCATCCCCACCAACTACGGCGAGTTCCTGGCCCTCTTCCCGCCGACATGGGAAGCCGAGGTCGTCGACGACTCCTCCTGGAGCTGTTCGCACGGGGTGGAGCGCTGGCGTTCAAACTGTGGCTGTAACGGAGGCAAGCCCGGCTGGAACCAGGAGTGGCGCGGCCCGCTGCGCGAATCCCTCGACTTCCTCCGCGACAGTACCGCTGCACTGGCCGAGCAGGCAGCCGATGCTCTCCTCAAAGACCTCTGGGCCGCCCGCGACGCCTACATCGAAGTCGTGCTCGACCGCTCCGCCCGGGAGAACTTCCTCGCCTCCCATCAGACCCGCGATTTGACGGAAGAAGAACGCGTCAGGGTCTTCGAGCTCATGGAGATGGAGCGCCACACCCAGCTCATGTACACCTCCTGCGGCTGGTTCTTTGACGAAATCTCCGGCATCGAGACCGTGCAGATCATCGCCTACGCGGGCCGTGTTCTGCAGCTCGCCGCCAAGCTCTTCGGCGAAGCTGGGGCCGCGCTCGAACCGCGCTTCCTCGAGATCCTCGGCCGCGCCCAATCCAATGTGACCGGGCTCGGCAGCGGCGCCGATGTGTATCGCAAGTACGTCACGGGTATGAGCGTGGACCTCGAGCACGTCGGAGCGCACTACGCGATCAGCTCCATGTTCCAGACCAACCCGGACATCGGCGAGCTCTTCTGCTACACCGTGGAGCGCCAATCCTACGAGCTCCTCACCTCGGGCCGTGGTCGCGTTGCACTCGGCCGCGCGAGCCTTCGCTCCCGGATCACCGAAGAGCGCGAAGAAGTCTGCTTCGCCGTCCTCCACCTCGGCGACCAGAACCTTTCAGCCGCCGTTCGCCGCTACCACCCTGACGATGAAGAGGCCTGGAACGGGTTCCTCGAGGCTGCAAGAACCGACGTCCGTCGCGCCAACCTCCCGGAGCTCATTCGCGAGATCGACCGCTACTTCGGCGGCACCCTCTACTCCCTCACTTCGCTCTTCGCGGACGAACAGCGCCGCATCCTGAAGAGCATTCTTGACACCACGCTCAATGACGTCGAAAGCTCCCTCGTCCGCATCTACGAGGAGCACGCCACCCTGCTCGACTTTCTCGGTGAAACCGACGTCGCCGCGCCTCCGGCGCTCGCCCTGACCGCCAGCTTCGCCATCAACGCCAGTCTCCGTAAGGCGCTCGAAGCCGACGTCTATGACACCGCCGAAGTCGCCCGCCTGCTCCGCCGCGCCGATATCGACCACATCAAGCTCGACACCGGCCTGCTCAGCTACACCGCGGACCGCCGCATGCGGAAAGCGATGAAGCGTCTTGAGGAAGTGGCCGACCAGGGAAACACTGCCACGCTGCAGGATACCCTTGCTATCGCCGAAAGCCTCCGCGCCCTGCCCTTCGAGGTCAACTTATGGCAATCCCAGAACATCTGGAATGACATGCTTCAGCGCGGCAAGGGCAAAAAGCCTTCCCGCGAATGGCGCGAAGGCTTCCGCAAGCTGGGCCTCGCCCTCAACATAGCCGTCGACAATCTCGTGGTCGAAGAAGGCGTCCTCGCCTTCTAGAACTTCGCAGGATCCGCTCCGAGGGGTGGGATTCAATCCCGCCGTAGAGCCTTTAAAGAAGGGGCTTGAGGCCCGGGGGAGCCCTTGCCACAAACGTCCGACGCAGGGGAGGACCGATCACAAACCTCCAGGCAGGTTGGGTGCCTCTTTGTGCCCGGTTCGAATGTCGAAGGGACGGGATATCTCCCCTCTCGGCCCCGCATCTAACCCTGAAAACACGCGGAGCAACCCGTCTCATGAAACTTACGAAAATCTCCCCCTACGGGTGGCAGATCTCCCGCTACGGCCTCATGAACGCCTACTTCGTTCGAGAGTCAGACGGTCTGACCCTGATAGACAGCACGATCTCCGGCGCCGGTTCCGGCATTCTGAAGCTCGCGCAGCAGATAGGCCTGCCGGTCAATCGCATCCTGCTCACGCACGCCCATGGTGACCACGTCGGCTCCGCCGACGAGCTCCACCACCTCCTCGGTAAGGTCGATCTCGCCATCTCCCACCGCGACGCCCGCCTGCTGCCCAAAAAGCCCGCTCAGGACCTTTCGCTTGACCCCGGCGAGCCCCAGTGCAAGATCAAGGGCAGCCTGCCGGGCATCGCCGCCGCCCCAACGCATCTGCTCTCCGACGGCGAACTCTACGGCTCGCTTCGCTGCTACGCCACGCCCGGTCATACTCCCGGCCACTTTTGCTTCCTCGACGAGCGCGACGGCACCCTCTACGCGGGCGACGCCCTCGTCACCATGGGCGGCACGCCGCGCATCCCGGGCTGGGCCCCCTGGTTCTTTCCGCTCCCCAACGTCGCCACCTGGCATCGCCCCACCGCCAGGGCCAGCGTCGAGCGCCTCCTCACGGCAGTCCCTGCAGAAACCCCCATCCGCGGCATAGGCGCCGGTCACGGCAGGTATCTCGAAGGGGGCCTCGACCTGCTTCAAACCGCCCTGGCGAACGCAGGGTAGCCGTCGAAAGAATATTTTGTGGAAGAGAGCACGGGGGTGTGGCTCTGGATTACGGCCGCGTGCGGATGATGTACCACCCTCCGCCGTTTTCGGTAACCCAGCCACCACCGCCCTGCCCCAAATAATCACTCCGATCGACCAGAGTCCACTGCCCGCTAGCCAGCTTGCCGAAGATGAGTTGATCGAGATCGCGCTGGGCGATCGGCTGGCCGTGGTTGTAGAGCACCTCAGCGCCCTTGAGGATATTCAATTGCCGCTGATAAACGATCCATTGCGGCGGTGCTGTATTGAGTTCCTGCTCCAGATGCTCAATAGTCCCCCGGGAGCTTGTGTCGAAGAACGTCTGCACATAGTTGTGCCAAGGTGGTGTGTCGCAGAAAAGGTTGGGATAAGGGTAAGGAAGCGAAAGCAGTTCAGGATGAACCGCCGGCCCGGCATGAATATCCGTGCAGACCCGTTGGCTGAACTGCAGCAGGTCTTTATCGATGTACATGGCGCCGTACACCGGATGCCGGTAGAACTGCCGATTCTGGAACATCGGCCGGTAAATGTAGTTCTGCCAGGAGTATGGGATGAGCACCTTACCCGTGATGCAGGTGATGCCAAGGAGAAGAAACACGCCGTAGAAGGATGTGGTCACCCAGACCGGCAGACGCCGCAACGGCTGCAACACGACAATAAGCAGCAGAAAGAGGGCAAGCGGAGCGTAGTAATTGGTCAACGGTTCGGCGGCCGCGCCGGCCGAGTAAGAAGCCCACTCGGCGAGCGGGAGCAGATAAAGCACTTCACGGGTGTCCCAGGGCTGATGACGCAGCCGTGCCCAAATGAAGCGGAAAACCACGACCAGGCAGGCCACGTATAGCAGGATTATCAGCCACAACATGGCGGTGTTGAGCATCATGACGCGCTGGAATTCGAAGCGTTGCCTTTCCGGCAGCACAAAGAACAGGGGCGCGGCGAGGGCCATCTGCACAGCAACGGTGTAAGGCTCTGCCGCTTTCCAGAAACGCCTCACCAGCACCGCAATGAGCACGAAGCCGGCCATGATGAGAGTGCCCAGCTTGCCATGCACCTTTAGAAAACTGGGCGCGGCCCGAAGCGTCTTGAGGGGAGCCAAAGCCAGGCTGCCGCTGCCACCCTTGCTGGCTGCCGCACGAAAGATCGTGCTGGACAGATAGACGGAGAATGAGTCGCCTGTGAAGTGCACAACCGCCAGCACCGTCAGTGCCGCAATGCCCAGGAACGCGGCAACGCTCGCAAGTTTTCTTTGGGGAACCACGATCGCGAGACAGAGGGTCGCGGAAACCAGAAGGGCCAGACCGTCAGTGACGCGCGTGGTTACAGTGAGCCCGGCGATCAAGCCGAGAGCCGCAACGCGGAGAAACTGGCGGCGCGGCGGCACAATGCGCGACAGCAGCAAGAGAAGCAGGAGAGCGTAGACGATCAGGAACTCGGCGATTACGTGGTAATCGTCAAACCGGTAAGAATGCCCGGCAACGATGATCGTGAAGCTGCCCAAAAGCGCGATGGCCCTTTGCCACGAAGGCAGTTCACCCTGCTCCACGAACAGGTAGCAGCCCAGCAGCAGGACACAGGCATGCAGAAGCGGCAGCAACTGCGTCAGCACGATCCGCACGCCGACGATTCGCATCCACAGGTCCGTCTCCAGCACGAAGAGCGGCTGGAGTGGACTATGCATCGCGGAGTACAGGTGAACTCCCTCGTGAAACGCCGTGGCATGCCAAAACCACATCGCTTCCCCGCCCATCTGCGTGTTGACGATCATGCACACGCTGAGCACCAGGCACACCACAGCGGCTGCAAGTTGCGGGCCCTGTGTTGCCCAGAAGCCTGACGATTGAGGCCGAACAACCCTCATGCGCCGATGCCTGCGTTATCTGCTCGGGAGCCTGATCTATTTGCCGGTTGAAGCGATGAGAAGACGGAGAAACAAAAGGGGAGCATCATCAAGGAACGGACAGCAGGACGCAGCTGCAAGATGGAAAACATGGCGTTGAAGGCCTCGGAACGGTCACTCAATTTTGTCACGAGAGGTGGCAGGGCAGGGACCCGCTCAGCTTCGCCAGTGCAGCTCCACTGGACCGGACAACGGATGCTCACCCGCCCCGGTAAGTCGCCGCTGCTTCAGCGCGAAATACCACTTGGCCGGCTTGTCGGCATCATCGATCAGCATTAGACCAGGGTTCGACCTCAGCCCCCGTGCCTGCTCGATCATCGTTTGCTGGTCCTGCCGCACAAATCGCGCCCCGAAGAACCGAACCAGCGGGGTGACGAACGGCACGAAATAGCCGATATTCCAGGCCGCCACAACATCAATCCGGCATTTCGAAGCCGTCACCGGGGTCACCGTGGTCAGCGAAGAAAACCAACGTCGCGTACCCTTCGCGTTCTCCGCAAGAATGGTCTCGAATCTCCGGTTAGGCAGCACGAAGTCGATCGTGGTGACCGGCTTGCCCAGCAACCGATACGGTGCCGAGTTCGAACTCGGCGTGTGCGCGCTCATACGGAAGCCGGCGTTGCGTCCCCCGTGTTCCTCGTCCAGCAGAGGCTCAAACTGCTTGGTTTTCTCGTGGATGCTCGCCGCCGACCGCCACCACCACGCCTGGTGCACAAACGGCCCATGCGCGGGGTCCATCAGCCCGATAATCCCGTGGTCCACGTTGCACGGCAGCTCCGCCTGCAGATGCGCCGTGCGGTACCGTTCCGTGAACAGCGGCAGCTTAGGCATTTCGGGCAAACCCGACTCATCCAGCAGCCTGCCCGCGCCCGCCTCCGGCACATACACCCACGCATAGCCGTCGCTCTCGCGCACAGGAAACGCGTTCGCAAAGATTTTCTGCGGCACCAGGTGATCGTGCGTCGTCAGCGAAGGAATCTCCTCGCAGCGCCCGGAACAGGGCTCAAAACGCCAGCCATGGTACTTGCACATCACCGTCTCGCCATCGAACCACCCAGCCGAAAGCGGTATCCCACGATGCGGGCATAGATCACGCAGGCAGAACAGGCTGCCATCGTTTTTTCGCCCCACCAGCAGCGGCACGCCAAGCAGCGTTGCCGTAGCCGTGTCGCCGCGCCGAAGCCCTCCCGCGCGCAGCGCCGGATACCACTCGCCAAAGATCATCTCAGCAGGAGGCCCGTCGCGGTGGGGCACGCCGCCCTGCAACTGCACCAGCTCATCCCGCCGCAGCGCTTCCCTTCCTGCCTCAATCGGCTTCATGCGTCTCATCGCTCCCGAGTCTATCGCGCACGCTCATCGTCCGTGCGCTCGTTACACTGGAACCGCATGCCTGCGATACCACCGCGCCCACGCTCCACGCTCTTCGCCGTGCTCGCGCTCTGGTTCCTTTTCTACGCCTCGTTCACGCTCTTCACGCCGCCGCTGCTGGACGATGCTGACTCCGTCCACGCCGAAGTAGCCCGCGAAATGCTGCTGCGGCATGACTACGTCACGCTCCATGCCAACGGCATCCGCTATCTCGAAAAGGCCCCGCTGCTTTACTGGTCCATGGCGACGAGCATGCGCGTCTCGCAGCTTTTTGGAGGCACTTCGCCGCGCGCTCTGGCCGCCGCAGTCCGCATCCCACTCGCGCTGGCGATGCTGGCCCTCACCCTGCTCTGCGAGGCCTTCGCCCGCCGCCTCGCCACCGACGCATGGGCCGGCCTCTATGCGGCTCTTATCGTCCTGTCCAGCTTCGGCTTGTTCATCTACAGCCACATCACCCTGCCGGATGCCATGGTTTGCCTCTGGCTCGCGCTCGCCCTCTACGCGTTCTGGCAAACCGAGCACGCTAACCGACCCGATAGCAAGGACACACGTCGCGCGAGCCTGCTCTTTGCCTTTGCCTGCGCGCTCAACGTGCTCACCAAGGGCCTCATCGGCGTGGTCTTCCCCGTCGGCATCGTGCTTGTCTACCTGCTGCTCACGCGCGATCCTCGCGGCACATTGCGTCGCCTGACCGAGCTTCATCCCATCGCAGCCACACTTCTCTTCCTCGCTGTGGCCGCGCCATGGCACATCGCCGCGGGCCTCGCGAATCCTGCACAAGGCCACCCGGCGCCGTTCCGCTTCACCGCCGGGCATTGGCAGGTGCCTCTGCCCACAGACGGCAACGTGCGCGGCTGGTTCTGGTTCTACTTCATGAACGAGCACGTGCTCCGCTACCTGAACCTGCGCGTGCCTCGCGACTATGACACAGTTCCCTTGTGGCTCTTCTGGGGTTTGTGCTTTGTCTGGATCATGCCTTGGTCGGCCTTCGCACTCCAGGCTACCCGCTGGGCTGTGCCCCTCCGCACGTCTGAGTGGCGATCCCGGCTGCGCCGGGGCACTCTCGATGACGCACAACGCGGCAGCCTCCTGCTGGCGGTCGCGGTCGCGGTCGTGCTGTTGTTCTTCTCGCTTTCCACACGGCAGGAGTACTACGTGCTTCCTGCCCTGCCTGCCGCCGCCGTTCTCCTCGGTGGCTCTCTCGCACAGAACTGCATAGGCTCAACCTACAAGCGGGCATCAAGAACAACGTCCCGAGTCCTGCTTGTGCTGCTCATCGCGGGTAGCCTCTTCGCTTTCACGGCCGTCTTCTTCCTTCTGCGAACCTCCGTTCCTGTGTCCGGAACGCAGCTTTCCGATTTGCTCGCGCAAAATCCAGGCGATTACGCCCTCAGCATGGGCCACTTCCTGGACCTGAAGGCTCGAGCGCTTGGCATGTTCCACCTCCCGCTTGCGCTAGTCGCGGCCGCTTCGTTTCTCGGGCCCCTCGGAGCGCATCTCCTGCACCGCAGCAACCGACCGCACGCCTCGACTCTCGCTCTGGCCGCAGGCACGTTCGTCTTCCTGCTCGCCGCGGATAGCGCCCTCATTCTTTTCTCGCCCACTCTCTCGTCCGCGCAGCTTGCGGAAGCCATCGCCCCGCAGGTGCATGCCGGCGATCTTGTCGCCATCCATGGTGAGTACGAAGCCGGCTCCACGCTGGGCTTCTACCTGCAACGGAGCGACATCCACATCCTCGAAGGCCGCAGCTCCAACCTTTGGTACGGCAGCTTCTTTCCCGACGCGCCTCGCATCTTCGAGTCTCGCGATACGCTCGCCCGAAAGTGGCTGAGTTCGCAACGCATCTTCCTCTGGCAGGATCAGCACGATACAGAACACACGCCGTTTCAGCCTCCCGGCCCTTCTTTTGTCATTGCCAGTTCCGAGGGCAAGCAGATCCTCAGCAATCAACCGAATCGCTGATCAATCACGCTTGAACCACTCGCGATAATCCCATCACAACGCGCGGCTGTTATCCTCGCGGATGGTATCCACTCGACAAGCCTATGCCCTGCGATCCCGGTGAACTGCGCCACGTCCCCCTGTTCTCTTTACTCGACGACGACGAGCTTGCTGTGCTCGCCCAGCAGGTGGAGTTACGCGTATTCGCGCCGAAGCAACGCATCTACAAATCCGGAGAGTCGTCCGCGCGTGCCTTCGTTGTCATGACCGGCAGCGTTGAGGTCCGCCTGACCGACGAGGATGGCCAGGATGTGCTCTTTGCCCGTCCGCAGCACGGCGACTTTTTCGGCTTTGCCTCCATGCTGGAAAACTCCGAGCACCAGACTTCGGCTTTTGCTGTGGAGAACACCACCTGCCTCGAAGTTGACCGCCATGACCTCACCGTGCTGCTCGACCGCAAGCCCATGGCCGGCCTGGACATGCTGACTGTGCTTGCGCGCGAAATCCACGCAGCCCAGACGATGATCCGCGGCCGAGCCATGCGCAACCCGAACCAGATCATCGACGAACGCGAAACCATCGGTGAGCGCATTGCGGATCGCGTGGCGTCTTTCGGCGGCTCGTGGACGTTCATCATCACCTTCGGCGTTGTGCTTGCCGTGTACACGACGATCAACATCGCGCTGAGGGGCAAGGCCTGGGACCCGTACCCGTTTATCCTGCTCAACCTGTTCCTCTCCATGCTCGCGGCTATCCAGGCCCCGGTCATCATGATGAGCCAGAACCGGCAGGACTCGAAAGATCGCCTTCGCAGCGAACTCGATTTCGAGGTCAACCGGCGCTCGGAGACGGAAATCCTTTCCCTCACCCACAAGCTGAATCAGTTGGCGGATGTCGTAAGCGACATCGACGACCGCACCCGCGGTCCCAATGATTCGCTGCAACGGGACGATCTACAGAGCTAACCAATCAGCTTCTGCAGCTTCCGGGCTCGCGCTCGCATCGCTGCGCTCGGGTCTTCTATCGCCTGCAACAAGATGGGGCGGACGCGGCGGAGCAAATCCGCATCGTCCCCGGCAAAGTGGACCAGCCCTGTCAACGCGAACGTTCGCAGAAACCCGCTTTCGCCACGGAGTGCTTCAAACAGCAGGTCCACAGCGAGAGCTTTCTGCTTTCCTTGCAAGGGGAGGCTGCCAACAACATTCGTCAGGTTCCACCGCGTTCGCGTATCGACGCACTTACCGGCCGCGCGCAGTAAAGCAGCAGCATGCGGAAGCAGCAGCTCAGGCTTGGCTGTTTGCACCTTCCGCAACGCGTTGGCGGCACGAGTCGTGACAACGTTGCGCTTGTCCTGAACTGCCGAGATCAACTCCCGGAGAATATCCTGCGATTGCAGGGCTTCCGCGGCGATTTGATTGGCAGGACCGAGCCCTTGTGATGGCCCGCCAGCCAGACGCTCGGCGATGCTCACTGGCGCCGTGATCACATCTTCTCCATCCGTCCGCGCCGCAGCTGGAAGCGCTCTCCTCGCCACACCACCACATCGCTGGCATAGCTCCATAGCCAGAAGCCCAGGCCGAAGCAGTCGCGCAGAGGCAGCAGCAAGATGTCACGCAGCACCTGGCCGTCGCGAAGGATGCCGACGCCAACGTTCAGCGCCACCGCTACACGAACCAGCAGCGCCAGCGAAAGCAGCGAAAAGCTCCAGAGCGCGCCCCCGCTCGCAATCACTGCAAGCGAGGCCCAAGGAAGGACATAGGTAACCCCTAGTCCGAGATAGCCGGCACGGCGAGAGTCCCGTGTGGACCGCGACCATCGCAACTGGTGCTCGCAGAAGCCGCGCAACGTGTAGGCCGGCACGCTGGTTGCCACCACCTCGTTGACCAGCTCAACGCGCCAGCCTTTTGCCTGAAGGCGTGCGCCCAACTCATAGTCGTCGGCCAGTTGCTCCTGCAGGCTTTCGAAACCGCCGATCGTCGCCAGCGCCGCCTTCGTGGTCAGCAGTGTGGACCCTAACCCAAAGCGCAGGCCACCTTCAAGAAACCTTGCCGTCAATACACCCGGCATGAAGTCGGTGGAGATGCCCAATGCCTCGAGTCGCGACCAGATCGTCGCTCCCGAAACACCGGTATACGGCACGGTTACCAGCCCGGTTTTTGTGTTGGAGAACGGTGCGATGACACGCTGCAGATAAACCGGTGAAACCGCGATGTCGCTATCGTTCACGAGCAGATGCTCATACGCAGCATGTGGGGCAAGCTGCACCAGCGTGGACACCTTGCCGTTGGTGCCTGGCCGCCCCGGGCACTCGACCAGCCGGATCGCCACGTCTGGGTACTCCACGCGCAGGCGCGCCACTTCTGGAACGGCGGGATCATCGAGCGAAGGCACTCCAAAGAGCAATTCAAACGGCCCGGAGTACTGCTGCAGGCAGTGACTGACGAAGCCCGCGTACATACGCGCGTCCACGCCTTTGATCGGCTTCAAGATAGAGATGCCGGGAGCGTAGGCCGTGGCCGAATCCTGCAGTGGCTGGTTAGCGCGGGCGAACTGTCTCGCCCCGAGCAACGCCAACAGAGCATAAGCGACTCCGGCCACTGTCAGCAGCGCCGTGAATATCTCAGTGACAAGCGCCAGCGTGGACATGAACTTAGTCTAGCCAACCTTGCATTCCGCTCTGCATGCTTGAGCGATCACTCGTATCGCAGCGCTTCGATCGGATCGAGGTTCGCCGCTTTATAGGCCGGATAAATTCCAAAGACGAGGCCGATGGCACAGGAAGAAAGGAACGCAAAGGCCACCCAAGCGAGGCTGACGCCGCTGGGAAAGAAAAGGTGGATGATCATCCCCAGCCCCGACCCAAGGACGATCCCGATCACGCCGCCTATGGCGCACAGCACCACCGCTTCTACCGTGAACTGCAGCAGGATCGTTCGCTTGTTTGCCCCGATTGCCTTGCGCACACCGATTTCGCGCGTCCGCTCCGTGACGCTCACCAGCATGATGTTCATCACACCTACGCCGCCCACCATCAGGCCCACCGCGCTCAGGCCGAACATCAGGATGAACAGGCTGCCGGTAATCTCGGTCCACAGCTTGGTAATCGAGTCCGCGCCAAAAATCGAAAAGTTGTCCTCGGCTTCATTCCGCACTTTGCGGCGTCGCCGAAGCAGTTCACGAATTTCGTCTTCCACCAGAGGCCGGTTCTTCACATCGTCGTACTTGACACTGAGCCAGTAGTCGAGAATCTCCGGGTGGAGTTTGTGGAACGTCGTGATGGGGAAGTACGTTGTGTTGTCGCGCGGGTTCTCGCCGCCTCCGCCGAAGGCGTCTTTTACCTTATCGAACACGCCAATGACCGTGAACGTCCGTCCCTCGACCTCGATCTCCTGTCCCAGGGGATTCACCGGCCCAAATAGCTTCTCGGCCGTGTCATGGCCCAGTACCACTACGTCGCTGGCACGATCCTGATCGGTCGTTGTGAAGTAACGGCCCGTGGTCAGGTTAACGTCATTAACGTCCTTCCAGCTAACCGTGTCTCCAGCCTCGGACGTATTCTCCGCCTTCTTCTGCCCGAACTTCGCCGTCACTGAGCCGGTCCCAAACTGCATGTTGGAGTACCGCAGGGAAGCGCACGCCGCCACGACGTGCGGTAACGTTGCCATCGCCTGCTCGTCACCGAAGGTCAACTGCTTGCGGGACAGCATCTCGGTGGTTGGTCGCACGCCAATCACAGGGAAGCGGAAGATCCAAAGCACGTTGGAGCCGAAAGACGCTACAAGGTCTGAGACCTGGCTGTTGAGCCCATTGATGACCGATGAGATCGTGATGACGGTCATCACGCCGATCACGATGCCAAGAATGGTCAATCCGGAGCGCAGTTTATTGGCCCGCAGAGTCTCCAAAGCCATCCGTACCGATTCGCGTTGATCGCTTGCTCGCATAGCTAGAACTCCGACCTCAGCGCGACGATGGGATCAAGGTCCGCTGCCTTGCGCGCCGGGTACACTCCGAAGAAGACGCCAACACTGGTCGCCACGAACAAACCAGCGAAGATGCTCCAGACCGCCAGGCTGGATGGAAACCCGAGCGCGTACGTGACGGCTTCCGCAACGCCCACACCAAGCAGCACGCCGAGCCCGCCGCCGACCAGCGCCATGGTCGCGCTTTCCAGCAGGAACTGCAGCAGCACGTCGCTACGCCGCGCGCCGAGCGCCTTGCGCACACCGATCTCGCGGGTACGTTCTGTCACACTCACCAGCATGATGTTCATGATGACGATGCCGCCGACAACCAGCGAAATACCAGCGATAGCCACGGCGACAGCCTCAAAACTGCCACTAATCTGGTTCCATAATCCAACCAGGGCATCGCTGGTTTCCAGCGTAAAACTGTCTTCTTCTCCTGGACGGTCATGCCGCATGCCGCGCATGATCAGTCTCGCCTGGTCGCTGGCCTTCTCCATGCCCACGGAGCCGCTCGGAGCCTTGGCGTAGATCGTTACCGTCTTCGCCGTGCCGTAGGTGCGTTGATACGTCGTCAGCGGCACGGCCACCCAGTCATCCTGACTCTGGCCCAGCGTAGTTCCTTGCTTTTCCGCCAGGCCGATGACTGTGTAGGGCACGCCATCTACCCGGACCTCCAGCCCAAGTGGATCGGCGCCCTTCAGGATGTTGTCTTCGATGTCAGACCCGATCAGCGCCACATGGGAGGCATGGTCTTCATCCGCCTGCGTGAAGCCGCGGCCCTGCACGATGTTTAGGTTCTGCATCTCCGGCATGAGCGCGGTGTAGCCACGAATCTGGCTTCCCGTCGACGACTCGCGCCCATAGACCACCTTGCCAGCCGTGGACTGTAACGCACCCACTTGCGGGCAGGCAGTGCAACCTGCCTTCACCGCACGATATTCGTCGAGCGTGATGACCTTACGTTTGTTGTAGCGAACGTAGTCCTTGTAGTTCGTCACAAAGCCAGGCGACTGCGAAAGCGTGAAGACATCCGCTCCATAGCTGTTCACCTTGGTCGCTACGTACACGTTGGCTCCGTTGATCAGCGTCACCACCGCGATCACGCTGGATACGCCGATCACCACGCCCAGCAGCGTGAGCACGCTGCGGAGCTTGTTGGCCCACAGCGATTGCAACGCGATCTGGAGTGCTTCCTTCTTTTCCATGGCGATGAACGTGGCCCAAGTCTAACGTGCGGCGCACCCCGGCGTATGTATGCTACGCAGGCAGCGCGGCCAGGGTTCCTGGGGTGGCGGGGTTAGTGGGCGTGGGCGTGGTGGTGGGTGCCGGGGCCGTGATGGTGGTGGGAGTGGCCGTCTACCTCCTCGAGGGGAGGCGGGGAGCAGCAGCCATCGACCGTGGCACAGTTGGTGACTTCCATCTGGATGGTGGTGTGGTGGATGCCGAGGTGCTCGCGGAGCTCGTGGTTGAGGCGGTCGAGGACGGCCTCGGCCTCGGCCACCAGCATCTCCTGGACCTGGACGTGGCAGGCGAGGGCATGGGACTGCGAGGTCAGGCTCCAGACGTGGAGGTCGTGGACGTTCAGCACGCCGGGAACAGCCTGCATGGCTTCGCGGACGTGGCTGAGGTCCAGGCTGCGAGGAGTGCCTTCGAGGAGGATGTGGAGGGTCTCACGAAGGATTCCCCAGGAACTGAGGAGGATCATGACGCCGATCAGGACGGAGAGGAGGGGATCAATCCACTGCATGCCTGTGAGGCGGATGAGGAAGCCGCCGACGATGACGGCCGCGGTGGAGACGGTGTCGCCGAGCATGTGGACGAAGACGCTGCGGATGTTGACGTCGCCGGCGAACTTCCAGAGGAGGCCGGCGATGAGGCCGTTCATCAGGACGCCGGCGGCGGCGACCATCATCATCAGGCTGGGCTCTACGGCTACGGGCACGAAGAAGCGGTGCACCGCGGCGATGAGCAGCCAGACCGAGAGGGCCGTCAGCGAAAGGGCGTTAACGAAGCCGGCGAGGACACCGGCGCGCTGGAAGCCGAAGGTTCGCTGGTCGGTCGCGGGGCGGGCCTGGAGCCAGACGGCGACGAAGCTGAGGCCGAGCGCGGCGAAGTCGGAGGCGTTGTGGCCGGCTTCGGAGATGAGCGCAAGCGAGTGCGCCCGGAGGCCGAAGTAGAGCGTTGCCAGGATGTAGAGCAGCGTGAGTCCGAGGCTGAACTTCAGAACCTGTTGCATGCTGCCGTGCTTTGTAGACGCGGGTTTCGGCGAAGCTGCCATGTTTTCTAGTTTAGCTGCCGGCTTTGTCTAGCTGCCGGCGCTTCAGTTCGGCCACTGGCGCCTCGACTGGCCGGGAGACCGTCGATTGCGTTCGTGCGGAGGGATGTCATTGAGTGACACCTTCAGCCCTCTGGATCCGGCCGCCGCCCCCCCCCGCTATTCTGCCTAAGTTCTCCCCTATGTTGAGGATGCGAAAGCCCGTGCTCGTAAAGTATTCAAAGAGAAAGGCTTAGGCGCAAAATCTTCAAAACAGAGGCGTTAGCCTTGCCGCTGTGTCACCGCTGGACGGTGAGGCTATTTGCGGAGACTGATCGTGTAGCTGGCCTATTCTTATTGTAGCGAAGCGCAGAAATAAACGTGCAAAAAGGTTTTGGGAGAAATCTTGCTGATTCCAGCAGTACAAGAGCTAAACGGCGGCTCCCCCGGCGATCGGAATATCAACGCCGGTCATGTAGTCGGATTCAGCGGAAAGAAGGAATCGCAGCGCACCGACGATGTCTTCGGGCCGGGCGTTCCGTCCTGAAGGGTTACCCGCGGCGGCCATTTGTACAGCAACATCTCCAATCTCGGAGAGAAACCGGGTTTCAACCATGCCCGGAGAGACCGCGTTGACGCGCAAAGGCGTACCCGCATACTCCGCCGCCAATGCGCGCATCAGGCCCAGTTGCGCGTGTTTGACGATGGTGTATGGCGCCATGAACTTGGGCGGCATGCCGTGGACGACGCTGGAAAGCACGAACACCACCCGCGCGCGCGGCATTTTGACCATCCTGGGGAGGAACGCCTGCAGGAGCGTGACGATGGACCCGACCTGGAGGGTCATCTCTTCTTCGAGTTTGGCCCAGTTCAGCTTTGTGAAACGTCCGTAGGTCAGCCTGGAAGCAGGAAGGTGGACGACCGATGATGGCGTACCGATTGCGGCGATTTCCTGCTGCAGGCGCTCAGTTTCCGCAGCGACGGAGAGATCCGCCTGCAGCAGAGTAATGCGGTCTCCAAAGGCGGATTGAAGCGGTGCAAAGCGGTCCGCGCTGCGAAAGTAATGCGCCAGGACCCGAGCTGCGGAGTGCCCGAGCACGTCATGAACAATCGCGAGACCGATGTCGGAGGAGGCTCCCGTAACAAGGACCAGTTCTTCAGCCATGGAAGCCCACGCGTATCGTGCTTTTGGAAACCGTTTTCCTGTTGCCGTTCAAAATGCGCCCGCGAATCTCGAAACGTTTGTAGGCTTCACTCATATAGGAAACTTCTCCGTTCACGGTGAGGAGTTCGCCGGCAAAACACGGCAGGCTGAAGTCGATATCCAGCCCCTGCAGCAGCGCGTATTTACCGGGCAGGTACATTCCCACCAAGCGTGAATACAGCGAACTGCTCATCAGCCCGAAGATCACAGGGGCAGGATACCCCTGGGAGAGCGCGTACTCCGCATCGACATGCAGGGGATTGTGGTCCCCGGAGAGCGCGGCGAACTGCTCCGCCATTGCCTGGGTGAAACTCGCCTGGAAGCTTGCCTTCATCCCCAGGTGAATGTCTTCCCAGTGGTGCTCGTTCATTTCGCAGCCAGCTTGGTCCGGATGAGATCCACCATCTCTCCCACGTTTTTGAGGCCCTGAAGCTCCTGAAAGGCGAATTTGATCTTGAAGTGCTTTTCGATCGCGGTCACCAAATTGATATGGGCGAGAGAGTCCCAGTCTTCCACGTTCTGCGCGTTGGACTCGCGTGTCACGACGAGCTCCGGCTGATCGAGAATGTCCTGAAAGATCGGTTGAAGCTGCTCGAGAATGTCATCCATGCGCGGCACTCGTTTCTAAAACGTTGATGTGTGTGTTCTGGGGTGTGTAGTTCGCAAGCTCGAGCCGGTAATGAACGTTGCCGTCCCCTGACTGAGACTCGCGGGCGAAACCAAGACGATCGTACAGGTCCGCGACCATGCTGTTCTTTTTGGATGGAATGTAGACGCCGATGATGGCTTCGATGCGGAACCTGCGTGCTTCTTCGACAAGCCGGTCCAGCATCGCTAGTTCCATATCGCGCTTCAGGACACGGCAACTCATCAGCCAAGGTCTATGTGCAGTTGCCGGCCATCGCGCCGCCCGAGCACCACGGACACAAGGCCATTGTCCCCGAAGCGATCGATCAGACGGCCGTAAAGCCCGACATACTCCGCATTGACCGCGATCGACTCCATCTCCGCAAGCGTGTACCGGCGAGTGGTCACATTGAACTGGTTGGTTTTATTCGTGAGCTGCGTGATCCGGTCCAGATACACGGGGCGGAAGCGCTCGATTTCGGCAGTCATCTCGAGCGAGTCAAGATACTCACCGTAGTCCGCGAAGGTCGCCTGCGTCGCCGTGCGTTGGGCGTTCTGCGCGTACTGCCCGGCGCGCGCAAGGTCATCCGCCGAGAGCGAAACAGCTTCAAAGTACCGGCCCTCCTGAAGGACGGACGGATACAGCGCGGGATTGTCGCCGAACTCGGGCACAGCTATGCCGGGAATTTGCGCAGCGACGATGGCCCTCTCCGCCGGATTGTCATCCACGAAAACGAATGAGTCCGTTCCCAGGTTCAGTTCCTTCGCGAGCGCGGCAATGTTGTCGTGCTTCGGGTCCCAGTTGGCGCGGAATGCCGAAATATGTTCGAGCCGGAGCACGGAGCTGGGATGCTCGAAACCAGACCGGGCGACCTCATCGTTGTTCTTCGAGCAGACCGCGAGCAAGACGCCGCGGTTGCGTAACGCGAGGCAGTACTCCTGAAAGGCCGTGAAGGCTTCCGCAACAGGAGTCTCGCGGCCGATCTGAATCTTCTCCACGCCGTCATCGCCGATGACACCGCCCCAGAGGGTGTTATCCAGGTCAAGAACGAGAACCTTACGCGAGAGACCATACAGAGCCCGAACGATGGATGTGAGCGAGCGGGCCACGGTCAGGTTGGCTTCCACCGTGAGGAGGAGCTTGTAGCTGAACCATCGCTCCCAGTCAAACCAGTGGACCAGGCCCATCTGCGCGGAGAGAGAATGCACGTCATGGAGAGTGATGCGAGGATGTGCTGCCGCATACTCCGCAAAGGCGGCGTTGAGCGCGAGAAAAAAACGGGTCGAACCGCCCGATGATACTGCATCCAGGTTCCCCAGGAGAGGGAACGGCGGCAGCTCGAAGTTGTTCTGAATGACCTGGCACCCGATCTTCTTTTCCAGCGAAGACCAGATTTCCATGTAGCGCGCTACTTCGTGCTCGACGGTGATCTTCAGTTGGTCTTCAGACGCCGAGACCGCCGGGATGGCGGTGACGTTGCGATAGGAGGTATGGATGTAAACGATGTCCGGCGCGAAGGCTTTCAGCGTCTCTGTGTTATGGACCGCCTCTTCATAAAACTGCCCGTACTCGGATTGGTGGAAGACAGGCTGAAAACCGGCCTCGAGCAGGTGAAGCTCAAGCAGGTCAACTACCTCGTTGGTCGTTGAGCCGCCCAGTACCGCGATGCGCAAGGGCCGAAGCCCCTCCAAGCGCTGAATACTCCCGACGCAACGACCGGCGCTTGCGGATCAGATCCTGGATGGAGAAGGAGCTTAGAGGAGCCGTGGGCATCGCGGATACAGCGAGTTTACAATATGGGCAATGTTCCTTCGAACGCATGTGGCGAACGGCGCTTTCGCATGACAGAGCCCATCGAGGAAACATCAGGCGCTCTCAAGACGGCCGACACCCCTCGCGACAGCAGAGCCAAGTGCTTCTGGTATGTTGCGGTATTCGCCGCGCTGCAGGCCGTGGTCCTGGCGGGGGCTATCTTTGTGGGGGGGACGCAGTGGTATCTTAGCCACGCCCAGGATTATGGGCTGCGGCTGGGAGGATACGCGGAATGGGCTCCACAGCAAAACTGCGACGTCGTGCTGTATGGCGATTCCTCAGCGCTTATGTCTCTCGATCCCGCGGTGATCACGCAGCGAACCGGTCTTTCCGCGTGCAATGTCGCTGAAGGCGTTGTGTTCCTGGAAGTTACCGGCAGCGATCACTTTCTGGATGTATACCTAGCGCGCAATAAAACACCACGCTTCATTGTGACCACCTGGAGTTCCATCGATTTTCGCCCGCAGCGTCCTCCCCTGGCTTCCTTCAAGCCACAGGGAGTCTCCTACAGCCTGCAGTACATGAACCGGGGTGCGGTGCGCAGGTGGCTGACGGTTCATCCGTACTACGCTTTCGAGTACGCCACCTGGATTGTGCAAAGTTTCATGGATGAGGTCATCGACAAGCTTGCCGGCAAGCGGAAGGTCGACGTGCGCCGGGATCGCGCCGCCGCCCGCGGGCTGTGGCAGTTTCCTCTCCCCGCGGAGACCCACTGTCTGCGCAACAACACTTTCACCAATACAGCCAGCGTGCAGAGGAATCCTGAGAGTGTCAAGGAGTTTCGCAGGAGATACACCACGCCCGAGACGCAGGTGATCATCGATGTCACGCCGGTGCCGGATTGCGACAGCTTCGCCCAGATCTACCGGGAGCGCACCGAGGGACTTCACGACAACGCTTTTCAAACGGTGCCCGTCCGCTTCTTCAACGAAGGGGATGTGCATATGAACCAGCTCGGTTCGACTTACTACTCGAACGAAGTTGCCGAGCAGATCCTTGAGCGGATGGACCCACTGAAACGACCCGAGCAGCAAGGAAGCGCCGTGAACGGGCTTACCGGGAGCAGCCGATGACAGCGCAGAGACACCTCTCCCGCCAGAACATTTCCACGAAGGACCTTCCGAATCTCGATCTGCTGCGGACGTTCGCGATCTTGTACGTGGTCATCAGCCACGTTATGGGACAGATCGGAGTCAACGTGCCGCCGAATCTGGCATGGCTTGGCCTGACGGGCGTGTTTATGTTCTTCACACACACCAGCACGGTCTTGATGTGGTCGTTGGAGCGCAAACCGCACCCGATGGATTCTACATCCGGCGTATCTTTCGCATCTATCCGGCTGCCATCGTCATCGTCCTCATCACTGTTCTCTTTAAGCTGCCTGCGATGCATACTGGGTTCGCAACCGGGTTCGTTTATCCCCGGCCCAGCCTTTACGATGTGGTGTGCAATCTGCTTCTGCTGCAAAACCTGCATGGCATTCAGATCGTCGGCGTGATGTGGTCGCTTCCCCTGGAAATGCAGATGTATATTGTGCTTCCTGTCCTGTTCTTCTTCGTCATCCGTTATCGCGCACTGTGGACGCTGCTGTTGCTTTGGCTGTTGACGGTGGTGACGCTGCAATCTATTTTCAGAACGTATGCTTCTCCGCCGATGAACCTGGTTACGTGCGGTCCGTACTTTCTGCCCGGCGTCATGGCTTACATAGGTTTCGGCAGTCGAAAGCCCATACTGCCCGCCTGGAGCTTTCCGTTGTTCCTGCTGGGATTGACCGCTGTATTCCTCTACACTTCTCCATCTTTGACGCATGCGTGGTGGTTCTGCCTCATTCTCGGAGTATCGGTACCCTTCTTCAAACAAGTCCGGATGGAGGCAGTACGCAAGATTGTGCAGAAGATCGCCCAGTACTCGTACGGCATTTACTCACGCACACGTTTGCCAACTACATCGGTATTGCGAAGCTGCATGAGCACAGCCTTTTTCTTCGTCTGGGCGTCATCGCAGGAGGCATCGCAACTTCTCGTTTGCGATGTACCACCTGATCGAAAAGCCATTCATCGACCTAGGGGTGCGTGTAGCCCGCAGGGCAGAGCGTTTCTACGAGACTGCAACCCATCCACAGCAATCAAACGCGATGCGTTCCAGCTAAATGAGGCAGCCCTAAGATTTGTGTTTGTACGGATATGACGTAGGGCATGGAGAGTACGTGAAAGAGCCACCACCCCACAGGCTGAAACATCGTTGAATGCTTGAGCCTGTAATCGAGCCGGGGAAAGTTTTCCAATGACGTTCAGCAGTCCCAAATTTTTTCTGGTGTTCCTGCCGCTTTGCCTGTTCGGCTACTGGGTAGTCGGCCGGTTCGGCCGGCGACCGGCGGTGGTTTATCTCGCCATGGCGTCCATGGCGTTCTACGCCGCCTGGAGCAATAAGTACCTCCTTGTGCTGCTTGGCTCCATCGGCTTCAATTTTCTGATCTCCCTCGGGATCGCGAGATGCGCGAACAAACCGAGTCAGCAGCGTGCCTGGCTGGTTGTGGGCATCGTGGGCGACCTTGCCGCGCTGTGCTTCTACAAGTACCTTTTCCCGCTCCTCGGCTTTGCGCACTCCATCGGGCTGACTCACCAGAGCTGGGGCGCGGTCATTCTGCCGCTGGGAATCTCCTTCTTCACGTTCACACAGATTGCCTACCTTATCGATCTGCAGCAAGGGACCGCAGGACGCGAGTCACTGGGCAGCTACGCACTTTTCGTGACGTTCTTTCCACACCTCATTGCCGGCCCGATCCTCCACCACAAGGAGATCATGCCGCAGTTCAGGGAAGAGAAGCCCTACCTGCTGCGCGCGGACGACATGGCCGTGGGGCTGAGCTGGTTTACGCTCGGCTTCGTCAAGAAAACCCTCATCGCCGACCGGATTTCGCCAACAGCCAACGTGCTGTTTGCCCATCCGGGCTCCACTGGAACAGCAGACACGTGGCTGGGCGCACTGACTTACGCCATGCAGCTGTACTTCGACTTCTCCGGGTACTCGGACATGGCCATCGGCCTGGCACGCATGTTCTCGATCCGCTTTCCGATGAACTTCAACTCGCCCTACAAAGCGACAAGCATTGTCGACTTCTGGCAGCGATGGCACATGACGCTGACGCGCTACATCATGGATTACGTCTATGCGCCCGTGCAGATGAAGGTGAGCAGCTGGCGCATGGATCATGGGAAGAAAGTTTCCAGGAAGGCTCAGGCGACGGTTGACGGCTTTCTGCAGATGATCCTGTTCCCGACGATGTTCACGATGTTCCTCGCGGGGGTGTGGCACGGGGCCGGGCTCCAGTTCATCCTGTACGGCGTCATGCACGGCCTGTTGATCTCGTGTAATCACACATGGCGGATTTTCGTGCCGAAGACGAGCCAGTTTCATCGCGCCATGACAGCCCCCGTGGCCACGGCGCTTACTTTCCTGTGTGTGGTTGTGACGTTCATCATGTTCCGCGCCGACTCCGTGCGCGATGCCTTCCGTGTTTATGGCGGCCTTCTGGGAAGGCACGGAAGCGGCGATCACGTCAGGCCCAGCGCTGTCGCGGTGCTCGCTGCCTTGATGCTGATCGTCTGGCTGATGCCGAATACGCAGGAGATTTTTGGCGAGGCGTTGAGCGAGGACGGAGAGAACTGGTCGATTGCGCGAAACCTTCGCTGGGCTCCCACGTTGCCATGGTGGGCACTCACGGCATGCGCGTTTCTCCTGTGCATGGCCTATTGCTCGGCCGGAACGACGTTCCTGTACTTCCAATTCTAGGAAGGCCAACTTCGACAGTGGGTGGCCTGACGGTGGGGCGTTCGCTAAGGTTTGTGCTGCTTCGGCGAAGCTCGCGTTGTGTCAGTTTTGCTGTGAGCGCTTCCGTTTCCTGCTCACTCCTCGAAGGGGCTGGTAGACTGTCGCTACCCACGCGCGCGGAGGGATGTGTGAGTGGTTGAAACAGACGGTCTTGAAAACCGTTTTGCCTTAACGGGCAACGGGGGTTCGAATCCCTCTCCCTCCGCCATCAACTCTTCCCATAAGAGCCGAGGCTGCCTTAGGAAGCCACGGTTCCTCAAGAAAATCCAAGGATCACCTCTCGTAACGTCCTACGATGTCCGGTCGAAGCCGAGCTTGCGTGGGGGTACGCTGAGGGGTACTCTGATTTTAGGCGGGGGTACGCCGCCTCGAGAGGAACCCGTCGTGGCACTCACCGACATCGAGATTCGTAAAGCGAAAGCAGCCGACAAAGCCTATAGCCTGAGCGATGGAGCTGGGCTTTATCTATGGGTCACTCCCGCTGGGGGCAAGAGCTGGCGCTGGGGCTACATGTTCAAGCGAAGAGAGAAGCTTATAACGTTCGGCAGATACCCGGACGTATGTCTCGCACTGGCACGCGCGAGACATCGAGAAGCACGAGAACTCCTGGCCACGGGCGTCGATCCGATGGAGAAGCGGAAGACTGATCAGAACGCATCGCGAATCGCACAAGAACATTCATTTTCTTCAATCGCGAACCTCTGGCTTGAGCATTGGCGCCACGGTAAGAGTCTGCGGCACGTAGATTCAACGAGGCGGCGTCTGGCAACCAACATTGTCCCCAGCCTTGGAACACGCCCAATCTCTGAGATAGAGGCACCTGAGATTGTGGCGATGGTGAGATCCATCGAAAATCGTGGAGCATCAGATATCGCCAAGCGCGCGCTGGAGACAACGGGACAGATCTTCCGATACGCCATCGCTCACGGCTACGCGCGGCGGAATCCCGCTGCCGAGATACAGCCAAGAGACATTCTCAGGTCCACCACCAAGATCAACTATGCAAGGGTCGATGCGAAAGACTTGCCTGCTCTCCTCCGAGGCATTGAAGTGTATCCGGGCCGCCATGTCACCCGCCTCGCAATCCGCCTAATGGCTCTTACGTTCGTTCGAACGAGTGAGCTGATTGGAGCTCGATGGTCGGAGTTCGATCTGGAGCAGGGTCGATGGGATATACCAGCCGAACGTATGAAGATGCGAACGCCACACATTGTTCCTTTATCTAATCATGCACTCCAAGCACTAGGATCTCTCCAGCAGCTCACGGGCGGGGGAGAGTGGGTATTCCCGGGTGAGCGCAGTTCGAAACGCTGCATGAGTAACAACACAATCCTGAAAGGCTTAGAACGGATGGGCTACAAAGGGCGCATGACCGGACACGGTTTCCGCGGCTTGGCGTCGACCATTCTGCACGAGCAGGGCTACGAGCATGAGCACATTGAGTTGCAACTCGCCCATACCCCGCGGAACGCGGTGAGTGCGGCATATAATCATGCGCTCTACCTCAAGCCTCGCGCGAAGATGATGCAGGACTGGGCCGATTACCTGGAATCAGTGCAGAGAGGAGCACGGGTGCTGCGCTCTGCGGAAAACTCAGCCTGAAGTTTTCACGCAAGCATGCCGACTGACGGCTTACGAGTGGAAGAAGATCCTATTAAAGCGGAAGCAACCATGCGTCTACATGTCGACGCTAAACCAGTTCAAAGCCTCGCGGCCTGTTGGATGCGGAAAGACCCTGCCGATGGTTAGTGGCTGCAAACCTATGCCATTATCAGAACCAGCGGCAACGAACTCACCCGCTAGGTAAACGACTGAATGCCATTCATCCTAGACCCGAAAGACTACGATCTATGACTACGGCAAGGCGGCACACCCCGATTTGAAGCGGCAGCTTCTAGCGTTGCTGCACCCCTCTGAGGCTGAGGCATGATCCACATCTTGCGATCCCGCCGTGGGCTACGTAAAGAACAATGGGCCGGAACTGCTGGACGCACCCCCACCTCCGCAGGTCTTTCCACGCGACCCTGCCGAGCAACAGAACAGCGAATGACCTGTCGCTAGTTCATATCCCCTTACGAAGACCCATCGCGGGCGGGATATAAGCTTGGGTGTCGAACCGGGGGACGATACTGCCCCAGGTGTGCTCCAAGGCCGCACAAACTCATGATGCGCTTTGAAGAACAGGGGGGATGGTTGCGTGGTGTTTCTAGCTGTGGGCGACCACCTCTCCGCACCATCAAGTTCGCTGATTCATTCAAGATCGAGGCGATGGCAGAAACGGGGTGGGGCGTTGGTGTCTCGCAAATCGGCAAGCGGTGGAGTATGCGCTGGAAAACGGGCCTCACGTCGAAAGCTGCTTATTAACCCTGACTGAGGAGCAGCTGATGTGGTTGCTGGCATAGTGAGTCGCGATCGCCAATCCACCGACGGACAAGCGAACGTACGGGAGGTTGAAATATCACAACATCACTGCGAACGATCTGGAGCGCCGGAAAGAAGCGTTTCTCGCTCATCATCAGGCGATGAGCGCAGATGACCCTCGCCTCCAGCTAGCGGTCGTTGGCAGCTACCAAGAAGATAAGTAGCGGAGCACCCGAACCCTCAGGCCTGCGGTAAGGCGTGCTCCGCCTTAGTTGAGTGTGGGCGCGCCGCCTTTTGGCGTCTGTCCCTTTGCAGACATTGCTAGGACTTTCGCTTTCGCTTCGCTACGGCAATGATAAACGGGAGAAGCGGCGGTCGAGGCGATAGCCCGAAGAGCTTATTCACGAAAACCATTTTTGGGGCAGTGCAAGGCTCTCAGGCCCGTAGCAGAGTGGAAAGACGATCGCTGTACCGAGTGTAGATGACTCTACGGGCATGGGGAGCGACAGTAAGGTTGGCCAATTCCGGACTGTCTCTTTCCGGGGAACAGGTAACGTCGTTGCGGTCGTAATACAACTCTTGATAGATCCCGAGCCTTCGGGCAAACTGTTTCTCACTTATCGTTTCAAGAGGGCGCATCATGGAACGTTTCAGAGCCACAGTTGTGTGGTTCAGCAGCATAAGAGGTTATGGATTTCTGAATGCAGGTGACGAATCAGACATCTTCTGTCACTTTTCAGCCATACAGGATGAAGACTATAAAACGCTAAAGGACGGGGATGCAGTCGAGTTCTCGATCGTGCCGGGTGTCAACGGCAAGCCCCAAGCTGAAAACGTCGTTGTATTCTAGGGAGTTCTGCTACCTCATGCCATGAGATCATGGGCCGCGTGCTGAGACTACTCTGCTGCTCTTGCTAGTCTGCCGACTGCGCGACTCATCATGATCCTGTTGAGTCGCGGCATTCACGTTTAGTCCTGTTGACCAAAGCCACGAACTGGCTTTAGTACTCTGTTGCCCATGTTTGGCCCCGTCCTAGCCCTTGCAATGATGTAAACACACGGAGTTGGAGCGGAAAGAAAGGTGGATGCGCTATGTGCATATGTAAAGAAGCGCAGATGTACATAGATGCGGCCGGCACCCAACCGGCAGAGGACGTCTCTAACTTCGACACTACATCTTTTAGAGAGCCGGTTACGTTTAAGCGAGAGGGGGGCGCGCATCGTATCCACCGAGCGAGACTCCACCGGGAACAATGCTGCGACCTTGTCTCGCTTATGCGGACAGCAAGCGCCGGTTGCTCAACACCACCGAGCGACTGTTTGGCGGCCTACCCAATGCTAAAGAAAGTGCAGCGATGGTGGATCCAGCGAAGAATTCTGACCTGAGTCTGGGGCTCGTTTTCTTTCATGTTGTAGACCTAAGCGGTCTTCTTTGCAGCCCATCTTTCTTTCATCGCGTCGGCAATACGTTTGCGAACTTCCGGGGTCAACTGGCGCTTTGCCTTCTTTGCTGATGAGGGTGCAGCATTCTTTGAACCCGGAGGACGACCGCGTTTCTTGCCGATGGTGACAGTTGCTCCAGCGAATGTGGAATTAGTTAGGGCAGCGCGAATACTCTGAAGACGGTTTATCTCAAACTCGATTTCAGCCAGGATTGCATTTACATCTAAAGCCATGGAGAAACACCTCTCTTCCAAGGTCGATTCTACGCCAGTGGAGTGTCTCGCCTCACATTACTAGGAAGCCGAATTCTAAACTCCAATTTATGCATAACTCACTATCCGTATTCGCGGCTTCTTAACGAGCGGATCAGGACCTGTCGTCACGCAAAGATGCAGTCAATGCAGCCGTACTCTACACTGAGGTGAGGCGTGGATTGCCCCAGGCTGCGGCCTTGGATGAGCTTCGAGGCGTTTCTTTCTGATGCACATTTTCTACGAATTTTGTTGTGTTTCGCGCTGCTGGGCAGCGTGACCTCCACGATCTATTGCAGCATGGTGCTGGTGGTGGCGGCCCGGTTTGGGCTGCGGCGGCGGCGCGAGGGTTCTTTGCCGCTGACGTTTCTGCCGCCTTTGAGTGTGCTCAAGCCTCTGCATGGCACCGAGCAGGGCATTGAACGCAATCTGGAGACGTTCTTCGAGCAGGACTATCCGGAGTTCGAATTGCTCTTCTGCGCGCGGCATGAGTCCGATGAAGGCCTGCAACTGGCACGGCAAGTGAGCGGGCGTTATCCGCAGGTGAAGGCGCGATTCTTTACCTGCGGCGAGCCGATCCCGAAGTTTCATAACGCCAAGGTGTTCTCGCTGGAAAAGCTGGATAGCGAGGCGCTGCATGACGACTACATCACGAGCGATGCGGACGTACGGGTGGAGCCGGATTATCTGCGCCGGATGGTGCAGAACCTGCGCGATCCACATGTGGGGCTGGCCTCGTGTGTGTACCTGGGAACGGCGCACGAGGGAGCAGGATTTGCGTCGCGACTGGATGCAGTGGGCAAGAGCGTGGAGATGACCAGCGGTGTGCTGGTGGCCGACATGCTGGAAGGCACGAAGTTCGCGCTGGGCGCGACGATGGCGGTGCGGCGGAAGAGCTTCCAGGATGTGGGCGGTTTCGGCGAGCTGGGCCAGTTTTATGCCGATGACTTCGTGCTGGGAAACCGGCTGGCGAACCAGGGCACCGGCGTGCTGCTGGCCACGCACGTGATCCGGCTGATGGTGCAGGATTCGCCGTTTTCGCTGAGCTTTCGTAATCAATTGCGGTGGATGCAGAGCACGCGGCGCTCACGCCCGTGGGGACACCTGGGAAGCGGGCTGACGTTTGCCATACCGTACGGCTTGCTAGGAATGGCCTGGGGTCTGCTGAGCGGGCACGCTGGAATTGGGCTGCTGTGGCTGCTTGGCACGGTGGTGAATCGCTGGATGCAGGCGGGAGCCATTCTGCGCGTCATGGGCGAACCGACGTGGCTGCAGCAGGCGATGATCTATCCGCTGCGCGACCTGATGGGCGGGGCGTTGTGGCTGGCGAGCTATGGCGGCGAGAACTTCTACTATCGCGGCAAGGTTTACAAGCTGAAGGACGGGGGACGGGTGCAGAACTCTGTTTAAATCGATAGCTCTTCGCTCAGCAAGTCAGCGTCTAGAGCGATTGCGTGTTATTGTCTTGCCGCTCCGTCGGCGAATGCTTTCAACCATCGAAAGACATTATGTTTTGATTGGGCGTTCCTGGTCATACGTGGGGAGCAGACTCGATGGCAGGGCCACGGGGTGAGGAGCACCCTCCCGTCAACGAAGCTGTCGACCATAAACCGTTGGTGCATCCGTTTACGACGGAAAGGAGCTGACCGGTGAAGAAGATCAGCGTGGATCCAGAAGTGAGCTGATCGCCAGTATGGAAGCATGCCTCGTGACCCAATCGACTCAGTGCACCAGAAGTTGATCTTCATGGCGGCATCCAATAATTAGTAGCAGTGTGATGCTGAGCGCAATGACTACGGAGTCAGCTGCATAGCATAGATGCTCCACAAGTCTCGGCAACTGATCTGCGACGGCGATGATCCGATCACCTCACTCTCAACGAGACTGATACGAACTTCGTTGGACGGGCGCTCCCTCGTTGGCGGGATAGCCTCACTGAAGTGCCATGACCAAAAATGAAGGGATTCCGATGATCCTTTCACAAAGGGGCGCTCCTGCCTTTTGTAGGGAGAAACACAAAGGCATGACCTCTGCCCTGCCTTCGCATTCGTTGCCATGGTCCTGTCACCCTGCGTTCTTGGCTTCATCTCCACGTCAAGGGAGCAAGAAGAAACTTACAGTTGAAACTCTTCATGCGCATTCCGGATCAGCAGCTCGTGACCGATCGATAGCTGCTTTCCGTCTCGAACATTGCTTCGAGGATCACACTTCGCTGAGCTGGGCGCTGAAGCTGTCGCCCATCGTGGCTGCTAAGGCCTCAGTCAGCTCTGCCACAGTCGATTGCGCGGCCGCTCAGTAGACACTTGAACTAGTTCCAACGTGAAATGGGCGCTCAGGCTGGCATCCATCAGGGTCATTCCGATACTGCATATGTCTCTCAAGGCCGAGCGGATACACTTTGTTCGCTGTACCTTGGGCGACCTTTTTGGGCCAGACTGACGAACGCACCTGTAATGGCTGCCAGAGTCCGCATCCTGTCTTCCAAGCTGGGTTGCTCGGCCGATTGTGTCGGAGCCGTGTTAACGCCCGACACGTTCCGACGCCTAAACAGCTCCAGACTTTTGTCCCCGTCATGCAATCACCCCTATCCAATCCACACCAGCTCTGACGTGGTTGTCGAGAAACTTTTCTTGCACCAACAGCCTGCGAAAACTGAATACTACTTCCCGGCCAATCTGGAGAACAACGAACTTCTGCATATCGCACCAAAAATGCCTACGGCAGCCCGTAGCTATTTCTCGGGCAGTCTATTTCCAAGCAGGTGAGGAGTTTCATCACCTGGTCGCTCAAACCTGTGCCAACCGAGAAAGGAGCCGACTGGCATCTGGCGCAGCGAGACTACCTCCCGGTACTCAAAAGTCGCATATGAACGTATCCGCCACTCGCTATAAGCCCAGATTCTCTCCGTCCGCAGACCTCTATCCTCATCGTTATCTTTGGGTTTGCAGCCCGTGAGTTGAGTGACCACAATCCAATGCGTGAGAGGCGACCTTGCTGGCCGGTGATTACGGATGGCAGCGCCGAATATGGGATGCCAGTACAAACGGTCCAGAAGAGGAATCTGCCGAGACAAGGATTTGTCGCTGAGATCCTCCGACAGAGCAGCCCGATGGATGGCTTCGAAGTCCTGAGGCCAGTCTCTGGCTGGCGGTTCGGTCGCTTTCATCATCTCAATCAGGTAGCGCTCGTGTGTGGGTATGCCCAGCTCAGGTTGATAGTCAACAAAGGGATCTCTATCGATGATTCCGTAGTCATCTGTAGGGATGCTCCGGCGTAGCCGGGGCCGAACTCTGTAATCCTTTTCACACTCTTCCATAAGAATGATCAGCGCAGTCTCGGCTTGAAGTCGGTGTTCTCCGAGGTAGTAGCCGGTGCTCCGATATGTCAGCCATCTTCCGTCACTCAAACAGCAGAGCTTACTTCCCTTGGATATTCTCAGACCCTTTCTCGGCACAGCCCCTCCCTCTCACATGCTGCTGTTGAATGCTGTCTCACTGATTGATTCTTGCGGGACATTTCCCTGCGGGCTGCGCGTAAAGCGTTATCTCGTATCGCGAATAACGAATGCCGTCCTCTACAGGTTCTTCGCTGAAAACGAGGCTTTCTCCAAATTCGAAGAACGCCTGACGCTTTGTGAAGTGCTTCGCGCCCGAATCCCAGTCAGTGCCAGTCGCGAAAAGAATCGTGTAGGAGCCCTCCCGAAGCCCGCGACACTCCCACGTTTTACCTTGCTCCACGAACCCATCACGAATGACTCTGCCACTGTTCTGGTCGACGACCTTCACCTCAGCGTCTGAGCCTTCACTGTCATCGATGTTTAGCACCCCTCTGCCGCCGAGGTGGGCGTTGGCCCTGATCTGCGTTCCCGTTGGTAAGGTCCTGGAAGGACCTGTGTCGGGGATCCCACTTCTGGGTAGAAAGAAAGGCGGTGCGCCGGGCAGGTTAACGGTCGGTCGTTCCTGTGAAGAGTCGGGTGAGGCCAGGACCTTCGGCGCTCCCGGCGGAGCAAATGACAAGCTCAAGGAATTCTCTTTGCGGCGGAATGCTACAGTGAAGACGCTCATTACCACAAGCGTCAGTAGCATTGCGTACGTCAGAAGCCTGGACCTAGCTTTGAGCTCCAGCCGTATGCGCCCCCAGGAGCGCGGCCACCACCTTGCTGGCACAGTCTGTTTAGTCTTTTTAGCAATTTGCGCACTCGACGCAACGCCGCTAGAGCCGATGGGTACTGGTCCGCCACACTTCGCGCACCGCAGCATCTTGCCTGCATGCTCTGTGCCGGCGTAGTGTATGGTAGCATCCACCGGACATGAAACCCTCAGCATCACTGAACTCACCCGTGGCACCAAGCCTCCCGAACAAATGTAGCCGATAGGCAATGTTGTACACCATCGGATACAAGCAATGCTAAGGGGGTGTCAAGGAACACCCGACAGCGCTTCGGAGACCGGCTCAAATCGCTCCGCCTCGAACAGGGCTGGAGTCAAGAAGAGTTGAGCGCGCAATCCGGGATCGGGAGAGTTTTCGTCAGTCAGCTGGAAAATGGACACAAGGATGTCTGCCTGGCAGTGATTGAGGCGCTTGCAGGCAGCTTCCAGATCACAATTTCCGACCTGATGCGAGGCGTCTAGCTTCCTCCATACCTGAAGCTCATCTCAGATTCGGCGCCTACCGCCGACAAAGCGTAGCCGCTAACGAGATGGAATCGGCCCCGAACAGCAGGTAACAAACGCGAATACCGACCAGACGGCAGCGACATCAGCAATACATCAACGGATCAAGCAATCTGTCAGCAACCCGAAACCTGTGGGAAACGATTCGGCGCAAATTGGCTGTTACCATCATGAGTTTCGAACTACAAGACGGGCACGGCAAACACGGGAAACACATCTCTTTTTGGCTCCTCAGCTTCAGCCAAGCGGTCCCGGCCTCGTGCAGGTGAAGAAGCCGGAGCGTCTTCCGTGTGCCTGCGGCTGGAGTTCCCAAAAGAGCGCAAAGATCCGGTTCGTTCCCGGCCATGATCTGTGGAAGGCGAATCAGGACACCTAGCGAGAGATAGCCCGCAAACGTGCATTAAAGGGCCGAAAAGATTTCAGTAAGAGCTAGAGTCTTGCACGCGAAGAACTTCACTCTCGCTCTCAATCAGCTTTTGTACACCTCTTGCATGTATAACGAAGATCGGGTATGTCAGATCCGTGCGGGCGTTCGATCAAGACCTACCTTTTGCCGGGTTGAAACACGCGAGGGTCCATTCAGGCCAGAGTATCCAGATCTGTAATTTCGGACAAATGTCTGAGGCTCGAATGCCACGGCTCAGCAACACCGCGATCAACAGCGCCGCAGCGATGACCAGCAAGAGACCCTCTGTGCTCGACTTTTGGTCCATGGCAAACAGAGTAGCAGACTCTGGAAGTCGTCTGGTAGCGGTGTTCCTCGCTGCATTTGTGCCGTAGACCGCATGTAGACCAGAACGTGTCCTTCGGAGCTTAAGGCCCGTTATGATACTGAAGGTAGCTGGGACCGTTTTCAACCCGGGATAGGTCTTGTAAGGCCTAGATTTGATAGCTTGAGTTGGGCTCACTTCATGCCCGGCACAGCCGAAGAGTTAAAGTGAACTCTGACGTGCTGGGGTTAGAGTCTATCCTTTAGCGTTACTCCGAGGGAAACGGCGATCTTCTGCACCAAGACAGTCCCACTTCCCATTTTCCCTCCTACCGTCGGACCGATGTGCGCGCTAATCGCGCAGACGATGTCAGCATCTGCCCTGTGATCTCTTGAAAACTCCACAGAGAACGGACAACGGATTGGTTTAGATCGACTACTTATTACGTTGGTCCTTGAGATCTAGGGACTACATCTTCGTCGAGAAGAGGAGATAAAGCATCGTTTTGGCAATCAAGGAGCGAAGGGTCGGCCTGAGCAAGAACTTGAAGCAGCGCGGCATGTGAGTGACGCGTCGCTCGCAGTTCGAAGCGAAGCGTTTTCTGTCTCTCAAGGACCTCACTAAGCGGGCTGCGAAGAATCGAAGCGTCCAGCATGAGCTGACCCCTTCTTTCTGGGACAACTACTCACCTCTCAGAGAAGATTGGCAGAAAGATGCTACTGATCTGTCTTGTTCTCGGCAGCTTTTCTGAGGGTGCGCTCAATATAAGCATTTTGCCGGCAGACATTGAGATCGCTCGAGAGATAGTGCTCTCTCAGGATCACCTCAACATAATTTCTGTCTGCGCCAACGGCCAGAGCTGCCGCCGCGAAGGCAAGATCGGCGGCTGCAGGGCAGTTCGCGAACTTCGGGTGTATACGGAAGCGCTCAAGGTTCAGGTACGAGGACCTCCGTCCCCTTCGGGGAGAAAGGAGATTATCCCTCTCCGAGCATGATACGTTGCTCTTGGCTCTCTCCATCGAGTCAAGTTCCATGAGTTCGAATCGGAACCGCGATGCTGCCTGAAACGCACAGCCCTGGGCTTCATGCAGGAGGACAAATGGAAATTGACCGTCCGTCCGCCTATGCTTAGGTTTGCGATTCGTGAATCCTGCGAGACGTCCGAAACGCAACCAACCAGCCGCGTTCAGGTCGGCACCATAACGTTGACTCAAAATTTTCGCAGCCAGCGTGGCCAGCGCCTTGGGAAGTTCCGAGGAGTGCCTAAGCCAAACCTGGAAGTTTGCGGGACTCGTCTCCACAAGCGCACATGGTCCGTAACCTTCCTTCTTCATTCTGTCGATCGACGAGCGTGAGAGGTCATCAAGAAGGGTGTAGAGAGTGCTGCCCGAAGGTCTGATATAGATGTTGCACCCACCTGCGTTCCGCGCTTTTAAAAAGCGTAGACGGCTGAGGACGAGCTCCCCGGGCATATTAACTTGCGTATTCATGGCACCCGTATGGTGTTGAACACCGATGTCATATGTGGGCGACGGTACGGCGTCAAGCATCTTGCGAACTGCCAACTCGGATCTGTCATGCATCAGGATTCATCCCTTAAAATATTGCCGCTCGTCGTTCCTTTTGGCGCGTCGGGTGCCGCCGTTCTCTCTGCGGGCCTTGGCAAGTGCTTGAATGATGCAATGAGTTGATTGTTTGCTTCCTTTTCTGCACGAAGGGCACGTAACCCCAACTTCGTATAAGTGAAAGAAGGCATGCCGACTGGCCTCTCAGGAAACGGCAGTGACAAGTCAGGTGGGCCGCCGAGCTTTTGCCGAATGCTCTGCACCCGGTAGAGGGCTCGGTTTTCCGGTGCGACTCTCTGCGAGGGGTAGGAGAACCGTCGACATGTACGGCAGGCAATGTCTCTATCCCCGTAAATAACAAACATCCTGCGTCCGCAACGAGGTGTCGGGCAAATCAGCCATGGCCGCTGGCCGCCATAATGACAATCTGACCACTCCAGACGTATGAACCAGTTCGACCGCGTCCAGCCGTCGCTCATGCTCCACCAAGAGTAAAGCACCCGTAAGCCCGACCCTTCAGCCGTGATCCGAGCAAAGGTGACAATCTGGCTTTGCGCTAACCAGTTCCAAGTAGTAGTTTTCCCGCTCACCAGTCCACCTAATCGCTCTAATCTGCGAACGGTCAGCTGGTGATAGGAGTTGGATAATCTGTTCTTAGGGGTTCTACCGCTGCCAAATCCGCCCACAATTCGCCTCCAGTTTTTTCTAAAGAATTAGGTTCGACTCTCGTTAAACGTCCGAAGCGTCAGCGTCTCACCAGTAAGCCTATGACGAACGTGTTCAGGTACGTACGTATCACGCATCTGTTGTTCAAAGAGGTCAAGGTTTACGGGCATCGGTAGGTAGGCGAGATTGCCGAAAACGTAGTCGAAGTCCACTTGGCACGCGGTCTTCGCAAGGTAGCGGCCTCCGTGGAACTGATGATCGTACGGCACTACATGCGCATCCCCGTTCAGTTCTTGCCAAAGTCGTGGGGTGAGCTCCAAGAGCTCGGTCTTTCTGTGGTCTGGCCCGCAAACCACGAAGTGCCAATGCCACGGCCCTGCTGGTCTCCCAAGGCCCGAAGTTGTTTTCTCGGGCACCGCCACGTACGCCAGACGGCATTTCAGCTTGGCTTGCAGGATTCGAATAAAGAGATCGAATGTTTCCAAGGCTGCCTTGTGCGCTTTGCGTTTTCGGTATGTTCCTGTGCAGTATGCCTGCCACGGAAATGCAGAAAAGAACGTTCCGTACTGCTGGACGATAGGTTTGTAGGTAGTCAGGCGAGCCCGATGAGACCCGCATTTGGAGTGAAAAGGTGAATCGAATTTTGACATGACGCGGTCCAAGAGTCCTTTAGCTCTCTGTCGAGACTTGGTTTGAGAACAAACCGGCGCTCGCGCCCACATGGTGGGAACCTTCGCATGGCGCCGGGTTGTGTTGTGGAGAGTGGTTTCGTTTTGACGGGTATCGCAGGCAGTTTGGATCGCTAGACTTTGGCAGTCAAGCCGCCAAGCCAATCGTTTATCTGACTCTCAAGCCAACCGACTGCTCGGACTCCTAGGGAAACGGGTTTAGGAAACGTGCCTTGCGCGATCTTCAGGTAGATCGTGCTCCGAGATAGGCCGGTGCGGGCCTTTACAGTGGGGAGGCGCAAAATGCATGTAGACATCGATCAACTCCATAGAGATATATGCACTGCCCGTGGGATCTAAGCTGCTGACTAGTTCCATACTGGCGCATGCCGTCCGGTAACGGCGCACCGACTTCTTCCATATTTTTCGGAATTCCTAATTTTCACGTATTGCCAGCTCAACGGAGAAAGGCGCGCGATTCGCCTTGTCGCCTGATCTACCGGAAAGTGGCTCGGAAGCCCTACATTCAAACGGCCCACTCTCTGATTCTCTTCGGTCGCGATCGCTGTTAGGTGCAGGTCAGGTCCCTTATCTCGCAGGCCGTGGTGGGCTGTTCTCCCACTACTTCCCAAAGTTGGGGAAAGATCACGCAAGCCACGAGACGGCAAGCGACGGAGTCCTCAGCGATGACCGCTGACGCGGAGGCGGCCCAGGCCGCAGTCTTATTTGTCCGTGGTCTCAAGAAGGATCTTCTCGCGCCCATGTGTGGGAACACACGCTTCGCCGATGCATCGGGTTTCTCAAGGTAACCTCAGGAGTACGACGTTGCTGGCTCTTCGTTATCGTGCACAATATCAACATCTATCAACAACTGGAGAGCGAGTATGGAGCGACACGTTGGTACAGTGGTGTGGTTCAACAGCGCTAAGGCATTCGGGTTCCTGAACGCGGGCACAAGACCAGACGTTTCTTGTCATTTCTCGGCGATAGAGGCGGAGGGATACAAAGAGCTGAGCGATGGAGATGCCGTCGAGTTCTCCATCGTTACCAGTCCTGGCGGAAAACCTCAGGCCGAGAACGTGATCCGACGCGATGCTAAAAGGTGAATGGCTAAACTGCAGAAACACTGGGCGAACGTCCGCAAAACATCGCCGAACAGTCGTGGGCGCGAGCGATGAGCAGTAAGGCCCCCCGTGGCATTTCGCGCTCTAGTCGTCATCGCCATGAGCGCGCTAGCGATCCTGGGTATCGCGGTGACAAGCCCTGAACTTCAGTTCGGTGGGTCAAGCTACATATTAGGTTTTGGCATGCTTGCCTTTATCTGAAACAAGCTATTTGGCAAAGGGACTCATAGAGCGGTTTGCAGTCGGAACACGTCAGGCACGAGACGCGAATAACAGAGCTGAGCTATTCCGCTACACTGCTCCTCAGGACGGACCATCTTAATAGAGCACCGTAAAGTTAATTTCTATCGGCACGATGCTGCCGATAAGCTCTTCTCAACGCAATTCTATCTAAGCACGATTTAAATAAAGCCTCCAGATTACGTACGGTCGGTGGTTAAACCACATTAGTCGTGGTGAGGACGCCTTTATCAACGCTCCTAGACTGTTAGTCGACAAAGCCTATTGCCGCTTCAGATTACCTAAATAGCTGCTAAAAGCAGAAAGGCTGGCGGCGCAAGCACCTGTTTTAAAGGTGAGCGCCGCATTCTGTAATTGAGAGGCATCGGTGCCGGGTGTAGCCGTCGCCTGCACTTCGCTTATATTCGTTTTCGGGTCGGCTGCGGACATTAGGTTCAACTGGAGTCCGCTGACAGTACCACTCAAACTGGCGGAGGCAGCACAAGATGGTGTCGCAAACATGATCGACCCTGTCAGTGCAAATTGTCCATCAGGCGCAGACTTTGTCGCTTGCTTAAGTGTCAACTCCAGATTTCCACTTTCTAGCGCTGCGAGCGATCCGACGCTTGCCAGCGTGCCTGAATATACACCTGTCACATCGGCGATGTTCACGCCGAGTGCAGAAGAGAAAGAATACGCGCAATCACCCCCGGCAATCAAAATGCTTCCATAGGCGAAACTGTTCGCAGCGGGATAACTCTGAAGCGAAATAACAATTGTTGAGCCACCAGCAAATTCCGTTGACTGCAACGTTATGAGCCCGGTTTCGCTGAAAGACCCTGTTAGGGTAACGCCTTGAAAAGAGGTACTGCAAGGCCCCCCTGCAGTGAGGTTAACGAACCGAAACGTTCCTGTTAACTGGGAATCCTGCTCCGACAAGGAGCCTATCAGTAGTAGCCCATTTCCAGGAGCCCCGTAGCCAGTTTGGATTTGCCAATTCCCGGTTATGTCCGGGTAGACGATTGGAGGCGCAGGGTGGAAACCGCTTCCGCAACCAACTATACATATGGCAAATAGGAGCGCAATCGAGATCCGGATCAACATAGACATACCTTGCTTCTGGACGATCATCGTAGCAACGCAATCACCCAAAAACGTGCGCGCGAGAAAGAACCGGCGTCCGCAATTTTAGATGCACGTCCTCCCTCAAGTCTAGCCGCTTATATAAATGTGAGCGACGCGGGTGAGCATATTCGTTATCCGACGTTCCTACCTGAAGCCTACGCCGAGCGTCGTAAGGCGATTACGACAAGCTGGAGACGAGCCGCGACGCTGGTGAAAACCGAACACAGATCTCGCATAGGGTCGGAGTTGCGCGCTGGGGGACCTCAGAGCTTGGTATGCTGCACTTCGCCATGATCACATCGCTGATGAGCCGAATGATGTGTGCCGCAACAACAGAGGAAACATTGTTACCAAAGCGCCGGGTTTTGCATATGACTGCCGTTCCCATTACTCGGCGTGCATGAACGAGGCAGACAGACCCTGTTAACCGACAGATGGCGTTTGACCGTGTACAATCAGCGGATTCCCGGCGTAAGTGTTGCGTATTGCGGGCATTAATGGTCGTCTTGCAGCAGCTCGCTACTGGCGTACCTTCATGAAATCTATTTGTTCTGTTCTGCTCCGATGGTACGATGTCTCCAAAACCTTAAAACGGGTCTAGCCATGACAATCACAGAGAAGGGTTTACTTCATTTAGTCGATAGGTTCGAGAATCTCCAAGTTGAGAATTGTCCCCTGAAAGGGTCTTCCTCGCCGTCGACCATGTCTTTCCGACTAGCCAAGAGATTGAAGATTATTGCAATCGGCGAAGAGCGATGCCTTGCAGGAGACTAGTGGTATCGACGGTTTGAAACAGTTCGGCAGCTAATTCGGGAAAGAAACTTTTCTAGAGACCCTGTGGAAGATTAGCCTTGGTGATGGCGTGGTAATTGGCAAATTCAAATGACGGAGGATTTCCAAACTTTCTTCCGCTTTTACGGGGAGCACTTTGGGTCAAGACAATTTCGAACCTAGTGCATTCGCGACGCTCAAGGACGTCGGGTGACGGGAGTTTGGTACTTATGCCGAAGTGCACTGGGTAGACGCTCCCACTTGGAATCTCATAGGATGGGATACTGTAGCCACTCGCGGAGCCATTTTCCGAACTGCGGCCCAAGATCATCCCGCTTGAGCGCAAACTCAACAGTGGCTTTCAGGAATCCCAGCTTGTCACCAGCATCATGCCGCTTGCCTTCGTACGTGAATCCGTAGACCGTCTCATACTGCAGAAGTGCTTTAATGCCATCAGTTAGCTGAATTTCTCCACCCGCGCCAGGCGCGATGGTTTCAAGCATTTCGAAGATGCGTGGAGTGAGAATATAGCGGCCGATGATGGCGTTTTGGCTGGGCTGCGTGCCGGGCTTCGGCTTTTCAACCATATCCCGGACGCGGCAAAGGCGAGGATCCCCAGCATCGGGCGTGCAGTCGAGACAGCCGTAATTAGAGATAGCGTCGCCTTCGACGATCTCGGAACCCAGAATGGAGCTGCCCGTCTTTTCGAAGGCTTCGACCATCTGCGCGAGGCAACCCTTAACCGGTGCGTCGACGATGTCGTCGGGAAGAATGACGGCAAAGGGTTCATCACCGACAAGGGCTTTGGCCTGGAGCACGGCGTGGCCGAGGCCGAGGGGTTCGGCCTGGCGCGTGTAGGTGATGTGCGCCAAGTTGTGGAGCGGGCGAATGAGTTCCAGGAGCTCGGTCTTGCCGCGTGCCTCAAGCGACATTTCCAATTCGACGGAGCGGTCAAAGTGGTCCTCCATCGTCGTTTTGCCACGGCCAGTGATGATGATGATCTCCGTGCAGCCCGCGGCGACGGCCTCTTCGATGCCGTACTGAATGAGGGGCTTGTCCACAAGCGGCAACATCTCTTTAGGAGTGGCCTTGGTGGCAGGCAGAAAGCGAGTCCCCATACCGGCGGCGGGAAAAACAGCCTTACGAATCTTCAACGGAGCCATTGTGTCTACGACTATACAACTCATATCACTATATGCGCTGAGCATAACGTCGATAAACCCGCTAGTATCACTTGGGTTACTTTTATAGCATGTCTTATTGGGTTATTTCATTTACGCAGCTTGGTGTCTGATTCACGTTGGGGATGATTTTCTGAAGAACATTCCGAAGTATTCTTCCCGCTCACCTGGCTGCGTTCTTCTTATCGTTCCTGACTTTCGGTTTGTCATGTTCAAGGTCTTGCCCACGATGTCTAGCTGCAAGGCTCCCCTCGCGATCTCCTGCTCGGTACTCGAGTACACGCAGAAAGCCGGTGCAAAATGCGGTCGCGAAGCCTCTGCACGATGTGCCGCAGATAGTCGGAATCGCCTGCACGTTCGCATCGCTGTGATGTAGTCGCCGCACGTAGCCTTTGAGTCCAACCCCCTCCAGCGAGAACACCTTGGTATTGTAGAAATGCAGATTGGCCCGCCACAACTCAGGAAGCGCGCCGTCACGCCCGGATAGAGCTTGGTGACCCGGCTCGCTAAAGGCAGGCTTCAGTCAGCTTACTGCCGAGCAAAACCTGAGCCGCGATGCGTTCGCTTAGAACAAAACCTCCCGCCCGCCTTCGTCCGCTCTGCGCACCAGCTTGCTAACATCCTGCGACCTCGCTGCTGTGATATCATCTAGGCACTCACACAGATCATCCAATGTAGTAATGAGAGCGAAGTGTTAGCTCCGTTACTACACCTATACTCTTCGCTATCCCTCTTTGTGAGTCGTTGCGGTCTTTCGTGCCATTGAGAACATTTGGGACATTGCGCGAAACTGCGCTACAGAGGCGTCCGCAATGCTGCGACTTAAATTAATGGCAATTCGTGATCGGGATAGCAAGATGTTACTCCTTACTTCGGTCTTTGCTGGAATGCTGGCTTCACTTCTGACGGGGTGCGGAAGTGGTGTACGCGATGTTGCACTTCCGTCTCGAGGAGTATCACTGAATGGGTATGTCTACTCGGGACAGGCACCCATCGCACGGTCTTCTGTGCAGTTGTACTCCATGGGCGATACAGGTACCGGCTCCGCTTCTACTCCATTGCTGAAGGAACCCGTTCAAACAAGCACTTCCGGGGCCTTCACTCTGCCAGCAGAGTATTCGTGCGCCTCTGATGAGAGTGAGGTTTACTTGCTGGCGCGGGGCGGCCAGACCGGTGCGCCCAACGCGCAGAGTAATGCCGCAATCACTTTATTAGCAGCGCTTGGCCCATGTGGTCACCTCAGCAACGCGGCCCCGATCACGATCAATGAAGTGACTACGGTAGGAACAGTGTGGCCTTTGCTGCGCTTCATACAGTCGCCAACCCACATTGGTTCTGCCGCCGTCGACAGTCAGGCTCTCGATGACGCTGTCCAGACTGTGCAGCAGCTTGTAAACACCGCAACCGGCACCACACCTGGACCTTCGCTCCCGACAGATGCAGCAGCGCCGATTGCCAAACTGAACACGATGGCCAACGTAGTCTCCTCCTGCGTCAGCTCTAGTGGTGGGACGGCAGGGGACGGAACTGCTTGTGGGAAACTGTTTGCTTGTGCCAAGGTACAAGGTACCGAACCACCCCGCGAGACACTAAGCGCTGCGCTCGCGATTGCGAAGAATCCGACGGACAACGTAGAAGCCATCTTTGACCAAGCATCTGCAGAAGGACCTTTCCTGCCTCTGCTCCCACTTGCGCCGATCGACTGGCGCATTCCTGTTGTCGCTCTGCCTCCAACACCCGTCGTGAGTCCAGCATCCGGCAGAATCGAGCCTGACCAAGCAATCACAATAACCGATGCATCGCCATCGGCAGCCATCTACTATACGCAGGACGGAAGTCTGCCCAACGCAGCGTCGCTGAAGTATTTTGGCCCGATCCAGGCGACCAAATCATTTACGATCCGGGCGGTGGCCATCCTGGACGACGTCAGTAGCCTTGCCGCAACTGCATCGTTCCAGGTCGCGCAGCCGGTATCCGTAGCAACAACTCCCAGCAGCGTTTCTCTTGGCCCCTCCAAAAGCCAGGCGTTCGCTGCGGTAGTAAAGAATGCCCGCGACACATCCGTGAGTTGGAGTCTGCTTCCCGCTATCGGGAGCATCTCACCTGCAGGACTTTACACGGCCCCAACTTCGATCTCCGCGCCCCAGCAGGTGTCCGTGATCGCCACGAGCGTGGCCGACAAAACGAAGCAGGCAATTGCGACAGTGTCGCTGATTCCACCTGTCGTTCTGACCATCAGCCCACCCATGGGTGACCTTGGGCCTGCGCAAAGCCTCGGATTCTCCGCCGCCGCGAACGGAGCGGCCAGCACTGCTGTGACGTGGAGTATCACGCCCGCAATCGGGACCATTACTCCTTCCGGTGTGTACACGGCACCTGCTTCGCTGCAAAACACACAAAGCGTGACCATAACAGCCACAACTATGAGTAACAATGCTGTGTCTGCCGTGGCCAACGTTCTTCTCTTTCCTGTCAACCCGGCAGGCCTCGTCGGATCGTGGCCCCTTAACGAGGGGGGGGGAACAACTGCACTTGACCGCTCGGGTAACGGTCGTGACGGAACGTGGAGCGGCGGCCAGACGGGCAATCTGGGGTACTACGTAGGCGCCTCCGGAAGCTATTCGGGAGCTTTCGATGGAAGTACCACTGCGGTCAATCTGGGACAGCTGGTGATGAATCTCGGAGCAGTGACAATGAGCGCGTGGGTCCGGCAGACCTCTATCCCAAGTTCCAATCCACTGATTTTCGGAACTAACAGCGCAGCCATCTATTCCAACCCGGGTGAAGGAAATGTCTGGATCCATCTTAAAGCTGGCAACCAAGACCATTACCTGGGCCGAGGAACCGACCTAGCCCAATGGCATCTCGCCACCATGACCTATGACGGCACAACGGTCAGCTTCTATTTGGATGGCTCGTTGGTCAACTCTGAAGCTGCCAGCGGGACCGCTGGCATCGCGGGTGCCTTGGCGATCGGGTCCACCTACCCAGGTCTAATCAACGGTGTGCAGATGTATCGACGGGCACTTTCAAACACAGAGGTTCAGCAACTCTACTCGAGCGGCTATGCAGTTCCAAGCGCACCAACGGCAGTGAACGCAGTAGCCGGAGATAACACCGCTTTGGTTTCCTTCGGAGCTCCCCTCTCAAACGGCGGATCCGCAATTATCGGCTACACTGTCACAGCTCATCCGGGAAACGTTGTTGTGAACAGCACGACGGCAACTCCAGTCACCGTTGCCGGTTTGGTTAATGGCACGCCCTACACTTTCACTGTAACCGCCACGAGCTCCTTGGGCAGCTCAGCCGCCTCGACGGCTTCGAATCCCATTGTTCCTTCACCTGCCGCCGTCATCGTGAACTGGAATGCTCTCAGACAAACCATCGACGGCTTCGGTGCCTCGGACGCGTTCACCTATCCGCCACTTACGCCGGCTCAGGCCGACTTATTCTTTTCGACGACAAATGGAGTAGGCCTCTCCTTGCTGCGTACGCAGGTACCGAATGATGGAAGCTGTGCATCGATCAATGGCGCTTGCGCTGGTGCAGTCAGCGATATGCAACTCGCAGCTGCACGCGGCGCTCGCATCTGGTCGACGCCATGGTCTCCGCCTGCAGGCATGTCCTCGAATGGGAGCACCGACTGCACCGTGACTTCTTCGCCTTCGCACCTGCTGCAATCTGCATACGGAGCGTACGCCAAGTATCTTTCCAACTACATCGCCAGTGTTCGGCAGACGACAGGGGTGCCTCTATACGCCCTATCGATCCAGAACGAGCCGGACTTCTGCGCCAGCTACGGAGGTATGATTTGGAACGGCGAAGCCTTTCACGACTTCTTGAGAACGCTTGGCCCGACTCTCAATGCAGCCGGTCAAAGCAGCACGAAACTCATGCTGCCGGAGACAGGCGGCTCCGACAATTTCAAGAACTTGGCGATTACCACGATGAGCGATCCATCCACCGCCGCTTACGCTGGGCTTCTGGCCTACCACGGATACGATAATTCTCAATCTTTCACAAACCCATACACGTCCAGTGGTGCCAATCTTTGGGAGACGGAGGTCTGCGGTACATTTACGGCGGGAGCCTCTTCCCCAATCAACCAGAGCGGCTCTTGGGATCCCTCCATGAACGATGCTCTCGAATGGGCACAGGTCATCAACCATAACCTGGTGGACGTAGGTGTAAGCGCCTGGCATTACTGGTGGCTGATTAATGAGTATAGCGACGACAACGAAGGGCTCATGCATGACGGGGTGGCTTCGAAACGTCTCTATGTGATGGGGAACTATAGTAAGTTCGTGCGGCCCGGCTGGATGCGAATTGACGCCACGACAAACCCGGCGACGGGCATCTACATCTCAGCTTTCAGAGACCCGTCTACTGGCAACTTCGCGATCGTCGCAATCAATACGAACGATTCGACTTCGCCTGTCACGGTGTCGTTCAACGGAATGCGGCCGGGACCAACCGTGGTGCCCTGGGTAACTTCAGCGACCCAGGATCTTGTGCGACAGACAGGGATCACTTCGCTAAGTTCGGGCTTCAGCGCTGAAATTGCTCCAAACAGTGTAACCACCTTCACCGGCAGCGCTACCGGCATCAATGCCACACATCTTCGAGCGAGGGGAGATCGCTGAACCAAGCAAGCTCCAGAGGCTTGCTCGTACAGCTACCTCCAGTATTCATGCGCATCCTGTAATGCGCCTCTTCAGATGGACACTCAAGTTACATAAAGGTGCATACGTGCATCGCTTCACCACCTGGATGATTCGGACAGCACGCGAAGTTATAAGGGTAGCGTATTTCGCCCCAGACTCAGTCCGAAGCTAACTACTCTGGCGTGCCTGATACTCTTGCATACATTGCTGCATGCCGCTGGGCAACAGCATCCCAGGAGTGATCGCTTGCATACGCGCACGAGATTTCACTGAAACGTTCCCATTTGGCCGGCTGGGTCAATAGGCCTTCCAACGCGACAAGAGCTTCCGAAGGAGATGAAACCACAACAATCCGTTCTCGGATCGCGTCCGTCGTAGCTTTCCCGACAGTGGAGAGTACCGGTAGGCCATTTAACCAGGCAGCGGGCATGCTCCCCCGTCGCTCACTCGCTCCGTCTGGAAAGGGCAGGTACGCGGCAAACGACCGCGCTAGAGTCCGCGCAACCTCCTCGAAGGGCAAATCGAAGAGCCATCGCACGTCCTGGTCCGCCCTAAGCAGAAGTTCCTCTGCATATGAGCGATTCGCGCGATTGACGCTGCCCATAATGAGAAACTCGAACGTCTTTTGCTCTTCCTTGCTGAGACGGGCCAGTTCCAAGAATTCCTCAAGCCCTTTGTTTGGTCGAATTTGTCCAAAGTAGGCAACCGTCAGGTCCCGCCTAGTTGATGGAAGTGCTGATGGCACCTGACTTAATATCGGAAACACATCCTGCTCTGCACCTCTGCTACGTAGGCTGCGGTTGAAGCTTGCTCTTTCGAAACTGCTACCGAAGAAGATGCCGTTCGCGGTCCATCGGAACGCATGCAGCGATGCTCGCTGTGCAAGGGGCAACAAAGTGTACTCGTGCAGCGTGACCACTGTGGAAGTGGCGATCCTTAGCAGGCCGAGAACGTGGGGCACGAGTGATGTACGAAAGCCTATAGATGGATATTGGACGTGCAGGATGTCATACTTGGCGCTGCGTAGATGACGAACAAACGAAGGCATCTCGAGTAGGCTCCAGCTCGCAGGGGCAATGACCGTGACGTCGAACCCTATCTGCTCAAGCGCTTCTTTAAGGCGATGAGCATGATCTTTGACACCGCAGTGCAACGTTTCTTGATCGCCGACGATCAGCCCAACGCGGAAACGACGTTTCTCGGACGCGATTTCCAACCTCACCTCTTGGCTTGTGCTTGGATCAGTATCGCTCATCGAAAGGGTAATGTACTCGCAGCCTGGTGAATTTACCAACAGAGAGCAACAAAGAGGATCTGAGACGTCTCAGACCGCAGAAGATGCATGAAGGCACGTTCTGAACAATTGCCACGGTGATACGGCATACTGACAGCGAAGTCGTGATTCGTATTTAATCACCTCGCGATCGGACCGCAGATTTTGTACCCTTATGAGCACCGACTAATCTCAGGAGTGGCCGTTCTAGAAACATATGCACGATGACGCCTGCGCTGATCGCAACAATCAAGATAACAGCCACGTAACAGAACAAGGGAAAATGTAGTCGGCCATCGATACGGAAGCATACTCGAGACAACCCCCAAACGATCATAAAATGAGAAAGATAAATAGAATAAGAGGCATCTCCAAGAAATGTAAGCAAGCGTGGAACGCGAAACCCTGAGGAGGCCTCGCGCTGGGCGAGGCTAACGATAGCCAACGTCAACCCGGCTCCAGCTACTATTCGCAACCATGGACCTTGAGCAGAATACCTCATGTGCAAAGCGATGAACAATACGTAAATCGCAAAACCGATCAACATATTACGGATGTGGTTTGAGCCGACGCGGCGCTGTAGAACGTAACCAGCGATCCCCCCGAAAACGAAGAGTAGGTGCAAAGGAGAGAAAAACATGTCTAGATAACGGGTTGGCTCGGCAGAGTAGGCGTCCGGAACGAAGAAGAGAAGCGACGCAGCCAACCAGATCGCGCACAGGACAATTCCCAAGCGCTTGTTGAGAAGCAGGGTGGCGAAGAAGGCATAGAAGAGGACTTCGTGAAATAACGTCCAAGATACCGACAGATTGACGTTCAGCGAGAAGACATGGATCAACAGGAAACTGGAAAGAATCGTTAAGGGGTTCCGCTGCTCTAACCCATGATTACCTGTGACAAGCAGTTGTTTCAGAACGGTTGGAACCAAGACGACCCAATAAATCGGGTAAATTCGTCTAACACGGTTCCAGAAGTAGCGTCCCACCCGCGCTGGGCGGTCGAAGTCGCTTAGGTGAGCAGCTACCATGACAAAGCCACTCAAGACAAAAAAGAAATCGACCCCATATAGACCGGGATAGAATACCCGCTGATAAATGGTCCAGCGCCACTGCGGAACCGCCCCCCCGAAACTGCCAATGTGGAACAGCACCACCATTACCGCAGCGATGCCACGGCCAGCCTGCAGCGTATAAAACGTTCGGTTCCCTGGAACCTGTAAGTCGGGGGCGTCCACGATAGCCGTTTCCGCTAATTCGGAAACAGAGGTACCACTGGTCTCTACGAAACGCATCAGGCAATTACCTTCTTCTCTCGTCGTCCTCAGATTGCAGCTCAGTCAACTCCTGCCCGCATCCGTTCCTCTAGTAGCTGTACGTAAATGCCCGCAATCTGCTTTGCACGCTCAGTCCATGTATTTTGGCAACCGCTCATCCAAGCCGCGTTGGACATTGCACTCCGCTTCTCAATGCTCGCAGCAGCAAAGCTCTTGATCGCAGATGCAAGTGCAAGTATAGTCGAGGCCTTATCGGAAACTGGCACTGTGAACTTGGCATCAACCGGTACAAATGCCCGAGAACCGTGAAGATCGAGGTTGATGATTGGGAGTCCTGCTGCCATAGCCTCCAGCTGTTGTGAACCAAAGGATTCTCGAATGCTTGTAAATAGAAGTGCATCGTGCGTTCTATACGCCTCACGTACCTCAGCCCAAGGAATGCCCTTTTCTTGCCAAAAGACCTTCCCATCAAGGCCCCGGTCCTTTACCATTTCCCAAAAGCTATCTGGCTCAATCCCATGACCCACCACGGTTAGCTCCACGGGAACGTTGACTTGAGCCAGCGCATCTAGTGCTAGAGGGAGTGCCTTGCGCCTTAAGAAACGACCGACCCAGATGAGCCGCAGCGGTACTAGCGTTGACGAGCTGCACCTTGGCCCAGGAGCGACGAAACTGTCCGGCAACCCCGAATCTAAATAAAGGCGCACCTCGCGTGCCCCCATCCTTCTCGCGAGGTCCGCCGTCTCGTGGTTCGTCGCCAGCACTAAACTCATCTTCCTCATCCAGTACCGGTGCAGAGCGGAAAACGGCAGAAAACGCGTGAAAGCAGTACGGCACCATTCTTTCCATCTCGATTCTCCGAGGTATTCAGCGAGCCCTGGCGGCGTGATTTGACCGCCTCCGATGGGACCGAATATAAGAGGCAATCCAAGACTTCCCAACTGCGATGGAACGTGAATACTGCCGTAGGTCACATGATGGACGATGTCGAACGTTTGTGCACGGTGCAACTGCTTAGCTTTCGGCACCGCTGCGCACTGCCAAGCGAAGTAATGGGCGCCATTCCATTCCCTCAGTCCTCTTATCCAAGGTCGCACAAACGAAAATGTGAGTCCCTTGAACTCTCCATTCAGAACTGCCGTCTCAATAGCTGCTTTGTTACTAAGTGAAGTCAGCACATGGACTTCAAGCCCCTGTGCAGCTAGATGGGTTGCCCAACCCCACCCGAATCCGCCCTCCGACCCTGTGTCAGGTGCGCACGCATAAGCTGAGAGAAGAACGCGCATATATTTACCTTATCTAGGCTTACAATTGTTCTCACTCGCCTGAAGTAGTTGTATAGTGATTGTGGACGAAACCTGCAGAAGCAGCGAGCTGTCCGAGACCGAGACAAAGCCGGCGCATGGGCTTTTCGATTCGAAGCGGGTGCCGAAACGGAACGAGAAATGAAAGACCAAGGCCTGCAAAGATGGATCCGACGGCTTTCACAATACGTAGCAGTCTTGTTGTGAGGCGAGGATCAATGGCACGTTCCACGAGACTAGCAGAGTTGCCAGCCCTGTATAGCCGGCGTATGAGAGCTCGCATGTTTCCCCGGTCTTTAGCAATCACTTCATGCACAATGGCTTCCTGGCACCAGAGGATCCTGAAGCCTAGCAGGTAAACAGTTTTGAAATAATGGAAATCTTCACCGCCCGAAAGCTGAAACCGATCGTCAAACTGAGGTACCCGTTCCAAAACGGATCGACCTACAAGCGCGTTGTTGGTGGCCGCCCAATCGAGCTCCTCGCCTGTTTGATATTGAGGTGGATCAAAGAAGCCTTCGCGCTTTATCCACTTGGGAACCTCTTCCGCAAAACGCGGTTGGACAGGTCCAAAGACCACGTCAGCTGAGTATTTCTTCCGTGCAAGCAGTAATTGCTCCAACCAGGTTGACTCCGGCTGCTCATCGTCGTCAATGAATGCAACAACATCGGGCTTTCCTGCTTCCTGCAGTGTGCGATTGCGCGCATTCGCAATACCACGCCGAGTTTCCACTACGTACGTTAAACGCGCACTGGTGGCTGCCTGTTGGCAGACCTCGGCTGCCGAGCCGGCAACGTCATTGTCTACGACCACGATATGCACTTCAGGCCTGTCAATTTGTGAAAAAGTCTGATTCTGTAAGCCGACTAGCAGTTTGTGGAGCAGCTTGGGCCGTTTATGGGTTGCGATGCAGACGGCAACTTGCACTGATATATCCTCGACCTAGGTGTTGAAATCATTCTTAGACTTGCCCGCGCATTCGTTAGTTCCTGTGCGCTCAAGTCTGTACAAGGACTTCGCAGTTGGATCGATCTGCTCCATCTGGCTCAGACCCACGACGGTACCGTATGATGCGAGCAGGGTTGCCACCAACTATGGCCCATTCAGGAACGTCTTTCGTAACTACGGCGCCAGCGCCAATAATGGCGTGGTCAAAGACATGAACGCCAGGTAAGAGGATCACGCGCGCTCCTATCCACACATCATTTCCGATCACAACTGGACGTTCTTTTGTAAGTGCCTGGTACATCATAGGCACATCGGTGCGGATAAACTCATGATTCGTCGTATAGACCATAACTTGAGGACCCATGAAGGTATTGTGCCCAATGTGGAGTTCTCCGTTGATCTTGCAGTCTATTCCAAGGTCTGAGTAATTTCCGACCCAGACACGTCTTCCGAAGGTTGCCCCTCTTTCAATGTTTACGTGATTGCCACAACCCGCCAAAAAACGAGAACAGCATGCAAGCCGAATCCATCGGGCAGGCCTGCCCCAAACTCTCGCGTAAGAATAAGGGAGATGCTTTGCCACTGCGACGTAGAAAACATACCAAAACATTTGCCAGACTTTATGCATATGCCTCGATTGACTCCTTACGCTCGATCCTTGTTATGTCGTTCTCCTGCGTCGAGCCCTTCCTAGGCAGAGGATACAAAGGTGTGGGAAAGCTGGTACTGACGAGTGCACTTACAAACATCGTCCATGTAAATGAGTTACTTGTGAGGAAATACGACTCGGTGGCGGAATAATACAAGACCAGCAGAATGCACGATAGTGGCCATGCCGACTCTGGCGTACTGTATCGCCGAGCAAAGCGGAAAGACCGCACAATACCCACGGCGGTTGAAGACATTAAGAGAAGAAGACCAACCATACCAACCTGGATGTACACGTCCAAAAAACTATTATGGGCGGTTGGCACACTCCAATTCAATAGGTTCGAGATCCGTTTAGACTCGTATGTCAGTTCCCAGAAACCGCTATATCCATAGCCCAAAACAGGCTTTTTGGAAGCGCTATCGAGCACCATTTTCCAGACTTCGGTCCTCCCGGTGAGGTCCGTTGATCTGTCAATCATCGAGGCTAACCCACCGCTCGACGGCAGGGATGCTGCGATTAACAAAAGCGTCAAAAGCGCCGTAGCGACACCAAGAGTTCTTAAAGTCCGAACGTTCCAATGCATCATCTTGAGGAAGAACCACTGAAGGACGAGAATAGTTGAGATAACGAGGGCTGTGCGGGACTGACTCTCTGCGATCAGCGAAAAAATCACGGCCAAACAGATAACGCATCTTACAGTGCTCCTGACGTTCTCACGGAGATGTAAAAGGGTGCAGAGCACTGCGAATGTGAGTATGTGGCCGAAAACACTTTTGTGATTGAATAAACCGTTCCACCCGACCGGGTCAGAGCTGATGAAGCCTGTGTCCGCTGGGGGAACGGCACTTGGAAAGAAGAGCGCAACGATTGCGCTAAGTATGACCGCAGCCCCGACTGTAACGCTAACAAGCCGAATCTGCTTTGCGACTGAATAGCGAATCCCAAAATCGATCGCAAAGATCGTTGCGAGTAGCAATGCGAGGCTACGCCGTGCGGTAAGCTGCGAGTCGATCGACCAGCAGAAGGAGATGCTGGTAAGAGACAGTAGTGCTACCAAGGCTAAATTTTTTTCCAGGACGGCAATGATTCGGTGACGTATTGGTATGGCTCGCACAAGGGCAACGACAGAAATGCTGGACCAGAGAAGCTGCATCATTGTGGTTCCACGAAAAGCTTCTTCAGCTGAATGGCTGCCAATGAAAATCGTAATGAAGGCGCCCGTATACAGAAAGAGGACCGTACAGGTGAACAGGTCGCCGAGCCAAACTTTGCGAACCGTCATAGACCTCCTTTTCAATTTCGTTCTACTGTGTTTAGAGGAAGTGGGGAGAGTTCGGTTTGCTGTCTAGACAGAACCCGTAGGGCCGAAAGCACGGCGATAGCGAGCAGGGCATCGCATCCCACGCTGGACCAGGCTGCTCCCTTCCAGGCAAACGCCGGGATCAACCAAAGGTTGGCCAAGGCGTTGACCAGAGCGACGCCTAGCTGGAGAAGAGTTCGCAGACCCTGACGTCCGACGGAGGTTAATACATCGGAGAAGAAGGCGTGGATGGATCTAATTGGGAGGATGAGCGCGAGCCAGCGCAACGCCTGGGCGGCCTCCAGATACTGCTTGCCGAGCACCATAGGCAGCAAACCAGCACATACCATGATGCCAAGACACAACAAGCAGGAGAAGAGAAAGGCCTTTCGCAATAGCGGTTTGGCGAAAGCGATGCTCGCCTCGATACCTTCCAGACCGACGCGAAAGAAGCTGGGGTATGCGGCAGCAAGCAGAGACCAAACCGGCGTAAAGCCTACCTCGATGATGCGGTACGCAGCCCCATAAATACCTGTTGCCTGCAAGCTGCCGAGACGCGCAAGCATCGTCTTGTCGAGATCGTTGTACACAGTCTGCGCGCTCATACCAGCAGCGAAGAATAAACCCTCATGGAGCTCGCTGCGGACGCTGCGAACATCCAACTCCGGGAGGCCCAGCCGGATCGCTACAAGAAGGCAGGAGCCGAAAAGAACCAGCAACGTGCTCGCGAGGTAGGCGTATGACCATTGCAGAGTCGTTGGATGGGGTGCATGGAATATGAGAAGAACGGCCGCGAAAAGCCGGCTAACGCTGATTGCGGCGGAAATCGTAGCACCCCAATTCAATTGTTCTACTGCCTGAAAGGCGTACGAAGAAATCAGCGTGAGATTAAGGCCGATGATGTCGGAAACCGCGACCAGAAGCACAACCCGTTGAGGGATTATGTTCGGTAACGCAAAGTGCGCGCAAAAGGTCACTAGGACCGTCAGAAGCGACCCGAAGAAAAGCGTCCTTGCAATTGCCGTCCCCCAAGAAACTTGGAAGCTATCTCGCCTTCGAGCTACATCCCGGATGAGAAGATTACCTGAACCGAATGCTCCAAAGGGAGAAGCAATGCCTACCAGAGCGGCCACGCTGATGAAAGCCCCGTAGTTCACGGACCCTAAAGACCGGGCGATGACTGTGAAGTATGCGGCCTGCACAAGAAGGCGAAATCCCTGGCCGGAGAGCGCCCAAAGAGTATTTTTTGCCAGCGTACCTTGGGGGAATTTTCTCATATTTCGATTGGGCTACCCGTACAGCTCTTCCCGATGTGGCCGTACTGCGTCTGCCGGCGAGAAAGTACGGCCGAGCACCTGCAGCATCACCATGCCCAAGTAAGCAGGGTTCAAATAAAGGTACCGCCTCCAGAGTCTTCTAGGTTCGGTCAGCAGACGGAACAGCCACTCTAAACCACGCTTCTGCATCCAGGACGGGGCCTGCGAGATGTGACCTGCCAAGAAGGGAAAAGCCGCGCCGACTGCAATGACCGGCATTTTGAGATCGGAGCCAATCTCATACGCAAAGACCTCCTGACGCGGGCAACCAAGCCCTACGAAGAGCATACGTGCACCGGATGCTTGGATCCGCTGGACGAGCTCATGCTTTTCTCCCGCTTCCAGTCGGCGGAATTTCGAAGGTTCGGCACCGGCGATGCAGGTCGTGGGGTGCTGCTCCCGGAGCTTTGCCTGAAAACTGTCAAGAATCGCGTCCGTGCTGCCGTAGAGATAGATGGGCAGTCCTACTTCAGCTGCTTTCGCGCACAACTGTCGCGTGAGCTCCGGGCCATAGACTCGGTCCGTGAGCCGCGCACCATGCAGCAAATTCAGAACCCAGCGGACCGGCTGCCCATCTGGCAGAAGGAGGTCAAGCTGATTCAACCGGTACTTGTGTTCCCGATCGAGAACGCCGGTCATGACACCATGAACGGCCAAGGCCGACACAGTGAGTGTTCTGCCTTCGCGTGCCGCTGAAAAAATCGCCTCCGTTGCGGTCGCGTAGGTCAACGGGCTTATCATTATACCCAAAACGTTCTTCTTTTGCGCGCTCATCCTTCGATCCTCCATCTCTCGATATTCTTCTCGTAGATCTCACGCAGGATGCCTGGCACATCGTATTCCAAATTCCACTTCGGGTAGTCTCTCTGAAACTTGGAAACATCGCTGATCCACCATGTGTGGTCGCCACGCCGGTTTTGATCTACATAGGAGACTGGAAAATCCTTGCCTGTAATCTCCTCGCAGTAGCGAATGGCTTCAAGCATGGAGCAGTTGCTAAACCGGCCACCCCCGATGTTATAGACCTCACCTACGCGCGGATTGCGGAAGAATTCGTCGAAGGCCCGCACTAGGTCGGCACTATGAATGTTGTCTCGCACCTGCTTGCCCTTGTAGCCAAAGATCGTGTAGGGTTTGCCGGTTGCCGCGCAACGCATAAGGTAGGCCAAGAAACCATGGAGTTGTGTCCCCGAATGGTTGGGGCCGGTGAGGCAGCCGCCACGGAAGCAGCCGGTCTTCAACCCAAAATAGCGGCCATACTCCTGAACCAGTACATCGGCAGCTATCTTAGAGGCCCCGAAGAGACTATGAAGCGTAGCGTCGATCGACATTGTCTCCGGAATGCCTTTCTCATGGTAAGGATGGAAGGGATCCAATTCCCAGCGGGTGGCCGTTTCGTGGAGGGGTAAAGAATTCGGACGATCCCCATAAACTTTGTTCGTTGACGTAAAAATGAAAGCTGCGTCGGGAGCGACCTGTCGCGTGCACTCCAACATGACAGACGTTCCGTTGGCGTTAACGCTGAAATCCATTTGCGGGTCTTGTGCTGCCCAGTCGTGTGAGGGCTGCGCGGCGCAATGCACGATCAATGAAATGTCAGTGCCGTAGGTGCGAAAGACGCGCAGCATGCCATCGTAATCTCGGATATCGACGTCATGGTGGTGATAGTGCGTGACCTCTCGCTTGAGCCGGTCGCGGACCCAGTGCGTTGAGGCCCCTTCACCAAAGAACTTGCTTCTCATTCCGTTGTCGATTCCCGCTACGGTCATGCCCCGCGACGCGAAATATGAAGACGCCTCAGAGCCGACCAGCCCGGCCGAACCCGTGATAATCACTACGCTCATTGAGCTTCCCTTTAAAAGAGGTAAGACCGCAGCTTCCGGTCGCTAACGTAATGCGGAGCATCATGCCCAGCTAAAGTCTGTGATAAAGCTTGGACGGCATCGCGAGGGTCCTCTTATTCAGCACTGCGCCTAGAATCTCGATTCCAGAGGACCGCAGGATGCCTGCAGCCGAAACTGCCTCGTCCCGGCGTGTCTTGTTCGCCTCCAGAATCATCACGATTCCTGAAGAAAGGTGCCCAAACATCAAAGTTTCGACGTAAGACAAAGGCGCAGAGTCAAGAATTATAAAACGGAACATTGCACTAAGTTCGGCTAAGCGGTTCTTGACGCGGTCTGGCATAAGGAGCGCCGAAGTATCTGATGAGGAGAAACCAGCTTGCACGAGCGACAAGTTCTTGTTCAGCGGTTCAACGTAGCTACCGATCGGTTCATCGCTAGTTAGAGATTGACTAAAGCCTCGGCGCTCCTGCAGACCAAACAACTTAGCCAACGACGGAGTGTGTAGATTGACTTCCACGAGGCAAACCGAACTTGTGCTTCTCGCAAGGGCCAGAGCGGCAGCGGCGCTCAATCGCGTACAGCCGCTTCCGTGATCCAAACCGGAGAACATAACAGTATGGAGCGGTGTCTTCCGTTCGTTAAAGAAGATTTGATGGACCAGGGTGACGATCTCGTCATCAGATTGGGGCATCCGGCCCGGGAGCGTCGACTTGGCTAAGGAGTCTCCTCCGGAACGGGCCCCCGGAAGCATCCCCGCTACGAAATCTTGTTGGATAGCTTCCATAGTTTCACTCATGTTCGTCATGCGCCTCCTCGCGCAGCTGAGATAAATGGTTCAACGCACCTGCAGGCGCCTCCGCCTTTCTCTAAGCAGCTTTCTTAGAAACTGCGATGACAAATGGCACTTGGAGCTGTTCACGTACATCTTCGGGCTCTCGGAAAGAGGGGTCGAAGTAAGCGACGAGATACGTCAGCGCGAGGGAGAGGGCCAGGGTCAGTCCAAGAGCTTCTAGTAAAGGTGTTAACGTCCCGTTAACTGGCAGCACCGGCGCCGATGGTGGGACCGCTATCGCTACATTCGCGATGCGCATCCGGTCGAGAACCTCAGAAGCACGAGCCTGCTCACGCTTGCCGAGGTAGAGCAAATAGTTGTCTTCATTCGCTTTCATCTCGCGCAGCAGATCCGAGCGCTTCAGCGAAGCTGCATCCAGATCGACCATCTGCTGCTGCATGCTTGCGATGCTGCGTCTAGCTGCTACAACTGTCCCACGCTGAGCAGCTAGGTCCGCCTCCGTTTTAGCAATATCCTGTCGTAAATACTCGTATGTCGGGTCTCTATCGGAGCTTTCACTCAGATACTCTGTTTTTTGCGCGCGATTAAAAGCATCCTGAGCGATTGTAACCTCCTCTGTCGCTTCGACAAGGAGAGGATAGCCGTCCAGGTATTTTGCGGCTAACTGCGCACGTTTGGTCTGTGCCTTCAGGAGATCGCCTCCCAGTTGCTGAAGGAGGATGGTCGGCGGAGTAGTGGATTTTGTTGAGTCGGTTCTTGCGTTGGTGACTTTCAAGCGCTCTTTGTCGTTTGCCAAGCGATTGTCAGCTGCCGCAACGCTTTCCTCCGCCGCGTGCAGGCTCCCGATGGAATCCGCCACCTGCTGGGCCACCCCTTCCTTTTCCAGATCGGGTGCTGCCATGCCGCCGGAAAGTGCTAGGGCATGAAGCTGCGCTTCAGCGTCGTTTATGGCTTGCTGATACCGTCGAGTCTCAGCGTCGAAGATTTTGTAAGAACCTGGGGCACTGTAGAGTGCTACGTGCTTTTCGATATAGAGGGTTCCCAATGATTGCAGGACATCGTGTGCGAGCCGAGGATTGCTAGAGGTGTAACTCACATCAAGAACATTCGATTTTGGAATCGTCTTGATATCCAGGTCTTTTGCGAGGCGCACCTCAGCACTCTGGGTGCGCGCCGCTTCACTCGAGTGCCTAGCCATCCAATGGAGGGCTCCCGTCGCCAAGGTTGTCTGCAAACCGTTTAGCTCCACAACCTTCTGCAGTACGTCTTGGCTGCGAAGCAGTTCAGCCTCGGAGTTAATCTCTTCTTCGGTAACAGGGTTGACCGCGGCCCCGTTATTAGGCGTCGCTTGTGAACTCACGATAGGGTCCACGCGCTGTCGATTTACTAGGACCTGCATGTGCGACTCATATTTTGCACCTCGCAGGAGCAACGCAATCGCGGCGCTGCCGAAAAGAACCACAAAGGAGATGGCCAGGAATAAACGGTGTCGAAAAAGCGGGGTGAGAAGATCTCTGAGGCTGATTGTGTCGGAAGGTCGGCTTTCGGCAGCACTAGTGTCGATATTGCGCATTTCGCTCCGTTCTGGTCATTACTGTAAATCCTGACGACCGCTGTTTAAGTTCCACTGGGAAAGTACGTCGCACCGACAGAATAAGGGACATACTTGCGGAACTTTGTAATGTTGCTTTCGGGCACCACGATCATATCTCCTGGCTGCATCATCGCGTTTTCCCGCAGATCCTTACCGTTCAGGATTGGCTTCAGGTCAATTTTCTCCACTTTGTAACCGCCCTCAGATCGGTGGAACAAATATGCGTGGGTTGTTGAAGTGGTCGCCAGACCGCCGGCTACCGCGATCGCCTCCAATACAGTTATTTCAGGGCGCAGCTCATACTGCCCTGGCTTTCCTACTTGGCCCGACACCGTAAACATGGGCTTCTGAAAATCTTTGATATCCACTGTGATGATGGGATCCTTGAGTATGCCAGAATATGCACTCGCGACTACAGCGGAGATTTCAGGCGCGCTCAAGCCTTCCACGTGCACGCTGGGCGCTGATTTCAAGTTTACGTAGCCATCGGGCTGTACTGTCACTGTCTGATCCAGTTCCGGGGAGAGCGGGAACGTGAGCTTCAGGACGTCCAAATTCTTAATGATGTATCTAGGGTCGTGATGTTGGAGCGTAGGCAAGAGGTTTGCACTTGATTGCGCGCGTGCACCGGCCACGTGTGCTGCTGGTGAAGTCTGCGGCAGCTGTCCCCCAGCTATGGAGTATGTGCATGCGACTATCAGAGACGTCATTATCTTCGTGCAAAGTTGATTCATATAGGTCCTTAAAGCCCAGAGTGAGCAAGTTGGAGAGTTCTATGCTGCGCCGTCTTTTGAGAGAACTGCGGGAAACGTCTTGCAGAGGATCCGGAGATCTAGAAGCAATGACCAACGGTCGATATAATCGAGATCCAACTTAATCCAGTGGTCGAAGCTGAGATTGCTGCGCCCACTTACCTGCCACAGACCAGTAATGCCAGGGGGTACGCTAAATCTCCGCATAAGCCACCCCTCCGCAAAACGGCTTACATCGCGAACAGGGAGAGGGCGAGGGCCAACTAGCGACATGTCTCCGAGAAAGACATTCCACAGCTGAGGCAGTTCGTCCAATGAGGTTCGGCGAAGAAAGCTGCCAACTCTTGTGATGCGGGGATCGCTCTTAATTTTGAAGGCCGGCCCGTCGTTCTCGTTCAGATGCTCAAGATGAACTTGCTGCTGTTCGGCCTCCGTCACCATAGTTCGGAACTTGTAAATTGTGAAGAGCCTCTTATTTAGGCCATAGCGCTTTTGCAAGAAGAGCGCGGGTCCGTCGCTGGTCCACTTAACGGCTATCGTGATCGCTATCAAAAGCGGAGAGAGGATTAGCAAACCTAGGGCCGCTACGGTAATGTCGAGTAAACGCTTGATGCCTCTTGCCATGTCGGTATGAACCATGTGGAGTTGGATCGAGGAGGGATCGTAATGATCAACTGTGCGGCTCTTGATAATGCGCGTGTTAAAAAGGTCCGTTGAGTAGCGACACTGTACTCCCAGGCGTTCACAAGCCTCTATCGCATTCTGAATCGCGTCGTATGATGACTTGATCGGCAGCGTGATCATGACTTCATCCACTGCCCGCTCCATGAGTATTGTCTCGAGATCTCTCACGCTGCCGAGAACTGGTCCGGAATCAATGGGAGGTGCTGAATCTATAAAGCCCAGGAAGCGATAGTGCCACTTTGGATGAGCACTCAACTCTGCTGCCAGGCGCTGTCCACGCCATCCACAACCCACTATGAGTACCGACCGTTCTCTCCGCATGGACGGCAGCACACCCGAACGGTACGCTGCACTGGCAATGTCACCTGCCAGCAGGAGACCCAAACTCACAGAGAACAATAGGCCTGCGTTATGCAGCGAGGCGATCGCAGGTCGGCGAGCAACGATGATTAGCATAGCGATGCCAGCACAGCCGCTGACTTCAAGACATCTGTTGATCAGTAGCGGCACGAGGGCCAGTCGTGCTTGCTTCTTGGAAGTCATGGCTCCAAGCAAAGAGGTCCAGAGCACAACGCAGAGCGCTCCAGTCAAAAGGTTTCCCATCGAAATGCGCAGCGACAGAACCTCGCCGATCGCGACTTGATGAGAGACAAGCGGAGGCGTGAGTACCACCGTGAGGAGCGCGGTACTAAAGCAAAAGAGTTCATAGAGCAATCCGCCGAACTCTAGAAAGCGGGGGCTAGAATGAACGACGAGCGGCACCGCTCCTTCGCCCGATTTGGAGCTTTTATTGGCGGAGGTTGGATGGTCGCCGACTGGGTGCGGAGTAGCGGACTCGAAATACATGTTGACCCCGATCACGTTAACTAGCCGCAAGGATCGATATACGTTCCGGCCTGTCTGCGTTAGCGATACTCGGCGCCCGGTCGACAGAAGCCGGCCGGGCGGGAAGATCAAATGGCTCGATAGAGCCGCCGACACCGAAGTATCGCAGACCAGCGGCGCGAAGCACTTCGGGCTCCAGTAAGTTTTTTCCATCGAGCACAATCGGCAGCCGCATCTTAGCTCGAACGTCAAGCCAATCTAACAACGTAAATTCCGGCCACTCCGTCAGAACAAGCAGAGCGTCGGCACCAAGATATGTGTCTTCCGCACTCTGGGCAAACGTTACCGAATCCGCTGGAAGCAATAGCTTCGCCCTGTCCATTGCCACGGGATCAAAAACAGTTAGCTCTGCACCCTCGGCCAGCAGCCGGAGAACTAAGTCGATTGCAGGCGAATCTCGACAATCGTCTGTCCCGCCTTTGAAAGCTAATCCGAGAACACCTAGCTTCTTACCGCGAATTGTCCAAAGAGCTTCTCGCACTTTTATGAGGAACCGACGCTTTTGATCTTCGTTGACCCTCATAACCTCAGTCAGGATGCTGAATTCATAGCCAACAGACGCTGCCACTGAGTGAAATGCGAGAACGTCTTTAGGAAAGCAGGAGCCACCGTAACCGACACCCGCATTTAGAAACCGCGGACCGATCCGAGAGTCTGCGCCCATGCCGTTCGCAACCTCCCGAACATCCGCACCAACGCGTTCGCATACATTGGCGACCGAATTGATGAACGAAATTTTCAATGCCAGGAAAGCGTTCGAAGCATGCTTAATCATCTCAGCGCTCTTTACACTAGTGATGATCTGCTGCGGATTGTTCGGTGACACGCTAGGGCTCAACGCGCCCGGCTCCCTGCTGTACGAGCCACTGACTATGGGTTCGTAGATCTTTGTGAGAGCGTCACGGCTAACATCATCTGTAACCCCCATCAAGATTCGATCGGGATACAGAAAATCCATCACAGCAGTTCCCTCACGTAGAAACTCAGGATTCGACGCGATACTGAAGTCCTGAGCGGCAGCGCCGTACAGCCTCATAGTTCTGTATACCGCCTCACATGTTCCCACGGGAACGGTACTTTTCTCCACAATAACCTTGTGGTCGTTGAGCGCACCGGCTAATTCGCGTGCCACGCCCTCCACGAAGGAAAGATCGGCTTCACCCGTGTACGACGGCGGGGTTCCAACGCAGATGAACACGACATCGGACTGCCGGCAAGCTGAACGGGTATCACTAGAAAACTTCAACCTATTTGCGCGGTGGCGAGCAATCAGAGATGGAAGATGCTCTTCGTGAATTGGGATTTCGCCAGCCTGTAATCTGGCTACTTTCTCCGGATCATTGTCTACGGCGATGACTTCGTGGCCAATTTCTGCAAAGCAAGCCGCAGAAACCAACCCCACATAACCAGAACCAATAACGGCAATCTTCATCATTCACCCCGAGATGTCATCGATACTGCAGGTCTTGCTCAACTTGTAAATGGATAAGAGCGAGTGTCGACCAACGCCAAGGTTGCTGGAGGGCTGTTACGCTAAGGATAAGCGAGTAGCTGAACGCTTTTAGTAATTCCCGGTCAACTCTTTAGTCATAAACTCGATGGTACTTGCCAGCCCGGAACGCAAATCTATCTTCGGTTCCCAGTTCAAGAGTCGCTTAGCCTTCGAAATATCTGGTCTCCGCTGTTTAGGGTCGTCTTGTGGTAGAGGCTGGTGGACAATTTGGCTCCGCGTACCAGTAATTTCCTTGATCAGCAGGGCGCACTGCAGAATCGTAAATTCTGTTGGGTTGCCGATATTGACTGGCTCTCGTTCGTCGGAAGCAGCAAGCCTCAAGATCCCATCAACCTCATCACTCACATAGCAAAAGCTGCGCGTCTGAGAACCATCTCCGAATATGGTCAGATCCTCGCCACGAATCGCCTGGCGAACGAGCGTAGAAATTACGCGGCCGTCATTTGACTGCAATCGAGGACCATACGTGTTGAATATCCGTAGAATGCGCGTGTCGACGCCACAATAGCGGTGATAGGCCATCGTCAATGCTTCCGTGAAACGCTTAGCCTCATCATATACTGATCGCGGGCCGATGGGGTTGACATTACCCCAGTAGGTTTCCACTTGGGGATGGACGAGTGGATCACCATAACACTCCGAAGTCGAGGCAACAAGATACTTTGCGCCATACTGTTTAGCCAACTCAAGCACATTTCTCGTTCCCGCCGAGCCCACATGCAGTGTCTCAAGGCCAAGTTTCAAGTAATCGAAGGGGCTCGCCGGGGAGGCGAAGTGCAGAACGTAATCGAACGGCCCTGGGTCAAACGGCACGCAGATATCTTGCTCCAGGAACGTGAATCGGGGGTTACTTGCTTGATGGTCAATATTCTTGCGACGACCTGTCGCCAAGTTGTCTACACATAGGACCGAATCACCCCTATTTACAAGGGCGTCACACAGGTGTGATCCGAGAAATCCAGCACCACCAGTTACTACGTAGTTCACAAGGCCTCACATTTGCGCGCTCTACAATCTGCGCCAGTAATGTGTACTAGCAGTCGATTGTTACGGCTTTAGGCGCTTCTTGCGGCGACAGCGTTCAGCCGTAAGAAAGCCATTTTGTAGGTTGAACCGCTGTTTGGGTGAGTCTACAACTTTGGTTGCACTTTGGTCAAGTCCTCTGATCGCCAAGGGCGCTCTCAGAGCGCGAGTCTGAATGTGGCGACGAAGCGCCCCAATCATAGCGGCATCACCGAGTTCACTTTCGGAGCATTTGCTTAAGTCAGGAGGATGCCCATCGGAAACATGATTAAGAGCTTGGGTGCTTCAGTTCGAGCGGTTAGCACGGAGACGCTCGCGAAAGAGACTCGGAGACTTCGCCTAACTATCGCCCTCCATGAGAGCAATGCTGGACCTCGATGACGATACCGATCAGCAGATGATCTTTCTACCTTCAGGCTGCAGATTGTGAGTCGGTCTATCGCCTTCTGAGCTTCTACCTGAACAAATGAATGTTCAAGAGCTTACATTCTGCGCCAAGCGAACGGTACTAACCGAAAGGGCGAGGAAGCGAGTGGGTTGGTCACGCATAGCTGGCTCGTCACCAGATCAGTTTTATTGATCGTGGACCTAATCTGTAAGCGATTGTTTCAACCCTGCGGTGCTCGAACCAGCAACTGCTGCAGCTTCTATCGCACCGTCGAAATGCAAACCCAAATTAGCATTGAGATAAAGGCAGAAGGTAAGCAGCGATAGATTAGCAACGAAGACTGCCTCCCTAAGCTCAGCCATCCGACAATCGGCAGAGGGAAAACCCATTGCATCCACCGCGGCCACAAAGTAGCGAAGAGATTTCATCGTGCCGTGAACCGCATCATGAGTTTGTGGGTAGCATCTACGGACGAGGAGCGTCATAAGTGGGGCGTTGCTCGCATCATCCGACAATGCTGCGCGCTCAATCAATGTTTTCTCACTCCAATTAGGGTTTGTTTCCCTGCCCAACGCAACGCGTCCGTTCCAAACCTTCAGTTTCGAGAGCCGGCGCCTGACGTCCGAGGTAAAGCTGTTATGTTTCTCTGGCCGCCAGGTCTCAGGATATTTGTATAGAACCTCGGGATGAAACTCCACAAACCGGTCGAGCTCCTTTGTTCCCGCGTGTTGAAGATAGGCTGCGTTTACGGTCACTTCGATCATGCTTCGTGCGATCGCTTGAATTTCCTCGACACAACCGGCCTGCGCCAATGAGCGAACGGCCTTTGCAGACTGGCTGACCTTCAGCACCGAAGCGTATAGCAAGGTGAGTTGCGCCGTCTGTGTCCGGTCATAGATCGACTCGCGAAACATCCTCTCCAACAGGCCAGAGAAGAGTTCGAGCCTTAGCAAATGAGCATCATGGTCATAGAAGAGGGTGCGTTGAATCATCTGGTCCTTCACTCCGGGTTGATACTCGAATCAAAGAGCAGATCCTTGGGTAATCATACTGCGACGCAACAGCTACCCCATTAACTCGTAGATGGCGCAGTTGTGTGTGGACGTTGAGGCGCGGTGAACCTTTGCATGCTCTCGACTGTAGAACATCTGCAAACGCAGTCAAGTAGCTGCAAACCAAAGCCTTCAGTTCTGCAAGGTGACGCAAGACGTATGACGTCTATCGGCCGACTAAGATCGGGCGAATCAACATATGATTCCTGGTTCACGCTTCTGTCGAAGTTGCTTGTACGTCGACGATTGAGCACCCGGCTGCGCACCTTAGTGCGCGTGAAACGAACGGGATCAGCCTAGCCACTCTGACCAAAAAATGCGATTGTGAGAGACATTTGCTTCTGAATGAAGTGATCGGAGCTGCAGGCAAGAACATGCACTTGAGCGAATGGGCGCCTGGCGAAGGCCGTCACAGGAACGGCTAGGAGATGACCGTTCCGAGAGCAATGTGTCTGGATCGGCACGAGTATTGTCGGCATCAAGGCCTCGCCAGAAAACAGCCGCTTGGAGGAACTATGCTGCAATCTCTCGCAAGAACTTTGAGCGCGCCTCTACAGTAGCGCAAAGGAAAAAGCACCACTCGGTTTTCGAACGAATGGGCAAGAATGATGGCTGACCTGAGACCTTCGGATCTATGCATAGATCGAGATCACTAAATGTAAAAGCGAGATAAGAACTTGCCCAAACAAATTCTGACTGAAGCTCCGGGATATCTTCATAATCTGCTAATCGGAGGCTTTCGTCGAAGGAAGAAAGGTATCGCAGGGCGAGGGATGCTCTCAAGTGCAGATCAGTCAGAAGGAGACCTATTTCATGATCGATCTGTGAATCTGTACCAAGGCCCCGAAGCCATGGATACGCAGAACTCCCTTCATCAGTCAAAACTGCGTTACGCATCTCCGCGGAGATCGAATGACGCTCAAGATCAAAGCGATCGCTGGATATGGCTATGTCTGCGTTACGCTTCCATCCGACTTGTTTGGCCGTCCTGGTGGTTCGCATCACACACTCCGAATTCAGAGAATACAACTTCGGGTGTAGAATTCCAAGTTCGTGGTCCGTTTTCTACAAGCCTAGGGCTGTCGCAGGTGGTCTCCTGAACCGGTTGAGTCGACCTCACGTTGGTTCCAGGAACGGTTCTTCACTATGAAGAGTCTTGCGCTGCGTCCGCAGGCCAAAACCCGCAGGGGTACTTTAGGGGGTACATTCAAACCGCGCGAAAGGCATGTCGAACATTACACATGAGATAGACCATGCTTTCGCATCCCTCTCCCCCGCCATCGCACCTTGAGCTTCTGGATCGGGCAGGGCGGACGCCGAGACGTGGATCTGAGCGCCTCGACGCCTGACGGTAAAGGGTACAGAGATCGCCCTCGTCCACACGCGAGCCCACGCCACCCGCGCTAAATCCGGGTTACACCGGAGGAGCGTAGTCCTCGCGGTAGGGCGTGAACACATCCAGCACTTCGCTGTCTTCGAGGGCGAAGGCTTGATGCGCCACATCACCGGGGACGAGGAAGGAGTCGCCGGTCTTGAATTCAAAGCGGCCGCCGGGGTGCTCGAAGGCGAGGTGACCCTTGACAACGTAGACGAGCTGCTCGTGGGGATGGCTGTGCCTGGCGCCTTCCCAGCCCTTCTCCATGGTGTGGCGCACGAGCATCATGCTGGGCGACCAAGACATCACCTGGCGCTTGAGGCCGGGCTCAGGGCTGGTCATTGCGGAGTTGTCCGAGGCGGTTACGTCGATCCTGCTTTCACTCATTCTGTTCGTCTCCAAGTTGCGGGCACTCCGGGGCGCGGAGGCGTTCCAGCGGCGGGCTTCGGCAGCAGCGACACCACGTTATTCATCAGGGTAATCTCGGGGACCGTGCCGTCCATCTCGATGCTCACTGTGCCGCCTTCCAAGTTGGCGTTTTCTTTCCAGCTCAGTGTTATCTCTGCCTTCTTCGGCAGCAAGTCGGATGGCGCTTTGAGGGCTGGGGTTGGCGCGGTTGCCAGCACCTTGCCTGCGCGGTCGCGCAGCACGAGCTTTGCCGCCGGAGCGTCAACCGCGCCGAGGCTATGAACCGTGACCCGCATCCTGTGTCCCTCCATGTGCACGTCCTCCGGATCGATGCCGAGATCGGGCCGCGACCAGTACGGCACTCCCTTCTGTTTCAACGTCAACTCCAGAACGGTGGTCGTGTGCGGAGCAAAGGTGACCGGCAGGCTGCGGCTGCGCTCGAAGAGCTGCGTGGAGGTGGTGGTGCCGGCGAGCGGGCCGCCTTCGGCTGCCTGCGTGCTCTGCTGCACCTCCCACTGGCCCGGATCGACCTCCCAGCCAGTCATGTCCGCGGTTACCGGTGAATCCTGCAGGTTATAGGCCGTGATGCGGATGTGGTCGGGAGTTCCGACCGGCACGAGGATCGCTACGCTGTCTTCTTTTGCGGGAGCGCGGAAGCGCCAGCTCACCACGTTGCCGGGATAGATGTTATTGCGGAGCTGCGCGACGCCTCCCAGCCGCGAGCGCTGCAGCTCACCCGAGTTGAAGTAGATGCGATCAATCCAGAGGCTGCCTTCGCGGTTAATGAACTCGCGATCATGCGCGGTCTCGAGTTGTGCGCCGTAGACGTTCTCCAGGTGCCGCGCGTCGCCGGTGAGCTGCCACGCCAACTGCTCGGCTGTCTCGTTACCCGTGCCGTGTGCGTCTCCGCCACCAATGCCGGCGCTGGCCAGAAACTGCTTGCCCCAGGTGTCGCGCTTGCCGAGGATGTCGACGATGTCCGCGTTCACCGTGCGCATAGCCTGCGGACCGTTGTCTTCGAAGGGCGCGAGGTACTTGGCGTCACCTGTCCACTTGTAGGCGGCCCACATCATGAACCACGGCTGGAGGTTCGGGCTGGGAAGGTCTTCATTGGTGTGGATGTTCACGCTGATGTGCATCTGCATGTGTCCGTTCGCGCCGGCACGCCGGTGGGCGAGGAAGCCATCGGCGATCTCGGTCACTGTCTTGCGCATTTCCGGATTACCGTTGAACGACACCAGTTGCAGCGCGGGATGGAAGACGTAGTAGGAGCTGTCCTTGGCCCATCCCCAGACGCCGTTCTCTGCCATCTTCGTGCCGCTGTAGTAGGAAGAGCGAATCTGCCGCTGCCCCGCGCTGTTCAGCCCGGTCAGCTTCTCCAACGCCCGCGAGGTTTCCATCGCGCGCTCGAGCATGCGTGGGCTGCCGTAGTCCAGCATCATCGACTGCCCAAGTGTGTTGATGCCGTCTTCGTAGCTGTGCAGTTCGTCGTACTGGCCCGTCGCGAGGCCGTTCGTGAACATGCCGTTGGCGTACATCGCTTCCATGCCGCGCAGCAACGAGCCTTTCATCTTGTCGGGGTCGGCTCCCATGAAGGCCAAACCCGGCCACCAGTTGAAGAAGTCGCTATCGTCGCCGAGGCCACCACCAAGCTCACCATCGGTAAGCTGCCGGTTGTCGATGTACCACTCGATGAGACTCTTCAACTGACGCAGGTCTTCTACCTGGAGGAACGCCCACTGCGGCACACCCGCTGGAGCCTGCGGCTCTGTAAACGGCGGCGCGATCTGCTCATGGCTCAGCTCAGCCCAGTATTTACGGCCTAGATCGTTTTCGGGGTCCACGCGCAGCAGGTCAGTGATGTCTGCGTCAAAGCGATTGAAGGTGTTCAATCGGCGCGAACTGACCGACTCTTCCACCATGTTCGAGTAGTTATCGCGTACCTGCGTCAGCCGGTCGGAGATGTGCTCGGACAGCGCATCCTTCCACGGCTTGAAGATCAGCCGCAGGTGCATGCCCTGCAGGGCCGCGGCACTGAATTCGGGGCTTGCCGATGCGATGGTCAGATAGAGACTCTTGTCGTTGGGCAGGATGCGATCGCGCGTGTCCAGCCAAAGGGTATGCGCCTCGCCGGGTTTCACGGAGAAGCTGAAGTTAAGCATGTCGCGCATGGGCCAGATCGGGTCCTTGATCTGGATGTTCATGGGCACCAAGCCGCCGTTTGTGGGCTTCACGTTGAGCGCGGGCAGGTCGATGGCAATGCCATCCAGACCGGCGTGCAGGTTCTCCCAGTCGTAGGCCACGCCGTGGTTCTCGCCGCCGTGCGGTGTGCGCAGATCGGCAGGAACAAGGACGTGGACAATGGGCATTCCCTGCGTGATCGGAGCCGTGTTCGTCCGCACGTAGCGAGGTCCGGCGCTGGCGGCGCGCGTCGCAGACACGGCGAGCGCAGGTTCGGCAATCATGGTCGCGCGCTCGTCGGCTGGATAACGATCGTGGATGAACTGCACGAGTGAACTCAGGGACGAGTTCTCCGCCGCGCCGGTCGCGCTTAGCGTGTAACGAAGTACCTGCACGCCCTTCGGCTCGTCGCCCGGATGCACGTAGTAGGCGGAAAGCTCATCGATGGGCCACTCCTGCTCCACGTTCGTGAAGCGAAGCTTCTCGCCTGTGACGGGCTGCGCCAAGTCAAAGCTTGTTCGCTGCAGGACCTTCGGCTTCTCGTAGATCTTCGCGGCCAGCATGGGCGAGGTATCGTGCTGGTCGGGATCGGCCACCGCTCCCGGCTTACCCGCTCCGGGGGTCAGCAGATCGAAGCTTCCCCATGCGCCGCCCTGCACCTCGATATGGTTCCACGGCTCGTCAGGAAGATAGAAGGTAATGGACTTGCCGGACAGCGAGTAGCAGTCCCAGTCGGGAAGCTGGAAGTAATCGTAACGGCCCGGCAGACTGGAGCGGTTGTACACGCCCGGCCACGTGGTCTCCGGAATGCCGTCTGTCCCACGCCACCACCAGCGCTTGAGGTCGTAGGCGTTGTGGATCTCTACCTTGCGAACCACCGTCGCGGTATCCGGCAGCGGAGTCGGCAGGTGAGCAGGATCGTTCCAGCCGTAGCGCACGGCCCACTCATCCTGGCGGGCGAGATCGGCCGTGGTCTGCGCCAGCTTTGAGATAGCCTGCGGCGCCTGCGGAATACTCTGAGGCACCTCACCGCGCGCAAGCTGAGCCACATTCTCGTCAGAAAGCATGCGATCGTAGATCTTCAACTCATCGAGGTCGCCGCCGCGGTCGAAGTTATAGCTGCTCTCCACGCCTGTCGGGCCGATGATCCGCGAGTGAGGCCCGAACTGGTCCAATGCCGCATCGAACGGTCCGGTCGCGGCCTTGCTGCCCGCCAGCTTTCCGTTCACATAGAAGCGAACGCCCTGCGTCTCATCCCAGGCAAGTGTGAGGTGCACCCACTCGTTTGGCTTCGGAAAGTCAGGCATGGTGTACGAGACACGCGTGCGTCCGAGGCTGTTGTCAGTCACAAATGCGTCGAACCCATGACCGTTGTAGTCGATGCGCAGCCAGACCTGGTCCCAACTAGAATGATCGGCATAACCCACGCGGAAAACGGGAAACTCGGTCGCGTCCACCGGTTCGCGCGAGCGCCAGTAGAACGACAGTGTGCCTCGCTGCGAGTAAATGTTGCCAGGCGCCCAGTAGGACAGGAGTTGGTTGTTGCCGCAGCGCAGGTAGGATCCCTTCGCCCCTCCAGGCTGGACGGTTACGTCGCTTAGATAGTTGGGTTCTCTGGTGCCAGCGGCAGAGAAGTCCGGCCGAAAGCCATGATCGCCGGACAGGTAGAAGAGCAGGCCCGGCGCGTGGCTCTCTGGGACCGCTGCCTCTTGCGAATGCAAAGGGGACGTGAGGCAAAGCGCAATGAAACCAAGCAAGGAAAACCGTAGCATCTGGCCCTCGTGTTCCCGGAGTACCCGGAACGTCCGTTTTCGCAACGTGGGCCAGTTTACCTTTGGCCCGCGGTACATGCGCGGCCGAGGTGCGCTGCACTCCGGCTGGCTAGTAGACTGTCGCTATCCACACGCGCGGAGGGATGTGTGAGTGGTTGAAACAGACGGTCTTGAAAACCGTTTTGCCTAAACGGGCAACAGGGTTCGAATCCCTGTCCCTCCGCCATCACCTTCCGGTACGGCGGCTCCAGACAGGATCAGGTTCGGCCGTCCTCCCATCCATGGCCTTTGTGCCTAAACTTTCTGTTTTGTTCAGAATGTGCGGCTGATGCTTTGCAAATTGTTTGAACAGGACACTTACGCACGGAATATTGAACAGGAACTTAGATTGCCAGACGACGTCCACTTTGCCCGCTCCCTCGCGATCAGGGAGAGGCAAGGCGCCCTCCTCACTATCTTAGTCAATCAATATGGTGCAAAAGTTTTCGGGGTTGCACGTTGATCGGGACGGAGCCCAGAGGGGACGAAATATTCACACGCGGCTAGTGCTGAAGACTTTGATTCCTAGCGCATCCGCACTGTGGTTCTGTGATAGCGGCGTCCTCCTGTCGCGCCCGCAACAACTCCACAGTGATCACATGCTTCTCGTAAAACTTCAGAATGCCGAGAGGGTAAAGAGCACCACTGAACCCGGGCGTTACATCCACCTGGTGAAACGTTCCTAGAGGGACCCACTCCTGAGAGATCACTTCGCCGCTGGGAATGACGGTGAACAGCATGGAACCACTGCTGGGATCGAAGCCGGACGCAGCGTTCCGGGTGAGAGTGCGGTATACAACCGGGTAGGATTTGTAGGTTCGATAGAGCGGGCCCAGGAAGTTCAGCGAGAGCACTGAAAGCAGCAGGAGAATCGGGGCAGACCACGCGAGTTGTGCAACCCCGCGGCGAGCTACCTCGGGGAGTGAAGCTGCAAGCACGATGGCGAGACCAGCGATCGCCATCGCGATCCAAGCCCCGCGGAGTGTTGCGTGCCTTCCGCAGCAGGGAATCCCTAACTGATAGACAGAGGCAATGGACGTGATCAAGACGGCGGAACACATCGCGATGATCACGTCCCAAAGCTGCCGAACGACGGGAGCCTGGAGACGTGAAAGCCCCGTCCAGAGGATCAGTACGGCGATGAAGAAAAGCACCTCCATCCACAGGTGAGCCTCGCCGGCCAGATGGAGAAGAAAGCCATTCGCTCGCAGTAAGGCGCGGAAACCCAGGTGGGACACACGAAGCTGAATGATCAGCTGCTGGCCAAGGATTTCGTAGATGACTTCCCGCAGTCCCGAAAGGATGCTGCCGAGCGGATGGTGAAAGTACCCGGGGTTATCAGGTTGCATAGGGCCGCCGCTGTTGCGGACGCGATTGAAGCGCAAAACGACCAGGCTGAACGCCGAAACGATCCAGGGCGGCAGACACCAAAGAAAAGGGCGGCCCGCCGGGCGATGCGTCCTGCGTTCTACAAGCCAACGGCCGGTCTGGAGCAGCAGAAAGCACAGGGTAAAGGTAGCGCCAGCCTCACTGCTGCCGGCCGCAGTGACAAGACAAAGGGAGGCAACAACACGCCCGGACTTTGTTTGAAGCTCGCCTTCGATCACCTGCAAGAAGAGAAGAAGCGAAGCGGCGATCGTGAGCAAATAAGGAACGGCGCCAGCAGGCCAGTAGAAGGCTTCGGTAATCCCTCCGCTGGAAACGAAGATTGCGAGCAGCGCGAACGCCAGCAGCACACGCGGCCATTCGAAGGGACGGAACTCGTCTCGCTTCTGAGCCGCAGTGAAGAACGCGCCCGCAAATAGAACAAGCCACATTAGAAGAAGGAGAGGCGTAATGAACTGGTGATGGAACTGATTGACGAGCCAGCCGTACGCTGCAAATATCGGCTCTGAAATGATTCGCGGACTCCAGGCGAGACGGCCGATCCAGTAATTTTTTTCCGTGCGGGTGCTATAGAAGTCCAGGTATTCATCAAGCTGCCACCGTCCCAGCGGAATAAGACCCGCGTATGCCGACACAACCAGACCCAACAAGGTCGAAGCAGCGACAGGCACGAGCCTTGAGATCCTGGTACCAAATGTCATGGAGAGTGCCCTGAGCGATTCTACCAAGTGCTCGCAAGCGCCGAGAACCAACTCCGGCGAAGCATAAGGTCCCCGTTCAAGGATGACAAGCGGAGAACGGCGACGGCGACGGCAAATGCAACGGCGAGACTGAGGGTGAAACCGATGAGCTTCTCTGTTCGCAAGATATTGACTGGTACAGGAGCGTTTTCAACCTATAATCGGCCTATCCGCGCAGCAGCAGAGCCCCTCAACAACCTCGCAACGACAACCAGTGAGCCGAGCCTATGATCTGTCGTCAGTGTGGAAACCACTCCTTTGAACGGGTGACGCGACGAAGCCTGTTTCACAGGGTGGTGGCGCCGATGTTTGGGTACTACCCCTGGCGGTGCGTGCGGTGCCAGGCGACGACTCTGCTCAAGGCGCGGCGGCTTGCCGAAAAGGACCCTGTCGGCGGAGTGGATGCTGTGGAGAAGAAGGCAGCGTAGGGCAAGGACACAAGCGTCGGCTTGCGCCTGCACGTCGAACCCATGGACGCCGACTTCGATCAGGGCAGGCTCTGCGGGGATGACAAGCGAAGAACTGCAAATGCAACGGCAACGGCGGGAATCTCTCCACTGCGGCCTCCGGTCGAGATGACGAACGTAAAGGGTGCGGGCCTCAGGTGGAGATGACACACTAGGGGGTGCGGCCTCCGGTCGAGATGACAGGCTGGCGTGGCGGGCTTGCGTGTGGGGAGCGGGGGCTGGAGAATGCGGGTATGTCCTTCGCGCCTGATTCTTCTTCGCCAGCATCTTCGCCCTCGTCTGAGTTTTCGGAGTTTCCGGAGTCCCTAATGCCGTCAGGCCCTTCGGAGGTTTCGGGCAAGGTGGCGGTTGAGACGGAGCAAGCTCCGGCGGCGATTGGGCCTTACTCGCAGGCGGTGCGGGCGGGCGAGATGGTGTTTACCTCAGGGCAGATCCCGATTGACCCGAGCACAGGTAGCTTTGTGCCGGGAGGTATTGCCGAGCAAACCGTGCAGGTGTGCGAAAACCTGAAGGCCGTGCTGCTGGCTGCCGGGCTGGGCCTGGAGCAGGTAGTGAAGACGACCGTGTTCCTGCAGGATATGAATGACTTTGCGGCGATGAATGAGGTGTATGGCCGCTACTTTGCGGCGGACGGAGTGGTGTCGCCGGCGCGGTCGACTGTGCAGGTGGCGGCGCTGCCGAAGGATGCGCTGGTGGAGATTGATTGCGTGGCGCGGGGGTAAGCCGCGCGACTTTCGATGAGATTTCGATGATTCGATGGCGGCACGACGGACATCAGGTCCCCCGTTCGACTTCGCTCAGGGCAGGCTCTCAGGGGATGACAAATGAAGAACGGCAAAGCCAAATGCGGCCCTGAATCCCGGCTGCATCTAATCCTCCAGGAGGATTCTTATGCCTACCATTCCTGCAGGCGGACCGCTGAGCGATGCCGCCGTTGCTGAAGTCGATAAGAAGGCCGGGGCGGCTGCGGCTGAACAGGCTGCGAAAGAACGGGCCCGGAAAGTGGAGAAGAGCGAGGCCGAGTGGCGCGCGGAGCTGACTCCCGAGCAGTATTACGTGCTGCGGCAGAAGGGCACGGAGCGGGCGTTTACCGGTGTTCTCTATAACAACCACGCGGATGGGCTCTACCACTGCGCGGCGTGCAATGCCCCGCTGTTCAAGAGCGAGACGAAGTTCGAGTCGGGATCTGGGTGGCCGAGCTTCTGGGATCCGGTGTCTCCGGATGCTGTGATGCTGCATGAGGACACCAGCCATGGGATGCGGCGCGTGGAAGTGACGTGCGCGACGTGCGGGTCGCATCTGGGGCATGTGTTTCCGGATGGGCCGAGGGAAACGACGGGACAGCGGTACTGCATCAACTCAGCTTCCCTCGGTTTTTCGCCACAGGCGAAGTAGGGCTGGGGTTTTCGCCGGGAGCGAAGTAGGGTTCTGGTTCGCTGGAGGCAAAGTAACGACATTTTCGTGACAGCCTGTTCGGGACCGGAGTTCCGGTTGGGATAGGCTGAGGTAACGGTACCGGACGCGGAGTAGTAACCGGGGCAAGTGGAGCGAATCGGGCAAAGACACGGTCGCGCCGAACGCGGATCTGTTTTCTCAAGACTTTGCTGTTCACTACCTTGCTGTCGCCAGTCGGCTTTTGCCAGCTGACTGGCCGCTACTATTCCGGGGTCCTGCTATCCGTACGATCATTCCTATCTTTCCAGAGTCCCCGCCACAGGTGTCTCTGCCGGTGCCTGGCGAGTTTGCGCGTGCTGTGAAGCCGGCGACGGCAAGGCTGCTGAGCCCCGCGGCGGCGTTTTCGCGCCACGGAGCAGAGCTTGCGCGGCTTCTGCGCGGGGCCGACCCTCTGACGGCGATGACGTTTTCACCGGCGTGGTGGGAGGCCGTGCCTCCGCCGCGTGGGTATGTTCACCGGCTGCTGGTGCTGCAACGGGATGGCGAGGTAGAAGCGGCCCTGCGGTTTCGGGAACGCACGGTGTGCGGTATCCCGGTGGGCGTCTTGCATGGCAATGACGGCAAGGGCGAGAACCTGGTGCTGTGCCAGCCGGGAGCCGAGGAGGAGTGCCTGGCGGAGGGATTGCAGGCGCTCTTCGGATGGAGGCGGTGCCTGGCTCTGCTGATCTGCCGTGCGGACGAAGAGGCGACCGAATTCGGCTCGGCGGTTGCCGGGCTGAGAGGGGCTGGTGCGCGAGGCAGGCGACTGGAGGCTCGCACGCTAGCGGCGGCAGCGCAGTGGAGGACGGAGCTGCGGGGATCGATCGATCAGACTGTGGAACGGCGCTCCGAGAAGCAAAAGAGCGCTCCGAGAAGCAAAGAAAACGCGCCTGCCGGTTGGCAGACGCGACTTCCGATAGACGAATGGGCTAACCCCGACTGTTATTCGGCCTTCTGGTCGGCGTCGAGCAGGGCGCGGACCTCCGAGAGCGTGAGGAGGGCGCCATCGACCTCGAACTCCCACTCGCCGGCGTTTTCCGGCAGCTTGTTGACATGCCCTACGGCGTGGCCGCGAGTGCGAAGCTGTTCCACGATGAGATTGGTGTCGACCATCTGTATCACCCTCCGGCCCGGTTCGATGCAAATCGGCGAGCGGCGCGCTGCTTCGGCCTAATCCCAATGACGAGCTAGGCTTTGACGATCTTGCCGGACTTGATGCAGCCGGTGCAGACGCGGACGCGCTTGGCAACGCCGTTGGTGACGGCCTTGACGCGCTGAAGATTCGGGTTCCAGCGACGACGGGTGACGTTGTGCGCGTGCGAGATGTTGTTGCCGAACTGCGGTCCCTTGCCGCAAAGATCACATACCTGTGCCATGACTAACCTCGGGTACTACAAACTTGTGTGTCAGGGATTCCAAACGGGTCCCAAACTCCGGAAACAACCGAGGAACCTTGCTGCCGGTTCGCGCGTCGAGTGCAATGGAGTGGACGGCAGGGTTGGGTGTGCCCCAACAGGCTCTGCCATGACAACGCTTTACTATACCACGGAAGCCGGGCCGGACGCTCCGATCGAGTTGATAGATGGTAGAGCGCTTTGCAAGGTAATGACATTTTTGACGCCGGCTAGGCGTGGTTGCGCTCGCGAAGCAATTCTTCGGGGGTGAGATTGCGGATGGAGGCATCGAGGAGCTCGACCATGTGGAAGGTGGGCATGGCGCCGAGGCCCCGGCGACGCAGGCCGGCCATGAGCTGTAGCAGGCAGCCGGGATTGGCGGAGACGAGGGCTGTGGCTTGGGTGGCGAGGAGATGGTTGACTTTGCGGTCGCCGAGTTCGGCGGCGGTGTGCGGGTGCAGCAGGTTGTAGACGCCCGCCGAGCCGCAGCACATGCTGGCTTCTTCCAGCTCTTCGACCTGAAGGCCGGGGATGGCGGCAAGGAGCATGCGTGGTTCGGTGTGGATGTTTTGGGCGTGGCGAAGGTGGCAGGCGTCGTGATACGCGATGCGGACGGGCAATGGGCTGCGCGGCGAGATGGGCGGGAGTTCCGCAAGGATTTCGGAGATGTCCTTGCACTTCGCGCTGAAGGCGGCGGCGCGGGCGGCCCAGGCCCCATCTTCGCGGAGAAGATGGCCGTAGTCCTTCATGGTGGAGCCGCAGCCGGCGGAGTTGATGACGATGGTGTCGACGCCTGCCTGCTCGAAGAGCTGGATGTGCCGGCGGGCGTTCTGCATGGCGTCTTCGTCCAGACCGCAGTGGACCATGAGGGCTCCGCAGCAGGGCTGGCCCTGCGGGATGATGACCTCGCAGCCTTCGGCGGTGAGGACGCGGACCGTGGCCTCATTCACGTGCTGGAAGAAGACCTGCTGGACGCAGCCGGCGAGCATGCCTACTTTGCGACGCGGAGTGGCTGGTGTTGCACGCGCGGGGAGCTTGCGGAAGATGTGGCTGGGGACGGGTGGGAGCAGGTCTTCCATGGCTCGGGCACGGGCGGGAAGAAGCCTGAGCAGGCCTGACTTGCGCACGAGCTTCTGCAGGCCGGAACGCTGGTAGAAACGCATGGGCAGGGCGAGCAGGCGCAGGCGCGCGGCGTTGGGGAAAACCACGAAGAGCATGCGGCGGTAGAGGCGATCCGAGAGGGTGCGCGGGATGTTGCGCTCGACCTGGGCGCGGGTGTCTTCGAGCAGCTTGCCGTACTGCACGCCGGAGGGGCAGGCGGTCATGCAGGCCATGCAGCCGAGGCAGTTATCCATGTGGAGCTGGAAGGTGGTGTCAAGGGCGACGGTGCCCTCGGACGCGGACTTCATCATGTAAATGCGGCCGCGGGGCGAGTCTGTTTCCTTGCCCCAAAGGACGTGCGTGGGGCAGGCGGGCAGGCAGAAGCCACAGTGGACGCAGTCTGCGATGAGCTCGCGCGGGGGTGGGTTACGAGCGTCGAAGCTGGAGGGACTTTTGGTTTCGGCGATGGTGATGAGTTCGGACACGCTAGATGCCTCCTAGAAAGCGCCCGGCGTTGAGCACGTTGCGGGGGTCAAACTGGGCTTTGACGGCTCGCATGAGTGGAAGGCTTGTTGGCTCTTTGCCCCAGCGGGGGAGCGTGCAGGAGGCGGGCATTTGGAGAATGACGAGGGAGCCACGCTGGGATTCCGCCTGTTCGCGAAGGTGGGCGAGAGCTGCTGTCTGATGGGCGGGGATGCGGGCCGTGATGAGGCCAGTGGCCTGGGCTACGGCTTCGCCTCCCACGGTGGTGACGGCTTGTACTGTTGCGGCGATATTGCTGGGGAGGGTACTTAGCTTGAAGACGATGGACTCTTCTTCAGTGGATCTCGCGAAGAGGGTCTCGCGGGCTGACCAGACTCGATCTTCGGCGGGTGCTGGTATGGAGAGGTTGAGTTCTTTGGCGAGGGCGCCTAGCTGTGCTGTTTGCTGTTCGAGGACTTCAGGCGAAGCGGCGATCTGTACGTCGAGCGCGGAGGCTGCGGGCGTGGAGCGGAGCTGCATGGCTTCTGTGCTGAGGTGTGAAGCGAGGATGCGCAGGAGCAGGCTGCCGAGTGCTTCGGCGCTGGCTGAGGCCACCGTGAGGGTGAGGCTGTGAGGCTTGATGGCGTGGAGGCGGAAGGTGACTTCCGTGATAACGCCGAGCGTGCCGAACGAGCCGCAGAAGAGCTTGGGGAGATCGTAGCCGGCGACGTTCTTGACGACCTTGCCGCCGCTGCGGGCGACCGTGCCGTCGGCGAGGACGACGGTCATGCCGATGAGGAGGTCGCGCAGGGCGCCGTAGCGCAGGCGGAGCCGCCCACTGTCGTTGGCGGCGATGATGCCGCCGACGGTGGCGCGCTCGGGCCAAAGGGGATCGAGCGCTACCTGCTGGCCGTGTTGCGCAAGCGTGTTTTGCAGCGAGGTCCAGGTGCAACCGGGCTGGACCGTGCAGGTGAGGTCCTGCCAGGTGTGCTCGAGGACGGCGTTCATGTTGCGCATGTCGAGTAGCGTGCTGGCGGGGGCTTGGTTCAGCCAGGATTGCTTGGTGCCCGCGCCTGTGGGATTGATCTGCAGGCCGTTGTCGTGCGCGAAGCGCAGCATCCCGGAGACGTCGGCGGTGGTGGCGGGGGCGAGGGCTTCTTGCGATTGCGTTGCGATTTCCATTTCCTCTCAATCGAAGTCGCTTCATGTTTTCCGAACACTGTTCCTTGCGTCAGCGTTCACGCGCGGGACAGGAAGGCATACCCCAGGGGCTAAAGCCCCTTTCTTGTTTGGGCCCCTTGAGAGACCCAAGCCTGAAGGCTTGGGGTACCCAGAGGCAACGGCAACAGCAAGGACAACGGCAACAGCAGCGGCAACGACAACCGCAACCGCAACCGCAACCGCAAGGACAACAACAACAGCAGATTCCCTTCGGGAATGACAAGCGAAGAAAAGCAACGGCAAGGACAACGGCAACGGCAAGGACAACAGCAACGGCAAACGCAGATCCCCTTCGGGGATGACAAGCGAAGAACTGCAACAGCAACAGCAACGGCAAGGACAACAGCAACAGCAACAGCAACGGCAACGGCAAGGACAACAGCAACAGCAAGAGCAAGAGCAAGAGGCACAGCGACGACAGCAGAAGCTAGAAGAATTCGGCGACGCCTGCGGTTTCAAGCGGGTGAGGGGTGTAGGGGCCGGTGCGCTCGCCGCAGAGCTTTGGGCGCGGGAAGAGCTTGCCGGGGTTGGCGAGGTTTCGCGGGTCGAAGGCGCGGCGGACCCGCTGCATGGTGGCGAGGTCAGGTTCGGCGTACATGTAGCCCATGCTTTCCTGCTTTTCGCGGCCCACGCCGTGCTCGCCGGTGATGGAGCCGCCGAGGTCGACGCAGACTTCGAGGATGCGCATGGAGAGCGCGACGGCACGCTCTTCTTCGCCGGGGTTGGCGGCGTCGTAGAGAACGATGGGGTGAAGGTTGCCGTCGCCGGCGTGGAAGACATTAGATACCCGGAGGCCGGCGTCTTTCGACATGGTGCCGATGGCGGCGAGGACAGCGGGAAGCTTTGTTCGAGGAATCACTCCGTCCTGCACGATGTAGTTGGGAGCCAAGCGGCCGGCCGCGGCAAAGGCAGCCTTGCGGCCTTTCCAGACGAGGCCGCGCTCGGTGGCGGTCTGGGCGAGGCGGTCTTCCCATGCCCCGTTCTTACGGCAGAGCTCGCGGACATGATTCATGTCTGCGAGCACCTCGGAGGCGGGGCCGTCGATCTCGATGAGCAGAAGGGCTTCGCACTGCGGGTAGTTGGGGTGGACGGCGGCTTCGGCGGCGACGATGGCGAGGCTGTCCATGATCTCCATGGCTGCGGGAAGAATGGAGGCAGCGATGATGTCGGAGACTGTCTGCCCGGCGGCGGTGATGGTGTCAAAGGCGGCGAGCAGCACCTGCACGCTTTCCGGCTTTTTGACGATGCGCACGGTGGCCTGCGTGGCGATGCCGAGTGTGCCTTCGGAGCCGACGAAGACTCCGGCGAGGTCATAGCCGGGAGCGTCTAGGGTGTCAGAGCCAAGCGTGACGAGATCGCCGCTGGGCAGGACGACTTGCATGGCGAGGACGTGCGTGGTGGTGAAGCCGTACTTGAGGCAGTGCGCGCCACCGGCGTTCTCGGCCACGTTGCCGCCTACGGTGCAGACGCTCTGCGAGGAGGGGTCTGGCGCGTAGAAGTAGCCGTGTGGGGCGACGCGATCCGTGAGGTGGTTGTTGATGACGCCGGGCTCAACGGTGATGCGCTGGTTGGGGAGATCGACCGCGAGGATGCGGGCCATGCGGTTGAGACTGATGACGACGCTGCCGGGCGCGGGTGTGGCACCGCCGGAGAGGCCGGTGCCCGCGCCGCGAGCCACGAACGGGACGCCGTGCTTTGCGCAGACGCGGATGACAGCCTGGACTTCCTGCGTGGAGCGCGGGAGGACGACGGCCGAGGGCATCTCGCGGAAGGCGGTGAGGCCGTCGCACTCGTACGTCTGAAGCTGGACCCGCTCGACAAGAAGGCCTTCGCGGCCTACGGCGGCTTCGAGCTCGGCCAGGGCGATGGGAGCCAGGGGCGCTGCGGGTGGCGAGTTCGGTGGGTTGGACGTCATGGCCGCGGCTTCCTCAAAAGAGATGCTACGTCAGGCGGGTGCGACTTGGTACCTTGGGTGTGTGGCCACAACGCTGACACCGTCTTCCCGTGAAGTCTTCGGCGAGCCCTCGTACGCACGGTTCTGGGCCTGCCGGGTGTGTTCTTCGCTGAGCTACCAGATGTTTGGCGTGGCGGTAGGCTGGCAGATGTATGCGCTGACGCACAGCACATTTGCATTGGGCACGGTGGGCCTGATCCAGTTTCTTCCCCTGCTGCTGTTGATGCTGCTGGTGGGCCACGTTGCCGATCGCGTGAGCCGCAAGTCGATCCTGGCGGTGTGCCAGGCGGTGGAGGCCCTGATCGCTGCGACATTAGGGGTCGCGGCGTTGACCCACCATCTGCGGCCGGCCGGATTGTTCGCCGCCGTGGCAGTGCTGGGCGCGGCCCGGGCGTTTGAGCAGCCAACCACGCAGGCGCTGGGTCCGACCCTGGTGGACGAAGCCCTGGTGCCACAGGCACTGGCGTGGACTTCATCGGCCAACCAGACAGCGACGATCGTCGGGCCGGCTTTGGGAGGATTTCTCTACATCGCGGGAGCGCACGTGCCTTATTTCGCGTGCACGGCGCTTTACCTGAGCGCCTGCGCGCTTTCCAGCGGCATCCGCCCGCGACGAAGCGCGAGCGCGGCCGTTGCGGCTACGGCCAACTCCATTTTCTCGGGGATTCACTACATTCGCGAGCACAAGAATATTCTGGGGGCGATTTCGCTGGACCTGTTTGCGGTGCTGCTGGGCGGGGCCACCGCGCTGCTTCCCGCCTATGCGCGAGACGTGCTGCATACCGGACCGTGGGGGCTTGGTTTGCTGCGGCTTTCGCCGGCGATTGGCGCTCTCAGCATGTCTGTGATTCTGGCGCACCGGCCCATCACGAGCCGCGCGGGGATGCGCATGTTCGCCGCGGTCATCGTGTTCGGGATGGCGACGATCGGCTTCGCGCTGTCGCACACGCTCTGGCTTTCCATGCCGATCCTGGTGGTGCTGGGAGCCGCCGATGTGACCAGCGTCGTGGTGCGCTCTTCGCTGGTGCAACTGGAAACACCCAACGCAATGCGCGGCCGCGTGAGCGCGGTGAACTCGCTGTTTATCGGCACCTCCAACCAACTGGGCGAGTTCGAGTCCGGCACGACGGCTGCGTGGCTTGGGCTGGTTCCCGCGACGATCGTGGGCGGGGTCGGCAGCATCGTGGTTGCGCTGCTGTGGATGGGATTCTTTCCAGGGCTGAGGAAGCTGGATCGGCTGGGCAAGCGCTGAACGCGAAGCGCGAGCCTCGGTCCGCGGGCCTCCTTGCTTGATCACTGTGCCATCGAGACTTCGAATCTCACCCCATCCGCCATTCAGGCCGTTTTGAAGTCCGTGAAGAGATACTTTTTCGGGGACGCCTCGTCGATACTGATTCCCCGGCCGGGAGGGCAGTTCAAAGGTACGGCAGGAACAAAACCGGCATTCCAGGCATGACCTAGTAAAGCCAGGTGAGGATCTCGGCGTAATCGCGGAAGCGGTAGTCCCTGCGGCGCCACAGGAGCGACGGGAGGCATGCTCGTCGTGTATAGCCTGGACGCGGAGAAAACGCGCCACGGGGTGCGAGGATCGTTGGGTTAGATCGCGGCCAGCAGGAGCACAAGCAACAAGCCACCCACGGACAGGATGGTTTCGCAGACGGACCAGGTCGCGAAGGTTTCGGGAACGCTCAGGTTCAGGTACTCCTTCACCAGCCAGAAGCCGCCGTCATTCACATGCGAAAGCACGATGGAGCCTGCCCCCGTTGCGATAGCCAGCAACTCAGGCCGAGCGCCCGGCGTGTGCGCCGCCACCGGGGCGACGATCCCCGCAGCGGTGATCATGGCAACCGTGCTGGAGCCAGTGGCCACGCGGAGCAATGCCGCGAATAGCCAAGCAGTCATCACCAGCGAAAGATGACTGCGGCTGGCCAGTTGCATGATGGCCGTGGACACGCCGCTATCCTGCAGCACATGGCCGAAGCCCCCTCCGGCGCCGATGAGCAGGGTGGCGCCGGCAGTGGGGAGGAGGCTCTCTCCCGCGTAGCCAAGGACTTCCCCACGGCCCATGCCCTGCATGGCGCCAAAGGTGAAAAAGCTGACCAGCACGCCGCAAAGCAGGGCGATATCGCCGTTGCCGGCGAGATGCAGGGCGTCATTGAACCGCGTTCCCACAGCGGAGACGCGGTCGGCCCAGCCGCCGATGAGCATCATCGCAACCGGCAGCAGCAGGGTGAACATCGCCAGGCCGAACGAGGGAGTTTTCGCGCGGGGGGTGACGTTCAGGAACTCGGCCGCGACGGGGTTTTCCGTGGGCGTCGCGATCTTCGGCGCGATCCAGGTGGCGTAGACCGGTCCGGCCAGGGTTGCAACGGGGATTGCCACCAGAAGCGCATAGAAAATCGTGTGCCCGAGGTCAGCACCGTAGGCGTTGACGGCAGCGATGGCCGCCGGATGGGGCGGAATGAGGGCGTGCACGATCGACAGGCCGGCAAGCATCGGCAGCGCCACCAGGACCAGCGACGCCCCGGTACGGCGCGCCACATGAAAGGCGATGGGCATCAGGAGAACAAAGCCGACCTCGAAGAACACCGGCAGCCCGATCAGGATGCCAATGAGCAACATGGCATACGGCATCCAGCGCGCACCGAACCAGCCAAGCAGCATGAGCGCCACACGCTCCGCACCGCCGGACTCCGCAAGCATTTTGCCGAGCATGCTGCCCAACGCAATCACAATGGCGGTGTGGCCGAGCGTGGTGCCCAGACCGGTCTCAAAGGAGCGCACCACACCCTGAACAGGCAAGCCGCTGCCAATGCCCAGCAACAGCGCGATCACGAGGATCGAGAGAAACGGATGCAGCTTGAAGCGCGAGATCAGCAGGACCAACGCGACGATGCCCAGAGCGGCGTACAGCAGACGCCACATCATCTTGCCGACGCCGATGCTGCGGAAGGGACTTCCGGCTCGCGGGCAAGGATGCCCTTACCTATGGGGCCTGTGTGATGAAGCTGCGTGTTGAGCCACACCGCCATCTGCCGTTTCCAATCAGGAACACCGAAGACAAGCCCGAACGCCAGAGGGGAAAGTGACTGCTTCTTCATCAGGAGTTTTCTGAAGTTCATAACCACCCCGCCACTATAAAAGAACTGAAGTTATGGCCGGAGAGAATTCTCCCTCGGCCATACGAGCTGAAGGCTAACCGGAACTAAAAGTAGATGGTTGCCGAACCCTGGAAGTCACGGTTGTCGAGTGTCGTGCCAGTGATTCTGCCGAAGGTGGCCAGACCCGCCGCAGAGTTGGGAGTGGCGAAGTTCGGCGTGTTGAAGAGCTGAATGCGTCAAAATTCGGCGCAAATTGCTTTTTGCGGCAGATCGCCATCCGCCACTGCTGGCTGGCATCCCAGTTCTTCGTGCTCGGTCCATACAGCGCGCGCGAGCCGAGTTGCCATAGCGCACGCCGGGGTTACGCCTGGAAGCGCTCAACATGCTCAATCACCCCGTAGTCAGGAAGCCGTCGGCCAGCGTGAACCGCCCGGCAGCTTCGGCGTGATCTCCAGCAACGCGTGATCTCCAGCAAACCAGAGCAGCCCTGGTCCGTTTCAAGGCGCGGTGAAGCTTGTCTTCCAATCCTGTATGCTGTGACGGCTTGGAACTCGAAGAGCCGGCATGGCTTCACATGAAGTGAAGAAGCGCGAAGGGGAACGTAATGAACGATTCGGAGTCAGGTCGCAGGAGCTTTCTGAAGCGTGCTGGACAAGGCCTGGCCGGCGCTGGCTTGATGACTGCCATGCCGAACGCGGCGTGGGCTCAGCACGCTGCGAAGAAAGCAGCAGCCGCGCCGCCGAAGCCAGCCGTTCACCTGAACGTACGTGACCTGGGCGCCAAGGGTGACGGCGCCACCAAGGACACCCTGGCGGTACAACAGGCGCTTGACCGTTGCGAGCTTCTCGGCGGCGGAGAGGTGCTTGTACCCGCCGGTAATTACCTGACAGGCGCGCTCCATTTGCGCTCGAACACCACGCTGCGACTGGAAGAAGGCGCCAGCCTGCTCGGCTCTCCCGACATCACCGAGTACCCGCTGACGCAGGTGCGCTGGGAGGGACGCTGGATCAAGGGCTATGGCGCGTTTGTTTCCGCGCAGGATGCGGAGAACGTCACCATCATCGGCAAGGGCAGGATCGTTGCCAGCGCCGCGATCAAGGGCCGTGTCGTACACGCCGATGGATCACCGATGGTGTACAACCGTCCGCCTGCGGGCACGCCTCCTCCGAACCCCGACGGGCCGACCAACGTTGCCCGTCTGGATATTCTGCGCAACCCTGCATTGCTGGAGTTCACGCGCTGCAAGAACCTTCTCGTGCAGGACGTTTTCACTCAGGGCAACGACATGTGGTCGACCCATCCCGTGTACTGCGAGAATGTGACGTTCCGCAACGTCACAGTGCATAGCGGCGCAGACGGAATCGACGTTGACTCCTGCAAGAACGTGACGATCGACGGCTGCCAGTTCGAAACTCGCGACGACTGTATTTCGCTCAAGAGCGGGCGAGGATTTCAGGGCAACGCCATCGGCATCCCGTGTGAGGATGTTCATATTTCGAACTGCACGTTCAACGATGCGGTCTGGGCGTGCATCGGGATCGGCAGCGAAACCTCAGGTGGCATCCGCAACGTCCGCGTGGAGCACTGCAAATGCCTCGGCGCACGCACGCATGCCATCTACATCAAGAGCCGGCCAGGCCGTGGCGCGTTCATCGAAAACATCTTTATGGACGATCTGGAAGTGTCGAATGCCAAACTTGGCTTCCTGCGAATCAACATCCTGAACAGTGGACTTCAGGACCCCGAACCTGTGCCGGGCATAGACGGCATTCCCACGATTCGCAACTTCACGTTCAACAACATCCGCGTTACGGACGTGCCCGTGCTGGTGCAAGCTACCGAGATCCACCCTGACAAGCCCCTGGATGGACTTACCCTGAGCAACATCACGGGGACGTGCGGCAAGGGGATCTCGCTGGTAAATGTGAAGCACGCCGTGCTGCGCCATATCGACGTGACCGGCTTCACCGGGCCGCTGCTGAGCACCTACAACGTGACGGGCACAGGAATCGAGAAAGCGGAAGCCCTGGCCCCGCCCAAGGTGCCGGACACCATACCCTCTCCCGCGCAACCGTACACTCTGCACTAGGTTCCCTGGTGGATTCATGCCCATTGATGCTGGAGTTCGCAATTTCAGCAGCCGAAGCCGATGCCGGCGTGGCGCTATGGCAGTACGGACTCTGTTCTTAGGGCCGATTTTTCGAAGCGGCCGCTTGCGAGGCCATTTGGGGGTGGGTACTCTGCATGGCTATCGGCGCGCTCTTCAGTTGCTCGATGGCCAACCTGCAAACGCCGCAAATCGCACGCCTGCGGTACGCGAACAAGCGACGAACGCAAAGAAACCAGAAAGGCAGGCGGATGATCCAGTCCACAGCGCAGCTTGAATCACAGGAAGCCATTCAGCAGCGGATCCATGAGCTTGGCCCATGGTTTCACAATCTAAACCTGCATGGCGTTGCAACGGCTCCCGAGCACTTCCTTGGCGACTACCCAGAAGTGAAGTTTGCCAGTTTCCGGCATGTGATTCCGGAGGATCTGAGTGGGATGACGGTGCTCGACATCGGGTGCAACGCGGGCTTCTACTCGATGGAGATGAAACGGCGCGGAGCAGCCAGAGTGCTGGGCATCGACACTAACGAACACTATCTTCAGCAGGCGCGATTTGCCGCGCGCATCAGTGGAGTCGACGTCGAGTTTTGCAGGCTTGCCGTGTGGGATATCGCTGAACTGGGCGAGCGTTTCGATCTCGTCATTTTTATGGGCGTGCTCTATCATTTGCGCCATCCCCTGCTCGCTTTGGATCTTATTCATCGGCACGTTGCCCGCGACTGGATGTTGTTTCAAAGCATGCAGCGAGGCAGCCGCGACGTCACTACCGCCGACCAGGACTACGACTTTACTGATCCGGGGCCCTTCGACGAGCCGGGTTATCCCAAGATGCACTTTATCGAGCAGCGCTACTCGCACGACGAAACCAACTGGTGGGTGCCGAACCGCGCCTGCGTGGAAGCGATGCTGCGCTCTTCCGGTTTCGCGATCGAAGCGCAGCCTGAGGCTGAGGTCTACCTTTGCCGTTGGCAGCCCATTGCGATCCCACCGGACGGACCACACTGCGTGTATCCCGCCAAGGGCAAGGCATGACCACGCGCTTAGCGGAGCGGACCGGACTGCTGGAAGCCGAAGAGTTGCTTCGCAGCCGCGAACTGAGGGCTGCGCTTGCCGCCTTTGACCTCGCTGAAGATTCTGGCGCAGATCCGGACCGCTGCGCTGCTGGACGCTGGCAGGCCAACATGCTCCTGGGGAGGTTCGAGTCAGCATGGCGCGAAAGCGATCGCATCCGGGCGGGGGGCGCCCCTGATCCGAATCGCTTCTGGCAAGGCGAAGACATCACCGGAAAGCGTGTCGTTCTCCGTTGCCTTCACGGGCTGGGAGACGCGGTACAGTTCCTGCGCTATGTGCCCGCTTTACAGGCGCGTGTCTCCAGGCTGATCGTTCAGGTTCCACCCAGCCTGCTGCAACTCACATCCAGCGTCGAAGGAGTTCGGGAAGTGATTTCATGGGAAGAACATGCGCCCGCGAAAACACCTGAATGGGATGTGCAACTGGAAATTAACGAGCTGCCTTACCTATTTCGTACACAGGCAGATGACCTTCCGCTAGCGATAAGGTACCTGCATCCGCCGCCGGTTGCTGCCAGTGTTTTCCCGCGGCCAGCAGACCCATGCAGCTTACGCGTCGGTGTGGTTTGGGCAAGCGGGACATGGAATGTTTCCCGATCAGTCCCTTTCGACATTGTGCAGCCTCTTTTAAGCACAACCCAGTGTGAGTTCTGGAATCTTCAAGGCGGCCCGGAGCGGGAGTCCTGGCTTTCGCTCGGAGCGCTTCCCCAACTCCATCCAGCTGACGAATGCACTCACAGCCTTTCCCATCTTGCCGTGCTCATTTCGAAGCTTGATCTCATCATTACTTCGGATACCCTTGCAGCCCATCTCGCCGGCGCGCTCGGTGTTCCGGCTTGGGTCATGCTGGAGCACGCCGCAGATTGGCGATGGCAGCACAGGCGAGCCGATTCCCCCTGGTATCCGTCGCTTTGCCTGATCCGTCAGCCACAACCTGGCGACTGGAGTTCTGTGATCGAAGAGGTATGCCTTCGTCTGCGGCAGTGTGCCGCGTCTCGGTATGGCTTGGCTGCTACCCTGAACCCATGCAGCAGCATCTCGGCCGGCCCTGGAACACGTTCGACGCCTACCTCTTCGACATAGACGGAACTCTGATCCATTGCAGCGATGCAACGCACTACTTCGCGTTTTCGCATGCCCTGACGAAGCTTGCCGGTCGTGAACTTACGATTGAGGGCGTGACCGCACATGGCAATACAGACGTCGGCATTCTTCGCGATGCGCTTCAGCTTGCAGGCGTTCGCGAAGAAGAGTGGCGCCCCCGTGTGGCAGAGGCATGCAGCTACATGGGTGATTTTGTCGAGGCCCGGCAAGCAGACCTGTGCGCCACTGTGCTTCCGGGTGTACGCGGTGTGCTGGAACAACTGAGTTCGAAGGGTGCAACGCTGGCGGTTGCAACGGGAAACCTGGAGCGTATCGGCAAGCTCAAGTTGCAGAGCGCCGGCTTGCTTGATTACTTCGCCTTCGGTGGGTGGAGTGATGCGTATGAGTACCGGACTGACGTCTTCCGCGCCGCCATCTCAGCGGCGCGCGGCTACTGCGGTCCGCAGGCTGCAATCTGTGTACTCGGTGATACACCCGCAGATATCCGTGCAGCGCACGATCACGACATACCAGTGATCGCGGTGGCGACGGGTATCTACTCGCATGAGCACCTCATGCAGGAGCAGCCTGAGGTGTGCCTTCATTCCTTTGCGGAGCTTCTGCAGCCGCAGGCCGCTGCGTAGCGCAAGCGGAAACGATTCGCTCAAACTGCTCGGCACGATGTTGGGACGTATGTTCCGCCAGAACACGTTCCCGCGCCCGCTGACCGAGCCGATGGCGTTGTGCGTCTGACAAATCACTCAGGATCATTGCCGTTTCGGCCGCAGAGCCAGGTAGTAGAACCTCCTGCCCCGGCGTTAGAAACTGCTCCAACCCTGCCCAATTGTCCGACAAGATCGCGGCGCCACATGCCGAAGCCTCAAACAGCCGCACCGACGGAGAGTAACCGGCGGCCACCATGTCTTGGCGAGTCAGGTTGAGCGTGAATCGCGAAGATGAGTAAAAGGCCGGGTGATAGGGCGGAGGCACATGTGTGAGGCGGCGTACATTTTTCGCCCATGCCAGATCTTTCGGGTACAACGCTCCAGCGACCAGCATGCTTTGCTGCGGCAGGAGCTCCGCTGCCCCATTCAGCCACTGCATCAGCTTCGGCTGACGATCCAGGGCATAGGTACCCAGATAACTCAGGTCGCTACGAAACTCCTGGGATACCGGCGTCGGCCGATACAGATCAGGGTCCACTGAGCAGTAAAATGCAACAGCCTTAGGAGATTGGAAACGCTGCTCCAACTCCGCAAGCGCGGGTCCACCTGTGAAGCTCAGGTATGCGGCATAGTGCGGTATCAGCGCGGCGTCCAGATACTCGCAGTGGCCACGCGCTCGGAGTTGCGTCAGGGTGATCGGCGTATCGATGTCGTAGAAGAGGATGGGCTCACGCCCTGCGGCAAGCAGGGCCTGGGTCGCGGCGATGGCATCGGGAAAGTAGGAGCCAATGATGATCGCATCGGCATCGCGGCTGTCGCCTACCAGCGATGCTTCTTCCGCTGTCCAATCCTCATAAAGCCGTACCGTGCAAAACTTCGGTTCAGGAAGGTCTCGATTGCTTCGATACCACTCAACATCTTTTTCGATGAAGTGCACGCTATGTCCGCGGCTGGTCAGCGCTTTCACCAGGGAGCGATAGGTTGTCGCGTGGCCATTGCCCCAGGCGGAAGTTATCGTAAGCCCATAGATGACGATCTTCATACGAGGATTTCCGCCATGTGCGCCCCTTCAAACCCGCGCACATGTTTCCAGTCCTCCATCGTCGCGGCTGAATATGCCTGCGGCCCCACCTCTCCGCGCCGTCGTGCGCGGCACTCGCGAAACGCAAAGTCAGCCTGCGATGCACGGAAGGAATAGGTGTGATCCCGCAGAGCGCGTGCATGGAACGCATCGCCGATCGCCCGCCGCTCTGCCGATTTGTATCTTTGCAAGGCAGCAGCCACCTGCTCCGCTGTGCTCACGACAAGAATCTCTTCGCCAGGCTCAAAGCAGTCACTCATGCCGGGCCAATCGTCACACAACATGCATGTTCCCGCGCCCGCAACCTCAAAGACTCTTGTAGGTGGTGAAAATCCGAAGTCTGCCATCGAAGCCCGATTCACGTTCAGCACCATGGCTGCCGAGCAGTTCACACGATTGTGATCTGCCGTAGGGACGTGGCCGATATAGCGCACGTTCTTCGGCATCGGTTTGTCTGCCCAGCCTTCCCCGCCCAGAAGAAATCTCTGATCGGGCGCCAGTTGCGCGGCCCGAAGGAACAGTTCCTCCACGCGTGCCTCGCGATCGGGAAGGCGATTGCCGAGAAAAGCCACGTCACAGGCAAGCTCAGGGACAGGCGGGACAGGAAAATGTGTTTCAGGATCAAGCCCGTTGTACATGCTGTAGTAGGCTCGCGCTCCGAACTCCAGAAAGCCATCGCGTGCTTTGGGACCGCCGCCGTAGCTCAGGATGGCGTCGTACCCGGCTGCGGCATGCCGCAAAGCATCTGTTTCGCTCGCTCGCATGCGGTGAATCGTCGCCGGCGCATCGACATCCCAGATGAACGTCATGGCCGTGGCTGAGCATTCTGCCGGAACGCGTCGCTCCAGCTCCGCATCATCACAACCGATGCCTGAGTGCTTCACGACAATGTCATACTCCGCGGCTAAAGCGATGATGCGATCGAGATCTTTTCCACCGTCCTTCTCCCGCGGCTGATACACCAGCGAGTGGACATAACTGAAGTTGTCAGAGTCACGATGCTGCTGGCGTCCATAGGCGTCTGGCTCCGCGAAGGTAATCTCGTACCCGAGGCGGTGGAGATACTTGTAGCACCCTCGGTAGTAGGTGGCGGCGCCGTTCCAGTAGGACGAGACAATGCTCGATCCGAACGCAAAGATCCTCATGCCAATACCTCTTCACAGATCGCGGTAAGTTCCTGCGCGCGGTGCAGGCACGTATGCCGCGCCAGAACTGTTTCGCGTCCGCGAGCCGCTTGCTCTTCTGCTGCACTCCTGTCGGAGAGCAGCCGCCGCAACGCCGCCGCCATCTCATCTTTGTTCTGCGCCCACTGAAAGTCACCCTCGCGAAACAGGAGCTCTGCGTCTTCCCAGGGAGCGGAAACGAGAGGTATGCCGCAAGCCAGAGCCTCAAACATGCGAATGGTAGGGATACCCTTCATAGCCTGCGTGTACTGCTGTCTTGGAACGTGAACCGTAGCCCGCGCGGCGGAGTAGATTTCAGGCGCATCCAGGTTGGCCAGGTAGCCACCATAACGAACTCCGGCTTCCCGCAGGGCCGCCAGACCGTCTTCGGGGTAACGCACCCCGTAGATCGTGGAGCAGGCTACATCGCGCAGCGCAGAGGCCGGCTCCAACAGGAACTCGCGAATCTCCTGCGAACGTTCTCCTTCGCCCCAGTTGCCGATCCATACCAACTCTGCGTTACGGGCAATTTCGGGATGGGGACGGAACACCGTCGTGTCCGCGGCCTCATGCAGTGTCCAGACGTATTTCAAACCGAAGTGCTCCCGATAGATCGTGCGCAATGCTTCACCGAATGCAAGAATCCCGTCGAAGCTGCCGAGACCGAAGCTCTGCATCTGCTCTGGAGACGACGAAGCACGATGGTGCGTATCGTGAAACAGCAGTTTGTATCCGATTTCTTCACGTAGACGCAGCAGCATCTGTGCGAGTGACGGTGGGTTCCACTCGTGTAGAACGACGATGTCGACTTCGCGCAGATGCTCACGCCACCACTCTTCGTTCTCCGTTGTGTAGGTGTGTACGTTCAGGTCTGCGTAGGTTTCTCGAAAGCGAGTGAGCGAGCGCGGACCAGAGGCTTCTTCGCGGAGATTGTCTATCGACCACGCACGCTCCGGCTCGTAGACTGTTACCTCGCGACCGCTCTGCTTTAACGCTCGCATGAGACCACGCAAAAAGTGCGCGTTGCCGTTGTTCCAGTCCGAACGCAGCGTATGCGCGAAGTATGCCAGCCGAAGCTTACGCGGCATGAGAGACAGACTCCTCGACAGGTGGTTGTGAACGCTCGCCTGACCCGGCCAAGAGTCGCCTGTAAAGACGGTGGTAGGACTGCGCCATGCGTTCGGCTGTGAAATGCATGGCGCGTTGTCTCGAGGCCTGCTGCGCTGCTTCGAGTCGACGGCCATCCTGAGCGAGCGTGCACAGGATATGTTCCAGTTCCGCGGAGGTTTTGAAGTAAAGAGCCGCGTCGCCCCAGATTTCCCGCAAGGAGGCGATGTCGCGTACCACCAGAGCACAACCACAGTTCGCCGCTTCCAGGGGAGCCAATCCGAAGGGCTCATACACCGACGGCGCAATGTAGATCGCAGAGCTCCTGAAAAGATTGAATAGATCGGCTTCGCCCAAGGGACCCAGAGTTTGCAGCCCGGTGCTGTTGGCAGAGACGGAGGCATCTCCGAACTGTCTTTCACCGGCTACGAAGATAGGAACCGGCGCGTTTAGATCGATCAACACTGAAAGTCCTTTCGCCTCGTCCCAAAAACGTCCCGCCGAGACTGCCCGCAACTGACGAGGAGCCTGCTGCGAAGCAGGTGCAACAGTGCGGCCGTTGCCGATCACTTCGAATCGCGACGGAGGATCAAAGTGCGCGCACAAAGCGTGCCGCATCCAAACTGTTGGCGCGACGGCAGCGTTCGCTCCGTGCAGCCCTTGCTGCACGAGTGTGCAGTAACGCGACAGCCAGTCAGACCCTTGTAAGACATCCGGACGACAGGCCTCAGCCCAACTCATCACATCGCTATGTGCTGTGATCAACACCGGGATTTCGAGCGGAAGTGCGCCCCAGCAGAACTGACTACTGTGCAGCAGATCGGGCCGGAAGTCGCGCACTTCTCTCAGCAAATCTTCTGCACCGTGAGCGTAGGCATTCTGGTTATCCTGCATCCACTCAAGCGGCGCTTCGCAAGCCCTGAAGAAGAAGCATTCGCCGAACAGAGCTGCAATTCGTTCCACCCAGGTACGCTGTGTGGTTGAGGCTGCGCGCCCAAAGCTCAGCAAAGCAACAGAATGACCACTTTTAAGAAGCTGCCCAGTCAACTCTTTGGTAAACGTCCAGACACCACCGACTGTGTCGGTTGTCAGCAGGACGCGCATGCCAGCTCCTGCGGCTCGGACTCCAGGTTTTCCAGGGCCATGGGAGCATCATCTTGAATGTCGCTCCATCCCTTGTTGGAGAATAAGCCGAGATAATGCGCGTGGGCGCGTTCCCATGCGGCTTCGTCCGGCTGCGCGCCGAAGGTGGAGACGTACTCCGGGCTGCCCGGAAAAGGAAACATGGGGACGGGTTCGGAAACCCAGACGCCATGCGCCTTCAAATTCTGCTGCCAGGCTGAGACTGCCGCGGGATCGTCTTCCGCAACCTTGATGAGGTTGGCCTGCACCCAGGGAATACGTTGTCGCGCATACACCAGCAACTCCGTGATGCGATTGGTGGTGATGCGGCAGTTCTTGTTCATCGCATCGCGGCCCTCGTCCGTGATGGACTCAATGCCGCACTCGAACGAAACGCAATGGGCACGGCCTAGCAAGTCCAGCGACTCCTCGTTCCAAAGATCGATACGCGTCTGAAAGCCGATAGAGACATTCCGCTTCGCAAGCTCCTCGAGCAGTTCGCGCACCTGTTTGCCGACCCCGAAGATTTCATCGATAAAGTAGATGTAATCGACGCCGCGACCGATCAGCTGATCGATCTCTGCGAGTACCTCGACGAGCTTCCGTTCGCGATATTTGTTTCTGAACAATGTCTTGTTGCAGAACGTGCAGGAGTAAGGACAGCCCCGAGCAAACTCCACCTCTGCTCCCAGCTTGAGATGGTCCGCACCATTGCCGGGAAAGACGTGATGCAGGTGACTATGCCGTTCGACAGGGTAGTCCGTGTAATCGAGAGCAGTCACAGCCTGCATGTCAACGGCGCCCAGCCCCGTCGATTCGCGAAAGGCTCCAGTGGCGCTGTCGCGCCAGCAGCAGCCGGCTACCATATCCCACGGCAAGCTGGCGAGCTGGGGCAGGGTCTGGTCCGGCTCGCCGCGTAAAACAACATCTGCCCCGGTCTTCTCAAGGGTGGCGCGTGGCGTTACCGACCCGTGCGGACCGATTGCTACGACAGTGCTTTCGCGGCTCAATGCGGCAATCCATTGCCGCGGTACCCGGAGCTCCGGTTGCGGGCAACGCCAGAACAGGTATGAAGGCGCCGTTGGGATCACGAGGAAATCTTCTTCGAACGATTCGAGACGCTGCTTCACTTGTTCCAGCGAAAGATCTCCCATGAAGGCATCGACCAGCAGAACCTCATGTCCCGCCGCGCGCAGGAACTCCCGTGCCGAGAGCAGTTCCAAGGGGAAGTGCGGATCGCGGCAGCCGAAGTATGTCGAGCCATCGAACGTCCACGCCGGGTTGACGAGTGCGTACCTCATGCCACTCCTTCCGCCAGCACAGCGGCTGCCTGCGCAAAGCTGCCAGCAGGCATCCCTTCCGACGCGATATGCTCACTATTTTCGAGCCAGAAGCTTTCGATGTCTTCGAGAGTCTCGTCCAGGGACCGCCGCGGTCTCCATCCCGTATAGGTTTGCAGCTTGCCGGTATCGGAGATGTACAGAGGCTGATCACCAGGCCGCACGTCTATATACTTCAGCCGCAAAGGCATTCCCGTTCTTCGTTCGCACTCGCGCAGCATCTCGATCACGGAAACCGTTCGGTTCATGCCGCCGCCCAGGTTGAAGACCTCGCCACGTACTATCCGTCGTTCGGCACGCGCTGCCATCATCGCGTCTACCAGATCGTGCACGTGCAGAATGTCTCTTACCTGATAGCCGTCTCCACAAACTGTGATCGTGCGGCCCTGCAGCACCGAGTACAGAAAATGTGCTACCCAGCCCTGGTCTTCGTTGCCGAACTGCCGTGGCCCCGCGATGCAGGACATGCGGAAGACGACCGTGTCCAAGCCGTAGATTCGCGCGTAGTCGCGCACATACTGATCGGCGCAACCTTTGGAGCAGCCGTAAGGCGAATGAAAATCCAGCATCTCGCTTTCCGTCACTCCCTGGAAGCCCGCGCGTTGCGCTTTGTACCGCGTTCCCTCGACGGCAACCGGAACTCCTTCCAGAGATCCGTAGACCTTGTTCGTCGATGTGAACAGAACGAACGGAGCCATCCCGGACATGCGCGCCGCTTCGAGTACGTTCAACGTGCCCATTGCATTCGTCTGAAAGTCACCTGCCGGGTCGTCCACCGACGTGGTCACGGCGACCTGTGCAGCAAGGTGGTATACCTCGGTAGCGTCTTTTGCCGAGCGACGCACGGCCTCTGCATCGCGGATATCGCCTTCTACAATCTCTAGGCGTCCGCGCTTTGCCAGGCTTTTCAACCAACTCAAATTGTGCAGAACTCCCCGGCGGGAGAGGTTATCGAATATACGGACCTTTATTCCCGGCACGGAGAGCAGGCGTTCTGCCAGATTGGAGCCCACGAAGCCGGCACCCCCGGTGATCAAAACTGTTTCCATAGTCTCTGGCCCCATCAATCTTTCTTTTTCATTTTGGGTGGCGCGGTACCGAAGCTCACGCTGTGAGACCGTAGGCGCTCAGCTCCTTCAACATCGTGTCTGCCTTGTCTTCTGCCTGCTGGCCGCTCAGCCACTCCGCCAGCTCGCGAAAGCCTTCTTCGTGGGTGACCTGTGGCTGGTAGCCGAGTAGAGCGTTGGCTTTGGAGATGTCGCCATAGCAATGGCGAATGTCGCCCGCGCGGAACTTGTTTGTTATGACGGGCTGCAAATCGACTCCCAGGGAGCCCGCAAGCAGCTCCGCCACGCGGCGGATCGTGATTGGCTTACCGCAGCCTACATTGATTACTTCGCCATCCGATTCGGGTCTTTCCATGGCCAGCATGTTTGCGCGCACGATGTCATGGATGCTCACGAAATCACGCATTTGCTCGCCGTCCTCGAAGACCAGCGGCGCATTCCCGTTCAGCATGCGCGAGCCAAACACCGCCGCGACCCCGGTGTAGGGGTTCGACAAGGCCTGTCGGGTTCCATAGATGTTGAAAAAGCGGAGAGCCGTGACGGGCAAACCATACGTGCGTCCGTAGATCAGGCAGAGCTCCTCCTGGTCACGCTTCGAGAGCGCGTACATGGAGTTTATCTCTGATGGTTTATCCTCCGCGGTGGGCTGGGGTTGGAGTACGCCGTCGCACACCGTGCAATGGAGATCCCACTCGCCCCGCTTCAACTGTGCGATCGTCCGTACTGGCGGCGTGGCTGCGCGCCCGCACTTCGAACAGACATAACGCCCTTCGCCATAAATCGACATGGAAGATGCAACGACGATCTTCTGCACCGGAGATTTGTTGTCCAGGATCGCTTGAAGCAGTTCTGCGGTTCCCTGCGTATTCACACTCATATAGCGGCTGATCTCATACATGGATTGGCCGACACCCACGGTTGCGGCAAAGTGGTACACCATGTCGACACCCTGCAGCACATCCTTCAGCAGGTTTGGATCACGCACATCTCCGCGCACGAGTTCTACATCGGGCGACAGGTAATCCGGCACGCCCGCCGGATGCACTTGAGGCGTCAAGTCGTCAAGCACACGAACACTGTGCCCGGCCTTCAACAATCCGTCTGCCAGGTGTGACCCAACGAATCCAGCGCCGCCGGTAATCAGAATCTGCTTGCTCATTGTGCGATCTCCTCTGTCATGTCCGTCTGCAACGCCGCTGTCTGTGGGGCGTACCGAGCAACGGCCCATGCGGCAAAGTCCGCAAACGACTGATTGTCCTTAGGGGGACTGGTGTGGTGCTCTTCCATCCCAAGGTGAGCGGGAGTGAAGCATAGTGTCAGCGAGACCTCGAACGGCGCGAGAGCCGCCATCATTCTGTCGAACCAGGCCTCCGCGCCAGGACGGAACCAGTCCGCCCAGCTCAGTCCTGTTCGCACATGTCGAACGCCAAGCTCCTGCATGCGCGCCACCGCCTCGTCCAGCCTCGAATCCTCGAAGTGGAACCACTGGCAGAAGCCCGCCGAGCCATCACGCGGAAACTTGTTCCACGCGAGCTTCGGCTGCCCATCTTCACGGATCAACCCGAGATAGTAATGACGATAGTAGGAGGATCCTTCCGCTTCCTTGTGACGCGTCTCCGCGGGCCATGCCGCGGGAAGATCAAAGAGACTGTACCAGTGGATTCGTCCCACCTTATCGCGTAGAAGAGTGAGAGTACGTTCGAGGCCAAACTCCTGCACCTCTTCCGCTCCGAAAGAAGACACACCGACTTCGAGCACCCAGACGGGCTTACCCGAAGTCTGGGAGGCTTCTTCGACTTTTTCCGGCCAGTCGGTAATCTGCCAATGATTCCAGTCCAGCGGAAAGCCGTGAACACCCACGACGTCGACGTATTCCAGTGTTCCCTGCGTCGCCATGAGGCGCAGAAAGTCGCTGTCGGCTGCTGAAGTGCCGCCGAGCACAATAGAAAGCTCCGGATTGATCCGGCGTATGGTCTCCGACGCCTTCCGCACCATGTCGCCAAACCGCTCCCAGCCGGGGTCTAGATGGAAGTTCCAGTGCGACAGATTATTCGGCTCATTCCAGAGCACGATCGCTTCAACCATTGAAGGCTCAATCCGTTTCAGAAATTTTGGACGAACTTCCGCCGAAGCGTGCAGGACGGTGTACATCCTCTGAAGGTACAAAGAACACTTTGGTTGCTTAACCGGCTCAGCGCTGGGCAGCTCTGCCATAGCCTTCGACAGGGTCACGAAGGCGAGAATGAGATAGTGACAGGTGATTTAAGTCCTGTCAACAAACTGTTGGCTCATGCGCTGCAAAACAGAAGAATATCTACGCCTTGCGCCCCTCGGAACTGCGAGCGTGGTTGAGGTTATAGAGCTTACCGAGGGAGGCTCGCCGGAGGTTGCGCGGATAGGCGAGAGGCGTTGTGGGCGGGTTGCAGTTGCTGGGGACTGGCACGTTGGCGGCGCGATGAAAATTTGGTCTTCCGTGTGTCGGGTACTGAGCAGAAGGTCGTGTGGGCAGTGACATAACCTGATCCCATTGCTCCCCCGGGTGCTCATGGCGTGGAGGGTCCGCTTAGGAGGGAACACATGTCACAGTACAAGGGCGTTGTGCGCTGGTTCAACAATGCAAAGGGCTACGGTTTTCTAGGCTGCGAGGGCGGCAACGATGTTTTCGTTCACTTCAGCTCAATCCAGAGTGACGGGTACAAGACGCTGAAGGAAGGCGATGCCGTGGAGTTCGACGTCATCCAGGGAGACAAGGGGCCGCAGGCCGACCGGGTTTCTCGGACCGTAGCCTAAAGGTCTTCGACATCGATGCCTGATTGAGACGGAGCCTGCGGTTGGATCGAATCGCGCCTTTCGCCTTATTAGAGGACATGATGAAACAGCTCCCGTCGAGATTCGCGTGCAACAGGAGCCCCATGCCGCAGTTGCATGGATGGAGCACGGAAGCGGCTCATCGTGTTGCCTTGCCACACCGGCGGCTAGGGGCCGAGGGAAGAGGGCCATCGTTTGTTTGTCATCCAGCATCCAAAAGGTTCGAGCACGAGTGCACGCAAACCTGAAGTGGGAGTCCAACATGGCGAGGAACTTTGCCATGGTTACTGGTGCATCAAGCGGCATCGGCTTTGCCCTCGCAAACGAACTGGCATCCCGCGGCTATGACGTAATCGTCGCCGCGGCTGGCGATCGTCTTGCGTCGATAGTCGAATCGCTCCGTGCACACGGAACCGAAATCATCGCTGTGCGTGAAGACCTCGCTACACGCGAGGGCGTTGACGCACTGTGGCACCAAGTGGAGCAGACAAACAGACAGCTCGACATCGCATGCCTCAACGCTGGTGTCGGTGTCGGCGGCCTCTTCTCAGAAACCAATCTTGATGAAGAGATCAACATGATCGAACTGAACTGCGTGGGTACAGTCCATCTTGCGAAGCATGTCGTAAAGCATATGGTGGATCGCAGTGCGGGGCGCATTCTCTTCACGGCCTCCATAGCCGGCGAAATGGTGGCTCCCAGAGAAGCCGTTTATGCCGCCACGAAAGCCTTTGTTCTCTCCTTCGCGCACAGTGTGCGCTATGAGCTGCGTAACTCCGGAGTGACAGTGACCGCGCTGCAGCCTGGGCCTGTGGATACGGATTTCTTTCATCGGGCAGGCATGGATAACACGCAGGTTGGTTCGCAAGGCAAGCATGAAAGCCAAGCGGAAGACGTCGCGCGACAAGGCCTCGACGCTTTGCTGGCCGGGAAAGAGCACGTCTACGCGGCTTCGCTGAAAACGAAGATTGAGGGCGCCATGGCAAACATGGTGCCTGGCGATCTGAAAGGCGCCATGCACGAGAAGATGGCCAAGCCTTTGGAACAGGAATAGGAGAAGACATGGAAGCACTTACAGAAAAACCAAACGCTGAACCACTCCCCGCTTCGAGTGGCGCCGCGATCGTGCAGGATGGACGGTATTTGCCTCGGCCCACGGATGGAAACGGAAAGCTTTGGGTGCGGACCACCGTCCTGGTGCAGCGCTCCGCGGAAGAGCTGTACACACTGTGGCGTGACCTGCAAAGTGCGCCTGCGTGGCAGGAACAAATTGTCGAGGTCACCGTCACAGGAGATCGCACGTCGCGCTGGACCTTGCAGGTGGAGGACAAGACGCTTGTCTGGAACTCCGAAATCCTCGCGGACGAGCCAGGAAAGCGCATAGCCTGGCGATCGGTGGATGGTGACGTTAACGAAGCGGGGGAAGTGGTCTTCGAACAAGCCCCAGGCGGCCACGGAACTTTCGTGATCGTGTTGATGGAGTTTCGTACCGGTAAACTTGCCGCCGCGTGGAAGTCGCTGACGGGCCGCGGGCCGAAGCAGCAGGTCATCGAGAACCTCCGCCACTTCAAGTCTCTTGCCGAGACTGGGGAAATTCCGAACTCTGCTTCTGCACCGCATGCCGAGCGTGGATGGGTCGGGGGCATGAAGCGCTCCGCCTTTGGCGAGAACATTCCCACACCCACGGGCACAATGACTAACTGATCGGTACGCGTCGAGCGCCGAGAGCACAAAGGAGTGACCATGAAGGCCGTTTGTTGGATGGGTAAAAGCAACATTGAAACACAAACCGTTGAAGACCCGAAGATCGTCAATCCGCACGACGCCATCCTGAAGGTGACGCGGACCGCTATCTGCGGCTCCGATCTACATCTCTTCGACGGCTTTATTCCGACGATGGAGTCCGGCGACATCATGGGCCATGAGTTCATGGGGATTGTCGAGGAAGTTGGAAGCGAAGTTACGAATCTGAAGCGCGGCGACCGGGTTGTGGTGCCCTTCACTATCGCATGCGGTAGCTGCTTCTTCTGCCAGAAGAAGTTGTGGGCCGCCTGTGATAACACCAATCCAAACGCGCACCTGATGGAAGCCGCGTATGGCTATTCGGGCTCAGGACTGTTTGGCTACTCGCACATGATGGGAGGGTACGCCGGCGGGCAGTCGCAGTACGTTCGTGTGCCTTTTGCGAACGTCGGCCCCCTGAAGATCGAGTCCGATCTTCCCGATGAGAAGGTACTTTTCCTCTCGGACATCTTCCCCACCGGGTATATGGCTGCTGAGAACGCGCAGATACAGCCAGGCGATACGGTGGCTGTCTGGGGCTGTGGGCCTGTCGGTCAATTCGCGATCGCCAGTGCGTTCATGCTGGGCGCGGCCCGCGTCATCGCTATTGATCGCCTACCGGAACGCCTTGAGCTTGCTCGATCGATTGGCGCGATCACAGTCGACTACTCCGAGGAGGACGTCAATGTGCTCGACGCACTCAAAGATTTGACGGGCGGCATAGGTCCTGATGCCTGTATCGACGCCGTCGGACTGGAAGCTCACTCGAACCAGCTTTCCGGCTTCTACGACGGGATCAAGACTGCACTGTTCCTGGAAACGGACCGCTCCGCAGTTCTTCGACAAGCAATCCAGGCAGTCCGGAAAGGTGGAACGCTTTCCATTCCGGGTGTGTACGGCGGTCTGCTGGATAAGGTCCCGTTTGGTGCGGCGTTTGGCAAAGGAATCACCATGAAGATGGGCCAAACCAACATGCACAACTACATGCGTCCGCTACTGGAGCGAATCGAGAGCAAGCAGATCGATCCGAGCTACATCATCTCGCATAGAATCACGCTCGATGAAGCTCCGGAGATGTACAAGGTATGGCGCGATAAGAAGGACCGCGTAACGAAGATTGTTATTGACCCATGGGCATAGCACCAAAGTCCCTTCCACAATCTATACCCGTGAAGCATGGCGTCAACAGCGGTCTGGAGAAGCCGAAAGGTGCGATTGCGGCTTCCGAAAGCGACAGTCCTAGTCTGAACTCGAAGAGCGTCTCGGCGGCTATGTCGGCGTGAAACGCTTTGGCATTGAAGACCTGAGTTCCGAAATCGAAGACTTGGTTTCCGGCGGAGCACATCAGGCCTTGCGATGGAACAGAGAAGAACCAGGCACCTCATCACCTCTGGTCAAGGCGCCTGCCTTCCCAGGTTGTGGCTCAGGCTTTTCAAAACGATGTGCTCTTCCAGCTGGACGTGAGCGTCACAAGGACAGATCTGCCGCTCAAGCAAGATTGTGTCCATTGGCAGAAATAACAGACGCGTAGAACTTGGCGCTCAGCTTCGGAGTACGCATTTGCGTTTTGAAGTCTACGTAGACAAGCCCGAATCGCTTGCCGTATCCATCCGCCCACTCATAGTTGTCAAGCAGGCTCCACGCGAAATATCCCTTGACCGGAACCCCTTGCGAGACTGCATTCCTAAGCTGAGAAAGGTTGTTTCGGAGATACATGGTTCGACCCGTATCGAGAACCTCTCCTTGGGCCGTCATCGCGTCATCGGCCGAGGAGCCGTTCTCCGTGATGTAGATGGCCTTCGGCTTCCAAAGCTCATGGGTTAGGCGTGTTGCCCAGTAAATGCTCTCCGGCCCCACCGTAAGCCACGAGCTGGCCATTTGAGGAAAATCGCTTGGACGAGGCAGCATTTCGTACCCCTTGGGTGAGGAAGCAGCTCTCATATAACTCGGTGTGTAGACATTCAATCCCAGCATGTCCAAGGGCGATGCGATCACACGCATTTCTTTGGGAGTGAAATGCGGCGCGTCTGCTCCCAGGTGCTGCAGATACTGGTCCGTGTAACGGCCTTCGCAGATCGCCGTAAGATAGGCCGCGTTCTCTTCTCGCATGGCGAGCCGGGCAGCATTCAGATCGGCGCTGGTGAGCGTGGCCGGAACCGCGGCAATGGGATTCTCCGCCAGGCCGACCAGCGTTCCCGCTTTCGTTCCTGCGCGGATCGCCTCCACGCTCAAGCCATGGCCCAGCAGCGCATAGTGCGTCAATTGTGCGACACGCTTGCGTCCCACCTTGAGGCCCGGCGCATGAGTTCCGGTACCGTAGCCAAGTTCCACGAAGGTCCGAATCTCATTGGTGGTCAGGAAGTGGCGAACACCCTCCGCGGAAAGTTGCTGCGCTACATAGCCGGCGTACGCCGCCATGCGATGCGCCGTTTCGACGTTCTCCCAGCCGCCGAGGTCCTGGAGCGGCTGCGGCAGATCCCAGTGATACAGCGTGACGAACGGGGTGATGCCATGGGCCTGCAGCTCATGAACAAGCGCTCGATAGTAATCGAGGCCGCGGGGATTGGGAGTGCCCTGGCCATCCGGAAACACTCGCGGCCAAGCAACCGAGAGGCGCATGGCACGAACACCCAGATCAGCCGCCAGACGAACGTCTTCGCGGTAGCGATGAAACTCGTCATCCGCAACATCGCCCGTATCACCGTTCGCCACCTTGCCGGGAGTGTGGGAGAACGTATCCCAGATGCTGGGACCGCGCCCATCTTCGCGCACTGCACCTTCCACCTGGTAGGCAGCAGTCGCCGTTCCCCAGAGAAAGCCCTCAGGAAACGCGCTTCCTTTTTCGCTGGGAGGGGGTGCGAGGGGCTGCGCAAGTATCCTGCCGGGCGAGGCTGCCGCCCCAGCCGCAAGCACACTAAGCAGACGGCCAAAGCTGCGCCTTGAAAGAAGGGATGTCATACGTCCTCAGATTCTGTGATGCAGCGTTCCAACGTTCCGTGCCTACGCAGGCGCAAAGCAGCGCGACCGATGCGCCGCACTGCCAATGAGCGTGGTTAGTGAACAGTCAGCGTGAATTGGAAGCTCTGCGTGGGCAGATTTGTCAACGACGTACTGCCTGTGCCGCCGTTGGGAGTTGCGGTGAAGGTCACGGTCACGGTCGACGTACCCGCCGGTGTCAGCGAACTGCTGTTCGTTCCGCTACAACCAGTCAGCGACAGCAGGCCTGCCAGGGAAACCAACCCGCCAAGGCACAGAACCAGACCGGATGTTCCAAGTCTCTTCCGCATTCCGGCAAGCCCCAGCAGAAGGAGTGCACCGAGCGGCAGGATCCATGCCGCCACTGTGGAGCTAGCGGGCGTATCCGTGGTGAGGATAAGTTGAACCGTTTGGGGCCCGGGTGCCACCAGGGCACCGCTGCTGCTGGTCGTGTTGATGAAGTACACCGCCCCTGGTACAAACGTGCATTGCGTATTTGCGGGTAAGCCGCCGCACGCCATGTCCACGCCACCGGTATAGCCGCTGATCGGCGCAATGGTAAAGGTGGTGCTGACCGATCCCGGCGCGCTCACGCTCAGGGCGGCAGGTGTGTTGGAAAGGATATAGCCGGGAGCAAGGTTCGCGATCGTGACGGGATTGGAAGCCGATGAAGCGAACCCGGTGTCTCCGCCGTACGTTGCCGTCACGGCGTACGTGCCGGTCGGAAAGGTCGTGCTGGTAAGGGTAGCAATACCGGTAGTGGTGTTCACCGTCGCCATTCCCAGCGTGACGCCACCCTCGGTGAAGGTAACTGTACCGCTCGGCTTGCTCGTCGTCACCGCCGACTTCACGGTAGCGGTGAAGGTGATGCTCGCTCCGGGGGCCACGGGCGTTGCGCTGCTCACGTTTGACGTCAATGTCGTGGTGGTCGGCGCCAGCGTGACAACGACGACAAGCGCCGTGGCGTTCGTACTGCTGGCAAAGTTAGCATCGCCGCCATAGGTCGCGGTAACGCTGTTGTTTCCCGCGTTCAACCCGCTGATTGTGATGCTCGCCATGTTATTGGCGAGCATTACCGGGTTTCCGTACGACACACCGTTCACCGCGAACTGCACGGTTCCCGTGGGTGCTCCGGTTGCCCCCGTCGCGGGAGTGATCATAGCCGTCACCATCACACTGCTACCGTACGAAATGGAGCCTATCGGCGTTTGCGTGAGAGCGAGTGTGGTTTTTGCCAGGTTGACACCAGTGCCAGCCAGGTTTGCGGTGATGGCTGCGGCGTTCGCCGCATTGGACGCAAGGGTGAGCACATCGGAGCGCGATCCGTTAGCCGTTGGAGAGAACGTCGCTGAAAGCAGGCAGGTGCTCCCTGAAAGGACCGTTGCCCCCGCGGCGCAGGTGCTCGAGGACGCAATCGCGAAGTCGGTTGTGTTGCCGGCGGCGGTGTAGAGCGGCGAGCCAAAGGTCAGCGTGGTATCGCCATCGTTGGAAAACACGAGACTCTGCGCCGCGCTGGAGGAGCCGACGTTCACGTTGCCGAAGGCAAGCGCTCCGGCGGTGCGTTGAATCTGCGTCACGTTCGCCGCGCCGGAGTCTGCAACGTAAAGATTGCCTGCGGTGCTGACCGCCAGCGCTGCGGGCGTCGTGAACCCCGAGCCCAGCGCGCTCGTGCTGTTGGTGCTGTAAGCGCCACCCGTAAATGGAATACGCAGCACTGTCTTCGAACCGCTTTGCAGCACATACAGCGTCCCGGAGTCATCCAGGCCGATCGTGCCGGGGGACGTGAGATTACTCACGGCCGTCGATGACGTGCCGCTGATGATCTCGGTGATCGTGCCCGCGGTGCTGTCCGCCACATACAGGTGGCCAGCGGAATCGTACGCCAGGCCGTCGGGCGTAGTGAACGTCCCCACCGTTGCCCTGTCTTGCAGGTTGAGCGTGCCCCCCTGGTTGGGAACACGAACAACGGTGCCGGCTCCGGTGTTCGCGATGACGAGATCCCCGCCCGGAGAGACAGCAAGGGCGGACGGTCCGTTCAAGCCCTGGATCGCGACGGAGGCCGTGCCATAAGCGGTGCCGCTATAGGGCACCTGCACGACGGTGTTTCCGGCTGTGTTGGCGACATAGGCTGTGCCATCGCCTGCAAAGGCCACGCCACTGGGAGAGTTGAGGCCTGCGGCGATCACCGTCGCCGTCGTGCTTCCGGCAGCAACGTAAGAAAGCGTTCCTGCTGTTTTATCCGCAATGAGCAGGGCCCCTGATGACCCGACAGCAACGCCATCCGGCGCGATAAAGCCGCTGCCGACCGTCGTCTGTGTGCCGGGATCCCCTACCAGTCCCGCGCCGGACCCTTGCACGGCAACCGATACGCTGCCGATGACTCCCGTTGCCGAGGACAGCACGACGGCTTCGCTCCGCGTACCAACCACGGCCGGGTTCGCGGTGAGCGTGATCGTGCAGGAGGTACCGGCAGAATAGGTCTGTCCAAGGGCACACGTGCCCGCCCCTGTGTTAGTGATGTCGGTCGCCGTCCTCGTGCCGGACGCATAGCGAAGCGAAGCCAGGGTCTGGCTGCTGTTAAACGCGACGTTGACCGTCAGCGCGGCGGACGTGCTGCCCACGGCGGTTGAGGCGAAGCGCAAACGGCCTGGTGTGCTCAGGAAGAAGTTGGTGCTGTCCGTTGTATACAGATTGCCGGTAGCGCCCACGCCGATGTCTGAAGCCGAAGCAGACGGGAGAACCGTGAAGGCATTGCCATAGCTGAGTGCGCCACTCAGGAACGGCACCTCTACGATGCTGCTTCCGGTCGTCACGTACACGTTGCCAAAGGCATCCGAACGAAGACCGTTGATGGTCGCTCCGGACGTGAACGTTCCCGCCACCACCGGCGTCGTCGCGCTGGCGGGCAGGCTGTAGAGCGTGTTTTGGTTGAGCGAGTACGCGAGATCGCCGGAGGCATCGACCGCGATGCGTGAGTTGGCATCTGTCGTTACATTCGCGATGGCCGTGCAAACCCCGGCTACGGTGATCTTGAAGATCCCTGAAACATTGTTGCCGGCGACGTACACATTGCCGTTGCCGTCGGCCGCCACGGCCTGCGTTCCAAGGTAGTAGCCAGACCCCACCGGGCCGGGAGCGCCGGTGGACGTAGCGATGCATGGCCCCAGAATGTTGACGGCCGTGCCGCCGCCATTCGGCACCTTCCAGAGATTGCCGTGGTAGTCGCTGACGTAGCCGTAGCTGTTGTCGGACGCCACTCCCTTTGGATACGAAAGCGTGTTCCCCCCGATGAGCGTGACCTCCGCGCCCGTGGCGGCGATCTTTTCAAAGAAGCTGCCGTCGCCCATGCCGTCCAGGCCAGGCCGCACGAAGTATATGTTGCCCACTGAATCCACGGACAACGCGTTTTCCTGGTTGTTCGTAGGGTCGCTGTACAGGATGCTCTGCGTGGAGGTAGCCGCTGCGGGAGGGGTAAAGGTCTGGGCCGCTGCCAGGCCGCTACCCACGCCGGCTGCAAGAAGGCTAAGTGTTGTTGCGATGAGCTTGCGCATGTTTCGGATCCTTAGTTCGTCTGCTGAATAGCTTGCATCTGCTTAGAAATTGAATTTCGCGGCCACTTCCACAACGCGGCGGCCTTCAGTGAGTGGAGCAATGCCGAAGCCGGTCTGCGGTTTCGCGAGAGCCGGGTTTCCGGCTTCTCCACCCAATGTGAGGTTGCTCAGGTTCAGCGCAATCTGTTGCGGGAAAGAGGTGGTGAACGTGGTCAGCGGATGATTAAGAAAGTTGAACGCCGCAAGCCGGAACTGCAGGTTGCGCCCTTCGCCCAGGCCGAAGCTCTTGGCCAGCGTCAGGTCTGTGTTGAAGAACGCCGGGCCGTGGATGTAGGGGTAGTTGAACGGTCCGTTCTGCCCGATTTGCGGCAGTTGGAAGCACGCGCCGTTCACAAATTGATGGGGTTGCGTGTGCAGCGAAGGATTGCACGTAAGCACAGGCTGCAACTGCACATCGGGCGTGCCCAGGAACGTCTTGTTATCCACGTTCAACTGCGTGGCCCCGGTTCCAAGCTTTCCGGTCAGATTGAAGTTCGAGTAGTACGTGGCCTGTAGGTTAGGACCGCTTTGCAGCACGGTCACCCCTGACAGCGACCAGCCGTTCGACACGCCTTCCACCAGGCGCATGCCGTGGTACAGCTTGCCGAAGTCATAGCTGTAGCTCGTGTTGAAGATGTGCGTGCGGTCGAACGACAGGGGGCCATAGTTATTGCGAAGATTGGTGGCATCCACGGCATTGCCGTTGTAGTAGCCGTCCTTGATGCCGAGGACCTTGCTGTAGGTGTAGCTCAGCGCATAGTTCAGTTTGCCGCTCTGCTTGTTCCAGGTGGTTTGCAGGCCGTTATAGAAGGAGTAAAGCTTGTGCTCAGGAACGAACACATCGCCAAGCGCCTTGTTGGGCCGGTAGTCGTTCACCTGCTGCGCATCCAAGCCGTCGATCAGGTTCACCGGTGTGACCGCGCCTGTCACAGGGTCTGGCGTAAAGAAGGCGCCGTAAGGCACGGGGTTCACGTTCTGCACCGAGATCGGCAGCACATTCACGTTCTGCGCGGTCAGATGTTCGCCGTGATTGCCCACATAGCCGATCTCCAGCGTTGACCCCTTGAGGAACTGCTGAGAGAGCGTCGCGCTGTAGGTATACGTCAGCGGCTGCTCGTCGTCGTTCGGATCGAGGGCATAGGTTTCTGTCGTTGCAGCCCCGGTCGCAAAGCTGGTGGAGTTCTGGGCAAGCGCCAGCTTCGAGAGCGAGGCCCCAGCACCGCCGCTGATCTGGCTGACGCGCACGCCTTGCGCCAGCGCGGCCGCCGGTTGCACCACGTTCCAGTCGTCGTGGTTGCGATACTCGCCGAAGCCGCCGCGGATGATCGTTTTGCCGGTGCCATACACGTCGTACGCCATCCCGACGCGTGGCTCGAAGAAGAGTGGCCGTGAAGGGGAACCGGATGCAGGAATGCTCGAATCCACGGCATGCCACGCCAGGCCCGGCAGGCCGCTGACAACATTCGCGAACTTGGCGTTGTCATAAACGGCGAGCCCGATACCTTGTGCGTCCTGCCAGGGTCCGAGATGCTCAAAGCGCATGCCGAAGTCGACAGTAAGCTTCTTCGTGACTTTCCACGAGTCCGTTCCATAAAAGTTGACGTTCCAGAAGTAGAGATTCTGCGCGGGCTCAGAGTTCTGCTGGCTGAACTGTTCGATCTCGCCTTCAAGGAAGTTCGCAGCGTAGTTTCCGCTGGTGTAGGTGGTCGTTCCGTCCAGGTCAGTGAAGGACTTGGGATCGAAGTAGTAATCCTTGATCTGGCCGTTGGTGCTGGAGACCGAAGGCAGCAGCACCTGGTTGTTGCGGACTTGCTGAACGTAGGCGCCGGCCTTGATCGTGTGCGTCTTCACCACGTAGGTTACGTTGTCGGCAAGCGAAGGAAGTGTCTTCTTGGCGCGCGGTTCCGCAATCGAGAAGTCGGGAAAAAGACCGATGGGCAAGCCGTCGTAGCCGTAGTCCACGAGCTGCGGGTACTGCGTAGAGCCGTTGTTGAAGATGCCCTGGTATTTGTAGCCAATGGCTGCGCTTGTCAGCGCCGCGGGATTTCTCGGCACGAACGCCTGCGTGAAGTAGGTCATGTTGAGCAGCAGTTCATTCGTGATGCGCGCTGACGGAATGATGGTGAGGTTGATGCCGGCCGTATTTGAGTTGATGGTGCTGGAGAGTCCTCCGCCAGGCGTGTCGAGACCGCCCATGGACGCTGTCTGCGAAGCCGAATAGTACGGCACCTCCGGCACGCCCGAGGCGCCGCGCTCAAGGTTGTAGGTTCCAAACAGCTTCACCTTTTCGGAAAACGCTTCATCCACGCGCAGACGCGTTTGGTAGAGATCGTTGTTCACCAGGTTTGTGTGGACATAGTTGTACCCATCGCCCTGGTTGGTGCGATTGGGCAGCGGCATGATTCCGAAGAGAGCCTGTGCGCTCGTATCGATCGTGTCGATCTGTCCGTTGCCAATCGTGTGGCCGATCCGATCCTGGGTCGGCACGGGAGCGATGTTTGCGTATTGAGAGAAGCCTGTGTTCAGCGTGGAAACACCATTCGCGCAGCTCACGGCAGGAGTTCCAAGGTAGGCCTGCAACTGCGTGCAGCTGAAGTCACCGGTCCGCATGCCGGCCGTCGGCACAAGCGTATGAATGATCGCCTGTCCCGCGTTGCCGTAGGCGTAGATGTTGCGCTGCGCGTAGTCTTCCCCACCGAGAAAGAAGGTGAGCTTTTTCGACTTGTTGAAGCTTGTTCCTGGGATCTTCACCGGGCCGCCGAGATTGCCACCGGGATAGATGAAGCGGTCGTTCGGCTTGAGCTGACCTTCATACTTGGAAAGCGCATCCTGCGAGTTGAGCGCTCCCACTCGGGCATAGGCGTAGAGCTCGCCGTGGTATGCCGATCCGCCGGACTTACCCACGGCGTTCACGACGATAGGTCCGTTCGAGGTCTCGGCTGTGAAGTTCGAGGTCTGCACCTTTACTTCTTCCACCATGTCCATGTTCACGTTTTGCACGGAGTCACCGTAGTTGCCGGGATCGGTGATGTTGGCTCCATCCGAGAGCAGGCTGACACCATTCGCCGAGTTGCCGTTCGCCGCATAGGAGCGTAAGGCGCCGGTTACATTCACCTGCGAAGGGTCATAGGCTGCGTTGTCCACGCCGCTGGAAGTTTGCGCGATTGCGAAGCCGGGCAGCGTCTTCACCAGTTCACCCACATCGCGGCCCTCCACGGAGAGCTTGTTGATCTGCGAGGAGTTCAGCAGCGTGCTCTTTTCGCCGGAGTTCGTTATCCCTGAATCGGCAGCAGACACGTTGACGACTTGTGTCACCTCGCCCACCTGCAGCTTTACCTGCGAAAGCGTCTTGCTGTCCTGCGGGTCAAGGTGAATGCCATGAATGGTGCTCGATGCAAATCCCGTATGCGTCACGGTCACCTCGTAGTCGCCGGTCGGCACCGCCGCGAACACGAAGAAGCCAGAGGAATTGCTCGTGGTTCGGCGCACGCTGCCGTTCTTCACGTTGCGCAGCGTGGCCTCCGCACCCGGGACCAGCGCCCCGGTATCATCCACAGCGGTACCGCTCAGGGTCGCGGTGGTGCCTTGTGCCTGCGCGGAAGGGACGACACCCGGCACAAAGACAGCGGTAAAGGGCAGCACTGCGCTTACGCCCACAATCGCCAAGTGAACCAGACGATGAAGCGGAAGGATATTGCTGTGCGGGTGGCGTGTCAGCGATGGCGCGCGGTTCGGCTGTGCAATCTTGCTCAGCGAGCCCTTGTGGTTCTTCATGGTGTTCCTCCGGCAGTCGAAGACTGCTGACAGTTCGTCGTTCTCTGGTGAAGCGCTCTAGTGTGCGCGAATGGTGAAGAAGTCGAAGTTGCCGACGCTCTTGTCGCTACCCTGCCCACCGGAGTCGGTCACCAGTGCCAGCACATGGCGGCCGGCAGTCAGGTGAACGGCGCCGGCTGATATCGTCTGCCACTTTCCGTCTCCGCCCGTGTCCGGCACAGGCATAGGTTTGCTGATAGCCACCTGGTCGATGTTGAAGTGGAAGGCGCCGCCTTTGCCCGCGGACGCGACGCGCGCGGTCAGCGCGTAGTTCCCGTCTGCTGCAACCTGCACCGCATAGTTGATGTAACGCGAAGCTGGCAGATGTGCCAGATAGTAGCCGCCGGGCTCATTGGCTTCGGGGTCCTCGTGAATGGCTTCAACAGGCAGCGCTTCGCCGCTGCGATACGCGTACTTGCCACCACCACCCTTGAACTCCGCGGAGTAAGTGAATCCAGGGCCGCCGGCATCGAAGTTCTCAGCCTGCACGAAACCCGGCACCGTTGCAGCGAGGCCATCCCATGCACCGTCGGTCTTGGTCACATCCACATAGTCGAAGCGAGCGATATTCGGGGTCTTGTTATCGCGAGCTGTCGCGATCAGGCCCGCATCCACATCCTTGCTCATCGCGATCCTGGTGTTTCCGATAGGTGTCCAGCTCTTCCCATCCGGCGAGGCATAACCCGTGAACACGTCTCCCAGCCGCCCCACCTTCAGCCACGTCGCAGCCCCTTTGAACACCACCTCGGAGGGCACATCGCCCTGTGCTCCACGAAAGCGAAAATGAACGCTGCCGTCCGGAGAAACAAACGCCATTGCAAACAGCGTGGCCGCCCCGCGCCCCTGCCGGAGCATCACCCCGGCCTTGGCCTGTGCCAGCTTGCTGCTCTGGTCGATCACGTGCGCGGTCACTTCGCCGTCGCCTGCCATCGGTTGGTAGGCAAAATGGAACTGATCAAACCGGCCGACAATCCCGACCCCGCCACCGGCGACGGTCCACGCTCCGTTGCTGGCGGTGGCGTATCCCGCCTCGGCGGGGCCGCCTATATCCGCGTTGCTCCACCCCGTTGGCAATGTCCCGTCTCGCTGGTATACGCGAACGTAATCGACCACCATCGTCGGCGTCGGCCCGGTCGTCGCGTCCGGGTACCCGAAAAATCCGCCACCCACGGCCAAGTTGAGCAACATAGTGAAGGGCCCGCGATCCTGTTCCCACAACTCCCGGCCCGTTAGCGTTGCGACAGACTGCCGCTCGTAAAGGTACCCGTCCACATAGAAATCAACTTCTCCAGGTCCCCACTCGACCGCGTACTGGTGCAGTCCGTTGGAAGGCGCTCCCGGAAACCTGTAGTCGCCGGTGAGATCAACGTAGCCCTCGGCGGAGCCAGGCTCTTTCGGCCCGTGCACCGCTCCGTGAACAGTCAACGGGTCAATCTTGTCGGGAGCTCCTGGTTGTGGGTTCCACTGTTCCATCACATCGATTTCGCCCACGGCCGGCCAGTGAAGGTTTCCGCTTTCCTGCCCCAGCGCCCAGAACGCCGGCCAGATCCCCCTGCCCGCCGTCGGAATCCGGATACTGGCCTCAATGCGTCCATAGCGAAAGGTCGGCACGCTCGTCATGCGCGCGGAGGTATAAACAGGCGATGTCACCTTCTTCGCGCCCACTGTCACAGTTGTGTCCGTTCGCACGGCGACGATCACCAGGTGTCCCTTGCCGTCGAGATACGCATTCGGCTGGTCAGCACGGCAAGGCGCCGCAGAATCGCGGGCGCAATACACTTCAGCTTCGTCATTCCCTCCGACGGCCGCTCCGGCGCCAGCCTGAAGTTTCCATTTGGCCGCATCGGGAGCCGCCCCCGCAGGGCCGTCGAATTCGTCGCTCCAGGCCAGCTTCCAGCCGGACCCCTGCTGAGCCACAGCACCATGCACCAGCAGGAGTGCAGTGAACGAGGTCCAAAATAGGGATTTGAAACGAAGCAGCGGGCAAAGGTGAAGCATCATCCTCATTTCAGTTCAGAACCGGCTCTTCAGTTCAGGACCGGAACATCTATCTCTTGAGAGCGACGACCACCATATCCACCGATCACAACCTCCTGTAAGGTTCGTTACTGCATCATCCTCCATCATTTCTGCAAACCATTTGTAATGAACTGTTTATGTGAACGGATCGACGGAGTAGAGGGGAGTATGATACTTTCAGACCCGCTCGCAGGGCAGTAGCTAGAGGCAAATGAACACCGAAACAAATGGCATTCCAGCGGAGGCCGTGGAAAAACAGCTCGACCGGTTGCGTAGCAGTCCTTTATTCAGCCACAGCCGCCGTTACCCCACTTTTCTCGATTACGTCGTCCGCAAAACGCTAAGTGGCCACAGCGATGACCTGAAAGAGCGCCTGGTTGGCGTACAGGCGTTTGGCCGGCCGTCCGACTACGATCTCAATGCGGACCCCATCGTCCGCGTCACTGCCGGCGAGGTGAGAAAGCGGCTCGCGCAGTATTACTACGAGCCCGACCATCGTTGCGAGCTTCGGATCGAACTTCGGCCGGGTTCCTATATCCCGGAGTTTCGGCTCGCGGAGTCCGCCACAGTCACTGCGGAGCCAACGCCGTTTCCAGCCGCCGCTGAATCCGACGCCGCTCCCGCCTCCGCCGCGCTGTTGGCCCCCGCTCTAACTGCCCCACTCGCAACCAACCTGCTCACGCCCATTCCGCTATCGACGCCTGGCTTCCCGCAACGAGAAGGCACACAAGCCGGCGCACAGGCTACGCGGAACGCGAAAAGGTGGCGCGCCGTGGCTATTGTCCTCGCCATCGCCCTAGTGTTTGCCATCGCAGCGGCGCTGCCGCGTTTGCACCGCGATACCGCGACCGATATGTTTTGGCGGCCGGTCGTGGATGCGAATGGTCCTGTCATGATCTCCGTCGGCTCTGTGGTGGCCATGGTCAACAGCAACGCTGTTGCCCCGGATCCGTATACGGTCAGCGGACATCCTCTGTCCTCCGATCCCATCGCCGTCTCCGATGCCACTGCTATCTCCAGCATTCAGCAGGTCCTATCCATTCGTTCCAAGACCAGCGTCCTGGAGTCATCCACCGGCACCTCTTTCTCCGATCTCCAGAAGGGCCCCATCGTCCTTATCTCCGGTTTCAACAACCAGTGGACGATGCGCCTTACGGACCCGCTGCGCTTCCACCTGGTGCGCACCTCCACCGACGACTACAGCATTCAGGATCGCCAGAATGCTGCCAGCCGCTGGAGCATCAACACGGCCGTGCCTTACGTAAAAATGAGCAGCGACTTTGGCATTGTCGCCCGATTCCACGACCCAACCACGGAGCAGGTAGTCGTGGTCGCCGCCGGCATAGGAGAAAACGGCACGGTCGCTGCCAGCCGTTTGCTCACCGACGACCGGTATCTCGCAGACCTCAAGCGAAGCCACGGAATGCCGCGCCCGGAACAAAACTTCGAAGCCATCGTCCAAACCGAGACCATCGACGGAAAACCCGGGCCCCCGAGGATCGTCGCCAGCTACATCTGGTAGACCGGCCGGGACCATCAGGCGGCAGGCCGGCGTGCTGCAGACGTTCGAGAAGCGCTACTTTCGGCCCTCAACGCGATTTATCTCGAGTCTTCGCCTTCATCGAACAGTTGCTGGTGAGCGCGCACATAAAGTCCTTTCAGCAGTTGCCGGGTAATCGGATAGCACTCGCATGCGGTGTTTTCCAGTCCTGATCTGTCTAGGATTCTGACGTTTCCCCGGGAGTATTCGATGAGTTCGCGAGCCTGCAGTGCGCCCGCGACCGCACTCACAGTTGTTCTCTGGTTCCCGATCATCTGCCCAAGAAACTCCTGCGTCAGCTTCAGCAGCGATGCGCCGGTGCGATCCTGGATCATGAGAAGCCACCGCGCCAACCTCGCTTCCACCTCATGAAGCCGGTTGCATCCAGCTATTTGGCTCAGCAGCAAAGACTGGTACTGCGCGTAGTTCATTACTCCCCTGCGTAACGCCTCATCCGAGTCGAAGAGCTTTTCGAAAACGTTAAACTCCATCCGCAGAGCGGTTCCGCTGATTTGCATGAAGCATCGCGTGGGAACGACACACGATCCCATGAGGTGAACACCTTGAGGCATACCTTCCCTGCCGACTGTTCCCACTTCCGTTGAATCTCCATTCGTCATCTGAGTAACAATCGACGCGATGCCGGAGGTCAGGAAGTGGACATACTTCGGAGTGTCACCCGGCTCGTAGATCGACGCGCGTACTGGAACGGGTGTTCTCTGCAAATGGCGGATCAGCCTCTTACGGGAGTCTTCAGGGAGCGCATCGATCAGAATGTTGGACAGCGGATATGCCAAAGGGAGTCTCCGTACATGCGTTGCAACAGGCTATCAACATCGGATTTGCGTGGTGAAGAACTTCTTCTTGGACCTTATGGCCTTCTAAATGTCAGGGAGAGATCAGACGGCGCATCGGTGCTTCCTCATCCTTGAAGTTGCAAACGATGGCGGAAGGACGCAATGCAACAGCCTGAATATGGAGTGAGGCGGTTCGGTACTACCAAGGATTTGGCCTCTTCGGCCGTTTGGACTGGCCCAGGTGTTGTCGTCACTCCTGTTCGATACAGAGCGACGGGGAAAGGTCTCTGAAAGCGGGCGAACTGGTGAAGTATGACGTTGTTCAGGGGAAAAGCCCTCATGACTTTGCGATCTTGACGGAGCCGGTGCACGCAACTGGAAAATTGCGCGACTTCAACCGAGGTCCCCGACTAACCTCATTTTCGTTTTTCAACCTGGCGATTCTCGACTTCCTCGGTGGTGGACAAGAGCACCGCCAGAGTCATCGCAGGTAGCTCCAGATAACCTTCGCTCGCTTCTATGCCTTCTCGTGAGACAAGTTCTTGCTTCTCCTCTTTAAGGAGGCCAAATTTCTGAGGCGTCTTGCCAAAGTTGACAAGGACGCGTGCTTCATCCCTTTGCATCACCAGCGTCTGCTTCTCTTCATCGCTTGAAACCTGCAAATGATTCATATCACCATCGTTGAAGCAGACGCGGCTACGGCGGAGTTTAATGAGCGCCTTGACCCAAGCAAGCATTTCCTGGTGCTTGCCCTCACCCTGCTCTTTCCATTTCAACCTGGACATCTCATACGTATGATCTTCTTCAGGGTTAGGGATTTCTCCCGTAAAACCGAAGGCGGCAAACTCCCGCTGGCGCCCCTCAGCCACCTGCCTACGCAACTGCTCTTCTTCGTGGTTTGCGAAGTATAGAAACGGCGCCGATGTTGCCCACTCCTCACCCATGAAAAGCATTGGAATGTATGGTGCAGTGAGCAGGAGGCCAAGCGAAACCTTCGCGGCATCGAGTCCCACAAGGTGTTCCAGGCGTTCACCCTTGGCGCGGTTCCCTACCTGATCATGGTTCTGATCGAAGTGAATGAAGTGGTGGGCCGAGAGCCCATTGGCGGGACGACCGTGCCGGCGCTTACGATAGCCGGAGTATTGCCCGTCATACACATAGGCATGCTTCAAGGACTTGTGTAGGTCTCCGAGGGACCCGAAGTCATTGTAGTAACCGGTCTCTCCTTCCTTGGGGCTGTAGAGGAGCGCGAAGAGCGAATGATGAAAGTCATCGCTCCATTGGGAGTCCATTCCGTAACCGTTGGCTTCCCGCGAGCGAACAACGCGCGGGTCGTTGAGATCGCTCTCAGCAATCAGATGGAAGTCCTTTGCTAGAGTCGCACCGAGTCGCTCAACCTCGACAGAGAGCTGTTCTATAAAGTGCACCGCGGAGAGGTCCAGAAAGGCATGGACAGCGTCGAAACGGAGGCCATCGCAGTGGTAATCCTTCAACCACATGAGAGCATTGTCCACGAAGAAGCGACGTACCTCGTCACTGCCCTCCTCGTCCAGATTGACAGCATCGCCCCAGGGAGTCTTCCGGTTTGTGTTTAGGTAAGGACCAAACTTGATCGTGTAATTGCCTACCGGGCCGAAGTGGTTATAGACAACATCGAGAATAACGCTTAAGCCTTTCGCATGGCAGGCGTCGACGAATCGTTTGAATCCGTCCGGACCACCATACGGCTCATGCGTAGCGAAGAGCGCGACACTATCGTATCCCCAACCTTGCTTACCGGCCCAGGCAGCCACGGGCATGACTTCCACATGCGTGATCCCTAAATCGACCAGGTGCTGAAGATGTTCGATCGCGCCATCGAAGGTGCCAGCCTCACTGAACGTACCGATGTGAAGTTCGTAGACCACGGAGCCTATTTTCGGCGACCCTCGCCAGAGCTGGTCATGCCACTCAAAGAGACTGTGATCATAGAGATCGGACGGCCCATGCACCCCGTCGGGCTGACGCAGACTGCGCGGGTCCGGATAACAGGCTGAATCACCATCCAGCAGAAAGGCGTACCGATCGCCGCAACCAGCTTCCTCCACCTCTAGAGTCCACCAGCCCCGGCTATTAGGACCGTTCATCGGCAGAGTTTGATTGCGCCAGTTGAGTGCAACTTTTTCAGCTTTGGGAGCCCAAACTCCGAACTTATGCATTCGAATCTCCTTACAAAAGACGCGTTCGCTCATGCGGCACACGGCAATCTGTGGGGCACGACGCAATGAAGAATGTGAGCCTGTTCACCGAGGGCCTGCTAATCGCCTTGATGTCGGCTCGCCGAAACCGCAGTTAAAGCCTCGGTCCTAGTTTCCTGGCTTTGTGGGAAGGAGGTAGGGACAGGAAGATGGGAGGGTCCAAGTTCCTCCAGAACCGCAAGCCACTGCTGCCGATGCATGCTGTTTCGTGCGATGTTGAAGGCAAGCGCATGCGGGCAAAAAGGTGGTGGGCTTTCGCCGCTACGGGATCTTGAAGTTTCTTGTCGGTGTAGTACATGGCGTCTCCAGATGGGTTTTAGGCGTACGCAGAAAGCCGAAGAACTCGTCCGGGCGGAGTTCGGAGTGGTTGTTTTGTCAGAGCAGCAAAGCCTTAGTTGCGTTGCCTCACGGCAGGTCTTCGCATTGCTTGAAGCCGTTCATGCGCATCTCTACCTAGCACACTGCTGAAACAAGACAGCTTGTGTCGGCTAAGTGACAGTTGAGCGGGGTAGGTCTGGCTTTGTCGCGGCAGGCAACACAGCAAATGCGAGTTGCTCGTTTTACCCGAGAGATCTATGGCACACCCGGGGAAGACGCCTCTCAGTCCAAGCGGGCATAGTGCCGCTAGGAAGCTGACGCTGCGCTCTCAGAAGCGTTGGAGAACGCCGGCCAAGGAGGCAGCGCTTCAAAAGCAGGCCGACCGAAGTAAAAACCCTGCATTGTGAACACACCCAGGTCACAGAGAGCCCGCATCTCCTCTGCCTGCTCGATTCCTTCGGCGATCACCTGGATATTGAGGTCGAGACAAACCTGGACGATGGAACGAATAATGGAGCGGCTTGCCGGCCGATTATGCAGATCTTCGATGAGCACCCGATCAATCTTGATCATGTCAGGCTGAAATATCGAGAGAAGGCCGAGGCCGGAGTGACCAGCCCCGAAATCGTCGATCGCCACCCGCAGCCCATGTTGTCTGTACTCGGCCATGATGAGTTGAAGGTGTCGCGGATCGCGAACCTTCTCCACTTCTGTGACCTCGAAGATGATCCGTTTTAGCGGAAAAGAAACGGAAGCGGCAGCGGTAAAGGTACGACGCAGGCACTGCTTGGGCTCATACACAGCATTTGGATAGAAGTTGATGCTTAGATCGGCGTCGGTGTCCAGAATCTTCAGCGCGGCCGCGACAGCGATTGCCTTCTCGCGGCAGCGCTGATCGATGGAATAACGGTTGTTGTGGAGATTGTGATCCAGTATGGTGTGCGCCGGCTGCCCGGCAGGTCCACGCGCCAAAGCTTCGTAAGCCATCGTTCGTCCAAGCTGAACATTGACGATCGGTTGGAATGCCATCGAGAAGGGGACTTGAGGACCCGCATTGCAGAGCTTGCAGTCCTCTCCGCGATGCGAACTCAGAAAATGTGTGTCTGCCCGTTCCACCGTCTCAACTGCCTGCTCTATGATCTGCCGTGGTGCGATCCCGAATTCCGGACTCGCCTGACCTGGAGTAAGCTGACCGTCGTCTCGTACCGTCATAGGCGAACGATACACCCCGCCACACGACATTGGCTGTTCCGTTGTTCAATATGGGCGATAGATGATTACGGTGTCGCTATGTCCTCCAAACGACGGCGGAACGAAAGAGTTCACGTCCAATCGAATCAGAAGGCAGACGCCTGCTAGAGGCAACATTGTCTTCCTATCAAAGCGGCTTGAACTCTGCTGGTGCAGACCTGTCAGCCTGCAGTAAGACTCAATAATTTCACCTCGACTTTTTGGCGACGTCGATACGATGTTGCTTGCACGATGCCTTGGGATATAAGAAGCCTGCAGCTGATGATCCCTGCCTCGGAGGCGTTAGCATCTCACCGTCATGGCATGGTTTGTAATTCTTCTCGCGATCGCGGCAGGCGCCCTTGCACCCTTGCAGGGTACCAACGCGGAACTCTATAAGCATTGGCAGCAACCCATCTGGACAACGGTATGGGTCTATTGCAGCGGCCTGGCCGCAATCCTGCTGATTCAAGTTTTCGCGCGGCAAGCACTTCCGGTCGCTTCTGCCGTGCAGGCCGCACCATGGTGGGCCTACATGGGTGGTGCACTTTCGATCGTCACCACCTTGATTGCCCTGATGTTCGCACAGAAACTCGGCTCAGGAATGTTCACAGGACTGAGTCTGACGGCTTCTATCCTCGTCAGCATCCTTCTGGACCAAATGGGCTGGGTGGGATTCAAGCAGCATACGGCTTCGCCCCTACGGCTGGTTGGCGGTGCACTTCTTGTCATCGGTGTTTGGCTTGTATCGAAGTTCTAAGCGGTGGTGAGACGAATGGAATCGGCTGCATCTCACACATCTCCGCCCAGCATCTTCACAAATATCCCTCCGCGTCTGGATCGCTTGCCCTGGAGCCGCTGGCATCTTCGGATGGCGTTTGCGCTTGGCGTCACCTTCCTTCTCGACGGTCTTGAAGGTGGCGTCGGGGGCTCCCTTTCCGGAGCGCTCAAGAGTCCGCTGGCACTGCACTTTACCGACGCGCAGCTTGGACTCGCATCGACGGGATATCTCTTCGGAACCGTCTTAGGCGCCTTGGGGTTCGGCTATCTTGCCGACCGCTTTGGGAGAAAAGCTCTGTTTACTTGGACACTCGTCTTCTACGTGTGCGCCACGGCCCTAACGGCTCTTTCGTGGAATCTCCCGACTTTTCTGCTCTGTCGCATGATGACCGGCGCCGGCATAGGCGGCGAGTACACGGCGATCAACTCCGCCATCGACGAGTTGATTCCTGCGCGTGTGCGAGGCCGAGTCAACCTGTTTATTGGTTCCAGCTTCTGGATCGGCGTCATCCTTGGTTCTTTGGTTGCCATTGCTTTTCTCTCCGACCGCGCTTTCGGATTGCATTTAGGCTGGCGGCTCGCTTTCCTCTCGGGCTTGCCTATTGCCTTGCTTGTGATGTACCTGCGTAAGCACATACCAGAAAGCCCGCGTTGGCTTCTGGTGCACTCACGTGATGCGGAAGCCGCACAGGTAATCACAGCAATCGAGCACGAAGTCGAAGCTCAACTCGGTCCGCTGCCGCCGGAAGCGCAAGCAGTCTGCATGCAGCGCCGCACTGGCGATCCTATCCGAACTCTTGGCATGCTGTGGCACCCACGGTACCGGGGACGTGCTGCGCTTTGCATGGTCCTTGTGATGGCGCAGTCCCTTTTCTACAATTCTGTGTTTTTCTCTGCAGCTCTTATATTGCTTCGTTTCTACGGCTTGTCGCCAGCGCACGCAGGCGTACTCTATCTGCCGTTGGCGTTAACCAACTTCATCGGTCCAATCCTTCTTGGCCGTTTGCTCGATACGGTGGGTCGCCGAAGGATGATCGCGATTAACTTCTTTCTTGCGGGCTCTGCCCTCATCGTTTCCAACCTGCTTTTCCTCAGAGGCGACCTTGGCATCGCAGGTCAGGTGACCTGGTGGTCTGTAGCGTTCTTCTTTGCCGCCAATGCCGGCGGCTCTGCCTACCTGACTACCAGTGAACTTTTTCCGCAGCAGATACGCGCGACAGCGATCGCCGTATTCTATGCGTTCGGCACACTGTTCGCAGGAGTTCTCGGGCCGGCGGTCTTCGGTAGACTGCTCAACCAAGGGGATCGTCAGCCCATTTTCTATGGGTTCATGGTCTCAGCGGGCGTCATGCTTGCGGCTGCGATCACGCAATCGATTTGGGGCGTTGCGGCAGAACGGAAGTCCCTGGAGGAGATTGTCTAGTGTGTTCACAGCTTTCAGAACAATTGCCCCGGCCCAGTTTCCTCGCGACCGGAGCTGCACCGATGGCAACAAGTTGCACAATGACCGGTTCGATGGGTTGGCGGTAATCAACGCTGGAATGAGTGAGGTAGTAGGTCACTGGGAAGACCACAAGCACGATCGAATACAGTCGGCCTATTTCGGCGCTGTTCGAGATCAACCTCCGAAGACCTATAAGCATGAACAAGGTGATCACGCTGCAATTGAAAACATTAGGTATGTCGAGCATATCTGTTTGAAGATAGGTGCGATCGAAGCTCCAGAAGCCTGTCCAGAAGCGAAGGATGCGGCGTATGGAGACTTCAAAAGCTGCCCGAGGGTGTTCATGGACGTAAGATAGTCCGAGTTGCCGCTTGCTGCGCAAGTAGTTGACCTCGCCCATCTCGGTGTAAAGCCTCATCTCGTTCGGATTGCTCGCCGGGTGCGCGTTACCTGGGTTGGTTTCGGATGTATCGCCATGATTTCCTGCCCAGAACTCGAGCCAGAAGCCGTCGCGGACAGGGGCTACGATGTGCATAGTTCTATGCACATGCAGAATCCAGGGGGCTAACACTACGGAGAATGCCAGCCCAGCGATCCCGAGCAGTCGCAGCCAAGGGCCTCGGGCACGACGTGTCTTCCACACGGCCAGGAGGATGAGCAGGATGAGGATGAGGGACACAGACGGGTTGGAAAGGCTGGTCAGGCCAGAGAGCAAACCCACACCTAACCAGGCACGTCTCTGACGGGAATCTTGCACGTGCAAGGCTAAGCAGAATGTCCACGCGAACAGAAAAGCTGTCAGGGCGTAATCCCATACCCTCGCTGCCGAATAGTAGATCGCGAATGGGTATAGCGCCCAGATCCATCCGGCCAATGTGGCAGCGCCAGCATGGGCAGTCTTTCGCAAAGCAAGAGCGATCGGTACACAGGTCAGCGCGGAAAGTACTGAGTCCAGCAGGAGAATGAATACGGCGGACTTGGCCGTATATAAACCGCAAAGCCGGAAGACCCCACCTAGCAGATAAGGGAAGAGCGGCGGCATGAGAGCAGTTGGGCCCGTCAATGGGAAAAAGGGAGAACTGAATCCCCTTCCAACGGCGATGCTGCGAGCCACCCAGCCCATTTCCGCCGCGAACTCGTGAAAGTCACCGGAAGGTGTGGAGATCGTCCTATACGTAGAGGCAACCACTATGACTCGAACGAGGAGTGCCCACAAGACAATTACGCCGATCCTGGCCGAACGCATATACAGCAAGAGCCATTCGCCAGCTGCGACACAGCGCACACGCAACAAAGAAGATGGTGAGGTGACACCGGGCATGAGCTGCGGCTCGTTGAAGCTATGTGGCGTTAGACCGAAGTCTGAGGAGGTCAACGTACCGGCAGATGTCGTGCTGCAAAAGTTAGTTTACTACAGTGAGCCGAATAATCGCTTGAGCGAGAGTTTGACACTGTACCGAACTGAAGCCGCTCGTGAGAGATTTGTCACTCTGCATAGCCGCGGCAAAGACCCACGTTGCCCTACGCAATCACCCGGCATGAGTAGTTCACACGTTTTCGAAGAACCTTCACCTGCTGGCGGTTCGGAGCATCCTAGAGGGTAAGCACGAACGTCCTACGATGGAGCCGCCGTTGTCATACCCATGCTGAAGAGTCTCTCCGTTCTAGTGAGTGCCTGCCGCGAATCAACAGCCCGCTTCGCCATGACGTTGCGTCCCTCTCCTTTGTGCCTGACCACGAAGCTTTCCTCTGAGAGAGTTCTTCGGCCAAGACCATCCAGAGTTCTGACCCTAATGGCCTTCCTGCTGGCGGTATGTTGCGCTGGAATGTCATCCCCGTCACAGCGCGCTTCGTGGCGGATCCAAGGCTCGGGGAGTACAGCGCGGGCATCGACAAACCACGAGGTCCGTGGACGGTAGATCATGCGTCCACTCTGAGAAAAATTGATGAAGCGTTCCTGGATAGCTCCCGCGGCATGGACTCTTTTCACCACTCTTCTTGTGGTAGCGGCGCTCTACGCACTGGTTAGAGTGATCGATAAAGACGAGGTGCTCGGCGTGCACGTCGCCTTGCCCGAGATGCAATGGATGAACACTTCCGTAAGCTCCTACGGCCGTGTCGTTCCGGTAGAAGACTTTCAAGCTAGAGCAGCTTTCGCGGGTACAGTCGAGAAGGTCCTTGTCCATGTTGGCGATAAAGTGACCGCAGGTCAGCTGCTCATTACGATGTATGACCCATACGCTCCTTCGCGCTACACCTCGGCTGTAGCAGCCCTGAAGGGAGCGGAGGTCGGAGATGAAAACATACGACATAACGGCTCTCAGGAAGATCTCCTGAATCTAAGAGGCGACCTGCACCGGGCGGAGATGGAAAAGGCAGACGCGCAGAAACAGCTCTCACTGCTGCAGCTGCTGAGCAGGACCGGCGCCTCCTCCGAAGGAGAGATATCGAACGCGGAACATCGGCTCGCAGCCGCTAACGAAGTAGTCGATACGTTGCGTACGCGCATGGCAGATCGTTACAGCAAGTCAGAGGTGGCGGCCTCCCGGTCCCGCATCGAAGATGCAAAGGCATCGCTGCAAACCGCCAAGCTGGTGTTGGCCAACGCGAATGTCACTTCCACCATCAAGGGAACGGTTTATTCGCTTCCCGTGAGAGCATACGACTTTGTACCCATGGGCGCCGAGTTGATGAGAGTCGCTGATCTCAGCAAAGTTCAGGTCCATGCTTTCATTGACGAACCTGATATCGGTCAACTCGCGATGAATCAGCCAGTGACTGTAGCCTGGGATGCGAACCCAGGCAAGATCTGGCATGGCCACATCAAACAAGTGCCACTCACCGTGTCCAGCCGCGATGCGCGGGTCGTGGGCGAGTGTGTCGTTGAAATGGACGACGCGGACGGGACATTGCTGCCAAATACCAATGTGACGACAGAGGTTATCACCAGCAAGCCAGTTCGCGTGCTTACCATTCCACACACCGCGCTCCATATGGATGGGCCTGCGAGCTATGTCTTTCGCGTGGTGGATGACAAGCTAGCGCGAACCAGAGTGCAGATCGGAATCGTGAAGCCAGACCGCGTTGAGATCGTCAGTGGCCTGTCGGAGCGGGATACCGTTGTCGCCAGCACTACCAGCAGTCGCGAGCCGGTAGATGGACTCACTGTGAAAGTGGTTCCGTAGGCGAGGAACATCCGTGAGGCGTCTTCGCACAGGTAAGCCATTGTTCCAATGTGCCGTTCAGCCGCGAGACTGTAATCTGCGTGCGATAGAGTTGAAGGTCCGCATCCAGCCAATCTAGATGGCGCTGCGCTTCCGCAAGCCGAGAGTTCAACTCGTCCTTCGGGGTGAGTTGTCGGCCTCCTGTTACGTCAAGACTGCGGGTCTTCACCTCGCTAACCACTGCCTCTAGCTCGTCCCTGGCTATGTTCCAGTCGACTTTTGCTAGTTCCGCCCGAATTTCCAGTTCAGAAAGCGAGTTCTGCAGACGCAGTTCGTTTTCTCGCTGCTGACCTTCGATGAGCTGTGCTTCGTGCTGTGCATGTAACGCTTCGGCAGCATTGGCTCTCGCTCTTGCCGCATGTGCCCTATCGAGAAGCGGGAGCTGTATGGCGACCCCGAAGATCATCGTGTTGTACTGGCCATTCAGGTTGTAGTACTCGGACACGTTGTTGATAGGACTCACGCGGCCGTACTGTGCCTGCATGGAGATCTGTGGCCGAAAGGCAAATCTTCGATCCCCATCTGCGCTGTCGGCACGGGAGAGGGCATTTGCCTGGGAAGAAAGAACCCCGGCGGACACGTGGGAGACGGCCCTTGCAAGAGGGAGGGTCGGCCTGGTTACCGGAATGCTCGTAGATATGACGGAAAGGGGACCCGGTAAACCGGTCAGTTGCGACAAGTGCTCCTGTAAACCGGCGATGTCGTTGTTTACCTGCGGCTGCTGCAGTTGTATTTGTAGCAGTGTGCGCTTCGAGCGTTGCACATCCAAGTCACTATCCAGGCCGACTGCTGCTCGCTGCTGCGTGATGTCGAAGAGCTTCGTCGCCATCTCCAACTCGGAGGCAAGCACATCCCTGCGGGCGTTTGCCTCGTCAAGCGTGGTGTAGGTGAGGGCGGTGTCTTCTTCGATTTGCTCACGAACATCCTGCAGGCCCAGCGAGGCCGCGCGAAGACCATCGCGCGCCGCACGTGTGTAGCTTCTTTGCGCGGGGCTGTAGATGAGCGACTGCGAGTTGACAGTAAAGATCGTCGGCACCGTCAGCGTAATGCCATAGGATCGGCCGAGGCCACCTCCAAGTCCGAACGTAGGTATATACACATCCTTGCTCTCAGAGAGCGACGCCTTGGAACGGTTCACGTCGTCTTCAGCCATTTTGATTCGGGCGCTGTTCTGGAGAGCTAACGCCAGCGACGACTCGAACGAAACCTGAGCAAACAATCGAGGTGAAGGGCAGAACAGAACGATCGCACAGGCCATACCCATCCACCCAGGGTGGGACTTCCTTAGAAAGCAAGCGGCATGTGCCGTATCAGCCTGTTCGGACGCAACAGGCGATAGCAACATACCGGGATCGTTTATGACGTTCATCCTTTTAGCAACTAGCGATCTTTCTGACGGTTCAAAGCGGCGGTCAGGTTCAGGCCGTTCATCCGTTGTACACCCCGCTCGGCGGAGAGCCCGACCGGACCCGTTCCAATGACGATCGCGCTCTGCTTCGACTGTTCCAATGCTGTTTACCCACTTGGGATTACCGGTGTGGCGTCTCCGCAGTTCGGACCGGTCGGTGGACGTAACTTCCTATCAACGACGGCCGCCTCCAGAGTTGCTCCGAGCGAAATGCTCCAGCAGGATCACGGGCGGCTATGCGGTGGTGCTTCTCACGTAACGTGACAAAGAGAACCAGCGTTAGGCAGACGTCCAGGACGCTTACCTGCCGCAGGACGAAAAAGGCGAGCAGCGAATGCGTGCCGTCGTGCGCCATCTGCCGTTGAATACTCTCCGCAGATGGCCCCAAGGGACATGGCGATGCCGCAGGCCATCACCGTCCACGATTTCCAATCTCCGGGAGCCCTGCGAAGACGGGCCCAGCATATACGGAAGCAGGAGCAGTAATGCGACAGCGTCGTGGGCACGATGATAGGTCGCGAGAAGTCCGAAGGCCGACCACATACCGACGGCCACGACAGCCTCTTCTTCTGTGCGGGCACGTAGGGTCGTTTGAGTCAGCCAGAACCCAGCGGCACCCAAGACCGTCAATGTGATCGTTGCGCTCCATAGGCGATCAGGAGTCCAGAAGCCCAAGAGAGACTGGAGAGAAGTGATCTGAGCACAAGTCAAAAGAACTTCCCTGCTGGAGACGTTCATGGATGCTCCGAAGGAAGTTTCCACGTGCAACATAGAGAAAAGGCCGGATATCTGCATCTTCAACGTGTGCTGCGCGACCAGGATCACTCCAAGGATGACCATAAACCCGCTGACAAGTATTCCGGCCCTTGCGGCGACCGCACGCGTCTGCTTTTCGGGAAGCAGGAACATGCCGAGCAGGAACCAAACAGCCAGATGTGGCTTCAGCAGAACTGCCAGTGCCAGCAGCACCGCGGGAAACCAAGAGAGGCGAATCTTCTTGTAATGAAAAGCAAGTATTGAAAGCGCTGCCGCGATGACCGAGAGATTTCCGCAGCTGAGCGCGAAGCCCAACAGCGGCCAACTGGCGCACAATGCGACCACGAGAGCCTTCCAGCCCAGCGTCATGCTGGAGCGCGCCACCGGCTGTTGGAGCAGACTGGCAACGGCTGCAACACAGGGACAGAATGGACAGACACATGATGACATACAGTGCCGTTGTCATCGGAAGGGCAGTGAAGGGCGCCATCAGCGCGAGCGTGGTGGGTGGATAGACGGGGGCGTGGCCATACCATGAAGCCGGCTGCACGATGCCCTGCTGAACGAAACGAGCCTGTATGTTGCTGAGACTGTAAGCGTCCAGACCATGCGTGAAGCACCACGCCGAGGCATAGAGGGTCTTCAGATCGGAAAGAGAGTCGGCGCGCGTCCTTACCGAAGACCCTGCGAATACGCTTGCTGCGAGTCCGCCAATCGCCAGGGCTGACAGGGCAAAGTTTAGTATTTGACGCTTTACCTGGGGGCCCGTGACCACAAACAAGACTCCGATCCGTGAAGTTCAAACCCAGACGGAAGTCCCCTCCACGAACACACCGAAAGGGGATTTCACAATGTTTCGTTTAGGTAGTCGTTCAGGAGGATCGTGCTTCCTCTACCGCGTTCTCAGGATGTCATACACCGGTACCGCGCGCAGCCCGTAGCGGGCTCTTCCCTGTTAAGTATACGGCGCGCCACAGAACGCTGTTCGCGAGGGCTGACGCGATGTCTCTTACGGTTCGGCAACTGATTCAATCTGGGCAAATCTACGCCGTCCAGCTATTTAGATCTCCAGGGTACGTTTCAGCGCTTCGGGGCGGGTGGGGGCATCAGCGGGAAGGGAGCATCGGGGTCATAGGGCGAGACGAGGTCGTTTGCGAAATCCGGCTTGACAAGCCATACCGTGCGGTCCGGATAGGCAGCTATCACTGCGCGATCGGTTTCTGCATCGAGGCTTCGGGCCCACATGACTCTCTCGTTATAGAGATCCGCGCCGTTGAAGACCCACTCCTGCCAGCTCTCGTGAAGGGGTGTGTACCGCACGAGACAAAGCTGCTTCCCAGGATGATTCAGAACTCCGTGCAACACCCGTGATCGGTCTTTTGAGACATATTGCGGCTCCGGGAAGTCCCGCGCGTCCGAAACACGAAAACCAAATAGGCTTAACGCGAGCATGAGTTGCGCCAGTACGAAGCCGCGGGTTAAATGCACACCCGTGATTCGTCCAAATGGCATCTTCCGTAGCTGAAGAGCACCGAGGGCTACCAGGAGCATCAGCAATGGAAACGCGGGCGCGATATATTGCGGGAACGGAGCCCATGCCATTAGAAGAATGTTGATGGCAAGTCCGCAGAGGCCAAACAGTGGCGACGCCCACAGACCCTTGCGCCTAGCACGGATCAACGCTGCTACTCCAAAACAGAGCGGAGTGCCGAATCCAAACAGAACGGCAATGTAATAGGCGGATATCTTCTTAGCCAAGAACAGGAAGGGGTGTGAGTGGCTGTAGTCGTACTGCGAAACCTCGGCGAAGATGTAAAAACGGCGAAGGATATCAAGATCGTAGGAAGGCAAAACATGCCGTCTTGAAAAAAGGAAGGGACTAGTGATGTGGTACCGGGCGAGATTCAGCATGTAGGGAAAGAGCAGGGGGTTTCCCGTGCCTCGCCAGTTGTAATAAAGCAGCCAAGTGATGGAGACTGCCGGCAACGATGACGCAGCGGCAAGAAGCCCGGTTAACGTACGGGCTCCGGAATCTCGAAGCTTCCAGAGCAAAACAGCGACACAGGGAAGCGTGACGCAGAAGCCCTCATACGGGCGCGAAAGAATGAGGCAGCTCAGTCCGAGACCCAAAAGGAAAGCGAGCAGAGCCTTTTTCGACCCCGCGATCCGAGGGATGCTGCCCAGCACGAGCGACGTCCCAAGAGACGTAAGCGCGATGCAAAAGTAATTGTCGAACCACCAGTTCAAATTGCTGGTGATCACGATGGTCACGACTCCCGCCAAAAGAGCGTACCCACGGGGAAGCCAGCCCGCAGCCATCCAGTAAATTGTGGCAGGCAGGAGCGCGGTAAGCAACAGGACCGCAATCCAAGAGGAGCCGAGCAGACTGCCGACAGACAGCACCAATGCCGTCCCTGGCAAGTACATTGACTGGTAAGTTGGCGTTACGTTGAGATGGATACTCTCAAACGCGATCGGAATCGTGGGCGCGGGATTGGTGAGCCGTCCATGGGCGAATGTGTCAGCCCCGAGCATGTAGCTGAACTCATCGTGAAAGAGCGGCTGGGGCACAGGTTTGAGTGGGAGTGTTGCAAGCCGCACTCCAACGGAGAGCAATGCTAGTCCAAAGAAGCAGGCTCGAGCCTTGGAGGCTAACCGGCTAGAGCGCTCCTCCACTTTACCGACAAGAGCCTGCCAAGGTACCAGGTGGGCAGCAGATGCTGCTATGGCTGCGACTCCCAGCTCCATGAGAATGATCTGCCAGAGAGTCAGATCGAACACGATTTCCTCCTACGGCTGCGGATACATCTATCCAACAGCACCCTAGACGCTCTGACTACTTCCGCAGTGCAGATCTTTCACTTGTAATGAGAACTCGAACGAGCCCGCAGAATGGAAGCCTGCAAGATGCTCGGCGGCGGCATCGACAGTCGACGCGCGGTATTCAGCTCGCTCCATGCAGAATCATTGATGTCAGTGCACGTACTCCTAACGCGACAGTTATGCTCCAGAATGGCATATCGATCCTCAAAGGCAGGTTCGTACAAGGATGTGGTTGTCATCATCTGTTGCCGCTGTCGAACGAGATGACTTTCCGGCGAACCGCTCCATCTTCGCACCCTCTACCCAGACAAATGGGCAGAGGCCACCGCGACGGCTAGTTTAGAAGAAGTGAATCATGCCGTCTGTCGGGTACTAGACAATCAATTGTGCATCAGTGATTCGTCAGACTGAGTTCTCGATGGCGCCGGATCGAAGCGATGCGTGAAGATACTCAGCAGCGACCTGTTCCGAACCGGCAGCCTCGTCTTCCTCTATCGTCGATAGCGCAGTGCACATGATAGGGTTGGCGAACTCTTCTTCCTAGAAAGGCGAGCAAGCAGCCGCCCACGGGATCGGAGCGCAGCTTGGATCCATTGAAACCCACCGACGGACCCAGATGCGTTCCGCTGAAGAGCTGAGTTGTTGAAAGGAATGGTAGGTGCGTCTGGACTCGAACCGGAGACCTCTACCGTTTCAAGGCCGCGCCAATAGCCGCCTCACGCATTCGACAACATACTTTTGGCGCACCATCGGATGTCTTCGCATCAGAAAGACTCTCCAATCGTGGGTTTGGACTGCGGGGGAACACTCCGACTCGCGGCGCGCCACACGTGGGATTGGAAGAGATCTGCTGCAACGGCGACTGACCACACGTTCACGGCACCCGCGCCAAGTTTGCCAGCGGCTCCCTGCGTGTCCAATAATCTCCGCGAGCCATTCCTGTCTGCCAGCGGTTCGTTCCTGCCAGACAAAATCGGAGTCCGCCGTGACCGCACGCCTTCTCGCCAGCCTTCTCTTTGTCGCGACCCTTGCCCCGGCGCAAGCCCCGCAGCCCACCCAGCCTGTATCCGCGCCTCCCGCCGGCGACCCGGGTCTGCTCTTTTATCTCTCCGGCGAGCATGGCTTCCATGCCGACGTCAGCGCCGGAGGCACACCCGAACCCAACTATCTCAAGGACGTGAAGACTCGTCCCGGCGGGGCGCACGGCTCCTACCTGCAGTGCGGCAACGACCAGCTTCTCTCCTACTGGGCTCCCGGCAATATCTACTCCCAGCGCGGCACGCTCAGCTTCTACTGGCGCTCCCGCGAGACGGTCGACGAGACTGAGTTCCCGGTCTTCCGCGTGGGGTATGGCGACCATTCGTCGTGGGACATGGTCTGGCTCCGCATCGACTACAACGGCCATGGCTTCGACGCGTTCGTTACCGACGTCAACTTGAATCGCACCCGCGTCTCCTACGCCATGCCGAAGTTCCCGGCCGCCGACGAGTGGACGCACCTCGCGCTCACCTGGGATGAGACCACCGGCATCCGCTTCTACGTCAACGGCCAGCTCGCCGCGACCAAGCCCGCCACGGGAATGTTTGACGCTGCGCTCGACCAGTTCGGACCGCACTCCCGCGTCATCGGTCCCAGCGGCGTCGAGAGCTCCTACAACTACGACCGCGGTGGCGACATTGACGAGCTGCGCATCTACGACCGCGCTCTTTCCGACGGCAACATCGCCGACCTCGCCAGGAACATCGCCCCGAAATCCATTCCTCCGCTCCACCGCACGATCGCGGAACCCACATGGAAAAACGAGTGGTTCCACAATTTCGGCTGGGATCGTCCCGATGACTTTCCTGCGCCGCTCTTAGCTGCGCAAACCACCGTGCGCAAGGTGGAGATACACGACGCCTACGACCTGAAGCGCTGGTGGTGGCGAGGCACAGACGGAATCCGTGAAACCACATGGCCCGGCGTTTACAACCGCTCCACCCTCACCGGCCGCTTCGATTATTTCCAGCTTCCCGACTGGGACTGCTACTCCGTCTCGGGCCGCTCGGTCACCTTCTATCTGCCGAACGAGCCCTGGAACCATCTGGAGGTTCAGGGTGGCGCCTGGGGCAAGTTCGATCTCCAGACCCCCGGCAATGGTGATCCGCGCGCTGTCGCCGACCCGGACCAGTGGGACAGCTCGCCGCAGTTGGCACACACCCTCTTCAACCGCCCCGAAGGGCAGGAACGTACCACCCACGACATCGCCCAGCCCATCACCGGCCAGCACGTCCGCTTCACAAATGCCAAGCCCGAGTGGCCCATCGGTGAGTTCTCTGCCTATTACGTCCATACAGGCGCCGAACCGGCGGATCCTATCGCTGTCCTCCGCTACACACTCACCGCGAAGACTGCGCTCGACAACCCCGCCATCACACCTGTCGTCAACTTCATCCACAACCGCTTCCCTGCCGACGAACGCGCGATCCTCGTGGCCACACCGGGCGCCTCTTCCGGTGGCGGCAAAGCGTCTATTCCCACAGCAAAGTCCGCTTCAGCGCAAGCATCCCTGCCCATCGTCCACATCGTCATCCCGGCCGATTTCCGCGCGCTCCAGGCCGATGAAGGCCACGGCGCCAGCTACACCTGGGAGAACCTGCACGCCGGACTGGACGGCATCGCCATCGATCTGCCCGCGATGAACTTCGCGCCCACCCACGGCGCGTACATCCCCTTCAACGTTCAGGTCAAGGACCCCCTTTGGCTGATGCGGGACATGCTGGACTTCAGCTTCTCGGTGAAGCCCGGGGAGCCGCATACGCTCTGGCTGGACGTGCGCGACCGCATCCTACCCAGCGGCAAGTCACTCTACCTGACGCTCGCGTCAGCTAGTCCGCAGTTTTCCGCCGCCAGCCTGGAGGGGATGCGCATCCGCATGATCTTCAAGCCCTATGAGGATGCCCTTCGGGAGCACATCGCAGACCGCCTCACGCAGGTCCGCGACAACTACTCGAACATGGTCGAGGAGTCGGTCAACTCAAGAAAGCTGAACCTCTTCAACCGCTTCGACGCCGACATCACCGATCTGCTCCGCGTTGATCCAGACAACGATCTCGGCCGCAAGTACTGGAACGAGATGAACCACGAACAGATCAAGCCGCCCTTCACGCTGCCGACCGCACCTCCCGGCGTGCCGGAGTGGGCCTTCCTTCAGGTCACCGACCTCGACCTGCTGAACCGGCAGATCAACTGGTGGATCGACCACCGCCAGATCTCCGATGGCGAGTTCGGCGGCGGCCTCTCCGACGACTCCGACTACCTGAACTGGTGGCCGGGCTTAGCCTTCATGGGCGGCGTGCAGCCCAAGCTAAAGTCTTCTCTCGAGCGCGCGCTCGACGCCATGTACGCCAATGGCATGTGGACGAACGGCCTGGCAGCGGCGCAGTATGACGAGCTGCATAGTTACGAGGACGGCTTGAACACACTTTCTCAGGCCATGATGATCGACTACGGCAGCCCCAAACAGATCGAGCGGGCCATGGTCTCTGCGAAGCGGCTGGAGTGGCTCACCGGCATCAACTCCGCCGGACAGCGCCAAGTGCGTTCCTCTTACTACTCCGGCACGAAGATGGCCACGGGCGGCGTCTGGGGATGGGGCAAGGGCCGCTCGTACATGGTCTTCCACCCAGCCCTGCTCCTGGCCGCCTACAACGGCACGCCGCGCACTCGCAGCATGATCGTCGAGCTTGCCGACGGCTTCCTTGCCCATCGCCACCTCGACGCCAATGGAAAAATGGGCATGCACTACGCCGTAAACTTCCACACCAACGAAGACAAGTCCGACGGCAACACGCCCTGGTTTATTCTCTGGGCCGCCTTCAAGTTCACAGGCGACCACAAGTACCTCGTTCCCTTCGGCGACGACGGCCCCACTTCACTCCGCCTCATCAACGCGGATGCACTCGATATTCTTCATGTACGCGACACCTGGGGCCAGCAGTTGCTCGCCACAGCGGTGCCCAACACTCGCAACGATTCTGGCAATGCGAGCGAAACCAACCAGCACCTCGCGTGGCAACTCACCGGCGACACTACCCAGCTCACGAAGCTCTACGCCACGCAGATTGAAACCGCCTTCGACCGGAAGTTCATCAACACCGAAGGCAGCCTCTGGATTGACCGCATTTACTTCAACAACGGAGAGCTCCAGCGCGCGCGCCTCGGCGGCGTGGCGCTCATGCGTAACTACGACTACCCCGGCAACGTGGTGAGCTGGCAGTTCGATCCGCCGGCGGGCGCTATCCCAGCGGCTGCCCCTGCTGTGGACCTCACCGCCCCTTCGCTGACACGCGTCAACCTCTCTCCGTATGAGCCGGTTGACTCGGCCGAGATTCCTGCCCGCGTCGGCATCCTCGTCCCCATCGGCACGCCATCGCACGTGGAGATCACGGCCTTCAATCTTGAGTCCTCGCCGGTCACCGCCCAGATGACGGGTTGGGAGATCGAGCCAGGCCAGTGGGAGATAACGCAAGGCACGCAAAGTGCGGAGGGGGCGCCGCTCGCCAACGTAACCACCCGCACCTTGGATTTCGAGCGCAGCAAATCTCTCAAGCTCACGCTGGCGCCGGGCTATAACCATATTGAGCTCACGCTCAAGCAAGCCGGAACACCCTACTGGTCGCGCTTCGACCTCGGCCTTGACCCGGACGACGTAAAAATCAGTGGCAACAAGATGCGTCTGACGGTGCACTCCCTTGGGGCCATCGCCGCGCCCGCGGCGAGAGTTATCGTGCGCGATCGCGATGGGAAGATCCTCGCCACCGCCAACACTCCCCCGCTGCCCGCGCCGACGGACCTCGTGCCGAAGACTGCTACAGTCACGCTAAGCCTTCCGGCCCGCACCAGGACTGCCGGCGGCAGCGTCACTATCGAGTCCGCCGGTTCCACGCCTGAAACCACGCTCCTCAACAACCGTGTTCCGCTGTAAAGTCGCGAGCCCTCACGATAAACTAACGCCATGCCTATCGAACTCATCCATCCTGATGACGCGTCCATGACCGCGCCGGAGCAAGGGCTGCGCCGCCAGGTGATGTCGTTTACACCGCAGATGATGCTGGTACGTCACAAGATGATCAAAGGCTGGGTGGGAGCGAAGCACCAGCATCCTCACGAGCAGATGGTCTACGTCGTCAGCGGCAGGATCGTGCTGGAGTCACCCCTCGGCAAAGTCGAAGCGGCCACAGGCGATAGCTTCATGGTGCCCGGCCATACCGACCACCAGGCCTGGGCCCTGGAGGACTCTGAGGTGCTGGACATCTTCACGCCGTTTCGCGAAGACTACGCTCCGCAGGGCTAGACCTTCCGCGACGCGTGCAGATCGCGGGTGGAGACTGCGGTGCGAGTCGTGTGAAGCGATTTTCGAAGGCGTCCCTCAAGCGAGTAAGCCGACTCGCCAACGCCGGTTTTTCAGGCGCGGGCGGCTTAGTCTCTCGGGCTACTGAAGAGCTTCAGCGTCCGCGCTGAACGCCAGTCGCTTCCACGTCGCGGAGAAAGCCCGCGACGGAAACGGCCCGCAGAAGCGAATGGCGATACCGGTTTGCGAACGCGCGATCGTTCCAACCTTCTGCCGGCCAGGCGGCGATCATTCCTCGGAGCCTGGGCAGGTCGACAAACTCATTCACCAAGGGAGAACAGGCAAACTCCTCTACCAGGCGATGAAGAGTCGGCAGATCGCGGGTTGCTTCCACGTGCCAGTCCGTGCCCTGCAATCCCTTGCGCGTTTCATAGCGCACAAGAGGAGGCAGGCGATCCTATAGACTTTCGCGCAGCAAGGCGGAGGGCATGCCCCCGCGAAGGTATTCGGTGGCCGGAACACGCAGGCAGAACTCGACGAGACGACGATCGCTGGTCGGATCGCGCTCATCGAGCCGCCAGCCCGCAAGCGTTCCCTTGCGCACTGCGACTGAATCAACACGTTGAAGAAGGAAGGTGCGCAGGTCGATGCTGTTCTTGAAGACAGGAAGCATAGGAGCTTGCGGGAGAGAGACTCCCGCTCGCGCGCATGGCGAGGATGCAGAAGACTCTCCGCACCCTGTCCACGCTCCTGAATGGGGCGCATGGCGGGCCGGAGGATGCTTTGCAGGCGCGGTGGAATGTGCGGGACAAACGTGCGTGCAAGCAGGGATTTCCACGACATACCACGGCGTCGATGCAACGCTGCCATGAGCCGCCAGAGCTCAGACCACCGATGGTGAGCGGCCAGGCCGGGTAGCATCTCCAGACCGGTATAGCTCACGGTGTGATTGCCGACGCTTCCGGAAAGGACAACGTGGAGACTGCGGGCCGCGGCGTCATCCTGAATCGCCGTGATCCAAGCAAGATTGCAAATACTCGCGATGGGCTGCTGATACAGCTGAAACGCACTGCCGAGCGATGCCCAAGGCGGTCTGCCCTCGCTCGTGATCAGAACATGGTCCACATTGGGGTACAGCCCAGCCACCGCGGCCGCGTGTTCGCGTTCGTCCGCGAACCGGTTGTGATCTTCCTCGGAAACAGGTACCTGTGGCACAGCTGTATAGGCGACGACACGGGCGCCGCGTGCCTGTTGCAACCTTGCCGCTGTGGCGGTCACCGAGGAGCTATCCAGCCCTCCGCTCAGGTGCGTGGCCAGATCGCCCGTGCTGCGTAGTCGGCGAGCAACCGCACGAGATTCGCACGCTTGCTCTTGGCAGAGAAGCCGACCGCGCGAGCGCGAAAACGCGACTGCAAACCCTGTTGTGTGCACAGCGACAAGACGGAAGCTGGACAGCGGCAGCGGACCTGAGGATTCCTGAGCCCGACGATACTGAAGGCGGCACGGCACCCCGCAGTGACTACGAAACCGCAGGTCTTTTTACCACCGCCGCGGTGCTGATGACATTGTCCCTCCCGGCTCTCCAGCTCTCCACCAACGAGGGTGTCCCATGAGCCCCAAACGTGTGCAAGAGGCGATCCGCTTTCTCGCCGAGTTATCGGCGAGGTCGTCGACAGCTACAAGCCGGGAGACCGAGGCTCTCACTGCGGCTCGCGATGGGTCCGGTCTGGTCAGGTATGCAGCCACGCTAGGATACGCACTGGACGCGGAGTCGATTGCTGAGGCATTCCGGCTTCGAATGCTGGCCCGGGAGTTAGCCCGGCGCAAGCGGTCTACACAATCCGAGCAATTTCCGTGAAGTTACCGGCCGTGGAACCTCCGGTGACATCCAGCTCTGCGGACTCCAGCCAGGCGTGGGCTTCCAACTTCAGGCCGGCGTTCGCCTTGGCAACACCGATGTGCAGCACGCTGGGAATGTTCCGTCGCTGGAGCATGCGGCGGCCCGCGATTGCCTGAGCCAGGCAGGTGGCTTGGAAAGCAGCGCCGTGCCCGACACGAGGGATGATCCAGGCGAGCCGGGTAACTGTCATGTGCTGTTCATCCGTTAATGTCTGCGGCACGGCCTTCGGCTTTGAAGCGCCTTGTACTGTTTTGCCCAGCCGGGCCGCGACACGTCTGAAAGAGAACAAAGCCAGAGCGAGCCGGGCGCGGGACAGCTCCATGTAAGTCTCTGCCACGAGCCTTCGATCCTGCGCAGGCAGTTCCAGCACGCGACGAGCCTGCAGGACAAGTTTGCGAATGCTCAAAGGAGGCATGGGCGGCAGGGACGCTCGGGCGGTGCACACCCGAGAAGAGGTCCTAGTTTCGTATCATCTCATGATGGGCCCCCGATCACTGCGCGGTGGTACGTTGAAGCTGCCACCCGCGCCGCCTGAGTTCCTACTGATTGCCAGTGCGCTCCGCCGCCCTCTTGATGGAAAGGCTCTCGAGGAGAGCCTGAACCGAACGCAGGACTGGGGAAACTTCCTGGCAGTGGTTGATAAGCATCGCATCGCTGGACTGGCCCTCCAGGGACTCGCGGAACATACGTCGCGACTGCCCCCTGTGGTGCTGGCCGGTTTGCGCGAACGTGATCGGTCAATCGCCTTGCGAGCGGTCGCCACAGCGCGCGAAGCTGCGGTGCTCACCAAAACCCTGAAAGGAGCGGGCATTCCAGCCGCCGTGCTCAAAGGCCGACGCTTTCGGTGCTGGCCTTTGGCACTGTCACGCTCAGGCAATGTCGGGATGTGGACCTTCTCGTTGCTCCCGAACACACCATCCACGCTCACGCCATCCTTTCTGAGCAGGGCTACCGCCTCCACCAAAACGACAGCCCCACGCCCGAGCGGCTCCGCGCATACCTGGGCCGGCATAAGCACCTCTCCTATGTGCATGGCCCAATCCGAAATGCAGGTGGAACTGCACGCCCGACTTCACGACAATGTCTCGCTTTGCCAACTCACTGGATCCCCGGATTTATGGCAAGCCGTCGACGTGGGCTTTGGGCTCAAGATGCCGACGCTCCCCACGCAAAACCTCCTCCTCTATCTCTTCCTGCATGGCGCGGGGCACGGCTGGTTTCGATTGAAGTGGCTAGCGGACGTCGCGGCACTTCTTCATCGCCATCCCGAGGAGACCGAGCCATTGCTGCGGATGGCCGAGGAGGTGGGTGCCCGACGGGCGGTTGTGCAGGGCCTGATGCTTTCTGCACACCTGTTCGGCACCAGTCTGCCTGCAGCCTGCGCTCCAGACTGGGCAGAGCGCAGGCTCATCAACGTTGGGTGGGATGCATTGACGCGCCGAAACGCCTCGACAGAGCTCTACGACGAGCGCTTCGCGTCCACGCGTATTCGCTTGTCGCAGCTATTGCTGGCGGTCAGGCCCCGACATGTCCTCAACCAGCTCAGGTTTGAGCTGACCGTGGATCAGAGTGGCCTTCGCGGGTAAGTCCCGTGCTTCGGCGCACATCCCTGCAGAGGATTGCCTCTTGGCTTAGCCAAAAGACTGCGTTTCGCAGAGCGCCTACTGCCGTCCGGGACGAGACAGATTCATTGAAGAAGTTCTCTGGCGGATCTGGCAAAGATTAGCTTCAGCGTCTTCATCGATGCATCCGCAATCGTTGCCGATGAAGCCCAAGCGCGCGGGATCTCGCATGGCCGTTCGGGGACGAGGCTCCCGAGATGGCCTTCCAAGCACCCCCGGGACGGGTAGGCCTCACGAGTGTGCCGTCGCGCTCAGAGCATTCAAGTACGCGAAAGCACCTGGAGCATCGCCCAATCACGGGTGGGATCCGGGTGCAGGCTTTTCGCCTGTTTGCTCTAGGTTGTTGAAAGGAATGGTAGGCACGTCCGGATTCGAACCGGAGACCTCTACCGTGTCAAGGTAGCGCTCTAACCAACTGAGCTACGCGCCTGCATGCGTAGCAACCAGTGTACGCTGGCCGCCCACGCTGCGGCAAGTGAGAGCTGATCCACGAAGAACCTTCCGCGCCAAAACAGGCCGCCCAGCGGGCGCAAGAAAGACATCGAGTGGGCCATCAAAGCGTCACTGTGACGCTCCTCGATCTGTACAGCCTTGTCTAATGCAGTCCCAGGTGTTCGCTCATCTGCTCCAGGCTGACGCCTTTCGTATCGGGGTAGATGAAGAGCACCGTGAAGAAGCCCACAGCGGTCATCATGGCAAAGAATGCGAACGGCGCGGCCTGTGAACGCGCAGCGATCACCGGGAAGAGGTTGGCGATGGCGGCATTCATGATCCAGTGAGAGCTGGAGCCGAGGCTCTGGCCCTTGGCTCGGACGTTGGTGGGAAAGACCTCGCTGAGATACACCCAGATCACCGCGCCCTGCGACATCGCGAAGAAGACGATAAACAGCACCAGCAGCGGCAGCAGCAGCGCATAGTGCGCGCCGGAGTAGTAGACGAACGCGACCGCCGCGAGGCAGACTGCGTCGCCCGCGGCGCCGATCAGCAGGAGCGTCTTACGGCCCAGCTTGTCAATGATCGAGATGCCGAACATCGTCGCCAGCAGGTTCGCCGCGCCGATGGCCACGGCCTGCAGGTCCGCCGAGGCCGAGGAGAAGCCGGCGGAGCGGAAGATGTCATTGAGGTAATAGAGGATGCCGTTGATGCCGGTGAGCTGGTTGAAAAAACCGATGGAGATGGCGAGGAAGATCAGCTTGCCGTAGCGGCGGGTGAAGAGCGAGTGCTTCTGCGTGCCGCCTTCAGCCTGCAGCGAGCGGCGAATGGCATCGACCTCGGCGTCTGAGTCTGGAGCTCCCATGCGGGCGAGCACCAGTGTCGCCTCCTCAATGCGGTTCTGGCTGACCAGCCAGCGTGAGCTGTGCGGCACCGTGAACAGCATGACCAGGAAAATCACCGCGGGCAGCACGCCGACCCCGAACTCCCAGCGCCACTGCGTGGGCCCGGTTACCAGGTGGGACACGATGGCATTGGACAGGTACGCGAGCAGAATGCCGATGACAATATTGATCTGGAACATGCCAACCAGGCGTCCGCGGTATTTGGCCGGGGCAAGCTCAGCAATATACACAGGCCCGAGCACCGAGGAGCCGCCGATACCGAAGCCCCCCAGCGCGCGAAACGCCAGCAGTGACCACCATGGTCCGGCGAACGCGCAGCCAATAGCGGAGATGACATAGAGCACGCCCATCAGGCGTAGCGCGGCGCGACTGCCCATCTTCTGGCCGAGTTCGCCGGACATAATCGCTCCCAGCACCGTGCCGTACAGAGCGATGGCGACGGTGAAGCCTTTCTGACCTTCCGTCAGCGCGTAGTGGAGTTGCAGCGAATGGGTGGTGCCCGCGATCACGGCGGTATCGAAACCAAAGAGCAGGCCGCCGAGCGCGCCGGTAATGGCGCTGCGGATCAGAAGTCCCCAAGCTCCCTGCTTTGTTTGCTGCTGCGTGTGCTCCATTCGATGATGCTCCCCAAGCCCATTTGCCCGCGCCCGCAACAGTAACAGAGAGCATGCGGCCTACGCCCGGGAATTTAGCTCGCGACGGGATCGGGGCGGGTTGCTTCTTCCTGGCGTTGCATACGTCGCAACACGAGCCACGCGTACTCTGCCGCGGAGAGGGGCGCGAGCCAGGCAATTGCGCGTAACTGCCACAGCTTCAGCACCATCAGGTCGTGACGCGGAGCGACCTGGACGGTCATCACCGTGAGGATGCCGAGGATCTGGACCACGGTGTTCAACTTGCCCAAAAAGCTGGGGCGGAAGTCGCGCAATGTGCCTGTTACGAAGAGCAGTGTGGCGATCAGCAGGATGCCCATATCGCGGCTGAAGACCAGCACGGTGACGTAGCGCGGGATGACGTCAACGTGGGTAAGAACCAAGAACAGGGTGCTCAGCAGCAGCTTATCGGCGATAGGGTCGAGGTACTCGCCCAAGCGGGTGCTCTGCTTGAGCCAGCGAGCCAGCAGGCCGTCGAAAGCGTCGGAAACGCCCGCCACCCAGAGCAGCGCGAACGCCAGCTTCCAGTGGTGATCCAGGATCTGGATGACCAGAAACGGGAGAACGAACAGCCGCAGCATGGTCAGCAGGTTGGGAGCAGCACGAAACTGGCGAAGCGCGGTCACGGCAGAATGGGTGAATCTGCATGGTAGCCGATATAAGGAGCATGAGTACGCGACACGCCTGCCAGGGGCGCAGGCGTGGCTCGCTTTCTGTAGCGTGACGGCGAAGAGTCCGGAACGGACCGTTTGCTTCGCCGGGAGGCTGGGCCGTACACTGAAAGTGGCCGGAAATCGCCCTTTCCCGCCACCCACACCATGCTACGGCTCACGAAAAAAGCGGACTACGGCTTGATGGCCCTGAAGTACCTCGCCGAGCAGGCAGTGCTGGGAGAAGGCACGCTGCAGATGAATGCGGCACAATCAGCCAAGGACATCGCCGAGGCGTACCACATCCCCCCGCAGCTTCTGGCCAAGATCCTGCAGACGCTGACGCGCTCCGGCATCCTGATCTCCACCGCCGGCACCAACGGCGGCTACTCGCTCGCTCGTCCGGCTTCCGACATCAACGCATTCGAGGTGATCCGGGCCATCGACGGGCCGCTTTTTATCACTTCCTGCATCACGATTCACGGAACCTGCGACCTGCATGGTCACTGCACCATCAAAGAACCGTTGCGCAAGGTAAACGACTCGATCAAGGACTTGCTCTCCGGCATTCGCATTTCCGACCTTGTCGAGTTCGATTCTTCGTCCGCCCAGGCATTGGCCGGCGGCCTGGTGAGCATTGCGTTGTAGCGACCCAAATTTCGGCGGACCAAGTTCATCCGCCTATTGCACTTTCCCGCGCAGGCGGTCTTTCCGCTGCCGCACAAATTTCCCGAGGAGCCCTATGAACACGACCGAAGCCGCCGCGATCAGTATGGAAAACACCAGCAACATGACCCATAACGGCATGGTGATTACGCAGTCCGACAAGCCCTTGCCGGAGGGCGTAAAGCTGCCCATCTATATGGATAACCACGCGACCACGCCGCTGGACCCGCGCGTGTTGGAAGCCATGATGCCCTACCTGACTGGCATCTTCGGCAACGCCGCTTCGCGCAACCACTCGTTCGGCTGGGAAGCGGAGCAGGCCGTGGATAAGGCCCGCGAGCAGATCGCCAAGCTGATCGGCGCTACCGCCAAGGAGATCATCTTCACCTCTGGCGCCACCGAGTCCAACAACCTCGCCATCAAGGGCATTGCCGAAATGTACCGCGAGCGCGGCAACCACATCATCACCCAGATGACCGAGCACAAGGCCGTGCTCGACACCTGCAAGAAGCTCGAGAAGCAGGGCTTCCGCGTGACTTACCTGCCCGTCAAGGGCGACGGTCTCATCGACCTCGACGACCTGCGCCGCGCCATGGACGACCAGACCATTCTGGTCAGCATCATGTACGCCAACAACGAAATCGGCGTGATCCAGCCGGTCAAGGAGATCGGCGCGCTCTGCCACGAGAAGAACGTGATCTTCCACACAGATGCCGTTCAGGCCGTGGGCAAGATTCCGGTCAACGTCATCGGGGACAACATTGACGTGCTCTCGCTCAGCGGCCACAAGGTTTACGGACCCAAGGGTGTGGGCGCGCTGTATGTTCGCCGCCGCAACCCGCGCGTGCAGATCAGCGAGCAGCAGAACGGCGGCGGCCACGAGCGCGGCATGCGTTCCGGCACGCTCAATGTTCCGGGTATCGTCGGCCTGGGTGCGGCCTGCGAGATCGCGATGAACGAGATGGAAGCTGAAGCCGCCCGCGAGCTTGAGCTTCGCGAGTACCTGAAGCACAAGCTGGAAACCGCGCTCGACTATACGCAGGTGAACGGCAACATGGACCACCACCTGCCCGGCAACCTGAACATGAGCTTCGTCTACGTCGAAGGCGAATCGCTGCTCATGGGCATCAATGACATCGCCGTCTCGTCCGGTTCGGCCTGCACCTCGGCCACGCTGGAGCCCAGCTATGTGCTCAAAGCTCTCGGTCTTGGTGATGACGTAGCGCATAGCTCCATTCGCTTCGGCCTTGGCCGCTTCAACAACAAGGCGGAAGTGGACTACGTCGCTGACAAGCTGATCGATGTGGTCACCAAGCTGCGCGAACTTTCGCCGCTCTACGAGATGGTGAAGGAAGGCATCGATCTTAGCAAGATCGAGTGGGCTGCCCACTAAGCTTTTGCTCTGCGAGGACAGACGGCGTGGCTTCGGCCACGCCGTTTCTTTTCGCCACCACCCAAAAACGAGAGCACAATACGGGCTTGCCCAAACATGACGCACCGAATACTGCCGATACCACCAGCGCCGAGCAGTATTACGGAAAGTTCCACGCGTGGTGCTCAACAACCTCGACCCGGAACAACGTGGGCGTCTGCTCGTCCAGGTGCCATCCGTTGTGGTACTCCTCCCAACCGCTTGGGCGATGCCTTGCACTTCGTAGCCAGCGGAGGGCGCGCCCGTGCTTGCTGTTCGCCGGCCGGCGCTTCTGTCTGGGTGGAGTTCGAAGGCGGCGCGGCTGACTACCCAATTGGACAGGATGCTACTGGAACACAGGCGAGACTCCGTTGTTGAAGCTGCCTTAGCCTTAGCGGAACTCTAGAAGTCTCCTTCCATTTTTGGCTTCTTTTTGCATCCTCTTTCTTACCGCTCAGCGCTTCATAAACAACGCAGGATTCACACTTCGTTGTGAACCTTTTCATTTGCGCTGCGTATTACTGTGAGTAGCCGCAAGCCGCCCAGACGACGGCCTGCAGTACTGAAAGAGGAATGAAATGAATCGTCGTTATGTAACTTCCATACTCGCTCTCGCCCTTTCCGCCTGCACCGCAGGCTTTGTCCACGCGGAAAGCCCGAAGAGCAACAACAACATCACCATCGCGCCCACCACAGCAAAGGGCAAAACCGTCAGCTTCCATGTTCGCAATGACGGTTCCACTCCGCTGACTCTGCAGATCGCTGACCAGCAGATCACGGTGCAACCCGGCAAGACCACCGATGTGAAGGCTCCCGAAGGAGCAACGGTGATCAACGTCAACGCGACGGCAACTCAGTCCGCCGGCGCCACGATCGTCACGGTGAGCAAGGCGCTTAGCGGCAACACGGTGGCAGTGAGCTAACCCTTAGCTAAGTCACCTTGAAAGCCGAAAGCTTGCGGCTGACGTATACCGGCACCTCCCCAGCCGGTATACGTCAGCCGCATTCGTTGCAGGGCACCTGCAACTCGCTTCGCGTAGTCTCATCAGGTGCACTTTCGACGATTACTTGCCCTGCTACTGATCCCGATCCTGTTCGCCGGGCCGGTCCGACCGGCGCATGCCTACTCTGTTCTTACTCACGAACAGCTCATCGACCTGACGTGGCAGAGCTCCATCGTGCCCCTGCTGCTCAGCCGCTATCCCACGTTGACACCTGCGCAGATCGAGCATGCCCGCGCCTATGCCTATGGCGGCTGCGTCATCCAGGACATCGGCTACTATCCCTTTGGGGATGCCTTCTTCTCCGACCTGACCCACTACGTCCGCTCCGGCGACTTCGTAGTCAACCTGTTTCGCAACGCCGGCAATGCCGACGAACTCGCCTTCGCGGTCGGCGCGCTCAGCCACTACATCGGCGATACCATCGGTCACTCCACCGCGACGAACCTTGCCGTGCCGGTCGAGTTTCCGAAGCTCCGTGCGCGCTACGGCAACTCAGTGAACTACGCCGAGGGCGAGCATCCGCACGTACAGGTGGAGTTCGCGTTCGACATCAATGAGATCAGCCACCATCGGCTCGCACCCGTCTACTACCTCCGCCATGTCGGCCTCGAAGTGCCCACCAAACAGCTTGCCTTGGCTTTCTACCAGACCTACGGACTGCGTGAGGACTTCTCGCAGACCCGCGGCCGCCGCATTAACGTCAGGGACTATCGCTTCGCCGTGCGCCGGTTCATTCCGCGCATCGCCTACGCCGTCAACTTGCTGCACCGGAACCATGAGCCCGCCGAATCAGATTCGGCGGACATCCAGCGTCTCGATCGCGAGGTTGCGGCAGTCGCCAAGTCTAACGACTGGGACGCGTACCGGCGGAGCCCCGGGTTCGGAACCTATCTGCTTGCCGGGTTCCTGAAAGTTCTGCCAAAGTTCGGCCCGCTGAAGCTGGTCGCCGTGAAGGGACCGACCGCGCAGACGGAGACTGAGTACGTCCACTCCGTGCTGGCTTCCTCGGATGCGCTGAACGCGGCGCTGCGGCGCTTTACGCCACCGCCAACAACACGCGCAAGCGCTTCGAGCGCAGCCGCGGACGACAAACATTCCGATCCCGCGCCGGCGGTACACCTTCCGGTTGCGGCCGGCTCCTCGCAGGACGTTCCCCGGGGATCACGCGACCCAAAGCACCCGCTGGTGAACCGCGACCTCGACACCGGCAACCCGGTACGCCCCAGCGGCTACCGGCTGGCTGACGACACCTATGCCGACCTGCTGAATCGGCTTACACGGCACCCCGACGTTCCCATTCCGCCGGGCGTCAAAGCGGAGGTCCTTCTCTACTACGCCGATCCTTCCCTACCATTCGAAACCAAAAAGCATCCAGAGCTGTGGGCGGCGGCACAGCAGAACCTGATTACGCTGAAAGCCATGCCAACGAGCACCGACCCCGATCCGTTCCCGACGTACGGTGACGATTCGGCTGACGCGCCCGCCCAGTAGCCGACAGGACCGGGTTTGGTATCGTGAGGACTCGCATGGTGCTGTCCGGAATCGTTGCGCGTCTGCGCTCCCTGGTCCGGAAACGAGGCCTGCTCGGTGCTGCGCGGCGCGTGGCGAAGATCCTGTACCGCAAAGTGATCCCGAGGCATGTGCCGCCTCATCCCTTCGACGTTGAGCACGGGGTGGCAACGGGTGGGCTGCTGTTCGCGAAGAAAATTCGCTCCGGCCACCCTAACGACGCGCAAAGCACAGCCTACTTCGGCAGCCAGCCCTCCATTCTCCGCACGGGCCTGCACTACTGGATCGCGGAACTGCGAGAAACCGGCCAGCACCACCGCGACTACACCTTCGTGGACATCGGCTGCGGCAAGGGGCGGGCAGTGATGCTCGCCTCCCAACTGCCCTTTCGACAGGTCATCGGAATCGATCTCAGCCCCGAGATGGTCGCCTTCGCGCACGGGAATCTCGTGCGCTGGGAGTCTCGGCCGCATCTCTGCCGCGAACTCTCGGTGTTCCAGGCAGACGTTCTGGATTTCCGGCTGCCGGAACGCCCGACCTTGCTCTACATGTATCACCCGTTCGAGGCGGAGCTTTTCGGTCGCTGGGTGGAGTCGCTGCGCGATGCGCTGGCCTCCCGCGCCGCTCCGCTGTACCTGCTGTACGCCAATCCCCTTATGGAAGAACAGCTTAAGGCGCTGCCACAGGCGCACCTGGTCTGGAGAGGCTTCATCCAGTTCACCCCTGATGAGATCGCTGCCCACCTCTTTGGCGGGACGGCGGAACGGGTGTCGCTCTACCGGCTGACGCCTCCGACAGCCTGAGCGGGCTCGCCTGCCTTGCCGCCAGGTGAAATCGACCAAAAGTCGCCTTCCGCACCCTTCCGGCACGCGGTATCATCTATACAGACGAGGACATTCCCATGGCATACAGTGACAAGGTTGTTGACCACTACGAGAACCCCCGCAACGTCGGCACTTTGGACAAGAGCTCGTCCGAGGTAGGCACCGGCCTGGTCGGCGCTCCTGAGTGCGGCGACGTGATGCGCCTCCAGATCAAGGTGAACCCCGAAACCCAGGTCATCGAGGACGCGAAGTTCAAGACCTTCGGTTGCGGCTCGGCTATCGCAAGTTCGTCGCTCGCCACTGAGTGGGTGAAGGGCAAGACCGTGGAAGACGCACTCAAGATCAGCAACACCGACATCGTGAAGGAGCTGGCGCTTCCCCCGGTGAAGATCCACTGCTCGGTGCTGGCGGAAGACGCGATCCGCGCCGCCATCGGTGACTGGAAGAAGAAGAACGGCGTCGCTGAAGAAGCCGGCGTCGCTGTCGGCGCACACTAAGCTCGCGAGGCAATCATATCGAAGGCTGGCCGGGATCTCGCACCTGGCCAGCCTTTGGTCGTTTCGTGCTGAGCATCGTCGAATAGCTGAGCGTCATCGAATTGTTATGAGCACCACACTTCTCCAACCCGGAACCGCCGCTCCCAAGCCGGGCGCGGGTGTTGAGCCCAAAGACCCACTCGCGGGCATGACCCTGCTTGTCGCCGAGGGCCAGCAGCCCCGCGCCAAGCAGGCTGTCGAGATCACGAAGAACGCGCTCAAGCGCATCCGCGTCGCGATGGCCAAGGAAGGCATCTCGCCCGAAGCCGGTGGCCTGCGCCTGGGAGTGCAGGGCGGCGGCTGCTCCGGCCTGAGCTACAACATCCGCTTCGACACCGAACCCCGCCAACGTGACCGCACCTTCGTCTTCGGCGAAGGGGTGGAAACGCCCAACGATCCCAGCGGAGCCAAGCCGGTCCGCCTCTTCGTGGACCCCAAGTCCTTTTTGTATCTCGCGGGCATGGTGCTGGACTTTGAAGAAACGCTCATGCGGCAGGGATTCAACTTCATCAATCCGAACTCCACCAAGAGCTGCGGCTGCGGCTCAAGCTTCTCGGCTTAGCTTCTACCAGCGCTCCACCCTCAGAGGCACACGGCCATCAGGCCTAAGGGTAATCGCCGGGCTCAGTAACAGGTCCTCCGTGCTCCCGTCCGTCCGAGCAAACTTCCAGTCGCGGGCGAACACTGCCAGCACGAACGTTCCTTCCATCCAAGCCAGACCCTCGGCGATACACTGACGCGCACCGCCTCCGAATGGGAAGTAGCTGTACCGCGGACGTGCAGCCTTGGCAGCTTCGGTAAAGCGTTCCGGGTCAAAGCGGTCGGGCTCCGGCCACCAGCGTGCGTCGCGATGGACGACATACGGCGGGGCCAGCAGACTTGCCCCAACAGGTACCTGGAACCCAGCAACCTCGTATGGCTCGGCGACAGTGCGAGCCGTGACCCAGACGGGCGGGTAGAGCCGCATGGCCTCCGCGAACACCTGCGTCGCGTACGGCAGGCGAGGATAGTCCGTCGCCTCAGGTGCACGCTCGCCTAACGCGCTCACAGCTTCCTCATGCAGCCGCTGCTGGACTTCAGGATGGCGGGCGAGGAGGTCGACCGCGAACGTCAGCGCATTGGCCGTCGTCTCATGCCCGGCAAGGATGACGGTGACACACTCATCGCGAAGCTGCTTGTCATCCATCTTGTTGCCTTCATCGGTCGCACTGAGCAGCATGCTCAGCAAGTCGCCTCGGTCGTGCCCATCGGCGCGCCGCTCAGCGATCAGCCGATAGATCAAGCCGTCAAGATACCGCTGCCCACGCCGTAGCTTCGTCATGGAAGGCAGCGGCGTGCGCTGCACCAGCCGCGAGAACGGGATGTACGTCAGTGGCATCAGGTACATGAAGCTCGCAACGGCCGACTCCATCTCGTGCACCTGCTCGAACTCGTCTAGATCAAACAGACACTTCGCGACAATGCGTAGCGCCAGTTCCAGCATGCGCGGATGCATCTCCACCGTCGCCCCCGGCTGCCACTGTCGGCTCTCAGCCACCGCGAAGCGTCCGATAACCTCACCATAAGCCGCAATTCTCTGCCGCAAGAACGCGGGCTGGGCCAGCCTTCGCTGCCGCATATGGAGAGGTTCTTCGCTGGTCAGCAGCCCTTCGCCCAGCACATCCCGCGAGCGCTTCATCACCAGGTTGCGGTGATGATGGCCGCTGTCGCCAACATAAAAATGCGGCAGCAACGCTGGATGGTTGAGCTGATAGAAGCGATGGCCGAGAAAGCGGTAGCTGATCAGGTCGCCGTACTCGGCGGCCACCTCGCGGATGAAGTCTGCTGCATTCTGCTTGCGAGTAATCCGCCGAGCCAGCGTGCGGAGCGACGAAGCTGGCCCCGCCGGAAAGCGAGGGTCACGGCCAGCGCGAATGTCCGGTGATGCTGTCATCGTTTGCCTCACCCGCATCGCACACTGCCAACATTGGCGGTCACCTCATCCTACTTGGGAGAGTCCGGCTTGGGAGAGTCCGGCTTAGGAGAGTCGGGCTTGGGAGCGGCGGGCGAACCAGCCATCACAATCTGCTTCGAGACGGTCATGTGGTACATCTCGCTCATCATGCGTTCGTACGGCTCCAGCGGTGGAAGAAAGACGCGGGCGCGGCGGGCGTCGAGACCGGCGGGATCTTCCACCGCGTACATGCCCATCGTGTTGTTGCCCAGGAACTTGAACTGCGTGCCGTAGCGCTGCAGCTTGCCTTCGCTTACCAACTCCTTATCCACCAGAGTGGCGACCGAAGAGCCGTCAATCTTGCCCGCATCCGCCAGCGTTTCCAGCTTGGGCAGCAGGCTGCGCTGCCAGGCATGGTCCTGCGTGTGGATCAGGATCAGCATGGCCGCGCCGGAGGCCCTGTCGCCCACCAAAGCGATCACCGGCCAGCCTTTGCTCTCTACGATTTCCTTCAATTGCGCCGTCAGTTGTTTATCCACGTCGACGATGTTTTCCGCCGCCGTGTAGTGGTCCTTATCTACTGGCTGGCCGTTGACCACGCCACGTGCTTCCTGATCCTGCATGCCCATGGAAGGCAGTTGCGAGCGAAGGTCGGCGTCGGTGCCAGGACCATTGGCCTGTACCAGAGCCTCATGCCGTTTGGTTAACTCGACCTGCCAGGCCGGCGTGTCATCGCCCTTGGCAGCCCCACCGCGTTGCGCCCCAACGGCGGACAAAGCACAACACAACAGCAAAGAACCTACGAGACGAACCATGCTTCCAGCTTACGAATTGCCTGCACAAAAGCATAGGCCATGACGCAGGCCGAACCAGCGCAGTACCCTTGAAGCTGACATGAGCTCTGAAACCCCGCCCGCCGCCAACGCCTCGCCCAGCTACTTCGAGCAGTTCAGCCTGCCGCCGCACCTCCACATCGATCTTCCCGCGCTGGAGAAACGCTTCTATGCGCAGTCACGCAAGCTACACCCGGACCGCTTCGCCGCGAAGCCGATAGAGGAGCAGGAAGCCGCGCTCGCGGCTAGCTCGCGTTTGAACGATGCCTACCGCACGCTGCGCGAGCCCATCGCCCGCACAGAGTATCTGCTCGGGCTGGAAGGCATCCAGATGGAAGAGCAGTCGCGCGCGGCAACCGATGCGGCCCGGGCCACCGGCACGGCGAAAAAGCAGGTTGCTCCGCCCGACCTGCTGGAAGAAGCCTTCGAGCTGAATATGCAACTGGAAGAGATGCGCATGGCGCGCAAGATGGGCGAGGACGATCCCCAGACTCGCGCCGATCTGGAAGCGGCAAAGACGAAGTTCACCGGCATGCTTGCCGAGGCGCAGAGGGATCTGGAAGCTCTCTGGACGAAGTGGGACTCTGCGGTGGACACGGGTGACGCAAGTGCGAAGGACGCCGCCAAGCAGGGCATGGTGGCGCTGCTCAACCGCCGCAGCTACATTCGCAACCTGGTCCGCGATGTGAACGAGGCGCTGGAGTAACGGCCCTCAATATGGTCACCAAGATGAAGTATCTGCTCGTCACGCACATCCCGTTCCGCCGCGCCGCCGATGGCTCTGCCGTAGTCGATGCCCTCTGGGCGGAAGACCTGCGCGGGCTAGCTGCGGCGGTGGGAAGCGTGACGGTGGCCGCGCCGGAGCTGGCGCGGCTTGTGCCCGGCCAAAGCTGGGGCACAGGCGAGCTTGTTCTTCTGGAGAGCGAGGGCATTCGCTTCGTCGGACTTCCATGGCTTGTCACCTGGCCCAAGCGCTGGTTCGGCGCGCTCCGTCTGCGTCACACTCTCGCCCGCGAAGTGCGAACGGCGGAGCTGGTCCATTCTTCCAACTTCTTCGCGCCGTATCTGGGTCTGGCGCAGGCGCACAGGCTGGCGACAAAGCTCGGCAAGAAAACGCTGTTCGTCGTGGCTGAAGACTTCCATGACTTCCTCACCTGGAACCTCGCCCAAAGTGGCGCTACCGGCCTGCGCCGCTGGCGTACGGAACGGCTTATCGCGCGGCAGGACCGGCTGGCGCGCGAATGCCTGCGCACGGCGACGGTCTCGTTCCTGCACACACCCGCAGCCGTCGCGCGCTACCGGCTGGATGCGCCACGTGGCATGGCTATCCGCCAACCGGTGCATGAGGCTGACGATGTCTTCGCCGAAGCTGCTCTTGCACAGCGGTTGACGCAAAGCAGGACTTTACGGCTTGTCGCAGCCTGCCGGCTGGAGCCGCTCAAGGGGCTCTACTTCCTCCTGCGTGCCGTCGCTCTGCTGCGTGACGAAGGCGAAGACATCACGCTCGACATCTACGGGCGGGGTAGCGAACACGAGCGTCTGCTAAGCCTCATCGGCCGCCTCGGCCTGCAAAGCCGCGCGGTGCTGCACGATCCCCTGCCGCCCGGCCCGGCGTTGCGCGAGGCTCTCGCAGCGCACGACGCGGCGGTGATGCCGCACCTGACCAATGACTTCGGCCGAGCCTTCTGGGATGCGATGGCAGCCGGGCTGCCCGTCGCCGCTTTTCGCAGCACCGCCTCAGCAGACACCGTGCGGCATGGCGAAGACGGACTGCTGGCTCCTATGGCGGATGTGGAGGGCCTCGCAAACGCGCTGCGGACGCTGGCTCACGACCGGGCTTTCCTGGATCGCATGTCGCACGCCGCGAGGGAGCGCGCGTTGCGCAACACCAAGACCGTGTGGAACGAGATTCGCCTCAGAAGAATCCTCGAAGAGTTCCAGCAGTAGCTTTTTTGCCCCGGCACAATGGAGGCATGCTTCGCTTTGTACACCGACTTTGCCTGTTTCTGCTCTTCATCAGCGCCGGCGCCTCCGCGCAACCTAATGCGAGCTGGACGCAGCCGCTCAAGCCCTTCAAAATTGCCGACGATCTTTACTACGTCGGCGGCGCCGATCTCGCTGCCTTCCTCGTCACCACGCCTGCCGGCAATGTCCTCATCAACGCCAACTACGCTGCCGAGCCGAGGCTGATCCGCGAAAGCGTGGAGCAGCTTGGTTTCCGCTGGAAGGACACGAAGATCCTGCTCGACGGACAGGCCCATGCCGACCACATGGGAGGGGCGGCGGGTGTCATCCGCGAAACTGGAGCACGAGACATGGTGATGGCCGGGGACGACGATGTGGTTCGCAGCGGCGGCGTGACGGACTTCGCCTTCGGGCCGAAGAAGCAGTTCGCTCCCGCACGCGTGGATCGCGTGCTGCATGACGGCGACACGGTAACGCTGGGTGATGTGACGCTGACCGCGCGCAAGACCGCAGGGCACACGCGCGGCTGCACCACCTGGACGCTGCGGGTCCACCTGCCCGGCGAGCCGGCAACGCAGCTTCGCGACGTTGTTATCGTGGGCGGCTACGATCCACTTTCTAACTACAAGCTGACGGCGAACGCGAAAGGCAAGGGCGCGTATCCGGGTATCGGTGACGACTTCCGGCATACCTACGCCACGTTGGGCAGCTTGCACTGCGACATCTTCCTGGGCGCACACGCGGCGTACTTCAACATGGACGCCAAGCTCGCCCGCATGCCGCAACAGGGTGCGTCCGTTTGGCTGGATAGCGAAGGCTACAAGGCCGCCGTCGCCAGGCACGAGAAGAGCTATGAAGAGGCGCTGGCGAAACAGCAGGCAGCCTACCCGGCGAAGTCCTAGCCCGCCTTCGCTTCCAACGTGTTCAGGTGGTGCAAGTCATGCCCTGCAAGTGCCTCTGTCATCGCGGCACCCTGATTTTTACAGGTGTCCCGCGAGGTGTCCAGAAAAATGTGGACACCGCGCGGCCAAGATGACGGCAGGACGCGGATGACGGCCCGCGCGGAACGACGACGAGGCATGCGGCTGGCACGCCGCTGCTGTTGCTGTTGCTGTTGCGGTTGCTTTTGCACGGCCATGCCGTGGCCGCCGAGGGTGGGGGTGCGGGGGCGGGGCTGCGGTCAGCCCCGGGGCGCGAAGCGCCCTGAGGCCCGGGGCTTTGCGGCGGGCCGAACCCCCGCCAAAGGCGGGAGGCCGGTGGCCGGCCAGCGCACCGCGCGGAGCCGGCCAGGCGCGTGCCCAAAGCGAGGACCGCAGACACGCGAAGCGTGCGAGGACCGGAGCGACGGCCCAGCGCCAGGCCGGGAGCCGCCCGCGACCGAGCGAAGCGAAGGGCCGACAGCAGCAGCGCGCGACCAGCGCGAGCGCGATGCTGGCGGCGGGGTCGAGGGGTCCCCGCGCGGGCGGCATGCCGTGTGACTGTGCGGGGCCGCTTGCGACCGAAGGGAGCGCCCTGCACAGGCACACCACCGCGCGCCGCTCTTCGTGTCCGAGGCAATGACGCCAGCTATGTGCGTGGACGGGGCGAAACGCGCTTTGAGGCCGGATGGCCGAAGCGTTTTGCATGGGCCATGCACATGAGGGCACGTCCCAGCCGTGTCACAGCCAGTGCTTTATGGGGATGGCGATGGTGCCAGGACCGCCGACCCTGAGCGTGGACACCTCACAGCGCGGGCGCTGATGGATGGGCTTGCGGCGGGCGAAGGACTTGCGGTGACGGCGATCCGCGTCCGATGGTGGACGCGATGGAGGCATGGCAGCGGGCGCGATGGCCCGCCGCCTACCGGCCAGCGTCAGGCGTACCGCTGCGATGCGGGACCGAGCCACCCCTAGCGACGACCCCGGCAGAGCTTGTACTGGACGCATGACCGGCAGGGTCGCACGACGGTGCAGCCTGAGCAAGAGAAAACCCGCCGCCTCCGGAGGCAGCGGGCTTGTAGAACGACCGGATGAGTTCGGCCATGACGAGTTCAGGGTCAGAGCCGTTCGTGTCGCTGATGCGGTGACCTGTCCAGGGGTCGAGGCTCATGCGTCGAACCCGTTGAGGCCGGAGGTTGGCAAGGGCAGGTGCCCTTGCCCAGCGGCGTCCAGCGCCACGCGGTCCACGTGCCCCGTGGCGGGGCTGGGGAGCGCGGCAGCTACGTCAGCAGCACCGCACGCGTGCCGACGCCCAGGAAGGGCAGCAAAGCCCGTGACGCTGGGGTCGCAGATGGCCGACGAAGCCAGATCACGGGCGATGGACTCACACGCGGCGCAGCCGCGAACGTAGCCCAGCGTGACCTTGACGGTCATAGTCTGGGGGGTGGGGGTGGGGTTAGGCATGAAAACCGACCTTTCGCTTGACTGGCGTGGCTTTGGGCGCACGCACGGGGATGATGGGGAGCGCCGTTTGTGCGGCGTAGATGATGGTTTTTACTTCGTTGGTGTCGAGGTAGCCCTGCGACAGGCCGTAGGTCGCACAGGCGATGCAAGCCAGGCATGCTGACCGCGAGGTGAGCGCCGGAAGCGCGTAGCGATAGGCGGCCCGCTGAGCTTCCAGCACGGCGGCCATCGTCCAGTTGTCAGGGGTTTCTGCGTACACCGCCTCTTCCGCGTCAGCGGCAGCGGCCATGCAGTTTTCGAGAGCTTCGGTGATGGTCACTCCTGCACCCCCGGAGGCGTGAAGGTGTCCAGGACGTAGCGGATGATGTTCAGCGCCCGAGGACTTTGAGTGCGATGTGACAGCAGCAATTCGAGCATCAGGCGTTCGAGTTCTTCGCGGTTCATTGTGGCCTTTCTGTGAGTGGGTTGAGCTTCGCCAGTTCGAGCGTGGACACCGGCACTTCTGTGGTATCCGCTTGCAGGTACCAGAGGGTTGAGTTGAGGTCGCTGTGACCGAGCAGGGCTTGCACGAGACGGAGGTCGCGTGTGTGGTCGTAGACTTGCCGCGCTGTCGTGCGCCGCAGGTCGTGCGCCCTGATCGCCCGTGTGATTCCGAGAGCGCGGCGGAGCCGGATGTATGCGCCCTGCAACGAAACGAGCTTCATGCGCCCGATGGCGTGCGCGACCTTCGGCTTGCCAGCGCCGACGTGCAGCCCGCGGTCGAGTTGAGCGACGAAAGGCAGGTTGGGGTCCGTACAGGTGTCCAAGAGCGCCCGCAGTTCCGCAGTCACCGGCAGCCGCTGGGCGTTCTGGTACTTCGTGCGGAATGTCAGCGTGCCCGCTAGCCTGTCGTAGTTCGCGGGGCCGAGCTTCGCCGCCGTTCCTGCCCGAATCGCCAGGTCCGAGCACAGCAGCAGCCAACAGCGCAGGTTCGGCTTCGCCGCGCTCAGGAGGCGCGACCGCTCCTCTTCCGTCGCTGTGACGTTGCGGGGTTTCGGCTGCGGTGGCCGGATGACGAGTTGGCCGAGCTTCGGCGCACCGTAATTCTCTTCGAGGTGCCGGAGGACGCGGCGACACGCTCCCGCCCGCCTGTGACGAGTCGTGCCGTTTTCTTGCTTGCCGAGCCACGCGTTGAGGATTGCGATGTGGTGCGGCGTGAGGTTGGCCGGGTAGGTGTCCGGCGCGATGACGACGAGCTGGCGGGCGACGTAGTAGACGTGCAGGTGTTTGTCGCCGAGCAGGAATTGCGCGAGGGCCGAGGCGAGAGACGGCCCACGCGCGGCTGAGGGCGGGCGACCGCCTTCTGAGCGTCCTCGAACGCCTGAGCTTCCTCGGCAGTGTTGAACGATTTACGGCGGCGGACACCCTTGCGGTCTCTCCAATCCGCAAGGTACTTTGAACCCTTCTGAAACATCAGGACACCTCTGGACACCTCTAGCGAGGCGGAATCCCGCGATTCTAGAGGCGTTGCAGGTGGTGGAGGTCATGCCCTGCAATGATTTCTACCAGCGTCCAGAGCGTTTCCGCCCCGCGCTCCGGGTGGGTGGTGAACTTGCGCTTGTCCTCGTCCGTTAGCCCCTTGATGAACGCGATGTTCCAGGCGCGGAGCGCGTCAAATGTGGCGCGGGCCTGAGCCAGCGTGTACTGCCCGTACATGCGCGCCCAGGGATCCTGCTCAAAAGGCTGCATTACGGCATTTTCGCGCTCATAAGCGTAGCGAAGGCGCCAAGCCCAGGCGACCTCGCAGTCGGCCAGGTGGCACATCACCTCGCGCAGGCTCCACTTGCCCGGTGCCGGTGAAGCTTCGGCTTGCTCGGGAGTGAGCGCGTCATAGATGGCAGCAAAACGGGCGGGAGTTTCCGCGATCACCTGCTGCGGATCAAGCGTGCCTAAAACACTGGCATAGGGTGTGCTCATGCTGCTTCCTCCTTTTCGCCTTCAGAGGCCGGCGGCGCCCAGGGATCGTACTCGCCGAACGACCAGGCGTAGCCCTCGGGGTCGCGCACCGCGAACGCCTGACCGCCGTACTCCATTGTTTGCAGCTCCATCAGGAACTCCGCCCTGCCGCCTTCGCGCGCTCGTACGCGGGAGTGCAGTTCGCGATGACAATATAGACCGGCGTGGTCACGCGGCGCCCAACCTCGTCAGGGTGCACCCAGTGCTCCGGACGGGTTCCGGGGTTGCTCGCAGAACCCAGCATTACCATGCCGGTTCCCATCGTGAGCTGTGCATGGGCTACCGTGTTGTCCGGGCCGGGATAGACGGCGTTTCTCGTGAAGCCGAGCGTGTTGCAGAGCCACTCGATAGCGGCATACGCATCGCGGTACCGCATGCTCGGGATGATGGTGGAACCGGTTAGGGCCATAGTTACCTCGAAGGGTGCAGACCGTAGACGACAGACTTGGGGCCGCAGATTTTGCAGCTGAAACGGGCTGGCCCTACTCTAAAGGAAGTTGACTTCTATGGCTTCTTCTTCGACACAGGTGGCGATCACATCGCTCCCAAGTTCCGGCGCGCGCTCTGGCTCCCGTTCTTGGTTCGACCGGCTCGGCATCTGGGCCTCGGTCGCCTGCGCCATCCACTGTCTGCTCACTCCCCTGCTGCTTTCGTTTTCGGCGGTGTTTGTCCGTCTGCTTCCGGGCGAGGAGGCATTCCACCGCAAGCTGGCCGTAATTGTTGCCGGCTCGGCAGCGCTGGCGCTGTTTTATGGCTTTCGCAAGCACCGCCGGGTTCGCGTTCTGCTGCTGATGGGGGCTGGGCTTTCGCTCATCATCGGCACCGCGTGGTGGGGACACCTGTTCCCGAATCACTGGCTGGAAGTGAGCATGACCATCTGCGGCAGCCTCCTGCTGATCACCGCCCACAGCCTGAACCACACGTTCTGCCGCCAGTGCGAGTGCGTCGCGACGGTCTGCTCGGGAGATCCGAGTGATCGGAAAGATCCGGGAGAACCGCACGATCACGTGCACAGCGGCCACGATCACTCGCACGCGCACTAGCAATGCGACAATGACTTTCGGCGTCTTATCACTGGCGTTGCCAGCCGACGCACCTTTCTCATGGCTAATCTCGTAGACATTACCCCCTCCGGCAACGTTTCCGCGCGCGCTTCCTCACCCGTGGTCGGCATCGATCTCGGCACCACGAACTCTCTCGTCGCCTACATGCAGGGCAACACCCCAGCGGTCATCCCCGGTGAGGACGGTTCGCCCATCGTGCCCAGCGTGGTCGCGTTTGACCAGGACACCGCCGCAGGCTTCGCGGTAGGTAACGCCGCACGCGATGTCCTGCTCAAGAACTCCGGCGACGCAGTCTACTCCGTCAAGCGGCTGATGGGCCGCGACCTCGCCGACGTGGAGCCGGAGTTAAAGCTCTTTCCGTTCCATCTCGCCGACGGCCTGAAGCCCGGCGAAGTTCTGAAGCTGAACGTAGGCGGCCTCACACTGACGCCTCCCGAAATCTCCGCCTACGTCCTGCTCCAGCTCAAACGCAACGCCGAGCGCTTCTTCGGTTTCCCGGTCACCAAGGCCGTCATCACCGTGCCCGCGTACTTCAACGATGCCCAGCGGCAGGCCACCAAGGACGCCGGCCGCATCGCCGGGCTGGACGTGCTGCGGCTGGTCAATGAGCCCACCGCGGCGGCGCTCGCCTACGGCCTTGACCAGCAGAAAGACGGCGTGATCGCCGTGTACGACTTCGGCGGCGGCACGTTCGACATCTCCATCCTCAAGCTGCACGAAGGCATCTTCGAGGTAATCGCCACCGGCGGTGACACGCACCTCGGCGGCGACGACATCGATAACCTCCTGCTCGCCGTCGCGCTGGATGACATCAGGGGCGACCTCGGCGTGGACGTCAGCACTAACCCCGAGATGATCCAGGCCCTGCGCAAAGCGGTGATCGACGCCAAGATAGAGCTGTCCTCTCAGCCGAGCGCGCGTTTGCAACTTGAGGTTGAGGGCAAACAGTATCTTCGCGAGATCACCCGCGAGCAGTTCGACAGCCTGATCGCTTGCGTCATCGAGCGCACCGCCGTTCCGGCACGGCAGGCGCTGAAGGACGCGCAACTCACCCCCGAGCAGATCGACGAAGTGGTCATGGTCGGCGGTTCCACGCGCATCCCCGCCGTGCGTACGCTGGTCACGAAGCTCTTCGATCTCGACGCGCGCGGCAAGAAGCTGCACACCGAACTCAACCCCGACGAAGTCGTCGCGCTGGGAGCGGCGGTGCAGGCGCAGATCCTCTCCGGTGAGAGCTCCGGCGCCACCGACGACCTGCTGCTGCTGGATGTCACCCCGCTCTCTCTCGGCATAGAAGCCCTCGGAGGCGTGGTTGCCAAAATCATCCAGCGCAACTCCACAATTCCCGCGAGCGCAACCGAGCACTTCACCACGGGAGTCGACGGCCAGACCAACGTCGCCATCCACGTTCTGCAGGGCGAACGCGAGCTGGCCAAGGACTGCCGCTCGCTGGCCCGCTTCGACCTGAAGGGCATTCCCCCGATGATGGCCGGCATGCCGCGCATCGAGGTCAAGTTCCTCATCGATGCCAACGGTATCCTCCACGTCAGCGCCCGCGAACAAAGGAGCGGGCAGCAGGCTGAGGTGGAGGTGAAGCCCACCTACGGCCTGACCGACGAACAGGTGGAGACGATGATCCTCGAGAGCTTCGACTACGCCGAGCAGGATCTGACCGAGCGCCAGGTGATCGAGGCCAAGAACGAAGCGCAGACGATCTATGACGCAGTAGAAAAGGGCAAGAAATCTCCCGTGTGGCAGCAGCTTACTTCCGTGGAGCACGAAGACATCGAGGCAGCGGCGCTGAACGTGAAGGCCTCCTTAGAGGGCGGCGACTACAAGGTGATCCGCCAGGCCATTGAGCTTCTTGACAAGAAGACGCGCCGCATGGCCGAGCTGATGATGGATTCGGCCGTCAGCGGTGCCCTCGGCGGCAAGACCATGCAGGCCGCCGGCGAAAGCCTCGGCGAGGGGCCGACCGCGCCGCACCCGTTCGCGGCTGCGGAGATCGATGACAGCACAGACAAAAAACCGAACCTCATCGAACAAGTGGAGGCTGATCCGGAGACGCCGGGTGAGTCGACCGAGGATTAGCAGCCCGATAGACTGGCTGCCATGCCTGTCGTGCTGCGAATCGGACCGTACGTTTTCTACTTCTGGAGTCTGGAAGGGAATGAGCCGCCGCACATTCACGTAAAACGTGACAAGAATGAAGTGAAGTTCTGGCTGGCTCCCGTGCGGCTAGCCTCGAACAAGCGGTATCCTCTTCATGAGCTCACACGCATCCGTAAACTCGTTGAGGAGAACGAGGAGTTTCTACTGAGGAGTTGGTATGGATACTTCCCTGAGTCCGACAATCGAATTTGATGCGACTGCAGTCGGCGTGCGATTTGACAATGGCATGATGCGAGTAGAACTCGCGGACGCGAGAGAGATTGCAGTGCCGCTGGAGTATTTTCCGCGCCTCCGGGAGGCGTCCGCCGACCAACTCGCAGCCTATGAACTCGTTGGGAGCGGCTATGGGATTGCGTGGGACGCTTTAGACGAACATCTTTCGGTCAAAGGCTTGATGCGCCTGCACTGATCACCCTCCCGTAGAATCGAAACAGTATGTCAGATCACGCCTCCAAGCCTTTGCCCGAAGTCGACCTCTCCCAGCCGCCCGCCGAGAACATGGTGCGCGTGACCTTCAGGCCGGAGAACAAGACCGTCGAGTTCCCTTTCGGCTCGCTGCCCTACGAGGGGCACGGCGAACCGATGAGCTTCCTCGATGTCGCTGAGAACTACGAGATCTTTCTCGACCACGCCTGCGGTGGAGTGTGCGCCTGCACAACGTGCCACATCCACGTTCTGGAAGGCGCGAAGGGCATCTCAGAAGCCGAAGAGAAGGAACTGGATCGCATGGAGCTATCGCCGGGCCTGCAGTTGAACTCACGGCTGGGCTGCCAGGCGGTGATCGAGAAACCCGGGACCTATGTCGTTGAAATTCCTGCGTGGAACAAGAACTACGTGCAGGAAGGCAAGCCTGTGTCCGGCGTAAAGAACTAGCGCCATACAGTTGAGAAAGTGCCACAGCCCGCCGTGTGCGGGCTGTTTGCCTTGCGTAGCGTCACTGCTGTGCTCAGCCGGAGCACGGAGTTCACGCCGCATGCGTTTCTCGTTATTGCTGCTTCTCCTTATCTACGTCCCCGGGATGGCTCCCGCACAGACACAGCCTCCCGCGCCAGTCGAGCGCCAGACACCCGCTGCAGCTCTGCCGAACGCGCCGCAACCCACCCCTACGCAAGCGGAGATCAACGCCGCCGCCCAGTGGGAGCGGCTTGCCCGGCAATCGCACTATCTTCGTCCCGAGATACGCATCCAGGCCGTCGGAGACCCGATTCGCTGCGATGTCGACAAGGTGACTAGCGACGAGGTTTTCTGCACGCAGCATCGCGCTAATAACGGTCCCTTGGGCAGTCTCTTCATTCCGAAAGAGACATACCATGTGCCGCGCCGTGAAATACGCGACATCCGCATAGAAGGACGCGAAATGTCCACACTGCTCGGTGCTGGTATCGGGATGGGTGTGGGGGTCGGACTCGGGTCCATCAACAACGCGAGCCGTACCGACGGTGCGCAGGCCATCTTGGGCTTGCTGCTTGGCGGTCTCGGCGGGTTTGTCGGGCATGCGCTGCCCTTCGCGGGACATGCTGTTTACCAGCAGCCCTGATGCGAAGATTGAGCTAGAACAGCCTCGGCCACTCGACGAGTGAACGACGCTTGAGATCAGGCTGCAGCGTAACGGTCTGCTCGTGGTGATCGCGCAAGACAGTGAGCTGGATTGGCTTGCCCTTCGCGGCGTGCAGCCGCGAGGACCAATCCGACGTGGAACGCATCCCGATGGTGTCCGCGCGCAGGAGGACGTCTCCAGCGTGCAGGCCAGCGGCATCGGCAGGGCTGTTGATCTCAACGGTGCGAACGAGTAGACCGATCCCGCCCGAAGCTCCAAAAAAAGCCGCCAACTGCGGCTCCATGGTGTCCAGCGTCAGGCCGGTGTAGGGACCGTGCAGCAGGTTGCTGATGTAGCCACGCGAATGCGTGGGCGGTTGCGGGTCAGCGGCGGGTGTGTCCAGGTTCTCCGAGGCGATCGTGTAGCTGTCAACCACCACAGTGGGCGGAGGCTGGGGCACGGGCTGCGGCATGGAAACGGCGCTGTGGTCGGTCCAGGCGTTACGCTCCAGCTCATTGCGGTCAGCCAGGCGGGCAGACATCTCGAGCGAGTGGCCTTCGCGCAACACCTGCAGAGCGATCTGTACGCCCGCTCCCGTGTTGTGCAGCATGCGCCGCAGTGCTTCGGCGGTCTGCACAGACTGGCCGTTCAGCCGCGTGATGACGTCATGAGTCCGGAGTCCAGCCTTGCCTGCGGGGCCGTCATGATCAACCGCCGTCACTTCCACGCCGGTATGCGACTTCACGAAGTGGCTGCCGAACCCGGAGCTGGCAGGCAGATCATGGAACTCCACGCCAAGGTAGCCGGGAACGTGCGGTGCGGCGGCATGCGCCCCACGCCCTGCTTCGGGAACCGCGGCCCGGGCGCACCACTGAGTAAGACCAAACGCGAGAATGGCCGCAGGTGCGAGTCTATGAATCTGGTGAAGCTTCTGCATGCGATTTTTTGATTGTTTGAAGAGGAAGAAGTTTGGCTTACTGGATGTCGGAGGCAGACTGCAACACTTGGAACGAGGCGTTGCGGATGGCCGGGTTAGCGTCCTGCGCACTAACGGTGCGCAGCACCTGGCGCACACTGCTATCGGCACCAACGGGCTGGAGCATGCTAACGGCCTGCTCACGAACATTGGCGCTGGCGTCGTGGACGAGTGCCCCAAGCACGGCGTCGCGCACGTTCTGGTCGGAGGCAACATAGGGTTGCAGACCTCCCAGCGCCTTGAGACGGACCGCTGCGCTCCTGTCATAACGAAGCGCAACCATGAGCTGGCCGCGAATTCCCTGCTGCGCATCAAGCCCTACAGGGTCGCCGTCGCAGTCATGGCCGGCGCGGCACTCACCCGCCAGCAGCGCCACGGACTGCGCGTGGACATCGTTGGTGGTGGCCAGCTTGGTGCCGAGCATCAGCAGGTTGCGAATTTCGGGGCTATCCAGTGCACCCTGCAGGGTTTCCGGAACGAGCCGCGTGTAATTTACCTGCACGAGTTGCGAGTTGGGTGTTTCAACAATGCCGGAGACACTGGCGATGGTGCTTTCCGCGGTGTTCTGCATGACCACCGATGGCGGTAGCTTGGAGGCGTGCGACGCGGCCTGGTAAAGACCGAGGTAGTGACCGCCAAGGAAACCACCGCCGACCAGCAGGGTAGCCAGCGCAGGCGCGCTCTGCACAAAGCTGAACCAGCGGAAGGCGTTGGCGGTGAATCGCTGCTTGAGCGAGCGGGGCGGCAGGGCGTCGAGCGCTTCATCCAGGCGGACGCGGGAGGCAGTCAGCAGGTTCGGCGAGGGCTCCAGCACCGGGTCGAGCTCCAGCTCGTCGTGCAGCAGGAGCATAGCGTTCCACTCCCGGCGGCAGTCTTCACAGACTTCTACGTGGCGCTCCAGTGCGAATTGCAGCTCATCCGGCAGTTCGCCATATTGCACCAGGACAAGTTGTTGTTGTGCGGTTTCACAGTTCATGTGCGTACTCCGTTGACCAGCCTCTAAAAGGGTGCTGCCTTTGCTTCGCGTGGGCCGGTCTTTGCCTGCCCATCGTCCTGCGGGTGTTCCAGTGGTGCCTTCCGAGCCGAAGCTGCGGTCCCGACTGCTGTTTGCTACTTCCTACTTCTACCGAACCTCTGCCAGCGCGGTGCGCAGCTTTCGAGTGGCGCGGAAGAGGGTGTTCTTGGCCGTCTCTTCGGTGGTAGAGAGCATTTCACCGATCGTCCGAAGCTTCAGGCCCTGGTAGTGCTTCAACTCAAAAACCGTGCGTTCCCTGGGGGTGAGGTCTTCCAGGGCACTCTGGATGGCCGCGTTCATGCTCTTGCGTTCGAGCTCGCGACCGGGATTAGCCATGGCGCGGTCGTCGGTGACGTTCGCCATGAGGTCCATCTCGTCGCCCGCGGAATCCAGCACGGTCGCGGGATCTTCCTTACGGCTCTTGCGGCGGCGAAGCTGGTCCAGGCACAGATTCGTCACGATGCGGTAGAGCCATGTGTAGAACGAGCACTCGAACCGGAAGTTGGACAGGTGCCGGTACGCCTTGATAAATGCGTCCTGATGCACGTCTTGCGCGTCCTGCTCGTTGCCCAGCATGTGCAACGCCAGCCGCAAAACGCTGCGGTCGTAGCGGCGAACCAGCGAATCGAACGCAGTGCGGTCGCCCTTTTGCGCGGCGCGGATTAGCTCGTCGTCCTCGGCGCGCTGCTGCTGGCGAAGCTCGATCTGCTCAGCGCTGAGCTTGGCGCGCCCGGTGGACTGAGTGACGGACTGTCCGGCAGTGTGGGGCATGGCTGCCGCTGATTCTACTGCGACAGCACAGGTTTCACCGAGTCCGAGGGCAAAGGGACTGGGACGGCGGCGAGTGATCTCGCCGGGAAGGACGGCCGCGTTTGCTGCGCTCATGCTGTTAGCTGACTCCGGAGTCAGGTGCTTACAGGTTGGTAGACGAGGGAGCCGAGCTGATGGTGAGCAATTTCCAGTTGGTTTTGTAAACGGGGCCGAAAGTGAACATTTGGCCGTCTGAACATTTGGCCGTCTTAAGCTACAACAAAGCCAATCCCCGATACCATCACAGCAGACATACCCTTTCGGGCCTCGATCGCCGGCCCCTTACCCCGTCAGGAGGCCCATGCCCGACCAGCCCGGATTTCTAAGCCGACGAGACTTTCTGCGGCAGACCGTCGCCTTCTCCGCCCTGGGGGCCGTGGGCGCCGGATCGGGGCTGCTTTCGAGAGCTCACGCAGCGATTGGCCCGGCCTCCGGGCCAGCGCCGGGGCCTGACCCGGCGAACCCGCACATGTTCATGATCGGCGACTGGGGCACGGACAAGCAGCCGCAGCAACAGCAACAGGTTGCCAACGCGATGAAGGGCTGGGTAGATGGGAAGGGCATCCACCCTGAAGCCATGTTTCTGCTGGGCGACAACTGGTATGGCAACATGATCGGCGGGGTGAAGTGCGACCGCTGGCAGACCGGGTTCGAACAGATGTACCCCGCCTCGCACTTTCCGGGGCCGTGCTACGCCGTGCTGGGTAACCACGACTACGAATTTCGCGTGGAAAATAAGGCCGACTTGCAACTGGCCTATCCCGCGCAGGTGAAGACACGCTGGACCATGCCGGCCAAGTGGTACACCTTCGACTTTCCGGCCCAGAAGCCGATGATCAAGTTCATCTGCCTGAACTCGAACCTGCCGGGCACCAAGAGCGACCCTTTCCCATGGTCTGTGACCATGAGCAAACAGCACATGCACGACCAGGACGACTGGTTCCACGCCGAGTTACAGAAGCCGCGCACGCTGCCGTTCCTGGCTGTGGTGGCGCACCATCCGCTCTACAACAATGGCGTTCACAAGGACAATCACCTGTTGCTGGACCACTGGGGCCAATGGATCAAGGACGCCAAGGTGGATTTCTGGCTGACCGGCCACGACCACGACCTGCAGCACCTGGAGTTTGCCGGACACCCGACCAGCTTCGTAATCTCGGGGGGCGGCGGGGCGGAACTCGACCACTGGACCACTGATCCAAGCCAGCGCGGGCCGTTTGGAAACATCGCGCTGGGCTTTTCCGACATGGAGTTCACGCCGAACGGGATCGTGCACCGGCTTGTGGACGGAAACGGGAAGGTTCTCCACGTGTTTCGCAAGCAGCCGGGAGCGCCTGCGGAGGTTTTCACATCGCTGGGCTAGTAGCCTAAGGATGTGTCCTCTTTGTTTCCAGAACCTTCTCAGCCCCGTGTTCCCGGCATGAAGACCAGCTCTGCACCCTGGGTAAACGCCCATTGCGACGGCGGAGCGCGCGGCAATCCCGGGCCTGCGGGCTATGGCGCGGTGATGGTAGACGAGCAGGGCCTGCCCCTGGCGGAGCTTTCCGAGTTCCTGGGTATTCGCACCAACAACTTTGCCGAGTACGCTGGGCTGCTGGGGGTGCTGCAGTGGACGCTGGAGCACGGCTATAAGCGGCTGCGGGTGACATCCGACTCGCTGCTGATGGTGAAGCAGATGAAGGGGCAGTACAAGGTCAACTCGCCCGACCTGAAGCCGCTATGGGAAGAGGCCCGGCGGCGGGCTCGTGAGCTGGACGCCTTCGAGATCACCCACGCGTTGCGCCACAAAAACAAGGTGGCTGATCGGCTGGCGAATGAGGCCATGGACCGTGGCATGGGGAGGCATCGCAAGGACGCGGGCAGTCCTGCGGAAGTCCGCGCCACCTCGTATCCCATGCGGGGGGACGCACCGCCCGAGCCACCTCGCGAGTGGCCGCGAGAGTCGAAAGGGCTGTTCGCGCCAGCGGCGCCCACTCCCAACCCGGCTAGCGAGCCCGCGGGGCCGTTGCGCGGATTGGTTCGTGATGGCGTGGTGCGCCTGCTGGGAGGCCGAACGCTGGCTGAAGGGACCTACGTCAAGATCACTCCGGAGTAGCGCGCCACACGTTTGCCGGAGACCGATATGACCCCTAAGTGCCACTGTTGCAGTGCAGGCCGGAAGCAGAAATCCGGCAATCTCCGCATCCTGGGCAGCGGCATGTCACTCTAATATTTGTGATTCTGCCGTCAAAACTCTTACGCCGCGCACTGGCCTGCGTCACACTGGCCTGCGCCACCGGGGCGAGCTCCCAGGTGCCGCTCCCCGATTCCTCCGCTCCCAACAGCCAGACACTGCCCGCCGCGCCCAGCGCCGTGCTGACGCAGACTTCGCCAGCCAGTTCCCTGACGCTTGCCCGCGCGGCAGGCTCCGGCATTACCTATACGCCAGCTTCTACATTCAAAGGTCCCGGCGATGTCACCGTGGAGAGGCCGCAGGATCGGCCCCTTTCGCTCTCGCTGGATGATGCGATTTCGATCGGCTTCGCCAGGAACCTTCGCCTGAAGTACGACACCGCCAACCAGCGCGTGGTGAAGGGCTACCGGCTGCAGATCGCGAATGCCCTGTTGCCTTCGTTGACGGCTACGGCCAACAGCCAGGCGCAGGAGATCAACCTCGCCGCCCTCGGCTTCAAGCCAGCCGCGCTTGCGCCGGTACTGCAGCAGTTCGGACTGAGCGCCTCGAGCTTCTCCACGATTGTCAAGGTGTACACCACGCAGGCGACGCTCAGCACCAAGCAGGAGCTTTTCGACCTGCCCGCCTACGAGTTTCTTCGTGCCTCGCAGAGCGAGTTCAAGGTGGAGAGCCTGAACCTGCTGAACAGCCGCGGCGATTTGGTGCTTTCCGTGGGAACGGCCTACTTCAAGGTGCTGGCGGACCAGGCCAATGTGAGCAACGCCCAGGCGGAAGAGCGCTATTCCAGGACATCCTTCGAGCAGGCGGACGATCGGCAGAAGGCCGGCGTGGGAACGCATCTCGACACGCTGCGGGCGCAGGTGCAATACCAGCAGCGCCAGCAGGCCACGGTTTCCGCTTTGGCGAGCCTGGCCAAGGACACGATCCAGCTCAACCGCATCATGGGCATTCCCGCGGGGCAGGCGCTGGAACTGACCGATACCGCTCCCTTTGCGGCACTGGCTGATATGGATCATGACGCCGCGCTCCACACCGCCTATGAGCATCGCAAGGATTTGCTCAGCCTGCAGGCGCAAGTGGACGTCGCCAGCCGTGAGCTGCGCGCCGCCAAGTACGAGCGGCTTCCGACGCTGGCGTTCAACGGCTACTACGGCCTTTTGGGGCAGACGGACGGCTCCTATCACGGCGTATTCCAGGCAGCCGGTGCGCTTCGTTTCCCGATCTTCCGCGAAGCCGCGCAACGCGGCCAGGAAGAACAGGTCAGTGCGCAATTGATGGCCCTGCAGCAGCAGGAGTCTTCCTTGCGAGTTACGATCGACGGGCAGATTCGCTCGTCGATGCTGGACGTGCATGCCGCCGCGGAGATGGTGAAGGTCGCGCAAAGCAATGTGGAGCTTGCCCAGAAAGAGCTTTCCGATGTGACGGAACGCTTCAAGGCTGGTGTGGATACGAACCTGCCGGTGGTGGACGCGGAAGCCTCGGTGACTGGCGCGAATGCGCAATTAGTGCAGGCTTTGTACCAGTACAACGTCGCCAAGCTGACGCTGGCGCGGCAGACAGGTATCGTTGAGTCGAGCTACCGGTCCTATCTGGGTAAATAATTGCTCACAAAGCGCATTCTGCTGAGCTGGTCCGGGGGCAAGGACAGCGCATGGGCGTTGCATTTGCTTCGGAAACAGCAGCAATATCAGGTAGTTGGGCTGCTGACGACGGTCAACGAGCACTTCGGCCGGGTGGCGATGCATGGGTTTCGCGAATCTTTGCTGGACCGACAAGCTGAGGCCGCAGGGCTGCCGCTCTGGAAGGTGCCGCTGCCATGGCCCTGCTCCAACGAAGTGTATGAAAAGACGATGTTTACAGCTTGCGAGCGGGCGATCAGCGAAGGGCTCTACGGCATTGCCTTTGGCGATCTGTTTCTTGAGGATATTCGTGCGTACCGGGAGGCGCAGCTGGCCCCGACCGGGTTGCAGCCGATCTTTCCATGCTGGATGCTGCCGACTGACCAGCTTGCTAAAGACATAATTTTGAGCGGTTTACGGGCACACCTGGTGTGTGTGGACCCAAGGCAGTTGCCTGCCAGCTTCGCCGGGCGGGTGTTTGATGAGAGTCTTTTGGCTGAGCTTCCGGCGGGAGTTGACCCTTGCGGCGAGCGTGGAGAGTTCCACACCTTCGTGAGTGACGGGCCAATTTTTTGGTCAAAAATACTGGTTACACGTGGTCCCGTGGTGGAGCGCGACGGGTTCGTTTATGCGGACCTGATTCCGGTCGAGTAATCTGCCGCCGCAAATCGGAAAACGGATACCCTGTGCAGGGAGAATCTGTCATGCGAAGTTTATGGTTTAGCGTGCCTGCGACGGTCGGCGCACTTCTGATGCAGGCGGCTGCGCCCAACTTACCTGCGGGACACCGCTGGACGACCTACACCTCGCCGGATGGCGTGTACCAGCAGTGCTATCCAGCCGACCTGTTGCAGCCGAAGGCCGGCGCGGGGCCGGACCTGTCGCTGGCCGGGGCGCACCACGAATCGGCGGAGATCAGCAGGCCGAGTGGATCCGTGCAGGACGCGATGCGCACGGAAAGCGACTGGTTCAACCAGGGCGGGGGACAGACGACCTATGCGAGTAAAGGCGCTGGCTGGTTTGTTTTCTCGGGCATCGATAAAGAAGGTCAGTTTACGGAGGCGGGCGGTACGGTTTACGAGCGTGGCGTGGTGATCGGCGGCGACATCGTCGCGATCCGGGTGGTTTATCCGAAGTCGCAGGCGGCGGTGTTCGATCCGGTGGGCGCGGCCATGGGCAAGTGCCTGGCGAAGGCTGTCAAGCACTAGCGGCTCACAAGGAACGTAACGGGCTACGCTTCCACATCGAGATCGTGTTCCTCAACGGCGGCTCGTGCGGCCATCCAGGCGTGGACTACTTGTTCGGCCTGATCGTGCTGGGCGGACTGCACTTCCAGGGCGATGCCGTCCAGGCCGGGAACTTCGTTGTCCTCACGGCCATCCCGCCAGTAGAACGAGATGCCTGCTTCTGAAAGCGCCTGCACCAGCGCAAGGCCTTCAGCGCGCTCGCAGGTGAGCAGAAGAATCAGGTCGCGAGGAGGACGAAAAGCGATATCGTCTGGCTCCTCCTGATCCTGTCCTCTGACGAAGAGAACCTGCCGCAGGAGTGTCTTCGCCTCCGTCTCGCGGGCGCGAGGCACGACAACGGTGATGCCAAGCTGCCTTCTACCGCGAAGGCTCGCCCACTGCTGCTGGCTGTGATCGAGCAGACGGAACAGAAGACCGGACTCCTTCAGCAGACCGATCATTGTTTGCAGTTGGTAGGTGTCCGGGAAGGTCCAGAGCTCGGTTTCATCGACGGTCAGCTCTACATCGGCGTCCAGCGGCCCCGCAATAGCGGCTTCCGCTTCCTCTTGTGGCGAGGTATCGAGCCCGCGCTGCTCCATCACCTCGTTGAGAGCCTCCCGGCCTGCGTCGGTCAAGCCGTCACGCTCCTGGTGCAGGCGCAATAGTTCGCCATCGCTCTGGTCCGCATATACGGCTCGCAGCCGATCCAACTCCGAGGTCTTCTTAAAACCGAACATGGCTACCACCTTAATACGCGTGGCGCGGACGGGCGGAGGGGCAACGCTCGAAATCCCGCATCTTTACCTGAAGCGATAGGCCTGAAGCGATAGAATCTAGGTTGGCATGTCTGACCGTACCCGAGATCTCCGCAAGCTGCTCCTTCCAACGCCTACCAGCCGGGTACAGCCCCTGCGGCTCGCCGCATGACGGCGCGGCGGCGGCTGATCGCGGCTTCGCGCAAACTGCGCGAGCTCGGATCCATCGCATCGGCTGTGGCGGACACCTCGCACCCGTACATGGCGCACATCGTGCCCATGCGGCGCTGCAACCTGGCCTGCACCTACTGCAACGAGTACGACGACGTCTCCAAGCCGGTCGACATTGCGGAGATGCAGCGGCGCATCGCGCATCTCGGAAAGCTGGGCACCTCGGTCATCACGATCTCCGGCGGCGAGCCGCTGCTGCACCCCGAGCTGGACGATGTCATCCGGGCGATCCGCAAGACCGGAGCGATCGCCGGCATGATCACCAACGGCTACCTGCTGATGCCTGAGCGGATCGAGCGGCTGAACAAGGCCGGGCTGGATCACATGCAGATCTCGATCGACAACGTGATGCCGGATGAGGTTTCGAAGAAGAGCCTGAAGGTGCTGGACGCCAAGCTGCGCATGCTGGCCGAGCACGCCGACTTCCACGTGAACATCAACTCCGTGGTGGGCGGCGGCATCGCCAATCCGGAAGACGCGGCCGTGATCTCCAAGCGCGCGCTGGCGCTGGGATTCAGTTCGACTATCGGCATCATCCACGACGGCTCCGGCCAGTTGAAGCCGCTGGGCGAGCGCGAGCGCAAGGTGTGGGACGAAGTTCGCTCGCTGACGCGGCGCAGCTACTCGCGCTTCAACGGATTTCAGGAAGCGATCGCCAACGGCCTGCCGAACGATTGGCGCTGCCGCGCTGGTTCACGGTACCTGTACGTCTGCGAGAACGGGCTGGTTCATTACTGCTCGCAGCAGCGCGGCTATCCCGGCGTGCCTATCGCGGAGTACAGCACCGACGATGTGAAGCGTGAGTTCCTTACCGAGAAGGGCTGCGCGCCGAACTGCACGATCAGCTGCGTACACCAAGTGAGCTACATCGACCACTGGCGCGCGCCGCAGCATACGCCGGTGATGCCGGGCGGGCTGGGTGCGCATGGCGGGCAGACGGATGCCGGGCTCGTTCAGATTCAGTAGCCGCTGTGTGGCCGGCTCTACTCAGCCAAAGACATAGTCTTGTGTGGAAGGTCGCTAACCCAAGCTAAACGAAGCTGTACCCCGGCAAGGAAACGAGCGGGGGAGCAAGTATTTGGACGTTCTAATGGCATTTTCATTGCCGCTGCGAACTGCACATAGTCTTCAAACCAGCGATGAGTTTTGCTGAAAGAGTGAACGAGTACCATAGCGTGTCGACTGCGGTAACGTCGCGCTTCGTAGATGGCCGAAGCTGTTCTATGAAGCAGCTGATAACGAAGTCGCTCCACATCTGCTAACTCAAGCTCTAGGGTGCCGCACAGGCTCTCCAAACGGCGCTGCTTTCCAGGCGTTTTGTTCCAATCTGCAATCAACTCTGCGAAAGACTCTTCTGCCTTACCCTCTACCGCAATGATGCCTAACTCGCTGCCCAGACCTGCAATGACCATCAGGTCAGTCTGGCTGTTTCGGCCTGCGGTCCCCAGTTCAACCTCTCGCTCGAAGAAACCGTCAATGAGTTCCGCGCCGACGTATTCAGGCGCGGTATCGAGGACAGACTGCACTCTTTTCGGGAAAGACTTTCCGGCTTGCACCCACGCGACCGCGAGTTCCTGAGCGGAGTAGCCTGCACGCCAGTGTGCCTCTTGCTTGGCAAGATGCGGGATGACATCTCTTGGCTTCGTGACAGGCACGTGGAGACGGCGAATCATCTGATAATGTGCCCCGCTTAGAAGGTTTTCCTTTATCTTTCCACGAAGAACCATTCAACGGAAATCGGCTGCCGAAGAGCAGTTGATCGGCCACTTCCGCACGCAAGGAGCTTTGTGGCGGGGACAGAAAGACAATTCGGTCAGTCCGCCTTCGGCTCCCTTGCGCTGGGCTGAAATGAGCCGGCCGTTGGCCCTGTTGCGAAGGTGACCGATGCCTCTTCGCCTTGGACAGGAAGACATACCCCAGGGGCTGAAGCCCCTCTCTTTAGGACGAGCTATGAGACCCAAGCCTGAAGGCTTGGGGTACCTAGAAGCGAGACAACAGCAACAGCAAATGCAGGCGCAACGCGGAGTTCGCGGCTGGGAGAAGAAAGCATATCGCAAGGGCTAAAGCCCAATCTTTGGTGTGCCCTCATTGCCCGGACTGAAGTCCGGGCCTATCTCAGAAACAACGGCAACAGCAACGACAACAGCCAACGCAGATCCCCTTCGGGGATGACAAGCAAAGAGACGGAAGTCGCCGAATCTGAATCGATTCCAATGCGAAGGTGCGCTCCTTGTAGGAGCGCACCTTTGGGTTTGCTTCGATTGCAGCTACTTGTGTGTTGCCGTGACCTTGCGCGCGGGCGCTGCTGACGAGCCCGCTTCTGCTTCGGCCTGGTCGATGGCCTGGTAGAGGTTCGAGGGGTCGGTTACGTCGATCCAATGGTGGGCCGTCACCACGAAGATGGTGGGCGTGTGGTTGAGGCCCATCCTTATGCCGAGATCGCGGTCGGCGTCGACTTCCTTGCCAAGCTGGCCGGTGGGATCGACCACGAAGGGTACGGGCTTGTGGTTGTCGGCGAAGAACTTGTTGGTGAACTTCTGCAGGTCGTCGCGGCTGTTGATGCGGTACTGCGAAGCAAAGACCTCGCGGCGGTACTCGGTGGCGAGATCGGCGGAGACCTTGTCCTGCAGGTAGCGGGCGTAAAGCGAGGCCTCGTGGCTCCAGATGTGTCCCTGGATCTGGAAGTCATAGCGGACGATGGGGATGTTGTAGTGCTTGGCGGCCTCATGCACGACGGGGAAGGCGTGCGCACAGGCGGGGCACTCGAGGTCTTCCCACTCAACGATGGCCACCTTCTGGCCAGCGGGCGGCTTGAGCATGCTGCTGTCGCGGACCTGGGTGGGCGACTGGTTGCCGACGGTGCTCTGGGCGGACATGGCTGCAGCCGAGGCAAGCAAAAGAGCGGAAGCGAGGAGGCTTGAACCGAAAAGGCTGGAACCTAAGAGACGGGGCATAGCGGAAGGACGCAAGCGAGTGATCCTTGGCGAGCAAGTGTGCTCTAGAAAGTATTAGACCATTCTTGCGTCGGTTTGTTGCCATTCCGTTCGGGCAGCGGTGCTATGCTCTGGAGCGAAGGAAACACGAACATGCTCCCTGCCCTGCTTGCCGTTGCGATTCTTACCCTGATGGCGGTTGTGGTCCTGCTGCTACGCAGACCGCCGGTGGCGGCCCCGGTGGCGCCGGACGAGCGCCTGACCGTGCTGCTGGCTGCCAACCTGCCGGGGCAGATGGCCGGGCTGGATGCGCGTTCTGCTGCGCTGGACTCGCATCTTCGCGCCGAGCTTGCGGGCCTCCGCAGCGAAGCGGCCACCGAGGGGACGCGCTCGCGTGAGGCCGCGGAAACCGCCAGTAAGGCTCTTCGGACCGAGGTGCTGGGAAGCATTCAGACCCTTGGGGAAACACTGCACATCGGGCTGGAACGCTTTCGCGGCAACAACAAGGCGGACGCCGACCAGTTGCGAACCCTGGTGGACGGCCAACTTGCTGCCTTGACGCAACGTTTTAGCGGCTTCACCGCGGACACGCTGCAGCACCATTCCCAAAGCCGCGAAGCGCTGCATACCCGGCTGAACGAGCTGGGGGCGGCGCAGAGCGAGCACCAGGAGAAGCTGCGCGGCACGGTGGAAGCGCGGCTGGATAAGCTGAACGAGAGCAACGCGGCGAAGCTGGAAGAGATGCGGCAAACGGTGGACGAGAAACTGCATGCGACGCTGCAAACGAGGCTTACAGAAAGCTTCGGCCAGGTGACCGATCAGCTGACCAAGGTTCATGCGGGGCTGGGGGAGATGAATACGCTCTCCGCAGGCGTGAACGACCTGAACCGAATTTTCAGCAACGTGAAGTCACGCGGCGGATTCGCCGAAGTGCAACTCGGCAAACTGCTGGAGCAGGTGCTGGCTCCGGGCCAGTATGCGGAGAACGTGCGGATCAAAGAGAACACACTAGAGGCGGTGGAGTACGCGGTGCGCTTTCCAGGTTCGGGAGGCGAAGTGCTGCTGCCGATCGATGCCAAGTTTCCGCGCGAGGACTGGGAGCGGCTGGAGAGCGCCTATGAGCACGGGTCGCCGGAGCAGATCGACGCAGCGCGGAAGATGTTCGACAATGCGATTCGCACCGAGGGCAAGCGAATCTGCTCCAAGTACATCCATGAGCCGGTCACGACTCCCTACGCCATCATGTTTCTGCCGACCGAAGGGCTTTACGCCGAGGTGCTGCGCCGCGATGGATTGCAGGCCGATCTTCACCTGAACTGCAAGGTGATGGTGGCCGGCCCTTCCAACCTCTACGCGCTGCTGACCAGCTTTCAGCTTGGCTTCAGGATGCTGAACCTGCAGAAGAAGGGTGACGAGGTGTGGAAGGTGCTGAGCAAAACCCAGACGGAGTTCAGGAACTTCGAGGGGTTGATGGCCTCGATGGAAAAGCAGGTGGGCACGGTGCAGAACACGATCCAGAAGCTGGGCGTGCGCACCCGGGCCATCAACCGGACACTGCGCGATGTGAGCACGGAGCCTGAGATCGCTGCCCTTCCTTCGCTCGCCAATGGAAATGGCTACGACGGGGTGGCACCGCTGCTGGCCGCGGTGGGCGAAGACGACGCCGAGGGGTGAATGGGGGCGTAAACTAGAAACTCCGGCCCAGAGGGAAACCCGCCATACATCGCCCGGTGTTCTTTACACCATCCGAGGGGGTGGGTATTCTTGGGCACTGGGGCGTTTGGCGCAAAACGGGAATCCGCGGCGCAAGAGCCCAACATTTTAGAAACGCACTGATAGTGAGGAGATCGCACGATGGCAGCAGTAGATGAAAAGGTGAAGCAGATTATTGTCGAGCAGCTTCAGGTGGATGAAGCGGAAGTGACGCCGGGCGCGAGCTTCCAGGAAGACCTCGGCGCGGACTCTCTGGATGTTGTGGAGCTGGTGATGCAGTTCGAAGAAGCCTTCGACATCCAGATTCCAGACGAAGACGCGGAAAAGATCAAGACGGTGAAGGACGCGGTGGACTACATCGAGAAGAACCAGAAGGGCAAGTAAGTCATGCCGGAGCAACGTCGCGTCGTCGTGACCGGCATGGGCCTGATCTGCGGAGTAGGCAGGACTGCGCCGGAGGTGTGGGAGTCATTGGTAGCCGGCCAAAGCGGCATGGCCGAGATCACGCAGTTCGATCTCACCGGCCATCCCGTTCGGTTTGCCGCTGAAGTAAAGGGATTTGACCCACACCAGTTCATCGAGAAAAAGGAAGCCCGCAAGATGGGCCGGTTCATCCACTTTGCGATGGCCGCAGCTCAGGAGGCGATGGAAAGCTCCGGGCTGGAAGTGACTTCGGAAAACGCCGAGCGTGTGGGCGTTCATATCGGCTCTGGAATCGGTGGATTCGACATCATCGAGCGGGAACACACGGCGCTGCTGAACGGCGGCCCGCGCAAGATTACGCCGTTCTTTATTCCGGCTTCGATCATCAACCTGGCGGCAGGGCACGTGTCCATCCGCTGGGGAGCCAAGGGGCCGAACGAAGCGACAGCCACGGCGTGCACCAGCTCGGCGCACTCCATTGGCGATGCCTTCCGGATTATTCAGCGCGGCGATGCCGACGCGATGATCGCCGGCGGCACCGAGGCTGCGATTACCCCGCTCAGCGTGGGAGGATTCGCGGCCATGAAAGCGCTTTCCACCCGCAATGACGATCCCACCAAGGCCAGCCGTCCGTTCGACGTCAACCGCGATGGCTTCGTGGTGGGCGAGGGCGCGGGCGTGCTGATCCTGGAAGAGCTGGAGTTTGCCAAGGCTCGCGGCGCGAACATCCTCGCCGAGATCATCGGCTACGGCATGAGCGCGGACGCGTTCCACATGACGGGCATGGCCCCTGAAGGCGAAGGCTGCTATCGGGCGATGAAGCACGCGCTGAAGGTGGCGGGAGTCGAGCCGGATGAGGTGGACTACGTGAACGCGCATGCCACCTCGACGCCGCTAGGCGATGCGCTGGAGAGCAAGGCGATCGAGAACGTGTTCGGCGAGCGGGCGCTGAACCACAAGCTGCTGGTCAGCTCGACGAAGAGCATGACCGGACACCTGTTGGGTGGCGCGGGAGGGTTGGAAGCGGGCATCACCGTGATGGCGATGCAGCGCGGGGTCATCCCACCGACGATCAACCTGCAGGAAGTGGATCCGGCGTGCCGGCTGAACTACGTGCCGAACACGCCGCAGGAGCATACGGTGAACTGCGCGCTTTCGAACTCGTTTGGGTTCGGCGGCACAAATGGCTCGCTGGTGTTTCGGCGGTTCAACGGATAACGAAAGCCAAGTGAATATACGGAAAGCCCGGCTTACGGCCGGGCTTTTTCGTTGCCCGAATGCGCATCCAAGAGAGTCGAGAGGGTTGGGAAAGGTTCGATGAAACTGCCCGGCCAATGAGGAGAACGAATGGCGCATTTGAAGGTTGGAGAAGAAAACGGCTCGCCGATCAGCATTTATTACGAGGATCGCGGATCGGGAAAGCCGGTCGTATTGATCCATGGCTGGCCGCTGGATGGAGGCTCGTGGGAGCGGCAGAGTTTTGCGCTGCTGGCTGCCGGTTACCGCGTGATCACGTACGATCGCCGCGGTTTTGGGCGCAGTTCCGCGCCGAGCGAAGGCTATGACTACAACACGATGGCAGGCGATCTCGACAAGCTGATCGAAGCGCTGGACCTGAAGGACGCCACAATCGTGGGCTTCAGCATGGGTGGCGGCGAAGTGGCTCGCTACCTGGGCAAGTACAACCAGGGTCGGGTGACCAAGGCTGTGTTTATGTCTTCGATTGCCCCGGCACTTCGCAAAGATGGCAGCAATCCTGATGGCGTCGATCCAAAGATCTTCGACAGCATCAAGGAGCAGATCGAGAAGGACCGCTTCGCGTTCCTCGAGAACTTCGCGGCTATGTTCTACAACCACTCGCTGCTTTCCAGCACGCATACCTCGGATGCGCTGCTGCACCACTTCCAACGCATTGCAGGATTCTCCAGCTACGGCGCGATGCTGGCCTGCGTGGATGCCTGGCTGGAAGACTTCCGCGACGACCTGAAAGGCGTACAGATTCCGGTGTTGGCCATCCATGGCGACTCGGACAAAGTGGTGCCGATGGAAGCCAGCGGCGCTCGCATCCCAGCGTTGATTCCGCAGGCCACACTGCATGTGGTGGAAGGCGGACCGCACGGTATCAACTGGACGCACGCCACCGAGGTGAACAAGGCGCTGCTGACCTTCCTGAAGTAAGCCGCACCGGTAGGAAGTGAAGGCCCGGCGAGGATGCCGGGCTTTTCGCTTTCAGCACTTCCTGCCTAGCCGAAGAACACCATTGGGAGGATCTTGAACACGCCGATGTAGAGCACCCAGCAGAGCAGCACGGCACCTGCGGCGGCGCCGGTCTTGATCTTCGCTACTCGCGACACACCGATGATCTGCAGGATCACGATCCACACGCTGAAGATGTCGAGCGAGTTCAGGAACGCCGATAGCACCGGCGACGCTCCCTCCACGAAGTACCCGACATTGGTCCCAGCCGGATTGATGGGGTTGTAGTTTTCCGTTCCTACGTTGGCGAGCATCAGCGCGAGGATCACGAGATCGAAGACAAGCAGTGGAAGCTGCGAGTACCAGAAGACGGCAACGAGCTGCATGTACTTCGCGCTGCCGCCGAAGGCGAAGTTCGCCACCGCCAGCAGCAGGCCACCCGTGATGAAGCCGCCGATCAGCAGCCCGATGGGGATGGAATAGACGTTGTTCTTCTGCTGCTTGGCCATGGAGGCGCGAATCTGCGCGGCCTGCTCCTTGGGCGCGTTGTCAATGCGGGCCTGCATGGCCGGCATGTGGCGCACCATTCCTTCGGCCATGGCTTCCGGGCCGATCTTCTGCGTGGTGTAGAAAATGGTGCCGACGCCGAAGAGAACGACAAGAACGGCGGGCAGCCACCAGGTGGCGCTGCGCAGCAGGTCAGTGAAGGTCTTGCTGGGAGCGACGAAGGTATCGACAACGCGCTCCGCTTCGGAAAGCGGCGTGAGGGCGAACGGCAGGGCAGAGGCGGACATGGAAACTCCAGGCGAAAGCTGCTGAGGCGGGTGACGGCAGTGTATCGCGGAGTGGTAGTTCTATGACATGGCAGCTACGGCTTTGTAGACCTACCGAAGGCGTTCAGCATTTCCAGCGCGAAGCCCATGCCACGCCGGGTGTCCGGTTCACGCAGCTTGCCGAAGAGCTGCCAGAGCGACGGCGGCTCCGATGGCTGCGCTCCGCCCGCGGGAGGGGCAATGGCACCTTCAACCGACTGCGCCATACGCTGCAACATGTCCGGGTTGAAGGCGGCGACAATTCTGCTGAGGGCCATGGCGTTACGGATCAGGGCAACAGCCTCATCCGACTTGGCGGCCACAGCTAGTTTCTCCGCGATGATGTCGCGCCCGCCCAGCAGGCCATGAAGAATTTCAAGCAGCCCCTGGTCGTGCGCGGCCTGCAGCAGGTCCCAGGCGCCCAGCAGCGCTTCTGCGTGTTCGCGAGGCGCAGCTTCGACGCGGTGCATCAGTTCCTGGTGGACATCGATGGGGGCGGGTTTGAACGCTAGGGGGACAGCCATGGAGGGCTCCTGAGGTTGTGCAAGCTTTTAGCTGATACCTCTTAGCCTTTAGCTAGAAGCTAAGAGCTAAAAGCTAGAGGCTAAAAGCTGCTCACACGGATTTCGTGGTCTTGATCTGCACCAGCTTGTCCTGCGGGCTGGTGCCGGGTACGTGATAGTCGGCGCGGGCCCGCTTCTTTTCGACCTCGACACCGGTAGTCGGCGTGCGCGTGCCGTAGCGGAAGTTCCTGCGCGGCAGCGGCTGGTCGCCGAGCTCGGGGAGTACGGTCATCTTTACCGAAAGCTCCTTATAGGCCGGCGTGTGCGTGGCACGGTCGAGGTGCGAGCCGGTCAGGCGGTTGACCGGCTCTTCAATCGAGTTCAGCGGCATGTACATCTGCTTGCCTTGAACTCGGGTAGTGACCAGGGCCTGCACGCGAACGCGACCGTAGGGGCTTTCGAGCAGCACGAGCCTGCCGGTCTGGATGCCGCGCTCGGCTGCAAGTTCGGGAGACATCTCCACGAACGTGCGTGGGGTCATTTCCTTGATGCCGGCCACGCGGTAGGTCATGTTGCCCTGCTCGAAGTGCTCCAGCATGCGACCGTTGTTCAGATGGAGATCGTAGGTGCTGTTGGCTTCTTCGCTGGGCGGTACGTACTCCAGCGGCCAGAAGCTTGCCTTGCCGCCAGGAAGCGCGAACGCTTCCTCATCCCTGTAAAGCAGCGGCGTGTCCGTGCCGTCGGCGTGCACCGGCCAACAAAGACTCCTATAGCCCTCGAGCCGCTCATAGCTGACACCCGCGAACATCGGCGTGAGGCGCGCGACTTCGTCCATGATCTCGCTGGGATGCGTGTAGTTCCAGCCGCCGGCCCCGCCCATCTTCTTCGCGATGAGCTGAATGATCTGCCAGTCGGGCTTCGAATCGCCGAGCGGATCCATCGCGCGATAGAGCCGCTGGATGCGGCGCTCCGTGCTGACGAACGTGCCTTCCTTTTCCAGCGCGGGGGATGCGGGCAGCACCAGGTCGGCGTACTGGCAGGTCTCCGAGAAGAAGATGTCCTGCACGATCAGGAAGTCCAGCTTCGCAAAGGCTCCGCCGCACTCGGCCTGGTTGGAGTCCGAGGTGATGGTGTCCTCGCCCTTGATGTACATGGCCTTGAGCTTGCCTTGGTAGATGGCTTCAATCATCTCGCGGTTATCGAGTCCCTTGGTCACTGGCAGCGTCATGCCCCAGTCAGCCTCGAACCTGGCGCGAATGTCGCCGCTGCTGACCTTCTGGTAGCCGGAGAAAACATCCGGCATGGACCCAAAGTCCGACGCTCCCTGCACGTTGTTGTGCCCACGCAAGGGGTAGGCACCCGTGCCCGGCCGCTTGAAGTTGCCGGTAGCTAGCAGCATGTTGCAGATGGAGGTCGAGGTATCCGAACCGCCGCAGTGCTGCGTGACACCCATCGCCCAGCAGACGCAGACCTTGTCCGCGGCGGCGATCTCGCCGGCTACCTGTTTCAGTGTCTCAACAGGAATGCCGGTGACTTCTTCGGCGTACTCCAGCGTGTAGGGAGTGAGCGAGAGCAGGTACTCATCCCACTTGTTCACCCACTTATCGATGAACGCCTGATCGTGGCGACCCGTGTCGATCAGATGCTTGGTGACAGCTGAAATCCAAACCTCGTCCGTGGACGGCTTCGGACGGATATGGATGTTGGCGCGCTCGGCCATCTCGTTCTTGCGAAGGTCTGCGACGATCAGCTTCTGCCCGCGCAGCTTGTGCGAGCGCTTGATGCGCGTGGCCAGCACCGGGTGCGACTCCGCCGTGTTCGCGCCGACGATGATGACGAGGTCGGCGATCTCGATGTCCTGGATGGTGCCGGTGTCGCCGCCGTACCCCACCGTGCGGCTGAGACCCTTGCTGGCCGGCGTCTGGCAGTAGCGCGAGCAGTTATCGACGTTGTTGGTGCCGATCACCGCGCGGGCCAGCTTCTGCATCAGGTAGCTTTCTTCATTCGTACACTTCGAGCTGGCGATGAAGCCGAGCGCATCGGGCCCGTGCTCGTGGAGAATCTTCGTCCAGTTGTCGTGGATGAGCTGCATCGCCTCGTCCCACGCGATTTCCACGAACGTATTACCTTCGCGCTTCAACGGCTTGCGCAGGCGATCGGGAGAGTTGGTGTAGTCCCAACTGAACTTGCCCTTGACGCAGGTGGAGATGCCGTTTGCCGGGCCGTGCATCGGCTCGACTTTGAGGATGTGGCGATCCTTGGTCCAGATATCGAACGAGCAGCCAACGCCGCAGTAGGTGCACACAGTCTTGGTGCGCTTCACTTTTTGGTGGCGCATCTCGCTTTCGATTTCCGACAGCGCCAGAATGGGCGCGTAGCCGGTGGAGGGCTCCACCTTCTTGACCATCGAGATCATGTCGTCCAGGACCGGCGGCGGCAGCATGGTCATGTAGCCCGCGTGGCCGATCATGCTCTTTTCCATGAGCGCATTGCAGGGACACACCGTGACGCAGTGCCCGCACGAAACGCACGAAGAGCCTTCAATCTGCTGCCCACCATCCCACATGACGCGTGGGATCTCAAGGCTCCAGTCGATGGTCAGCGTCTCGTTGACCTGCACGTTCTGGCAGGCTTCCACGCAGCGCCCACACAGGATGCACTGGTCCGGATCGTAGCGATAGAACGGATTCGAGGTGTCCTGCGGGTACGGCTTCGTGCGATAGGGCCTCGCGTTGTGCTGGACCTCCATCTCGCGGGTGGCGTTGTGCACCGTGCAATTCTGGTTGTTGTTGTCGCAAACCGTGCAGTAGAGATCGTGGTTCTCAAGCAGCCGGTCGAACGCCTCGCGCTGGGCGACGTCCGCAGGGTCAGAGTGCTGCAACACCGTCTGACCGGGGGCCACCAGCGTCTCGCAGGCGCGGGCGAGCTTGCCGTTCACCTCGACCATGCAGGTGTCGCAGGAGCCGATATGGCCCATGGGCGGCAGGTAGCAGACCTGGGTGATGGAGGTCTCCTGGCGCATGGCGGCCGTGCGGTTAAGGGCGGTGATCAGCAGCTCGCCGGTCTGGGCCGAGGCGGGTCTGCCATCCACGGTGATCGTCGTGTCGGCTACAAACACCGGCGGCGTATTCAGCAGCGGCTTATACGGATCCATACTGGCAAGTAGGATGCCACACGCCACGCACGGGGAGATACGCTGCATCGAACCCATTGAGGGATGCTGTGCGCGGGAACAAAACAGGGCAGATTCGCATCGGCATCTCCGGATGGCGCTACAAGGGCTGGCGTGGCGTGTTTTATCCGCCGAAGCTCGCGCATCGGCGCGAACTGGAGTTCGCGGCAGGCAAATTCCGCAGCGTGGAGATCAACGGCACTTTCTACTCGTTACAAAAGCCGGAGTTCTTCCGCCGCTGGGCCGGCGAGACGCCCGAGGGCTTTGTCTTTGCGGTAAAAGGCCCGCGATACGTGACGCACATGCTGAAGCTGCGCAATGCCGATCGGCCACTGGCGAACTTCTTCGGCAGCGGCCTGCTGGATCTGGGAGCGAAACTCGGCCCCATCCTGTGGCAGGTACCGCCGATGCTCCGCTTCGACGCAGGCCGCTTTGGCGAGTTCTTCGACAAGCTACCCCGGACTCACGCGGCCATGGCGTCGCTCGCCCGCGGTCACGCCGAGCACCTCACGGATCGCATGTCCATGCAGGTAGCCAGGAACGTGAAGCCCAGCACGCCTGTCCGTCACTGCCTGGAGATCCGGCACGAGAGCTTCGCCACGCCGGAGTTCATCGCGCTGCTGCGCGAGCACAACATCGGCCTGGTAGTGGCAGACACGGTCGCCTGGCCGCTGCTGGTGGATGTCACGGCGGACTTCGTCTACTGCCGCCTGCATGGCTCCGAGGAGCTGTACGCCAGCGGCTACGAGAGCGACGCGCTGGAGATTTGGGCGGATCGCCTGGCTGCCTGGGCGACTGGAGGGCAGGCGGAGGGTCCTCGCGCGTGCAGGTCCGATGAGCTCGCCCGTGCCTTCAAGGGCCGCCCGCGCGATGTGTACTGCTACTTCGATAACGACGCTAAGGTGCGCGCGCCATTCGATGCCATGGCGCTGGAAGCCAAAGTACGCGAGCGGCTCAACCTCACGCCGTGGCAACCGGAATGCACCGAGGCCGCCGATTCCGAGATGAAGCCGGACCGCCGCCGGAAGAGGTAGGCAAAGGCCTAAACCTCGCCCAGCACCTGCGCGGCAGCCCTTAGCCCTGTTCTCAGCGCGGCGTGCACCGTGCCCCAGTGGGCGCTGGTGTCGGTGTGCTCGCCCGCGAAGTAGAGGGTGCCGGCTTCCGGCGCGGTCATAGCGGCGGGGGCATCTAACGCGCCGGACGGTATGTAGCTGTACGCACCGCGCGCAAACGGGTCGGCTTCCCAGTCGTGGTAGACCGTGGTAACAAGCTGCGCGGTAGGGATCGCTTCGTCGATCTGGAAGATCTCAGCGAGCGTGCGGCAGCCCCCCGCGCCCAGATCCTCGGCGTTGCGGCCGGTGAGTGCGGCGGCGGGCGGACCGCCTGCCCAGCCGGTCAGGGTAGCCAGCGGCTCAGGTTCAAAACCGTCCGTAGTGTGCGACGTCCACCAGACGGGCGGCATGCGCGAGCGCGTGAGCAGAAAGCTCATCACGTCGAGCTGCTTCTTCCCAAACGCTGGGCTGCTGGTCCACCAGCGCTCGCGAAACAGCAAGGTGAAGCGCTGGGCGTTGCCCATGGCCAGACGGCGCGCCTGAAATAGCGCAGCAGGCTCGGGCTTCATGGTGAGCGCGCCTGGCTTGTTCACCTCGTGCAACACGCCCAGCGGCAGCGTCACCACGCAACGCGGAGCCCGCAGCACGTCGCCGGAGGCAAGCTTCAACTCCACCGCACCGGGCTGCCAGCGTAGAGCCCGCACTTCGCTGTTCAGCAGGATCGTCCCGCCAAGTTCGCGAACGCGCCCGGCGAGAAACTCCGGCAACTGCGCGTAACCGCCGGGCAGATGCCACGAGCGGTCCCCCTCGCTCCCGTCCTCGGCCCGCTGCTGCAGACCCAGCGACCGCGAGCTGATGATCTTCGCATCCGCCGCGTTGAAGCCTTCCACAAACCCCAGCAGCGACTTTTTCTGCCACTCGGAGAGGCCACTGTGGAGTAGCCATTTGGCAAACGGCACGTCTTCCGGCAGATCCGCTAGGCTGGTCAGCGGCGTGTCGAAGTCGTCCTCGCTTTCGCCCGGCTCTTCCTCGCGCAGGGCGGTTGGTTCGTCCTCGTGCAGCATCGCTCCGTCGCGCTCGCAGGTTGGCAGCCCGGCCTCTTCAATCAGCGCCCACAACTCCGGCGCACGACCATGAATGAACTCCGCGCCGAGCTCAGCCACTGTCCCGCTCTCATGCCGATAGGACAGGACGCGTCCACCCACGCGGTCGCGGCCTTCCACCACCGTGGCACGCAAGCCACGCTCGAGAAGAGCGCGCGCCGCTCCAAGGCCGGCCATGCCCGCGCCAAGTATCAGAACATCCGGTGCTGCCTTGCTCGAAGACATCGCTAACCGGCGTGCTCCTGCTTCCAGGCGGCGTACCTGTCCAGCGCGGCTTTCGGGCCGGCGACGTACCAGGCGTAGCCGTTGCGCCGCTCCAGCGAAAGCTCGGAGACATCGTCATGGATACTCTTGTCACGGTCGCCGAAGATCGGCCTGCCGGACTGAATCGAGTAGTACCTCGCCCACAGCGGCCCAGCGTTCTGCTGCGCCGTCAGCTTGCGGCCGCCGGGCGTGGAGCGTCCGCCTGTGAACGCGAACCCGTTGATGCGGTGTATGGAGAACCACGCCGCGGCGGCATCGATCGAGTCCATCACCGCGGACGAAGGATTGGGCAGCGACATGAGATAGATCATGATGTCGGCCGATTCGCCGGAGCTGAACGCGGCGGGCTCGTAGTTGCGGCCGCTCACCGGCAGCAGCGTCAGAGGATCATGCTGCTGCCCCCAGACCGTCAGCAGCGTTCCGCTGGTGTTCGGCGTGGGAATGCGAATCTGGGTGGCGAGGATGCAGCTTATCGCCTTATCTGTTGCGCGGGCCGCACGTTTCGCGAGAGCCTCCGGCACGAAGCTGTAATCTTCCACCGGCGCATCCGCGGAGGCGGGAGACCCATCCTCCCCAAACGCCTGCTGAGCGATGTGCCCACGCTTCGCTACATTGCTCAGCATCTCGGCGGACTCGGTGACGGCGTTGTCGTTGAACGTAATTGCGTCATGGTAGCCGCCCTCGAGCGGCCACACCTGCGGCCAGCCGCCGTTGGGATATTGCGCGTTCAGCAGGTACTGCACGCCACGCAGAAAGCTGGCACGGTACTTGTCGCCATCGTGGCCGGGCATGGCCTCACTCAGCTCGGCAAGGAAGTGCAGCTCGGTGTTGGTAGCGTCGTTGTCGAGCGTGCCCACGTAGTGCCAGTTCTCATCGCGAGGCTTGTCGAAATCTCCGTCAGGCGCGGGCGTGGGTGGCGCATTGGCCGCGGCATAGCTTTGTCCCTTGGCGCGTGGCTCGGTCATCGCGAGGTTCTTCGACCACCCACCCGAAGGGATCTGAAAGCTGAGGATGGCATCGCCGATCCGCCGCGCCTCGTCACTTTTGTAGAAAGCGGCCTCGCGGTGCAGCGGGATTGCCCGTCCGGAGAAGCCCTGCTTAGGCAGCGGCGGGATCTCGGTCATGCCCTGCCGCTCGGCCGCGAGCGCGGCGCGATCGGCTTTTTCCTGAGCGGCAGAGCGCTTCAGGTACTCCTGCCAGTCCCTGCGCTGCAGCAGCGGCAACGCCTTCACGCGAGCTTCGCTCAGCGACTCAGCGGGTTGGCTGGTGCCCACAACCACAGCACCGAGCGGAGCGGAAAGAACTCCGAGAACACAAAGGGCCGGTAGATAACGAAAAGCACGCATGGCAAAGTTCATCCTACGCTTGAAACGCATGCTCCGAAGACGGGGGCGGTGGGCCAAAGGCTTCCTTGACGAGCCGCAGCGCGTCTTCGCGGCTGCTCAGCGCACCTTCCAGCTGCGCATCCTCGGCCGCTTCCAGCATCTCGCGGAAGCGCGGCCCCGGCCTGTAACCGGCAGCGATCAGGTCCGCGCCCGTGAGCAATAGCCGTGGCCGAATCTCCTCGTGACCAAGCTCCTCCAGCGAACGCTTCGCGAGGTCATAGCAGGCCAGCCGACCATGCGAACTCAGGCAGTCGGCGCGGTGCAGTGCCAGGTGCTCCTCAAATCTCGGCGTGCGAAGAAAGCGTTTCAGCGTGCTCTGCTTCATCTTCTCCACGTCGCCAAACTGCATGTGGTGCTTGATCAGTGCGAGGATCTGCTCGCGATCGTCGTTGGAAAAGCGCAACCGGTTAAGGATGTCTCGCGCGACAGCGACGCCCACTTCAACATGCCCGTTGAAGCGAATGCGGTCGCCGGGTTTCGCAGGGTCCGGTGGGGTAAACGTCGCTGGCTTGCCAACGTCATGCAGCAGCATTCCCCAGGCGAGCGTGGGACTTACCGGCTCATCTTTCGGCGAGGGAAGATGATCGAGCAGCAATAACGTGTGTATCCACACATCGCCCTCGGGATGAAACTGGGGCGGCTGCTCCACGCCTTTCATCCGCGCGACTTCGGGCAGAACGTACGGAAGCAGCCCTGTTTCGTCGAGAAGCTCCATGCCGCGCCGTGCAGCACCCTGCGTCAGGATGCGTGTCAGTTCCTCGCGAATCCTCTCGCAAGAAACCATCTCCACGCTCGCCGCCTCGCGCCGGATGGCCGCCAGGGTCGCAGGCTCTATCGCAAATCCGAACCGCGCCGCAAAGCGCACGGCCCGCAGCATGCGCAGCTTGTCTTCCGCGAACCGCCGCGCGGGATCGCCAATGGCGCGAATCAGCTTTGCCTCGAGATCGGCGCGACCGCCGACAGAATCGAGCACGCAACCTTCCAGCGGCTCTCCAGCCTCAAAGCGGAACGGGTCGAGCAACAGGCCGTTCACCGTAAAGTCGCGGCGCTCTACGTCTTCCTCCGGCGACTTGCTGTAGCGCACTTCGGTTGGCCGCCGCCCGTCGGCATAGCCCATATCATGCCGGAACGTCGCAACTTCGGTTGCCGTGCGGGCGCCTTCGTGCTCGGCGATGACCAGCACCACACCGAAGTGAGCGCCAACGGCCTCCGTGTGCGGGAAATACCGCTGCACGAGGTCTGGCGTGGCGTCGGTCGCTACATCCCAGTCCTTCGGCTCGACCCCGAGTAGCAGGTCGCGCACGCAGCCGCCGGCGAAGAACGCGCGATGACCGTGTTCGTGCAAGGTCTGCGCCACGCCGAGCGCGGCCAGGTAGTGCGGGTTCTGGAAGCGAGGCATCGTTTCGATTGGATGCTCGCCGTGAGTGAAAATAGGCAGGTGGACAGAGAGCTCGGCGATCTCGGCAATCTCATTCTTGGTATCGAAAGCTCCTGCGATGAAACCAGCGCCTCTGTTGTGCGCGGCGGGCGCGAGGTGCTCTCGAATGTGGTCGCCTCCCAGCTTGTACACAGCGACTATGGCGGCGTGGTGCCGGAACTGGCTTCGCGCGAGCACCTTCGCGCCATTGTGCCGGTGGTGCGCCAGGCCATGCGCCAGGCGGGCGCGAACTACTCCGACCTGGCCGCGTTTGCTGTCACCGAAGGCCCGGGCCTCGCCGGGGCGCTGCTGGTTGGTATCACCTTCGCGAAGGCCGCGGCGTTCGCCGCCGACCGGCCACTCATCGCCGTCAATCACCTAGAAGGCCACATCCATGCGGTGCTAATGGACGCAGCGGAATCCTTCGGGGCGGCCGATCCGTTGCTGGCACTGGTCGTCTCCGGCGGCCATACGCATCTTTATCTCGCCACCCGCGGTGAGGCTGACGCGTGGCATTACCGCAACGTCGGCAAGACGCTGGACGACGCCGCAGGCGAGGCCTATGACAAGGCGGCCAAGCTGCTCGGGCTACCTTACCCCGGAGGTCCATGGATGGACGCCCTCGCCGCCCATGGCAATCCCAGGGCCGTGCCCTTCCGCTTCGCCCAGATCAAACAGAAGCGCAGCAGCAAGATTGCGCCCAAGCTCCTGGCGGCTTCCGGCGACGAAACCCGGTTCGACGTCAGCTTCAGCGGCATCAAGACCGCCGTGCGCCGATACGTGGAGACGCATAACATGGCCGGTCGTGTGCAGGAGCGCGCCGAAGCCATGCGCGCCGCAGGCCTCATCCACGCCAGGCCGCGCGAGTCCATGGCCGCAGTCCTCGCGCTCTTCGACCGTAAAGAGGACACAACGCTCGACGTGATCGCCAGCTTCCAGGCCTCGGTCACGGGCTACCTGACGCAGACGCTCTTCGCTGCCGCTCAGCATTTCGGCGCCCGGGGAGTGCTGGTCAGCGGCGGAGTCGCCGCCAACAGCGAGCTGCGCCGCCGCGTGCAGGCTGAAGCCGCGCGCGGCGCGCTCCCCGTGGCCTTCCCCTCTATTGCGCTCTCCACCGATAACGCCGCGATGATCGCCGCCGCGGCCTGGCCGAAGCTGCTCGCGGGGCAGTTCGCCGCGGATACGCTTGAGCCGGTGCCGCAGCTTCGGCTCGGCTAGAATCAAACCTGTAATAAATCAAGCGAAAGCAAGCCTGCGGTGCGGTGGCGGAGCCCCTCGTGACCTTGGCCGACGGTACAACCGACGCGTGGCGTTCCAACTCTTCAACACACTCACCGGCAAGGTCGAGCCGGTTTACGCCGCTGATGGGCATGCCCTTCGCTTCTACTGCTGCGGCCCAACCGTGTATGACTACGGCCATATTGGCAACTTCCGCACCTTTCTGCACGTAGACGTCCTGCGCCGCACAGCCCGCCTCTTCGGCATGGGGCTGCAGCACGTGATGAACATCACCGACGTCGACGACAAGATCATCGACCGCGCCACCAAAGCTGGGGTTTCCATCACCGAGTGGAGCGGACGCTTCGAGCGCGCCTTCTTCGAGGACATGGACTCGCTCGGCGTCGAGCGCCCGGAGATCGTGCCACGCGCCACCGAGCACATCGACGGCATGGTCACGCTGATCCAGCGGCTGGCCGAGCAGGACATGGCCTACAAGGCCGAAGGTGGCTCGTGGTACTTCCGGATTGCCGGCGACCCTGGCTACGGCAAGCTTTCCAAGAAGGATTTCGAAGGCATTGAAGATGGCGCGCGCGTCGACGTGGACGAGTACGACAAGGATGCCGCCCGCGACTTTGCTTTGTGGAAGGCCATAAAGCCCGGCGAAACGGCCTGGGATACCGCACTGGGGGTCGGCCGTCCCGGCTGGCACATCGAGTGCTCCGCCATGGCCATGAAGTATCTCGGCGAAAGCTTCGACCTGCACGCAGGCGGCGAAGACCTGATGTTCCCACATCACGAGAATGAGATTGCGCAGAGCGAGGGCGCTACGCACAAGCCGTTCGCGCGCCACTGGTTTCATGTCCGCTTCCTGCTGGTGGAAGGCAAGAAGATGGCCAAGTCCGAGGGTAACTTCTATACCCTTCGCGACCTGCTGTTGAAGGGCTACAAGGCTTCGGCTATCCGCTTCCTGCTGCTCAGCGTGCCCTACCGGCATCAGCTTAACTTCACCTTTGACGGCCTGCGTGAATCTACCAGCGCCATCGAGCGCCTGCGCACGTTCAACACGCGCATGCGTACCGGCAAGTGGCCCGAGACAGCCGCACCAGACTCCACCGTGGCCGACGCCATCCAGCATGGCGAAGAAGAGTTTCTGGCCGCACTGGGCAACGACCTCAACACAGCCGAAGCTCGCGCCGCGATCTTCGATGTCATCCGCGTGGTCAACAGCGCCGCCGACGCCGGCAAGCTAACACAGCCGGAAGTCTCCTCCACACTCGCTCTGCTTGCCAAGTTCGACAGCATCTTTGCCGTTCTGGAAGACCGCGATGCCGAGCAGACTCGCGCTGCACTGGCCTGGGCCAAGGCCGAAGGACGTATGGATGAAGCCTCCGCCGAGGTGCTGACACAATTCGGCGAAGAAGGCCTGACCGATGAGCAGATCGACGCACTTGTCGCCGAGCGCACGCAGGCCAAGCGGCAGCGCAACTTCGCCCGCGCAGACGCCATTCGCAACGAGCTGATAGCCAAAGGCGTGCTGATCGAAGACGCGAAGGATGGCGTCCGCTGGAAACGGAAGTAGCGCGCTGGAAACGGAAGTAGCCGGTGGAAGCGGAAATAGCCGCCTACTCCAACGCTTCTCCAGCCTCGCCGATCACTTCCCGCTTGCCAGCAGGCTTGCGGCTGAGCACCACCAGCGCCACGCCGCACACCGCGATCGCCATGCCGAGCACCTGCACGGGCATCAGCTTTTCATGCAGCAGGAGCATGCCGAGCAGCACGGCGATGACCGGGTTCACGAATGCATACGTCGCCACCTTGGTCACGGCGACGTTCTGCAGCAGGTAGTTCAAAGCCACCAGTCCCACAAGCGAGCCGAATACCGCCAGGTACAGCACAGCGGACACCCCCGTCCACGTCCAGTGCGACCCCTGCAGCGTTCCAGTGCAGAGCGCGAACACGCCGTTGAAGAGCGTGGCCGCGCCAATCTGCCAGCCGGTTGCCAGGAGCGTATCCGTCTGGAAGCGGAAGCGCCGCGAGATCACCGAACCCAATCCGAAGCAGAACGCCGCTGCCAGCAGCACGAAGAGCCCCAACACAGGCCGCGAATACTCTCGGGCATCAGCACCGTGCAGCGATGGCCAGGCGAGCGTGAGAATGCCTGCCGTCCCCAGCAGCGTACCCAGCCACCCGCGCAGGTTTAGCGCATCGCTACCCCGCTGTCCAAGCTTCTGCAGCACTGTCTCCATCAGCGCGATCATGATCGGCATGGTGCTCACAATGAGCGAAGCAAAGCCTGAAGGCACCATCGTTTCGCCCCATGTCAGGAGCATGTTGTTGCCGCTCATGAACAGGAGCCCTACCAGCGCCAGCTTCCAGGCTTCGCCGCGGCGCACGCGCAGCCCGCGCCCGGTAAGCAGGCAGATCGCTCCGATCAGAATCGTCGAAGCGAGACAGCGCGCACCGGACACCACAGGTACAGGCAGTTGCTTCCCCGCGATCTTGATGGCAAGGTAGGTCGATCCCCAGAACACGTACACGCAGGCAAACGCGAGCAGGACCTTTGTGGAGTTAGCTCGTCTGTCTGCGGGCACATCTCTATCGTAGCGGGCCTTGCACCTTGCAGCTGCCCAAAGACAGGCCCGCTCGAAGACAGGTTCAAGAGATGAGTACACTGGTCACCATGTTTTGCCGTCTGCGTTTCGTTGCGTCGCTTCTGCTTGCCACAAGCCTTTCCTTTTCCGCTCAGTCCCCGGTGGCAGCTACCGCTCCAACCAGAACGTCCGTAAACGCCGATAACTCCATCACCTTCCGGTACACAGGGCCAGGAGCACAAAGGGTGCTCGTGAGCAGCGATGCCCTTGCGAAACCCGCGCCCATGGTGCGCGGAGACGATGGCATATGGACCTTCACCACGCCGCCGCTCACGCCGGAGCACTACGGCTACACTTTCCTTGTCGACAGGGTCGAACAGCGCGATCCGCTGAACCTCCAGATCCGGCCGAACCTTGTCGGCCTGAGCTCAGATATCCTTGTGCCCGCCCCGTCCCCCGCGCCGTGGGAACTGAGCGCCATACCGCACGGGCAGGTGAATCGCCATATCTTCACTACGCACATCGCGCAGCACCTGCCGCAGAACCAAAGCGCGTACATGGTCTACACCCCGCCGGGGTATGACGCGCGCAGGAAGGGCGGCTACCCGGTGCTCTACCTGCTGCATGGCTGGTCCGACAACGAAACCGGCTGGACAGCCGTGGGAGAAGCCAACCTGATCCTCGACCGCATGCTGGCGGATGGGCAGATCGTGCCGATGATCGTCGTGATGCCGCTGGGCTACGGTGACTATGACTTTGTCACCAGCCACGGTGTGTGGAGCGATCCCGCGAAGGTGGACAACAACACCAACCTCTACGCCAGCATGGTGCTGAACGAGATTATGCCCGCTATCGACCGCCAGTACAACACCGCGAAAGGACGCGAGAATCGTGCCGTGGCGGGGCTTTCCATGGGAGGGCTCGAGAGCCTGACACTCGGCCTTCAGCATCCGGAGGTCTTCGCCTGGGTGGGTGGTTTCAGCTCGGCCATCCACCAGCGGAAGTTCGACGAGCACTTCCCCGCGCTCGATGCGAAGAAAGCTAACCTTCGCCTGCTCTGGGTAGCCTGCGGCACGGAAGATGGGCTGATTCAGCCAAACCGGGATTTTGTCGCATGGGCCAGGGCCAAGTCCCTGCCCATCACTCCGATCGAAACACCCGGCCAGCACACATGGCTGGTGTGGCGCGATAACCTGCTGCACTTCGCACCGCTGCTGTTCAAGAAGCATTGATTAGTGGTTAGTGTTTAGTGGTTAGTGATTAGGAAGAACGCGTCGCATGAAGTACTAGCCACTAACCACTAACCACTGCTTTTAAGTTCCGGGCTGCACGTACGGCACCTGGCCAAGATACTCGCGCTCTAGTCCGCGCGGGTTGTTTTCGATACGCGGCGGCAGGTCGAAGATCATCGTCGCGCGTGCTTTCAGGTCATACGCAGGCCAGTGCGGCACGTGTGGGTTATCCGGTTTGCCATTGCGCGCGAAAGCGATGTAGCTGTCGCTGACCGCGTTTACCATCTGCTGCGCACGGGCCTTGTCTTCTTCGCTTGCACCCACCATGCCCGGCGATAGTGCAACGTTGTCGAACGCCAGCGGAATATCCAGCGTGTGTGGCGAGCCGAATCGCCCGCCGTCCACTGGCGTCTTCCAGTTGAGCTGATACACCCATGTGTGCGGCTGCGCGGCGGGGTCGGCCGCCCTCGCATTGGCCTCGATTACCTCGCCCCGCCATGAGCGCGAATCCGTCGTGACCGCAAAGAATACGTCGCTTGCCGAGTAGTCCGGGTGCCACTCGCGATACTTCGCGATCACCTCAGGCACGGGCAAAGTCACCGTTTCGCTCTTGAGATACGGCGCATTCTTTTCGAGCGCCGCCGGCAGCGTCTCCCACGTCAGCGAAAAGAGCGCGGGCTGCCCACTGCCAATCAGCACACGAGTCTCATCGTGCATGTTGCCGAGCATCATTGGAATCCTAGTGGAGATTTTCGGGTCAGTAGGAGAGAACGGATCGACCGGCAGCGAACGCCCGTCCGTCACCGGGCCAAAGTAGCCGTGCGCGCGGCAGGCTTCGGCAATCTTCTGCCACGGCAGTGTCCGCAATGTCTGCGCGGCTTCCGCAGGCTTGGCCGTATCCACTTCGAGATACTTCAGCGCCGCGCGAGCTCGCTCGGTCGCATGAGCTTTGCTTGCGCCGGTCACCTGCTGGCCGCTCATCGTGATCACGCGATGAAACAGCCCGCGTGCAGGAGGCTGCGCCATCAGTGTCGCACACTTGGCTCCCCCGCCTGACTGTCCGAAGATCAGCACGTTGGTCGGGTCGCCGCCGAAGTTCGCAATGTTCTCCCGCACCCATTGCAGGGCCAGCACGAGATCGAGCTGCCCGGCGTTGCCGCTGTCCTCAAAGCCCTGCCCCGGAAGCAAATCCGCGAGGTAAAGGTAACCGAAGATGTTGAGCCTGTGATTGACCGTGACGACGACTACATCACCGCGCCTGGCCAGGCGTGCGCCGTCATAAAGCTGCGCATTCACGGTGCCGTTGGAGTATGCGCCGCCATGGATGTAGAACATCACCGGGCGCCTCCTGCCGTCAGAAGTTGAAGGCGTCCACACGTTCAGATGGAGGCAGTCTTCACTTTCCGGGCCTTCATCCGGAGGCAGATGGTAGCCACGCTGCGCAGCCGCGTCTGCCTGCGCGCGCCGTGCTGCTTCATCCACCCCGGCCCGCGGTCGAGCCCCCGGAACCTGCGGCGCACGCGGCGCCCACACGGTGCAGTCCTTCGCCTGGGCCCACGGGACAGGCGCTTTCGGAGCAGCGAAGCGTGTCTGCGACGTGTCCGTGCCATAGGGAATGCCCTTGAATGAGCAAACGCCGTTGGAAGCAACGTACCCTGCAACCGCGCCGAACTTCGTCCTTGCCGAAGGCCGGGGCTCCGGCGACGTAGCCCACGCCTCACCGCGCAATACACTCGCCGCGCCGACAGCGATGCCGCCAGCCAACATCTCACGCCGATTCATCCGCATTGTCACTAACCTGCTAACTCGCTAACCAGCTAACTCGCTACTTCTCGGGCGTCACCTTCACGGCCTTACCGCCCACAAACTCCATGTCCACCGGGTGCCCATAGTTGTCGTAGGTCACGCTGCGATCGCCCACCTTTTCACCGTGCGGCGTGATCACCTGCCCCATGGACATCATCGCCATAGCCTCGGTCATACCGGGCACAGCCTGATGCTTGTCGATCGCCTGCCACATCTGCGGACCCCAGTGCTTATAGAGCACGTGCGGGTCGTCGTAGAAGAGCACCTGGTCGGAAAAGAACGTGTAACCGTCCGACTTGTACACTCCGATTGGCAGCGCATACACGGTAGTGGTGTCACTCTCCTTCGGCTCAGTAAATGCGAGCATGACATATTTCTGAGCCTCGCCCAGCCGAAATTGCGCACGGCCTTTCGGCGGCCCGGCTTGCTCAAAGACGCCCTTCACCAGCAGATCTTCCGCACCCGGCAGCGTGCCCACCGGGCTCGCGTAGTTCACGTGATTGCCCACGGACTTGTAGTAGTCCATCTGCCCACCGGCCTGCACCCACACGTCCTTGCCGGTGAGCTCACGCATGTCCTTCAACGAGTCGGGGCGTAGGTGCCTCAGTTCGTAGCTCACCGCGTCATCCTGGCTGATCGCGCCCTGCTCGTAGGTGCCGCGCCGCGTCACCTTCACATTCTCGTCTTCCACGTTGCGATGGTGCAGATACAGCAACTCGCCACCCACCGCCACAATCAGTGCCATCACAGACGCCACCGCTGCCTTAGCCCCAGTCGTCACCCGTCACCCTCCACTCGTATGCGCTCGTATGAAAGAGTAGCAGCGCCCGATGGCCACGGTGGAATCAAGCGGGCCGCGTTATCATCGGCACACACTCTTCAAGCTACGAGGCCAGTCATGCGATACGCCACCCTGCTCAGCCTGCTCTGTACGATTACTGTCTTCGCACAGAAGTCTCAGCCGCCGCAGACTGTTCCCAATCCTCCTCGTGACAACAACGCAGCGGTTGCGCGCTACATCCGCTACAGCGATGCCATGCCGGTGGCGCTGCTGCATATCCGCGTCGTCGACGGCACCGGCGCTCCCGCTCGCGACGGGCAGACGGTGCTGATTGAGAACGGAAAGATCTCGGCTGTTGGTTCAGGTGTCCCTGTCCCGGCGAACGCCGTCATCATCGAAGGCGAGGGGCTTACTGTCTTCCCTGGCCTGGTCGGCATGCATGACCACATGTACTACATCGCGCGCCCTAATCTCGACGCCGAAGGCCGTAGCGAGCCGCCGCTGGTCGTGCCGCAGATGACCTTCACCTCGCCACACCTCTACCTCGGTGCGGGGGTTACCACGCTGCGTACCACCGGCTCGGTGGAACCGTACACCGATCTCAACCTCAAGCGGGAGATCGACGCCGGCCACATCCCCGGCCCGCACATGGACGTCACCGCGCCGTACCTCGAAGGCCCGCACTCGCCATTCATCCAGATGCACCAACTCAAGGACGAAGCCGACGCGCGCGCCACCGTTGACTTCTGGGCGGCACAAGGAGCGACCTCGTTCAAGGCCTACATGAACATCACCCGGGCTGAGCTCGGCGCGGCCATCCAGGAAGCCCATAAGCTCGGCATCAAGGTCACCGGCCATCTTTGCTCGGTGACGTACCCTGAAGCTGTTGGGCTTGGCATCGACAATTTAGAGCACGGCTTCTTCGTCAACACGCAACTTGACCCCGGCAAGCAGCCAGATACGTGCCCGCGCACCGTTGGCAGCCCCACCCTTGCGCAGATGCGGGCCAACGGCCCCGAAGCGCAAGCGCTGATCAAATTACTTGTAGAGCATCACGTCGCCATCACGTCCACCCTTCCGGTGTTTGAGAGCTCTGACCCGAAGCATCTCAACGTGCAGCCGCGCGTGCTCGATGCGATGACACCTGCCACCCGCAACGACTACCTCATGACCCGCAACGGCGAACTGATGCACCAACCTTCAGGTCCTCCCACTCAGTCCGAGCTCCAAGCTCTTCGCGAACGATTTGGCGCTTCCGGCGCGGCTATGGGAAACATCGACCGCGCAGCAAACTTCCACAACGGTATGGCGCTGGAGCGTGAGTTCGTTGCCGCGGGCGGCCTGCTGCTCGCCGGCCCTGATCCCACCGGAGACGGCGGCGTGCTCCCCGGCTACGGCGACCAGCGGGAAATTGAGCTGCTTGTAGACGCAGGCTTCACACCGCTGGAAGCCATCAAGATCGCCACGCTGAACGGCGCGCAGTACCTTGGCCGCGACAAAGAGATCGGCACCATCGCAGCAGGCAAGAACGCCGATCTGGTTGTGGTGAGGGGTAATCCGGCTGAGCACATCACTGACATTGAAAACACCGTTCTGATCTTCAAGGACGGCATCGGCTACGACTCGCAGAAGCTGCTCGATTCAGCAAAGGGCCGCTACGGCCAGTACTAAATACCGACCACTATTTCGCAGCGACTGCTTTACGCCGCACACCGCTCTTCGCGCGCTCCTCGCGGACGGCAAGTACGGCACCGACATTGCGTTCAATCCAGCTTGTCAGAGTCTCCACGCGCGTTGCGATCTCGCGGCCGCTGCGAGTCAGGCTGTACTCCACCTTCGGCGGCACGGTCGGGTATACCGTGCGCAGCACGAACCCGTCAGCCTCCAACGCCTGCAATGACTGCGCCAGCATCTTCTCGCTAACGCCGCCGATCGCGCGGGCCAACTCACTGAAGCGGTGCGTGCGCTCCAGCAGCAGCACCAGGATCAGCGAGCCCCAGCGCGAAAATACGTGATCCAGCACGCTGCGCGTCGGGCAATCGGCGATACATAAATTTCCGTGCGGCCGTCGAACCACGCCTCCGCCGCCTAATGGGATCTTTCGCATGCATGTAGCTTACCTTCAGGTACGTACTTACGTAAAGTAAGCTGCTTTCCTAGAATGATCATGTGCCGGCAATGCCGGAGAAGAAAGGAATCACCATGATTGTCGTAACAGGAGCCACCGGCCACCTCGGCCAACTCGTAGTCGACTCGCTGCTGAAGAAAGTTCCCGCAAGCCAGATCGTCGCCGCCGTGCGCACTCCCTCCAAAGCTCAGGCCCTTACGAACCAGGGCGTGCAGGTGCGCGAAGCAGATTACGCCCGCCCGGAGACCCTCGCCTCCGCCTTTGGAGGCGCGGAGAAAGTCTTGCTCATCTCCTCCACCGCGTTCGGCGACGCCCGCATCGCGCAGCACAAGGCTGCCGTCGACGCAGCCAAGGCCGCCGGCGTGAAGCTGCTCGCCTATACCAGCATCCTCCACGCGGATCAGTCGACTTCGCTGCTCGCCGCTGATCACAAGGCCACCGAGGACCTTATCCGGGCCTCGGGCATTCCGTACATCTTCCTGCGCAACGGCTGGTACTTCGAAAACCAGACTGTCGCCGCTCCAGCCGCCGTAGAGCACGGTGCCGTGATCGGCGCTTCCAGCGAGGGCCGCTTCGCCGCCGCTGCCCGCGCAGACTACGCTGAGGCCGCAGCCATGGTCCTGGCCACGCCCATCACGCCCAACCAGGCCCTTGAACTCGCTGGAGACTCGTCTTACACACGCGCCGAACTCGCGGCCGAGATCGCTCGCCAGTCCGGTAAGTCAGTCGTGTACCAGAATCTCTCCGAGGCTGACTTCGCCAAGGCCCTTACCGGCTTCGGCCTGCCGCAAGTCGCGGCAAACGCCATCGCTGACGCCGAGACCTCAGCCTCGCACGGAATGCTCGACAACAGCTCGCACACGCTCAGCACGTTGATCGGTCACCCGACGGAGACGCTCGCCGAAGCAGTCGCCAAGGCGCTGAAGCGGTAGCTCGCAAGCCCCCGCACGCAAGTCTTGCAGCGTGGTTCAGGCCCTTCTACGCGGGCGCCTGAACTACGCTCCCGGCAGCGGTCTCTCCGTGGCATCGGCACTCATCTGCTGCTCCGCCGCCGTCAGGCTTTCCGCCGTCAACTGGTCGACGCGCCGCAGCGCCGGGAAGAACACGGTCCACAGCCCCGTTACCGTCATGCTCGCCACTCCACCGACAACGACTGCCCGTACCGCTCCCCACCAGTGCGCCGTCAGGCCGCTTTCAAACTCGCCGAACTCGTTGCTCGCTCCCAGGAACAGCCAGTTCACGCTGCTGACGCGCCCGCGCATCTCCGGCGGGGTTGCCAGTTGAAGAATGCTGGACCGCACCACCACGCTTACCATGTCGGTCGCGCCGGTGATGAACAGCGCCAGCATGCTGAGCCACAACGTGCGCGAAAGGCCAAACACCACGGTCGCCGCACCGAAGATCCCCACGCACGCCAGCATCGTCCTGCCCGCATTCTTGCGGATCGGAAACACAACCAGCAGCAGCGAGACCAACAGCGATCCAGCGCTGGGGGCCGCTCGCAGAAATCCAAGCCCATGCGGCCCCTCGTGCAGAACCTCCACCGCGAAGATCGGCATCAGGCTCACCGCTCCGCCCAGCAGCACCGCGAACAGATCCAGGGAGATCGACCCAAGCAGCAGCCTCGTGCTCGCCACGTACCGAATGCCTGCCAGCATGGTCTGCACCGTGAAGCCCTTCTTCTCCGTCGAGCCGCCGCGCGAGCGAATGCTGCCCATAAACACCAGGTACAGTGCCAGTGCAGCCAGCGTGAAGGAGTAGACCAGCGGTGCTCCGTTCCACTCAGCAAGGGCGCCGGTGCTGGCCAGCATCGCGGTAAACAGGAAGCCTCCCACCATCGGCCCGGTCGCGTTCGCCACCTGGAAGATCGTCGCTCCCCAGGTCACCGCGTTCACAAAGTGTTCTTTGGGGACGATCGATGGCAGCAGGGCACTCGCGGCAGGACCACTGAAGCAGCGACCCGTCCCGATCAGGAACAGCACCGCGTAAATCAGCCAGACATTGCGGACGCCGTGCAGGCTCATCCACAACAGGAGCACTGTCGCGACAAACTGCACGGCGTAACAGCCCATCAGCACGTTGCGGCGGTCATAGCGATCCGCCACATGGCCAGCCACAAGCACAAAAAAGATTCCCGGAAGAAACAGGGCCAGCCCGGTTGACCCCAGCGCCAGCGGCGAATGCGTCAACTGATACACCTGCCAGGCCACGCCCACGCTCTGCGCTTCCGAACCCATCACACCCAGAAACCGAGCCGCCGAGTAGAACCGGAAGTCGCGCGACCGCCAGGCTACGGTCGCATGCAGGCTGCGCTGCGCTTGCTCAGAAGGTGTCTCGGATGGGATGGAGTCCTGCTTCGCCGGGGTTTGCCCCTGGCTACTGTCGCCGTCTGCCATCTCTCTATGGTCCCACATAGGTTGTAGAAGCCGCGAGCCCTTGCTCTTTCGAGCTATCTGGCTCGTATCATCATTGACGATGGCGACCATTCCCGATACCGAAGTCCTTGGCCAGCTCCTCACCGAAGCGCGCAACCCTCGCACCGAGCATCTTGATCAGCTTGCCACGCTCGACATGCTCACCGTCATCAACGATGAAGACGCGACTGTGACTTCGGCTGTCCGGGCCGAGCTGCCGCAGATTGCCGCCGCCGTCGACGCCATCGCCGAACGCTTCAGCCGCGGTGGACGCCTCTTCTACATTGGCGCTGGAACCAGCGGACGGCTCGGTGTGCTCGATGCCTCCGAGTGCCCGCCCACCTTTTCCGTGCCCGCCGAACTTGTGCAGGGACTCATCGCCGGCGGCGACCGCGCCCTGCGCCTTTCCAGCGAACACTCGGAAGACTCCGAGGCCGAAGGCGCGCGCGATCTGCAACTGGCCGGCTTCGCCATTCTTGGCCCCACAGGCCAGGCCTTGCCGGACACGCTGGTCGGCATCGCCGCCAGTGGCCGCACCCCTTACGTGCTGGGCGCCATGGCTTATGCCCGCTCACTGCGTATGCTGACGGTTGGCCTGAGTTGCGTTCCAGGATCAGAGTTGGCGAAGGCCGCGGATATAGCCATCACGCCCGCTACCGGGCCTGAGGTTCTCACCGGGTCCACCCGCCTGAAGGCCGGCACCGCGACCAAGCTCGTGCTCAACATGCTCTCCACCGGAGTGATGGTTCGCACCGGAGCCACGTTCGGCAACCTGATGGTCAACGTGCGTCCCACCAACGCCAAGCTCGTCGATCGGGCTGAGCGCATCATCATGGCCGCGACCGGCTGCGATCGAATCGTCGCGGCGGATCAGCTCGCCGAATCCGGGAACCAGGTAAAGCTGGCCATTGCCATGCAGCTTCTTGGCCTCAACAAACAACAGGCCGAAACCAAACTAGCTGAAGCAAACGGCATCCTGTCCGCCTTAGTCCGCCAAGTAGTCGGCTAACTTGCTGACCCGCTACCGCGAAGCGCCAACTCGCTGCTTACAGCATCGGCCCTTGTCGCAGCAGCAATTTCCAGCTGGACGACTTCTGTTCACGCGGCCGCGGCATATCCGCCAAATCTAGCGGCTCAGCAACCGCAACACGATTGCGCCCTTCATGCTTGGCGCGATAGAGAGCCTCGTCCGCGCGCGCCATCATGTCGGTCCAGGTCCGCTCGCCTGGCTGCAGTTCGCTGACGCCCACACTCACCGTGAAGCGAGCCATGCGGTCGCCTTCAGCCAGTTGCAGGTCTTCCACCACGGAGCGGACACGTTCCGCAACGGCTGCCGCCGCCTGGCGGGTGTACCCGGCCAGCAGCACGGCAAACTCTTCTCCGCCCACGCGCGCAGTCACCGCATCTTCTGAGATGACGGTCAGCAGAATCGATCCCATGGCGCGTAGCGCCCGATCCCCCAGGCCGTGGCCCCATGTATCGTTCAGCTGCTTGAAGTGGTCTAGGTCCATCATCAACAGCGAAAGCGGAATGCCGTGAGTTGCACAGTGGTGAGCCTTGCGTGTGGCGATCTCTTCCAGAGCCCGGCGATTTCGCAGTCCGGTCAGAACATCCATCCGAGTTTCATCGTGCAGCCGGCGATTTGCCTCCGCGACATACAAGGCCACGAACGAGAGCAGCACCAACGGGTAGCAAAGCTGCACACTCCCGCGCACAAAAGCCATCCGCTGCAGAACCTCCTGCGTGGGTGGCAGCAACATCATGGCCGACCGCACCGCGATGAGCGCCCCGGTCACCGAAAGCAGCACGGCGGTTACGCGTAGCCGAATGCGCAACGCCGTGAGGCGCGAGCTCCAAACCATGCGCACCGTGAGGCCGATGATGAGTAGAACGACCAGCCGCCCCGTCACCACTGCAAGAATGACGTTGAACGGCGCAATGGCCACTACAGCCAAGAGCGCCATGGCCAGACCCGCCAGCCCTTTTCGGGACCGCAGGTCCCGCCGCACAGCAAACCAGCGCAGGCCCATGTAATAGCAAAAGATTGTCAGGATGAACGCGTCGCTCCCGACCACATCCTTTACCGCAGGCGACGGGGTTGGCAGCGCGCGCGTAATTGTCCACAGAATCTGTGCGGCGGCCAGCCAGGACATGCCTTTCGTCCGGCGGTCACTCCAGGCAAGAAGCGCAAACGTGAAGGAAAATGTCATCTGCGAGACGAAGCCCGCGACCGTCAGTGTATGAGCGTCCATCATGCGTCATTGGTGCCGTGGCTCCGCGTGCTCTCCACGTACCCTTCCCGTATGCTCGGCGTCTGAAAACGGAATCAACCCATCGTAGACCGAGTAACACGGAATTCCACAATAAATTTGCACTTTCGTCGCCAAATATGCTTGACACGACTACTCGGGAGTAACGTTACGCGCCAGAGCATGGTGAAACCGCCGACGAATCCGTTACATGCTTTTCACACCGGATCGATGTAGGCGTTAGCAAGCTGCCGCGATGCGCTTCCACTCAACTCAGCCAAACAAGCCGGGTGAACGCCGCGGCATCTCCATTCCGAGGTGCTGATAGGCAAGTCTTGTCGCGACACGGCCACGCGGCGTGCGGTCGAGAAAGCCGATCTGGATCAGGAAGGGCTCATATACCTCTTCGAGGGCGTCCTGCTCTTCCGCCAGCGCCGCCGCTAAAGTGTTCAGCCCAACCGGGCCGCCATCGTATTTCTCAATGATCGTTCGCAGCAGCCGCCGGTCCAGTTCATCGAACCCATGAGCGTCCACCTCCAGCATCTCCAACGCCCGGCTCGCCGTCGCACGATCGATCCGCCCTTCAGCACGAACCTCGGCGAAGTCCCGCACACGGCGCAGCAGACGGTTGGCAATGCGCGGCGTTCCCCGCGAACGCATCGCGATTTCTGCCGCTCCATCGTGGTCGATCGGAACACCTAACACCTCGGCAGATCGCTCCACGACGAATCGTAGTTCGTCATCTGTGTAGAACTCCAGCCGCAGCAAAATTCCAAAGCGGCTGCGCAGCGGAGAGCTCAACAATCCCGGCCGGGTGGTCGCCCCAACAAAAGTAAATGGGTCCAGCCGCATCACATGCGTCCGAGCGCTTGGCCCGGTGCCGATCATGATGTCGAGCTGGTAATCCTCCAGCGCCGTGTAGAGCTTTTCCTCCATCACCGGCTGCAGGCGATGGATCTCGTCCAAAAACAGCACCTGGTTAGCCCGCAGGTTGGTCAGGATGGCAGCCATGTCGCCCTGCACCTGCAGCGCCGGACCGCTGGTCTGCTGGAAGCCAACGCCCAGTTCGTTCGCGATGATCGTCGCCAGCGTCGTCTTGCCCAACCCCGGCGGTCCGGACAGCAGCACATGGTCCATCGCTTCGCCGCGGCTCTTTGCCGCCTCCAGCGCGATGCTCAGTTGCTCCTTTACTTTCGTCTGCCCGATAAACTCGGCTAGCCGTTTGGGCCGCAGCTTCAGTTCAACCGCGTCATCGTCGTCCACGCGCCCCGCGGACACCAGCCTTTCGGCGGCTCCATTGTCAGGGCCCATGCCGCCCAGCTTCTTCTTGCCCGCGAACGGGCTGTTCGGATTCCATCCGCTTGCCATGTGTTGAGTGCCTAGGGCGATGGTACGGCGAAGGCGCCTGCAGGAGCAACGGAGAGCGAAAGATCGCGGCTGCACTCCCAACAGTTGCGATTGCTGACGGCTAAGACCCAGGACGAAAGGGCAGGCTTGCTACTTCTGCGAACCTTCTGCTAGGCTCTGCCCCCGCACGTCCAAGCCTGCTTCCTTGACACTCGTATTAATTTTCTGCCCGGACAAATCCGAAGAGCGGTCTGCATCGTTAATAGACCAGCATCTCATTCCCGCTTCAGGATCAGCTCAAGCACGGCTTCGACTGCTCAGCTCTCGATGGCAATGGCCTCGACGGCACTCCAGTCTCGTACCAAACGCACCATAACCGGGGCAAACAAGAGGTGATTGTTGTGGACGATCTGGAGTTTTTCTACGAAAAAGGTGTGAAAGCGGCGTCGAGGCGAAACTTTCTCTTCGCAGCCGGAGCTGTTGGAGCGACGACGGCATTGGCCGGATGCACAGGTTCCATGGGGGCGTCGGGAGCGAACGGCGCTACGGGTTCTACCGGCTCCACGGGAAGCACTGGAAGTACAGGCAGCACCGGCAGTTCGGGTTCCACCGGCACAACGGGATCGGCGCCGCTAACCGACGCGGACTACCTGAACTTCGCGTTGAATCTGGAGTATCTCGAGGCCTCCTTCTACCTGTATGCCGCAACCGGCAGCGGGCTTCCGGCAGCGAGCATGGGCTTTGCCCCTTCGTTCGTCACCGGCGGAGCGCAGGTCACTGGCCTTACGTCCATTCAGCAACAAATCATTAACGAAATTGCGTTTGATGAACTGTCCCACGTGAACTTCCTGCGCAGCGCCCTCGGAAACTCCGCCGTTTCCATGCCCACTCTCAACATCGGAACCGCGTTTGCCACTGTCGCCACCGCCGCTGGAATTACCGGAACGTTCAACCCGTACTCCAGCTTCAGCAACTTCCTCATCGGTGCTTTTATCTTCGAAGATGTCGGCGTCACCGCCTACAGCGGCGCAGCTCCCGCGCTGACGTCCTCCACCAACCTGAACTACGCTGCGGGCATTCTCGCGGTCGAAGCCTACCACGCAGCCTACGTCCGCAGCGCAATTACCGCGACGGCCTCGGCTGTGGTCGGCGGCGCGCAGCCCAACGCTTCACTGCTCACCACTGCCAACCAGGTAGCTACCCTGCGCTCCACGCTGGGGGGCGGCAATGAAACCCTGTTGACGCTCGCTCCCATCACCATCGCTTCGAACGGCAACTACCCGGCCAGCTCCATCGTGGCGGCGGCAACCGCCAGCGCGGTCGGATTCTCGCGGACTCCGAGCCAAGTCCTGCACATCGTTTACGGAACAGGTGGCACCACGGGCGTCGCCTCCGGCGGCTTCTTCCCCAACGGCCTCAACGGCAACATCAAGACCACCACTGCCTAGTCGCCTGCCGTTCAGGAGCTGCTGGTCCTGCTACGAAGTTCAACGTTCGAACCGAGCCGTCCAAGGAAAACTCACATGCCGAATCAAGAAACAAAGTTCCTCGATCAAGTCATCGTCAGCAGGCGTTCCCTGCTGGCAGGCGGAGGAGCCGCTGTCGCCGCTCTCGCCCTCGCCCCCAAACTCCACGCGAAACAAGCCGCCGTTAGCGCCTATAGCGACAACGACATTCTCAACTTCGCCCTCAATCTTGAGTACCTTGAGAGCAACTTCTACTATCTGGCTGCCTTCGGCACCACCATCGACGTTTCCAACACTTCCTCCTCTGCCGCCGCGGCCCCTGTGCTGGGGATTTCGGGTGTGATCGGCAACAACAGCGCAGGCAACACCTCCGGCGTGGTCGCGAACGCCGGCGTCGCCGGTGCACCGGCCAACTCCACCTACAAAGTGCCCTTTGTCAGCCCGGTGCTCGCCGGCTACGCCGTAGAAACTGCTCTTGAAGAGGGCAAGCACGTCTCCGCCCTTCGCTCCGCGCTCGGTTCGCTGGCCGTCGCACAGCCTGCCATCAACCTCACGCCGGCATCGTTCGATACCCTTGCCGGACTCGCGGGTGTTCCTGCCGCGGCCCGGCCTTTCAACCCGTACGCGAATGAACAGTCCTTCCTGCTCGGCGCGTATATCTTCGAGGACGTCGGCGTCTCCGCATACCATGGAGCCGCGCCGCTGATCGTGAGCAAGTCGGGCATACTGCCGGTTGCCGCCGGCATCCTGGCCGTCGAAGCCTACCACGCCGGTCTCATCCGCTCTGCGCTCACAGTCGCCGACGCAGCCGCTACCTACTATCCCACCGGCACCATCTCCACTATCACGGGCAACCTCTCTAACTTCCGCAATACGGCTGCCCAGGCCAAGGGTCAAGTTCCGGCCAATCCCGAGGATCCGAATCCGGATGACTACGGAACGGCCACGCAAACCGTCACCCTCAACGGGACGGGCACGGTCACCGCCACGCAGATTGTGGACGCACCGCCGGCATCGGCTTCCGCACCCGCAACGGCTTTTGCCCGCACCACAAGCCAGGTCCTCAACATCGTCACCGCTGGCGGAGCAGCTTCCGGCTCCAAGGCTACCGGCGGATTCTTCCCGAACGGTCTCAACGGCCTCTTTATCTAGACCAGCTTCACGAGCACGCCCCGTGGTCCACGCAGCTGTATCGCGTGGTCTCGGGGCGTGCATTCGTGCTAAGCCAAGCGGGCATTCCCTGAAACGTCGATCAAGCCGCCTCCAGAAAATCCACCAGCACCTTCTTCATCCCGCCCTTGTTCTTGGCGGTACCGGCGAAGTGCACCATCGCGACATTCCAGCCGATATCGCGAATGTCTCCCACTCCAAAGATCTTGTGCCGCACGTAGTCTCCACGCTTGAATGCCTCCGGCTCGGCGTGTGGCAGCGTCTCTGGAGCAGTCGTGCGGATCACGCCATGCAACGTCGCCACTTCGGTCGTCCCGTGCGCATCCTGTACTGCCCCCACGCCAGAATCTTCTTTCACCAGAAGCTCACGCGAAGGATCTCTTCCCGTCGCGGCAGCCGCTGATTTCTTCCGCAGCCGCTTGCCTCGTTTTTCTTTTTCCGCGAGCCGCTCCAGCTTAGCCTGGTGAGCCGCTCCTCGCTCGCAGTTATCGCAGCGGCCGCAAAGCTCGCCGACATCTTCGCCGAAGTACTCGCGCATCACCTGCGTACGGCAACCGGCCGTCTCGGCATAGTGCATCATCTCGGCTAACCGCTCTTTGTCATGCGAGCCACGCTCGGTGTACTCACGGAGCAGATGCGCAATCTCCGCATCGCTCACCGGCTCGGTGTACGTCAGCACCAGCCCCCTGCGCGTGCTGTCCACCACGCCTGCGTCGCGCAGCAAATGAACAATTACCTCCGTCCGCTTCGCCCCAACGCCGCTGTTCTCCGCCAACATCTTCATCGGAGCCGGAACAGCGAGCGCCTCCAGCACGGCACGAACTTCTTCCGGCTTAGGGTAGCGGCCGCCCAGAAAGAAACTCTGAATGCGCTTGTCCTCCAACCGGTAGAGCAGCACGCACTCTGCTCTCGCGCCATCGCGGCCAGCACGCCCCGCTTCCTGCGCGTATGTTTCCAGCGAATCCGGGAACTCGTAGTGATACACGAACCGGATATCGGGCTTGTCCACTCCAAGCCCAAACGCCTTGGTCGCGATCATCACCTTGTAGTCACCGCGCATAAAAGCTTCCTGCACCTCTGTGCGCTCGTTCGCACCCATCTGTCCGTGGTAGCGCCCCACCGCAACACCGTGCTCCTTCAGCCAGTCATGCAGCTCGTTCGCCGAGCGCACGCTGGCCGTGTAGATGATCCCCGTGCCTTCCTGCTTTTCGAGCAGCTCGCCAATACGCGCCAGCTTGGCATCCGTGCTCACCGTGGGCGCCACGCGCCAGCAGAGGTTCTCGCGCTCGATGCCCGTGTTCACCACCACCGCGTCCTTCGCGTGCATCACCTCAAGAATCTCGTCGATCACCTGCTGCGTGGCGGTCGCCGTCAGCATCAGCGCTGGAGGATTCCCCAGCGCCTCGCGCGCGTAGCCCAGGTTCAGGTATGCCGGACGAAAGTCGTGCCCCCACTGCGAGATGCAATGCGCCTCATCCACCACGAACAGCGAAACGCCACCGGCAGCCCTCAGTTCCTGCAAGAAGTCCGCCGAATCCAGCCGCTCCGGCGTGCAGTAAATCAACTGCGCCACACCACTATCGATCTCCGCCTCGGCCTTCCGCTGCTCACTCGCCTTTATGGTGGATTCCATCTTCTCGACGGCGATGTCCGCATTCGCCGCGCGATCCTGCTGGTCCTTCATCAACGCAATCAGCGGGCTCACCACCAACACTGGCTTCGCCAGCAGCAGCGACGGAAGCTGATACGTCAGGCTTTTGCCGCCGCCCGTCGGCAGCAATCCGAGCACATCCTTTCCCGCTAGAACCGCTTCGAGAATCTCACGCTGCCCCGGCCGAAAGCCCTTGATGCCGAAGCGCTCCCGCGCCATGCGAGCGACGCGATGCCATGGAGTTGTGGACGGCCGCATGGGCAGGCCCTTCTTAGCGATTGATGCTCCGGCTGCCATGATGCGGTGTGTCCTGTTGTTGGTCTGGCGTTCGTCTGTTCCGTGACTCGGATTTGGATGCAGATCAGCGTGTTCCACGCGGTCTGGAAAGCAGCCGCGAGGCCTATGTCCACTTGCCCCGCAACAGATGCATATCGAAGTGATATCATACTGACATCATCATGGAGATGATCGTCATGTCCGACGAATCCCCAAACTCCACCCCCACCGACATCACCAACCGTGAGGTGCTGACCCGCGCCGTTCCGGGTGCGTTGGTGCTGCCCATACTGCTCGTGCTCCTCGTTGGCTCTGTAACCTTCCTCAGCTCGCAGCCGGAAGACTGGCAGCGCGTTGTCGCCGTCGTGGTGATCGTGTTGAGCCTCATCAGTCTCACAGGCTTCTTCACCTTGCAGCCCAACGAGGCGCGCGTGCTCATCCTCTTCGGCAGCTACAAGGGAACGGTTCGCAAGAGCGGCTTCTACTGGGCGAATCCCTTCTACAGCAAGGGCCGGGGCATCCAGAACTTCGCCGCAGCAGGCACAGCCGCTGCCCGCTTCGTGGTGCGTAACAAAGTGTCGCTGCGAGCCCGCACCCTCAACGGCACGCCGCTCAAAGTCAACGACAAGCGTGGCAATCCCATCGAGATTGCGGCCATCGTCATCTGGCGCGTCGAAGACACCGCGCAGGCACTCTTCGACGTCGACAACTATGAGAACTTCGTGCCCATTCAGAGCGAATCCGCGCTACGCCACATCGCCAACATGTACTGCTACGACGACGGCGACGGGCACGAAACCTCGCTGCGCTCGAACGTTGATGGTGTTTCCGCCGCTCTTCGCGCTGAGCTGCAGGAGCGTTGCGCGAAGGCCGGTGTCACCATCGACGAAGCCCGCCTCAGCCATCTTGCCTACGCGCCTGAGATTGCCCAGGTCATGCTGCGCCGCCAGCAGGCCGAAGCAGTCATCGCCGCGCGCCAGCGCATCGTGGAAGGAGCCGTCGGCATGGTCGAAATGGCCTTGCGTGAACTCTCCGAAAAGTCCGTAGTCGTACTCGATGACGAGCGTCGCGCCGCCATGGTTTCGAATCTCATGGTCGTGCTCTGCTCCGAATCCGAAGTCCATCCGGTCGTCAACGCCGGCACGCTCTATAACTGATGAAGGAATCCAAACCAGAACATAAGCCTGCAGAGCCGAAGCAGCGAAAGCCCTTTCTGCTCCGCATCGACCCAAAGCTCTGGGACGACCTCGAAGGCTGGGCGCAGGACGAGCTGCGCTCAGTCAACGGCCAGATCGAGATGATCCTCCGCCAGGCCGTGCAGAAGCGCAAAGGCACGCAGCGTTAGCTAGCTTTAAGAATCGCTCTCGTCCACCAGCCGGAAGTCATCCAGCGTATCCGGGATTGGCGTATGCCAGCCGCCCGGCGGCACGACACTCGCCCCTGTGCCGCTTGGCCCCCATGTGTGCTGGTCATACGGATAGAGCGGCGTATTCGCCTTCAGGGCGCCGTCCACGATCCGCCACGCTTCTTCCACGTAGTCCTGCCGGGCAAACAGCGAAGCATCGCCTGCCATCGCGTCGCTCAGCACCAGTTCGTAGGGCTCCATCTCTTCGGCATTCGGGTGACGGCTGGCGATCATCTCCACCAGTTGCCGCGCCCCCTTGTGCGCCGAGTTCCCCACCGACGCAGCCATCGCCACAGTCATCTCAGGGCTGATGCGGAAACGGATGTAGTTCTGCTTCGTTCCCGGCTCGCTGATCTTCGTATGCGGAACCTTCTTGAGCTTCGCCACTACCTCCGTGCAGGTGTTCGGCATCTCCTTGCCCGCGCGGATGTAAAACGGCACGCCCTCCCAGCGGAACGAGTTCACCGCCAGCTTCACCGCGGCATACGTCTCCGTCTGCGAGTTCGGCGCCACGCCCTTCTCGTCCAGATATCCGGCAAACTGCCCGCGAAGCACGTCTTCGGGCTTCAGGTCTGCCATGCACTTCAGCACTTTCACGCGCTCATCGCGCAGCGACTCTACGTCGTTGCAAGCCGGAGCTTCCATGGCAAGGTTGCAGAGCAACTGGAACAGATGGTTCTGCACCACATCGCGGATCGTGCCGGTCACGTCATAAAATGCGCCGCGGCCCTGGATGCCAAAATCCTCAGCCATCGTGATCTGCACGCTTTCTATGTGGTCGCGGTTCCAAAGCGGCTCCAGGAACGCGTTACTGAAGCGGAACCCAACCATGTTGCGCACCGGAGCCTTTGCGAGGTAGTGGTCGATCCGGAAGATCGAGCTCTCATCAAACGAGCTCAGCAGGATCTTGTTCAACTCCTTAGCCGAAGCCAGGTCATGCCCAAACGGCTTCTCCACGATGATCCGTCCGCCCTCAGCCGAGCCGGAGCTTTTCAGCTTCTCTACTACCGTGCCAAATAGCGCGGGAGGAATCGCCAGGTAGTGCGCCGGAGCCTTGGCATCGCCCAGCTCTTTACGCACCGCCTGAAAGGTCGCATCGTCCGAGTAGTCGCCGTCGACATAGCGCAGCAGCCCTTCCAGCTTGCCCCACGCTTCGGCGTCGACGCCGCCATGCTTCTCCAGCGAATCCTTCGCGCGCTCCTTCAGCTGGTCCAGGCCCCACCCGGCCTTGGCCACGCCCACCACCGGCACATTCAGCAGGCCTTGCTTCACCATGCCCTGCAACGAAGGAAAGATCTTCTTGTACGCCAGGTCGCCGGTCGCACCAAAGAACACCAGCGCGTCAGATTGTTTACCGCTCATGTGAGAAAGCCCTCGGTCGTTCTGATGCTACCGCGCCAATGCGGCTGCATCGTTTCAAAGTCGTTCCGTCCTACTTCATCTCGCCTTCGAAGGCCACTTGATCCAAAGGCATGCGGTCGCTGGGTGTCTCGCGGGCCTGCAGGTCTTCGGGAAGGCTTGCCTTATCGCCCAGCTTGCCGAAGGCAAACGCCGCTTCCATCCTCGCGTTCTCCGGAATGTGGAGCGTAGCGGGTGCACGCTCATGCTCAAACCCGTACATGCCATGCGCATGCCAACCCAGCTTCAACGCCTGCAAGGCCATGTAAGCTGCCGCCGCCCCGGTATCAAAGGAGTGCGTCGGCAAAGGCTGCATCTCCCCACTCTTTGGCGATTTCGAGCTACCCATCGACGCCACGAACACCAGCGCGGAGGCATTCTTCGCCCACCCCTGGTTGAACGGCACCAGCAGTCCTAACAGGGTGTTCCAATGCTCCGTGTTCCGCAGCGCGTAAACAAATCGCCACGGCTGCGAGTTGCTGGACGACGCGGCCCAGTGCCCCGCCTCCAGGATTGTCATCAGCGTTTCCTGGGGCATGGCCTCGCCCGTAAAGGCGCGAGGCGACCAGCGCTGGAGAAACATGGGATCAACAGGATAGGTGGCATTGCGGCCGTTCACGGTCGTAGGCATTAGGGATTGTCCTCGCTCCGACGTTTAGATGTTTTTTGAACTCAGACGTTTTCCAGGGAGCAGGAAGAAGACCGCTAACCGAACCAGGCGGAGACCTTCTACCGCCGCTCCCGGAAAGTCTGCTTCTTTGCGGAACCACCAGGCCGCTTCCGGCGTAGCATGGTGTGCAGACTGCCCTAACAGTTCTTTTCCAGACCAGTCCGCGAAAGGCGCACCTATGCAATCCCGCATCGTCGGCACCACCATGCCCGCTCTTGAAGTCCTCCTGCAACCGGGCGAAGCCGTCATTTCAGAAGCCGGCGAACTGAGCTGGATGACCCAGACCATCGCCATGACCACCCACACCCAGATGGCCGGCGGCGGCGGCTTCTTCGGCGCCATCAAGCGCATGGCCGGTGGCGGAACCCTCTTTATGACCGAATACACCGCCCAGGGCTATCCCGGCGAGGTCGCCTTCGCCGCCAAGATTCCCGGCCATATTCTCCCGGTGGAGGTGAACCCCGGCCATGAGTTCATGATCCACCGTCACGGCTTTCTCTGCGCCACGCCGCAGATCCAGCTCGGCGTCGGCTTCCAGCAGTCACTCGGCGCAGGCATCTTCGGCGGCGATGGCTTCCTGCTTCAGAAGGTCTCCGGCTACGGCACCGCATGGCTTGAGCTCTCCGGTGAAGTCGTCGTACGCGACCTCCAGCCCGGCGAAACGCTGCGTGTCCATCCCGGCCACGTCGGAGCCTTCCAGGCTTCGGTCGCCTTCAACATCACCCGCATCCAGGGCATCCGCAACCTGTTCTTCGGTGGCGACGGTATCTTTCTCGCCGCGCTCACCGGCCCCGGCCGCGTCTGGCTGCAGACCCTGCCGCTTAGCAACATGGCCCACGCCCTGCAGCCCTACATTCACAAGAGCGGCGAAAATAACAACATGCGCGGCCTCGGAGGGATCGGTACCGCTGCGGTCGTGGGCGGCGTGCTCGACTCCATGTTCGACAACAACCGCTAGTGTGTTTGGCTAGCTGTGCAGGTCAATGTTGATAGATCCATCCGGGAAGTCCGCCCGCAGTTCCAGCGTACCTCCGAGAGCTTCTACATATTCTCGCAAGGTACTCAGGTACATGTCGGTGCGGCCTTCCAGTTTGGAAATCGAACCCTGATCCACCTGCAGCCGTTCCGCCACGGCTACCTGCGTCAAGCTGCGCGCCTTACGCAACTTGTCTAGGGGCATGGACGCGAGTGCTTCCTGCAGGCGCGCATCCAAGCGTGCCTGCCTTTCCGGCGACATCTTCGCACGAACCTCTGCCCAACTCTTCATTTCAGTGCCTCCAGGTGCTTCGCATAAATGCTCTCGGCCTGCGGTATGGCTTTCTCGTACCAACGGCCCTTGCCGGTCTTGTCGCCCCCAAGCAATAGCAATGCTGTCCGCCGAGGATCGAAAGCATAGATCACTCGATAGGGACGCCCTCCGTGCTGCACTCGCAACTCTTTCAGATTTGCAAAGCGTGATCCCTTCAGCGTGTCTGCATACGGTCGGGACAAGGCAGGCCCTAGTTCCGCAAGCAAGTCAAAGCCGTAGCCGACACTATCCTGCTCAGCTTCAGTCAGTGTGTTCCACCAGGCCTCACATTCTTCTGTAAGCTCAACCGCCCAGGCCATGGCTACAGTATGCACTTCAAGACATATGATCGCAACTGCATATTAGTTACGGTCGTTAAAGTCTGTATCCGCCATTGCCGCTGGTGACTGAAGTTTTCTTCAGCTCTTTGTCCGGGTATGGTAAAACGTTGCTCTCCCCCGGGTATTCACCTTTGTAAAGTTTTGTTGTTCGCTGTTCCGAGAGCTTCTGTTCCGCGATACTGTTCTGCGAAAGAGCCCAATGAGCGATCCCACCTATACGCCCCCCACACCGCCCGACCCCAACGCCGGCTGGTCCAACGTCCATAACCCCACGCCCGGCAGCGAGGTTCCGCCCACGGGTTCCTATCAGGCTGCCCAGTTTCCGCCACCGGGACAGTATCCTCCCCCGGGGCAGTACCCTCCGCAGGGTCAATATCCTCCTCCGGCGCAGTATCCGCCACCGGGTTACGCACAGCCACAGGCAGCAGGTCTTTCTTCAACCGCTGCTGCAGGATTGAGTTACCTCTTCATCCCGGCGATCATCTTTCTCGCCATTGATCCATACAAGCGCGATCCGTTTGTGCGGTATCACGCCTGGCAGGAGATCGCTCTCTTTATCGTTTGGTTTGCGATCAACATCTTGTTGGGCTTCTTCCACTTCTTCGGCATGTTCTTCTTTGTCCGCAGCATTATCGGCCTTGCCTTGTTTGTGTGCTGGCTGATCGCAATGGTCAAGGCGTTCAGCGGCCAGCGTTGGAAGATTCCGCTGATCGGCGACCTTGCCGAATCGCTTTCGGGCTCCGTGAAGCTGTAGCGACTACCGTTCGACAAAATAGGTTTCACCAAAGAGGATGTCCCTCCTGCGCCCACGCGCCGGAGGGACATTCTTTGGCTGCGCGTGTTGCGCGATGACATCGCGCACCGTAGACTCAGCGGCATATGCGCCGCCTGCTCACACTGCCGCTCGCCTTCGCCCTCACCCTCGTTGCCTCCGCAGTTCCCACCGCACACGCTCAGGACTGGGCCAAGGCAGCGCTCGAGAAGAGCTCGCGTCACGGTGAGTTCGTCACCATCCACGAGCCCGGCGGACGCAACCTCCAGGCCTGGGTTGTCTATCCGGAGGTCAAGGAGAAAGCCCCGGTCGTCGTCCTCATCCACGAGATCTTCGGCGAAAGCGACTGGTTCCGCGAAATGGCCGACGAGATCGCAGGCGCGGGCTATATCGTCGTCGCCCCTGACCTCCTCAGCGGCTTCGGCCCGCCACCCGCCGCGGCGAGTCCCGCTGCCGGCATGCCGGACATGCCGGCAATGGATCACAGCCACATGGCCCCACCAGCCAACAGCGGCCAGGCCTTCGTACCGCTCTTGCCCGGCGGAACGGCTGCCTTCCCTGACCAGGGCTCGGTCACTAAGGCTGTCTCTTCGCTGGACGCCGCCGGCGTCAACACCGACCTCGACGCCGCCGCCGACTACGGCAAGAAGCTTCCCGCCGCCAGCGGCAAGGTCTATGTCGCGGGCTTCTGCTGGGGAGGAGGCAAGAGCTTCCTCTTCGCCACCCACCGCAAGGACCTCTCCGCGGCCTTCGTCTTCTACGGCCCGCCGCCCCCCGCCGACCTGATGAAGAACATCACCGCGCCCGTCTACGGCTTCTACGCCGGGAACGACGCCCGCATCTCCGCCACCATCCCGCAGGCCACCGCCGACATGAAGGCCGCCGGCAAGACTTACGACCCCGTCACCTACGACGGCGCGGGCCACGGCTTCATGCGCGCCGGCGAAGCACCGGATGCCTCCCCGGCCAACTCCGCTGCCCGCCAGGCAGGCTTCCGCCGCCTCATTGACAAGCTCGGCGGCCTCCGCTAATCCGCCTACACTATCGCCGCCACAGCCCTCGCCGGAGCCGTTGCTCCCTGCGCTGCAAACGTCCGCGGCCAGCGTAGCCGGAAGCGCGTTCCCGCGCCCGGCGCGGACTCCACCGTCACCTCGCCCCCGTGCTTGTCCATCAGGTGCTTCATCATCCACAGCCCAAGTCCGTTGCCCTGGTCGCCTTTGGTGCTCAGCCCAAAGGTAAACAGTGTGGCCAGCATCTCGGACGTCATGCCAATGCCATCATCGGATACGACCACCTCAACGGCATCAGGAGTGCCGGTCATCTGCACTGTGACTCTCGCGCCATCACCGCGGCTGGCCTCGCAGGCATTCCGCACCAGGTTCAGCAGGATCTGGCGGCTCTCGCCGGGAAACGCCTCCACGGTAGTGTCGCCTTCTGCGCTGATCTCGAATACTATTTTCCGCCGCCGAATCACCGCCTCCAGCAGGAAGCGCACTGACTCCGCGGCCCGGGTTAAATCGATCCGCTCCGGAGCCGCGCTTTCGCGGAAGAACCCCAGAGAAGAGCGCGTGATCTCCCTCACCCGTTCCACCTCCGTCGCGGCCTGGATGGCAAAACCTTGCGCCTCGGCCGGCAAGCCGTCTGTACGATCGATCAGGTACAGCAGGTTCTGAACCGACTCCAGCGGGTTGTTGATCTCGTGCGACACCGCCGCCGACATCCGGCTCCAATCCTCCAGCTTTTGCGCGGCCAGCAGGCTTTCAATCATCCGCGCCTTCTCGGTCTCGGTGGCTGCAAGGCGCTCGGCATAATCGTTCACGCTGAACCCGATGGTCGACGCACGCCGCGAAAGCATAACCGCTACATAAGCGGAAAGCACCGCCGTCACCGTGTTCGTCCCCGCGTCTACCCAGAAAATGGGATCCCAGGTCGTAATCACTTCCAGCAGGTGAGTGGACCCGCAGGCCACAATAAACAGTGCAAACCCCACCACGAAGTACGCCCAATCGCTCGCAATCACCCTCCGCGTTCGCCGCACCAGGTACAAGAGCGTCAGGCAGATGCTCAGGTAGCTGAGAAAGGTGATCGCGTTGGTTACCACCATCGTCCAGATCAGCCGGGGATCTTCCCGCCAGCAGACGGCGTGGGGCATCAACGTAGGATGCAGTCTCATTTCGTGCGTGGCTCCGCTGTGACGTAGGATGCGGATTGCTGAATCCCTGCTCCCACCCGCCAGGCATGTTCCGTTTTGGTAACGTTTCAGGTGGAAAAAGAAAGTTTCGCTGAATGACATCGAACCCGTACCCCCGCCGCCGCTTCCTCCAGACCGCTGCGGCAGCTGCCATAGCGGCCACGCCGCTTGCCCGCCGCGCGTGGGCTCAGACTGCAGCCGGTGGTGCGCGTCCAAGGTTCCCGGACTCACGGCCCATCTGGCCCGCGCTCTGGGACGCAGCTCTCATCACCCTCGCCGGCAACGTCCACACCGTGCCCGCCTTCCCGGACAACGACCTGCTGTTCGAAGGCGCGGTGTACCCAGGCATGTGGATGGAGTGCGGCCCACTGGAAGCTCTTGTCTACGCGAGCCTCTTCATCAAGGCGCCTCAGGACGATCCTCTGCGTGTCTCGACCCTGAAACTGGCCCGCAACAACCACGCGGCGTTCTTCCACGTGCAGACCACCGAGGGTCAGTTCCCGTCCAACGTGAAGCCAGCAACATCACCCGGCTTAGGCCAGATTCAGATGGTCGTGCCCATCGCCGCCACAGCGCTCGAAACCGCCATGCTCATGAAGGCCGCCAGAGACCCTGAAGCCAAAGCCTTCCTGCAAAACGCCTATGACGCCTGCGGTCGCTGGGACGCTTGGCTGCGTCGCTACCGCGACACCCGTGGAACCGGTCTCGTTGAAGGCTTCTGCACGTACGACAGCGGCATGGACAACTCGCCACGCTGGGCGGGCATTCCCAACCGCTGCCCGGACTCGGACGCCCGCAAGTCCCCCGCGCTCCCCGGCATGCCGCGTCTCTGCCCGGATCTTTCTGCCACGACCTACGGCGCGCGCGTCGCCCTCGCCGAAATGGCCACGCAGCTAGGCCGCAAGCCCGAAGCCAACCGCTGGCGCGAAGAAGCCGAAGTCCTTCGCCGCCGCATCCTCGACAAGCTCTGGTGCGAGGAAGACGCCAGCTTCTACGACCTCGACAGTGAGGGCAAGTTCGTCCGCGTGCGCTCCATCGTCAACTGCCGCGTGCTCGGCGAACACGTCCTCAAGCTCGACCAGCCTCGCGACAAGCATATCTTCGACCAGCTCTGGAGCCGCCAGCTCTCCAACCCAAAGGCCTTCTGGACTCCGTTTCCGTTCCCCTCCAGCGCGATAGACGACCCCACCTTCGTCCGCCCCATCCCGCGCAACAGTTGGGGAGGAGCCTCGCAGGCCCTGACAGCCCTCCGCACGCCGCGCTGGATGGCGCACTATGGCAGGGCCGCCGAGCATCGCACGCTCATGCATGCCTGGCTAAACGCCATGGTCAGTGCAGGAGAAAAAGCCCAGTCCGCCAACAAGCCGTTATCCGACGCCTTCCGCCAGCAGACGGACCCAGTCACCGGAGACTTCACCGAGAAAGATCCCGGAGGCTACTCTCCCGCGGCCCTTGTCTATCTGGATTTCGCCCGCCGCTTGAGCATGGCCTGACGCTTCGAGCCACGCCATCATCGCCATCGCGTACCTGGCGTACTTTGCGTGATCATTTTTCGTCCGAAGCGCTAAAACTTTTTGCCGCGCAGCTAACGAACCCGATATAGCCTTAGTCCCGTCGCAATCTCTTTCACCGAGGCCGCCATGAGAATCGATCCCTATCTCTACTTCAACGGCAACTGCGCCGAAGCCTTCGAGTTCTATAAGCATCTCCTCCACGGCACCGATCTCCACATCGGCCTGAACGAGCCGCTCCCGGTTCCTGAGATGGGCTCCACTGAGGATAGCCGAGTCACGCACGCCCACATGACGGTCGGCCAAAGCCGCCTCTTCGGTGCCGACGCGGGCAGCGTGTACCAGGAGCCACAGGGCTTTCGCCTCACCTATGAAGCCAGCTCCACCGAGGACGCCGAGCGAGTTTTCGCAGGACTTGCGGAAGGCGGAAAAGTCACCGTGCCGCTCGCCGAGACCTTCTGGGCCTACCGTTTCGGTATGCTCACAGATCGCTTCGGCATCCCGTGGATGGTCAATCAGGCCAAGGCACTCGAGGCGCCGGACGACCCTGGAAACGGCGCCCGCACCATGCCCTAAAGAACGCCCCTACAGCTTCCCATCCAGGTACGTTTCCACCTTCTCGATCGTGTCGAACTTTCGCGCCGAAAGGTCGGAGTCCGGCACGCTGATCGAGAACTCCTGCTCCAGCCCGCTCACAAAATCCGGCAGCGAAAACGAGTCCAGCAAACCTGAACTGAACAGGCTTTCATCCGGTTCGGGATTTACATCTTCACCTGCCACTGCGTGCAGTACCTTCAAAATTCCCGGTCGCGTTTCCATCGTTCGTTCTCCTGAGTCTCGTGGATCTCCAAAACTATAAGGCCGTCACGGGAGTTGCGGCTGTGGAACAGTGCCCGGCGGTAAACGCGTTGGCGCTGTGGGCGGAAGCCCCGAGCTTCCGGTAGTCCCGGTAGTTCCGGTAGCTCCCGATACCCCCGGGAGTCCCGTTGCCGTCCCGCTAATCCCATCAGCCCCGCTGATGCCGCTGGTCCCACGCAACGGCTGCGAGGGCAGCCCGTGCGCCGTTCTGTACGCGTCATACCCGGCCAGCAGGTCGGCCAGAAGCGCATCGGCCAGCGTGCGATAGCCCTCGCCGGTGAGGTGCGTGTGGTCCGGCTGAGCCCAGCCCGCCAGCACCCAACGCTGCATGATGCCGAAGCCGCCCATGCGCTGCTGCCAGTCCCAGAACGCGCAGCCGTGAGTGCGGCAGACATCGCGCTGAGCCTCCACAATCCGCTCCGTCCCGGAGTACGGCGCGTAGAACGTCCGTCGTCTGCGTCCGTACCCCGATGACGAAGCAGTGGACCGATCCCCCGGCCCCAGCACCAGCACTGACGCGTTCGGCAGCGTGGCGTGGATCCTGTCGATCAACCGAGCGAACACCTCGCTGTAGCCTTCATAAGTCCACCCAGCCGCCGCCTCGTTCGTGCCGTACGCCAGCACCACCAGCGAAGCCGCCGTGCGCCCGAGGTACGTCGTAAACAGCGTCTGCTCCCACTTCAGCATCAGCGGAGCCTCGGCCCCGTTGATCCCCATCGCTTCCCAAGTCGCTCCCGGTTGCAGAGCCACCGTGCCCAGCAGACGCACCGGAGCATCCGTCTGCGTGGTCAGCACAAAGTGGTGCGGCATGTAGGCATAGCCCTGCGCGTTCGGGCAGTCATAGCGCCATGTCCCCGCGCCGTACCCCACACCAGCCGTCGTGCTGATCCCCGTAGCCGTATCCGGCGCGGGCGTCCCCGTGTCGATCCGGCCCACCACCTGCCCGTTATCACTTACTTCCAGCGACCCGCCGCCCGGCTGCTGCAGGTACTGTACCTCGTAGCTCGTGCAGGGCGCGTCCTCGCTCACCCACTCACCCGCGCGAAACGTCTTGATCGCGATGCCGCCCAGGCCCGTCATCGCATCGCCAAGCTCTGTGAAGTGATTGCCCTGTGTCGTCCATCCGCCCGACTGCGACCGCGACGACCCAAGAATCCGGTACCCCGCGAACGGGTGCCCCGCATAGGTGTAACCCACGCTGCCATTGCCAAACTGCCCCTGGAAGACTCGACGCGCTTCGCCGGTGAACATGTCCGCCGCGGTATGCGAATCGCCAAACTGCAGCACCCGAACCGGCAGCGACGCAGGCTGGTCGGAGTTCGCAGCGAGAGCCGCGTAGAAACTGCTCAGCGCCACCGGGTACCGGATCGCCGAAGACCCATGCGCCAGTGTTCCCGCCAGCCCCTCAATCAGGTCCAGCCGCGACTCCGGGTTCACCGTCGCACGAACGCTCGTCTGCGCACTCGTGCCATACCCCGCACGCCCGCGAACCGGCTTCCTCGCAGCGCCTCTCGACGCCGAGCCTCTAGGTACTATCCGGGAGTTCGCCCGACCTGCAGGCTTTCTCGCAACCGCAAAGGAGTGGCTGCTGTATGCACGGCTGCTGACTTGCGGCGAGACATGCGCCGCCGTGTGGCTTGAGTGCGCCGCCGTCCGCGTCGTCGGCTTTGCACGATGTTGCGCCACCAGCGTTTCAGCCGCAAGAGTCACACAAGCAAGCGCCACCAGCGTGGAAGCTGCCGCAGCACAAGAAAGCAAAAAAGGTCCCGGTCGACTCATCAGTCTTTAGTATCCGGCGTTTTCCCATCCGGCGTTTTCAACGGCTCCGCCTTTGGCGTCTTCGGCTCAGCCTTTGGCGTCTTCGGCTCCGCCGGGGTGACCGGCTTGGCTTCCGCATCATCCTTCTTCGGCGCGGGATCTACCTCCTTGGCCGGAGCCGTCGCCGGTGCCACCGCAGCCGCCGCGCCCTTTGCGTTCGTCGCGCCCGCCGCGTTCTGCTCTTGCTTTTCGCTCGGCTGAGCCTCCAAGGCTTGAGGCTTTGCCTCTGCCTTCGCGGGAGCCGCCGGAACTGCATCAGCCGCCACCGCAATGTCATGAGCCCGCTTCCAGCGGTCGTACCCCAGCATCAGGTTGCTCACCAGCGCCTTGGCCACGATCAGCGCACCCGCCGGAGAAGGATGAATCAAATCCGCCGACACCAGCCTCGGCTTGCCGTTGTACCAGGCTGCCATCGTGCCGTCGCCACCCATCGCGTCATAGGTGTCGAAAAACCCACAATGGAGGTCCGCCGCCACGCTCTTCTGGATCGCCACGATCTGCGGGATCGTCGCCATCGTCTGGATGTCGTTCAGCCCCGCCCGCTCGCCGCGGTCCATCGGGCTCATGATCAGGATCGGCACATCCGGCAGCGCCGCGCGCAACTTCGCGACGGCCATGCGCAGTTCGCCCTCATACCCCTTGTTCACCCACGCGCCAAAGCTGGATTCGTTCGTCCCGTAGTTGATCACCACCAGCGCCGGATGAGCGTGCGCCAGCTCTACAGGCCACGTCACCTTGCCAAAGCCCCGAGCCATGACCGAGGTCGTCGCGCCGTTCAGCCCAAGGCTGTCATAAAGCACACCGCTTGCGCCCTTGCGGAAGTCCAAGCCCAGCATCTTCACCGTGCCCGTCGCTACTTCGATTGCCACTTCCTTCGTCCCTGCCGGCAGCTTCACCGTCGTATACGTCGGCACATCTGTCTTGTCGTCGCTGGAAGCCGTCGGGATCGTCTGCAACGCACTCCCATCCGCCGACACCTGGAAGCTCCCGCCGCCCGGCTCATCGAAGTAGCTCAGCTCCACCTCGTCCTGGCTGGCGTCCGCCAGCTTGAAGCGGCTCTTCGCACCCGCGCCGCCAACAAGCACCGCGCCGCCCAGCCCGTAGAGGCCCTCGCGCATGCTGCCAACCGGCGTCGACGACTTCCATCCGCTGTCCGAGATCGCCACATCGCGGTGCCCATACCAGGCCCAAGGCTTGCCCGGCAGGTTGAACCCGTGCCCCGCATCGCCAAACCGTTCCTGCAACAGCGCTCGCGCATCGCCGGTAATCAAGTCTGCCGTCGTCGGCGAATCGCCGTAGTGTAGAACAGTCACCACATCAGCAGGTTTATTCACACTACCCAAACTGCCGGGTGCCCCATCCGCGCTGACAGCCTTATCGGCAGCTCGGGTGGGCTCCGCCTTTGTCGGACCAGCCAACACACCCTTCTCAGCCTCGGCCCTCGCCTGCTCCAAATGCCAAAGCGCCGCAAAGAACGGATCAAGCGCCCCCGAGTCATCCACAAACACATCCGAGATCGCCGGTCGAGCCCCTGCCTTCGCTTCCGGCGGCGGAGAGTTGAGCGTTCCCTGCACCCCATTCAGCGCCGCCCGCGCCTCTTTCACCGCGGGCTTCTTTCGCAGATGCAGCGCAAACGCATCACGGAATACCGAGGGCGGCATCCCTCCATGCCCCGGAGCCCGCTTCCAGAAGTGCCATCCGATCAGCACTGCCGCGACGCACGCGACAGCGATCGCCGCACCTGCCGGCAAGCCCGTGCCTGCGTTCTTGGGACTCGGAGCTGAACTAGAACTTGCCATAAACGAACGGCGCCGAGCCTTTCCCCGCCAAAGCCTGAATCCCCAGGATCAACCCAGCCAGCGCCGCACCCTGCGCCCACGCCGGCATCCGCGCCGCTCGCGCCGCCGACCAGTCAAACCACTCGGCCGGAATGCAGTGAAGCACCACTGCCGCCGCCATCACGCCGCCCAGCCCCCAAGTTAGGTTGTCGACCCCGTGCCCTTGCGCGGTGAACACGCTCGCGATCTGCTTCAGCACGGCCATCGCATCCGGCACGCTTCCCGCTCGGAAGAACACCCACGCCAGGCAAACGAAGTGGAACGTCAGCAAAACGCCCAGCGCGCTGCCCCACCAGCTAACCACACGCTTCCCACGTCCAGCCGCCTTATCCCGCGCCTGCCGCCAGCGAGCCCAGACAAACACCACCGACAAGCCCACCCCGTGCAGCAGCCCCCAGATCACGAACGTCCACGCAAAGCCGTGCCAAAGCCCGCCCAGCAGAAACGTCACGAGGAACCCGCCACAGTAACTCAGCCGCAGCCACGTCCGGCTCTTCGGCAGCGACTCGAACAGGTAGTCCGTCAGCCAGCTTGAAAAGCTGATGTGCCAACGCTTCCAGAAGTCCTGCAGGTTCACGCTTAGGTACGGTCGCCGGAAGTTCTCCGGCAGCGTCACTCCCAGCAGCAGGCCCACGCCCATCGCCATGTCGGTGTAGCCGGAAAAGTCGAAGAACAACTGCAGCGCATAGCCGTACACGCCCAGCAGGTTTTCCAGCCCGCTATACAGTGTGGGCGTGTCGAAAACCCGGTCCACAAAGTTGTCCGCCAGGTAGTCCGCGATCAGCAGCTTCTTCACCAGCCCCGTCGCGATCAGCAGCAGCGCCCGGGCCGCCACACCCGGCGGCAGCCGGAACGGTCCCGCGATCTCCCGGATCAGCTTGCCCTGCCGCGGAATCGGCCCGGCCACAATGGAGGGGAAAAACAATGCCGAGGCCAGGTATACCAGCAGGTCGTTCGTCGGCTTCAACTCATCGCGGTACACGTCGATCGTGTAACTCAGCGACTGGAACACGTAGAACGACAAGCTCAGCGCGAGCAGAAATCCCCAGCGCGAACCACCATCGCCACCAGCAGCAAGTCGAGCCGCCAGCAGCTTCAAACCAGCCAGCGCTCCAAGGTTCATCGTGAGCGAACCTAGCAGCAGAACAAGCTTTACGCCCGCGCTTCTCCCCTTCACCGCCATTCCCCGCGCCAGCAGGAAGTCCATTCCAGCAAACACGAGCAGCAGAAGGTAAACCGGCCCGAACTTTAGCAGAAAGAAGCAGTTAGCCAGCAGGAGAAGACACTGCTGTACGCGCCGCCCGAGTGTCGCGAGCGCGCCCATTGGCCAATAGGCCAGGCAGAAAATGAGCAGAAACGCACCGAAGACCGGCGTGCTGAGCAGCATGGAAGGGTAACCAACTTCGCGGAGGCGGAGCTTCGCCTAAGAACCTGAAGCTCCTTGCCGCAGTATCCACCGCGTAAGACTCGCCCCGCAAAAGGAAGCGAGCCGTGCTATGTACTACCCTGATTCTGACCACAAACTCTCCTTCCCAGAACCCTGCCATGCGCCGGGGAACGCGTCACCCGACACTTGACAAATTCGGCACTTTCTGGGCGTTTCTCGACGTTTTCGTCACGTGCAGGGTGGCCGGTATCCGCTCAAATTGGTAAACTTAGGGGGTGCAGATATCCAATCTTGGCTCTGAGAGAGCCATCCACTTCCCCCCCGTCCGATTACGTCAGCGCCGCCTCTTTCAAGGCTGCGCGATCCTACTGCTGATCCCCACCACCGCTGCGTTCCTCCCCGTGCAGGGACGCGCTCCCCAAAAGACCCTGGCCATGGTGCCGGTCAATCCCAAGCCGATCAGCCTAGCCGTACTCACCGCCAAGCCTGCGGTTCAAGCTCAGTCCACGACTCATTTTCCCGCCGCCCCGAAGAAGGCCTCTCGCCTTGCAGGATTTGCTTCCTGGTACGGCAACGTCCTTCGCGGCCACCACACCGCCAGCGGCGAGCGCTTCGACCCCGATGAACTAACCGCCTGCCACCCCACGTTGCCTTTCGGCACGGTGGTGAAGGTCATCAACCTGCTCAACCACAAGAGCGTGACCGTCCGCATTACCGATCGCGGCGTCCTGAACCCCAACCGCGTGATCGACCTGTCATCCGCCGCCGCCGTGCAACTCGACATGCTACGCGCAGGCGTCGCGCCAGTCCGCCTTGAGGTTCAGAGTATTTTGCGCGGCAAGGCGTCAGCCCCTGGGGCAACGACTCCTCAGAACATTCCGGCTGCTCCGACGACGCAGGCCGAAGTTCCGACCGACAGGTAGCTCATGCTTGCACCGGTTCTGGCTGTGGCAGCGTTTCTGACAGTTGTAGGAATAGCCGTTGTCTGGAACAGCCGTAACTACGTAAAGTTTCGAAAAGCAACGACGCAGGATGAGATCCACGAATACTACCCACGGGCATGGGTCTTCCGCCTGTGGCCAAGGTCTCGGCGCTAGCTAGCCGGCTCGGCGATCTTTTCCGATCAACTACCCAGCCACTTCCGGCTCTTCCACCGGCAGCGGCACGCCTTTTCTCCGATCGAAGATCTTCCGCACAACCACGAACGCCAGCAACAGCAGCCCGAAAATCGCCAGCCCGATCACCACACTCATGTGCTCCCGAGTCACGTGCCGAATGCTATGGATCAGCGCCGGCCCAAACCAGATCGTCAGCAGCGAACACACCACGAACTGCACCATCTTGCCGCAGAAAATCGCCAGCACAAACAGCACCGGCTTCATCTCGAACACGCCTGCCGCAAACTCAAAGAGCTTTAACGGCGTCGGAGGCGGCAGCATCGCCGGCACCATGATCGCGAAAAACTCCTGCCGCTCGAACCGGTCGCGAATGCGCTCGTAGCGTTCACGATTGATGCGCTTCAGCAGAAACAGTTCCCCGCCCGCACGGCCGATATAAAACGGCACCAGCGACCCCACCGCTGAAGCAACCGCCGCCACCACTGAATACAGGAAGAATTTGGCGTGGTTCTGCGCCACAAATCCGATGATGATCCCGTCCATCGACACCGGGATCGGGATTAGCGCCGAGTCGATCAGCGCCAGCACTCCCACGCCCGGAGCCCCCAGCGCCAAGAGCGGGAGCAGGGCGGCAGACAGCTTGTGAAAGAGCGCGATGGGGTGAACAGCCATCTCTCCATTCTAAGACGCCGTGACAGATCTAAGACGCCGTGACAGCGCGCTCCGGCAAGGAGTTCTCAGTGCGCTGTCTTCCCCGCCAGCAGGTCCAGCGCGTGCGGCAGCAGTGGCAACACTGTCTCCAGCGAGCTGGCTGCACCGGCTGGACTTCCCGGCAGATTGATCACCAGCGTCCGTCCGCAAACACCAGCCACACCGCGTCCCAGCCAGGCGTAGGGCGTCTGCTTTGATCCCTCGCTGCGTATCAGTTCGGCCAGCCCGGGGGCCAGCCGGTCGATCGCCGCCAGTGTCGCTTCGGGGGTCACATCCCGCTCGGCGAACCCGGTCCCACCTGTCGTCAGTACCAGCGCCGCCTTTTCCGCGGCCACTTTCAAAGCCTCCGTGATGAGCCGCTGGTCATCCGGCAGCACTGCCGTATGCACCACTTCGGCACCTGCCTCGGTCAAACGTCCGGCCAGCCCAGGCCCCGAAAGGTCGGTCTGTGTCCCCGCCGCGCACCGGTCACTCACTGTAAGGACGGCGGCCGTATTCCTCAGAAGGACCTTGTGCCCCGTCTTCAATGCATCGTGTGACATGAAAACGAGTGTACTTCCGGACGCTGAATCTACACTCTGTCTTACCTCAGGGAACGGCTTCGGAGTGTCGTTGCGTCTGGGACGGATGTTTCAGCGGGCGCGATAAACTGGACGGAGGCGCGGCGGGGTACCGCCGCAACCTTCTGACCTGCCCACTCGTCAGACCCATAACGACCCGTTCGATGCCAACTATTTTGACGCCTACCGGCCCCAGCCCTGATCAAGACCGCCTTTCGGATCCGGAAGCGCCTTCCCAAATCCAATCGAACTCCACCGCACTGGGTGAGCCCCCGCCCCTCATCCCCGCCGATCCTGACGCGCCGCTGACCTTTATCCCACACACCCCTGAGGGAGCCGTCGGGAACCAGCCCGTTCGCATTCGCACCGGGCGCTACGGCGTACTGGAAGAGCATGAACTTATTCGCCTCCTCGACACCATCGAGGATGAGCGCGCACGCAGCCGCTTCCGCGAATCCATTTACATCTCGGTCTTCGTCTGGATCGCCATCGCGGGTCTCGTCCTTTTCGGTCCGCGCTACATCTGGCATGCACCGCGAGTCCGGCTCGCGAGCGACGTCCTCCGCGAGCGCGAACTGGCCTCCATCTCGCTGCCGCCCGTGCCCCACCTCGCGCCCATAACGCCACCCAAGGTGGATACCAACACCCTGGAGCGCCTGCGTACCATGACCCGCGAGTCCGCCCGTCCCGCTCCAACGCCGGCGCGCACGCCCGCTCCCGCTGCGCCTCCAGCCTCACTGCCCAACGCTCCCACGCCGGCGCCAACCATCGCGCAGCCGCCTCCACCGCAGGTTCAGCAGGCGCCGTCCCGCATCCCGCCACCCGTGGTTGCGGACGCCCCCACACCCCAGGCCCCCAGCCGGCCTAATTTCAACACCGGCGGCTCAACCTCTGCCAGCCAAAGCATTCAGAACGCTATCAACGATGCCGCCCGCAACCGCGGCACGGGAGGCTCCGGCGATTACGGCAATTCTCCTGGCCGCCGCAGCAGCCCCGTCGGTGCCGGCGCAGAAATTCTTTCCGACACGCAAGGTGTCGACTTCGGCCCTTATATCCGCCGCATCCTCAATGACATCAAGCGCAACTGGATTCCGCTTCTGCCCGAAGAAACCCGTCCACCGCTCTTGAAACAAGGCGAAGACCAGATCCGCTTCAAGATCGCTCCTGACGGAAATATCATTGCCATGGTCCCGGAAGGCTCCACGGGCGACCGGGCTATCAACCTCTCCTGCTGGAGCGCCATCACTTCGGAGAACCAGTTTCCCCCGCTGCCCAAGGAGTTCCACGGCCCTGAACTCGAGCTGCGCATCCACTTCCTGGTCAACAAAGGCGAGCAGTAGGAGGACGATAGCGCGGCAGAGCCCAAGCCGATTTAGCGATCAGACTTTGTGACCCGCCAGCCGCTTCGCCACCAGAAGAGCCACGCCGCAAGCAGGGCCGGCACGCCAACGAGACCGAGGGTGCCGATCAAGGCCGCAGCTACTCCGTCGCCCGTGGAACTACTCATGCCGGCGCCTTGTGCCAGTGTGGTCGCAAACATGAGAAGAAAGACCCAGTAGACCTGGCGCGGCCAGCGCGTAGCGAGCAACACCACGAGTGGGAAGCCCAGCAGCAGAACGGACATGGAGTATTGCTGCCACTCCACGGATCGATCCTTATGCGTCCAGTCCATCGCTGCCCTTAGCCAGCTCACGCCGGCGGCGAACGTCAGGCATCCCCACAGGAAAGCGAGCACGACGAGCACGCGAAAGACTGTCCGCCGCCGTGTCGCTTCCATCCGCTAGCTCCGATGCGCTATGCGCAAGTTCAATTCGCGCAGCTGCAGTTCGCTCACCGGGGTGGGGGCATCGACCATGAGGTCGATGGCCCTGGCGGTCTTGGGAAAGGCAATTACTTCGCGCAGGCTTTGCGCGCCGGCGAGAATCATGACGATGCGGTCTAGGCCGAGGGCTATGCCGCCGTGCGGTGGGGTGCCATACTCGAGCGCCTGGAGGAAGAAGCCGAAGCGCTCACGGGCTTCTTCGTCCGTCATCCCAAGCGTGCGGAATATCTCGGCCTGCACATCCTGGCGGTGAATACGAATAGAGCCTGAGCCGAGCTCGGTTCCATTGAGCACGATATCGTAGGCCAGCGCGCGGACGGAACCCTTGTCGTTGTAGAGCGCACCGCTCTTGATGTCGTCTTCGTGTGGAGAGGTGAAGGGATGATGTGCTGCATCCCAGACCTTCTTCTCCTCGTTCCACTCGTACATGGGGAAGTCGGTGACCCAGAGGAAGCGGAAGTCAGCGGCGGTGTTGGTCTGGGTGAAGAGGCCATGCTTCTCGGCGTACTTCTTCGCCAGCTCCAGACGGAGCGCACCGACGCGCTTGGGAATCCACTGGCGGTCGTTGTTCCAGACGGTGGCGGTGCCGGGCTTAGGCGTGATGACTACGGCTAGGTCTTCGGTGGTGAAGGGCTCGCCGCAGAAGACCAGTTGCTCGGCGGTGAGCTTCGCGGCGATGGCCTCGGCGAGGGGGATGAAGGCTTCGTTGGTGCGGAGGCGGGCAACGTCGAGATAGTCGAGGCCACAGTCGCCGAAGCCCTTGCGGATCTCGTCGACCAGGCTGCGCTTCTGCGTGCCGCTCATCGTGCCTGACTTCGGGATGGTGAAGCCATAGACAGGCAATGATGAGTCGATCTTGAGGGTCTCGCGGAGCTCAGCAGTCAGCTCCTGGGACAGGTCCACCATCGCCGGCAGGCGCATGTCGGGCTTGTCGATGCCGTACTTTGCGATGGCCTGGTCGTAGGTCATCTGGAGGAAGGCGGCTTCGGGGAGCGTGATGCCGGCGGCGGCGAAGGCGGCGCGGAGGAAGCCTTCGACGATGCGGAAGATCGTCTCCTGCTGCGGGAAGGTGGTTTCGAGGTCGATCTGGGTGAAGTCGGGCTGGCGATCGGCGCGGAGGTCTTCGTCGCGGAAGCAGCGGGCGATCTGGAAGTAGCGGTCGAAGCCGCTGATCATCAGGATCTGCTTGAAGATTTGCGGCGACTGGGGCAAGGCGTAGAAGTGGCCGGGGTGGACTCGGCTGGGGACGAGGTAGTCGCGGGCTCCCTCCGGGGTGGAGCGGGTGAGCAACGGCGTCTCGATCTCGAGGAAGCTGTTGTCGGAGAGGTAGTCGCGGATGGCGCGGGTGACCTTGTGACGGAGCTCGAAGTTCCGTTGCAGCTCGGGGCGGCGGAGGTCGAGATAGCGATACTGCAGGCGAATCTCTTCGTTGGTGATCGGCGCGGCTTGTCCTGAATCGGCGGCGATGGGGAACGGCGGTGTCCTAGCGTCGTTCAGCAGCAGCGCTTCGGCGGCCATGACTTCGATGTCGCCGGTGGGCATGTTGGGGTTGGCCAAGCCCTCCCCACGGACGCGGACCTTGCCAGTGATGGCGACGACGTACTCAGGGCGCGCGGCTTCGGCCCTGGCGTGGGCAACGGGTGAGGCTTCCTTGTCGAAGACGACCTGGGTGATGCCGAACCGATCGCGGAGGTCGAGGAAGATGAGGTTGCCGTGATCGCGGCGGCGGTTGACCCAGCCCATCAGCGTTACGGTAGCGCCGGCGTCGGCGGTGCGGAGTTCGCCGCAACGATGCGTACGCTCCAGAGATCCTAGAAAGTCGAGAGTCACAATCTGTCTATTGTACGAAGACGCTTCGTCTCGCGAGGTCGATTGAGGAGTGAATCCTGGCGGACACCCTCCCCCCGTACCTTTCAAGCTAAAGTCTTCCGTTTCAGGAGCTTGGAAGAGGCTTGAAGCGCAAAGTCTTCAAAACAAGCCAGTTATGCGCAAAGTCTTCAAAAGAACAGACTTACAGGACGCTAAAACGGCCCAGGTACATCATCCGGAATCAGCTCTATACCCATTGTAGAGAGTGGGCGAAATGATCGTGCAGGTTTCTTTTGGCGGTATGTTGTTTGACTGGCGGGATTTAAGGGCATTGGAGAGTCTTGCCGGGCTTGACATGTTGGAAACGTAAGCAGGGCGGTCTCGACTGCCATCCGGCAGAGCCCACCCGCGACGGTGAAACGCCGTCGCGGATGGGGCACCCAGAGTCTGTGCGCTGCATCGAACGCGGAAGACCGATGGCCTGGTTTCATGACATCTCGCCCGATACGCTCGTATTTCCGTGGGCCAAGCGGACACCGCTGCGGGGGCTGCTGTCTACGATCGCCATCCTGCTGGCGCTTGTTCTCGGTCACCTAACCGGACATAGCAGCGCGGGGTCGATTGCAGCGGGCGCGGCGTTCACGGTTGGATTTGCAGTGTTTCATGAGGCGCTGGCCAGCACGCTGCTGAGCATGGCCGTGGTGACGGTGGGAATTGCCAGCGCTACGCTGGCGGGGAGCCTTGGAGCCAATCACAAATCGCTGGTGTTGTTTCTTTGCGTGCTGGCGGCGGTGAACTATGGATTGCTGCAGGGGATCAGCAATACGGCCGGGTGGATCGGGCAGCAGTGCGCAGTGTTCGTGATCATTGCGAGCGGGTTCAACCATGGGCCGCATTACGCGGTGGGGCGCGCGAGTATGGTACTGCTGGGCGGCGGAATGCAGATGCTGGTGTATACCGTGGCAAAGCTGGTGCAGCGCAGCCCGGACGCACCGCAACCAAATTACCTTCGCCAAATTCACACCCGCTCCGGCCAGCTTTGGCGAGGACTTCGCGAAGAGCTGCACTGGTCGGCAGAGACGACCACGTATGTGTTGAGGCTGGCGGTGGTGCTGCTGGTGAGCACCGCGATCTACCAACGCCTGCCGAATGGGAACGGCTACTGGGCTCCCATGACGGCGCTACTGGTGTTGAAACCGGAGTGGGCGGGAACGCTGAGCCGGAGCATAGCGCGGCTGGTGGGAACGCTGCTGGCGGCGGGACTCACGTTATTCCTTGCCCGCGTAGCGCCGCTGCCGATCCCGCTGGTGTTCCTGTTCGTGATCGTGTTTGCGTGGGCTTCTTACGCATTGCAGGCAGTGAACTATGCGTTCTTTTCGTTCTGCCTGACGTTGTATGTGGTGTTCTCATTCCGGCTGGGCGGATTTTCGCAGCCCGCCGCGGCGCACCTGCGGCTGCTGAATACGGCTATCGGCGGATGCGTGGCGCTGCTCATCGATCTGCTTTGGGACCGGTTCGGAAAGACGCGGGTTCCAGCGGCGGAGCCGCCGGCGCATCTGGAGGCTGCGCCCACGTTGTGAGGGCTGGTGTGAAATGAGTCGCGCCGCCGGGTGCCTGGTTCGCCGAGATGACGAGCCCTGGTAGAAGAGCCGGCAAAAGGCCCAAGGTTTGAAAGAGAGCTCCGATGCCCTAGCGAGCTGTCGACCACGGATCCAGAGGTTTGACAGGGGGCGGATCGACCGCGACGTAGCCGTGGCTGCGCAGGAACTTGCTGATCGCGGGCCAGTCTCCCACATCATCCGCGCTGCCGGTGTGAGCGAAGCTGAACTTGGAGCCTGCCGGGAACTGCAACAGCTTCTCCTCCAGACTTTCCAGACTTCTGCAACCGTACTGATTGATCTGGTACTGGTAGGGTTCGGTGGACAAGAGATAGTCGAAGCGGTCGTACGGCGGATAGACCGGCTCCGTCAAGCGGCCGTAGACAAGATAGGTGCCCGGACCAGGCCCGACGCTTACCTGGCTTCCGCAAGCGAAGGTACAAGCAAACCCCTCTGTCGCCTTCACCCCGATCAGATCGGAAAGCCTGCGAGCATCGTCGGGCGAAAGAACCCAGCCGTGCGCTTCTACGAAGGCATGCAAAAGGCGGGAGTTGAGATTGGTGAGTTCATAGTCCTCACGCCTGCTGTTGGCGTTCAGCATGCGTGATGCTTCTGTGCTCTCCATCAGTTTCTTGTGCCAACTAGCAAGCTGCTGCCAGACGACCGGCTTCATGGCGGCGCCTGCATAGGATCCGAGATAAGTAGCAGCGTCTTCGGCCAGAGGAGTGCCGGCTTCGAGTTGCTCCGCTGCCAAACGATCCAGCACGGAGCCCGCCTGCAGAAAGCCGATGCTCCAGAAGAACTTCCCTTGGGGGCAGTACCCCGGCCGCACCGCTTTCAGCAGAGAGAGCAGCCGGGTACGCGCGCCTTCCGGGGACGTTTTCAGAAGATAGGCCAACACGGGAACCTGAACCTCGCAGGGCCAAGCGGCAATGTGCTGATCGATGAAGGGGAGCACAGCGGGTAGCGTCGCGCTACTGCCATATCGATGGAGCAACGTCCCTTCGGTGATGAGATCCTCCGGCCTGTTGTAGGTGATGAAGTTTGCAGCAAGTTGCTGCTGCTCCGCTGCGGACAGGGACCGCTCCGGCAAGCGCAGGTACGTGGAGGAGAAGCGCGGCGGCGACTGCACGACTTCCCTGCGCATGAACGCGGCTGCCGCCGCCGGGTCAAGCTCCTGCCAGCGCAACAAGGCATGACCGTTGCCCTTCTCGGCTTCACGGCGCACCACGGGAAGCATTAGCGGCGAGCGAACATGCTCCCAGTCCCTGTCCAAAAGCGCGTCCCGAGTGCGGGGTGTAAGCCGATCGAAGCTGGCCGCAGCCGCTGCGATGATGTCATGGGAGTAAGGCTCCTGCAGATCGTACGGATAACCAGAAAGCCGCCGGTATCCGTTGGCCGGATTCACCAGTACGGTGTCGAGCGATACGGCCATTGCTTCCGGAGTCTTCTTCGGCAGCGACGCGAACAGCCGATCGCGAAGCTCAGTTGCGACCGGCGGAGTAATCGCCGCGTGTTCGTGATCTTTCGCTTCCCGCTCGCTTAAGAGACTGGCATACTCGGCAAAGAACTCAGGGCGAACACCGACCTCAGGAGCTACCAGCAAACGGCCAAACTCCGCCATGGCTGCATCCTTGTTGGAGTTGATGCGGAGGCAGTGCCTGGTATCGACGCCTCGGGCCAGGAGGCCGACGAACGCGACCGCCGCTTCCGGAGTCCCGAGATTGCACGCAGCCTCCTCCTCCTGCTGCTGTTTGAGGAAAGCAGGCGATGGCGGGTTGGTGTACGGGGGTGGAGGCGCGGTCCAGGCGGCCACACCGCGAGCAAGGGTATCGCTCTTCCAGGCTTCTTCGGCGGGAACGATCTCCAGGACAAGCTCCGCGGTTTTGCTGACGGAGTGATGCTGCGCTTTCTGGTCTTGCCATTTGCCGATCTGGTTGGTGTCGTCGTCGAGGCCTACCGTCAGCGACAAGCGCACGGTGTACCTGCCCGGCGTGTCGAAGCGAAAGCGATTGGAAAGCGTGTACGCGTACTTCTTCGGCTCGGCAGCAAGATCGACACTCTTCACCTCGAATGTCGGGCCGCCGGACATACGACACCCATGGAAGCCAATGTCGGTCCAGCCGGTGGCGGGGCTAACGTCGAATGACCAACGGGTGTGGAACCGGCACAGCGGGTTGCCGAAGCAGCTTTCGGCGAACAACGTGCAGGGCTCCAGGTATCGGTTGGGCGTGCTGCTCGAGATCAGAAGCTCGACCGGAATGACCTCACCGAGCTGGAAGCGGGTTGAACCGCTGACGGTGCGCAGCTCTACCTTCACGTCCGGTGCGTCCTGCGAGGACACGGTTTGCCCGGACAGCGAGGCGCAGCCGAGGACGGCTGTCAATGCGACTACGATGAGGCGGATGCGAAGCATTGCGTCTCCGATTGCGGGGGCGGCGGAGCGCCAGGCGCTTTAGAAGGAGAGTTCTGGGCGGACGCGGTAGCGGAGAAACTGCCATGCGGCGAGGCCGAGCATCTGGGCGAGCAGGAGAAGCTCGAGATCGAAGCTGAAGCTGGCGAAGGTGGGCTGCGCCCAGTGGGCGAGGGCAAACATGGCGAGGAGCAGGACCGCGAAGCTGATGCCGGTGGCTAGCTGGCCGTAACGCGCGACACGACGTGGGGTGCGGGCGGGTAGCGCTTGCACGCGAGCGGTGACACGGGCGGCGAAGTCCGTGGAAATGGCTATCGAGGGCTTGTGCTCGAGAGCAGCCGTCAAGCGGACTTCGTAGTCGCCTCCGTTCGCGGGTTGGCGGGTGAGGTCGGTGATCACGGTTGTTCCTTTCCAGCGTACTCCGTGTGGGAGGTTGTCAGGGCCGCGGACGGGGTTCGAGCCAATGCCTGAAGCAGATCTCGAAGGCGGGCGCGGCCGCGGTGAAGATGGGTGCGGACGGTGTTGACCGGGAGGCTGAGGGCGGCGGCTACGCCTTCGTAGCTCAACTCTTCCTGATGGTAGAGGACGAGCACGGCGCGTTCGCGCTCGGGAAGCGACAGCAAAGCGTGATCGACAGAGGTTTGGAACTCGGCCGTCTGAAGAAGTTGCTCCGGGGTGCGGGTATGCTCGCCGGCGAAGGCCGAGGCGGCGAAGTTTTCGAGGGTTGGTTCCGCGGCTTCGTCGTCCGGCGCGATATAGAGATCGGCGATGTGCTCGCGGGTTCGACGGCGGCGCTTCCACTCGTCCTGCGCGACGTTGACGGCGATGCGATAGAGGTAGGTGGACAATGCCGAGTCTCCGCGGAACTCGGGGAGGGCGCGGAAGAGGCGAAGGAAGACTTCCTGGGCGATGTCTTCCACATGCGGGCCGGCACCGGTGAGGCGCGTGAGGGTGCGGAAGACGGCCTGCTCATGCTCCCGCACAATGGCGGTGAAAGCTTCCGGCGATGTGTAGTCGGGTCGCATGGATGCAGCGGCGGGCGAAGTGCGTTGAGACTAGCAGGCGGGCCGAAAGTTTCACGTTGGGCGCTGAAACTTTGCGGAGAGCTAGCAGTCCAAGCCGCACAAGTTCACAGGGCACTGCTGCCATGGAAGCGCAGGGTGCCGAGGAGATTTTCCGATGCTTGCCTTCTTTAACGACCGTGGTCTCAGCGACCTGTTTTTCAGCCCCTTTATTATCCCGGTGGCGGGTTGCCTCACCGGGCTCGGCATTGTGCTGGGCGGGATCTATGCGGGCATCCGCAGTCGCGAGATGCAGAGCCGCGAACGGCTGGCGCTGATCGCGTCGGGACAGCCGATTCCTCCGACGCTGGAGGAGCTGGCGATCATTCATGGGGCGAAGACCAAGGTTGCGCAGCGCGACGATGGGCGCGGAGCTCGGCGAGCCGGGATCGTGCTGCTTTCAGTAGGCCTGGGGATCGCGGCGTTCTTTGTGGCGCTGGCACTGATTCTGCAGGTGCGCGGTGTGCTGTGCGGTGCGGCGGTGGGGCTGATCCCGCTGCTGATGGGCGTGGGGTTCCTGGTGGATGCGAGGATCAATTCACGGGAGGCGGCACGGGAGGCGGCACAGGAGGCGGCTAGGGAGGCGGAAATGGGTGTGGGGGGCTTTCGGGCTTGATGAAGCCGCGCCACCAAGCGTGCCGTGGCGCGGCGGTTCGCGGCGACTGATAGAGTCAAGGCTGAAGCCCTGGCGTACCTAGGAGCAAAGGCAGCGGTGTTTCTTCGGCCACCCGCCACAGGGGCATCCCGGCTGTCCTTTATGCCGTCCTTAGCTGCATGGCCGGCAAGGGGCGCGTTGGAAAGCTTTCGGTGGGGAAGGTGGCGACGGTGGCTGCGTTGCTGGCCGGCGAGTGGGTGCTGCTGGTGGCCGGGACGAAGTCTCACGAGATGGTGGTGGGCGCCTTTGCTGTCGTGCTGGCGACGATTTTCCTGGCGGTGGTCTGGCACCAACAGCCTCAGCACATCAAGATGACGGCAAAGGATGTGCTGCAAGGGTGGCGGCTGCCGTGGTATCTGCTGGTCGATGCGTGGGTGGTGACGCTGGTGCTGATCCGCGACCTGATGGGGAAGCGGGCTGGATCGTACTACCGGGTCAGCGGGTTCCGGACAGCTCGTGAGGAGCCGACGCTGGTGGGCAAGCGGGTGCTGGCGACGGTGTATGCGTCGATGAGCCCGAATTCGATCATTGTGGGGATCGATTGGAAGCAGTCGCGGATGCTGACGCACCAGATAGCGCGCAGCCCGGTTTCCCGGATGACGAAGAACCTGGGTGGGCAGCCGTGAAGGCCAATCAAGACATGGTGATTCTGGGCATGAACCTGTGGACGGCAGCGGGCTCGCTGGTAATGGTCGCGCTGGTGCCATGCGCGACCATGTGTTTGCGCGGCACGCCGGAGCGGCGGCTGGTGGGGCTGGAGATGACGGGGATCCTCCTGACGGTGGCAATGGTGCTGTTTACGGTGGGGTTCGGGAGGATTCCGTTTATCGATATGCCGCTGGCGCTGGCTATCATGAGTTTTGGCAGCGGCCTGTTGTTTGCGCGGTTCCTGGGGAGGTACCTGTGAACGTGCGCGCGTTGCTGGAGATTGTGCTGCTCGGGATAGTGGTGCTTAGCTGCTGGCTGGGCGGGTTGGGAATGGTGCGGATGCGCGAGCCGATGCAGGCCCTGCACTATCTGGCGCTGCCGGCGATTGGCTGCGTGTTCCTCACAGCGGCGGTTTTTCTGCGCACAGGGCCGAGCCAGGCGGCGTGGAAGACGATGCTGATTGCTGTGATCCTGCTCTGCTTCAATTCGGTGGTAGGGCACGCTACGGCTCGGGCATTTCGGACTCGCGAGATTGGGCATTGGGAGCCGCTGGATGGCGACCCGATGGAGTTCGTTCGCGATACCGAGAGCGCAGACGAGGCGACATCATGATCTGGGCCGGTAGCGGGTTGCTGCTGTTGATTGCGATCACGGGCTTTGCGATTGTGCGCACGCGTGACGTGGTGAACCAGTTGCTGGCGCTGGGCTTTTATGGGCTGCTGATGGCGCTGATGTTCTTTGTGTTCCAAGCCCCGGATGTGGCGCTGAGCCAGATCACCGTGGGCGCGGTGGCGCTGCCGCTGATGATCATCCTGGCGCTGAGCCGGATGCGATCGCGCGGGGCGGCCAAGGAGCAGAGCAAGGATGCGCCGAACGAGGCTGTGCAGGAGCGGCCTTCATGACGGACCGGGTACGGACGCGGGTGTTTCTGGTTGCGGGGCTCGTGTTTCTGGGGCTGTATTGCTATGCGTCGCTGAACCTGCCGAGCTGGGGGGACTATCGCGGGCCGTATGGCGACTTTATTTCGCGGCTGGCGGTGTATGAGCGGCACACGACCGATACGGTGAACGCGATCAACTATGACTACCGCGGGTTCGACACGCTGGGCGAGGAGTACATCCTGTTTGCCAGCGTGCTGGGCGTGATGATGCTGCTGCGGCGCGAGAAGGACGAGCCGGTAAAGCAGCATGGCGGGTTGAATGACAACTTCAAGCTGAGCGCTGCCGTTCGCGCAATTAACCTGCCGGCGCTGCTGGTGACGCTGGGGTTCGGGTTCTATATCGGGCTGCATGGGCAGCTGACGCCGGGAGGCGGGTTCCAGGCTGGCGTCATTCTCGCAACGTGCCCGGTGCTGGTGTTTGTTTGCGACAACACGACAGCGTTCAAACGGATCACCACGCACACGGGCGTGGAAGTGATCGAGGCTCTGGGGGCCGGGGCTTATGCGCTGATCGGACTGGCGCCTGTGGTGCTGCTGGGGCTGCCGCTGCTGACGAATACGCTGCCGCTGGGAACGACGGGCGACGTGTTCTCGTCTGGGAACGTGGCGCTGATCAGTGCCACGGTGGGCGTGGAGGTGACGGCGGCGTTCATCCTGGTGATCTATACGTACCTGCAGGAGATTATCGCGGCGAAGGAGAGGGAAGACTGATGCCCCATTTCCTGCATGCGTTTCCGTACTTCGTGGCCGCGTGGCTGTTCTTCTGCGGGCTCTATGGAATTGTCACGAGCAAGCACCTGGTGCACGCGGTGGTGTGCCTGGCGGTGCTGCAGAGCTCGACGTATGTGCTGCTGCTGGCGATTGGCTACAGGCTTGGAGGGGCGGCGCCGATCTTCGCGGATATCCCTGTCGGCAAGCTGACGGTGGATCCCGTGGTGCAGGCGCTGATGCTGACCGATGTTGTCGTGGAGGCTGTTGTTGTGGCGCTGTTGCTGGCGATGGTGGTGAAGGCGCATGAGATTTCGGGGAGTGTGTCGCCCGAGGATCTGCGGGAGATGAGGGGATGATCCAGGCGGGGACAGGAAGGCATACCCCAGGGGCTAAAGCCCCTTTTCTCTGCTGAGATTGAGAGGGCCAAGGCTGAAGCCTTTGGCGTACCTAGAAGCCCCAGCAACGGCAACAGCAACAGCAAGGGCGACGGCAACAGCAACGACAAGGGCAACGGCAACGGCAGAGGCAACGGCAACGGCAACGGCAACAGCAAAGGCGAGCGGCGGTAGTCATGCAGAGTTTGGAGCACATTACGGGGTTATTGCCGGCGACTCCGGTGGCGGTGCCGCTGGTGGGCGCGGCGGTGCTTTCGGCGTCGCGAAAGTGGATGAATCGCGTGGCGCTCGATTCGGTGGCGATCCTGTTTGCGCTGTTCAATCTAGGCGCGGCTGCGCTCTTGTTGCTGCGGGCTTCGCATGGAGCTTTCACGTACTGGTTTGGCAACTGGTATCCGCGCGGTTCGATGGTGTTGGGAATCACGTTTGTGGTGGAGCCGATTGGAGCCGGTCTGGCAACGCTGGCGGCTCTGCTGACGGTGCTGGCGCTGATCTTTTCGTGGCGGCACGTGGACTGCGGGCAGGGGCACTACCAGCCGCTGATGCTGGTGTTCCTGGCGGCGATGTCGGGCTTTGTGCTGACAGGCGATTTGTTCAACCTATTCGTGTTCTTCGAGGTGATGAGCACGGCCGCGTTTGCGCTATGCGGGCTGAAGACGGCGGAGCCTGCGCCGCTGCAGGGGAGTTTCAACTTTGCGGTAACGAACAGTGTGGCGGCCTTCCTGGTGCTGACCGGGATTGCGCTGCTGTATGCGATGACGGGCGCGCTGAACATGGCTCAGATCGGACTGGCGCTGGGAGCTCGGCATGATCCGCTGGTGCTGTTCGCGTTCACGCTGATGACGTGCGGGTTCCTGGTGAAGGCGGCCATCGTGCCGTTTCACCTGTGGCTGCCGGATGCACATGCGGTGGCTCCGACGCCGGTATGCGTGTTGTTCTCAGGGATCATGGTGGAGCTTGGGCTGTACGCCGTGGTGCGGCTGCATTCGGTGATCTTTGCGGGGGCGTTGGCGTGGCATCCGCTGGCCGAGCGCGGAATGCTATACGCATTTGCGGCGGTGACCGTGGTACTGGGCGGTGTGATGTGTTACGCCGAACACCACCTGAAACGGCTGCTGGCTTTCTCGACGATTTGCCATGCGGGATTGATGCTGCTGACGTTTGCGATCGGCGGCCCGCTGGCGATTGCGGCGATGCTGACGTACCTGCTGGCTCATGCGCTGATCAAAGGTGGGCTGTTCTTTGTGACGGGGATGCTGCTGCACCGGCTGCGGACGATGACGGAGAAGCAGTTGTATGCGCGGGGACGTGAGCTGCCGTGGGTTGGGCTGCTCTGGTTTGTGGGAGCGGCGGGGCTGGCGGCTGCTCCGGGATTTGCGCTGCTGCTGGGTGAGGCCGGCGCGGAACATGCGGCGGAGTTGCAACGTGTGCACGGTGTGAGTGCCTTGTTCTTTTTTGGCGGGGTGATGACTTCGGCGGCAGTACTGCGGACGGGAATGAGCACGTTCTTCGGCTGGGGCGATGGGCCTTTGACGGACCAAGCGGCGGAGATTGGGGAACGCCCCGAGGACAAGGAGAAAGACAAGTCGCTCAGGGCGTATCACTATGCGCCGGCGGTGATTTGCCTTGCGCTGGCCATGGGACTGGGCTTTCTGCCGGGATGGCTGACTG
>CBDAPS010000004.1:0-64083 GCA_965198545.1 Granulicella sp. | reverse complement strand
GGCGTCGGCGTTGCGGCGGCGCTCTTCAAGGCCGGCGAGCGCGGCGTTGGCGGCGGAAGCGGCCTGCTGAAGCTGCTCGCGGTCGGCGCGGAGTGTGGCGATCTTCTCAGTGAGCTCGGCTACCTGGGCCTCGATCTTTTCGCGCTCGCCTTCATGCTGGGCGGCTTCGTCGCGCTTGCGGGCGATGAGGTCCTGCTTTGCATTGCGCTGATCTTTGTTGCGGGACGCGGAGAGCTCCCACTCCTGCAGGCGACGCTCGATGCGTTGTGCTTCGGCTTCCATCTGGCGGAGCGCGGCGCCTGAGTTGGCGGACTCACGCTCAGCGTCGCGACGCTCGTGGTTCTTGCTGTCGAGCGTGGAGGTGAGCTCGGCGATCTCGCGGGTGATGGCCTGGGTGCCGGTTTCCGTGGCGGCGAGCTCGCGCTCTACGCCTTCAAGCCTGGTCTGGATTTCAGCAAGCTCGCGCTTGAGGGCGAGTGGGCCCTGGGTGCGCGGCTTGCCGCCGGTGACGGTGACGTTGTGGAACGTCTCGCCCGACGGGGAGAGGAAGAAGGCCTGCGGGTTGGAGAGAGCGAGGGTGCGGGCGGTGGCGGAGTCCGGGGCTACGAAGCCTTCGCGCAGACGGGGCAGGATGACTTCAAGCGACTTGCCGAAGCCGTCGAGGACGCGGATGCAGTCCTTGAGCGCGACGACGCCTTCGCGATTGGGATCAGCGGAGGAGCGCATGCCTTCGGCGAAGGGAAACAGGGCCTGCGAGTCGTTGGGGTGGACGAGGAAGGTGGCTCGGCCGGAGACGTCGGCGTGGAGCATGCGCACGCCTTCGTCGGCGGCCTCCCAGTTCTTGACGACGATGTAGTTGAGCTCGTCGCGGAGGAACTCATCGACGACGTTCTCATAGCGGCCGTCGACTTCGAGGAAGTCGGCGAGGGTACCCACGGGGGCCATGCCGCCGGAGTCGCTTTGCGCGCGCTTGGCGTTGGCGCGGAAGAGATTGCGGACGGTGTCAGTGGAGTAGCTGTGCTCGCGGATGAGCGCTTCGAGCGAACCGCGGCGGCCCATGAGGGTGGCGAGCTCGCCGCGAAGCTGATCGCCGCGACGGCGGGACTGCTGCTCTTCCATGCGCTTGGATTCGAGCTTGTGGCGGAACTCGACGATCTCGGCCTCGAGTCGCTTGAGGCGCTCAGTGACGTTCTCGAAAGAGATCTTTGCCTGGCCGCGCTGGACGCCGAGTTGCTCAAGTTCTTCGCGGGCGCGGGCGGACTCGTTGCCGAGGCGCTCGGATTCTGCGTCGAGGCCGGCGAGGGAGGCTTCGGCCTGGTTCTGCTCGTTGCGAAGCTGGTTGGCCCGCTGCATGGTACTGACGGCAGCGCGGCGCTGGTTTTCGGCGAGGGCTTCGGCAGCGAGCACGTTGCGGGTGGCTTCGTGCGCCTGGTTGGTCTGGGCCTGTGCGGCGGCGCGGGAGGCGGCTGCCTCGGCGGTGGCGTTTTCGAGGAAACTGCGGAGTTGTTCGCGCTCTCCGGCTAGACCTTCAAGCTGGCCGCGCGCGGCAGCGAGATCGTCGTTGCCCGCGTTGAGGCGGTTTTCGAGGTCGGCGATGCGGTCTGTGTTGGAGCCGATGCGGGCGGTGACGCGCTCCAGCTCGACGGTGGTCCCGTTGGTGCGCGAGGCGGCGTCGCGAATCTGCTGGTCGAGCGCATAGCCGTGGGCGGTGCCGGCGGAGTGCTCGGCGTCCATGGCTTCCAGCTTCGGCGGCCTGGTTGTCGATGAGGCCGGCGAGGCGGGCGATCTCGGCGGAGGTGGCGGCCTGCTCGGTGTCCATCTGGGCGAGACGGCTGGCGAGGACGATGCGGAGGCGGGCGCGGAGCTCGGCTTGAAGCTCCCCATAGCGTTGTGCCTTGGACGCTTGGCGCTTGAGGATGCCCATCTGGCGGGTGACTTCTTCGAAGATGTCGTTGACGCGGGAGAGGTTCTGGCGGGCGGACTCGAGGCGGAGCTCGGCGAGGCGCTTCTTGGTCTTAAAGCGGGTGATGCCGGCGGCTTCTTCGATGATGCCGCGACGGTCGAGGGGCTTGGAGCTGAGGATCTGACCGATGCGTTCCTGGCCGATCATGGCGTAACTTTCGCCCCCGAGGCCGGTGCCCATGAAGATGTCCTGGATATCGCGCAGGCGGCAGATTTTGCCGTTGAGCAGGTACTCGGAGTCGCCGGTGCGGAAGAGGCGGCGGGTGACGGTGATTTCCCCGGCGCGGACGGGGTGCGGCCGAACTTGCGGCGGCGGATGCGGAGGACTACGTCGGGGCTGACTTCGGCGTTGGGGTCGGTGCCTTCAGGGGCGGCGGCTTGTGTCGCGGGAGAAGCTTCGCCTTCGACGGCCACGCCTGGCTGGGCTTCGGCTACGGCGTCTTCGGTTTCCTGCGCGGCTTCGGCGCGGACGGCGTCTTCGTCCCAGTCGCCGACGACGGAGGTGGGGCGCCCTGTCGAGTTAATGGGATCGGAGGCGTTGTCGCTAGCGGAGCCGCTGTCGTAGACCTCGGGGTCGACGAGCGTGAGGGAGACTTCGGCCATGCCGGTGGGCTTGCGGTCGCGGGTGCCGGCGAAGATGACATCTTCCATCTTGATGCCGCGGAGGGACTTGGCCGACTGCTCACCGAGCACCCAGGTGATGGCGTCAGAGATGTTGGACTTGCCGCAGCCATTGGGGCCGACGACCGCAACGATGCCCTCGCCGGCGAGGTTCACTTCCATGCGGTCGGCGAAGGACTTGAACCCGAGGATCTGGACTTTCTTGAGCTTGAGCAACGCTGTGGAAACCTCTCTGGATCGTTTGACGGCCTGGGAGCGGCGTCGGCGGGCTGAAGCCCAGGCTCGATGCTAGGGACGCTCCCCAGAGGAATCAACAGGCGCGGGCAAGATGTTGTGGATAAGGAAGGACGGAACTCTACCGATTGCGAACGTGGTTTGAGAATGCACTTGGAGTGGGGCAGGTGTCTGTTCTTTGTTCTCTGTTGTCTGTTGTCCGTTGTCCTTTCGGAGGGATTGGGTTCGCTGGCGGATTTTTCGGGAAGCCTTATTGCGAGCCACGACGGATTGGATTGCGGGCCAGCGGATGGAGAGATTGAGGTGGCGGAGGCAGTTCGGCGCAGACGCTTGTTGCGCAGGAGCAACAGGATTCCTATAATCCGCATCATCCACCGTAGCTCCTTAATGGCTGGGGAGCACGGACGCGCGCGGCGGCTGCGAAGCGCACTGACATCCACACTGATTCCGAGCCTCCGGCGAGCCGGAGGAACAATGCGAGGGAGTTTCTTATGAAGATGGTCGTCCTTAGGTCTCTGCTGGCTGTTGCCGGTGCCGCGCCGCTGGCGCTTACGTGTGTTGCACAGGCTCCAGCTGCGGGAGGGGGCGTCCAGATGCAGGCGGATGAGTACGCGAAGTACCAGCCCTGCGCCAGCGGCCAGCCCGGCGCCGCGCAGGCCACTGCCTGCCAGGCTTACCTGACGGCCTATCCGAACTCCGCCGTGAAGAAGGACGTTTTGACGACCATCATGTTCGACTATGTGGCGGCGAACGACAATAAGGATCTGGTTCCTGCTGCGGATGCGCTGCTGGCTGCCGATCCGAACGCCCTGGCGGCGTATGTGTTTGAGGCGCAAGGGCGTACGCAGAACGGCGATGTCGCTGGCGCGGCGGACTATGCGAAGAAAGGTCTGGCGCTTGGGCAGCCCGCGGGCATGCCGGATGCGCAGTTCCAGGCGATCAAGACGCAGGGCTACCCAGTGATGTACTCGGCGGAAGCCGCCGGCGCTGCCGCCGCGGGTGACCAAGCGGGCGCCATTGCCGCGTACAAGCAGGAGCTGGCTTCCGTGCCGGTCGCGCAGACAACGGCGCCGGGGCTTGAGCTGCAGGACACGTACTCGCTGGCGACGGCTTACTACAAGTCGACTCCTCCGGACTATATCAACTGCTCGTTCTATGCTTCGCGCGGCGCGGCTTACGCACCAGAGCCTTACAAGACGACGTTCAACCAGCTTGGGAAATACTGCTACACCAAGTATCACGGAAGCTCGGACGGCTATGATGCCGTGGGTGTCGCAGCCAAAGCGAACCTGAATCCTCCGGACGGTTTTGCGGCGACGATCAAGCCTGCTCCGAAGCCGGAAGACATTGTGGCGCAGCTGCTTTCAAGCACGCCTGATAAGAGCGTACTGGCACCCAGCGACCGTGAGTTTGTGCTGCAGTACGGCACGGACGAGCAGAAAGCGTCGGTCTTCGATCCGGTCAAGGGGAAGACGGCGAAGTTCCCGGATGTCATGGTCGTGAGTGCGACAGCCGACAAGGTGATGGTTGCGATCTCGGACGATGCGATCCAAAGCAAGACCGCGGACTACGAGTTCGACATGAAGGCCCCGCTGAAGACGGTTCCGGCGGCGGGAGCGAAGATCACTATCGTAGGTACGTACTCGTCCTATACCAGCAGTCCGATGATGATCGTGCTGACGGATGCGGAGGTTCCGGCGAAGGCTCCGGCAACTACACGGCGGCCCGCAACCCCGGCTCGCAAGCGGTAATTTCGAGCAAGCGATGAAACGGCCTCCGCTTCGGCGGAGGCCGTCTCGTGTTTGGCTGGGATGTTAAAGCCAGAAATTGAGCAGGGTAGACTCGCGGAATGGATGCAGCTTCGGGTGGGGTGGGTGGGAGCCTTGAGCGCACGTTGACGCTGCGTGGCGCGGTGACGCTGAACCTGCTGGACATGATCGGCGTGGGACCCTTTCTTACGCTGCCGCTGCTGCTGGCGGCGATGGGGGGACCGCAGGCGATGCTGGGCTGGGTACTGGGGGCTCTGCTGGCGCTTTGTGACGGGCTGGTCTGGGCCGAGCTTGGCGCGGCGATGCCGGAGGCGGGCGGAACCTATGCATACCTCAGGCGGATGTTTCCGGAGCGGTGGGGACGGCTGCTGAGTTTTCTGTTTGTGTTTCAGCTTTGCTTTTCGGCTCCGCTATCGGTGGCGAGCGGGGCGATTGGGCTGGCGCAGTACTCGACGGCGCTGGTGCCGGCGGCACACGCGGGGTGGCTGCGGGCCGGGGCGGTGCATGCGGTGAGGCTGGGGCGCTACTCGGCGGGGGTGAGCTTTGGGCCGCTGACACTGCTGGCGGTGGGGGTGGTGGTGCTGACGGCCTGGCTGCTGTATCGAAAGCTTGAGGCGTTGCAGTGGATCTCGGCCGTGCTGCTGACGCTGGTGCTGCTGACGATTGCGTGGACGATGGCGACGGGGCTGCTGCGCGGGCACTGGGCGCCGGTGGTGGCGTTTACGCCGGGTGCGTTTCGGCTGAACCACAGCTTCTTTGTGGGACTGGGCTCGGCGATGCTGGTGGCGACCTATGACTACTGGGGCTACTACAACGTGACGTTCCTGGGGGGTGAAGTTCGCGACGCGGGGCGGACCGTGCCGCGGGCGGTGTTGCTTTCGATCGGGATTGTGGCGGTGCTGTACCTGGGGCTGAATGCGAGCGTGCTGGCGGTGCTGGGAGCGCCTGCGATGCTTGCGGCGCAGAACGTCGATGCCCGGCGAGCACTGCTGGCCGAGGTGATGCGGGTAGCGTACTCGCCGGTGCTGGGCGTGGCGGCCGCAGTGTGGCTGGGGCGTCTGGCGGCGCTGCTGGTCATGGTGACGGCATTTGGCAGCGTGTTTTCGCTTTTGCTGGGGTATTCGCGGATACCGTTTGCGGCGGCCCGGGATGGGAACTTTCTCCGGGTGTTCGGTCGGCTGCACCCGAAGGGGCGGTTCCCGCATGTGAGTCTGCTGGTGCTGAGCGGAGTCGCCTGCGTGGCTTGCTGCTTCTCGCTGGCGGACGTGATCGCGGGGCTGGTGGTGTTGCGCATCCTGCTGCAGTTCTGCCTGCAGCATGTGGGCGTAATGCTTTGGCGGACTCGGCAACCCGAGGCGGTGAGGCCTTTCCGGATGTGGCTTTACCCGCTGCCGCCGCTGCTGGCGCTGCTGGGATTTGGGTTTATCGTGGTGTCACGGGCAAACTTTGGACGAGAAGTGCTGCTGGCTGCTGTGATTGCAGCCCTGGGGCTGCTGGTGTGGGCGCTGCGCGGGCGCATCGCGAGCGGGGCTGCATCCGTCTAACCGTGTGAGTGCGTACTTACAGTGAGTGCCGCCGGTGTGCAGCGCGGCTTTGAAGTTCGGAGGAAGTGTCCATGCTGATTCGCAAATCGACTGATATTCCATCGTCGGAGATCACGAGCAAGAGTGTTTATGAGGCGTACCAGCGCGATCGGCGGAGCTTCCTCAAGCAGGCGGGACTGGCTGCCGGCGGCGTGGCCGCGGCGGCAATGTTTCCGGAACACGCGCGGGCGCTGACCAAACTTAACAGCGTGGCGACGAAGTACACGGTGAGCGATGCGACGACGCCTGAGGCGAAGGCGCAGAGCTACAACAACTACTACGAGTTTGGGACGGACAAGAGCGATCCGGCGCGTAATGCGACGAAGTTCAAGACGCGCCCGTGGACGGTGAAGGTGGAAGGGCTGGTGAAGAAGCCGCAGACCATCGACATCGACACGATTGCAGGCTTCAAGCCGATGGAGAGCCGCGTGTACCGCTTTCGCTGCGTGGAAGCGTGGTCGATGGTGATTCCGTGGGATGGCTATCCGCTGGCCGAGTTCCTCAAGGCGATGGACCCGCTGCCGAGCGCGAAGTACGTGCAGTTTCTTTCCGATGCGGATCACAGCCAGATGGAGTTGCCGGGAGGTTTCGACTGGCCGTACTCCGAAGGGCTGCGCATGGACGAGGCGATGAATCCGCTGACGCTGCTGACGTTCGGCTCCTACGGGGAGACGCTGGCGAACCAGCAGGGCGCGCCGATCCGGGTGATTGTGCCGTGGAAGTACGGCTTCAAGTCAGCCAAGGCGATTGTGAAGATCAAGTTTGTGGACAAGCAGCCGCCGACTACGTGGAACGACATGGCACCGAGCGAGTACGGCTTCTACTCGAACGTGAACCCGAGCGTGGATCATCCGCGCTGGTCGCAGGCGCGGGAACGGCTGCTGAATACGAACAGCTTTCTGCCGCACTACGTGCCGACGCAGCCGTTCAATGGCTATGGGAATGAGGTGGCGGGAATGTATGCGGGGATGGATCTGAAGAAGTTCTACTAGCGGGTTAGCGCTTCGCGATGGCAGGTTAGCGAGTTGGCGGCGCAAGTCAAAGGGTTAGTCTAAGCACCTATGTCTTCACGTGCGGTCCCTTTCGTTAAGATCGTCGTTCACCTGTTTCTGCTAGTGCCCTTTCTCGGCTTGCTTTGGACTTACAAGAGCGGGTACCTGGCGCAGCAGGCTGATCCAGTCAATTTTCTGACTCATGCCACGGGGAACTGGGCGCTTTGGATCCTTCTGGGCGATCTGGCGATTACGCCGATCCGGCGGATTCATTCCTCGCTGTCTTGGCTGATCCGGCTGCGGCGGATGGTGGGGCTGTATGCGTTCTTTTATGCGACTTTGCACCTGCTGACGTATGTGCTGCTGTTCAGCGGTTTCGACATCGCGACGGCAGTGGCGGGGTTGCGTGCGGGCCATCTGGCTGAGCCGTGGGTGCAGTTGAAGGCGATCTGGCCTTCGATGGTGGATGACGTGCTGAAGCGGCCGTTTATCCAGGTGGGGCTGCTGGCGTGGATCATTCTGTTCCTATTGGCGTTAAGCAGTCCGCAGCGGATGTTGCGGTGGATGGGCGGCAAGAGATGGCAGGCGCTGCATCGGCTGGTGTATGTAGCGGCGATTGCGACCGTGATCCATTACATGTGGCTGGTGAAGACAGGGGTGCGGACGCCGTGGAAGGATGCGGGCGTGCTGATCGTGCTGCTGGGGATTCGGATGGGGTTTGCGGTGGTGAAGCGGCGGAGGAAGGTACCGCCGGTGGGGACAGCGCAGGCGGCGTTCTAGCTACGCGCGGGGTCGGGCCGCAACCTTACGCGGGCGCAGAGGTCTACACTTTCAGTGAGGCCGGACTATGGGCGAGAGATTGCGACTGCTTGCTGTCACCGCGCTGTGCATACTGGCCGCGACGGCGGTCGCGGCACAGTCTACAAAGGCGCGCGGAGCGGCGGGCAAGACCGCTGCGAACGCTGTGACGAAACCAGCGGCCCTGACTCCGCTGAACGAACGTGAGCGGGTGGTGCAATTGCTGGACCGCTTTACGTTTGGCGAGCGACCGGGCGAGGTGGATCAGGTGCTGGCTCTGGGCACGGACAAGTGGCTCGCGCAGCAGATGGCCCCTGAGACGATCAACGATTCGGCTTGCGACAAGCGGCTGGGGCAGTATCCGACGCTGACCATGCAGCCTCCGCAGGCGCTGAACGTGTTTCCGGATCGCCAGCAGGTGGATGCCGTCGCACAGGGCAAGGTGCCGTTTCCGACAGACCCGTTGCTGAACGCGGTGTTCGAAGTTCAGGTGGTGAAGTGGAACGCGGAGCGAGATGCGAAGAAGCCGGATGGCTCCGGCTCGCCGAGACCGGAGCCGACAGACGCTGAAAAGGCAACAAAGAAGCAACAGGATCAGGCGACTGCCTCGCGGCTGTTTGGCTCATTGATCTCGATGCCCAAGAACCAGCGGGTGGCGGCGATCCTGACGATGCCTGTGGAGGATCGCATTGCGCTGACGGGGAATGGGAACCTGACGGGCGATCAGCGCAACCTTCTTTTTAACGACTTTGCGCCTCGTGAGCGCGAGATGTTCCAGGCGATGAGCGGGCAGGTGAGCTCGTCTGGGAACATTGCGAACGAGCTGGCGCAGGGGCGCGTGCTGCGGGACATCCTGACGGAGCGGCAGTTGCTGGAAGTGATGACGGACTTTTGGTTCAACCACTTCAACATCTTCATTGGGAAAGATTCCGACCAGTGGTACACGACGAGCTATGAGCGCGACGTGATTCGCAGGCACGCGCTGGGGCGGTTCCGCGATCTGCTGCTGGCAACGGCGCAGTCTCCCGCGATGATGGTGTACCTGGATAACTATCAGTCGATCGGGCCGGATTCGCTCGCGAACGGCGTGAACCCGCAGAACCCGAACAGCAAGCGCGGGAACAAAGGGCTGAACGAGAACTACGGCCGCGAAGTGATGGAACTGCACACGGTAGGCGTGAACGGCGGCTACTCTCAGGCCGACGTGACGGCGCTGGCGGCGATCCTGACGGGGTGGGGAGTGGACCGGCCGGCGCAGGGCGGCCCGTTCACGTTCGACCCGAAGCGGCATGAGCCAGGGCCGAAGGTTTGGTTTGGGTATTCGATTGACGAGCAGGGACATGCGGTCAAGGCTGCCGGTGCGGCTGGCGCTCCTGCGCAGACTTTCGGGCCAAGCTTGGCGCCTGAAAGTCGGGTCCCGGCGAACGCGGACAGCGTGAAGCAGGGCATCGCGGCGCTGGAGATCCTGGCGGCGGCTCCGCAGACGGCGCACTTTCTGAGCTATCTGCTGGCGCAGAGGTTTGTGGCGGACACGCCGCCGCCTGCGCTGGTGGATCGGCTGGCGCAGGTGTACCTGAGCAGCCAGGGAGACATTCGTACGGTGCTGAAGGCGCTGATCGCTTCGCCGGAGTTCGGTTCAAAGCAGTACTTTCGCAACAAGGTGAAGACGCCGATGGAGTTCGTGGCTTCGGCGTTTCGTGCGACAGGAACCGACCCTGCGAACCCCGGCGCGCTGGTGAATACGCTAAAGCAGATGGGTATGGAGCCGTATCGAGCGCTGCCGCCGACGGGGTACTACCTGACGGCGGACCAGTGGATGAATTCGGTGGCGCTGGTGGACCGGCTGAACTTTGCGTATCAGTTGACGACGGGGCACTATGCGAACCAGAAGTTCGACGCGCCGAAGCTGCTGGCGACGGGGATGATGCTGCCGGGGGCTTCGGCTCCAACGACGCCTCACGCGATGCCGGTGAGTTCCGTTCCGGATGTTGCGCTGGGTTCGGCCGGGCAGGAGATGGTGCTGCACGTGCTGGAGAACACGATCGTGGGAACGCCGGTTTCGGCAAAGACGAACGAGCTGATCGACGCACAGATGGGTAAGCAGCCGGCGAACGCTACACCTACAGACACGCTGAACGTGCTGACGGCGCTGGTGCTGGGTTCGCCGGAGTTTCAGACGCGGTAGAGGTCTTCTCCCTTCACGTCAACTTCACGAGGACACCTTGAGGGTAGCTCGCGTTTACGGCTCGTTATTGACAGAGGACGGCTGCTTTGGATCGGGCTTCGGGAGCGGAACCTCACTGACTGAAAGCCGCACATCGGTTACATCGCCGTCTTTCACGAGTACGGAAATGGAACCATCTGCAAACGCATTGGTGGGCTGCAGCGGAAGGTTCGTATCCGGGTAGTCGGCTGGTAGCTCGGACGGGCGCTGCACCGTACCGATCCGTATGTTGCTGACCTGGAGCGTGTACGTCCCCGAGGTCACCTGTGCGATTTTGAAGGTGCCTTCACGGTCCAGCGCGCCCTGAAAGACAAGCGTGCTGTCAGCAGTGTCGGTGAGAGTCACCGCGCCCATATTGACGAGACGGCCGTCAATGGCTGTGACCGTTCCGCGGACGGAGTGAAAGCCGTCCACGGGCACGGTAATCTCGATTCCCTCTACCGAATCACCCGCGCGGAGGTCAAACACCTTTGCCGCAGCGCGGTGCGCTGTGTCGCCGGCATAGAAACGCAGAGCATGGATATCGGGAACCACGCCGGCGAGAAATCCCATGCCGTCGCCGCCTTCCGCGTCCATTGGGGCGCCTGCGGGTTGGGTCGCCGCCAACCGGTAACTTCCTGGCTTGAGACCAGATAGACGGAACCGGCCTTCATCGTCCGTGCTCATGCTCTGGTGCGTGAACATGGAACCGAAGACGATTCCGATCAGCGCTTGTTCGTCTGCAGACCTCGAGCTCTTCGCGGGTTTGGCGGCCGTGTCTTCCAGCATCAGCGTTATTTGCGTTGCCGGGGAGCCGTCAGAGTAGAGCACACGACCGCTGAGGGTTGCGCCACGTTGCAGCATGATATCGAAGCGCGCTGTCTCGGCGGCGCGCAAAGCGGCGATACCATTGCTGGCCAGCAACTCGCGCTGCCGGGCCGGTGAGAGAGAAGCGCCTTCGGTTTCTCGCGTCAGCAGGCTCTCCATGGCATTCAGATAGCCGGGCTGGAAAGCCACGACGGTGTACTCGCCCGGTGCAACGTGATCAGCCGTGTAAACGCCGTCGTTGCCGGTACGAACCATCATTTCTCTGCTACCCATGACTGGCTGCGTGCTCTCGCCAGGCAGAGGCATCACCATCACCAGCGCACCGCGCGCAGGCTTATGCGTGTCATTGCACAAAATGGTGCCGGTGATGTGTCCCTGCGGCTGCGCCACCGGTGGATGTGCCTTTCCGGCGGGCGGTGTGGCGGAATGATCCCCATCCTGAGCGTGAACGAACGAGCAGGCGCTGAGTAGAAGCGCAGCGAAGGGGCTGACCGTACGGGCGCGCATAGGTGCCAGAATTGTACTGTCTTACGCCTCCCGCCGGGCTTTCTACTCTGTAAGCCCGGCGAACAGGTCATCGCTCTGCGTCGCCGGTTGCGGGTCGATGCTGGCGGCGAGGGTGTAACGCTCTTCGTCGCCGTGCTCTTCGAAGAGGCTTCGGGTGGATTCCATGAGCGGGGCTTGCGAAGCGTGAGCGGCGAAGGCCTGCTTCTTGAGCGGAAGGACCGCTCGGATGTCGAGGGTGTGCGTCCAGGGAGCGAGCGACGGGGCGTAACGATCGGGGATGAAGAAGTCGCCGCTGAGGTAGAAGAGACGCTGCGGGCGCCATGCAGCTGTCGGATTGGCTTCAGTCTCGCCTGCGGCAGGAAATCGCTTTGGGTTGCCGGACCAGTGGAATGCCGCGGTGGTGGCGGCAGAGACCGTGGTGTGGTCCGGGTGGGAGTTGAGCGCGCCTTCGCCACCGAAGGTGAGGATGATGTGCGGCCGGAAAGCTCGAATACGGGGGACGAGCCTGGCGGCGATCTCGGAGAGACTGGCGAACTCGACCCTGGCGTCCTGGTAGTCGAGCAGCTCGTGACGGCTGACGCCGAGGATTTTGCAGGAGGCGGCGAACTCTTCACGGCGCATGCGGCCAAGGTCCTCGGGGGACTTGCTATCGCCACGGTGGGTAGCGGCCTGGCCGTCGGTGAGGCAGATGACTGAGGTTTCAACGCCTCGCTGGGCGGCGAGGGCGAGGGCGCCGCCGAAGGCGAAACACTCGTCGTCGGGGTGGGCGACGACGCAGAGAAGGCGGAGCGGCATCAGAGCAGGGCCTCGGTGGTGGCTGTGATGAGGAAGGCTTCGCCAGTGGCGGCTACGTCGTCGGAGATCAGGTCGTCGTCGAAGAAGGGGTCGGAAGGTTCGAGGGTGGCTTCGAAGTCGAGCTGGAGGGTTGCGTTGGGGTTGGCGATGAGGGCGCGAACGGGAGCGAAGCTGCGGCGGTGCAGCGGTGTGGGTCCGTGCTCGCGGAGGGCGGCGTGGTGCTCGGGCGTGCCGTAGCCTTTGTGATTTTCGAGACCGTACTGCGGGAACTGCAAGGCGAGCTCGCGGCAGAGGTTGTCGCGGTAGACCTTGGCGACGACAGAGGCGGCGGCTACGGACAGGCAGAGCGCGTCGCCGTAGTAGAGCTTGGTTTGCGCGCAGGGATGATCGATCTGCATGGCGTCGAGGATGATGTGGTCGGGGATGACGCCGGAGGCTTCAAGCTGCTGGACGGCGGCCAGCATGGCGAGGCGCGTGGCCTGATAGATATTGACGCGGTCGATGGTTTCGGCGTCGATGGCGCAGAGGCCGATGGCGAGAGCCATGCTGCGTACCTTGCGGTCGAGGCGCTCGCGCTCTTCGCGGGTGAGCTGCTTGGAGTCTTTGAGGCCCATGCGGGCGAGGATGCCGACCTTCTCGGGAAGGATGACGGCAGCAGCGACGACGGGGCCGAAGATGGCACCGCGGCCGACTTCATCCACGCCGGCGATGGTGCGGAAGCCATGGTAGCGCAGGGCCTGCTCGGGCGCGTTGCTGCAGATGAGCTGCTTGAGCATCTGCTGCTTGGCCGTGGCCTTGGTGACGCCCGCCGGGACTGGGTAGTGGAACAGAGAAGCCATCGCGTGCGGTTACAAGTTTATCGGACGTGAAGCTGTGCAAGGCGGGCTAGTACTCTCGAAGCGATGAGTGATGAATTGAAGCAAGACGAGTGGGTGGCGGTGGCTCGGCTGATGAGGCCGCAGGGGCGGCGGGGCGAATTGCTGGCGGAGCCGCTGACAGATGTGACGGGTGTGCTCGAGGCTGGGGCTTCGCTGCGCTGGGCAGCGGTGGGTGCTGCGGCACCGAAGGATGCCGATGGGTTGGTGACGCTGGACGACATGTGGGAGCCTACCGGGCGGAATGCCGGACGTGTGGTGTTGAAGCTGGCTGGGGTGGATGACATTTCGGCGGCGGAGGCGATGGCGGGACGGCAGTTGATGGTGCGCAAGAATGCCCTGCCGGAGTTGGACGAGGACCAGTTCTACGTGGGCGACCTGGTGGGGTGCCTGCTGCTGGATGGGGAAGCGGTCGTGGGGGAGATTGTGGATGTGCAGTTCCCGACCACGCCGGATGGCAAGCGGCTGGAGGATGCGGCCGATCTGCTGGAGGTGCAGCCCGAGAGCAGTGACGAGACCTTGCTGGTGCCGTTTCTGAAGGCTTGGCTTGTGCGGGTTGATGTGCCGGGGAGGCGGGTGGAGATGCGGCTGCCTTTGGGGTTGGTAAGCGAAGGAGAGATCGTTGGCGAGGCTGGCGAAGAGCTTTGACGCGGAGGGCGCGAAGGGCGCCAAGGTACGCGACGGCATCTGTGGTTGGGCCGATAGACTGAAGTGGCTGCTATGCGGTTCGATATTGTCACGATCTTTCCGGAGTTCTTTCGCGGGCCGTTTGAGTTCGGCGTGACGGCGCGGGCGCTGCGGTCGGGGATCGCCGGGGCTCATGCGCATGATCTTCGCCAGTGGACGCATGACCGGCACAAGACCGTGGATGACAGGCCTTTCGGCGGCGGAGAAGGCATGGTGATGAAGCCGGAGCCGATCTTCGCGGCGGTGGAGTCGCTGGGGCTCGCGCCTAAGGGCGAGCGCGATGCGGCGCGGGAGCGGGTGGTGCTGCTTTCGGCGGGTGGAACGCGGTTCACGCAGGCGGTGGCTCGGCGGCTGGCCGCTACCGAGCGTGTCGTGCTGATCTGCGGGCGCTATGAGGGCGTCGACGAGCGGGTGAGCGACCTGTTGTGCGATGAGGAGCTCTCGATTGGCGACTATGTGCTGTCAGGCGGGGAGCTGGGTGCAGCGGTGATCGTGGATGCGGTGACGCGGCTGCTGCCGGGAGTGCTCGGTCATGCAGACTCGTCGCGGTATGAGAGCTTTGGCGAGGGCGATGAGGGTGGCAGCGAGAAGACGGCGGACGGTGTGCCTAGGGCGACGCATGGAGCGGGCGGGCTGCTGGATTATCCGCAGTACACGCGGCCGGCGGAGTTTCGTGGGGTAAAGGTGCCGGAGGTGCTGGCAGGCGGCGATCACCTGCAGGTACGGCAGTGGCGGCGAGAGGCTGCGCTGCGGAAGACGCTGCGGAATCGGCCTGAGCTGTTGGAAACCGGGGAGCTGACAGCAGCGGAGCGGACCAGACTGCGTCGGCTGACGGAGGAGAACGAGGATCGTCCCAGTTCCGTTGCGAGTTCTCCGTTGTGAGTTCTCCGTTGTCCGTGAGGCGAGGCGTCGTCGTGACTGAGAGCGTAAGTGCAGCGAGAACGTGGTAGACTACATCCTGCGACTTCAAGCAAGGAATTCCCGTCATGATTCATCCCGTAATGCAAAAGCTGGCAGAAAAGTTCCAGCGCACAGACCTCCCCGAGTTCGCCCCCGGCGACACAGTGCGGGTGCAGGTGAAGATCAAGGAAGGCGAGAAAGAGCGTCTGCAGGCGTTCGAGGGTATGGTCATCGCCACTCGCAAGGGGCCGCAGGGCTCGTTCACGGTTCGCAAGATGAGCTTCGGCCAGGGCGTCGAGCGCATCTTCCCGTACAACTCGAAAGTTGTGGACAAGGTGGAGAAGATCCGCAGCTATCAAGTTCGCCGCTCGAAGCTGTTCTACCTGCGCGGTCTGCGTGGCAAGGCTGCCCGTCTGCGCGAAGTGGAGCGGGCCGCCTAGCCTTTCCGAACATCCAAGTCACAACATTCATTCACAACGTCCACTTCACAACGGCGGCCTGCGGGTCGCCGTCGTGGCGTCTGAGGGATATGTTCCGATTGATTTGGGACATGAGAAAAGCCGGTGGACGACACCGGCTTTACGCATTCCTGAGATCTGAGTGGTTACTGTGGAAATCCTCTCGGCGGAGGAGACAAGGATGATAGCTGTTTATTCCGCGTTAACCTCGTCGTCATCTTCGTCGTCGCTTTCCACGATGTCGAGGGCGAAACGCTGCTGGTACTTCATGCTGGCTGCGCTCAGAATCGTGCGCAGTGAGCGCGCCGTACGTCCTTGCTTGCCGATTACTTTACCGACGTCATCCGGTGCGACCCGAAGCTGAAGAACAGTAGCGCCTTCATCCTCGAAGACCTCCACTTCCACAGCATCAGAGTGGTCGACCAGGGCCTTGGCGATCTCGGTTACGAGCGCCTTCATGTCAGCACGGGCATTACCCGTTGCCATTTCCACGTTCTCAGTCACACACACACCTCAGAGGATTTGACCAGACCTTGCGCCTTTTGCCAACCCTCCGAGAAGGGAAATGCGCGCAAGGTGACGAGCCAGGATTCTGGGTACACCAGGACTGCCGCTACGCGGACTTTTTCCCGTTGCACAACACTCGATAGCACTGAGTGCCCCGTGTGGCGAGTCTACCTGAGCAAATCGATGGAAGGAGCCTAACTTTAGCCATCGTGCAGCAAGTCTAACGGGGGCCGTAAGCGGTTACGTTGTGAATTACTTTAGACGGCAGCCGGAGCTTCAGCAACCGGATTTTTCTTCACGAGTTTGCCTACGGTTTCAGAGAACTGTGCGCCCTTGCTGATCCAGTAGTCAATCCGTTCGCGCTTGAGTTCGACAGTCGCGGGATTGGTGCGGGGGTTGTAGGTGCCTACCACTTCGATAGAACGGCCATTGCGAGCGCGGTCTTTTTCGATGACAACGATGCGGTAGTGGGGCTGTTTGCGGGCGCCAACGCGCGCCAGACGGATCATTAACACTTGGGTGAATCCTCTCGAATTGCGAAATTTTTGTTCGTAAGGGACGATGCGGAGTTCCGGGGAGGTCCGGAGAGGGCCCGCAGACCTATTTGCTCGAACAATCCATTATCGCGGGTTCTCGGGCGAATAGCAACGATTTGTGATGAGCTTTCGGGACCGCACTGAAGGAGGCCTGACAGGAGGCCGGGGATGTTTGTCTGCATCCATTCCCCAAATTCCTCGGAGTTGCGCGCGAGATCTACTTTGCGGGGAAGAGGAACTGCAGAACTTTGCCGAAGCGGGCCGCCCAGGCATCTTCGTTATGGAGGCCGCCGGAGACGCGAATGTACTTGAGATCCTTGCCGTCACGCCAGCCGCGCTGGCGGAGGCGGTGGTGGAGCACGTCGCAGTCGCGCAGATGGCGCAGGCCTTCCGACGTTCCCATGTCCAGCCAGATCTTGAGAGCCGGTTTGGGGCGGGCTTCGCCGACGATGCCGAGAATGCTGCGCTGGTTCCACCAGACGCTGGGGGACATAACGGCTAGTTTGCCGAACTCCTGCGGATAGCGCAGTCCAAGGGCCAGCGAGATGAGGCCGCCGAGCGACGAGCCGCCGAGGCCGGTGTTAGGAGAGTCGGGCAGGGTGCGATAAAAGGTATCGAGGTGAGGCTTGAGCTCCTGGGTGAGCAGTTTGCCATACTGGTATCCATCGCCGCCGCCCAGGCGGAAGTCGCGGGTGGGGGTGTACTCGGCCATGCGGCGGGTGCCCGTGTTGTTGATGCCGACAAGGATGACAGGTTCGATGACGCCTTCGCGGGTAAGCCAGTCGGCCGTGGCGTGGGCTCTCCAGGTGCGGTTGACGACGTAGGAAGTTCTGCCGTCGAAGAGGTTTTGCCCGTCGTGGAGATAGAAGACGGGGAAGCGGCGGTCAGGCTCGGAGAGGTAGGCTTCGGGCAGGTAAACGAGGATATCGCGATCGTTGGAGAGGAACTCGGAGTGGAAGTCCGCGATCACTTGATAGCGAGGATTGTCGTCGAGCTCGTGACGCGCAGCGGCATCGACGAGGTGTTCTTGCGTTTCGGAGTGCAGGGAAGATGACAAGTTAGACGATGCGCCTTGGGAGGTCTTGAGATAAAGTGCAGGGATTCGCTAGCCGCGTGAGTCAGCGGCAGTTGCAGCAGCGAAACACAACCCCAGGCACCGGTAGGGCCTCAGAGTACCAGAGAGGCAAGAAAGGTAACGTACGACGAATGAAGCGTGAATACCACAAATGGTGGTCGCCCGAGCTAGGGCGCGACATGGAGATGCTGGTATTTGGGCATGACGGCGTGCCGGCCATTGTTTTCCCCACGTCGTCAGCACGTTTTTTTGAGTTTGAAGAGCGCGGCATGGTGGGCGCGATCGCGGACAAGATCGAGGCCGGCCAAATACAGCTGTTCTGTGTGGATTCGGTGGATGCGGAGAGCTGGTACAACCGAAATGTCGGGCCGCGGTGGCAGATCGCGCGGCAGGTGCAGTATGACCGCTACATCGTGCATGAGGTGATCCCGTTCTGCAAGCACCAGAACTGGCGCACGGAGTACCTCGCCATGGGCTGCAGCTTTGGCGGATACCATGCGGCGAACATGTACCTGAAGCACCCGGACGTGTTTCGGATGTGCCTGTCGATGAGTGGGGCTTTCGACCTGACGGGGCTTGGGTTCCTGCACGGATACTATGACTTCGACGTGTATACCAACCTGCCGCTGGCTTACGTGAGCAACATGCACGATCACTGGTTCCTGGAACGGCTGCGGCACAACAAGATGGTGCTGGCGACGGGCGTGCACGACCAGTGCTGGAATGATAATGAGCGCCTGGCCGCGGTGCTTCGGGGGAAACATGTCCCGGTGCAGCTTGATGTGTGGGGCGACAATACGGGTCACGACTGGCCGTGGTGGCAGCGGATGGTGCAGGTGTACCTGTAAAGCGAGGGTATAGGGTTTAGGGCTCAGGGTTTAGAAGGCAAGAACAGGGAGGCGATCGTGAAGAAGATTGGCGTGCTGTTTGGGCAGGAGAACTCGTTTCCGGGAGCGCTGGTGGAGCGCATCAACTCGATGGACGTGGAGGGGATCACGGCCGAGTTTGTGGAACTGGGCGGCGTGCAGATGAACAAGCCGTGCGGCTATGCGGTGATCGTGGACCGCATCTCGCATGACATGCCGTTTTATCGCTCATACCTGAAGAACGCGGTGCTGACGGGCACGGTGGTGATTAACAACCCGTTCTGGTGGAGCGCGGACGACAAGTTCTTCAACTACGCGCTGGCGGATGCGCTGGGCGTGGCCGTGCCGCGCACGGCGCTGCTGCCGCACAAGTTTTTCCCGCCGGAGATCAACGCGCAGAGTTGCCGGAACATGGAGTTCCCGCTGAACTGGGAAGCGGTATTCGACTACGTAAAGTTTCCATCGTTTCTGAAGCCGCATGACGGTGGGGGCTGGCGCGACGTGCATCATGTTCACAACCCGGAGGAGTTCTTCCAGGCGTATGACTCGAGCCGGAACCTCTGCATGACGCTGCAGGCGGCGGTGAACTTCAAGGAGTACTTCCGCTGTTACGTGGTGGGACAGGAAGACGTCCACATCATGCCGTACGACCCCCGGCAGCCTCATCACCTGCGCTATGTGAAGGATCCGCCGCCGTACGATCCGGCTCTGCTGGCTCGCGTGGAAAAAGACGCGCTGACGCTTTGCCGTGCACTGGGATATGACCTGAACACGGTGGAGTTTGCGGTGGAAGATGGGATTCCATATGCCATCGATTTCATGAACCCGGCTCCGGATGCGGACTACAACTCGGTGGGCCAGGACAACTTCGAGTGGATCGTCGACAAGGTGTCGAGGCTGGCGATCAAGAAGGCGCAAGATGGGCCGCCAAAGGATGCAGGGATGAACTGGTCGCGCTTCCTGACCGGCGCGACACAGTCTGCGCCGGGAGGAACGAAGAGCTCTACGGCGAAGAAGAAGAAATAGCTTTGGCGTCTGGTTCAAGTCTGTTGCACAGTTGAGTCACGCTACGCACACAGTTGTAGAAGGAGCCGATCCACGATGAGACCATCCTTCACGCTTGGCATTGAAGAGGAATACCAGACGATCGATCCGGAGACGCGCGATCTCCGGTCGCACATCTCGACGGACATGCTGGCGCAGGGCCGCATCCGGCTGGAAGAGCGGGTGAAGGCCGAGTTGCACCAGTCTGTGATCGAGGTGGGTACACATATCTGCCGAAACATCGATGAGGCTCGGAAGGATCTTTTTGAGCTGCGGCGCGGCTTGATCGGGCTGGCGGAAGAGAATGGGCTTGTGCTGGTGGCCGGGGCGACGCATCCGTTCGCGGACTGGAGGGCGCAGGAGATCTATCCCGATCCGCGGTATGACAAGGTGGTGGAAGATTTGCAACTCGTGGCGCGGTCCAACCTGATCTTCGGATTGCATGTGCATGTGGGCATTGAGGACAAGGAAGCGGCAATCCGCATCATGAACTCGCTGCGCTATTTCCTGCCGCACATCCTGGCGCTTTCAACGAACTCGCCCTTCTGGATGGGCATGGAGACGGGCTACAAGAGCTATCGCGCGAAGGTGTTCGAGCACTTTCCCCGCACAAACATACCGGACTACTTTGCGAGCTACTCCGAGTTCGAGGAGTATGTGAACCTGCTGATCAAGACGAACTCGATCGACAATGCGAAGAAGATCTGGTGGGATATCCGGCCGCATCCGTTCTTCAACACAATCGAGGTTCGGGCTTGCGATATTCCGATGCGGGCGGACGAGACACTGGCGATTGCAGCGTTGATCCAGGCGACAGCAGCCAAGCTTTGGAAGCTGCATGCCAATAACCAGGACTACCGGCAATACTCGCGCGCGCTGTTGATGGAGAACAAGTTCCGAGCCGTTCGGTATGGGTTAGAGGGCAAGCTGATCGACTTCGGCAAGCAGGAAGAGGTGCCGGAGTGCGACCTGATCGAGGAATACCTGCAGTTCGTGGATGATGTGGTGGACGAGCTAGAGTCGCGGCCCTGCATCGAGTACATCCGCACGATGCTCAAGCAGGGTTCGGGCGCGGATCGGCAGCTGAGGGTATTTCGCGAGACGGGGAGCCTGGTAAAAGTTGTGGATTACATGGCCGCGGAGACGCGCGCCGGTCTGTAACCTGTCTGTAATGCATCCAAAAAGAGGACAGGAGAGCCTTTTGCCCGCAGCCACCATGACCGACCTTCGCAGCACAGCGTTTCCCGAGGAGTTCCGCGAAGGAGCACGCAACGCCGTCACCACTTGCCTGCGCATTCAGCCCAGCGAGAAGGTGACGGTGATCACCGACGAAAGCACAGCCTCGATCGCCGCGGCGCTGGCTGTGGAACTAGATGCGATTGGCTGCACCTGGAACGGCTTCGTGCTGGAAGACCTGGCGGCGCGTCCGTTGAAAGGCATGCCTTCCGAGGTGCTGGACGACATGGAGACCTCCGAGGTCAGCATCTTCGCGGTGCAGGTGCAGCCGAACGAGCTGCAAAGCCGCATGCAGATGACCGACGTGGTGAATCGCCGGCATATGCGCCACGCGCACATGGTGAACATCACTCCGGAGGTGATGCTGGCGGGGATGCGCGCAGACTTCAAGGCGGTGGACCGGCTGAGCCAGGCGGTGCTGGATCGCGTGCGCAAGGCGAAGTACGTGCGGGCGACGACTCCTGCCGGGACGAACATGTTTGCGGAACTGAACCCGGAGTACAAGTGGTTCAAGACGTCGGGGATTATCAGCACAGAGAAGTGGGGAAACCTGCCGGGTGGCGAGTGTTTTACGGCTCCGGGTGAGGTGAACGGCGTGTTCGTGGTGGATGGGGTTGTCGGCGACTTCCTGTGCGCTCGTTATGGCATTCTGCGCGAGACGCCGCTGACGATCCACATCAGCCGCAACCGGATTACGACGGTGGAGTGCGAGAACAAGCAGCTTGAAAAGGAGTTCTGGGAGTACACGCACACTGACGCCAACTCGGATCGTGTGGGCGAGTTCGCGATCGGCACCAACATTGGCGTGGACCACGTGATCGGGAACATCCTGCAGGACGAGAAGTTTCCGGGGATTCATATCGCGTTTGGGGATCCTTACGGGAACCACACGGGCGCGCCGTGGAAGTCGACCACGCACATCGATGTGGTCGGTCTGCACTTCAACATCTGGCTGGGGACGGGTGACGGCCAAGAAGAGCAGATTATGCGCGAAGGCAAGTTTCTGATTGAGGGTGCAGCGAGTTAGCAAGATAGTGGATTTCGCGGTTTCCTGGCAGGCCGCTGGCGCTTTGGCGAAAGCAGATACTCCCTGCGCGGAAGGATGACAGTTCGGTGGGGGACGTGACACATGCTGGAGCCGTTTCGCAGTGATTTCAATGCGCGGTTTACCGAGGCAAATTATGCGGAGTTGAAGCAGCGGCTCGATGAACGCACGCGCACGCACATTCAGTTTCGAATCGCGGAAACGCCGTGCTTCTTTCCTCGCGAACTGATGGAGCGCATGGTGCACGCGGGAGTGGAGTTGACATCGCAACTGCTGGGTAATACGCACTACATGCAGCAGTCGAACGCGGCAATTCCTGATGAGTATTGCGTACCGAACCAGGACCAGCGGCCGCACTTCATGACGGTGGACTTTGGGCTGGTTCGCGATGCGCAGGGCGAGCTGCAGCCGAAGCTGGTGGAGATGCAGGCGTTTCCCTCGATCTTCGGCTACCAGCCGGAGCTGGCGCAGGCATACATCGATGTGTTCGAGTTGGACCCGTCGCTTCAGTACCGCTTTGGCGGGCTGGACGACGCGAGTTACTGGAAGCTGATGAGCAATGTCATCGTCGCGGGGTACGACCCGGAGAACGTGGTGCTGGCCGAAGTTGCTCCGGAGGAGCAGAAGACGCTGCCCGACTTTCACATGCACGAGACGAAGCTGGGCATTCCGGTGGTCGATGTCGCCAAGCTGGTGAAGGAAGGCAACAAGCTCTTTTACAAGCGGGCGAAGGATGGTGCGCTTACGCCGATCCATCGCATCTACAACCGCGTCATCGTGGATGAGCTGCAGCGCGAGGGTGTGACGCTGCCCTTCGATTATCGCGATCAGCTTGATGTGACCTGGGCAGGACACCCAAACTGGTACTTCCGGATCAGCAAGTTCTCGATTCCTCACCTAGACCATCCGACTGTGCCGACTGCGGTGTTTCTGGATGATTACTTCGCCGGCGAAGACAGCGACCGGTTGCCGGAGTCGCGCGAGAACTGGGTGTTCAAGCCGCTGTATTCGTTTGCGGGCAAAGGTATTCAATTTGCGCCGACAAATAGCGACCTTGCGTCAATACCTCCGGCAGAACGGCACAACTACCTGTTGCAGGAGCGGGTAAAGTTTGAGCCCGTGATCCAGACGCCGGAAGGGCCTACGCAGGCGGAAATCCGCATTCTCTATGTTTGGCCGGAAGACGGCATGTTGACGCCAATGACGTCGCTGGTGCGGATGGGGCGAGGCCTGATGATGGGCGTCGACCATAACCGCGATAAGTCATGGGTGGGTGGGTCTGCGGGGATGTGGCTCCCCAAATAGCTACCTCAGTAACACCAAGCTGTTACTGCAGGGGGATAAAACTTCGGTAATATTGCTCAAGGTCGACGTGTATTCCCGCAAGGTAAACGGGTAAGCGCGAGAGGAGACCCTGACCTTGTTGCAAACTTCATTTGGCACGGACCCTGTGCGCACCTCGGTGCGCTTCCCCCTTCACATGGAAGTGGTGTTAGCCACCGATGAGAGGGAATACACGGCTGTGACCGAAGACGTGAGCGCAAATGGCGCCCTGTTTCGCGGCGAAGAGTTGCCTCCGCTCAATGCGGAAGTTCGCTTTCGCCTGACGATGCCGGCTGCCGCCATGGGCGGGGGCGAAGATGTACTGCTTGACTGCGTGGGGCGGATCGTGCGCCACGAAGAATCCGCCGGCAAACAATGGGCGGCTGCTGTGTTTGACGACTATTCCCTCAAGGCTGAGCACTCATGAGCGCTGAAGTTTTTCAGATGTCGCCGGAAGATCAACATGACGGCGTTGACGATACCTCTACCCACGCAATCCGCGTGATCCTGGCGGACTCACAGGCAATCTACCGCGTTGGCATGCGCAAGGTGTTCGCGCTGGAAGATGACATCCGCGTGGTAGCGCAGGCTGAGACGGTAGACAACCTGTTTGCCGCGCTGCAGCGGTTTCCGACTGACGTGGTGCTGCTGGAAGGCGCACTGGTCGCGGGGATGATCGATGCCATTCCGCAGTTTGTGCGCCGGGCCCCGCAGGCCAAGCTGATCGTGCAGGTTTCCGAGACCGACGAAACCAACACGGTGGACCTGTATCGCCGTGGCGTTCGCGGCGTGGTGCCGCGGTCGATCGCGCCGGACCTGCTGATCAAGTGCGTGCGCAAAATCGCCGCGGGCGAGACGTGGATCGATAACCAGTCGGTGAGCTGGGTGATCGAGGCCTACCGCGCACAGGCAGCGGCGCTGACCAATCCAAAGACGCAGCCGCGGCTCTCGGAAAAAGAGCTTTCCATCATCGCGTGCATCACGCGCGGGATGCGCAACAAGGAAATCGCCTACCAGATCGGCACGACCGAGCAGGTGATCAAGAATTACCTGCGCAAGATTTATGACAAGCTTGGTGTTTCCGATCGCCTGGAGTTGGCGCTCTACTGCCTGCACCACCAGATCCTGAAGAGCGAAGTGGAAGCAGTGGAGATGCCGTATATGGATCCGGGCATGCCTCTGCGCGCCAAGATGTAAGTACAAGCCAACAAGAGTCAGCCGGGTGTTTCTTGTTGGGGGGCCTGCTTCCCGGTGTCGTGAAAAGGGTACGGCGTATGCCGTACCCTTTTTGCCTTTCCGTGGCCGCGCGCGCTGTGCGAGGGAGTGGCGGTGAGCTAGACTGCGGAGACAATGAGTTTTCTGCAGCCCATACGGGCCCTTACCGCGGGACAGCGGCGCACGTTCGGGGCCTGCTTTCTGGCCTGGACGCTGGACGCCTCTGACTTCTTTATCCTGACGTTCTGCCTGAAGACCATCGCGGCGGACTTCCACGTAACGCCCACGACGGTGACGAAGAGCCTGTTCTGGACGCTGGCGATGCGGCCGGTGGGCGCGCTGCTGTTCGGGATGCTGGCCGAGAAGATCGGGCGCAAGCCGACGCTGATCCTGAATGTCCTGTGCTTCACGCTGTTCGGAATTGCCTCAGCGTTTGCGCCGAGCTTCGGCGCTTTCCTCGTATTGCGAGCGATGTTTGGCGTGGCCATGGGCGGCGAATGGGGTGTGGGCGCGGCGCTGGCGTTTGAGACGCTGCCGGCGAGCGGTCGCGGATTCTTCTCCGGGCTGTTGCAGGAAGGCTATGTGACGGGGCACCTGGTGGCGGCTGCGCTGTTCGGGCTCCTGTTTTCCCACTTGCATGGCACGGGCTTCGCGACGAACTGGCGCGTCATGTTCCTGGTGAGCGCTCTGCCGAGCCTACTGGTAGTTGGGCTGCTGCTGACTGTGAAGGAGTCGCCGATCTGGTTGGCGGCGAAGCAGGGCAAGGTTGCTGCCGCGGGTGTCAGCGCCCCGGCAAGTGGCGGCCTGGCTTCGCTGGTGCATCACGTGCCGCTTTTGCTGATGATGATCCTACTGATGACGACGTTTGCATCCTTCAGCCATGGCACGCAGGACCTTTACCCAACGTTTCTGCAGCGTGATCACGGGCTTAGCCCGGGTACTACGTCGTGGGTGGCGATCGCGGGCGATGTTGGCGCGTTTCTGGGCGGGATATCGTTCGGAGCGCTTTCTGAGCGCTGGGGCAGGAGACGCGCGATCATGACGGCAGCGCTGCTGGCGATCCCGATGATTCCCCTTTGGTCATGGAGCCACACGGCCGCGATGCTGGCCTGCGGTGGCCTGCTGATGCAGTTCATGGTGCAGGGCGCGTGGGGAGTGGTGCCGGCGTACCTTAACGAGATGTCTCCGGGTCCGGTGCGCGCGATTGTGCCGGGATTGACGTACCAACTCGGCAACCTGATTGCGTCATGGAACAGCCACTTGCAGGAGAGCGCGGCAAAAACGTACTACAGCGAGCGGCTGGGGCCGGTGCTGGGCTGGACCGTGCTGATCGTGGCGGTGTGCATGGCCGTGATCGCTTCGCTGGCGCGTGAACGGCGAGGGATGGATCTGGAAACTGCGTAGGAAGTGAGAAGATTAAGGAGATTGAAGGCGGAGCAGACATGCCGGTGATGGATGCAGAAGAACCGATTCTGGAGACGGCCGCGCCGTTCCTGATCGAACAGGATTGGGATGCCTATGTGCCGGAGCAGCATGCCATCTGGCAGGAGCTGGTGGAGCGGCGTATGCCGCAGCTCGAGCGTCATGCCTGCGCGGAGTATCTCGACGGGTTTGCGCAGATTGGCCTGCAGGCAGACCGGCTGCCGAAGCTGCGCGAGGTGAGCGCGAGGCTGCAGCCGCGGACAGGCTGGAACTCGACGCCGGTAAGCGGGTTTCTGCCGGCGGATGCTTTTTTTGAGATGCTGGGGGCACGGCGGTTTCCGACTACGACGTGGATTCGCGGCCGCGACTCGATGGAGTACACGCCGGAGCCGGATATCTTCCATGACGTGTTTGGGCATGTGCCGATGCACGCGCACCCGGTGTTTGGAAACTTCCTGCAGCACTATGGGCAGGTGTGCGCGGGCTTGACCGATCCTGAGGCCCTGGAGCGCATGGGCCGGCTGTTCTGGTTCACGGTAGAGTTCGGCGTGATGCACCAGGCGGGCGAGGTGAAGGTGTACGGCAGCGGGCTGATCTCATCTCACGGCGAATGCACGCACGTGGTGCGCCGTGAGTCGCAGGGGGGGCCGGAGATTCGGGAGTTCAAGCTGGATCGCGTGCTGGACACGCCGGTAAACGTGAGCGAGATGCAGCCGGTGCTGTATGCGATTGAGAGCTTTGAGCAAATTTATGAGGCCACGCGCGAGGCTGAGGCTCGGCTGGGGTAAGGCGGGGTAGATCCCCAGCGAAGAGTGCTGAGTTGCGAGTCGATGCGCTTCCGAGTAGGCTGACTACATGAGTGCTGTTCTCATCCTGGCGTGTTGTCCCTCCCCGTGCACGGGGAGGGTGATGTGCGTGTCTTAGAGACAGCCTTGTAACCGCCTACCGTGCCCACTCTTTGAGTGGGTTTTTTCTTTGTTCGATAACCCAGGAGTTTTCGATTGGCTGAGATGACACCCGCTGCCGCGCCCGCCGTTCCGGCAGTGAAGGAAACCAAGGCGCAGAAGGTCGAGCGCCTGAAGCGCGAGAAGAACCCGTGGGACGCGTGGGAGGAGGTTCGGCAGTTCGCCCGCGAAGGCCGCGAGGCGGTGCTGCCGGAGTGGGCGGGCACCTACTTCAAGTGGTGGGGCGTGTACACGCAGGGCGATGGCGCCGGCGTGACCGGCGGAGTTGGCGGCGAGGGCAAGACGACCGAGTACTTCATGATGCGGATCGGCATGCCGAACGGTCTGTTGACGTCTCGCCAGCTGCATGTGATCGCCGACCTGACGGCGAAGTATGCGCGCGGGATCGCAGACATCACGACGCGGCAGAACATTCAGCTTCACTGGCTGACGATCCAGGCGCTACCAGAGGTGGTGGACGCGCTGACGGAGATCGGGCTTTCGCCAAAGGGTGCTTGCGGTGACGTGGTTCGCAACGTGACGGGATGCCCGCTGGCCGGGCTGGATGGCGCGGAGATGCTGGATGCTTCTCCGCTGGCCGTGGAGATTGCGCAGAAGCTGACCGGCAACCCGGAGTTTGTGAACCTGCCGCGCAAGTTCAAGATCAGCGTGACGGGCTGTCCCGTGTGGTGCTCGTACCCGGAGATCAACGACGTGGCGCTGACCGCGCTGAAGCGCGTGAAGGATGGCAAGGAAGAGATTGGCTACTCGCTACGCGTGGGCGGCGGCCTCTCTACGGAGCCGCACCTGGCGGTGAGGATGAACGCGTTCATCCCGCAGGACAAGGCCTATGCAGCGGTCGAGGCGGTGTGCCGGATTTTCAAGGAGCAGGATGCACTGCGCGAGAACCGCACGCGGGCGCGCATCAAGTACCTGTTCATGCGGCATGGGTGGACGGCGGAGTCGATGCTCGCGGCAATCGAGGAAAAGCTGGGCTACACGTTCGATCCATGCGAGGAGGGGCCGATTGCCGACGATGTCTATCGCGATCATGTGGGGATCTATCCGCAGAAGCAGGATGGGCTGAGCTACGTGGGAGCGACGGTGCTGCGTGGGCGCCTCACGGCGGACCAGATGCACAAGCTGGCAGCGCTGGCCGAGATTTATGGCGATGGGCACCTGCGCACATCGATCATGCAGAACATCACGATCATCAATGTGCCGAACGCGAAGACACAGCAGCTGGCGCAGGAGCTGACCGCGCTGGGGTTGGAGGTTCAGCCGAGCGTGTTCTATCGCGGCGCGGTGGCGTGCACGGGTACGGAGTTCTGCAAGCTGGCGATTTCTGAGACGAAGGCATTTACCAAGTGGGTCGTCGAGGAGATGCAGGAGCGGCTGCCGGAGTTCGACCAGCAACTGAAGCTGCATGTGACGGGGTGCACGAATAGCTGTGGGCAGGCGTGGATCGCTGACATTGGGCTGGAGGGCAAGAAGATCAAGAAGGACGGCGTGATGGTCGACGCCTTCTACTTTTGCGTAGGGGGCGCGGTGGGCGAGCATGCAGGCATTGCGCGGCAGATTGGATATCGAGCGGCGGCGGAGGATTGCCCCGAGGCGATTGAGCGGCTGCTGCGCGGCTACTTGTACGGCAGAACTGATGGAGAGAACCTGCGAGCGTACTTCCGGCGCAAGACGGATGCCGAGCTTCGCGAGCAGTTGGCCGGTGCGGTGGTGGCGGCTGTGGAGCGTGATCCTGCGCCTGCCGGCGGACGGCACGTCGCCGATGCCTAGAGTGGAGAGAGTGCTGTGAGCCTGTTTCCCATGTTCCTTAAACTGACGGCCCGGCCCTGTTTGGTGGTGGGCGCGGGGAACATTGCCGAGTCGAAGATTGAAAGCCTGCTGCAGGCGGAGGCGCGTGTGACGGTGATTGCGCCGGAAGCGCTGCCGCGGGTCCAGGAGTGGGCGGCTTCAGGAGATATCGTCTGGCATCGGCGGGAGTTCGCTGCCGGCGACACTGCGGGCGCTTTTCTTGTCGTGGCTGGCACGGCTACGCCGGAAGTGAATCGTGCCGTGTTCGCGGAGGCGAGTGCAGCGAACATCCTTTGCAATGCGGTGGATGATCCGCCATTCTGCGACTTCTATTTTCCGTCGATTGTGCGACGCGGCGAACTGCAGATCGCGATCTCGACGGCTGGGGAGAGTCCGGCGCTCGCGCAGCGGCTGCGCAAGGAGATCAACGCGGCTCTGCCTCTGGATACGGGCGAGTGGCTGATGGAGCTGGGGCGGCTGCGGCGCGAGGTAACGGCTGTAGAGCCGATTGGTGAGCCGCGCAAGGCGCTGCTGCATGAGTTGGCGCAACGCGAGGTTTGTGGGTTCGATGGGTGCCCGTCGAGGATGCGGGCGCGTCAGCACTTTCAAGAGCATGGGTTTGTGGCTGGCCCGGCGGCTTTGTCTTCCACCCCTCTGTACCCCACTCATGCCGACGGTAAAGCTGTCGTCATGAATGGGCCATCCGATGACTTGTCGATGGAATCGCCTGAGGAGTCGGTGCTTTGAGCGCGCTCGCGGTGAAGGGCACGGTGTATCTCGTTGGCGCGGGGCCGGGTGATCCGGAACTGCTGACCGTGCGCGCGCTGCGGCTGCTTCAATCTGCCGATGTGATCCTGCATGACGACCTCGTGCCGGATGCTGTGCTGGCGCTGATCCACGATCATGCGCTGGTGACGAGCGTGGGCAAGCGGTGCGGGCGGCCACGGATTACGCAGCAGGGGATTCACCGGTTGATGGTGGAGTCGGCGCGGGCTGGGCAGTCGGTCGTACGCTTGAAGTCGGGCGATCCGCTGGTGTTTGGACGTGCGGGTGAGGAACTTGCGGCGCTGCGGGCGGCGGGCGTTCCGGTGGAGATTGTGCCTGGCGTGACGGCGGCGTTTGCTGCTGGGGCGGCGCTGCAGTTGCCACTGACGGACCGGGCTTCGGCTTCAAAATTGATCTTCTGTACCGGGCATCATGCCGCGGGCGCTGAGGACAAGCCGATCTGGGAGGGGAAGCTGCCGGACGACGCGACGCTGGTGATCTACATGCCGGGGCGGGACACGGACCGGCTGGCAAGGGAACTGCGGGCGGCGGGAATGGCCGGGGATGTGGCGTGTTGCGCGGTGTCGCACGCGGCGACTGACCGGCAGACGCATGTGGCTTGCAGGCTCGATGGCCTGCCAGAGTTGGTGTGCGGGCCTGCGCCGGTGCTGATGCTAGTGGGGCGCGCGGTGGAGGCTATGATTGCAGGCGACGCAACGCGACCGCAAATTGCTGCCGTTGTGAACAATGCATTGCAGAACGCGGCGAGCTAACGCACTCGCCCCTACGGTGTGCCGAAGGACGGCGGCTCGTCTCCCTTGCCCACGCCCCAAGTGGTACTGGGCTTGTCGGCCAGGTCGAACTCCAGCGTGCCGCCTTTGAGCGCGAAGTTCTCGGGAAGCCATGTCTTCGAGCTTGGTTTGCCGTTGACCTTCAGCGCCGTAACGTACGGGTGATCCGTAGCCGCGCCATTTGCATCGATGCGGATATCTCCGCTTGCACGATGAACAATAGCCTGCGGGAACATGGGGCTGCCGAGCACCAGCTCAGCGCGACCGGGGATTTCGGGGTAGAGGCCAAGGTATGCGAAGACGGCCCATGAGGACATTTCGCCGAGGTCGTCGTTGCCTGGAATGCCGGCGGGGGTGTTGGTCCAGATGGCGTTGAGCACCTGGCGGACCAGTTGCTGCGTCTTCCACGGCTGCCCGGCGAAATCGTAAAGCCATGGCGTTTCGATGGAGGGCTCGTTGTCGAGCTCGGCATGCAGCGGGCCGGACTTTGTTACGGTGGGCGTGACGGCAGGCGCGCCCTTGTCATCGTAGAAGAACTTGTCGAGGCGGGTGAGTGCGGCGGCGCGGCCACCCATCTGATCGAAGAGACCGGCGACGTTGAAGGGCACCATCCAGACGTACTGCGCGGCGCTGCCTTCCACGAAGCCGTCCTCGGTCGCGGGCGTCCACGGCTGGGCGGGTTTGCCGCCATGCGCACGCGGCATTGCCCAGGTGCCGTCGGCGTTGCGGTTCATGAAGTAGCCGCCGTCGGGCGCGGCCTGCGGATTCCAGATGTTCTTCCAGTACTGGGCACGCTCCAGAAAGCGATGCTGCAGGGCGGTGTCGCCGAGATGGCCGGCAAGCGCAGAGATGCCGAACTCGGCGGAGACATCTTCCAGCGTGTCGGCTGCCGGGCCCCAGGCAGGCGCGCCGACGGGGATGTAGTGCAGCTTCAGCCACCGATCGAGCCCCGGGCGCTGACCGGCGCACTCGACGGGGCAGCCCGCGTCCTTGAGGTCTTCGGGCGTGGGCACGTCTGCGGCGTGGACAAGCGAAGCGAGCGCGGCTTTGGCGTCGAAGCTGCGACCGCCGAAAGCCCAGATATCGGAGACGGCCGCGGCGGCGGGGTCGCCGTTCATGACATGCGTGGCGCCGCTGAGGTGCGTCCAGCGATCCCAACGGCCGCCATCCTGCTTCGACTGGTTGAAGAGGCTCTGCGCGATGTCACTGCCGAGTTTGGGGTCGAGCCAGGTGAGCAACTGGAACTGCGAACGGTAGACATCCCAGCCGGAGAAGTTGGCATACTGCGCGCCCTGGCCCGCTTCTACGTGGTGGATCTGGTGGTCCATGCCGGTGTACTCGCCGTTGCTGTCGCTGTAGAGCGTTGGCGTCATCAGCGAGTGGTAGAGCGCGGTGGTGAAGACGATGCGCTGCTCGGGCGTGCCGCCTTCGATTTCGATCTGGCCCAGACGCTTGTTCCACGCGGTGCGAGCGCGGGCTGCGACCTGTTCGTAGCTGGCTCCGGCGGAGGATTCGCTCTCGAGATTGGCGCGGGCGTTGGCCTCGGAGACGTAGGAGATGCCGACGCGGAGGCGAACCTGCCTCCCAGTACCGAAGCCAGCCCACACGCCTGAGCCGTGGCCGTCTTCTGCGAAGCCGTTGCTGCCGAAGCCTGTGCCGCCTTCAGACTTTGTGGCGTTTGGAGTGACGGTGGTGTCGGTCCAGACGCCGGTTTCGGTCACAGGGCGGTCGAAGCGCAGGACGAAGTAGAGCGTGTAGTAGGAGCGGCGGTCTTCCGTGCCAAGATAACCGCAAAAGTTGCCGCTGGTGACCGAGCCCGTCACCGTGCCGGTAGCGGCGTCTATGTGGGTTTGCGCGGCGGTAGACCCTGCTTCGGAGTCCGACGTGCGGACGAGCACACGCGCGGGCTGGCCGTCAGGGAAGGTGAAGGTCGCGGCGCCCATGCGCGTACCAGCGGCGAGAGAGACATCCACTCCATTGCCCAGCTTAACGCGGTAGGAGCCGGGCTCTGCCTTCTCATCGGCGTGGGTGAAGTCGGCGGCGTAAGCGTGACGGAAGTCCTTCGACGGCGAGGCTTCGATAGCTTCCGTAATCGGCATGATGGGCACGTCGCCCGAGCCTCCCGCGCATCCCCAGCCTTCCACATTGGTAAGGCTGAAGCCGCGGATGCGGTCGGCGCGGTACTCATAGCCACCAGGCGCGGCGATGGGCCGGCGCGGATTGACGGGCGTGGCTTCCGGGCTGAACTGCACCATGCCGAACGGCACGGTGGCGCCGGGGAAGACATTGCCGCCGTTGGAGGTGCCGACGAGCGGGTTGACCAGCGAGGCGCGGTCCTGGCTGTGGCCGGACGACGCCGCAGCGGCGAGCAGGCAGGCCATGGCGACTCGCAGGGAAGACGGCAGGGAACTCAAGCGCATGCGGCTAGAGTAGCAACCCTTGCAATCCCATTGTGCGCTCGTTCGCGGCATCCGCCGCAGGCAGAAGCGCAGGTCTGGCGATGGTATTCTTACGCGAAGCCGGGTGGCGTTACTCCTCGGCGGAACGATTCTAAGGTCCTGCTCAATGTCTGATCCCAACGCGAACTCCACTCCGGATGTTCAGCCGCTCGCTCCTGAATCTGTCTCCCTTGAATCGGCCTCCCCTGAACCCGTTCCCACTGAAGCAGCTCCTCTCCAAGAAGGTCCTGTAGCTGCGGACACGCCGGTGGAGTCTGCACAGGAAGAGTCTTTCGGTGAGATCTTTTCCGACTTCCAGCGCACGCACAATCGCCGCACAGGCGAGGAAGGCAAGCAGATCAGCGGCACGGTGGTTGCCGTGAACGCCGAGTCGGTGATCGTCGATATTGGCTTCAAGTCAGAGGGCATTCTACCGCTGACGGCGATGCGCGAGCCTGCCACGCCCGGTGACACGCTGCTGGTCTCCGTGAAGGGCCGCGACGCCGATGGCTACTATGAGCTGTCACTGTTCCGCACCGCGCAGCCGAAGGATTGGTCGAGCCTGGAGAAAGCATTCGCTGAGAAGAGCACCATCACCGGCAATGTGACCGCGGTGGTAAAGGGTGGCTTGCACGTGGATGTTGGCGTGCGCGCGTTTCTGCCGGCCTCACGCAGTGGTACGCGCGAGGCCGGGGAGTTGGAGAAGCTGGTAGGGCAGGAGATTCGCTGCCGCATTACCAAGCTGGATGTGGCCGACGAAGACGTGGTGATCGATCGCCGTGTGGTGCTGGAAGAAGAGGCGCTGGAGACCAAAGGCAAGCGGTTCGCGGAGATCCACGAGGGCGCGGTACTGGACGGCACGGTTCGCAGCCTTGCGGAGTATGGCGCGTTTGTCGATCTCGGCGGCATTGACGGGCTGCTGCACGTGAGCGATCTCTCGTGGAGCCGCGTCAGCAAGGCGTCCGACGTGCTGGAAGTCGGCCAGCCCTTGCAGGTGAAGGTGCTGAAGATCGATCCGGAAAGCCGCCGGATTTCTTTGGGGCTGAAGCAGCTCCAGCAGCATCCTTGGGATGACGTGGCGGAGAAGTTCAAGGTTGGCGACCGAGTGCGGGGAACTGTAACGCGCACTGCCGACTTCGGTGCGTTCGTCGAGCTGGCGCCAGGAGTGGAAGGGCTCGTGCATCTGTCGGAGATGTCGTGGTCCAAGCGCGTTCACAAGGCGACCGAAGTGATGAACGCGGGCGACGTGGTGGACGCGGTGATTCTCGCGATCGGTGTAGAGGAACGCCGCATCTCACTGGGCCTGAAGCAGGCGCTGGGAGATCCATGGACGGATGTCGGTCAGCGGCTTGCGGTGGGCTCCGTGGTGGAAGGCCCGGTTGCGAGCATCACGAAGTTTGGCGCGTTTGTCCAGGTGGCGGAAGGCGTGCAGGGACTTGTTCACATCAGCGAGATCGTGCCCGACCGGCGCATCAACCATCCTTCCGACGTGCTGCGCGTGGGCGAAACGGTTAAGGCGATGGTGTTGGAAGTCGACAAGGAGAAGCGTCAGCTTCGCCTGAGCATGAAGCAGCTGGTGCCGACCGGCCTGGACGAGTTTCTTGCTGAACACAAGGTGGGCGACGCCGTGACCGGTCGGGTGATGTCTGTGCAGGATGGCAGGGCGCAGGTGGAATTGGGCGAGGGCATCGTGGCGTCATGCGTGTTGCCTAAGGAAGAGAAGGCGGCCGAGCCGGCAGCGGCACCGCAGGGAGGCGCCGTGGATCTTTCGGCGTTCAGCTCCATGCTGAAGAACAAGTGGAAGACGGGGCCGAGCGCGCCTGTGGCGGCCAAGTCTGATGGGTTGGTTGCCGGGCAGGTACGCGGCTTTGTGATCGCGGAGCTGGATGCCGCGACAAAGCATCTGGTGCTGAAGCTGGCATAGTTGCTTCAGAGGCCGAAGCGGCGAAGTTCTTACTTCGCCGCTTCCGCTTTGAACTGTGGGTTCTGCGAAAGGCTGAGCAGGTTCGCCATGATGCGGAATGAGCCGGGGACGCCTTCGGGCATCTCGCGGAAGAACGCATAAGCGGTGTAGACGTAGGCTCCTTTGCCGTAGTGCGCGTAGAGCAGGCCGCCCTTCTGTGGGTCCTGGTCGGTGTCATGCATTTCGGTCAGCGCGGTCCACTGCGGTCCCCAGGAAAGCGGAAAGCCGTGGCCGCGCTCCTCGACCCAGCCATCGAAGTCGGCCGCCGTGATGTGGTTGGGGAAGTTGAAGACGGGATCGTTGGGAGCGAGAACCGTGACCTTATTGTCTTCTTCCACGACGCGGTCGCCATTGCCACCGAGCGTGAACGGATAGGGCGTGAGGGCTGAGCCGAAATCGGTGGACTGGTACTGCGCGATCAGCACGCCGCCGTTCTTCGCATAGTTCAGCAGGCGAGCGTTGGCGCGGGTAAGCTCCGGCCTCGCGGAGTAGGTGCGAACGCCGAGCACGATGGCGCTGTACGAAGAAAGGTCGGCCGTGGCGACATCCTGCGGCGAAAGCACGGCGACGTGGATGCCCATGTTCTCCAGGCTTTGCGGCACGTCGTCGCCGCTGCCCATGATGTAAGCGACCTTGAGGTTGGGAGCGATCTTCAGGTCTACACCGGTGGTCTGGTAGGTGGCTGGGCGGTAATACGGGTAAGGACGAAGGTCGACGTAGCCTGGAAGCTCGAAACCCTCACGGAAGGTCTTGCCGCCGGACTCCGCAACGGCGGTGATCTCGTACGGCCTGGTCTGTACGTTGTTCGGCATGACCGTGAAGTTTAGCGTGCGCTCATCGTTGTAGCCCTCCGTGTTGAAGGGAATCGAGGCAGGCTCGCTGGTCCAGCCGGCGGGTAAATCCAGCTTGACGGTGCCCTGGGCGGGACCTTTGGCGCTGGAGCGCAGGCTTACGCGCAGAGGCAGAGACTTGTTACCTATAGGTACGATCCCGGCTTCAGGTGAGACAGTGAGTGAGATGGCGGGCGCGACCCAGAGCGGTTCCAGCGCTGGGCCGGGACCGACGTAGCGATGCGTGGCCTGCACCACGCCGGAGAGATGAGCTTCCGCGCCGCCGTACTTGTAGGTGACCTCGGCGCTTAGCGGGTAGGGGACGGTGGGAAGGCCGAGATACTCGGGCTTGAGGATGTCGTAGTAGCTCTGCTCTACGGTTTTGCGGCTGAAGTACGGCTTCGTGAGCTCTGCGTCTGCGGGCACGGTGACGGCAATAGGTTGATCGAGAGCGTCGTTGGCCTTCAGCGTGCCGGTTGCCGGAGAAGACGGGTTGAGCGTCCAGCCGGTTCCGGCATGCGAGACGAGCTCGCTTTCGGTGATGTCGATGGGCTCGCTGCCTTCGTTGGCGATGTGAACCGTGACACGGAAAGCATCGCCCGCGACGACGCTCTGGAAGCTAGTATCGCGGCCCGGGCCTTCGCCTTCGCCACCTGCAGGCGGTGCGGGTGCAGCCGCTACGGCTGAACCTTTCTCGATGGAAGCTGTCGTGGGCGGCACGGCAACGGGCGCGGAGGCTGGGCCTCCAGGGCCCCGGTTCGGGTTTCCAACAACGGCAGTCACGCTGAGACCAAGCGAGTCGTTCAGCGCCTGGTTGAACTGCGTGCGCTTGATCTCAAGCTCATGCAGCATGTTGTACTTCGCGTCCGCGGGCAGCGTGCTTGCCTTTACCTGCGCGATCAAGGCGATGGTTTGCGTAAGACCCCTAGCGATGGCGGGCGCGGCCTTCGCGGGGTGCAGCGCTTCGAAGCCGGCGGCGGCTGACTGCACCGTCGCGTCAAGCTCTTTCAGCGCGGATACAAAGGGAGTTCGCTGCGTGGCGGGAGCGTAGGTGGCAATACCAGGCAGCGAGATGTCAATGCCTTCAAAGAAGCTCGCTTCATGCGCGGGCAGCGTGGGCGTCACACGCGAGGCATAGAGGTGGTACTGCGAACTGGACGGGCGGGGAAGCGGAGCGACCGTTCCGCCGTTCTGTGACTTCTGATTGCCAAGACCGACGCGTGCGACGGCAACCGCGCTGTCGCCCAGCAGCGGGTTGTTGTCGCCTTCGGGGATGGAGACCGTGGCTGGTGGGAAGCCTTCGATGACCGTGTTGTGAACGTAGTCGCGGAAGCGTACCGGGCTGTACTTGCCGGTGGCGTAGTCAAAGATGCCCTGCGGGGTGGTGCGGGCAAACGGTGCGCGCGCATACACCTTGAGTGGAGCCCATGGCAACAGCCCGGCGGCGATCTGGTCAGGGAAGACCTTGGGATCGGCGGCGGCGTTGAAGACTTCCTGCGCCATCTCGCCGGCGGTCTGGTGATGGCCGTGGCCGTCGGAGACTCCGCCGACGAACACCGAGGTAACGATCAGGGGACGGGTCATGCGAACGATGCGGACCACGTCATAGAGCACGCGGTCGTGGCCCCAGTTCTTCATGGCTTCTTCCAGCGTCTTGGAAAAGCCGTAGTCCGCGACGCGGGTGAAGTACTGGTGCACGCCGTAGTACTCGCCCGCGGCCAGCAGTTCCTGCGTGCGGACTTCGCCGAGGCGGTCCCAAAGGTCGGGCGACATGATGTTCTGGCCGCCTTCGCCGCGGTTCAGCGTCAGCAGCGTGGTGTCGACGCCCTGCGTGCGGCTCTCATAGGCAAGCATTCCGCCGTCTTCGTCGTCAGGGTGCGCCGTCACCATGACCAGGCTGCCACGCGTCTTCAGCTTCTGCAGATCCTGCCAGACAGCGGATGCGCCGCGGTCCACTTCCAGCGGGCGCGATTTTCCATACGCGTAGTGAGTTGGTTCCTGCGAGGAAAGGGAAGAGTTGTTCAGCAGAAGCAGCGGGATGGCAAGAAACACGTTCGTGCCGTGGGCGCGGCGGAGGTTCAACTTCACGTCAGGCACCTCGAGGAGTTTTTAGTATGCGGCGCGAACCAGTGTGGAAGCAGGATTATCAGCTATCCAAATCTTTGTAAAGATTATTTACTTACATGCGGTATGATGAGGGCCGTTCCGGCTCGCGATCTCCGTACGAATTCACCGGGAAGCATCTTCCAGATAATGGCTACATCCTCGATCTCGTCCGACGCGCCCGCGCTGTCTCGTCCTGCACATCTGCGGCAGGCGAACGCGCGGCATCTGCTGCGCCTGATCCAGATGCACAGCCCATGCTCGAAAGCCGACCTGGTGCGTTATACCGGGTTGAGCGCGCCGACGATTACAAGTTGCGTTGCACTGCTGGAGCGCCTGGACCTTGTGCAAGCCATCGGCGACGGCCAATCCAATGGGGGCCGGCCGCCGGGGATGCTGCGCTTCAACGCTCAACATGGCTATGTTGCTGCTGCCGATGTGGGCGGTACACGGCTGCGGATGATCCTTGCCGACCTGAGCGGCGCTACCGTGGCGCACTGGTCGCACGTGCTGCGCGACTCGCAGAAGAGCCCGGAGAGCGTTTGCTCGCTGGTGCGGGATGGCGTGAAGAAGATGTGCGCGGACGGTGGCCTCCCCGTGTCGCGGGTGCTGCATTTGACCGCTGGAGCGCCCGGCATCACGGATGTGAACGCCGGTGTCGTGCGCTCCGCACCGAACCTGAAGGACTGGAACGACGTGCCGCTTCGTTCCTTGCTGGCTGCGAAGCTGGGCATCGCCGTGGCGGTGGAGAACGACACCAACCTGGCTGCCGTAGGCGAGTATCGCTATGGCGCCGCGCGGCAGACGCAGGACTTCGTGTTCCTGGCCATCGGCACAGGCGCCGGTTCGGGCATTTTTCTCAACGGCCAGCTTCACCACGGCGCGAACTGGAGCGCGGGCGAGATCGGCTACTTCGGTGTGAGCGGCAAGAAGCGCGAGCCGATGCGGATGCGCGACGCCGGGCAGTTGGAGCGCGCGATTGGTGGTGGAGGGATCGAAGCTTTCTGGCAGAGCGCACTGCGGCGCTTGAAGAAGAAAGCTTCGCCGGAACATATGCAACTGCGCGCGGGACAAATCCTCGACCTTGCCGCTGAGGGCGACGGTGTGGCCCTGAAGGTCGCTGAAGCGACGGCATGCCTGCTGGCCGATGCGATCGCAGACATCGCCTTGCTGCTGAACCCAAAGCTGGTGGTGCTGGGCGGTGGCGTCGGTTCGCACGCGGAGCTTTGTCGACTGACCTGCGCGGCGATTCAGCGCCATGAGCTCGCGGATGGCCTGGACATACAGCGGAGCGCGCTGGGCACGCAGGCGCAACTGCGTGGGGCTGTGGCTCTCAGCCTGGAGGCCATCCACTCGCTGCTGCTCCCCGCGGCGTGAATGCATGGGATGTCCGAAATTGATTTCAGTTGACAGGCAAACAGCCTTGCCGTAACGTCACAGTCACACACTTACTAAAGCACCTTTACTAAGGATTGCCGTTTTGGACCTGCAAACCTGTTGTTGCTTCCGGCACGCTGCATTGGAACGGCTGACTCCGCCCGCGTCTTTTCCGCAGGCGATGTGATGACAGCCGGTTCGGGTCGATAGAGTTCGTTCACCACTTATTGTTCGCAGGAGAAACTGCATGGCACCCTCTCTCCGCCCCCCTTCGAAGCTTCGTTCAGCTTGCAAGGCGTCGCTGCTGTTCGCGATGGCGCTGCCGCTTGCGGCTGTCCTCGCTGAGCCGACCGCCACGGCGCAACTTCAGTCGATCAACGGTTCCGTTCGCGGCATCATTACTGATCCAACAGGTGCGCCGATTGGCGGCGTGACGGTGACGGTGAAGAACCTGGACAACGGCTTCACGCGGCAAGTAGTGACCTCAGGCGATGGCGTGTATATCGCCGCCAATCTGCCCATCGGACCGTACTCCGTGTCCACATCCGCCAATGGATTTGCACCCTTCACGCAGAGTGGCGTGCGCCTGGACGCGGGCTCTGATTTGACGATCAGCCAGCAGTTGAAGCTCGGCAGCGTGGCGACCGAAGTGGAAGTCACCGGCGACGCGCCGATTGTGGAGACGGCTCGCTTCGATCTGGGCCGCACGATTACGGCAGACGAAGTGGAAAACCTTCCGCTGACCTCACGTAACCCGTACAACTTCATCCTGTTTCAGCCGGGAGTCAGCGGCCATCCCAACACGGAAAACGGCATCCCGAACACGCTGAACACGAACGGCCTGGTGGACCGCGTGAACTACCAGCTTGACGGTGAGGTGGATACCGAAACGGATCGCTATGGCCTGCGCCTGTTCGCGATTTCGGACTCTTATGTGCAGGAAGTCCAGACGATCTCGAACAGTTTTGCGCCGGAGTTCGGCAACACCGCCGGCATCATTTACAACGTGATCACCGGTTCTGGTTCGAACAAGGTGCACGGCGAGGTGCAGTACATCTGGCGCCCGAAGGTGGCGGCCTCCTGCCCCATTCTTTCGAACTGCGATCCGACAGCTCCGGGCGGTATCGTGAAGCCGAGCATCCACGTGGACGACATTCTCGGCCGGATTGGCGGACCGATCATTCACAACAAGCTCTTCGCCTATGGCGCATATGAGCATCTGAAGCGCGCCACGCCGCAGCCGGTGAACCCTTCTGCCGCGCTCACGCTGGCGGCGGCCGGCGATCCTGTGGCGGACATTCAGACCGCGCCGCAGGTGCAGCGTGCGCAGTGGATGGATGCCCGCATGGACTACACGATCAATGCCAAGAACCAGGCGTTCGTTCGCTACAACTACTTCCGCAATAACTACCCGTTCAACACCGCGGCCGGCGGCACGAATGCGCTGAGCGCAGCGTCGGACTTCCAGGATCGCGCTCACGATATCGGCGCGCAGTTGCTCACCACTTTCACGCCGCGGCTGCTCAATGAGTTCCGTGCGTCATGGCCTTACCGCAACGAGCATCACGTGGCGGATGCACTGACCGGCACAGGCCCGGCGATCAGCATCGGCGCGGGCGCTTACAACGGCGTGAACTATGTAGCTGCCAACTTCGGTGGTTCCACGGGCGCAGGCGACAAGTTCCAGGAGAAGATTCCGTCCTTCAACGACAACGTTACGGTGGTGAAGGGACCGCACACCATCAAGTTCGGTGCAGGCTTCCAGAAGAACAACGACGACCAGCTCGCCGACGTGTACACGCAGTATGTCTTCTCTTCGCTAGGCCAATACCTTGCTATTAAGGCGGCTCCCGCGGGAACAAGCAATGCGTACAAGACCTTGAACGCCAGCATCGGGCAGCCGGGCGCGGCGTACCATTCCGTGTTCTTCGATTTCTTCGGACAGGACACCTGGCAGATCTCGCCAAAGCTGCTGGCAAGCTATGGTGTGCGCTATGACCAGTACCGCGCGCCAACGCCGCCGGCCGGTGAGCCCCTGCCGTATACACAGAGCTTCAACACGCCGAAGGGCAACTTCGCTCCTCGCCTCGGACTCACCTACTCTCCTAACAATGGCACCGTGATTCGCGCCAACGGCGGCATGTTCTATGAGGCCACCCCGACCAACACCTGGTACAACCCGCTCTATGCGAATGCAGGCGCGGGAAGCGGTTCGTTCATCGCATCGGTCAACGGCGGAACGACCTGCGCTCCCGCATACCCGAACTCGCCAACTACGGTTTCGGTGACCTGCCTTCCGCAGCAGAGCCCCTATGCGCTGACCCAGCACTTCAAGAATGAGTACACATGGAACGCCAACCTGCAGGTATCGCAGCAGCTGGCGAAGAACGATTCGCTGACGCTGAGCTATGTGCTGACCAACGGGCGCAACATGCAGTTCCTGCGCAACATCAACCTTGTCAATCCATCGACTTATTTGGCGGATGGACGGCCTGTCTACAGCAGCACGGCGTGTGTGACATCGGCGACGACGGTATGCCCTTACAACCCCACCAACGCCAGCACCCGCATGTTCTACGTGCTGAGCAATGGTGTAGCCGTCAATAACATCACGTTTACTGACGTGGGCTCGAACAGCTCGTACAACGGCTTGGACGCGACTTACACGCATCGCATGTCCGCCGGCCTCACCACCAGCGCCTCGTATACCTGGTCGCACTCCATTACCAATACACCGGAAGGCAATACCTATCAGTTCAGCAGTTCGGTGGAAGATCCTTCCAATCCGAAGCGTGATCGCGGGCGCAGCAACGTTAATCGTCCTGATGCCTTCACCTTCAGCACTGTGTATGCGCCCAAAGTGAGCATCGACAATCGCATCGCTCGTGCTTTCGCAAATGGAAATGAACTCGCGGTGCTCGGCAACTTCCTTTCCGGCGATCCGCTCAACGAGACATCGAGCGCGACGCTCAACGGTGATTCAACCGCAACGAGCCGGCCGCTCTTTGTCGGCCGGAACACGCTTGTCTCGCCGGTAGTGGCTCAGGTGGATGCCCGCTTCACGCGCGCTTTCGCTTCCTTCCACGATCGCGTGAACATCCGCGTGATCGTTGAAGGTACCAACGTGCTGAATCGCAGCAACTTCATTACGCTGAGCACCACGGCGACCACGCAGGGCTGCGTGGTCGCCGGAAGCAACCTGTGCTCGAACGCTCAGACTCCGGCCGCCGGCTCGCAGTACATCGCAGGCCAGATCATCACTAGGCCAAGTCTGACGCCTTTGACGGGCCTTGATGCTCGTATCCTTCAATTTGGCTTGAAAGTCGACTTCTAAGTAGCTCTGCAATACGAACCAAGAGACGGAATCATGGAACAAGGCAGCAAGCTCGATGTGGGTCCGTCCAGCGGCGGGCCCGCTCCGCTTTTGGATACACCGGCAGTTCTCAGCGCCTTTCCAGCGAGCATCTATCGGGACACGGTGCTGCTGCAGATATTCGAGGACGCCAAACGTTTTTTCCTGCACCCGCTGCTCGATATCCAGTACGCACATACGCTCATGCTGGCGAAACAGGGCATCATGACGGATACGGAGGCAGCAAGCTGCCTGCGTGCGCTCGATGGCTTGAACCTCGACGAGATCGAGAAAGCGACTTACGACGGCAGCTTCGAAGACCTGTTCTTCCTTGTAGAGAGGAAGCTGGCGGAGCGTTGTGGAGCGTACCTCGCCGGCAAGATGCACACGGCGCGTAGCCGTAACGATATCGATCTCACTATGTACCGCATGGTGCTGCGGCGCCGCCTGCTGGAAGTCACTACCGCCGTCGTTAGTCTTCGCGAAACGCTGGTGGAGATCGCCTGGCGGCATCGTGATTCACTGACGCCGGCCTACACGCACAACCAACCGGCACAGCCTACTACGCTTGGGCACTACATGATGGCGGCCATCGAGTGCTTCGAGCGCGACACGGAAAGGCTTGGGACGGCTTATGACAGGGTGAATCGGTCGCCCATGGGCGCATGCGCGATCACCACAACGGGTTTCCCCATAGATCGCGCGTACACCGCCGCGTTGCTTGGGTTCGATGGGCTTCAGGTCAACTCGTATGGCGCCATCGCTGCCGTGGATTATGTGACGGAAGCCTGCTCTGTGCTTGCCGTTGCCATGTTGAATCTCGGCAGGCTTGCGCAAGACCTGCTGCAATGGAGCACCGCGGAGTTCAACTTCCTTCGCCTGAGCGATGGCTACGTGCAGATCAGCAGCATCATGCCGCAGAAGCGCAACCCCGTACCGTTGGAGCATGTTCGCATTCTCGCCAGCCGCGCGATGACGCAGGCCCACGCCGTCCTTGGCAGCCTGCACAACACTCCCTTTGCCGACATGAACGATAGCGAGGATGACCTGCAGCCGATGGTCTATACCGCCTTCGACGATGCAGTGCGCAGTCTCCGGTTGTTCTCGGGCGTCCTGGGGGAAGCAGAGTTTCATACCGCAGGGATGGCCGCGAAGGCTGAGTCAGACTTCCTCACCGTGACAGAGCTGGCCGACACGCTGACACGCACCACCGGCATGGACTTCCGTAAGGCGCATGAGATTGTCGCGCATGGTGTGACGGAGCTGGATGGGAAGTATGACCCGGAGCAAATGATCGCTGCGGTAGAACGGCTGCTTCTGGCAAGTGAGCCGCCGTTGCACGTAGAGCATGAGGTGCTGCGCAGATCGCTCAGGGCTGAGAACTTCGTGGCGGTCAGATCGATCCTTGGAGGGCCCGCCCCTGATGCTCTCTATCCGGAGATACAGCGCGCTCGCGAGCAGTGCATCGCAGACCGTAGGTCACTTCAGGAAGTGGAAGGGCGCCTCCTTGCGGCTGAAGAACAGCGGCGGCAAGCTTGCGATCACTTGCTGGCGCTATCAGCATAAGCTGTCACGTCACCAATCCTGATTCGAGCGCCATGCGGCATGAAGATGGCTGCTCTGAAGAAGAAAACGCTCTATTTTGAAATCATCGTTTGGTGTCCGCGGCGATATCACTTTTGCGAAAAATTGTCATTGCTCCAATCGAATATCACGGGTGATGTCATTCCTCGCGATTTCCAGAAAGAGGCAGAAATCCTTTGTAAATGCGAGCGAATCGCACGGTTTGACGTGAGCCTTTTGTTGTATCGCACGGCGAATCCCACAAAGGTAACGTCCGGGCTAAGGGTAGCCGAGCTGTAAGCCCATGACAAACTGGAACGCAAATCGCAAGCAGCCGTCGCGCTGGATGGAGGTTGTCCTTCCTGCTGTTCCATCAGCGCGGCCAGGACAGGCCGTTCAACTCCAGACGCCAAGGCGCCGCCGCTTCACGTGGCGCGCGCTCTGGCGACAGGACCACGGTCAGGTGACGCTGCTGGCCGCGCTTTCGCTGGTGGTGCTGCTTGGTTTCACCGGGTTTGCGGTCGACGTCGGCAATCTTCGTTTGAGCAAGAACAATCTGCAGGCTGCCGCGGATGCAGCCGCCATCGCTGCCGCGCTAGAGATTCAATCGTGCGCAGGCACGGCGTTGTGCAGCGCGATGGTGAACGCCACGGCAGCGTCCCTCTCGGAGAACGGTTTTGGCAGTGCGGTGATGACAACCAACTGCGCCGCGCAGGGAACCAGCACTGTGCGTGTGAGCCTCAACAACGGTCCATGCGCGCGCGGCACGTCCGATCCGTACACCGGCAAGACGAACTACGTGGAAGTTGTTCTCGCGCGCTCCACCCCCATGTGGTTCAGCAGCGCGATGGGAATGAAGAGCACAGTGGTGAGCGCCCGCTCCGAAGCCGGACGCGCGCAGGGAACCAACTGCATCTTCGCGCTGGACCCCGACGGCGGCAACGCCGTGAGTGTGGACCTGCTGGCTTCCGTCAACGGGCACTGCGGCATGGTGGTGGAGTCCAACGCCTGGAATGCGCTCTCCTGCAATCTGTTGGCCTCCATTTCGATGTCGCAGATCGGGGTTGCAGGGCATACGCAGCAGCTACTTTGTCCTGTGTCGCCTACGCCAAAGACGATCGCCGTGCCTTCGCCCGCGGACCCGCTGGCTAGCCTTCCGAAGCCTTCCGTGCCCGCCTGCGGCACAAGCCTTACCTCTCCGTATCACGGTGCGCCCGGCCCCATTGTTATTCTTGGCAACGCCACGCTCTATCCAGATGCGGCGTACTGCGGGGGCATCACTATTCTACCGACGGCCAACGTCACGTTCATGCCGGGAACTTACGTGTTGAAGTCGACAAGCATTCTCGGCCTGCCTGTGCTTGGAGGACTATCGCTGGATATCGGCGGCACGATCAACGGTAGCGGCGTGACGTTCTATAACTATGGGCCGAGCGGCGCCATCAGCATGGTCGCGACTTCGCTGCTGGGGAATGGTGTGAACCTGTCTGCTCCCACGTCGGGAACATACTCCGGCATCCTCTTTTTTCAGGACCCGCAGAACGTATCGCAGGCGACCATTCTCGGCACCACATCCTGGAATACCAACATTAACGGCACGTATTACTTCCCGACGGCGCGTGTTTTGTTCGCAGCGTCCGGTGTCACTGCTTACAACATACTTGTCGCTTACGACATCGATTTCGCCGCGCTCACGCTGGGCACCACGAAGGCGACGGCAAGCTCTTTCATGAGCGACTACTCCTCACTGGCGAATGGATCACCTCTCCAAAGCTCAGCCGCGGTGTTGGTGCAATGAAAGCTTGGGCGTCTCGACGTTATGTGCCAGGAACGCGCGCTGCGTGGAGCCGGCACAGACGTGCGCTGCTGCGTGAACAAGACGCCAACAGTCTCATCGAACTGGCCCTTGTGCTCCCGGTGCTGCTCGTTGTGCTGGTCGGAGGCATCGACTTCGGGCACGGCTTCTACGAGGCGATTGAGGTGTCCTCCGCCGCACAGGCGGCGGCGCTTTACGGTGTGCAGAACCCGACCGACACTGCGGGCATGACCAAGCTGGCAAAGTTGAACGCGCAGGATGTGACCGGCCTCACGGTGACAGCGATCAGCGGTTGTGAATGCTCCGATGGGACGAACGCGACCACGAATTGCAGCAATCTGACGGCGCTGCTTTGCTCAGCAAACACCGTGCGCTTTGTCGACATCACGGTTACCGGTACTTACGTCCCACTGCTCACGTTCCCCGGCGTGAGCACGAACTTTCCGCTCAAAGCACATCAGAAAGTACGGAGCACGACCGGGATATGAACCTCGTGAGCGATCATCTGCAGGAGAAGCTTGCCTCGCACTTGCGTCACTTCTCGACGGACAACAGCGGCAGCGAGCTTGTTGAGTACGCGCTCAGCCTGAGCCTGCTGATGATGGTGATGTTTGGCATCGTCGACGGCTCCCGCCTGGTGTATGCGCATCACTTTGTGGCGCAGGGCGCGGAAGCGGGTGTCCGTTACGCCAGCACGCACGGCAGCACGTGGCCCACCGCCTGTGCCAACTCCACCACGAGTAACTGTGTCGCCTCTGCCGCAAACGTTTCCAGCTACGTGGCAAGCACGGCAACCGTCGGAATCTCTCCTTCGAGCCTGACGGTTACTGCATCCTGGCCTGGGACAGATCCGAACGGCAATAGCTGCAGCAGCAGCGCTGTGGATGCCAGCGGCTGCATGGTCACCGTCACGGTGAACTACACGTACCAGTTCACGCTGCCGTTCCTGCCCCATTTCTCCACGGCGATGAGCAGTTCCGCATCAGGCGTCATCCAGCAGTAGCGGCGCTTCGCCGAAGCTATGCTGCAGCAGGTGTTCAGGGCTGCGGAGCCGAAGCCGGCTGCGCCTTCACGGTCCTGAGGAAGGCCACCAGGTTATCGACATCTTGGCTTGTGATGCGATCCCCGAAGGCCGGCATCATCGGCCGGGCATCGGGGACTCCGTTGATGATCGTCGTGCGGGCATGCTCCTCGCCCTTGCGTTGAATGATGCCCTGCAGCGAGGGGAACAACGGTGACTTGCCGCCAAGATCAGGCTGATGACACAGGGAGCACTTTGCCTCGTACAGCGCTTTGCCTTCGGCCGCATTGCCTGCCGGACCGGCTTTGACAGGCTTAGTCTTGGCTTCAGAGTTCGACGTGGGAGCCGAGTCCGTCGCACCAGCGTCTTTCGCGGCGGGCTCTTTCGCAGCAGGCCCGTTCGTGGAGGCACCCTTGACGGTCGCATCATGGTCTGCTGTCGTTGTTGCCGCCACCGCGGCGGAAGCAGTCCCAGCGGGCGAGGCGCTTGTTGGCGCAACGGCTGCCGCGGAGTTCGACGAGGCTGGGGCGGGCAGAGGTGCCGGTGATCCGGGCGTGCGCCAGAAGCTCAAGTCGGCGATCTCAGGGTTGAAGCCCTGTTCGGCAGCAATTTCAGTGAGGGGACGCACTCGCGTGCTCGCCGCATCCGTGGCCGTGGCATGTTGGCTCAATTGCAATGCGCGAATATACGCAGCAACGGCCCAGCGGTCTTCCGGGGTAAGCTGCGCGGCATAATCCGGCATCGCTCCGTAACCGTTGGTTATCACCGCGAAGAAGTGACCCAGCGGCTTCGCGCGCAGACGGTCCGTATGGAAGTTCGCCGCGGCCAAGTATCCCCGTTGCACGATCATTCCGTGGCCGTAGCCGGTGCGAGAGTGGCATGGCGTGCAGTAGATGTTGAAGCGCTCCTGGCCCCGCGCCAGCAAGTCCTGGTTCACCGGCAGCGGAATCCCGTCGCCTTCTGAGCCGCCGATCATTCCGGTGTGGAAGTAATCGCTCTGAGTGCCTTGCGAGCGGGCAACAGTCTCAGGCACCTGCGCGCGAGCAGACCTGCCGTCGGCGAACATCGTGGTGCCGCGCAGCGGGACGAACTTTGGCTGGTTGTGCATGTCCTGCCGGCAGCCGAGCAAGGTGCAGCCCATCACCAGGCTCAATGCGGCGGACCCCCACCCCGAGCCGCGCTGATTAGCTTGCTTTTGGGTCGCAGTGGTTGGCGTTTTCACGAACTCATTCCGCGTAAAGATCATTTCATCCGTGGCGCCTGCCACATTTCCATGCTATCTGTGCTCCCCGTGAAGCTGCTGATGCCACTCCCACGCCGATAGGAGAATGCGGTCGATCTCAGGCACCTTCGGCTTCCAGCCGAGCTCCTCCTGTGCCCGCGCGGAGCTGGCAATGAGCCGCGCGGGATCGCCGGGCCGGCGCGGCTTGAGCTCGACGGGAATCGGGTGCCCAGTCACTTTCCGCGCTGCTTCCACGACCTGCTTCACGGAAAAACCCTGACCGTTACCGAGGTTGCAGACCAGCCGTCCCGTGGTGTCCAGGCACTTCAGCGCAAGGATGTGAGCTTCCGCGAGATCCGCGACATGGATGTAGTCACGGATGCAGGTGCCGTCCGGCGTGTCGTAGTCATCGCCGTAGATGAAGATTTTTTCGCGGCGGCCAATGGCGACATCAAGGATCAGGGGAATGATGTGCGTTTCGGGTTCGTGAGCCTCGCCGCGTCCGGGCAGCGCGCCGGCCACATTGAAGTAGCGCAGGGAAGCATAGCGCAGACCGTGGATGCGGTGGAACCACTGCAGCATGTACTCCACCAACAGCTTCGATTCTCCGTAAGCATTGGTGGGCGCAAGCTTTGCGGTTTCTGGAATCGGGACTTCTTCCGGCTCGCCATAGACAGCGGCCGTCGAGCTGAAGACCAGCTTGTCCACCCCCGTCGCGTGCATGGCTTCCAGCAGGGTGAGCGTGGAAGCCGTGTTGTTGCGGAAGTAGATCTCCGGCTTCTGCATGCTTTCGCCGGCTTCAATCAGCGCCGCGAAATGCAGTACACCGTCCGGCCGCACATCTCGCAGAAGCGATTCCACCTTCGGGCGATCGGCTATGTCGCCTTCCACGAACTCGACGCCCTCGGGGACTTCCGCGCGTTTGCTGTGGCATAAATTGTCGAACACCGTTACACGGTGGCCGGCCTGCGCGAGGATAGTCGCCACGGTGCCGCCTATGTAGCCGGCGCCTCCTGTTACCAGAACGTTCATTCAGCCTCCTGCTGTGCCTGTTGCGCCATGATGCCACGCAGAGTCTGCGCCGCGCTTTCCGGCGTGATGTCCCGTTGCGGTGAGCCGAGCAGCTCGAAGCCCACCATGAACTTTCGTACTGTCGCCGAGCGCAGAAGCGGCGGGTAGAAGTGCGCGTGCAACTGCCACTCCGGATGCGTGCCGCCATCGCAGGGCGCGTTGTGGAAGCCCATCGAGTACGGGAATGGAACGTTGAACAGGCGGTTGTACCCTGCCGTGACCATCTGGAGAATCTCGGCAAGCTGGACGCGGCTCTCCGGGGTGAGATCGCGCAGGTTGGCGACGTGATGTTGAGGCAGCAGCAGGATCTCAAAGGGCCACACGGCCCAGAAGGGAACTACCGCGACCCAGCCCTCGTTCTGCGCAACAACGCGCTCCCCGTGCTTCAGCTCGAGAACGAGATAGTCCGCCAGCAGCGCAGTACCGTGCTGAGCGAAGTACTCGCGTTGCGCAAGCAGCTCCAGGGCAGACTCGTTAGGAACGTGTTCCGTCGCCCATATCTGCCCGTGAGGATGCGGATTGCTTGAGCCCATCATGGCGCCGCGGTTTTCGAAGATCTGCACGTACTGAACTTCGGGCAAGCTTGCCAGCTCTGTCTCCTGCGCGACCCAGGTCTCCACAACACGCTCGATGGCAGCGAGGTCCATCGTGGCAAGGGTTAGGTCGTGCCGTGGATCGAAGCAGACCACGCGACACAGCCCACGCTCCGTGGTCGCGCGCAGCAGCCCGTTTCCACCGTCGTCCATGGTGGCGGCGGCCACATCGGGCTTCAAGGCGGCGTAATCGTTCTCGAAGACAAACGTGCCTTTGTAGTCGGGCGTTACATGGCCGCCAGCTCGTGTGTTGCCTGGGCACAGGTAGCACGCCGGATCATAGTGCGGCGCGGCAGGTGTAGCCGTGTCTTCCGTCTGCCCCTGCCAGGGACGCAAGGTGCGATGGGGGGAAACCACCACCCACTCCCTCCGCAACGGATTCCAGCGCCGGTGCGGGTTCTCCAGAAACACGTCTAGCAAGGCGCCGTCTCCTCGTGTTGATGGTGGGCTGCGTCCCGTGCCACCGCGCCATCCACCGCGTGGCACACATACGTTTGCAGTTCCAGGACGAACTGCGTGTGATACGCCTCTTTCAGAGCAGCCGTGAACGCCGGGACGAACTCATTCGCTACCAGGCTGACAGTGCAGCCGCCGAAGCCGCCTCCCGTGAGCCGCGCTCCGTAACAGCCTTCCAGGCCAAGGGCAGTATCCACCAGAAAGTCGATTTCCGGGACGCTGCATTCGAAGTCATCACGCTGGCTGGCATGCGAGGCGGACATCAGCGTGCCGAGCGAAGCGGCATCGCCCCGGTTCATGGCCTCGGCGGCCTCCCGCACGCGAAGATTCTCGCTCACGACATGGCGGCAGCGGCGAAAGCTTTCTGGAGACATGGATGCCTTACAGGCTTCCAGTTGTTCCGCAGTAGCGTCGCCCAAGTCCCGCAATCCCACTAGGCGCTGCATAAGCACAGCCTGGCCCGCCTCGAGTTCACGCCGCCTGAGCCCGTAGTCGCCGCCCGCGATCGAATGTCTCACTCCAGAGTTCGCAACGACCACGGAGCATTCGGCGAGCGCCCCCTCGTTCATGGGCAACAGCTCATAAGCAAGGTCGCGGGTGTTGAGCAGCAGCGCATGGCGGGCGGCGGCGGCCGTCACCACAAACTGGTCCATGATGCCGCAGGGAGAGCCGACGAAGTTGTTCTCCGCCCGTTGGCACAGCAGGGCAACGTCTCTGGCCGGCAGCGTCATGCCGGCGTGATCGAGAAGGGCCATGGCGGTCGCCACCTCTACCGAAGCGGACGAGCTAAGCCCGGCGCCGAAAGGCACGTCTCCGGTCAGTTCGAGAGCAAAGGGCGCCATCTCGACTTCCCCTTCGATTCCAAGCTTCTGCAACTCGCGCAGCACGCCGACCGGATAGTCGGTCCAGTTACCCATCCTTTCAGGACGGTCGGCAAGTGCAACGAACCGAGTGCCCTCGAAAAGATTGCTGGCGAAGGTATATCCAGTGGCCGCGTCCCGGATCGTCGCCGTCGTCGCGAACGGGATCGCCATGGGTAAAACGAGACCGCCTGTGTAGTCGGTGTGCTCTCCAATCAGGTTCACTCGTGCCGGCGCAACAAAGCGTCGCGTCCTACTGCTTGTTACCGTCTCCATGCTGCCTGCTTCCGTCACTCTGCGCTTCTTTTGATCCGCCAAATCCTCGCTACGGTCATCCTAACGGGACGGTGCACCCTCGCACACCATGGGCTGCTACTTTATAAGGGCAAAGCAGAAAAAGAACGGCGCTCCACGAGGCAGCGCCGTCCGTTTTGAGTGCGTTCTTCGAACGCGGCTTGTTAGAGCGAAGCCGGCATTGAGCTGGAATACAGCATCGCGTTGAGCAGGAACTTGTAGGTGACTTCGCTGAGCCCTCGGTACATGGGAATGAAGCCAAAGGCGATGACTTTGCCTTTACCCATGGGGATCTCCGCGATTGCCGAAGTGCCGTCGAGGTACTTGCCGCCAAGAATCCATCCGCTAAGCAGCGGCTTGTCGTTGGCATAGTGGCCGATGGACTTCACATCTCCCGCGATCTTGAATGTGGGGCCGTTTTCGAAGAACACCGGTACGGTAGGCGTTGAACCAAAGGCCACCGGATGTGTGACGTCAACCGCCAGTTCCAACTGCGAACCCGGGCAGTAAAAGTCCTGGTTGCGTACGCCTTCCAGTGCGTTCTGGAAGTTCGGATTGTCCTTGGCCGCGTAGACGCCCGCAGCCTTGTTGTTGACGATGATCGTGCCGCCTGCATCCAGGAAAGCCTTGATCGCCGCCTGGCCGTCAGGGCCCATACCGCCGCGATACTCCTCGGGAACCTGCGGCATGTTGACCCGGCGCGGTGCCGGAGCGCCGGCTGCACCGGCGTTATTACGGCCTGCTCGACCATCGCGGCCGCCAGACGCACCGGGTGTGGCCGGCGCCGCGCCACCTCCACCACCTTCGCCAAAGCCGCTGCGGCCGGAAAGGATCGCGCCGGCGTTGTTGTCCGGCAGGATGATGGCATCGAACTGGCTAGCGAGATTGCCCTTGCGGATATCCGCGTCCACGATGGTTTTGTAGGGGACGCCATTGGTGTCGAAGACCCAGCGTGTCCAGCCCTCATCGAGTGCCGCAATCCAACTCTTGTAGAGGGCGACGCGAGGGAGCTTCACTTCCAGCGCCGTTCCGTGCACCGGTGACTTGGAGGCTGTGAAGCTGACCGCGAATTTCTTGGCCGCGGTCTCCAGCTTTGCATTCAGTCCAGGTTGTGGCGGGAAGTAGATCGTGCCTGCCGAAAACCCCGCGCCGGTGAGGCGATAGGCCTTGACGCCCTGTGCCAGCAGTGAAAATAGCGCGTAGAGGCTACGGTTGCTGGAGTCATCGAGCAGAAAGGTTTTGCCGGCCTCGACCTTGCCCGGCGCGGGTTCAAAGACGGTGACCGGAGTGGCGGTCGCGCTGAACTTCTCGCCGATCTCCGCAACGTCCACACCGTAGAAGAGCGGAACCGTGGTGCCTGCGACGTCATACGGGCGCTGCGGCGGACCGCCGGGGTACTCGCGCAGGTCCGGATACTTCTGCCGCTCGAGAATGGTCTTTGCGAAGCCCCTGTAGGGCTGCTGGAACCACACGATGTAATCGCCCGCGGTGTAGCTCTTGCCGCCCGCGGTAAACGGAGCGCTGGCTTGCTGAACCTCGACACCGGCATCGTGCAGCGTCTTGACCAGCTTGATCGACTCGGTAGAGTCATGCTGCCTGGCAGGGATCACGTAGGCGTAGGGCCCACCGGCGGGGTGCACACTGTGGTCGCTCACGGTGTAGAAGTCCGAGAGGAACTGCACACGATCGTCAGCAGCACTCTTGGTCATCGACTTGAGCGCATCCATCTGGTAGGCGCAGATGTCACCCATGTGCCAGGTGCCGCCCATCCACGGGCTGGGATAATTCCAGGCTGCGACTTTGGCATCGTAACCGAGTCCGGTGCCGAGTGCCTCAAAAGGCATGTCGATTGGCGTAGCCAGGTTGGCGCTGGCCGACTCAGTCAGGATGCGCAGACCATTGTGCAACGAGATGTAATCGCGCAACGGCGACCAAAAATCATACACACCATGCACCAGAACGCCGGTTTTGCCGGTAGAGGCCACATCGTGCGCGGTGCGCATCCCCAGCGCGTTCATCGAGAAGACCAGCAGCGGATCGACGTTGGGATCGATCGGGTCGAACCAAGGTGGTAGAAACAGACGCGGCGCATTGGCTCCCTGCTGGTGGAGGTCATACAGGATCTGCGGATGCCACTGGTTGATGACTGTGGCGGTATAGAGGGTCTCGTTCTGCGTCAAGCCTACCCAGTCGCGGTTGTCATCGTGGCCGACGTACTTGGCGTAGAGAACAGGAGGATTGGAGCCCTCCGCTGGTGTGCCCAATGTCTTCTTGTACCAATCGACAACAAGTTGCTCGCCATCCGGGTTTTGCGAGGGGATCAGCAGCAGAATGGTGTTGTTCAAAACGTCCATGACATCGGGATCGTTGGAACTTGCCATGCGGTACACAAACGAGGCCGCGGTCTGCGAACTGGCGATCTCCGTCGAATGGATGTTGAAGGTGATGATCATCACCGTCTTCCCTTTGGCAATGAGAGTCTTCGCTTGCTCCGGAGAGGTCGTGCGAGGGTCGGAGAGTTTGGTGACGATGTCCTTGTAGTCAGCGAGGTGAGCGAGGTTGTCAGGCGAAGAAACCGTCAGCATAACGAAGGGACGGCCCTCCATCGTCTTGCCCAGTTCCTGGAACTTCACGCGATCTGACTCCCCCGCGACCTTCTGGTAGTAAGCAACGAGCTCTTTCCAGTCCGCAAGCTTGCGATCGGTGCCAGGCTCAAATCCAAATTGCGCTGCTGGGGTCGTGATCTGTTTTGACTGGGCGCCAGCCCGCGCGGCGAGCGCAAGTGCGAGTAAGAGGAAAATGGTGATCTTCTTCATGAAAACTCTCCTGGATAAGGCTGACGATGTTTACAGATGCGAATCTGCTGTTTGTTTCGCCACAATGACGTTCGCGATGAAACGGCAAAACTAAGGAAACTGTTACGGTTTGCAAACTACGCCGTCGACATGGCTCCGGACTACCCGAAGGAAGATCGATTCAATGCAAAAGCTTCAGTGAGAACATCAGTGTACTAATTGCCTGAGCCGCTACCGAAGAGAACAGCTTTGTCGGACGGCTTCAGGACCCGTCCGAAATAAGAACTCTGAATGAGAACGTCATATCCATCGGTTGCCGCTGCTCCTAGTCGATCATGGGCTGCGCATGCGCGCTGAGGGACAGCCCATGTGTCATACTTTGCAGCAAACCCATGCGTGTCTTCTTTGCTTTCACTCTCGTGGCTCTCCCCGTACTCGCCCAGGAGCCGCTCCGGCAGCACCTTCGCGCCATCACTGCCGAGGCGCATGGCAATGTTTCCATGGCCTGTTCGCTGCCGGGCACTCTCTTGAACTGCGACCTCAATCCGGAGTCCAATCCTCCCATGCAGTCGGTTTTCAAGCTGCCGCTGGCCGTGTATGTGCTGCATCAGGTGGAACTAGGAAAACTCTCGCTGGATCAGCCGGTTCGCTTCCTTGCGGACGATCGAATTCTGCCCCACGTCTACAGTCCGCTGCAGGACAAGTATCCGCAGGGCGATGTGGATGTACCACTCCGCGAGCTGCTGCGTCTGTCGGTCGCCCTTAGCGACAACGTTGCCGCGGACATCCTGCTGCGCGTCACTGGCGGACCGAAGGCGCTGGATGCATACGTCGCCTCGCTTGGGGTGAAGGGCTTTCACTTCGAAGACAACGAGAAGGCGCAGCATCTCGCCATCCCCACGCAGTACAGAGACTGGTTCGAGCCTGCTGGAGCCGTTCAGCTTCTTCGCAGGATCAGTGACCATTCGCCATTGACGCCGGAGCATACCGCCCTGCTTCTCGGCTGGATGCAGCCCGGTACCCTAACAAACCGCTTACAGGCCGAACTTCCTGAAGGAACGGTCTTCGCGCATAAGAGTGGCACCTCGGATGTGGATAACGGCCTGGCGCACGCCACCAACGACATCGCCTTGATCACCCTTCCGGATGGGAGGCGGCTGGCCTTGGCCGTCTTTGTGACCGACTCTACTGCGGACCAGGCCACACGGGAGCAGGTCATCGCCCGCATCGGCAGGACCGTCTACGATGCCGCTATTCAAACGCATCCCGCGAAAAGCCTCGCACACTAACAGGCGCGGGAGCGGAAGAGGGCTTCAACCCTTGCCGGGCGCAGACTTGCTCATACGGCTGTAGAGTTCTGCCAGCAGGCCAACAGCTTCCTCCGCGCTGGCTCGGTCCGGGGTCTCATCAGTCTCGTTCCAGCCCGAATCCTCGCCGTCCCTGTCGTACTGCATCACGATCCCATCGCGCCGCGCGAGCATGTTCAGTCCTTTGTAGCCGATGCCGTACTGGGCGCCTTCCTGCGGGATGAGCCACGCGATCTGGCCTCGAACGGGAGTGATGGACTCGTCGCCCCAGAGCGCCCGCCCGCCGTAGCCCGGGCAGTTCACAATCACCTTTTCCGAAAGCTGCGTCAGTTCCTGCGGCGAGTGAAACTCGCGCGTTTCGATTTTGCCACCCGCAATCATGAAATCAGTCATCAACTGCCGGGAGTAGTCGGCCACATTGAACGACATGGAAGTGGTCCGCGTCACAAGAGCTGTCGGAAACGGCGTCGATCCCGGCGGCATCACTTGCTGCCCCGGCAGCAGGTCTGCAATGCGAGGATCGAGACGGACAAACTCATGCTGGGGCGGACGGCCTGTGGGATTGAACGGCTGCCCTGCCTTGCCGGGATCGTCAATCAGCCTGTAGCGGTCGGTCCACTCGATGGGCGAGCCAGGCATGCCGAGAAAGCTCTGGTAGTAGAAGAAGGACGCACGCGCCATGGACTCCCACTTCGCCGCGAAGTCCGGAGCGGCAGCCGAAGCCAGCGCAATCCGCGAAGACGGCGTCCAGCTACCCGTTGCCCGCGAACTCCGCGTGTAGGGAGCGCGATCCTTGGCGTAGATAGTGACCTTCGCCCCAGCCCGCTGCAGCAACGTCGCCGCGGTCAGGCCGAGCGCTCCTGCGCCCAGCACCGCAATGTCCTGCGAGCCCTGCGCCGCGGCCATGGCGCTATCGACTGCGACCGCTGCCGCTCCCCAGGAGAGCGACCAGCCGCTGCCTCCATGACCGTAGTTGTGTACAACCGTCTTATCGCCCACCTTCTCCACGTCCATGCGCGGGCCTGTCGCGCGGAAGGGCCTAAGGCACACGGTGATGCGGAAGATGCGATCGGCGTGAGCGCGGATCGGGACAAGCGGAGTGTAGGCATCATAAAACGGCAGGGGAGGCACGGCAGGCTGCGCCATGCGAACCTGCTTCACGCAGCCGCTGAGAGCGGCGGCACTCACCCCTGCGAAAGCCGCTCCGCCACGCACGAAGGCACGGCGGTCCATGCTCGGCCGAAGTGAATCTGTTGTGTTTCCCATAAGAGGTCCTAACGTTCCTCCATGCTACCTGCCTGAGAGTTTCCTCACCAAGGGCAAAGACCGCCCGCGCACCGGCCAGCGATCAGGACCGGTGCGAAGGAGCTCAGAAGCTGATCCGGCCTCCCATCTGAATGATCCGAGCAAAGCCGATCGTTGTGGTGATGTTCCCCAGTGGCTGAGCCGTTCCCGTGGGAGCGACCGGCGCGGTGGTGACACTCGCGGGCGTGTTCACTGAGTAGGTCAGGCTCGGTGGCGCAAACTCGGGGGTGTTGAAGACATTGAGAGCCTCCGCCCGGAACTGCAGAGTCATTCGTTCGCCAAGCTTGATGTCCTTGTAGACAGCAAGGTTCTGGTTGTCATAGCCCGGCGCGCGGCACGGCAGCATGCGAGGAGCGTTCCCGTAGGTGTAGGGCGCGGCGGGTGTGAAGGCGGCCGCATTCAGATACGGAGTTTCAGAACGTCCCGAGTAGTACGTTCCCAGGCGGCCTTGCGGCCGGCCCGCCACGCACGCCGAATGCACATCGCCAACGACGTTGGGCCGTTGGTAGGTTCCGCCCACGCCGGTCGTGCCGAAGGTTGTGCTCAGGTTTGACTGCTGAATCGACAGCGGCACACCATTCTGGTCGATCCACTCGTCGTTGACCTCCCAGCCACCGATGGCCTCGTCGACCCAGCGATTGACGCCGCTGAAGAACTTCTTCCCGCGGCCGATTGGAAGCTGGTAGGTGACCGCGGCTGTGACGCGATTGGGAACGCTGTTGAGCGAACGCGCATACTCCGCCTTCGGATTCAGTGCGTCCTGCGGTCCGTAGGAGCTATAGATTTGCGAGCCCGTGCTCCAGATGTTGTCCCAGTTGGCGGACCATGTGTACGTAGTGAGCAGGGTCAGGCCACTCCTCGTACGCTTCTCGGCCTTGAAGACCAGCGAGTTGTAGTTCGAGTAGCCGGTTGACTCAAGCTCATAGATCGAGCCGAACTGCGGAAAGGGCAACAGAAGCTGGCCTTGAGCCACGGTGGAAGTGGCGACCACTCCGGTGGCCGGCAGCCCGCCGATGGTAGTCGCGTAGTACGGGTTGGCCACCTTGGTCGCCAGGCTGGTTCCGTAACGGACGCCTCCCGCTGCGTACTGCGCCATCACAGAATCGGGAAGCTGGTTGATGTTGGTGTAGTTGGCGAAGTTTCGCGCATGAGCGCCGTAGTACCCGATCTTGATCAGCACGTCAGCAGGCAATTGCTGCTGGATATCGACGGAGTACTGCTGCACGAAAGGAAAGCGCTTCTGGTAGTCCTGCAGGCCGGTGGTGAAGGCATAGGTGGAACTGCCGGTGAGTGAGCTACCAATGGCAGTGAGTGCCCCTAACGCGCTGCCCGTCGGCTGCAGAAGCCCACTTGGGAACGGGTTCGAGAGATAGGCCGCGCTTCCGACTGGCACGGCCGCGGTGGCATTCCCGGGCGAGTATGTGCTGGTTTGCGAGTAGCCCTGCGTTGCGGCAGAAATGCCGACCGGCGCAAAGAAGACTCCATACCCGGCGTGGACCACGATGTCCCTGGTGGGAGAAAACGCAAGGCCTACGCGTGGCGAGAACTTCGTGTGGCTGTTGTCGCAGCAGTGGATCGGTGCCCCGTTGACGCCCGCGAAGTCAAGACCGCCCTTCACTGTCACCTGGTTGCCGGACACGCCTGTGTAACTCGACACAACGTTCGGGTTGAAGCCTACGTTGTAACGATTGTGCCGCTCGGACTGTCCTTCCTCGTACTCATAGCGGAGGCCGAAGTTCAGGGTGAGCTTCTCATTCAGCCGGAAGTCGTCCTGGGCAAAGAGCGCGTTGTAATAGATGGTGTTGATGAAGGAGCCTGTGTTCAGCGTCACGGTTGCCGCGGAGGGCAGACCCATCAGCAGATCCGCAATCGCGCCTGGGCTGTTCGTGTTCGCAGCGCCAGTGGCGTTGCTGTACTGCCCACTGAACGTGAATGCGCCGGCGCCGCCCGACGTGGGATTGGTGTACACGTCGAATGCCCGGAAAGCGTATCCACCCTTCAGGTTGTGCCGGTTCAACGTCTTGGAGAGTACGGCATATAAGTTGTTGGAAGCGTATACAGTGGGGCCGCCGTTGGAGGCTCCAATGCTGGCCGTGCTGCTGACGCCCGTGAGCGTGATGCCCGGAAAGGTCGGAGACTGCAGTTGGTTCGCAAAGCCGCTGCTGAAGCCGGTGCCGCCGAAGCCGGACGCCGCATTGAAGCCGGTTGAATACTGGAACGAGGCGCTGTAGTAGCGATTGAACCCATAGGACACCGTGAGCAGCGTCGTTGGGCTCAGTGTGAAGGTGTTGTTGACCGCGGTGGCATCCGTGTAGCGCAACAGCTTTGTACTGCTCGCATATAGCACTCCCAGCACGTTGCCGCTGGGCTCCTGAATGGCTGAGTGCACGTAAGAAGCCGTGGCCGTATACCAGGGAGCGAAGGTATGCTCCAGCTTGCCTGAGTACGTGTCGTCGCGGCTCTTGAAGCTCACGTTCGGGTTGCTGAAGTTCGTGCCGCTGCCATACAGCCCGCCGGTGGTAGGCGCCGGGAAGGCATTTGCCGTGTACAAGCCGAGAGCGTTGATGTAGCCGGCCGGGAGAACGTTCAGAGTGTCCCCGGCTCCCCCGGCTCCGCAGTCGCCCAGCTTGCTGAGCCGGCAGGTGATCGTCCCGGCTGCCGTTCGCTTCGTGGGATCGTACAACGGGTAGGCCGTGTCGGCGGAGAAGTCGCCGGCGCGCTCCGCTACGGTGGGCGTGTAGAAGCTGGTCGTCACGCCGGTAAGGGGCTGCCCTTGGCGGTAACCAGCTTCGTCCACCCAGAAGAAGGTGTCCTTCAGCCAGCTCACCTTGTTCGCGAACGGCAATGGGCCGCCGAAGCCGCCTTCGTAGATGTAGGTCTCATCGCTCGGCGTGCCGGCGTTCGCAAAGGTGTTGAACCAAAGGTTGGACGCCCATGCTGTCTGACGCGTCTCGCCGTACAGCACGCCATGATACTTCGAGGAGCCGGACTTCAACGTGGAGTCAAAGATGCCGCCTCCCGAACGGCCCACCTCTGAGTCGTACGTGTTGGCTTGAACCTTGGCGTCGGAGACGGACTCGATGGCCGGAATGAAGGTGACGCCACCCGAGGAAGTAGAGATCGGAATGCCGTCGACAACATAGCTGTTCGAGTTGCTTGGAGCTCCCGCAAGCGACACCTGCGAGCTGCCGGTCTGGTCCTCCGCACGCACATACCGCGGATCGCCCAGCGTAACGACATTGGCGTCGAACGCTTCCAGCATGAAGGGATTGCGGCCCAGCAGGGGAAGGTCCTCAATCTGCTGCGCGTTGAAAAGCTGGCCTGCTGAAGCGCTTGCCGTGTTCAACGAGAGTGTGTCCGCGACCACCTCCACTGTCTCGCCCGTGGTCCCCACCGTCAGCGTGGCGTCCACCGTGGAGGTGGCGCCGAGCGTGACCATGTTGCCCTTTGTTTCGAAGGTCTTGAATCCCGGCATCGTGATGGAAACTGTGTACGTTCCGGGATCCAGACCTCCGAAAAGGTACGTACCGGCGTCAGTGGTTACGGCCGCGTGCGTGATTTTTGTGTCCGTGTTGGTCAGCGTCACCCGCGCATCACGGATCGTCGCACCCTGCACGTCCTTCACCTCACCGCGCAGGGCGCCGTAATTCGTTTGTGCGAGGAGTGCCGACGCACTCATCACAAGCAGAGCAACAAACAGGGCCAGGTTCCGCACACCACTTTGCCAAAGACGCATGTCATAGCCTCCATTGAAATAAAGACAACTTCTCCGGTGCCGCGCGGCAAACGCGAGACACAGGAGGGCCCACGCGAACGAAGGGGTTCTCGTCCGGCGAGTGCATTGGTAAACGATCGACAAACAGATACAGTGCCGCTGGGGCGCGATCCGAAACGCCTGCTCTTTTTTGCTTGAGTTCCAATGAGACAACTAGATTGCAGATGCTTCTAAAGTTCCGTCAGGAAAACGGGCCAGATTCGGGACAACAGTTTGAACGACTGCTGTGAAGCATGGATAGCAATGGCGCCACGTCCACTGTGGAATGACAGCGCACGCGGAACGAAGATACGGAGAGAGATCGCCGCTTGGTAGAGCAAGCGTCAAAACCGTTCGCAAAGCTTTTTTGGTGTTAGATCCGAGAGTACGTGCCATCTCCGTTCATGTCAATAGAAGATGAACAGGGGGGCTTCTGTTGGGGCATTCTCATATCCGGCTCTGAGGGATGTGCCGCCTGAGAGCGGGAGAGGGTGTTTATCAGGTCCGAAAACTAGCGGCGTGGAAAGTGTTACAAGGGCTGCCACATTCACAGCCGGTGATGAAACCAGACACGTTTGACGAAGTCTAGTGCGTGAAGCCTTACGCCCGAGGATCTTGTGTCTCTCGATAAGGCATTCCCAGCGCCCAGCAAAAAGCAGCCACTCGGAATGCTCTAGCGTGACAGGCTGATCACTTAAGCCTTCCAGGCGTGAACCAAGTCTCCGTCACTTCCTGTAACCGGATCACTCTTCGGGAAGGACAGGGTCTTCATGCGTTCAACAGCGGTCGTGTCCGGAGCTGACCTGCAGATGTCCCAATGCTGACCAGACGGATAGGCGCCGACGACGAGGAAGTCTTGTTCTGCGTGCAGAAGACAGTGACCCGTTCCGGCAGGAAGAATCAGCACGTCACCGGCTTCAACTGTGAGTTCGTGGCCACCTTCGCCACCCAACATCAGTCGTGTACTGCCACCCGCAAACCCAAGTACTTCATGGGCTGTCGAATGGTAATGATGGAAGTTGTAGACACCGTTCCTCCACTGTGGAGGCCATAGATTCCCCCGGAATGCGTTTTCCATCGCCTCAGCGACATGGGAATCGCTAAAGGCTTGTCGATGCACCAGCACCGGCAAGCGCTCGTTGTTGGGCATCCAGCCGTTCCGCGAGAGTTGCAGCCTTTCAGTCGCCCGCGCCCGTTCACCGGGAGCCTTCTCTGTGAGGCCGAGCGCCGCGAGCGACATTGCAAACTGTCGACGATCCATACTCCTCCGTACCACCTGTGCCAAAGGCTGTCTCTCTTCGTGCGCATCAACGGGGATCACGAGGGCGACTCAATGCGCCGGTCGACCACAGAGCCCACGCAACTAAGAGAGGCTGGATGAAGAGCCGCGCGAAGCGCTTTGTATTCGTGTCCAGGCCAAGGGCGCTGCGGTGGTGTGTGTACTGCGCAACGTTTCCCGGAAAGATCGCGACGAAGAAGGCGCCGGCTACGCGCCCGAGAAGCGCTTTTTGGCTCCTTAGGCCCAGGAGAGCAGATCCGAGCGCAATCTCAGCCAACCCCGAACCGACTACGACCGTATCCGGCTTGAGAGACAGCCATGGCGGCACCTGAGCCCGAAACGGTTTACGAGCTACTGTCAGGTGGGAAGTTCCGGCACTCACGAGCATCAGGCCCAGCCCCATCCTGGCTAAATCCTGCGCGGCAGTCGTGCGCTGAGTTTCAACGGCGTGTGTATGCGGCATACATCGCCTCCTGCTGTTTTGATGCCGAACAGGAGGCACCAAGCGCGTCGCTGGTGCACCTCTCCGGCCAAGTGCACTGCCATGTTGCCTTAGTGCGTTTACGACTGACCTGCTGGCGTCTTCGATCCTCAACAGGTTCGCGTCATTGGTTGCTGCTGCTTCACCGCTCCGTACCCTCGGCGCGATTGGAGGCACAGCAGAAGAGCGCAGAGGTTCCCGCTCAGAGCCACATTCGCGTCAGTGGGTGGCTCATGCCCAGGGCAGATCGGCTTCGTTGCTTGCGGACCTGTACCTTCCGAGAGCACGAGGGCTGCGTCCAGCCATCGTGCTCTTGGAAAACACCTGGAGGCTATGTATTTGTCGCCGCTACGAACTTTCACTTCAGGCGCATCTAACGGAAGAAGATGAATCAGTTTTCCAAGCTTACTTCCGGGAGCAACACCATGCGTTTCGCCACACTTGCCCTCGGTACCACTACCTTTGCATGCTGTTCACTTCTTTCTGTTTTGGTTGCAGAGCCGATCCCCGTCCGGTATGCGCAAGGCTCCAGTCATGGCTTCGCTGCTCTCAAGACGCTCGACGGGGTGACCATCGCCACCGGCGAGTCGACGCAGACTGAGAGCCGAGGAAAGGTCACTTCGCGGTTGATCTTCCGGTTCAAAGACGGGTCCATAGATGAGGACGTTACTGTTTTCACACAGCAAGGCACGTTTCGACTGGTAAGCGATCATCGCATTCAACGCGGTCCCTCCTTTCCGAAGCCGATCGACTTCCTCATCGACATGACGAGTGGAGATCTCACCTTTAAGGCTGAAGACGGAACAGTCTCGAAGGAGCACATGGACCTTCCCGATGACGTCTCTAACGGACTTCCGCCGAACCTTCTGCTGAACGTTCTTCCGCAGACCCCCGAGACGAAGATTGCTTATATTGCGCCTGGCAAGAAGGCACGACTTATCCATCTTTCGATCACGCCAACAGGCACTCTGGCTTTCCGCGTCGGTGCATTCAGACGCAAGGCCACTGACTTCACCCTTCGCGTCGAACTGGGCGGCGTAACGGGGATCGTAGCGCCCATCATTGGCAAGCAGCCCTCTGACTATCACATCTGGCTACAGGACGGCGTACCTCCTGTCTTTGTTCGTGAGGAGGGTGCCTTGTACGAAGGTGGACCTATCTGGCGAATCGAACAAATCAGCCCTTCGTTTCGGTAGCTTTGAACCCGAATCTGAATGCAATGAAAGGCTTACGATGCTGTGCTCTCTGGCAGTACACCTCACCCGAGAAGGCAGCTACCTGCTGCGGGTGAGCGGCAGCACTGCTGTAGGTCCTTCCGGAACGGGCGGGAAAGGTGCAAAGCATTACTCCACGGCCGATGCCTTCTTTCAGGATCTCGATGCACTTGGCATGGGCACCGATGTGGCTACTGCCGCGGCTCATGAACTGGCAAACTCAGAGGCACGCAGGCGCTTTGTCCAGTTCGCCGAGGGTGTTCAAATCCCGTTCGAGATGCTGGAGCAGGCGGACATCCACCTCTTTGATTGAAGATCGTCCTGGAGCGCTCGGACTGCCTCTGCATGATCTCGCATCGAGATGGCTGCATCTCTTCTTTCACCCTAGAGCAGCCTGTTATGAACCTTTGGTTGACAGCATCGGTCGCTCGCCCGCTAACTACTTGAGCCTGGTGCCCAGATAGCGCGGGGCAAGCAGTAGAAAATCCAGGGAGATGCGTGGCAGTGTCTGGAGATCATGCCGTACCGTCGTGGCATCGACACCTCCTAACATGGCTCCGCGCCGCATGGCGTACCAGCAATAAGAGGCGGCGAGCATAGCGAAACAAAGGGAGAGGATCAGGCCTACACCTTGATGCGGGGTTCCGGCAATATGGTGGACGGCTACTTGCGCGAGCGTCATCGCGACCGGAAGACCCACGCAGATGAGGAGTGCAGTCGCCCAAAGGGGTTTCGCACGTCGCAGATGCTGTGAGACAGCTCCGATCAGTCCTCCTGCAAAGATTGCGTAAACAGCTTCGAGGAGCATGGCCTTGATGGCAGCCGAATGCCCCGATCGAAGATTCGTCGCAAAGAATCCTAGGGCTCGAACCACTGCATTGAACGCGGCCGCCTTCCAACTCCATGGCGGGATCAGCGTGCGGAGTGGGCTGCGGAGGATAGCAGCGACAGCCTGACTGAGGTCCTCGGGCGGAACTGAGAGTGCCTGTTGCATCGCATAAGATTTGATGCGCAGGCGAATCTAACGCCGACTGCACAGAAGCTGCTGCGCGAATACCGGTGCTTGCACGCCGCCAAGAGTCAGCGAACGGTGGCGCGTCACCTGAGACACGAGACTTACCCTTGCAGGTCACCCCAAACTCTGCAGGTCATCCCAAACTCTTCAGCATGTGAGTGCTGGCCCAGATCGTCCTCGTGCC